>NZ_FLKM01000009.1 GCF_900086585.1 Emergencia timonensis
GGCCGGAGGTGGAAGCATGGCAACATGCGGAGCTGACCGGTACTAATAGGTCGAGCACTTGACCAGTGGTTTCAAGGAGAGTGTAGGTAGGATAGACGTTGTTCAGTATTGAGGGTATCCTCAGAAACAGAATATCTGCGGAGGGATCTGCATGGCATGGTGTGAGGCAGCCGATGACGGCGAGTGCATGTACTGACGGTACATAAACGAGGCGGAGGAAGGCGGCAGCGCAGCAGGGCGGGCAGATAACCGGCAGAGAGAAATCCGGTGACAACAGCGGGGAGGGCACACCTGTTCCCATCTCGAACACAGCAGTTAAGCTCCCCAGCGCTGATGATACTTGGCGGGCAGCCGCCTGGGAAAGTAGGACGTTGCCGGTTTTCTTAAAGAAGCAAGCTACATTCGTGGCTTGCTTTTTTCGTGCTAACGGCCGCATAACCAGAACACTTGAATCTCTACTTTTCTCAAAGGTGTATTTATGGTATAATGGTTCTACGATTTTACGGCGTTGCCGCAAAGTAAGAACCATTGAATCGCATGCTGCGATTGTATATATAGAGGAATGCACGCGGTATAATGGTTCTACGATTTTACGGCGTTGCCGCAAAGTAAGAACCATTGAATCGCATGCTGCGATTGTATATATAGAGGAATGCACGCGGTATAATGGTTCTATGATTTTACGACGTTGTCGCAAGGTAAGAACCATTGAATGAAATTAATTTGATTATTTTGGGTGAAAGGGAGGTATAGTTAAATGATGCTGTTTTTAAAAGTGATATTTTGTGTACTGCTCTGTTGCCCGCTCGCTTATGTTGTAACATATCTTTTTACAAAAATCGTTGATGATGCCACAAACAAGCATTAGGAGATACATTATGGACAAAGGACTTTTTATCACTTTGGAGGGACCAGATGGTTCAGGAAAGTCAACGCAAATAGAATATTTAAGAGAATACTTTCATGGTAAGGGGATTGAAACGGTGCTTACCAGAGAACCTGGTGGGACAGAGATTGGAGAAAAGCTTCGAGATATCATTTTGGACAAAGGAAACTGCGAGATGTGTGATATGACTGAAGCGCTGCTCTATGCAGCTTCGAGAGCTCAACACGTAAATCAACTGATAAAACCATCATTAGAAGCAGGAAAAGTCGTAGTCTGTGACCGGTTTATCGATTCTAGTATTGCCTATCAGGGATATGGCAGAAAACTTGGCGATGCAGTGCGCGTTATCAATGAGCTTGCTGTAGACGGATGCATGCCGGATTTGACTTTTTTGATGGAGATTTCTCCTGAGATTGGAAAGTCGAGGATTAAATCAGAAAGCCAGGATAGGCTGGAACAAGAAAAGATTGAATTTCACAACAGAGTTTATGCGGGATACAGAGAAATCGCCAGGTTCTATCCGGCGCGATTTGCAGAAATTGACGCGGCGAGAGATAAGCTTTCTATAAAGAAAGACATCCTTAGGCGAATCGAAAAAATTTTAAACGACAGAGGTTTTTAATGTCATTACGAGACTATAATGAATATAAAAGGCTGATCGAAAGAATCAGCAAGGCAATTATAAATGCCAACGTTTCTCATGCATATATCATTGAAGGTGACAGCTGTATCGACAAAGAGGCCTTTGCTAAGGACTTTATCAAAGCCGTCCTCTGCTTGGAGGAACCGGGGTTCGGATGTGACAGATGTGTAAACTGCCGGAAGATTGACCATGATAATTATGAAGATATGTACATTCTGCGGGCAGACGAGTTATCTCTAAAGGATGCTGCAGTTTCTGGACTGCAGGAAAATCTAAAGAATAAACCCTCTGCCGGCAATCGAAATATTGCCATTATAGAAGGGGCAGACTCTATGACGCCAAGGGCGCAAAACAGATTGCTGAAGACTTTGGAAGAACCCAATCCGGGAACCATTATCATTTTGCTCTCAGAGAATACGGAGAATTTACTGCAGACGATTACGTCTCGCTGTATCATCTATCGTTTGGGGAATTTTGTACAAAGTAATCAAAACGACAAGCTGGCCTTTGCGCAGAAAATCATAGACATGGTCTTAGAAGGCTGCTATTTCTGTGATTTGAAGGAAACGCTGACCAAAGGCGTGAAAGACCGAAAGGAAGCCTTTATGCTGTTAGATGGTCTTGAGAGGCTGTTTAGCGGAGACATGGCAGGAGACGACACCGGGGCGATGAGAAAAGAAAAAATTATTGAGAATGTAAGATACGTAGAGGAAGCGAGAAGAGACTTGCTGGCTAACGTAAACTATAAATATGCAATCAGAAATTTAATTCTGAAAATTGGAGGATAAAATAGATGGTAAGAGTAGCAGGGGTAAGGTTTAAGAATGCCGGAAAAGTATATTACTTTGATCCCGATCAGTTTGAAGTAAAATTAAATGACAATGTAATCGTAGAAACCGCCAGAGGACTGGAGTTTGGCACGGTTACAATGGAGATAACAGAGATTAAGGAAGACGACGTGGTACAGCCGCTGAAGAAGATTGTCAGAATCGCAGGCGAAGAGGACGAAAAGCGTCACGAAGAGAATGAGAAAAAAAAGTCTAAGGCCTTAAACCTTTGTCAGGAAAAAATTGAAAAACATGGATTAGAGATGAAACTGATCGACGTTGAATATACTTTTGACAACAATAAGATTATTTTCTATTTCACGGCAGATGGGAGAGTCGACTTTAGAGAGCTGGTAAAAGATTTGGCCAGTGTATTTAAGATGAGAATTGAGCTGAGACAGATTGGCGTCAGAGATGAAGCGAAAATGCTGGGAGGGATCGGTTCCTGCGGCAAAAGCCTTTGCTGCAGCACATGGCTTTCTGACTTTGAGCCGGTTTCTATCAAAATGGCTAAGGTGCAGAATCTTCCTCTCAACCCGACCAAAATATCGGGTATCTGCGGAAGACTGATGTGCTGTTTAAAGTATGAAAACGATGTATATATGGAACTGCGCAAGGGCCTGCCTGACCATGGAGAAAAAGTAAAGACCAAAGACGGCATGGGAAAAGTAGTGGACACCAATATACTGGAGAGTAAGGTCAAAGTCAGACTATATACCAATGAAAAAGACGACGACGGTGAACAGAAGCTGGGAACTGATATTTATACTTACAAAAAAGATGAAATTAAGAGATTGGGACAGCACAAGAAACATAATAATAGTAATACGAATACCAACAATATTCTGGAAGAAGTCGATGAGGAGTATATCGACGAGTTGAAAGAATTAATAAAGGAATAGCAATATGAATTTACGTCTGGATGAGACCGGATTTGGAAGCCTGAAGATCTTTCAAAATCCAGAGGAATTTTGTTATGGAGTGGATGCGGTTTTGTTGGCAGGCTTTGCGGCTGAAGCAGCAGCTAAAAAGCGGCGCCAATGCAAAATCATGGATCTGGGGACTGGTACAGGGATTGTACCTCTGATTCTCTCCCACAAAACGGAAGCAGACTTTATAGGCGGTATTGAAGTACAGAAAAATTCCTGGCAGATAGCCGTAAAAAATGCAGAATACAACAACTTGACAGATCGGCTTCGTTTTTTCCACAGCGACGTCAAAGGGTTTGGCAGAGGAAATGGGAAAGGGACCTTTGACGTGGTCACTTCAAATCCTCCTTATACAGCTGGCGCAGGCGGTATAGAGAGCAGCAACAAAGCGAAGTCCATTGCCAGACATGAGACAACCGCGTCTTTAGACGATTTTGTTAGGACCGCATCAGTTTTGCTCAGGGACAAAGGGGACTTCTACATGGTTCATAGGCCGACGCGCTTGGTGGACATCTGCACCAGCTGCAGGAGGCACCATCTTGAGCCCAAAGAACTCTGTTTCGTCAGTGGCAAACCTTTTGAGAAATCGAACATCATATTAATTCACTGTACAAAGTATGGGAATCCGGAATTACGCATATTAGACCCATTATTTGTACATAATGAAGATGGAAGTTATTCACAAGAAATTCTAAAATTATATGAGAAATTACCTTGAAACGGTTGCTATTATATGGTAAAAACGGTATAATACTCCATAGACGGGATAAGGAGGTTCTGACTATGATAACAATCAATGTAAAATCAGCATTAATTTACCTGCTGTTCATTGCACTCATTATTTTGGTCATTTATCTTACTTTGTTGGCAAAGAACCTGATTAAGACAATAAAGGAAACGAATAAGATATTGGCGGATACTTCAGTCATATCTGGGATTGCGGCAGACAAGGCGACACAAGTTGATGCAATTGTTGACGACGTGCAGTCGGCAGTTTCTGATTTGTCGCAAGCCGTGAAGGGGCAGCAGAACTTCGTTGGCGCCCTTTCTAATATAGTAAAGGCAATTGGCTCTTTGGTCGCAATCTTTAAGAAAGATGCGGATGATGGAGAGACCGCCCAAAAGAGAAAAAAGTAGTGTATTCGGTTTGAAAGGAGTTTTGTTATGAAAGCAACAGGGATTGTAAGACCAGTGGATGCCCTCGGAAGAGTGGTAATACCAGTAGAACTTAGAAGAAATTTAGGAATTAAAACAGAGGATTCTTTAGAAATTTTTGTAGATGGCCAGTACATCATGCTGAAGAAGTATGAACCATCGTGTGTATTCTGCGGTGAAGTAAATGATGTAAAGCTTATCCATGGCAAGACAGTTTGTTCTAAGTGTATCGAGGAAATGAAGAAGTTATAAATTGTTAGCAAAAAAGCCTGAACAGCCAGGCTTTTTTTCATCTTTTGTTGAAATAAAGGGGAATAATTAGTATACTATTAATATGATGATTCCATCGTCTTTCAGCATCATTCTAAGGTCGGAATCATTGAATCATGAATTTGGTGGTATTTTATAGGAATATTCATGATATAATAGTTCCAGGATCTTCCGGCGTTGCCGTAAGGTAGGAACTATTGAATCATGACGCACGATTCTAATTTCAGAGGAAGAGTCATGGTATAATGAACGCACGATTTTAACAGCGTTGCTGCAAGGAAGCGTTCATTGAATCATGACATCCGATTCTAATTTTAGAGGAAGTGTCATGGTATAATAGCTAATGGAGGAGAGAAGTGGCGAAATTTTTAGTTCAGAAAAGTGAGCCATTAAATGGAGAAGTAGTAATCAGTGGCGCAAAAAACGCAGTACTTCCGTTGATGGCAGCTGCCATTTTGGCAGAGGACAAATGTGTAATCAGAGACGTGCCGGCACTTCGTGACGTAGATGTCATGAAAGAAATCTTAAAGTCTCTTGGTTCCAAAATTAAAGAAATAGAAGAATCAGTAATTGAGATAGAAACAAAAGAAATCCTGAGCAACGAGGCAGATTTTGACTTGGTTAGCAAAATGAGAGCGTCCTTTTTAGTGATGGGGCCTTTGCTTGCGAGAGTTGGAAGAGCAAAGGTTCATTCCCCCGGAGGATGTACAATCGGCGCCAGACCAATCGATTTGCACTTAAAAGGATTTGAAGCCTTAGGTGCGGAGATCATTGTAAAAGACAATTACGTAGAAGCAGTTGCAGGTGAAGAAGGACTCATTGGAAGCAGCATCTATTTGGACTTTCCAAGTGTAGGAGCGACAGAAAATATTATGACTGCCGCTGTGCTAGCCAAGGGAACAACCTACATCGAAAATGCAGCGGAAGAACCGGAAATTGTCGACCTTGCAAATTTTCTCAATAAAATGGGCGCAAGGATCAAAGGTGCTGGTACAGATACCATCAAAATCGAAGGGGTAGAGCATTTAAGAGGCTCTGAACATACGGTTATTCCAGACAGAATTGAAACTGGTACATTTATGCTGGCGGCAGCAATTACTCACGGACAGATGCTCATTAGAAATGTGGTTCCAGATCATGTGAAACCGATTACAGCCAAACTCCGTGAATGCGGCGTTACCGTAGAGATGTCGGACGAAGGCATGTATGTGTTAGCAGATGACCGAGATTTGGCTGCGACGGATATCAAGACGCTTCCCTATCCGGGTTTCCCTACAGACATACAGTCTCCGTTTATGGCTTTCCTGACAACGGTAGAGGGTTCTAGCAATGTTATCGAAACTGTTTTTGAAAACAGATTCATGCATGTTGCAGAACTAAACCGTATGGGGGCCAACATCAAAACGGAAGGCAATCGTGCGATGATTCAAGGCGGAAAAATGCTGGAAGGCGCCCAAGTGATTGCGACTGATCTAAGAGCTGGGGCGGCACTAGTTCTTGCAGGATTAGTAGCGCAGGGAACTACAGAGATTTCCGAAATTTACCACATAGAACGTGGATACGAGAAATTTGTGGAAAAATTCAGAGCTTTAGGAGCAAATATCCTCAGGCTGGAAGATTAACGGATAAACGAGCAGACCGGATACGGTCTGCTTTTTATAACATAGGAAATATTGTCCGAAGGACGTATTTCCGTATGTTTCAAAGAACGTACCTTACGAAGCGTCGCCCCTTGTGGGCGACATGAGTGCATAGGAGCGACGCTCCGTTATGCACTCGTTTTTTACTTGCTAACCGTCGTTCCCTTATAATAATGAGTCAGTATTTCTTTATAATCTTTGCCCTTTTTAGCCAGGCCGTTGGCTCCATATTGACTCATACCTACACCGTGGCCTGAACCGCTGCTGGTAATCGTAATTTTTTGCCCTTTGAAGGATATTTTGAACCTTGCCGAATAAAGTCCTAACGCACTTCTCACATCGGCCCCAGAGATGATTTTCTGGCCTACTTTGATGGATTTTACTCTCCCGCCCTTAGAGTGAGACTTGATTCGAATATTTGAGCGTTTAATCTTGCCGAAATTGAGTTCTGGCATATGCTCCTTTATTTTGGAGGAAAATGTGCTGATAGACATGGTCTGCTTTTCCTTTTTATGCGTGGCGCCCGGTTCATAAGAACTGGATACGCTGACGAGATAAGGAAAGGAGCCGGAGAACACTTCTTCCGAGTTTTCGGTCTTACCGGCGCTGGAGGCAAAGTAAAGTGCGTGGGATGCCAGCTTACCGTCATATAAAAGCACCTGGCCTTTTGTTTCGTTTACCGCGTCTTTGACCTTGGCAGAGATATTATCGCTTCTATATACCTGACAATGTACGGTGTCGCATAATTTTGCACCTGAATTGATACGCCCCAAAGCATACGTACGGCTGGCTACAGACTGCGCTTTCAGCGCTTCAGGTTCAAAGGCAGAGGGCATTTCTGAGGCGGTGACACCTTGGACGTATTTTTCAAAGGGAATGGTCTCATATTTCTTTTTCTCAGTGATGTAGACCTTCACTGTCTTGGGTATTTCGCCTTTATAGGCGATACCGTCTTCGTGTTCGACGAGGCTGGGGAATAATTTGATGCTGACATAAGGCAGAAGTACGACGAGGAACAGCATACTCGCTATGTAAATTGCCACATGACGCATATTGATTTTTCTTTGGTGAAACATAAAGCTTATCCTCCTGCTTTAGTTTATGCTGATGTGGACAAAATAGACGTAAAAGTATATAATTAAATGGACAATGATTTATTCAAACGAAAGGAAGTATAAATGGCTGATATTAAATTCCTGGAACTGCTTTCAAAAGACTATCCCAACGTCAAAGCAGCTACAGCTGAAATTATCAATTTGAGTGCAATCCTTGCATTGCCAAAGGGAACAGAGTATTTCTTAAGTGACCTTCATGGGGAGCACGAGGCGTTTATCCATATGTTGAAGAGCGCTTCGGGTACGATTAAGAGCAAAATAGACGAACATTATGGCGGAGTACTCAGCGAGTCAGACCGAGACGATCTGGCAGCGCTGATTTATAACCCGCAAGCTGAAATAAATAGAAGAAAGAAGGGGGAAGGGGATTTTAACAAATGGTGTACGACGGTGATTTATCGTCTAGTCACCATCTGCAAATCAGTTTCAACCAAATATACGAGATCAAAGGTGAGGAGAAGGCTGCCTAAGCATTTGGATTATGCCATGGATGAGCTGCTCCACGCAGACGACGAAGAAAACAGGGCTCACTATTACAGCGCCATTATCAGTACGGTAGTGGAGTCCGGCATTGCAGAAGATTTCATCATTGAAATGGCCGACGCCATCAGCAATCTGGCTGTGGATCATCTACATATCATAGGTGATATCTTCGACAGGGGCGCTCACCCTGATACGATCATGGACTTCTTGATGAATTATCACGATGTGGATTTTCAATGGGGAAATCATGACATCGTATGGATGGGAGCAGCCACCGGCAACTGGGCGTGTATTGCCAATATCCTGAGAATGAATATCAGCTATAATAATTTTGACATGCTGGAAATCGGCTATGGAATCAATCTAAGGCCGCTGGCAGTCTTTGCAGAGAAAGTTTACGGCAACGATCCTTGCGAATTCTTTGCACCCCATATTCTCGACAGAAACCAATACGACCCTATCGATGAGAAGCTGACTGCCAAGATGCATAAGGCCATCGCTATCTGCCAGTTTAAAGCGGAGGGGCAGCGCATTATGGCCCATCCTGAATACAAGCTGGATCAGCGACTGCTGCTCGATAAGATCAACTGGCAGGAGGGGACGGTAACGGTGGAAGGGAACGTTTATCCACTGCGTGATACCAACTTCCCCACTGTCGATCCAGAAAACCCCTATGCATTCACAGAAGAAGAGCAGGAGGTCATGAACTCTCTGGAGGCTTCGATTTTGAATTCTGATAAGCTGCAGGAACACATCAGGTTCTTATACAGTCATGGTGCGTTATATACTAAAGCAAACGGGAATCTGTTGTACCACGGCTGTATTCCAATGACCGATGAAGGGGAGTTTGAAGAGGTCGAAATTAACGGCAGCCGTTACAAAGGGAAAGGACTGATGGATTATCTGGATGATCAGGTAAGAAAAGCTTATTTTTCTCCTTCAGAGGCCAAGGAAAGCGGCAGGCTGGGGGATTTGATGTGGTATCTCTGGCTGGGCGGCAACTCGCCGCTTTTCGGCAAAGATAAAATGACCACCTTTGAAAGACTGTTCATCGCTGACAAAGCTTCTCACAAGGAGCATGTAAGACCGTATTACAAGTTGATTAAGGAAAGAGGTCCTTGTGAAAAGATTCTCCGCGAGTTCGGATTGGATCCGTCCCGTTCGAAGATTCTCAACGGTCACGTACCCGTCAAAATCAAGGACGGGGAGAGTCCGATCAAAGGAGGCGGTCTATTGTATGTCATCGACGGAGGAATTTCCAAAGCTTACCAGAAGCAGACTGGAATTGCAGGGTATACATTTATCTTCAACTCCAGGTTTATGGCCTTGGCTGAACACAAGCCGTATAAACCATTAAAAGAAGATGGAACGCAGGAGTTCCAGTCTCCGGTCGTAAAGACGGTGGAGGTGCTGCCTGAGAGGATGATGGTTCTCGATACTGACCAGGGCGTTGAATTGGTAGAGCAAGTGGATAACATAAAACAACTGGTAGAGGCGTATCGCAAGGGTATTATCAAAGAACAGTATTAAAAGCAAGAAAAAAGCAAGGTGCTTGTCGGCGCCTTGCTTTTGTTAGTTTATTTGCTTGGTTTGTAATCTTTTCTGCAGATTTCTTCATCGTTAGGGTCTACGCAGACTACCCGAACCGTAACGCCTTCAATTTTTGTTTCTTTTTCCAGTGTGTCTGCCAAAGTCTCATAGTTTGATGACAATGTTTCTAAGTATTGCTCAAGGTACTCTTTGATTGCATTCATATCCTCGCCTTTGTACATATCCCCGAGCTTAAGTGTATAGATTACCTGGTTTTCTTTGATGTCTATCGTCGCGCTCATTCCTGATTGTGCAAGGGTTACATTGGCTTTGTCAAGTTCCGAATCCATCGCCTCCTGCTCTTTTGGATTATCGTTAATATATTCCTCAAGTGTTGGTGTTCCACCACATCCGGTGAGCAGTGCCATGACTGATAGGGTCAGTATCAACATTAGGCTGGTTAATACAACTTTTGGTGTTCTTTTCTTCATATCGCTTTCTCCTTTGTATAAATAATGATACGTTCAATATTACCAGATTTTTCTTACAAAATTGCCAATAGTGCCGTTTCTATTTAAATCCTTCATTATTTACCTGCATCAAATTCTCTGTTGTAAATCTCCGAATCATCGCCATTCTTATAGGTTATACGAACCTTTACACCCTTAATCTCTGATTTTTCCTCCATTTCTTTTGCAATAGATTGGAAGGTACTAGCGGCTGTGTCTAGATATTTTTCAAAATACTCCGCCATTGCGCCTTTTTCTTTGTCAGTAAAAGTCTTATCATATTTAAATGTGTAAATAATAGTGTTTTCTTTAACTTTTGTAGATACATCCATCCCTTTCTGTGAGGACTGATTTAACTTTTCTAGCTCTTGTTTTGCTTCATTATTGTCATTAATATACTCTTCTAAAGTTGACGGACCTCCGCAGCCGGTAAGTAAAGCCATTACAGACAAGGTTAGTACGAGAACGACACTTGTCAGCAAAGTCTTAGTATTTCTTTTCTTCATATTACTTTCTCCTTTGTATATAAATATAATTGTATTCATATTATAAATTTGGGACAGGTTTTTTACAAGACTTTTTTCTAGCTGGAATTTATTTCGTATACCCAATAACCATAAATTAACCATATTTTAAAAATTTACAAATAACCTTTGACAAATTTACTTGTTTTATATATAATAATATAGTACGAATTAAATAACAAGTACATGCGCCATTAGCTCAATTGGATAGAGTCGCGCACTACGAATGCGAAGGTTGGGGGTTCGAGTCCCTCATGGCGCACCAAAAATATCCCAATACCATCAGGTGTTGGGATATTTTTATGTGCGAATGACGAAAAGGGGACTCGAACCCGAAAGGGCGCGAACGTGAAATGAGCCAGCCCGGTGAGCTGGCGAATAGAGAGCGGGGCGCAGCCGACCGAAAGGGGAGGCAAGGCCGATGGATGCGAAGCGTCCATAAAGTCCCTCATGGCGCACCAAAAACCCTGTAATTGCAACGATTACAGGGTTTTGTTTTGCTCGTATTTAACTAAGAAATCATTTGTTACACCATTTTTACAACATCTCTCTGCCGATTAGCCTTCTTTCCTAATTATCCCCGAAAGTAATTCCACCGCTTTTTTCTTCTCATTTGCAGATACATTGATATAATATTTAGCACTCTGATATTTATCATCTCCCTCTCGAATACGTCGCTGCATCAGCATTACAGAAGCTCTATAACAGCCTTGATTGCCCTACGTCTGCACTTCAATCCATAAATAAGTTAATGCGAAGATTTTACAAGTATGTGGCCTAATGAGGATAAAATCACATATATTATGAGTCATTATGATGAAATGATTACAGAACTTAAAAAAAAGCCGAGTCTTAAACCTTTTTTGGATATGACGTTTGCCCCATTTCCTGAAGGAGAATTTACGGTTGAAGATGTATTATCTATGGTAGTCAGATTTTATATACAGGCTCTTCAGGAAAAAGAAGAACGAGGATTTCGACGATATAAAATTCAACAACTTTTTATGAGCATAGTCGAAGATTATCTTCCTAAAATGGATAAGATGCGTACAATAGAGGGAGCATATAAAGAAATTAAAGAACAAGACCCTGATACGGCTATAACAAAGTATCGCATCAGAAAAACCGTCACAGAGGGGTATGTTCCAAGTAGAAAGGCGGGCAATAAATATCTCGTCAATGTTGCGAAATTACTTGGTTACTTTGCCAGTGATTCCTTAGGCACTAGGCGTAAGTTTGATGAATATTTAAAAACCACTAGTAATGCATAGTATATGGTAATATATAAGGGGTAACGATTTTGTAATCAAGTCTACATATCAAAACTTGCACTGACAGGTATCAGCTTTGATACTGACTTATAATTTAATTCTAAATCTTAGTATCGTTTCTGATACCATTGCACCAAAAAAACGATACCGCAGCCTGGAAATTTCATTTAAGGTTAGTTGTATTCTACAGAAACAATTGACGTAGTAGTACGAGTATGATATGATGGACTTGTCCGAAAGGATATAGGAACAGAATAGGAACGAAAGCGGTTAGCGTCTTGACATCAAAAGGTATGGCGATTAGAAGGAAGGAGACGCTTTATGATAAGAGTGACGATTACCATCAAAAGGGTAAGGATTACGATAACCATAAAAAAATAACCGCCTCCGTAGCAAGTGTGCGGTTATTTTTTAACTAAACATAGCTAACCGTTTTCAACGGTCTTCTTTCTGTTCCTATTATACCACTGAAAGGAAGTGGTTGCAATAACAAAAACTAAGACAAGTACAGAGGTGAAACGGCGATATAACGAGAAAGTTTATAAAAGAATTGTAGCAGATATACCCAAAGAAACCGCAATTAGATTTAAAGAGAAGTGCGAAAAAACAGGTATATCTCAGAGAAAAGTAATTCTTGATGCCGTTGAAGAGTTTTTAGGGGATAGCAAATAGTCCCTAAAAACTATACATACTCGTACTAGTATGTATAGCACTTGTCTTAGCAAAAAGAAAGGAGGTATAAACTAGTGAAAATCAGTGAAATTGCTTCTACGATTGAAGAACTTAGTTATGATGCCAGAACAATAAACAGCATACAGGAAGTCTTTTTTCAAGCAATCTTTCGTGGAGAGACAACACCTGAATCCTTTGATTGGGCTTTTGATGCTTTTGGAAAGTTCGCGTTCTGCTTTTCAAATAAGATGGCGAAATTAAGAGATGACACCTATGAACAAATGTCAAAGGAACGGAGTGAAGAGATTGTAGAAAATTAAAAGCCCTCAGATAAAGCAGTAATGCACATATCAGAGGACTATTTGGGGTAGTATCAGGTACACCCTTAATTCACACTCTGAGTGTACCTTTTCCCTCCCCAAATTGTCAAGAGAAATGTTAAGAATTGTTATGGTACAAAACCGACGAATAGCAACGTTTTGAAAGGTAACGCACGCAAAAAACGGCTAAATTGCACATTTTAACGATGTTGTAAAGCGTTGTACAAAACAACATAACGGCGAACGTTGTAAAAGTATGATGGTTTTTGATTGTAATAGGAGATGCTAACATTTGCTAACATAGAATAAACCCTACAAAACCCAACATTGGCGTAATAAAAAACCTGTCAAAACCTGATATCCGTACACATATAGCAGAACTTCATAAAACTTAAGGCATTGCAAATATTAGGTTATAAAGGCTGTACGAAAAACGGCAAAATACTTTAGGTCATAAAGATAATTTTCTGAAGTTTATAAATATTTCCCTACTATAAAAAAGCTTGTACCTATTGATATATCTAAGATTCATTTATAAAAAGTTACACCATTTTTACAACAAAACTTGCCATATCAGACTCTAAATCACGATAAAACAGTACAAGATAGTAAACACTAATAACAGAACATAAGTGTTGAAATTTCAACATAATATTGGATATAGTTGAAATTCAAACATTAGCATAATTACATCAAGACCATGCGAAGGTTGGGGGTTCGAGTCCCTCATGGCGCACCATGCATTATACGTTCCTTTTTATATATGTAATGGCTAAAAATAAGCACCACCTTTGTTGCGAAATAACTATAATTTATTGCAAATTTAATACAGACAACGCATTGTTTTTAGTATATTCTAGAAATAAAGGGATGATATTATTCAATCAGCTACTGCCTATCGTGTTGTTCGAAAGGAGAAAAAAATGAAGAAGAGGACGTTAATGAAAAAGATATGCGTTTTTGCAATGCTTTGTGTACTGACAATGACAATGTTTCTGGAACCATCTTTCGCAGGGACGTATAAAGTGAACGATGGTGGAATAGAGACTGTGGCATCAATTCCACGTTCTGATGCATGTGATAAGATGACAATAATGTCGCAAATGACATGGACGCTTCCTGAGACTTTGTATTATTGCACCTTGCAATCAGGAGGCGCATTAACCAAAGCATCAGAGGTCAAGTTGTATAAATATAAAGATGGGAAATCGGCAAATGGCGTAATTACACGTAAAGGAATACCTTATTCCCAGGTTGATAGGGAATATAGTTTTCCATCAGGAACTTTTACGCTAAACTTTGGCAATAAAACGCTCATTGATGATGGTATAACTTATCGATCGGTTCATGGAACGGACTGTGCTTCATCGGTTGCATTTGCATGGAGGAAAGGAACAGGAAATAATAGTGCATCAAGTAATTTCCTGAAGAGAACTAATACAAACCATGCAATTTATACAACAGAAAACATGTTTAACGATGCCGTAAGAGAAAGTACAGACACCTATACAGGCGATTTTCTCAAAGTAGTAGGAGATTATGGGAAATATAATAAAAAAACGGCGGCTAATACTAGAAATGTAGTTGATGCTCTTTCTGCAGCAGGTAATTATGGGGCAGGTAAGGACATATACAGCGAAGTATATGCGAAGATAAAACCAGGTGATGCACTGCTGTTTAGAGGTAGCAGTGGACATGTGCGTCTGGTTACAGGCGTTCATATCGTATATACAGATACAGCAAAGACACAGGTTGATCCTGAAGCAAGTTATGTTAATTGTATTGAACAGACAGGATTTAGAAAATATAAGAAGGATGCGGATGCAACTGAAAAGAAGATAGCCTCTAACTGGTCGACATCATGGATTCCAAATGAAGAGACCGTTCAAGAGGGAACCTATGCAGGACAAAAGAAATTTACGGGAATGTATACTTTTAACCAGCTTACAGGCAAGACCCCAAGTCCGACAGTAAACGGAGGTGACTCGTATAATCGTTATATTCCTATCAGACTGAATGTTTGGAGTTAAATAAAGATACACAAAAGAGACAGGCCCAACCGGCCAATGTCATTAAGTTAGTGGAAAGTAAAAAAAGACTTCATACTAAAAAAAGTATGGGTTTTTTTTTTCTTTAGGCTATTGACAAACCTCGCAAAATGTGCGGCCGCTTTTACCAGCAAAGAAACGATGGTAAAAGCGGCCCTTGTAATTAGTAGATCATTCAAATCAAACAAAATTACAAGGAGGTTACATTATGAAAATCGATAGTATTTACCAGAAAATCGGGTCTTGCATCAAACAAATTGACGCAAGCAAAGAAAACCATGTGCATTGTCCTGCAAAGGACTTTACCCGCAGCAGAAAAATTTCTTTTTCTGACTGTATGATGTCCGTTGTCTGTATGCACGGCGGAACCCTCTTCTCTGAGATTTTGGAATATTTTCCCCGTAATATGGATGTGCCCACTGTGTCTGCATATTTGCAGCAACGGGCAAAGATTAAACAAAGTGCTTTCGGGGAACTGTTTAACGCCACCATAACCCTGCATCAGGAGGCAAAATCTTATCGGGGGTACAGGCTTTTAGCCGCTGACGGAAGTGATGTGCAAATCCCTACAAATCCTAATGATACGGACACATTTTTCCCCGGCACCAATGGGCAGAAACCATATAACCTTGTCCATCTTAATGCCCTTTACGATATTTTATCCAATACTTATCAGGACGCCGTGGTACAGGACAGACTCAAATTTGCCGAACATGAAGCGTTGAATCAAATGGTGGACCGCTCTCGGATAACGCGGGCCATTTTAACTGCAGACCGTGGATATGAGTCCTGCAATATAATGGCACATCTGCAGGAAAAGCGCTGGCTCTACCTGATACGGGTGCGGGACATCGATAAAGGCGGAATCATCAGCAGACTTGATCTTCCTGGCGATGAAGAATTTGATCTCGATATCGATCTGCAGATGACAAGGAAAGCCTCGAAGAAGACGAAAGAACTTTTTGAGGATAGAAATCATTATCGGTATATACCGCCTAATTCAAGACTGGATTATCTTCCCCTACGCTCAGAATATACCCAGGATGCCGCTTTTTACCGGATTCCTTTTAGGGTGGTGAGATTTAAAATTACACATGGCCAATACGAAACCGTAGTAACAAACCTCTCGGCAAGTGAATTTCCAGCATTGGAACTGAAAAAGCTTTATGCTATGCGCTGGGGAATTGAAACCTCATTCAGAACATTGAAATACAATGTGGGGATGATTTACTTCCATTCTGTCAGAAAAGACCTGGTGCTGCAGGAACTTTTTTCAAGATTGGCTTTTTTCAATATTGTGGCGGTTGTATCAGAAGGACTTTGCAGCACGCACTCAAGCAGGAAATATCCATATAAGGTCAATGCGGCAAAAGCGGTCCTAATATGCAGAAAGCTATTCCTAAATCAGATTTCCCCACATTCCGCTTATCGGTTATTGTTAAAATCCGTAATACCAATACGGAAAGACCGCAGCTTTGAGAGAAAATCACATTCAAGAATAGCAATCAACTTCATTTACAGGATATCATAAATCCGGGCATCTGCATACTGGTTTTTCTGCCATCTGTGTGGCTTTTTTGGCATGCCGTAAAACGAGTATGCGGATTTGATTTTGCTAAAGTAAAAAGACCCCATACTTTTTTTAGTATGAAGTCTTTTTTTACTTTCCACTAACTTAATGACATTGCCCAACCGCCTGTCTTTTTCATCTTTGATATAGCGGTGAACTGAGAAAAGGATTATACTATTGTATTATAGATGTGAGGCGGCAGATATTACTTGAATAAGGGGGGCAGTCAGATGAAAATCATAGAATATGAAACACAATATCAGGATGCAATTTTGGAGATTTCATTGGAATGGTTAAACAAATACGACATATTAGAAGAAGTTGACATAGAAATGCTGAAATACCCAGAAAGAATCTTGGAGAAGGATGGGCATATCTTTCTTGCGCAGGAGGAGGATGGTGAGATTTCCGGCATGGTCATGCTGGAAAACCACGGCGAATCTTGTGAAGTCCTTAAATTTGGCGTTCGAGAAATCTACCAGGGCAGAGGCATCGGGCGCAAGCTGATGCGTGAGGCCATTCATGCTGCTAAGGCTGAGGGGAAGAAAAAGCTGACTCTTTGTTCTAACCATCAGCTTTCATCAGCTTTGCATCTGTATCAAGAAATGGGATTTTGCTATGTCGACCGTGTGCCAAGCTGCTTTGTAATGTCGGATGTTTTTATGGAGGTGGATTTAGGTCTTAAATAGAAATGTTAAGGGATGATTTTATCTGATGCAGTGATGAGACTTATCCGTTTAACTTGAAATTCACTGCCGTTTGTCTCCAGAACGGCCATGGTTATATCGAGACGAAAACGGCGCTTTCCGCAGCTTCCAGGATTGAGATAGAAAAGACCGTTTTTTCTCTCCTCTTTATATTGATGGGAATGACCAAAAATAACCACGTCTATTTCAGACAGATCTGGGGGGAGGTCCTTTTTGTCATGAACCATAAAAAAGCGAATGCCGTCTAACTGAAAGCGTAAAGTTAGAGGGAGTTGATCCGCCCATTCCTTATCATTATTCCCTCTGACGATATAGAGCGGCGCCAGGGCTGACAGTTGGTTAAAGAGATCCTCTGTATCGATGTCGCCGCTATGAAGAACCACATCACATGTTTTAATGATCTCGACAACCTCTGGGCGCAAAAGCCCATGAGTATCAGATAATACAGCTATTTTCATCATTATGCTCCTAGATTTTAGCTTCTTTTGTCGATTTATTCTGCTATTATTATACCCAAAAAAGACCTGTCGCACAATCTGAGCAACAGGTCTTTTTTTTATATCACTTTATATTCTTTCAATAACTTTTCTATATCAGTGCCTTCAATTTTCTTCAGCACTTCTCTTAGGGCCAGCTTTTCTTTAAATCCCAGACCTTCCATTTCGGTAATCTTTTTGCCATCCCTCAGCTGTACAGTGGCGTTGAGCAGGTCGCGGATATCGTAGACGCTGCCCCAGACTTCAGGAACACCCCGGTCGATGTCCAAAAGGGTGTAGACAGCCTCCATGCCAGTACGCATGGAATATTCTGTCGTAAAGATGGTGTCGCGCTTTGTCTCAACAAACTGTCCGAGAAATGCGAAATTGACACTGCCTTCTGGCACCACCTCTGGCCTGTCGCCGGCGGCACGAGGCATAAAGAAGGCTGTGATATAAGGCATCATGCAGGGAACCGTGTTGGCGCTGTTTTCCGCCATCTCTTCGATTTCGGCTTCTGGCACGCCCAGGTGATACAGCCATTCCATGCAGATCTCTTTTCCTGTGCACTCGCGCATCGGTTTCTTGACAAAGTTTCCCGCCTTGTCGCTGAACAGCCCGTAAATCCAGCCTACAAGCTGATCCTTTGGCTGCGTGCGGAATTGCGGCTGTCTGTTGAAAGTCCAGCTCAAGAGCCAGTTGGAATCTTTGACTGTGACGATGCCGCCAGTTACGACCTTTCCGCTGAATGGGTCGCGTTTACAGATGTCTTTGATGTAAGGCACAATTCTCTGATCGAGGGTCGTCACCGTTGCTGACATCCAGTTACTCTTTTCCGGATCGTAGCAGAACTTGTCGGGGTTGCCAAAGGCTGAATCCTGTGCTGCGATTTTCCGCCACATATCCCAGCCGCCGCCTTCTTTTATTTTGCTGTTAAACGGAGCAGAGGTATTCTGGGAGCCGATGGAGGAATTCTCCACACAGCCGCCGTTGGTGATAAAGACCAGATCCTCTTCAGTGAGATCGATGGAGTCTTCTTTGCCTTCGAAGAGAATATCGATACGCTTTGCAGCTTTTTTATCCGGTTGGATATCAAATTCTACGTTAACTACCTTCGTGTGATAGTGGAACTGCACATTATAGGATTCCAAATATTTAATCATAGGCAGAATCATGGATTCGTATTGATTGTATTTTGTAAATCTCAGCGCTCTGAAATCAGGAAGACC
Source organism: Emergencia timonensis (assembly GCF_900086585.1). Lineage (GTDB taxonomy): Bacteria > Bacillota > Clostridia > Peptostreptococcales > Anaerovoracaceae > Senimuribacter > Senimuribacter timonensis. The sequence continues at coordinate 18,805 of NZ_FLKM01000009.1, forward strand.
GCCTACGTGATGGATATACCTGCGGATATAGAGTTTCATTTCCAGCGCACTGTGCCAGTTCTCAAACGCGAACATGGTGCGCCAATAGAGCCAGAAGTTGGAGCTCAGGACTTCCTCGTCAAAGATTTCATCGATGCGCTTGTCGTAGAGTTTTTCATCGGGAGTGAAGAAAAGCTGCATGATTTCCATCGCCCCTTTGTCTGACAGCCCGAATTTACCGTCGGTATGGGCATCCTCTCCACGATTTATAGTGGCGCGCATCAGAGAATAATTCGGATCTTTTTTGTTGAGCCAGTAATATTCATCCAGTACGCTGACCCCTTCAGTTTCGATTGACGGAATGGAGCGGAATAAATCCCACATACATTCAAAATGGTTATCCATTTCACGTCCGCCTCTCATGACATAGCCCACATTGTCAAATTTATAGCCGTCACAGGCGCCGCCCGGCAGAGCCTCTTTCTCTAAGATGTGTATGTGTTCGCCTTTCATCTGGCCGTCGCGGACCAAATAGCAGGCTGCCGTCAAAGCGGCCAGACCGGAACCAACGATATAAGCTGATTTATTGTCCACACCTTCTGGTTTTACAGGGTGTGCAAAAGCTTCATAATTTCCACTTGCGTAATACATTTGATTACCTCCTCAATTATCTTTATTCGATGGTCTTAGAATAAATCACTTTAACTGAGGCGGCAATCAACAAAAAACAGCCGATGATAAAAAATTAATCATCGGCTGCTGTTTGATAAGTTTTGTTTGTTCTAAACCTACTGAGCGCCTTTTTGATGTCGCCCTGGAGGAGCACAGCCAGTCGTTCTATGATTTGCAATGGATCTGCTTTCATTCCGTTCTTAATCCAATCTAAAATCAGACCGACAAAGGCGTATTTGTAAAAATCGGCAATAAACTTTTTATCGTCATCTCTCACCTCCAGACCGGCGGCATTTTCCTCAATAACACCAATCAAAAGATCGTAGGTTAATTTGTAAAGATAAATTTCAATCTGCTCTCTGTTTACGGAGTGATAGATATTCATGACAATCTGTTTGTTGTCCGAAACTGCGTTAAAAATCTGCAGAAACCCTTGCTGCCAGGTATTGTAAGTCTTTTTTCCGTTGAGAACCTTGTTGGCTTCACGAATCCAGGACCACTCTAACAGATCGTAGATATCCTGGAAATGATAGTAAAAGGTCATCCGATTGACGCCGCAGTGTTCCGTGATATCTGAGATTGTGATTTTGTCCACAGTCCGGGTTTCCAAAAGAGTTTTTAAGGAGTCAGCCAGGGCATTTTTCGTCATCTGCGCCATGAAGTTTATTCTCCCATCTCAGCCAACTGTGCGTACTTGGCATCAATCTCTTTCAGCTTGTCTATGATGCTGATCTTCTGTGGACAGTGAGACTCGCAGGCGCCGCATTCAATGCAGTCTTTTGCATTTGGCGTACATTTGTTGTATTGACCGGAAAGGGACCCCCAAATCCAGTGAAAACCTTTGCTGGCAGCTTCATTGTACATCTTGAAGATCTCCGGGATTTTGACGCCGGAAGGACATTCGTAACAGTAATTACAACCGGTGCAGGGCACCAGAATATCCGCTTGAAGGACTTTGACGGCTTCTGATATCGCTTCCTTTTCCTTGTCAATCATAGCCGGGCCATTAAAGATCTCGATATTTTCCTTCATCTGCGCCAGTGTTGACATGCCGGAAAGGGTGCAGAGGATACCAGGCAGTTCGTTGATAAAGCGCAGTGCATAGGAGGCGTAGCTGGCGCCAGTATCGGTACCGTCCAGCACTTTCCGGGCTGTTTCGCTGAGAGGGTTAGCCAACATGCCGCCGCGCAGAGGCTCCATGACGACGACAGGGGTATCAAATTCTCTGGCAATTTGATATAGTTCTTTCGCTCCATACAAATCCCAATCCATATAGTTGAGCTGGAGCTGGATAAATTCCAAATCCTGACCATAGTCAGTGAGAACCTGTCTCAAAAGATCAGGGCCGCAGTGAAAGGATGCGCCCAGGTGACGGATGCGTCCCGCCGCCTTTTCTTCCCGCAGGTATTCGATCATGTGCAGGCGCGGCACGTTCGGCCAGCTTTCCTCGTCCAAACTGTGCAGCAGATAAAAGTCAAAGTAATCTGTTCTGCACTTTGAAAGCTGGCCTTCGAAGATTTTACCCGCATCATCTTCGGTGCTGCAAAGCCAGGTGGGCAGTTTGTCAGCTAAATAGTAGCTGGTTCGCTGGTGTTTGGCCAAGGCAGCCCCTACAAAATCTTCTGATTCACCTTCGTGATATTTGTAGGCGGTATCGATGTAATTGATGCCGTTGGCTAAAGCGTAATCGATCATTTCCTGTCCAGCAGCGTAGTCGATTTTTCCCTGGTCGTCCATGGGCAGACGCATGGTGCCGAATCCGAGACGGGATATTTTTTTGTCCTTGAATTCTGTATAGTTCATATGTAGGTACCTCCTTCAGTATAAAGCCATTATACATGATAGTTTTGTGCGGGTAAATAGGCTTGCTTCTGAAACTTGGTTCACGAGGGGGAATCCGCGAAATATTTTGTCCAATTATAGAGGAAAACAGTGTATAATGAAAGGGAGATAAATTTAAATCAGAAAGTAAGACGAAAGTATGAATAAAACAAAGAGCATATACATCATGATTTCCCAGACCAATACAAGATTTGCCCGTCTTGTCCGCAAATTTGGCAAGACCCATTACAACCATGCGGCCGTTGCCCTCGACGAGGAGCTGGAACAGCTGTACGCCTTTGCCCGGCCCAAGCATAAGGCAGTTTTGCTTGCGCGCCTGGTGAAAGAAAATGTTCACCGTTACACATTAGGGAAAGAACAGACCGTCAATGTGGTAATCTTTAAAATAGACGTGACAATGCGGCAGTATTTATGGGTGAAAAATACCATTGAACAGATTTATGCAGACAAAGAATACATATACAATCTGCTGTCAGTTTTGTCCTACCCTGTTTCGAGAGGGTTTAGCACATATAAGGCTTTCTCCTGCATTGAATTTGCCATGTTCATTTTGAAGGCTCTGAGTTATGATATTCCCAAGCCACTGTACCGCTACAAGCCGGATGACCTGCTGCCTTTGCTGTACAAGGATATTTGCTATCAAGGAGACATTTTGGAATACAAAGAGGACAGCGGATATGATTATGAATACTTTTCACCGTGGACTTTCCACCTTTTCTGGGACAGCGTAATCACTTTAATGTGGCTCTTTATGCGTACCTTTGTGAGAAGGCAGAGAAAAGAAACGAAATGATGAAGGAGGTTACAAGGTGAGTAAAAAACACTTAAATTTGTCAGTACCCCAATGGCAGGGAAGTGGACAGGATTACAGCATCTATCATGGCGCTTTTGCCCTGATGGAAAACTATCTTCAGGGTTTTGCATTGACCCAGGCTGTTATCACCGATCAGCCCATCACTCCTGTCAAGAATGACATTCTCGGTTATGATGAAATTTTGGCGCAGATGAAGCAGATCAACGAGCTTTTGAAAATGGAAAAACCAGATACCATTTTCACCGTCGGCGGCGGCTGCGATGCGGATCTGAGCGCTATGGCGTACTTAAACAGCGTTACCGATGGAGATATGGCTCTGCTCTATATCGATGCCCATGGAGATTTAAACACGCCAGAGTCGTCAAATAGCAAGCTGTTCTACGGCATGTCCCTGCGCGCCTTGCTGGGAGATAGCGCTGCGGAAATCGTTAGAAATCTGCCGTCGACCCTTACTCCGGAACAGCTGGTCATGTGTGCAAATCGGGCTTTGGATGCAGAAGAGGAACGATATATTCATGAAGAGGGGATCGTCTCTCTTTCGGTGAAAGAAATTGAAGATGATCCCACAGCGGCAGCAAAGTGTCTTAAGGATAAAGGCTACCAATCTGTCTATGTCCATATTGATTTGGACGCTCTCGATCCTGAAGAGTTTCCCTATGCGCCGGTTCCTGAACCATACGGACTAAAAGCGCAGACCTTTATCAAAATGCTTTTGGCTGTTGCTGAGCAGTGCCACATTGTCGGGCTCGGTCTATTGGAATACAGCGGAACCGAAGACAGTCCCCGATCAGAAATCATAGAAAAAATTGTTGAAATCGGCGTACAGCTTTAAACGCTAGAAAGAGGACTTGTGTGAGAGAAATAGATTTAGAGACGTGGAATCGTGCCCATCTGTTCAGGCAGTATCAGGGCGCTGATCTGCCTTACATCATCATCAGCGCGCGGACAGATGTGACAGGACTCCTCAAATGGTCAAAAGCAAATCAGGTATCTTTCTATTTTGCGCTAGTACACATAGCGACGCAGACGGCTGACAAAATAGAGAACTTTCATTACCGCTTCGACGGAGATAAGATTCTGCGAATTGATCACAACGTTCCGCTTTTAACCCATATGAGAAAGGGGGAGGATCTGTTCATCATGCTGGAAGGAATGGTGACAGAGGATCGTCTGCAGTTTTGCCGCGACTTGAGAGAAAAAGCCGACAACCAGTACTATAATAGAAGGGAAACTGTCTTTCACAGACACGATATGATTAGCTTTTCCTGTATGCCATGGATTGACTATACTCAGTTCGTACGGACGATTATCAGAGATGGTGAGGATAATAATCCCAAATTATCGTGGGGCAAGTATACTACAGATGAACAGGGCAGAACGACGCTGAATTTCTCTGTGCAAGTTCATCACGGGCTTATGGACGGCTATCACGTGGGCATGTTCTACCAGGAATTGCAGAAAGCGTTAGATGCAATAAAATAGAGGGCTGTCACATACAGCCCTCTTACTTTTTCCGATAGAAAAACCTTTTTAACTCGCTTTTGCGTCAGGAGCATTGGCATACTTATTAAAGTAGTCTTTTGTAAGCTTCACAACGGTACCGCTTAACAGGAACAGGGCAATCAGGTTCGGTATTGCCATGAGACCGTTGAAGGTTTCAGCTATACCCCAGATTAATCCCAAGTCGGCTGTCGCCCCAATAATGGCAACCAGCGAATATACGACCATAAACGGTTTGATGATTTTGGTGCCGAATAAATACTCGATACATCTTGAACCGTATAATCCCCATCCCAGGATGGTGGAGAAGGCAAAGCAGCACATGGCTACAGCCGTAAAGACTGATACCCAGCCTCCATAGGTGGCGACGAAGCCGGAAATGGTCAGTTCAGCACCTGCTGCAACACCGTATTCAAAGTCGGCACCGCTGCAGAGTATAATCAGTGCAGTCAATGTGCAGATGACGATGGTGTCTACAAAAACTTCGAAGATACCGAAGAGCCCTTGGCGGACAGGATACTTGGTATCAGCTGAGGCATGGGCAATCGAGCCTGTTCCCAGTCCCGCTTCATTAGAAAAAATACCTCGGGACACTCCCTTTTTTACGCTCATGAAAACCGTTCCAACAACACCGCCTGTGATGGCTGACGGATCAAAAGCGCCCTTGAAGATCATACCGAATACGGCGGGTACATTTTTGTAATTGACAATGACAACACCCAGCGCCATGAGAATATAGAGCAAGGCCATAAAGGGAACCAGCTTTTCCGTCACGCTGCCGATTCGTTTGATGCCGCCTAACAGAACTAAGGCGACCAGACCGGCAAGGATGATCCCCAAGACCAAATTTACTGTGCCCATAGAATCGGCAGATACGACGTGATAGTTGCTCAAGGCAGAGTCTATGGAAGCGATGATGGTATTGACTTGCGTTGCATTGCCCGTGCCGAAGACGGTCAGGACACCAAAGACAGAGAAAAGGGCTGCCAGCCAGTGCCATTTCTTAGAAAGGCCGTTTTTGATGTAATACATCGGGCCGCCGACCCAATCGCCGTCTTTGTTTTTTTCTCTGAAATGAACTGCAAGGGTGACTTCGGAAAATTTGGTGCACATGCCAAACAGTGCAGAGACCCACATCCAGAAGATCGCTCCGGGACCGCCGATGGCGATGGCGCCGGCGACGCCGGCAATATTACCCGTGCCTACAGTAGCAGCCAAAGCGGTGCACAGCGATTGGAACGGCGTCGTGGCGCCATCAGCCGCTTTTGTTTTGTGCAGCGCTCTGCCAATGGTGTTTTTCAGCGCATAGCCGAATTTTCGCAGTTGGATGAAATGCGTCCGAAAGCTTAGCACGAGGCCCACTCCCAGAATGCAGATCATCGCAGGGACACCCCAAACAAAGTCGTTGACGTATCCGTTGATCGTTTCGATGAATGATAACATATAATTCCCCTCCATTGTTTTACCTTTATTGCGTAAAAGTAATGATTCATGATAATAGATAAATATTCAAATAGTTTATCATATATTTACAAGAAATGGAAATGTTTTTTATAATATAGGAATTTCGTCCGGAGGACGTATTTTTGTGTGTACAAACGATTATTAGATCTGAAGCAAAAATTGTCCAAGCTGCAATTATTTTTATAATCTGGTTCTAAAAGATGTCCATGCTTTCATAGTGTATTAAAGTGAAAATTTGGCCGAGCCTTTCGGCAACAAAAAAATATATTTTGACACTTTAAAGCGCTTTCGCACCTGACAGTCGAAAAGTGTTGAAAAAAGGCAATTTTGAATTTTGGGGACGAAATGTACATCAAAAAAAACTTTGAATTTGCAAGCGATAGAAGCATTTTATGGTTGACTTTAAATACATGTGGGAGTAATATAGAAATGATGTTGTATACAGAATAATCTTTTTGAAAACCTGCTATATGACAGAGAATGTATTCGCTATGAATACTAACCAAGATACGATTGCAGAGGTAGTCGAAAAGATGAGATTATTTCTGTTATTTGTGCCCTGGAAGCTTAACAAGCAGAAAGGTCCGCACCTAAATATAACTATCTGCAGAGAGGTTTCTCGGCAGTAGAGAAGGAGAGAGTTATCAAGATGAGAAAACTAAAAACAATGGATGGAAACACCGCCGCAGCACATGTATCATACGCATTTACAGAAGTTGCAGCAATTTATCCGATTACGCCATCTTCGCCTATGGCAGAAAGCATGGATGAATGGGTTTCCCAGGACAGGAAGAATATCTTTGGTGAAAATGTAAAAATTGTAGAAATGCAGTCTGAAGGAGGAGCAGCAGGCGCCCTTCACGGTTCCATCGCAGCTGGTTCTTACACATCGACATTCACAGCTTCACAGGGTCTTCTTTTGATGATTCCGAACATGTATAAATTAGCAGGCGAACAGACTCCTGCCGTATTCCATGTTTCGGCAAGAGCACTGGCTTCCCACGCATTGTCCATCTTTGGCGACCACTCAGACGTAATGAGCTGCCGCCAGACAGGTTTTACAATGCTGGCATCCAACAGTGTACAGCAGGTTATGGACCTGGGCGCAGTCGCACACCTTGCCACGATTGCAGGCAAACTTCCGATGCTTCACTTCTTTGACGGTTTCAGAACATCACATGAGAACCAGAAGATTGAAACATGGGATTATGATGAATTAAAAGAAATGGTCGACTGGGATGCTGTCAAAGCATTCAGAGAGAGAGCTTTAAACCCAGTACATCCGCACAGCATGGGTGCTGCAGAACAGCCGGAAACCTTCTTCCAGCACAGAGAAGCATGTAACACAGCTTACCTGGAAACAGCAGACATCGTTGCAGAATACATGGATAAAGTAAACGCAAAGATCGGCACAGATTATAAGCCGTTCAATTACTATGGCGCTCCAGATGCGACAGAAATTATCGTAGCTATGGGTTCTGTCTGTGAAGCAGCAGAAGAAGTAGTAGATCACCTGCTCGCACAGGGCAAGAAGGTCGGTATCATAGAAGTTCACCTTTACAGACCTTTCTCTGCTAAATATCTGCTGGGCGTGCTGCCTGAATCCGTTAAGAAGATTGCTGTTCTCGACAGAACAAAAGAGCCGGGCGGCGTCGGTGAACCTCTGTACTTAGACGTGATTTCCGCACTGAGAGGAACCAAGTTCGAAGATGCTTTGATCGTAGGCGGTCGTTACGGATTAGGTTCTAAGGATACACAGCCGGGAGACGTTCTCGCTGTATATGAAAATCTGTGGAGTGAGAACCCAAAGAAGGAATTCACCATCTCCATTACAGACGACGTAACAAACCTATCACTGCCAGTCAAAGAGAATCCAGATGTTGCTCCTGAAGGAACAAAAGCATGTAAGTTCTGGGGACTGGGTGCTGACGGTACAGTAGGCGCTAACAAGAACAGTGTCAAGATCATCGGTGACTACACCGACAAGAAGGTACAGGCTTACTTCCAGTATGACTCCAAGAAGTCAGGCGGCGTTACCATTTCCCACCTGAGATTTGGAGATAAGCCGATCAAATCAACTTACTACGTAAAACAGGCAGACTTTGTCGCCTGCCATAACTCCGCATACCTGCAGCAGTACGACATGGTTCAGGACGTAAAACCAGGCGGATTCTTCCTGCTGAACTGCGTATGGAGCGACGACGAATTAGATAAGCACTTACCTGCAAAGGTAAAGAGATACATCGCTAAGAACAACATCCAGTTCTACACTTGTGATGCTGTATCCCTGGCAAAAGAAATCGGGTTAGGCGCCAGAAGAACAAATACCATTCTTCAGGCTGCATTCTTCAAACTGGCTGACATCATTCCTATCGACGATGCGGTCAAGTACATGAAGGAAGCCATCGAAAAGACATACGGCAAGAAGGGCGAAAATGTAGTCAAGATGAACTGCGCCGGTGTTGATGCTGGTGTCAACAACGTACATAAGGTAGAAGTTCCTGCAGCATGGGCTGATGCACCGGACGATGCACCTCGTGCAAAGATGGTAGGACGCGACGACTTACATACTTCTTACTTGAACGACGTACTGATTCCGACAAATACATTGACTGGCGACGACGTACCTGTATCCAAGTTCACTGTAACTGCAACTGGTTTAGTTCCAGCAGGTACAGCTGCATTTGAAAAGAGAGGTATTGCAACAGACGTTCCGAAGTGGACAAAAGAGAACTGTATCCAGTGTAACTGGTGCTCCTTCGTATGTCCGCACGGCGTAATCAGACCTTTCGTCATGGAAGAAAAAGAAGCTGAAGCTCTGAACGGCGATGTATTAGCAATGAAGGGCAAAGGCGTAGAGGATAAATTGTTTACCCTTGGAATTTCCGCTCTGGACTGTACTGGATGCGGCTCCTGCGTACAGGTTTGCCCATCCAAGACAAAGGCTCTGGAGCTGGTTGCAGCTGATGACGCAATCGTCAAGGAAGAACAGAAGAAGTACGACTACTTATTTGCTAACGTTGACGAGAAACCGGTTCCGTTCAAGGAAGATTCCGTCAAGGGTTCTCAGTTCAAGCAGCCGCTGCTCGAGTTCTCTGGAGCTTGCCCGGGATGTGGAGAATCTCCATATGCAAAACTGATCACACAGATGTTCGGAGACAGAATGTTCATTGCAAACGCAACTGGATGCTCCTCCATCTGGGGATGCAGTGCGCCAAGCACACCTTACACAGTGAACAAAGAAGGAAGAGGACCGGCATGGGCCAACTCCCTGTTCGAAGACAATGCTGAGTTTGGATTTGGTATGGCTATCTCCATGCAGGCACGTCGTAACGAGCTGAAGTCTGCTGTTGAGAGAGTGAAAGCTGCTGTCGGCGCTCCTGCTGAAGAGTGGATTGCTTCCATGAACGACGCAAAAGGCGCAGAAGATGCTGGAAAAGCATTGGTAGAAGCATGCGAAAAGATTGCTGATTCTAACGAAGACGCTAAATACGTCGTTGAAAATAAAGACCTGCTGCCAAAACCATCCGTATGGATCTTTGGTGGTGACGGATGGGCTTATGACATCGGTTACGGTGGATTAGACCACGTACTGGCTTCCGGCGAGAACGTAAATGTCATGGTATTCGATACAGAAGTTTACTCCAACACTGGCGGACAGTCATCAAAATCAACTCCAATCGGCGCAGTTGCAAAATTTGCAGCTTCCGGTAAGGCAGTTAAGAAAAAAGATCTGGCACAGATCGCTATGGCATACGGCTACGTCTATGTAGCACAGATCGCTATGGGCGCCAGTGCAGACCAGACAATCAAAGCGCTCCGCGAGGCGGAAAGCTATGACGGACCATCCCTGATCATCGCTTACGCTCCTTGTATCAACCACGGTATCAAGATCGGCATGAGCAAGACTATGGAAGAGATGAAGAACGCTGTTAACTCTGGATATTGGAACCTGTTGAGATACAATCCGGTTCTGGCTGAAGAAGGCAAGAATCCGCTTTCCATCGACAGCAAGGAACCGACAGAAAGCTACAGAGACTTCATCATGGGCGAAGTTCGTTACAACTCCCTGAAGCTGAAATTCCCTGAAAGAGCAGAAGAACTGTTCGTAAAGGGTGAAGAAATGGCAAAAGAGAGATATGCACGTCTTCTTGCTCAGAAAGAAAGCTTTGAAAAATAAAGCAAGCTGATTCACTGAAGTTTAGGCGGACCCGTAAGGGTCCGTCTTTTTGTTCAATAGGAAATATCGATTTCCTATTAAACAAAAAGAGGTGTGCAGAGGGGATTCCCCTTGCGAGCAGGAAATTGTACTCTAGTATAATTCTTAAAAATTCTTAAATTTGTAACGAATCACGATACCCTATGGTAAAATAGAAACATATTTAAAACGTTGCCGCAGGGTAGTGTTCACTGAATCATGTGCTACGATTCTCAATTGAGAGGAATGCACATGGTAAAATGATTCCCAGGTTTAATGATTATATCAATCTGCAGATTTGTATAATATGGGGTAGGGATGAGTGACAGGAGGATAACATGATTCATATTGCAAATGCCACTGACAGTATCAGAGGGGATGCTGCCAAAAAATTGATAGATTTCTGTTTGAACAACAGCAAGTACATGATTTTAGCGCGAACACATAAGGAAGAAATTCCTGACCTGGATACTTTGATTGACAGCGCCATAGCAAGAGAGCGGCAATATTTAAAGGATAGCGCGGCAAAGATAGACAGGATGGATGACTGTGAGCTGCGGCACGAAACTGGTCTGCGCAGTAAAAGTGCTGTTTTGAAGCAAATGACGGAATCAACGAAAGAACGGATTCGGATGATAGAGGAATACAGGCGTTTGAAATATGAGGAAAAGGACCAAGTCGTAGAGAATCTTACAGCCTTTGGCATTGTAAAAAAGTTGATTTCCATCGGCTCTCTGGCCACCTTTCCAGGCATATTTGATCTGTGCTATTTTAGAGTCAGCGACGAACTGATGAGTCCTTTGGAGCAAGATGTTTTTTCCTACCCCATCTCTTTTGGCGGTTATGATTTCGAAGACGCTGCTTTTGAAGACTGCCAAGGAAAGGTGTGGATGACGATTTGTTCCCGTGAGCGCAGTTTTGATATGAGACTGACAGATGAAAAATATAAACTTTTCGAAGGGCTGCGAATATGCCATACGATAATTTAAAGGGAGTTTTGACCATGAAGAAACCGATGATTGCCGGGCTTGTTACGGCAGATGATGACTACAAAGACTACTGTAAGGCTTTTGAGGAACTGGGGCAAGAACCTTTTATCTCTTTAAATCTGCAGGACTTGGATCTGGCAGATGCCTTGATTCTGCCAGGCAGCGGACAGGATATGAACCCAAAGCTCTGGGGCAGCGAGGATCAATGCTCTAACGACATCAATGATGCATTAGACGCTGCCCAGTGGGCGCTCATGGACAGCGCGGTGAAAAAAGGCAAGCCCATCTTGGGCATCTGCAGAGGTATGCAGTTTATCAATGTGTATTTTGGCGGAACTTTGATACAAGATTTGCCTTGCAGTGCCAGCCATAAGGCAGCTACGCCCGAACAATATCACGACGTTTTGCATTTGCCGGCAACCTTTATGGAGGCTTTATATGGTGAAACCTCAGAAGTGAACACCCGCCATCATCAGGGCATTGGACGAATCGGAGAGAATCTACAGGTCGTATCCATCTGGAATGATGGAGAAGACAGTGTGGTAGAGGCCATCGCCTGTGAGCAGCATTCTATTCTGGGCTTACAGTGGCACCCGGAGAAGATGTTTCTCTACGGAAATGAAAATCAAAGAACGGATGCGAAAAAACTGCTGCAGTGGTTTTTGACACTAGAAGGAGAAAAATGAGAAGAGTTTTGACAGCAGTTCTTATCTTAGCATTGGCGGTCGCTATGACGGCATGCAGCACGGATGAGCACAAGGCGTTGGAAAAGACAGAATCGATCAGCAAAAAAGAAGCGGAAGCAGCTGTTTTGGAGCAGGTACGGGCAGAAGAAGAGCGGGAGGTGGAACTAGTCTCACTGACGGATATAGGTGGAACCTGGTTTTCCCTCATCTGTCTGAAAGAGGGGGATGAAATCATCGTAGAAGATGGGTACCTAGGCGAAAAAGAAGGCGCCTATACTTATCATGGATTTAATAAAATTGCATTTTATTTCGGAAAAGGAAAGCGGTTTTTTAATGCTGACTGGAGTCGTGAAATAGATGGTAAAACTATCTATGTGTCGATCAGCAAAGAAATGATAGTCAATGAGCGACCACACTGGAATAGCGGTGCTCACAGAGTGAATGACGATGTGGACATCCATTACAGCGTAGAATGGGATTGAGGAAAGGAAGTGATAGATTTGATTCAAATTTACACTGGCGATATAACACTGCTGAAAGTTGATGCCATTGTTAACGCAGCCAACAGCTCTTTGCTGGGCGGCGGTGGCGTAGACGGAGCCATTCACAGGGCGGCGGGCAGGGAACTTCTTGCTGAATGTCGGACTTTGCAGGGCTGTGCTACCGGTGATGCGAAGATTACCAAAGGGTATCATCTGCCTGCAAAGTTTGTGATTCACACGGTAGGTCCGGTTTGGCATGGGGGAAATCACGGAGAAGAAGAGCTGCTGAAGAGTTGCTACCGCAGGTCACTAGAGGTCGGGGAGGCAAACGGCTGCCGGAGCATCGCTTTTCCAGCTATCAGTACGGGCATTTATGGTTATCCCAAGGAGAAGGCGGCCAAAACGGCTGTGGAAGCGATGAAAGAATACTTTGCAGAACATCAGGAAAGCGTTATAGAAGATGTGATACTCGTTTCCTTTGATGCAGGAACAGAACAACTCTATCTGGAGTTGCTTTGAAGGAGGTTGCTATGAATTATGTGGACGGAACGCCAGCAGAGTACAATATTTTAGGTTTTGTATATCTGGGGGCCATTATCGCACTTATCGTTTACTTGTCAGTACTTCATATCAGGCGAAGCAAGAAAATCTACCATGCAAGGGAGGAACGCAATCAGGAGCACCGCAGAGACGAATAAAGAATGAGAAATAAAGAGGCTGACTGCCATGGTGCATACCATCGGCGGTCAGCCTCTTTTTTATGCTGCGTCGGATTTGGCGTTCTTTTTCAAAGTAACGTCCGGTTCACTTGGCAGCTTGAACAGCGGAATATATTTATCAAGACCTGTAATTGTCAGTATCAGCAGTGTGGCTACGGCGAACATCGCCATGAAATTGTATCTGATAAAATCTGTGTTGGCAAATTGAAACAGCGGATATACGTTGACTGCAATACCAGCGTAGAAGAACAAGTATACGTGCCATGGAATCAACTGAGAGCCAAATACCCCCATGGCGTCTCCAAAGGTAGCATTTCTCAGCTTAATTTTGTACATATCCTCTTCGCTGGCCTCGATATTCTCTTCTGCGATTTCTTTAATAATCGGCCCCACGGTTACGATTTGCGCCATTTCGTCGGCTAGTATGGCATTCCCGGCAAGGGAGAGCACGCCATTGCAGAACATCAGCTGCCTTACATTGTGTGAGATTTTCACGATTAGATTAGAAAGCGGGTCGAAAGCGTGCATTCTGCCCATAATGCCGCCGAAGGCCGCTACCCACATCATCATGACGATCACCCAGGAACCGGCATCAGCGAAACCGTCCATACACATATTTAAGTAGTCCTGCAGACCGCTGCCTGTGAAAGCAGTCGTTCCGGCAAAGCCTCCCAATATGTAAGAAGAAAGAATGCCGGTGCCAATGCAGGCGAAGGTATTGATTCCAACTACCGCCAACACGATAACTAGAATCAGCGGAATAATCATGTACCAGGATACTCCGTTTTCTACTTGATTTAACAGGTCAATGGCCTCTGGCCGTTCCTGCGCCAGGTAATCCAGTGCACTCTGCGGTACGGAGGCCATGACGCCAGAGGCTTCCACTTTCCCTGTCGGCAGTCCCATGACAATGGCGGCGATAAAAGTTGTAATTGCAGCCAGCGTGAGACACATCACAGACCATACGCCCTGTGAGCGAACACGGTCGATAACCTGAACCCCTTGAATGCCAGATGAAACAATAGTAGTATCTGAAATGAGTCCGATATTGTCGCCGAAGCAAGCGCCTCCAGCGATAGCGCAGGTTGTCAAAAGCAGACTTCCGCTTTCGATGCAATTTGGGTCCACGATGTGTACCAGCCAGAGAAAGATTGGCGAGCAAGCGGCAAAGGTTCCCCAAGATGTGCCCGTTGCAACGGATAAAACCGCTGTTACCATTAGACCGGTGACGGCTGTCGTTCTAGCGGTCACTCCCAGTGACAGTGCGATGTTGACCACAGAGGCGCCAACCCCTGTTTTCATAAAGGCGCTTGCCATGGCATAGGCAAACATCAGAATAAAAAGTGCGACGATGATATTGCTCACACTTTTGATGGATGCGTCGAGACAGTCTTTAAAGGTGAGCTTTTCTGTCAGGTTAGCGACAATCACCGCTACGATAACGGAAAGCGGCGCCGCTATCAAAGCATCCTGCCCCGAAATCATCAAACCGGCTAACAGGACGACTGGTAAAAATTTTACAGTAGCTTTTAAGATTTTCATTATATCCCCTTTCTTGAAGTAAATGTCATCTTGATATCCTATGCGGCTTGAACAGAAAAATTAATTGTACAAAAGTTTAATCATGCAAAATCGGACTAAGCTTTAAGAACTACATTTTAAATGGAAAGGAAAAAACCGCCTCACTTTACATATCTTTAACAAAATCATGATTACACTCTTTACATTGATTCGGTATAGTATTCTTGCAATCAAGAAAAACTAATAATTAAAATATATCAAAAGGAGAAGAAAGAAATGAAAAAGTTAAAGAAGATTTTGGCGGTATGTTTAGTAATGGTACTGATGGGAAGTTTATTCACCGCATGCGGCAACGATGATGGCGAAGGAACCGATGCAGGCGACAAGGATATCCACGTAACTTCAAGAGAAGAAGGATCTGGAACAAGAGGCGCATTCATCGAACTTTTCGGAATTGAGCAGAAAGACGAAAACGGAGAAAAGATGGACCACACAATTGATTCCGCAGAGGTTACAAACAGTACATCGGTTATGATGCAGACCATCGCCGGAGACGATGACGCAATCGGTTACATTTCACTGGGATCATTAAATGACACTGTAAAGGCTTTGAAGGTGGATGGCGTAGAGGCGACACTGGACAATGTTAAGAGCGGCGATTACAAAGTATCAAGACCATTCAATATCGTGACAAAAAAAGACGCCAGTGAAGCGACAAAAGACTTCGTTAACTATATCATGAGTGAAGAAGGCCAGGCAATTGTTGAAGAAGAAGGTTATGTCAGCCAGGAAAACACAGGCGCCTTTAAAGGTAAAGCTGTGAAAGGCGAAGTAAAGATCAGCGGTTCATCCTCAGTTACTCCATTGATGGAAAAACTGGCTGAAGAATATCAGAAGATCAACAAGGACGTAAAAGTCAGCGTACAGCAGTCCGACTCCACGACAGGTGTGACCGATGCAACAAAAGGGGTTAGCGATATCGGAATGGCATCAAGAGCCCTGACAGACGAAGAAACGGCAGCAGGTGTCGATGCAAAGGCAATCGCACTTGACGGAATCGCAGTCATCGTAAATTTGAACAATACCCTCGATGAAATCACATCAGATTCTGTACTGAAAATTTACACTGGAGAGATCACCAAGTGGTCAGAAGTAAAATAATGAATAGAAGTTTGAAACAGAAAAATTCCAAGCAGGCTAAAGCCGGGGAATTTCAGTATGGGACCTATCATCCATCTTCAAAGAAGATGGGGTTAGGTCTCCAAGAAAAAGCAATGCAGCTGGTATTTTTACTGGCTGCATGTGCTTCAATTATAGCAGTCATTTTGATCTGCGTTTTTATGTTTGGCAACGGAGTTCCAGCCATTGGAAAAATCGGTGTCGTTGAATTTCTTACTGGCACAGTATGGAAACCGCTTAACGATACATATGGCATTTTGCCGATGATTATCGGCAGTATCTATGTAACTGCAGGCGCTATCGTTATCGGTGTTCCAATCGGCATTCTCTGCGCGACCTATATGGCAAAGTTCTGCCCGCCAAAACTGTATAAGGTGATGAAACCGGCAGTAGATCTGCTGGCCGGGATTCCGTCCATTGTTTATGGTTTCTTTGGCCTGGTAGTAATCGTACCACTGATGCAGGACCTCTTTGGCGGAACGGGCAAAGGGATTCTTACCGCATCCATCATGCTGGGAATCATGATTCTGCCGACCATTATCAGTGTGTCAGAAAGCTCCATCAGAGCCGTACCGGAGAGTTATTACGAAGGATCTTTAGCTTTGGGCGCAACCCACGAGAGAAGTATTTTCTTTACGATTCTGCCGGCGGCGAAATCAGGAATTATGGCTGCCGTCATTTTAGGTGTTGGCAGAGCCATCGGTGAAACTTTAGCGGTATCCATGATTATCGGTAACCAGGCGATCATACCAGAAAGCATTCTCAGTGGAGCCAGAACCATGACGACCAATATTGTTTTGGAGATGGGTTATGCTTCGGGGATGCATCGAGAGGCGCTGATTGCAACAGCAGTGGTTCTGTTTATCTTTATCCTGATTATCAACCTGCTGTTTTCTATTATCAATAACAGGAGGGAAAAGCAATGATAAAACGTTACAGAGGGCAGCCCTTGTCTCTCTTTTTAAGAATCATCGTAGACCTTGCCGCGGCTATTACAGTTTTTGTGCTGATTGCAGTTGTCGGCTATATTTTGGTGAAAGGGATACCGAACTTAAACTTATCGATGTTTGCGTGGAAGTATACGACTGATAATGTATCTATGATGCCCGCCATCATCAATACGCTGTCAGTGACGGTCGTGGCACTGCTTATTGCGGTACCTTTTGGCATTTTTTCAGCCATTTATCTGGTGGAATACGCCAAAAGGGGAAATAAACTGGTCAACCTGATCAGACTTACAACAGAAACCCTTTCAGGAATTCCTTCCATCGTATATGGACTTTTTGGTTACTTGATGTTTGTCGTGGCTCTCAAATGGAGTTATTCTATTATGGCGGGCACACTGACACTGGCAATCATGATATTGCCTCTGATTATGAGAACGACAGAAGAAGCTTTGAAAGCTGTGCCGGATTCTTTTAGAGAAGGCAGCTTCGGATTAGGGGCGGGCAAGCTGAGAACTGTCTTCCGAATTGTTCTGCCGTCAGCCGTTCCTGGTATTCTCGCAGGAGTGATACTGGGAGTAGGCAGAATTGTCGGTGAGACAGCAGCTTTGATATATACAGCAGGTACGGTTACAGGTGTCGCATCGGGTCTCTTCTCCTCGGGCAGAACCCTTTCAGTGCACATGTACGCACTCCTCTCGGAGGGTCTCTATACCAATCAGGCTTATGCGACGGCTGTCGTCCTGCTGATCGTGGTTATCATCATTAACGCAATCTCAGGTTTGATAGCGAGAAAGGTGACGAAAAGATAGAAGGGAATTTAAATGGACAAATTTACAATAAATCAATTGAACTTATATTACGGAGACTTTCAAGGACTCAAGAACGTCAACTTACATTTACCGGCCAATGAGGTGACCGCTTTTATCGGGCCATCCGGATGCGGCAAATCGACGCTTCTTAAGACATTGAACAGGATGAATGATCTGGTGGAGGGCTGCAGAATAGAAGGAGATGTGCGCCTGGATGGAGAAGACATCTATGGAGAAATGGATGTCAACAATCTGAGAAAAAGGGTTGGCATGGTTTTCCAAAAACCAAATCCCTTTCCGATGAGTGTTTATGACAACGTTGCATATGGACCGAGGACTCATGGCGTCAGGAATAAAGCGGAATTGGACGAAATTGTGGAACGTTCTCTGAAAAATGCCGCAATCTGGGATGAACTGAAAGACAGGTTGAAAAAGAGCGCTCTCGGCCTCTCTGGAGGACAGCAGCAGAGACTTTGTATCGCGAGGGCTTTGGCGGTAAATCCTGAGGTACTTTTGATGGATGAACCGACCAGCGCCTTAGATCCGATTTCGACTGCAAAGATTGAAGACCTGGCCTTGGAACTGAAAGACCGCTATACGATTATCATGGTAACACACAACATGCAGCAAGCCCTTCGTGTTTCAGATAATACTGCATTTTTTCTATTAGGCGAAGTCATCGAGTATGATAAGACGGAAAAGCTCTTTTCTGTTCCATCTAACAAGAAAACGGAAGAATATATTACAGGGAGGTTTGGCTGATGAGAAATAGATTTGACGAGCAGCTTGCGCTGCTCAACGTGGAACTGATAAAAATGGGAAGCTTATGCGAGCTTGCAATTTCCAATGTAATCAAAGGACTGCTGGATGACAACGACGAACTGCTGAACCTGGTCACCGATACGGACAGTGAAATCGACGAAAAGGAAAGGGAAATTGAATCCATGTGCCTGAAATTGCTGCTGCAGCAACAGCCAGTGGCAAAAGATCTGCGCACCATTTCTTCTGCCCTGAAGATGATTTCTGATATGGAGCGAATTGGAGATCAGGCGTCTGATATTGCCGAAATTGCTGGCTATATCGAAGGGGAAGATGCGAAAAATCACACCCATCTAAAACATATGGCGCAGGCTGCCGCACAGATGGTGACGGAGTCCATCAAATCCTTTGTTGACAAAGACTTGAAGCTGGCCCATAAAGTGATGAAGGATGACGACGTAGTTGATGACCATTTTGACGAAGTAAAGAAGGATATCATCAACTTGATCAGGGACGGGGGAGCCAGTGCTGAGTTCAGCCTCGACCTTTTGATGATAGCCAAATATCTGGAGCGAATTGGGGATCATGCGGTCAACATCGCTGAGTGGGTGGAGTTTTCCATTACGGGTGAACATTTGAGCGAAGAGCTGAGGAATAGAATGGAATTGTGATAGTAGGCACTCTGCAGAAAGCAGGGTGCTTATTTTTCTGGCATACGTTGAAAAGACCATGGATATACAGTATAATGAACTAACTGATAGATGCAACCTAATAATAACTTTTAGACAGTGACAAATGAGAATTTGGGGAGGTGTAATAATAATGAACTACTTTAACGAGAATAAAGAAGCTTGGGAAGAAGCGTTTGATCATCGGCATCCCGGTTGGGGAGAAACAAACTACCAGAAGCTGCTGAATGAAAAACTCCCCTTTTTCTGTCCCGATATGGCAGAAGAACTCAAGCAAATTGATTTCAGCGGCAAAGACATTACACAATTTTGCTGCAACAATGGTCGTGAATTGCTTTCACTTATGTGCCTTGGTGCAAAAAGTGGGGTTGGGTTTGATATAGCCAAAAACATTATTGCTCAAGCTGCCGATACCGCAGAAAAGGCGGGCATCCAGAACAGCAAATTCGTCTCATGCAATATACTGGATATTCCCGAGTGTTATGATAATTCTTTTGATTTTGTACTGTTTACAATCGGTGCCATCGCTTGGTTCAGTGATTTAAACGCCCTTTTTCAAAAGGTTTCCTGTTGCCTGAGGTCGGGCGGCATCCTGTTCCTGCATGATTTCCATCCAGTTATGAATATGCTGCCCATGCCCGGTGAGCCTGAATTTGATGAACAGCGCCTAAATCAGACTGCCTATTCTTATTTTAAGAAAGAGCCGTGGATTGAGAATGAGGGTATGGGCTATATGTCCGAACATTATGCTTCAAAAACCTTTACTAGCTTTTCTCATACTCTGTCGACTATTATTAACGCGATCAGCAACGCTGGGCTGTGTATTATGAAATTTAATGAGTATGATTATGATGTTGGCTTATCGGATGTATATGACAAAAAGGGCTTTCCGCTTTCCTATCTGCTGATGGCTGAAAAACAATAACAGATTACTAGGTTTCTCTATTGCTGTCTGCTTTAATTTGCATTATTGACAAAAGCGGTTTTGGCGTAAAACTTATCCTTAGCAGGAGAAGTTTAATGCTGTAAATTCATCTATACGTCTGACACGCTATATTGGCAAGCTGTTAATATACTAAGCCGATAACCTTTAGTTTATCTTTTTCAGTTTAGGAGTTATCAATGACGAATATCATGGACTATCTCAAGTGGCGCGGCGATTTGCCCCTTGAGAAGATACCGCTCTGCGATGTGGACTATCTAGTACTCTGCAGAGTGGCTTACATCAAAATGAGGGGAATCGTGCCGGCTTCTTTTTTTGAGACAGCGATATGTCTTGCTGATATGGCGGAGGAGGTTATCAAACAGAATCTTGCTGCCAAGGAGGACGCCGCGCTTTTAACAACGCTGCAGCGCTGTATACGATTTCAAAATTTAAAACTGCTGGGTCATGTGGATATTTTTGATGATGACGAACAGGAGCAGTTTTCTGCTGTAACGGTGCTGCTTCCAGATGAATCTATGGTTATCGTGTTCAGGGGAACCGACAGCACGATTATCGGCTGGAAAGAGGACTTTAACATGGGGTTTGCCGACAATGTACCAGCACAGCAGGATGCTGCAGAATACGTAAAGAATGCCTCGGAGCAAATGGAGGAGATACTGATCCGCCTTTGCGGACATTCCAAGGGCGGCAACCTGGCGGTTTATTCGGCAGCCTTTTGTACAGAAGCGATTCAGCGAAGAATTTTGGAGGTCCGTAATTTTGACGGCCCCGGATTTAACGAGAAGAATATTCACTATCCTGGCGTTAAGAGAATCAGCATGCGGACGCGCACTTACTTGCCCCAATCGTCGGTAGTGGGAATGCTCTTGGAACATGAAGAGGAATTTACGATCGTACACAGCAAGAGCATCGGTATCTTTCAGCACGATCTCTATTCTTGGGAAATCGAAGGCGGAGGCTTTGTGAAGGATTCAAAGACCACTGGCAGCAGCCAGTTTATCGATTCTACTCTAAAAGAGTGGCTGGGCAGTATGAGCCGCGAAAAAAGAGAGGCCTTTATCAACGGTGTTTTTGCCTTGTTCAGCAATTGCGACGCCAAAACTCTGCGGGAACTCTGGAAGGGAAGGAATGCGGTGACGATTTTAAAGACCTTGGTTTCCATTGACGAACAGACAAGAGCCGTCATGCTGGAAGGACTTTCTATCCTAAAGGCATCGGCAAAGAAATCGCTCACCTTGATGCTGGATAACAAAGAAAAATGACCTTAATAAAAGGGCGGCATGCTGCATTGGTGTAAACCACGATGCAGCATGCCGCCCTTTTGTGTTGCAGAAGTTTATCGACAGAAAGTTACATGCAGTTTATGCAATGTCTTCTGCTTCTCCGCTTGTCTTCTTCTTCAATCTTACCTTTGGTTCTTTAGGCAGTCCGAACAGCGGAATCAGCCTGTCAGCGCCAGTAAATGTCAGAATTAACATGGATAATACGGCAATCATTGCCATAAAATTGAATTTGATGAAATCGGTGTTAGCGAATTCGTACAGTGGGTATACGTTAATGGCGATACCGACGTAGAATCCAAGATATACGTGCCAAGGAATCAGCTGGGAACCGAATACGCCCATGGCGTCTCCGAAAGTTGCATTTCTCAATTTCAGCTTGTACATATCTTCTTCCGTTTCCGCTTCCACATTCTCTGCGGTAATTTCTTTGATAATCGGTCCGACTGTTACGATCTGAGCCATTTCGTCAGAAAGAATCGCGTTGCCAGCCAGACAGAGGATTCCGTTGCAGGTCATCAGCTGTCTGACGTTGTGGGAGATTTTCACGATGAAGTTTGAAAGCGGTTCAAATGCTTTCATCTTGCCCATGATGCCGCCGAACGCTGCAACCCACATCATCATGACGACGACCCAGGAGCCTGCGTCTGCAAAGCCTGCCATACACATGTTCAGATAACCCTGAAGGCCAGTAGTAACATCTTCTGCACTACTGAGGATTGGGTACAGAGAAGTCGTACCTGCGAATAAACCTAAGACGTAAGCGGAAACGATACCGGAACCGATGCAGGCAAAGGTGTTTACACCGCTGATTGCCAGTCCGATAACCAAAATCAGAGGAATAATCATGTAGAGAGCGACACCGTTCTGTACCTGATTGAGCAGGTCGATGGCTTCTGGCTTTTCTTGAGCCAGATAGTCCATTGCACTCTGCGGAACGGAATCCATTACACCGGATGCGGCAACGGATTCACCAGGCAGTCCCATTACAATGCCAGCTACGAAGAAGGCGATGGCTGCCAAAACAAGACACATGACGGACCAGACGCCCTGGCTCCTGATTCTGTCTACCACCTCGACACCTTGAATACCAGAGGATACGATGGTCGTATCGGAGATCAGTCCGATGTTGTCTCCAAAGCATGCGCCTCCTGCGATAGCGCAGGTTGTCAGAAGTAAGCTGCCTGTATCGATGCAGTTTGGGTCTACGATATGCACCAGCCATAAGAAAATCGGCGCACATGCAGCGAACGTACCCCATGAAGTACCAGTTGCTACGGATAAAATTGCGGTGACGACGAGACCGACGACTGCGGTGGTCTTCGCTGAGATACCCAGTGACAGCGCGATATTTACTACGGATGCGCCTACACCGGTGGACATGAACGCACTGGCCATAGCGTATGCGAACATTAAGATAAATAGAGCAACTGTGATGTTACTGACGCTTTTTGTCGCTGCGTCAATACAGTCCTTGAAATTAAGTCCTTCTGTGACTTTGGCAATGATGACTGCCGCAACAGCTGCGATAGGTGCTGCAAGAAGTGCATCCTGCCCTGCGATCATCAAGCCTGCTAGTATGACAACCGGCACGAACTTGACTGTGGCTTTTAAGAATTTCATTCTCTTTTCTCCTTTTTTACTTAATTAATGATGAATGTGGAAAAAAATCCGTATAATAATAGAGCAAGTACTATGCCAAGATTGAAAAATATTTAACAATCGAAAAAGGGGGAAATATTGGGGTTACTGTCGGGTAATACTTTTTCCTTATGGTAAGTATGACCCATATGTGGTATTTTACCGTTAAAATAATACCAAAAATGGGTCAAATGAGTTGACTTTTGATTACAATTGGAATAGCATTAGAAGAGTACGGAAGATAGTAAAAAAGTCTTAGGAGTGATAAACATGGATAAGAATTACGGCCTGGACCGTGTGTTGGAACCGAAAGGGTTGACGCCAGCCACAGCCTGGAAGATAAATAACGATCGAAATCTCCATTCAAAGGAGGCAAGAATCAATTTAGAGCGCATTCATCTGGAATGGGATAATTTCCAGCAGATTGTCAGCAGCTGCGGTTTTGACGAAGACAAAATTAAAGCTAAAATAATGGACCTGGTGGAGAAGCGGGGGAAATTGCACAACCCGTTTACTGGCACAGGCGGTGTTTTGATTGGAACGATCGAAGAAGAGGCCGAAGATTTGGTCTCAGAAAACGATTTGAGAGTGGGAGACCGCATTTACTGCATCACTTCCTTGAGCTGTCTGCCTCTTCATATTGAAAGCATACAGGAAATCGACTATAACTATGGCCAGATTACCTGCCAGGGTTATGCCATACTCTTTGAGGCCTCACCTGTCTATAAGCTGGAGAAGGGACTGCGTCCGGATTACACCCTTGCGGCTATCGATGAAGCGGGGACCCTCTTTGGCGCTTACAATATTGCCATCGAACATCAGAACAAGAACATCGTCATCATCGGACGCAACGTCTATACTACCATGATGTACTCAGCGGCTGTGAGAGAAGCCATCGGCCCTATGTACAACGTTATTGCGGTCATGGACAAATACGCCAAAGAAAGCTTGACGCAGGAAGAAATTGAGACGGTCATGTACCCTTTGATTAAAGAGACCTATTTTGTGGATTTGACGGAGCCGATTAAATCCTTTCAATCCATGATAGGCAAAAACCCTTTGGTCGGAGAGGCGGATCAGGTTATCATCGCGGAGGATATCTTCGGTGCAGAGACTTTGGCCGTCATGATGGTAAAGCCTTTCGGCGACCTCTACTTCACGGCGGTGGAAAATCACTATGCGGAGGCGCAGATTGTAGCGGAGTCCATGGGCAAGATTATGACCATGTATGCCTTTGATCAGTACATCAAAGACTATCCCGACTTCACGATCAGGGTCGTCAAAAACATTCAGATGAAGCTGGATGAAATCAACCGTCTCTATGAGAGTAAAAAGAGAAAAAATAAGCTGACCCGCAATCGGGCCAAAAGCATTATGATTACAAGCGCTGGCAAAGAAGACGATTTTGTTTATCAGAGCCAGGTGACCAAAAGCATGATAGACGAGGTCATGAACATAGCCAAATATGACTGCAATGTCATCATTCAGGGGGAAACCGGCGTCGGAAAGGAAAAAGTGCTTTCCTTGATTCACCAGAACAGCGAGCGTCACGGCAATCCCTGCATCAAGATTAACTGCGCAACCATTGCCGAGAGTCTGGCAGAATCAGAATTCTTCGGGTATGAAGCCGGTGCTTTTACGGGGGCCCAGGCCAGCGGAAAGCCGGGTTACTTTGAAATGGCCAACAACGGAATCCTCTTTCTCGATGAGATTGGCACTCTGTCCATGAATATGCAGTCAAAGCTGCTGCGGGTTTTGCAGGAAAGTCAATTTTACCGTGTAGGAGGAACCCGGCAGATTTCTGTCAATGTCAGGGTCATCGTAGCAAACAACGTTCCCCTGAAGGACTTGGTAGATAAAGGGAAGTTCAGAGAGGATCTGTACTACAGACTGAATATCTGCAAGATTGACGTGCCGCCTCTGCGTGATCGCAAGGACGACATCCTCTGTCTTGCACAGAGCTTTGTTTCAAACTGGACAAAAAAGTATAAAATAGAAAGAGAGCTTTCGCCGGAGGCTCTCAGCGCCCTCTACGATTATTATTGGCCGGGGAACGTCAGGGAACTGGAGAACGTCATCCATCGGCTGGTCATCAGCTGCAAGGATATAATCATCTCGGGTGAAATAGTGGACGATATTCTGAACGAAAACGCCTACGGCGATATGATCGTCAGTGTAAAGAAAACCTTTAACAGAAGCGAGCATATGGACTTTCATCAGCTGATGGAGCAGCAGGAGAAGCAGATTATCGAATATGCGCTGAAGAAAGAGGGCACCACCAGAAAGGCGGCGGATCTGCTGGGACTTCCACAGACCACTTTCGCCAGAAAGAAATTGAAACACGGGTTATAAGATATGAAGAACCATTTACGAATTTACAATGAAATAAAGACCGCTTTCCTAGATAAGACTTTTTTAAAAGAACTGAACATGAAAAGAAAAGAAATGGAGAGTTGCCTCTTGGAGGCGCGGTGGATTGATATGGCGGAGGAGCTGGCAGAAAGTACTGACGAGCAGGGGCGCTTTCCGGCCAAAATGGTATTAGAAGCTTGCGAACATTATATTGACGAGCTGCAGCCTGTACCAGAGCAGGGTTGGTTAGCCCACTGCTACAGATATGTACTCAGCCAGCTATTTCCAGAAATGGGTGAACCAGAAGGCGCAGCAGAATACAGGCAGGGCAGGATTTATCTGCTGCAAATTCTTCGTGCCGTCTATGCCTGCGAAAGCAAAGTTCTGCCTTTTGATCCTACAAAGGAAATGCGTCTGCTTTCCGACCACGAGATTGAAGCGCAGGGTTATACTCCGGAGTACAACAAGCTGCGCAAGCTGATACATAATAAATATGTCTACGAATTTATGCGTATCGGTGTGGATATTACCCCCTTTAACACCTTAGGCCATATCGGCGGCGTCCATTATGTTGCCATGTTTGCAGGACGGCAGCTAGCCCGTACCCAGGTTCCTGTCGATTTGGGACTCGTTTCTGGCGCGGCGGCAGGCCACGATATCGGAAAGTATGGATGCAGAAAAAGTGAAGAAAAACGAATTCCCTACCTGCATTACTACTATACGGATCTATGCTATAACCGCTTCGAAATGCCTACTATCGGCCACATCGCAGCGAACCATTCCACCTGGGACTTGGAACTGGAGAATCTGTCTGTGGAGTCATTGCTTTTGATTTACGCGGACTTCAGAGTCAAGAGCAGCCGAAATGATCGAGGTGAAGAAGTTGTTCGCTTCTACAGCCTGGACGAGGCCTTTGATGTAATCTTAGGCAAACTGGACGATGTGGACGAAACCAAGCGGCTCAGATATCAAAAGGTCTACGACAAACTGAAGGATTTCGAGAACTACATGATGGAGAGGGGCGTCGTGACCCAGCTGCCAGCTGATTTTAGAGAACCTATGGACGAGAAGCCACAGGAGACAAAACGGCAGATCGCTTTATTAAACGGACAGGATTTGGTAAATCAGCTGAAGTTCAGCGCCATCGATCACAATATCCGTCTTATGAGCCGCTTTCACGTAGAAAGTGAATTCGGCAACCTCATCGAAGCGGCAAGAAGCGAGCGGCAATGGAAAAACCTGCGCACTTATGTCAGCATCTTTGGCGAGTATTCAACCTATATGACGGAAAAGCAGAAGCTGCTGACGCTGAAATTTCTCTATGAGCTGTTGGCACATAAAGAGAGTGATATCAGAAGTCAGGCGGCGGAAATCATGGGCAGAATGATTGCAGGCTTCAGCGAAGAGTATAAGAAGGAAGTACCGACCGATATCACCCTGCCGGACAGACTGGTAAACAATTTGTCACTTTGGGAAAAATACCTGCATGCCATTATTTTTCCGGATCATAAGTTGACAGACCAACATAAAAAATGGATTTCCAACACATTGGACAGCTTTTCAAAGGCGCTGCTGAGCCATTGCAAGGTCTCCTGCAGACACAATTACTTTGATATACTGCAGAAGTTCTACGCCATGAAAGTTTATGATGAGGGCACCGTCATGGTGCTGCTGGATGCAGGGCTGGCCATAGAGCGGGAACTCTGCACTGCCGCCTTTACGGAGCAGCTGAAACTGTTTTTAAAAGAATCTTTCGGCGCTTACAGCAAAAGTGTGGATATTGCAGTGCTGAAAGCCAGCCGTCATTATTTTGACGGATATGGGGACGACCAGTATGAGAGAGAGATCAGAAAGGTCATGAATATCCCAGAGGACGGCGAAGCCTTTGATGAAAACTTGGCAGCCATGTTTCTGGACGATTTGAAAACTGGCACGCCGTGGATTCAAAAAGTGGCGAACATTTCTTTCATGCTCAAGCATGTTGAACAGGCAGGCGATAGAGGCCGAACCCTCCATGTGGCAACCCATCTGGCTAATTTAGTAAAGGTCAGCGAAACCATTACCGTGAGAAAAGCGGCGGGCGCGGGACTTTTGTCCATCATCGGCAAGATGCCGCTGGAGCAGAGAAATGAACTGACGGTGGAACTGTTCAACGGGCTTGAAATTGGAGACTATCAGTTTTCAAAGTACATTCCCGATTACCTGGGCATCATCATGCTCTATCTGCCGCCGAAGGAGCTGGATGAATCCATCGACGAACTGCAGAAGATTCTGGAGACTGGCAACGAAAAAGCGGCTTCCTCTGTGATAAATACTTTGGGCGTCATGGTGGAGAACTACAGCATCTATAAAGGAAAATTTATGGAGCCGACAGATATTCGTGAGAAACGCAGGTTTCGGCTGCTGAATTTAATTATCAAGGCATTTGCAGGCTATAACGATGTCTGCTCTCAGGAAGCCTTCTGGACCTTAGGCATTCGTATCTTCGGCGGGAAGGTGCTGAACCTGGCAGAAAAAACGGAAATCTTTAAACATTGCTATAAGAAGATTATGTCACTGCTCTATGAGAAGAAAGAGGGGGAACTGGATTTCTACAACGATGCCGCAGTGCTGAATCATATTTATCGTTATATTTCCCAGTACCAGGCTGAAGTGGGAGCTTTTGAATTCCCTCCAGTGAGAAAGGCCGCTTTCTTCCCGGGAACCTTTGATCCCTTCAGCCTTGGACACAAGGCCGTAGCGACTACGATCAGGAATATGGGCTTTGAAGTCTATCTCGCCTTGGATGAATTTTCATGGTCAAAAAACACCCAGCCGAGGCTGCAGCGCCGGAAGATTATGACCATGTCTATCGCTGATGAAGACAATATCTTTATCTTTCCAGAGGACATTCCAGTCAACATCGCCAATCCGGCGGACATCAAGCGCCTGAAAGAAACCTTTGCCGGAAAAGAGCTTTACATCGCAGTGGGTACTGACGTCATTAAAAACGCATCGTGTTACAAGGCAGCGCCTGTGAAGGACTCCATTCATTCTTTGAACCATATCGCCTTTGCCCGCGAGTCCAACGAGCAGGGGAAAAGCCGGGGCGAGGAAAAACGATATCCCATTACGGGTGAAGTGATCAATCTGACCTTGAAAAAATATTATGAAGATATCAGCTCGACGCGGATCAGAGAAAACATCGATCTCAATCGGGACATCTCCAATCTGATCGACATCGTGGCGCAGAATTATATCTATGATAGGAACTTGTATTTGAGAGAACCGGCTTACAAGCATATTTTGCAGGCAAAAGAGATTCGGATCAGCACCTATGAAGAAAGAAGCGCGGCCTGTCTTGCGCCGATCAAAGAAGAACTGGTACACAGAGGGTATCATATGGACCGCCTGTCTGCGTATCTGGATCGGCCTGGCGTCCGCACCATCTACATTGAAAGCGGCGTGCGAAACAAGAAGATGGCGGCCTTTGCTGCCGCCCACAGAGTGGAAACCAGCCAACTGCTGGAAGAATTTGCAGATCCGTCCATTGCGGCCCATGTCAGAGAGCAGGCTGCCGGCAGCATCGCGGTGATCGGTGCCTTCTTTTCAGGGAAAAATCGTACAATATCCAACGTCAGTCAAATCGTACTGACGGAGATCCTTACGGAACTGCTGGCGAGGGACTTTGCTTATGTAGTCTATCATCCTGTGGATAAAGCGGGCATGAACCAGAGAATCGTGGACGTTCTGCGCAAGCAGGGATTTGTCAATATTGCAGATCCAGGCAGCGAACAGCCGATTTACGCCGTGGACATGAAGTCGCCGATTGTCATCTTCCGCGATGTGGAGACGGTAATAAAAAATCCGCTCAACAAGAATCCGGAGGTTTTGAAGGTCATCGACGAGGCTCACAGCAGGCTGCTGCGGACACTGACTGCGATTTACCATGGACAGCTTGTTCTTTCCTTTAATACCGGCGCCATACATCACAAGATTATCAACAAGGTGGCAGCGCTAAATCAGGTGTCGGCAGAGACCGTCAGCAGCAAGAGGGGACCGTATATGTCGGTGCCTTTCGGCAAGGCTTTAGCCGATGTGGTGGTGCCCAATACAGTGACCAAAGCGCTGCATACAGAAAAATATTTTTCAAGTGATCTCAAACACTTTACCATCGCAGAGGCAAAGCATCACGCTGTTCTCGACAATCAGGCCAGAACGATAAAATCCTTTGATCGGCCGATCATTCTTATTGACGATCTGCTGCACAAGGGACATCGCATGAATATTCTGGACCCGATTCTCAAACAAAATGATGTGGAGGTGAAAGAAATCATCGTCGGCGTTTTGACCGGCAATGCCAGGGATTTAATGACGGTGAGAAACAGGAGTGTGGAAAGCGCGTACTTCCTGCCAACCCTAAAAGTATGGCTCAACGAGAGAGATTGTTATCCGTTTATCGGCGGCGACAGTATCGACAAGGACGCGGACGTATCTATGAATTTGCTTCTGCCCTATACGACTCCCGTCTTTATCCTGAATGGAGACGCTGATGCAGTCTTCGAATATTCCAGAGTCTGCCTGGAAAACGCGAGAGAAATTCTGAAAGTACTGGAAAAAGAATACCAGTCTACTTTTGAGAAGAAGCTGACGCTGAAGAGGCTGGGGGAAGTCATCACTTATCCGAGAAGACCTGACGTAGGCGAAGGCATCAGTTACGATGAAAATCTGGCTCCGTCGGTCTATGTAGAAAATGACATTGAGAAACTAATCAGACTGAGATATAAACGTTAGAGGTAAAAATGAAAAGAATTGAGGACTTATTAAAGGAATCAGGGATTACAGGCGGTATTCCTCTCGACTACTGTCCTGTGAAACTGAAGGAAAAAAACAGAGTGAATCTGTTGGCTTTGGGGGACGTAGGCACGACTGTACTGATAGGCTTGCGGCTGCTGGGCGCCGACGTGATTTCGATCATCGGCATCTGTGACATCGATGAGTCAAATATGGTTCGCTGTGAACAGGAGATCAACCAAATCAATTATCCCTTTGAAACGCAGGGACTTCCAGAAGTGAAGATGGTCGGAGAGGAAGACCTCTTTGACTGCGATGTTCTGGTCTTCTGCGCCAGCAAAGGCGTGCCGCCCCTCGGGGCAGCAGGCGATGTGCGAATGGCACAGCTATCTGCCAATGGCGAAATAATTGCCCGTTATGGGAGACTGGCAAGAGAAAGGGATTTTAAAGGTTTGGTCGCTGTAGTGAGTGACCCGGTAGACCCACTGTGCAGAGCTTTTTTAAACAGCGCAAAATTGCGGCCGTCTCAGGTGCAGGGTTATGGTCTGGGGGTCATGAACGCCCGCGCACTGTATTTTGCAGGAAAAGATCGGCGCTTCAGCCACTATGCTGCGGAAGGCCGCGCCTTTGGCCCTCATGGTGAGGATTTGGTCATTGCCGATAGTTTGACGGCTTACGACGATCAATTGTCCAGGGAGCTGACGGCTTTGACTGTGGACGCGAATATGAGAGTGCGGGAGCTGGGGTTTAAGCCGTACATCGCTCCGGCGCTGTCCTCGGCAGCAATTTCTATCTTACTGACCCTGCGGGGAGAGTGGCATTACAGTTCTCTCTATCTTGGAAACGAAGACAAAGGCGCCTTTCTGGGCATGAAGAATAGAATGAGAGGAAGCGGACCAGAATATGAGGATGTGCCTCTCTGTGAGGAACTGTATGGGCGCATCAAAGACGCATATGAGAATTTGTGCGAGATAAAGTAATCAGTAAAAGAGGCGATGGAAAATGTTAACGGTGATTAAACCTTTCTGCAATGAATTTCATAGAGAAAACCGGATGGACCTCATTCTCTCCGAAGCGCTTGCCACAGTCGAGACAGAATATCTACTTACGGCGAAAGAACTGGAAGCGTGTGATCTGCGCGGCAGGAAAATCCTTTTTGCCGTCTGTCTGTCTGAAGCGGGGATCAATATGGAATATTACAGGATATTGGAGTATTTCAGACGAGCGCCAGGCTGCCTGACTGGATGCAGCGGCGCTGTGATCGTCGATGGAAGCGGAGAACTTTTTACCAAAAGTCTGGCTCGCAGACTTGTATTTTCAGCTAACGCAGCAGGCTGCGCATTTATCAGCAGACCGCTGGTGGAGGCCACAGGCTCTCTCTATAATTTTAAGGTAATCAGCAAGGTGCTGGGCACGGATCTGCTAGGCGCATATCAGATGCTGACAGAACGCCTGATAAAGAGATTGTGTGACTTCGAAATGTTGAAAATACGTCATCCAAATGTGCTGGCAATTCACGCCAGCAGCAGAAAGACTTCTAATAGCCTGATGCTCTGGGAAAAAGTGAAGAGTTATTTAGACGAGTCCATCAAAGTGACAGAAATTTCCCTCCGCAACGGTCAGCTGTTGGACTGCAGAGGCTGTAAGTATGAGGAATGTATGCATTTCGGAGAAAAAGGAGGCTGCTTCTATGGCGGCGTCATGGTGGAACAGGTATATCCGGCCATCATTGAATGTGACTGCCTGGTTATGATTTGTCCAAACTACAACGATGCGGTCAGTGCAAATATTACTGCCTTTATCAACCGACTGACTGCAGTTTTCAGAACCCATGACTTTTCAAAGAAAAAAATCTTCGCTCTGGTGGTATCGGGCTACAGCGGCGGCGATATCGTGGCGGAGCAGATCATCAGCGCCATGAACTTTAACAAGAACTTCATTCTGCCGGCTAAATTTGCTCTGGTGGAAACGGCTAATGATCCCGGCAGCATTTTGGACGTGGAGGCGCTTGAAGAAAAAGCAGGCATTTTCGCCAGACAAATCAGAGCATAAAAAAAGAGATCGATATTTCGGTCTCTTTTTTACAGATTAGTCTATTGGCGGGAATTCGAAATCCTTGAGCGCATCGTGCATATCCTTAAACTGCGCTTTGATGTAATCTTCAATTTCTTTCACGTCTACCTCGACATGATGCCTTCTTGCATACTCCACCATCTCGCTTCGGAGTACGAGGAAATCAATTTCTTCGTCTGCGTAACGAATCGCTACATTGGCAGCGCCATGGGAAAAACCTTTCCTTAACATTTCTTCTTTGTTCATGTTCAAGTACCTCCATACTTTTTAAGAGATGATATGTTCTATACTTATACTATAGCACTCTTTGGAAATAAAATCCATAAAATATGAAAAAAGACCGCGATGCGCGGTCTCTTCATTAATTCATCATCTTTGTCTGATAGGTGAAATCTTTGGTGGTCTCTTTCATCTGAGTCATTTGCTGTCCGATGAAGTTCTCAATCTCTTTTTCAGATACTTCAACGTCGTTTTTCTTTGCGTACTGAACCATGTAATTTCTGATGACGGCGAAATCTACATCTCTATCGACAAAACGTACGGCTCCATTTGCGCTTGCCTGGTTAAAAGCTCTCTTTAACATTACTTCCTTACTCATTATTCTTACCTCCGACACATTTTTCTATTTGCCGATATAGAAAGCATAAATCGTGCCAAATTTATGAAATTAATAGAAATAAATAGAAGAAATAAATATTCACTGCAATTCCAAGGACTTACAGCCGCCCTTTTTTTGTGTGATTACAAAGGCTTTGCCGTTTTCATATCGATTAGAAGAAAACTTGAGCCAAAAATGGATCAATCTGTGAACCGTTCTACCATAAATGAAACTTTTTTTTTCCAGCAATTTAGTGTATAATGGAAAAAGACTCTTTAGCGATGTGGAAGGGAGAGTACGTATGGACATTGATAAATTGATTGTAGAACATCCTATGATACAGAATATGATAAACTGTGAAGAGGTTTTCTGGCTTAACGAAAAAGTCGGTCAGGAAACAGAATTGCCTTTTGACATGAGTGATATAGAGGATGCAGAGAAGCGGCTTGCCAGATTTGCACCCTACATCAAAAAGGCTTTTCCTGAGACGGAGAGCACAGACGGCGTCATTGAATCACCTTTGGTGGAGATCAGCAGGATGAAGAAAGTCCTTGAAGAAACTTTTGACAAAGAGATACCGGGAAGACTATTTTTGAAATGTGACAGTCATCTGGCCGTTTCTGGTTCGATCAAGGCCAGAGGCGGTATTTACGAGGTCCTCAAGCTGGCAGAAAAAATTGCCATAGATCACGGCATGCTGACAGAAGCAGACGATTATTCCATACTGACAGAAGAAAAGTTTAAGAAGATCTTCAGTGAATACAGTGTGGCTGTAGGATCTACGGGAAACCTGGGTCTCAGCATTGGAATCATCAGCGCCAGACTGGGGTTCAAGGTCACGGTACATATGTCTGCCGATGCAAGACAGTGGAAGAAGGAACTCTTGCGGCAGAGAGGGGTCACGGTTATCGAGTACCAGGACGATTACCAGAAAGCTGTAGCGGAAGGCAGAAAAGGAGCAGAACAGGACCCGATGTGCCATTTTGTGGACGACGAAGGCTCCAGTGACTTGTTCCTGGGTTACTCTGTAGCCGCCAAAAGGATTGCAGAACAGTTTAAACGGCAGATGATCGTCTGCGACGCGGACAATCCTGTATTCGTATATATTCCCTGCGGTGTCGGCGGTGCGCCAGGAGGCGTTGCCTTTGGCCTGAAACAGGTATTCGGGGAGAACATACACATTTTCTTCGCAGAACCTACGCATGCGCCGTGTATGACATTGGGCATGCTGACGGGGCTCCACGACCAGATTGCAGTCACCGACGTGGGACTGGACGGAAAGACGGCAGCGGACGGGCTGGCAGTATCCCGGCCATCCAGACTAGTAGGAAGTGTGATGGAGACCTTGCTTGACGGCTGCTTTACGATCAGTGATGAGGATTTATATACCTTCTTGGCAAAGCTGGCAGATACCGAGGACCTTTTCATTGAGCCTTCGGCCTGCGCAAGCTTTACCGGCCCTGGACATGTGCTGTCTGCAGAAGGGTATCTGATTAAGAACAATCTGAAAGACAAGCTGAAGAATGCGACGCATATCCTCTGGGCTACTGGCGGAAACATGGTGCCGGAAGAAGAGATGAAAGCATATTATAGCATGGGAAAATAAAAAGACCAAAATTAGACCTGACGCACCGAAGATGGAAACTTTTCGGCAGGGGTCTTCAACATTAAAAAACAGAGCGTATGGAAATACACGCTCTGTTTTTTAATGCTGAAAATAAGAAGTTAACATGTGGAGACAGGACAACTGTCTATTTTACTGAATCTAAGTTAAGTACTATTCTCATAATTTATACTCTTTAATTTTTCCATACAGGGAGGCACGAGATATACCGAGAAGCTTGGCAATTTCTGCGATACTGTTATTTTGTGAGCCATATTGATCCAGATACCCCTGAATGATTCGCGATTCCTCGAACTTCAGCTGTTCTTTTAAGGTAAGCTGCGGATGAGCAGCGTTTTCATTGATGATTCCTGCCGGGCAGGATTCTGCCCCCAAACAGGATGCTTCCGCAATGTTAACAGCATACTCAATGGTATTCTCAAGTTCACGGACATTTCCCGGCCAGGAGTAATTCTTGAGAATCTGAAGAAAGGCTTTATCGATGCCAGTAATGTGCTTATTCAGTTTATCATTGTATTTTACAATGAAATGAAAGACAAGGTCGTCAAAATCCGCCATTCTTTCTCGAAGGGGAAGCACTTTTATAGGCAGGATGTTGAGTCGATAATATAGATCTGATCTGAATTTGTTTTCATCGACGAGTTTTTCAAGATCCTGATTCGTTGCAGCGATAATTCGAATATCCAGATTCGTGGGATGGTAGCCTCCAAGGCGAATGACTTTGTGTTCCTGCAGCACTCGAAGTAATTTAGCCTGCAGATGGAGAGGCATATCCCCTATTTCATCGAGAAAGATAGTCCCACCGTTGGCAATCTCAAAAAGACCGGCTTTTCCTCCTTTGCTTGCACCAGTGAAGGTGCCTTTTTCGTAGCCGAAGAGTTCACTTTCTAAGAGGGTATCTGGTATCGCGGCACAATTGATCGTTATGAAGGGCTGCTTATTGCGGGGGCTCAAACCGTGCAGGCTTCGTGCAATCAGTTCTTTTCCAGTGCCGGTCTCTCCGCGGATGAGTACAGTAGATGTACTGGCGGCAAATTGACGGATTTTAGATTTTAGTTCTGCAGTCGTAAGACTTTTCCCTAAAATACAGTCCAAAGCATTCTCCTGGGGTGTATCTGATGCGATGTACTGCCGGACGCCATCGAGGGTTCTCAAAAAGAATAGAAATTCTGTCATATCATCTTGATTGTCATCAATCACTTTGCTGCTGACAATCATGCGATTCATTTTGTCATTGACGACGACAGGTAATTCTTCATGATTAAAAGTTACACCATTATCAAGTACGCTCAAAAGGGGGCTGTCACCAGTCAGAAAGTGATATATATTAGGCGGTTCGTGAGCAGAATCTAACCCGAAGAATTCATAGAAAGCGTCATTGCATATCCGTATATCGCCATTTCGATTACAACTGAATGCAATACAGTCTAAATGCTGGAACATAATATTCATCATATTGGTAATATGTTGATATTTTATACTGGCAGTCTCTGAATTTCCAGCATTTATCATCAGATCAAGGATGGTTTGCAAGAATGTGATCACTTGGTTTGTTCTTTCAAGATAAAACTTTTTGCTGGTTTCTGAAAATACAATCATGCTGAGATATCCGTTCCAGTTATTTTCTATATGAATCGGTATAGAAATTTCGAGAGTCTGGTAGCAAGTTGAAATGTTCGGACAACCCTGACAAAGTGGGTTGTCTCGTGGATTATCGATAATCATTGGCGTGTCACTGCGAAGCAGTTCTTCTATATAAGGAGTATAAGCCCGATTATTTTTGGCCTGATTATATTTTTCGGTAGTTCCAATCAGCTTGCCGCTTGGGTCGACGATTACAACCTCCACATCAGGATACATTTCACTTACCGCTGTCACTACATTCTTTGCAATGTGTTCGATAAACAATTCTATTTTCATAAGTATAAATCACCCTTTTCTCTTTACAGAACTTAAACGCCGGTTAGCTAAATTTAAACACAAAAATAGAAAAAGTACAAGTCTTCATTCTGTCCAAAATATTGGAAAAGAATTGCATTTTGTCCAAAAAAATAGAACGCTTCTATTTTAAAGCGATTTATCGACTTTTTGCGGCGGTGAAAAGATTGAACATTGACGCAACTGTCCAAAAATATGGACGAACATGTTTCAGCTAGACAAGGTGACTGGTTCCCATGAGTAGAATTATTCAGATGAGAACTATTGTTGAAACTTTGGGATTCATGCCTGGGTGTAATGCTGATATTCTTGGCAAAATCAGGTGTTTAAAGACTTTGGCACAGATGTTGCTCTTAAATAATGTATCAATAATCTTAAGATGGAGGAGATCAGTGCATATGAATAAGGATTTAAATAAAAGATACGAAGAAGTCAGAACAGTGCCGATCACAGGCAGAGTTAGACAACTTAGGCAGGCTGTTCTGGATGCAAAACCGATTCTTTGCAGCGAAAGGGCGCTGATTGTAACGAAGTGTTATCAGGAGACGGAGGGTATGCACTTTATCGAAAGAAGGGCTCGTGCTCTGTACCGGATACTTGACGAGATGACACTGCGGATTTGGGATGGAGAGTTACTCGTGGGAACACTTGGAACCAATGGGAGACGGTCCGCTCCGGTATTTCCTGAGTTCTCAATAGAGTGGATGAAAGACGAACTGGATAACCTTTTAGAAACGAGAGAACAAGATACATTTGAAGTTCCGGAACAAGTTAAAGAGGATATCAGATCAATTTTCCCATACTGGGAGAACAAGTCGATTTATCAGAAGTACAGAAAACTGTTGCCGGAGGATACGAAAAAAGTACGGGATGCATATGTTTTCAGCCGGGATCTTTTTGAAAGAAACGGCTATGGGCATACTGCATACCAAGCTGAGAAGATTATCAAAATTGGACTGAAAGGTTTGAGAGCGGAAGTAAAAGCAAAGTATGCTGATTTGGATTTGACAAAGAGAGAAGATTTTGACAAAAAGCTGTTTTACGATGGGCTGCTGATCTGCTTTGATGCGATTACGAATTATGCAAAAAGATACAGTGATAAAGCCTTGTCTATGGCAAAAATAGAAAGTGATCCAAAGAGAAAGGCTGAACTATTCAAAATCGCAGATGTCTGCAGTTGGGTTCCAGAAAATCCAGCCAGAGATATATGGGAAGCGCTGCAGGTAGTAGAATTCATGCAGATTGTGCTGCAGCTTGAAACTAGTGGGGATTCTGTATCGCCGGGCAGAATGGATCAGTATCTATATCCATTTTATCAGAAGGCCATGGAAGATGGTATCTATACGATTTCACAAATTCAGGAGTTATTCGACTGCATCTGGCTGAAGTTTAACGAGATTGTAAAAGTGCAGGACACAGAATCTGTACACATTCATCCAGGATTTCCGATGACACAGAATGTTACCGCGGGAGGCGTCACCAGAGAAGGCAGGGATGCGACGAATGAACTCAGTTACATCATGTTGACATGCCAAGAGCATATCAGACTGCAGCAGCCGCAGTTCACGGTGAGATATCACGATGATACACCAGAGGATTTTAAGCTAAGGGCGGCAGACGTCATTGCATATGGAACTGGAATGCCTGCCCTCTTTGGAGACCGCGGCTGTATTGCATCTATGAAGCGCTTCTTTCCGGATATGCCTGTTGAAAACATGCGTAACTACTCCATTGTCGGATGTATAGAGCTGGCGCCAGAGGGGTTTCAGGCAAGAGTGAATGGAGGCTTTCTGAATCTAGCAAGAGTGGTGGATTTGGCTATGAATGATGGTGTGGACCGGCTTACCGGAAAGCAGCTTGGCCCGAAGACCGGAGATCCTGCCAAGTTTCAGACTTTTGACGACCTCTTTACAGCGACAGAAAGACAGATGAAATTTATCATTCATCATCAAGTTGTGAACAATCTGGTTGTGGATTATGTGCAGAGAGAAAATACCCCGCATCTCTTCCTTTCTTCCCTGGTTGACGGCTGTATCGAGAAGGGCAGAGATCTTACCTGGGGAGGCTCCAGATGGGGCAGTACGCCGATTTTGCTGGGAGGGATTGCTACGGCGTCCAATGCCCTTGCTGCAGTAAAAGAGAAGGTCTTTGACAAAGGACAATTCTGCATGGAAGCGGTCAACGATGCTCTCAATACAAATTTTGAGGGTGATGAGGCGGAGAAAATTCAGGAAGAACTGTTGGCAGCGCCGAAGTATGGGAACGATGATGATTTTGCAGATGCGATGATGAAGAAGATGACGGACGCTTTCTTTGCCATCATTGAGAGTCATAAAGATATTGACGACAGAAACTATTCATCCTTTACCGTAACCCTGGGCGGAACCGTGCCGATGGGATGGAAGACCGGGGCTACTGCAGACGGAAGAAAAGCGACGATGCCAATTTCTGATTCCTTTTCTCCTGCAAACGAAGGTGAAAATGGCGCGCCGACACAAGTCCTCCTTTCAGCGGGAAAAATTGATCAGAGTCACTTCAGCCAAGGGAACGTTTTGAATCTGAAATTTACGAAGACAGCGTTTCAAAGCGCAGAAGCAAAAAAGAAGCTGATGGATATGGTGACCGTCTATTTCAATACAATGGAGGGGCAGGAAATTCAGTTTAACGTTGTTGACGGCAGAACCCTCCGGCAGGCACAGAAAACGCCGGAGAAATATCAGGATCTGATTATAAGAGTTGCGGGATACAGCGCACGTTTTGTAGAGCTGGCGCAGGAACTACAGAACGATATTATCGCGAGGACTGAGCATGACAGAATTTAGGAAAAGACGAGGAATTGTCACTGATATCCAGCGATACAGCATACAGGATGGACCGGGGATCAGAACCACCGTGTTCTTAAAGGGATGTCCTCTGCGATGCGGATGGTGCTCTAATCCAGAGACACAAAAAATCGAACCGGAAGAGATGCTGGATGTCAGGACAGGAAAAGCAGTCACCGTTGGCAGGGAAATGACCGTGTGTGAGGTGCTGGATGTGGTGCGGCGAGATAAGCCCTTCTATGACGGTTCAAATGGCGGTCTGACTTTATCAGGAGGGGAGGCTCTGCTGCAGCCGGCGTTTTCTGAAGGAATTCTATGGGCAGCAAAAGAAGAAGGGATTCATACGACGCTGATGACCTGCGGATATGCAAAGTTCGATATCGTATGGCCGGTATTTGAACAGTGTGATCTGATTCTATTTGATATCAAGGGTATGGATGAGGAAAAGCATAGAGCACATACGGGGGTTTCACCACTGCCCATCCATGAAAACTTGGAGAAACTCCTGGCAAAAGGAAAGGCGGTGATCGTGAGGGTTCCTGTGATACCTGACCATAACGACAACAAAGATGCTCTTCAGGCGATTGTTAACTATGCGTCGTCAGCTGGGGTATCTTCAATAGAATTTCTGCCTTACCACCGTTTGGGAGAATCAAAGTATCAGAGGCTGCACCGCAAATACCCATGGAAGGGCATTAGTCAAGTGAATGCAGCAGATTTAAGTAAAATCGTAAATAGGCTGGATGCACCAAAGGGAATAAAACTCATTGTAAATTAGCAGGGAGAGAAGGAAATGACGGAAATTACTGAGAATACAAGAAGGATTATTGAAAAGGAAGATAGACTGCTTTCTTATACGACGAGGGTTCCATACTATCCGTTAGTAGTTGACCGGGCAAAAGGTTCACACGTCTGGGATGTGGAAGGGAACGAATTTATCGACTTGCTGGCAAGCGCGGCCGTCATTAACGTGGGCCATAATCATGAAAAGGTATTAGAAGCAGTTCACGA
The DNA here is from genome assembly GCF_900086585.1 of Emergencia timonensis. Lineage (GTDB taxonomy): Bacteria > Bacillota > Clostridia > Peptostreptococcales > Anaerovoracaceae > Senimuribacter > Senimuribacter timonensis. The sequence goes on from NZ_FLKM01000009.1 coordinate 59,112, forward strand.
GCAAGCAGACAGGTTTATTCATTATACACCGGCGTACATGTATCATGTGCCACACACGAAATTGGCGGAGAAACTGGTGGAGATTACTCCGGGAGATTTTGAAAAACGTGTTGCCTTTGCACTTTCTGGATCGGCCTCGGTTGACGGAGCAATAAAAGCAGCAAGGTCCTATACTGGCAGAAATCATATCGTTTCGTTCTACCATTCCTATCATGGAACCACAATTGGTTCCCTTAGCGTATCAGGATATGGTTCTGACATGAGGAAGGGAATGGGCTCCTTGGTTCCTGATGTGCATTTTATTCCTTTTCCAGATAGCTATCGCGGCAAAAGAACGGAAGAATGCCTGGAGAGTTTCAGGGAATTGATTACCATGATTGTGCCGGCGGAGAGTATCGCAGCGGTCATCTATGAGCCGATACAGGGCGATGCCGGAATCCTGATTCCGGAACAGGCTTTTTACATAGAAGTAGAAAAGATCTGCAGAGAAAATGGAATTCTCCTCATTGCAGATGAAGTACATACGGGATTCGGGAGAACAGGAGCAATGTTTGCGTCAGAGCTTTTTCACATAGACCCGGATATCATTGTCTTGGGAAAGGCAATCGCAGCCGGAATGCCCCTCAGCGCCATTGTTGGACGAAAAGAAATCATGGAGGCATGGCATACCCCTGTACACTTTTTCAACACTGCGGGCAACCCGGTTTCCTGTGCGGCAGCAACCGCATCCATTGAGGTGATTGAAGAGGAACATCTGCTGGAGAATGCAGTGACAGTCGGCAATTATATGATGGAACGATTCAAAGATATGATGACACGTCATGAATGCATTGGCGATGTCAGGGGTTCCGGCCTGATGATCGGTGTGGACATTGTAAAGAATCGTGAATCAAAGGAACGAGATGTGCAGACGACAGCAAAAATTTGTTACAGATGCTGGGAAAAAGGCGTGATCCTTGCATTTTTCAGCGGGTGTGTATTGAGAGTAGAACCACCGTTGACGATGACGATGGAGGAAGCAAAAGATGCCTTGGATATTGTGGAAGCATCGATTACGGACGTAGAGAATGGTCTGGTCCCAGATTCGGCAGTGGACCAGGTAAGAGGGCTGTAAGGAAAGAAACAGGCAGTTTTTTTCTGAGTGTATATAAAACAGTAGTGAAAGTAATAGCAATTGTTAAATGAGAAAGGAGAGCATGATGGCAAAAAAAGGAGAATGGGTCAGAATTCACAGGGTAATTCTTCGGGCAGAAGAAAGAACTGCGAAGCTGCCGGAGGACACAAAGCATTGCGATCTTGAGATGTGGACGAAGGGAGAACTATTGGATGACGCAGAAATTGGCGACGATGTACGGATCCGGACGGCGGTGGGGAGAACGGAGCACGGCCGCCTCATCGAGGTTGAGCCGTACTATACTCACAGCTATGGAAAATTTGTGCCTGAGATCATTGAAATTGATAAAAAACTGAGAGAAGAGATGGGAGGGATTGCATAATGCGGTTGCCTAAAGATTATGATTCCGTTATGGCAAGATCTAACGAGATTCAAAAGAAAGCCCTTGGAATGGATTTTGATAAGTACGAATCGGGAAGCGTTGCCTTCGATTATGAGGGGCTGATGAAGGATACGGGATACACGATTCAAGAATGCATTGAAATCGAAGCGGAAACTGCGGTTGGAAATACCCCGCTGATCGAACTGAGAAATATCACAAAGCTTTCCAGAAAATATGCGGCGCCGGGGATGGGAGCGAGGATATTTGTGAAAGATGAGATGTGCAATGCTTCCGGGAGCTTCAAGGCGAGGAGAGCAGCTTTGGCGGTGCATCATGCGAAGAAGCTGGGATATGAGGGCGTTATGGCGGCAACTTCCGGAAATTACGGTGCAGCAGTTGCATCTCAGGCTGCGATGCAGGGAATGAAATGTATTGTCGTTCAGGAGTGCTATGATTCCAACGGCATTGGTCAACCTGAAATCATTGAAAAAGCGAGAAAGTGCGAGGCACTGGGCGCGGAAGTTGTACAGCTGACGGTAGGTCCGGAACTTTTCTATTCCTTCCTGGACATCCTCGAAGACACCGGATACTTCAATGCGTCTTTATACTCTCCTTTTGGCATCGGAGGCGTTGAAACTCTGGGATATGAAATTGCATTGCAGTGTCGTGAAAAATTGGGAAAAGACCCGGACATGGTGGTCTGCACGCAGGCAGGCGGAGGTATGGTCACCGGTACTGCGAGAGGACTGCTGAAGGCCGGTGCAAATGACACAGAGATTGTGGCGGCATCAATCGATCTGACAGGACTGCATATGGCATCAGACAAGGCATTTAACCGAAAGTCCTGTACAACAGGTCATACGGGATTCGGCGTGCCTCACGCGTCTAACCCTGATATCTCGGATACACCGAGAAGCGCGGCCCGCCCGCTGAGATATATGGACAGGTATGTGACGACAACACAGGGAGAAGTCATGTTTATAACCGAAATGCTGGCGCAGCTGGAAGGCCTTGAAAGAGGGCCCGCAGGAAATACATCGCTGGCAGCGGCATTTTCTTTGGCTCAGGAACTTCCGGAAGATGCAATTGTAGTGGTTTCTGAAACTGAGTATACGGGTGCAGGAAAGCATATCCAACCGCAGCTGACCTTTGCCAGAGAGAACGGCATCGACATCCGTTTCGGAAGTCCGAAAGAAGATATTCCGGGTACAAATCTGATTTTACCGGAAAACGCAGGTCTCGTGAGACATAAAGATGCAGATCTTGATCGTATGCGAAAGTCGCTCATTCAAAGAGCTGCAAAGAAAGTTTCCGCGGATAAGATGACAGCGGAGGATATGGCTTTTCTGGCAGCAGAAACGAAAACAGATATGGATTATGTAAGGGCTATGTTAAAACTATAGAGAATGAAAGGTGAGAAAAATGGATTTATTAAATATCTTAAATGGTTATATATGGTCGATGCCACAGATTGTACTCCTGTTAGGGACAGGTTTATTATTCACCCTTGCCATGAAATGCACACAGATCAGAATGATTCCGACGATGATTAAGCTCTTATTCAGCGGCAAAAAATCCGAGCATGGACTTTCTTCATTTCAGGCTTTCACCCTTGCGATTGCAGGACGAGTCGGCGTGGGCAATATTGCCGGAGTAGCGACTGCAGTATGCATGGGAGGTCCGGGATCTATCTTTTGGATGTGGGTCATCGCAATTATCGGATCCATTACAACCTTCGTAGAATGCAGCCTTTCGCAGCTTCATAAAAAAGTCATCAATGGTGAGTATCGCGGAGGATGGATGTACTATATTGGGGATCGGTTTAAGTTTCTCGGAGCATTTACAGCGGTGTTATTTGCGATAACAATGCCATTTACCCAATCCAGTCTGCATTCGAATAATATTGCCGTAGCTGTATCTAACGCCTTTGGCACGCCCAAGTTAGCAGTCGGTATCGCAATTGCAGTCATTTTAGCTGCGGTTATATTTGGCGGCGCAAAGAGGATCGGTCGAGTTGCAGAGTTGGTAGTTCCTGTTATGGCCGTCGGATACATTGGCGTTGCGCTGGTGATCATCTTTGCACATATAACGGAAGTTCCTGATGCTTTTGCAGCAATTGTAAAAGGAGCCTTTGGAAAGGATCAGATGATTGGCGCAGCCATGGGCAGCGCAATGATTTGGGGAACGAAAAGAGCACTTTTTTCGTCAGAGACAGGACTTACAACGGCAACGCCTTCCGCTGCGTCAGCAGAAGTGTCCCACCCAGCAAAGCAGGGGCTCGTACAGACATTTTCAATCTATATTGACACGCTGTTCGTATGTACTGCGACGGGGCTGATGCTGGTCGTTTCGGGATGCTACAATGTACAGGACGGAAGTGGAAATATGCTCTATATGGGACTGGGCGAAGCCATTGAAGCGGGACCGGTCTGGGTTGCCAGAGCCATGGAAACCGTCATGCCATGGGGTTCACAATTTATCGCCATTGCAATTTTCTTCTTCGGTTTTACGTCGATTATGAACCACAATTATAGTACGGTTTCTGCGGTGATGTACTTCTTTCAGAAGAAGAATTTTCCTAAATGGGCAGAATATCTGGTACACATGTGCTTTATCGGCGGCGTGATATTTGGCGCTACGATGTCGTTAGATGCTTCGTGGGCATTAGGCGACGTATTGCTGGGATCAGCAACGTGGATCAATTATATCTTCTTATTGGCAAGCGCAGGAGTGGCGATTAAGCTGCTAAAGGATTTTGAAGAGCAGAAAAGGCAGGGGCTTGATCCGGTCTTTGATCCTGACAAGTTTGAAGGCGTTAGGGGATTTGATTTCGATATGGGCATTTGGAGAACCATCCGTGACAAATATAAGAGCGGAGATTTGAAAAACTAATTGTTTATTTATAGAGATATACGAAAAACGAGGCTGAATGGACCTGCTAAGTCATAGCAGGTCCATGTTTCGTATTTAAAACCGGTCGCTGTAGTTGAGCAGCCCCCGGATGAAGCCTCCCTGGGGCTTTTTCTTTTTCTGACTGCCGCAGACGGTATCGTAGTAGACGATGTTGGCATAAAAATCCTCTTCGGTGCTGTGGAGAATCGCGTAGGAACCGTTGCTGCCGTCTCTCGGGTTTGTCAGACTGCCGGGATTGATCAGATAGATGCCGCCAAAGTCCTCGCACATGGGTACGTGGGTGTGTCCGAAACAGACGGCGATACAGTCCTTCTCTTCGGCAAGATAGAGCAGATTGTTGTAATCATAACCGGCACCCTCCAGATGGCCGTGGGTGATGAGCAGTTTCCCGGCGGGAGTCTCCACGATTTCTCTGTCAGGACGAGAGGCGCCGTCGCAGTTTCCTTTTACACTGACTATGGGGATTCCCAGGGTATCTTCGAGGGTATGCGCGTCTCGCTGGTAGTCCCCGCAGTGAATAATCAAATCGATATGATTCAGTTTTCCATAAATCTCATAGACCTTGTCCAAAAGTCCGTGAGTGTCGCTCAGTAATAAAATTTTCATCAGCAGCCTCCATAAATATTTTATTAATTATAGCACAAATTAGGGGTTTTGTGTTAGAATTCAAGTATGGATAAGGGTACACACAGAGAAAAAATGAAAATAGAATTGGTGACCATGAACATGCGGCTTTCAGGCAGTCCGATGAACGAAGAAAATGCGGCTAAGATTGCAGGAGGAGAATACATCTTAGATGCCACCTTGGAGGAGCATCTGATGGTGACTCACTTGATGGATGTGCTTCCCCTGATGGAAGGTTTATTAGACCTGCAGGAAGAACTTTCGACACAGACTCTGGCGAAGTTTTATCAGAAAGTGTCCGGCGGGGAGGCGGCGGAATACAGGAAGAGCACGCCTGTATTATTTCACCTGAGTTACAATCCCGTATTGCCGCCAGAAATCGAGGGCGAACTGCAAAGGCTGTTCGCACGCCTTCACGACGGCAGGCTCACAGATCCCCTGGCACGGGCTGTTCATGTTCACAATCATCTGATCAGGATTTACCCTTACGACCAATACAGCGAAATCGTTGCCAGAACTGCAATGGAATATGAATTGCTGTACAGCGGACAGGCCATGTATCCTCTGACCTTGACGGAGAGTGAGTACAACGGCGCATTGGCAGAATTCCTAAAAAAGGGCACGGAGAAGGTCATTTATGAGAATCTAAGGCTGAATAAGCTGATGGCAGACAGTCAAAACGATTGTCAGACATAGGAGAACGAAAAAGAGAATTGGGCGCACTTGCCAATTCTCTTTTTACGATTTAAAATTATCCATTACTAATTTCCATTTTTCTTAGAAAGTACTTACGGCACCGTTATAGAGTTTAAGCGTTACAGCACCCTCGTCTTTTCCGATTGATTTAACTTTTGTTAGAACATCGTCTGCCTTTACGTCTACTTCCTGACAAAGATAATCGATGACGTGCTTGACGCCTTCGTGATTTAACTCTTTTCCATTTACTGTGCTGACTTCACCGTTTTTCAGTCCTAATTCTAAATATGTCGGACAATCTACATGAATTGATTTTTGCATTTTCTGATCTCCCTTTGAATAAATATTTGAACGTTAAAATAATTATACGACTTTGTATGCAAAAGTCAAGAGGGAATTCATAAAAATTTGAAAAAATTTATGATTATACTAAAAACAAATAATATGGTAAAAACTGCGTCTTTGTGGTAGTATAACATTAGAAAAGAGTTGTTGTGCGGTTTGACGATAGAGGTGTTTAGGTGAGAGAACGTTTTAAAAATGGATATGTGAAATTGGGCGTGACTGTCTTTGTTACAGGGGCGGCACTGATTGTGCTGTACGAGATGATTACCCATTTTGATGGATTAAGGGAAGATCTTGATAGAGTCAACACTATTTTATCTCCTTTTATTTTCGGCCTGGTTATGGCTTACTTGCTCTGCCCAGTATATAATGCGACAGTACGCCGCGTATACAAATTGACCGCCGTTCGTTGGAAAACGAAAAGAGGCGCTCTGAAATTTTCTCGCGTCATTGCGACTGTCATTTCACTGGTGGTTTTGATCGGCGTCGTAGGCGGACTTTTTGCCATGGTCTTGCCGGAGACAATCCGCAGTATTCTGGGGTTGGTTCAGGTCATGCCGGACAGACTGAACGATTTGATCAACTGGGCTGAGAATACCTTTACAGCCGAGAAATATCCTGAAGTGGCGGAGGCTTTTGAGAGTCTGGTTGCGCAGGCACGTGACAGCTTTGTCGAGTGGACGCAGAATGAGTTTTTGCCGAGACTGGGCGTCTATATGACCCAGATTTCGCAAGGCGTCATCGTCACACTGAAAACGCTGCTGAATATTTTGATTGGCATCATCATCTGTGTGTATGTCCTCAATAGCAAAGAACTGTTCAAAGCGCAGACGAAAAAGATCATATCAGCTACGATGAATAAGGAACGGTCCGATGCCGTTTTTGAATTTGCATACTTTACCAATAAAACTTTTGGCGGTTTTATCAACGGCAAGCTGATCGATTCGGCCATTATCGGCGTGCTCTGTTTTATCCTCATGAGCATTCTTAATCTGCCGTATACAATATTGGTCAGCACCATCATCGGGGTAACGAATATCATCCCGTTTTTCGGACCTTTTATCGGTGCCATTCCGTCAGCGATTATCATCTGTCTGGTCAGCCCTCTGCAAGCGGTCTATTTTTTAATCATGGTTCTCGTCTTGCAGCAGTTTGACGGAAATATCCTCGGTCCCAAAATTTTGGGCGGCACTACCGGTCTGGCAAGTTTTTGGGTCATGTTCGCCATCATCGTAGGCGGCGGACTCTTTGGGTTCCTGGGAATGGTTTTGGGCGTGCCGGTCTTCGCAGTTTTCTACTATTATACGAGGAAATTTATCACGAAAAAGCTGGTTAAGAAGAATTTACCGACGTCGACAACTGCGTATGAGGACTTTAATAAATATGACATAAATAGGAAGGATGTATTGTAGATGGAGAGGTTGCAAAACGTAGATATGAGAGAGTTTACATCTTTTAAAGCCGGGGGAAAGGCGAGAGAGATGGTGATTTTAGAAAGTGTGGAAGAGCTGCGTGAAATCATGGGGGAGATCCACAGACTGAAGAAAAAATATATTGTCCTTGGCAACGGCTCCAATACGCTGATCAAGGATTCAGGATTTGACGGCATAGTGGTTAAATTGGGGGAAGCTTTCAACAAAGTCACCGTTGAAGGAGAGCGATTGATTTGCGGTACTGGTGCACTGATGTCCGTAGTAGCAAAGGCAGCTTTGGCTGCTGACTTGACTGGTTTTGAATTTGCCAGCGGTATTCCCGGCAGCATCGGCGGCGCGATTTTCATGAATGCAGGCGCTTATGGCGGTGAGATGAAAGATATTGTAGAAAGCGTAACGCTGGTTAAAAATGATGGTTCAGAAACAATCAGCATCAATGCCGCAGATTTGGATCTTTCCTATAGACACAGCATTTTGGAAGATACTAGAGACGTGGCAGTAACGGTTACCTTAAAACTAAAGAAAGGAAACCACGAGGAGATTGCTGGCAGAATGGCAGAACTGACCAAACGCCGTAATGAAAAACAGCCGGTTCAGTATCCAAGTGCAGGCAGCTTCTTCAAAAGACCTGCTGGATATTTTGCCGGCAAGCTGATTCAGGACGCTGGACTCAAAGGCGCGACCGTAGGCGGCGCACAGGTTTCTGATCTCCACAGCGGTTTTATCATCAACAAAGGCGGCGCTACTGCAACAGATATCATAGATTTGATGCATTTGGTGCAGAATACTGTATATGATAAATTTGGGGTAAGATTGGAACCGGAGGTAAGAATTATTGGCGACGAAAGATAAGTACAAGATGACCTTTGATTATCACACCCATACGACCTTTTCTCATGGCAAAGGATCTATTGAGGACAACGTGAAGGCGGCCATCGCGGCAGGGCTTACGGGTCTCGCTATTACAGACCATGGTCCTGGTCATCTGACCTATGGTGTGAAACGCAGCGATTTTCCTGTGATGAGGACGGAGATTGACAGGCTGAAACCGCTTTATCCGCAGCTTTCCATTTATTTGGGTGTGGAAGCGAATATCATTTCATCAGGAAATTATCTCGATGTGACAAAAGCGGAGTTCGGTGACTTTGACTTTGTATTGGGAGGATATCACTATGGAATTCCTCACGGCTACTGTGTTGGAAACTGGCTGGACGCCCATCATCTGGCACCTGGCTTTTACGGTAAGAAGCTGCTGATAAAGAATACCTACATGACCATCAAAGCTCTTTACGAGAACGATCTGAAGATTTTGACCCATCCCGGCGACAAGGGACGTTTTGATATTGCGGCCATTGCTAAGGCCTGTGCAGAAACGGGAACTCTGATGGAAATCAGCACCTGGCACGCTCATCTGACGACAGAAGAAATCAAAATATCTGCTAAAACCGAGGCGGAGTTTATCGTCAGCAGTGACGCCCATACGCCGGATCGTGTCGGCAGTTTTATGGGCGGCGTCGATAGAGCACTTGAAGCGGGACTGGATGTATCCCGCATTGTAAACATTGAGGAGATTTAGTATCTATGGAAAAGATGAAGGTAGTGATTGTTACAGGACTTTCCGGCGCAGGGAAAACCAATGCTGCGGACTGGTTTGAGGATCAGGGCTATTACTGTGTTGACAATATGCCGCCGGCGCTGATCAGAAACTTCATAGATCTGACAGTGTACTCTAATAAAAAAATTAACAAAGCGGCTTTTGTGGTCGACGTGCGGGGCGGCGAGTTTTTTACGGATCTCAGTGAGTGTTTAGACTATCTGGAGAAAAGTGAGGCTATCGAGTGCAAGGTATTATTTATCGAAGCCTCTGACGAGACTTTGATTAAACGATATAATGAAACCAGGCGGAATCATCCTCTGTCTGAAGGCTCCACCACCAGGGAGGTCATTGAAGAGGAAAGGGACAAGCTGGCAGAACTGCGAAAACGAGCTCACTTTATCATAGACACTACCAATATGAAGGTAGCTGGATTCAAATTGGAAATGGAGAAGCTCTTTGTGGGCATGGAACAGGAAAGCGCTTTTGCTATCAACGTGACTTCGTTCGGATATAAAAATGGAATTCCCATGGAAACGGATTTAATCTTTGACATGAGATTTATTCCCAATCCCTATTACGTGCCCAGCCTGAAAAAGTTAACTGGAAATAATAAGAAAGTGTTTCAATATGTGATGAAATATGAAATTTCCCAGACTTTCGCTTCTCAGCTGAGGGTGATGATTAACACTATCGTACCTTGCTATGTAAAAGAAGGCAAATACCATTTAAATATTGCTTTCGGCTGTACCGGCGGACAGCATCGTTCTGTGACTATGGCCAATAAGATGGCTGAAGTTTTTGAAGAAGACGGCTATAGAGTCACCCTTGAACACCGCGATCTTTGATGGTATAATGAACGTGACGATCCTACGGCGTTGCCTTTTTGCCCCAAGCTGTGCTTGGCTAGGCAAAACGGACAGCGGAGGGAGCAAGGCGACCAAAGGAGTATTGCGGATAGCAATACGTTGCCGCAAGGATACGTTCATTGAATCATGTGCTGCGATTCTATTTTCAGAGGAATGCACATGGCATAATGTTTTTTATAGAGGTAAACGCGTAGAGGTGCGCAAGAAAAGGTCATAATTAATTCAGTTAAATAAAAGGAGAAGACCAATGGACAAATTAATCATCAGTGCTTGTATTTGCGGAGCGGAGGTTACAAAGGAACAGAATCCGAACGTTCCTTATACGGTAGAAGAAATCGTCAGAGAAGCAAAGTCAGCTTACGATGCTGGCGCAGCTTTGATTCATCTTCACGTAAGATGGGATGACGGTACGCCTACGCAGAGCAAGGAGAGATTCCAGGAATGCGTCGACGCAATCAGAAAAGAGTGCCCGGACGTTATTATCCAGCCTTCCACTGGCGGAGCGGTTGGAATGACAGATTTGGAGAGATTAGAATCGACAGACATCGTGCCAACTCCAGAGATGGCTACCCTTGACTGCGGTACTTGTAACTTCGGCGGAGACGAGATTTTCACAAATACAGACACTACAATTGAGAACTTTGCCAGAATCATGAAAGAAAAGGGCATCAAGCCTGAGTTAGAAGTATTTGACAAGGGCATGATTGATACAGCTTTGAAAGTAGCCGACAGAAAGGGTCTTTTAGTGCATCCGATGCACTTCGACTTTGTGTTGGGCGTACAGATGACTGCAACCATCAGAGACCTGGTATTCATGGCTGAATCCATTCCTGCCGGTTCCACCTGGACTGCAACTGGTCTCGGAAAGAACGCTTGGCACATCGCTGCTGCGACGATCAGCTTAGGCGGACATGTCAGAGTCGGTTTTGAAGACAACCTTTATATGGAAAAGGGCGTTCTGGCAGAAAGCAACGGCCAGATGGTAGCGAAGGCAGTTGAAATTGCAAAATTGCTGGGAAGAGAAATCGCAACGCCAGACGAAGCGAGAGAAATCCTCAGCCTGCCGCCAAGAAAATAATCATATACATAACATTTTAACCATAGAGCCGCCTGTGCAGAAGATATTCTGCACAGGCGGCTTTTTTTTGGCTTGCATTGGCTTTTCCGTCTCGCCGCGGATCAGCCCATTCACTGCAGGGCATCGGAGCTTGTAAGGATGTGCCATTTTTGTGTAACGAAGCGTGTTTGTTGCCGCACAGTTACGCAGAATCGGGTGAATCCGGCAAAACGATTATGCAGGCGAACAGAACAAGGCGGCATTTGCGTAACGGAAGCCAGGCTACGGCAGGACAGTTACGCAGAATCGGCTGAATCCGGCAAAACGGTTACGCAGGCGAACAGAACAAGGCGGCATTTGCATAACGGAGGCCAGGCTACGGCAGGACAGTTACGCAGAATCGGGTAAATCCGGCAAAACGGTTATGCAGGCGAACAGAACAAGGCGGCATTTGCGTAACGGAGGCCAGGCTACGGCAGGACAGTTACGCAGAATCGGGTGAATCCGGCAAAACGGTTACGCAAGCGAACGGAACAAGGCGGCATTTGCGTAACAGGAGCCAGGCTGCAGAGGGAGCAGCTCTGATGCGTTTGTCACAGCTTTTTCCAGGCTGCAATATTGACTTTTCTTCGGCGGCTCATTAAAATGGAAGAAGTAATTAGTTTTACAGAAAGGAGCCGTCTTATGGACTTAACAAATATGATTGAAAATACCTATGCTGAGGTGGTAGAAATCTACAGGCACTTGCACAGGCATCCTGAATTATCAGAACAGGAAATAGAGACTGCAAATTACATCTGCAGGACTTTGGATGCGCACAACATCCCTTACCAGAGAGATATCGCAGGTCATGGCATCGCCGCACTGATAGAGGGAAACGGATCCGGCTGTATCGGCATCCGCGCCGACATCGATGCCCTGGCAATTACTGAGACAACAGGAGTCCCTTATGCTTCTGTGAATCCTGGCGTGATGCACGCCTGCGGTCACGACATGCATATAGCCATTCTGCTGGGAACGGGAATGGTCTTAAATGAGATAAAAGATCAACTGACCGGCAGTGTCAAATTGATTTTCCAGCCGGCAGAAGAGACCACTGGCGGTGCGCATCAAATGATTGAGGCTGGCGTTTTGCAGCAGCCTGCTGTATCTGCCATGATCGGACTTCACGTTGATCCTGCCTTTGAAACAGGTTCGATTGTGTTGCGCAGAGGGGTGATGAATGCAGCAGTAAACGATTTTACAATGGAGATAAAGGGAAAGCAATGTCACGGTGCGCAGCCAGAAAGAGGTATTGACCCTATCGTTGTGGCTGCTGATATGATTATGACGTTACAGACCATAGCAACTCGCTTTACGGCGGCTACGAATCCAGTAGTAGTATCTATCGGCAGTATTCAAGGTGGAACAGGATGCAACATTATTCCGGGAGAGGTTATCATGCAGGGCACCCTCCGCGCTGTCAGCAATGAAACTCTCGATTCGATAAAGAATCGTGTTGAACAAATCGCAGCTGGTACAACTGCTACATATGGCGCTTCTGCACAGTTTGAATGGATGGAAACACCGTTCCCTCCGCTGATCAACGATGACGGGGTGATAGATATCGTCGAAAAGGCTGCTGATGATATTGGATTTGCCGTTCACCACATGCCAGAGACCAGCATGGGCGCCGACGATTTCGCCTTCTTCACGGAAGCCGTGCCGGGCGCATACTTTAATCTTGGCTGTGCACCAAAAGGGGCAACGCTGTCTCCGTTACATAACGGCAATTTCATCGGTGACGAGAAAGCGCTCTGTGCTGGCATGGAGATAGAACTCCAGACGGTGCTGGCACTGATGGAGAAAAACAGCAAAAGGATATGAATTTATAAGAGATAACCAACAAAAAGAATATATCGTAAGGCTTCATCGTTCACTTTTCTCCTTCCTCCGGTTGCTAATAATCCTTTTGTCTGGCCCGCTAAAGCTGGGGCAAAATGCTAAAGAAACCGGTATGTCTGCACTGCAGGGCGTTTTTAGTATGATTGACTTTTGTCGCCGCTCTCATTATAATGTAGACAGATTTGCACGATACATTTACAGAGAGAGGAAAACAAGATGTCATTTGCGACAGAGACAAAAAACGAGCTGGCCAGAATCGAGCCGGAAAAAAAGTGCTGCCAGCTGGCGGAAATTGCAGGTTTCTTGCGGGTGTCAGGCAGCTTGAGATTGGCAGGAGGCGGCAAGTTTAAAATCGTCATTACGACAGAAAATCCTGCCGTAGCCAGACATTATAAAAAGCTGATCAAGGAGTATTTTCAGGTGGATACGGAGCTGGAGATTGGGGAGGCTGCCGGGCCGAAGAAGGGCAGAGCCTATCTTTTGACCATAGACCCTAACATGAGAAGTGAACAGATTCTCAGAGAGACGGGGATTCTCCTCGTCAGAGAGGGCAACAACTATATCTCTGACGGTATTTACAGTGATTTGATTAAGACCAAATGCTGCCGAAAATCTTACCTCAGAGGTATCTTCATGGGGTCCGGCACCATCAGCGATCCAGAAAAAAGCTATCATCTGGAGATCGTCTGCAGCAGCAAGAACCTTGCTAATGATTTGAAAAAGATGATTAATTCTTTTGTGGACTTATCAGCTAAGATTGTGGAGCGAAAAAATCACTATATTGTATATATGAAGAGTTCCGAATATATCTGTGACACACTTGCGATCATGGGCGCTCACTCGCAGATGTTAGAATTTGAAAACGTCAAGATAAAAAAAGAACTGGTCAACGAGACGGTGCGCATAACCAACTGCGACAACACCAACACGGACAGAACCCTGGACGCTTCACAGCGGCAGCTCAAGAACATCAAAAAGATTCAGAAGACGAAGGGACTGGGATGCCTGCCGGAAAAACTGCGGGCGGTAGCGGAGCTGCGGCTGGAATATCCTGAGGCCAGCTTAGTGCAGCTGGCGGAGATGATGGATCCGCCGATGAAAAAGTCGGGGATCAACAACCGCTTTCGAAAAATTGAAGAAATCGCAGGGAAACTGTAAAAGGCCAGGCGTATAGATACTGATGCAGTGAAGGTAATCGTATGGACGCAGAAAAGAATAAGATGCAAGTTTATAAACCCTTAATCACCGTAATTTTTATGGTAATCATGATGTTTACCGCTATGGTATATTATCAGGCTGACCCACAGATTCCGCTGATGTTTGGCTGCCTGGCAGCTGGTCTTGTGGCAGTTTGGATGGGCTTTTCGTGGGAAAAGATATTGGAAGGCGCTTTGAAAGGCATCAGCCAATCGCTGGAAGCCATTTTGATTCTGCTGCTCATCGGGGTCCTGGTCGGCGTATGGATCGCCTGCGGCACGGTGCCGGCTATGATTTATTATGGATTGAAGATGATATCTGCCAGGTATTTTCTGCCTACTGCCATGACAATCTGTGTCATCGTAGCCTTCGCCATAGGCTCATGGGGAACCATAGGCACGGTAGGTCTGGCCTTTATGGGCATGGGTGCGGCGCTGCATATCTCGGCCCCTGTGGTGGCAGGCTGCATTGTATCGGGCTCTTATATGGGCGAGGTGATTTCTCCCCTGTCCGATGCGACAAATCTGACCGCAGCGGTAGTGGGCGAGAACGTCTTTCAGATTGTACGCAGGATGGCAAAACCAGCCGCCATCGCTTTTTGCATAACGATGGCCTGCTATTTTGTCATAGGCAGACAGTATACAGGCGGAGCAGAAACGCAGCTGGACAGTGATATCGGATCGCTGCTTGACAGTATCAAGGGACAATTTTCTATTTCACTCCTTGAACTGCTGCCGATGGCCTTGATGGCGGCCTGTATTTTGCTGAAGTTTCCCGCCATACCCTCCATGTTTGCAGGTATCCTGTGCGGTCTGTTTGAAGCCCTCTTTCTGCAGCAAATAGATATTGGAGAGGTATTAAACGTCAGTTACAACGGATTCCTCTGCCAAAGCGGAAATCCCCTGGTGGATGACCTGCTTTCGGCAGGGGGCATGAACGAAATGCTCTATTCTATTTCGATTATCGTCATTGCCATGGGATTCGGCGGCATCATGCAGCACACCAAGCAGATTGAAACCCTGCTCACGCCACTGATCAACAGAATCAAATCAAAGGGAAGCCTGGGATTGGTGACAGTGCTGTCCTGTGTCTGTATGAATGTGATTTTGCCCGATCAATACCTGGGGATTTCGCTGCCGGGTCAGATGTATGAAAAGACATATGCAGACAGGAATATCGACCGATCCGATCTGGCGGTGACGCTGCTGGGCGGAGGGGCAGTGACTTCCCCCTTGATACCATGGAATACTTGCGGCATCTACGTGATGACGATTCTGAGTGTTCCGGCGGTTTCTTACGGACCCTTTGCTTTTTACAGCATCATTCTGCCTTTGACTGTGGTTGTTTTGGGCTATATCAAGAAGAGGCGCTAACATTTCGGAACTTTATAGGAACAAAAGCACGGTGCGGCAATTTGCTGCACCGTGTTTATCTTTTTTGATGTTATCTCTGTCCTTCTTTATAGGGGAATAGATTCTGAATTCCATCGTAAGAGGCGGGGTCTGTTGCATATTCAAGAAACTTCATACAGGCTCTGGTTCTGTAGTTTTCTTTTCTGACGATGATTCCGATTTCCCGTCTGCCCATTTTTTCGTCCAGTGGAATACAGCAGATCTTGGGGTTGTCGTATTTTTTATAGATGTAATAGGGGCAGAGGACAATCCCGATATCGTTGGCTACCATGTCCATGATGAAATCCCACTGTGTGCTGGAAAGCACGACGTTGGGTTTGACACCCATCAGCTTCATATCGTTTCTTACCTGTCCTGAATATTCGTGACCGTCATTGAACAAGATCAGATTTCGATTGTTAAGGGCACTGTACTGGAGTTCCTTTAGCTGGGCGACTTCGTTTTCCCTGCTGGCAACGATTACGATTTCGCTGGCCGCGATTTTGAAGATTTCGAAGTTGTCCGTATCCTCCGGGTTCTTAATATGGTATAGATCGATAAAAGCAAGATCCAGATTCTTCTTGAGGATCTCCTCTTTGAGCATATTCGTTTCTTTTTCCATGATCGAAACTGTGATCTGCGGGTATTTTTCTTTGAAGGTCGGCAGCAGATGCGAGAACAGAGCAGGACCGCCCATGATGGAAAGGCCGACATTGAGATGGCCCTTATCAACACCGGCGTCAAGATAAGTCGTATTGATCAAAACGTCGTAACTTTCCAGGAAGTTGACCGTTTTCTCGTAAAAGGACTGCCCGGCATCTGTGAGCTTTTGCTTTCTTTGATAGGTATAGAAAAACTTAAATCCCATTTCATCTTCGATGCTTTTGATCGCTTTACTTAGCGCCGGCTGTGAAACGAACAGCTGTTGTGATGCCAAAGAGTAGCTTCCGCAATCAGCAACTTGTACGAAATATTGTAATTGTCTGATGTCCATATTGTTTTCCCCTATTTTGCTCCAATGTTTGGTAAAGTAACTTGTATATCAATTATATTCTGCTTTCAGTGAAAAATCAATTTGCTAGGCACTGGTAAAATTGTGCAAAAAAATAATAGCAATCTATGAAAAAAAGTTATACGCAGATATTCGATTTGGTGATTTGATTGTCAAGGGAAATGCTGATAACTTTATAATAAGAGCAAAGTAATCATATGATCAGGGAGGTGCAATAGAGATGAACGGCTTAAAAAAACCAAAAATAGAGCTCATCTTTCAGGTGGCAGTTGTGACAGATGATCTGGAGAAACTGCTGGCAGGCTGGAAGGAGATTTTTGACTTCGACGAAGAAAGCATTGTAATCAAAACTACGGAGGAAGCCTACCAGTTTGATCAATGGGACGGGTTCAACTACAATGAAAAACATTGCCGCTTTTTCAACAAGTTCTGTAGATTCAGCTTGGGAGGGATAGATTTTGAAATCATTGAACCCATGGACAAAGAAGCGCGGTCTCCGTTTTCTGATTTTCTCTTTGAAAACGGCGGAAGCGGCATCCATCACATTGGGGTAAAGGTAGATGATATGCCTGCCCTTGAGCGAAAGATGAAAGCGATGGGCGTGCCTGTTCTCAATCACGCTGTGATGGGGCAGGTTTTGGCTGATGGAACCAGGAAAAGTTGCACTTTCTACGACTTGCGAAAGCAGCTAGGACTGATACTGGAATGCGGCAGCCTGGTGGTCGGACCTATGGCAGCTGCCCCTGGATTTAGAGATGAAGGGTTTAAAAGAAATGAGGAGAAACCTGCCATCGATCTGCTGTTCCAGGTCTGTGTATGCGTGGAGGATCTGAAGCAGACGCTGGCAAGCTGGAAGGACATCTTTGACTTTGACGAAAGTACCATCGTAATAAAATCGACGAAGAAAGCCTTTGAGGAGGACGGCTGGGACGGACTCAATTACAATGAAAAGAAATGCGGCTTTTTCCACCGGTATACGCGCTTTGCCATAGGGGGTCTCGACCTGGAGGTCATCGAACCGATGGATAAGGACGCGGGGAATCCCTATGCGGATTTTCTCCTGGCACACGGAAACGGCATTCATCATTTTGGCGTAAAGGTAGGAAATATGGCGGCGTTGAAGCAGAAGATGAAGGAGATGGGAATTCCAAGGCTGAATTATGCTGAAATGGAGCCGGTACTTGCGGACGGAAGCAGAAAAGGCTGCACGTTTTATGACCTCAGAGAGCAGCTTGGCGTCATTCTTGAATGTGGAAGCGTTGTCGTAGGACCGCTGGCGAGTGACCCCAGAGCCGGGAATCCGCCGGATTTTGCAGCGGATTAGCCGTACCGTATAGCTTAAAGTAATATTCCTCTAAAAACTTTCGTTATTTTACTTGCCCTTTTTTAAGTGGTAGTATGATGACAGAAGCAAGTTACAAGAGAATCCATAGCAAGGACGAGGTTTTACATGGAAAAAACAAAAGTAGAAATTGTATTTCAAGTCGGCTGTGTCGTAAACAGTGTGGATCAGGTGCTTGAAAATCTGAGGACTTATTTTGAACTTGAAGAGGAGACCATCGTCATCAAGTCATCAAAAGAGAGGGCAGAACAGGGCGTCCGTGTCGAAAACACATATAATGGCAGGCCTACAGACTTTCACATTAAAACAGCGCGCCTCAATTTTGGGGGCATCGACTTAGAATATGTGGAGCCGCTGAACAAAGATGGCGGAGACCCTTATTCAGATTGGCTGAAGGAGCATGGTCCCGGCATTCATCATATCAATATGAAGCTTGCAGATCGGAGTATCATCGACAGGATCATGGCAGAGAAGAACATTCCGATTCATATCCTCAGCAAAACAGGCGGCCTGGAATTGGAAACCTATGACTTCAGGCAGATGTTCGGATTTATTGCCGAACTGGGAGATATGGTAGTAGGTCCTATGAAAGATACTTATTACAATGGAGAGAAGGAGAAATGATTATGCAGAGATTAAAAGACATGGTAGCAATTATCACCGGAGGCGCTGGCGGAATGGGCCACGTTGCAGCCAAGACTTTTACAGAAGAGGGTGCATGTGTCGTCCTCGCAGATAGAGACGCGGACAAATTACAGGCTGTGGTCGAGGAGGTCAGCGCTGGCGGAGCCAAGGTGATCGGAGTGGCGGCTGACCTTACGAGCCAGGCGGACCGCGAAAAGATCTTTGAAGAAGCCGTAAAGGCGTTTGGGAAGGTGGATATTCTCATCAACAATGCCGGATGGGGATGCAAACTGCCTTTCCTGGAGACAGATGAAGCCTCCTTTGACAGATCCATCGAACTGAACGTCAAAGCAACGTACTATATGACCCAGCTTGCCTGCAAGCAGATGATCAAGCAGGGAACCGGCGGTAAAATCGTCAGCACCTCTTCAACTGCGGCGCTGCAAGGAGAAAGAAACGGTTCGATCTATGCAGGATCAAAGTCTGCAATCATCGCCATGTCAAAGGCAATCGCCCTTGAGGTTGGTGAATATGGCATCAATGTAAACGTCGTCTGCCCCGGGTTTACCCGTACAGACAATAACAGCCACATCCCATCAGCGATTGACGATAATTTCCTTGGAATCACGCCGACCAAAAGAATCAATGTGGCGCAGGACATCGTAAACGGATATTTGTTCCTGGTATCTGAGGAGGCAAGGCAGATAACTGCCCAGGTACTTCCGATTGACGGCGGTTTCTCGGGTACCCGTGCGATGCAGGCTGCGCAGAATGCTTCGATGATGGTCAAGTAGTCTGAGGAGGAGAGAACATGTCTAAAATAAAATTCGGCGTTTGTGAATTTGGATTCCCCTGCTGGGGTCCTTCTGCAATCAGGATGGCCTATGAAGCGGGCTTTGAAGGAATTCAGCTGGCAGATTGCGGTGGAACCGACAAATCCTATCCGCTGACAAATAAATGGATTCAAGAAGATTATCTCAACGCTTCGCAAAAATATGGGATCACCCTTCAGTCCATTCATCTTTACACTTTGGTGCGTCAGGGTTATATCAGAAGCAGCCTGCGCTCACAAGAAGGAAAGATTGCCATGGAAAGCATAAAGAAGGGGATTATCGCAGCCTCTGAAATGAACATTCCCACCGTGATGATTGAAGGAATGCGCATGTATGGAGCGGCGCAGCACCAGCATGTTTATGAGATGTATCAATATGCTGTCCAGGTGGCAGAAGAATATGGCGTGACGATTGCAATGGAGACGGATATCACGCTACAGCAGCAGATTGATTTTGCAGATCAATTTGACGGCAGATTGAAGTATTGTTTTGATACACACAATCCGGTCATGTATGGAACAGGCTATCCGCCGGATATGATTCGCGCACTGGGGAAAGAGAGAATCGATCATTTTCACATGAAGGAATCGTTAGCAGACGAAGAAGGGTTTATTACAAAAGAAACCGCGCCGATCGTCCTTTTGGGGGAAGGCAGCACCTATTTTGACGAATCGGTACAAGCCATAAAAGAGATCGGATATGAAGGATGGATTATTTCTGAGACCTTCTATGAACGCCCGCGCTTTAATGCAGATGGAGAGGACTATGTGTCTTCGGCAAGGAAAGATGTCGAAAAGCTGAGAGCGGCATTTGCAGAGTATAATAAGTAAATAGCAATGATGTGAGGAGCTGCTGTGCTGGTGAGCGCAGCAGTTCTTTTGAAATAACAGATGAGGTGAACTATGAAAGGTAAAATGGTATATTTTTCGGGAGAGAAGAAGTTTGGCATAACGGAGCACGAGCTTCCTGAGGCCAGCGAGGGCGCAGTGCTGGTTAAAATTATCTGCACCAATATTTGCGGTTCAGACGTTAAGAATTGGAAGGGCGCGTCCTCGGTTGGTCTAAGTGACAAGCCGACCTGCCAAGGTCATGAATTCATCGGTGAAATTTATCAGCTGGGAGAAGGCGTGACGACAGATAGTATGGGATCTTCCGTACATGTAGGAGACAGAGTCGTAGCGCCTTACTACATCACCTGCAAGAACTGCCCGATGTGCAAGATCGGACGCTACGATCTGTGTGAAAACGCCTATATCCACTTAGGGTCAAGCCCTGACCAGTGGCCGTATTTTGGCGGTACTTTTGCTTCACACTATTACATTTACCCGGAACAGGAGTTTTACAAAGTCCCCGACGACGTGCCGAATGAATTGGCAGTAGGCGCTAATTGTGCTTTTTCACAGGTTTATTACGGACTGGACAGGGCATCTCTTGTCAGCGGAGAGACCCTTCTGATTCAAGGGGCTGGCGGACTGGGACTTTATGCTTCAGCCATTGCCAAAGAAAAAGGAGCGAAAGTCATCATCATAGATACGGTGTCCGAGAGACTAGAAACTGCGAAAAAGTTCGGCGCTGACTATGTGATCAATGCATCTGAAACGACCCTTGAAGAACGTGAAGCTCTTGTCAAGGAATATACGGAAGGAAAAGGACCAGAGGCTGCCCTGGAGGTTACAGGCTTTGCAGGCGCCTTTGAGGAAGGAATTCATCATCTGGCGATCATGGGCAGGTACATCGTGATCGGAATTAACTCGACAGGCGTCAGCGCCGAAATCTCACCGGGATATATTACAAGAAAAGCCATTACGGTTTACGGTGTATGCAGATACCTTCCTGAATATCTATATAAATCCCTGCTGTTTCTCGACAAATATCAGGATAAATATCCATTTAAAGATTTCTCGGACAGAAGCTTCCGCCTGGAAGAAATCGGTGAAGCCCTTCAGCTTTCAGCGGACAGAAAGATTACGCGGGCGATCATCAGACCGTGATCGATAGAAGTGACGTATAATTCATGGGAATAAAACAGTATAAATTTTGTGTATTTGAAAAAGAAAGGTTTGGCGAGTAACATATTATTACGAGAGAGATCGTTCGTAATATAGTTAGATCGAGAAACGGAGGAATAAATATGGCAGATTTAGCTTTGCTGCTTGAATTTTATGAGAACTTAGTAAAGAGCCGCAGATT
Organism: Emergencia timonensis; assembly: GCF_900086585.1. Taxonomy (GTDB): domain Bacteria; phylum Bacillota; class Clostridia; order Peptostreptococcales; family Anaerovoracaceae; genus Senimuribacter; species Senimuribacter timonensis. Next base: position 80,612 of record NZ_FLKM01000009.1, read on the forward strand.
TGACGAGCTTTTGTGGGATGCCTATGTCAATGGCAAACCCTTAGGAATGACGCATCTGGGAATAGGAGAAGAGGCCGTGGGAACTGCAACCATGAAGGTGTTTCGTGAGACCGATATCGTGTGCCCCCATCACCGTTCCCACGCACATATCCTGATGCGCGGCTGTGATATCAAGGCGATGCTTTCGGAGACGTTGCTGAAAGCAACTGGAACCTGTAAGGGGAAAGCGGGAGAAGCCCACTTTGTTGATGCAGCAAAGAACCTGTACATCCTGGGAGGAACATTGGGACCTTGCTATACAGTTCCTGTAGGTTTTGCCTACGATTTCAAACAAGAAGGGAAGGGGAATATCGCCGTCGCTTATTCCGGGGACGGTTCCACCTGTGAAGGGGCATTCTACGAGGGCGTCAACATGGCAGCGGCATTCAAGCTGCCAGTACTATTCATCATTCAGAACAACTTCTTCGCCATTTCGGAAGACTTCAGAAAGATGACGGGACTCAACAGGCTGAGCACCCGCGCCCAGGGCTTTGGCATCCCAGGAGTTACAGTGGAAAATGGCAATGACGTGGAAGAAGTATATGAAGCCACGAAAAAAGCGGCGGAATATGTCAGGGCAGGCAATGGACCGATGATTTTAGAAATCATGACTTGGAGGAAGATGGGACACGGCCCCAATGAATCCGGTACGAAGTATAAAGATCCTGAAGAGCAGAAGGCATGGCTTGCGAATGATCCCATCAAGCTGTTAACTGCAAAATTAAAAGAACAGTATCATGTGACTGATGAACAGTTGAAAGCGATTGATGACAGAGTTGAAACGTTATTGCAGGATGCCTGGGAATATGCGGAGAATGCGCCATACAGTGAACCTGAAGTCGCAATGCAGCATATCTATGCCGGATGCTAGGATAAGGAGGGCTAGGAGAATGGAAACAAAGAAGATGACATATATGCAGGCAATCAGGCTTGCCTTGGATGAAGAGATGGCGCGGGATGAAAAGGTCATCATGATGGGGCAGGACATCGGCATCTTAGGAGGCGCCTATGGAGTTACCGGCGATCTGTATCATAAATACGGACCGGATCGTGTGATCGACGCGCCCTTATCTGAGAATGCCATCGTAGGCTTTGGCATCGGTGCGGCGATGAGAGGCTGGAGGCCGATCATCGATATTATGAAGATGGATTTCAGCATGTGCGCTCTCGACCCTATCGTAAACCACCTTGCAAAATACAGATACATGTCGGGCGGGCAGATCTCCTGTATGCCAGCCGTCGTCAGGACTGTTATCGGAGGAGGCACCAGGTCAGGCCCTCATCACAGCCAGTCGGTTTACAGCCTGTACGCAGGATTTCCGGGACTGAAAGTAGTCTGCGCCTCGACTCCGGAGGATGCAAAGGGACTGCTCAAGGCGGCGCTGCGCGACGACGATCCCGTATTCTTCTGCGAGGAAGCCGGGGCTTACCGAATGAAGGCAGAGGTGCCGCTGGATCCAGACTTTGTCGTTCCCATCGGAAAGAGCAAAGTGGTATGTGAGGGTGATGATCTCACCGTGGTCGGTTTTGGTACGGCAATTTTGAAAGCGACAAAAGCAGCAGAACAGCTCAGAGAAGAAGGCATCAACATGGAACTGATCGACCTCAGAAGCCTGAGACCCCTTGACCTGGGTCCGGTGGCGGCATCGGTTAGAAAGACCGGAAAACTCTTGCTTGTCGATGAATTCACAGAGACCTATGGCATCACCGGAGAGATCACATTCCAAGTATCAGAGACATGCTTTGAAGACTTAAAGATGCCTGTTCAGAGGTGCACGCTGCCAGATACGATTATCCCTGCCGCCCCGACCCTGGAAGATTGGGTGATGCTGTCGCCGGAGAAAATCGCCGTAAGGGTAAAAGAGATGATAAACGCATAATGAAAAATAAGGAGGAATAGAAAATGGCAAAAGTGATCAATATGCCGAAAATGGGTGAAGCCATGGAGGAAGGACAGATTGTCTCCTGGATGTACGAAGAAGGACAGACTGTAGAAAAGGGAGAACCGCTATTCGAGATTATGACGGACAAGTCGACCATGGAATTTCCGTGTCCGGAATCGGGGACGCTCTTAAAGATTTTGGCAGAATGCAATGAGGATTATGACTGCGGCACCCCAATCTGCATTATCGGCTCTGCAGGCGAAGATATTTCTAATTTGATATAGGTATCAAGCGGAGAGGAGCAGACCATGAAACAGATTGCAAATACAGTCAAATACAGCGGCATGCGAAAGGCCGTCGGCAAGAAAATGGAAGTCAGCGGCAACTACCCGATGTCTTACCAGGGGAGCTATGTAGATGTGACGGATCTCTTGGACTTCCGAAAAAAAGTGAACGCTGAAAAGAATGTAAATCTGACGGTGAACGATTACATCATCAAAGCGGTCAGTCTTTCTCTGCAGAGAGTTCCCATCATGAATTCAGCTTTCAGTGAAGACATGAAGCAGATTGAGATTTATGAGTCCTGCAACATCAGCGTTATGACGGCATCAGAGAAGGGACTTGTGGCTCCAGTCATTAAAGATTCTCAGAATAAGACAATCTTTGAAATTTCATCTGAAATGAAAGAATTGGTTTCCAAGGCGAATGCGGGTACGTTAACCCCCGACGATTATGCTGACGGTACTTTTGGCGTAACCAACATCGGAAAATTAAACTCTTTTGATTCCGTTCCACTTCCACTTCCGCCGGAACCTGCCATCATGACAGCATGTACGGCAAAGAAAATGCCTGTCGTCATGGACGACGACACCATCGCCGTACGTATGATGATGAAGCTGGTTATCGGAGGAGACCACCGTATTCTCGACGGTGTGCCCCTTGCACAGTTTATCAACAGTATGAAAGAATTGCTGGAAGCGCCGGAAGTATTGATAAAAGAATAGCTTAAATCAAATCCCAAAGAGCAAAGACGCTTTTTGGGATTTTGTGTTAGTTCTCTTTATATAATTCATAGGCCAGAGATACAAAGCTTTCAACAGCCGGGTTTTCTTTATTTTTCGGTGTTAAAATGTAGATGTTGAAGTGAAACCCTTGCTGCAGTTCAGGTATGACTTTCAGATGGCCTTTGGACAACTCGTCTTTGATCAATGGTGCGGGAAGGATGGCGATCCCGCTGCCGTTACACGCAAATTCTTTGATGATCATTAAATTTCCCACATTCTTAAGCGCAGAAAAAGATTCGTCGAAATGGATACCCATATTGCCCAGCATGGTCGTAACAAGAGAGATACTCATGGTGCAGAACAGAGTGTTTGAGGATAGAGTGCTTTTTAAGCCGCGTTTCAGAACCGGGTGTTCCGGCGAGGCAACAAACAGCAGCGGCAGTCTGCACAGAAAATTGCAATTGACTTCCGCAGAGTGAAATTCAGGTTCACAGATGAGGCACACATCGCAATTGCCCTGCGTGATCTTCTCTAGTGAAACATCTGTTGTCATCTTAGAATATTCGATATCTACATCAGGAAATTTTGCGATATAGTCCTTTATCAGCTCGTTAAAAACGATAAAATCGCTGGATTCACTTGCACCGATACGAAGGGTATCCTTGGGGCTTGAAAGCTTGTTCATCGCCTCATCATAGGTATGCAGCATTTTTGCAGCATATGCAAGAAAGTGCATCCCCTTATCGGTAAACGTGATACCGTGCTGCACGCGTTGATACAACTTGGTGCCAAGTTCACTCTCCAGGGATTTCAGCTGATCGTAGATTGTGGACTTTGAATAACCCAGAAGCACGGCAGTTTGAGAGATGTTGCCATTTTTTGCTAAGGTGACATAGGTGCGAAGATAGCTGATATTCATAGAAGCTCCTTTCCTGCGTATTAACGTGATTCAGCAAGTTCGGATTGCACGAAAACAGGCTAACATTTTCAAAAATCTGAACCTTTCATTTTTATTGTATACTAAATGATACATGAAAACAAGCGCGCTTTAGATATATGTTGTAAAACAGAAAGGTAGTATGATATGAAAAAGAAGTACACGGTTATGGACGGAAATACGGCGGCGGCCCATGTGGCATATGCGTTTACAGAGGTGGCGGCAATTTATCCGATTACACCTTCCTCCCCAATGGCCGAGAAGGTGGACGAATGGGCGGCAAAGGGAAGAGAAAACTTATTCGGCTCTCCAGTTGATGTCATCCAGATGCAATCGGAAGCGGGGGCGGCAGGCACCTGTCACGGTTCCTTACAGGCAGGGGCGTTGACCACAACCTTCACATCGTCACAGGGGCTGATGCTGATGATTCCGGCGATGTATGCCATGGGGGGACAGTTTCTTCCCAACGTCATGCATATCGCCTCTCGTGTGGTGACTTCCAATCACCACTCCATCTTTGGAGATCATACGGATTTTATGACCTGCAGAACGACTGGCTATGCAATGCTCATGTCGTCCTCGCCACAGGAAGCGATGGATCTTGGCGCGGTGGCACATTTGTCAGCAATCAGCTCCAAATACGCATTCATGCATTGTTTTGATGGATTCAGAACGTCACATGAGATGCAGCGGATAGAAGAACTGGATTATGAAGATCTGAGAAAGCTTGTGGACTATGAGGCTCTCAAGCAGTTTCGAAAAGCATCGTTGAATCCGGAGCACCCGACCAACCGCGGCAATAATGTGAACCCCGATATCTATTTTCAGTGTAAGGAAGGGGCAAATATAAAGAGCGAAGTGGTTCCCGAAAAGGTGCAGCTTTACATGGACGAAATGAACAAATTAACAGGGAAAGATTATAAGCTGTTTAATTACTATGGAGCAGATGATGCAGAAGAGGTCATCGTTGTGATGTGCTCTGCCTCCGAAACTGTGAAAGAAACTGTAAAATACCTTAATAGCATGGGAAGGAAAGTAGGGGTTGTTCAAATCCATCTCTATAGACCATTTTCGGTAAAGCATTTTGCAGAGGCAATTCCAAGAACCTGTAAGAATATTGCAGTTTTGGATCGCTCCAAGGAAACTGGTTCGGTAGGGGAGCCTGTCTACCTGGATGTTGTAACGGCGTTGAATCAGGTTGGAAGAAGTGATATTAAGGTTGTTGGCGGAAGATACGGACTTTCTTCAAAAGACACTACGCCGGGACAGATTGTTGCAGTATTCGATAACTTAAGAGAAAAGACACCTAAAAATAATTTTACCATCGGTATTTTGGACGATGTTACAAATACGTCCCTCAAATATAAGGAGATTGAATTTGCGCATAAAGGGCGGGTTTCCTGTAAACTATGGGGTCTGGGCGGCGACGGCACGGTGGGGGCAAATAAGAATGCGATCAGTATCATCGGGCTTGCGGCAGATAAATATGTACAGGCGTATTTTTCCTATGACACGATGAAATCCGGCGGATTGACACAGTCCCACCTGCGCTTTGGCGACGAAAAGATCGAATCGACTTACCTGGTCTCATCTACGGACTTTGTCGGCGTCCATGAGCCGACCTATATCCACAAGTATGACACGACTACGGATTTAAAGGAGAAGGGGATTTTCCTGTTAAACTGTCCTTGGTCTGCCGAGGAGCTGGACGCGCGTCTTCCAGGGAAAGTGAAGCGCGACCTGGCGAATAAAGAGGCGCAGGTTTATATCATCGATGCGGCAAAGGCAGCGTCAGACATTGGACTTGGAAAAAGAACCAACAATATTCTTCAGGCAGCGTTCTTTGCCCTGACAAAAATCATTCCGATGGAAGTTGCAATAGAAGAAATGAAAAAGAACAACTACGATTCCTACTTTAAGAAAGCGGGGCAGAAAATTGTAGATCTAAACGACCAGGCAGTTGATATAGGCGTTCATGCGGCGGTCAAGGTGGAAATCCCTGACAGCTGGAAAAATGCAAAAGATGAAGAAGCTTCTGAAATCACAGCAACGGACTTTGTAAGGGAGATCGTTTTTCCTATGGATCGCCAGCAAGGGGATAAGCTGCCAGTGTCTGTATTTAAAAAACATGGCGTACTTGACGGCACTTGGGAAAACGGGACGTCGGCATACGCAAAAAGGGGTGTGGCCAAGAGTGTTCCAAAGTGGAACGGCGAAGCATGCATCCAGTGCAACCGCTGTGCAGCAAGCTGTCCCCATGCAGCGATTCGTCCTGTCCTGTTGACAGAGGCGGAGAGAAAAAACGCTCCAGAAACCTTTGCAATGATACCTGCAAAAGGTCTTGGAGGTCACAGCAATGCGTATTTTTATCGTATGCAGGTATCCCCTTATGATTGCCTGGGCTGCGAAGTCTGCATTTCAGTATGTCCGGTAAAAGAAAAGGGAGCCCTGGTCATGACTTCTTTTGAGGAGATGAAACAGGAACAGAAAAATTTTGATAATATTGCCATGAACGACAATTATTTAAAAAAGGATGTAATCAGCGACAAAAATATGAAGCTGCTGCAATTTGCAAAACCATATTTTCAGTTCTCTGCTGCATGTGCGGGATGTGCAGAGACGACATATATCAAGCTGCTGAGTCAGCTATTTGGAGACCGCCTGTATGTTGGAAATGCGGCAGGCTGTTCCTCGGCAATCAGCGGCGGTGCGCCGATTTTGCCATACTGCCGTGACAACCATGGTTATGGACCTGCATGGGAACATTCCCTCTTTGAAGATAATGCGGAATTCGCTTATGGGTTCTTCCATGCCCAGGATGTGATTCGAAAGGAACTCCTGCTGCGTCTGACAAAGATGAAAGACGACGGAATTGCAGTGCAAGAAATCGACGACTATTTGAAAAATTGGAATGAAAGTGCAAAATCACGGCAGGTTTCAGATGCGCTGCTCGCTAAATTAGAGGGAAGTGAAAAAACGGAGGATGTCATAAACATCTTGGAGAATCGAGAATATCTAGCAAAAAAATCCGTCTGGGCAGTCGGCGGAGACGGCTGGGCATATGATATCGGCTTTGGCGGGATTGATCATGTCATGGCGCAGAACAGAGATGTAAATCTGATGGTCCTCGATACAGAAGTTTACTCAAACACAGGCGGACAGTCTTCGAAGGCAACGCCGATCTCCGCAATCGCCAAGTTTGCGGCGGGCGGAAAACAGGTAGCAAAGAAAGACCTCGGGGCGATTCTTATGAATTACGGCTATGTCTATGTGGCTCAGGTCGCATTGGGATATGATCAAAATCAGACATTAAAGGCGCTGCGAGAGGCGGAAAGCTATCCGGGACCATCCATTGTCATCTGCTATTGCCCTTGCCTAGAACAGCATATCAAAGCAGGGATGGGATGCACCCAGGAAGAGATGAAAAAGGCGGTGGAGTGCGGATATTGGCATTTATATAGATATGATCCACGCCTTATTGAGGAAAATAAGAATCCGTTTCAGTTGGATTCTCCTGCGCCTGATACGGGAAAATTGATCGACTTCTTAATGGGCGAAAACCGATTTGCCTCATTGAAAACAAACTTTCCAGAACGGGCAGATGCACTATATGAAAAAGAGCTTGAAGATGTAAAGGCTCGTTATAGAAGATATCAAAAAATGGCAGATGAACGATAGAAAGTTGAGGGAAAATGAAAAAACAAGATTATCTATATCTTGCGGGCTATATGACTCTGTTTGCAGTTCTCGGATATCTGGTCGCCTCCAATCGATTGATTGCGTGTAACGCAGAGCATCCTTATCTATCGGGGATCGTCCAGTTCGCCGTATTAGCTACGGCAGGAGAGATGCTGACGACAAGAGTGACTGACGGCCGCTGGGAATTTAACGGCTTTGTGGTGTACAAGATGTTTCTATGGGGTGCCAGCGGGCTGCTTTTTACCATCGTGTTCAGCGTTTTCAGCAACGGCGTTCTCTGCGCAATGGAAAATAAAATGCTTCCCCTTTACCAAAATCCATGGGCGACAGCACTGTTTACCAGCTTTTTCCTGAATCTGATCTTTTCACCGATTCACACGATTATGATGAGGCTCTTGAGCAATTATGGTGAAGCGCGCTTTGTCCATGGAAATAGAATGGGATTCTATGAAACGATCAACTCGGTGGGATGGAGTGAATTGCTGGACTTCTTGTTTAGAAAGACTTTACCTTTCTTCTGGTTTCCGGTAAATACGGTGGGCTTCATGCTGCCTGTGGTGCTCAGGATTCCGTTTGCTGCGATGCTGTCATTTGTCTTTGGAATCCTAATGATGATCCTTCGCCTGAGAGAACGGAAACAAATAGAAACCATCGCGTCATAAAGAAAAAAGCAAGAATGGCAAAAGGTCATTTCTTGCTTTTTTCTTTTTGGGTGATTTTCTTGGGATTAAGAAACTCGTAAGCAAGGTCGATAAAATTCCTGACCGGGGCGGAAATTGCAGTATGCGAAAGGGGCGTGAGGATGAATATTTTTGAGGCGAAATAATGATTCAGTTCGGGAATTTTTTTCAGTTTTCCCGAATCGAGATCCTCGCCAACTAAAGTCTCTGGCAGTATGGCAATGCCCTGCCCACTACACGCTAAATCTTTGATTGTGTATAGATCGCCGATGTTTCTGGTGGCAGAGAAAAAATCGCTATAGCACAGGCCTGCAGTTTTAAGAAGGTCATCGATGACAGGAAGGGCCATGGTGCTGAGCAGCGTGTTGAACGGACGTGCAGCCTTTAGGCCGTGTATCACAGATGGATGTTTAGGCGAGGCGACAAAGACCAGGGGCAAATCACATAAATAGCTGCATTTTGCTTTGGAAGTCGTAAAGCTCGGCTCACAGATCACACTGAGGTCGCAGCGTTCCAGGGTTAACTTTTCTATTGAGATATCCGTCGTCGATTTTGTATATTCCACATCAACATTAGGATATTTTTTGATGTATCTGTTGATTAACGATTTCATGATAAGAAAATCACCAGTTTCGCTGGCGCTCAATCTTAAAGACTGCTTTGTTACATCGAATTCTTCCATGGCTTCATCATAGGTATTTAAAATACTTTCTGCATACGGGAGAAACTGCCTGCCCTTTTCTGTGAGCAGTATTCCATAGGTGGTACGTTCGTATAACTTTACATTCAGTTCATTTTCAAGCGCTTTCAAATGGTCGTGCACTGCAGACAGGGAGTAGTTCGTCAGAGCGGCAGCTTTGGAGATGCTGCCATTCTTAGCAACTATTACAAAGGATTTTAGATGTTTAATGTTCATAGTTTCAGGTCCTCCTTCTAAGTAGTGCGATAAAATTCAAAAAATTCACGGCTTTCGGAATACACGAAAACTACTGCGTTCTTTTCGAAATCTTCAAACACATAAATATACTATACTAATTATTAAGAAAAATCAAATTGTATATAGTTCATGGAAAATATAACCTTTTATATGCTGTCAGCGGAATGGGAAGGACATCAATGAAAATTAAGATAATCAATCCAAATACGACGTGGTCGATGACCAGAGAAATAGAAGAGAGTGCAAAGCAGTCTGCACGTGAAGATACGGAAATCTATGCAGTGAGCCCTGTGACCGGACCGGATAGCGTAGAGAGTTTATATGATGAAGCATTGGCGGCGCCAGGCGTGATTTCTGAGGTGATCAAAGGCGACAGAGAAGAGGGGGCAGATGCATTTATCATCGCCTGTTTCGGAGATCCGGGTTTAGAGGCGGCGAAAGAGGTAACGGATAAACCCGTCATCGGCATCGCCCAGGCGGCAATCGCAGTCGGAAAACTCATGGCGCCGAATTTTTCAATCCTCTATGTTTTGGACAGATCACAGAAAATAATTGAAAACGTTTTGACATTACATCATGCAGAAGAAGACTGTTGTTCGATCAGAAGCGTGGGCCTGGGTGTTTTGGAATTTGAAGATAAAGAGGTACTATTGCAGGCACTTCTGAAACAGGGAAAACGTTGTGTAGAAGATGGTGCGGAATGTATTCTGCTGGGCTGTGCCGGTTATACAGCTTTTGCGAAAAAAATGGGGCAGGAGCTGGGGGTACTCGTCCTCGACGGCGTGGTGCCTGCCGTAAAACTTTGCGAAAGTCTTGTCGATATGGCATTGAAGACGCCGAAGAAAAAACTTTGGGCATATCCGGACGCGAAGGAAATATCCGGATTTTATGAACTGATAAAGTATTAAGATCGGAAGGTTTATAAATGTTAAAGATCAATATAGAAAGGCTGAAGAAAAATATTCTGGACCTTGGAGAAATTGGAAGAGATGAGCAGGGAGGAACGACAAGACTTGCCTATTCCGCTGAATATGATCGAGGCGTGGATTTCCTGAAAAAGCTGATGGAGGATGCCAACCTGCGCGTAGAAACAGATGCGGTGGGAAATGTCATTGGAACGAGAAAAGGGAAAAGCGATAAGGTCATTTTGATCGGCTCCCACACGGATACCGTGGTTCACGGCGGAATCTTCGATGGAACCCTTGGCGTATTGGGCGGAATTGAGGCGCTGAAAATCATAGACGAAGAAGGCATCCAGTTGGAACATACGATAAAGGTCGCAAATTGGGCTGAAGAAGAGGGAAATGTGATAAAGGGCCTGATCGGAAGCAAATCGTATCTCGGAGAGATGGAAGACACGCTTGCCGAAATAGAAGCGAAACTGAACCAGCACGGGATCAGCGCAGAGGATGTAAGAAATGCAAAAACAAAAGATCTGGAACGCATTGAGTCCTATTTGGAATTACATATTGAACAGGGCGGCATTTTATTTAACGAACAGAAAGATATCGGTGTTGTAACCGGCATTATCGGCGAACAGAGATATATGGCGACCATATATGGAGAAGAAAATCATGCAGGAACGACACCTATGCATTTGAGAGACGATGCGATGGTGAAGGCTGCAAAACTCATTTTAGAACTGAATCAGCTCTGCAGAGAAACCGATGAAACCATGGTCTGTACAACTGGATGGATCAAAGCGTTTCCAGGGGAACAAAACAGTATTCCGGGAATGGTGAAAATGAGCATAGAAATCAGAGCGATGAAAAAGGCGTCCATAGAGATCATGACCGATTACATGAAGCGACGCTTTAGCGCGGAGGAATGTGAATTCGAGTGTACGCTCACACAAGACCCTGTGTTCATGAGCGATGACTGCCAAAGTGTAATCGCAGAAGCATCTGATGAACTGGGTCTTTCCAGAATGTGTATGCACAGCGGCGCAGGCCATGATGCCATGGCCATAGCAAAAGTAATTAAGGATACGGGCATGATATTTGCGCCCAGTGTAAATGGGCGCAGTCATTGTCCCCAGGAATGGACCGAATGGCACGATGTAGAAAACAGTGTAAATGTTTTACTTAACACAATTATAAAAATGGACCAACAGAAAGCAGGAGGGAACAAATGAAAACATTAGTTAAAAATGGAACAATTATCACTTCCACGAATGAATTTAAGGCGGATATCTTAATAGAAAATGAAAAGATATCGATGATCGGGAGCGATCTGTCCGTTGCGTGTGACAAGGTCATTGACGCAGAGGGCAAGTATGTCCTGCCGGGGGGAGTCGACAATCATTCCCATTTTGAAGCATTGAACACGGACGGCGTAACGACAAACGCAGGATATGATACAACATGGGTCGCATTGAAGGGCGGAACAACGACAATTGTCGATTTCTGTACAAACGAGCCTGGAATGAATTTGATGGACTCTGTCGACTACAGATTGAACGTTCGCTCAAAGGGAAAACTGGCTCCCGATATGGCTATGCACGCATGCTGCACGGACTATACGGAAGAAACTCTTGATGAAATTCCAAAACTTGTCGAGTTTGGCATTCCAACCATGAAACTCTTCCTTGCGTATAAGCCGACACCGCTTTATATGGATGACTATAAGCTGCTCAAATGTCTGAAAAAAGCAGGAGAATGCGGTATGACTATGATGGTTCATGCAGAAAATCCGGATGTGCTGGATGTCGAACGGAATGCAATGGCGGAAAAAGGATGCCTTGCGCCGAAATACCACTATATGACAAGACCTCCTTATGGTGAAGCGGAAGCTGTCTCAAGAGCCATCAGATTTGCTGACGCAACGGATTGCCCTCTCTGTGTCGTTCACGTGAGCTGCATTGAAGCTGCACAGGTGATTCAAGAAGCGAGAGCAAAGGGCTCCCTGGTAATAGGTGAAACCTGTCCGCATTACCTTGTTTTGGACAAGCATAAAATGGATGACCCCGATTTTGATCAGGCATGCAGGTGGGTCTGCTCTCCGGCGCTGAGAGACAAAGAGGATCAGGAATACTTATGGAAGTGCCTGAACCACGATTGGATTTCCATCGTAGGCTCTGACAACTCCTCCATTCCTCTTTACCAGAAACACTGGGGAGAAGAGGACTTTAGGGCAATTCCCAACGGATGTCCGGGTGCAGGAGACAGATTGAATGCATTATGGACCTATGGCGTTGAAAAAGGAAAGATAACAAAGCAGAAGCTGGTGGATATCTACGCGACCCTTCCTGCAAAGCTGAATGGAATTTTCCCGCAGAAGGGGGCCATAGATATCGGTTCAGATGGAGATCTGGTCATCTTTGATCCGGAGTACAAGGGAACGATTACCGTGGAGTCAAATCCGACGGGGATTGAATACAACGTATTTGAAGGCATGGAGCAGATCGGCAGAGCGGATACGGTTTTGCTGAGGGGAGAAGTCGTCGTCGAAAACGGCGAGTATTTGGATAAGCCGGTATTTGGCAGATTCGTCCCTGGAAAACCTTACGGCCTTGCATATGAGTTAAAAAAATAATGAACGAGGAGGAAAGAGAGATGGATGTATATGAAAATCTGAAGAAACACAATTTGGAAGTGCCGCAGATGCTGGCGCCCAAGGGGCTCTATCTTCCTGTAAATCAGACAGGAAATTTGCTCTATCTGTCCGGACAGGGCAGCATAGAGAACGGAACCCCGCTCTGCGGCCGCGTCGGCATCGATGTGACGGTTGAAGAGGCACAGCATGCGGCAAAGGTATGTATGCTCAACACCCTTGGCGCCCTGGAGGCCTATCTGGGAGACTTGAACAGAATCAAAAAGGCAGTAAAAATCCTGGGTTTCGTAGCAGGCGCAGATGATTTTACAGAGCAGGCCCTTGTCATGAATGGGGCCTCGCAGGTTTTAATTGATGCTTTTGGTGAAAATGGAAGACATGCAAGATCGGCAATTGGCACGAACAATTTACCGCTTGGTCTGACGGTAGAGGTCGAATCCATTTTTGAGATCGAAGAGTGAGGAAGTCAGATGAGAGGACAAAATTTAGAGAAGGTGGCGGTTTCCGATTTAGTTGTTGCAGCAAACAGGCTGAAGACGAGGCTGACACCGACACCTTTAACTTCAAGCCAGCTGTTAAACATTGCACTGGGCGGGGAAGTATTCCTCAAGCTGGAAAGCCTTCAGCCTACAGGTTCCTATAAGATCAGAGGGGCATACAACAAATGCTGCCATCTGAAGGAATCCTTAGGGGCAGAGGTTTCCATTATCACGGCATCTTCCGGAAATCACGGACTTGCATGTGCCTATGCTGCGAAACTGCTGGGAATGGAGGCAAAAGTCTATGTTCCCGTTACAACTCCGCAGATCAAGAAGGACAATATCAAAGCGTTAGGTGCAGACCTGGTTGAGGTTGGAAATACATATGATGAATCGTTTATCTGCGCATGTGAAGAGGCAGAGAAATCCGACAACCTCTATTACGTTCACCCTGTATCGGATATAGATGTGGTCGCCGCACAGGGCACCATCGGTCTGGAAATCCTTGGTCAGCTTGATGATGTGCAGCAGGTCATCATACCCCTTGGCGGAGGAGGGCTGTCGTCCGGAATCGCCTTCGCTATCAAAAACCTGAAACCGGAGGTGAAGGTGATTTCTGTAATGCCGGAAGGGTCAGATGTATACCTGAAGAGCAGACAGGCTGGCAGATTGGTTACGATCGAAAACCCGCATTCCATTGCCGATGCGGTGGTTCGTAAATGTGGGGAGGAATATCTATTCCCCTATATTGAAGAGTATGTAGATGAAATTGTGACAGTAAAGGAAGAACGCATGAAAGAGGCAATCAAGGCAGCGGCCCTTTACGGAAAGGTCACGTTAGAAGGAGCGGGTGCTATGCCGCTTGCCGCAGTATTGGAGGATAAAACCTTGCTTGATCAAAAGACGGTACTGATCTGCAGCGGCGGAAATATAGACCTAGGACTATTGAAAGAATGCATTAGTAAATAAAAGGAAGGAGGACGGAATTTAAAAATCGCAGTTATTCGTATTATTTAAAAAGGAGGAAAAAATGGAAGCAGTCGATTATGGTATTTTATGCTTAATACCACCTATTGTCACAGTCGCATTAGCACTGATTACAAAACAGACCATCCTATCACTTTTGTTAGGCGTATGGGTTGGCTCAACAATTATCAATGGATGGAATCCGATTTCAGGATTTGTGAAGATCTTCCCGGATTTTATGATCCCATCACTGGGAAATGAATACAATGCCGGATTGGTATTGCTAGTAACCTTGGCGGGCGGAATGATTATCATGCTCCGAGAAACAGGGGGCGCCTATGCCTTCGCAAAGCTGATGTCAAGGAAGGTTGATACTCCGGCCAAGGGACAGGTATTGACCAGTGTATCAGCAGTGGCATTCTGTTATACGGAACCTTGCCTGATTCTGGGAACCATCATGAGACCTGTAACTGACGCAGTCAGAGTATCAAGAGCAAAACTGGCATATATTCTTGACTCTCTCGGATGTAATCTGGCGTCATTTTCGCCGATCAGCAGTTATGGTCCTTTTATTACAGGACTGATTGCAACAGAACTGACAGCAGCAGGGCTTTCCGGGGTCAGCGAATGGGGCGTTTGGGCAGGAATGCTCAAATACAACATGTACTCCTTATTCGCGATTTTAACCGTATTTATCGTGGCCATCGGCGACATCAATATTGGACCGATGTACAAAGAAGAAATGAGAGCGCGCAGAGAAGGAAAAGTTCTCGGTGATGGGGTACAGCCTTTAACGCCGGAAAAGAAAGCGGAATTTCCAGAAGGCTATGAGCCGACGCTGATCAGCTTCGTACTGCCTATGGCAGCGCTGTTCGTCTCGCTCTTCGCAGTTATCTTCTGGACGGGAGACTTGGCAGCCAATGGATTTGCCGGGTGCTTCAGAAATGCAAACATCACTGTAGCAATCATGGTTGCCTTTATCTGCACAGGCATTACTGCAGGTGTCGTCGGAGTGGTAAAGGGCTTGTGGAAACCGTTCAAATCATTCAATACGTTTGTTAACGGCATGATTGAACTCATAAACGTTCCATTCATCCTGGTATGTGCATGGTCACTGGGAAGTGTAGTTTCTACAATGGGAACAGGTGAATTCTTGGCTGGAATCGTTGCAGAGCATCTGACGCCGGGATTAGTTCCGGGCTTGATTTTCCTGTTTGGGGCATTGATTTCATTCTCAACAGGATCCTCATGGGGTACCTGGTCATTGCTGATGCCGATTGCATTCCCAATGGCAGTCCGCTTTGGAATTCCGCCTGCATACATCGTCGGCTGTGTTATTTCATCAGGCCTATTCGGAGACCAGTGCTCGCCGATTTCCGATACAACCGTATTATCTTCAACTGGCGGAAGCTGTAACCACATCGTCCACGTGATGACACAGATTCCTTATGGCGTAACAGTAGGCGTTTCGGCACTCATCGGATTCTTATTCGGAGGACTGACCGGACAGTTTGCTTTGAGTATTGCAGTGACAGCCGTCGTACTTCTGATCGCATTGTTTGTCCTTAAAACAATTGCTAGGAAGACAAGCAAGGCTGACACCGCTGCAGCAGCATAGAATGTACTTATTTGTAAGAAGCGGTGGAATTCCAATCCGCTGCTTCTTGCAGCATAACATGGAGAGTGAAATATGAAAAAAGTTGATATGATTGTAAAAGCCCCTTTCTTTTATACGATGCAGGGTGAGGGCGTTGGCTTTCAGTCTGGTGTGGCTATGGTCGTTGACGGAAGCAAGATTATGGACTTTGTTCCATTGGACAAGGTGGACCAGGAGTACGAGGCAGAAGAAGTTCTCGATATGTCCCACCATGCGATTTTTCCGGGCTTCATCGACGCGCACATGCATACTCCGGACAACATTTTCAGAGGACTGGCGCAGGACACGAATAGTTGGATGATGTATGGGCTTCAGCCGTTTTCCAATGCCGGCAGGAAAGAGGAGCGCGTGGCAGCGGGAAGGCTGGCCATTGTAGAAGCAATCAAAGCAGGTACGACCACCTTGGGCGATTATCACCAGGGGATGGACGAGACATGTGCGTTCATTGACAAGACTGGCGCCAGAGGAAACATCACCCAGCTCATTCGTGCGGCGAAACAGAGAGTTTATAAAACAGGCGAGCTATACGAGTTTGTCGATGAGGACGGAGAGAAGAGCCTGAATGAGAATATAGAGCTCTTTGAAAAGTGGCATAACAAAAACGGTAGAATGCGGATCCTCTTTGGACCACAGGGCGCAGACTTCGTATCGCCAGAGCTTCTTCTGAAAATACAGAAGGCGGCAAAGGAACGCAATACCAAAATCCATATGCACGTTCAGCAGGGTGACAGGGAGACCTATCAGATCGTAGAACGCTATGGCAAACGGCCAACCGAATTCTTAGATGACTTAGGCTATCTGGACAGCACTTTGATCGCGGTGCATCTCACTGACTGCAATGATGAAGAGGCAGCTTTGATTGCTAAACGCGGTGCTGGGATGATTGTAAATCCTGCATCAATAGGAATCATCGACGGCATTGTATGTCCAAGCATGGCCTTCCAGAATGCAGGCGGAAATGTTGCTCTCGGCTCAGACCAGGCACCGGGAAACAATTGCCACAATATCATTCATGAGATGAAAAATGTGTGCCTCTTCAACAAGATAAAGTATGGAAACCCGGAGGTTATGCCGGCATGGAGAGCATTACGCATGGCGACCATCGAAGGTGCAAAGGCAGTAGGAGTAGACGATATCGTCGGCTCACTGGAGCCTGGCAAGCAGGCCGACTTTATAGCAGTTGACCTTGATACGACGTCAATGATGCCTGTTTATACTTATCCGATGAGAAACATCGTTCCTAACCTCGTGTACAGTGCAAGGGGAAGAGAAGTCGTTCTATCGGTGGTAGCCGGTAAGGTGATTATGCGTGACCAGAAGCTTCTCAACGTAGACGAACAGCAGTTGATCGAAGAAGTAAAAAAATATCCTGCAGAAGTAGGAAAGAGAGCTGCAAAGGAATTCTTTGAAATTCACGGAACAAACGCACAGTTTATGGAAGAAGATAAGTTATAAGACAAGAAATTCATATTTGATGAAGGTATGCAGGTCGTGATAGACCTGCATACCTGTTATTAATAGGAGGAAAACGTGTTTTTTTTAATATTGACAATCGCCTCTCACACACTGGTCATGTTTGCAATGCGGTTTACAGAAAGCAACAGCGGCAACCGATTTGCAGCAACGGTGTTTACCTATATTACATGTGCAATACTTTCTTTTGCATTAATGGAAGATAAGACGATGTATTACCCGGGGTCAGAGTACTTATTCATGCTGGGCATGTCTGCATTTAATGGAATCTGCATGACTGCCGGAATGCTTCTCTGCAGGTTAAGTATGGGAGTGAATGGGACACCGATCTCTACCACCTTTAATCGATTGGGCGTTTTAATTCCGACGCTATCTTCGATCCTGTTTTTTCACGAGATTCCAAAAGCGGTGCAGGTTGTGGGGATTGCACTGGCCATTACAGCCATCGTGTACATCAACTCGGGAACAGAAGAGCGAAAGAACAACCATATAAAATCGGTGAAGCTGTTAATTCTGATCTTTGTCGTCGGAGGAATGATCGATCTGAACACGAAGATCTACGAAATATATGGCAATGTTGCTATGAAGGGCCAGTACATTTTTTTTACCTTTGTATTTTGCATTATCGTAAGTCTGATCGTAATGATGGCAAAAGAGAGAAGGTTTTCAAAGCAGGATATGTTGGTTGGAGCGGCAACAGGCGTACCGAATACATTTATTTTGTACTTCAGCCTGAGAGCAGTCAGCGTATTGCCAGCGTACATCGTATTCCCTGCATATAGCGCAGGTGTGATTTTGCTGGTTAATATATTCAATTATTTTGTGTTCAGAGAATCCCTCTCTAAGCAAGAAAAGGTTGCCACAGGGCTGGTTGCCATAGCGCTTATTCTGATAAACCTATAGAGCACTGGAACCGTGAAATTCCTTTCATTCATAGATAGAGATAACTATTGTGTATTTTTAGTTATCTTTCGAAAATGATAGAATGAATGTATAAAAGATATGCAGGGAGGAAAGGGTATGAAGCTTACAATCATAGGAGGGGGTCCAGGCGGATATGTAGCCGCAATCAGAGCGGCACAGCTTGGCGCAGAGGTGACGCTGATTGAGAAAAATGCCATGGGCGGAACCTGTCTGAACATAGGGTGTATTCCTACAAAGGCGCTGCTGCACGCGGCAGACTTATATCACCAGATAAAAAATGATGCAAAGAGAAACGGGATCGTAGCGGAGGATGTACATATTGACTTTGAAGTGATGCAGAAGAGAAAGGCCGCCGTGGTGAAGCAGCTGGTCAACGGGGTCACCGGTCTCATGAAAGCATATGGCGTCAAGGTAGTCAAAGGCGCTGCAAAGTTTAAGACCGCGGATACGGTCATAGTTATGGGAGAAGAAACCACGGAGATCACTTCTGATAAGGTAATCATCGCCAGCGGTTCTGTTCCATCAGTCGTCCCCATTCCGGGACACGACCTTGCAGGTGTCGTTGACAGCACAGGCGCACTTGAATTTGAGGAAATTCCAGAGAGCCTCTGCGTGATTGGAGGCGGTGTGATCGGAGTGGAAATGGCGCAGGTGTATCAGCGTTTGGGAACTAAGGTAACAATTGTGGAGATGCTTCCCGACATTCTTACAAACCTGGACGAAGACGTGACTGCGGTGATCAAAAAAGCAATGAAGAGGGCAAAGACCGAGATTCTGTTAGAAACAAAAGTAGAGTGCATAGAAAAGAACGAAAGCAGCTTAGTGGTTCATGTCACAGATAAAGAAGGAAAGGCTCGAGAGATCGAAGTTGAAAAGGTACTCCTGTGTGTCGGGAGACGGCCTGCGACGGAGGAACTGAGACTGGATATACTTGGAATTGCAACAGAAAAAAATAAAATTATGGTAGATGAAAATTACCAGACAAATATAGAAAATGTATATGCCATCGGCGACTGTATCGGAGGAATCATGCTGGCTCATGTCGCTTCGGCAGAAGGAATCAGCGCAGTGGAAAAAATCATGGGAGTGGAAAGTGATATCGACTTCGAGACGGTTCCGTCGTGTATCTACACTTATCCCGAGCTGAGCGGCGTAGGATTGACAGAAAAGCAAGCGCTGAATCAGGGGCTGGACTATGAAGTCGGAACGTTCCCACTGGCGGCAAATGGAAAATCTCTGATTGCCGGGGAAACCTCAGGTCTGGCCAAGATCATCGCAGATAAAGAGTCGGGAGCGATTCTCGGGGTCCACATGGCAGGACCTGGCGCCACAGAGCTGATCGCAGAAGGTGCATTGGCCATCCATAAAAAAGCAACTGTCCGCGATCTGATGTCAACGATCCACGCACATCCGTCGGTTGGAGAATCGCTGCAGGAAGCGGCACATGCGGTATTTGGAAATGCCCTCAACATGCCGCCGGTAAAAAAATAAATCGTATCAATTCACATAAAATCAAGGAGGACTTCTAATGGCGTTAATGACAGCAGCTCAATACATAGAGAGCTTGAGAAAATTAAATACAAAGGTTTACATGTTCGGCGAAAGGATTGAAAACTGGGTGGATCATCCGATGATCAGACCATCTGTCAACTGCGTTGCGATGACCTATGCCCTGGCACAGGACCCGCAGTATGCAGAACTCATGACCGTAAAATCACACCTTACAGGGAAGACCATAAACCGGTTTGCCAATATCCATCAAAGCGCTGAGGACTTAAAGAACAAGGTGAAGATGCAGAGGCTTTTAGGACAGAAAACGGCCAGTTGCTTTCAAAGGTGTGTCGGCATGGACGCATTCAATGCAGTATATTCAACTACCTTCGAAATAGATGAAAAATACGGAACGAAATACCACGAAAACTTCAAACAATTTTTAGAGATGGTGCAGGAGGAGGACTTGACCGTAGACGGCGCTATGACGGATCCGAAGGGAGACAGAAGCAAGGCGCCCCACGGACAAGAGGATCCTGATCTTTTTGTAAGGATCAAGGAAAGAAGAGCGGACGGCATCGTGGTCAGAGGCGCGAAATGTCATCAGACCGGTTCGGTTAACTCCCACTGGCATATCGTCATGCCGACCATGGCAATGGGACCTGACGATAAAGATTATGCGGTATCCTTTGCCTGTCCAAGCGACGCGGACGGTCTTTTCATGATCTACGGAAGACAGTCCTGTGATACGAGAAAGCTGGAAGATGGTGCGGACATCGATCTGGGAAACAGGAAATTCGGCGGACAAGAGGCGCTGGTCGTATTCGACGATGTCTTTATTCCGAATGAAAACATCTTCATGGAAGGAGAATATGATTTCGCCGGAATGCTTGTGGAACGCTTTGCCGGTTTTCACAGGCAGTCATATGGCGGCTGCAAGGTCGGAGTCGGCGATGTGGTCATCGGCGCGGCTGCTCTTGCTGCGGAATACAACGGTGTAGAGAAGGCTTCGGCTGTGAAGGACAAGCTCATAGAGATGACACATCTCAACGAAACCTTATATAGCTGTGGTATGGCGTGCTCCTGCGAAGGAAAGCCCACAAAATGCGGCAGCTATATGATCGATCTGCTCCTTGCCAACGTATGCAAACAAAATGTGACCAGGTTTCCTTATGAAATTGTCAGATTGGCAGAGGATGTGGCAGGGGGCCTGATGGTGACTATGCCGTCACAAAAGGACTTTGACGCGGAGACCGTAGTGGGGAAAAACGGAGAAACCATCGGCGATTTCTGCAATAAATTCTTTGTTGGAAACGGAAGTTGTTCGACCGAGGACAGAATGCGGGTGATGAGATTTTTAGAAAATATCTGCCTGGGAAGTGCCGCGGTAGGGTACAGGACAGAGTCCATGCACGGCGCGGGATCGCCGCAGGCGCAGAGAGTCATGATTGCAAGACAGGGAGATATGGAGGGCAAGAAGGAACTTGCCAAAAGAATTTCAGGTATAAAATAATGGAGGGAAAATAATGGAATTCAGTTATTCAAGAGAGCAGCAGATGGTAAAAAAGATGCTGAAAGGATTTGCAGAAAATGAAATTGCACCGATTTCGGCGGAAATCGATGAGAAGGCGGAGTACCCATACGAAACGATTGCAAAGCTTGCAGAGCTTGGGGTGATGGGTATGCCTTTTCCTGAAAGCTATGGCGGCGCAGGGACGGACTACCTCACTTACATCATGGCGGTGGAAGAGATTTCAAAGGTTGACGCAGCCCATGGCGTGATCGTGCAGACCCATAACGCACTTTGCTGCTGGCCGATTTTTACTTACGGGACAGAAGAACAGAAACAAAAATACCTGCCAAACTTGTTATCCGGAAAACACCTGGGCGCCTTTGGACTGACAGAGCCTAACGCCGGGACCGACGCGGCCGGAACGCAGACGAAAGCCCGCTTAGACGGAGACCAATGGGTGCTGGACGGAAGTAAAATTTTCATTTCTGGCGGCGGCATTGCAGACGTGTACATCATCATGGCGATGACAGATAAGTCAAAGGGGACCAAAGGCATCAGTGCATTTATCGTAGAGAAAGGCACGCCGGGATTCACAGCGCCGAAACACGAAAATAAGATGGGAATCAGAGGATCTATTGCAGCGGAGCTGGTATTTGAAGAATGCAGAATACCGAAAGAAAACCTTCTTGGACAGGAGGGCAAAGGCTTTAAGGTCGCCATGTCCTCCCTGGATGTGGGAAGGCTGGGTATTGCTGCACAGGCGCTTGGTATTGCCCAGGGGGCTTTTGATGAAACTGTAAAATACATGAAGCAGAGAAAGCAGTTTGGCAGATCTCTCGATAAATTCCAGGCGCTTTCCTTCGAAATGGCTTCCATGAAAGTGAAAATCGATGGAGCCAGATATCTGCTATATGATGCCTGTAACAGAAGAGACAGAGGTCTGCCTTCTTCGGTGGCAGCGGCAGAAGCAAAGCTTGCCTGTTCAGAGGCAGCTTCCTATGTTACAAACAAGGCTGTGCAGTTCCACGGCGGATATGGATACATCAAAGATTATCCTGTTGAGAGAATGTACAGAGATGCTAAAATCACAGAAATATACGAGGGCACATCTGAAGTCATGAAGATGGTCATGTCCGGTGAAATTTTTAAATAGATGATGGGAGAGTGTAACAATGAAAATAGTTGTATGCGTAAAACAAGTTCCAGACACCACGGAAATCAAGATAAATCCTGAAACAGGGACTTTGATCAGAGATGGGGTACCTGCAATTTTAAACCCGGATGATGCAAACGCCTTGGAACAGGCCCTTCAGATCAAGGACGAAAACCCGGGCTCTACGGTAACCGTTGTGACGATGGGACCCCCGCAGGCACAGGAAATGCTAGAGGAGTGCATGGCAATGGGAGCGGATGACGCTGTATTGCTTTCTGACAGAGCCCTTGGCGGTTCTGACACATGGGCTACATCAAATGCTATTGCCGCAGGGATCAAAAAAATTGGTGAATATGATATCATCTTTGCCGGCAGACAGGCCATCGACGGAGATACAGCACAGGTAGGACCGCAGATTGCTGAGAAGCTTGGAATTCCCCAGGTCACCTACGTAAAAAACTTTGAATTGCAGGATCAGAGCGCAATCGTAGAACGATCTCTTGAAGATGGATATGAGAAGTTAAAGGTGAAGCTTCCTTGCGTGCTGACAGCCATTAAAGAACTCAATGTGCCAAGATATATGTCTGTCAGGGGCATCTTGAGAGCAGCGAAAACAGAGGTGAAAGTCTGGAACGCAGCGGATATCGGTGTAGACGTTGAGACAGTAGGTCTCAAGGCTTCGCCGACGAACGTATTCAAATCCTTTACACCAAAACCAAAGGGGGTGGGCGTAAAGATTGAAGGTGACACACCGAAAGAAAAAGCTGCAAATCTGTTAATTGCACTGAAAGAAAAACACATCATCTAGGAGGAAAAGAGTAATGAAGGATTTTAGTGAATATAAGAATGTCTGGGTCTTTGCCGAGCAGAGACAGGGAAAACTGATGAACGTTGCTCTTGAACTGATCGGGGAAGGATATAAGCTGTCGAGAGAAATCAGCAAAGATACGAAGCTTTGCGCCGTACTTGCAGGACATGACGTGGATCATCTGGTCGAGGAGCTGTATGCTTATGGGGCAGACTGTGTATATGTTCTGCAGGACGAACTCCTTGCACAGTATACGACCGATGCATACACAAAGGTGATTACAGATGCCATTCATCAATATAAGCCGGAGATCGTCCTCTTTGGCGCGACACATATTGGAAGAGATCTCGCACCGAGAATTGCTGCAAGGCTGAACACCGGCCTTACGGCGGATTGTACGAGACTGGATATCAATACAGGGAACTACATGGACTATTTGGAAGAATACACGACGGCAAGCCTTACCGGACTTGACAGAAACGATCCAAGTACGAACATCAAACAGACGAGGCCGGCATTTGGCGGAAATCTGATGGCTACCATCGTGACGCCAAATACCAGGCCGCAGATGTCAACGGTCAGACCTGGCGTCATGGCGAAACGAGAGCCTGTAGAAGGAGCCGAGGGCGAAAGAGTAGACGTAGAAGTTCAAATCTCGAAGAAGGATATCAATGTAGAGGTTCTGGAAGTAGTCAAAGCGGCGAAAGAGTTGGTTTCCCTTACGGATGCGAAGATCATCTGTTCAGGTGGAAGAGGTCTGGGCGGCCCGGAGAACTTCAAGCTCATCGAAGAACTCGCTGAAAAAGTTGGAGGCGTTGTCGGCGCATCTCGTGCGGCAGTAGATGCGGGATGGATTGATCCCAGCCATCAGGTTGGACAGACAGGAACTACCGTAAAACCAGAGATCTATTTTGCATGCGGTATCTCCGGTGCGATTCAGCATCTTGCGGGCATGCAGACATCCAAGATCATCATTGCCATCAACAAAGATCCGGAGTGTCCGATGATGCAGCTTGCAGATTACGCAATTGAAGGAGATCTGAAGAAAGTGATCCCTGAGTTGATTGCGATGTGGGACAGCGAAGAACAATAGATGTATACCAAAGAGAACATAAGAATCAGATATCTTACTAACTGTGCCGTATTCATAGAATACGGTACAGTTAAAATAATAGTGGATGCAATTTTTTCTGGGAAGCAGCCTTTTAACATTATGGACAGAGAAACCGAAGAAGAGATTCTTAACGGAACTGGTGAATTTGAAAATATCAATTATGTCCTCGTGACCCACTGCCACAACGATCACTACAATGGCAGCAAGCTTTTGAAATTTTTAAAAAACAATCCCCAGGCAAAGCTGATCGTTCCCAGTAACGCGAGGCTGGATGCAGACCGGCTTGAGGAAGTCCGTGCGACACCGATTTTTCTGACAGGAGAAGCTGGAAAAATACAGAACCTTGATTTTGGGTCGCTTCACATCGAATATATGAAGACGAAC
Organism: Emergencia timonensis; assembly: GCF_900086585.1. GTDB lineage: Bacteria > Bacillota > Clostridia > Peptostreptococcales > Anaerovoracaceae > Senimuribacter > Senimuribacter timonensis. The sequence goes on from NZ_FLKM01000009.1 coordinate 105,305, forward strand.
CACCTCACCTATCGATATCCGGACCACTATATCTACAATATCATCCTGGGAGACGCAAATGTTTTGCTGACTGCAGATATGGACTATGCTGCCATGGAGTGGTTAGGTCAATTTACGAAGAAAAAATATTCTGTAGTATTTTTATGCCACATTTTCTTATGGCATAGGAAGTGGCGGGAACAGATTGAAGCGCTAAATTATACAGAAACTTTCTTTTACCATCTTCCAGATGAAGAACGTGATCGTAACAGTTATAGAAAAAAAGCGCTGATGTACTGGGATAAACACAGTCCGGACTTCACCAATGCGGACCTTCTCCAGTACAACCTGCCAATACTGCGAGGTAAATATGAAATATATTGAATCGAATAGTACGAATCCGTATTTTAACCTGGCTTTAGAAGAGTATCTCTTTGACTCTGTGCCGACAGACGAAAGCTGTTTTATGCTCTGGCAGAATACCAACACCATCGTCATCGGGAAATATCAGAATGCCATAGAAGAGATCAACCAGGCCTACGTCGATGAAAACAAGATTTCTGTAGTGCGGCGTCTCTCTGGAGGCGGTGCAGTTTATCATGATGCGGGGAATTTGAACTTGACCTTTATTGTAGATGCAAAAGAGGTTTCGGACTTCAATTTCAAGGTCTTTGTCATACCGATCATCCATGCTTTAAAGAAATTCGGTGTGCAGGCTGCCTTTAACGGGCGCAACGATATGACCATCGACGGGAAGAAATTCTCCGGAAATGCACAGTATGTGAAGAAAGGAAAGGTTTTGCATCACGGATGTATCATGTTAGACTCTAATTTGACCGATGTGTCTGATGCACTGAAGGTCAAAGCAGCGAAATTCATTTCTAAAAATGCAAAATCAGTCAGGAGCAGGGTTACCACCATCAATGCAGGTGCGCCGTATCCGATTACGATGGATGAATTTAAAGAAGCTTTAAAAGAAGAAATATTAGGAACGGATTCCGCCAAGCCATACGTTCTGACAGAGGAGGACTTAACGAAGATCAAAAGAATCCAAAGAGAAAAATATGAGACATGGAATTGGAACTATGGAAGAGCGGCAGCCTATTCCATGGTTCGTGAAGAAAAGTTTCCGGCTGGCCTTGTGACAGTACATATGAATGCAAAGGATGGATGTATAGGAGAAATTAAATTCTATGGAGATTTCTTTGGGAACGGCGAAATAGAGGAACTGGAAGAAGGTCTGAGAGGCGCCGCTTTGGACCAGAATTTGACGCGAAAGCTGGAAGCACTGCAATCGAGTTATTATATGAACGGCATCACAGCAGAGGAGCTGAGCCGTCTGATCAGAGGATAGATATCATTGGAGAAGCAGATGGAATATTTTTTTGGAATATGTGAATGGTCACTGCCTGTTTCTGGTCCATTGGCGATCAGGCTGGCAAAGGAGGCAGGCTTTGACGGCATGCAGATTGGCGAAGCAGGCGGAAGACAGATGGGTTATCCCCTCAATCACAAGAGCGTACAGGAAATTTACAGGGAGACAGCGCAGCAGTACGATCTTAAGCTGCATTCCTTAAATTTGGGAGCCCTGTTAAGTGAGGGAACTATGAACTATGCAGAAGGCACCACGAAAGGGGAATGGGCAAGAAAAAGTCTCGTCAAGGGTTTTGAAGCATGCAGGACTCTGGACATTCCTATCGTTGTCATTACTGCAGATCCAACGGAGGCGACTTTTGATCACGTTGTCTCCCACCTGGACTTTGCCTGCAGGCTTGCAAAGGACTCGGGCATCGAAATTGCAATTGAATCGGGAGGGACTTTGGAGATGACCGAGAGGCTTCTCGGCGGTCTGGACAGCGATGTAAAAACCTGCATGGATATCCTGAATCCCTTCCGATTTGGCACGGGGAATGCGCAGGAACAGATAGCAGGATTTGGCAAAGAAAAAATCAGTCATCTACATGTGAAAGACAGTAAAAGAGAATTGTTTCAAAGGGGACAGCGTGGCTGTGTGCTTCTGGGAGAGGGTGACGGCGGATTCGCAGAATCTGTAGAAGCTTTGAAGGCGATTGACTATGAGGGCTGGATCATGACAGAGAACTATTATTATCTTCCTCCTATGAATGACGGTGACGAGGATTTTATGGATTTGGCGATAAGGGATCTGATGACGATGAGGAAGGCGTTTCGCCAGGACTAAGATTTGGCTTTTTCAACATTTAAAAACAGGACATATCCAACGGTATGTCCTATTTAAGTTTCAGGATAATCATAGCGTCCCTCTTAACTTCAAACCAAAATACATCAAAAAGTACAAAAGGACCGTGGCGGCCGGCTGGTCAATGTGCATTTTATGCACTCCAGTCACTTGTGCAGCTTCATGCCATAATATAGTTTTTGGTTATGCGGATACATTCTTTTTAGTGATTGGATTATGGAAGGGAAACTTGTTATGATGTAAATATAATAGAAGAGAATGACTGGGTTTGACAAAGTTTTATCATTCTCTTGCCATTATTTTATCGGTATCATCAATCAAAAATCTGATCTGAAATCAAAGAAAAGAGGTCGTGAAAATGAAAAAAAGAATTTTGGCAGCATTCCTCGTGCTTGCAATGGCTTTTGCTCTCAGCGCATGTGGCGGCAAGTCTGCCGGCGGAGATGGCGAAGACACTTACAATTTGAAGTTCAGCTTCGAAGGCGGAGAATCGATGCGTACAGTAAGCGTATGGTTTGGCTGGGAAGATAAGATTACAGAGGCCACCGATGGCAAAGTAACCTTTACAAACTATTTCGACAGCACGCTGCTCGATGCCAACTCCGAAATGACACAGCTAAAATCAGGAATCGCTGATATAGGTGACGTACATAAGCTTGCATCAGACGGATTCACGATATTTGAAAAATGGAAAGGCATCACCATGGGTACGCCGGTAGACGGACAAGTTGAAATGACCCAGACCTTAATCGATGAATTTCCTGAACTGCAGGACGAACTTGCAGATTTCAAGGTGATGGCCAACGCCATGGATGGTGGAACCTACCAGCTCCTCACTACAGAAAAGAAGGTGTCCTCTGTGGAAGATATGAAGGGCATGGTAATCTGGTGCGAAGCCGATTTCAACGATTACATCAAGGCTCTGGGCGCAACGCCTGTTAACACGCCTTGGTCAGAAGTGTATTCTTCCCTTCAGAAAAATATGTATGATGGACTGCTGATTGCAGCGGAAACCCTTCAGAGCAACAATTTTGCGGAAGTCTGCAACTATATCACCATGGTCAATCTGAATTATCTGGCAGGGCCTGGACATCTAATGTGTTTAGACACGTGGAATTCGCTTCCTGAGTCTATCCGGGCAGTATTTGATGATGCTGAAATCAGAGGATATATTGAAAAGGAGCAGGCTGAAAGCGGTCACAAATCAGAAGCATCAAGCATCGAATGGGCGGAGAAAAACCATGGAACAGAAGTCATCGAGTTATCTGATGGCGAGCAGCAAAAATTCATCGACATATTGAATAAATCTAAGAAAAGCATTGCAAAGGAATGGGACAGCCAGGGGCTCCCGGGAACAAAACTTTTGGACAGAATTATTGAACTTAGTGCGGAGTACGAGAAAAAATAATTAGGCAGGTAAGACTATGAACAATTACGATCTACGAAAAATTAAAATCGAAGAGACAATCGGAGTTGTATTTGCACTTTTGGCGGGATTTTTCCTCTGTATTGCCAGCGTTACCATGTTTACGAACATGGTAACGCGTACAACTGCTGATATCAACATCAAGATGGTTTACGAACTTTGTCAGTTATGCGGCGCAGGAGTAGCGTCATTTACGATTCCTTATGCGACGATGAAAAGTGCGCATACGGAGATGGATATTATAACGAGTCATCTGAAACCAAGAATCACGGCAGCGTTAGAAGGGATTGCGGGCATCGTGACGGTCATCGTCATGCTGTACACCGTTTATATGCTGGCGGATTATGCATGGATCAGGACGCAGGCCTTGGAACTTACAACCACAAATCATTTGCCAATCTTCATCTTCCGCTGGGTCTATGCATTTGGCATGTTATGTACGCTTTTTGCAGCAGCAATTGAGATGATCGATGCATTTCGAATTGCGATGGGCAAAAAAGTGATTCGCAACAAACAACAATTGGAGACTTATCTCGCAGAGGAAACCGAAGAAATCAATCAGAAACTGGAGAACAAAGACGGAGGTGAACAGATATGACAACGGTAACCATAGGAGTTTTAAGTATCGTATTATTCTTCGTCCTTGCGCTCATAGGCGTTAAAATCTGCTACGCGATGCTGGCAAGTGGAATCGTAGGGCTGCTGTTTATCAGCGGGGCGAAGGGGACAATTTCTGTCGTATCCACTGCGCTGTTCTCGATGATATCCAGCTATGACTATTGTGTATTGCCTATGTTCATACTGATGGCGACCATCATTACGGAAACAGGCATGGGAACCTCACTTTACACTTCTTGCAGAAGCTGGCTGGGGCATTTTAAGGGCGGACTCTGTATCGCAACTATTATCGCGTGCGCCGTTTTCGCTGCAGTTACAGCATTTCCTTGGGCTTCTATCATGGCAGTCGGCGCAATTGCCCTTCCAGAGATGTCCAGGTATGGGTATGACAAAAAAATGGCCTTGGGCTCCATCGCAGCGGGCTCAGAATTAGGAGATTTGATTCCGCCATCCTCCATGTTCATCATCTATGGCATGATGACGAGCACTTCCATCGGGAGTCTGCTCATCGCTGGAATCGTTCCCGGTTTATTGATGGCAGGATTATACGTCATCGTCATAGCTCTTTGGTGCAAAGTAAAACCTGATGCCGGTCCCCGGGGTCCGAAGACGACAGCCAAGGAAAAATTAATTGCTTTGAAAGAGGTATGGCCGATTCTTGTAGTCGTAGCTTTCGTAATGGGCGGTATCTTGATCGGAATCTGTACGCCGACAGAGGCAGGCGCTCTCGGCGCGGTATTGGCCTTCTTTGTCGCTTGTGTGCAGAAGAGAATGAACTTTAAGATTTTCAAAAACATATTGATTGCAAGCGCCAACATGATCGGCATGATCTACATGGTCATTTCCTGTGCAATGCTCATGAAGCAGATGCTTGCGCTTTCAGGTCTGACCTTTGCGATGTCGGATGCAGTTCTGGGGCTGGCGTTGCCGAACGGCGTTCTGATGGTCATCATCCTCATCGTATACATCATCCTGGGAATGTTCTTTGACGCGACTTCCATGATTCTGCTGACAGTCGGCATCTTTCTGCCGATCGTACAGCAATGTGGATATTCAGCCCTTTGGTTCGGCGTCATCATGGTCCGGATGGGAGATATCGGAGGATTGACTCCGCCGATGGGCATGACTGCCTTCTTCTTAAAGGGACTTGCAAAGCGCCCTCTTGCGGAAGTATTCAAGGGCGTTACGCCGTTCCTGGCTGCCGATTTCGTGGGACTTGCCCTGTTGATGTTCTTCCCTGCAATCTGCGAATGGCTGCCTGGAGTGTTAGGATACACAGTGATATGATAGGTGCGATTCGTTCCTATTGAATTATGGAGGGAGTGAAGAAATGAAGAAGTTAACCGCACTTCTTTTCGCGCTGATAATGGTGTTAACCTTTGCAGCCTGCGAAAATGACAACAATAGCACGACAAAAGATACATATAACCTGAATGTCAATTGGGAAAATAATGCCGACAATTTCATGACGGCAAACTGGGACGAATGGCTGGACGCCATTCATGAAAAGTCAGGCGGGCGCATCAAATTCACAAAGTATTATGACTGCACTTTGCTCGATTCAAATGCTGAAATGCAGCAACTTACGGCCGGCGTCGCCGATATCGCAGATGCCAAGCGTTTGGCAAGTGATGGGTTCCATATCAGTGAGAACTGGAAGCTGCTTACGGCTGGGATCCCTTCAGAAGGGCAGGTATCTCTATCCTATGACTTCTGTGAACGGTATCCTGAGATTATGGATGAGTTTAAAGATGTCAAGGTATTAGCACAGTCTTATACGGGCGGAGGCGGCTATCAGCTTCTAACCGTAAATAAAGCGGTGAAAAATCCTGACGATATGAAAGGCATGACAATCTGGTGTGAGCCAGACTGGAATGAATTTGTAAAGGCCTGCGGAGCAACTCCTGTTAATACGCCATGGTCTGAGGTGTACTCTTCCTTACAGAAGAATATGTACGATGGATTGATGATTGCAGCAGAAACGCTGAAATCCTGCAACTTTGCAGAGGTATGTGGCTATGTCACTTACATTGACTTCTGGTATCTGAGCGGACCGGGGTACTACATGAATCTGGATACCTACAACGATCTTCCAAGCGATTTAAAAGCAGTCATAGATGATGAAGTTTTGAGAACAAAATTAGAGGAATCGAATTTTGAAGATGGAATTGCCATTGAGAAAACTTCATTGAAATGGGCAGAAGAAAAATATGGCACTGAAATTATATACCCATCAAAGGAAGCGGAGAAAGCATTTCTGAACAAGCTGACAGAATCCAAAGCCGTCCTCGCTAAGAAACTAGATGATTTAGAGCTGCCTGGCAGCAAAATGGTAGAAACGATTGCTCAATATGCGACACAGTAAAAAGGAGCAAAATGAGAAGGAAATAATGTAAATATCGTAAAACTCTTTGTTCGGAGCGTGTCTTAGCGCAATCTCCGGACAGTTTCTTATGATAGGAGGAGTGAAAAATGAAGACAGTACAGACGGTATTAGGAGAAATAAAGACGGAAGAGCTGGGTTCGGTTTTGATGCATGAGCACGTATGCACGTCCAGTATGGGCGTTGCGCTCAGTTATCCTCAGCTGTATGGCAAAAACTTTGAGCAGCAGATTCTAAGCGACCTGAAAGAAATGAAAGAAAACGGCATTTCAACAGTAGTGGATGCCTCTCCTGTAACGCTGGGAAGAGACGTGAAGGAACTGAAAAAAGTCAGCGAGATTTCGGGAGTCAACATCATTGCCACTACTGGATGGTGGGGCTGCGAGCCGCCGTATCTGGGACCATCTACAGCAGAACAGTGGGCGCAGTGCTTTGCTGACGATATCAACAAGGGGTGTGACGGCACGGATATCAAAGCAGGGATACTAAAGGCATCTATGGATAAGGAAGGCCCGACAGAATGGGTTACAAAGATGCACCATGCAGTGGGTATGGCGCAGAGAGAAACCGGCAAAAAAGTCATGCTTCATACCTACTGCCCGACGGAAACACCGAGGCATCAGCTGAAGTTCTTGAGGGAAGAGGGCGTGGATATGAACGACGTGGTAGTCGATCATATTCCTGAAACCACAGATATCGATTTTGTGAAGTGGATCTATGACCAGGGGGCGTGGATTGGCGTGGATCGAATGCCGATGATCTCTTTCCCGGGCGAATACGCTGTTGGAACAGAAACGAGAATCAAGTTTGTCAAAACCATGTTGGATGCCGGAATGGGGGATAGAATGCTATTCTCTCATGACATCATGTGCGCGTCTACTCTGTATGACAACCAGCCAGAGGAGATCTATAGAGAGGTCTGGAGCGTCTGCCCGGAGAGATTTTTATTCATCAAAAACCGTTTGTTTAAAGAACTGGCAGAAATGGGCTGCGACCCTGCATATCTCTGGAGTCTGACCATTGATAATCCGAGAAAGTTCTTCGAAGGCTAAAGGAGATAGAGAAATGAAAGCATTATTATATAAAAAAGGAGGACGTGCCAACGCCAGCATCTGCCAGGTTCCGGATCCGGTTGTAACTGAAAATCAAGTGTTGGTGCGTGTCATGGCGTGTGGAATCTGTACGCCGGCAGATTCTGGCCACGACAAGGGCACTTCCATGCTAGGAGAATATCCTGTGGTACCCGGGCACGAGTTTGCGGGAATTGTTGAAGCGGTAGGCAGCGAGGTAACACATTTTAAACCGGGAGACCGGGTTGCTGTCGATAACGGAGCGCCATGCGGAACCTGTTATTTCTGTCAGAGAGCGGCCTTTCCATTTTGCGAGAATTACAAAGCGCTAGGTCAGAGCATTGACGGCGGTTTTGCAGAACTGGTCGTATCACCTGAAACACACGTGTACCGGGTTCCCGAAAATGTCTCCATGAAAGCGGCAGCCCTTTCAGAACTGACAGGCTGCGCATTTCACTGTATTGAACGATGTGAAATTCCCTATTCGGGGGATGTGCTCATCATCGGCAGCGGCGCCAGCGGAATGCTCCTCGCCATGCTCGCAAAGAGCTCCCAGGCGGGGACCGTGACGGTCATCGATTCCAATCAGGGCAAGCTCGATAAGATAGCGGCAAAAGGTGTGAACACCGTCCTGGTCGACAGAGAGGATGATGCAAACCATGAAAAGATTTTGATGGAACAGTATCCTCACGGGTTTGACGTCATTATCGATGCGGCAGGAGATCCGGCGCTCAGTGAGCGAACCTTCGAGTTGTTGAAGCCACAGGGAAAGTTTGCAAATTATTCCTTTTCGAACACAGAGAAAAAGGATATTACGCTGAACATTTCTCTCATCGCCAGAAAAGAACTCAACTATATCGGCACGACTTTCCAGCATCATGATTTTGAAAAGGTTCTCAGAGCGATGAGCATGGGTAAGGTTGAACCAGAGCTGATTATTTCCAGAACCTATCCGCTGGAGGACTACTTTGAGGCCCTTGATGAAAACAACCGCAATGAGGATCTCATTAAAATTATCATTGAACCAAATGGCTGTTCCGATGGTAAATAGAAATGGGAATTTGGAGGAGACCATGGGAAAAATAAAATTTGCAGCCAGTGAGTACTGCTTTCCAATCTGGGGTTCGCTTGCCATGGAGATGGCAAAGGAAGCTGGATTTGACGGTATGGAAATTACTGATGGGGGCGGATATTTGCAGCCGCATCCGTTAAATAATGGATATGTGGAATATGAACGTTTGGGACTTGATCTCAGAAGAGAGGATTCCTTTCCGCTGACGGACGAATATGTCCAGAATGATTACATGGAAGCCGCTGCAAAAAACGGAATCGAGCTGATCGGGTTGAAACTGCATCTGCTGGAGACCCAGGGATTTATCAAAGCCCCCAAGGAGACGCTGGCAGGCAGAGAATGCATCGAAACCATCGATAAGGCAATTGCGGCGGCGAAGGCCATGCACATCCCGGCAGTGACCCTTTCTGCCAGAGGTTTATTTGGCGTATTTCAACAGGAGTACGCTTATGAAAAACTCCTATATGCAGCGGAAGCGGGAGAAGACAATGGCATCAAAATCTATGTGGCGACAGAGATAGCAGCGGAAAAACAGATTGCCGCAATCGACTCCCTTGGCAGAAGGGTCAAACTTGATTTTCATACGATCGATCCAGAGACCTGTAATACGGGAGATCCTTCTGAAATGATCAGACAAATCGGCAGAGATCGGATTGGCTGGTTCAGGATCAGGGACTTGAAAGCTGACAGAGAGGGTTTTCTCACAGAAGAAACCGCAGGCAATACGCTTCTGGGTCAGGGTGATTCTAAATTTAAGGAGTGCGCAGAAGCGATCAAAGAGATTGGTTTTGACGGGTGGGTTCTTTCCGATACGGCGTATTACAGCAGTGATCTGAATCCTGTAGGAGGCGATTATGAGACGCTCCTCGCAAAGGATGTAGAAACCTTACAGCATGTTTTTGATCGAAAAGGGAGGAACTCGTATGGCAAGATTTAAATTCGGCGCAGTGGAGTGGGCATTCCCCTGCTGGGGGGAATTAGCCATCAAAATGGCAAGTGAGGCGGGCTTTTCCGGCATGCAGCTAGGAGACGGCGGTGGATCCCTGCAAGGCTATCCATTGAGAAATAAAAGAGTACAAGAATATTATCTGAACGCTGGTGCAAAGTATAACATCGAGTTTCCTCACATTCATTTATATACACTGGGACACCAGGGGTATTTCAGAAGCAGCCTCGATTCCGAGGAAGGCAAAATCTGTCTTGAGAGCATCAGGCAGGGGGTCATCGCTGCATCGGAGATGGGTATTCCCACGGTCGTTATAGACGGAATGCGTATGAATAATGCTGCAAAGAAACAGCATGTCCTGGATGTTTGTGCTTATGCCGTAAAAATGGGGGCGGAATACGGTGTCAACATTGCAATGGAAACAGATATGGAATTAGAGGATCATATCACATTCTTGGATCAATTTGACGGAAAGCTTACGCTGTGCTTCGACACCCACAACCCCTGCATGTACGGAACGGGATATCCGCCAGAAATGATACGGGTGCTGGGAAAGGACCGAATCGACCACTTTCACATTAAAGATAACGGCGGCAACCAGGACGGCTATGTCAATGTAGAATCACCTCTGGTTCCATTTGGAACAGGGATTACCTATTTTGAAGAGGCAGCTCGTGCGGTGAAGGACATCGGCTTTGAAGGTTGGCTCATATCAGAAAATATGTATTATCACAAGTCCATGATGAAAGGCATGTCCAGCTATATCCAGTCTGCAAGGCGGGATGTGGCGGCACTTTACGCCGCATATGGCGAAGAATAGAGAGGAGGCAGAGATGCTACAGACAAAGGAATGGAATTCTCAGATTTTCCAGGTGGTCTGCGTTGTCAGAAATGTAGAAGAGACTATGGAAAATTGGAAACGAATGGTTCAATTTGATATCTCTTCCATAGAGACAGGGAGATCAGATGGTCATGTCAGATCCATTTATCAAGGTCTGCAGATAACGTGCGAGATCAAGTGGGCATGCTTTGATCTTGGCGGCGTGCAGATCAAACTCGTGGAGCCCCTGAACAAAAGCGGCGGAGACCCCTATTCTGATAAACTGAAAAAGAGTGGGCAGGGTTTTCACCATATCGGGTTTTATGCGGAGGACTATCCCGCATTGATTGCAATGTACGAGGCAAAGGGAATTTCTCCGCTGTATGAGGAAGTGACAGAGGGCAGAACTTATAAGCTCTATGACTTTGAAAGCAAAATCGGCATGCGCGCAGCGCCTTGGGATGCCATGGCGGGCCCCTGCGCCAGAGGATAGAAAGGAAGGGTAAGAATCGTGACGAAACTGAATATGGATCTGGTATGCCAGGTGGCGGTCATGGTCAATGACCTGGAAGAGGGACTCGCTGACTTCCGCGAACTGATGGGCATCGATGAAACCTCTGTATCTTATTCTGATTCCCGTGACGCCTATGCCGAAGGCAGGCTGACGGAGGTGAAATATAAAGGCATAGAGGGCGTTTATCACTATCACCAGTACAATTTTTATATGGGAGGTATGGACATCGAATTGTTTGCGCCCCTTCCGGGATATGAAGAAGAATCCAATGTGGTCACCGATTTTTTAAAGGAAAATGGCGGTCCGGGCATTCATCATCTCAATATCAGAATGGTTAACAGAGAAGAGGGCATCGATTATCTGAAGAATGACCTGGGAAAGGTTCCGCTGTACGACTTGTACCATCTGGGAAGACACTGTGCATATTATGATCTGCGAGAGGAACTGGGCATGATTATAGAATACGGCATGCGGGTAGTAGGCCCGAGAGCATCCATGACGGAAGACGAAATTGACAAATTGATCAGGTACCGGGAGGATTAAATGAAAGCGATATTATTCAAAAAAGGCGGCAGAGAAAATGCCTCATATACGGATGTGCCGGATCCGGTTTTAAAGAATACGGACGTACTGATCAGGGTTTACGCGTCGGATATATGTAAGCCTGCAGATGCCGCCCATTACGGGGGTTATTCGGTATTCGGAAGCTATCCGCTCATACCGGGACACGAATATGCTGGCATCGTTGAGGCTATCGGCAAAGATGTGAGGCGCTTTCAGGTCGGTGACAGAGTAACGGCTGATGCCAATAAGCCCTGTGGAAAGTGCTATTACTGCGAGCGCGGCGAAGTGCGGTTCTGTGATAATAATGAAGCCTATGGGCAGACTCTGAACGGCGGATTTGCCCAACTTGTCGCCGTGGATGAAGATCTGGTTTACAGAATTCCTGACAGTGTTTCAATGAAAGCCGCATCGATGACGGAGCTGGTGGGCTGCGCATACAACTGTATGGAAAGATGTAATTTCAAATATGGGTCTGAAGTTCTGATTCTCGGCTGCGGAGCCAGCGGTAATATCCTGGCGCAGATGGCAAAAAGTTCAGCTGCGGCAACAGTAGTTGCCGTTGACATGGTTGCAAGCAAATTAGAAAAAATCAGGACAAGAGGAATCGAAACCATTTTAGTGGACAGGGAGCACTACGAAAAACACGAAACCGTGCTAAAAAAACAATTTCCCCATGGATTTGACTACATCATCGACACGACCGCAGATGCAGACCTTATTACAAGGAGCATAGGGCTATTGAAAAAGGGCGGTACCTTTGTGAACTACGCTTTCCAAAATAACGTGAACATGGCGGAGAAGGTTGAGCTTGATATGAAACTGTTTGCAACAAGACAGCTGAGCTACATTGGTTCCACCTTCCAGCATTTTAAGTTTCCCCAGACACTCAAGGCGATCGAAGAAGGAAAGGTAGATCCGGAGCTTGCAATTACGGAGGTCCTGCCGTTAGATCAATTTTTTGCGGGAATGGAACACGTTCTCAATGATCCCCACACCATCAAAGTGGTGTTCGAGCCTAACGGTCCGTCAGAAGGGAGGTAACAGGTGAAATTACATTTATTAAATAACGGCGTGCTGATCTTAGGAAAGGAAAATCCGGTGCTGCTAGACAGGAACGAGGCTGAAACTAGTAACGACATTCCGGTCCATTCTTTTTTGTTAGATACATCCATTGGCTACATCTTATTCGACTGTGCCTGTGACGATGAAGGCATGAAGGTCTGGCCCGAATGGCTGAAACAGACACCCTATGAGCCGGGTGAGAATGGAACTGTTGTGGATTCGCTTAGAAAAATCGGAATTCAGCCGGAAGAGATCAAGTATGTCGTGCTCTCCCATATGCATGTGGATCACATGGGATGTCTGAAATACTTCCCCGCGGCCAGGACACTAGTCAGTGCAGAGGAATTCATCTCTGTGATGAAAAACTACGCGACGGATCAGCTTACGGATACCTTCCATGTAAAGACGGACATTGAAAACAGTCTTAAGGCAGGCATAAGGTGGCAGCTCACGTATGAAGAAAGCATGCAGCTCTGTGATGAGGTTACCGTGTATCATCTCGGTCCGGGCCACTCTTATGGCATGTTGGCGCTGCTTGTGAAGGGAGAGCAAAGCAATTATATATTGGCATCGGATGCGGTGTATTCGCATGTCCATTATGGGCCGCCTGCACAGATGGCAGGTGTATGTATCGATGAGGCGGGATATTACAGAACTATTGAAAAAATCAGAGCAATTTCTGAAGTGAACAACGCGGAAGTATTCTTTGGTCATGATATGAACCAATTCAAGGAACTGCAGAAGAGATATGCCAGTGGCACACTGTAGAAGGCATCTATTGAATGTCCGTATAAATAATAGTTATAACATAATATTCTGAAAATGAATTGGTTTCTTAGGAACAACCATGATAAAATTTTGTCATAGAAGATATTGCAGATGTTTGAAGAATCAACGAAGTGACATTAAGAGAGAGGAAAAATTGATGAAAAAGAAACTATTGACTGTAGCTCTAGTGATTGCAATGGTCTTTGCCATGGCAGCATGTGGAAGTTCCGGTGACGGAGACGCAGAGAAAACTTACAACCTCAAATTCAGCCTGGCGGTTTCGGAAAACAATTTCCAGGCTGAGAGCTGGCGCGCATGGGCAAAAGCAGTAGAAGAAGCAACCGATGGCAGGGTGAAGTGTACATTTTATTACGATGATACTTTGATCGATGCCAATGCTGAATATCAGCAGTTAGTGGGCGGCGTGGCAGATATTGCAGACGTTCACCGCTATGCAAACGATGGATTCGTCATTTCAGAAAACTGGAAGAGCATCACCTCTGGCGTTCCAGAAGATGCAGTAGTAGATTTCTCCTACAAATTGTTTGAAGAATTTCCTGAAATCGCAGACGAATATAAAGACGTCCATATCTTGGCACAGGGTTTCAACGGCGGCACGATGTATCAGTTATTGACCGTGAACAAAGAAGTAAAGACGCCGGCAGATATGAAGGGGCTGACCATCTGGTGTGAAGCGGACTGGAATGGATTTGTCAAGAATTGCGGCGCAACACCTGTCAACACGCCGTTTTCAGAAGTATACTCATCGCTTCAGAAGAACATGTACGACGGCATGTTAATCCCGACAGAAACACTAGAGTCATGCAACTTTGCAGAAGTATGCAACTACTGTGTCAAATTAAACCTTTGCTATACCAGCGGCGCTGGTCATTTGATGAACCTGGACACTTGGAATTCCCTGCCGGAAGATATTCAGAAGATCATTGACAGCGAGGAAATCCGCAAGGTCGTTGAAGATGCCAATGTCAACGGCTTCAAGGCATCGGAGGAAGGCGCAATGGAGTGGGCTGAAAAGGAATATGGCACGAAAGAAGTCGTATTGACGGACGATCAGCGCGCTGCGTTTATCGAATTGGTGCAGGCAGCAAACCTCGAAAAGGCGAAGGAGCTGGATAAAAAAGGCCTTCCTGGAACAAAGATCGTAGAGGCGTTGGCGAAATGGTCAGAGGAATGGGAAGCTTCTAAAAAATAAATGATAGAATATTAAAACACTTTATACACGTCTCGCAAATTGACAAAAAATTACACAATGTCAGCACGGTGCAACAAATTTATGCACCGTGCTTTTTTTGATTATTTAACTGTGCGGCCTGTCGCGTTACAATCTCTTACAGTAGTTAGTTAGAAGGGAGAGACGACAATATGGACAGATTTTCTGCGGCAGTAGTCAAGCATAGAAAAATCATTTTGATTGTCTGCGTCCTGCTGCTGATACCATCGGTATTCGGCATGCTGGGCACCAGGATCAATTACGATATGCTGACCTATCTGCCGAAAAACTTAGACACGGTGAAAGGGCAGGATATCCTGATGGACGATTACGGCAAAGGAGCCTTTTCGATTATCGTCGTACAGGATCAGACGCCGGCGGAGACGGCGGCAATCAAAAGCAAAATTGAAAAGGTAGATCATGTGGACTCAGTCATCTGGTACAACACCCTGCTGAGCACCGATGTACCGATGGAGATCATTCCTGACAAGTATTACGAAGCGTTTAATAAAGACGGAGGAACCTTGATGGCGGTGTTCTTCGATTCCTCCACTTCGGCCGATGAAACCATCGAGGCCATTGGCCAGGTGAGACAGGTCGCAGGCAGTAATTCCTATGTGACCGGCATGTCGGCTTTGGTCAAAGATCTGAAAGACCTCTGCGAGCAGGAGGAACCCCACTATGTAGGGCTGGCGGTCATCTGCGCGGTCGTAGCGATGATGATTCTGCTGGACTCCTGGATGATTCCGGTCATCTTTCTGGCCAGCATCGGTATGGCCATCATGTACAACCTGGGAACCAATATCTTCCTGGGTGAGATTTCATATATTACAAAGGCGCTGTCGGCGGTATTGCAGCTGGCGGTCACCATGGACTATTCCATCTTCTTGTGGCACAGCTTCGAAGAGGAGCAGTCGATACAGGGCGATAAGGAGCTGGCAATGGCAACGGCCATCAAGCATACCATCAGTTCCGTCATCGGAAGTTCCGTCACTACCATAGCAGGCTTTATCGCACTCTGCTTTATGAGCTTTACTTTGGGCAAGGATCTGGGCATCGTCATGGCAAAAGGCGTCGTCTTCGGCGTCATCGGATGTGTGACTACACTGCCGGCTTTGATTCTCGTTTTCGACAACATCATCGAAAAGACGAGACACCGGTCCATCATACCGGACATGAAGAAGCTTTCTAAATTTGTAGTGAAGAAAAGCCCGATCTTCCTCGCCATCTTCCTGTTGGTGCTGGGGCCTGCGGTTTACGGATATAACAACACGAATATCTATTACGACATGGCTGGGGCGCTGCCAAAGGATATGAATTATGTCATATCCAACAACAAGCTGATGGATCAGTTTGACGTCGGCAATGCGCACATGCTGCTGGTCGATAAGAATATGAACAAAGCCGATGTCCAGGAGATGATCGGCGAATTAGAAGACGTCAAAGGGGTCAAAGCGGCACTTGCCATGGATTCCCTGACAGGGACGCAGATTCCTGACGAAATTTTCCCAGACGAGGTAAGGTCAACTCTCAAGAGTGGCAAATACCAGTTGATGCTGGTGATGAGCGAATACAGGACGGCCAGCAAAGAAGTGAACCGGCAGATCACGGCTATGAACAAAATCGTCAAGTCCTACGACGACAAAGGCATGATCATCGGCGAAGCGGCCTGCACCAAGGATCTGATGAAGACGACCAATCGCGACTTCGCTATCGTAAGCGCGATATCCGTCGTACTGATCTTTATCATCATCGCCATCGTATTAAAGTCGGGCAGCCTTCCGGTCATTCTGGTTGCAACCATTTATTTTGCAATCTTCATCAACCTGGGACTGCCGTATTACACAGGCACCTGGCTGCCGTTTATCGCGCCGATCTGCCTGTCAACCATACAGTTAGGCGCTACAGTGGATTACGCCATTCTGATGACCACCAGATATAAGAGAGAACGACTCGGCGGCTGTGACAGAGATGAAGCGGTGATGACGGCGCTTTCCACTTCGATCCCATCCGTCGTTGTCAGTGCACTAGGATTTTTTGCAGCGACTTTCGGCGTGTCGGTCTACTCGGAGCTGGATATCATCAGCTCCATGTGCAGCCTGATGGCAAGAGGCGCATTCGTCAGCATGCTGGCAGTCATCTTCATTCTGCCGGCCTTCCTGAAGCTGTTTGACGGACTGATCATCAAAACCACTGGCGGCCTGCGGGGTGCGTTTCAATCAAAAAAAGTTAGGAGAGAAGAGGTAATAGAGGCATGAAAAAATATATGAAAGGTGATAAGAGATTAAAAGCGCTTGTGCTGACCTTGATTGTGGCTTTGATTGCACTGGGCGGCGTCAGCATCACATCCTTTGCCGATCAAGGCGCAAAGAAAGAAAACGTCAACGACGGCATTAAGACGACGGCGAGGACGCCGGCAAACGACGAGACCGTCTACCTGCTCACTGACGCAGACGGCAGAGAACATCAGAGAATTGTCAGTGAAAAAGGGACACTTCATTATGACGGCTATGAAAATGCAGAGCTGCCTGTCACGATGAAAATCAGCTATACACTGGACGGCAAAGCCATTACGCCGGAGAAGCTGGCCGGGAAGAGTGGTCACGTGGTCATGCATATCGATTATACAAACCACCAGAAATCCGGCGGCGTCTACGTTCCGTTTATGGCCGTGACAGGGATGATTCTGGATAATCAGTATTTTTCTAATATAAAGGTTACAAACGGAAAGACGGTGGACGACGGAAACAGAAACGTGGCCATCGGCTACAGCTTTCCTGGCATGCAGGAGAGCCTGGGACTTTCAAAGAGCCAGTTGGATGTGCCAGAGAGCATTACGGTTTCATCAGATGTAGAAAACTTTCAAATCGAAACCATCTATACATTTTTGACCAGCGATGTCTTCGCTGAGATGAACATCGACCAAAGCTCGGATTTGAGCGATCTCAGCGCCCAACTGGATAAGCTGAAGGACGGCGCCAGCGAGCTGATCAAAGGCACTGCGCAGCTTTATGAAGGAACCCAGAAGCTGCAGGCAGGAGCAAAAAAATTGACCGCAGGCACTGACACGCTGAAGGCAGGAACCGAAGATTTATATACGGGCACAAAAGATTTGAAAACAGGTGCGGAAAAATTGACTGCCGGTACGAATAATTTGAAGACAGGTGCAGATACTTTATATAACGGCTCTGCGCAGCTCAAAACAGGCGTTTCTGATCTGTCAAATGGCCTGACGCAGATCTCCGCAAGCAGCGCATCGATCAACAGCGGTGCAAAGCAGGTGGTGGAGAGCGTGCTGAAGACAGCCAGCAGCAGCCTGCAGGCGGCAGGAATGAATGTCACGCTGACAGCCGACAATTATGGGCAGGTGCTGGATCAGGCCATTGCTGCCAGCCAGGGGGATATGGCAACACAATTGGCTGGTGTAAAGGACGAGATTGACAACGTGATGACGTTTTATAAAGGGGTATTGACATATACAGCGGGCGTTGACTCCGCGGCACAGGGCGCAAAACAGCTTCCTGGCAGTGTAGATGCGCTGGCAGCAGGCGCCAAGCAGATTTCTGACGGCGCCAGCGCTTTAAAAACCGGGCAGACGCAGTTGTCTGCAGGCATTGACAAATTGAATGGCGGTGCAGAACAGTTATTCAAAGGCACCAGCCAGCTTCGTCTCAAAGAGGGTGAACTGGTTTCTGGCATCAGCCAATTAAATGCAGGAGCAAAGAAGCTCTCCGAAGGGGTAGATCAGATGGCAGAAGAAGGGTTAAAGAAGCTATCGAAGCTTTCTGACAGGGACCTGGCCGGCGTCTTTGACAAGATCAATGCGCTGGAAAATGCGGCGAAGAGCTACAAATCCTTTGGAGACAGAGGGAATTATGACACCGTGAAATTCATCTTTAAAACGGATGAAGTTTCTTCCAAATAATACTAACTAAGCAAAAGGAGGCGGGCGGCTAAACCTGCCTCCTTTTGCATATAATACAGGATATCATTGACTAGGAGAGGGACGTACATTAAACTTTTGTAAAACTAGGCTATTGTTGTCTAGGGTATAGAAAGTATACAGTATTAGTCTCGTTAACTTTGTAACTATGATTGTTTAGCAGATTAAATTGGGGTATAATTACCATGAGGAAAATTTTTATTTTTCTCAAAATTCGGACGGGAGGTGAAGAACAGTGTTTGTTGAAGAACTTACAAAGATAAAAGAAAGTGAAAACTACGCTGATGAGCTTCAGAAAAAGGCAAAAGCAGATTCAAAGCAAGCTTTGGCAGAAGCGAGAGCTAAAGCAGACCAAATTGCCCTGGATGCCGAGAACCGTGCAAAGGACACTTACGATTCTTTGATGAAAGAGGGGCAGGCGAAATCAGATGAGCAATACCATTCATTTTTAGAAAAAACGAAGAATGAATGTAACATTATGATTGAAAATGCCAGAAACAATGAGAGCAAGGCTATTGAATTAATTGCAGAAAGGATTGTGAGGTCAAGTGTCAATAATTAAAATGAAGAAAGTGGCTGTCATAGGCCTTGACACTGTGAAAGAGAAACTCATATCTGAATTGATGGAAGCTGGCGTGATGCAGATTACAGACCAGGGACAGCGGCTTACAGAGGAAGAAACATGGAAAGACCTGGGCGTAAAGGACGGAGATGACAACAAAGTGACCTCTCTGGACGCGCAGATCAATCGGGTATCCTTGGCCCTGGAGACACTGGAGAAGTACAGTACAGCAAAAAGTCCGCTGTTCAAGACGAGAAGAGCTATGAAAAAGGCTGAATTCACAAAGACGCTGGAAGGACGAGAGCAAATCTATGGCGACATCGATTATATCCTCGGTCTTAATGATCAGATTCACAAGCTGCGGGAACTGGTGAACAAGAAGAACGCAGATTTGAGCGCGATCAATCCATGGGTCATTTATGATCTGCCCTTAGAGATTGACGAGACCAGGTACACCAACATCAACCTGGGCGTCGTTCCATCGACAGTAGATGTGGAAAAACTTACGATGCGTGTCAGCGAAGGCCGGGAGGCAGTGGAACTGCGTGAGATCGATCGAGACAGGGATCTGATCTATCTGGTCGTCATCACCATGAAGGATGACCAGGAAGCGGTGATGACCATTCTCAAGCAGTACGGTTACACGCCGACGCCGTTCAAGGATTTTGTCGGAACCGCGGCCGTAAACCGGGAGCGGATCATCAAAGAAATTCAGGAAACGGAAAGCCGGTGCAGCCAGGTTGAGAAAGAAATCAGCACCTTGTACAAGATGAAATATGGTATCGAGTGTGTGTACGATCAGCTGGTCATCGAAAGAGACCGAGAGAAGGTCAAAGGCAGGCTGCTGAAGACCAAGCGTACCTTCAATCTGGAAGGGTGGGTACCTGAACCAGCCATGGAGGTCGTGGACAAGATGCTTACAGAATATCAGTGCTGTTTTGCTTACCGTGACCCGGAAGAAGGCGACGAGGTGCCGGTATTAACCCAGAACAACAGTGTGGTCTATCCGTTTGAATCTATAACGGAGATGTATTCTCTGCCGGATTACAAAGGGGTGGATCCGACCAAATATTTTGCATTCTTTTACGCCATGTTCTTCGGCATCATGCTCAGTGATGCGGGATATGGAATCGTCATCGCCCTGGCATGTTTCATCGTGCTGCGGAAGTTCGCCCTGGAAGGCATGACTTACAAGATGATCAAAATGTTTTTCTATTGTGGTTTATCCACCATATTATGGGGCGCTTTGTTCGGCGGCTGGTTCGGAGATTTCTTCCAAGTCGCGGCAAAAGTCATATTCGGCAAAGAGATTACCATACCGGCCTTGTGGTTCAACCCGATCGACGATCCGACCAGGCTTTTGATCTGGTCCCTGGTATTCGGCGTGATTCACATCTTCCTGGGCATGGCCATCAAAGCGGGCATGCTGATCAAAGAAGGCAAATGGCTGGATGCGGTCTTCGACGTCTTCTCCTGGTATTTAGTCATACTGGGTGCAGCCATGTGGCTGGGCGGAAGCTCCATATCAGAAGCTCTGGTAAAGCCGGGCATGTATATGGCCATCGCAGGAGCGGCAATCCTTCTGCTCACTGGCGGAAGGAACAAAAAAGGCTTTGGAAAAGTCATCGGAGGATTCAGTTCCCTATATGATATTACAAGTTATCTGTCGGATATCTTATCCTACGCCAGACTGCTGGCTCTGGGACTTGCGACCGGCGTTATCGCTCAGGTCGTCAACCTGATGGGTTCTCTGGCAGGAGGCGGCATCGCAGGCGCGCTGATACTGCTCTTTGCATTTATTATCGGCCATACCTTTAACCTGGCCATCAATGCATTGGGAGCGTTCGTGCATTCGAGCAGATTGCAATATATCGAATTCTTCGGCAAGTTCTATGAGGACGGCGGAGAAGAGTTTGATCCATTTAGAAAAAATACAAAATATGTCAGATTGACAAATGACACAGACGGAGGTAAAAAATGATTACTGGAAATGTTATGGCACTGATAGGTGCGGCAATTGCAGCTTTAGCTGGTATAGGAAGTGCGATGGGTGTCGGTATTGCAGGGCAGGCGGCTGCCGGTGTTTTGGCTGAAGATCCAAAGAAGTTCGGTAAAACTCTGATTTTGCAGGCGCTGCCGGGAACACAGGGCATCTACGGCCTGCTGATGGCCTTTCTGATCTTCGTAAAGATCGGCCTCTTCGGCGGCAATATGATTGATCTGACCTTGACTCAGGGTCTATATATCTTCGCATCAGGCCTTCCGATCGGACTTGTCGGCATCTGGTCCGCTATTTCACAGGGAAAAACTGCTGCTGCCGGCATCATGCTGTTGGGCAAGCGGCCGGATCAGATGGTAAAGGGAATTATTTATGCGGCAATGGTTGAGACTTACGCGATTTTCGCACTGCTGGTTTCCATTTTGATGCTGTTCAACCTTGGACTGTAATGAAGGAGCAAAATCATGAGCATAGAGAAGATTACATCAAAGATCGTCAGTGACGCAGAGAGCATAGCGCAGGTCACCTTGGACGAAGCGAAAGCTGAGTGTGATGCAATCCTTGCCAGAGCAGAATCCGAAGCAGAAAAAGTTCTCAGGGAGGCCCAAGAGCGCGGCCAGAAAGAGAAAGAAAAATTGATCAGCAGAAGAAAAGCAGTGGCTGACATCGATGGAAGGAAGATCATTCTGGAAGAAAAGCAGAAGCTGATTACGGAGTGTTTTGATAGAGCCATCGAACAGATCGCTTCCATGGAAAAAGAAGAATATATTGCTTTTCTTGCCGGCCTGGTGAAAAAGACCGGAGAAACCGAAGGAGAACTCATTCTAAATGAAAAGGATGCAGCCTCAGTGGGAACGGATTTGGTCAACGTGTTATCGAAGGAGCTTGCAGGCAGCAAGATTACATTATCAAAAGAGACGAAGAACATCAGAGGCGGGTTTTTACTGAAAAAAGGTTCCATTTATATCAACGGAACCGTCGAGGCTCTCGTTGAGGAGGCCAGGGAAGATCTGGTAGGAGAAGTCGCCGCCCAGTTGTTCCAGTAAGGAGATAGATTCTATGGCAAAGCGTAAAACAGAAGAATACACCTTTGCAGACGCATATATAGGAAGTTACACGAGGAATCTGATGAGCTGGCAGGATATGATGAGGCTGGCTTCATGCAAAGATCTGGACGCTGCAGAAGCAGTTCTGCAGGAGTTCGGATACGGCGAAGCCAAAGAACTTCACGAGGGCGATGTGGAAGCTTTTATCAGGAGGGAGCAGAACAAGCATTTCAACTTGATCTACGATACCCTTCCGGATAGAAAAGAGCTGGCGCTCTGTCTGTTTCCTTATGACTATCACAACGTCAAGGTCTGTCTGAAGTCAGAGTTTCTCGGAATTACCCCCGACGACACTTATCTGGTTTCCACAGGCGATATCGATTGGATGAAGGTGGTGGCCATGGTCAGGGACAGAAACTACATGTTCATGCCCGTCAACATGAAACACGCCATCATCGAGGCAACAGATCTCTTCAGTCGAGGCGGTGATCCTCAGGAAATCGATATCATCCTGGATAAGGCGTGTTACAAGGATATGCTGAAGGCCGCAGAAGAGACAGGTGAGGACTTTCTGATCGGAATTGTAAAACTTCAGATCGATATTCTGAATTTGAAGACATTTGTCAGGCTGAGACAGATTGAAAAGCCATGGTCCTTCTTCCAAAAAGTTTTTTTGGAGGGAGGCAATATCAGTGAGCAGTTCTTTATTGCAAGCTACGAGGAACCCTTTGCACAGATTGCAGATAAACTGGCTGTCTATGGGCTGAAAGAGGCTATGGCAGAGGGGGGCAAGGAAATCAAAGAGACAGGTGATTTCAACCTCTTTGAGAAGCTGTGCGATAACCAGATGATGGAATATAATAAGAAGGCAAAGTATGAAACCTTCGGTATCGTTCCTATCGCAGGTTACTGGTATGCAAAGGAGCTGGAAATCGACAATCTGAGGATCATCCTGACCGGGATTCTGATCGGTTCATCGGCTGAACAAATCAGTGAAAGATTGAGGGAGCCATATGTATAAAATAGGTGTAATAGGCGAGAGGGACTCGGTCCTAGGTTTTAAAGCCGTGGGGCTGGACGTACACCCTTGCAGCCAAAGTGACGAAGCAAAGAAAATCCTTCATCAGCTGGCTAAGGACGAATACGCGATTATCTATATTACGGAAGGTCTGGCTGCTGATATGGTGAAGGATATTGATAAATACAAGGACTCAAGACTTCCAGCGATTATTCCGATCCCCGGCAAAGAAGGGGCATCGGGTACGGGAATGGACAGTGTCAGAAAGTCCGTCGAGCGTGCTGTGGGCGCAGACATACTATTTGGAGGTGAAAAGTAGATGAGTCAGGGAAAAATCGTTAAGGTATCAGGACCACTGGTCGTCGCATCCGGCATGGAAGACGCCGACATGTTTGACGTCGTGCGCGTAGGTGATCTTGGACTGATTGGCGAAATAATAGAAATGAGAGGCGACATGGCCTCCATCCAGGTATACGAGGAAACTGCCGGTATTGGACCCGGCGCTCCAGTGGTATCGACTGGCGCGCAGCTTTCTGTAGAGCTGGGACCTGGACTGATAGAAACCATGTACGACGGTATTCAGAGGCCGCTGGAAGCCATGAGAGCGCAGGTCGGCTCTAATATCACCAGAGGTATCAATGTACCGGCTCTCGACAGAGAGAGAAAATGGAAGTTTGAGCCGGCTGTAAAGGCTGGAGACAGTGTGGAGGCCGGCGATATCATCGGTACGGTCCAGGAAACGGTCGTTGTAGAGCAGAAAATCATGGTGCCTTATGGAATCAAAGGAACTGTTGAAAACATCCAGGCCGGCGAATTCACCGTGGAAGAAGTGGTCTGCAGTGTAAAAAAAGAGGACGGATCTGTTGCAGATCTGACCATGATGCAGAAATGGCCTGTCAGACGCGGCCGCCCATACAAAGAGAAGTTAGTGCCAGAAATGCCGCTGATCACAGGACAGCGTGTCATCGACACCCTGTTTCCCATTGCAAAGGGCGGCGTGGCTGCGATTCCGGGACCATTCGGTTCAGGAAAGACGGTTACCCAGCATCAGCTGGCAAAATGGGCTGACGCGGACATCGTAGTTTACATCGGCTGCGGAGAGCGCGGCAATGAGATGACAGACGTATTGATGGAGTTCCCGGAACTGAAGGACCCTCGTTCCGGCGAGTCTCTGATGAAGAGGACTGTATTGATCGCCAATACCTCCGACATGCCAGTAGCTGCCCGTGAAGCTTCTATCTATACCGGTATCACCATCGCAGAATATTTCAGAGACATGGGTTATTCTGTAGCTCTGATGGCGGACTCCACCTCCAGATGGGCAGAAGCCCTGCGTGAGATGAGCGGCCGTCTCGAGGAGATGCCTGGTGAAGAAGGATATCCGGCATACCTGGGTTCCAGACTTGCCCAGTTCTACGAAAGAGCTGGCCGTGTGGTTTCGCTGGGTGCAAATGGAAGAGTCGGCGCACTGTCGGCCATCGGCGCCGTATCCCCTCCGGGAGGAGATATCTCCGAGCCAGTATCCCAGGCGACCCTTCGTATCGTAAAGGTATTCTGGTGTCTGGATTCCTCATTGGCGTATAAGAGACATTTTCCAGCTATCAACTGGCTGCAGAGTTACTCTCTCTATATCGACAGACTGACCCAGTGGTATGAAGAAAACGTCAGCAAAGAATTTCCGCAGCTCAGAAGCCAGGCTTTGGTCCTGCTGCAGGACGAAGCGGAACTAGACGAAATCGTACAGCTGGTCGGCGTGGATGCGCTGTCCTTCGAAGACAGAATCAAGCTGGAGGCGTGCAAATCCATTCGTGAGGACTATCTGCACCAGAACTCTTTCCACGAAATCGATACCTATTCCTCACTGAATAAGCAGTTCAAGATGCTGAAACTGATTATTGCCTACTACAATCTGGCAAAGGATGCCATCAGCAAGGGCGCGCCTTTCAATCAGGTGGCAGGCATGGCGGTGAGAGAGACCATCGGCAGATTTAAATACGTGGAAGAAGAGAAAATCGACGCTGCCTATGAAGAAACACTGGCAGAGATGAAGAAAGAAATCGCAGATTTGATCAGTAAGGAGGCTGAGGACGATGATTAAAGAATATAAGACAATATCGGAAGTTGCAGGTCCTCTGATGCTTGTCAAAAATGTGAATGATGTAACTTACGATGAACTTGGAGAGATTATTCTCCCCAGCGGAGAAAAACGACTCTGCAAGGTTCTTGAAATCAACGGAAGCGATGCCCTGGTACAGCTCTTTGAGAGTTCCGCCGGCATCAACCTGAAAGAAAGTTCCGTTAAATTCTTAGGCAAGGGTACCCAGCTGGGCGTATCGCCGGAAATGCTGGGCAGAGTCTTTGACGGTATGGGAAGACCGATGGACGGAGGACCTGACATCATTGCCGTCAAGAAGATGGATACCAACGGACTGCCGATGAACCCGGCGGCCAGAGACTATCCGGCTGAGTTCATTCAAACTGGCGTATCGGCCATCGACGGATTGAATACGCTGGTAAGAGGACAGAAGCTGCCAATTTTCTCGGGCTCCGGTCTGCCCCATGCGGAACTGGCGGCGCAGATCGCCCGTCAGGCCAAGGTTATCGGTGGCGAAAGCAACTTCGCCGTCGTCTTTGCAGCCATCGGTATCACCTACGAAGAAGCGGACTTCTTCGCATCGGACTTCCGGCGCACGGGCGCCATCGACAGAACTGTCATGTTCATGAACCTGGCCAACGACCCGGCGGTAGAGCGTATCGCAACGCCGCGTATGGCGCTGACCGCAGCGGAATACCTGGCTTTTGACCTGGGCATGCACG
Organism: Emergencia timonensis; assembly: GCF_900086585.1. Classification (GTDB taxonomy): domain Bacteria; phylum Bacillota; class Clostridia; order Peptostreptococcales; family Anaerovoracaceae; genus Senimuribacter; species Senimuribacter timonensis. Next base: position 131,361 of record NZ_FLKM01000009.1, read on the forward strand.
TGCTGGTCATTTTGACAGACATCACCAACTATGCAGAAGCGCTGCGTGAGGTGTCCGCCGCTCGTAAGGAAGTACCGGGACGCCGCGGCTATCCTGGCTACCTTTATACAGACCTCGCCACCATGTACGAGAGAGCTGGCAGAAAGAGGGACACGGACGGTTCTATCACGATGATTCCGATTCTGACTATGCCAGAAGACGATAAGACCCATCCGATTCCGGACCTGACCGGATATATCACAGAGGGACAGATCATCCTCTCTCGCGAACTGTTCAGAAAGGGCATCAAACCGCCGATTGACGTACTGCCGTCTCTGTCCCGTCTGAAGGACAAGGGAATCGGCAAGGGCAAGACGAGAGAAGACCATGCTGATACCATGAACCAGCTCTTCGCAGCCTATGCCCGCGGCAAAGAGTGTCTGGAACTGATGACCATTCTCGGTGAAGCCGCTTTGACGGACATCGACCTGATGTACGCCAAATTCAGCCAGCAGTTTGAAAAGCAGTATGTAAATCAAGGCTATGAGACGGATCGAAGCATTGAAGACACATTGAACTTAGGATGGGAGCTGCTGAAGCTGCTTCCGAAGAGTGAACTCAAGAGAATCAGAGACGAGTATATCGAGAAATATTTAGGGTAGGTGAGTTGCTATGGCAGAAAGAATGAATGTAAATCCTACCAGGATGATGCTCACTTCGCTGAAAAAACGTCTGAAGACGGCAACCCGCGGTCACAAGCTGATGAAGGATAAGCGCGACGAACTGATGAAGAACTTCCTGGAGCTGGCACGAGAAAACGGCAGGCTCCGCCAAGAAGTGGAAAAGAGCCTCGCCAAGGTCTACAAGAACTTCACTGTAGCCAGCGCCATCATGAGCCAGGAGGTCATGGAGGAATCTCTGATGTTCCCCAAACAGGGAGTCATCCTCGATGTCGGCAACAAGAACATCATGAGTGTAGACGTGCCGGTGTTCACCTTCAAGACGACGGCAGAAGACCCGACCAACATCTTTCCCTACGGTTTTGCCCGTACATCTGGAGAACTGGATAACGCTATCTCCGAACTGGCGGACCTGTTTCCGATGCTGCTGGATCTGGCCGCTAAGGAAAAAGAGACGGCGCTGCTGGCGGCGGAGCTGGAGAAGACCCGCCGCAGGGTCAACGCTTTGGAGTACGTCATGATTCCGCAGCTTGAGATGACCATCAAGTACATCACCATGAAACTTGATGAAAACGAGCGTGGAAACCAGACCAGACTGATGAAGGTCAAAGACATGATGCTGAAAGAAGCCATCGAAGAGAAGCGTGAGCACGACGAAGAAGCGATAGAACGCTTCGCAGAATAAAGTTACAAAATACCTTGAAAGATTGAGAAGAGCTGCTTCGGTTGAAGCAGCTCTTTTTGTTTAATAGGAGATATTGATTTCCTATTAAACAAAAAGGGGGTGTGCAGAGGGGATTCCCCTCGCCGCCTTCAGGAGGGTGCTCAGCTTGCGTAGCAAGCGCCGAAGGGAACCTAGGGTTCCCTAGCGGAGTGGCGAAGCCACTTTTTGCTCGCAATTCTAAAAACTCTCGGAGTTAGGGAAGTTTTTGCGGATTATGAGTAAAAACTTTCTTGGAAATGCTGACACCGATATTTATGTGGCGGGTTCCAATTCCAAATTGATGTCGAGCGAAATTTCCACCTATTTAACGGGACGATATATCTCCATTCCGGTCTAAACACTGTCTTTTGCCGAATATCTGGAATTTAAAAATTTCGATTCTCGTTCTCCAAAAGAATTGTTAAATGAATATCTGCGATTGAGCGGTTTTTCGATCGTGACACTCGGTAATTTTGATGAACGCGCGGCTTATCAAATTGTAGAGGGGATTTACAGTTCTGTAATTACCAATGATATTACGAGACGGCATAATATTATGAACTTTGATCTGTTCAACCGCGTTGTAAAGTATATTGTTGAAAATGTAGGCAAGACTTTTTCAGCTAACGCGATTGCAAAGTTTTTGAAGAGCGAGGGGCGTTCACTGTCTATTGAGGCGGTGTACAACTATTTGAGCTGGCTGGAGAAGGCATTTGTTATTTATCGCTGCCGGAGATATGATTTGCAGGGTAAATCTATATTGAAAACCCAGGAAAAATTCTATCTTGCTGATTCTTCTCTCAAATACTGTATCATGGGCTTCAATCCTAAGTCTGTTGCAGCAATGCTTGAAAACATCGTCTACTTTGAACTGCGCCGCAGAGGTTATGAGGTCTATGTCTGAAAAAACGAAACGAAAGAGATAGACCTTGTTGCGGTGCGGCGTGAGGAGCGTATTTATGTCCAGGCGTGTCGCAGGCTGCCAGAAGAAGCTGATCGGGAGGTTGCCAATCTTCTTGAAATCAGAGACCATTATCCGAAATATGTGGTAACGCTGGACGAATTGGCCGCAGGAAATATCAACAGCGTTAAAATTGTTCATTTAGCGGATTTTTTGTTAAGTGATTAATATTAAAAGTTAGCTGCTGATCGATGACCTATTTACGTTGCAATTATACTCCTGAAGGAGTATAATATAGGCGGAGAATGGAGATGATATGTCTATGATTAAGAAACTCTATCATGGTTCCTCGAGTATCATTGAGAAGCCTGTATTTGGATTTGGCAAGCCATATAATGACTACGGCCTGGGATTTTACTGTACCGACAGCCTTGCTATGGCAAAGGAATGGAGCGTTGGAAAAGATCAGGATGGCTATGCCAATTGCTACGAGATCGAATGCAGCAATCTGCGAATCCTCAACTTGAACTCGCAGGAATACTGCATTTTGCATTGGATTACGATTTTGATGCAAAACCGTGAGTTTGATGTACCCTCCGGGCTGGCTTTGGAGGCAAAGGACTATTTGCTTGCTAAATTCGCTATTAATTACGAAAACTACGATGCAATCATTGGTTATCGCGCAGATGACAGCTATTTTTCTTTTGCGCAGGATTTTATTAACGGCACGATTTCCTACCGGCAGCTTAACAACGCCATGCACCTCGGCAGGCTTGGATGGCAGTTTGTTCTCAAGAGTAAGAACGCATTTGACCAGATCAGATTTGTTGGCAGTGAAGCCGTTGAAAGTGACGAGTGGCACGCTAGGAAAATGCTGCGTGATCAGACTGCCCGAAGAGAGTATTTCAGTGTAGAACGGGGCGGACGCCAGCGCGATGATCTGTATATCACACAAATAATGGATGAGGAGATGATGCCTGATGATTTGCGCTTACGATAAGGTTTATCTTGATAAAGCTCGCACCGCTCTTGGTCGTATGCTGGACTTTGCAGTGTATGACCTTGCGTATGATATTGCTGTTTTTTTTGACCTTTTCATCAAATCAAAAGTTGCATCGCGGTTCGAAAGCGGGGATTTTACGTTGCTGGCAGGTATGTCCGGTATTGAGCTTGCATACGTAGTTCTGGAACAATCCAATATTGAATGCGAACGCATCAAACCAAATTATACTGTCGGCCGCAGTGTGGAATACTGGATTGGCTGGGCGCTTGCATATTATCAGTGGGCGACTGCGATGAGCTTCGCGGAGATTGTGAAGCACGTACCAATCAAAGATATCAGGGCACTCTATTGGCCCTATCATGAAATGGATATTCGACAGTTTGTTGACAAGGTAAATGCAATGTATAAAGCAGCAAAACCTGAAACCAATCTTAAGTTACTGCGTCAAAAAGCAGGGCTGAGCCAGCGTGAACTTGCGGAACTTGCTGGCGTTCCACTGCGTACCATTCAGCAGTATGAGCAGAGACAGAAGAGCATCAACAAAGCGATGGCAGAACGCCTTATCATGTTGGCGAAAGTCCTGTGTTGTGAGGTTGAGGATTTAATAGAAAAATGCGAATAAGTTACAAGTTGTAACGCTCTGCAAATGGACTTTTTAATTAAAGATTGTGCCTGCTCCAATAAGGTTAGGCTTTTTGGCTATATCCGAGTATTCCCTGCGTAACCAGATTACGATATTGGAGCATCGGCAGGGGGTATGTCTGGTTCCGGTTACTTTTTGTATCAATTCCAGTGTCTCAAATGCCGCCCACAATCCATAAAAGTAACCACATGCCGTATATTCACAGATTCAGTGAGCAATCAGGACTGTTTTCGAAGGAAATGACTTCTGATACTGTCATAGAGTTACGCGGGATTCGTTAGACAGCATCAAAAAACCTAACTTTATCGTACAAAATGCCCATCGTATACCCCTATCCCCTATATGCTCCCATTCAAATAGAATAGACATTTTCGAAAACGCATTACATTTCAACAGGTTCTTTGCTTATAACATAGGAAATAGAAATCTTGATTCCGTCATTTCTATGTTTTTTATCTCATGCGTACTTTTCTGAATCGGCGGTAGGGCCTTCTCTCAGTTTTTAAATTGGCATATAAATTGCTTTATTTGTTATCATAAGAGATAGAACCGATTGAAACTGCAAAGAAAGGCGGCTGTCATCATGTTAATCAGTAGGATCATGAGAACCAATGTGGACGAGAAACGATTAGAACACCATATCTACGCCAGTCAGCTGGTATCCGATATCAATCCTAAGGGCATCAGGGATACGCAGAAGCTGGAAGTCCGCGACGAAAACGAAAAGAAAGTCGGTGAGATGAGAACCGCAGATCTGCTGTATTTGATCGAGGCGTCACAGAGACTGCATCTGAGCGATATCCTGGACAAGCTGGACGACGGTGTCATCGCTGTGGACGCTGAAGGCCGCATCTGTTTCGAGAACGAGGCATACAGCCGCATCGTCGGCGTGTCGGAACGAAAGACCATTGGCCGGAACCTGCATGTCGTAGAACCAGATGCCATCCTCCTAAAGGTCTTGGAAACGGGGGAGCCGATTTACCGCAACAGGCAGTTGATTCACTCTGTAGGGAAGTTTGTCGCCATGCGGATTTATCCCATCGTAAAAAATGGAAAGATCAAGGGCGCTTATTCTATCTTTCAAGACGTCAGTGAGTTTGACAAGCTAAACCAGGAGTTTCACAGAATGGCGGGAATCGCTCGGGAGTACGGCAATCAGCTCAACGAAAAACAGTCCCTCAGCCATCTGAAAATCGTGCGCAGAAGCCCAGTCTATGATAAAGTGCTCGACAAAGCTCTGACCATTGCAAATACCGATGCTTCTGTACTGATCAGAGGGGAAAGCGGCGTCGGCAAGGAAGTCATCACCAGGCTGATTCACGAAAACAGTCATCGCAGCGGCAAACCGCTCATCACTGTAAACTGCGCAGCAATACCTGACAGCCTGATTGAGAGTGAACTTTTCGGCTACGAAGACGGCGCGTTTACGGGATCGCGAAAGGGCGGCAAGCTGGGCAAATTTGAGCTGGCTCATGAGGGGACGCTTTTTCTCGATGAAATCGGAGATATGCCCTATGCCATGCAGGCGAAACTGCTCAGGGCGTTGCAGGAGGGCGAGATAGAGAGAGTCGGCGGCAGTAAGAGTATCTCTGTAGATGTGCGAATTATCGCAGCGACCAATCAGAACCTGGAAGAAATGATCAAAGCAAAACAGTTCAGGCAGGATTTGTATTTCCGTCTCAATGTGGTCGGCATTACGGTGCCTCCGCTGCGGGAACGAAAAGAGGATATCATCCCGTTAATCAATCACTTTCTGCAGAAAAACAATGAAAAGTACAAGAAACATATTTCAATCTCACCGGAAGCTTACCATCAATTTGAAGCGTATGAATGGCCGGGCAACGTGAGGCAATTGCAGAATTACGTCGAGTCAATGGTCATCATGACGGATGAGGACGGCACTGTCAGGTCTGTACCGCTGGCGCTATATAAGAGTGAAAGCAGTCAGGATGTCTGCGAAGAGAGTCTGATCGATGACCTGCAAAACAGCTTTCTCCTTGAAGAGGTTTCCTTTGCAGAAGCAGTCAGACGTTATGAGCAGCGGTTGATCAGAGCCGCCGTCGAAAGCTGTGACGGGAATCGCGATCTGGCGATAAAGAAGCTGGGAATCAGCCGTAGAACTTTTTACAGAAAACTGCAGGATGAATAAAGGTGTCAGAGATTACACTGGTGTCAAATATGGCAATGAAAAGTGCCTTGTTTGACACCAGTGTCTTTTTTGGCACTATTTTTCTTGGGGAAAGTAGAATCTATGCAAGAAGCAGCAATCGGGGACAATAAAGTTAAACTTATATCTGCTGCCGTGTTGATGGTGACCCGGAAAACACATGAGATGAATTGACACGCCTTCATTCCACAAAAAGCGTGGCATGGTGGCACAAAACGCTGCCCATGTCCGCATTTCCGCCTTCATTCTTGTTTTTATTAAGTTTACTGGCGCTACTCCCTTTGCAAACACTGGATTTCCTCTACAAAGACTGCCATATAAGGAATTATATGGAATAATCTGATCAAAACCCGTTGGATAAAAGGGCGAATGTCTTTAAAATCGGTCGGATTTTTCTCCTGCGCGCAAGTACAAAGCCAGAACTCAAAAATGAAGGCGGATTGGTTTACCATAATCAAAAAAAGTGCAAGTAACGGTCAGAAAAATGAAAATGAAGGCGCAAATGTTTTTATGCGTTTGCCGTGGGAAGATCTCTTGGCACACTTGTTGCGTTTATAGTGAGTAGAGATCAGAGAAAGGAGTTGTGAATACGATGACGTTACAATTAACGCCGCAGCAACAGAACATACTGGACGGAAACGAAGGTCCGGCACGGAAACTGGCGATGGAAATCCTGGTAAAGGTTGGAGAGGGGTTTGGCGCGCAAAGGCTGATTCCAATCCAAAGTGTACATTTGGTATTGCACGCATACAAGAGCGCTTTTGATGCTGGCGTAGAAGCGGCAGAACGAATCGCCGATATGGGCGGCAGATTCTCCGTCCCGACTACCATAGATCCTTACGGAATGGATGCGGAGGACTGGGAAGGCGCAAAAACGCCAAAAGAATACGCGGTCATGCAGAAGAGATTAGAAGCGGCGGTAAACCGATTGGGGGTGATTCCCGTGTGGACCTGCACGCCGTATTATGGATTCAACATGCCGAAGTTCGGCGAAAACGTAGCCTGGTCAGAATCCAGTGCGGTTGCCTTTGCCAATACAGTCCTCGGCGCCAGAACGAATAGACAAGCAGCCATAGTTGACATCTGCTGCGGCATTCTGGGACTTGCTCCGGAAGTGGGGCTGCATCTTGCGGAGGAGCGGCGAGGACAGGTATTGATAGACCTCAGAATGGATAGACCGTTGCAGGCTTGGGAATATCCGGCTCTTGGATTCAGGCTGGGGCAACTCTTAGGAAATCGTATCGGAGTAGTAGTCGGTATGTTGGGAACCCCTGATACGGAAGAACTTAAGGCATTATGTGCGGCGGCAGCAGCTTCAGGGTCTGTAGCGCTTCTCCATATAGTGGGTATTACCCCAGAAGCGAGAACTCTGGAAGAAGCCTTTGGCGGCAACCGCCCGCAGGAGACGATTGCATTTACAGAAAAGGATTTACTGGAAACAAGAGAGAAGATGAATACACATAAGGGGAAAAATGTCGATATTGTAGCGCTTGGATGTCCCCATTACACCATCAATGAAATCATTACTGTGCAAAAACTGCTGCGCGGACGCAGGGTGAGCGACGGCGTTGCCATGTGGATTTATGCAAATTCTGCCGCTATCGCCCTGGCAGAGAAAATGGGCATTCGAGAGGAACTGGAAGGTCTGGGCATTACAATCAGAGCAGAAACCTGCATGATCATCTCGCCTATTGCGGAGTGGGGGTTCAAGGTGATGATGACGGATTCCGGCAAGTGCGTACATTATGGGCCGATGGAATGCGGAACGGAAATGGTCTTCGGCAGCGCAGAGGAGTGCGTGGAATCGGCAGTTTGCGGACATGTCTGGACAAAGGAGGCGTAAAAGATGAAAGTATATAAAGGCCGCACTGTCGTAGGCGGCGGCGCCGTGACGGGTAAAGCCCTGGTATCAAAGATGCCATTTGGGTTCTTCGGCGGCGTCAATCCGAAAACCGGAATTGTTATCGATCAATGGCATGATTTATACGGCGAGAGCATCAAAGATAAGATCCTCATATATCCAGAAGGGAGAGGATCGACGGTAGGCGCTGCCATTATCCTGGAACTGGCCAGATGCGGCTGCGCACCGAAGGCGATTCTCTTTAATGACAGCGAAATTATCACAGCGACTGGCGGCATTCTCTCCGAAAAATTCTACAGCAAAGAAATACCGATGATGGACCGATTTGCATGTGATGTCACAAAGAAGATCAAAACAGGAGATATCGTCAGGGTCAATCCGCCGGAAGACACCATAGAGGTAATGGAGGGAGCAATAGATGAAGACGAGTAAATACAGCGGTTTCTATAAATTGAGTGGTACAGATCGCTTAAATGAGGTGGCTGATTTTGCAGCGCTGACAGAGGGCGAGAAGGAGATGCTCCGCCGAGACGGTGCGCTGAGTCTGAAAGAAGCAGACCGGATGATTGAAAACGCCATCGGCATCATGCCGATTCCCTTGGGCGTCGCAGTGAATTTCTGTATCAATGGAAAAGACTACTTGATTCCCATGGCGACGGAGGAACCCTCTGTGATTGCCGCCGCCAGCAATATGGCGAGAATCTGCAGGGCTGATGGCGGCTTTCGGACTTCTAACACCGGAGCTGTGATGATTGCACAGATCCAGGCTGCCTATGTGAGCGACGTATACGCGGCGAGACTGAAGATTTTGGAAAAGAGAGAAGCCTTAATCAGGGCGGCCAACGAGAAAGATCCGCTTCTCGTTCAGATGGGTGGTGGCATGAAGGATCTGGATGTGAGAATTGTCGAATCGGGACTTGGGAAGATGGTGATTACACATATCCTGGTGGACACAAGAGATGCCATGGGAGCCAATACCGTCAATACGATGGCAGAAGCACTGGCGCCTATGATCGAGAACCTGACAGGAGGGAAAGTTTATCTGCGAATTTTGTCCAATCTGGCCGACCAAAGACTTGCCAGAGCGAGAGTGGAAATCGATCAGGAAAAGCTGGGTGGGGAAGCTGTGGTAGATGGAATCATCTCCGCCTACGCCTTTGCCGCGGCAGATCCCTACAGGGCGGCAACGCACAACAAGGGGATTATGAACGGCATCGATGCAGTGGTTTTGGCGACAGGTAACGATACCAGAGCCATCGAATCCGGTGCCCATGCTTATGCTGCGAGAACAGGGGCTTACACGACGCTGACCACTTGGGAAAAGACGGCAGGCGGCAATTTAGTGGGAACCATTGAACTGCCTATGGCTGTCGGTCTGGTGGGCGGTGCCACGAAGGTACATCCGGTGGCGAAGCTGGCCGTTAAAATTTTGGGCGTCCAATCCGCTTTGGAGCTGGGTGAGGTAATTGCCTGCGTCGGCCTGGCACAGAACCTGGGCGCGATGAAGGCACTGGCCACAGAAGGTATTCAGCGGGGACATATGTCGCTCCATGCAAAAAATGTAGCTGCCATGGCAGGTGTTCCACAGGATATGGCGGATGCAGTCATACAGCAGATGGTCGAAGAAAAAGCAGTCCGCATCGATCGGGCGAAAGAAATCATGGAAGAACTCGAAGGCAAGACGAAATAAAGACAGAAAGGATGTTGACCATGGAGAAAATAGATCATATTGATATCCTGGATGTGACTTTGCGAGACGGGCTGCAGCATGAGGAAATTTTTGTTCCCACAGAGGCCAAACTGTACATCGCGAACCAGCTTATCGGCGCAGGATTTAAACATATCGAGGTCGGAAGTTTTAGTCATGTGAAATACGTGCCCCAGTTCAGAGATATCGAGGATGTTTTGGAGAATTTGCCCAAACGGGACGACGTAGAATATACCGTTCTCGCTTTGAATACCAAAGCCTGCGAGCGTGTAGCAGCCGCTCTCGACAAGGGAGCGAAAATTGACCGCGTACTATGCGGACAGCTTGCGACCAGTGAAGCCTATGCGCGTAAGAATATGAATAGAACTCATGAAGAACTGTTCGCGGAAGCCAAGCGGAATGTGAAGCTTCTGCACAGCGTTGGCGTGAAGAAAGTCTTTGCCAACGTAGGCACCATATTCGGCTGCCCGGTACAGGGAGCAGTTCCTTTAAAAACCGCCTATGAATTCTGCGACAGAGTTTTTGATTTAGGCTTTGACGAAATTGAACACTCTGATACAGAAGGGACGGCGGCGCCGGATGCCGTTTATGAATACTTTACAAAGATATTTTCTTTCTATCCGGACAGCCGAATGCACAGCTTTCATGTACACGACGTAAGAGGCATGGGACTGGCTGCGTATTATGCGGCTATGGAGGCCGGTGTAACAGCCTTTGACTGCACTTTGGGCGGAATCGGCGGCCAGGTAGCCAACATCGTTGACAAAGTTCCTTGCAAAGGTACGGGAGACTATTATTATAACGACTGCCGCACAGGCCTGGTAGAAACCTGCGACTTCGCAGGAATGCTGGATATCATGAAAATTGACACTGGGATTGATACGGAAAAGACAATCAAAATATGCAACATGTTGGAGAAGATTTTGGGCAGAAGATTAGACTCGTACCTGGCGGCTTTGGCGAGACAGGTTATATAAAAGAAAGTAGAAATAGTTGTTGCAGAAATGATGATAACAAGGAGAGAATTATGAAAAAGAAGTTTAAGAAGTTACTGGCAGTAGTAACAGCGGCGGCAATGCTGGTTTCCTTATCTGCCTGCGGCGGAGGAGACAAGGACAGCGGCACAGAGACGAAAGGCAAGGACTCTGTAACCTTTAATATCGACTGGCCGGCGGCCATCGACCCTGGCGTGGGGAGCAAGTCGGCAGATACCATCGCCATGCTCAATCTCTACGATAGTCTGACCTATCCCAACACGGACGGTTCGGTAGAGCCGCTTTTGGCAGAGAAATGGGACGTCAATGACAGCAGTACAGAGTATACCTTCCATCTGAATAAAGACGCCAAGTTCCACAGCGGAAACCCGGTGAAGGCCAGCGATGTCAAGTTCAGTATGGACAGGCTGGTTACCATGGGCGAAGGTTACGCTTACCTGTTCACGGATCTGCTGAAATCTACGGAAGCAGTTGATGATCAGACTGTGAAATTCACTCTGCATTCGCCTTCGGGCACTTTTCCTAACATGCTGATCAGGCTTTATGTTCTGGAAGAGGATCTGGTCATGAAAAACCTGGATACCAGCAAAGACACGTATGGCGATAAGGGTGACTATGGGAAAAAGTGGCTGCAGACCAACGATGCCGGTTCTGGACCATATAAGGTGAAGGAGATGCGTACGGAGGACTCTCTGACCATGGAAAAGAACGAGGATTACTGGCAGGGCTGGGATGAATATGCCGGCGCACCGGCCACCGCAGTGATGATGGGAAATCTTGATGGCACCACAGTGCGCACCATGATTACGAGAAATGAGTTGGATCTGACTGACGATACCCAGACAAACGAATCCCTGGAGGCCATGACAAAGGCCGATGGCGTAGAGCTGGTGAGGACGCAGACCGGCAACAATTTCAATATCGCACTGAACACAAAATCGGCGCCGACCGACGATATCCACGTCAGAAAGGCCATGGCGTATGCCCTCGATTATGAGCAGGTATGTGAGAGCATCTATCCGGGAAGTACAAAAGCCACCGGACCGATTCTGGCTGGCATCGCGGGCTCACTGGACAGCAATCCATATGCTTATGATCTGGATAAAGCCAAAGCAGAACTGAAACAGTCCAAGTATTACGATGACTTAATCAGTGGAAAGAAGAAAATCACCCTGACCTATTGTTCAGAGGGTGGAGATAACCAGGAGAAGTTAGCGCTGCTGATGCAGTCGGGACTTGACAAGATCGGCGTCACTTGTGAAATCGCCGGAAAACCTTTTGCAACCATGATGACCGACGCGGCGACCGTAGAAACCACACCCAATGCAGCCTTCGTAGTATTTGCCGGTCCATACCTGGATGGCGGCGTGTTCCTAAAATCCCGATATCACTCATCCTCCTGCGGTTCCTGGGAGCAGATGGAATGGCTGCAGAGCGACAAAATCGACAAGGAAATTACCGATGCCATGGCTATTGCTGACGAAGAGGAAAGAACCGCAGCATATGAAAAGATTTCTGAAGAACTGATCGACCTGTGTCCTACCATCTGGGTAGGCGATATCGCCTCTAGTTTTGCTTACAGATCAGACAATATTGTCAAACTCCCAGTAGCAGAAAAATTCGCTTCAGGAGAGCCCTTCGTATACGCTGGCGGGTACTCTTACTATTTGAGAGAATTCGAAGTGAAAAAATAGCGGCTCTATATAAAAGCAGAACGTCTGCGGAGGGAATCGAACCTGTTGATTCCCTCCCCAAATTACAAAGGAGGGTCTATGGCTATTAAACTTATAAAACGGATATTTTCCTATATCCTGGTGCTGTTTGGCCTATCGGTCTTAATTTTTGTCATCGTCAGGGTGATGCCTGGGGATACTGCGCGGATGGCGCTGGGGGCCAGAGCGCCTGAATCGGCTGTTGCTGCTTTGAGCCAGGAGATGCGCCTGGACCAGCCCATCGTCGTGCAGTACGGTTACTGGCTAAAAGATATGGTAAGTGGAGATTTTGGTGAGTCCATCATTACCAAGCGGCCGGTATCGGAGGATATCATGAGCTATCTGCCTGCAACTGCGGAGCTGGCGATTATCGCAGCCCTGCTGCTCATCATTTTCGGACTGATACTCGGCGTCATTTCCACCAAGTATGCTGGAAAGTGGCAGGATGCGATCATCAGGGTATCTTCTTATTTTGGAATCGTGGCGCCAGCCTTCTTATGGGCGGTGTTTGCCATGCTGGTATTTGCCTATATCTTTCCGATATTGCCCATATCAGGACGCATCAGCGCAGGGTTCAGTCCGCCGCCAAACGTGACCGGCATGTATGTTTTGGACTACATATTGGCAGGGGATCTGGCGGGAGCCTGGGACGCGTTCAAGCATATCATCATGCCGTCTGTCGTCCTGTCTTTTGCCGGTATCAGCCAGGCTGCCAGAATCACTCGTTCCAGCATGATTGAAAATACGGAAAAGCCTTATGCCTTTGCAGAGAGAGCCTACGGCATTCCCGAAAATAAGATTTTGTTCAAATACCTGCTCAAGCCGTCGATGAATTCCACCATTACCACCATGTCACTGGATATTGCAGGCATTTTTGGCAGCGCTTATCTGGTAGAGCAGATCTTCGGTTTTCCGGGCCTCTCAAACTACGGCCTGCAGGCGATGATGAACAAAGACGTATTTGCCGTTTCGGCGGTCATCATGGTGGACGGCTTGATCATACTGGTCTTCAACATCATCTCTGATATGGTCATACGCTGGCTTGATCCGCGGGCGAGGTTGTCATAACGAACGGAAAGGAGAACAAAAAAATGAACAAGGAAAGTTACATCATCGATGTTTCCTCGGTAGATACGGACAGGCTTTCAAAGAAAAACCGCCTGGAAAACGCCAGGAAACTGTGGTACAAGTTCTCGCTCAACAAGGTTTCGGTTGCAGGCCTTGCCATCATACTGATGATCTTATTTATAGCAGTATTCTATGAATTCATAGCCCCGTATCCGGAAGATATCGGATCAGTAGTGAAATTCAATGAGGCAAACCAGGGACCATCGCTGTCACATTTGATGGGAACGGATACGACGGGCAGAGACATTTTCAGCCGTATCTGTTATGCCTTCCGCGGGGCATTTACGATGGGAATCGGCTGCCTGGCTGTCGTCGTGCCACTGGGAGGAATCCTGGGACTCATCGCCGGCTACTTTAACGGCAGATTTATATCGAATTTTATCATGCGCCTGGCAGACGTATTTCTCGCTCTGCCGGCATTGATTCTGGTCATGTGCGTGTCATCCATCATGAAACCGACTTTGATGAACGCCATGCTGGCCCTGTGCGTATCCTGGTGGCCTTGGTATACCAGGCTTGTAAACAACATCGTAGTTTCCTCGAGAAATGAGGTGTACATTCGGGCTGCAGAGGTGACTGGATCCAGCAACGCGCATATCCTGTTTCGCGAGATCCTGCCCAACGCCCTGGGACCTGTGCTGACGAAAGTCACCCTGGACATGGGTTGGGCAATCATGGCTGGAGCTACCTTGAGCTATCTCGGCATGGGAGAACAGCCGCCGACACCGTCCCTTGGCGCAATGGTATCTGACGGTGTAGCTTATCTGCCGGATCAGTGGTGGATGTCCATTTTCCCGGCCCTTGCCATCATGTTGATCGTACTGGGGTTCAACTTGGCAGGGGATGGAATCAAGGATATGCTTTCGGACAATGAATAAAGGAGGAAAGAGAAATGCGTACAAATCATAAGGAAGACTTGATTGTGGATTTGAAAGGTCTCTACGTCTCTTTCCGAACCTTCAAGGGTTATACAAAGGTTTTGAATGGGGTAAACCTCCATGTGAAGCGCCGTGAGAAAATCAGTATCGTGGGAGAGACTGGCTGCGGCAAGACGACGACAGTATATACCATCGCCCAGATTCTGGCGAGACAGGCGAGGGTGGATCAGGGAGAAGTGTACTTCCAGGGTGAAAATGTGCTGAAGATGGACAAAAGAGAACTGAAGAAACTGAGAGAGAAGGGGATTTCCATCATCTTTCAAGATCCCATCGCTTCGCTGAATCCGGTGTTTACTGTGGGAAATCAGATGAAAGAAATCGTCAGCTATTCCGGTATTGAAGGAGCAAAGGCTAAACGCGTGCAGACCGAAAGAACCATCGCCGCATTACGAGAGACTCAGCTTCCGGACCCTGAGCGGATTATGGACAGCTATCCCTTCCAGCTGTCGGGCGGTATGAGACAGAGAATCTGTATTGCCATGTCCCTTGCGACACCGAGAGACTTGGTCATCGCTGACGAGCCGACGACAAATTTGGACGTAACCATACAGGATCAGGTGCTGAAGACACTCAAACAGAGAGTGGAAGAAAAAGAGAGCTCCCTCATACTGATTACCCATTCTCTGGGAGTAGCCAGGATGATGGCGGATCGAATTTACGTGATGTATGCGGGCAACATGGTGGAGGTTGCAAAGTCGGAGGATCTGTTCCGCGAATATTTTCATCCTTATACCAAAGGACTGATGGGCTGTGTGCCAAAGCTCTCCGGAGGAGGCATTTCAACGGGCATACCGGGACATCTTCCTAACTATATGGATCCGCCAAAGGGCTGCCGGTTTGCACCGAGATGCCCTCACGCGGCAGAGCGGTGCAGGCAGTCACAGCCGCCGCTGTACGAAGTGAAGCCGGAGCATTTTGTCGCATGCTATCTGTATGAGGAGGTGAGATAGGTGGAGGAGAAACGTAACGAATATGTTCTGGAAGTGACGGATCTGAAAAAATACTTTCCCGTGCGCGGGCAGAAGGAACAGTTTGTAAAAGCCATCGATGGAATCAACTTCAAACTGAAAGCGGGCGAGACTTTGGGACTGGTAGGAGAATCGGGATCTGGCAAAAGCACGACTGCCTATAACGTCATCGGCATGGAGGCGATGACGGAAGGACAGGTATGCTTCAAAGGGCAGGATATCAGCATGCCTTTGGCAAAACGTCCCCTGGAACTGAAGAAGGAGATTCAAATCGTGTTCCAGGACCCGGGGACATCTTTGAACCCGCAGCGAAATATCTTTGATATCTTATCGCTGCCGCTAAAGGTGCACAAGGTCTGCGGAGCCGGTGAATATGTGAAGTATGTAGCGAGGCTGATGGATATCGTAGAACTGCCCTATGAATACATGTATAAGTATCCGTCCACGCTCAGCGGCGGAGAGCGTCAGATGGTGGCCATTGCAAGAGCCCTTGCGACAAATCCGTCCATGATCATTCTGGACGAGCCGACCAGCGCTTTAGATGTATCAGTGCAGGCAAAGATCATTAACACTCTGTTGAAGCTGCAGAAGGAATTGAATCTGACCTACCTGTTCATTACCCACGACCTCAGTCTGATGCGCAATGTATCCACCAGAGTCGCCATCATGTACTTAGGGAAGATTGCTGAAATCGCGCCGACGGAGAGCTTTTTCCAAAATCCGCAGCATCCGTACACGAAAATGCTGCTGTCGTCGATACCTGTGGTCACCGAAGCAGAGGAGGCTCTGAAACCCACACAGATTCACTCTGAAGGGGAAATCCCCAGTCCGGTCAATGTGCCAAAGGGATGCAGCTTCAATACCAGATGTCCTTTCGTTATGGAAATCTGCAGGCAGGTTGACCCGCAGATGGTGACCTATGCTGCAGATCATACGGTCAGATGCCATCTGTGTAAATCAAAAATGGAGGAATAGAGATGCAAGAACAATTTTGCTTGAAGAATGAACAAGATATCGAAGATCTTTTAAAGGGATGTGCGTTTTATGGAACGGGCGGCGGAGGGGAGGTCAGCGCCGGGAGGACGTCGCTTCTGGACTGTCTGTCAATGGGGCTGCCTATGACGTTGCTGGATCCTGACGACATCAAAGACGATGCTTTATACTGCTGTCCATTTTTCATGGGCAGTATTGCACCGAAAACGGCAGAAACTCTGGCGGAGATGGAGTCGCTGGGGTACCTGGATCGGAAGTATTATTTAGAAGAAATTTTGATGGGTGCGGTACGGACCTTAGAAGAAGTGAGCGGGAAGGCTGTTGAGGGACTGTACATTGCAGAACCCGGCGGTTCTAATGCAGGCTGCTGTATGGCCGCCGCATACAAAATGGGCATTCCTGTCATCGACGGTGACCCTGCAGGGAGAGCCGTTCCAGAGATGACCCAGGGGCTTGCGGCAATCCGCGGCATGGACTTTCTGCCTGCGGCTTACTTTGACGCCTGGGGAAACAGGAATGCAACCTTCCAGACTATGCATACCAAAGCGGCAGAGCGAATCGGCAAGTTCCTCAGCGAAGCGGCCTATGGAGAAATGGCGGAGGCTGCTTATCTGATGACAGGCAAAGAACTGAAAACCATCCTCGTGCCGCGGACGTTGTCCAAAGCTTACCAGGTAGGCAGAGCGATGAGGCAGGCCGAAGATGTGCTTGCAGCGGCGGTAGAGGCTGCCGGCGGGAAGGTGGTCGGCAGAGGAATTCTGCAAAATATGCAGACAAAGGATCAGGGCGGCTATTACTGGGGCACTTATGAGATTTTGGGCGATGACGGCAGACTCTATAAAATCTGGTTCAAAAACGAAAATCACATTCTCTGGATTGACGGACGTCCGGCAGTGACAAGCCCGGATCTGATTTCACTGATCGACCTGGAAGAAAAAGAACCGCTGCTCAACTCTCACCTGGAAAATGGAAAGTATGTGGGGATTGCTGTGACGTCAGCCTATGATTTCTATCACGAAGAGAAACCTATAGAGTCCTTCGGCCCCCGTTACTTCGGCTTTGACTTCGACTACATTCCTTTTGCAGAAGCAGAACTATGACATTCTGTTCAAAGAGCCCCAGGCGGCAGTCGAATTCGCCAAATCAGAGATTTGGGAATTCGCTGCATGAGACCTGCCACGGTTTGCCTGGACGAACCGGGCTGGGACTTCAATTTGCGTGACAACGCTTCTCTCCTCCGGGAACTGCTGTTCCCTGCGCTGTCCGTTTTGCCTAGCCAAGCAAGCTTGGGGCAAAAAGGCAGAATTTATGCTAAAACGCCCCAGCCTATGACTGGTTTGGCGTTTGTCGTATGAGAAAGGATAGGTTTACATCATGAAGATTGACGGAAACAAAAAAGAAAAGGCGGCGCTGGCAGCTTACGACCAGGGAGATCGTGTTCTTGCCGCCCGGTTGGAAGAGGAATTTACCGAAGAACTGCGCCTTGCCATCGCCAACGGCGAGGACTACTGCAGCTGTACCAGTTCTTGTGAAAAGCACGGTAATTGTGTAGAATGCGTGGCTGCTCATCGAGGGCACCAGGGTCATCTTCCTGCCTGCTTCAGGGAGATGGTCAATCAAAGACTGTGCGAACTGTCGGGGTTGACGGAGCATACCGTCATCGGCAAGATCAAAGAAGAACGGAGAAAAGACCGCCCTTGAAAGGGGCTGCTACGCAAAAGTTAACTGCTTCGGGTCTGAAATTTCCCCCTGCCGGCCAGATTTTGATAAAACCGTCTCACGAAGGTCTTCTCAGCCTTTCGTGGGACGGTTTTTCTGTCTGCGGTTTCACACTTAAAACCAACATCTTTTCCATATTGCGAAGAGTGTAAGATCCTCTCTGATATTGTCGATAACGCCGCCGGGCTGAAAGAAAATACCGCTGCCGTCTGAGGCCGTGTTCCAACCTATAAACCGGTGATTGCACCAAAGCGGTTTCCGCCTTGGAATGGTCACACTTGTACCTGACGTGACAGTCAGCGGCCGGGGAATATGACAGGCTTTTGGACAGCACCAGCCGTCATTGCCTTTGAAGGTGACGGTATAATCTGTGTGAAGAACAGGCGCCAGAAGAACCTGGGACTGATCGTCGCTGAGGCGAATCTCCCAATCCTCAAAGCCGGCAGGCGGCTTTTGAAATGCATCGGCATCCTGCTGCGTCAACGTCGTATAGGGAGGAGAGACGACACCGACTACAATGGGGATTCCCTCTGAATTGGCGGTGACGTAGTCGGAATTGTCCAGCTGAATGATTGAACCTGGTGCCAGCGGTCCCTCGATGCGAACGGCCGCCATCTGCTCGGTGAGATAAACGCCGTTAGAAAGATGGCGGTTCCCACTGACATAAAGCATACCTTCGTTGTAAATCCCAGGAGCATATTTATCGGCCGTGTTTGGTCCGGGACTGCCGATGAAAGCATTGCCTGTGATGCGGGCGGTGGATTCCACATCGTTATAGAGACCGCCGCCTATTTCGGCATGATTGCCATAAAGGGAGCCGCCGTTCATGGCAAAAACACTGCCTCCGCGGACCCAGACTCCGCCTCCCTGGCCTAAAGCGGTATTATCGTGAATCGTTCCGCTCTCCACGGTGACCAGAGCGCCTTCAGATGCGCTGATACCGCCGCCGCAATTTTGGGAAGTGTTATAGGCAATTTCTACAGCGCCGTCCATATGCAGACTGCCGGTAAAGGCACAGACCCCGCCTCCTCTACCGCTGGTTCGATTAGCGGTGATTTCGACCTGATCTGTCAGTACGAGAGTACCAGTCGTGCTGTTGAAGTAGATGCCGCCGCCATTCCTGCTTTCTGCCGTGTTTTCAGTGACAATGGTATTGCCCTGCAAAGTGAGGCGGTTCCCTGCGCCACCGGCCCAAATGCCGCCGCCGTTGCTGCTTAGGGCCATATTAGCCGAAATGGTGCAGTCTGTTAAAAGGGTTTCAACAGTGCCGAAGCTGGCAGTGAGCCTGATGCCGCCGCCTTCTGCTCCTGCCGTATTTTCTTGGAATCTGTCTCCGTTGATTTCCAGACGACTGCTGGCGGTGTCGGTGAGATTGGCAAAATAGAGACCGCCGCCGTTGCTATCGGCTGAATTCTGCGTGACGGTATTGCCTTCGAAGGTTAGCAAGGCAACACCAGCGCTGCTGAGAAGCAATCCGCCGCCATTGGTCTGTGCTGTGTTGCCGTGCACCTTATTATTGAGGGCGTCAAAACGGAATCCGCCGGAACCGCCCCACAGTGCAATGCCGCCGCCTTGAAGAGCTGCCGTGTTTCTTTCAATTGTCGAGTTTTCAAGGGAAAATGTTAAGAGACTGCCTTCTGCGCGGTTTTGGACCCAAATACCGCCGCCAGTGCCGGAGATGTCGTTGACTGCATGGTTGTCTGTGATGGTACTTTCTGCAATGTGAACCTCTGCCCCTGTGTCTGTCAACAGATAGAGACCGCCGCCAGTGCCGCCCCTATTATTCCGCAGATCCACCCCTTCAAGACTGAAATCCACCTGACCGACAGCGGCTGTAATCATGATGCCGCCGCCATTTTGAGAGGCGGTATTTTGGGAGATGGAAACCTGAGGCTGAATCTGCAGAATGTCGCCGTCGCTGGCGCTGAAAAAATAGAGACCGCCGCCATGAAGGGCTTGGTTTTCCGATATGACCACATCATCAGTTATGGTCAGGCTGGACAGAGGGCCATTGTTGCGAAAACCTGAGAAATAAATACCGCCGCCATTACCAGTGACAGTATTCTCAGTAATTTTAGCTCGGCCGTCAATCTCTACGTCGATACCGGTGTTTTGGTCATAGGAACGAAGGTAGAGACCGCCGCCATTGGGGGCGGAGTTGTTTTGAATCAAAGCGTCATCGGTGACTGTGATCCTGTCTTCTTTATGCCGGGCCGCAAACATGATGCCGCCGCCGTTCGATTCAGAGTGACAGCCGACGATGGCGGCGCTGCCGTTCATGACCATGGTATTGGTGTAATTGACCGCGCCTGACAGATAGACGCCGCCGCCTTCACGAAAAGCGTTATTGTTCTGCAGTACTGCGCCGTCGCCGAGTATGAAAGTGCCTCCCGTCACAAAGACCAGGGAGCGGTTTGTCTCATTGGTAATTGGATGATTTGTTTTGTCCCCATCGATGACGATGTTTTCCAGCGTCAGGACGCCGCCTGCTATTCTGATCAGATAACTGAAAAAGCTGCTGCCGCGGGTCAGGGTAAAAATACTGCCGGCAACAGACTTGACCGTGACATCATAGGTAATTTGGATCTGAGAAGAAAGAGAAAAGTCAGAAGTGATTTCGATAGGGGATTCCTGCCTGGATAAGGCCGCGCGAAAATCGGATTCGTTAGATACCTGTGTCATTTTAATCTCCATTCTGCCGTTGACGCTGACGGCTGAAAAGTTTTTAAACGGTGTGCGTCTTACACCAGATTGCTCGATATGTAGAATAAAATGACAGCGATATTACTTTATCATATTCATCTTTTAAATTTGCGGTTCCAATCCAAGTGTGATAAAATATATTGCAGTTTGAATAGAATGGAGATGACAGCAGTGAAAGACAAGGAATTGGCGAAGGAGATAGAAGAAATCCTGGAGGACAACAGGCAGCAATCAGAACGGCTGAACTGCAGGCTGAATTTACAGTTAGTAGACTGTAGCAGGGAAGAAGGATTTGTTGAATTCGCTTTTGATGTGAAAGAATGGTGCCTGAATCCTTATAACGGCGTTCATGGAGGCGCAATCTGCACGCTCTTTGACACAGGTTTAGGTATGGGGGCGGTAGCGATTACCCAGAAGATGGTATCGACCACAGACATCTCAGTCAGCTTTTTAAAGCCGATGAACGGAAAGCGCTATATCATCAGGGCCGAGTACACGCAGATCGGCAGAAGGATGGCTCGCAGCGTGGGCAAGGCAATCGATGCAGAAACCGGCGTGGTCTGTGCCACGTCCATGGCCAGTTTCGTTTTGACAGAATCGAGAGCCAAGGGTCTGCAAGTATAACAGCTGCTTGGAGTCCCAAATCAAAGGCGCGCCGCGCCTCTTTAAATTATTGAAATAAGGCCTTCACAAAAACGGTCAATGGGTTTACGATAGAGAAAACTCATTGACCGTTTCGGTATACGACAAAAAATGGAGGCAGATATGAATGAAAAGTTTTGGGCGCTGCCCAAAGACAAACAGGACCGTATCATCAATTCGGCGTTGGAAGTCTTCGCCAAGAACGAATACAAGAAGGCGCCGATGTCGGAGATCGCCAGTGCGGCAAATATCTCAAAGTCATTGCTTTTTCATTACTTTCACAATAAAAAAGAACTGTATCTTTTCCTGTACGATTATGCCATTAGTACCCAACTGCGGAAATTAAGGGAAGCAGACATCATGAAGGAAACGGACTTTATGGAGATGTTTCGGAAATCGGTCCGGGTAAAATGCCAGGTGGCGAGGGAGTACACCTATATGAACCAGTTTCTAATTCGGGCGTATTTTGAAGATGAACCGGAGCTGGCTGACAAATTGGGTCCTAAACTGACAGGGCTGATCGACGCTAGTTCCGAAAAACTTCTTTCGCTGATTGACAAATCCAAGTTCAAGGAAGAATCAGATGCGGCCATGCTGTTAAAGCTCAGTATCTGGATTGGCGAAGGCTATATGCTGCATCAACTGAGAGGGAAGGGATCGGATATCGATCAATGGGAAAAAGATTTTATAGAATTGATTGAGTTTTGGAAGAAGAACCACTATTTGGAGGAATATCAATGAGCGTAATTGAAGTAAGCCGCCTGACCAAGGATTATGGCGGCGGCAAAGGCATCTTCGATGTCAACCTCAGCGTGGAGCGGGGGGAAATCTTTGGCTTCCTGGGACCTAACGGGGCGGGGAAGACTACCACCATCAGAAACCTGCTGGGATTTGTCAAGCCGGATGCCGGGCAAGTGAAAATCGACGGACTGGACTGCTTTACAGGCGCTGCCAGGATTCATCAAAACCTGGGTTACCTGGCCGGGGAATTGGCTTTTCTCGACGACCTTTCGGGTAAGCAGATGATTCAGTTCATCGCCGAGTTAAAGGGTGTCAGCGATCAAAATCGTATTGATGAATTGATGGAGCGGTTTGGCCTCAACCCCCAGGGCAAAATCAAGAAGATGTCCAAGGGAATGAAACAGAAGATCGGCATCGTCTGCGCCTTTATGAACGACCCTGACGTTATCATTTTAGACGAGCCCACCAGCGGACTGGACCCTTTGATGCAGAATGAATTCGTCGAGCTTCTCTTAGAAGAGAAGCAAAAAGGAAAGACCATCTTCATGTCTTCCCACATCTTTGAAGAGGTGGAACGAACCTGCGACAGAACCGCCATCATTAAAGACGGAAAGATTGTTACCATTGAGGATATGGCCTCGTTGAAAGCCAAAAAACAGAAATCCTTTGTCATCACCTTTGACAGCGAAAAAGAACGGCAGCGGTTCTCATCGGAGCCTTTTGAAATCGCCAGAGCAGAGGGAAACACCGCCATCGTGGTTTTATCTGGCGATGTCGACGGGTTCTTGAAGGCGATAGCAGGCTACCAGGTGCGGGACCTGGACATAAAAGCCTCGTCCCTGGAAGAAATCTTTCTGCATTATTATGGAGAGGAGGCGGCAAAATGATTTCCACACCTTTATTAAAACGAAGCCTGTGGTCAGGCTTTAAACTGATGATTCCCTTTATTGCAATTTTGGCTATGTACAGTGTGATGATCATTTGGATGTACGATCCGGAACTGAGCAAATCCCTGGACCAGTTCCAGGACATCATGCCGGATTTAATGGCCGCTGTAGGGATGACAGGCAGTACCGGTACTTTGATCGAGTTTATCCACACGTACCTATATGGATTCATCATGCTGTTCATTCCGATCATCTATGTGATTATGCTGGCAAATAAATTCATCATGCGCTATGTGGACAACGGATCGATTGCATGTATACTGGCTACGGCTAACTCGAGAAAGAGAGTGATTTTCACGCAGATGTTATCAGTTACGATTCTGGTCGTCGTACTGATCGGGATTTCTACTGCAATCGGCTGCGTCAGCAGCGCCGTCATGTTTCCCGGAGATTTGGACGTCACAAGGTATCTAAAGCTCAATGGAGCAGTCGTTCTGTTTGACCTGGCAATCAGTGGAATCTGTGTGTTTGCCGCCTGTTTCTTTAATGAAAGCAGATGGTATCTGGCTTTGGGTGGGGGACTGCCTTTGGTCTTTTATGTCATTCAAATGATGGCCAACATGGGCGATAAGCTGGAAAATCTGAGGTATGTGACGATTTATACTCTGATGCCCGGCCAGGATATTTTAGCAGGTACGGGAAATGTGGCGCTTTGCTGCATCACGATGGTTCTGATTTGGCTGATATTCTATGCGGCGGGAGGCCTGATCTTCATAAAAAAGGATTTATCCGTATAACTGGCAGTATAAAAGAGAGTTTTCCAACCTTGGAAGCTCTCTTTTCTTTATTTTCCAACAGGTTTTTTTAGAAAAGAACTTGTTAATTAGATTACGAGATATTACAATAGAAGCCAAGGGATACGACTTGCAGTGTGAAGGAGAGTGTGAAATGTCCAACCATGACGAAAACTTATTTTCAGGAACTTTTTTGCTAGAAATCGTGAAAGAACTCAACGCAAACGTCTATATCACAGATATTGAGACGAATCACATCGTGTACATGAACGATACGATGAAGAAAGACTTCCGCCTGGACCATCCGGAAGGGAAAGTCTGCTGGCAGGTGTTACAAGAGAACATGTCAGAGCGCTGCCAATTTTGCAGAATCAGTGAATTACTGCAGAATGGGGGAAAAGGCTGTCTTTGGGTTGAGGAAAATACGAAGACGGGAAAGGTCTATCAAAATTATGATCGCCTGATTGAAAACGAAGGTAAAAAGTACTTTGTGCAGTGTTCGTCAGACGTGACGGAATTTACCAAAATGTCGAGGACTGCGCGTACTGACGAGCTGACCAGTATGCTGAACAGGCGCGCCGGCAAAGAAAAATTAATCGAATTGATCGACATGGCAAAAGACAAGGAAAAGATTATCACAGTCGTCCTGTGCGATGTCAATCAGCTGAAAAAAATCAACGACCTTTATGGACATATAGAAGGAGACCGCCTTTTACGATATTTCTCTTCTATCATTCGGCAGAACATCAGCAAAAGAGACTTAGTGTTCCGACTCAGCGGAGATGAATTCGTTCTGGCCTTTTATGACAAAGACGCCAAGGAGGCGGAGAAAAAGGTACAGTGGGTCAAGAAACAGCTGAAAGAAGAGAAGAACAGCTTTTCTGTTCAGTACGAAGTCTCTTTCAGCTATGGCCTTATGGAAATTTATCCGGAAGATCAATATATCCTTTCTGATATCATTTCCCGTGCAGATGAACGGATGTATCTGCAGAAGCGGGATTATCACATTAAGCAAGCCAAGATGGAACTGCAGCAAGTTACCGAAAATCAGGCAGTTACAGACTTTGAATACGACAAAGATCACCTTTACGACGCCCTGTCCGGCAGCGTAGACGACTATGTTTTTGTTGGCAATATGAAGACAGGGACCTTTCGTTATCCTCCTGCAATGGTAGAGGCTTTTGGGCTGCCCGGAGAAGTGGTGGAAAACGCCGCAGCCTTTTGGTCAGATTTGATTCATCCCCACGACGAAAAAGCGTTCCTGGAAAGCAACCAGGAAATTGCTGACGGCAGAACCAATTACCACGATATCGAATATCGCGCTAAGAATGTAAAAGGAGAGTGGATCTGGCTCAGGTGCAGGGGCAGGATGATTACCAACCAAGAAGGGGAACCCTATCTGTTTGCAGGCATGATAACGAATCAGGGCAAAAAGGATAAGACGGATCATATGACAGGTCTCTTTAATAAGTATGAGTTTGAAGGGGCAGTCAAAGAGTTTCTCGTCAACGAAAATGCAGAAAAAATGGGCATTATGATTCTGAATCTGGATTCGTTTAAGAACATCAACGACTTTTACGATCAGTCCTTCGGCGATGAGATTCTGCGCATCACCGCGCAGAAAATACAGTCCATGCTGCCGCCGGCCGCCCGGCTGTATCGTTTGGATGGCGACCAGTTCGGCATCTTTATGCCTGGCAGTGATGAAAACGAAGGACTAGCTGTCTTCGGCAGAATCCAGCGGACGTTCTATAAACAGCAGGAGCACAATGGAAGAAAATATTTCTGTACGTTATCGGCCGGCTATGTCTCCTATCCGAAGGATGGGGACAACTATCTGGATTTACTGAAGTACGCTCACTATTCGTTGGAGTATTCCAAGCTGATGGGTAAAAATCGGATTACGTTGTTTTCGGATGATATTTTATATAAAAAGGCCAGAACCCTGGAACTGAATCAGCTGCTCAGAGAAAGCATTGACAGAGGATTTATCGGATTTTCTGTCCACTACCAGCCGCAGATTGATTCATGCACTGGCGAGGTGTACGGCGCGGAGGCTTTGGCCAGATGGCATTGTACAGAGTACGGTGACGTGTCTCCGATAGAATTTATACCTCTTTTGGAGCAGAACGGCTTAATTGTGCAGTTGGGAAAGTGGGTCTTTGAGCAGGCGGCGCACCAGTGCAAAAAGTGGAGCCGTGTAAAAGACGATTTCCATATGAGCGTCAATCTGTCCTATCGGCAGCTTTTGGACGGAACGATTCTGGATTTTATGCAGGCAACTCTGCACGAAATTAATCTGGATCCGTCCAAAATTACCATGGAATTGACAGAGACTTATCTGATTGAGGAGAACAGCACTCTGCGAAAGATTGTCGACGGCATGCAGGACTTGGGAATCCAGATCGCTATGGATGACTTCGGCAAGGGGTACTCTTCCTTGTTTTCACTGAAAACCCTGCCGGTAGATATTGTGAAAATTGATCGAGGATTTGTAAAAAATATCAATACAGATTTGTTCAACGCCACCTTTGTGAGGACGATTACAGAGCTTTGCCACGACGTAGGTAAAAAAGTCTGCCTGGAGGGTGTTGAAACAGAAATCGAATACAATGCGATCAAAGATAAGGGCATCGAGTTGATACAGGGCTTTTTCTTTGGACGACCTGTACCGGCGGATGTATTTGAAAGCCTGTTTTTTCAAGATTAGACGAGGCTGATTAATTTTTGATTTTCCTAAAGGGAGACTGACTTATGAAAGAAGTACTGGCACGACATTTGAAATGCTATACCGTAATATTCCTAATAATGGTTCTGCTGTTTATGATCTGTTCACCTGCTTTGGCAGAGACGAAATCGTCTGGCAAGTCCACCTCGAGCCATAAGTCCCGCGTGCTTAAGGTGGCCTTTCCATCAGTGCCGGGTATGTCAGAGACAGATGAGAACGGCACCCATCACGGTCTGGTGGTAGACTATCTCAATGAAATTGCCAAGTATACGGGATGGGAATACGAGTATGTGCCCATCGATGATGTCTTACAGATGTTTGAAGATTTTAAAGCAGGCAAATATGATCTCCTGGGCGGGCAGTATTATGTTAACGGTCTGGAGAACCAGTACGGATATCCTGATTTTAATACTGGATACAGCCGCTCCTGTCTTTTGGCACGCAAAAATGACCGCAGCATCCGCAGCAACGATATAGAGAGCATGAATGGCAAGACCATCGGTGTCTACGAAAAAGCAGAAGAAAACATCCGGCGGCTCAAAGAATTTCTGACGTTTAACGGCATAAAGTGCACGATAAAAGAATACAGCTTTGAGGAATTGGGGAAAGACGGCACCCTCTATGCTTATCTGGAGAACGGTGATGTGGACCTATTGCTTGGAAATGCCCAAGACAGAGACAATGATTTACGCTTGGTCGTCTCCTATGATTCGCAGCCGTTTTACATTGTAACCACGCCGGATAATAAAGAAGTGCTGGACGGATTGAACATGGCCATGGAGCGGATTACTGACGCCAATCCCAATTTTGGCAAAGAGAGATATGAGGCTAATTTTCATAACACTGACGTTGATATTCAGCTGACCGATGAGGAAATCCAATATGTGAAGGGAAGGGACGCGGTAACGGTAGCCGTTCCAAAGACCTGGCACCCCTTGTTTTGCAATAACATAGATGATCTGCACAATGGCCTGGTGCCGGATATGTTGGAGGAAATCAATTCCTTTACTGGATTAAAATTTGAATATGTGTATGCAGATAGTTATGGCGATGCAATTAAGCTGGTACAACAGGGCAAGGCCGAGATGCTCGGCTTCTATCTGGGCACTGAAGATGAGGCAGTCCAGCATAAACTGATCCTATCGGCGTCTTATGCTTCGATGAATAATCTGGTGGTACGCAACAAATCGTCCAACTATCCAGATCAGAAACTGATAGGGGCGGTAATTGACGGACAGACTCTGCCTTCTGATATTAAGGCAGTAAAAGTGAAATCTTATACCAGCATAGGAAAGGCGCTTGCTGCAGTGAACAAAGGAGAGGCTGACTTTGTCTATGGACTGTCCTCCCGGTTGGAACAGGAGATTCAGCAGCATCATTTTACTAATCTAGTGCCAGTTACGCTGGCCGATGAAAGCAGTTATGCCTGTTTTGCTTATGCACAGCCCGCTGAGACGGACTTGCTTACAATCATCAACAAGGCAGTCAACAGCCTTTCTGGTGAGGAGAAAAGTTCGCTATTGAACCAGAACTTAGTTTCTCCTGGTGAGAGCCAATTGAACCTGGAAGAGTTGATTTACGCCGATCCTGTAGCATTCGTCGTTGTTTTGGCGGTCGTCTTAATTATGATAGCGGGGGCCATTCTGCTGGTTACACGTTCTCGCATGAAAGCTGCCGTCATTCAGAGCAACTTGGAAAGGGCAGAGGCGGAGAGCAGGGCAAAGGGTGAGTTTTTGTCCCGCATGAGTCATGAAATTCGTACACCGATGAATGCCATTGTCGGATTGGCTGATTTGACAGGCATGATGAATGACGTTCCTGTCGATGTGCGCGAAAATCTTTCCAAGATTCGTTCTTCTTCTCAATACCTGTTGGGACTGATTAACGATATTTTGGATATGAGCCGCATTGACAGCGGAATGCTTTCTATCGCTAAGGAGCCTTTCTCTCTGAACCAGATGTTGGACAGTCTGCAGAGTATGATGGAGTCAGAAGCACAGCGGCGTGGAATTTTGTTTATTGTTGAAAAATCAGTCAACGAAGGCGTTTTGCTGGGCGATGCCATTCGTCTGCGCCAGGTGCTGACAAATTTGCTTTCCAATGCCTTTAAGTTTACGCCGGAGGGCGGAAAGGTTCTGCTGCGCATCGCGGAAAATGAGAGGAATGATGAAGACGCCACTTACTGTTTTCAGGTCATAGACAACGGTGTGGGGATTGCCGCTGAAGATCAGGAGCGGATATTCAGTTCCTTTGAACAACTGGGGACCAGCTTTTCGCAGAGCCAGGGAACCGGACTGGGCCTGGCGATCAGCCGTAACATTGTAGAACTGATGGGCGGCGAGCTGCAGCTACAGAGCGAAGTCGGAAACGGCAGCGAATTCTATTTTAATGTCACTCTTCCTTTCGGAAAGCCGGAAGAAAACGGTGAACGGGCCGCACTGGACAGGAGCTTAGCGGGGATAAAGATCCTGCTAGCCGAGGACAATAATCTGAATGCCGAAATCGCCATGCGTCTATTGGAAATTAAGGGCGCTATCGTAATCCGCGGTGAAGATGGAAAGCGAGCATTAGATATCTTTGAGAAGAGTCAGACTGGCGAATACGATGTGATCTTGATGGACGTGCAGATGCCCAACTTGAACGGTCTGGACGCTGCGCGGGCAATTCGGGCATTGCCGCGTCCCGATGCGGCGACAATTCCGATTATCGCCATGACAGCCAGTTCTTTCCAAAAAGATGTGGACGCGGCCATGGAAGCCGGCATGACTGGCTTTATATCAAAACCCCTCGATGTCAATTATCTATATCAGACCTTGATGGATTCTCTAAAATAAAAGCTGATACCAGACAGCCGAAGCTTGCAGTATGCAGACTTCGGCTATTTTGATTCATAGGAAATCGCGCTTTGCTAATTTCCAATGACTCAAAAAGTGGTGTGCGCAGAGTGACGGCAGTCAATTTCTGACATGCTGCTTGTTTGCTTCTTTGCTGGCAGCAAGCCTGAGTTACGCAGAAGTGGGCGGGAAGAGGGAAATCGTTAAGCATGGGCGTGAGATGCCAGGCGGATTGCGTAACTCAATTGGTCCTGGTAACGCATGGTTACGCAGAAGTGGGCGGGAAGAGGGAAATCGTTAAGCAGGGGCGTGAGATGCCAGGCGGATTGCGTAACTCGATCGGTCTTGGTAACACCTGGTTACGCAGAAGTGAGCGGGAAGAGGGAAATCGTTAAGCAGGGGCGTGAGATGCCAGGCGGATTGCGTAACTCGATTGGTCTTGGTAACGCCTGGTTACGCAGGAGTGGGCGGGAAGAGGGAAGTCGTTAAGCATGGGCGCGCGATGCCAGGCGGATTGCGTAACTCGATCGGTCCTGGTAACGCCTGGTAACGCAGGAGTGAGCGGGAAGAGGGAAATCGTTAAGCAGGGGCGTGAGATGCAAGGCGGATTGCGTAACTCGATTGGTCTTGGTAAGGTAAGAAGGAGTGAAACGCAAATATTGATTATATCTTTTAGCGGAAATTTGTGTTATAACCCTTCTTCCTATCTTCCGGCGTTGCCGTAAGGTAAGAAGGGTTGAATCATAAATAATAATTGTATCTTTATAGGTGTATTTATGGTATAATTATATGTTACAGTTAACAGAAAGTGAGAATTAAATGAATTATAACGAATCAAAAATTAGTAAGATGATACTTAACGGCCTTGAGGAGATGGGTTTTGTAAAGATGACGCCGATCCAGGAGATGGCAATTCCAGAACTCATGGAGGGCAGAGATATCATAGGTCAGGCCCAGACCGGTACCGGTAAGACTGCAGCTTTTGGCATACCTATGATAGAAGGCATTGATCCTAAGGACAACGGCGTGCAGGGGCTGATTCTATGTCCTACCAGAGAACTTGCCATTCAGGCGTCAGAAGAACTGAAGAAGATGGCAAAGCATGTAGCTGGGGTCAAAGTCGTAGCTATCTATGGAGGCCAGGATATAGAGAGACAATTTAAAGCGCTGAAGGGCAGGGTATCTATCGTCGTCGGAACACCTGGCAGAGTGATGGACCACATGAGACGCAAAACGTTAAACTTTGATAATTTGAAGATGCTGGTTTTGGATGAGGCAGACGAGATGCTCAATATGGGTTTCCGTGAAGATATCGAAACTATCTGCCGTGCAATGCCAGAGGAACGTCAGACCGCTCTTTTCTCTGCCACCATGCCAAAGGAAATTTTAGAGATTACGGAGCAATATCAAAAAAATGCTAAGCTGGTCAAGGTGAAGCAGGAAGAACTGACCATACCGCTAGTAAAACAGGTTCATTATGTTGTAAAGGGCAGAGAAAAGGATACCTCCCTCTGCAGGCTTCTCGATTACATGTCCCCCCAGCGGGCTTTGATCTTCTGCAACACAAAGAGAAAAGTAGATCAACTGACTTTGCTGCTGAAATCAAAGGGTTATGCGGCTGAGGCGCTGCACGGCGACCTGTCCCAGCACCAGAGAGACAGAGTGATGAATTTGTTCAGAAACGGCAGCCTGGAGCTTTTGCTGGCTACTGACGTTGCGGCTCGCGGAATTGACGTAGATGATGTAGATATGGTGTTCAACTACGATATGCCACAGGATATGGAATATTATGTCCATCGAATCGGACGTACGGGAAGAGCTGGCAAAAACGGCAAAGCGGTGTCTTTGATCACCAGCCGCGAGAAATACAAGATTGACTCTCTGGAGAACTATTGCAACACGGAGATCAAACGAAAAGATATGCCGACGGCGACCAGCGCTATGACGGTAAAGGCCTATAAAAATGTAAAGGATGCCATGGACTATTGTCAGGATAAGGACCTGGTACCGTACATGAAGATCGTTTATAAGCAATGCGTGGAGGAAGAGATGGAACCGCTGATGGTGGCAGCAGCTTTCCTCAGACAGAGTTTGGGCGAAATCGAGGCGGAGCCGAAGCAGGAAAACAGGGCCAGCAGAGGCGATAGATCTGGCAAAGGCGGACGCTCGGGCAAATCCGGCAAGGACGGCCGTCACGGAAAGAAGCCGGAAGTGCCGGGCGGACGTGCAGGCCGAGACAAGAAGAAAGGTAACAAGGATGGAAAGAGGACAAAGAGTTCAAGTAAAGATAGAGGATATGACAGAAGCCGGCCAGGGCGTAGGAAGAAGTAACGGCCTCGCTGTCTTTGTCAAAAGCGCTGTAATCGGTGACGTGGTTACTGCAGAACTGACCAAAGTGAAGAAAAACTACGCTTTTGGCCGTTTGCTGGCTGTGGAGGAGCCTTCCACGGATCGAATCGAAGCTTTCTGCCCTTACTTTGGCCAGTGCGGCGGCTGCGCCTACGGTGAACTTTCCTACGACGCCCAGCTTGCCCTGAAGGAAAAACAGGTCAGAGATAAACTGATCCGCCTGGGCGGCGTTGCGGGGCTGGAGAAAAGCTTGGATGAGGGAGAATTGCTGCTTGGAGCGGATGGATCATCTGGAACAGCCGAGAAATTTGATGCAGATGGAACGCCAGGTGTGCAAGAGCCTTTTACTGGAACAGAAGCCGCTACAGGAATGCCTCTCGCGCAGACACCACGGTTACGTCCGATTATTGGCATGGAAGAGCCATTCCGCTATCGGAATAAGGCGACCATGCCTGTATGGACTGGCGGCGTCATCACTCGCAAGGGCGGGATCTTGGAGAATCTCGGCACGCCCGCAGTGGGATTTTATCAGGCGAAGAGCCACGCCGTGGTGGATTGCTATGACTGTTTCCTGCAGTCTGAACCCGCTATGGCAGCGGCAGAGGCACTACGCCAATTTATGATATCGGACAATATCACGGCCTACGACCCTAAGTGGGAAAAAGGTCTCCTGCGTCACCTGGTCGTCAAAACCGCCCGCGGTACCGGTGAAGTCATGGTGATTCTCGTCATCAACGGCAAAGGCATCCCCAACGCGGAGAAGCTGGTGGAGATGCTGGATGATGCGATCTACAATCTGCCACCGAGGGAAGACGGCGTGGAATACAACCTGGAGAGCGTCATCCTCAACGTGAACAAAGCCGAAGGCAAAGGCAGCAAAGGAAAGAAAGACCAAAAGGGCGGAAAGCCCGATAAAGGTCAGGCTGCCAGCCGAGGACAGAGAGGCGGCAGTATCTTTGGACAGGAGTGCATCACCTTGGCCGGAAAACCGACGATTCTTGAACAGGTCGGTAACTTAAAGTTCGAAATTTCTCCATTGTCTTTCTATCAGGTAAATCCTGTGCAGATGGAAGCTCTCTATAACAAGGCAATCGAGTATGCTGATCTGTCTGGCGATGAAACCGTCCTGGATCTGTATTGCGGCGTCGGAACCATTGGACTTTTTGCAGCACGGGAGATGGAACGAAAACAGCAGGAGAGAGCGGGATTGGATTCGGACGAGCATGGAGTAGTTTTGCAATCGAATGGCAACGATGAGTTTATGGAAGAAGAACTAGCAGCAGGAAAGACGGCTGCTGTTATGAGTGAGGACAGTCTTGTTGCAGAGACAGAAACTGATATAAATATTGAAAAATCCTTTGATTTTGTCGAAAATCGTCAAATGACGATGAACGCTGGCCGTGTAATCGGAATTGAATCAGTCAAAGAAGCTGTGCTGGATGCCAACCGAAACGCAGTCATTAACGGCATCGTCAATGCCCGATATGTCTGCGGTAAGGCAGAAGAAGTATTGCCGCTGATGGTGCAGAATGATTTGACTGATGATGTAAGTAAGGTTGGACGTGAAGGCGCAGAAAATGGTAAGGCTGAGACGAAACCTGCAGTAAAGATTGATGACTCGCTGAAAATCGACCACGCTGACGTGGTGTTCCTGGATCCACCGAGAGCAGGCTGCGATGAAAGACTGCTAGAAGCTGTGGTTTCTGTAGAACCAGAGCGAATTGTATATGTTTCCTGTGACCCCGCGACACTTGCCAGGGATGTGAAGTACCTGACCGGGAATGGGTATGCGTTTGTGGAAGGGACGCCGGTGGACATGTTTCCGTGGACCGGGAGTATTGAGACGGTAGTACTGCTTTCCCACAAAAAGCCAGACGGACATATCAACGTAAAAGTTGAGTTTGGTGAGGGTGAGGGAAAAGTACCGCTGGATAATATCGTAAAGAGAGCCGAAGCGTACAAGCCGAAAGAGCGAGTTACATACAAAAAGATAAAGGAATACATAGAAGCTAAATATGGTTTCAAGGTACATACTGCTTATATAGCAGAGGTAAAGAGAAGTCTGGGCTTGCCGATGTATGACGCTCCTAATGCGGTAGAAGAATTGAAACAACCGAGGAAACATCCGACAGCGGAGAAAGTGGAAGCTATCAAAGATGCATTGAAGTATTTTGAGGTTATCTAAAATCATAAGCGTATCATTAGAAATAGTGATGCGCTTATTTTTACAAACAAAATTCCACATTTGAGCTGTTTGTCACTTATACATATAATGAAGGTGAAGAAACGGAGGTGCATCGTATGAGAGAAAAAACATTTCATGTTTATGTGGATAGCCACGATAGAAGCCTTTTGCTTCAGAGTCTTGTAGAGTTAAAAAATCTGCTGCTCCAGCAAGGCCGATATACGGATTGTGTCGACGAACTGATTTTTAAGGTAATTAATGCTCCTCTTAAAAAAATAAAAACAGTTTATATGGGAGGGCAGGATGAATGAAATAGACCTAAAAGAATTATTCAAAGTAGCTGTTGAAACACTACGGGAGCAAACAATCCATTCACTATTGGAAGCAGATATGACTTATCAGAAAGACTCGGAAAACGAAGGCATTGCGGAAAGGGATTATCTCCAGCTGGATTTAACAACAGAACAACGGAAAGTCTGTAACCGCCTTTTGGAGTGCCGAGACAAAGAGGATTGTGAATATGCTACGCACTCTTATATTGCAGGACTCTACGATGCTTTTCGGATTATGGCGGTGCTGTTTCCAGATAAGTGGGATACAGATAACATACGGGAGCTGTTTGCTGCGAAGGTTAATAACTGAATATGGAGAACTATTACATAGCCGATTGGTATAAAAACCAGTCGGCTTTTTTGCGTTCTGGGGAACTTTACATAGCCGCCCTGACAAGACGGCTAAATCTAAAAGAAAGGAGGACGCACCTATGTCAAATTGCAAAGTGATTGCTCTGACCAATCAAAAAGGTGGCGTGGGAAAGACAACCACAGCAGTCAACCTGGGTGTCAGTCTGGCAAAGCAAGGAAAGAAAATCCTGCTGATTGATGCGGATGCACAGGCCAACTTAACCATGGCTCTGGGGTACAGCAGACCAGATGACATTCCCATAACTCTCTCCACGGTGATGCAAAGCATTATCGACGATAAAGCCTTTGATGTTTCACAAGGCATCCTGCATCACAATGAGGGCGTGGATCTGCTTCCGTCCAATATTGAGCTGTCTGGCTTTGAAGTCAGGCTGATCAATGCCATGAGCCGTGAGCGTGTTTTGAAAACCTATGTGAATGAGGTCAAAAAGAATTACGACTATGTATTGATTGATTGTATGCCCTCTCTTGGCATGATCACCATCAATGCTCTGGCGGCAGCTGACAGTGTGGTTATCCCAACACAGCCCCACTATCTTTCAGCGAAAGGTCTGGAGCTGTTGCTTCGCTCGGTTTCTATGGTCAAGCGGCAGATCAATCCCAAACTGCGGATAGACGGTATCCTGATGACAATGGTAATGCCCCGCACCAACATTTCAAAAGAAATTACCGCTTCGGTGAAAAGTGCATACGGGCAAAGGATCAAGGTTTTTGATACCGAAATCCCCCATTCTATCCGTGCGGTAGAAGCTACCGCAGAGGGAAAGAGCATTTTTGCTTATGACAAAAGCGGAAAGGTAGCCGCTGCCTATGAACAATTAGGAAAGGAGGTGGCAGAAATTGGCGAGAAGCAACGGACACAAAATCGAGCTGACCGCATACGATGACCTTTTCCAGACGGATGAAAGCCGTGCGGAAGCAAAACTGAGCAAGATACGGGACATTCCGATTGCGGAGATTGACGAGTTTCCAGATCATCCGTTCAAAGTTTTACTGGATGAGGATATGGAACAGCTTGTTGAGAGCATCAAGCGAAATGGAGTGATGACCCCGGCAACGGTTCGGCTGAAAGAGGATGGGCGGTATGAGCTTATCAGCGGCCACAGGCGCAAAAAGGCATGTGAAATTGCTGGTCTTGAAACTCTGAAATGCGAGGTGAAGGAGCTGACCCGTGACGAAGCCATTATTGTGATGGTCGAGTCCAATCTGCAAAGATCAACGATCTTACCAAGTGAGAAAGCCTTTGCCTATAAAATGCGTCTGGAAGCAATGAACAGACAGGGCCAAAGAAGGGATTTAACTTCGTCCCCAGTGGGGACAAAGTTACGCTCTGATGCAGAGTTAGCTGAAAAAGTTGGAGAAAGCCGCAATCAAATCCAAAGGTATATACGATTGACCGAGCTTGTTCCTGAAATCTTGCAGATGGTAGATGAACGGCAGATTGCTTTTCGCCCGGCGGTAGAAATCTCTTATCTGTCCGATGAACAGCAGTATTCCCTTCTGGAAGCCATGCAGTATAACGATGCGACTCCGTCACTTGCACAGGCTATCAAAATGAAAAAGTTCATGCAGGACGGAAAACTCACAGATGAGGTTATCCAGTCAATCATGCAGGAAGAAAAGCCAAACCAGAGGGAAAAACCTGCTTTCCGTGATGAACGGATCACCAAGCTCATTCCCAAGAGCGTTCCCAGAGGCAGGGAATCGGATTTTGTTGTCAAGGCGCTGGAATTTTACAACCGCTACCTGCAGCGAAACAAAGACCGGGAACGATAGCCACACATCGAGGGCGAGGTCTGCCTGTTGGTGTGGATAGCCATATTTTCGCTTTCCCCCTCTCCACACCTCACCCCCTAATTACTACCAAAACTATCCGAAAGAAAAAAATTGGCAGTCGTTATAGACTGCTTTTTTCGGTTAGTAAAGAAACTCACAAACAAAAAGTAGGAGGTAATGTATGAAATTCCCCAAATTATTCAAAAAGGCTGCGGCCCTTGTCATGGCTGCGGTCACAACCTTCTCTGTGCTGCCAGCGACAACAGCATTTGCTGCAGGAG
The DNA here is from genome assembly GCF_900086585.1 of Emergencia timonensis. GTDB lineage: Bacteria > Bacillota > Clostridia > Peptostreptococcales > Anaerovoracaceae > Senimuribacter > Senimuribacter timonensis. The sequence continues at coordinate 168,083 of NZ_FLKM01000009.1, forward strand.
ATATTGGCACGATTTCCTTTGACTTCACTTATGACAGGAATGGAAATGCCATGCGCTATAACTCCAGTGCAGTGTTTGACGGTTATACCGCAGGCGGAACAGGCAGTTACAAGTACCGTATGTATGTAGACGGCGATGATGCGTTCTGTATTCAGCCGGGTGTACCGCTGAAAACAGGCAATACCCTCAAGAAAAATTCTTCCCAGACATGGAATGTCCTTTCTTCCAGCCAGAAAAAAGCAGTGGGGCTTGCCCTGCTCTATGGCTATCAGGGGAACCGCAGTCATCTTTCGGGAAGTGATGATGAGAAATGGCTTGCCACACAGACCCTTGTCTGGGAATTTGTGACGGGATGCCGTGAGTCCACAGGGGCTTACCAGCAGACAAGCCAGAAAGCGTACAGCCTGCACTTTGGTTCCAATTATCCAAACAGCGGTGCTGCCGAGGTGTATAACCAGATCGTTTCTCTGCTGTCCAAACACAATACCATTCCGAGTTTTATGTCGGGTGGTGCGGATGACATTACAAAAGAGCTTTCCTATCAGGATGGGAAATACACCATGACACTGACGGATAACAATGGTGTCCTTGCAGACTATTCCTTTGCCACATCCGACAGTAAAGTGAGTGTGTCCAAATCCGGCAACAAGCTGACGATCACATCCGAAACAGCCTTTGACGGTTCGGTAAGGATTACCGCCACAAGAAGCAATGTGCCAACGGTCAGCAGCAGCGCAAAACTGATCGCCTATGGTGATCCCAGCCTGCAGGATGTTGTGACCGGTGTGGAAAATGCAGATGCAGTAAAAGCATATCTGAATGTGGAGACACCTACCGGTACAATCGCACTGAAAAAGACCTCTGAGGACGGCGTCGTTGCAGGTATTTCCTTTACGATCAAGGGCGAGAACTTCAACAAAACCGTTACCACAGACGAAAACGGCAATCTGACTGTGGAGGGATTGTTCCCCGGCACTTACACCATTACGGAACAGTCCATTGATAAGTATGAGCCGCAGGAAACTCAGACCATTACGCTGATCGGCGGCAAGACCACCACGGTAAACTTCAATAATACGCTGAAAAGAGGCAGCCTTGAAGTTGTAAAAACTTCAGAGGACAGTCTGGTTGAGGGCGTGACGTTCCACCTTTACGGAACATCATTAAGCGGTTTACCGGTAGATGAGTATGCTGTGACCGATGCCGAGGGTGTGGCAAAGTTTGAAAATATCCTGATCAGCGGCAATACCCCGTATGTCCTTGAGGAAGTAGATACCGCCATCCGCTATGTGATTCCGGCAAGCCAGACTGCTCCGGTGGAATGGAATAAGGTCACAGAGCGCAGCTTTACCAACATCCTCAAAAAATTCAATGTAACTGTCACAAAGACAGATGCTGAAACCGGGACACCCCAGGGGGATGCTTCCCTTGCCGGTGCAGTTTATGGCATCTATAAGGGCGAAGAGCTGATTGACACTTACACCACAGACGGAAACGGACAGTTTACCACAGATTACTATGTGTGCGGCAATGACTGGAGTATCCGTGAAATCAGCCCATCGGAAGGCTATCTGCTTGATGAAACTATTCATCATGTAGGGGCAGAGCCGGAGCTTTATACCGTAGAGCTGAACAGTACCGCCAACGATGTAAATGAACAGGTAATCAAGGGAAATATTGCGATCATCAAACACACCGATGACGGAGAAACCCAGATTGAAACACCCGAAGAAGGCGCAGTTTTTGAAGTCTATTTGAAATCGGCAAACAGTTATGCCGACGCCAAAGACAGCGAGCGTGATCTTCTGACTTGTGACGAGAATGGTTTTGCCCAGACAAAGGACTTGCCTTATGGGATCTATACGGTCAAGCAGACATCCGGCTGGGAAGGCCGTGAGCTGATGAAACCGTTTGATGTGTTTATCAATTCGGATGGACAGACTTACCGTTATCTCATCAATAATGCCAACTTTGAAAGTTATATCAAGATCGTGAAGAAAGACGCTGAAACAGGCAACACCATCCCGTATGCCGGTGCCGGTTTCCAGATCTATGACCCGAATGGCGAGCTGGTAACGATGACTTTCACTTACCCGGAAGTCACAACCATTGACACGTTCTATACTACGGTAGACGGCGAACTGATTACTCCGCAGACACTGGAGTATGGAACCGGATATTCCCTGGTTGAAGTGCAGGCTCCATATGGCTATGTTCTGAATTCTGAACCTGTCTATTTCGATGTGGTACAGGAGGATTCTTCTGAGGAAAGCGGCATTACCGTCATTGAGGTGGTCAGGGAAAACGTAGCCCAGAAAGGAACCATTACCATTTCCAAATCCGGCGAAGTGTTCAGCTCTGTTACGGAAGCTGGAGGAATGTATCAGCCTGTTTTTGCCGTCGGCAGCCTGGAAGGTGCGGTATATGAGATCACCGCAGCCGAGGACATCTATACACTGGATGGAACCCTTCAGGCTTCTAAAGGCGAGGTTGTGGATACCATTACCACAGGTGCAGACGGGACGGCAACCAGCAAGGAACTGTATCTTGGCAGCTATGAAGTAAAGGAAATCACGGCCCCGTATGGCATGGTTCTCAATGACGAAATTCACTCGGTTGAGCTTATCTATGCCGGTCAGGAAGTAGCGGTGACCGAAACTTCCACCAGCTTCTACAACGAAAGGCAGAAAGTTGAAATTGACCTGACCAAGAGCCTTGAAGTCGATGAGGATTATGGCGTTGGAAACAACGGTGAGATCTTTGATGTTTCCTTTGGGCTTTATGCAGCCGAGGAACTGACCGCCGCTGATGGAACGACCATTCCGGCTGACGGTCTGATCGAGGTGATTACCCTTGATGAGAATGGACACGGAAAGGCAGTCAGCGACCTGCCGATGGGCAGCTATTATGTACAGGAAATCAATACCAATGCGGCCTATCTGAAAAATGAAACCAAATACCCGGTTGTCTTTGAGTACGCCGGTCAGGAAACCGCTGTCGTTTCCATTACTGCCAATGAGGGTGAAGCCATTGAAAATGATCTGATCTATGGAGCTGTCAGTGGAAAGAAATCCGATGAGGATGGAAATGCTTTAGGCGGTGCGCTTATCGGTATCTTTAAGATTGGTACCGAGGAATTTACAACCGAAACAGCGATTGCAACTACCACATCGGAAGATGACGGTAGTTTTTCTTTTGCTAAAGTGCCATATGGAAACTGGATCATCCGTGAGATTGAAAGCCCGACGGGTTATGTACTTTCCGATGAAGAAATTCCTGTAACCATCCGCAAGGTAGACGAGGTTGTGGAAATTGAACTGGTCAATGAGTTTATTACCGGCAGCATCGAGCTGGCAAAGGTGGATGAAGATTATCCTGACAATAAGCTGACCGGTGCTGTTTTTGAAGTCTATGCAGATAAAAACGGTGACGGAAAACTGGATGACGGCGATGAACTGCTGGGAGAAATGGGCGAACTGGGCGATGGTGTTTACCAGATGAGCGACCTTCGCTATGGAAAATATCTTGGCCGTGAAAAGACAGCGCCGGAAGGATTCCTGCTGGATGAGAATGTTTATCCGGTGTCCATTGAGGAAGATGGAAAGGTCTATACAGTTGAAAACGAAGCAGGTGTTGGATTTATCAATGCAGCGCAGAAAGGCTCTCTGAAGATCGTAAAAACTTCTTCTGACAAAAATGTAGAGGGCTTCTCCTTCCGTGTGACAGGAACAAACGGATATGACCAGACCTTTAAGACCGATAAAAACGGTGAGATCTTCATTGAAGGTCTGCGAATTGGCGAATACACGGTATCTGAGGTCAGCGACAGCGTTTCTTCTGGATATATCCTGCCTGCCGATAAGCAGGTAACCATCAAGGTAGATGAAACAGCTACCGTAGAAATGCACAACGAACTGAGAGAAACACCGAAAACAGGGGATGACTTCAATCCTGCTCTTTGGATCGGGCTGGCGGCGGTTTCCGTGCTTGGTGCCGGTGTCTTAGGTTTTGTTGGCTTCAAGAATAAAAAGAAAAAGGAGGATTAAAGCATGGAGGTAAAAACAATCCTTGTAATCGCACTTGTTGTGTTCATTGCAGGCGGAGCCATCTGGCTGAACATCCGCCACAGAAATAAGAAGTGATCGTGGAGGGGCGGCAAAACATGCCGCTCCTTTCCTTTATGGAGGTATCCAATGGAAAATCTGAAAACCATGGAGGGCAAGATCAAAGCCATCCTGAAAAAAGACGAGGAAACCAGGGATGATGATATGCTGCTCTACCTGAAGGTGTGCAATGCCTATCTGAAAGATGCCGGGGCGATGCCTCTGGCTGAGGTCATGACGCAGTACAAATATCTTGGCTTGCCGAGTTTTGAGAGCGTATGCAGGATACGGAGAAAACTTCAGGCAAAGCACCCGGAGCTTGCTGGGAGCAGCCATGTGCGCCGTGTCCGTGCCAAAGGAGAAAAAGATTATCGCAGCTATGCGAAAGAATCGTGAGGTCTGCCTATGAATGAAGAAAAGCGCATCAATGCCGGTTATGAGATCATGGAAAGCTGTACCATCGGGAGTACGGAATTGGTGATCGGCCATAACCCGAAAGCCTCGAATCCGTATGTCTGCTGGTATTGCAAAAACGGAACGGATTATTTCTGGGGCTGCTATGTCAATGAACTTTCTGCGGCGAGGGAGAAACTGAATGAGCGGTATCAGACGGAATGCCGTCTGCCTTACAACAACCCTTCTTCCCCAAAGCAGAAAAGCGGTGATGACCGTGAACGGTAAAAAGAAGAAATATGACTGTACGACCTGCCCCTATCCCCGATATAAGGACAGGTCAATGATTTTCTGCGATGTCTGTATCCGAAAAATCTTAGACGAGCAGAACAGGAAAAAACAAAGAAAGGATGATGCTGATGAATGACGAGAAAAGGATGATCGGCAACTATGCTGTGGAACAGAGTATCCACATCGGAAAGAAAGAAGTTGTTTTCTGTGTCGATAAACGGGCGGAACATCCCTATGTAGTCTGCTACTGCGATTACAATAATCCGTTTTCCGCACCATGGCCAACCGACGCCGTAGGCACAGAGGATTATCTGGAAGCTATGCAGATTTTTTGTGATCGTGTGCAGACACAGATCGAACAGACACGAGCCGAACAGGAAAAATTCAAGTTTAACCCTACCCCCTTTACAGTCGCTGACTGTATTCCTGACATGAGGAATAAAAGCATTGTGGGCAAGGTGGTTGTGATCAATGCAGAACCGAAGCGATACGAATATCAGCACGCTGCTTACCAGCTTGTACTTGCGGAAGGCGGAAACGGTGCCACCGGCGGCAGAGGTCAGGCAGTCTTTGGTACCTGCCTTGCTACCGGCGAGCATAGCCGCTGGGAACGGTATGATGTCCTTGGTGAGATCAAGCCGGAGCGTATGCCCCAATGGGCCAAGGATGCCTTGAAAACTATCCAGAAAGAGCAAAAAGCGAAACACAGCCGGGAGGAACGTTGATATGGAAATCAGACCATTAACTGCGGCTGAACAAAATTATGTGTATTCACAGAGTTCTCAAATCAGCGGACAGACCGGCAATATTGGCCATTTGCGGGGCGATTTTGCTGACTCTGGATATGGTTTCTATACCATATGGTTTGATACCAGACCGCAATGGAAATCAGAAGAATTTAAGAATGAGCTTGATGAAGTAGTGAATACCCTGCGGGAAAATCACGGATTATTGCATAACCGATATGATATGAAGGCTTTCGCAAAGAGCTATCCTTCAAGTGCTTTGCAGGGAAATTACTGCACAGAATATGGGTTTCGGATGGACACGGAGAAATATGCCTTTTTATTCCGGTGCAATCCGACAAAGGGTGACTATAACTTCTATTGGTACTGTTATGTGAAAGAATGGCTGGACAGACATATGGAGAAAGCAGCACAAGGGATTCGATTTATTGATCCGCATTACAAAGAATTGTTCCGTATTCCTGACGGAGGGAAAATTATTCTTCATTTATCATGGGGCGAAACTGCGGAACGTTCCTGCCGCTTTATTGATGAATACCATACAGAGATCGACGGAAATATCTATCACATTTGTGAATTTGCCGAGCGTATGGAAAGAAACGGCCACACTTATGAACCCAAACCCCAGGAACCACCACATAAAACCGTCAGGCATAAAGAATATGAACGATAAGGAGGATAGATAATGGCGATCAACCAGAAAGCGGTCAAAGTCATCAATAAGATTCTGGACGCTGGTTTTACCGATGAAAAAGCAATCTCCGCCATGACGATGGACGATATTCTCTCTATCCAGGGCATTACCGTGGCGGATATTGCGCTCATCAATGAATTGCAGAAAAGCATAAAAGCAAACAGGGTGATTTCCTTTTTGACGGAGAGGACAAGGAATAATCCTGAAAATCAATAAGGAGGTGGAAATGAAATGGCTGCAAAGTATCAGCTGATTACCGAGCTGTATCGGCGCACAGAAATTGCGGTAGCTAAGAACCCGCAGACATGGCAGAACTTTCTTGCCGCTGCCTGCCGGAATTACAAATGCCGCTTTGACGAACAGCTCTTAATCTTTGCCCAGCGCCCGGATGCGGTTGCCGTGGCACAGCTTGAAACCTGGAACAAACAGTTCCGGCGCTGGGTAAATAAAGACAGCAAAGGGATTGCGGTATTTGACCCCAAAGGCCGCAGGAATACCCTGAAATATTACTTTGATGTGTCAGACACACACGAAGGTTATTACGGCAGCCGTCCTGTTCCGATATGGCAGATGGAAACCCGATACGAGCAGCCTGTGATGGAACGGCTTTCTGACAGGTTTGGAGAACTGGAAAGTACCGATCTTGCCTCTGCCCTGATGGAAACAGCGAAAAATGCCGTGGAAGATCATCTGCAGGACTATCTTTCACAGCTCAAAGATGTGACAGCGGACAGTTTCTTAGAAGAACTGGACGATTTGAATATTGAGGTCATGTACCAGCGGCTGGCCGTAAACAGTGTGGCATTTATGCTGGTCAGCCGCTGTGGTCTGGATACGGGCGAATACTTTGAACGTGAGGATTTTCAGGACATTGTGAACTTTAATACCCCTGCCACTATTAACGCCCTTGGTATTGCAACAAGTGACATTGCGGAAATGGCACTCCGGGAAATCTCACAAACGATCCGGGATGTGCAGGTGGCAGAAAAAACACAATCCCGCACCTTTGCGCAGGAAACACAATCTTCGTATGATAGAAGCAGAAAACAACCCGAAAGGAGCAATAATCATGGAGAACATCACATATACCCGTCAGGGGGATTATCTTATTCCCGACCTGACATTACCGACAGAGCCAGAACTTCCGCTTGGCAGATACGCATTGATGCACCGGGATTATCTGGAGCAGCACAAGAGAGTGACCTATCTCAACCTTCTGACACAGGGCAGGCTGAACGAGCATCTGTACCAGACGGAACAGACAGCGCTCCAGAGGCTGGAGCTTCTGACGAAGCAGCTGTCAGCCGAGCAGGGCGTGACGGAGGAACTGAAAGAGAAAGCACCGATGCAGTGGGTGGGAATGATGAACAACATTCGCAGTCAGGCGGAGGAGCTGATCCTGAACGAGCTGATCTACCGCTAAGCACAGCCAATGAAGAAGAAGTCATAGCCAATCTTCCTACCGTAGAGGAACAAATCGAACAGATTGCAGAAGCAGAGGACGAAAAATCCTCTGCTTTTTCTGTTTCACAGGAAGATATTGACTCTGTCCTGGTAAGAGGAAGCGGCTTTGAAAATGGCAAGTACCGTATCTACCGTCAATTTCAGAAGCATGAGGATAAGAAAGCCAACATTGCCTTTCTTAAAAATGAGTACGGCACCGGCGGCGGTACGCACAGTTATCCCGATGGGACACAGGGCGGGACATGGCATGACAGTAAAGGGATCGGAATTGAAAAGCATGGTTCCTATACCAACCCCGACCTTGTACTTTCGTGGTCAAAAGTAGAAAAACGGATCAGGGAACTGATTCAAAATGACCGCTATTTCAATGCCAAGGAAAAAGACCACTATCCTGAATTCCTGGAAAGTGTGGAAGCTCCCCAGTATGAAATTGATGCACAGCGGAAAATGGCAAGGCAGCGTTTTATTGATGCTCACCGTGAGCTTCCGCCTGCGGATAAGAGAGATACCCTTTCTTTGCGGCTGTCTGATTTTATCCGTGATCTGGATCATTACGAAAAGGATCTGCTCAAAGAAGTGGATCGTGCCGATCTTGCCGATGTTCCTGCCGAACAGATGGAGCAGCTTCTTTCAGAGCCTGCCACTGTCCAGCAGCTGCTTGATTTTCTGACGAAAGTGCAGAGGCAGACTGTCAGCGTTTACAGCCGGAGCAATGCATGGCGCTTTTCCCAGGAACTTCTGGAACTTCACCCTGTCCGCTACCTCTATCACGAGGGAGATACGGTGTATCTGGGAGCAGATAAATATGAAGTATCTGCCTTTGATGAAACTGCTGTATCCCTTCAAAATCCTGAATTTCCCCTGTTCGGGAAAGAAATGAGCCGGACGGATTTTGAAGAAAAGCTCCGTGAAAATCCTGCCAATGACCACCTGAAGGTCATCATTACAGAAATGCAGGACAAGGAAACACCTGCCGAAACAAAGCCTGACCGTCTGGTATTTTCTATTGGCTTTTCAGAACACCCCGCCTTTTATGACCGGGAACTGAAGGATCGATACACCGACCTGAGCTTTGCCCTTGGCAATTATCTTCTGGGTGTTTTGGACGAGAAGCAGCACCGGGAAAGACAGGCGGAAGAAAATCATGTTGGATGGTATCACAAGACCGATTTTGAGATTACGGCCACTATCGGCGGCGAGGATTTTCACTATGAGGGACGCTTTGACATTGGAGATGGCGAGGGCGATCTGATTGCCCATATCAAAAACTTCTATGAATACTCCCTTTCCCCCAACTGTCCATTTATTCCCGAATGGAAGAAACAGGGCGAGGATTTCTATCGTGAGAAACTAGAGAGCCTGCAATGGGGACGAGATGTATTCCTTCCCTATCTGGAACAGCATAAGACGCTGACGCCAGAGGACGAGAAGCTCTTTGCGGAAATCATGTCAACCGAAAATGACTGGTTCCGTGTCCCGGAGGACAAGAATACAAGCCTTGCCGGGCGTTTGGTGGACTTCATTGAGGAAGTTGATCCATATGAGTATCAGGACACCTTGGAAGTTGGAGAAACCAAAGAGGATGCTATTCAGAAAATCGAGGCAGATTTAGCTGATCCGGCGCATGTGCAAAGTTATGTGGAACAGCTGACGCAGTGGCAGGAAGAATTGGAGGATGAAGAACAAAAAGAGATCTGCAGACAGCTTATTGCTGAATTGCAGCCCATTGCCAGACAGGAAGAAAAAGAACAAGATGGAGTTTCACAGGATTCTTCCGACCTGATCGGTAAGGAAATCGTGATCGACAACCGAAGATACCGGATTGAACGTGTAGGAGAAATCAGCGGTGATGTGTCTATGCGTGACATCACGTTCCAGAACCATGTTGGTTTCCCGATCAATCGTGTGGAAAAAATCAGTTATATCCGCAGGCTTTTGGAGCAGCCACAGCCAGAGCTTTCCTCGGAAGAACACACAGACAAATCCGCTGCGCCTTCTTCTGACCGGCACAATTATCGGATTACGGAAGATACTTTAGGTGTCGGCGGTGCAAAAGAAAAATTCAGAAACAACATGGCAGCCATCCATCTGCTCCATGAGCTGGAACTGGAAAATCGTCTTGCTACACCCGAAGAACAGGAAGTCCTTGCCCGTTATGTTGGCTGGGGCGGCCTATCCATGGCCTTTGACGAGAACAATGCTGCCTGGGCAGAAGAATTTAAGGAGCTGAACGCCAGCCTCTCCCCGGAAGAATACCGGGCAGCTATGGAGTCCACTCTGACAGCGTTCTATACCCCGCCGGTTGTCATCAAAGCCATGTACGAAGCACTTGACCATATGGGATTTTCCGGCGGTACGATTTTGGAACCGTCCTGCGGAACCGGCAATTTCTTTGGCCTGATCCCGGATGGTATGGCAGGCTCAACGCTTCACGGTGTAGAAATCGACTCTCTTACGGGAAGAATTGCAAAGCAGCTTTACCAGAAAGCCAGCATTGCCATTGAGGGATTTGAGCAGACGAGGCTTCCCGATGACCACTTTGATGTCGTTGTCGGCAATGTGCCGTTTGGCGATTTTAAGGTCAATGACAGCCGTTACAACGCCCAGAAATTCCTGATCCACGATTATTTCTTTGCGAAAGCATTGGATAAAGTCCGCAGCGGCGGCGTAGTGGCCTTTATCACTTCCAAGGGAACGATGGACAAAACAAGCCCGGAGGTGCGGAAATATATCGCACAAAGGGCGGAACTTTTAGGAGCCATCCGCCTGCCGAACAATACGTTCCGTGCCAATGCAGGGACAGAAGTCACCAGTGACATCCTCTTTTTGCAAAAGCGTGACCGCATTGCAGATGTGGAACCGGATTGGGTACACCTGGATACCGATGAGAACGGGATCACGATGAACCGCTATTTTGTACAGCACCCGGAAATGATCCTGGGCGAAATGAAAATGGAAAGTACCCGTTTTGGTTTTGACTCTGTCTGTAAGGCATACAAAGACATTCCACTTGCAGACCTGTTAAGCAAAGCTGTCCAGAACATTCAGGGAGAAATCCCGGAGTATGAAAAAGGGATTGATGAAATCTCGGATGAGCCGGACGCTTCTGTTCCTGCCGACACAAATGTGCGCAATTTTTCCTTTACCATGGTGGATGGAAAAGTCTACTTCCGGGAAAATGACCGCATGACCCCGGCCACAGTATCTATGACCGCAGAGAGCCGCATCAAGGGATTGATCCAGATCCGTGACTGTGTCAGAAAGCTCATCGAGTATCAGACGGAGGATTATCCAGAAGAAATGATACGCACCGAACAGGAAAACCTGAACCGGCTGTACGATGCGTTTTCCCAAAAATACGGGCTGATCAACAGCCGTGGCAACTATCTGGCCTTTGCATCAGACGAAAGCTACTTCCTGTTATGCTCTTTGGAAGTGCTGGATGATGAGGGCAATTTCAAACGAAAAGCAGATATGTTCACGAAGCGGACGATCAAGCCCCACCGGGAAGTTACTTCTGTGGAAACGGCCAGTGAAGCCCTTGCCCTTTCGATTGGGGAAAAAGCGCTTGTTGACCTGCCTTATATGGAGCAGCTTACAGGCAAACCCCAGGAGGAACTGGTACAGGATTTGCAGGGCGTGATCTTCCGTATCCCTGTTTCGGAACCGGCAAAATATGTGACTGCTGACGAATATCTGTCCGGCAATGTGCGGACAAAACTTTTAAGCGCACAGGCTGCGGCAAAGGAAGATCCAGCGTATGAAATCAATGTAGAAGCCTTAAAGCAGGTGATCCCCAAAGACCTGTCAGCGGCAGAAATCTCCGTCCGTCTGGGTACCACCTGGATACCGCAGGAGGATATTCAGCGGTTTGTTATGGAGCTTCTTACCCCTTCCAGCTATGCGGCAGGAAGAATCCGAGTGCGCTACACCCCAATGAATGGCGACTGGTTTATTGAAAATAAGAGCTCCGATTTCGGAAATGTCAAGGCGGACAGCACCTATGGTACAAAAAGGGCTTCCGCCTATCGTATTATTGAGGACACCTTAAACCTGCGTGATACCCGTATTTTTGATTATGTGTATGATGAAAACGGAAATAAAAAAGCCGTATTCAATGCCAAAGAAACCACGGCAGCGCAGGCAAAGCAGGAAGCAATCAAACAGGCATTTCAGGATTGGATCTGGAAAGACCCGGCACGCAGGAGCCGACTGGTGCGGTATTACAACGACACGTTCAATTCCGTCCGCCCCCGTGAGTATGACGGAAGCCATATCGTATTTGGCGGTATCAGCCCGGAGATCACACTCCGGCCCCATCAGGTCAATGCCATTGCCCATATCCTGTATGGCGGCAACACACTCCTTGCCCACAAGGTGGGCGCAGGAAAGACCTTTGAAATGGTTGCTGCGGCACAGGAAAGCAAACGCCTTGGATTATGCAATAAGTCGATGTTCGTTGTTCCCAATCATCTTGTGGGGCAATGGGCTTCCGAGTATCTCAGGCTGTACCCAAGTGCCAATATCCTTGTAACCCGCAGGCAGGATTTTGAGACGGGCAACCGGAAAAAGTTCTGTTCCCGCATTGCCACCGGCGATTACGATGCGGTCATTATCGGGCATAGTCAGTTTGAGAAAATCCCTATGAGTATTGAGCGGCAGAGAGAACAGCTTCAGCGCCAGCTCGATGACATTGAGCGTGGGATTGATGATGTGAAGGCAAGCAAAGGCGAACAGTTCACGGTCAAGCAGCTGATGAAAACCAGAAAGGCGATTCAGGCAAAACTGGATAAGCTCAATGACACCAAGCGAAAGGATACAGTTATTGATTTTGAACAGCTCGGCATCGACAGGCTCTTTATTGATGAGAGCCATTTTTATAAGAACCTGTATCTTTATACCAAGATGCGAAATGTAGGCGGGATCGCCCAGACGGAAGCCCAGAAATCCAGCGACCTTTTTATGAAGTGCCGCTATCTGGATGAAATCACAGGCAACCGGGGAACGATCTTTGCCACGGGAACCCCGATCAGCAACTCCATGGTCGAGCTGTATTCGGTACAGCGCTACTTGCAGTATGATGCGCTTTTACGGAATGGTTTGCAGCATTTTGACAGCTGGGCATCCACCTTTGGTGAGACAGTCACCGCTCTGGAGCTGGCTCCGGAGGGAACCAATTACCGGGCGAAAACCCGCTTTGCCAAGTTTTTCAACCTGCCGGAGCTGATGCTGATGTTCCGGGAGGTGGCGGATATTCAAACCGCCGATATGCTGAAGCTCCCTGTTCCGACGGTCAAGTACCACAACATCAAGACCAAGCCAAGTGAAATCCAGACGGAACTGGTCGCTTCTCTTGCCAAACGAGCAGAAAAAGTCCGTGCAAGGCTTGTGGAGCCGAATGTGGACAACATGCTCAAGATTACCAACGATGGTCGAAAACTTGCCCTTGACCAGAGGATGATCGACCCCATGTTGCCGGATGATCCCAACAGCAAGGTGAATGCCTGTGTGGACAACGTGTATCGTATTTGGGAAGAATATGCGGATACGAAAGCAACCCAGCTGGTGTTCTGCGACCTGTCTACCCCGAAAAATGACGGGACTTTTAATGTCTATGATGACATCCGGGAAAAGCTGATCGCCCGTGGCATCCCTGCCGAACAGATACGGTTTATCCATGAAGCTACCAGTGACGCACAGAAAAAGGAACTGTTTGCAAAGGTCAGAAGCGGCGAAGTCCGTGTGCTGCTGGGTTCAACCCCTAAGATGGGCGCAGGTACCAATGTACAGGACAGACTCATTGCCATTCATAATCTGGATTGCCCGTGGCGTCCATCCGATCTGGAACAGCGCCAGGGACGTATTGAGCGCCAGGGAAACATGTTCCCGGAAGTTCAGGTTTACCGTTATGTGACGGAGCAGACCTTTGATGCTTATCTCTATCAGCTGGTGGAATCGAAGCAGAAATTTATCTCCCAGATCATGACCAGCAAAAGTCCTGTCCGCTCTGCGGAAGATGTGGATGAGGTGGCCCTTTCCTTTGCGGAAGTCAAAATGCTTGCCACAGGGGACGAGCGTTTCAAGGAAAAAATGGACTTAGACATTCAGGTTTCCAAGCTCAAAGTGCTGAAACAAAGCTATCTATCCGAGCATTACGACCTTGAGGACAGGATACTGAAATATTTCCCGCAGACCATTAAGGAATGTGAACAGCGGATTGTCTGCTATGAAGCCGATGCTTCCCTTGCCCGGCAGCATCAGCCGCAGGGTGAAGAAAAGTTCTGTCCGATGACCGTAAAAGGAATCACTTATACGGAGAAAGCAGCCGCAGGAGAGATGCTTCTTGCGGTTTGTAAAGAATATCCGATGGCAGAGCCTGCGGAAATCGGCAGCTATCGTGGGTTCAAACTGGAAGTTTTCTATGATACCTTCAATGCCCATTACTGTTTATATCTTTGCGGAAAGGCAAAGCACAAAGTAGATTTAGGTACTGATCCACTGGGTAACCTGACCCGAATTGAAAATGAGCTTGCGAAAATTCCTGCAAAACTGGAAGCCGCAAAAATCAAAAAAGCAGAAACGATGGAACAGCTTGAAACCGCTAAAATTGAGGTGGAAAAGCCGTTTGGCTTTGAAGATGAACTGAAAGAGAAATCAGAACGGCTCAATGCCCTCAACATCGAGCTGAATTTAGATCAGAAAGATCCCGCTGTGCTTGATGCAGAGCCGGAGCAAAGTGAGGAACCGCCCGAAAGAAAATGCGCAAGCCGGGAGAGATAAATTCCCTTTTTGCACATTTGTATTGCATAAATATGGGCAGTATAATAAGTGTAGAATTGAAACTATCGGAGGTGAGAGCGGTGTCTGACGAGTTCAGATTTGAAACCTTTGTAGATACCCACAGCAATATCTTTCGTGAATATCTAAGCTCCGTGATTGCGAAACTGCCGGAAAGCAATGAGGACTACCGTGCCATTCAGGAACAGATGGAAGCGATATTTCAACAATATCCCAAAGTGCTGGAGGCTGTTGATACCGAAACCGCAGCGGAATTATCCCAGCAGGAATGTGCGGCTCTGATCAAGGTTATGGAGCTAAGAAACAATCTTACAGATATTGAAATGCAGACGGTTTACTTCCGTGGCTGCTACGATAGCGTTGGGTATCTGAAAAAAGCAGGAATTTTATAACAGTCTGATTGAAAAAGGCGATATTGGCAAGGAGCTGATATCGTCTTTTACATATAGGAGCATATAGATATAAGTTATAGAAAAAATATCAGAAAATTGCTATAATTATAAAAATGGGAAGGAGGTAAAATATGGTTAATAATGTGTTTATTCAGTGTAATGCTTGTAAAATGAGGATAAACCTTCGCATTCAGATGGGATTATTTGATATTCCCTTTCATGTTCATTGCCCTAAGTGTCATTCAACAATATCTGGAAAAGTTTTTGTAGAAGATAATAATATCAATGTAGAGAATGCTGATATTATAAAATGTGATGATAAGGAATTTTATTCAGTTGAATTATCAGCAGAATTCCCTACCAGAAAAGCAATTCACAAAAAAATAGATGAAATTGAATTATCTCCATATATGCGAAATTTTTTTCTTT
Source organism: Emergencia timonensis (assembly GCF_900086585.1). Lineage (GTDB taxonomy): Bacteria > Bacillota > Clostridia > Peptostreptococcales > Anaerovoracaceae > Senimuribacter > Senimuribacter timonensis. Next base: position 183,393 of record NZ_FLKM01000009.1, read on the forward strand.
ATGGAGGCGAAGAAAAGGCAATAGAGGAAACGCAAAAAACCATGGATTTTGCTAATTTTGTTAAGTCTGGCTTGAGTGAGATGAAACAAAATTTTGAATTGTTTTGGAATGACCAAGATAGGATACTTTTTGAAAGGGTTACGAATACGATTAAACAGTACCCTTACATTCCCTTTTCAGAAGTAAAGAACAATTTTGATGCGGCAGTAGCTTTGCACCAGCTTTTACTAACCACAACAGGCATATCAATTATTATCGGAAAAGATACTTTAGGCGAATATACAAAAATAGGGAAATTAGTAATTGGGGATAGAAGTCGTTTTAACCAGATTAGTGCATTTATTGACAGTGGCAAGGTTGATTTAAATACTATTGAAAAAAAGGGCTTTAAACTAATTGAGTTATTTGCTAAAGTATACGAGCAATTGATTCCCGTAATAGCTCTTAAAAATGGAGATTGCCTTGGAAATGTTGATAAAAATCAGCTGGGTATCATGACCGCTAATTTCGATGAGCTGACAGATTTTTATGCCAAGAGTTATGAATGGATATTTGATAATCTTAAATTGATTTTAGGTCTGAATAACATTTTTGTTCGGAATGATTCAACAAAGTGTGTAAATGGTAAGTTATACCAAGATTTTATTAAGGAATCTAATGGGAATAAACTGAAAAATGGGTATATAGACGAAAAAGAACCATTTAGCAAACCTATTAATAGTTTGAATAATCGAGTTAGAAACGCTATTCAACATTTTGATAGTGATATTGACTATGAAACACAATTGATTACTTTTAATGACAGAAACAAGTCTGTTGATTTGTATTTAATAGACTTTGCGGATTTATGTATAGAAAATTTCCGCATAATGTTTTATGTGTTAGAGTTAGTATATAATTTAAGAAAAGTCGATTTTATACAAAGGGGGATTGCTCCAAGCTTTGTTGCAAGTAAAATAAGAATGGATGAGCAACAGCACAAAAAAAAGAAAATCGGAAGAAACGAACCTTGTCCTTGTGGTAGTGGAAAAAAATACAAACGCTGTTGTGGTAAATAATAGGATTTTATGTATTAGGAGATATAAGTGTGGATTATGATTTCAAATGGATTCGTCCCAATATGTCATTATATCATATAGATAAAAACTGCCCATTTCCAATAACATTATTAAACAGTGGCGATTTGGCAGATGATTTTAATAAATATGCAGAAGATTTTTTTTATGCGGCAGAGAGCGTAATTCATTATTTGGGTGAAGAAGCAGCTGAAAGAGGTGATATAGCAAAACTTGATTTGTGGTATTTTGCTATGGTTTATTTGTACAGGCAAAGCATAGAACTTCTTTTGAAAGCAAATATATTTAAGCTTGTTATATCTGACCAAGATAGAAAGCGAATCATTGGAGATGTTCGTCACGACCTCAAGCAAGGGTATGATAAACTATTGCAATTAAAAAATTTAGAAGAAACAAATAATGCCAATGCTAATTGGTTACGGAAATATTTAGCGGATATTTCTCGTATTGATAAAGAATCAGATATGTTTCGATACCCTTTCGGTAATAACTTAAATGTATTATTCGATAGGCAGACCCACATTTCTTTGGTAGCAACTCATGATAATATGAACAAAGCTTATAATGTTTTAAGTGAGATGTATAAAACAGGATGCTTTTCAGAACAAGAATACGAGGCATACTCCCCAAAACTAATTATTGAGGGAGGACATTATTATCAGCAAAGTGTTGTAGGCTATAAATTTGCCCAACATTCTTTTTATCCCTATTATTCGTCGTATGAAAAAGTAGGAAATTTTTTGAGAGAAAAGATCTTGAATGACAATAAAAAAGAATTATTCATGCCAATGTGCTATATGTATCGCAATGCAGTTGAGCTTGGGTTAAAAAGGATAATTATTGAAGACAGCCACATAGATAGGACAAGAGCATTAAAAATACTGCAACGGAAAAAGCATAGCATTCTGGGACTTTGGAATAGTATTGTTGATGAAGTTGACAAATATTCAAATGCACCAAACGATGATACAACATTAAATGATACAACAAAGTATATTCAGGCATTTCATGATTTTGATCAAAGTTCTGATTTGTTTAGGTATCCATGCAATAAAAAGTTACAGATATACTTTTCGAAAGAAAGGACATTAGATATAGAAAATGTATCATCCTGCTTTGTGGAATTATGTAATTTCCTGGATGCTGTTGACAGTATGTTAAGTGCAATTAAGGATTATGAAGCAGAAATGGCAAGTTACTACGATTATTAGATGAGATTTTTACATAGCCGAGAGGTTTTCATTACGAAAATCCCTCGGCTTTTTCTATTTCAGGAGGTGATTGTATTGAATGAAAAGTAACAGATCCTATGTACAGCTTGACCCTGCTGTGATTGAGCAGGCACGGCAGATGGACTTGCTTTCCTACTTGCAGAGGTATGAACCAGACAATCTGAAGCATGTGGCGAGGAATGTTTACTGTACCAGAGAACACGACAGTCTGAAGATTTCCAATGGCAAATGGTACTGGTGGTCAAGAGGTTTTGGCGGTGTTTCTGCCCTGGACTATCTGATCAAAGTCAAGGAATACAGCTTTGTAGAAGCCGTGGAAGCTCTGGCAGGTATTACCGCAAGTTGGAGTCCGCCGCCTGTTTCTGCACCCAAAGAGGAACCCAAGGTGCTTCTTCTGCCACCCAGGAATAAAAACTGTGACCGAGTGACCCAGTATCTTTTCGGACGTGGCATTGATTTTCAGATCATTCAGGAGTGCATTGCAGACGGTACGATTTATGAAAGTGCCAGGTATCACAATGTTGTTTTTATCGGCAAGGATGAAAGCGGAACCCCTAAGTATGCAGCCTATCGTGGTACGATGGCCAGCTCCTTTAAGGGCGATGCATCGGGAAGTGACAAGCGGTACTCTTTTCGCCTTCTGGCAAGAGAGCCTTGCCAGTCGGTGCATCTGTTTGAAGCAGCCATTGATTTACTCTCCTATGCGACCCTGCTCAAATGTGAAGGTAAGGACTACAAAAAAGAAAATCTGCTTTCTCTTTCGGGTGTATATCAGCCAAAGAAAGAGATAAAAGACAGCAAAATCCCCATTGCCCTCTCCACTTTTTTGAAGGTAAATCCACAAGTAAAGACCATTTTTCTGCATCTGGACAATGACAAAACAGGCAGGCTCTGTACTGCCGCCTTAAAAGAATTGTTGCAGAAAGACTACCAGATCGTTGATGATCCCCCGCCTGTTGGCAAGGATTTCAACGATTTTTTATTGTCCTATTTAGGAATTGCAAGGCCAAATCGGAGCCATGAAAGGAGGGATGCCCGTTGATTGTCCACTGATTTGCAGAAGGAAACACCACGGCATTGAAATTAAATTGAACAAAGAAAGCGAGGAAAATTCATTGAAAAAATTTAAGGTTACTCTGACTGGACACTATCAAAAGACCATTTCCGTTTATGCGGAAACCCCGGAACAGGTAAAAGAAAAGACAGAAACCATCCTGTTTGACACTGACCTGATCGACTTTTCGGATGAGGATTTCATTGGCGGTGAAGCTGTCGTCACCGTAGACCGGGAGGACGGTCTTGAAGAATCGGTCGAGGAAGAAACGGATGAGGACGACTGCTGTTCGGGCTGCCCGTACTTCTGTTCCGTTTGCGGAGAATGTGTGTACGAGGACGAGTGCGAAGAGTGATGTCTTACCAAGCACTGAATTTGGTTATCCAGAAATCTTCTGGATGCCAAATTCGCTTGTTAGGGGGGCAGCCCCTAATACCCCGGCAAAGGAAAGGAGTTTAAGAATGAGTGAATTTATTGCGTTTACCATGGGCGGAATTTTCGGCGTTGTACTGATGTGCTGCCTGCAGATCAACCGGCTCTATGCCAGAAAGGATGTGGAAAATGAGAAACCGAAGCGTACAGATCCTGTTTCGTCTGAATGAGGAAGAAGCACAGTATCTCTATGAGCTTGTAAAAAAATCCGGCCGCTCCAAAGAAGCGTTCCTGCGGGAAATGGTCAAGGGCTACCGACTTTGTGAAAAGCCTGATCCTGAATTTTATAAGATCATGCGGGAACTGTCTGCTATCGGCAACCGTATCAACCAGCTTGCCGCAAAAGCCAATGCCTTGGGATTTGTGGACGCCCCTATGCTTTCACAGGAAGCAAAGAAGTGGCATGAGTTTCAGGTGGATGTCCGAAAAAAATATCTGCTTCCCCAAAGGCAATCAGGATAATGGCAGTCTGTGAGATCTGGGATGTACGGGGCAGGCTTGACCATCCGATTGACTACGCTGAAAACCCGGAAAAGACTGCCAATCCCAATTATTCGGGAACAGACCTTCAGGCTTTGGTGGATGTGATGGAATATGCGACCAATCAGGATAAGACGGAGCAGCGTTTTTTTGTCACGGGTGTCAACTGTGACCCTGCCTCTGCCAGAGAGGAAATGATGATCGCCAAAGAACAGTGGAATGATGAAAGTGAGATCATCTGCTATCACGGGTTCCAGAGTTTTAAATCGGGAGAGGTCACGCCCAAACAGGCACACGAAATCGGTGTCAGACTTGCCCAGCGGATGTGGGGCGACAGATTTCAGGTAATCGTTGCTACTCATCTGAATACGGATTGCCTGCACAATCACTTTGTTGTGAACTCGGTTTCTTTTATGGACGGGAAACATTACCACGACAACAAAGCCAATCTTCGATTGCTTCGCCAGCGTTCCGATGAGCTGTGCCGGGAATATGCCCTTTCGGTCATAGAACATCCAAGCGGCAGAAAGAAACCCTATGCGCTTTATCAGGCGGAAAAGAATGGGATGCCCACACGGGACAACGTGGCAAGGCAGGCAGTGGATGAAGCGATCAGCAAGTCCTTTACCCTGAAAGACTTTGATCGTCAGATGGCGGAAATGGGATACCATGTCCGATTTGATCCGAACCGAAAATACTGGACGATCATAGGGAAAGGAGGGAAGCGCCCCAAGCGGCTTTACAAGCTGGGAGAAGATTATACCAACGAGAGGATTATGGAGCGCATCCGGGAAAATTCCTATGCCGTTAAGTTTTCCCGGTTTGCCGGGCCGCAAAAACCAATCCCGGTGTACCGCCTGAAAGGAACTCTGAATGGAGCAAAGAAAATCGGCGGGCTGCGGGGGCTGTATCTGCATTATTGCTACAAGCTCGGTATTCTTCCGAAAAACAGAAAACAGAATTATGCAAGGCTTCATTATCTTTTAAAGGATGACCTGATGAAGATGGAAGCTATATCGCAGGAAACAAGGCTGCTTTGCCGGAATCGCATTGATACGGTAGAGCAGCTTTGTTCTTATAAGGAATCTTTGGAAACGGAAATGGCTGCCCTGCTTCAAAAGCGCAAGGGACTTTATTCTCAATCCCGCAAGATGGGCGGTGAAGAAAAGGAAGCGATACGGTCACAGCTTTCCGATCTTTCCAAACGATTGCGAGAAATCCGAAAGGAGGTGAAACTGTGCGAGGGGATCGAGGCCCGTAACGATACCCTCAAGGAAAAGCTGAAAACCATACGGGCGGATGAAGAACAGCAAAGAAAGGAGCTGATGACGAATGAACACAAGCGGCGAAGCGGCAGAACAGATCGTCCGAATGAGCTTGGAGGGATTTGAAGTCGCCGCCAGGATTACCGGTGCTGGTGCGAAAAACATTGCGATCCTTTTGTATTCGATTCTCAAAGAAGAAAAGAAAACCAAAGGCAAGGCAAGACTCACCAACATGCTGCGCTCTGGAAAGGAACTGAAAGTCTTTACCGTCAAGAATGGTGATTTGAAGAAGTTCACACAGGAAGCCAAGAAATACGGTGTGCTCTACTGTGTGCTTGCTGACCGAAAAAACAAAGATCCAAATGCCGAGGTAGATGTGATCGCCCGTGCGGAGGATGCATCCAAGATCAGCCGTATTGCGGAGCGCTTCAAACTGGCATCGGAAAGCACGGCTTCTATTGTGACGGAAAAAGAAAAGTCCAAAGATACGAAGGACGGCCAGCCGGAGCCAGACATCGGAGTACAGGAAAAGGCAGAGAAAGATAAACTTCTTGACGCACTGATGGGTGCGCCGGTTCAGAAGGTGGAACATGCCCCGGAAAACCCCTCAGTGGCAAAGACCGAAAAATCCCCTCAGTCCGAGCCTATCTTAGAGCAGCCAAAGAAGTCCGCAGAGGGGGCTACTATGACTAAGGAAAAACCTTCTGTCAGAGAGGAACTGCGGAAAATCAAAGAGAGCCGTAAGGAGAAGGAAGCGGAGACTTCCCCTTCCCTGGACAAAAGCTCTGCTTCCGACAAAGCAAAGAAATCGCCAGCAGGAAAAACAGAGCATAAACAGCCGCCAAGGCGGAAAAAGAAACCCAAATCCAAAGAAACGAGGTAAATGATAATGAGTATTTATGATGTATTTAACGGCGGCAGTAAACCGTTTGATAAAGCGGAATGGGCTGCCCAGAAGCAGGCACAGCGAAAGGAAGCCTATGAGCTGATTGACAGTACCTGTGCGGAAATGATGACAAACGGCGACAGCTTCCGCCAGTACCTGGATGTGCAGAGCCGTTTTGACCGATACTCGGTTGCCAATGCCATTTTGGTATCTGCCCAGAAACCCGATGCAGTGCAGCTGAAAGATTACAGCACATGGAAGCAGAATCGGATCTATGTCAACAAGGATGCACACAAGATTGTGATTCTCGAACCGGGTAAGGAGTATACCCGTGAGGATGGTTCAAAGGCAGTCGGCTATAATGCAAAGATTGTTTATGACATTTCTGAAACCTCTGCGGCAGGAAAAGTACAGGCACCAGATGCGAAAACCATGCGGGAGCTTGTTTCTGCCCTGATTGATGCAAGCCCGGTTCCCTTTGTTCCGGTTGACGATCTGGAAATGCCTGCCTACTACGATAGTAAGCAGCAGACGATTTTTATTAAGACCGGTCTTTCCGAAGAACAGCTTTTTGTGAGCATGGCAAAGGAAGTTTCTGCAGCGGTCTTTGACTTCAAACACAATGAAAGCCGTGATGCTTCCGATTTCAAATCCTTCTGTGTCGCCTATATGGTCAGTGAACGCTATGGCGTAGATACCAGAGGGTTCAGTTTCGACCGGCTTCCGGGAGAATTTTCGGAAATGGATACGCAGGTGTTCAAAGGCGAACTTAACTCCATGCGTGATGTTCTGGGAGAAATCCAGAGCGACATGTTTAAGAGCCTGGAAAAGAACAGACCGCCTAAGAACAAGGAGCAGGAACGCTAATCGGAGGTAGAGCCTATGAAAGAAGAACGATACCATATCGCACTGGATAAGTACGACAGAAATATCGTGATCAATGCCTTAAATACCTTGCGGACACGGCAGATACAGGAGGAACGCCCCACCGAGCCTGTGGATGAACTGATCGACAAGGTAGCCAATGCCCCGACAAAGAAAGTCAGGGTGATTCCCTGTAAGTGTCATGAGGAACGATAACAGCCGGAAAACGAGCATCATCCTTTCTGTCTGCGGGATTGTTCCTGTCGTATGGTTTGCTCTGCTGACAGCACCCTATGTCAGTGGAGGCATGGTAGAGATCGTCAACGGATTACCCGTGGCAATGAGCCACCCTTTTGCAATCAGGATGTGTGAGGACAGCTTAAAAACTGTCCTTCTTTTTTTGCTTGCTTATGCAATGGGAATCGGCATTTATTTCTCTACCCGCAGGAACTACCGCAGACGGGAGGAGCATGGCTCGGCAAAATGGGGCAACACCGGGGCTTTGAATAAAAAGTACCGGGATAAAGATCCGTCCGCAAATAAGCTGCTGACACAGAATGTCCGTATTGGCCTGGATGGCAGAAAACACCGCAGAAACCTGAACATTTTAGTATGCGGCGGTTCCGGCGCAGGAAAAACAAGATTTTTCTGTAAGCCCAATGCCATGCAGTGCAATACCTCTTTCGTGATCCTCGATCCGAAAGGAGAAATTGTCCGTGACATTGGCGGCCTGTTCGAAAAGAAAGGCTATGAAGTGCGTGTCCTTGATCTGATCAATATGCACCGAAGCCATTGTTACAATCCTTTTGTTTATCTTAGGAATGACAACGATGTGCAAAGACTGGTGACTAATCTATTTAAAGCAACCACTCCCAAAGGCGCACAGTCACAAGATCCCTTCTGGGATACAGCGGCCAGTATGCTGCTTCTGGCACTGGTGTTCTATCTGAAATACGAAGCACCGCCCGAAGAGCAGAACTTCCCAATGGTCATGGAGCTTTTACGGGCTGGTGAAGTCCGGGAAGATGATGACAGTTATGTCAGTCCTCTGGATGAACTGTTTGACCGGCTGGAACTGGATAACCCGGAGCATATCGCCCTGAAGTATTACAGGGATTATCACTCCGGTTCGGCTAAGACCTTAAAGAGCATTCAGATCACCCTTGCCGCAAGGCTTGAAAAATTCAATCTGGAGAGCCTTGCCGGTTTGACAGCTACGGATGAGCTTGACCTGCCCTCTTTGGGCGAAAAGAAAGTTGCTTTGTTCGCTCTGATACCAGACAACGATACGAGCTTTAACTTCCTTGTCAGTATCCTTTATACGCAGCTTTTCCAGCAACTCTTCTATCTTGCCGACCACAAGTACGGCGGCAGCCTGCCTGTCCACTGCCATTTCATCATGGACGAGTTTGCCAACGTGAGCCTGCCGGATGATTTTGACAAGATCCTTTCTGTGATGCGCTCCCGTGGCGTATCCGTCAGCATCATTCTTCAGAATCTGGCACAGCTGAAAGCACTCTTTGAAAAGCAATGGGAAAGCATTGTGGGAAACTGCGATGAATTTTTGTATCTGGGCGGCAACGAACAAAGTACCCACAAATATGTGTCCGAGCTTTTAGGTAAGGAAACCATTGACACGAACACCTATGGAAAAAGCTCCGGGCGCAGCGGAAACTATTCGACCAACTATCAGATTTCAGGACGTGAACTGATGACCCCGGATGAGGTGCGTATGCTGGATAACCGTTATGCACTGCTGTTTATCCGTGGGGAGCGTCCGGTTATGGATCTGAAGTACGACATCCTGAAGCACCCGAATGTGAAGCTGACGGTGGATGGCGGCCAGCCGCCGTATATCCACGGAGAGCCGACCCAGGCTGTCGCTACGCTCGTGTTTGACAGTGAAATTCCAGAAAATGCCGTAAGCATTGCATCTGTCAACACAACTTATGAACTTCTGTCCGATGAGGATTTGGAAGAAATGTTTAACATCTAAAGGAGGATTTATCTATGAAATTTTTTAGCAAGAAGGATACCCAGAAGAAAGAAACCGTGAAGCTGCCGATGAGCAGAAAGACCAAAAGAGCGTTGATGGCGTATGCAGGTGCAGTGCTCTGTATGACCTGTTTTACCACAACGGCATTTGCCGCCAACGATCCCATTACCGTAGTCAACAACCTCTCCGACTTTATTTTCGGACTGGTCAGGGCTGTGGGTATGATCATGCTCGGCTTTGGTATCGTACAGATCGGCCTTTCTCTGAAATCTCATGATCCGTCCCAGAGAGCGAATGGATTCCTGACTCTTGCGGGCGGCGTAGTCATTACCTTTGCAAAGGAGATCCTTACCCTGATCACAGGCTAAGATAACGGACGAAACAAGACAATGGGAGCAGATCTGCTGCGGCAGAAATGCTCCCACTGTCTGTTTTATGACAAGAAAGGAGGTTGAATTTATCGAGAATATAAAAAAATATGGCATCATCTACGCCGATCCACCGTGGCGCTACAACCAGAAAAATCTTTCTGGAGCAGCAGAACATCATTACCGCACCATGAGCATCGAAGAAATCTGTAAGTTGAAAGTGGCAGAAGTGGCCGATCAACATTGTGTCCTGTTTTTATGGGCGACATTTCCTCAATTACCCGAAGCCTTAAAGGTAATAAAAGCATGGGGCTTTCAATATAAAACAGTTGCATTTGTTTGGCTAAAACAGAACAAAAGTGGAAAAGGATGGTTCTTCGGTCTTGGATTTTGGACAAGAGGAAATGCGGAAATCTGCCTGTTCGCCACAAAAGGAAAACCTCGCAGACAATCAAAACGTACTCATCAGTTTATCATCAGCCCTTTGCGTGATCATAGTCAGAAACCGGATGAAGTCCGAGAGAAAATCGTTGAGCTGATGGGCGACCTGCCGCGATTGGAATTGTTTGCCCGCCAAAAAACAGATGGTTGGGATGTGTGGGGCAACGAAGTTGTAAGTGATGTTGAAATCAGCAGTTATGCAGAGAAAACAGGAGGTGGTTTATGTGTCTGATAACTGGGTCGTACAAAATCTTGAAAATGCCCTGAATACATGGAATGAAAAGTTAGCCGAGATATGGCAGCTTATTACCCAGTCACCGGAGCAGTTCAAAGGCGGTACGATATGGTCTGTTATCCTGAATATCCACGGCGCACTACAGGCAATCGGGCTTGCCCTGCTGGTGCTGTTCTTTGTCGTTGGTGTCATGCGTACCTGCGGCAATTTTGCAGAAGTCAAAAAGCCGGAACATGCTTTAAAGCTGTTTATCCGTTTCGCCCTTGCAAAAGGAGTCGTCACCTATGGTTTAGAGTTGATGATGGCTCTCTTTAATATCATTCAGGGTGTGGTTTCCACGATCATGAATGCCGCTGGGTTTGGCTCTGCCACACAAACGGTACTGCCACAGGAAATCGTTACAGCCGTTGAGGACTGTGGCTTTTTTGAGAGTATCCCCCTCTGGGCAGTCACATTGATCGGCGGTCTGTTTATTACGATACTGTCGTTCATTATGATTATGTCTGTCTATGGCAGATTTTTTAAACTGTATCTCTATACGGCGATTGCTCCCATCCCTCTTTCCACTTTTGCAGGGGAACCGAGTCAGAGTGTTGGCAAGAGCTTCATCAAAAGTTATGCCGCTGTCTGCCTGGAAGGAGCGATCATTGTGCTTGCCTGCATCATCTTTTCCCTGTTTGCAGCGGCTCCACCGGCAGTCAACCCGGATGCGGCAGCGGTATCTATGGTATGGAGCTACATCGGGGAACTGGTATTCAATATGCTCGTCTTAGTCGGTGCGATCAAAATGGCTGACCGTGTTGTACGGGAAATGATGGGCTTATAAAGGAGGTATCCATTTTGGAAGTAAAGATCAATAAAGAAATCCGTAACTATACGGAAAGTATGTTTTTCGGACTGTCGTTAAGGCAGTTCATTTTTTCTGTCCTTGCCTGCGGCGTTGCGGTAGGCTTGTATTTTCTTCTCCGCCCATACTTTGGCATGGAAACCCTTAGCTGGGTATGTATTTTAGGGGCATTCCCCTTTGCGGCGATGGGCTTTATCAAATATAACGGTATGACCGCAGAACAGTTTGTCTGGGCATGGTTTAAATCCGAATTTCTGATGCCCAAGAAACTGATGTTCCGTCCAGACAATCTTTATTACGAAGCCATGAAGTCCAGCATCGAGGCCAGAGAAAAAGGACTTCCCGTTGTTCCCAAAAAACAGAGACGAAAAGAGCCAAAGGAGCAAAAACAGAATAAGAAGAAAGCGAAAAAGAATAAAGGAGGTGCAGCATGATCAAGACCCTGAGAACCCTGTTCAAGCAGGATAAGGAAAAATTCGTCGTGCCTAAGTCGGTACAGAATGTCATTCCCATTTATACCATCTGGGAAGATGGCATTTTCCTTGTCGGCAGGAACAAATATGCAAAGACCTTTAAATTTGAGGACATCAATTATGCCGTGGCCAGCCGTGAGGACAAGGAAGCCATGTTTTTGGAATACTCCGAACTGCTCAATGCTTTTGACAGCGGCGCTACCACAAAGCTCACCATCAATAACCGCCGTCTGAACCGGGTGGATTTTGAGCAGACCATCCTGATCCCCATGGCAGAGGACGGTCTGGATAAGTACCGTAAGGAGTACAACAAGATGCTGCTGGATAAGGCAACCGGAGCAAACTCTATCGTGCAGGACAAATATGTGACTATTTCTGTGTGCAAAAAGAATATCGAAGAAGCACGGAACTATTTTGCCCGTGTGGGTGCCGACCTTGTCACTCATTTTTCCCGCCTGGGCGCACGATGCGTGGAACTGGAAGCGGAAGAAAAACTCCGTATCTTCCACGACTTCTACCGTACCGGCGAAGAAACCGCTTTTACCTTCGATATGGTACAGAGTATGCGCAAAGGCCATGATTTCAAAGACTTTATCTGCCCGGACACCTTTGAGTTTGAAAAGGACTGCTTCCGTATGGGAGATCGATACGGGCGTGTGATCTTCCTTAGAGAATACGCTGCTTATATCAAAGACAGCATGGTAGCGGAGCTTTGTGAGCTGAATCGAAATATGATGCTGTCGATTGACGTTGTCCCGGTTCCCACGGATGAAGCTGTGCGGGAAGTGGAAAACCGACTGCTCGGTGTTGAAACCAATATTACGAACTGGCAGAGAAAACAGAATCAGAATAATAACTTCTCCGCAGTTGTCCCGTATGACCTTGAGCAGCAGCGCAAGGAAAGTAAGGAATTTCTGGACGACCTGACAACCCGTGACCAGCGGATGATGTTTGCGGTGCTGACAATGGTGCATACCGCTGAAACCAAAGAGCAGCTGGACAGCGATACGGAAGCCCTGCTGACCGCTGCCAGAAAGCATTTGTGTCAGTTTGCGGTGCTGAAATATCAGCAGATGGACGGACTGAACACGGCGCTGCCGTTTGGTGTGCGTAAGATCGATGCCCTGCGCACGCTGACAACGGAGAGCCTTGCCGTATTTATCCCGTTCAGGGTGCAGGAGATCTACCACAAGGACGGTGTATATTACGGGCAGAATGTGATCAGCAAGAACATGATTATTGCCAACCGCCGCCACCTGCTCAACGGAAACTCCTTTATTCTCGGTGTGTCTGGTGCAGGTAAATCCTTTACGGCAAAAGAAGAAATGACCAATATCATCCTCACAGATCCCAATGCGGATGTTATTATTATCGACCCTGAGCGAGAATATTCTCCACTGGTAAAAGCCATGCAGGGCGAAGTAATCCACATTTCTGCGACCAGTGAAAACCACATCAATGCAATGGATATGAACTCCGATTACGGTGACGGCGCAAACCCGGTCATTCTGAAATCGGAGTTTATTTTGTCTCTCTGTGAACAGCTCATTGGCGGTGCAAGTCTGGGGGCAAAACAGAAATCCATTATCGACCGCTGTACGGCCAGTGTTTACCGCCACTATCAGCAGGGAAATTATCAGGGTGTCCCGCCTACTTTACAGGACTTCCGTGAAGAACTGCTCAAACAGAATGAGCCGGAGGCGCAGGAAATCGCTCTTGCCATTGAGCTGTTTACCGATGGCAGCCTGAACACCTTTGCCAAGAACACCAATGTGGATACCCACAGCCGTCTGATCTGCTATGACATTCTGGATCTGGGCAAACAGTTGCAGCCGATCGGTATGCTGGTTGTCCTGGACAGTATTCTAAACCGCATTACGCAGAACAGAGCCAAGGGCAGGAACACGTTCATTTTCATTGATGAAATCTATCTGCTGTTCCAGCATGAATACTCGGCAAACTTCCTCTTTACCCTCTGGAAGCGTGTGCGTAAATATGGTGCATACTGTACCGGTATCACACAGAATGTGGACGATCTTTTGCAGAGCCATACCGCAAGGACAATGCTTGCCAACTCTGAATTTATCATCATGCTCAATCAGGCGTCTACGGACAGGATTGAGCTTGCCAAGCTTTTGAACATCTCTGACCTTCAGATGGGCTATATCACCAATGTAGGCGCAGGCCAGGGACTTTTAAAGGTAGGCAGTTCCCTTGTACCGTTTGTCAACAAATTCCCGCATAATACGGAACTGTATAAACTGATGACGACCAAGTTTGGAGAGGTTTAAGAAAGGAGAAGTTATGTCAGAGATACGCTTTAACGGAACAGCCCACAGAGATTTTTTCCTTGAAAACATGAACAAGTGCAGAGTCAACGACTGCTATCACCGGGCATTTTTCTATGTCATGGGGATTGCTTCAGAAACCAGGGCAAATATCAACCAGATGTTTGACTTTAAAAATGACTGTATTAACCCGGATGGGATGCATGGCGGATGGCAGACCAGCGGAACTGTTAGGGTCTGCCGCCTTGCCTTTAACCTCTGGAACGGTTACACCGATATGGACAGCCCCCAGTCTTTTACACCGGAAGATCTGTTCTGCTGTGAATTTGCCCCCTACTTCATGGAGGGCATCAAGGTCAGGTATCCCGAATATTGCAGGGATCTTCCTGCACCCAGAAAACAAAATGAACGGTTACGATAAGAAAGGAGAAGCCCATGAAAAAGTATCAATCTATAATCTGCCTGGTTGCCGCCGTGTGCCTTTTAGGTACGGCGGCTTTTTCTATTTATCACATCTATGATCACTATGAACAGCTGGACGAACAGACGGAAGTATTTGACGAGATTGCGGAAGTGGTGGCACAGGCTCCCGATGAAGAACCTGTTCCTGATGATGTCCCCGTCAGCGAAGGCCAAGATGTCCTGTCCAAGTACAAGGAGCTGTATTTGCAGAATGAAGATATGGTAGGCTGGATTTCCATTTCCGGCACGTCTATTAACTACCCTGTTATGCAGACGAAGGATGAACCGAATTACTATCTCAAACACAACTTTGAAAAGCAGTACAGTGATTTAGGTACTCCGTATATTCAGGAAAACTGTGATCTGCTTACCAGTGATAATCTCATCATTTACGGGCATCACATCAGTGGAAACCGCATGTTTGGAGCTTTGGAGGATTATAAATCCAAGAGCTTTTATGAGGAACACAAAACCATTCAGTTTGATACCCTGACAGAGCAGGCAGAGTATGAGATCGTTGCTGTATTTAAGACGGTCGCTTACAGCTCCAGCGGTTATCGCTATTATGATTTTGTGAATGCGGAGAATGAGGAAGAATTTAATGCCTATATCGAAACGTGTAAAGAGCTTGCCCTGTATGATACGGGTGTCACTGCTGACTATGGTGACAGGCTGATTACCCTTTCTACCTGTGAGTATTCGGCTACAAATGGAAGGCTTGTCGTGGTAGCAAAAAAGACTGCATGAGGAAAGTACAGCTTCTAAGAAAGGAGGGCTTCTATGGCAGATATTAAAACCAGAGATGCAGTCAAAGGCACGATTAAGACCATAGATAAAGCCGCCGTTGCTTCAGAGCGTATGAAAGCTGCCTATGCAAAGACAAAGGAGAAAGCGGAAGAAGGATATTACGCCAATGAAGGCTCTGCTACGGAATATGCTGCGGATAAGATCTCCTATGCTTCTGACCGGGTAAAGGATGAAGGTATCCACCAGTTCAATAAGCAAGGGCAAAAAGGCGTTAAGACCACCAAAGAAACTGTCGTTAAGGCAAAGGACAAAATGGCTGATTTTAAGCAGAAGCGGGCTGTCAAAGCTGCTGAGCAGAGGTCAGCAAGGAATGTGTCTGGACAGAACGGCTTGCAGATCCATCGTGGAACTGCAGGCCGTTCTCCTGTTTCGGATGCTTCTGTCCAGACCATAAAAACAGCAACAGATACCAAAAGAACGATTAAGCAGTCTGCCAGAAGCGCAGGAAAAACTGTTAAGACAGTGGCAAAAGGCTCTGTAAAAACAACCGAAAGAAGCGTAAAAACAGCACAGGTGACTTCCAAAGCGGCCATTAAGACCACACAGCAGGCTACCAAAACCGCACAGGCAGCGGCAAAGGCTTCTGCCAAAACCGCACAGAAAGCAGCGCAGGCGGCAAGAGCATCCGCAAAGGCATCTGCAGCGGCGGCTAAAACAACCGTCAAAGCCACCATAGCGGCTGTCAAAGCGATCATTGCAGGAACAAAAGCATTGATAGCAGCGATTGTTGCAGGCGGCTGGATCGCAATAGTGATTATTTTGATCGTGGTATTGCTTGGTTGTGCGATCTCCCTGTTTGGCGGCGGCAGTGAAAGCACTTCTTATACTCCGGTCAGTGCCGAGGTAGAAGCTTATGAACCGCTGATCCAGAAATATGCAAAGCAGCATGGGATTCCTGAATATGTGGAGCTTATCAAGGCGGTCATGATGCAGGAGTCTGGAGGACAGGGAAACGATCCCATGCAGGCATCGGAATGTGGGTATAACACACAGTACCCAAATACACCGAATGGCATTACAGACCCGGAATATTCCATCAATGTCGGTATCCAGAATTTAGCTGCTTGTCTGAATGCCGCACAAGTGGAAAATCCCGTGGACATGGATCGGATCAAACTGGCCCTGCAGGGATATAACTTCGGAAATGGCTATATCACATGGGCGCAGACCAATTACGGCGGCTACACTTATGCCAATGCGGTTGAGTTTTCCACAATGCAGGCAGAGCGATTGGGATGGGACAGCTATGGTGATACCCAGTATGTTTCTCATGTACTGCGCTATTATCCTTTCGGGCGGGCATTTACCAGTGGCGGTAATCAGGCAATCGTGGAAGTTGCCCTGACGCAGCTTGGCAATGAGGGCGGACAGCCCTACTGGTCATGGTATGGTTTCAGCAGCCGGGAAGAATGGTGTGCCTGCTTTGTTTCATGGTGTGCAGAGCAGTGCGGTTATATCGAAGGTGGCTTTATCCCGAAGTTTGCAGGATGCGTCAGCGGTGCAAACTGGTTCAAAGAACGGAACCAATGGCAGGACAGAAACTATGAGCCTACTGCGGGGGACATTATTTTCTTCGATTGGGAAGGCGATGGTTCAACCGACCATGTAGGTATTGTAGAGAAATGCGAAAACGGAGTTGTCTACACCGTAGAAGGAAATTCCGGCGATGCGGTAAAACAAAGACAATATACGGTTGGAAGCAGCTCCATCTATGGATATGGTGTTCCAGCCTACTAAAAATCAGCAAAAGAAAACCAGAGGATTTTTTATTCCTCTGGCTCTTTTGCCATACATAACCCGTTCACAGTTGCTTCTATGACGGACAGTTCTCTATCGTTGAGTTTGTCGAGCTGTGCGTCTAAACGTCTGCGGACGGAACTTTTCTTCACTTCTTTTTTAGGAAATACGTATTCATCAACAGACACATCGAACATGGTAATCAGCTGAATAAACAGCTCAATACTTGGGTGTTGTCCCTCGTTCTCAATGGACTGAATGTGTCGTGGAGCATATCCAATAATCCCGGCAAGTTGCTCCCTGGTCATTCCTCTGGCTTCACGGGCTTTTTTGATTGCCTGTCCAATGGGCATAAAATCAAAGTCAAAATCGTTGTTTCTTTCGTCCATAAGCTCACCACCTTGTAGCAATATAATGTTACTTTTCTATTGTACAGAGGTCATAGTTCTTATGAAACGATGTGAAATTTCCTGTAATAAGAGATTTTATATCTTATATATAGAGATATAATTTCAGATTTCCTATTTGCATTATTTTTTGGAAAACAATATGACTCGTGATTCAAACAGCATAAACGTGAGAATATCCGCATGGGAAGACCCAGCGCCACAGACGCGGAGGTGGAACAGGCCGCCGAACAAAGTGGTTGCGACGCCTTTATCCGCAGGCTGGACAATGGCTATGATACGGTTGTCGGCAGCGCCGGTTCCCACCTTTCCGGCGGGGAGCGCCAGCGTATTGCCATCGCCCGTGCCATGCTGAAAAATGCACCGGTTGTCATTTTGGACGAGGCAACTGCCTACATCGACCCCGAAAATGAGGCACTGGTACAGAAAGCCATTTCCGCTTTGACTGTCGGCAAGACCCTGATTGTGATTGCACACCGGCTGTCTACCATTGTTGGAGCGGACAACATCGTTGTGGTGAAGGATGGAACCGTCCACGCACAGGGTACGCATAAGAAACTGCTGGAAACCTGCCCCCTCTACCGGGATATGTGGCAGGCGCATATTGGTGCGAAAGATCAGATGTAAGGGGGTGTTGTCAGATGTACGGAACATTGAAAAAAATTTTTGCTTTTGCAGGTAGCAAAAAGGGGCTACTGAAAAAGTCTCTGTTGTTTGCGTTCCTGTCCGGGCTGTTTTCAGCCATGCAGTTTGCTGCCCTCTTTGTGGTAATTGGCGCGCTGGTATCTGACAACCGGGACGGAAAGTTTATCTGGATTTCGCTGGGGATTATGGCTGTTTCCCTCATTGGGCATATCATCACGCTCTATTTCTCCACGATGGAGCAAACGGAAACCGGCTATTGCATGGTGGTGGAAAAGCGTATCCACATCGGGGATCGGCTGCGCTATATCCCGATGGGCTACTTCAACAAGAATAGCATCGGGAATATTACCGCTATTGTTACAACAACTTTGGGCGATGTAGAGAACTCGGCAGCCCGTGTCCTGGTGTCAGTGCTGGGCGGATTTTTCAACTCAGTGGCTCTTGTCATCGTCCTACTGATATTCGACTGGCGGATTGGTCTTATGGCCGCTGCCGGTGTCCTGATTTACCTTGCGGCGGCGGAACTGGCACTTCGCAAATCTGTCACGCTCAGCGGGGTACGCCAGCACACACAGGAGTCCCTTGTGGAGTCCGTGTTGGAGTACATTCAAGGAATGGGGATTGTCAAAGCATTTGGGCTGGAACAGGATAGCACGCAGTCTATCGGCAGTGCAATCCATGCAAGCTGCCGGGACAATCTGAAATTAACAAAAGCCAGTGTCCCCTATGACGCTATCAAACAGGCCGTTGTCCGAGTGTTCAGCGTCTTGCTGCTTTTGTCCTCGGTCTGGTTCTGGTTGGACGGCTCCCTGCCGTTGGCCTACGGTCCGATTTTGGTGATTGCTTCTTTCATGGTGTTCAACGACTTGGAGAATGCCGGGAACATGGCTTCTCTGCTCCAAATGCTGGCGGCCTCAATGGATACGGCAAATTCCATTGACGATACGCCGGTGATGGACGAGAAGGGCACGGACATTACGCCGAAGTCCAGCGAGATCGTGTTTGACAAGGTGGATTTTTCGTATGCAGACCGCAAGATACTGGATCAGGTCAGCTTTACCATTCCCGAAAAAACGACTACGGCTATTATTGGCCCTTCCGGGGCAGGTAAGACAACGATGTGCAACTTGATTGCCCGTTTTTGGGATGTGAACGCCGGAAAGATTACCATAGGCGGCACAGATGTACGGGATTTCAAACTGGACGGTCTGATGAAGAATATCTCGATGGTGTTCCAGAGCGTGTACCTGTTTGCAGATACGATTGAAAATAATATCAAGTTTGGCTGCCCGGACGCCACCCATGAGCAGGTGGTTGAAGCGGCAAAAAAGGCTTGCTGCCATGACTTTATTTCTGCTCTGCCGGAGGGTTATGATACTGTGATCGGCGAGGGCGGCGGCACTTTGTCTGGTGGTGAAAAGCAGCGCATCTCCATCGCCCGCGCCATGCTGAAAAATGCGCCTATCATTATTTTGGACGAGGCAACTAGCAGCGTTGACCCGGAGAATGAGGACGAATTGCAGCGGGCTATCGAGGCACTGACTCATGACAAGACCATTATTATGATTGCCCATCGCCTGAAAACCGTTCGCAGCGCTGATCAAATCCTCGTGTTAAACAATGCTCACATTGTCCAGAGCGGCACTCATGCGGAGCTGATCCAGCAGAAGGGCTTGTATGCCGACTTTGTGACGGCCAGACAGGAGGCCATCGGCTGGAAACTGGTGCAGTAAAGGAGGTAGCGATGAAACTTCATGCGTCCGGGGAGGACTATCTGGAAACCATCCTTGTTCTCCATAAGAAACTTGGCATGGTGCGCTCCGTAGATGTTGCCCGGCACATGGGAGTGTCAAAACCGAGTATTTGTGTGGCGGTCAACACTCTGAAAGACGGCGGCTTTGCTCACAATGGATGAAGATCACTTTCTCCATTTGACCGATGTAGGCCGCAAGGTTGCTGAAAAGATTTATGAACGTCATTGCTTTTTTACGGAACAGCTTATCGCGGCAGGTGTTGATCCTGAAACTGCAGAAGTTGATGCCTGCCGGATAGAACATGTGATCAGTAATGAAAGTTTTGAACGTTTGAAAGAGGCCGCCTTTAGAAATCAGGAAAACGAGATTTCTGCCCTGTCAAAAGAGATAAAGGATAAGCCCACCGAATAAAAAAAACGGTGTTTCGGTGGGCGGATTCATCATGCCTGATTACACATCTTCCCTCTGAACCCGTTTTGGGTTTGGAGGGATTTTTTATGTGCTGGTCTGCTTCAGCCGCCCCGCTGCTTATCCAAAGCAGCAACTACCTACATAATTTCATACAGGAATGAGGATAGCCTCTCAAAAAAATCTTCTGCTGTTGGTGGCACTCTCACGCCCCTAATGTAGAAGTTTTAGCTCTACAACGTAGTTCTCATTTTTCTCACTGCCGCAAAGGTTTAACAGCCTTTGCGGTTTTTTGTTTGTCGATATTTGTCGGGAAAAAGGACAAGCCTTCTTCCGGTATCGGCTGTCGTTCTCCGCCCTTTCCAATCTGAGTGTTCAAACAAATCAGATTGGAGGTAAGAAAATGGCATATAACCATGGAAAAGCAGAGCGCAAATGGAAGCTCTGGAAAGAGAAAGAAGAAAAGATTTTAAGAGACAGCGGTGTTTCTGAAGATATAATTGAAGCAATCCGTTTCTATGACCGTCAGGCATTTAATTCAGATAGACGCTATTATGAGCGTGTGCAGGAAACAGGTACATATCTGGATACCGTAGCAGCATCCACAGATCAGCCGGAACCGAAAACAGTACAGGACTTCTTAGATTATATTGAGAATCAGGAATTGTATCATATACTGATCACAGTGGACAGGCTTACCCTGCAGATCGTTCTGATGAAGATCCAGGGGTATAGCACCCATGAAATCGCCAGGCATCTAAAGATTACCGAAAAGGCGGTTTACAGACGTATGGACAGGCTGAAAGAAAAAGTGAAGAAGATCTTTGAATAATTCATTATAATCACAAAGCAGGGTGTGAGAACAAACTCCGCCCTGCTTATCATTTATTAGAAAAAATAAAACTGTTATCAAAACCAGTATTTAAAAATTTTATCAGTAATAAAGTGCAGAATGATGTTTGGATTGCTATTTTTATGCAACTATTTCTTGTTGCTCTTGACAAAACCTTTTTTAGAGATTAAAATTATAACAGTGTTATATAGCACTGTTATATAGGAGGTGTGCAAAATAAACGGAAATGGAACGACTTTAGAAAATATCCATCGGGCAGCGAAAGCAGAATTTTTAGAAAAAGGATATAAAGACGCTTCCCTGCGGAATATTGTGAAATCCGTGGGAATGACTACCGGAGCCTTTTACGGATATTACAAAAGCAAAGAAGAACTTTTTGAAGCCATCGTTGGTGAACATTATGAATATATTCGTAACCGTTTTATAAAGGCACAGCAGGAGTTCGCCGAACTACCAGCTGCCCAGCAGCCGGAAGTCATGAGTGATATTTCGGGAATCTGCATGTACGATATTCTCTATTATGCGTACGAACATTTAGAGGAATGTAAACTGATCCTCTGCTGTTCGGAAGGGACAAAATTTGCCGGGCTAATTGATGAAATGGTGGAGATTGAGGTAGATGGGACGCATGCCTATCAGGATGTCTTAAGGCAGCTTGGACGGCCCTCTCCGCATATCGATCCTTCGCTGGAGCATATTCTGATCACCGGAATGTTTCATACTTTTTTTGAATTGATCATCCACGAAATGCCGCTAAAAGATGCCGAAAACTACGTTAGAGAAATGCGCGCCTTTTATACAGCAGGATGGATGAAAATTATGGGGCAGTAATGCCTTATAATTTTTGTTCGACAGTTAGCTACAGCTAACCTAAATTCGGATATTGTAAGAACATAGACGTGTTCTCTTTATCATAAACACAAAGAAAAGGAGGAATTTTTTTTGAAAAAACAATCCAATTTATCACGCCTGCTGGAAATTGCAGGCAGCCATAAGTACCTGACCTATGCTTCCTGGGTGCTTTCTGCAATCAGTGCCCTGATTGCTCTGGTACCCTTCTATTACATCTGGAAAATGATCAAGGAAGTATTGGAGGTGGCACCGAATTTTGGCCAGGCACAGAACCTGACCGGTAATGGCTGGATGGCAGTATTGTTTGCGGTTATAGCGGTGCTTGTCTACATAGCAGGGCTGATGTGTTCCCATTTAGGGGCATTTCGTATCGCCACAAACCTGCGTATCCAGACCATGAAACATATTGTCAGACTTCCCTTAGGTTTTGCCGAAAGTTTTGGCAGCGGAAAACTGCGCAAGATCGTCAACGAATCCAGCGCAGCCACTGAAACCTATCTCGCTCATCAGCTTCCCGACAGAGCCAATGCCATTGCAACCCCCTGTGGTCTTTTGGTGCTGTTGTTTGCATTTGACTGGAGACTGGGACTGTTGAGCCTTGTTCCGGTTGTGCTGGGATTTCTGATCATGATGACAATGACCGGAAAGCAGATGCAGGAAAAGATGAAAGAATACCAGAATGCGCTGGATGATATGTCCAACGAAGCGGTAGAGTATGTCCGTGGGATTCCGGTGGTAAAAACCTTTGGCCAGACGATCTTTTCCTTTAAGAAGTTTAAAGACTCCATTGACCGGTATAAAGTATGGGTGATTGCTTATACCAAGCAGCTTCGGACACCGATGATGTTCTATACAGCTGCGATCAACGGAGTTTTTGCCACACTGATCGCCGGAGGACTGTTGCTTACACAAGACGGTGTGACTTCCGGTTTCTTACTGGATCTCATTTTCTATATCATTATTACGCCGGTTATTTCTGTCACACTGACACGCATTATGTTCCAAAGTGAAAACGCCATGATCGTAGACGACGCTTTACAGAGAATTGACAGCGTTTTGAATTTGAAGCCTCTGGAGGAAACGAAACATCCAAAGCATCCTCAAAACGCTTCCGTGGAACTGAAATCGGTTCATTTCAGCTATGATGGAGAAAAAGAAGTATTAAAAGATATTTCACTGACCATTCCTGCAGGGCAGACGGTAGCTTTTGTAGGCCCGTCCGGCGGTGGTAAGACAACCCTTGCCAACCTGATTTCCCGATTCTTTGATCCCCAGAGCGGAATGGTAAAAATCGGTGGTGTTAATGTGAAAGACATCCCAAAAGAGGAACTCATGAATACGGTGTCTTTCGTATTTCAGAACAGCCGTCTCATCAAGGCGTCCATTCTGGAAAATGTGCGTATGGGAAAACCGGAAGCTACCCGTGAGGAAGTTCTGACTGCCCTTCATCACGCGCAATGCGATGATATTCTGGAAAAACTCCCACAGGGTGTGGATACGGTCATCGGTACAAAGGGGGTCTATCTTTCCGGTGGAGAGCAGCAACGAATTGCCATTGCCCGTGTGATGCTGAAAAATGCGCCGATTATTATTCTGGATGAAGCCACTGCCTTTGCTGACCCGGATAACGAAAGCCGTGTACAGGCTGCTTTCTCAAAACTTTCCGAGGGAAAGACAGTGATTATGATTGCCCACAGGCTTTCTACCGTAACAAATGTGGATCAGATTTTTGTCATTCAGGACGGACAGGTTGCCGAGTGCGGGAACAGTCGTGAATTGCTTGCAAAAGACGGCATTTTCAGCCGTATGTGGAAAAATTACCAGACTTCCGTGCAATGGAAGGTAACAAAGGAGGTGCAGTGATATGATCAAAAAACTGCAGAAAAAATATGCCCTGTCTGAACAGGGAGCAAAAGACCTGATCAAAGGCTGCCTGGCCTGTGTCCTTCAGAATCTGTCTTTTATGTTTCCGGTGGGACTTTTATATTACCTGGTTAGCGATCTGATGAACGGGGGTGTTCCCGGTGGGAAAATTCCATTTTATGTGGCAGGCTGCGTGGTGTGTATCGGCTTGATTCTGCTGACCACTTTCTTTCAATACAATGCGACCTATTTTGCCACTTACAAAGAAAGCGGTATCCGCCGCATTACCCTGGCAGAGCATCTGCGCAAAATCCCCCTTTCCTTTTTCGGGAAAAAGGATTTAGCCGATCTTACCAGTACCATTATGGCGGATTGCACCTTCCTGGAGCAGAGTTTTTCGCATTTTATCCCTGAGCTTGCGGGTTCGATCATTTCTACAGTTCTGATTTCTGTCGGTCTGCTCTTTACGGACTGGAGAATGGCACTGGCTGCCTTATGGGTTCTGCCGGTTGCCTTTGCGATTGTGGGATTTTCCGCAAAGATTCAGGAAAATCTGAATCAGAAAGCCATGGATGTAAAGATGGCCTGCGCAGACGGAATACAGGAGTGTATTGAAACGGTACGTGACCTGAAAGCAAATAATGCGGAGCAGGCATATTTAAAAGGGCTGGAAAAGAAGATCCGTGCTGTGGAGCATCGTTCCATCCTCAATGAATTTGGTCTTGCTGCTTTTGTGGTTTCCGCGTCACTGGTGCTGAAGCTTGGTATTGCAACGGTTGCGCTGGTGGGAGCTGTTCTACTCATGCAAGGAAGCCTCTCCGTGCTTACATTCTTTATGTTCCTTCTGGTAGTATCCCGTTTATATGACCCTCTGCAGGGCGCGCTCCAGAATCTTGCGGCAGTCATCAGTACACGAACCAACATTGCCCGAATGAATGAGATTCTCGATCATCCAATCCAGCAAGGCAGTGACAGGCTTTCCAATCAGGGGTATGATATTGTCTTTGACCATGTTGGGTTTGCCTACAATACCGGAGAAACGGTATTGAAAGATGTTTCCTTTACGGCAAAACAGGGAGAGGTTACGGCTTTGGTCGGCCCATCTGGCGGCGGGAAAACAACCGTATCCCGGCTGGCTGCAAGATTCTGGGATATTAACAGAGGAAAGATTACCGTGGGAGGTATGGATGTATCCCGAATAGACCCGGAAACACTGCTTTCTCTGTATTCCATCGTATTCCAGGATGTCACACTGTTTGACAATACGATTCTGGAGAATATCCGAATCGGAAACAAAGACGCCACAGATGAACAGGTCATTGCGGCTGCGAAACTTGCCAATGTGGATGAATTTGCCAAAAAACTGCCGGATGGATGGCATACCAATATCGGAGAAAATGGCTGTGAACTATCCGGCGGAGAGCGTCAGCGTATCTCTATTGCCCGTGCATTTCTGAAAAATGCGCCGATCATTCTTTTGGATGAAGCGACTGCTTCCCTGGATGTGGAAAATGAAACTCTGATACAGACAGCCCTTTCCCGTCTGATCGCAGATAAAACCGTTCTGGTTATCGCCCACAGAATGCGTACCGTAGCCGGAGCGGATAAGATCGTTGTCCTTTCTGATGGCACCGTGGCAGAAGAAGGATCACCAAAGGATCTGGAAGAAAAGAATGGTGTATATGCCCATATGGTAAAACTGCAGACAGAAAGTCAGAACTGGAAACTTTCGTAAAGAGGCAAAAAGGAGGACTGGTTATGCAAAAATTAGGCGTTTTGGAGGATACCTTGTTTATCCCTATGCTGGGCAGAATCTATGCCAGTGAGCATTGCCCGCAAATTTTATATGATAAAAAAGCATTGGAATTGAAAAAGAAGCTGCCTTCAGGCTTGATCGAACAGAATATGCAGAACCAGTATACCCTCTTGGCCTCTGCTTCCCGGTCTGCCAATATGGATCGGATTATTCGGTCTTTTCTGGAACGCAGACCGGACGGTGTGATTGTTCAGCTGGGCTGTGGTCTGGAAACAACCTATCACCGATGTGATAACGGAAAGGCACACTGGTATGCCGTGGATCTGCCTCATGTGATCGAATACCGGCGAGATCTTCTTCCCGAACCGAAGCGGGAATTTTATATTTCCGGGGATGCCTTTGTGAAGGACTGGATCAAAAAAGTTCGCAATGATGTACTTGATGCTCCTATTCTCGTTACTGCAAGCGGGTTATTTCATTATTTTGAGGAACATAAGGTCATTGCCCTTCTGCGTATGATTGGGCAATTTGGAAATATGGAAGTTGTTTTTGATACGGTGAACAAAAGAGGCATGACCATGATGAAGAAAAAATATATGAAACAGGTCGGCCATGCCGATGCACAGATGTTCTTTTATGTGGATTCAGCGGAAGAACTGGCAGCAAAGATCGGGGGTAATGTGAAGGTGATTGCGGAGGAACCATACTATCGTTATATTCCTAAAAACGACTTAAAGCTATCCACAAAGGTCAGTATGGCAGTTTCTGATCAATTCAAGATGGTGAAGATGATACAGTTGAAATTATAGATACTTTTGCGCGGAAAAGAAAAGAGGTGAAATCTTGTTATGACATATAATAATTGTTACCTCAATCAACTCTACAGTGATTTGCTTTTCAATGAATTAGAGCGAGGATGTATTACTCAAATAAAAATTAAGCACGGGGTGATTTTTTCTAATTGGTAATGAAACTACCAAAAAAACTATTATATAATTAGTTTATATCAACTGATAGGGAGGTGGAAATGAGCATGAGTGAACTCCACAAACCAGAATGGTATGGGGAATATGCTGTAATTAAAAATAAGTATAATGATTATGTTCAAGTGGAGTATAAATGCAATGGAACAGGAAGCCTATATGACTATGATCTTTTCCCTGGTATTGACTTGATTTTTATGGATTTTAATTGTTCAGATATTTTCCATGAGCCTATTCCTAATAAGAATATCATTGAAATCCGGCATTACCAAAAAGGACGTGTTGAGTTTGAGCTAAGAAATAACAAAGTGTTCCACATGAAAGAAGGAGAATTTTGCATTAATGCTCTTGCAAATATTCCTGCGGCGTATTCCTTCCCCTTTGGATATAGTGTGGGGCTAAGCTGTGTGATCGATAAAGATTCTGTCGATGTGCAAACGCAACAAATTTTTTCTTACTACAACATTGATGTTCTAAATCTTGGGCGAGAATTGGAATTAGAAAAAAATTGGTTTTTATGTCGAACACCACAGCGATTGTTGCATATCTTCGATGAATTGTACGCCGCAAAAGGTATTGAAGGGAGAGATTACTTCCGTATTAAATTATTGGAACTCTTTTATCATATCAAACAACTGCGGATTGAAGATCAGTATGAAGCAACATATTATGCCAAGGAACAAATTGAAATTATCAAGCGAATCCGGCAACAGCTTATAGAAAACCTCGACAAAAAAATACCTATAGAAGAACTCTTACAAAGAGAGCCAATGAGCAAAGTCACATTTCAGGCTATTTTCAAACAGATTTATGGCGACACCCCCTATGCGCATATCAAAAATTACAAAATGAATCTTGCAGCTGTTTATTTGCAGGAAACAGATCAATCTATCACGCAAATAGCTGGTGAACTTGGATATTCAAATATTAGTAAGTTTGCGAGGGCTTTTCAAGAAGTGTTTGGAATGCTTCCAAAGGATTATCGTAAAGTAAAAAAATCAAATTAACTTTTGGGCTGTTTTGGGCGACTGTCTTTTCATTTGGAGTAGTTAGCGGATGCGAACTACTGTATAATAGCGTCGTGGTTAGTTTTAGCTAACCACGACGCTATTATATTTAAGGAGGGTTCTGGAATGGAACAAACGGTAAAGAAAAAAATAGGTGTTCGCGATGTTATGACGATTGCCGCAATGATGGTCATCAATTTCGCGATTGCAATGGTGATTGGTATGGTTACATTGCCTTTCCCGGTAGTATATTTGTACGGTTCCGCTGGAATTGATGCATTTGTCGGAGCAACTTTTTATTTGGTTGCGGCAAATCGCATTAACAAACACGGATTGTTGTTTGCTTGGGCTGCAGTTTATGGACTAATCCAAGGTGTTATGGGTTATATGTTCTTGGTTCCCTATTTCTTGATTGTAGCCCTCATTGCCGAGTTATGCATGGTTGGCAAGAATACATACCGAAGCGCAGTTCGCAACCGAATTGGCTGGATGGTCAACTCAATCGGAAATTTTGTAGGCTGTGCCGTACCGCTGTGGTGGTCTTGGGACAGCTATCAGGAAATGGCAGCAAGCAGCGGTTTTGATGCAAATACCTTGAATATGCAGCTCTCTATGGTGACTTCTCCGGCGCTGATGCTTCTGGGTGTTGTCATTACTGCGGTTCTTGCAATTCTTGGTACATTGTTCGGCCAGCGGTTGCTCAGAAAGCATTTCCAAAAAGCAGGTATTGTAGGATGATGGTCGGAGAAAAAAAGCAAAAACGCATTGACCAGATCGATGGGCGCACAGTTCTTTTCCTTACGCTGTGCGCCTGCATCGTGACCTTTCTTACAACAAGTTTTTTAGGGCATGGTTGTTTTAGCTTTTTGATCTTTTTAATCCTCTGCTGGTTCGGCTTATATAAACAGGCTCTGGGATGCTTTGCGGTCTATTTAGTGGCGATTGTATGGCTGATGATCGAGACAAAATATCAGATCAGCATCCCCTCTCCGCTACTACTCAGCATGATTTACAAGCTGTTGCTTCCCGCTATGCCAGCTTATCTTCTGGCTAAAATCCCGTCCGGGAAACTGACAGCCAGCCTGCGAAAAATGCCGATTCCTACCCGTATCATGCTTGTATTGATTGTCATGCTCCGGTTTGCTCCTACTGTGCTACATGAATTTGGAGAAGTCAGGGAGGCCATGAAAATTCGTGGTTTCTTAAAATCGGTTGGCAATGTTTTGAAACACCCAATGGACACATTGGAATATGCCATTGTCCCGATGGTATTTCGCTCCTTAAAGATCGCGGACGAGTTAGCCGCTTCTGCCATAGTCAGGGGAATTGAAAGCCCCTACAAGAAAGAAAGTTACTATGTCAGCCGGATTGCTGCGCTGGATTGCTTTTTGATTGTTGTCAGCGTGGGAGCTACTATGTGCTGCTGTCTTTTATAGGAGGAATGGAATGGGAAAAGAAATAATGATCCGTGACCTGACCTTTTCCTATGGCGGGAACGGAAATCAACTGGAACATATATCGTTAGACATTGCTGCCGGAGAAGTCATTGTTATGACCGGCCCATCAGGAAGTGGAAAAAGCTCTTTGACAAGAGTGATTAACGGACTGATCCCCTATTTTTACGAGGGGGAATTAAGCGGGGATGTTTTTGTGGACGGGAAACCGCTGAAAGAAATTCCGTCCTGGGAGCGCGGCAAAATCGTAGGGAATGTATTCCAAGACCCCAGGAGCCAGTTTTTTGCCAATGAGGTTGCCGGTGAGGTTGCTTTCGGCTGTGAAAACTACGGTTATTCCCATGAGGAAATTCGGAACCATGTTCACCGGGCGGCGGCGGACATTAAGATTCAAAACATTCTGGATCATAGCCTGCACAGCCTGTCCTATGGAATGCGCCAGAAGGTTGCGATTGCATCGGCAGAGGCGATAGACCCGGAAATCTATGTAATGGATGAACCGTCTGCCAATCTGGATATTGCATCTACTTATCGCTTTGCGGACATTATCTGCGATTTGAAACAGCAGGGAAAAACCATTATCATAGCAGAACACCGGCTTTATTATCTGATGGATCTGGCAGACCGCTTCCTGTGTGTGCAGAAAGGAAAAATTGTGCGTGAATTTACCGCACAACAAATGAAAGCTCTGACTAATAAGGAAATCCAGGCATTGGGACTTCGCACTCCTGACCTGCATCAGATTGAGCAGACGGAAATCCCGTCTGCGGCAACCGGCGAGGTTGTCCTGAAAGTGAAAAAACTGAACCACTCTTTTGGTGAAACAATTGTAGCTAAGGATATTGACTTTCAATGCCGTAAGGGAGAAGTGATTGCCCTGATCGGCCCCAACGGAACGGGCAAAAGCACCATAGGGCGAATCTTGGCAGGGCTTTTGAAAGAGAAATCCGGCGAAGTCGTTTTATTCGGAAAGCATTGCAGACCCAAAGACCGCTTGGGAAAGGTCTGGTACATTCCCCAGGATTTAGACAGCCAGCTATTCGGTGAGGATTTGCTGGACGAACTGACTACTGGCTCAGAGGCCAGCCCGGAGCGGAAGCAAGCGGCAGAAGAAATTCTGGAAGCCCTGGAACTGACGCCGTTCATCAAACAGCATCCCTCTACGCTGTCAGGAGGGCAAAAGCAGAGGCTGGCTCTTGGCGTAGCTCTGATACACGAAGCACCTATTATCATACTTGACGAACCTACAAGTGGGCTGGACGGCACGAATATGCGGAATGTCAGCCGGATGATCCGCAAACTGGCGAAGATGGGGCGCACCATTATCGTCATTACCCATGACGCAGAGTGTGCGCTTGCCTGTTGCGAGCGGGCAATGCGCCTTGAAAACGGATATATTACTGATGATTTTCAAATCAGAGGAGCAGAGCTTCTTTTGAAAAAAATTGGGTATGACCAAAAGGAGGGTTAGGAATGACACAGCAAAATGAGAAACAGCCGAAGGCAAAGACTGGACTGGCGCGTTGCCTGGAATTAGCTTCGGGTCATAAATGGCTTTTGTTTCTATCAGGGTTTCTGGCTGCGCTGGCAGCAATTTGTTCTTTTGCACCTTATTTATCAATTTATTACATCGTTCGGGAAATCCTGTTTGTTTACCCGGATATGTCGCTCTTGAATGTTTCTGCAATCTCAACCTGGGGCTGGCTTGCCCTGGCTGGTATTTTGGGGAACATCGTATTTTACTTTTTTGCCTTACTGTGTTCCCACATTGCAGCGTTTGGAACGCTTTATGAATTGAAGGTGGCCTTTGCCGACCACATTATGCATATTCCGCTTGGGTATCATCTGACCTTGGGCAGCGGCAAACTGAGAAAAATCATGGACGAAAACATTGAAAGCGTTGAGAAATTTATTGCTCACCAGCTCCCGGATTTTGTCGCCTCTTTGGTCGCACCGCTTGTTCTGGTCATTATTCTTCTTGGGATTGACTGGCGGTATGGTGTGGTTTGTCTGGTTGGTATTGTTCTGGCCTTCATCGTTCAGTTTGCAGGATTCAACGGTGAAGCAAAGGAAAAAATGCACCGTTTTCAGACCGCCCAGGAGAACATGAACAGCGCCTCTGTGGAATATGTGCGCGGTATGCCGGAGATCAAAGCATTTAATCAGACCGCAGATTCTTTTAAGCGGTTGAGCAAATCTATTAAGGACTATACCTCTTTCGTGCTGGAGTACGCATTGGGCTGGCAAAACTGTATGCCTGCATTTACCACAATCATCAACAATATTTATCTGTTTTTAATTCCGGTAGGTGTTCTGATCGGGATGCATACTACGGATTTCAGAGAGTATTCGTTGACATTCATTTTCTACCTGATTATTGTACATGCGATTTCCGGTATCCTGAATAAGATCATGTTTATCTCGGAGTCCTTTACGCAGATTGACGGCAATGTAGAGCGCATGGATGAAATCTTGCGTATCCCGGTTCTGCCGGAAAAGAATACAAAGGCTGTTATACAAAACTATGACATTGCTTTTCAGGATGTCAGCTTTTCCTATGAAACTGATTCCCAAGTCAAGGCCCTGGCTCATGTCTCTTTCCTTGCGCCTCATGGCAAGGTAACAGCCGTTGTCGGCCCTTCCGGTGGCGGTAAAAGTACCATAGCCAACCTAATCTCCCGATTTTATGATGTGACGGACGGAAGTATTCAAATCGGTGGTGTTGACATTCGGGATATTCCGCTGGATGCGCTGATGGATAAGGTCAGCTTTGTATTTCAGGATACATTCCTCTTTAAGCAGAGCATCCTGGATAACATCCGCATGGGAAATCCAGATGCTACGGAGGAACAGGTGATTGCGGCGGCAAAGGCGGCAAGATGCCACGAATTTATCGAGCAACTTCCAAACGGTTATCAGACTGTGATTGGAAGCACCGGCGTTCATCTCTCAGGTGGTGAACGCCAACGGATTGCCATTGCAAGGGCTATCGTAAAGGATGCCCCTATCATCGTACTGGACGAGGCAACCGCATTCAGCGACCCGGAAAATGAGTACCTGATTCAAAAAGCCTTTGAAAAGCTAATCCAGAATAAAACGGTTGTAATGATTGCCCATCGTCTGTCTACGATTCGCAACGCTGACCAGATCCTTGTCATGGAAAAAGGACACCTGATTGAATCTGGCACCCATGACGAGTTGCTGAAGAAGGGTGGAAAATACGCGCAGATGTGGAGCAGCTATACGGAGTCGATCAACTGGAAAATCAGTACAAGGAAAGGCGGTGTGATCTATGAGTAAGCTGAAAGAAAAGTTAATGCTATCGGAGAAAGGCTACTCCGACTTAAAAAAAGCAATTACAGCCTGCACAATAACCAATATTGCACTGCTACTTCCTTCAATGGTAGCCTGCCTACTTTTTTGGGAACTGCTGAAACCGTTCACCGGAGAAGCAATTTCATGGGACGCACTGTGGAAGCTGCTGGGACTGGGAGTGGTTGCGGCTATTCTGGTATTCCTGGCTGCAAAAAATGATTATAGAAAAACCTACATTGCTTCTTATAAAGAGGCCAGCACGACCAGACTTCGGATCGCAGAACATCTTCGCAAGCTCCCCATGAGCTTCTTTAACACAAAAGATTTATCTGATATTACCACAAACATGATGGCGGATTGCAGCAGCATGGAATCCATGCTCAGCAGTACCATTCCGCCGCTGATCGCAAATATTATCTCTGTCACCCTGACCTGCATTTGTCTGGCATTTTTTGACTGGAGAATGGCCCTTGCGATTTTCTGTACGATGCCGGTCACATTTCTTATCATCTGGTGCAGACGCAAGCTGCAACTCCGTCTGTTTGATAAACAGGTGGATGTGAAGTTGGAGGCGTCCAGCCAGATTCAGGAATACCTGGAAGGTATCAAAATTATTAAATCCTGCGGCCTTAGCGGTTCCCGTTTCTCCACGCTGGACAAAGCACTCCAAGCCATGAGAAAAATCGCCATCAGGGTGGAACTGGCCTCTGGTATTCTGGTTCAGGGAGCCAGCCTGGTTCTGCAAGCAGGTCTTGGTATCACCATTTTTATTGGAACGGTACTGATAACTGGCGGTCAAATTGAACTGCTTCCTTTGCTGGTGCTGTTCATGTTCTCCACGCAGATTTACGGCCCAATCCTTGCCATCCTTTCGCAGTTAACCTCTCTGTTTCATTTGGGGACTGTTACCAACCGTATGCGTACCCTGCTGACCACCCCTGTTATGGAGGGCGAAGATAAGGATATGGCTAACTATGACATTGAATTGAAAAATGTCACTTTCGGATATAACCGGGACGATGTTATCAAGGATGTATCTTTTTCTATTCCAACTGGCAGCGTAACAGCCCTAGTAGGGCCTTCCGGTAGCGGCAAAAGCACAATTTCCAAACTCATTGCCCGCTTTTGGGATGTAAGAAAAGGTCAGATTTCCATTGGTGGTATGGATGTCCGCACCATTGAACCGGAACACCTGATGCGCTGTATGTCCTTTGTATTTCAGGATGTGACCTTGTTCAACGACACTGTTTTTAATAACATCCGCGTAGGCAACATGAACGCTACCGAAGAGCAGGTCATGGCGGCGGCAAAGGCAGCGTACTGTAACGAATTTATCCAGCGATTGCCGGATGGTTATCAGACTATCTTGGGGGAGAACGGCAGCACTCTTTCTGGAGGAGAACGTCAGCGAATCTCCATTGCCCGCGCTCTGCTGAAAGATGCCCCGATTATTCTTCTTGATGAAGCAACAGCATCTCTTGACCCGGAGAACGAGGTTTTAATCCAGCGGGCCATTGCAAAGCTGGTGGAGGGTAAGACGGTCATTATGATTGCTCACCGGCTCCGTACTGTGGTGGATGCCGACCAGATCATCGTTTTGAAAGATGGTAAACTGGTCGAGCAAGGAACGCATGGAGAATTGATGAAAAAGAAAGGGCTGTATGAAAAGTTGTATCATATTCAGCAGGAAAGCCTTGGATGGACTGTGTAATTGGTATATGCAGGAGCATAACACTGGGAGTATTTGGAAATCATCTGCTAGCAAGAAGAAAGGGGGGCGCACATGGATGTTTTCATTGGTTATTCGTGAAGCATGGGAAGAATTGCAAAAAAAACAGACGAAGGAAAGCAAAGAGTTTATGAAGCCCGTAATAACTCCGTCCGGGGAGGACTATCTGGAAACCATCCTTGTTCTCCATAAGAAAATGGGTATGGTGCGCTCCGTAGATGTTGCCCGGCACATGGGAGTGTCAAAACCGAGTGTTTGTGTGGCGGTCAACACCCTGAAAGACGGCGGCTTTCTCATAATGGATGAAGATCACCTTCTCCATTTGACCGATGTGGGCCGGGAGGTTGCCGAAAAGATTTATGAGCGCCATTGCTTCTTTACGGAACAGCTTATCGCAGCAGGTGTTGATCCTGAAACCGCAGAAGTCGATGCCTGCCGGATAGAACATGTAATCAGTAATGAAAGCTTTGAACGGTTGAAAAAGGCTGCCTTTAGAAATCAGGAAAACGAGATTTCTGCCCTGTCAAAAGAGATAAAGGATAAGCCCACCGAATAAAAAAAACGGTGTTTCGGTGGGCGGCTTCATCATGCCTTATTACACATCTTCCCTCTGAACCCGTTTTGGGTTTGGAGGGATTTTTTATGTGCTGGTCTGCTTCAGACGCCCCGCTGCTTATTCAAAGCAGCAACTACCTACATAATTTCATATAGGAATGAGGATAGCCTCTCAAAAAAATCTTCTTCTGTTGGTGGCACGCTCACGCCCCTAATATAGAAGTTTTAGTTCTACAACATAGCTCTTATTTTTCTTACTGCCGCAAAGGTTTAACAGCCTTTGCGGTTTTTTGTTTGTCGATATTTGTCGGGAAAAGGGATAAGCCTTCTTCCGGTATCGGCTGCCGTTCTCCGCCCTTTCCAATCTGAGATTTCAAACAAATCAGATTGGAGGTAAGGAAAATGGCATATAACCATGGAAAAGCAGAGCGCAAATGGAAGCTCTGGAAAGAGAAAGAAGAAAAGATTTTAAGAGACAGCGGTGTTTCTGAAGATATGATTGAAGCAATCCGTCTCTATGACCGTCAGGCATTTAATTCAGACAGACGCTATTATGAGCGTGTGCAGGAAACAGGTACATATCTGGATACCGTAGCAGCATCCAACGATCAGGCAGAACCGAAAACAGTACAAGATTTTTTGGATCATATTGAAAATCAGGAATTGTATCATGTACTGATCACTGTGGACAGGCTTACCCTGCAGATCGTTCTGATGAAGATCCAGGGGTATAGCACCCATGAAATCGCCAGGTATCTGAAGATTACCGAAAAGGCGGTTTACAGACGCATGGACAGGTTAAAAGAAAAAATCAAAAAATATTTTAACGTGAGGGGAAATTGATAGGTTCCCATTGGCGACAGGGTGAGAGGACGAAATCCTCCACCCTGTTTTCCTTTGTGTGGCAAAAACAGGATTGTTCCTTGACAACCGAATAGTCATTCGCCAAATACTTCCTCTTTGTGATTGTGATGAGCATAAGCGTGCGGAGCAGTACGCCAAGACCTGCCGACAAGCAAATAGCGATGAAAGGTGGTGAGCGAGCCTATACTGACTCCAAATATCGGGTAGCCCCCGGTTTCGCCATAACCCACAAAGAGCATAATGGTACTCCCGTCCAGTCACAGTCCGAGCGGTATCCAATCCGCCGCAGGCAATGAGGGCGGCTCTGGCAGACCGTCAGTTGGGGTGAAACTCCCGTGGAGTCAGTTCGCTGCTGACCGTTTGGCGACTTCCCTGCGCTTTTTCGTATTTGCATTTCGGGGTGTCGAGGACAAATAGAAATGCCATGATCATAAAGCCAGACACAAGGTTATCAATGAGAACAGAGCTTTGTTTTATATGCTCCAGACCTCAAAAAGCCTTTTGCCTGGCTTATTACATAGACAGAATTATTATTTGTCGAATATAGATTGGAGGTTATAAAGATGGAAAAAACATATAGACGTGGTCAAATATATTACGCCGACTTAAATCCTGTGATTGGTTCAGAACAGGGCGGGATAAGACCTGTACTTATTATCTCTAATGATATAGGCAACAGATATAGTCCTACTGTAATCGTTGCAGCAATCACAAGTCGGGCAAGAGGAAAGACAAAATTACCCACACACATTCCTACTGAAAATTTCGATGGTCTGGAAAAAAATTCAATCATCCTTCTTGAACAAATACGAACGATTGATAAGCAAAGATTAAAAAGTTATTTGGGAATTATCCCGGAAAATATAATGGCAAGAGTTGATACAGCTCTTGCCATTAGTATTTCGCTTCGCATTTGTTCGGATAGAAAATGTACAATCAGAAAGAAATAACGGTAATCGCACATTGGTAATATCAAGATTGTATTTTTATAATTTGAGCATACAGTCGCTTTGGATATAGCGGAGGTATTTGAATGGAAGATGTAAAACAAAATGCGGAACAATTATTTTCTAATTCAGAAAATGAACAAGAAGCGTTTGAGGTTTTTATTAAAGCAATGACACAGATCATTGAAAAATATGGAAAGATTGTTTTGCATGAGTTAGATTATGCTGCGTAAATTTGCGCAGCTTTACATATCACATTTTCCTGAATTTTCGGAGGTGGAAAGATGAATAGAGAAGGAAAAAAATGTGTTTTGTATCCAAGAGTAAGTACTGAGATGCAGGTTGATGGATATAGTCTTGAAGGACAGAAAAACAGTTTAAAGCGGTTTGCGGATCGTGAAGAAATGGAGATTGTGGGTATTTATGAGGATGCAGGGAAATCTGGAAAATCTATCGAAGGACGGCCAGCATTTAAGAAAATGCTTTCCGATATAAAGTATGGATTGGAAATTGATTATATTCTGGTATATAAACTTTCTCGTTTTGGTAGAAATGCAGCGGATATTCTAAACTCTTTGGAATTTGTACAATCTTATGGGATAAACCTTATCTGCATAGAAGAAGGAATCGACTCATCACAAACCAGTGGCAAACTTTTGATTTCTGTCCTTTCGGCTGTGGCTGAAATAGAGAGAGAAAATATTATAGAGCAGACGATGAACGGACGAAGAGAAAAGGCAAGACAAGGCGGTTGGAATGGAGGATTCGCTCCGTATGGATATTATCTGAAAGATAATAAGCTCCTAATTCAAGAAACTGAGGCAGAAGCCATAAGAATTATATATGATAAATTTGGTAATTCAGATATTGGACTTGGTGGGATTGCAAAATACCTGAATCTTCAAGGAATCAAAAAGATACCTCGTCAAAATGGTAAATTAGAAACATGGAGCAGTCATTTTATACGTTTAATATTAGATAATCCTGTTTACTGCGGTAAAATTGCTTATGGAAGAAGGACACGAGAAAAGGTTAAAGGAACGAAGAATGAATATAAACAAGTTCATACAGATGATTATATTTTAGAGGATGGGCAACACGAAGCTATTATCAGTGAAGAACTTTGGCAAAAAGTTCATGCGAAACGATTGGCAACAGGAGTTAAGCAACCATCAAAAATCGGAAAAGATAGAGCGCACCTTTTAACCGGCCTATTAAAATGTCCGATTTGTGGAAGCTCAATGTATACCAATAAACATGCATGGACAAACAAAGATGGCACATATAAAGAAGTTTACTATTATATATGTGGAAGAAATAAGCAGGAGAGGGGCCATCATTGTGATTACAAAGCTTCATTGAGAAAAACAGAAATAGAGCCTTTGGTAATTGAAGCAGTGAAAGAATTGGTCAGCGACAAATACTTTGCCCAGGAAATTGAAAAACGAATTGGTGCACAGACAGATACTTCTATGATTGATAAAGAGCTTGCTAATTATGAGAGAAAGTTAAAAGAAGTTGACCTAAACAAGGCACGGTTGGAGCGAGAGATTGATAATTTACCAATTGATGCTCGTTATAGAGAAAGAAAACTTCACGATATGATATTACGTCTTGATGGACTGTATGATACGATTGTGGAGCTGGAAGAACGAATCGAGGATGCAAAACTTAGGAGAAATTCCATTGAGATGGAGGCAATCACTCTGGACAACATTTACAAAATCATGCTTAATTTCGGAAAACTCTATGATATAATAAGTGATGAAGAAAAGAAGAGTATAATTACTTATCTTATAAAGGAAGTTCAAATTTATCCGCATGGTGAATCGGAAATGCCGTTAAAGTCTATTGAGTTTAACTTTCCGATATATCGTGATGGTAAAGAAGTAAGGAAGATTTTGTGGGAATCTGGTAATACCGTTGAGACGGTAATTCTTTTGTCCCATACAAGTCACCAGACAGTATTATAAATGTCAAAGCTGAATTTGGAAAAGGCAGTTGGTGATGTGAGAATAGGAGAATTTGTATGGCGACCGTGAAAAAAACTATTTCTGCTAAAGGTATTGTTATTGGCATCTATACAACAAATTTTGAAAATGAGCTTATCTCGACATTGGAAGTGGTAAGTTTAAATGATTTACCAAAATTAGAAGCTAGCCCACAGAAGAATTGAATCAGCGCAAGATATGAGAAAAGCATAAATTGTATTTGAACAAAATATAGAACGTAAGAGAACTATGGGAGGACAATATTTATGGAATGGAAAAAACTATTAACACAAACTCGGTTAATTAATGAAGAGAAGGATCCAAAAGCATTTGATGATTATTATATAAGCCCATTTGAAAGGGATTATGAGCGGATTGTTTCTAGTGCGGCATTTAGAAGGCTGCAGGATAAGACTCAGGTTTTTCCATTGTCTAAGAGTGATTTTGTCAGAACCAGATTAACACATTCTATAGAAGTATCGACAATCGCAAAACAGTTAGGAATTATGTGTTTTCAAAATACATCGTTATATCAGCATTTGCCAATTGACTGTAACGAGCAGAACAATGAAAAATTAAAGTCCCAAAGAGTTGGTGATATTGAAGCAGTTTTATCTTGTGCTGGATTATTGCATGATCTTGGGAATCCACCATTTGGGCATGTCGGTGAAGAAATAATAAGGGAATGGTTTAAGGGTAATCTTAAAGATATTTATCTTTTAAGGTGCAATGATGAAAAGCCTGCTTCAGATTTGTTGAGTAAGAAGCAAATTACAGATTTAGAGAATTTTGAAGGTAATGCTCAGGCTTTGAGAATTCTATCGAAGGCGCGGCACCAATCAGAGATTAATTTGCCATTTTCGATTATTAGCGCGTTGATTAAATATCCCACAAGATGCGACGAAATAGGAGAAGCTCATATTAGACACAAAATGGGGTGCTACCAGGCTGAAGAAAGCACTTTTTTACAAATTGCTGAAAAAGTGGGCACTGTGAACGCAGATGGGGAAGTGATTCGCAATCCTTTGGCATATTTAGTTGAGGCAGCAGACGATATCGCATATATGACTGCCGATTTGGAGGATGCAGTAAAGTCGGGAATAGTCAGCGTTGATGAGTTGTTGCATTTTTTCGAAAATACATATGAGGCATTGGGAGAAAAAAACAGGGAATCTCAACAGCATATGGATAGAACAAAAGAAATCATTGACAAATTGAATTCTCTTAATGAAACAGAAAAAGATAAGGCCAAAGTAATGAGCCAATGGGGAACATACCTTAGAAAATGGTTGATGTATGTTGTGTGCTGGAGATTTTCAAAAAGTTATGAGGATATTTTGCAAGGAAAATTTAACTATGATTTATTCTATGATAATAATCATAGCTTAACAGAAAAATTATTAAAAAAGGCAATGAGTGAATTTGTTTTTGATTCGCGCGTGATTGTGGAGCCGGAAATATCTGCGCAGATTATTCTTAATTTTTTGTTAGATAAGTTTGTTCCGGCTGTTGTCCGATTTGATAATTATGGAGTGATGACAATGCAAGACAAAAAAGTAATTACTCTTATTTCCTCTAATTACATTAATGATTACTTTAAAGCAAAGGAAACGGATGCTATTACAGATGAGATAGAACTCTTGTATCGTAGAATATTAATTGCGACGGATTTTATAAGCGGAATGACGGATGGATATGCAAAAACATTGTATAAAAAAATGTCGGGGCTAGAATGAAAATATAATAATCTATGTATGACAACATGATTTTATGGAAATTTGGTAATACCGTTAAAATGGCATGTCTCTTGAGCGACAGGAAACAGTATGAGAAAGTCAAACTCGAGGTTGATCTGGAAGGCTAATTAAAGAAAAAAAGATATTGAGGTAAAATACCGAACTTAAAGCGATTAGCTGCTGATGCGAACAAAGCATTGGCAGCTATTTTAATAACTCCTTGCAACTGATTTGACGGAAGTGTAAAATAATAAATAAAGTTACTATTATGTTTCGCTAATCTGCTTGTTATGCAAATGGATAGTAAGGTTAAAATGGGCGGGGCTTAATTAAATATATGTGCTGTGGATAGTAGCAGAAAGGAAGCCCTAGCATGCTTCCGGGAATTGTTTACTTAAACAATATGAGAGAAATTCACTTTTCAAAAAACCTCAAAATTGCCGAATTACTGCACGAATATGAATATGTACGTGAGTTTGGGGAAGGTGTTGATCGTATGTACTATGAAATGGAGCAGGCAGGATTGCCCGACCCGGAATACCGGACAGAGGCTTTCATGGTGTAACGGGCAATTAAAAATAAATAGTTTCTGGAACAGCAGATTTCTAACATCCCCTAAGATACCCCCCAAAAAAAAATAAATAAAATCAAATATGGGAGTATTGTAGAGAGCCTAGAAGTAAGCATGAAATTATGGAGTTTTTTTTGATATAAGGATGCGAAGAATTTCACTTAAAATTATCTGAATCCTCTTATTCAAGTTGGGAAGTTAGCGATGACAATCCCAGATAAACCGAATAGTAAAAACTAAAAGTATGTAGCAAAATATGAGGAATAAAGAGTGATGTTTAAATACGGATAAAAATTAACAATGGAAAGTCTAGCGAGTAAGAACTGCCGTTTTGATTGAACAAAAGCTTTTGTGGTAGATCATAACAATATTTACATGTTACAAAGAAAGGAAACCTCACATGGGTCTGATAGAAATGGCCAGCGGTAACTCCGTCTGGCGTGGAATGGATTATTACGAGAACAAAAAGGTTGTCTCATGGGAACAGACGAGGACGGATACTTATGATGGAATTGTCTCTGGCAGTGGGGTCAATCGTTACACTGTACATATAGATAAAGCGCATCCGAGGAAATCTACCTGCAATTGCCCATTTGCTGAAGGACGAAGCGTCATCTGCAAGCATATGATCGCTCTCTACTTCACCGCCGAACCGAAGGTTGCAAAGGACTTCTTAAAAGAAGTAGAGGAATGGGAGGCTGAGGAAGAAGAACGAAATCAGCAGCACTATGAGGATTTAAAGAAGTATGTGAAGAGCCTTTCGAAGGCGGAGCTGCAAGAACGATTGTTGGCGGCAATGGTTGAACTTGAGGAACGAGAAACCTATTATCGGTAACTAAGTCAGAAATGAATCGTACTTATTTTGGAGGAACAACATGGACAAAATCATCCCGGGGCGTTATCGCCATTTCAAAGGCAACGAATACGAAGTGCTATATATTGCAAAGCACAGCGAGACGCTGGAACCCATGGTAGTCTACCGCGCGCTTTACGGCGAGAGGGGGATCTGGGTCCGCCCGGCGTCCATGTGGAATGAGACGGTGAGCCGCGATGGCAAAACATACAAACGGTTTACCTATATCGGGGAGTAACTTTCGAAAAGTAAATCGCAGGGCAATATCCCCCTTAACTAGCTTACATCAATCAAAAACACGAGCCGCTTATGATAGCGGCTCGTGTTTCTATCCAAGCCAATTTCTTATCGAGGCTAATTGTACTTTCATCTAAGATGATGGATCCAAGCCAATTTCTTATCCAGGCTTTTTCTATCTAATCAAGTCAGCCTATCCAATCAGTTTTCAACTCAACCTATCACTGTGCAATCTTCTCTTCTTGTTTCGCTTTCTCTAGCTTAATCTCTTTTGCAAAGAACATGAGCACGATATAGAAGACGGTGACGGCGATCATGGCCACCATCAGCATGCGGTGATTTGTTCCGAAGAGGCTCGCGGCGCCCAGGAAGATAACGCCGGCGACATTGCCCATGAACATGAGCAGGCCTTCGGAGGTTCCTTCTGAGGTCGGATAGCAGGATTCTGCGGCAAAGGTCAGGGTCAGCGGTGCGCCGCCGACGATAAAGAATCCGTAAATTGCTGCGGCGATGGCCAGGCCGCCAAAGCCTTTCATGGCGAGGAAAAGTGCAAAGCCGACGCAGCCGATGATGTTGACGACAATCATATATGGCAGCCGCTTATGTTGTTTATCCTTATCGGAAATCAAGGATATGATCAAGCTGCCGATGATGCCGATTCCCAGGATGATAACGCCGATAATGCCGACCTGTGTGGCGTCGACGCCTTCATTTGTCAGGTTGCGCAGGATTGGCTCGATCATGGTAAAGAAGGTGTTAAATACGCCGAATACACAGAAAAACATTAATAATGCCAGGATGAAATTTTTCTTTTTTAGAGCGAATTTAATGCCCTCTTTGAAATCGGAGCGTCCAGCTAATTCTTCCGGGCAAGGTGGTGTCGGCGGTTTTTCTTTTACGAAAATCAAAAATAAGATTGCCGAAACAACGCCTACCGCACCGTAAGTAAGCAGCATGCTTTTGATGGTCATTCCCGATTCCAGCAGCACCGGTGTGAGCAGCAGCCCTACGCACATGCCGAAATAGCTGCAGAGGAGCCCTACGCTGTTGGCCGTGGCGCGCTCTCTTTCTGGGAACCATTTGCCGGCCACCAGTCCAGGTGAGTTTAAGAGGAATGGCTGTGCAATGGCGAAGCCGACGGTCATGACTAAGACCAGCGTATAACTATCTCCGAAAAGACCACGCAGTAAAGCGCATATTCCGGTAAGGACGACTCCGAATCCGACTGCCTTCTTGAAGCCAAAGCGTTCAAAGGCGGCAAGGGATGGAATGGAAACGATAATCATACCTGCCATAAAGATAATTGAAAGAAGGCTGATCGCGCTTTCTCCTTTTGTCGCGTCGGTAAATCCATAGTACTTCCACGCATCTGTGGTGATTGAGAAGAACGTAGTCCACATGAGCTGAATCACGCCCGTACACAATCCGTAAATCCCAAGTACAACCCAGCGGTATCCGTAGACTTGATAATTTTGTTCCTTCATTGGTTATTCACCATCCTTTCCGACGGTGCTCCGGTCTGTATTTACTTGTTAGCCGTTCCACTGATGATACAAATCTTTCAGCACGTCAT
The DNA here is from genome assembly GCF_900086585.1 of Emergencia timonensis. GTDB lineage: Bacteria > Bacillota > Clostridia > Peptostreptococcales > Anaerovoracaceae > Senimuribacter > Senimuribacter timonensis. Next base: position 226,689 of record NZ_FLKM01000009.1, read on the forward strand.
AAGAATCTTTCGGCGCATAGGTTACCGCAGCCTGCGCCTATAATTTATTTAAATATTCAGTTTAATTATACGTCGGTATAAAATTAGTGTCAAGTCTGAAAATTCTAATTGCCTCTTTTTTTGTTCTAGTGTAGAATATATGCAAAGAAGGAAAGGAGAGTGGTCCACCATGGTAAGACATTCCCGCAGAGAATTAAACAAACGCAAATGCCGCGCCAGAATCTTGAAGTCATCGCGTAAATTGTTCAGCACAAAAGGGTATGAAAATACGACCATTGAGGACGTGGCCCAACGCTCTGAGGTTTCTAAAGCCACCCTCTATAACTACTTTCCCAATAAAGAAAGCCTTTTAATCGGAATTGCAGAAGAAGAGCTGGACCAGATTCGTCATTTTATCGCCCATGATTTGAAAAACGAGGCCGATGCGGCAGAAAAAATTCGCCGTGTCCTGGAAGTGTTCATTTTGGATTCCATACAGTATATCAATCTCTCAAGAAAGATTACCTACTTGAATTCCTGCGAGACCAGTCCCCTCTATGCCACGCGCATGGATATGATGGCGATTTTTTTAGAACTGGTTTTAGAGGCACAGAAGCAAGAGAGCTTTCGCAGTGACCTAAACCCTGACGACATCGTAGACATCATCATGAGCGTCTATTTGATGGCGCAGTTCGAATGGAATGATATTGACCGTTACACGCCGGAATTTTGCTGTCAAAAGCTCAATCGGATTTTGGACATTGTTCTATTTAATAAAATTTGCTAACCTTAACGACCCTCTGAGGATTGATTTCCCCGGCGGGATTTTTTTTTATGAGTTAAACAGGTACGTCGAACTGCACATGTGCTCACCATATAATTGGGAATGCAAAATGCTTCACATCGAAATGATGTAAGCGTTTTTTTAATTTATGTCAAAGTTAATTGACTTTTTGCCTTCCTCCATGCTAAACTCAAGGCAGAGAAAAAAGAAGGCTTATGAAAGCAGGGATACAACATTATGGCTAAGAATCTCAGGCTCAAGGCTGCACGGGCGGCACTAGACATGACGCAGAAAGATTTAGCAGAAGCAATCGGTATCAGCCGGCAAACGATGAATGCGATTGAAAAAGGCGACTATTACCCGTCGCTAAAACTCTGCATTGAAATCTGCAAGGTAGTGGGAAAGACTTTAGATGAATTATTTTGGGAGGATTAGATTATGAAAAAGAGGGGAAATTTAGACGAACTCCAATTATTGAGAAGAGGAGATGTCTTCAAGCACGGTTTCTTATCTCTGACAGGGCTATTATTGGTCAATGCACTGCTGTACTCGTATGGAATAGAATGGACTTCAGGAAAGTGGGCAGAACTGACGATCATTCTCTTTGTGATTGTGCTGTGCAGTGTTGAGTTCATCTATTACGACATCTACCCTTTGACAGAAAAGCGGCAAAAGGGAGGCATCTATTTTCTTGGACTGTTTGGACTGATATCCATAGCAGCCTGCGGATACGATTTGGCAGTGGAAAAAGTCGGGATCATTGCCGATGGAAAAATCACAGCCAGCGCCTTGGGCATCCTGTATGGCATCATGTTCCTCTCAGTCTTTTTCGCTTATAAGCTGAAAACGAAGTATAACCTTAAATATGAATCTGACTAATAGGGGGGAAGGAAAATGGCAAAAAAGACAAAGTCGAGATGGGAAGTCATAAAGCCAATTCTTGTAATTTTCATCCTCACTGCTTGTGCAATTATGTTATTCTATGGCTTTAAAGAACCGGGTGTCCAACTGACTGATACGCAGATACAGGTTAAAGGCATGTATGGCCTGGAAATCGATTTTACCGATATAAAAGACGTGACATTGATTGAAAAAAGCATGCGAGAGATCGGAATTGGCACAAGAACCAACGGATTTGGCGGCATGGGAAGCACCCTAAAAGGGAATTTTAAATCCGCGGACTTAGGAAAACACATGCTCTTTGTCAATGCGGACGCATCGCCAACGATACGAATCGCGCGAAAGAGTGATGCTGACATCTATATCAGCTTCAAGGACAGCAAAAAAACCGAGACTTTATTTTCTGAGTTGAGCAGGGAATCACTTTATTCCCAATAAAGGAGAGACAGCACATGGCAGAATTATTAAAAGATATGTACAACTACGAATCACTTCATGAAATCGCAAAGAGGATACAGTCGGTTTATCACCCCTTTCAGGTTGACGAATTTTTGAAATCCACAATGGATCAGTCGTGGGATGATTTAGAATTAAAAGCCAGAGTTCGAAAAATCAGTTCAAATTTAGGCAGATATCTGCCGGCAGATTATGGAGATGCGCTGGCAATACTCGATCAAGTAGTGTCAACCTGTTCTTCCAACTTTTTTGGCATTCTATTCCCCGATTTTGTTGAAGTCTATGGGCAAGACGAAAAGAACTGGAACTTATCGATAAAAGCCCTGGAACGATATACTCCTTACTCCTCTTCGGAGTTTGCCGTGCGGCCGTTTATCATAAATCAGGAAGAACGTATGATGGCACAGATGTATGCCTGGTCCAAACACGAGAATGAACACGTAAGAAGGCTTGCAAGCGAAGGCTGCCGCCCGCAGCTTCCGTGGGCACAGGCTCTGACAAAATTTAAAAAAGACCCTGCGCCGATTCTGCCCATATTGGAGCAGTTAAAGGCCGATCCTTCCCCCTATGTGCGGAAGAGCGTCGCCAATAATCTGAACGATATTTCTAAAACCCATCCAGAACGAATCGCAAAACTGGCAAAGGATTGGTACGGCAAAAACAAAGACACAGATTGGATTGTAAAGCATGGCTGCAGAACATTACTGAAAAAGGGCGATCGCGAGGTGCTGGCAATTTTCGGATATCAAAATGCTGACTGCATTGCAGTCAATGACTTTTTATTAGATAAAACCACCGTCGCTATGGGGGAAGACCTTTGCTTTTCCTTTTATATTTTAACAGATGAGGCGACAAAAGTGAGACTGGAATATGCAGTCGATTATGTGAAAGCCAGTGGCAAAAGAAGCAGAAAAATATTCCAGATCTCTGAACTTTCTTTGAACAAAAACGAAAAGAAATTCTACAGCAAAAAGCTTTCTTTTGCTGATTTAACCACAAGGAAGCACTACCCAGGAATGCATGCGATTACACTGATTGTCAATGGTGCGGAGCGATGTAACGCGGATTTTGAGTTGACTGAAAATAACATGTAAGATGAAAGTTGTCAAGTTGGAATACGAAGACGCCGCATATGAATCCGTATTTCAGTGCAGAATAAAAGTATCTCGATAATCTAATATAAAGGAGTATACTATTATGAGCATGTACAACGCAGTATTAGCCAGAAATACAGAAAATGCCCCAAGTGACGGCGGTCGTTCTTCGCAGACTGTTGCCTTCTCTCACTACAACAACCTCTCGGCCCAGCTGCCCATTGAGCCCCAATCAGGCAAGCTGGCGGCAGGCGGCGTCAAAGAACAGGCAAAACAATGTTTTGAAAATATCAAAGCGATTGTTGAAAGCATCGACCATTGTCTGAGTGATGTAGTTAAAATTACGATCTTCGTCAAAAATATCAAAGATATAGAAGTCATAGACGAGGTTTACAAAACATTTTTTCCCGTCTATGTGCCTGCACGGACAGTAGCGGCTGTGGCCGCTTTGCCCATGGATGCTTTGGTACAGGTAGAAGCCCTTCTCTCTAACGGCGAAGGTACCATTCCAAATGCACCGCAGGCAGGCGACCTGATAAAGCTGACAAATAACACGGAAAATGCGCCGACTTGTCCGCTGTCAACGCAGACTGTTGCATTTTCTCATTACAATCATCTTTCGGCACAGCTGCCTATTGAAGCGAAATCAGGCAAATTGGTCACTGGCGGTGTGAAAGAACAGGCGGCACAATGCTTCAAAAATATCAAGGCTATTTTGGAAAGCATTGACGTTCCTTTTGACGACATCGTCAAACTGAATATTTTTCTTAAGAACCTATCAGACACTGACACGATGAATGAAGTATACCGAACATTCTTTCCGGATTCTGCTATTGCAAGGACTGCTGCTTACGTTCCTGCCCGCACAGTCATTGCAGCGTCAGCGTTGCCGATGAACGCATGTATTCAAGTGGAAGCAGTCGTATCCCATGGGGACGGAACGCCTCCGCAAGCTGTAGAAGACAGACACGGACTGATCGTAGAAGCAAACAATACGGACAAAGCGCCGAAATGCCCTCTGTCAACGCAGACGGTAGCCTTTTCCCATTACAACCATCTCTCGGCGCAACTGCCTTTAGACCCGCATACCGGCGCTGTGGTAACAGGAGGCGTAAAAGAGCAGACAAAGCAGTGCTTAACCAACATCAAAGCAATCGTAGAAAGCATCGGCCATGTGATGGACGATGTGGTGAAGGTAAACATTTTTTTGAAAAATATTGCAGATATCAATGCTATGGACGAAGTGTACAAAGAGTTCTTCCCAGGCGGGATTCCTGCCAGAAGAATTGTCGGCGTAGCAGACTTGCCTGAACAAGCCTGTATCCAAATTGACGCAGTCGTATCTAATGCGGAGGGAACACCGCCAACGACAAAATAACCTTATCATACAGAAAAGCAACAGGAGTTCATTCCTTCAGGAAATCCTGTTGCTTTTTTAATTCTTTCCTTTGATTAGAATCTGTGTTAAGTCACATTAACTGACGTACAAAATCTTCACATCGCCTAAAATCCGTTTGATTTCTGAACGCAGAAATTCTTCTGCCTTTTTTCTTTCTTCCGGCTTATAGCAATATTTACCTCTGCCGCGTCCTGTCATCAGCTCTTTGTCATATAGATCCGGTGCGTTGGGAAAAGCGTCGCCGTTGATGGCGCGATGGATATAGGAATAGGTCATCAAGATGATCTCCAAAAACATTTCCTTTTTCACCTTTTCTGATAAACCGTCCCGCAGCTGCTCTAAAAGTTCTGTGTACAGTTCTTTCCAGCCATCTACCAACATGACCGGCGCAATTAAAAGTCCGCAGGGGTAACCAGCTTCGCACATTTTGTTTACGGCTTCTATTCGCTTTTGTAAATCAGATGTGCCCAGTTCAATACGATTGATGAGAGGCTGGGGATTGACACTCATGCGAAAAATAACCTTCCCTTTGTGAGGCAGATCGAGAAGGCTGTCCACCATGTGAAATTTTGTTGGAAAGGTCAAACTGCCAACACCTTCCTCAGCAAAGCGAGGTATGGTGTAGAGGAGATTGCTCGTTATGGTATTTTCAAGAACCAGGTCACTGTTGCTGCCGATTTCAAAAGTCAAGGGTTTTTCACTGCCGCGGCTTTTCTTGATTAAACGGTCCAGCATCTGTTCTCTGTTGACAAACAGGCGCAGATAAGCACACTTGTTATAGTTGCATACCAGATAACAATACAGGCACATGGCGGTACAGCCAGACGAGGTGTAGGGGACTAAATAGTCTGACACCTTTTGATTCTCCACATATTTGTGAGTTTTTCTAGTGCCTATAATTAAATTTCGCTTCATTTTTCCAAACTCGGCGTTTTCTTTTTCACGCATTTCTTTTATGGAATTGTGACTATCGATCGGTATCCACGGCAAATCGGTAAATTGATCTTTTAATTGTTTACCCAATTCATAGGAAAGACTATTCGGCTCATAATATACTGCATCAAATTTCATAACTCACCCTCTATTCTAACTATTAGTCAGACATATTTCTTTTTATCGTAGTATGTGCATGTGGGCGCATATTTATGATATCCAACACGGATCTGAAACGAATGGCAGTTCCTTGGTCATGGAAGTGGACAAAATGCTTATTCTATTAATTTGAGACAGTTTTTTGGAACCCATCCATTTTGTTTATCCGATGCGCGGACACACCAAAGCCAGCCGTTTAATTCGTGATGGCCGGTTACCACGTCTCCTACGGTTACAGTCATTTCCTTTGCTGTGTAATTGGTTGTTGCAACAGCTGTTTCACCGTTGATTTGCAAGATCTGCAGGGGAGTCCACCCGCTCTTTCCGGTCTTCTTGGAAATACAGCGAATCCAATTTGGCCATGCGGCGTCTTCCTTGTATTCCTCACCGAGTTGCACCACATCACCTGTGTTCAATATAATAGGATCAGGATTGCTATCTTCGTATTGTTGTATGACAGTATAAAAATTTTGCATCTATTCCACCTCTTTCATTAGCAACTTAACAGTATGCATAATTCATTAAAAACACCTGGTTTACTGATTATAGCATACACTCTTGTGAAAATCAGTTTATTTGTTTCCCAGTAGTTAAGAAACCTGGAGATACTCGTTGAGACTGTTCAATTGGCATAAGGCTGAAAAGCCGCTTGCGAAAACAGGCAAGTCCTAAAGAACTTTTATGGGACGGTATTTCGCATGAGAGTAGTTTATGATATAAATTTATTTAGAATATAATCGCACCTCTTTAATAATCGCATATTATGTGTAATAGCAGTCATAACTGCTAATTGAAAAGGGTGTGATTTCATGAATTATTTTAATAGAGAGTATGGAAGAGGAGAAATAGATTACTATTTTGCGCCACCATCGAAGTTCCATAATATGTATTGTACAGGATATCCTTATTGTTGCAGGTATCCGAGACCAATGTGCCTGAGATGCCCGACGGGCCCAACCGGTCCGACAGGCCCAACGGGTCCAACGAGTTCAACAGGTCCAACAGGCCCAACGGGTCCAACGGGTCCAACAGGTCCGACAGGTCCAACGGGTCCGACAGGCCCAACCGGTCCGACAGGCCTAACGGGTCCAACAGGCCTAACGGGTCCAACTGGTCCAACTGGTCCAACCGGTCCGACAGGCCCAACCGGTCCGACAGGTCCAACGGGTCCAACTGGTCCAACGGGTCCGACAGGCCCAACCGGTCCAACGGGTTCAACGGGTCCAACAGGCCCAACCGGTCCAACGGGTTCGACAGGTCCAACGGGCCCAACGGGTCCGACAGGCAATGGAGTTGATTGTTTCTGTGTTCAGCAGATGAGGAATGTTCTTCAGCAGATTATCTCTCTCTATCCAAATGACAATATTATTGTTGCAATGGAGAGCGGAGACAATGTTAGCGGCCGTCCAGGATCATTATTGCCTGCACCGAATACCAATCCAAATTCTGGATTATTTCAAATTGTAAACAATCAAGGAGTTCCTCAAGAGGCGGTATCCATTTGCCGCATTGTATCGGTTAGAATAACCAGCGCCACCTATGATGAAACAATCACTTATCTTCCGGCGCCAGTTCCGGCTCCAGAGGGCTGTGGTGCGGATTGTCAAAATGCTGTACGACAGTATTTGCCGGCAGGCACTAGTGGCGTCAGTATCAAGGCTGGCGGCCAGACTGTTGCCCAGGGCACGGTACTGATAAATGAATTTGGGATGCTGGTTCTTGTGGGTGCAAACGAAAGTGACCCAACCTTCGTTTCAACCTGCAAGGCGGAGATTTTGAATAAATAAAGACTTTACTCTATACGACAGCAAAACACGAAAGGCGGGAATCGAATTTTCGATTCCCGCCTCTTTAATTATTAGACTCCAGAATACATAACTGTTTACAGGGCTGTCCCTTTTTTCGGTATGCTCATGCTGCTCATATCCACTCCTTCGAGTGCCAGCAATTGGATCTTCTTTTCAATTCCTCCAGCATATCCCGTTAAGCTGCCAGCTGATCCCACGACCCGGTGGCAGGGGATAATGATAGAAATTGGATTATGCCCGACGGCGCCTCCTATGGCTTGCGCAGACATGCCGGGTTTGTTCCGTTTTTTTGCAATTTCTTTGGCCAACTGGCCGTAAGTGGTAATCTCTCCATAAGGTATCTCACAGAGCAGTTGCCACACTTCCTGACGGAACGCACTGCCCGCAGGAGCAAGGGGCAAATCTGAAGGAACCGGTTTCCCGCCTGCAAAATATTTGTCCAGCCAGCTTTTGGCGTCGTTAAAGACTGGGAGATCATCATTTTCTGCCATTTCCTCTTGTACAGTGGCGGCAAAGTACTTCTGTCCTTCCATCCATAGGCCAATCAAAGCGTTTCCGTCGCTTGCCATCGTCAGAGGTCCCAAAGGGGACATATATTCCATCTTAAAGTACATTTAACTTTCCTCCTATAGTGAATTCCATATATTAATTGCAGCATAGCTTCGCCAGGGACGCCATTTATCGGCCAGCTCAAGAATCTCTTGTTCAGTACGTGGAGCCAGCGCCTTTTTGATGCCATAGTCGGTATAAAGAAAGGCATCCGTCCAGCCTAAGCACCGCATGGCAAGATACTGTGCTGTCCATGGACCGATGCCGGATATATCGAGCAGTTTAGCTGTCACCACATGAGGCTCGCTGTTAAAATGAAAACTTAGCTCGCCTTCTTTCAGCGCTTTTGCCAAGGTCAGTATGGTCTTTGACTTTGAAGCCGAAATGCCAAGGGGACCTAACGTATCCTCAATGGGGCAATCCAATGCAAGGAGGTCTTGTGGCGTTGGAAATGCGTGGGTTAATCCTTCGATGCCTGTTTCGATAACAAGTCCAAAGGTTTGTGCTAACCGTCCTGCCAGCGTGCCTGCGGCTTTTACTGAAATTTGCTGGCCGAGTACAGCGTAAACGGCCATTTCGAAAGGGTCGAAACAGCCTGGCAGCCGTGTACCGCATACGCATAAATTTGGCTGCAGCGCATTCATAACGGAGAGACTTTTATAAATGACGTCCGGATCACAGTACAGATCGAAGAGATGGCGTATCCGTGATAAGACCTGGGGCACCACAGGCAGAAGGGAGACGGATACCGTCACCTGCAGAACATTTTTCCGCGGGCGATTTTCTATGCGAATCCAGCCGTAGAAGGTTTTTTTCTGTCTCACAGTCAGACGAACCGTTCTAAAATAAGCGTCATTCTTTACGACTTCGACGCCGGGAATTGTTCGCAAAGCGAGGAATGAAAGCAACTGTTTCCAGCCGTAAGGCGGCCGATACCCAAGTGTAAGAGTGATATTATCCTGTCTTTGGATTTCCTCTCCATTGCCGGACTGCTTACGCAGGGCGGTGGGGGTGAGCTGGTACTGGTTTTTGAAGACATCATTAAAACGACGTAGACTGTGAAAGCCAGATGTCATTGCAACATCAAGAACAGAAAGCCTCGTATCTGTTAGCAGATTTTTCGCTAGTAACAGGCGGCAGGTCTGCAAGTACTGAATGGGAGAAACGTGATATACGGCGGAAAAGACACGACGCAAATGCCGATCACTGCAGCCCATGGAAAAAGCAAGATCCTCCAAGTTCTCAATGCTGCCGCAATTCTCTTCTAAAACTCTTGCGGCCTGATGCGCGAGTGACACCGTCGCATCCACCGGTGCAGATCCTGGGGCAAGTTCCGGGCGGCAGAGCAGGCAGGGGCGAAAGCCTTCTTGTTCTGCTTCCGCTGCTGTAGAAAAATAGGTGCAGTTTTCCGGCTTTGGCAGTTTGGCTCTGCAGATTGGGCGACAGTAGATGCCTGTGGAGCGGACGCCGACAAAAAAATGACCGTCAAAGCGTGGATCTTTCGTTTTAAAAGCAGCATACAAAGCCGTTTCCTTACTCTCCATGATTTCATCCTTCCCTGCGGCGGGTGCCTTAAGATTATGGAATCATTATACCATGTGCATTCCTTTGAATATAGAATCGCAGCACATGATTCAATGAACACTTCCTTGCGGTAACACCGTGAGATTATTGTGTTCATTATACCATGACGATTCCTTTAAAAATAGAATCGAATGTCATGATTCAATGAACACTTCCTTGCGGTAACACCGTGAAATTATTGTGTTCATTATACCATGACGATTCCTTTAAAAATAGAATCGAATGTCATGATTCAATGAACACTTCCTTGCGGTAACACCGTGAAATTATTGTGTTCATTATACCACATCTTGACGAAGAATCTCGCCATTTTCGGACCTGTATTCACAAAAAGTATCCGAGGCTCTAGCAAAGCGTTTTGCTGCTAATGCTGCCGTGTTTCTTCACATCTTCGCTGTTACGGAGAACGGCCAATTTACCAGCAAGCTGCGTAACCGTTCAGGGATTAGGCCCAGATACTGCGTAACTGATGCGTCTGCCTGCCCCCGCTGTTACGGAGAACGGCCAATTTACCAGCAAGCTGCGTAACCGTTCAGGGATTTGGCCCGGATACTGCGTAACTGATGCGTCTGCCTGCCCCCGCTGTTACGGAGAACGGCCAATTTACCAGCAAGCTGCGTAACCGTTCAGGGATTAGGCCCAGATACTGCGTAACTGATGCGTCTGTCTGCCCCCGCCGTTACGGAGAACGGCCAATTTACCAGCAAGCTGCGTAACCGTTCAGGGATTAGGCCCTGATACTGCATAACTGATGCGTCTGCCTGCCCCCGCCGTTACGGAGAACAGCTATTTTATCAGCAAACAGCGTAACCGTTCAGGGATTAGGCCCTGATACTGCGTAACTGATGCGTCTGCCTGACCCCGCTGTTACGGAGAACGGCCAATTTACCAGCAAGCTGCCTAACCGTTCAAGGATTTGGCCCTGATACTGCGTAACTGATGCGTCTGTCTGACCCCGCCGTTACGGAGAACAGCTATTTTATCAGCAAAGAGCGTAACCGTTCAGGGATTTGGCCCTGATACTGCGTAACTGGCGTGCCTTATACACTGGAAAGGAACTTATTTCTTATTTATCATGATAGCGACTACGCCATAGCCAGCAACACACCATAAGCTTAATTTGATGTAATGAACGAAATCGACTGAGAACATGGTTCCAGCAAACGTAGACCTGATAATCTGCGCCATGGAGTCAATGGGCAGTATATTGTGGACAACCTGCATCCAGGCGGGCAGCCGATCCATTGGAAAGTTTATGGGAGAAAACATCAGAGCGCCAAACACACACAGCATGCAGACTACCAAGGTGGTCTCTGGTTTCAGCACATAGGAAAAGCCGTAGCCGATTGCAATACAAGTGAGGGCGGCTAATAGGCATGACGGAATGACTAGCCAGCTGAAAGAGTATCCTGGCCGGAAGATAAAGTGGGCTGAAAGGGTAGAAATAATGATTCCGGGCAATGAAACGGCTAACCAGATGACAGTATCCGCGATGACGATGGAAAGCCTGTTGACTGGCAGGGTTTTTAAAAAATTTAAATGCCCTTCCGTCTTTGCGGTGGAGTTCTGCATGGGCAGGCATGCCAACCCGCAGGTGACGAAAATCATGGTCGGGGCACCGGTTGCAAGATACAAAATGGTGGATTTGTCTATATCAGCATAGAGAAAAGTGAAGCCGATGGTGATTCCCAGAGATATGATGATCTGCTGCAGTGCATAGAAGATTAGGGTTCCGCCCAGTCTGTTGGCCTGCAGGCTGATAATGCTTGAAACTTGATTTGTAAATGTCATTTCTAGGCTCCTTTCTTGATTAAATCGATATAAACGTCTTCAAGGGTGGTATCTGATATAGAATAACTGACGATAGATTTTTCTGTGACGAGAGTTCGGCCCCATTCCAAGGCACTGTCTATTTTTTCGGGAGCAAGAGTTATTATCATCATGCCATCGCCGTGGCTTGACGATATGCCCCATTCTGGAATGCGGAGCTTTTCTGCTGTGCCCTCATCGTCGTAGTGTAAATTCAGTTTCAAGTGATTGGAGAGGCGGCTTTTGATATCGGTAATCGTACCTGTAGAGATCAGCTTGCCGTCGTCGATGATAGTAACGATATCAGCTACACTTTCTAATTCAAGAATATTATGGGTTACTACGATGACACCGCAGCCTTTGGCAGTCATCCGCTTGATCTCCTGCCAAAGGCGCTTTCTTCTGACAGGGTCTACGTCATTGGTCGGTTCGTCCAGGATAATAAAGTCTTTGGCACAGATAACAGCCATACAAAAGGCGGTCAGCCTCTTGATTCCGCCTGATAAAAGATTGCCTGGCGTGTTAACCCACTCCAAAATATCCAGGGCAGAGAACAAGTAATCAATTTGTTCGTCGATTTCTTCCGGCTTACCGCCCCGCAGTTCGCCCATAAGTCTGACTGCCTTTTTTGGAGTCAGCTCACCAAAAGCCAGCTGCCCTTGTGTCTGTACTGAGCAGAGAGTTCTGGCCGCTTTAGGATCTTCTTTGACAGAATTTCCAGAGATGAAGATTTCGCCGTCTTCAATCTTGTAAAGTCCGATAATCTGATTGATCAAAGTGGTTTTTCCAGAACCGTTCTGTCCTAGTATGCCATAGACTTTACCTTTTGGTATCGAAAGAGAGATGTTTTCGTTTGCAACTACTTCCCCCTTCTTATTACGGAATTTCTTTGTCAGATTTATGATTTCGATCATTGAGGCACCTCCTTATTGTTGTGCAGCGATTCTCTGAATTCCTCAAACCAGGAAATTTCAAATTTTATCTTTGCTAAACCCAGATGCAGGGTAGCAAGTTGGTATTGGGCAATCTGCTCGATCATCTCTAAAGGGGTCTTGCCGTTATCTGGATTCAATATTTCTGGCTCAGCCCCGCACTGCTGCAGCATAACCAGATATTCTTCGTCGAATTGGGTGCTGTCTCCGACGCTCTCTTGTATTTTCTGCAACATGGCAAGTTCCTGATATAGTTCTTTGATGTAAGAATCCAGTGATGTTATCTGAGCCTCTTTTTCTAAAAAACCCAAAAAGAAAAACTTGTTCAATTCCATATTCTTCTCTTTGTACTTCATCGGTGCAGAGATGTTAGAAAAGAATTTCCTTTTCCCTGCTGTTGTAATCGAATAGACCTTTTTGTTAACGCCGTTTTCTACGTGCTCGGAAAAGGTAATGCATTCCATCTCCAACAACTTCTTTATGGCAGTCTGCATGCTTCCCAAACTGCTGCTGCTGATTGAAGTGAAATTTGTTTCAATCATTTTACGCATTTCGTAGATTGTCCAGTTGCCGATCATTAACAAGCCTAGAATATTTGTGTCCATTTCTCATAACCTCCTCGTATTACTAATAGTAACATTGCTTATAGATGGTGTCAAGGGCAAGAGACTGAAACTTGCCCGGTAAAATCTGTTAATCCTTATTTTAAGATAGCACTGATGATTTTGCTCATTTCTTCTGGTCTTTTTCTCGGACTTTCGGAACACCAGAGAATTGTAACTTTCCAGAATCCCGCCAGCTTAAAGGCAAATTCATACTGATACTGTTCGTATTGTTTTTCCAGTATTTCTTTGCTGATCTCGGCAGAGACATGTCCTGACTTCAGAGCTGCTTCGTAGATGAGAGATAGCAGATGATCCTCTACGAAGTAGAGCAGGTGTGCCTTATTGAGCAGAAGAAGTATATCAATGTAACCTTCCCAAAATTCAAAATAAGATCTTGCGACGGTCTCCAAGGTGTCTGCGCTGTTGGCGATGATTTTAGCTGCAAAGTCATTCATCAGAAGTTTGGTCGTATACTCCATAACCTCATCCTTTGATTTGAAATAACGATAAAAGGTTCTTCTGCCAAGACCCGCCTGATTGACAATTTGATTGATTGTTATATCTCGATAATCTCGTCGTTTGAGTAAGGCAAAGAGCGCGTCTATGATCCACTTCCTCGTCTTGTTTTCTTCCTTGATTTCCATAATTTCCTCCCGCGGCACAAAATGAAATATTTGTATCACTTTTTCTTCACTTATTGCTCTCAGTAACTGATAGTATTATACTAGGTTTAAAATAAGTGCACAAGTGTGCCGCCACAGTTGATAAAAGGAGCAAAATATGTTATTAGCAATTGAATGCATAATCGCCTGTATCGCACTAACGCTGATTATCCTTCCTGCACTATATCAAAACCCTGTCAAACAGATCATGTCCTATCCGCCGTCCATCAGAGAGAGGGTGGAAAGTCTGCCTCAATATGCGGGTGTAATCCAAAAAATAGAGCGGCGACATATTGCCGTTAAAATTAGCGCTGTATTTCTATTTGCAATTGTTCTGGGTCTAACCGCCTATTTCTCAGGCGCAAAGACTTTCAATAGTGCCTATGTCCATGTGTTTATGCTGTTTTTAGCAGTCAATGTTTACGATGTCGTCGTATTGGATATTGGTTTGTTCTGCCACAGTAAGAAACTGAGAATTCCGGGAACAGAAGACATGGAGCAAGTCTACCGTGATCCTTGGTTTCATGTAATTGGAGGACTCAAGGGGATTTTGATTGGCGCTGTGACCGCCTTGCTGTCAGCCTGTATTGTTCAAATCCTTTCCATAGTGCAGTGAAAATAAAAATGACAGGATGCCGTAAGAATGATATAATGGCGTTGTGCTGCAGTTTCTATGAGAAATCCGTGACAGCAGAAACCGAAAGATAGCATATTACCTAAAAGAGACGCCACGATAGTTCTGGGCTTTTTGAACCTTTTTCAAATATCTGCAGAAAAAAAATGCTGGTCCACCTTGTAGAAATACCACTCAACTGTTACGGCTGATGGAGGGCGAGGTAAAGTGGAATATCGCCTTTCAGCAAGGAGAGGATATGGAATATCCTACAGCCAAGTGCTGGGGAAGATGGGGATACAAGCCGGTGAAATCGGCTTTATACTTTGGAATCGCTTAAGATAGAATTTTAATCAGGAGGAAAATCATATGTTTACAGATGCGAGGAGTAAGCGGGTCATATTTGTCGCACACTGCCTGCTCAATCAAAATTCAATTTCTGACGGTACAGCAGATTACCCGGGCGCCAATGAGGAAATTCTGCAAATCTTACTGAAGGCAAAAGTGGGTATCGTGCAGATGCCTTGTCCGGAGCTCTGCTGCCTTGGATTAGACAGAGGAAATGTTTTGGGCGCTGAAAGTCCAGTCGTAGTTGAGAATACACGTATTCGCAAAGCGATGCAAGAACCGTCTGTGTCCGCACAGCTTTCGGTGCTGACGGAGTTTGTCATGAGACAGATTTTTGAGTACCACAAGCACGGATTTGAGGTTATCGGCATTGTCGGCATCAATCGTTCTCCTTGCTGCGGCGTCAATACCACTTCCGACGATAATCGGGAGCTAGAAGGGCAGGGCGTCTTTATTACAAAGTTAAAGGCGGCGCTGACAGACATCAATTTAGAAATTCCCGTCATAGGTGTAAAAGCAGACGCGGATGCAGCAATGCGGGTAGAAGCGCTTCTGTGACCGATTAAAACATAGGAGGAATTGAAGATGAAGAATTTTAATATGCCGGACTTTGTCAGTCCCACTTTAGAACAAGAGGAGATGGAACGGCTGAAAAAAAGTCTGACAAAACATATATCAAAGAAGGATGCTGAGGAATTTCTTGCTTTAATTCCGCTAGATGTTAACGCAGGAGCGGATCAACGTGGATTGTGGGTTGAAAACATGTGCAGAGCTCTGGAAGATCACTTTGATAAAGAGGAAATTATCGAGATACGCAAAGACTGTTACTGCGATGAAAATGGCAGACTCCAGGAGGCAGCAAAATCTTTAAGAGAAGTTTACGAGTCTGTCGGCTGTGATTTGGCAAACATGGTAGCGGTCCTTAACGAGAGTGGCGCAGGCTGGTATATGGAAGGAAAAGTGCTGTATACCAAAATGTTCGTTTGTGAATGTCCCATGTTAGAACAAGGACGTATTCACCAGTCTCTGACCTGGTGTCACTGCACGGCAGGATACAGCAAAGCTTTGTTCGAACATATATTTGAACGTCCAGTGGAAGTGGAGGTTCTGCAGAGTATCAAGCAGGGTTTTGACTACTGTTTAATGCGGGTTGAGATCGTCTGATCGAAGAATCAGGCGGTCTTTTTTTTCACACTATGATGGGACCTTCATATGATATCAAGATAGCCTTTATATAAGCCTATACAGCATATGAAGGAGGATATGAATGATAACAATCAGCTTATGCATGATACTCAAAGATGAAGAGGACGTTTTGGATCGCTGTCTTTCCAGCGTCAAAGGATTGGTAGATGAAATAATCATCGTAGATACAGGCTCAACAGATGCGACAAAGCAGATTGCTTTACAATATACAGACCAGGTTTTTGATTTTGCCTGGATTGACGACTTTGCCGCTGCTAGAAATTATGCTTTTTCTAAAGCAAATAAGGAATATTGTATGTGGCTGGATGCGGACGATGTGATAGAAGAGAAGGATCGATTGGATTTCTTAACTCTCAAAAATACACTTACCTTGGACACAGATATTGTTATGATGCGTTATAATACTGCCTTTGATGACGACGGAAATCCATCGTTCTGGTACTATCGGGAGAGAATTATCCGCAATGATCAAAGCCATCCATGGCAGGGAGCTGTCCATGAAGTCATTACACCGAATGGCAATCTCCTATATTCTGATGTTGCGATTTGCCACAGGAAACTTGGTGCAGGTGATCCCGACCGCAATCTCAATATTTATAGAAAACTGCTGGCAGAAGGCAGAATTCTTTCTGCGCGCGAACAGTATTACTATTCTCGCGAGTTGTACTATCACCAGTTGTATGACGATGCGATTGAAGCCTTTGGCGTTTTTTTGTCACTGCCTGACGGATGGATGGAGGATAAAATCGAGGCCTGCATCATGTCGTCAAAGTGTTATATGCTGACTGGCAAAAGTGACGAAGCGCTGCTGATGCTTTTTCGAAGTTTGCTCTACGATATTCCCAGGGCGGAAGTCTGCTGTGAAATTGGAGACTGCTTTATGAAAACAGGGCGGTTTGAAACGGCAGCCTTTTGGTTTGAAACGGCGCTGGACTGCCAGATGGATTATCGCAAGGGCGGATTTATCCTGCCTGACTGTTACGACTACATTCCGGCGATTCAGCTCTGTGTCTGTTATGATAAACTGGGTGAAGTAGAAAAGGCAAAAGCGTATAATGACAAAGCTGGCGAGTACAAACCAAATGCATCGGCATTTTTGCACAACAAAAAATATTTTGATAAAAAATTAAAATCTCATTGATTTCATGGACCCCCTTTCGCGTAATGTCATATTATAAAAGTGCGGCATAGCCGCGAATTGAAAGGGATGTGAATATATGAATTATAATATAAATGGAAGATGTCGATATATGGATTATGGCATGTGCTATCCAGTATACCACTGTACAGGGACTCCAGGCCCAACCGGCCCAACCGGCCCAACCGGTCCAACCGGTCCGACGGGTCCAACTGGACCAACGGGTCCGACTGGTACTGCAGGCATAGCCGGCGCAACGGGAGCGACTGGCGCAGCAGGTCAAGATGGAACAACACCTATAATTAAGGTTGTCGGGACTATTACAGGCGACCCTGGAACAGATGCCAATGTAGATGAAACTCTTTCGCGTGATGGCGTAGATCTGATATTTACAATTCCAGCTGGCCCAACGGGAGCTAGTGGATCACCAGGAGTAACTGGTGCAGATGGAAGAGACGGAGTTGATGGTGTAACCGGAGCAACTGGCGCAGACGGAAGAGACGGAAGAGATGGCGCTACCGGAGCAACTGGCGCACCGGGAGAAGACGGCGTAGATGGAATAGATGGCCCAACTGGTCCGACGGGTCCAACAGGAGCCACTGGTCCGACTGGCCCAACAGGCCCGACAGGAAACACTGGTGTAGGTGTAACGGGTCCAACTGGGGCAACAGGCCCGACCGGCCCTGGATCTGGCGCTACAGGAGCAACAGGCCCGACGGGTCCGACAGGAGCAACGGGAAACACTGGAGCAGACGGAGCAACCGGTCCGACAGGAGCAACGGGAAATACTGGTCCAGATGGAGCAGATGGCCCGACCGGCCCGACAGGAGCAACAGGAAACACTGGAGCAGACGGTGTGGCGGGAGCCACGGGAGCAACAGGAAACACCGGAGCAGATGGAGCAACAGGCCCAACGGGAGCAACAGGAAATACCGGAGCAGACGGAGCAGATGGCCCGACCGGTCCGACAGGAGCAACCGGAAACACAGGAGCAGCCGGAGCCACTGGTCCAGCGGGAGCAACGGGCCCAACCGGAGCAGATGGAGCAACAGGCCCAACGGGAGCAACAGGAAATACCGGAGCAGACGGAGCAGATGGCCCGACGGGTCCGACAGGAGCAACGGGAAGCACTGGAGCAGACGGAGCAACAGGCCCAACGGGAGCAACAGGAAATACCGGAGCAGACGGAGCCATTGGTCCAGCGGGAACAACAGGCCCAACGGGTCCGACAGGAGCAGCCGGTACAGCAGGAGTGACTGGCCCAACGGGTCCAACAGGAGCAGCCGGTACAGCAGGCGCGACCGGTCCAACAGGAGCAGCAGGAGTAACAGGCCCAACGGGTCCGACAGGAGCAGCAGGTACAGCAGGAGTGACTGGTCCAACCGGTCCAACAGGAGCAGCGGGAGCAACAGGCCCAACGGGTCCGACAGGAGCAGCAGGTACAGCAGGCGCGACGGGTCCAACTGGAGCAGCAGGAGCAACGGGAGCGAATGGAGCAACCGGTCCAACCGGTCCAACAGGAGCGGCAGGTACAGCAGGAGCAACGGGAGCGACGGGTCCAACAGGCGCAGCAGGGGCAACTGGAGCAAATGGAGCGACTGGTCCAACGGGAGCAACAGGAGCAACAGGTCCAACGGGTGCAACGGGAGCAACAGGTCCAACGGGAGCAGCAGGTACAGCAGGAGCAACGGGAGCGACCGGTCCAACCGGAACTACTGCGACAGTCAATAGTATGAATGCACTCAATACCAATGGAGCTACCATTGCTGTTCTTTTAGGAGGAACGACTGTTCCTCTTCCAAATGATCAGGTTTTAGACGGCTTCACAGTAGATGCTGGGAATACCACCTTTACTGTACCAGCTACGGGAACCTATATGGTGACCTATCGTGTATCGACTACTGCAGGGCTATTAATGTCGTCTCGTGTTATGCGTAACGGTACTGCATTGGCCGGATCCACTTTCTCACCGGCCGTATCGGTCAGCTCGTATTCGGCAACAACCTTTGCAACCTTGACTGCAGGAGATACTCTTCAACTTCAGCTCTTTGGCCTGGCAGGAGCAGCAGTTCTTCAGGGCGGCAACGGCGCATCACTGACCGTGGTTAGACTTTCCTAATGAATTAAACATCGTTAGCTATAAAACGTGATAAAATGAGTATAAACAAATCCAAAAAGGCAGGGCATGATTTCACATGCCCTGCCTTTTCTATTGTCCAGAAATTATATAGAAGCAAATGGCTGTATGCATCAAAGCGCAGATGTTTTGCAAGGACTGATTAAGTGACGAGGCTTGGAATGTAATTAATAGGTTTTTGCTCTAGCCCATGGCAGTGTGAAAGACCTCTTTTTCTTATGCATGTAATCCGACCGAATTATACTTTTCAAGTTGGAAGGTCTTCAAGAGAATAAAGCCGCTTTTGAACTGTACAAATTAAAGGGACTTTCCATAACAAGGCATTATTCGTGTATTCCACATATTGCCGTTCACAAGGATTACAGGTGCAGAGTCATCGCCGCAGATATAATTACAGCACTATTTGAAAGTACAGAGGCTGACAGTCTTCAGATACTTCACGTTGATAGATCCAGGCAGCAATAGAACTAAGTACATTGAGATTGGTGAATGTTTATTTTGCCTGCATGTCAACAAAATGGCTATTGAAAAATACGATGGAATTTTCGTTATCCTGTTGTTCCGACTGCAAAATGGGGCAGGAAGACTGTGATGCGCTGTGTCAAATATTGCAAGATCCAAAATGATATACGCACGCTTATGAACACGTCTCATTTAGTGATTTGCGTAAAGCGGTCAATTAAGGTTTAATACAGAGGAATAATATCCTGACAACGTACCGTTATCCCTCTGCCTTGCATATATTAATCATGGAGAACTTTCTTCTAAATTCATATATAGGGAGGAATTACTGTGCTTGAAACAAAAGCTTCAAATATATCAAGGCCGTTTATCATCTATTCCGGCAATGATATCAGCGGAACCGTAGGTGGTAATCCCAGCGTAGAAAGTTACTGCGCCTTGGATTATACCGCAGCGTCAAGATATCGTTTAAAAAGAGATGACCACAATCAGATATTTCAATTCTTTGGAAACCTTTTAGGCAGTCAAAATAAATTAGTATACTGTCTGGACAAATTTGCCGATGGACCATACAATGATGTTCCATATGAAAGCAGACCATTTGAAACCCTCTTTCCTGGAGCCACTGAACGTCAGAAGGAAATGTTTGGCTGGATTATGGCTAACGCTTTCCCTTCTGTCAGTGCTAATGATACCTTTGCTCTGGCAGGAGTAGATCCGACGGCAAGTCCTGTACTGGATGACAATGATGCTTATGCAGCGGTACAAATCGCGCTTTGGGTATTGCTGGGACAGATTTCTTTAGATGAAGTATATTTCCTCGATTGTACGACGGGAGATCCTCATCCCAAATCTGATAGAATGAGAGCAACTGTACTTGCGCTTCTCGATCTTGCAGGTCAGTACGTAGACGCAGAATCGAATCCACCAGAAGGATTGACCGCTTCTATCGCAAGCTGCTGTGGCGGCAGTACTTTTTTAAACTGCTGTAATCAGAGTACTTTACCGACAGATGGAAGCGAGTCATATTTTGTCTTCCAGGGATGTCCCAACGAAGTCCGCACAATATGCGGAAGACTATTAATCGGCCCTTTCCGTATTCAATCTAGTTTTGCAGGCCAGCCGCAAATTACACTGACCCCGTTCTGTGATTGTGATGGAGCCTATTCTTGGTCTTACATGGACTTCTGTGGAAACCCAATAGGAGATCCTGCTATTGGGCAGGAATTCTATATCGCTCTGCGAATTCCAGGAAAGTTTGCATGTTTTACTCTTTCCGCATCGTTTTCAGGGACGATTACTCGGGTTATCGGGTTGGAGGCACAGAGTACGGCATTGAATTATCAGCCAATTGGTACGGCTTTTGATGATGAACCGATTACTCTGACTGCCAGTCTTTGCATCTGTGTCGAGTATCCTGCGTGCACGAATGTAGAAGTCGAAGGCGGACAGTTTGGCATCAGTATCAACAATAATAACAATAATAATAACGACAATAATAACAACAATAACAATAACAATAACAACGACTCGCCTGACTATATGGGTGGAGGTTTAGCTCCATGCCCGTGTATGGGACCTTGTTGTCCGCCATACCCGCCGGAACCACCATATCCACCGTATCCGCCATACCCGCCGGAACCACCATACCCGCCGGAACCACCATATCCGCCGGAACCACCATATCCGCCATATCCACCATGTCCGCCGGAACCACCGTATCCGCCATATCCACCGTATCCGCCATATCCACCATGTCCGCCGGAACCACCGTATCCGCCGGAGCCACCATGTCCGCCGGAACCACCATATCCGCCATATCCACCGTGTCCGCCGGAACCGCCATATCCACCGTGTCCGCCGGAACCGCCATATCCACCGTGTCCACCGGAACCGCCATGTAGACCAAAACCATGCGATGTTTGTTGCAAGCCGGAACCGCCATGTAGACCAAAACCATGTGATATTTGTTGCAAGCCGGAGCCGCCATGCAAGCCGGAGCCGCCATGCAAGCAGAAGCCGCTGCCATGCCGCTGTGCACCGGAACCGCCTAAAATAAGGCTGATATAAACGATAAGCTGTTCGAATAGAGTGATAACAAAGGGGCAGAACATGCCAAAGGTGTATTCTGCCCTTTCTATTATAACGCACGATAAAATTGCGGAACTATCTATGATTCAATAGTTTTAACAGAACGATTGAAAGGGTTGGTTATCTGACTATTTTACTTGTGGAAATATTATACATATGATAAAATAAAAGGTAGAATAAACGCAGCAGCTACCGTACCCTTTGCTGCGAGCGGATTGGCAGGTGTGTGAAGTTGGAATGGAATATTGCTGCGGAATCTATTTCTTTAGTAATGCTGGGGATTATCTGGGTCTATGCCCGCAAGGGCAGCCGTCTTCCATCTTTAAAGAATAGAATATTTCAATGGTGTGTAATGGTGACTTTTAGTGCAATTTTCACTAATATTTTGTCTACCATCATGATTTATAACTATGCTCAGATTCCCATGTGGATGACCTGGACTGTTACGATGGTCTACTTTGTATTAACGCCTCTTATGGGGCTGGCATATTTTCTCTATACGCTTTCTGTTATCTATGCGGACAGCGGCCAAATCAAGAAGCTTGCTGCTGTTGGAGTTATCCCTGGAGCGATTTATATTTTGATGATTTTGAGTAATCCCTTCAGCCAATGGATTTTTGGCCTCAACATGAGTGATGGTTACACCAGAGGTCCTTTCATATCTGTTACATATCTCATATTTTATGCTTACTGCCTCGCTAGTATTGTTGTTACACTGGTCAACCATAAACGGATCGACCGAGAGATTTATAGAATTTTGGCAGCGTTTCCAGTTCTCGCTGTAGCCGTTATTATCGTGCAGCAGGCTTATCCCAACGTGATTCTTTCTGGTTCAGCGGCAACCTGTGCGCTGTTGATTATCTATCTGCACTTGCAGAATAGACAAATTTCTATGGATTATTTGACTAATGTGCCCAATCGTCAGGAACTATTGGACATGTTGGGCTTGATGTTGAAAAAAGTGCCAAAAAAGAAGTTTGTTTTAGCAGTCGCATCGCTCCGTGACTTTAGACAGATCAATAATGCATGTGGGCAGCAAAAAGGAGACGAACTTTTAAAAATAATATGCCAGTTCCTAAAGAAAATCGGCCGCCGAGAAAATGTGTATCGCTTTAGCGGCGATGAATTTGCACTGCTCTTTACCCATGAGGACGAGGCCCAGATCAGGCAATGCATGAATGATATACAAGCACGCATGGAACAACCGTGGCAAGTTGATGAATATCACTTCATGTTGAACATGGTCATAGGCGTTGTTCAGTATTCTGGTGAAGGGGAGTCACTTGAGCGCTTGGTTAACTCCATCGAATATGCCGTCTCACAGGCGAAATCAGGGAAATATGGCCAGATCTGTTACTGTGACAAAGAGATGCTGGAGAAGCTGGAGCGCAGACGCAAGGTCATTCAAGTTTTAAAAGAAAAGTTGGACGATGAGAGTTTTCAAATGTATTACCAGCCGATTTATTCAGTTAAAAGTGGACGCTTTTTTTATGCGGAGTCTTTGATGAGAATTCCAGATTCGCCGATCGGCCCGATTTACCCATCTGAGTTTATCCCTGTTGCCGAGGAGACCGGGCTGATTGTAAATATAACCTATATCATTTTAGATAAAGTCTGCAAGTTTATCAATCATTTGATGAGCAAAGGCATCTATGTAGGGTCTATCCATGTGAATTTTTCCGCTTTACAGTTTTCCCAGCCCAATCTGTCAGAGCGTGTTTTGGAAATCATTCGCTCCAACGGTACGCCTATGTCGGCGATTAAAATAGAATTTACAGAAAGCACTTTAGCCGAGAGTCCGCAGGTAGTTACTGATTTTACGATGAAAATGAAAGAACATGGCATTAAAATGGGACTGGATGACTTCGGGACAGGCTATTCCAACATTGCTACGGTAATTAACATTCCATTCGGCACAGTAAAGCTGGACAAGAGTTTAGTATGGGTGTCCATGAAAAATGAGAATTCTGCACTGGCTGTAAAAAATTTGACACGTACGTTCAAGGAATTAGGCATGAAAGTGATAGCGGAAGGGGTAGAAACTGAAGCGCAGAGAAAGCTGGTAGTAGACTTCGGCGTGGATCAGATTCAAGGTTTTTATTATGCGAAACCGATGCCGGAAGCAGAGATGGAAGAATTCATGCTGGCGCAAAGCTAGTCGGAACGGCTATATTAGCTGTTCCAACTGTCAAAGGTAATCGGCCTTACCAATTTGCCAAAAGTGAGGATTTCCTTTGTGGAGTCAAGGGTTTCTGGCAGCTTTGCCGATACGATTTGATTATTGTAATAGGTCTTGAAAAAGTACTCCTGCGCGTTTAGATCGATAAATGCTGTGTATTGTGTGTAATCGGCAGTATCGCGATTGGTAATGACAGTACCCTTTGGAATGCTCACATTTTCCATAATATGAAAGCAAGTGACAATCGCCTCTTCTCGGTTTGACGGAAGGGGCGTATGACTTTTTTGAAAGGCCGTTCTGACAAATCTGGCTGGAGGTGCAAAATCACCAGGCAGGCCTGCCGTCCCGGCGCCCTGTCCAAAGGGGGTGAGCTTAACAGAATCCCATTCCGCCTCTTGCTGCTGGGTGACTGCGGTACCGATGTAATTACGCAGATTTGTCATCTGCCACTTGAAGTCGGGACTATTGGCTAGAACGCCGATTGGATTATCCATGATATGTAAGCCGTCTGCCATCTTTTCCACCACCATGCACTTTCCGCTCCTATCTGCCATGATCCAGTGCAGAGGCGCTATAGAACTAGTCACGGCGTCTTTTACTCCAACAATCTGAATTGACGGCAGCATGGCGGCAGCCTCCTCAACGGAAGCACACTCGCTCAATAAGAAGTTGACTAACTCCAAAGCCGCCATTGTCACCTTTGACGGATCTCGTGAGTCAGCATCATCGTAATGGGCGTAGCCGGGGAAATAAAGCGTAGCGGCAGCAAAGCCCATTTCATTGACGCCGTCGGCAAAGATAATAGGGGAAATATCCTGGCCGATGCCCATAAAGCTGTACTGGGTGCGAATTGTATGGGTTTCTAGGAGATTATTCCATTCAAATCCCTTTGGCACGACGAACAGCTCCGGATCAAGCGGGTAGGAAAAATCCATTGTCCGTCCAAAATAAATATCTCCGTGCAGTGACTGCATGTTGATTGCGGTGCACATATTAGAATCCTCCTTTTTAATAGGTAATATTATCGTATGATATCTAAGTATATTCCGACATTTAGCAGAATATTTTATAACTTTGTCTTATTCATCTAAAAACAAAGAAAGTTCTTTTTATCTGGAGATGCCGCCCAGTTTGCAGAAACAAAAAGAAGAACTGCAGATGATATTGGAGAGGATCGTATAATTTACGTTTCAGACTCTGCTGAGTATTGGGCAATAAAGTGCTCCGGGATTAGACATCTGGTGGCTGAAATAAGGATTTTGTGGTACAATTTAAAAAATGTATGATTTGAGAAGGAGTGGAACGGATGAAATACGATTTTGAAACGTTGATCGATAGAAGAGGAACCAACTCGCTGAAATGGGATGTAAAAGAAAATGAATTGCCGATGTGGGTTGCTGACATGGACTTTCAGACTGCGCCAGAGATTATAGACGCGCTGAAAGAAAGGGTTTGCCACGGAATTTTTGGATATACTATCATACCGAACCCATGGCACGAAGCGATAATTGGCTGGTGGAAAACTCGCCATGGATTCAAGATAAAAAAGGAGTGGCTGCGCTTCTGTACAGGCGTCATTCCTGCCATCGACTGCGCCATCAGAGCGCTGACCAACCCTGAAGACAAGATTTTGATGCTGACGCCAATTTATAATCACTTCTTTATTTCCATTGAAGAAAATAAGCGAATTCCTGTTGAAAGCAGGTTGGAGTACGACGGCAGCAAATATTGGATTAATTACGAGGATTTAGAAGAAAAGTTGGCAGATCAGAGGACACCGCTGATGATTCTCAGCAATCCCCATAATCCGACAGGGAATATCTGGGACAAAGAGACGCTGGAGAAAATCGGAGAACTTTGCCGTAAGCATCAGGTGACGGTCATCTCTGATGAGATTCACTGTGATCTCACTGATCCGGGATACGACTATACGCCCTTTGCTTCTGTATCTGAGGTCTGTGCCAAGAACAGCATCACCTGCATTGCACCGACGAAAGCCTTTAATATCGCTGGTCTGCAAACGGCGGCTGTAGTTATTCCAAACGAAGGATTGAGAGAAAAGGTCAAAGCGGCACTGGAAGTCGGCAACTCTGCAGAACCGGGGGCTTTTGCCATTGACGCCGCGGTGGCGGCCTTTACCAAAGGTGGCCCTTGGCTAGAAGAACTTCGCGGACATATTTTGCAGAACAAACAGTTGGTCAGCCAATTTATTGCCGACCACATACCAGAAGTCGGTGTAATCTCATCTCATGCGACTTATTTGATGTGGCTGGACTTCAGCAGAATTACAAAAAATTCTACCGAACTTTGTGCATGGATTCGCAGAGAGACGGGATTATATATGAACGTAGGCGAGATTTACGGCGGCAACGGAAAGAAGTTTGCGCGACTCAACGTAGCTTGCCAGAAAGAGCGCCTGGAAGACGGTCTTGAAAGACTGGCAAAGGGCATCGCTTCTTATACCAAAGGAGCAGAAAGGATATAATGTATGATAAAAGGTATTATCTTTGATATGGACGGGCTGATCTTCGATTCTGAGAGAGTGGTGCAAAGAGCCTGGAGCGAAATAGGTGAACAGGCCGGTTATCCTGACATGGGAGACCAGATTTACCACACCGTAGGATTTAATCGCCGCCGCAGAGAAGAATATTTTAAAAGCGTCTATGGACAGGATTTCCCCCACGACCTTTTTGTAGATAAAACGAGAGAAATTTTTACGAGAATTGTAGATTCTGAGGGACTTCCTATGAAAGCCGGCGCGAAAGAAGTACTGTCCTTAGCCAGGGAAAAAAGACTCCGCATCGGACTTGCCACTTCCTCTTCCAGTGATTACGCGAAGGAAGAACTGACTAGGGCGGGCATCTACGAGTATTTTGACGGTTTTGTCTTTGGCAATATGGTGACAAAGAGTAAGCCTGACCCGGAAATTTATTTAAAAGCCTGCCAAGTAGTGGGAATCAAGACGGAAGAGGCTCTGGCCCTTGAAGATGCCCCTTCAGGGGTGGAATCGGCATCACGTGCCGGACTTCGTGTGATCATGGTACCAGATCTCGTTCAGCCTGACGAGGAAACCAGAGCGAAGGCCTGGAAAGTGACAGACAGTTTGGAGAACGTCATTCCTCTGCTGAAGGAACAATAAGGAGAAGCAAGATGCACAAAGTGAAGGCGAAAGGGATTCTGTCCGCCAACAACGGAATGAACATCTATCGAGGCTGTACGCACGGCTGTATTTACTGCGACTCCAGAAGCAAGTGCTATCAGATGGACCACGATTTTACGGACATTGAAGTGAAGGAAAACGCACCGGAACTGCTTGCAGATGCACTGAGCCGTAAACGGAAGAAGTGTATGATTGGCACTGGGTCCATGACCGACCCCTATCTTCACCTGGAACAGGAACTGAAGCTGACTCGCAGATGCATTGAAATCATCGCACAGATGGGCTTTGGCCTCAGTATTCTGACGAAATCCGCCCATATTCTGCGAGATTTGGATCTGTTGAAGCAGATCAATGGACGATCAAAGTGTGTGGTCCAGATGACGTTGACCACTTACGATGAAGATTTGTGCAGGATTTTAGAGCCTGGCGTATCGACGACGCGGCAGCGGTTTGAGGCATTGAAAGTTTTTCGCGACAATGGAATTCCCACTGTTGTCTGGATCAGCCCGCTGCTTCCTTACATTAACGATACGGAAGAAAACATCCGCGGCCTGCTGGACTATTGCCTTGAAGCAAAAGTAAAAGGCATCATCTGCTATGGTATTGGCCTGACGCTGCGTGACGGCAGTCGAGAATTTTTTTATGAAAAGTTGGATCGTCATTTTCCTGGTCTGAAGGAAAAGTATATGGCGACCTATAAAAACGCCTATGAAATTACAAGTCCTCATCACAGACCATTGATGAAGGTAATCAGAGATGCCTGCAGAAAGAACGATATCATCTTCGGCATGGAAGAAGTATTTGCATATTTGCGCGAATTTGATCAGACTTCGGAACAAATTTCTTTTTTCTGATACTTTGAAAGAATAAATCGCTTTACATACAGCAAAATTTGTGATAGAATAATAGCGTAATCAATAGAGAATCTGAACCTGACCTAACATGTAAGTCGTTTTTCTGGATTTACGTTGAGGTCAGTTTTTTATTTCTGAAGCATTGATACGAATATTAAAATGGAGGTACTGGATATGAACACAGGTACAGTAAAATGGTTTAACGCAGAGAAGGGCTTCGGCTTTATCAAGAACGACAATGGCGGAGACGATGTATTCGTGCATTTTTCTGCAATTCAGACAGAAGGCTTTAAGAGCTTAGAAGAAGGCCAGAAGGTAACTTTCGATATCGAAAGCGATCCAAGAAACAGCAGCAAATTAAGAGCAGCAAACGTGCAGGCTTGCTAATTTCTGCAAAATAGGTAGTTTGTTATTAAAAATATAGTTTTCAGTACGAGGTTCTAAACATCCATTTGAATAATTTGTATTTGTAATAAGCACCATCTATGCGGCATCTGTGATAACGGATGCCGCATTTTTTTGTATAAGGGCAGGCTATCTCATCTGCGATTTGGTACAATAATTAAGAAAGCAGTACAGCCATGGTGAAAGGAGTGGTCTGTGTGCAATCCAAATGAAAAAAATGGTTGGATACATGAATATATATTGGACTGTTCTGATCTCAAAATTTTGGATTTGCAGGAGGTTTCCTATCAAAGGATTAATCCTGAGTATTCGAGGCGTGACAGTAGGGCAAGAGAAGCCATGTACCAGCTTATTAATTCTGAAAGAAATAAAGTGGAGAAGGTATTTAGTACATTATTATAGAGAAGGTGTAAAAGTGGAAACATATAGTAGAAGTTACCTGATGGAAGTTGTGGAAACGCAAGGAATACTTTTCGAGAAAGTAAAAGACTATATTCCGGGAATCGATGTACGACATTTTATTACACATTATATGAATAGCAAAGTGAGGAAGCTTATTGACGAAGGACAGGCATATTTGTGCACGATGGATTCTGAAGAACTCTTTCATTATTTTCTGGAGTTCGACAAATACCAGATCAAACAAGGGGAAGAGATAGGCGGATTTCTGCCAAACTGGATTGGGCAGTTCTACGCATACTTCCAATGGTTTTATAAAATACCAAGTAGAGAAGTGGCACGCCAGATTCCGCTAGACTTTTTAATTGCCGGTTTTGCCGGTCTTCATGATTTAGATTTAGAGGTAGCAGTAAAAAAAAAATAGGAGCACAATTAGATGAGTTGTACAGAAAAACCGAATGAAAAAAGAAGAATTATCTGCTTCCATAATCCAGATGAACCAAACGGCTATCTCAGCAATTGGTATCCGGCATACTTTCATGCTGATGGGATAAATTACTCGTCGGTAGAGCAGTACATGATGTATCAGAAGGCAATCCTGTTTGATGACTTGGCAACTGCCGAAAAAATTGTGAAGACGAATAGCGCCGCAGCAATGAAAGCCTATGGGCGCGTCGTCACTCCTTTTGATGACGAAAAATGGGGAGAGCATAGGTATCGGGTAGTATACAGGGGTGTCTTTGAAAAGTTCAGACAGAACGAGGGGTTAGCATGTCAGCTTGTGAATACGGGCGATGCGATACTGGCTGAGTGCGCCGTGAAAGATATTATCTGGGGAATCGGACTTTCGATGAAAGACCAGAGACGCTTTTCTGTTACAGAGTGGAGCGGACAAAATCTACTAGGAAGAATCCTTATGGAAATACGAGGCGAGCTCACCGCTCTGCAGTATTGATTTAGAAAAACTAATTATTATTTATAAATATTTTTAAAATTATGCTTTACATTTGCTTAGAGATGTGCTATTATAAGAAAGTAATCAATAGAGAATCTGAACCTGACCTTAGTTGTGCGAGTTATTTTTCTTAATTTGCATGTGGGTCAGTTTTTTTATGAAGTTGATACAAATAATAAAAATGGAGGTACTGATATGAATAACGGTACAGTAAAATGGTTTAACTCTGATAAAGGATTTGGTTTCATCAAGAATGATAATGGCGGAGAAGATGTATTTGTACATTTCTCATCCATCGTATCTGACGGATTCAAAAGTCTTGACGAAGGACAGAAGGTTTCTTTCGACATCGAAAGCGATCCAAGAAACAGCAGCAAATTGAGAGCGGTCAACGTACAGGCTTGCTAATTTGTGCAAAACAGGTAGTTTGTTATTTTAAATATAGTTTTCAGTACGAGATCTAACCATCCATTTGAATAATTTGTATTTGTAATAAGCACCATCTAAGGCAGCAGCTATAACAGTTGCTGCCTTTTTTTCTATGCTTTTGTTCGTATTACCAAAAAAACATAAAATAATTGTGGCGTACACTTGAAAAGTAGCAGCGCCATGGTACAATATTTTTATTATTAAAGGAGGCTATTGTAATGAATATGAGAAAAGTAGGTATCATCGGAGTGGGACATGTAGGCGCACATGTGGCGCTGAGTCTCGCCATGCAGGGAATCTGCGATGAAATTCAATTATGTGATATAGATGAAGAAAAAATCATCAGCGAACAACAGGATTTACTAGATGCGGTATGCTATTTACCTCATAGAGTGCGAGTGACTTTGGGTAAATATGAAGAATTGGCAGACTGTGACATCATTGTCAGCAGTGTGGGAAAGATCGATGTAGTGACAAAGAACAGGCTTTCGGAGCTGCAGCAGAGTGTCGATATGATCAGAACTTTTGTGCCAAGACTTCGAAAAGCCGGGTTCCAAGGGATCTATCTGAATATCACAAATCCTTGCGATATCATTTCTAATCAGATTCAAAAAGAATCGGGGCTGCCCGCTGCCCGCGTGATTGGAACAGGCACAGGCTTAGACACCTCCAGGTTAAAAGCTGTTCTTGCCAGAGAAACCGGCTTTGACCATAAATCCATCACCACATATATGTTGGGAGAACACGGGGACAGTCAGATGGCGGCCTGGTCTGTAACGGCTTTCGGCGGAAAACCGCTTGCACAGCTGGAAGAAGAGGAGCCAGAACGCTTTGTCTTTGACAAAGAGGTACTGGCAGAAGAAGTCAGAAAGGCAGGCTGGAAAACACTCAATGGAAAAGGCGCTACAGAATTCGGCATTGCCTCGACAGCTGCCAGAATGATTAGCTGCATCTTCCATGATGAGAAACAGATTTTCCCGGCATCCACCTATCTAAACGGAGAATACGGAGAAGCAGGTCTCTATGCCAGCGTGCCTGTAGTCTTGGGAAAGGATGGCGTTGATGAAATCATCAAGTTAAATCTGGATGACAAGGAAATGGGAGAATTTCAGAAGACCTGCAGTGTAATGAAGGAACATATCGCTTTGATAAAATAAACCAGAAGCCTTTGCCATAGTATTGGGAAAGGCTTAATTATTATCATTTCTGCCCTTTTAATCTGCCAAAGCAGAAGCGAGGGTACTTATAAAGGGGTGTTAGTTGACACTAACACCTCGCTGGTATATAATATTTCCAGTTAGATGAAATAGTCTCTGGAAAGGAGAAAAAAATGATACTGTCAGAGCTGAAGAGGGGAGAAAGTGCCAGGATTGTTTCTGTCGGCGGGAGTGGTTCTCTGCGGCAGCACTTCCTCGATATGGGACTGATCCCTGGAAAAACGATCAAGTTTATGAAAGCGGCGCCTATGGGCGATCCGATTGAATATAGAATCCGGGGTTATGAGCTGACCTTGAGATTGGAAGACGCAGCAAAAATAGAAGTACAGCCGGTTTTAGAAGAAGGAAAAGAACACCTGGCTGAATCGAAGGAAAAGAAGATAGAGCATCCGGGTCTGGGAGAAATGGGCAAATACCATGTCAAACAGAAAGGCAGCGCTGCCCCCGACGACCAGCTGCTGACCTTTGGTCTGGCGGGAAATCAAAACTGCGGCAAGACCACTTTGTTTAACCAGCTTACCGGTTCCAACCAGCATGTAGGCAATTTTCCCGGCGTGACGGTGGACCGCAAAGACGGTCAGATCCGCAAGTTCTGCAACACTTTGGTAACGGACTTGCCAGGGATTTATTCCATGTCTCCCTATACCAACGAAGAAATTGTGACGAGAGAGTTCTTTCTGCAGGATAAGCCAAAGGGCATCATCAATATTCTCGATGCGACCAACATCGAGAGAAACCTCTATCTGACCCTGCAGCTCATTGAATTGGATATTCCCATGGTGCTGGCGCTTAACATGATGGACGAGGTTCGTGAAAACGGCGGTACGATCAGAATTAACGAAATGGAAGAAGCGCTGGGCGTGCCGGTCATTCCGATTTCCGCCTCCAGAAACGAGGGGATTGAAGAACTGATCGACCACGCCATGCACGTGGCTCAGTTCCACGAGTGTCCTGGCCGCATGGATTTCTGTGAACCGGAGGGAGAGGACGGCGGCGCAGTGCATCGCTGTCTGCATTCCATCATGCATCTGATTGAAGACCATGCCCAGAAAAGCGGCATTCCGGCCAGATTCGCGGCCAGCAAACTGATTGAAGGCGACGATATCATTCTGGAAAAGCTCAAGTTAGATCAAAACGAGAGAGAACTTCTGGAGCACATTATTCTGCAGCTTGAAAAAGAGAGCGGTATGGACAGGAATGCGGCTCTTGCCAATATGAGATTTGCCTTTATCGACAAGGTCTGCAATGCTACGGTCGTCCGCCCGAAAGAAAGCAAGGAGCATATTCGCAGCCAGTCCATGGATCAGATTCTGACTGGAAAATATACGGCCATCCCCAGCTTCGCGGCGATTATGGCGCTGATTTTCTGGCTGACCTTCGGTGTCATCGGCTCCTTCTTGTCAGATCTGATGGAGCAGGGCATCGGCTGGCTTACGGCAGCCTGTGACAGTGGACTTACTGCGGTAAACGTCAACCCGGTCATCCATTCGCTGATTATCGACGGGGTCTTTGCCGGCGTGGGCAGCGTCCTCAGCTTCCTGCCCATCATCGTGACATTGTTTTTCTTCCTGTCGTTTCTGGAAGACAGCGGCTATATGGCCAGGGTGGCCTTTGTCATGGACAAAATGCTCCGCAAAATCGGCCTTTCGGGGAGGAGTTTTGTGCCGATGATCATCGGCTTTGGCTGCTCGGTGCCTGCCATCATGGCCACGAGGACGCTGCCTTCGGAGCGGGACCGCAAGATGACCATCATGCTGACACCATTCATGAGCTGTTCAGCAAAACTGCCGATCTATGCGTTGCTGACGGCCGCCTTTTTCCCGAAAAACGGGGCGCTGGTGATGACGATCATGTATTTTACCGGCATCGTGGTGGCGATCCTGTATGCGGTATTTCTGGATAAGACGAAATTCAAGGGCGAGCCGGTGCCTTTTGTCATGGAACTGCCCAATTACAGATTTCCGGGGATGAAGAGCGTAGGTCGGTTAATCTGGGATAAGGCAAAGGACTTCATCACCAGAGCGTTTACGGTCATCTTTGTGGCGACCATCATCATCTGGTTCTTACAGACCTTTGACATCCATCTCAACGTAGTGGCTGATTCCAAAGACAGCATGCTGGCTCTGGTGGGCGGCTGGATCGCTCCGATTTTCGAACCGCTGGGATTTGGCGACTGGAGGCTTTCGACGGCGCTGATCACCGGCTTTACAGCGAAGGAAAGCGTGGTCAGCACCATGACGGTTCTGATGGGCGGCAGTACGGCCCTTCTGAAGACACTGTTCACACCGTTCACAGCCATCGTGTTCCTGGTGTTCACACTGCTGTATACTCCTTGTGTAGCGGCTGTATCGGCAGTCAAGCGGGAGCTGGGCGGAAAATGGGCGCTGATTATCGTCATCGCTCAGTGCTTAATCGCCTGGATCGTGGCCTTTGTCGTACATATGGGAGGAAGCCTGATGGGCTTTTAAATGAAAGGGAATGGAATATGGGACTGATCGATATTTTGATTGTTGCAGCAGTTGCGGCTGCGCTGTTCTTTGCTGTCCGGTTCATACGGCGCAGCAAAGGCGGCTGCAGTGGTTGTAATGGCTGCAGCGGAAACTGCGCAAGCTGTGCGTATAGAGAAGAGAAAGGAACCGATGATGAAAAAAGATAAGAATTTGTCCTGTGTGGACTGCGGGGTTCTGCACTGTGATTACCAGAATGCCAGCTATCCGGAATTTTGCCAGACGGAGAAGATGACAGAAGCCAAGCGCGCGGAAATCATGGCGCTCTATGAGGACGAGGAGAACAACAAGGTTATGAAAACCGCCGCTGAAGTCGAATTCGAGGGTTACTGCAAATGGACCAGGGTGCAGGAAATCGTGGAGTTTGCGAAGCGGATGGGATTTCAGAAGATTGGCATCGCAACCTGTGCCGGTCTGATCAGGGAGAGCAGGATTCTTGCTAAAATTCTGCGCAGCCACGATTTTGACGTCTACAGCGCAGTCTGCAAAGTGGGTGCAGTGCCGAAGACCGATGTAGGCATCGACGAAAAGTGCAGCGCCGTGGGGAAGAACATGTGCAATCCGATCACCCAGGCGACGCTGCTCAACGAGGCGGGCACCCAGTTCAACATCGTCATGGGCCTGTGCGTAGGCCATGACAGTCTGTTCTACAAATATTCGGAAGCCTTTGTGACCACCCTGGTAGCCAAGGACAGAGTGACGGGCCACAATCCGGCGGCAGCCCTGTACACGGCAGAGTCCTACTACCAAAAATTATTTGCGGAGAAAGAATAGAGGGGAGACGAACACAAATCCGTCTTTCACAGAATATGATAATACTGAAACCAATTTGATAGGGGAGTAGGTAAATATGATAAGCGTAGCAAATCTGAACGACTTGTTACAAGGGATAACAGATAGAGAGGAACTCATAGAGGTGACTGCATCTTTTGCAGTAGACAGACAGATCTATCTTTCTTATCCTGTTACGATTCGAGGAGCGGAGGGAGCTTTGATAACACTGCAGAGACAGCAGGGCTATACAGGTTCTCTCTTTTATATTGACAGCAATGGGGATTTAACCCTTCAAAATATAACCGTCAACGGCAACAAAGCGGCTGTGACCGCTGGCGTCGACGAATTGATTTCCGTAAGCGGCGGTAAACTGACTTTGAATCAGGCCGTTTTGGAAGAGAACAGAGCCATCTCTGGCGGAGGGGGGCTCTATCTCTCTGACACGGGAGCGGCTTGTCTGATGGAGAACAATGCTGCTATCAGAAACTGCGAGGCAGACGGAGGGGGCGGCGGTGCTTTCATTTCCAACGGCTGTTCACTGACCGCGACAAACTCCGCCATTACGGGCAATATAGGCGTTGGCGGCGGTGGAATCTATGCCATTGGCACCGTGTCTATTGACACGAGCCTCATTTCTGGGAACAGCGCCGGCAGGCAGCCGGGCGGCGGTATTTATGCGGCAGGCAGCTACTGCAAAGTAAGAGTGGAAGCCAGCACCGTCAGCGAAAACACGTCTGCGGATTCTGGCGGCGGCATCTACGGTTACAATGGAGCTGAGATCACCTTAGATTCTAGCACCTTCTTTGGAAATAAAGGAGGCAGCAATGGCGGAGGCATTGGAGTCGCCTCTAGTAATGCGGAAACCAGGCTGACAGCGACGGACTGCAAGATTGACAACAATCAGGCGGTCAGCGGAGGGGGCCTCTATGGTGTCGGCACGCTGACGAATTTATCGCTTGCGGCTTGTACCCTTCACTCGAATCGTGCGACGCTGGGTGGCGGCATCGCTCTTAATCTGGGGGCAGAAGTGACTGTCAGCCAGGGCACCAAAATCGAGGGGAATACAGCGAACAATTTTGGAGGCGGTATCTATATCGACAACGCTTCCACTGCCCATGTGACGGACAGTACGATTTCTGCCAACATCGCCTCTCGCGGAGGCAGCGGCGTTTATAACGGCGGGCGTTTGGGCGTCAAAGGCGCTGTGATGATTACAGACGGCGTCAACATTCCTTCTGCAAGACATCTGGTACAGGTGGAGGGCGCTTTGACATCCGCCCAGATTCAGATTGAAGCGTCTGATTATGTCGCACCTGGCTCCGGCGCACCGATACCGCTGGCACAATCGCAGCCGGAATACCCGACGCTGTCTGCCGCCGACGTAGCGTCTTTTCTGAAGCCTGCAGTGGGATTTCGAAACTGGAAAGTGGAAGCAAATGCTGACGGAACGCAGGTGCTGCTGATTCCATCGGTCGCACCGATACAATACGAGATTTCTTTTCACGGTAATGCGACTTGCTGTACGCCGGCCAGCAATGTACCGGATCCTGTCTATACGGAGGCTGGAGGCAGCGTGATGCTGCCCGATATGAAGCCAAAGAGAAAATGCTACAGTTTTACAGAGTGGAATACGAAGCGCAGCGGCAGTGGGTTTGCTTATTTACCAGGACAGACGATTACTGAAGTCAATGGTAATATCACCCTATATGCCATTTGGCAGCAAAAATTCCTCTGTTCTTCTTGCTGTAAGTGCATGTGCAGGAAAACATTGAGAGGTTAGCACAATAAAAGGGCTTCGTACGCTGTGTACGAAGCCCTTTTTGCATTTATCTATCTCAATAAAGGAAGACTGCCAGTCAGTTTGTTAACCTTTTTCTTTGGCCCGCACATGGCGATGCCGAAGTAGCTGAGATCGCTTTCCGCATTCTTTGCCATCTTTTCTGTAAACTCGTCATAATCGTTGCAGCTCTGGGCAAGGTCGGAAAAATCGACGACGGTTACGTCTTCAAATCCAGGCTCGTAGAGTTTCTGACGAATTTCTTTAATTAACTGCGGATTACCTCTCAGAATCGGAATTGGGATGGCGATAATTCCCATATGAATATTGCCGTCTGCGTCTATGACATCGTCGCCTACAACCTCAGGCATGACTTTGCCAAGTGTTACGCCGAAGATGGCGGCAGTGTTAACAATATTACCCAGTGGAAGGTTTTCATCTATTATCATTACGCATTTTTCATTTTGCAGGTTCATTTTCTTATCCTCTTTTCTCAAATATATCTCGATATACACCAGGGGTTACGCCGATGAACAAACGGAAAAACCGGTTGAAGTGACTTTGATCGGAGAAACCTGTCTGTATTGCGGTATCAATAGGGCTTACGCCTTGTTCCAGCAGTTCCTTTGCCCGGTTGATTCGAATGGTTTCTAGGTATCGGTAAGGGGTGATGCCTTTGGTGCGGGTAAAAGCACGCAGTAACGTGGACTTGCTCAGTGCCGCCGCTTTACAGATGTCGTCCAGGGTCATGTGGGCCGCATAGTTTTCTTCGATAAATCGACAGGCGCTTTCAATTTCGTCCAGGCATTCCGTCTCTTCTTCGGAAAAAGGCTGACTGTACTTCTCTATCAAAAGCGAAATCAGACAGAGCAAAAGTTCTTCTTTTTCAAATTCCTCTGATCCTTCCATAATCATTTCGTTGATGTGATAGATGTGACAGTGAAGCTCTGTGTCAGACACCAGCGGCTGCGTAAAAGAGGGCAGATATGCCGTGCCCGTAATCTCTTCGACCAGCTTTTCCATGACTAACGGACTGATATTCAGGCCATAATAGTTCATAGTGAGATCGCTGATGGGAAGACAGGCGTGGTTCTGTCCTGGATTAAACAGGGTGATATCCCCTGGCTCCAGCTCATATTCCTTGTTTCCACAAGACATTTTTCTCTTTCCTTCCCTGATAAATCCGACGACATAGTGATCGTGGAAGTGATTGGGGAAAGGATGCAGAATTTTTTCAAAGCGATATGCTTCAATTTGCAGTTCTTCATCAAAACAAAAAGTGCGCACTTCTTTTTTCATCAATGTACCTCCGTTATGGAATTGTTCCAATTCACAAGGTGAACTGGAGAGAACTCCTCTGCAGCCACCCTCCAAGAGAACGAGCCGTGCGGTCAAGTTCGATTGGCAAAAGGCCGACTGCTTGATTGTATTGTACCACTACTCAATCCTTTTGGCTTGTACGATATCTTCAATTTTGGTATGATAGATGTAGTAAATTTTAGAAATTAGGGAGATGATACTATGCCTTCAACTTACGCTCACCGCTATTTTGGTGAAGAGGTGAGGTCGCAGCTCACAGGCAGGGCTGCAGAAATAATAGATTACAAGCGGGAACTATTCGATATCGGTCTGCACGGACCGGATATTTTATTTTACCACAAGCCGCTCTTATATAATCAGGTAAATCAACTGGGCCGCGACATGCACAGGGAAAAAGGCAGTCGCTTTTTTACAGATGTTAAGCCTCTGATAGAGACAAATGACGATCCCGATGGCGCGTTATCATATATCCTGGGATTTATCTGTCATTTCGCCTTGGACAGCGTATGCCATCCTTACGTGGATGATGCCATAAGGCAAACCGGCGTACCTCATATGGAAATCGAGGCGGAGTTTGACAAGATGCTGATTCGCCGGGACGGCTTTGACCCTTGGGCCTTGGACAGCGCCAGCCACCTTCACAGCAGTGCGCAGTCGTCAAAGGTCATAGCGCCGCTCTTGGGTGTATCGGAAAGAGACGCCGATATCGCAGTGAAGGATATGAAAAAATATGCCGTCTTTTTTACGACGACAAATCCTGTAACCCGCGGCGTCGTGTTTTTCTTTCTCAAGATCAGTGGATTGTCAAAGAACATCCGCGGTTTGTTCCTCAATAAGACAGATCATCCTAAATGCAAAAAGTGCAGCCTGGTTTTAGGGCAAAAGCTAGAGGAGGCAGTTCCGATTGCAGTGGCTCTAATCGCTAACTATTTGGATTTTTATGAGAATGGCGTCAAGCTGTCTGACCGGTTTGAGCTGACATATGACTGAGGGGATAACAAATGAAAAGTAATCGAATGTTTGGCATCCTGGCGGTCCTCTTAGAAAAGGAAAAGGTGACGGCGAAGGAATTAGCCGCCTATTTTGAAGTTTCTACCCGCACGATACATCGCGATCTGCTGGATTTGGCCAGCGCAGGTTTCCCTGTAGCTTCCAGTCAGGGTGTTGGCGGCGGGATTTCACTTCTTCCGGAATTCAGGTATAATAAAACAGCCCTGAATCATGATGATCGGAGCTTAATTTTAGCAGCAATACAGAGTTTTGCCAGTCTGGACGACAGCGCAAAGGTTAAGACGCTTTTGGCTAAGCTGCGTTTGAGCCAGGACGATCAGATGCTGCTGGAGAATGACATCATTATCGATTTTACCTCCTGGAATCATAACAGCACGATTATAGAGAAAATCAAAACAATTCGGCTGGCCATCGCAGGCCGCTTTTTGTTAGAAATGGAATATTACAGCGGCAGCGGATACCGTCACAGAACGGCGGAACCCTATAAACTGATTTTTAAAGAAGAGAATTGGTATTTACTGGCTTATTGCAGATACAAAGATGCCTTCCGTTTATTCAAGCTGAATCGAATGACAGATCTCAAGGTGACAAGAGAACATTTCGTGGAACGGGAAGATTATGAAATCCCGGCTTTGCGAAGTGATTTTGCCAATGAAGACGGTTGCCTCGTCAAAGTCAGAATGGACAAATCTCTGGAATTTCTGGCAGTTGATTTCTTCGATTCAGAAAACATCACGAGGGATGGAGATGATCTGCTCGTTACCTTTCAAACGGAACGAACAGAATGGGTCATCAGCACTTTTGCCAGCTTTGGCGATAAGGCGGAGATTCTGTCCCCAGACTCTTTGCGGCAGGAGATGAAGCTGTTCTTGTCACAGGCAAAAAAACGCTACGAAATATGACAAGCTGTTGTCTTATTTATGGCTTATACTGGAGATACATATCTGGTTTTATGAAGGAGGGGAAGTATGAGCGTAGAACAACAATACCTTGCAGACGTGGACGCGATTTTGGCTCATCGACACGACAATGGAGCGGATCTTTGGGCAACGGAAGATAAGCGGCTGCTGAAAGGATCGCCTTTTTCCACTTTTGACAGTGTTCTCTATTTGCTGGAGTTAGGAATGGAGCCTGACGAACCGATTCTCAAAGAGGCGGCGAATCTAATTTTCAGCACTTGGCAGGAGGACGGACGGTTCCGGATTTACCCTAAGGGCGGCATCTATCCCTGCCAGACGGCCATTGCGGCCAACGTGCTGTGTCATATGGGATATGTGAATGATGAGAGAATCCAGAAGACGTTGCGCTATTTTTTGGATACGCCCTATCACGATGGCGGCTGGCGATGTAATAAGTTTTCCTTTGGACGTGGGGAAGAGACCGAACACTCCAATCCGCAGCCCACGCTGAATGCCTTGGACGCTTTTCGTTTCAGTCAACACTTGAACAGAGAGCCGGCGCTTGATCGAGCGGTAGAATTTCTTCTGCAGCACTGGGTGACCCGCAAACCCATCGGCCCTTGCCACTACGGCATCGGCACCTTGTTTATGCAGGTGGAGTACCCTTTCCGCAACTACAATCTGTTTGAATATGTCTACGTCTTATCTTTTTATGAGTACGCCAAGAAAGACAGCCGCTTTTTAGAAGCTTTTGAAACGTTGACTTCTAAGACCGTCGATGGACAGATCGTAGTGGAACGGGTGGTTCCCAAGCTGGCGAAGCTCTCTTTTTGCCGGAAGGGCCAGCCCAGCGCCTTGGCGACAAAACGCTACGGCGAGATATTGGAGAACTTGGGGAAGAAGGATATCTGAAAAAGAATCGTTACTGCATCAAAAAATGCCCGAAAAGCATTTGAATTAACATGCTTCGGGCATTTTTTTATTTATGATGAGAGCATTGAGCGCCTAGGCAACCTTGATAAGATGATTCGGGTCGGAAGTTTCGCTGGAATCCTCTGCTGCGACGATTTCTGCTTTCGGTACGCGCAGCGCGCGGATTGCGTTCAGAATTGCGATTACCGCTACGCCCACATCGGCAAAGACTGCCGCCCACATGGAGGCGATTCCCAGCGCGCCGAGGATCAGGACCAAAGCTTTGACGCCGAGGGCAAATACGATATTCTGATGGACGATGCGTAAAGTCTTGCGGGAAATGCGCATTGCCGTTGCAATCTTTGACGGTTCATCGGTCATGATGACCACGTCGGCTGCTTCGATGGCGGCGTCGGAACCAAGTCCGCCCATGGCGATGCCGATATCAGCGCGGGCTAAAACAGGCGCGTCGTTGATACCATCGCCCACAAAGGTCAGCTTGCCTTTGTCGCTGGTTTCGCCGAGCAGCTGTTCCATATGATCCACTTTGCCTGCAGGGAGCAGTTCAGTATAAGCCGCATCCAGTTTCAGTTTTGCTGCCACCTTTTTGCCCACTGCGTCTGCGTCCCCTGTCAGCATGACAGTCTTCTTGACGCCAGAGGCCTTCAAATCTTTGATTGCTGCCGCAGCGTCGGCTTTCACTTCGTCTTCTATCAAAATGGCGCCGGCGTATCTGCCGTCCTCTGCAACGTAGACGAGGGTGCCGGATTCTTCTAATAGCTTAAATGCGATGTTTTGTTCTCTCATCAGCTTTGCATTGCCAGCCAGGATCACTTTGCCGTCCAATTCCGCCTGCACACCAAAGCCGGCGATTTCTTTTACATTTTTGATGCGTCTGCCGTCAATGGCCTTGCCATAGAAGTCTCGAATAGATCTGGAAATAGGATGGGTGGAATCCTTTTCTGCATAAGCCGCCAGTTCAATCAATTTCTCTTTTGTAATATCCTGAGGATAAAGACCACTGACTGCAAAGGATCCCTTTGTCAATGTGCCAGTCTTGTCAAAGACGACAGTTTCTGTCTTTGCCAAGGCTTCCAGATAGTTGCTGCCTTTAATCAATACGCCGCATTTGGACGCGCCGCCGATGCCGCCAAAGAAGCTGAGGGGCACGGAAATGACCAGGGCACAAGGACAGGAAATGACCAGGAACGTCAAGGCTCGTTCAATCCAGATGGCAAAGCTCTGACCGCTGATCAGCGGAGGCAGCACAGCCAGAATCACTGCGGCGATAACGACTAGGGGCGTGTAGTATCTTGCAAAGCGAGTGATGAAAGCTTCTGACTTGGACTTTTTGCTGCTGGCGTTTTCCACCAGGTCGAGGATCTTGGCTACTGTAGATTCACCGTAGATTTTGGAAACTCTCACCTGCAGCGTGCCGGACTGATTGATGCAGCCGCTGATGACGTCTTCTCCAGCGGCGACTTCGCGAGGCAGAGATTCGCCGGTCAGGGCGGATGTGTCTAAAGAAGAAGTTCCCTCGATGATGGTGCCGTCGAGAGGAATCCGTTCACCGGCTCTGACTACGATGGTTTCGCCAATCTGCACTTCTTCAGGGTCCACTTGTTCTATGCCGCCGCTGCGGATTACGTTGG
Source organism: Emergencia timonensis (assembly GCF_900086585.1). GTDB lineage: Bacteria > Bacillota > Clostridia > Peptostreptococcales > Anaerovoracaceae > Senimuribacter > Senimuribacter timonensis. The sequence continues at coordinate 268,787 of NZ_FLKM01000009.1, forward strand.
CGGAATCCGGCCTGATATCCATCAGGCTGCTGATGGAACGGCGGGACTTATTGACCGCATAGCTCTGGAACCATTCGCCGACCTGATAGAACAGCATGACGGCGACGCCTTCCGAGTATTCGTTTAAGCAGAGCGCACCGACGGTGGCGACTGTCATTAGAAAGTTTTCGTCAAAGACCTGGCCGTGAAGAATGTTGGTCACTGCTTTCCACACGATGTCCCAGCCGATGAGGGCATAACATAGAAGGAATGCTGCCATTTCCACAGCCGGACTGAGGGGCAGCGCGGCTGCCAGCAGGAAAAGCACGGCAGCAGATACGATGCGGGCAAGTTGTTTTTTCTGTTTCTTCGTCATAATATTTCCTCCTTTTAGAGTTTGACTGTAACATCTGGTTCGATTTTTTTGACGATTTTGACTGCTTCCGTCAGCACCTGGTCAAAATATTCATCGTCAGCTTCCAGTATCATCTTCTGACTCATGAAGTTTATACTGGCATCATCGACACCGTCTAACTTTTTAACTGCATTTTCAATTTTTGCTGCGCAGTGTGCGCAGTCCAGATCGATTAATTTGATCGTCTTTTTCATGATATATATCTCCCTTCGAAATAGAAAATTTGCATTAAATTCGATTAAATAATTGCTTAATCGTTTGTATGATGCTACTATAAATCATATGGGCGAAAAGGTCAATGGGATTTTCCGATTTGTGTCCGAATGGAGCGGGAACCGGTCTAAATGGAGTGTATATTGATTGGAGGCCTTGTCAGATGGGTAGAATAAACGTAGGAATGGAATAGGAGGAGGTTTATATGAATGCTATGACAGCTCCGAAATATCGTGTAATTTCAGGGGGAAAGGCTGCAGCGCCGGAGGTTTTGGCCGATTATAAACGAAGATATCGCTTTGGCACAGGCGCGGAGTCTGGCATTATGGAAGTCTTTTCCGTTCTGCCTGGAGTAGAACTGATTTACGACGATTTCTCCATGAAGGAACAGCCCCATGCCGTGGAGGTGGAAGGTCATCTTCTAAAAATCAATTATTGTCACCAGGGACGGCAGGAGTGCCGATGGGTCTGTAACGATTATCTCTATTTGGGGCCAGGGGACCTCTGCATTACCCGAATGGAAAATGACGAACCGCCGCTGACCTTCCCAACGGAGCGATATCGAGGCATTGCTGTCGTATTGGATTTAGACGTGCTGCAGGAAGAGCCGCTGCCTATTTTGGGCAATCATATGACAGGGCTGGCCGATAAATTTTGTCCGGGTCATCATTTTTTCACTATGAGAGCAAATGCGCATATCAGCCATATTTTCAGTGAACTCTACGACATTCCCGAAGAGGTGAGGGCGGAATATTTTCAGATTAAAGTCTTGGAGCTGCTGATGTTCCTGTGGCTGGTGAATCCAGATGCAGAGCGTCGGATTGACAAGATCACCAGGGGACAGATCGAGGTGATAAAGGCAGTGAAGGACAGAATTTGTGAGGATCTGACCCGGGAAGTCACCATCGAAGCGCTCTCCAGAGAGTTCTGTATCAGTCCTACTGCTCTGAAAAACAACTTCAAGATCGTCTATAATACTTCGGTGAAGAAATATCTGCGCAAAGTCCGCATGGAGCGGGGTGCGCAGCTTTTACGCATTGGGAATACGCCGGTGGCTGAAATTGCCGCCCAGGTTGGATATGCAAACCAAAGTAAATTTGCCTCTGCTTTTAAAGAACAGTTCGGACTTTCGCCGGTAGAGTATCGAAAAAAATGCGCTCATGAAGGGACGGAATAAAACTTGTGTTACGATGTAGTTGTACTTTTTGGGGCAGTTGAAGCAATCTTGCGTAACTGCCTGAACGAAAAATGAGAAAAACAGGGGGGTATCTGATGATTCTGGTTATTTTTTAGCGCAAAATAACGCCTTCGGAAACTGAAAAACTAGTTTGAAAGTAACCAGAGGATTTAGATTCTGTTATTTTTAGTCAATCTGAAAATACTTGATCGTGTATGACTGCTTTTAATCGTCTAATTTTACGGCAGAGTTACGCGAGAAGTCCCAAAAACGGTCAAAAAGTACAACTCTATTGTAAAACTTCGAGGGCATATACCCCTATACCGTATATTTGCCGAGGCTGTTGTTCTTCGTTTCTATATGATGCAGCTTTGTACAAAGGCGGCAATCAAATTTTGCTGGGTTTTGTCTTGCGGCATGTGCTCAGGGTGCCACTGTACGGCAATGCCGAAGCCGTAATCGGCAATTTCCAGTGCTTCTACAAAACCATCCTCGCTCCTTGCGACTGCACGCAAGCCTGCTCCAACGCGGTCCACTGCCTGATGGTGAAGACTGTTGACAGAGGCAACGTCGCGGTCCAAGACAGCGGCTAACTGCGAGTGAGAATCCAATTTGACAAGGTGACTTCCGTAATTCTTGCGCAAAATATCAAAATGTTTCTCCTGCTGCATCTTGCGAATATCCTGTGTCAGTGTTCCGCCAAAGCAGACGTTGACCATCTGCATGCCTCGGCAAATTCCTAAAATCGGTTTGCCTGTATTAAAAAACGCCTTTAATATCATCGGTTCAGCCAGATCCCGCACCGGATCTGGTTTTCCGCATTTTTGAGTCCTTTGCCTGCCATATAAGGCAGGATCGATGTCTGCACCGCCTGCAAGCAATAAGCCGTCTGAGTCCAGAGCTTCTTTGACCGCAGATTCCGGATCTGTCAAATCAATCCATCTTGCCGCAGCGTCAGCACGCTGCAGACTCCGCACATACTTTCTTTTTAAATATTTCTGATAGGGACTGTTTCCCGTCTCCGGTATGGCAATTACGACTGGCTTCATATGATACTCCTTATTTTATATTTTCATCATTCTATCACTTTTTTTAGCAAATGCAAATCTTTAAAAATGAAAATACCTCAAAATCATGTCTCGTTACAATGACGTTAACTCTATCGCTCAAGACCCTTACTGCATACCCTCATCCCCCTATATATTCCAAATCCATCCGCAATATATGAGCTGATAGATATTTTCAAAACTCCAGCACAAGGAAAGTGAATTTTTCAAGGAATACTTCCTTGATTTATTCGAATTGAAGATTCATTGTAGAAAGGTGTATGATTTTGTCGAAAGAGGTGAGATGATGAACAATATGAAGCTAAACACAAATATGGAAAATCTAAGGGATATCTACAAAGAGATTGCTGAGAAAACAGATATTGACACTGCCCACAAGATTTATTGCGCCTTTGCCGGTGTTCAAGTCTGTTTTCCAAAAAAGTTCTACACTTTGGAATATGTGAAATCACAAATCCGAACCCAATATGCTGCAGGAACCAGCATTAAAGAGTTGACGAGGCGGTACAACTATTCTGAACGGTGGATCAGGAAAATTCTGAGTGAAGGCAGATTGGAGGATGCAAAATGAAAAAAGACGTAGCTTTGATCCTAGTCGTTATGTTGGTCGTATTTTCCATATGTGCTTGTTCAGTTCCAGCAAAGGGGACTGCTGAAGAAAAGCTGGACGTGCAGGAAAGACCGGAGGGAAATTACATAAAAACTGCCAAAAAATTTACAAAAGATCTTGGATGCCAGGCGTTGATCCTCGTTAGGAAAGCTTTAGGGGTACGGGTTTTTCAATCGGACAATGCCGTTGAAAACGATGAGAGCTATTTAGCAGATCTGGCCGACTCCATTTCTGATAAAGGACGTGCATTTGCCTGCGACACGGGCTTACTTTCTCTGTATCGCAGCTTTTGTTTATACAGTCCGTTTTCCCTGCTTCTGTAGGGCGGAACAATTAATTCGCTGCTTTATGCTGGTTTGCAGCATAGTTTTAATACAATAAAGGGGTTTTATCGTGATAATATAAAAGCAGCGAATTATGCTTATGGCTCGCATTTACCATGAAATAAAAAGAAAGGGTAGCTTTGCCAGGGTGGTGCTCTTCAATAGAAAATAGCAATTTATATTAAGACTGCCTTGAAAAAGCGTGTTATAATGATACAACATTGTGAACGGAGAGTGTGACGATGGAAAACAAAAAAACGATTGAAAAAGTAATTGAATATATAGAAGACAATTTAGACAACCAATTAAACTTGGATGATATTGCTAAAGAGGCCGCGTATTCTAAATTTCACCTGAACAGAGTGTTCTTAGAGTGTGTTGGCTGCACTATTTATCAATATATTCAAAGGCGCAGACTCACTGTAGCAGCCGAAAAACTTGTTTATACAAAAAAGCCCATCATAGAAATTGCATATGAGGCAAATTATAGCTCACAGGAATCATTTACTTATGCATTTCGTCAATTATATGGGTGTCCCCCGCAAGAATATAGAAATCAGAAAGTCTATATTCCCAAACTCAATAAAGCTGAGCTGAACTGTAAACTGGTTATGCGTTATCATCCTACTATGAAATGTGAGGTCATTGCTGCATGAGTACAGTACCGTATACTATCGAAGAAACGAGCAGGGGAGAAAGAAGTTACGACATCTATTCCAGACTGCTATCTGATAGAATTATCTTTTTGGGGGAGGATGTGAACGATGCAACTGCCAGTTTGCTAACTGCGCAATTGTTGTTTTTGGAGGAACAAGATCCTGATAAGGATATAAAACTTTACATTAACAGTCCGGGCGGCTCTGTGACGGCGGGTTTTGCGATATTCGATACAATGAATTATATTAAATGTGACGTATCTACAATCTGTATTGGACTTGCAGCAAGCTTCGGGGCTTTTTTGTTGGCGGCTGGTACGAAGGGTAAACGATTTGCGCTGCCAAATGCTGAAATTATGATCCATCAGCCCGCCGTTTCCGGAAGCATCAAAGGTTCTGCCAGCGACATTAAGATCATGTCGGACCATATGCAAAAGAATAAGCAGCGATTAAATCAATTCCTTTCAAAAAACACTGGAAGGACAATCGAAGAAATAGAGCGTGATACAGAGCGGGATCATTTTATGACAGCAGAGGAAGCAAAAGCATATGGCTTAATTGATACGGTTATTTCTAAACGTCGGTAAGGGAATACGGCAAACAGAAAAGGATATCAGGCTTTATATCAGAATCCTTTACGCGTCTATTGACAAAAACTTTAATTGACAAAAGTATAGGGGAAGGCTATAATCAGAGTAACATACATGCGTATGTACAGGAGGTGATTGATATGCCAAGACACGATCCCGATCAAAAAACAAAGCAGAATATATTGGAAGCGGCGATGCGCCTTTTTGCTGAAAAAGGACTGGAAAATGTGAACGTCGAAGATGTTGTAAAGGAAGTTGGTGTAACACGGGGCGCATTTTACCATTATTTCAAATCCCGAGAAGAATTGATCGGTAGTGTTATGTATAAATCTTTTGAAGAAGATAACCCGTACCTGCTCGCTGATAAACAAGAGGGACTGAATGCCCTCGAAAAACTGCGATTTGCAGCGAAGCTCAGTTTACGTGATCATATGAATATCAGCGACAGCATGAGGGCACAGATGGAGAAGTTAGCAAACAACCCTGTTGTTTTCAAAAACGAGATGATTTTCCAAATAAATGTCATGGCGCCATATATGGAGAAACTATTGAAGGAGGGAAACAAAGACGGCTCCATGAATGTGGTTTTTCCCAAGCAGGCATCACAGACGATTGCGTGGCTCACTGCCTCGTGGCTTACCCCTTACGCATTTGAAGTGTCTTATGAGGAATATGTCGACAAAGTTTTGTTCTTTGAACAACTCTCTGCATCACTTGGTGTTCCCGTAATGGATGAGGAAATGAAAGAGATTTATTTCACAATCGGTAGGCATGAGTTTTATAAAAAATAGAAAATATTTGGTAACGATAAAATCCTTTTTCCAGCCGGAAAGGCCCATGAAATCAGCATTTTTGCTGTGTGCAATACAACATGGCAGGGCTACAATGGTGCCCGAATGGTGCCCAAGTGAACAAACTGGGTTATGAACAGTAGTAAGAAGAAATGAGCCGTTTGACATTTCCACGTGCAAATATTAGAATGAAAGACGCTAGTTATATGTTTGTATGTCTTAGGCGGATAAGGCGAAATACAGATTGTTTATATTAGGTTTGGGAGGGTAGCTATGAATTATTTAGATTTCATTCTTGAAAATGGTGAAGCTTGGTTGCAATATGCTGTGAAACTGAATGTTTTAGGCGAAAGTAAAGATAGTTTGAAAGAGCTAAGAGAGCAAGCATTGTCCGACCCGAAAATCAAGACATATCTTTCCGACGTTTCAGATTTTCATAATTGCCTTGTGACCAATCATAAAAATCCCGATTTACCTATGCACAAATTATTGTTTTTACTTGAGCTTGGCTTTGATATTGACATTCCGGAGATACAATCCGGCGTGGATAAAATTTTAGAACACGTTGATGAATATGGTGTTTATCAATCGTCGACAAATATTCCAAAACACTACGGCGGTCTTGGCGAGGACACCTTTGGTTGGTGCCTATGTGATGCCCCATTGTTGCTACTTTTATTGCTTAAGGCAAACGTTGACTATGATAAACATATCAAGCGTGGTGTAGAGTACCTTTTAAGTTTTTATAAAGAGGGCGGATTTCCTTGCACCGTTTCTAAGGAGCATGGAAAGTTCAGAGGTCCGGGGCGCAAGGACGATTGTTGCCCTTATGCAACACTGATAATGCTAAAGCTACTTTCCCATATAGAAAAGTACAAAGAAAGTGAGATTGCACAAAAAATTGCACAGAACTTGCTTTCTCTGTGGGAGGACAGCTTGGACAAGCACCCATACATGTTCTATATGGGAACTGACTTTAGAAAACTGAAAGCTCCTGCAATGTGGTACGATATTGTGGGTGTTGTTGATGTTTTAAGCCATTTGGATTGTATTAAAGATGACGAGCGTTTTACTCAAATGGTTATGATTATAAAATCCAAACAAGATGAGAATGGTTTGTTTACATCCGAAGCTACATATCAAAAGTTTAAGGGCTGGGATTTCGGGCAAAAGAAACAGCCATCACCGTATCTGACCTATCTCTGCAACCAAATTTTACTGCGGATAGGATTATGAGCATTTTACGCAGTGCGCTTTATAGGTATAAGATGTATTGCCCATTTTATTGTTTTGAGTGGGATTGGGATTCCCGCCGCGTATGGAAACAGACCCGGCATGAGACGGGGTTCAGCCGCTTGCGCCGTCTGCCTATGAAACGATTTGTCGCCTTATGATAGCTGATTTAGCTATATAGGCAATAAAAAATAAATTATAAATCTACTGCCTTTCAATAGGCAGTAAAATTTTCAGCATTAACATACATACGTATGTATATTAAAGGAGGATAACTATGTCTGAAAAAATTATTGAAGTATCTGGTCTGCAAAAATCCTATAAGGGAAACCATGTTTTACAAGATGTCAGTTTTACCGTAGATAAAGGTAGTATTTTTTCCCTGCTCGGCTCAAATGGTGCTGGAAAAACGACAGTAATCAAAATTCTCTCCACATTACTGAAATCTGACGGTGGCAGCGCTGCTATCCATGGATTTGACGTCGCGGCAAATGGTGCTGATGTGCGTGAGTGCATCAGTCTGACCGGGCAATTTGTGGCAGTAGATGAAGTTTTGACTGGCAGAGAAAATCTAACGCTGATCGGACAACTGAAACGTTTGCCGAACCTCAAAAGCACCGTAAACCAGTGGCTGGCTTTTTCGAGATTAGAAGATGCTGCGGATAGAAGAGTGTCTACCTATTCGGGAGGTATGCGGCGCCGCCTTGATATTGCAATGAGCCTTATGGGAAATCCCGATGTGCTTTTCCTTGACGAACCGACAACCGGCCTTGACCCACAAAACCGTATTGCCATGTGGGATTTGGTAAAGAATCTGGCAAAGACAGGGACAACTGTATTCCTCACAACACAATATTTAGAAGAAGCAGAATATCTTGCGGATACGATTGCTATTTTACATGATGGTAAAATCATTGCAGAGGGCACGCCTAAGTATCTGAAGGAAATAATGCCCGAGAGAGGCGTGCGGCTTAATTTTGACAGCGAGATAAAAGCCAATACTGCGATAAAGCTCTTGACCGAAAATGGAATTTCGGCCGACAGTATAGAACAAAACTTACCCTCATTAGAAGACGTATTTTTAACACTCATTGATGAAAAAAAGGAGAGAAAACAACATGAAAAAATCTAAAAAAAATATATTTCTTGATACATGGGTCATGTTCAAACGCTGCTTAACGATTTCTCTGCGAAATCCTGAAACACTCCTGACGGCAACGCTAATACCTTTTTGCTTAATTCTCTTATTTGGGACGGTATTTGGCAGCATATCCGATGTAGGGGATTATGATTACATTGATTTTATCGTGCCGGGAATTATTCTGCAAAGTATCGCTCAAGCGTCTCAATACTCGGCAATGAATGTTACGGCTGACATGACAAAGGGAATTATTGACCGTTTTCGCTGTATGTCAGTTTCAAAATCTGCTGTGCTGATTGGACATACAGGTGCAGGAGTGATACGAGGGATCATTTCAAGTGCCATCATTGTGGCAACGGCTCCTATTCTTGGCTTCAGACCACATGCGGGGCTTGCAGATTGGCTTTTGTTTATAGCGCTCCTTGTGCTGATAAATATTACATTTACACTAATTGCTGTACTTTGCGGCACGATTTCAAAGACGGTAGAAGGAGCCACTGGATTGCTGTTCCCCCTCTTTATCCTGCCCTTTATGAGTTCCGGATTTGCTCCCGTCGACACTCTGCCGAGCGGTATCGGCTGGTTTGCCGCGATACAGCCCATGACACCGATGATTGATAGTTTGAGGGCCTTGACATTTGATCTGCCTTTGGGGAATCGTTTATGGCTGACACTCGCCTGGTGCATGGCTTTAGGTATTGTAAGTTTTGCCGTTTCAATGCGGACATACAACCGCAAATAAGCATAAAGGTAAATGGAAGCTAATTTTGTGAAGACGGATTTTTTTATGTCAGAGAGAGCGATTTATGGTATAATGGTTCCACAATCTTACGGCTTCGCCGAGTAGTAGGAACCATTGAATCACGTGCTGCGATACTATTTTTGGTGGAATGCACGTGGTATAATGAACGCACAATCTTACAGCGTTGCTGCAAGGAAGCGTACATTGAATCATGGCCCTCTATTCTGTTTCAAGTGGAATGGCCATGGTATAATGGTTCCACAATCTTACGGCTTCGCCGAGTAGTAGGAACCATTGAATCACGTGCCGCGATTCTATTTTTAGTGGAATGCACGTGGTACAGTTATATCGGAAATTATTGTTTTAAATGAGGTGTTTCATGAATAATCTGTTCGGAAAATCGCTGCGATCTCAAATGGAAAAGGCGGGAATCAAGGAGAGTGAATTGGCTGATGCGCTCAGTTATGATACGACCTATATCAGCAAGTGGATTAACGGGAGCAAGCTGCCGTCGGTCAGAAATGCAGAGCGGATTCTGGGGCAGATGGCGGATTTTTTTGCTGACCATCCGGGTAAAGGCGATACTGCGGACAGAGAGCGTCGGTGGCAGAACAGTTTTAAAGAATTAAAAAAGGCCTATGACAGTGATAGCAGCTATCTGACTTTTCAATCCCACAGCAATAACCAGATGTCTTTCTTAGACAGCCCGAAGATGCTCATCGACCTGACTCGTGATGCCTTCATGCAGGCTCTGGAAAATTCCGACGGCAGTATTTCGGTCATGGCCACCTTTGATCTTTTCCGGCTATATAGCGGTGAGTTCAAACGCCTGATGCAGGAATTGCACGAAGCCGGTGTAAAGCGGGTGGAACTGAAATTGGCTCTTTTTCCAGAAGACCTGGCGGAAGACTATCATTTTTATGCGGCAAACATTCTGAACATCATCGGCTATCTCGATTACATAGAGATGTCCATCGTCTGCCAAAAACCGGAACAGCCTCATATTCTGGTCATTGACAAGCTGCTCTGCGTGCAGGTCCTTTGGAATATGCAAGGAGAGCTGGCGGCAGTCTTTTCCATGGAAGAAAAGATTATCGAGCGGTTCTCAGAGAGGTGCAGGCAGATTCTCGAGACGTCAGAGAAACTTCTCGATCCTGCCGAACCAGAGAGCCTTAAGCGAACCAATGTGCAGTTGGACTCTTATTCGGACAAACGACAGTGGTTGTTCTTCAACGAGCCGCCTGCCATGCTGTTTCCAGAAGACATCATGGATCAATTCATCAAAGAGGCAGAAGATGAAGCCTATGCCAGCTACCTGATTAAGCTTAAAAATATTTTTATGAAACGCACTTGTAAATCGGAAATTGATCTTGTTCTCTATTCCTCCATGATTAACAAATACCTTTCAGACGGAAATGTCAGCGTGGGCAATGTCAGTCATCAATTGAGTGAGGAGCAGACTCGCAGCCACCTGGCGTATCTCAGCGAAGTCATGAAAACAAACCCTGATTTTGCCATCTATCTGATTCGCGATACCGTCGTGCTCAGCGAAGAACTGCGGAACTGTCCTTCTATATTTATCGACTCCTATTCGCTGTATATAGAAAATTCGCAGAAGGGATCCAACGATAATTTCCACATCTCTATGGACCCGCGAATGCGCAGTGCATTCCAGCAGTTCTTCGAAAGGATGCTGGGGCAGCCTTATTGTACCAGATTGACCGCAGAGGATCTGCTGAGATATCTGTGATTTTGTGCGAAGATCACCATAGAGCACCTGCTTTCTACAGACTTGAATTTCTTGAATTCAAGTCTGTTTTTATTTTAACAAATGCATTCAAAGGGGTTCAATTGAAAAGAAAGGGTCCGGCATATATACTTTAATTAGAAAATTAAGAAATTTAAGAAAGAGGAGGATATGACATGGAAGACAAGAAAGTAAGTATTAGCCAAGTGATTGCTATCGGCGGAGCCTTTATGGGTTTTGTCATCGGCTCCAGCTTTGCATCAGGCCAGGAATGCATGCAGTATTTCACGGGTTTTGGTCTGCTGAAGAGCGTGGGCGCAGGAATTATCGCACTTATTCTTTATGCATGGTTTGTCAGCGTCATTGTTGAAGATGGAAGATATCTCAAATTAAACAACTCAGGGAAGATGTTCAACTTCTACCTGGGAAAGTATCTCGGATTTGTATTGGAGTGGTTTACACCGATTATGCTGTTCTTCGTCTATTCGATGATGATTTCGGGAGCAGGTTCCACCTTTGAAGAGTATTACGGCGTAGACGGCAACATCGGCCGCGCCATCATGATTATCGCTTCATTGGGCACCGTTCTGCTGGGGCTCGACAAGCTGGTCAAAATCGTCGGCTATATTGCACCGGTTCTGCTGGTCGTAACCATGGTCATCGGCGTACTGTCTATCGTTAACAATCCAGAGGGTATCGCACAGGCGGACCAAAATCTGACGGAAGTAACAGTGAACACCAACTTCAACTTCTGGGCATTGTCAGGACTCATGTACGCAGCTTACACCGTTACGGGCGTTGTACCGTATTTGGCTGACATCGGAAAATCCACCGCGACGAACAAGAAGAACTCCCTTCTGGGCGGACTCTTTGGCGGCGGCGCATTCCTAATTGCAGTCATGATTCTGAACTTCGGACTTTTGGCTAACATCAAAGACGTCTACAACCTGGAGATTCCATCTCTGTTCGTAGCAGCCACTATCAGTCCGGTATTCGGCAACATTTTCTCCATTTTGCTGCTTTTGGGAATCTACACGACGGCAGTTCCAATGCTGTACACTGTCTGCAACAAGATTTCATCTAATTCCAAAAGCATGGCGTACAGAATTACGGCTGTTGTCACAGCAATCGTCAGCATTTTCGGCGGACAGCTGTCCTTCTCCACGATGATTAGCATCATCTATCCGATTTCAGGATATGCGGGCATTGTCATCTTCGCCGGAATGATCTATACAAAGTACATCAAAAAGAGAAAATATGAGGACTTTGACGAAAACGACGTTCTCATCAAAAACATTTAACAGGAGGGTATTATGAACAAAGTATTAGTAACTGGCGGCACCCAGGGTGTGGGTCTGGAAACTGTAAAACTATTATTAGAGCAGGGATACGAGGTACATATCACTTACCGCAAATCTGCAGGGAAAGCAGAAGAGCTGATGCAGGAGAATCCGGGCAGAGTATTTGCGCACAAACTGGACCAGGGAAATTTAGAAGAAATTGAAAAGGCTGATTTCCTCACAGAACATGAATGGTATGGCGTCATCTTCAACGCAGCGCTGGGTTCCGGCACTGTCAAAGAGTATGCAGAACAGGGCGATCCGCTGAAGGCTGCAAATGATATCGCCATGATGACGGTAAACGCTCTCGGACCTCTATGGATTTACAAGAAAATCCAGCCGGTCATTGAGGCAAAGACAGATAAGACAAAATTGGTCTTCATCTCCTCTGTCGGCGGCGGCATCGCATGCTTCCCGAAATTTACCTTGAGCGACGGCATGAGCAAATGTGCAGTGGCTTATCTGGCAAAACAGATTGCTGCTGAAAACACTCATACGCCGATCGACGTATTCTGTGTCAGCCCGGGCGCTATCGAGACACCGATGTTCTACTCCAGCACACTGAAGGGCATGTCACCGGAAGAGAGAAAGGCCTTTGACGAGGCGCAGTCAAAGAAGAGACTGATTCAGCCAGAGGAAATTGCAAATCTGCTCACTTACCTTCTCAGAGACGAGTCCACGATCCTTCACGGCGGAAACATCGACGCCACCATGGGCCTTGGCACACGTCCTGGCATCCAGACAGAAGCAGGACTGGAACACAATTAAGATAGGAAGAGGTGCAACATGTTAGAATATTTATCAGAACGCGGAAGAAAGTGGGTCAGAACACTGCCTCCACTCGTAAAAGCGCACTTTGACAACTTTTACAATATGTACGACAAAGAGAAGAATCCCAAGGGCCTGATCAACATGGGAACGGCTGAAAGCCATCTGGTCAACAATGAGATCTGTGATCTTCTCAGAAAGTCGGCGGAGCGGATGGATCTGACAGGATACAACATCCACTATAACAAGTTCGAGGGCAGCGACGAATTCCGTACAGCTATCGCAGAGCACTGGCAGAACATCATCTTTGGCGAGGATGCAGACGTCACGCTGACGAAGGACAATGTGGCTACCTGTGCGGGCTGCACGGTGGCGCTGGAGACGCTGGCTATGCTTTTGGCGGAGCCGGGAGATGTTTTCCTGATTCCTGCTCCGTACTATTCCAGCTTTGTAGACGACATCAACGAGCGTGCGGGCGTCATTCCTGTAGGCGTGTGGTGCGACGAAAAACTGGACCGCAACGCCTTTGAAGAGGCTTATGAGAAGGTCACAAAAGAGGGAAAAAGAGTAAGAGCCGTTCTCTTCTCTTCCCCTAACAACCCGATTGGTACGGTATATAAGAAGGAAGCTGTGCAGAACGTGATTGACTTTGCCATGGCGCACGATATCGATGTGATTTCTGACGAAATCTATGCGCAGACCGTCTTTGATCCGGAAGCTGAATTTATCAGCACCATGAAACTGGTTCCGGCATCCTACCGTCACAGAGTCCATGTGACCAGCAGCTTTGCCAAGGACTTCCTGTTATCCGGATTCAGAACAGGCATGTGCTTCTCCTTCAATGAGTGCATCATACAAGGATTTGCCTCCATCACCTATTATTCGTGTGTTTCTTCTCATACGCAATCCCTGCTGACTGCGATGCTGAAGTCACCGGAACTTTCCGGCATCATGGATCTTTCCAGACAGCGTCTGGCCAAGGCATACCACATCTTTGCTGATGGTCTTGCAGCTATCGGTGTGCCGACCATGAAAGCACAGGCAGGAATCTTCGTTATGGCCGATTTCTCCGCCTACATGGAAAAGGATGAATTCGAAGTGGAACACGTACTGTGGGAAAAGATCTACAATGATCTCATGATTAACGTTTCCCCGGGACAATTATTCGGATATAACGAGCCTGGCTGGTTCCGCGCCTGCTACGCCTTTGACGAGGATACGGTGCATGAAGCGTGCCGCAGACTGGCGACCTTAAAGAAATAGAAAAAGATAGAATTTATGAAAAGCTCTCTAGGGGAATGACTCAGGAGAGCTTTTCTTTTTGATTATGCAGGAAATATCGATGGAATCGATATTGACGGAACATCAAAGAACGTACCTTGAGAAGAGTCGCCCCCTGTGGGCGACATAGGGAAATAGGAATCTTGAAGCCCTAGCCTGATTTACTTTTAGTAAATCGTTGGCAGGTCTCATGCGAAAAGTCCCCAAATCTCGATTTGGCGGACTTGACCGCTCGATTCCGTCATTTCCAAGTTTTTTTAAAAGGAGAGAGAACCATGCATGTAAAGATGAACGACTATGTAGCAATAGAAAACAAGCAGACCTACATTACGGAAAATCCACTGGCGGAGGTACAGCTGCCTATCGACTGCGGTGAGGGGATCAATATCCTGCAGATTCCAACGCGCTGGATGGAGACGATTACAGATTTGGACCTGGAGCGCGTCAGGACTTATCCGCACACGCCCGAACTGAAGGAGAAGATTGCAGCGTATTGGCAGGGCTGTGCAGACGTCAGCCGAGATTGTGTTTTCATCACGGAAGGTTCCATGGATGGCATTCGCATTGCCTGTCGCCTCTTTGTGGAAAGAGGGGATCGGGTTCTCGGCAACATGCCCACTTTTAATGCGGCGGAGAGCGAAATCAAACTGAGCGGCGCGGCCTATGACGGCGTGCAGCTGGCGCCGGAGAATAACTATGCCTTTGATTGCGATGTTTTTTTGCAGAGACTGGACAGTCGGCATAAGATGGTATTCGTCGACAATCCCAATAATCCGACGGGGCAGGTCATCCCCTTAGCAGAAATCAGGCGAATCGCCTCTGCGGCGGCGCATCTCGGCATCGGGGTGGTCGTCGATGAAGCCTATGGGGACTACATGGTAAAGGAAAATTCTGCTATCAACCTGCTGGACGATTTTGATAACGTAGTGGTCCTCCGCACTTTCTCGAAGGGCTTCGGTCTTGCGGGCATGCGGATCGGCTACTGCCTAGCAAGCGACGGTGAACTGGCCAGGGCGCTGTCAAAGGTGACTGACGCTTACAGCGTATGCGTTTTTTCCCGTTTGATGGCGCTGGCGGCGCTGGGAGACTTGGATTTTTTGCAGCAGGTAAATGAGAAAGCAAAGGAATTGAAAGACAGATTGCGAGCGGAACCTTGGCGGAATTTGACTGTTTCTGCTACAGGTGAGCAGGTGCCCATCATGCTGCTGAGCCACAGGGATTCTGAAATGGATCTGGCGGCGACACTGGCGGAGCGCGGAATCAAGGCCATCTCCGGTCTGGAGTTCAGCGGACTTTCGAAGAACAGCGTCAGATTCCGCATCCCGCAGGAGAAGGATTTGGCTGAAGTGATGGGTGCACTGCGGGAGGTTGATGGAGAGTAGAATTTTTATTGTGGGATATTGTGAATGCCCACGTTTCATCGTAAAAAGCGATGGCAGTACATCAGGGCAAACCCATGAAAAGCCTCGCGCCTTCATTTTCATTTTACTGATCTTTTCTTGCACTTTTTTTGATTATTGTAAACCAATGTGCCTTCATTTTTATATTTCGGCTTTATACTTGCGCACGGATGAAAAATCTGTTTGCTTTTCAAACCATCTGCCCTTTTATTTAACATGTTCTGCGCGATTTATTCCATATAATGAGTTATATGGAAGTATTTGTAAAGAAAAATCGAGTATTTGCAAAGGGAGGTGTGCAAGTAAATATGAAAAAAACAAAAATGAAGGCGGAAATGAAGGCGTAGGCAGCGTTTTATGCCATCATGCCCTTCTTTTTTAGAAATGAAGGCGCGGTACTCACGGTCATTTACGAAGATGTCAGAGATGGGAGGACGCAAGCAATGAAAGGATTTGCTGTAGAAGAGAGATATATTCGCTCTGAACAGAAAAATCAGATTTCATTCTACAGCGATAAGTAGTATAATAACCTTATACATACGTAAGGAGGCATTAGAGAATGAAACTACTATTTGTCATTATATCCAAAGAGGATGTGGACCAGGTGATTTCTGGATTAAATAAAGAAGGATTCAGAGCGACGAAGATTGCTTCTTCCGGCGGCTTTCTCAAGAAAAAAAATGTGACTTTGATGATCGGTGTGCAGGACGATCAGATGAACGCGGTCATCGACATCGTCAAGGGCATCTGCCACGAACGACAGACGGTGGAAGTCAACATGCCAATCTTTTTCCCGAATGGAATGAACGAAGCCAGCTTTTCCGGCTACCCAGAGACAGTAGAAGTGGGCGGTGCCATCATCTTTGCCGTCGATGTGTCGCATTATGAGAAGATTTGAATGAGTAGAACGATTTAGAGGAGCGGACATTTTTTATGATGCCCGCTTTTTGTTTAGTCGGTATCAATGGCGCTGGAAAATCCAGCCTGCTTGACGCATTGGTGGTTGCATTAGGGAGCTATATAGCAGGCTTTGATGGACTACCATCTAATGGCATACACGCAGACGATGCACATCGCAAAATGTTTGAGCTTGGCAGCAGAATAGATGCTGAACCGCAGCTTCCGGTGGAACTTGATACCCTGGCTCATATTGATGAAGTTGATATGCACCTTCATCCAGAATGGCAGAAACGAATCATGGATGACTTACATTATATTTTTCCAAAGGTGTAATTCATCGTCACGACACATGCGCCGAGTGTTTTAGCGAATGTCAAAGATGAACACATATTACTGCTGGATAATTATAAAGTTTATATACCAAATAATACCACATATGGAAGAGACATTGAGGCTATTTTAAGAGAAATCATGCAAGTGGAGATCTGCCCCCAAAAGATACTAGGTTTGAAAGAAGCTTTTTATGATGCCCTGACGAAGGAGGATTATGGAAAAGCAGAAAATTACCTTGATCAATTGGCCGATATTCTTGGGGAGAAAGATGCTGATGTTGTTCAGGCGAGAATTTCCTATGATTTAGAACAGATTTAGTTAAGGTAGCAGAAAATGATTTCAATTAAAAAAGGAGTTGAACCTGATAGCTTGCGTTATTATCGCAGAACACCTGGCGCTAATTTTGACGGTCTGGACAAAACGGAGTTAAGAGAAAGACTACTAGAAGAGCAGGGGCATTTATGCGCATATTGTATACAGCGGATTACAGGAAAAGGTGCGGTGAAAATTGAACACTATGAAAAAAGAACAACTGAAAACCAATTGGAATACAAAAATCTGCTAGCAGTGTGTTCTGGAAACGAAACATTGAAATCGCAGAATGGCAGAGTTGTAGTCATATTCTTCAAAGCAGTTAGTTCAGATTGGCTAACTGCTTTTTGTTAACTACAAGACGGACATCGGATAAAAAAATTAAAAATACCCTATTGACCCTCACGGTGCGTGATAGATTAGAGTGTTCTTATCAGGAATAAGGAGGAAAGAGACTGCGATGAAGACGGTGAAGGAGATATCAGAGATGACAGGAATCAGCGTGCGCACGCTTCATTATTACGACGAGATCGGGCTGCTGCGGCCCACAGCAAAGAGCGAGGCAGGATACCGGCTTTATGACGATAAAGCACTGGAGATGCTGCAGCAGATATTGTTTTTCCGTGAATTCGATATACCCCTGAAAGAAATCAAAGCAGTCATGGAGAATCCTGCTCTTGAGAAAAATCAGATTCTGCTGATGCAGAGAAAAATGCTGGCTTCAAAAAAGGAGCGTCTGGAACGTCTGATTGCCAGCATTGACGAGATTCTGAAGGGAGAGAAGAAGATGGATTTCGAGGTATTTGGAAAAAGCGATATAGAAACTCTTTTTGAGCACACCCTTGAACATTTGCCGGAAAGCGCCAAAGAGGCTGCCATCAAAGAGTTCGGCAGTGTGGAGCAGTGGAAAGCACATTATATGGAGAGGGCTTCACAGGAAACCATGCAGAGGGGGTATCAGAAACTGGTAGAATGGTATGGGAGCAAAGAGGCGGCTCTCGATGCCGCTATGGCGCCGCCAAACCAGGAATTGGTTCAGGCTTGCCAGAAGCGTCTGGACGCGGTTTTAGAAAAACTCAACGAAAAGCGAAAGAGGGGCTGCCCCTTAGATTCCTTTGAAGTGAGGGAATCGGTCGGAGAGTACGAATTTGTCATGAAGCGCCTTTACCAGATGGAGGCAAAAGAAGGACTGGAACAGCTCATGCTGTCTGTGGCAGATAGCTATAGACATGAGATGGTAAGGCCCAAAACAGATGCCCAGTACGGGGAGGGTGCAGCGGAGTTTTTCGCCCAGGCGATTGCGTCATTCTATAAGAGAGCCTAATTTGAAGGTCAAAAAGGGAAATAGAAAGAGAAAGGAAAAGGAGCAAGTCGATTACGATTTGCTCCTTTTTTCGTGCTGCAAGCGGTTTCTCTTCAATCTGGTTACATGTATTGACAAAGGTAAATTTCATGCTATAATCTATATGACTAAAAGAATATAATTAGTCATATAGATTGGAGGGCTCACTATGCCAAGATTTAGTAACATGGAAAGAGAAAAGATCAGGGAAAAGCTGATGCAGGAAGGCGAGCGTCTATTCACCTCATTTGGGCTAAAGAAAGTGTCCATTGATGAAATTGTTCAGGCTGCCGGGATTGCAAAAGGCTCATTTTACTCATTTTACACGAATAAAGAACACCTTTATATGGATATCTCTGGAAACCTGCAGCAGAAGATGTGGCGCGAAATGGATGAATTTCTAAACGAACACCGCACATTGCCGCCCAGAGAACTCTGCAAGCAATGTTTCCTCTGGATGTTTCATCAACTGGAACGTTATCCCATGCTGAAACAAGTAGATAACGAAACAGCAGAACACCTCTATCGCAAGCTTCCACCGGAAGTGCTTGCGGCACATACCCGGGACGACAGTCACGAACTGATTAAATTAGAGGAATATGGCATTCACTTTACATGTGGGATCGACATCGCAACAAAAACTCTGCAGACTCTTGCTGTCAGTCTGCTGAACCTGCAGCAGGATCAGACCGGGGATCGGCAGATTATCATGGAAATTATTTTGGATGGCGTGCTAAAGGAGATTGTAAGTGATGAAAGTAATTGATGTGCAGAATGTATATCTGAAATACAGGACAGCAAAGGAAGATACTATTCGGGGAATCAGTTTTGACGTCAAGCAAGGTGAAATCTTTGGTTTTCTGGGACCCTCTGGGGCTGGTAAAAGTACCATGCAAAAAATATTGACAGGAACCCTCCGTGATTATCGCGGCAGTGTCCGCATTTTTGACACTGAAATGAAGCACAGGACCAGAGACTATTATGAAAATATCGGTGTGGATTTTGAATTCCCTAACTTTTATGAGAAGTTTACCGCTTTAGAAAATCTGCAGTATTTTGCTTCTCTTTATTCGGGCAGGACAGTGAATCCGTTAACTCTTTTGGAAAAAGTGGGCCTTCACCTTGACGCCGGCAAAAAGGTTTCCAGCTATTCAAAGGGCATGAAAATGCGGCTTGGATTTGTACGTTCTTTGCTGCATAATCCTAAGCTGCTTTTTCTCGACGAGCCGACCAGTGGCCTGGACCCTGCCAATGCAAGAATCGTAAAGGACATGATATTGGAACAAAAAGATTTGGGGAAAACCATCATATTAACCACCCATAACATGCATGATGCGGAGGAACTTTGTGATCGTGTTGCATTTATCGTCGGCGGTACAGTGAAGGCGGTCGACACGCCACATGCTTTGCGTAAGAGCAACGCTGATACACAGGTGGAATACAGCTATCTGTCTAATGGAAAAGAGCAGCAAAATGTCTGCCCTCTGTCCAAGCTGGCCAACGCAGAGGATTTTCAAGCTGCACTGGAAAAGGGTATTCTGACAAGTATTCATTCAAAAGAGCAGACCCTTGAGGATGTGTTCATATCGCTTACAGGAAGGGGATTGCAATGAGGTTTTTAAACGCTTTAAAGAATGACTTCCGTTTTCAAATAAAATACGGCTTCTATTTCCTGTATGCATTTTTCACTGTAGTCTATATCGCCGCACTGTTGATAACCCTATCAGAATATAAGACATTAGCAGCTTCTTTCATTATATTGACTGATCCTGCTATGCTGGGTATTTTCTTTATAGGAGGAATCTGGCTGCTGGAAAAGGGAGAGGGGCTGCATGGGTTTTGGTGCATTTCACCCCTTCGTCCCATTGAGTACATATTGGCCAAGGCCATATCACTGGCTGTTTTGTCAACTATTTCCGCTGATCTTATTGTCTTGATCGGTATGGGAGGCGCGGTTCACTTGGTACGGTTATCATTCAGCGTCTTCCTGGGTGCAGTTGTTTTTAATCTCATCGGCCTGATGATTGCATCCTATGCCCGTTCCGTAAACCACTATATGCTCATCGTCTGCCTCCCCACGGCCTTCCTATCAATGCCTCCGGTGCTGACGGCATTTGGAATAACCCATCCGCTATTGGAACTTTTTCCCGGGACGGCATTGTGGCATATGATTGCAGGCGCTATCGACGTGACGAGAAGTGTCAATAGCCTGGCGGCAATCGTGCTTATTCTCTGGCTTGGGCTGCTGTCTTATTTTGCAAATAAACGCATCGGCACGGCACTGCAATCAGAAGGAGGGCAGGGCGCATGAAACATACAGTGAAACTCTTTACAATTGGAATGAAACAAATCGCAAAAGACGGGATGCTGGCCGTCATGGTTCCGGCGCCATTTTTGATCGGACTGTTTTTTAAGTTTGCAATCCCGTTCATCAACTCGATATTGGTCAGGGAATTCTCTTTTTCCTTGATTCCTTGGTACGGTCTTGTAGATGGTATGCTAATCTGTCTGGCACCCATGTTTGCCGCCATGATTTCCGCATTTTTACTCTTAGAAGAAAGAGATGAAGGCATACACGCTTACTATCAAATCACCCCGGCAGAAGGGTATTCCTATCTATTTGCCCGCATCGGCTTGCCAATGATCGGGGCGTTTCTAATCACGATGGTCGTTGCGGCTTTTTTCAATATTTCTTCTTTATCTGCCGCAGTGATTCTTGCAAGCGCCCTTGTCAGCAGCTTTACGGGTATTTTCCTTGCCATGATGGTGGTTTCCCTTGCGGGAAACCGGGTGGAGGGCCTTGCAGCTTCCAAGCTGATGGGGATCAGCTTTGCTGGACTGATCTTGATCTGGTTTCTCCCAGCGCCATATTATTATGTGGTGTCATTCCTGCCTTCTTTCTGGGTTGGAAAGCTGATGACTGACGGGGCAGAGATCAGTTCTCTGTTATTCGGTCTGTTTACCTGTCTCCTGTGGATCACTTTTTTTACAAGAAAATTTTTGAAAAAGGTGTGATAATCACGTAGTGGACATTGTGTAAACCTTGGAATTTCAACAGATACAAAAAATATAAAAAAATTAGCACTCATCACTTGACAGTGCTAACAAAAGTGGTATAATAACAATTGTCAAAGGGATATAGAGTGAATAACAAACAGGCTGGTGCCTTTGGGGGTGCCCGCCAGAATATAAAGGAGGTATATGTTATGTTATTACCAAGCATTTTTGGAGAGAGATTATTTGACGACTTTATGGATTTTCCGTTCAGAGGAAAGATGGAAAACCAGATGATGAAAACCGACATCAAGGACGCAGGCGACCATTTTGAACTGATGATGGATATGCCGGGATTCAAGAAAGAAGATGTGAAGGCACAGCTGAAGGACGGTATGCTTACGATCGAAGCGAACACCAGCACAGCCAATGACGAAAAGGATGAAAACGGCAGATACATCCGTCGTGAGAGATTCACAGGTTCCTGCAGCAGAAGCTTCTATGTGGGAGAGAATGTAACACAGGAAGACATCAAAGCCAAATTTGAAGACGGCATTCTGAAAATCTGCGTGCCAAAAGTGGAGAACAAACCGCAGATTGAGGAAAACAAATATATTGCCATAGAAGGCTAATCGCCAGGGGCAAGAGATTAGAGATTTAAATATAGGGAACCATAGTAAATAGTACGGACCATCGCTCATCAACAAAGAGGAAGGATGGTCCGTTTTCTGTTTCTTCGAACCAAAACCAGGACGAACATGTCCTCTGTAACAAGGCGGCAGCCCCATTGAATAGAATGAATAGGTGTGATAGAATAAATGACAGAAAGCAGGTGATAAATTAATGAAAAAAGCCATCGTTTACAGGGTCTTCTTTTATGTTCTCGGCCTTCTGGTCATGGCCCTGGGGATTACCTTGAACACCAAATCTGGCCTTGGCGTATCGCCGATTATCTCGGTATCCTATTCTGTATCAGACATTTGCAATTTTAACTTCGGCAACGCCACCTTTGTTCTATATGGAAC
Source organism: Emergencia timonensis (assembly GCF_900086585.1). Classification (GTDB taxonomy): domain Bacteria; phylum Bacillota; class Clostridia; order Peptostreptococcales; family Anaerovoracaceae; genus Senimuribacter; species Senimuribacter timonensis. The sequence goes on from NZ_FLKM01000009.1 coordinate 291,166, forward strand.
CTTTATCATCACAGAGATGGTCGTCCACCTACTTCATCATAAAAAGGTGGTGGCCTTGGAAGAGAATCCTTCCTCTCGCCTGAAGTTGGTCTTGCTGTTGGATTTGCTGCAGTTCCCTTTGAGCCTGGTGTTCACCAGGTTTATGAACTTATTTGCGGCCGTGATTCCTGATTTTCAGACCGCATACCCTGACAGTTTTGCCGGCAGCTTCTGGGCAAGGCTGATCGTACTGCTCATAGCCATTGTCTTTACAGGCATCGGCGCGGCGATGTCCCTGGATATGCGCCTGATCCCAAATCCGGCAGATGGACTTGTACAGGCGATAGCAGATCTGAGCGGCAAGACGCTGGGATTCATCAAAAACTGTTTTGATGGATTCAACATCCTTTTGACTGCTGTAATCAGTCTGCTCTTTGCCGGACATCTGATCGGCATCGGCCTGGGAACGATTTTGACCGTTATCGGCGTGGGACGTGTCATCGCACTGTTTAACCGCCTATTGGAGTCAAAGGTGACCGGAATGGCACAAGTCAATAAGATAGAGTGAATTTCCCCTGTCCAAACTCGTAAAAACATGTTACAATAGTTCCGACAAAATTTTAGAGTGTACGCCCCCAAGGGGTGACGCTACTGAAGGAGGAATGAAATATGGCTCCGAAACTGACGGAGAAAGAGAAGAACCAGCAGATCAAGAAGGAGGCGCTGATTTCAGCAGGCCTTTACATTGCCTTTTTTATCTGGTGGTATTTTACTGGGTACGGTATTGCAGAAAAGGGGGCGCCGGAGACTTACACCTATGTCCTGGGACTTCCCATGTGGTTTTTCTTAAGCTGCATCGTGGGATACGTGCTTTTTTCCATCGCTACGATCTTTGTCGTAAAGAAGTTCTTCAAGAATTTTGACCTTGGAGAAGAAGAGAAAGAGCAGGTGGAATGATGTCGTATACAGCAATTTTGATCACCGTCCTGGTGGTATATCTGATTTTTAATCTGGTGGCAGGGCTTTGGGTCAGCAACAGGCAGGCCAAGGCAGACGCCGGAAAAGGATTTATCAATAATTATTTTATCGGCGGCAGATCCATGGGCGGTCTGGTCCTGGCCATGACCCTGGTCGCCACCTTCACCAGCGCCAGCAGCTTTATCGGTGGGCCCGGCGTGGCATACGAGAAGGGACTTGTATGGGTTTATCTCTCCATGATCCAGGTGCCGACAGCATTCATCATTCTGGGCATCCTGGGCAAGAAGTTCGCTTTGATCTCTCGAAAGACAGGAGCCGTCACGGTGACTGATTATCTCAGGGCGAGATACAAGTCCAAGGTTGTGGTCTGGATTTCTTCCATCTGCCTGGTGCTGTTTTTCGTAGCGCAGATGATGAGCCAGTTTATCGGCGGCGCGGTACTGTTTCAGTCCATCACAGGCCTGCCATACATATATGGACTTGTGCTGTTTGGCGCTGTGGTCATCATCTATACTACGATTGGCGGATTCAAAGCGGTGACTACGACGGATACCATTCAGGGCATCATCATGGTCATCGGCGGTTTTATCATTCTCGCCACCATCGTGACCACTGCTGGCGGATTTGACTCCCTGATCGGGAAACTCAACGTGGCAAATCCAGATTGGGCGGACATCACCAGCGGCGGTTCTACGGCAAAGGCCTACGTCATGTCCTTCTGGGTTCTCGTGGGTGTCGGCGTGCTGGGACTTCCCCAGACGGCGGTGCGGGGCATGGGCTTCAAAGACACCAAAGCGCTGCACAACGCCATCATCTATGGAACCATCGTAGTCGGCTTCTTGATGCTGGTCATGCATATTTCCGGCGTCTTTGCTCCAGCGGTGCTGGCTCCAGGGGAGTTTGAAACTACAGATTACGTCGTGCCGGCCCTGGTGCTGAAATACATGAACCCTGTGGTAGCGGGGCTGTTCATCGCAGCGCCTTTGGCAGCGGTCATGTCCACGGTGTCTTCGCTGCTGATTCTGGCTTCGGCGGCCATCGTCAAAGACCTGTACATGAACTACATCGCAAAACCGGAGGCAAAGAAAGAACCGAAGTTCAACGGCAAAATCAAATGGATGTCCATCGGAACTACCTTTCTGATCGGTGTTATCGTGTTCATCTTTACTGTCTATCCGCCGGATCTGATCGTGTGGATCAATCTCTTCGCCATGGGAGGGCTGGAATGTGCCTTCTTCTGCCCGATCCTCTTCGGTCTGTACTGGAAAAGAGCCAACGGAACGGCGTGCATCTTGTCTGCGATCTGCGGCGTCGCAGCCTTTATCCTGATGAATACGTATGGTGTGTCCGTTTTAGGAACGTCGCCCATCGTGCCGTCCATCATCATTTCTGTGGCGTCCTTTGTCATCGGCGCTTTCATCGGCAAACCGGCAGATCAAAAGACTCTGGATCTGTTCTTTGCAGAATAGACAAAACATGCGGAATCCCTATCCAAAGATTAATTTAGCGGAACTGTCTTACTAACCAGTGGGACAGTTCCTTTTTGATATGTACCAGCAATCAGCCGAAGAAAGCCTGCAGCGGAACCGAAATATTTTCTTCGTGGATCTTTGGACAGAATGTCATACATTTTTTGATATGATAGCTATGCGCATTTAGGAATTGGATTTTCCTGATTATTCGTGCTAATATTCAGAATATAAGTAATATTACTCCGTTATTTAGCAGACAGGTTTGCGAATATTTTATTATAATGTAGAGGAGAACTTCCATATGAATAAGAGCATGAAAAAGACTTTTAAGAAGTCCCTTGTGATTCTTCTCGCCGTAGTTACCATGGTTGGCTTTGGAATGCCCGGATTATCATATTTTGATGCTTCGGGTAGCATGGGAATCTACTCTTTTGCGGCCGTAAAGACGGGCGGAGAGTACATCAAATCCATCAAAGGCAATACCATTACGACGAAAGACGGTCAGAAAGAAAAGTATAACACAGGTATGACCTTTGTATCCGGCGGCAGCGAAATTACCTATGCAAGTGCAAAGACCAAGGTCAAGGCTGGTAAATCAGTAAAAGTTTACAAACAGTATTTCAAACCGTATAAGAATATGATCTCCAGTTCAGATGACGGCGGAGCTGACGGCGCTCCTGGCGGCGGCACCGATACAGGCAACAAGTTCGGAAGCAGCACCAGCAAAATAGGAACGGCGAAGTTCCGCATCGGCTATTATATCACAAACGGCGGCATAGACGGCGATCTTTCCCTAGTAAAAGCAAAGAACAAGAGCGGAATATCCAGCCTCGTCGGAAAGACTTTGTCCCTGGGCAAAGGCGTTGTAGGCGGTACTGTGAAGACTTCCAAGAGCGGCAGAACGACCACCGTAAACAATCTCAAGGTCAATTCCTACAGCGATAACTTGAATCCGATTGTCGTACAGGGAACCAATTCCTCAAAGAAAACCTACGCTAAAATCAACAACGCAAAGATTAATCTGCTCGGTAAGAGCGACGGCAGCGGTACGGTGTGTGATTTCAGTGCTTGGGGCGCTGCAATTTCTACCTTTGACAACGCAAGTACCATTATAGACAAGGCGAACATACACACTACAGGCGTTGCCAGATGCGCGGTAGAGGGCGACGACGGTTCCGATACGTTGATTAAGAATTCAAAGATTAAAGTAGACGGCGGCATGCTATATGACGGATATATCAATTCGGCAGACACGGAGACTATGGTAGCGCCTCCTTGGGTACTGGGCATCGTTGGAAACGCAAGAGCAACTAATCTGCTGGGCGACAACTCCACCATGACCGTATACAATTCAAATGTATACGCAGCGAAATGGGGCGTATTGTCCACAGACGGCTGCAGCAACGTTGTGCTCAACGCCATCAACAGCAAAATCAACATGGATCTCAGCGGAGACGATCTGACAGAGGACAGCGGCTACGGCGCATACGCAATCGGAAGTGCAACAGAGAACTTCTACGGCTCAACCTTTAATGTACCGACCTATGCAGTTATTTGTGCCAATGGAGATAATGTTGTCAACTTCTTATCATCAAAAGGCAACATCCAGACCATGAAGTACAGCGATGCGAAAAAGGCATACGTCAAAGGACAGTATTCTTTCAAGGATTCACAGGTAAAAGATCAGAAGACTACAGTCAACTCAGAAAACTTTGGCGTCAGCGTGTGGGGCGGCGGAACCGTTAATGTAAAAGACGGCACTACCTTCAACACCGGCTCTGCGGCATTCCTGTTTAAGACAGGCGGCCAGCATACGGGAGCTGCGGTAAACATCGACAACGCGAAGATCAATACGGAAAACAACACACTGCTTCAGGTACTCGACAACGAGGATTCAGCGGCTACCGACCCGAATAACGAAGGCATGGTATTTGAAAACAAATACTATGAAGAAAAAGAAGGCTGGTTAGGACTTGAGAACGATACGCTGTACAAAGCAGGAAAAAATGATAAGGCGACAACAGAAGCAATCAATGTCACTAACGCAACACTCAGCGGCGACATCTACAATGGTTCTGGCTACAAGCAGATGGCTGCTGAACTGAATGTAACCTTAGGAAAAGGTGCGAACCTGACTGGAGCCATCAGCGCTTCTACAATCAAGCACACGACAGACGGCGGGAAGACACAGAATACGAATATTCCGATGTCAAAATACTATCAGTTCGGTCACGTAATCAATAAGGCATACTACAATGGTGCAAACGATGTCAATCTGACATTGACAGACGATGCGGTTTGGAACGTAAAGGACGAATCCATCGTTACGTCTTTGACAGTAGGCGCAAATGCAAAAATCAACGGTACTGTCTATGTAAATGGAACAAAGACGACGGTTGAGGCTGGCAAGACTTATACTGGCACAATCACAGTTAAACCTTTATAATCACAAAACGACAGACGGAGAAGCCCTCTGCTGGCGGATAGAGAATCCGGCAGCAGAGGGCTCTTTGCCGCAGTTTTTTATTTTTTCTTGTATCCGGTCATCTCCTGCTCTTCCAGGAATTTTATGTGATCCTCTGGGGTCATAAGTCCTTCATGATTGGGATAATAGTAACCGTACCAGAAGGAGAAGGGATCAACCCAGTTCTTTTCACGGATGAACCTGGCGCCTTCGGCGGCGTAGTCTTCTCCAAAGTATTCTTTCGTGATTTCTCCGATGCGGGACATCAGCTTTTCGTTCGGTTTGATGCTCCAGTCGGCATACTTTTCCTTCCAGGCTGCCTGCAGTTCAGTGATATCCCGTTCTTGATAAGTTTCTTCGTGAACCATGATTGACGGCGAATATTTTCCGGACACTGTACCCTTGTTTTTTCGATGGCCCAAAGATACCATGATGACAGGCAGCACCTGCTTGGGCAGGTTCAGCAATTCCGCAACCTGTTTTTGATTCGTAACGATGTTGCCGATGAGAACGGACCCCAACCCCTCCGCTTCTGCAGCCATGCACAGTGTTTGTGCGGCGATGGCTGCGTCCATGACGAACATGATAAAGCTTTCGTAGTCATACTGAATGTTTGGCAAAACGGAGCAGGACTGGGCAATACGGCGCTCACGGTGCAGGTCTACGCAGAAAACCAGATTGACAGGCGCTTTGCCGATAAATCCCTGCTTCCTGCACAGCTTGGCTAAGGTCTGTTTTTTCTCGGAATCTGTAACCTTGATGATAGAATAATTTTGGAATCCGCCTGACGATGGAGCGCAGACAGAAGCTTCCAGAAGCCGCTGGAGAACCTCTTCGTCAATTGGTTGATCGCTGAAATCTCTGCAGCTGTTTCGATTTTTCATCATATTTAAATAATTCATTTCTACCTCCGATATCATTCTTGTTTTACTTATCATAATTCTATTTTGCAAAAATGTCACTATGTAAATGACAAAAGAGAACGACAAAAACATATCATATCGATGGGCCTTGTGAATAGGATAGAATAGCAGGGGGAGATAGGATGAAAAAATCGATTTTGTTGATGATGATGATTGGAGTGATATTTCTTGGCACGGCCTGCGGCGCAGGCGCCAAATATGCCGATTACGGTATGAAAACCTTAATGGAGGCATCTACGGCGGATTGGGTAAAGACAATTGAAAAAGACTGTAAGATAACGGGATTTGGACGACCTTACGGTACAGTCAAGGAAACTTTGGACAAAGATGAAAAGAAAATGGTCTGGAGAGTGACCTTTGAAATTGATGAAGAAATTACCCAGGAGATGGTGGACGGATATGCGAAGTCCGTATGGGATGCCTGCGTAGAAGCAGACGGAGGCAGGATGCACAGCTGCAACGGTTATCTGTATGACGAGGCCTGGGATGCGGAGCGCAGCCAGATACCGCTGAACTATTACATTTGGTATTATACAGTAAACCATAAGGAGTTTCGTGTCGGCATCTATCCGACCAATCTGGAAGACGGTATACCAGGGGGGATTGTACTGAAGATAGAGCGATGGAATTACATAGAAAAAAAGGCTGGGAGCTGAAGAAAGCACCCGGCCTTTTTACTGCAGATAAAAGATTTTTATTCTAGTACTTTTAGATACTTTGACATTTTCAGTTCTCTTACTGCCATGACAATGGCGGTCAGTCCTGCCATAAAGTCGGCGATGGGACCGGCATAGAGAATCCCGTCGATACCGATCAGCATCGGCAGAACTACGATCAACGGCAAAAGGAAGATGATCTGCCTGGTCAGAGAGAGGAACATACCCTTTGTCGGTTTGCCGATGGCCGTGAAGAAATTAGAGGTAATCGGCTGCATGAAGTTCAGGAAGGTGAACAACAAGAAAATCCGGAAGTAGCTGACTGCAAATTGATAGTACTCCGCCGAGCCGTCTCCGAAAATGGAGATGATCTGTCTCGGCAGCAGTTGAAACATCAAGAAGGCGAAGACGGCGATGGCAAAACCGTAAGTAATCGCTTTTAAGTATGCTTTTTTCACCCGTGTGTAATTCTCCGCGCCGTAGTTAAAGCTGACAATAGGCTGCAGCCCCTGGGAAATTCCAATGGGGAAGGAGAAAAAGACCTGATTTACCTTCATGATGATGCCGGCACAGGCCAGGGGAATAGCTTCTCCATAGATGGACAAGGCGCCGTAATAAGTCAGGGATTTATTGAGCACGATTTGAACGACCATCATGGCAATTTGATTGGTGCAAGGTGCGGCTCCCAACGAGAGGATTCTCTTTACATACTGCCACTTGATCTTCAGGTGTTCTTTTGTCAGTTCTACGGTTCTGCAATGGCGAAGGTAGTGAATGGCCATAAGGCCAGAGAGCATCTGCCCGATGATGGTAGCTGCGGCAGCGCCGGCCATACCCCAGTGAAAACCGAAGACGAATACGGCGTCAAGTACGGTGTTGACTACCGCGCCTGCCAGATTACAGACCATGGCGAAACGAGGATTGCCGTCCGCGCGGATCAAGTGACCGCCGCCGGCAGCCAGGATTAAAAAGGGAAAACCCAGTGAGGTAATGCGCGTGTAAGTTTTGGCATATCCCAGGACATTGTCCGGTGAACCGAAGAAACGCAGCATTGGTTCCAGGAAAAGCTGTGTGATGAGACAGAGCGCCGTACCGCATATTACGATCATCATGATAGAATTGCCAATGTAATGAGCGGCTTCTTCTTTTTCCCTTCTTCCCATAGCCAAATTAAAAGCGGAAGCGCCGCCGATACCAAACATCAAGGCAATGGCGATGCAGGAGATGGACAGGGGAAAGGCGATATTGGTCGCCGCATTTCCCAGTTCTCCTACGCTGCGGCCGATAAAGAACTGATCGACGATGTTATATAAAGCGCTGACCAGCATGGCGATGATGCTGGGTACTGCAAATTTCTTCAGCAATGAATCAATGGGTTCAGCGCCCAAAGGATTTTTTACGACTGTTTCTTTCATTAACTCATCTCCTTTTTTATGTTATCTGTCATGCGGATGAGAATTTGATATGCCATATCCCGTTCTTCCTCATTCATTCCAGACATCAGAATTTCATTCCACTGGTCCAGAGCCTTCATGATACAGGGCTCCGCTGCCAGACTTTTGGGTGTCAAAGAAATCCTGTTGCAGCGTTGATCCGTCTGATCCTTTTCTTTGTGGATAAACCCCTTCTCTTCAAGAGAACGGATTGCCCTTGCGACAGCGGATTTATCTAAGAAGAGCCGGCTTGTCAGGTCATCCTGGGTGAGGGCGTCGTCATCATAGAGGATCAACAGAATCGAATACTCTGATGTAGAAATGTCCAGTGGTTTCAGCACAGAACTCAAAAAAATCTGATTTTTCCTATATAAGATCGATATGAATCGACCGATTCGCGTTTGCATAAACAGTACACACTCCTAAATAAAAATTAGTTGACCATGCAACTAATCCAGTATACTATCTTTCTTTTTAAAATACAACCGTTATTTTTCAGACCGTATAATGAGCGATTGTTTTTATGATATTAGTGTGATAAAATATGGAAAATGAACGAATTAGGAGTAAGTGGTGAAAGCAGTCATCATGGTGTGTTTATGACAACGAATCTTGCAGCAAATATAGAAAATACCAGCAAATTAGTCCTGACCGCTGAAGAATTATACAAGACGATTCCCTGTGGAATTATCTGGTGTTCTGTGGAAACAGAGCCGAAAATCCTGTTTTGCAACGAAAAAGCCGCATCTTATATGGATTATGCCGACAAGGAGGAGATTGAAGAAGGAACCGGCCTTCTTCCTTTTATACAGGCAGATGACAGAGCGCTGTTTCTACAGAGGATTCAGGAGAAAACCCAATCGGGAAGTCTGGAAATCAAGATGAAGGGAGCCAGGGGCAGCTGCAGATGGCTGTCACTGACCTTTCAGTTTTTTACCATATCATCAGAAAAAAGTGCGGCGCAGATTTGTCTGACTGACATTTCGGAAAGAAGGTTATATCAGGATATCGCCAATGAAGTGGCCGACGGTATCTATATCATTGACAGCAAAACCTATGATCTCTTGTATGCCAACGAAGCTGCGGGCCTATTTCTGCAGGAGTCAGAGATGCCGATGGGCAGAAAATGCTACAAAGTTCTGCAGAATATGGATGGTCCCTGTCCGTTCTGCACATTGCATGCAGGAGTTGCGGAAGGAGAAAGCCATGAGATGTACGCGCCGCATACGGGTAAAACCTACGCTACAAAAATCAGAAATATAGAGTGGCACGGCACGCCGGCTTTTGTCAAATACGTTACTGACATCACAGAGGAAAAAGAAAAACAGAAAGAGAAAGATCGTCTGGAGGTTTACTATCAGACCTTGATTAAACACCTGCCGGGCGGGTTAGTAATGACCACGTACAGAGACGGCAACTTTTATCCTGAATTTTTCTCGGAGAAATTTGCTTCGATGATGGAGATGACCGTCCAAGAGGCCTTTGATTTCTATCAATTGGGCATTGAATCGAGAATTCATGTGGAAGAGAAAGAGGAAACGCTGAAAACGATCCGCTACCACATGGAAAAGAAGACGGATTCTTGGGAATGTGTATATCGGCTGCAAAAAGCAGACGGCAGTTATATATGGCTGAGAAATATTTCCAGCCTGATTATAGAAGATGGCAAAATCAAAATTTATGCTGTCTGCAGCGATGTAACTCAAGATATGAAGAGTCAGCAGGAGCTGAGACAGAAATACAACGATATGTTGTTTAATCACTACAAGTCTATTGCGCCGAACGAAATCATTTCCGGACACTGTAACGTGACGAAGGACGTGATTATCGATATCACAGATACCACGAAAAATGATTTGCTCGACCACTTTGGATATAATCGAGACGACTTTTTCACTGGTGTTGCAGGCTTTATCGTCGATGAGGGAGAACGACAGCAGTTCTTGGACAAGTTTCTGACAAAACCTATGGCCAAGGCATATGAGAGGGAAGAGACTAAGCATGAATTGGAATGTTTTGTCCAATTGCCCAATGAGAGCAGAGGCAGATACGTCCATGTCAACGTCATCCTGATCAGCTCGCCGGAGACGGGGGATGTCATGGGGTTTTTGTCTGTGCTCGATACGACAGAGAGGAAGATTTCCAGCGAACTTTTCCTGCGTCTTGCAAAAGTCAGCTACGACTTCATCGCAGATGTGGATTTAAGAGAAGACCGGTATAAAATGGTCTCTGTCAATGAAAGGTCCAGTTCTATTCCTTTTGAGGAGGGAAGTTTTATAGAGGAGGCCAGAGCGTCGCTGTACAAAGAGGTGCTGCCAAAAGATCTGCAGCTCTGCCAGGCCTTTTTGGACTACGGATATATTACCAGTCGGCTGCAGAAAGAGGATTCCTATTCTTTCCATTATTCACTGACAGATGAGGAGGGAAACGTCAGAACGAAGAACATGCTGGTCTTTTCCACAGACAAGAAATTAGACAGAATCTGTCTGGCTCGTGTGGATGTGACGGAATCTGTCCGCGAGCAGCAGGGGCTTCTCAACATGTTGGCATACACCTTTGAGCTGGCAGGTTTTCTCGATGTGACCACGGATCACTTTGTCATGTACACCAGAAAAAGCGTGCTGCAGAATCTGGCGCCGTCCAGTTTTGACAGCTTTCGCGAGCTGATTGACGACGTGATCGAGAAGTACTGCGAGGAAGCAGAGCGAGAGGAAATGCACAGGCAGCTATCAAAAGAAGTGATGCTGCATCGTCTGCAGGAAACCGCGGAAGGTTACGACCTGACCTTTCGTCTGAACTATCGCGACAGAGTCACCCATAAGCAGTTTAACATATTGTGGGGCGACGAAAGTCACAAGACGATCTGCCTGGTCCGTGCTGACGTAACCGATGTGGTGACGAGGGAGCAGCAGTCGCAAGAAGATCTAAAAAGCGCTCTCGCCCTGGCCCAGGAGGCCAATCAGGCGAAGAGTGATTTCCTATCTTCCATGAGCCATGACATTCGAACACCGATGAATGCTATTATCGGCATGACTGATTTAGCTGTGGCAAATAGAGATAATCCAGAGCAGATTGACGAGAGCCTCTCTATTATCAAAAACTCTTCTGAACATCTGCTGAGGTTGATTAACGATATTTTGGATATGAGCAGAATTGAAAGCGGCAGGATGGTTTTGGCCAAAGAAGTTTTTAATGTGAAAAACGAGATGGACAAACTGGCTGTCCGCTTCCGGGCCTTGGCCGAAAAGAAAGGGTTGGTCTTTACATATGGTTTGGATCTCCGTCACGAAGACTGTATCGGAGATTTGCTTCGTTTGACCAAGATTCTGGAAAATCTTCTGGGCAATGCCATTAAGTTTACTGCGCCTGGAGGCAGAGTATCCCTCGGTATTACAGAGCTCCCCGCCAGAGACGGCAAGCGGATCGGATGGTACCGCTACGTGATTGCGGATACTGGTATCGGGATAGAAAAAGAAAATCTGGCCCATATCTTTGAGCCTTTTTACCGCACAGAGAGTTCAACCATCAGCCGCACGGAGGGTTCCGGACTGGGGCTTTCTATCGTGAAAAACATCGTCGACTATAAAGGCGGCACCATCGACGTAAAAAGCGCGCCGGCGAAAGGCACCACTTTTTATGTAGAACTGCCGCTTCATTTTGCTGACGACCTTGCTGAATCGCAGACTTCCAAGCGACCAAAGGAGATAACCTCCGTCGATCTTTCCGGCATTCGAATTCTTTTGGTGGAGGACAACGAAATCAATCAGCTGATAGCGACCAGGATTTTGGAAAACGCAGGCGTATCAGTGGCCGTTGCTTCTAATGGAAAAGAGGGAGCAGAGATTTTTATGACCAGCGAAGAGGGCCGATTTGACATCATCATGATGGACATTCAAATGCCCGTCATGAACGGGTACGACGCGGCGAAGCGGATACGGACCAGCACCCATCCGCAGGCACAGACCATACCGATCATCGCCATGACAGCCAACGTCTTCGCAGATGATGTGAAAAAATGCCTGGATGCAGGCATGGACGCCCATATTGCAAAACCGGTGGATACCAAAAAACTCTATGGCGTAATCAACGAGTACTGGGAAAATAGAAAACGTAAATAATAATGAAAAGGAGATAGATATTATGAAATTTGAGATTGCAAAGGAAGTCTTTGACTTGCTTCCGAACGCTTACTTCGGCGTCGTAGCTGTTAGGGGAATGGATAATCGAAAAGAGATTCCAGACCTGGAAGAGATGCTGCAGAAAAACATCGAGATCTGTGAAAAGGACTTTGAAGGCATCAAAGTGAAAAACGCAGAGGCCATCGCACCGTATAGAGATGCATTTAAGGCTATCGGCATCAACCCTAACCGTTATATGTGCTCTATTGAAGCGCTCCTGGACCGGATTGCAAAAGGCAAGGGATTTCCTCATATCAACGCTATAGTTGATTTGGGCAATGCGGTATCCATCAAATATCGGCTGCCAATCGGCGCTCACGACATGGCAACCATTGAAGAGGCGTTGGAAGTGCGTTATGCAAGCAGCGAGGATACCTTTATTCCCTTTGGTAATGGAGAGATGGAAAAGCCGGAGGAAAAGGAAGTGGTCTATGTATCTGGAAATCAGGTGAGAACTCGCCGTTGGACTTGGAGACAGAGCGAGATTGGAAAAATCACGGAAGAGACGTCCGACGTTTTATTCCCGATTGATGGATTTGCAGGCTTCAACAAAGAGAAAGTCGTCGCAGCGGCAGAAGAATTGGCCGCCCTGGCAGAGAAATATTTCGGCGTTAAGGCTTCCGTCGGTTATATTGATAAAGAACACCGTCTATTTGAAGTATAGTATTGACAATTTACGAAATTATGAGATAATTGTACTGTAGTACAGAAATGTATTGCAGTACAATTTTTGTTTGAACTTATTTACTGCGAAAACACGAGGAGGCAGCCTATGGCAGAAAAAAATATAAAACTGAGCAAAAAAGAAAACAGGATACAGGTATTGAAGTTCGCGCTTTTTTCTGTATCGGCGGGGGTCATACAGACGATTTCCTTTACACTGCTCAACGAATCTTTAGATTGGCCCTATTGGCCTTGTTATTTGATTGCCTTGACTCTTTCGGTTCTATGGAATTTTACACTGAACAGAGAATTCACCTTTCAGTCGGCTAACAACGTTCCGCTGGCTATGGCAAAGGTTTTCGGCTTTTACTGCGTGTTCACGCCTCTTTCTGTATGGTGGGGAAGCGCGCTGACTGGAGCGGGCTGGAATGAGTACTTGGTTCTCTTTGGGACCATGGCAGTCAATTTGACCACAGAATTTTTGTACGATCGTTTCTTCGTATTCAGAGACAGCATCAACACCAACAAGAGGGCACGGAAGAAAAATGGATAAGAGAACAATAACGGGAAAGAAAGCGAAGAGCAGAATGAAGATCATGCATGCGGCTAAGTATCTCTGTGAAAAAAACGGCATCGAAAACGTCACTTTTCACGACATAGCAAAAGAGGCCGACGTCTGCCGGACAACGGTATTCAACCACTTTTCTACTACAGACCAGTTGATGATCGCGTTATTCTGCCAGGAGATTGAAGATATAGACCAGTACTGCAGTGAAATAAACTGCAGCGGCATGGCTTTGATTGAAGCGGTCTTTGACAAACTCATCGAGGACACGGCTTATTACCCTGTGCTGACGTATAAAATCGCTTCCAGCACCATCCTGCGAGGGGGAGTAGAGGATAATTCGCTTATTTATATTGAGAAGATGATCGCCGAAAATCTCCCTGCCCCGTACAGACAACAGGCGGCTCTTTATACGGTTGCCACGATGGGCGCCTATTATGGACTGGTAAATCATTATCACTCATTAAATAAAACGTTTGATGCAGACCAGATGAAAGAGGAGTTTCATCAGCTGCTCGAATTGATCTTTGGAGGTAGAGAACAATGAACAATTGCGGAATCAGCAGATGGGACGATCCGGATCTCATCAATAAACAGCTGGAAAATTTGACGGAACAGCCGATCTGGGAGGTTTCAGACGACTACTATGAAAACGAGATTCAGAGGTTTTACGACGAGAAATGTAAAGGTTCTAAAGCCATCTTTGAAGAGGCGAAAGAATATATTCCAGGAGGCGTGCAGCACAATCTAGCTTTCAACAAGCCGTTTCCTCTCTGTTTCGATAAGGCGGAAGGAGCCTATCTTTACGATAGAGATGGGAATGCGTACATCGACTTTCTGCAGGCTGGCGGACCGACCATCTTAGGCAGCAATTACGGGCCTGTGAGGGAAGCGGCCATTGAACTTCTGCGAGACTGCGGTCCCGTCACCGGCCTGCTCCACGAGGCGGAGCTTTTGATTGCCAAGGAGATTCACAAGCACATGCCAAATGTGGAGATGTTCCGCATGCTGGGCAGCGGCACGGAGTCCGTCATGGCTGCCATGCGTATCGCCCGTATCGCCAGCAAGAAGAAGCACATCATCAAAATCGGCGGCGCTTATCACGGCTGGAGTGACCAGGTGGTCTATGGCCTGAAGATTCCAGGCAGCAGAGCGCTTTTGGAATCCCACGGCATTCCAGGCAAAATGTTTTCTCTGGTAGACGAGGTGAAACCAAACGACCTGACGATGCTGGAAGACATGCTGAAGAAGAATAAGGCAAGGGGCGGTACGGCCGGCGTCATCGTAGAACCGGTAGGGCCGGAAAGCGGGACCAGGCCAGTCGCCAGAGATTACAACAGAGGCGTCAGAGAACTCTGCGACAAGTACGGCGCGCTGATGATCTTTGATGAAGTGGTGACTGGCTTCAGAGTGGCATTAGGCGGTGCGCAGGCCTACTTTGATGTGGCGCCGGATTTGACCATATTCGGCAAAATCGTGGCCGGCGGATATCCGGCGGCCGGCGGCGTCGGCGGTAAACGCCAGTATGCCAGCATCATGGCGGCTGGCCTGGGTAACGCAGGCCATCGAGCTTATGTGGGAGGAACTCTGGCGGCAAATCCGCTGTCAGCTTTGGCCGGGTATACGGCTATCAAGGAAATTGAAAGAACCAACGCCTGTGAAATTGCAGGAAGAGCAGGGGACCGCCTGGCTGACGGTTTAAAAATGCTGCTGGACAAATACGGACTACCTTACGTAGCCTACAACCAGGGCAGCATCGTTCACCTGGAATGCACAGGAGCCATGAGCTTTGATTTTTCCTCCTTCTCTTTCGTCAAATCGGCAGTGGGACTTTTGGCCCACAAGAAGATGATGTACGAAAGAAAGGATTCCATGGAGAGAATGGGAGCCGCTTATATGGCAAACGGCATCGTGACCCTGGCAGGAAGCAGGCTCTACACATCTCTGGCAGATACAGACGAAGTTATCGACGAGGCACTGAACAGATTTGAAAACGTATTCAAACACGTTGTGAAGACGGAGAAGTGCAAGCTGTAAGGGAGGCGCCTTATGGGAAAATATATCTTATCACATGACATTGGAACCAGTTCAGACAAAGCGGTACTAGTAGATTTTAAAGGCGACGTGATCGCCACCAGCAGCAAAGCTTATCCCACCCTCTATCCGAACCCGGCCTGGGTGGAACAGAATCCGGAAGAATACTGGCATGCCGTCACGGCTTCCAGCCGCGCGATTGTGGAGAAGACGGCAATCGATCCGGCAGAAATCAAAGGCATCGTCTTCTCCACCCAGGCCCAGGGTGTGATTCCTGTGGATAAAGATGGCAATGTGCTGTATAATAATATTACGTGGGTGGACGGCCGCGCCCAAAAGCAGGCGGAATCTATCATGAAGCACTTGGGCGGCAAGAAGGTCTTTTCCCTGGTGGCAGGAACGCCCATCATGGGTAAGGACTGCATTGCAAAGATTATCTGGCTGAAAGAGGAACGACCGGAGATTTATCAGAATACCCATTTGATATTGGATGTAAATGGGTATCTCAAATATAAGTGTACGAAAAAGATGGTGACGGAGCTGTCCGGCGCATCTTCCTACGGTCTGGATCTGAAGTCAAAGCAGTGGCTGTCTGTCATCAAGCTGACAGGCATCGACATGGAGAAGCTGCCTCCTCTTGTCTGCAGTACGGATCTGGTGGGAGGTCTCA
Organism: Emergencia timonensis; assembly: GCF_900086585.1. GTDB lineage: Bacteria > Bacillota > Clostridia > Peptostreptococcales > Anaerovoracaceae > Senimuribacter > Senimuribacter timonensis. The sequence continues at coordinate 307,181 of NZ_FLKM01000009.1, forward strand.
CCGATGAGGCTGCAGCCGAAATGGGACTTTTGGCGGGCACGCCGGTCTTCGGCGGCTGCGACGATGTGCAGGCGGCAGCCGTAGGCGCAGGAATGTGCGGTGACGGCGATATTCATATCTATTTAGGCACTTCAGCCTGGGTGGCCGCTACCAGCAAAACTGCTGACAAGTTCCGACACGGTGCGGCAGCCATTCAGAGCGCCGACAGAGAGATGAACCTGATCGCCGGAATTACCGAATCCGCCGGCGCCAATATTCAGTGGATCTGTGACCAGTTCTTCGCCAGTGAAAAAGAAAAATACGGAGAAAACATCTACAAGTATATGGACGATGTGGTGCAGAGCATACCGCCTGGCAGCGATCATCTGATCTGTACGCCGTGGATGCTGGGCGAACGATGTCCCGTTTCCACCACGACGACCAGAGCGACTTTGTTCAACATGACTATGGTACATACGAGAGAACATCTGATGCGCTCCGTCTATGAAGGCATCGGCTATAATCTGAGATGGATTTTAGAAAACTATCAAGCAGATTACGGCTTCGCCTGTGATAATTTCAGGATTATCGGCGGAGGCGCTTTGGATAACGGCTGGATGCAGATTATCGCAGATATCACTGGCAAAAGCTTTTCTATCGTCAAAGATCCGCGCAACGCTGGTGCCGTAGGGGCGGCTGTGGTGGCTCTAATCGGACTGGGAGAGTTATCGGGTTTCGGTCACGCCAAGGAATTCGTGCAGATAGACAAGGTGTATCAGCCTGATCGAAATAATAAGGCGGTCTATGATCAGCTTTTTCTTACCTACAAGGAGGTGTACAAATCTCTGGAGCAGGCCTACAAATTTGCCAATGGAGAAAGGTTCAGACATGAGGAAAATGGACAATAATATATTTGAAATGATTAACAAGTATGCTGAAGAATTGTCATTAATGGATGGCTATCGCAGAGATGTGAACAAAATCATGCTCAATCTGGCCGGCAATTGTTATGAGACAGCTGACGATGCAGATTTTGCCGCCCTGTCCCAAGATGACATAGAAATTGTCAGTCCGGAAGATACCAGCCATTTTATTGAATACAAGCTTCTGCAGGGGAATCATGATATCAATGCTTTGGTGCTCTCAGCAACACCATACTGCCGGCAGGCGGCAAAACAGGGCCGGCCTCTGATTGCAGCGCTCGACGATATGGCGCAGATCGTGGGGTATCGGGTAGAGACTGTCTCCTATGATGAGCAGGCCGTCAAAAACGCGTTAAAAAAAGCGGAAGGATGTTTTGTCAGGGATAAGGGAGTCACCATCACCTGCGGCCGTAATCTCTATGAGGCTGTAGTAGCGCTGACGATCCTGGAGAAATCCGCAGAAGTCAATCTGAAAGCAGAAGCGTTGGGCGGCGCAAAACCACTGCCGAAAATCGAAGCGGATTTCATGAGGATGATTTACAAGAAAAAATATTCCAAAGCGGAGCAGGAAGTGAAGTCCAAGGAGGGCGATGCATAAAATGAACGAAATGGAAATGAGAGAAAAACTGGTGGACTATGGAAAACGGCTGGTTGCAGCAGGCCTGGTACAGGGAACCTGGGGAAACCTTTCTATGCGTCTTTCTGAGGAAACTATGCTGGTTACGCCTTCGGGCCTAGACTATAACAGGCTGTCGCCGGCGGATATGGTAAAGGTAGACGTCAGGTCGTTAGAACACGAAGGAGAGCACAAACCGACTTCCGAAAAGGGGCTTCACGCTGGAATTTATCAGCGCAGGCCGGAAATCGGCGCGGTCATCCATACCCATTCCAAATATGCCTCCGTCTTTGCCGCTGCGGGACGGTCCGTACCTGTAGTACAGCCAGAGCTGAAACGAATCTTTGGCAGTCAGGTGCCTCTTGCCAAGTACGGTCTTCCCGGCACAAAAACTTTGAAAAAGCATACCATTGAAGCCCTCGGGGACAATAATGGATGTATCATGACTGCCCACGGCATGATTTGCTGCGGCAGGACCATGGAAGAAGCCTTTGACCACTGCCTGAAGCTGGAAGACTGCTGCAGACAGTATATTGAAGAAGGCTATGAAAGGGATGAAAAGATAATGGATATAAAAGAGATTTTAGAGAGACAGCGCTCCTTCTTTGCAGAGGGTGTGACCAAAGATCTCTCTTACCGCAGAAGTGCCCTCTTGAAGCTCCGGAATGCAGTAAAGCGCCATGAAAATGAGATTTTTGACGCATTATACAAAGACCTGGGAAAATCGGCCTATGAGGCCTATGAGACGGAAATCGGTTTAGTATACAGCGAGATCACCTATATGCTGAAGCACCTGGACCGGCTGGCAAGACCGAAACGAGTGGCCACGCCTCTTTCCAATTTTCCGTCAAAGAGTTTGATTTACAGAGAACCATACGGTTCGGTACTGATCATGTCGCCGTGGAATTATCCGTTCCAGCTGACTTTGGTTCCTTTGGCCGGCGCCCTGGCGGCAGGCAACTGCGCGGTGGTCAAACCTTCAGCTTATTCGCCGGCCGTTTCCCACATCATCGCTAAAATCATCAGTGAGACATTCAGCGAGTGTTATGTGCATACGGTGACTGGCGGACGAGAGGCCAATCAGAATCTGCTCTCGCAGAAGTTCGATTACATCTTCTTTACGGGCGGAAAAGCAGTAGGCAGACAGGTGATGGAGGCAGCGGCAAAGCATCTGAGCCCGGTAACCTTGGAGCTGGGCGGCAAGAGTCCCTGCATCGTCGACGAAAGTGCAAATATCCCTCTTGCGGCCAGAAGAATCGTTTGGGGAAAATTTCTCAATTGCGGCCAGACCTGTGTAGCGCCGGATTACATCTTGGTACACGAGTCTGTGAAGAGTAAGCTGCTGGCGGCGTTAGTTAAGAATATTGAGGCGCTGTACGGGGAAGACCCTGTCAACAGTAAAGACTATTCAAAGATTGTCAATGAAAAACATTTTGACCGGCTCACCGCTTTGATTGAAGGAGAAGACCTCTATTACAGCGGCGGAATCGACAGAGACCGTCTGAAGATGGGGCCGGTTATTATAGACGAAGCATCTTGGGACAGTAAAGCGATGGGAGAAGAAATCTTCGGGCCGATTCTGCCGATGATCGAGTTCGACGATTTGCGCAGAGTAAAAAAGGAGCTGGAAGGAAGGCCGAAGCCGCTGGCCCTTTATCTCTTCACAAGGTCGAAGGCTTCCATGAAATACGTCACCAAGAATATTTCTTTTGGCGGAGGCTGCATCAACGACACCATCATGCACCTGGCCACGTCCAACATGCCCTTCGGCGGCGTAGGCGACAGCGGCATGGGAAATTATCACGGCAGTTACAGCTTCAGAACGTTTACCCACGAAAAGAGTGTGTTGAACAAGAGCAATCTGATCGACGTCCCTCTGCGGTATCCGCCTTATGGCAGAGATACTAAGTGGCTGAGACTATTTTTAAAATAAGGCGGAGGATTATGACAGACGACAAAAATATAGATATGAGATACGCGGTGCTTATCGATGCTGATAACATCGCCGGAAAATACATCAAAACCATCATGGATGAGGTTTCAAATTACGGGACGGCTACTTACAGGAGGATTTACGGAGACTGGACGAACCCTAACTTGGAGGGGTGGAAGAAATACTTGCTGGAGAATTCCATCATTCCCGTTCAGCAATATGGCTATACGACGGGGAAGAACTCTACTGATGCGGCCATGATTATCGACGCTATGGATATTCTCTATTCCGGCAATATTGACGGTCTGTGCCTGGTCACCAGCGACAGCGATTTTACCAGACTGGCGGCAAGACTCAGGGAATCGGGCATGGACGTGATCGGAATGGGGGAGCAGAAAACGCCGAGAGCCTTTATCGCTGCCTGCAACAAATTTAAGTATCTGGATTTGATTTACTCTGAGAGGAGAGAAGTTGCGGCGGCTGCCGAGAAGAGGGAAAAAGAGGCCAGTGTTCTCAGCAGTTTAGAAGAGCTGAAGGAGACGATCGTGGACCTGGTGGAAGAGAATTCTGACGAGGATGGCTGGATGTTTACCGGCAACCTGGGCAACATTCTTTCCAAACGTTATCCGGATTTCGACGTGAGAAACTTCGGCTATACCAAGCTGACACCGTTTATCAAATCGTTGGATTTATTCGAGGTAAAAGCGCACAGAGTCGGAAATAATAATAAATTAATCTATATCAGGAAAAAATAAACTTATGAATAAAACGTTAGAACAGATTTTAGAGAGCAGCAGAACATATACGTCAGAAGGCCGTGTGGCAGATTATATACCGGAGCTGGCAAAAGCCAACAGAGAAGAAATCGGCATCTTTGTCGCTACAGCAGAGGGCGATTATTATGCAGGGGACTGGGATAAACCGTTCACGATTCAGAGCATCGTAAAACCGATTTTCCTGATGCTGACAGCCATTGATAACGGCATCGACTTTGTGAAAGCCCACGTCGGTGTGGAGGCTACCGGGAAACCATTTAACGCCATCGACTATGCAGAGCCGCTTTTGCTGAAAGAACATATCAATCCCATGGTCAACATCGGCGCTATCGCAGTCTGCGGCCTGGTTAAGGCTGCTAGTAATGAGGAGCGTTTTCAGCGTCTGCTGCATTTTACAAAAAAGATTACGGGCAACCCGCAACTGGAAATAGACAGGGAAGTCTATGAGTCGGAAAAGAAGACGGGCAATAAGAACAGAGCACTGGCTTATTTGCTGAAGAACTCCGGCATGATCTACGGCAGTGTAGAGGAGCTGCTGGACGTCTATTTTGCCATGTGTTCAGTTAAAGTGACCTGCAAGGATCTGGCAAATATGGGATATTTGTTGGCCAACCGAGGCGTGGATCGCAGCGGAGAGCGAATCATTCCCCGGGAAGATACGATATTTCTCAACGCCGTGCTGACGACCAGCGGTATGTACGACGGATCGGGAGAATTTGCGACCACTGTAGGCATTCCGGCCAAAAGCGGCGTGGGTGGCGGTATTATGGCTGATTGTCCGGGCAGGATGGGTATCGGTATCTACTCTCCGGGCCTGGACAAGAAAGGCAACAGTGTTGCCGGTGTAAAGATGCTGGAAAGGCTGAGCAGGGAACTTCAGCTCAGTATCTTCTAGCAAAGAAATAGAACGCAGGAGCGTCGAAACAACTTTCGGCGCTCCTGCGTTTTTACTTTAAACACTCAGTAAACACTCAGTCGATCAGCATAAAACGCCGCCGCTGGGAATCAATGTATCCGTCTTCTTTCAGCAGACGGATTTCCCGCATCATAGCCGATCTGTCCACAGCCAGATATTCGCTCAAATCTCCCAGAGTAAAGGGAATTTCGAAATATTCACCCTCCTTGGCGCCGCAAGAGGATTGGGCATATCTTAAATAGGCCAGCAGCTTTTTTCTGGTGGTGTGCTGATTGAGGATGGTGATATGCAGTGACAGCGCTTGGGATTTCTGCGCTGTCATGAGAAAGAGGTTGCTGATCAGCTGGGAATGGTGCTGACAGGACTTTTCACAAGGGGTAACGATGTGCTGATAGCTGATAAAGACGACATTGCAGTCGGTTTCCGCTGTGACGATGTATTCGTAATCCTCCAAAGGCAGGGAAAAGACCTCTCCAAAGAGATCCTCTTTAGCGTAATTTTCCAAGAGGCTGGAATCGCCGTTTTCGTCGATATAATAAAGTCGTGCTCGTCCTGCTAAGAGGATTCCAACTTTTTCTAACTGATCGGAATACGCTAAAATGGTTTCGCCAGCCGCGTATGATTTAAACTGAGGCTCAAAACAGAGTATCATTTTTTCGATGGATTCCGGGGATATGTTATCTGTAAAATATCTTTTTTTCATCATTGCCTCCTGTATATTTTTCTTTATGATAATTTTATCACAACATTGTTGCATTTACCACAACTTCATAATTTTCAGAGAAGTATAATACACATATAGATAAACGTGAATAAGCAGTCGTTATAAACAGGAGGTATAGGTATGTTATATAAACTGACGGATCATTATGAGGAACTGAGAGCAAAGATCAGAGCATTTGCGGAAGAAGAAGTCAAGCCAATCGCATTCATGCTCGACAAGAACAACGAATTCCCTCATGATATGGTAAAGAAACTGGCAGAGATGGGATTGATGGGAATTCCTTATGAGAAAAAGTACGGCGGCGCCGGTTCTGACGTTTTGAGTTACGCCATCGCCGTAGAAGAGCTGGCAAGAGTAGACGGCGGCGCCGGTGTTATCCTGTCGGCCCACGTATCTCTGGGTTCTTACCCGATTATGGCGTTTGGAACAGAAGAACAAAAGCAGAAATATCTGGTGCCTCTGGCAAAGGGAGAGAAGCTGGGCGCCTTTGGTCTGACAGAGCCAAATGCAGGCAGCGACGCCGGTGGTACAGAGACGACAGCCGTATTGGAAGGCGACCATTATGTGCTCAACGGCGGTAAGATTTTCATCACCAACGCGCCGATAGCAGATACATATATCGTATTTGCTGTGACGACGCCGAATATCGGCACGCGCGGCATCAGCGCTTTTATTGTAGAAAAAGGATGGGAAGGCTTTGACTTTGGCGACCATTATGATAAAATGGGTATCAGATCTTCATCGACGGCAGAACTGATCTTTAACGACGTTAAAGTACCGAAAGAAAATTTGCTGGGCAAAGAAGGTGAAGGTTTTAAGATTGCAATGGCAACTCTGGACGGCGGACGAATCGGCATCGCTTCACAGGCGCTGGGTATCGCTCAGGGAGCTTTTGAACACGCTGTGGAATACGCGAAGGAAAGAGTGCAGTTCGGTATTCCGATCGCCCATCAGCAGGTCAACTCCTTCAAAATCGCCGACATGGCGACCAAAATCAGATGTGCAAGATTCTTAATCTACAGCGCTGCTGAATTGAAAGAACACCACGAACCATATGGCATGGAATCGGCCATGGCAAAACAGTATGCATCGGACATCTGTCTGGAGGTTGTCAACGATGCACTGCAGATCTTTGGCGGAACTGGCTATCTGAAGGGCATGGAAGTAGAACGTGCATATAGAGACGCTAAGATTACGACGATCTATGAAGGCACAAACGAGATTCAGCGGGTGGTTATCGCTTCTCATATCATCGGCAAGGCGCCAAAACGTGACGCGGCACCGATGGCGCAAAAAGGACCGATTACCGGTCACCGGAAGAAGATGATTTTTGCCAAAGGAACCGCACAGGAAAAAGTAGACGCTTTAGTGGAAGCGCTCAAGGGTGATGGTTTTGACTTTACTGTGGGCATCGATCCAATGACACCGATTACGCTGGCGGACCGCGTAGTCAGCGCAGGCAAAGGAATCGGCAGCAAAGACAACATGAAGCTGATTGAAGCTTTGGCATACCAGGCCGGTGCTGCTGTGGGTTCATCGAGACCAGTGGCGGAAACGCTCAAGTATCTGCCTCTTGACAGATATGTGGGGATGAGCGGACAGAAGTTCACTGGAAACCTCTATATCGCATGCGGCATTTCCGGAGCAGGCCAGCACCTGAAAGGAATCAAGGATGCTACGACCATTGTTGCAATCAATAAGAATAAAAATGCACCAATATTTAAAAATGCTGACTACGGCATCGTGGGAGATCTGATGGAAATCCTGCCGCTGCTGACTGCCGCCCTGGACAATGGAGAAGCTAAGAAACAGGCGCCTCCAAAGGTAAAGATGAGAAAGCCGACTTTGAAGAAGGAAGCATCACCGTGGACAACGTACGTATGTAACGGCTGCGGTTACGAATATGATCCGGCAGTAGGCGATCCAGAGAACGGCGTAAGTCCTGGAACGGTATTTGAAGCGCTTCCGGAAGAGTGGATCTGTCCGCTGTGCGGAGAAGAGCAAGAAAGCTTTGTCGTAGTTGAAAAGGATAAGGAGGAAGAATAATATGCAGTGTGTTAGAAAAGTCACAGAAGATTTGTATTGGGTAGGTGCAAACGACAAGAGACTCGCTCTCTTTGAAAACATCCATCCTATACCAAGAGGTACTTCCTATAATTCATATGTGCTGTTGGACGAAAAAAACGTATTATTCGATACGGCAGATTGGTCCGTATGCAGACAATTTATTGAGAATGTGGAATATGTCTTAGCTGGCAGAACGCTCGATTACATGGTAATCAATCACATGGAGCCGGACCACGGCGCTTCTATTGAAGAAATTCTGCTCAGGTATCCGAAAGTAAAGATTATCTGCACGGCAAAGGCAACGATGATGATGAACCAGTTTGGCTTCCCTGTAAAAAACATTCAGGAAGTCAAAGAAGGAGATACCATGTCTTTTGGAAAACACGAAGTGACCTTTGTGGCTGCTCCAATGGTTCACTGGCCTGAGGCCATGGTGACCTTTGATACAACTGCAGGCGTTCTGTTCTCCGCAGACGCATTCGGTTCCTTCGGATCTCTTGACGGAAAGTTGTTCGCCGACGAAGTCAACTTTGACAGAGACTGGATTGACGACGCCAGAAGATATTATACTAACATCGTAGGAAAATACGGTCCGCAGGTACAGAAGCTTTTGAAGAAGGCCGGCGGCCTCGATATCAAATACATCTGTCCGCTTCACGGTCCGGTTTGGAGAAAAGACATCGGGTACTTCCTGGAGAAGTATGATAAATGGTCAAAGTATGAGCCGGAAGAACAGGGTGTGCTCATCGCCTATGCTTCCATGTACGGTAATACAGAGAGCGCTGCCCACATTCTGGCGACGAAACTCTGTGAGAAGGGTATGACTAACATCGCTCTTTACGACGTGTCCTGTACCCATGTATCCTACTTGATTTCAGAGGCTTTCAAATACAGCCACATGGCTCTGCTGTCCGTAACTTATAACCTGAAGATATTCCCGGTTATGCAGAACTTTATTGAAGACATGGCTGCCCTGAACCTGCAGAAGAGAGTGGTCGGCGTCGTTGAAAACGGTTCGTGGGCTCCACAGGCAGGATCACTGATTGCAGAAGAACTCGACAAGATGAAGGAAATGACGGTGCTGAACGAACAGATGACAATCCTGTCATCATTAAATGATGCAACTTACGATCAGCTTGACGATTTGGCTGAGAGCATTATCGAATCCATGAAATAGAATATATATCCATAAAACGAGTGCCCGCGGGCACTCGTTTTGTCGCTCCCTGGCGGAGCGGGGTCAGGCCAACGCAGTGCTAAGGCCGGCTGCGGTTACGCAGAAAAGGCGAAAATGCCGGAAAACGTTAAGCAGATTGGGGCAGCCTGGTCTCAAATGCGTAACGGACCTGGGTCAGGGAGGCTGCGGTTACGCAGGAAAGGCGAAAATGCCGGAAAACGTTAAGCAGATTGGGATGTCCTGGTCTCAAATGCGTAACAGACCTGGGTCGGGGATGCTGCGGTTACGCAGGAAAGGTGAAAATGCCGGAAAACGTTAAGCAGATTGGGACGTCCTGGCCTCAAATGCGTAACAGACCTGAGTCAGGGAGGCTGCGGTTACGCAGGAAAGGCGAAAATGCCGGAAAACGTTAAGCAGATTGGGAAAATCGATGTCGAATGCGTAACGGACCTGGGTCAAGGAGGCTGCGGTTACGCAGGAAAGGCGAAAATGCCGGAAAACGTTAAGCAGATTGGGGCAGACCGATATCAAATGCGTAACAGCGCAGTGTCAGGCCGGCACTAGCTTTGTCAGACCGGCACTAGTCCTGCGCCAGATCAGCCACTCCTGTGCCAAGCGGCAACGTAGACAGAGTTTTGCACATATGGTACAATCATTTTACGAAAGGAAATAGAGAGGGGATCCCTATGGAAATTGAAATCCGTGAACTGAGAAAAAGAGATTACGGCAAAGCGATACAATTTGCCATTACAGGAATGCACTTTAATCTTTACTTGGATCACAAGTTTCTGCTGCATTTGTATGGCAGGTATTTTTGGTACAGCGAATTGCAATGTGCTACTCAAGTGATAGCGGCATATCTTGGAGACGAACTGGCAGGTGTACTTTTAGCTGATATGCGTGGTGAAAAGAAAAGGCATCGGACAATTGGACAGACGATATATGTTAAAATCTTTGCGTTTTTGCAGAACACTTTCTACAAAGGCGGCACCTCCATATATGATGCGGCAAACAGAGAGATGTTGGGCGAATATTTAGAGAAGAATCAGCCTGACGGTCAGGTTGTATTCCTGGCCGCTGATCCAGATTCGAAGGAAAAAGGCATCGGAACGAAGCTGTTAGAAGAACTGGAAAGAAGAGAACGGGGAAAAGACATCTATTTATACACCGATGATGCCTGCACCTATGAGTTTTATGAACACAGGGGATTTGTGCGTTCGAGTGAAAGAGAAGTAGTGCTTGATTTTGGAAACAAAAAAGTACCGCTGAAATGTTTTCTGTACAGCAAACTAATGAAATAAAAAATTTGTTAATAACATAAAAACTCTTAACATGATTATCACAATTTTTTAGTATACTAAGCTGTATCTGCAAAAAGGAGCGTTAAGCATTTAAATGAAAATACTGAAGAGAATATTAATCGTTTTTACACTATTGATTTTAGTTATCGGCGGGTGTATTTATTATGCTTTTAAAATAGAACCATATCGCGTTACCCTGAATGAGTTTGCCCTCAATGAAGAAAAGCCGGACAGAGAGCATTTAAAAATCGTACAAATATCAGATTTGCATATCAAAGCTGACTTCACATACAAAAATTTGGACAAGGTCATCAAAAAGGTCAATGAACAAAATCCGGATATTGTTATTTTTACGGGGGATCTGTACGATAACTACGCGATATATCGTGATGATGAAAATATCGTAACGGCATTGCAAAAGATTGAAGCCAGTTATGGTAAAATAGCCATTTGGGGAAACAGGGATTACGGCGGCGGAGCGGAAAGGACCTATGCTGCGGTCATGGAAGACGCCGGCTTTACCTTACTGAAAAATGAAAACTGGTATATCACATTGAATAACGGCAAGAGGGTATTGTTCACTGGACTTGATGATGCCTTATTAGGTCATCCCGTTATGCCTGACGGGACGAAAATTTATGATTCCGACTATGAACTGCTTTTGTCCCATGAGCCAGATAATGTGGAACCGTATATGAACTATGACTATGACATTGCTTTGAGCGGCCATAGTCACGGAGGACAGATTAACATTCCGTTTCTGCCCTTCGTCAATGAAATGGCTCTGACTGTCACTGCGCTGTCTTCTAAATACAGCGGCGGCATGTACACCTTCGATGACAATGCCATTAAGCAGCTTTACGTCAACACCGGCATTGGAACCACTCACATCTCTGCTCGTTTTGGGGTGGTGCCGGAGGTCACTTTATTTCATATTTATGTGTAATGCGGAATACCTTATAAAGTTTTGATATAATGTACGACGAGTTCTCTACCGGTTAAAGCGGGGGAACTCCAGTACAAATTCTGCTTTGCAAATCACCTGTGGCTCTTTGGGCAGAATATCAAGTTTTTGGTATCAAAGATATCCCGATTTGAAAACATGATTAGAAGGAAGATTTCCTCAATCAGGCTGAACTATGTTTTTTGCTGATTCATCTGCCCTGATTTCTCTGTAAAAGTACTGACGATGGACTTGCCGCAACCTTTGTTCAGATAATCCTCGTTGCCGATTAAGTTAATCGATACTATAAGTATCGGCAGGTTCATTGGCCGTATACCAATCTTCTAACCCGCAAGCGTCATAGCAATCATACTATTGACAAAAGCCGCTGGGAATCCTCTCTCTCATAACGATACAATGATGGAGCCATTTATATTCTTTATTGAGCCGTGATGTTAATAAGGTAACATCTTGATCGGTGAACCTTCTCAAACTTATTTCTTTCATATTATAATTACCTCTTTTCTGATTAGAGTAAAAGCGATTGTATTCATTATGGCATGAAACCAGTCGAAGTTACAGGCAAATGAAAATGCGAATATTTCGATAACGGAAATAGTGTCACAATCATATTGACAGGATTATAACAATCCGATAGAATGAGATTGAATACATTATACAGAAAGGAGCGCATTGGCGTGCCCATCAGGGCGCTGATGCAAGATGTAATATGCTGGAACGAGAATATTATGATAAAACCGACGAAATTATTGCATCTCATGGATCGGGACAGGCGGCACTGATACCTATTATTCAGGACATTCAGGAAGAATACCGCTATTTACCTCCTGAGTTATTGACCTACGTTGCTGAGAAGCTGAAGATTAGTGAATCACAGGCTTACAGTGTAGCGACCTTCTACGAGAATTTTTCTTTTGAACCGAAGGGGAAATATATTATCAAGGTCTGTGACGGAACTGCTTGTCATGTGCGCAAGTCTATTCCGATCCTGGAAGCTCTTTATGGAGAATTGGGTCTTTCGAAGGAAAAACAGACCACGGAAGATATGCTGTTCACCCTGGAAACCGTGTCCTGTCTTGGCGCCTGCGGTCTGGCTCCTGTTTTGACAGTCAACGATAAGGTTTATCCGAAGATGACGCCAGAAAACGCCGTTGCATTAGTTCACGAATTGAGAGGAGTTTAGAGATGAGCAAAATAACAAGCAGAGAGTCTCTCGAACAGCTTCGTGAGCTTTCTAAGAAAGAAATCGACAATAACAAATGCAGAATTTTGATCTGTGCCGGTACAGGTTGTATCGCGGGCGGATCAGGTGCTATTTATGATAAGATGTGCGACTTAGTGGCCTCTAACCCGAATATCGAAGTCTGTTTTGAGCCGGAAGTGGCCCATGGAGACGGTGATATCGCTGTAAAAAAGAGCGGCTGTCATGGATTCTGCGAGATGGGTCCTCTGATGAAAATAGAACCGCAGGACATCTTATATACCAAAGTACAATTGGAAGACTGCGAAGACATCTTCTATAGAACCATAGAAAAAGGGGAGTTGATTCCGCACCTGCTCTTTAAGCAGAACGGCACAGAATGTAAAAAGCAGGAAGACATTGCATTCTATAAGAAGCAGAACCGTAACGTATTGAAAAACTGCGGCCGAATTGATGCGGAAAATATTGAAGAATTTCTTGCTATCGGGGGATATCGCGGTCTTGCCCGTGCACTGTTCGATATGACAAAGGAAGAAGTCATCGAAGAAATTTCGGAATCAGGTTTGCGCGGCCGAGGCGGCGCAGGTTTCCCTACCGGGAAGAAATGGTCCCAGGTGGCAAGGCAGAAGGAAGAAAAACGTTATGTAGTCTGTAACGGTGACGAAGGAGACCCGGGCGCATTCATGGACAGAAGTGTCATGGAGGGAGATCCGCATAAAATGATCGAAGGCATGATTATTGCGGCTTATGCAGTCTCTGCTGACGAAGGTTACATCTACGTTCGTGCAGAATATCCTCTTGCCATTGAGAGGCTGAAAAACGCCATCGCAGAGGCAGAAGAATACGGATTGCTGGGTGACAACATTTTGGGCACAGACTTCAGCTTCCACTTACATATTAACCGCGGCGCAGGTGCTTTTGTCTGCGGAGAAGGCAGCGCCTTGACCGCATCCATCGAGGGCAACCGAGGCATGCCAAGAGTGAAACCGCCTAGAACCGTAGAACAGGGACTCTTTGATAAACCGACGGTATTGAACAATGTAGAGACTTATGCCAATGTTCCAATGATCATCGCCAGGGGTGCTGATTGGTTCAAAGGTATCGGTACGGAAAACAATGCAGGAACAAAAGCCTTTGCCCTGACTGGCAGCGTAAAAAATACGGGTTTGATCGAAGTTCCAATGGGAACGACCCTGCGGGAAGTCATCTATGATATCGGCGGCGGCATCAAAGACGACCGAGAGTTCAAAGCAGTGCAGATCGGAGGTCCTTCCGGCGGCTGTCTGACGAAAGAGCATCTGGATATGAAGCTGGACTTCGACTCTCTGAAAAAAATCGGCGCTATGATCGGTTCTGGCGGCATGGTTGTCATGGACGATCACACCTGTATGGTAGAGGTCGCCAGATTCTTCATGAACTTTACCCAGAATGAAAGCTGCGGCAAGTGCGTACCATGTCGTGAGGGTACGAAGAGAATGCTGGAAATCCTCGAACGTATCGTCGCAGGTAAGGGAACACTGCAGGATCTGGATCTTTTGGAAGAACTGTCCGAGACCATTACAGATACAGCCCTCTGCGGACTGGGAAAATGCGCGGCACAGCCTGTCATGAGTACGCTGAAATTCTTCAGAGAAGAATATGAACAGCATGTAATAGAGAAGAAATGTATTGCTAAGAACTGTGAGGCACTGCGTAAGTTCATTATTAACCCTGACAAGTGCAAGGGCTGCTCCAAGTGTGCACGTAACTGCCCTGCAGGCGCTATCGCCGGACAGATCAGAAAATCATATCATATTGACAATGAAGCCTGCATCAAGTGCGGAGCCTGTCTGTCAGACTGTGCTTTTGATGCGATACATATTGAGTGGTAGGAGGAATAACTATGGGATTCATGACAATCAACAAAAAGAAAGTCGAATTTACAGATGAGAAAGACGTACTCTCTGTGATTCGCAAAGCAGGTATCGATATTCCGACCTTCTGTTACCACTCTGAACTTTCCACACACGGCGCATGCCGTCTTTGTGTGGTAGAGGACGACAAGGGAAAAGTCTTTGCTTCCTGTTCGGAGAGGCCAAGAGACGGAATGGTGATATTCACAAATACGCGCAGGCTGCAGCATCACCGCAAGACGATTATTGAACTGCTCTTAGCAGCGCACAACCGTGAATGTACGACCTGTATGCCGAACGGAATTTGCGACCTTCAGGTACTTTCAAAACGCCTGGGCGTTGAGGAAGTCCGATTTGAAAACTATAAAGACCAGCTGCCGCTGGATACCAGTTCTCATTCCGTAGTTCGTGATTTGAACAAGTGTATCCTCTGCGGTGACTGTGTGAGAATGTGCACAGAAGTGCAGGGCGTAGGTGTTCTGGGCTTTGCACAGAGAGGCTCCAAAATGATGATTACGACGCCGTTCAAGAAAGATCTCTCTGAGACGCAGTGCGTCGGCTGCGGACAGTGCCGCGTGGTATGTCCGACAGGCGCCATCGTCATTAAAAGAGACGTCAATCCTGTATGGGATGTTTTGGAAGACAGCAACACAAAGGTAGTCGCGCAGATCGCGCCTGCCGTCCGTGTAGCAATCGGCGAGTATTTTGGCCTTGAAGAGGGTGCAAACTCTCTGGGACATCTGGCGTCAGCCCTTCGTTTCCTTGGATTTGACGAGGTCTATGATACCGACTTCGGCGCCGACTTGACAGTTATCGAAGAGGCTGCGGAGCTGGTAGAGAGACTGAAAGCTGGTGACAATCTGCCCCTGTTTACTTCGTGCTGTCCGGCATGGGTGAAATTCTGTGAGAACGTTTATCCCCAGTATAGAGATCATATCTCTACTTGCCGTTCACCGCAGCAGATGTTCGGCGCTGTGCTGAAAGAAGAAGCCAGAATGAAGAAGGACGAAGACAGCAGAAAGACTGTGGTCGTCTCCATCATGCCTTGTACCGCAAAGAAAGAAGAAATCCACAGACCGGAACACTTCACTGACGGTGAGCAGGATGTGGACTTCGTCCTGACTACTGCTGAAATCGCAGAAATGATCAAAGCAGCAGGTATCGACCTGACAAATCTCACGCCGGAAGCGCTGGATATGCCGTTCGGTATGGCATCTGGTGCAGGAGCGATCTTTGGCGCTACAGGCGGTGTTACAGAGGCGGTTCTCCGCTATCTGACAGGAAGCACCAAGGCAGAAGACATTGAGGCCATTCACTTTACCGGCATAAGCGGAAGGGAAGGCATCAAAGAGGCGACAGTAAATCTGGACGGCAGGGACGTAAGGATCGCCGTTGTCAACGGTTTGATCAATGCATCAAAGCTGATCGACGATTTGGAAGCAGGAAACGTCAACTACGACTTCGTCGAGGTTATGACCTGCAAGAACGGCTGCGTCAATGGAGGCGGACAGCCAGCCCCAGAGAAGCCGGAGACCAAGTTCAACAGACAGAACGGATTATACCGTTTTGACAGCAGAGCGCAGATTAAGACGTCTGGACAGAATCCAGTTGCTGCAGACGCATATGAAGGAATCCTCAAAGGAAAAGAACACAAACTGTTACATAACGAGAAAATATAGAAAAATAACAGACACAAACGAGTGCATAAGGTCGTATCGACCCTATGCACTCATTTTCTTTTTTTGACAAATCAGCGTAACGGAAAGACGGCTCCCAGGAGTCTGTCATGCAGATAGATTGGCATATTTTTTGCAATCTTATCTTCTAACATTATTAGAGGAGGTAAGAAGATGAACGACAAAAAATATGATATTGAGGCGATTCCGGGTGAAAGATGGTTCCCTAAAGAGACATCCTTTGAAGAAGACATGGGTCTATATTGGGGAGACTGGGGCGTCAATTCAGAAGTGGACAAATTAAAGGCGGTTCTTATGCGGCGCCCAGGCAAAGAAATCGAAAATTTCGATGCCAAAGAAGTCAGATTCTCAGAAGAAGCCATAGACATAGAACTGATGCGAAAACAGCACGATGGAGTAGCTAAAATATATGAAGATTTTGGTACAAAGGTCTATTACGTGGAAGAACAGAGAGATGACCGGCCCAATGCGGTATTCTGCCGTGACTTGATGTTTATGACGCCAGAGGGGGCGATTTTGACCAGGCCGGGAATGGCGGCCAGGCGGGGAGAAGAGCGCTATATCGCACAGGCTCTGGCTAAGCTGGGCGTGCCCATTCTCAGGACTATTGCAGGAGACGGCATATTTGAGGGCGCCAACGCTATGTGGGTAGACCGTCATACCTGTGTCGTATCCACTGGCAGCAGGTGTAATCAAAGGGGCTATGAACAGGTAAAACACCAGCTGGCGCACATGGGTGTGGAAGTGTGGCATATGCAGCAGCCTTACAGCAATATTCACATCGATGGGCTGATGAATCCAATCAGCGAGGACAAAATCCTGGTTCACGCTTCTCAAGTGCCTTATGATATTTTAGATATGCTGAAGAAAAAAGGCTACGAGATTTTGGAGGCGCCTTCCAGGACGGAAGTAAGGGAAACCTTTGGCTGCAATTTTGTCGCTCTGGAGCCTGGACACATTGTCTTGCCGGAGGGTAATCCGAGAACACAGGAACTGTTAGAAAAAAATGGCGTCAAGGTGCAGACTGTGGATATCTCTGAGATTATGAAGGGCAAAGGCGCCCTTCACTGCATCACGGCCTACCTGAAGAGAGGATAGCAGCATGGGAACGATGCAGCCTCATGCACGCGTTCTTTATTTTTCATTGCGGGGCAGGTTTGTTTCAAATAAAATGAAAAATAAACTTTAAAGAGGAGGCGCACATGCTAAGAAGATATGTTGAACAGATTTTGAGTATTTACAATTATTTAGACGGAATCATGGTGACCGATAAATACGGATATGTGGAATACTATGTGACCTTTCGTCCAGATGTGAATAACCTGAAAGAAAAGGACATTCTCAGGAAGCATATTACGGAGGTCTATCCCACTTTGAACGAAGAAACCAGCAGCATTCTGCGGGTTTTAAAGACAGGAAAGCCCATATCTAATGAGTTTCAGACCTTGATTACCTATAAAGGACAGAGTATCAGGGCGATTAACACGACGATGCCCATCAAAGATCACGATGAGATCATCGGCGCTGTCGATGTGTCCCGCTATATCGACAGTCCCTACCAGCGGCAGGATATTTCCCTATCGTTAAAAGAAAGTGTGGAAAAGAAGAACTTATACGCCGTAGATGATATTGTTACCAACTCCCGAAGTATGGAACTGATTAAGGAACGCATCCCCATGATTGCAGACACGGATTCGTCTGTATTGATTTATGGCGAGACTGGCACCGGCAAAGAACTGGTAGCACAGTCTATTCACACCGCCAGCAAGCGCAGAAATAAGAAGTTCGTCTCCCAAAACTGCGCCGCCATTCCGGGAAATCTTTTGGAGAGCATTCTCTTCGGCACAACAAAGGGCAGTTATACTGGCGCTGAAAACAAGCCGGGGCTTTTCGAAATCGCCAGCGGCGGCACCCTCTTTCTGGACGAGATCAATTCTATGGAAATCAGCGTTCAGCCAAAGATTCTCAAGGCCATCGAGGAAAAGCAGGTGGTCAGATTAGGCGGTTACGAGCCGATCAAAACAGATATTAAAATCGTCTCTGCCGTTAATGAAAATCCCCTGCAGTGTATTGCTGAAAATAAATTGAGGGAAGATCTTTTCTACCGCCTCAGCGTGGTACAGTTAAATATACCGCCGCTGAGAGAGCGGATTAACGATCTGTTTTACCTGGTTTCTCACTTTATCAATATTTATAATACATCTATGCATTGCAATTTAATTGGTATTGATGAAGAAGTAGAGACGATTTTTCGTGGTTACAATTGGCCGGGAAACGTGCGGGAACTGAAAAACGTCATTGAAGGGGCCTTCAACGTGGCATCTGCCAGATTTATTCAGAAGAAAGATTTGCCGGAATATCTGACCAGACCATTTGTTTTAGAGGAAATCGGTCAAAATGCTTTGATGACGGTACCGGCCATTCCGCTAAAAGGCATCTCTTTAGAAGAAGCGTTAGAGACCTACGAGCGGGAACTGATTGAGCATGCTGTCGCCATCTCGAAGAATTACGTAGAGGCCGCTAAACTTCTTGGCATTACGAAACAAGCGCTGAATTACAAATTGAGAAAATACAGACTGAGAGAATAGAGTAAAAACGCCTTTACCTTAAGGTAAAGGCGTTTTTACCGGGTAACGTTTTTTTTACTGAAATAGCCGCGGCAGCGTGGATTTCCTTGGCATCAAAATTGCATTTGTATAGAGGAAAGAGAAACAGGAGGTTTTATTTATGATAGACGAGAAAAAAGACATCGACGCCCTTCCAGGTGAAAGGTGGTATGCAAAGGAGACGACTATAGAAGAGGATATGGCAGATCTTTGGGGACAGTGGGGTGTCAGTTCAGAGGTAGATCCCCTTCGTGCCGTACTGATGAGAAGGCCGGGCAAAGAAATCGATGATTTTGATTGGCAGGCAGCTCGCTTCAAAGGGCCTATTTCTCCCGAGAGGTTCAGAGCACAGCACGATGCACTTACTGAGATTTACAGGAAACACGGCGTAGTTGTTCATTACATTGAAGAACAAAGGGAAGACCGACCTAATGCATTGTTCTGCAGAGACTTGGTTTTCATGACGCCAGAGGGCGCCATCGTGACTAGGCCAGCGATGGAAGCGAGGCGGGGAGAAGAACGATATGCGGCGAAAAAACTGGCGGATCTAGGTGTGCCTATTATCAGAACGGTCTGCGGGAGCGCAACCTTTGAGGGGGCGATGGGACTTTGGATTGACCGCCATACAGTCGTTTTAGCTTCGGGTGTCAGAACCAATCGTGAGGGTTATGAGATGGTAGAGAGTGAACTGCGGCGTATGGGTGTTACAGAGGTTCTTCACATGCAGATTCCCTATGGGCATGCCCATATCGACGGCCTGCTCAACATGGCCAGCCATGATGTAGCCATGATTCATGCTTCTCAAGTGCCTTACGACGTATGTGACGCGCTGAAGAAAAAAGGAATCAAGCTGTTGGAATGTCCTTCACAAATAGAAGCAAAGGAGGGGCTGGCCATCAACTACGTGGCCATCGAACCGGGATTGATCGTCATGCCGGCTGGTAATCCCAGGTCACAGGATTTGCTAGAGCAAAACGGTATTAAAGTCATCCCGCTGGACTTTGACGAAATTCTAAAAGGTTATGGCGCCGTTCACTGCTGCACGGCATTTCTTAAACGCGGCTGATGTGCGGGGCGCTAAAGCATAAGGACTTCCCGGCAATTTGCCTCGCAAATTGGGGCAAGTCCATTAAGGAGACGGAGATATGAATTTGTATGAAAAGTTGGTAAAGGAGCTTTCTCTGGATAATATCTATGAAAACATGGAATATTTGGTCGAGGAAGTAGGGGAGCGGCTTTCGGGCACAAAAGAGATGAAGAAAGCGACGGATTACCTTTGTTCCATACTGCAGGAGTATGGAATAGACGCCTGCATCGATCACTTCCCAATGTATCAGAGTTATCCTGGTGATGCATCCCTGAAAGTCACTGTACCAGAAAAAAGAGAAATCAAAACCAGGCCGGTGTGTCACATTGAATCAACGCCGGACAGCGGCATGGAAGGAGAACTGATTTATCTGGGATCGGGAACCTATGAAGATTACCAGGGACAGGACGTACGTGGAAAAATTGTGTTAACTGATATGAACTGGAGCCCCGGCAGGCCGGAAAAAGCGAGAATCGCCTGGGAAATGGGTGCTAAGGCTTTGATTATCATGAACTGGGGCAAGGCAGAAGACGACTTGATTCAGATGGGCGCCGTCAAGGCCCAATGGGGTAATCCGACACCGGATACAGAAAAGGAAATTGTCAGACTGACGGTGATGAGCATCTCTCGGAGAGACGGTGAATACTTGGCCGGTCTGTGTAAATTGGGAGAAGTCAAGGTATGGCTGAAAGCGTCGGCCAGCAGGCAGTGGATTACGGCGGATCAACCCATGGGCAGAGTCTGCGGCGGAAAAAGCAACGGACAGTACATTCTGGTAGGCAGTCATGTAGACGCATGGGGAAAATCAGCAATCTGTAACGCTTCAGGCAATGCTTTGAATCTGGAGCTGGCGCGGATTTGTCAGAAATATAGGGAGGAGTTGCATAGAGATGTGGTCTTTGCTTTCTGGGATGGTCACGAGATTGCAGAGGGGGGCGGTTCCACTTGGTACTGCGATCATTACTGGAAAGAAATGAACGAAAATTGTATCGCTTATATCAACATCGACAACCTGGCCATCAAAGGCACGACCATTCCTGGTGTGGAAGGGCAGCCGGAGCTGAAGCAGTTTCTGATGGACGCCATCGAAAAGGTGTGGGGCGTGAAGGGACAGTGGAACCACGCTTATAAAGGCGGAGGTGATTCCTCTTTCTTCGGCATCGGTGTGCCATATGTCTCTTTTGCTACAGAATATACAGAAGCAAAGCTGAAGGAACTGAACTATGCTTTCTACAGCCCGTGGCTGCACAGTGATTCCGATACCATTGACAAGATCGACAGAGAGTTGCTGGCAGGTCATGGACGCTATTTCCTCTATCTCCTGGAGCAGCTAGTCAGCTCGCCCCTGGTGCCGTACGATCTGCCGGCGTTGGCGGAGGACATAGAGGGACAATGGAAGGCAATCTGCGCAAGGGCCGGCAGGGCAAAAACGCTGATTGAGGACTTAGAGGAGGTTTTTCGAAAGTATACGGCTGCTTTAGTCTCGCTGACGACATTGGCGTCAAGACAGGAGTGCCAGGAACTTTATAATAAGCTGGCTATACTGTGTGAACGGCAGACCGTGATGTTTCGCAGTGAGTCAGGTCGTTACGGTCAGGATTCCTGCTGCGCGCTGCAGACGGAGAACCCGATTCCGGCTCTTGATCGAGCGATAAAAAAGTACAACCAAAGTGAAGTTGGCTCCCACGAGTTCTATCTTTGGGAAACGCAGATTTTAAAAGTTAAAAACATGGTCTACGATGGGCTGAATAATAGCCTCGAGTACATCGGCTTAGGACTTTCAGCTATTAAGTAGTTATGGAAAGGAGAAAGGGACGTGAAAAACAGAAAGATATCCAGCAAAAGATGGCTGCTGGCAGGAGCCTTCCTGCTGAGCATGCTGCTTCTAACCCAATTTGCTTTTGCCGATGAGGGGGAAGAGGCGACAAAGTATTATGGTGTCTTGTCTCTGGTGACACCTTTTATCGCAATTGTACTATCCTTTATTACAAAACAAGTGGTCCTGTCTCTGGCTACGGCAGTCTTTGTCGGAGCAACGATTATCAACGGAGGGAATCTGTTCCATGGCTTCCTGCGCACCTGTGATACTTACATCGTAGGCACGGCCACAGATACCTGGAACGCCACACTTTTGATCTTTATCCTCTCAGTGGGAGGGTTGATTGCAGTGATGAGCAAAATGGGCGGAACCCAGGCAATGGCTCTTACCCTGGCGAAGAAGGCAAAAAACGCCAGGAACTCACTGATTATCACTTGGATCATGGGTATTATTATCTTCTTTGAGGATATGGCCAACTCCTTGATCGTCGGTCCTACCATGAGACCGGTAACGGATCAACAGAAGGTATCCCGCGAAAAATTATCTTATGTTATCGATTCAACGGCCGGGCCGGTGACAGATATGGCTTTGATTTCTTCCTGGGTTGCCTATGAAATCGGTATGATTTCTATCGCGTTTACAACAGTCGGCATCAAAGACGGCAATGCCTACGGCATGTTTCTGCAGACGATCCCTTACCGCTTTTATAACATTTTTGCAGTGGCCATGGTCATCATCATTATTTTGATGCAGAGGGACTACGGTCCTATGTATCAGGCGGAGAAGAGAGCAAGGCTGACGGGAAAATTGTATGAGGATACTGCAAGGCCCATGATGAGCAAAGAACTTGACGCCATGAATGTGGCGGAAGGCGCGCCGCTTAGGATGTGCAACGCTATCGTTCCGATTCTGACCTTTATCATCGTAACTTTGCTGGCAATTTGGTACACTGGCGGCGGCCTCAAAGAGCCGCTCAGCATAGCGGGGATACAGAATGCTTTCGGTAATTCTGATTCAGCATCCAGCATTCTATATGCAGTCCTTTTTACTTCCGTTGTCAGCATCGGTATGGCGGCGGCGCAGAGAATTATGAGTCTGAAAGAATGTATTGAAGTCTGGCTGGGCGGATGCAAAGAGCTTTTGCTGACTGTTACGATTCTGATCCTGGCCTGGTCTTCAGGTTCCGTCATGAGCGATCTGGGAACCGGAGATTTCATCTCTGGTATGGTGGGAAATTCCATACCTGGTCTCATCTTGCCGGCAGTGCTGTTCCTGGTATCCTGCTGCGTCGCTTTTTCCACAGGTACTTCTTATGGAACGACAGCAATTATGATTCCGATTGCCTTTCCTCTTGCCATGGGCGTCACTGGGGGAGCAGTGGACTCCCTGGCTGTTACAACCATTGCGGCAGTTACTTGTGGGGCGATATTCGGAGATCACTGCTCGCCGATTTCTGATACCACGATTATGTCTTCTATGGGTTCGGCCTCAGATCTGATGGATCACGTGAGGACGCAGATTCCTTATGCGGTTACCGCCGCTATTGTGGCAGCCGCTGTCGGCTTTTTACCGGCGGCAGCAGGTTTATCACCACTGATTATCATACCAATAGGTATTGCAGTGCTGGCTGTCATCGTCAGAATTTTGGGGAAGAGCACGAGGCTTGAAGATCTGCAGAAAGAAGAAGAAAATACAAAAGTCTGCTAGACGCAAGGCGCTGCATCTGATGATGCAGCGTCTTTGTTGCCGTCAGTTAGTTGCTATCTTCGGTTTTTCGATCAGCGCTGCTCGGATGGAAGGCAGAGCGCCTCTGATAGAAATGCTATAGATGAGTGACGCCAGATCGCTTTCCGGCAGCTTTTTTCCTGTCGTAAACCAATACTTTATAACGCCGAATAAGGCGGAAAGCTGATATTCAAAGATATATTCCACAGATTCCATGCTGCCCGCCTCATTTTTCAATTCTTTCCTTATCAAAGCTAAAAATTCCTGTTTTAATTTCTCTGCTAAGATCAGGTAATGCTGGTGCAGAAATAGAAGTTCAATTTGTTTTTCATTTCTTGTAAGGATATTAGAAAAAAGCTGTTTAACGATATCGTTCTCCAATACATTTGTAATATCCAGTGAGCTGAAGATTTCCTCTTTGATGGGCATAAAGATACTCTCCACCGCCTTGTTTAGCAGATCGTAGATGTCTTTGTAATACACGTAAAAAGTAGTACGGTTATATCCTGCCAGACGGCACAGTTCTCCGATAGAAATCTTATTGATGTCTTTTTTCTCATAGAGTTGCCAGAAAGCAGTGAGGAAATCTGCTTTTGTATTGCGCTTTTCCATAAAACACCTCATAATAAACATTTCTATCATGGTATCACAAAAACCAACAATTTGCACATAATTGTTGCTTGAAGTTTTGCCTGAGAGTCCTTATACTCTTGTCATGGAAGTGAATAAAGGAGTGTGGATGATTTGAACAGCATTGAAATAGAACATCTTACGAAAGATTACGGAAACGGAAAAGGCGTCTTTGACGTTTCCCTTGCGATAAAACAAGGCGAAGTTTACGGTTATCTGGGTCCCAACGGGGCGGGAAAATCCACGACTATGCGCCACCTGATGGGTTTCAGCAAACCCCAATCCGGAACAGTGAATATTTTGGGCTTGGAGTGCTTAAGCAATCAGAAGGAAATTCAAGGCAAGCTGGGTTATCTGCCGGGAGAGATCGCCTTTCAGGAGGACATGACGGGCATCGCATATCTGAAGCTGATTGCGAAAATGCGCCATATGAAGGACTTCAGCTATGGGGAAAAGCTGATTGACTTTTTTGAGCTGGACCCCAGCGGCGGCATCAAGCGAATGTCAAAGGGCATGAAGCAGAAAATCGGCATCGTGGCCGCCTTTATGCACGATCCGCAGATTCTGCTGCTGGATGAACCTACCAGCGGATTGGATCCGCTGATGCAGAACCGCTTTGTGGAGCTGATAGAAAAAGAGAAAAAAAGAGGGAAAACCATTCTTCTGTCGTCTCACATCTTTGAAGAGGTGGAAAAAACCTGCGACCGAATCGGCATGATTCGCAAGGGAAAACTGGTCAAGGAGTTTACCGTCGATGAATTGCGCCATTCCCAATTGAAGACGTACAAGATAGAATTTGCCGTTTCCTCCGACATGGAGAAAATGAAAGAGGTTTACCCTGATGCCGTGTTTAAAGAAGACAGACGGCAGATGATCGTCTCTATCAACGATGGACAGATCAATGCGCTGATTCGTCAACTGGCAAAATGCGACGTGCATTTTCTAAAAGAGGAGAAGCACACCCTGGAAGAATACTTTATGCAGTTTTACGGAGGTAGTCAAAATGTTTAGTTTTCCATATTTCAGACAAATTGTAAAATCCAACATCAAATTCCTGGCTGCATTTACTTTCGTCTTATGCCTCTTTCTGATCGTCATGACCAACGTTTTCACGCCAGAGACCGTCAGCGGTCTGCAGTCTGCCACGAAGGGAACCCTTGCGGCGCATATTCTTACTGGGAATGGAACCTTGATTGGCTTCATGGCCAATTCTTTTTATGCCCTGATGGCCATCATCTTCCCCATGGTCTATTCCATCATGGTGGGAAATCGAATGATTGCAGAGAAAATCGACAAGGGCAGTATGGCGGGATTTCTGTCTACACCTACTACCAGGCTGCAGCTGACACTGACAAGCGCCGTGTACTTTATTCTGTCACTGGTCGTTATGTGGGGCGTGGCTTCTGTAGTGGGCATCGCTGCGGCAAATATTTCACAGCCCGATGCGCTGGATACAGATACTTTTTTACTGATGAACCTGGGGGCATTTTTATATCACCTGGCGATCAGCAGTATCTGCTTTTGTTCCTCCTGCATTTTCAATAGTTCAAAGAACTCTCTGACCTTCGGCGCAGGCATTCCCCTGCTTTTCTTTGTGGTCAGCCTGTTCATCAAGCTATCGGAGGACTTGGATTTTCTAAAATATTTTACGTTGAACACCCTCTTTGATACGACGGCAATATTGGAGGGCAACGGCTATGGAGCCAGCTTTGCCGCCATGGCAGGACTGTCCGCCGTGCTCTATGTAACGGGCATGGTCTGGTTCCAGAAAAAGGATCTGCCGCTTTGATAGGCGAAAAAAAGACTACAATCAGTGGGAAAACGAGGAGGAAAAAACGATGAAAAAATTTATGATTGAAGACGGCGTATTCGATATCTTTCCCCGCTTGGAAATTGGAATTGTCGCACTGCACGGTGTTGACAATAGAGGACCGGGGAAGGCAGAGCTGCTGAAGGCGATTTGTGAGGACATTGCCGCAGCGGGCGTGATTTCGCCTTATGTCACTGAGTACAAAGAGGCCTGCCTTGTTTTTGTGTCATAAATTAATTAAAGGTACCGGTAATGAAAAAATAACACACTCCGATTGGGATTACCGGCAGGCATAAGATGTTACTTTAAAAATCCGTTACCGGTAACAGTATATAGAGAAAATATAGGGCAGTTTACTGGTAATGGAGGGAAACATGATGGAGCAAAAATGTAAGCTGCTTTTTTGTAAAAACGGTACACACCGTAACCGTTTAAATTTGAACGAGACCATATATTCGGCACGCGTGCCGTTGCACAGTCCGAATTATGGTGATATCATTTTCCAGAGCGGTTCTATAGAGTTTCTATAAGATTTTATTGTTGAAAATCTATGTGCTATGCAAATAGTTTTCCTAATGCCCTTCGTTTCAAAAAAGCATTTAATTGGACAATTTACCAGAATCAATAAAAAGATGCTTAAAAACGAATTTTAAGTGCTATAGAGGGATATTAAAGACTACATGTCCTTACTGATTATATCAATTAAAAAAATGGCAGCGATTACTCAATGTTATTAAGGTAAAATGATGCGGGGGTATTTTTTAATTTATAAAAGAGCCTTTCTGCTTGTCAATTATTTATGCCTCTTCTCACAGATGAGCTATTTCAATTTTAATGTAATTATCAAAAAAATTAATATTTACATTTTTCTGAATTATGATATGATTAACATAGCAAAATGTATTTTATTAAAGTTAAGAAGGAACATCATAAAGAAAAAGGTAATAACCGTAACGCTGCTATTAAGTGTACTTATGACCGTTAGCATTACGCCCACATTCGCATCAGAGGATATTGACAAAACACAAAATTTACCTAATAAGGCAATCGTCTTTTTCAATACTCAAGACGTTAGTTTTGATAAGAATATTACAGATTTACAACGAGCAGGTTGGCAGACCGTTAATAAAGATCAATTTAAAGTCACCTGGAAAAGAGGTGTAACAACGGGTGTAGTTTGTACGGCTATAGCTGGTGTTCTTGCTTTAAAACCCGAGACAGTACTTTTTTATATCAGTCAATTGGAGTACCGCTAAGAAGATATAGTGTAAAAATTAAAGATAGTGCAGGTAAGACGCACGGACCTTTTTACATAAATATGCCAAGGCCTAGATCTGCTGAAAATGAAATGGTGGAAAATTAAAATGAAAATCCCGTTAAAAAAAATAACATGGATATACACATTAACAATTATTTTAATTTCAATAGTTATACTAGCTTTAATTTATTTTGTCCCTACGACAGCACCATTAAAATACTTAATAATAAAGCTGGTCAAGCTGTTTGTATGGTTTAATATTACTATTTTAATAATATTAGTCGCCTTGCGGATTAAATGCTACTTTACAAAACATTAAAGAAAGGCCGTGAAAAAATATTTCATTTTTTCACGGCCTTTTTTCGTTAACAAAATGCTCTATGCATTTGAAGCTTTTTATGAAAATGGGCGCACTCCATTAAAGCCTGGAAATACAATCGGTTCCATCAATAAAGCTGTCGATATTTATAATTATGTTTCTCTAAAACACGACTTCACCTGCGGCGGCGAGAACCTGGATCAGATTCAGGGAGACATGGTTTTGGGTTTCGCCCGCGGTGATGAGCCTTTTGTTCCTTTAGGGGAAGAAGAGAACGCACCGCCCCGTGAGGGAGAGCTGATCTATTACGACGAGGAAGGAGCCATCGTCAGAAGCTGTCTGTGGAGAGAGGCGGATCGAAGCAAGATCACTGAAACAGCTGACAACATCCTGCTCTACATGGAGTGCATCAACCCCGAACGCCGCGATGCCTTTTCGCAGGCTGTCCGGGTATTGGCTGAAAGAAAAATTTGAAATAGTCATTCACCGCCCCTGGTTATTTTTCTAAGGATTCCGCCTGACTCATAATTTCGTCTTCGGTTTTCATTATACTGCTCTTGCCATCTGAATATAATATCATGAGAGCAAAATAAGGTGTACGACATTTGTGGTCATATGATGCGCACTGCCTATATTTGTTCAAAAGGTGTTTTTGTTAAATTGGAAAAAATGATTCAAGCGTGTATTTGTGAGGGTTATAGACGATCATTTTTATTGATTTCTGCAAAAATCAGCGTGGGATTCTAGTGGGATGTATCGAGAGCATTTCAATGGGAATCCCTGTACATGATAAGCGTCAAAATTTGTATACTGGATAATGCACAAAGTATTATGGAATAGACACTGCATTTTTGTGTTCAAAAACAAGAAGTGCTGGCAACTGCTAAAGTCTTTTATTTTTTCAGCACAAATTATTGACAATTCAAATTTTTAGTAATAAAATTAGTTAAACTATTAACAAAAGTCACTATTTTCTGATTTATTTTGAAGGAGAGCAAAATGTGTAACTGCAACGAAATGACGAAAAAGTTTGAACAGCTTGACGAAATCATTGCCAAGCACAAGGAAGAGCGAGGCGCTCTGATTCCAATCCTTCATGAGGCGCAGGAGGTCTTTGGATACCTGCCTTATGAAGTACAGGAACGGATTGCTGACGGACTGGGAATTTCAATGGCAAAGGTCTATGGAGTTGTGACCTTCTATTCACAATTCTCATTGAAGAAGAAGGGGAAATACAAGATTAATGTCTGTATGGGTACCGCCTGCTACGTAAAAGGCGCTAACGATATTATGGGGAAATTCCTGGAGCGGCTTTCGATCGAAGTCGGAGAGTGCACGGCTGACGGCAAGTTCTCATTGGATTCTTGCAGATGCATTGGCGCATGTGGTCTTGCACCTGTAGTAACCATCAACGACGAGGTTTACGGAAGACTGACACCGGAACAGGTGGAAGAAATCTTAGATGAATATGAGCGTATGTAAATAGCAGGAGGAGAGAATGAGTAAGACAATAAAAGATATCCAAAAGATTAAAGAGAAAACACTCGCATCATTTGGAAACAGAATTGGAAACGATGACAATAAACTTTACATAATGACCTGCTGCGGTACAGGCTGTACTTCATCGGGAGCAATCAAAAACAGAGAGAAATTAGACGAGCTGATGGAGAGAGACGGGCTTCAGGACAGAGTGCAGTTTGTAAAGACGGGCTGCTTTGGTCTTTGTGCAGAGGGACCGATTTTGATGGTTTACCCAGAAAACGTAATGTACACCAACGTAACGCCGGACGACATCAATGAAATCTGGGAAGCCCATATCAAAAATGGCAGAGTCGTTGAAAGACTGAAGTCAGAAAACGAACTGAATTTCTTCTCAAAGCAGATGAGAATCTCTCTGAGAAATTGCGGCAGAATCGATCCTGAAAATATTGACGAATATATCGCCTATGGCGGTTATGAAGCACTTGGCAAAGTGCTGACAGAGATGGAACCGGAAGATGTCATCAAGACGATCAAAGACTCCGGTCTCAGAGGCAGAGGCGGCGGCGGATTTCCTGCCGGTGTCAAGTGGCAGTTCGCAGCCGAGCAGCAGGTGAAAGAAAAATATGTCTGCTGTAATGCTGACGAAGGAGACCCGGGTGCCTTTATGGACAGATCTGTACTGGAAGGCGATCCCCATGCTGTCATCGAAGCTATGGCAATCGCAGGTTATGCCATCGGATCTGACCAGGGCTTTGTCTATGTCAGAGCGGAATATCCCATTGCAGTACAGAGATTGACCATCGCCATTGAGCAGGCCAGAGAATACGGCTTGCTGGGTGACAATGTACTGGGTACCGGCTTTAAATTCGACCTGGATATCAGGCTGGGCGCAGGCGCTTTTGTCTGCGGTGAAGAAACAGCCCTGATGACCTCCATCGAAGGCAACCGCGGAGAACCGAGATTGAAACCGCCGTTCCCGGCAGTAGAAGGTCTCTTTGGCAAACCGACCATCTTGAACAACGTAGAAACCCTGTCCAACATTCCGCAGATCATCACTAAAGGGCCGGAATGGTTCAGCGAAATCGGAACAGAAAAATCCCATGGAACCAAGGTTTTCGCGCTGGGCGGGAAGATCAACAATACCGGACTGGTAGAGGTTCCTATGGGAACCACTTTGCGGGAAATCGTCTACGAAATCGGCGGCGGCATCCCGAAGGGCAAAACCTTCAAGGCGGCACAGACAGGAGGCCCTTCCGGCGGATGTATTTCGGCAGAGTTCCTCGACACGCCGATTGACTACGACTCCCTGACCTCGCTGGGCTCCATGATGGGTTCCGGCGGATTGATTGTCATGGACGAAGATACCTGTATGGTGGATATTGCTAAATTCTTCTTGGAGTTTACTGTGGACGAATCCTGCGGAAAATGTCCTCCGTGCAGAATCGGTACCAAGAGAATGCTGGAAATCCTCACCAAGATTACAGATGGAAAAGGCTCGCTGGACGATCTGGATGAGCTGGAATATCTGGCCATGAATATCAAGAAGGGCGCCCTTTGCGGCCTGGGGCAGACGGCTCCAAACCCGGTACTTTCTACGATGAAATATTTTAAAGATGAATATATCGCCCACGTAGTAGACAAGAAATGTCCTGCAGGCGTTTGTGTTTCGATGCTCCGATACGTTATCATGGAAGATGCATGTAAACACTGCGGGCTTTGCGCGAGAAATTGTCCTGCGCAGTGTATCTCCGGCGACAAGAATACACCTTA
Organism: Emergencia timonensis; assembly: GCF_900086585.1. GTDB lineage: Bacteria > Bacillota > Clostridia > Peptostreptococcales > Anaerovoracaceae > Senimuribacter > Senimuribacter timonensis. The sequence goes on from NZ_FLKM01000009.1 coordinate 337,853, forward strand.
CGTTATCGACAACGACAAGTGTCTCAAGTGTGGAGTCTGCATGGAAAAATGTCCATTCAAGGCTATCATGAAGAACGCATAAGAAAGTGAGGGCGAAACATGAAAAATAAGAAAAGAGTACAATTAACCATAGATGGCATGGACGTCAACGTGCCAGAGGATTACACCATCCTCAAAGCAGCTAAAGAAGTAAATATCAAGATCCCTACTTTATGCTTCCTCAAGGACGTGTGTGAAATCGGATGCTGCCGTATGTGCCTGGTAGAAGTAGAAGGCATGAAAAACTGGCAGGCCTCCTGCGTGCAGAAGGTTGCAGACGGCATGGTGGTCAAAACTCATACGCCTGACATTCTCAACTTTAGAAAAAAGAATCTGGAATTGATTCTTTCCAATCACCCGGCAATGTGTCAGAGCTGCAACAGAGGTTCTACGGGCTGTGAACTGAAGACCTTGGCCAACACCATGGACACTGAATTTGCAAACTATGCGATCAACCAGGAAGTCATCACCGCAAACCAGGTTATGGAAGTGGATGACGGCATCTCCATTATGCGTGACCCCAACAGATGTATCCTCTGCAGAAGATGTATCAGCATCTGCCACAACGTGCAGACAGTAGGCGCCATCGACGTCATCAACAGAGGTTTCAGTACGGTAGTGGGAACCACTTTTAATCGGCCAATTGATGAATCCAGATGCGTAAACTGCGGTCAATGTATCAATGTATGTCCGACCGGTGCCCTGCAGGAGCACTCCAACATGGATGACTTCTGGGAGATTCTCAAAGATCCTGACAGATTTGTCATCGTACAGACCGCACCTGCGGTAAGAGCGGCTTTGGGCGAAGAATTTGACATGCCAATCGGCACAGACGTCACAGGCAAAATGGTCACGGCGTTGCGTATGCTGGGCTTTGACAAAGTCTTTGACACCGATACTGCCGCTGACCTGACGATTATGGAGGAAGGCACTGAGCTGATCAAGAGGATTCAGAACGGAGGCAAACTGCCTTTGATCACATCCTGCTCACCGGGCTGGATCAAGTTCTGTGAACACAACTTCCCGGATATGCTCGACAATCTGTCATCCTGCAAATCACCTCACGAGATGCTGGGCGCAGTGATCAAATCCTACTATGCTGAGAAGATAGGGAAAGATCCTTCACAAATTGCGGTCATCTCCATCATGCCTTGCACTGCGAAAAAATATGAAGCGCAGAGAGAAGAGCTGAACGTAGATGGGCAGCAGGATGTGGATCTTGTTCTGACTACGAGGGAGGTAGCCAGAATGATTCAGGCCTTTGGCATCGACTTTCCAGCACTGCCTGACGGCGAATTTGACAATCCGCTGGGCATTTCAACAGGCGCAGGAACCATCTTTGGCGCTTCTGGCGGAGTCATGGAAGCCGCCCTGAGAACAGTCGCGGACGTATTAACAGGGATGAGCTCCGACTCCATCGACTACATGCAGGTCCGCGGCCAGGAAGAGGGGTTGAAGGAAGCGGAAATTACCATCGGCGATATCACCCTGAAAGCCGCGGCGGCCCACGGTCTTGGCAATGCCAGAGCATTGATGGAAAGAGTGCGCAGCGGCGAGCACTTTGACTTTATCGAGGTCATGGCCTGCCCTGGCGGCTGCGTCAACGGCGGCGGCCAGCCACAGCAGCCGTCCTCTGTCCGCAACTGGGTCAATGTCGGCGAGGAGAGAGCGAAAGCTCTATACAGAAGCGATCACGAGAATTTCATCAGAAAGTCTCATAAAAATCCGGTCATCAAAGAGTTATACAAAGAATATCTGGGTGAACCGGGCAGTGAAAAGGCACATAAGCTGCTGCACACTCATTACCATCCGAGAGGCTGATAATTTCAAATAGTGACAAATCAAGCAGGAATGCGGCAGGCCGGCGAACGGCAGGTCGCATTTTTGCTTGCGGCAGGATAAACCGGTCATCCATCTCCACCATCGGCAGGGTGCAGTTACGCAGAATGGCCATAAAACGAGGAAAGAGTTAAGCAGGAGCAAGAGGAAACAGGGAGTATGCGTAACTGGACATCTGTCAGCAGGGGGCGGTTATGCAGAATGGCCAAAAAAAGAGAAAAAGTTAATCAGAGGCGGGTGAAAGGAGAAGAAATGCGTAACTGAGCATCTGTCAGCAGCGGGCAGGGGCTGCTAGGCAATCTTGACTTGACGCGGAGGGATTAGTATAATGTGAATAAAGTAAACCTTGCGGCTATATGGGAGGAGACATCATGTCTGAAGAAAAAATAAAGAAAGTGCAGTTCTGCACCTGCAATGATTACGACTGTCCTTTTAATCCTGTCAATCACGATCAGGGCTGTACGCCATGCATTGCTAAGAATCTAAAAGCGGGAGAGACTCCAAGCTGTTTCTTTAATAAGCTGGATCCGGGGAAGAAGGAGGATCGTGGCGAGTATTTACATAAGGACTTTGCCAGAATCGTCATGAAGCTGTATGAAGATTGAGCAGCTGCAGCAGCTTTTAAAAATCGTTGAAGAAGGAAGCATCAACGAGGCGGCAAAGGAACTGTATATAGCCCGTTCTTCACTGAGCACCTCTATGAAAAATTTAGAGAGAGAGCTGGGCGCGCAGATTTTCAGCCGCAACAGCAAAGGGGTATGCCTGACAGATTTTGGGGCAGATGTCTATAGCCAGGCCAAAGATATCTGCTCTAAAATAGATTTTATACAGAGCGTACCCTATGAAGAGGATCGGATGAATCTTTCGATATCCAGCATGTACTGCTCCCTGGCAAATGACGCCTTTGTAGAACTTTACCAGCGGCATTTTCGGGACAACTTTACCGGAAGCATCGAAGAGTGCACGCTGAACGAGGTCATCCGCCAGGTCAATTCGGGCCTCAGTGAGATTGGTATGGTGACGCTGTTTTCTGACAGCGAGTCGGTGGCGCTGAAAAAGATTGCTGATAATCATTTGGAATTTCACAAGCTGATTGACCGAAAGCTCCATGCCATTATCGGACCGAAAAACCCTCTGTATGCGGAAGAGCGAAGTTCCGTTGGTTTGGACGAATTGAAAGACTTCCCTTATATCGTCAATTATGCGTCGCCGTCGGACTATTCTTGGGAACGGACTCTGGACGGGCGCAAACGAAAGCGGGCGGAGATCCATGTCAGTGATTTAGGCTGTGCGCTGCGGCTCATAAACGCAACAGAAGCCATTATGATCGACACTTATGACAAAGATACCTACGCGCAGTTTTATGCGCCCAACGGCTGTAAATTTATACCCCTTGCCGATTCACCTCTTGCCTGTAAGCTGGGCTGGGTCAAGTCTGAAAATAAGACCATTTCAAAAGCGGCAGAAGAGTTTATCGCAATCATCAATGTCAAAGCGGGCTATGGAAATTTTTAAATAACGGATAGAAAACTGCTGTACCGATACTAGATTGGGCAGCAGTTTTTTGTGTGCTAGAAACTAGAACGCGTCTTGTGCACATTACGGCATGAACGCGAAAAAGGAATTTAAGGCGAATGAATAATGTGTCCCATTGCCGATGTCAAAAATACAGACTCATTTTGTACGGAATACTGTATGACCAGGCCACATAAAATTATGGTAGCATATAGATAAGGGATGGGATTATTTTGAAAGAAAAAGTAAATATTTTGAGTGTTATCAAGTACGCAGGCGCTTACATCGCCTTTGAAATAGGGTCAGGCTTTGCGACAGGACAGGAGATTCTGCAGTTTTACACGTCTTACGGCGTCTGGAGCATTGGAGCCGCCATCATCAGCATGATACTCTTTGCCTGGGCCGGCGGCAGCGTGATGAAGATCGGTTATGAGACGAAAGATGTAGAGAATTTGAAGCCATATCAACTTCTCTGCGGCAAGGCTATGGGAGTATTCTATGAATACTTTGTTTTATTTTATCTCTTTGCTGTTTTAGCAGTGATGATTTCAGGCGCAGGCGCATCACTGCAGGAATACTGCGGTGTCAGCTATTATGTAGGCGGACTGTTTATGGCTCTGCTGGTGTTCGTCGCCTTTGCCTTTGGACTAGAAAAACTGATCGACATCGTCGGTCTCATGGGACCGTTGATTATCGGCTTTTCTATCTTCATAGCCATTTGTACCATTACGGCCAACTTCGGAGACCTAATGGTAGGCAATATTGACGTCAGCAGGTTGGTGACATCAAAACCGACCGACAGTTGGTGGATGAGCGGAATCCTATATGTGGCGTACAACGTGGTCAGTTCCATCGCCTTCCTGATGGCCCTTGGACGAGATGCAAAATCTGCCCGCGAGGCGGCGGCAGGCGGTATCACGGGCGGGGTACTGCTGATGGTCACTGTTATATTTATGAACTTTGCGCTGCTTTCCCGTTTGGATTTAATTGAAGGCAGCATTGTTCCGTCACTGAAACTGGCCAACGAAGTTTCTTCTCTGGCAGGAACCGTTTTCGTAGTCGTCATGATTTGCGGTATCTTTTCCACAGCGGCTCCGGTCCTTTGGACCATATGCAATAATCTGGCAAAACCGGGCAGCAGGATTTCCCTGGTGATTGCCCTGCTGGTCAGTCTGGACGCTTTTATTCTGGGACAGATGCCATTTGATAAATTAGTCAGTTTCATCTATCCTTATACCGGATATTTGGGTATCATCTTGCTGGTATGTATTTGGAGATATAAGTTAAAACACAGGACGTTGAAAGGCAGATACAAATGATGAAGATTAGAGAAGAATTGCTGGCGATGAAGAAAAACAGCTACGCAAACGGAGATTTTGATATTCCAGAGGGCAGCATGGACTGCACTGAGGGGGTAAACCCCTACGGCTGCCCTGAAGAGGTCTTAGCGGTCTTTAGGCAGATCAGATTAGAGGAAATTATCAACTATCCTCACGATGTGAAAGTGTACGAGGCGGTCTGTGATTATTGGTCGGATTTGGCATCTTTAGAAAAGGATAATATCATGCTGACCGACGGCAGCATCGCCGCCATCTATATCGTCAATAACCTCTTTGCCCAGAAAGGCGCGAAAGTTCTCGGCGTGGCGCCCCAGTTTTCAGACTACGTGTCCAATGCCAGACTCCTTGGTATGAACTATCGCTATGTGGCACTGGACCGGGCGGATCGTTATAAATTTGACGTCAATGCACTTCTCACGCAGATTACGGACGATTTGGCCGCAGTCTACCTGGACAACCCCAACAACCCGACGGGACAGATGATTACGGCAGGGGAGATTGAAATGGTGATGCGCAGAGCGAAAGCAAAGGGTGTCTGTGTCATTTTGGACGAGGCCTATGGGGATTTTGTATCAAAACGGGAGTCCGCTATGCAGCTGATGGACGAGTACGAAAACCTCATCGTACTGCGAACCCTGTCAAAGGGTTTCGGCATGGCTGGCATTCGTGCAGGCTATATCGCCGCATCAAAGGAGCTGATCGGTTTTATGAGCCAGATTACCAACCCTTATGCCGTCGGGCAGATGTCGCGCAGGATGATGGCGGCGGCGCTTGACAACGCCTACAGACTGGAGAGAGATACCCAGGAATTCGCTTCGGCAAAGGTGAAGGTGAGGCGGATGATCGGAGAGAACATCAAAATGGCGGCCACCGACGACAGGGTGCCGATTTTCCTTCTGTATCACAAGGACCCGACTGTGGATCTATACCGCCTCCTTGTGGTGAACGGCATCGTCGCAGTGCCGGGCAGCGCGTTTGATGCCATCGACAACAACTGCGTCAGAGTGAGACTGTCTTCAGAAGAGGATTTTCCGCAGTACCTGAAACTGCTGGCGAGAGCGGAGGTAGCGGCAGGGCAGATTATTGATGAGAAAATGGCTTAAAATCGTTCTGATTAAAAATACGGAGAAACGGTGATATCGAACTCCGTATTTTTTATGCATTATATTTCGAAATAATTTGACAAATCTGAAAATAGAGGTATAATTGATATATTATTAAATGCATTTAATGATTCGCATTTAATTAAAAATAATTTTACCCATGAAAGAAAGGAAGGTTTGCCATGAAAGAAAAGAAAATTGGCTTTTTCTCCGTAACTTGCTTAGCCATAGGAACCATTGTTGGAGCAGGGGTATTTGGAACAATACCGGCTGCTGCCGGTATTGTAGGGACTGGAATAGAATGGGCCTACTTCATCGCATTTATTTCAATCCTGATCTGCTATATCCCGCAGATGGTGACCATATCTGTACTCCCGGCGCCATTCACGTTTTATATGCACACCACCCGTCTCGTTCACCCGACAGCTGGCTATATGCTGGTGATATTTGGTTTTAACTATGTTTTCATCCTATCTGCTCTGGCAGGCGTTTTTGCAGAGTATGCGTCTGTTTACATACCTGTTGACCATCGTACTTTAGGCGTGGGCGCTTTGCTTTTTTTCGCCTTTATTACAAGCCTGGGAGTTCAGGCCAATGCCATTGCCCAGAATATCATGGTAGTATCTCTGTTTTCTGCTCTGTTCCTCTATGTCTTTGTGGGGATGCCTGAAATCCGTCAAGAGTTCTTGTCCTTTGGTGATATCATTAAACCAGAGAATCTGACGATCGTGACCCTTGGATCTGCTGTGGCATTACTCAGCGCCAGTCTGCAGGGTGGTGTAAGCATTGCCTTTTACCCTGAGAAAATCAAGAACCCGGGAAAAACCATCCCGCGTGCGTTTGTGTGGGCGACGGCTATCTGTTGTTTTGTTTTCATGCTGGTAAGTGCTGTGACAATTGGAGTGCTGCCTATGGAGCAGGTGTCCTCACTTCTGGACGTAGCGAAGATCGTCTTTTCACCTGGTATGTATCATTTCTTTATTTTGGCTGGGGCAATCTTCTCTGTATTGACCTCCTTGAACGGGATCTTTATCGCAGGTGGAAATGTGGGCAGTGCGACCGCAGAGGATAAGGTCATGCCTATGTGGTTTGGCAGGCTGAACAAACACGAAGTCCCAAAAAACACTGTATGGCTCTTGGCAGGTGTTTCTTCTGTATTTGTAGCCTTCGGCTTTCCTATCGGTACGCTGCTGACAGCTTACTCACTGCTGAACCTGTTTTGTCTTCTGCTTTTGTTTATTCCGGCACTCAAGGTGCACAAACTTTATCCTAATTCTTTCCGGGCAGCGTCCTTTAAGATTCCGCCACAAGTGACAGCGATACTCAGCCTGCTTGGTGTAGGCATCTGCATTTGGCAGCTGGTTTCTACATTGATTACTCTGGACATGAAGATGATCGTCACCATTGTCATATGGTATGCGATTTGGTACGCCTTTTATTTTGGCAGACGTCGTTGGCTGAAAAATCAAGGGTTTGATCTGGACCGGCAGATGAGGTTGCCTTATCCAGAATGGGTAGAGCGCGAGAAAGAATTATCTAAGATCGCTGAAAAAAAGAAGGAGTGTGAGACAAAATGAAGAAACGGAAAATAATCGACTCTCATTCGCATCTGGCCTGCAAAATGTTTGGCAATCCAGAAGAGGGGGCGGGACATCTGTTCCGTTATAGACCGGCGCCTGACGTGCCGATTCCGGAGACAGAGTTCTTTGGGAACGTAAATTATTATGAACTTTATACAAAGGGGCAGTTCCAGGGAGAACGCATGTGGCCCGACGATCTTTGGCTGAAGGCGGAGCGGGACTCTGAACTGAAAGCGGCTATGACCGCAGCTGATACGAAATGGATGGGCAATCGTTGCCTGAAGAACACTTTCTGGAATCTGCAAAAGATCCTCGACGATAATGAAGTTGATTATATCTGTACGCTGCCCATATGGCCCGCTAACAGTTTTGAAGACTATCGAGTTGCGGCAGAGCTAGATCAGAGAATCCTGCCTTTTACCTGTATCTATAACACGGAAATGAGCGCAGAGGAAGCTGTGGATAAGCTGATGGATGATGTGAGGCAAGGGGCGCGGGGACTAAAGATTCATCCTATCATTCAGGATTTGGACTTAAAATCTGATTACATAAAAAAGATTTTGGAAGCCTGGGCGAAAACGGGATTGCCGGTTATCAGCCATTGCGGTAATGTGGAATATGGCGTAGAGAATCAAGGAGCGCCTAATTATGGTAATCCGGAATTTTTGGCAGATTTGATCGAAGAGATGCCGGAAGTGAATTTTGTCGGCGCCCATTGTGGAGGCTGTCGCTCCTGGGAAGCGGAATATTTTGCCGAGAGGGTAGGTGGTCTGAAAAACGTCTGGGTGGACACCAGTTTCCGTACTCCGAAGGAAATCGCCTGGATGGTTAGCGCATTTGGTGAAGACAAAGTGTTGTTTGGCGTCGATGTTCCTTTTTCTGACATGGATGTAAGCATCGCATGTGTGGAAGCGGCGCCGTTAAGTGATAGGGAAAAGGAAAAAATCTTCTGGCACAATGCCGCTGAATTATTGAAAATTGAATAAAATGATCGGCTGATTTCTTGACAAATCGAGGATTGCCATTTACTATTAAATAAGGTGCCTGAAATGGCGGACGCAATGAAATTCTAACGAAGACAAGGTGGTAATCATGGCAACGATTTTATCGGTGAAGGAACAGACTTATCAAATCATCAAGGAAAAAATTCTCAATCAGGAATATCCTGCCGGTGCCCGGATCAATATCAATGAATTGGCAGAGGAGCTTGGCATTAGCAATTCTCCCATCAGAGAAGCACTCAGTCTGCTGGAGCAACAGGGCCTGGTCATATCGAATCGCAGCAGCGGGGCGACGGTGACGACCTTTACCCACAGAGACCAGTATGAACTTTCGCAGATGTATTTGTTTTGGATTGTCGAAAGCTATCGATTTTGTTGTGAAACCAACAAGCTGGAAAAGCTGATAAAAAGGGCGGAAGAAGTTCTGGAAACGCAGAAAATTTATTTTAAGAGTAAGGACTACAAAGAGTGCGCCTATTATGCCAACTTGTTTGAACGATGTATCATAGAGACGACAGGCAATAAGAGAATGCTCGCACAGTATGACAGCATCTTTCCTGTATTTTTTCTCGGTTCCATTTACTTTCTCGAGGGCAAAGAGGAGGAACGGAGGCTGGGGCTTGCGCAGCACGAAGAAATTCTCGCGGCTATGAAGGCCGGCCGGCACTCTGATGTAATAGAAATTTTTAAAAAGCATTATTACAAACCGATGTGGGATTTGAGATTCCAAGATGACGAAACAGAATAGAACAGAAAAAGTGCCAGGTGAAAAGTCATCTGGCACTTGTGTTTTTTTGGCACTACTCTTTGTCCTGAAACCGATTGTAATGCTTGGATAGCAGTGTCCTGGCTGTGTCGAATTTGCCATTCATGATGGCGCCGAGAATCTTTTGGTGCTCCACAATGGCCTCCATTCGGTTGGTATCGATGTACCATTGGTCATATAAAACCGTCAGATAAAACAAGCCTTCGATTTCGGCGTATTGCTTTGAGATATAAGGATTATTGCAGCAGGCTACGAAAGCCGCTTCGAAAGCGATGGAGTATTTCGCGTACTCCGGCTGGCTCTCCAAATTCATGTGGCTCATCTGCTCCTTCAGCGCTCTCTGAAGCAGTTCAATCAAGTTGTCTATCTGTTGATTCTGCAGGCAGATTTCAAAGGAACCGAGCAGCATGCTGAGTATCGCCTGGGCGATGTGCCCCAGCCGCTTGTTGGAAAAAGTAATCACACTGGGACCGGCGTTAGGATAGATTTCTACCAGCCCGTCCCGTTCCAGCATGGAAATCGCCTCCCTAACCGGGGAGTTACTCACATTCAGCTCTTTGGAAATGGACATGATAGAAAGCCTTTCGCCTGGCTGATATTTCAGCTCGATGATGTTTTTCCTGATAATGTTGTAGATCTGCTCCCTGATGGGGGTTCTGTTCAGTCGTCTATCCATAGTCGTTCCTCACCTTCGTCATATCTATATTTTAGCCCTTTAAAGTAAAACTGTCAAGAAAACGTCAAATAATTAACAGAATATAATGAATAATGGGCAATGCGTGATTTATTTACAGCTATATCCGATTCAGAGGCAGTTATACATAAATTGGAAGCAAGGAAAAGCCTTAAACTTCAATTCTCTTGTCCCAATTTTACGTTAAAATTGTATCATGTATGCACTTGTTTGTTTATACAAAAAATATTTATAAAAATTGATAAAATAAACATGTTTTGCTGTAAATTCGTAAAATCCTTCCCATTTAATCCCAAAAAATTTGACAAAGCGTTTTCGGAATTTTACAATAAAAGAAGAAACAGATATATTAGTCCAGCTGTGGAGATGCCGGTGCTCATCTGCGGCGTGATGATTGATAAAATTTAAAGGAGGACGAGAGACCTATGAAAAAATTAATGACAGGCGATGAAGCCATCGCTAGAGGTGCTTATGAGGCAGGGGTTAGACACGCATCCGCATACCCGGGTACTCCGAGTACAGAAATCATGGAAAACGTTTCTACATATGAGGAGATTTACGCAGAGTGGGCTCCAAATGAAAAAGTAGCTATGGAATCAGCCGTAGGCGCATCTATGGCTGGTGCGAGAAGCATGGCCTCCATGAAACACGTAGGTGTAAACGTTGCCGCTGACCCTCTGATGACATTTGCTTACATGAAAGTAAACGGAGGATCTGTATTGGTCACAGCTGATGAACCGGGCATGTTCTCCTCGCAGAATGAACAGGATAACAGAAACTACGCCAAGATGGGCAAGATGCCGATGTTTGAACCGGCAGACAGCCAGGAATGCGTAGATATGATGAAAGAAGCTTATGAAGTATCTGAGAAATACGGCGCTGTCGTCATCATGAGAATGGTTACCCGTGTTTGTCACTCTAAATCACTGGTAGAAATCGGCGAAAGAAAAGAAGTCGGCGTAAAGGATTGGAAAAAAGATCCGCAGAGATATGTCTGTCTTCCAGCACATGCGAGAGTCATGAGAGTCGCTCTGGAAGAGAGAACAAAGCAGCTTGCTGAATACAGCGAAACGACCAAGTTCAACTATGCCGAAATGGGCGGCACCAAAGTCGGCGTCATCGCTTCCGGTCCTTCCTATTACTATGCGAAGGAAGTTTGGGGAGAAGACGCTTCTTACCTGAAGCTTGGCTTCACCAATCCGCTACCGGCAGAAATGATTAAAGACTTCTGCAGCAAGGTTGACGAAGTTTACATCGTAGAGGAAGACGATCCATATATCGAAGAATTCGTACAGAGATTAGGCATCAAATGCCACGGAAAAGACACCTTCCCATCCTATGGAGAGATGACACCGAACGTGCTGAGAAAGGCTCTCTATGGAGAGGAACTTCCTCAGGTAGAATACAACAAAGAAAAAGTCATCAAACGTCCGCCTACTTTCTGCGCAGGATGTCCGCACAGAGGTCTGTTCTACAGATTAGGCAAGAGAAAAGACGTCATGATCAGCGGCGATATCGGATGCTACACTTTGGCTACTGGCGCGCCGTATAACGCAATGGACGCATGTATCTGCATGGGCGGTTCCATTTCCATGGGCCACGGTGCACAGCAGGTATTCAACAGAGCTGGTGTAAAGAAAAAGGTCATCACCGTATTGGGAGATTCCACCTTCTTCCATACAGGCGTCAACTCGCTGATTAACACGGTATATAACAACAGCAATACCATCAACATCATCCTCGACAACAGAATCACAGGCATGACGGGACATCAGCAGAATCCGGGCACTGGATTTAACGTAAAGGGCGAAGCTGCACCGATGATTAACATCGAAGAATTGGTGAAGGCCATCGGTATCAAGCACGTCAAAGTCATTGACCCTAACAATCTGAAAGAAGTCGATGATGCCTTTGACGCATTCATGGAACTGGATGAACCTTCCGTCATCATCACCAGATGGCCTTGCGTCCTGAAAAAATTCTCTGATGCCGATTTGGAAGAATGGCCGAACCTGTTCAAGACGAAGAACGTGGTTGATGCCGAGAAGTGTATCGGATGTAAGCAGTGCCAGAAGACGGGGTGTCCGGCTCTGATCTTTGACAAAGAGGCAAAGAAAGTACATATCAGCAGAGTGGACTGCGTAGGCTGTGACGTATGTGCCCAGGTTTGCCCAGTAGAAGCGATTGTGAAGGAGGATTAATTAAAATGACGAAGAATATTTTATTATCCGGCGTAGGTGGTCAGGGAACCATCACCGCTGCAAAGATGCTGACTTTTGGTTTGATGGAAGCAGGATATGACGTAAAGATGAGTGAAATTCACGGTATGAGCCAGCGAGGCGGAGACGTGGTTTCACAGGTAAGATACAGCAAAGAAAAGGTGTTTTCACCAGTCATCGAGAAGGGAACGGCAGACATCGTCGTATCCTTTGAAAAGATGGAAGCCCTCAGAACCTTGGATTATCTCAAACCAGATGGTGCAGTTGTCGTCAATACCCAGGAGATTCCTTCCATGACCGTGCTGACAGGCGCAGAAGAATATGCAGACGACGTTCTCGACGAAATTGAGAAGTCCGCTAAGAAAGTCATCACTCTGGATGCTACGAAGCTGGCTGAGGATCTCGGCAACGTAAAGGCTGCCAACGTGATACTCCTCGGTACATTGGTCAAATCCATGGGTCTTGACGACATCGACTGGGCAGACATTATCAAAAAGAACGTCAAAGAAAAATTTGTCGACTTGAACTTAAAAGCTTTCCAAGTTGGAATGGATGCTGTAAAATAACATAAACAGTAATAAATTCAAATAAAGGTAGGTATAGTAAGATGATTTCAAAGAGAATGGAGCCTTTGGTAAACAACAACTCTGTGATCAGAGCCATGTTTGAAGAAGGTAAACAGATGGCCGACAAATATGGCGCAGAGAATGTGTTCGATTTCAGCATCGGCAATCCTAATGTCCCTGCTCCTAAGGAAGTTCAGGAGGCGATTATCGACATCGTAACCAACGAAGATCCGGTCAAGGTTCATGGATATATGAACAATGCAGGATTTCCTGAGACAAGAGCGGCAGTTGCCGGAAATCTGAACAGACGTTTCGGCACCAAATTTACAGAGAAGAATATCATCATGACCGTCGGAGCCGGCAGTGCACTCAACGTATTGCTGAAGACCATGTTAGAGCCGGGAGAGGAAGTCATCGCCTTCGCGCCATACTTCGTTGAATACGGCAACTACGTAGCTAACTATGACGGCAAACTGGTCGTCATTTCCCCGAATCCAGAAGGCGGCTTCATGCCGAAGCTGGACGAATTTGAAGGGGCGATTACACCGAAGACGAAGGCTGTCATCATCAACAACCCGAACAATCCGACAGGTGTCATCTACCCGGAATCCGTCATCAAAGAGATGGCGGCAATTATGGAAAAGAAACAGAAGGAATACGGAAGTGTAATCTATCTGATTTCTGACGAGCCATACAGAGAACTGGCTTATGACGGAGCAGAAGTGCCATACCTGACCAAGTATTATGACAACACGCTGGTAGGATATTCCTACAGCAAGTCTCTGTCACTGCCTGGCGAACGAATCGGTTATGTGGTCATTCCAGATGAGTCTGACAACGCGGAAGAGTTTATCGACGCAGCCACTATCGCCAATCGTGTGGGCGGATTCGTCAATGCGCCTTCACTGATCCAGCTGGTCATCGCAAGATGCGTAGATGCTAAATGTGACGTAGCCTATTACGAGCGGAACGGTAAGACCCTGTACGACGGGCTGACCGAAGCAGGCTTTACCTGCACAAAACCGCAGGGTGCTTTCTACATGTGGATGAAGTCGCCGATTCCAGACGAAAAAGCATTCGTCGCAGCGGGCAAAAAATACAATCTGCTGATGGTACCGGGAAGTTCCTTTGCCTGCCCAGGTTATGTGAGAATTTCCTATTGCGTATCTTATGATCAAATTGAGAGATCACTCCCGAAGTTCAAAGAACTTGCCAAGGAGTATTTCTAAATAATAAGGAAGGCTGAGCTGCATGCGGTAAGCCTATCCTGCAAAATGATATTTGTTTATCCGGAAGCGTCGCTTCTCGCGGTAAGGACCTGGTCCGACCGCAGAGCGGCGTTTCTTTTTACATAAAAAAGGGGCTGTCCGCGTTAACGGGCAGCCCCTAGGGAATTTGCTCTCAAGCTGTATGATGATCCAGCCTTCTGTCATTTTTACCAGCCGGTATATAGACGCGGACGATGTAGATCGATGCCAGTATCAGTGCGAATATCAGGCCGATGACATAGGTCAGGATGGTATAACCGCTGGCACCCAGATTGAGCCCTTCCGGTGCGTAGAGGATGTAGGTCATGCTGACTGCAGACATGAAGGCTGCGGGAATTGCCGCCATGAGGCTGGCATTTTTGCTGACATACCTGCACAGATAAACTGCGCCTGTCCAGAGAACGATCATCGCTAAAGTCTGGTTTGCCCAGGAGAAGTATCTCCAGACCACTTGGTAATCCAGCATGGAGATAAAGTAACCGGCAACCAGCAGCGGCGCGGATAAAGCCAGCCGCTTCTTCATGTCTTTCTGGTCGATTTTAAACCAGTCGGAGATGGTCAGCCGTGCGCTTCTGAAGGCAGTGTCACCCGAAGTGATAGGGCATGCGATGACGCCGATCATTGCCAGTGCGCCGCCGATAGGGCCGAGGAGATTCATGGACATCTCGTATACGACTGTGGAGTTGCCGCCGCCAAGGTCCAGCAGGGCACCCATGCCGTGAGCCGGGTTGTAATAGAAGGCAATGCCGGCAGAAGCCCAGATCAGAGCGATGATGCCCTCCGTAACCATTGCGCCGTAAAAGATGTTCCGACCCTGCTTTTCACTGGTCATGCATCTTGCAATCATCGGCGACTGCGTTGCATGAAATCCTGAAATCGCACCGCAGGCTACAGTGATGAACATCAGAGGCCAGATTGGCGCGCCGTCGGGACGCAGGTTTTCGAAGGTCAGCTCCATCATTGGCCTGGTGGTATCATGGAGCACTGTGGCGCCGCCGATGCCGAGGGCCATGACGATCAGGCAGATGCCGAAGAGGGGGTACAGCTTGCCGATGATCTTGTCGATGGGGAGCATGGTTGCCAGGAAGTAGTAGACCAGAACGACGATGGTCCAGAATCTGACGCTGAGGGTGCTTGGCGTCAGCAGGGCCAGAAGGCCGGCAGGCCCTACCATGAAGACGACGCCGACACCCAGCAGCAGAATGACGGAAAAGACGCGCATCAAGGTTTTCATGAACGGTCCCAGATAAATTCCGACGATTTCGGAAATGCTGGCGCCATTGTTGCGCTCCGAAAGCATGCCGCACAGATAATCGTGGACTGCCCCGGCGAAGATGGTGCCAAGTACGATCCAAAGATATACGACAGGACCCCAAATCGCTCCGGAAAGGGCGCCGAAGATAGGCCCCAGTCCTGCGATATTGAGGAGTTGGATCAGGAAAGCTCGCCATGGCTTCATGGGAACGTAATCTACGCCGTCAGGATGGGCTGTGCAGGGTGTCAGCCTCTCGTCAGGCCGAAAGACGCTTTCGACGATTTTTCCATAGGTGAAAAAACCGATTATCAGTAGTGCGAGACATGCGAAAAAAGTCACCATAATGATTCCTCCTAATTTGATATCTACAAAGTATGTCTTTTCTTTTCAAATTCAATTGTATCACGAATTTAGAACAAATGCTGACGTTATATTTGCTCGTTGAGAAAAAATCTGCTTACACAAAAAAACTCCGGCAAATCAGTGCCGGAGTTTTTGCTGTAGATTGATTTATTTGCTGCGTTTCTTCTGCGGCAGCAGGATGCTGACGATGCCGCAGACTGCCATCAGATACGGATAGAACAAATACGGAATGATGGCGAAAGGCGTCAGTCCGCTGAGGGCGGCAGCTGTCAGCAGTTGTGCTCCGTATGGGATGATGCCTTGGAAGACCGAGGCAAACATGTCCAAAAGGGATGCGCTTCTGGACGGTTCAATGTCGTAGTCTTCGCTGATTTCCTTGGCGATCGGGCCTGCGATGACGATAGCGACCGTGTTGTTTGCTGTTGCAGCGTCTACTAGAGAAATCAGCGCTGCTACGCCGAATTCCGCGCCTTTGTAGGTGTGTACGTGGTTATGTATCTTCTCCAAGATAAAGGCGAAGCCTCCGTTCTGCTTGACCAAAGCGCTGATTGACGCTACCAGGATGGAAATGACCGTGATGTCGTACATGTTGGTAACACCTGTGCCGATGGAAGTAAAGACTGCGGAAGGAGCCATGGCGCCAGTGGCAATTCCCACAATAACCGAAAGCACTGTGCCGCTGATCAAAACGATGAATACGTTGACGCCGATGATTGCAGTAATCAATACCAATAGATACGGAATGACCTGCAAAATGTTATAGTCTAAATCGTCTTCCATTTTGAATTTAGATCCGCGGGTGAGGAAAAAAAGGACGACGATGGTCACGATGGCCGCCGGCAGGACGATGAGGAAGTTCCGCTTGAACTTGTCCTTCATTTCACAGCCCTGAGTTCTGACTGCCGCGATGGTAGTATCAGAAATCATGGATAGGTTGTCTCCGAACATGGCGCCGGAAACCACTGCGCCGACACAAATGGCCATGGCGAAACCGGTCTTTTCGCTGATGCCTACGGCGATAGGAACAAGTGCGGTGATGGTTCCAACCGAAGTTCCCATGGAGATGGAGATGAAGCAGCCGATGACGAAGAGTCCGATGACGGCGATACTCGGCGGCAGCAGGGACAGGCCCAGGTTGACAGTGCTGTCTACGCCGCCGGCAGCAGAGACAGAGCCGGAAAAAGCGCCAGCAGCCAGGAAAATCAGACACATGGTGATGATGTTCTCATCTCCTACGCCTCTGGCGACGATTGAAAATTTTTCGTTAAATGATTTGCCGCGTGTTTGCATAAAGGCTACAATCAGTGCGATGAGAAACCCTACTACCGCTGGCATGGTGTAGAAGTCTTTCAGTATAATTCCCGTTCCTAAAAAGAGAATCAGAAAGACTAAAATTGGAAGCAGGGCTAGTCCGTTAGGCTTGATGTTTGATTCGTTCATTTGACTTTCTCCTTAATTTACTAAAAAAGCTCGGCCTTTGTGAACAAAGGTCGAGCCAAATACTATCGCTTTGCAAGTCATATTTTATCAAAATATTAACTGTGGTGCAAGGCTAATTTCTTGATTCTGTGCTGTCTATAAGGGGAATAGATGAATCCCAGACCGCGATTATAGGCTTTGAATCCCCAAGTGGCAGCGAAAGAGTTTCTCTTTTTGTGTTTACGCAGAAATGTTCTTTCTATTCCGCCAAAGGCCGCGATGCCTTCTTCCTGCACACACTCGATCAAATCGTTGTTACAGGTGATATCGCGGTCAAACTCGGTAAAGGCCATTCCTACATATTCTTCTTTGTGAGAATCAGAGCCGCCGAAACACTGCTTGCCGTATTTTTTTGCCAGCAGCTGGGCAACCTGATTTGCATGGACGGTTTCACAAGTATTGAAGCCTTCCAAAAAATCAAACTTTCTGACTAACTGCGGGTTCTTGCGCATTTTGTTAAAAAACATGGCGCTGGAACTGCGGGCGCCAAATGGATGGGCCGGACCGAGAATTCCGCCAAAGTGATGTACAATTCGCTCCAGCATCTCTACGGACATGCCGCGGATCTGCAGGACTCTGAGACAGAGCTCGTCGGGCATGATGACGAGAAAATGTCCGGCGTCTTTCGTATCGTACTCAACACCCATCAGTACGACAAAATCATCAGGCATCTCGGCCTTGTTCTGCTGCCAATACCTATATCCTTTATATGAATCATGGTCTGTGACCAGCATGCCATCAAAGCCTTTTTCCTGCAGCAGCTCAATATACCTTTCGATGGAAATTTTCGAATCGATTGAGCCAGCCTTTGTATGGCAGTGCATATCAAATTTCATATTTATATCACTTCCTTCTTGAATATAGTTTACACCTGTATTAGACTTTATACAAGTTAAGAATTAATGAAAATTATAGTAATTATTTGTGAATGAGGTAAAAAATGTTTGTATCTTTAAAAGAAATTTTGAAAAATGCAATGTTTGACGAATCGAAAGTTTTGGCAGGCAGCAGAGGTCTGAACAAAAAGATTAAAAGAATCTCTGTCTTCGACTGTCCCTGCAACAAAAACCTTGTCGACAGAGATATCATAGCAGAAGGGGATGTGTTTATTACCTGTCTCGACCAGTTTAAGTACGAGACGGAGAATATTTACGAGTATTTAGATACTTTGATTAAAACGGAGTGTTCTGGTCTCTTTGTGGTAACGGACGATATGCTTTACGTTTTGTCAGACGATATTCTACAATCCTGCGATCAGAATAATTTTCCGATTGTTTTGATTCCAGAAGATATTCCCTATGCGGCAATCATAGACACCGTTAATAAGTATATTT
Source organism: Emergencia timonensis (assembly GCF_900086585.1). GTDB lineage: Bacteria > Bacillota > Clostridia > Peptostreptococcales > Anaerovoracaceae > Senimuribacter > Senimuribacter timonensis. The sequence goes on from NZ_FLKM01000009.1 coordinate 356,214, forward strand.
CTATCGATAATTTAAATGCCATTAACACCTTGAAAATTGAAAAAATAATGTATGGAAATGTCCTTGCCAGCGAGAAGATGGAGATTCTCTACAGTATTAATCCCAACATGAAAAAATTTCTGCGCGTCATCGAGGTGGAAGGAGACTTCAACTCAGATATTGCTCAAGTTGAACTTCATTTTTATTATCTCAAACAGAAGAACGACATCTATGTGCGGAGCAATAATCAGCAAATTTTTATTTTAAGTGATGAAGACGAGAAGTCATTGCGCCGGCGTTCGGATGTTGCCTCTATCCGCATCAAAGAATTTGTCAGTAAACCTGTCATGGGCTACAGCCGGATCTACAACCGAAAAGATATCGGCAAAGCTTTAGAAGAAGCCAAGAGAGCTTTGGAGACGGCGAAAACTATGAACATGTCATCGCAGAACTACGATCCCCTTTCTGTATTGCAGCTGCTTTTGACTGTCAAGGATACACAGGAAGCCCACGACTTTTACAGAGCCTATGTGGATGCCATCAGACAAAAGGCTTCCGTGGAAAATTTAAAAGAGATATTGATGACCATGGAGTCTTATGTGGCCCATTCAGGCAACTTTCAGGCAGCCGCTCGTGAAATGAATCAGCATGAAAACACGATTCGCTATCGAGTGAACAAAGTAAAGTCCGCCCTCGGCATGGAGAACGATAACGTTAAATTTCATGAAACCGTGGCAGTAGCAGTAAAACTGCGGACGCTGATTAACGAAAAACTGTGATTGAAATAATTTTAAAAAAACTATTGTTATTTTAAAATTATAATAAAGTGGTTTCCTTCGAAAATTTGTATAATTTAGAAAAATCACATTGGAGGAGACCTATGGACGAGAAGAAAAAAAAAGGCAGCAATATAGAGACGACGACTCTTGAGAAAGTGCCTATGGAAGAGCGAAAAAATTGGATCGACGTCGCACTGATTCAGGCCGGCATCATGATTTGTGTACCAAGCCTGCTGCTTGGAGGCATTCTGGCAGAAAGCATGTCACTGACAAATGCCATTCTTTCTGGTGTTGTTGGCTACTTAATTGTCATCGTGCTGTTCTGTCTGATGGGCATCATGGGAAGCGATCTGGGTGTGCCTACCTGCGTAACGGCTATCGGCGGCTTTGGCAAAAAAGGAGCAAGGTTCATCATCAGTACACTGATCTTTATCTCTATGATCGGCTGGTTCGCTGTGCAGACCAGCGTCTGCGGAGATGCGTTTTCTAACTTGATTGATCAGTTTTTCCATATCAGTGTATCCCCGGTTATATCCATGGTTATTTGGGGGCTGATTATGCTGGTTACGGCAGTTTACGGCATTAATGCACTGGACAAGCTGAACAAAGTAGCAGTACCGGCGCTGTTCATCGTAACCATCGTAGGCTGCATCATGGCGCTCAATAAATATGGAACGCAGCAGTTATCCGTCAATCCGGCGGTTCCATCCATGTCTTTCATTGATGGAATCGTATTAACCGTCAGCTTTATGGCGGCTGGATGCCTTGCGGCTTCTGATATCACCAGATATCAGAGAACGAGAAAAGACACGATCATCTCAAGTTCGCTGGGCGTAGCGCCTGCAGGTGTTTTGATGGTTGTTCTGGGTGCAATCATGACTAGAGTCGCACAGCAGTACGATATCACTTTGGTGTTCTGCGAAATTGGAATTCCAATTCTCGGTATGCTGGTACTGATTTCGGCAACCTGGACCACCAATACGACCAATGCCTATTCTGGCGGCATCAATGCCGTTCTGATGTTTAACCTGGCTGAGAATAAGAGAGCGGCAGCGACTATGGTCGCTGGACTCATCGGCACTGTCTGCGCGGTGTTCGGCCTGGCAGATCATTTTGAGGACTTTTTATACATATTAGGCGATGCGCTGCTGCCGACCATGGGCGTTATCCTGGCCGATTATTGGATTATCGGCAGGGGTAAGCCGGAAAACTACAGGATGCCCGACGGTTTCAACTGGATTGGCATCATATCGTGGCTCTGTGGTTATGCGGTCATCAAATTAATTCCTTACGGCGTACCTTTCGCACAAGGCATCATCACAGCTGCGGCATTATATGTTATCTTAGCGAAGATGATTAAAAGACCGCAGGATAAACTGAATTGATTCTGGAATTTTACTTTAGAAGCGGGGGCTGCTAGCTCCCGCTTTTTGTGTACGCCTGAGGAGGGACATCAGTTACGCAAAAATGGTACAAATGCATGAAAAAGTTAATCAGGAATGATGCGGAGGAGAAGAAATGCGTAACAGGGCACCCGCAGGAGGACATCAGTTACGCAAAAATGGCGCAAATGCATGAAAAAGTTAATCAGGAATGATGCGGAGGAGAAGAAATGCGTAACAGGGCACCCGCAGGAGGATGTCAGTTACGCAAAAATGGCGCAAATGCATGAAAAAGTTAATCAGGAATGATGCGGAGGAGAAGAAATGCGTAACAGGGTACCCGCAGGAAGATGTCGGTTACGCAAAAATGGCCTGGCAGTCCTTCTTTTACCAAAAAAGACATTGACAAAAGAGGGTGATGATAGTATAGTTAGTTTAAGCTAACTAAGTGTGGCGGATTATAGATTCTCCTTAAGTGATTTTAATTAACAAATGTGTAGTCTTTGGGCGGGCATACCGTATGCCCGCCTCCTATGGACTACGAAGTTAGCATCGACTAACTAAGGGAGAGAAAGGCGGAATTGTGGAAAACTATTTGATTGAGCATTGCGCTCCGACTTTGGCGTCATTGAAAACGGCCAATTTATTTAACTATATGTATGATTCAGATGCACAATTGTATGCGTACATCGATGAGCTGAACCAAAACCTGCGGGAAAAAGGAGTTTCTGTTGCAGTATTGAGAAAATACGACCATAGTGCGCTGATTTACGTCTATCGGGAAAAAAAGCTGCGGGCAGATCTAGCGCAGAAGGGGGTCCACACTTTTCTCAGATACTTTGGTTACGAAGGATTCTCAGCTGACGAGGCGATTGCCGTGCTGCAGACCCGCTTTGGAAAAGAAGGAGAGTTTCCCCACGAGATTGGTATTTTCTTAGGTTATCCTTTAGGCGATGTGATTGGATTTATCGAAAATGCAGGCAGAAACAGCAAGTGCAGCGGTTGTTGGAAAGTGTACTGCAATGAATGTGAAGCGGTTCGATTATTTGCTAAATTTGATAAGTGTAAAGAAGTTTATAAACGTCTTTTTTATCAGGGAAAGACGATTGGGCAGCTTACAGTTGCTATATAGAATGAAAGAAAAGAGGTATGAATCATGAGTAAAATTGCAGTTGTATATTGGAGTGGGACTGGTAATACAGAACAGATGGCGCAGCAGGTCGCGGCGGGGGCGAAAGGCGGCGGAGGAGATGTCACCAGCTTTCAAGCGGCAGAGTTTTCTGCAGATCTGATGGATCAATACGATGCAGTTGCTTTTGGCTGCCCGTCCATGGGTGCGGAGGAACTGGAAGAAGATGAATTTGCGCCGATGTTCGAACAGTGCGAAAAAAAGCTCAAGGGTAAGAAAATAGGGTTGTTTGGCTCCTACGGCTGGGGAGACGGCGAATGGATGCGCTGCTGGGAAGACCGCTGTATCGATGACGAAGCTGTCATCGCCCATGAATGTGTCATCTGCAACGAAGCGCCTGACGACGAGGCACAGCAGGCCTGCAAAGATCTGGGAAAGTCACTCATATAAACATATTTGCGCGTAGGCATGATAAAGCCACCAGTTCAACTGTAATGTCATTAAGTTAAATATCTTTAAAGAAAGAAGCGAACACAAATATAGGGGGGAGACAGGATTTTACACTACCCTCTATGTTTTATCTGTTTTTTTGTATGGCAAACAGGCAGAAGCTTAATCTGCCTCATTTCCTGTACCATAATACAGATTTTATGATATCCTATAGACGAATTGTATCCGGGCCTTAGTTCTCGGCTTGCGTGAATAGCTCCTGTTTGGCCGAACAGGTGTTATCATCCTACGCAGTAATGTTTCAGCATCTGGCGGTGAGACATCCTTGAGCAAAAGGCTCCGTGCTATGTTTACGGCAGCTGAAAACCGAACCTTGTATTCATATTTTCTCTTCTTTGACGGGACCTGCACACAGCCGGCAATGATCTGCGTCAGGTTATACATGATAAGGTTCGCATATATTTCCTGTGTCACAAAATCACTTTTCCTTGAATGGAATTTCAGCATGCCCACTATGTATTTCAAATCCCTAAAGGAAGTCTCTATCCCCCACCTCAAAGCATAAAGCTTTCTCAATTCTTCTGCGGGAAAATCTGATGCAGGAAGGTTTGTAACCAGTAATTCATACAGCCCGTCACCGGTTTGTATCCTGACGACCCTGAAGTCCAAAGTAAAAAAACATACAGGATCGCCATGTTTATTTTTTGATGGAAGATAATCAAAACCCACACTGCCCGGAATATAGCGATAACGATTCCTGTCCTTAAGCAGTTCTTTGGTTTCCCTGTTCTTTCTTCTCGTAAGGGATAGATGGATCGGGAGGTCATATTCGTCACAATCTGGCAGTTGAAGCCCACTGGCGATACCATAACGGCCCGGTTCTTTTATCCGCATGATATATTTCCAGCCACAAATTTGCAGATGTGCCATATTGTTGTAAGATTCATATCCCCGGTCGCAGATTGCAATGGAATCTGCGTTTTGTGAGCGCTCAGCCATTTCGATCAGTGCCCTGTCCTCATTCTGGGTACGGTACTTCTGGATGACTGCATCGGTATAAATCCCCTGCAGGATATCCATCATTGCGTTCAGATGGAACTCGTTATGCGGCCGTTCGTTCTCGGTGCATTTCACATAGGAGTCCGGATCATCGGGATTGTTCGGGACCTGGACATGGCTTCCGTCAACAGCCATGAGGCGGTATCCTTTGTAGCGCAGATCCTGATCAAATGCGAGATTGCCCATGTGGAACAGTTTAGTAAAGGCGGTATGGGATATCTTGCTTCTTTGCTGGATGAAAGCAGAGGGCGAGGGGGAATCAGGCGAGTATTTCCCCATTCTGAGAAGTTCATTTGTAAGCGTGCTTCCGCCAAATGATAAAATTGAGCGTACAATGAATCCAAAGGAAATCTTCCTGTTTCGTGAAAAGTCCTTTTCAGGATGGATGCTGAACTTTTCTTTTGACTGCTCCAGACGGTTTATCAGGGAGTCAAATTTTGAAACTACATCTTTCGTGTTCATGGGCTCCTCCTTGTAAATAGGTTTGATGTGTCCTACTTACAAGGGCCACTTTTATCCGCTAAAAAGGGAATACCTGATAAAAGTGGCCGCACAATTCCTTAATGATGTCAAGAAAAAACTTCGCATCATTAAAGATTGATACGAAGTTTTTGTTTAGGTTGTCTTAACTTAATGACATTACAGTTCAACTGGTGGTTTTAATTATGTAGGAAATATCGTCTGCAGAACGAATTTCCGTATGTTTCAAAGACCTTCCTGCTGAAATATGTAGCTGATCCAGTCGGACGTTTTTCTTCTAGTATCAAAGGCCTTGTAGCCTTTGTGACTGTAAATGTAGTCGATTTTCCAGCCGCCTTCCTCACAAGATTTACTGCGCAGCAGCTCCTTCAGTTCCTGTGTGCGGGAATCTGTCCACAAATCGGCCTCCCCCGCAATGTAAACCAGATCCACAGCAGAGAGCATGTAGGCCTGAGGATACATGATGTCGGTGATGTGGGCACTGATTGGCGCACCGTTTGACAGACGCTGATACATGTGGTGCCGAAGCATGTACTCTGTGCCCTTAGAGATCATCTCTTCCACAATCCTGTCAGAGTGATCGGTGGAGGCAGCATAGGTGAGCAAAGCGCGCACGGTTTTGCCGATACCGATATAACAAGGCGTAGCTTTCATGCAGCCGCCGTGCTTGCAGATTCCGTCGTACTTCCATCCTGTCTGTTGATTGCGATCAAAGACCTGGTATTCCTTAATCCAGCCCAGGGCGTTCTGCACGTCTTGCGAATCTGCTTTCCCCAGACGTGTGAATGCCTCCAGCAGCATAGCGTTATAGCAGGGTACGATGTAGTTCACGTCGCCCGTATAGGAAAAGCCTTCTTGCAGGGCAAGATGATCAGAAACAAAAGCAAGAACTTTCTGTGTATAGGGCAGCCTTTGCGCATAGGGAATCTCAGAAAGTGCCATGAGACGGAAAAGGCAGAAGAACCTATCCTCCTGGTAATCCTTAGTCAGCTTTTCAACGAGTTTTGATTCGGTCAGCAGTGTCTGTATTTCTGCATCTGAAAGGCTGTCACCGCGGTCGAACTTGATTCTTAAAAGCAAGGCACTGTCCATGTCTAACACCTCTATTCTTTCATATTTCTATCATCATAACACAAAGGGGGCAGCCGCCGCAATACACCAAAAGGCCTCATCGTCAGATGAGGCCTTTTAGCTGCGATATTTTATTTAATTAAGAAAGAACGTTCAAAAGAAATTATCTCGTAACCCTGTATCCTTTTGACACTCTTAGTATAGCAATCTTTTGTGATAAATATGCGAAGAACATTTAACGTTTTTGTGGCGCTTTTGTTAAGGGAAAGTGGCAATACCAGTCTTTATGTCGTTTCTTTTACTTTCTGCAAAAAAGCCTGTGCCGCTTTGGAAAAAACCTGGTATTTTTTCCAGATCAATGACATACCTACTTGAGATTCTGGCACCAAGGGTCTGAAGCACAACTGGCTGTTGCCGGTGGTATTGATCAGCTGGTCAAAGCACAGGGCGTAACCCATGCCTTCTTCTACCATTAGTGAACCATTATATAAGAGATTATAAGTGGCGACTACGTTAATAGACCTGCCGCCGTTTTTTAATGATTCCTGGAAGTCCGGGCTCTGATAAATCTGTCTGGAAAGAATCATGGGCTGACCGTATAAGTCTTCTTCTGTAACAGCTTCTTTCTCTGCCAGAGGCGAATCCTTGCGCATGAGAATACCCCAGATGTGCTGAAAAGGTACGGGACGAGATTCAAATTGAGCAGAATCGACGTCGCCGTGAAGGAGCGCGAAGTCTATAAGCCCCTTACTAAGATGTTCCATCACTGCAGTACGGTCACCGCTGATGACGTGAAGCCGAATGAGAGGATATTGGCTTTGCAGCGTCCGGGCAATCTGCACTAGAAAGCGCACCGGCCTTGCTTCCGCTGCACCGATGGTAATGTCGCCGGCGATGGTGTCCTCTGACTGCGCGATTTCGCTTTCTGTTTTTCGCATCAGTTCTGTAATTTCTTCTGCCCGCTTGCGGAGAAGCATGCCTTCTTCTGTCAAAGTAATCTTGCGGTTCCCTCTGATAAAGAGCTGCTTTCCAAGCTCTTCTTCTAAATCTTTGAGCTGCCTGGAAAGGGTGGGCTGAGAGAGATGCAGGACTTCCGCTGCGCCGGAAATACTCTGCTCCCTTGCTACTGCTAAAAAATATTGTAGTACTCGAAACTCCATCTGATGAATCTCCTTTCAAAATTTGTTTGTGAAGTGAACGTCTGAATAGCGTTTCGTCAATTTTCGATTAACGAATCTATTGCCACGGGTCCATCGCAGTCATTTTTTTCATGCGTTTTCTGTGAGTATAGCATAGTTAAATATGCCTGTAAAGCATGGAAGGGTATTTAATATGAGTATTTGCTAAGTGGAAAGTCTGATGCTAAAATGAAACTACTAACATGAGGATATAAGAGGAGGACAAAACTCATGAAAAAAATAATATCCCTTCTCCTGTGTGGCACGTTGCTGCTTTTGCTTTTCTCCTGCAGCGGCAATTCCAAACAGGATTCTGATGATACCAGTGCAAATCAGACTTGGCAATCAGAAGAAACCGTCACTGATGCGCTACAGATTCGAGTAGAGGGAACAGCAGGAGAGAACATCGTATTTCAGCTCAATGACAGTACTGCCGCAAAGGCACTGTATGAACAGCTGCCCCTTTCAATTCAGGTAGAAAATTACAGCAATAATGAAAAAATTTTCTACTCGCCAAACGAACTGGATACCAGTGATGCACCCCTTGCTGAAGGTCCCGCCGGAGTCCTGGCATATTATGCCCCTTGGGGTAATGTGGTGCTTTTTTATGGGAAATGCGGGGGCGCAAGCGGCCTGTATGCACTTGGAGAAGCGGTGTCGGGGGCCGATCAGATTGAGACGTTATCTGGTGAGATACAGGTAAGCCGCGTAAAATAAACTTTTAAAAATTTGCAAATAACCCTTGACTTGGAGTCCACTTCAAGTGATAAGGTCTATGCATGAAAGGAAGATAATCATGAAAAAAATACTATTCAGCATATTGATTGCTGCGATGGCTATTGGATTTGCAGGCTGCGTCCAGCAGGCGGAGCCTTCGGGAAACGATAACCAACAGGAGCAGACACAGAAACAAAGCCCAAAGAAAGATGGGAAGGTTCTCATCGCCTACTTCTCCAGGGTCGGCAATTTTCAGGAGGAGGATAACGTAGATGCCGTAGCCTCAGCCAGTGTCCAGGTCGTAGACGGTCAGCACGAGGGAAACACCAAGATCATTGCCGATATGATCGAGGAAGAGACAGGCGGCGATTTGTTCTTTATCGAGATGGAAGACAAATATCAGACTGACGACTATGATGGATTTGTCGATTCTGCACAGAGTGAAGGCAGCCAAGGCGTCCGGCCAACATTAGCTTCTCACGTGGAAGACATGGAAAGCTATGACACCATCTATCTGGGATTTCCAAACTGGTGGTTTGATATGCCGATGGCGGTGTACAGCTTTCTGGAGGAATACGATTTATCCGGCAAAACCATCGTCCCTTTCTGCACCAGCGGCGGCAGCGGCTTTTCGGATACGCTCGCGGCTATCAAAGAGGCGCAGCCGCAGGCCAATGTGACAGAGGGCCTGCATATCTATCAGGACGATGTGCCTTCCGCTGGCGATGAAGTGAGGGAATGGCTGAACCGCTTATGATTTTGGGCATCCAGCGGAAAGGAGATCAGATAGATGAATAAGAAAAGAATCAAAGTATGTATTGACCTGTCCATGGTTGCTTTATTTCTGGCCTTGATGGCATTTCACATTACGGGAAACCGTGTCCATGAGTGGCTGGGTGTCGCACTCTTTGCGCTTTTCGCAGTGCATAACGGGCTGAACCTCAGGTGGTACAAAAATTTGTTCAAGGGAAAGTACAAGTCGGTGCGGATTTTTTACACCGTTATCAATCTTTTGCTGCTCCTGGCCATGTCCGGCATGATGGTAAGCGGAATCCTGCTGTCAACGGAGGTCTTTGCCTTCCTGGATCTGCCCGCGTCGATGTTTGCGAGGAAACTCCATATGTTTTCTACTGCTTGGGGATATGCACTGATGGCGGTACATCTGGGATATCACTTCGGCATGTCAGCTAGCCGCATCCAAGATAAAATCAGCCGCGTTTCCGTCGGCATGGGGCTTGCCATCGTTTCGGCACTCGGCATCTTTGCCGCTGATTCGCAGCAGCTGTGGCAGAAAATGTTTCTGCGCATCGAGTATGTGTTCTTTGATTTTAACAGGCCGCAGGTGTTCTTGATCTTTGATTACATCGCTGTCATGGTGCTCTTTGCCAGTATCGGTTATATCGGCAATCGTTTTTTGAAGAAAAGGAGAAAAGATGAAATACAGAAATTTAGGGAAAACGGACTTACAAGTCAGTGAGATCAGTTTGGGCTGCGAAGGTTTTGTCGACCACGACGGCACTTTGACGCCGCTGCTTTTAGATAAGGCGGAAGACCTTCAGATCAACTATCTGGATTTCTATACGCCAGATCCCAACCTGCGAAACCGCCTGGGGAAAGCGCTGGCGGGCCGCAGGGATAAGTTCATTCTGCAGGCACACCTGTGCACCACATGGAAAACCGATCAGTATCAGCGGACGAGAAAGATTGAAGAGGTAAAAGCCAGTTTCGAAGATCTGCTGGCGCGCCTTGAAACTGACTACATAGACGTGGGCATGATTCACTATGTGGATTCCATGGAGGACTGGCAGGAAGTCTCTCAAGGTTCGGTAATGGAATACGCCAAAGAACTTAAAGCAGCGGGAAAGATCAGACATATCGGTATGAGCAGTCATAATCCTTTGGTATCAAAGGCCGCTGTAGAAAGTGGATTGATCGAGGTGCTCATGTTCAGCATCAACCCGTGCTATGACCTGCAGCCAGCTAGCGAAGACTGCAACGACTTGTGGGATGACAAAAATTATCAGTCACAGCATATCAATATCGACCAGGACAGAGAAAGTCTGTATGAGCTGTGTGAGCAAAAGGGCGTCGGCATTACGGTGATGAAAGCCTTTGGCGGCGGAGATCTGCTGGATGCTTCCATGTCCCCTGCAGGCGTTGCCCTGACAGTAAATCAGTGCATTCACTACGCATTGACCAGGCCAGCTGTGGCTACCGTCCTTTCAGGCGCACACACTTTGAAAGAACTGGAGATCAGCGCAGCCTATGAGACTGCGGCGGAAAAGGAAAAGGATTATGCAGCAGCCTTTGCACTGATGCCGAACATCAGCTGGGAAGGACATTGTATGTATTGCGGTCATTGTGCGCCGTGCACAGTGGGCATCGATGTGGCTTCTGTGACCAAATTTCTAAATTTGACAAAGGCACAGGGCATGGTCCCAGAAACGGTAAGGGAGCACTACAGCACTCTGGAACACAGTGCGTCAGAATGCGCAGGCTGCGGAGCCTGTGAGAAGCGGTGTCCCTTCGGTGTCAAAATTATTGATAATATGAAAGAGGCAGTGACAGTCTTTGGAAAATAGGAGGTACTTATGAAACGAAATAGCTTGGTGGTGTATTACACCCACTCCGCAAACACGCGGAAAATCGCAGAAATAATCTGCGAAAAGACGAAAGGGACGCTCTTTGAAATTTTGCCGGCAGAGGCTTATCCCGCAGATTATGATGCGGTGGTCAAACAGGCAAAGAAAGAAATTGGGGCGGGTTATCGTCCTGATCTGGCGACAGATATCGACGTTACGCCCTATGACGTGATTTATGTTGGAACGCCTAACTGGTGGAGTACGATTGCGCCGCCAGTGGCGACTTTCCTGGAAGGCCATGACTTTGCAGGAAAAACTGTCGTGCCGTTCTGCACTCATGGAGGAGGCGGAATGGCGCACATCCAGCGAGATATGGAGAAACTGGCTGGCGGAGCGAAGATTCTCGCTGGCCTTGATCTTTGCGGAAACGGCGGAAGCCGTGCAGAGGAGGCAGTAGAAGGCTGGCTTAAGGAGGTAGAAAATGATTTATAAAGAATTTCAGGAGATAGAGCTATCGGCGTTAGGTTTTGGAGCCATGCGTCTGCCGACGACAGCGGGGGAGCCGAATGGACCGATAGACGAGAAGCAGACTGCTGAGATGGTCGCCTATGCCATAGAACACGGTATCAACTACTTTGACACGGCTTACGGTTATCACGACGGCCAGTCAGAAGTGGTCATGGGCAACGTCCTAAGTCAGTATCCAAGAGAAAGCTATTATCTGGCCGACAAGTTCCCAGGCTATGATCTTTCCAATATGGATAAGGTAGAGGCAATCTTTGAAGAGCAGCTGGCAAAGTGCGGTGTGGATTATTTTGACTTTTACCTGCTCCATAATATCTATGAGAAAAACGTCGATCCTTATATGGACGAAAAATACGGCATCATGGATTATCTTCTCGCACAAAAGAAGGCGAGAGGAATCCGTCACCTGGGTTTTTCTGCTCACGGTCGCTACGATACCATGGAGAAGTTCCTGAAGGTCTACGGCAAGGAGATGGAGTTCTGCCAAATCCAGCTCAACTATCTGGATTGGAAGCTGCAGGATGCAAAGGCAAAGGTGGAACTGCTGGAACAGTACCGCATCCCGGTGTGGGTCATGGAGCCTCTCCGCGGCGGCGCTCTTGCAAAGCTCTCTGATGAGAATACAGCAAAGCTTGCCGCTCTGCGTCCAGAGGAAAGCGTACCGGCCTGGGCCTTCCGTTTCCTCCAGTCCGTGACCAGCGTCAAAATGGTGCTTTCCGGCATGTCCAATTTGGAACAGATGAAGGAGAACATCAAGACCTTTGAAGCGAAAAAACCCCTTACAGAGCAGGAGATGACGGCTTTGACGGAAGTGGCTGACAGCATGCTGGATATTCTGCCATGCACCGCCTGCCGCTACTGTACGGCGCACTGTCCGCAGCAGCTGGATATTCCGGTTTTACTGTCACTGTACAATGAGACCCGCTTTGCCAACGGCTTGATTACCCATATGGCCGTAGACGCGCTGCCAGAAGAAAGGCGGCCAAATGCATGTATCGGCTGCAAAAGCTGTGAGGCGGTATGTCCGCAGCAGCTGGCCATCGCAGACGCAATGGGTGATTTCGTAGAGAAACTGAACCAGCCGGCAGGGCTGTAAAACCTCAGGCGCAAGTCTGATTTTAGGAGAGCATAAATGGAATTAAATCATTTTTTGGATTATGTAAATAGTGGGAATAGAATTACATCGCCCTCTGAGGAGCTGGCGTATTGCAGCTATTTGTCACAGGAGGCATTGAAAATCACAGCGCAGATAAACAGCGGATATCATGGACCGAATGAGCTGCGGCAGTTATTTGCTCAGCTTTGCGGTCAGCCAGTCAATGAGACATTAAGGTTGATCCCTCCCTTTTATACCGACTGTGGTAAAAACATTCATCTGGGAGAGAATGTTTTCCTCAACGCAGGCTGTACGTTTCAGGATCAAGGGGGAATCACCATTGGAGACAGAGTTTTAATTGGTCACCATGGAACGATTGTTACACTGAATCACGATTTTGATCCGGATAAAAGACAGGATCTGCACCCTTCGCCGGTATTCATCGGTAATGATGTCTGGCTTGGATCTAATGTCACCATACTTCCAGGCGTGACCATTGGAGATGGCGCGATTATAGCCGCTGGCGCAGTTGTAAATAGAAATATTCCAGCAAGAACCATTGCTGCAGGCGTACCAGCCAAGGTCATAAAGGAGATATAATAGAAATCCAGAAGAGCTTTGCCCCGCTTTAAATGGCAGAGGAACTGTGGTAAAATGGAGTCAAAACAAAATGGAAAGGCGGCTATATATGAAACTTACCATGCTCGGAACCGGAAATGCCATGGTCACAGAATGCTATAACACCTGTTTCGTTCTAAGCGAAGGACAGCGTCACTTTTTGGTAGACGGCGGCGGAGGCAATACGATTCTGCGACAGCTGGCGAGGGCGGACATAGATTGGAAGGACATCAAAGATATTTTCATCACCCATAAACATATCGATCATCTGATGGGGATCATCTGGCTGCTGCGCTTTATTTGCCAGAATATGAACGGAAATAAGTATCCAGGAGAAGTGAACCTCTACGCCCATGACGAACTGATTGGGCTGATTGATCAGATGGCCCACATGCTGCTGCCAGAAAAGCAGACTAGGTTTATCGGTCAAAGGGTCCATCTGATTCCCGTATCTGACGGGGAAACACACAACATTCTGGGGTGTAAGACTGTATTCTTTGATATTCGCTCGACCAAAGCAAAGCAGTACGGTTTCACCATGTATTACGATGATGTTGAAAAATTAACCTGTTGTGGAGACGAACCGTATAACCCTTATAACCGTCAATATGCGGAAAATAGCACTTGGCTGCTCCACGAAGCCTTCTGCCTTTCCAGCCAGTCGGAAATCTTTCATCCATACGAAAAACACCATTCTACAGTCAAAGATGCCTGTCAGCTGGCAGAGAAATTGCAGGTGAAGAACTTGATTCTTTACCATACGGAAGACCAGAACATTTTGAAACGAAAGGAGCTGTACAGCAAAGAGGGGGCGGCCTATTTCGGCGGCGCGTTATATGTGCCGGACGATTTGCAAGTGATACAGCTGTAGTTATGACTGATAAACGCTTCCTTCAAAGGAAGAAAAACGGCGCAAGGGAGGTTAAAAAAACTTTGCGCCGTTTTGTCTTACAGAAACAAATGCAAACCTTATTTCACTGGTGAAAGTGCGGCCAGCTCCGCATCAACGACTACGCCTTCTTCCATAATCAGCTTGCCGTCCAGCCATACTGTTGAGTTTAAACAGATACCGTCGGTGTGGGACTTTGCATCCTGGCCGACAGGCGGCGCGTCGATCGGGCTGACATAACCGATGCCCCATTCTGTGCATCCCCAGACTCTTTCGTCTTCTACTACGTTTCCGGTCAGTTTAGCGCCCGGATTGAAACCGTAGGCGATATGCGCCATCTTAAACATGCCTTCATCATCAAAGGATTTTAAGTATTTTTCATACTCTGCCGCTTCCGGGCCGCCTTCAAACTTGACAATTTTGCTGTTCTCTACGGTCAATACCACTGGCTGTGACGGTACTTTGCCGAATGGCGGCGTGATTGTTCCGTCGAAAACAATCTTTCCGTTGATGGTGCCAAAGCGGGGAACGATGTTCAGCTGGCCTGTCAGCATGTGCATGCCAGGTACCGTAGCATTTCCGCAGTCGTTGCAGACTAGATGATTAGGGTCCAGTTCAAAGCTGACGTCTGTTCCGGCAGGAGTAGTAACTCTCATTTCTTTGGCATCGATATGTCTCTGGGCAAAGGCTGCCATAAAAATCTGCAGCTGCGGTGTTTCTACATTTCCCACGGTTCTGATTAAAAGTTCCTGTGAGAAGTCCACAAGACACATGTACCGCAGCTTTGGATTTTTTTCCATTGCGATTTCAAATGGTGTCGAATAAAGCATCCACTGATGGTTGAACTCAACCCAGACGTCGGCGCCGAGGAGGGCGCCGGTCAGCGCGTCTACCGGGATATCGGGATCAGCCGCTTTTCCCACTCCGCCTGGAGTAGCGATGGTAATCACCATCGGGAATCCGCCTACACTGTAGACACTGGCAGCAACAGCGTCTACCAGACCTTCGTCTGACATGGTGTCAGCCGTGATAACCACCGTTTCACCTTTCTTTACTGCAAAGATCTCGTTGATCAGCTTATCAGCCGCCTTCTGTAATTCAAATTTTAACATTTTTCCACCTCGCGTAATTTCGAATTTTGTAGCTTCATTATAGCGAAAGCGAGGAATCAATGCATTGTAATAATTTTAAATACAGAAGTTCGAATTTATAATTAATACAAGGAAAGGAAGCCGCAGGAACCTTATAATGACAAGAAAGTGGAAGAGGAGGATTTCATATGACAATTCATGAATTTATAGAAGAAAATAGAGCGGCGATGGTATCTGACATCATCGATTTGGTAAATATCCCAACCGTTTTTTCTGAAGATGCTGACAGCGGACAACCATTTGGCAAAGAAGTGGATCGGGGTTTAAAATGGATTTTGGACAGAGCGGAAGTCATGGGAATGGAGACCAAAGATTTTGACGGTTATGCAGGTGAGATTACTGCTGGAGACGGGCCGTTTATGATCGGGGTTCTGGCTCACGAAGACGTGGTACCAGCTGGCGAGGGCTGGGAGACAGACCCTTTTGACGCGGTGGTGAAAGACGGCGCTATTTACGGCAGAGGAACAGGTGATGACAAAGGACCTCTGATCAGCAGTCTTTACGCTATGAAATATTTGATGGACGAAGGAAAGATTCCTGCCGGGACTTGCCTGCGGATGATTGTAGGCACCAATGAGGAAGAGGGATGGGGCGGCATCAACTATTACAAGTCCCAGGCGGAAAAACTGCCGGATTATTCCATCGTTCCCGACGGTTATTTTCCGCTCATTTACTGTGAAAAGGGTCTTGTCGATTTTGATCTAAAAATATCGTTATTGGACGATAAGTCGGCGGAAGTAAAGGTGGACGGTCTTTATGGCGGCAGCGGAAGAAATGTAGTGGCGGGAAAGGCAGGCTGCGACCTGATTTGTCCGCCGAATCGAGCGGAAGAAATCGCAGCGGCGTTAAACACTTTTGAAGGTGTTACGACAACGCGGAACGGCAGCGTAATCGAAGTGACAGCACAGGGGAAAAGTACCCACGCCATGTCGCCAGAAAAGGGACTGAATGCCATCAGCGTGCTGATGAAGAGCCTCGCAAGCCTAGAGTGTACATTGTCGTTGGGCGATTTGGTTGATAAATATAATAGATACATCGGCATGGATTACAACGCAGAAAAATTTGGCTGCGGATTTGAGGACCAGCTTTCAGGAAAAACCACATTTAATATCGGTGTTCTTCGGTATGAGGAAAATACTGCCGTTTTAGAAGCAAATTTGCGTTATCCTGCTTCCCTGCCGAAAGAGACCATCAAACAGGCTGTCGAAAAGACTTGCAATGAGGCGGGGTTTGGTTATGCAGAAAAGGACTATCTTCCGCCCGTCTATACGGAACCGGATTCCGACTTTGTCGGGAAGCTGATGGAGGTGTATCGCAGGGTGACGGGGGATGAGGAGAATGAAGCCTTTACCATCGGCGGAGCGACTTACGCCAGAGCGATTCCGAACGCAGTGGCTTTTGGACCGCTGTTCCCTTATGAGGAGGAACTGGCTCATGAAGCCAATGAATTCCTTTCCATCGATAGTCTGGAAAAGATGACCTGGATCTTTGCAGAAGGACTGGAAGCATTGCTGGGGATGAAAAAATAAAGTAATCGCCAGGAGCTTTACAATTAGTCGATGGGATTTGTGAAGACACCCCTGGGACATTTTCTACGGCAAAGGCATGAAACCATCTTCCGCCTGCATTTTCATTTTTCTGCTTGTTATCGGCACATTTTTTGATTATTGTAAACCAATCCGCCTTCATTTTCGAATTCCGTGGTCCTTCTTGCGCAAAGGTGACGAATCTGGCTGATTCAAGGGAATTTGCAAAGGGAGTCGCGCAGATATACTTAAAAAAATCAAAAATGTAGGCGGAAATCCAGGCCTAGGTAGCATTTTGTGCCATTATGCCCTGCTTTTTTGAAAAATGAAGGCGAGCTATTTTATTTTCATGCATCCATGCACTGGTCATTGTAACGGGACGTCGTCTCGGGACATTTTCCTTTTCGCTTACTTAAGACATTATCATTTTAGAATCAGGAGTTGTCACCTTTATATAAAAAATAGGTTGACGAATGAGAGCGCCTGTTGTATACTTCCATTAACAATAGAAAAGCGAGGAAGATATATGACAACGATGACAAGCAACAAAATGAAAACTTATGATATGGTATGCATTGCAATCTTTGCAGTTTTGATGGCAGTCTGCTCCTGGATTGCTATACCTACGGCAGTGCCTTTTACCTTGCAGACCTTTGGCCTGTTTCTGACCGTAGGCGTGCTGGGTGGCAAACGGGGGACCTTTGCAATCCTGATCTTTATTCTCCTTGGAGCGGTAGGGATTCCCGTTTTCTCTGGCTTCACAGGGGGTCTTGGAATTCTCTTTGGAACTACAGGAGGTTACATCATCGGCTTCCTTTTTTCCGGCCTTGCCATGTGGGGCATGGAGAAGCTGATCGGTAGAAAGACATGGGTCCTGGTCTTGTCTATGATTCTGGCTATGACGGTTTACTTTGCCTTTGGTACGGCTTGGTTCATGGTCGTCTATGCGAGGACTGTCGGCCCGATTGGGCTCAGCGCGGTGCTGGGCTGGTGCGTGGTTCCCTTTATCATTCCAGATCTGCTGAAAATGGCTCTGGCGCTGATGCTCAGCGGCCGGCTGCGCAGGATCATTGAAAGACAGTCGCAATGACATTTAAGAAAATAAAATACCTTTACTGGTAGTACAATGACCTGAAGCTGACATCGCCACCAGCGCAAAGGGATGACTGTCAGACCATGTATCCCTTTGTCAACTGAAGGTAATTAGACACCATAACACCTTAAAGGTCATACTTTTTGATTTTTCGATACAGAGTAGCCAAGCTGACGCCCAGAATTTCTGCAATCTGCTT
The DNA here is from genome assembly GCF_900086585.1 of Emergencia timonensis. Lineage (GTDB taxonomy): Bacteria > Bacillota > Clostridia > Peptostreptococcales > Anaerovoracaceae > Senimuribacter > Senimuribacter timonensis. The sequence goes on from NZ_FLKM01000009.1 coordinate 374,117, forward strand.
TTTGGCCTCCAAGGAAGTGCCGGAGGTGATCAAGAGGCTTTTGATTTTTTCTCTTTCAGACATCTTCTCGATGGACAGGGGAGATGACGGATTGGTTTGCTGTGAAAGCCAGGCCGGCAAACTGCCGGCTGTGATAACCTCGCCGTCAAAGGTGTAGTTGATGGCATATTCGATGGCGTTTTCCAGCTCTCTGACGTTGCCCGGCCACTGATATTCACAGAGGATTCTGAGCGCCTCTTCTGAAATACCTGTAATCCTTCGGTTTAAGATGGGCGCATACTTATCACACAGAAAGGCGGCTAGAGCCGGAATGTCCTGACTGCGTTCTCGCAGAGATGGAATCACAAGGGGAATGACGTTAAGACGGTAAAAAAGGTCTTTGCGGAATTCTCCTTTTTCTATTTTGGCTATTAGATTTTGATTTGTAGCGGCAATAACCCGCACGTCTATGTCGATGTTTTTGGTGCCGCCTACATGCTGAACTGCCTTTTCTTGTAAAACCCGCAGCAGCTTGACCTGCAGGTTTAAGGGCATGTCTCCGATTTCATCCAGGAAGATGGTGCCCTTCTCTGCCATTTCAAAAATACCCGGTTTGCCGGAGGCTTTGGCGCCAGTAAAAGCGCCACCGTCATAACCGAACAGTTCGCTTTCTAACAAAGGGTCTGGAATCGCACTGCAGTTGACAGGAATAAAGGGGTTTTCACTGCGCAGGCTGGAGTTATGGATGGCGCGAGCAAACAACTCCTTTCCTGTACCGCTTTCCCCGGTAATCAATACGGTAGATGGGCTCTTCGCAATAGCGCTGGCTCGTCCCTTGGCTTCTCTCATCACGAGACTGTCTCCGATGATTTTTTGAAAGGAGGCGGAGGTGTCTGTGTTCAGCAGTCTGTGGGCGATGCGGAACAAGCTTTCATCGGTATTAAAGGATTCTACCGCACCCAAAAGCCGGCCTTCTTTCTTAACCAGCGTAATGTTAGAGACCAGGTGTACCGCCGTGCCTTCTGCATTATGGTATTCCACGCTGTTCTCATAGATCGACCTTTGACTCTTCAAAGCAGCTGACAAAAGTGATTCCGGCACGATTTCTGAAATCTGCCGTCCCAGGGCGGCGCCGCTTTCAATCCCCAGCTTTTCTTCAGCTGTCACGTTAAAGCAAGTGATGATTCCTTCGGGATTACAGGCGATGATTCCTTCGTGAACAGAGGAAATGATGGTCTTCAGGTATTCATTGGTGCTGCTCAGTTCTTCCCTCACAATCAGTTCCTGTACTTTAGACGCGAGAATTTCTGCCATTTTTCTGGTGAACTTCATAAAAGAAAAGCTGTTTTTCATGATGTTTTCCCGCTGCTGCTCGTTAAAAGCTACCAGGCTGATGACGCCGTAACAAGTGCCTTTTAGCAGAATCGGATAGTAGAGGCCGGCCTTATAATAACATTGATTCCTTTCGGTGCAGTCACGGCAAAGGGGATTTATGCCTGGGTCTGCCAGAACCAAGGGTCTTTTGGTCTCAAACAAATGCTTGGAAATCTGGGCGTTGGAATTGCTCCACTCCGTAGGATAGGACTGTCTGGCTTCGTAGTCTAAAGCATTGTAACTGGTACTGCCTACCACGGCCATGTTCTCATCTATGATTTCTGTTTCCACGCTAAGGGCCTCGGAAATGACCTCAGCAAAATGCTGTACCTCTGTCTGAATTTCGTATAAATAACCCATTCTATACCCCTTTCTTGAATGCAGATGAAACTTTTCGCAAGTTTGCTCTGTCTAAAACGCCGGCACCTCTGTCATCCGACAGAAAGCACTTGAGAAAATGAGAATGATTCGCAAATGGTGAGAAAGCCTATTTTCTAAGAGTATACAGCGATTTCCTTTCATCAGCTATAAAAATATTTCGCAAAATTGAGAATAATTCCAGAACCATTGACTGCAAACTGTGGATTTACGGTGGCTGCCCATGTTGGCACAGGATTTGCGATAATATATGAATCATCGACAGGAGGTTATAATATGGAACAAAACACCAGCTATTTTACACGGATGGGTGACGGCAGCGGCATCTACATGTCCGCGGAAGAAATTCGCCGTGATATAGAAGAGGGCGTCAGCGACGCAATGAAACGAGGAAAGATTGACGGTCTCAGTCAGGAGGAAAAAGCACGCCTCTTTGAGATTATCACCATGGAAGGCAACGTGGTAGGCGTCAAAAGAGGGATGGAGGTGGTTTCCACTTCGGATTCCGGCTGCTTTAAGCTGAATTATCAGGCTCACGTGCCTATGGATCGGACCGCAGCTGCTTTGGTCAATGAGAGAATTTTAGGACTGGATTCGGTGGACATCGGCAATATCGATTACAGTTATAAGACGGTGAAACCAATTCTGCACGACGAGGCCAAGGTGATGGAAATCGCCCAGGCGCAGAACGTCATTCCCGTTCTCTACGGCGGCATGCCAGACCTGGGCAGATACACAAAGCCTGATGGTCCGGTAGACAACTGGTCGGAATTGCTGCCTTTAGGAAAGGTAGAAGAAGCGCAGGCCGCCCAGGAAGAAGCCGTGAACCATGCTGTGAAAGATCTGCTGTATATTGCGGAGGGCATGATTGCAGCCGGCGCAGACGGCATGAACTTCGATACCAGCGGCGCATCGGGAGATGCGGATTTTCTGGCGGCGCTCAAGGCTATAGAGAAGATCAAAGAAAAACATCCTGACTTTGGCATCGAAATCGGTATGGCAGGAGAGTTCGTCATGGGCATGCACGGCGGCCTCAAGTACGACGGTGTTCGGCTGGCAGGGCTTTATCCCCATAAGCAGGTGAAGCTGGCGGAAAAAGCGGGCGCTAATATCTTCGGTCCGGTAGTCAACACCAACTCTAACAAGTCCTTTGCCTGGAACATCGCCAGAGCGGTAACCTTCGTCAAAGCCTGTTCTGCGGTCGCGCAGATTCCGGTTCACGTCAATGTGGGCATGGGTGTAGGCGGCACACCGATGGCCTATGTACCGCCCACGGATGTGGTATCAAAGGCAGCCAAGGCCATGGTAGAGATCGCCAGGATAGACGGATTGTAGATAGGCTCGGGTGATCCATTTGCCAATGACGCCACACAGGAAATCGCCGTATGCATGGGCGGCATTCGCAGCGCCGGAGATCTGGTGCTTCGTATGCAGCTGACAAAAGGGATGCGGCTGCCCGAGGCTAAGAAATATGTTGCAGAAAAATTAGGTGTAGAGACAACGGACCTTGCCGACTGTTCTGTGATGAGAGATATCAGAGAGGATCTTAATATCGCTTATCCAATGCCGGCTGACAAGAGCGCCAAAGGGATTGAAGCCAAGTTTAGAATCAGCAGACTGCTGGGAATTAAAATTAACTCGGTAGAAAGATTTAAAGAGAAGGCAGGCCTTCAGGAGGTGAAAAAATGAGCTTTCAATTCAGTAAAGAGACCCGCGGCTACCGCCTGCTGACAGACCAGGGCATCGTGACCATTCACAACGCTACTATGGATCTGATGGGACAGTACGGCGTTCGCATCTTTGGAACAGAGGCGAAAAAAATCTATGAAGAAGCAGGCTGTGATGTAGATTGGGAAAGCAACATGGTCAAGTTTCCGAGAGAACTGGTCGAGTGGGCTATCGAGGTGACGCCGGGGACCTTCACCATGTGCGGCCGTCACCCTAAGGACGATTTTGTTCTCGGTGACGGAACCGTTTCCTTTACCAGTTTTGGCACGGGGCTGCAGATGTTCGATCTCGAAACGGGAGAAGTCCGCGATACAGACACAGAGGACTTAGAGAATTTTGCCCGCTTCTGCGATGCAATTCCGGAAATCAACGCCTTTACCACGGCGGTAGCTGCTCAGGACGCGCCTGGTCCATTGAAGGACTTTTACGAGGCGGAAGCTATTTTTAAAAATACGACGAAACACGCCATTCTCGATGCAGAGAACGGTCACAACGCCAAGGCGATTATCGATATGGGCATTGCCATTGCAGGCAGCCTGCAGAAGCTGCAGGAACGCCCTTTCTTTACTCTGTGCATGTGCCCCAATAGTCCCTTGGAAATTCACGACGGCGCTTCCCAGGTCATTATTGAGACAGCAAAGGCAGGCCTGCCCATCAGCATTCTGTCCATGGGCTTGGCAGGCGGAACGACACCTGCCACACTGACAGGCACTTTTGTAGTGACAAATGCGGAAATCTTGGCGGGCATTGTATTGACCCAGTTGATTCACGAAGGCAACCCGGTGATTTACGGCAGTTCGACAACTGTCATGGACATGAGGAAAGCGACGTCGCCAGTGGGCGCGCCGGAACACGGCATGTTCGGGGCCATGGTAGCGCAGATGGGCAAATACTACGATATAGTGACGAAAGTGGGAGGCACATAGGCGGACAGTAAAGTGATGGATGTGCAGATCGGCCACGAAAAGACTCTGACAGGACTGATGCCGGTGCTGGCCGGTGTGGATCTGGTTTACGGCCTGGGCATGATCGACATGGGTATGGCCATCAGCTATGAACAGTTCCTCATGGATGCAGAATTTGTGCGCATGTTCAAGAGAACGGAAAAAGAAGTTATGGTAGACGAAGATGCTCTGGCGCTCTCCGTAATTAAAGCCGTAGGACCGGCAGGCAATTACCTGAGTCAGAGACATACACTGGCCCACATGCGCGATGAGATATCGACTACTGCTTTGATCGACAGGCAGATGCGCGAGAAATGGCAAAAGGACGGCGCCAAGGATATGCCGCAGCGGGCCAGGGAGCTTGCCAAGGAGATTCTAGCCAAACATCGGCCAGAGCCTTTGCCAGCGGACGTGCAGGCTGAACTTGCGGCGATTATAAAGCGTGAAGGAGACTTGCTATGCAGATAGAAATCAAGGTATTTACAGAGGAAGAAAAACATCTGGTTCACCAGAGAACCATGGAGCTTTTATCACAGACAGGCGTCTGGATCAAAAGTGACAAAGCCTTCTTTGCCTTAAAAGAGGCGGGGGCTTCCATCGATGAGAAACGCAGAATCGTCTATTTTACGGAAGAGATGGTGCAGAGGGCTCTTGCTGCCGCGCCAAAGCAATTTGTTCTGGGCGGGCGAAACCCGCATTACGACTACCCACTGCCGTCAAAGGAAAGCCGCCATCTGATGAGCGGTATCACTACCAACATCTACGATCCCTATACCGGGCAGCGGCGGGAATCTACGAAAGCGGACGTGGTCAACGTGGGCAGGATTTTTCAGCATGCGGAGACCGGCGCCGCCTGCTGGACTGGCTGCAGCGCTGGCGACGTACCAGAAAAAACCCATTGTCTCCATGAGATGGCAGCCATTATAGAGGGAACATCAAAACACGTACAGTTTGAACTCGCAAGTCCCTATGAGTCAAAGTTTGCCATTGAGATCTTACGGGCGATTCTCGGCAGCGATGAGAAAATCAGAGCGCGTAAAATTGCTTCCGTGCTCTACTGCCCTGTATCACCGCTGACCCAGGACAAGAACATGTTGGACGCTTATCTGGAGCTGGTGGATTACGATGTTCCGATTAACATCTATCCTATGCCGATGATTGGCATGACTTCGCCAGCCTCTATCTTCTCAACCATCTGTCAGATCAATGCAGAAGTGCTGTCTGCCGTCGTACTTTTCGAAACCATCAAGCCGGGCTGGCCGCTGATCTACGGGGTGGCATCCGGGGCGGCAGATCCGATCACCGGCGAGTACGTCAAAAGCGGAGAAGCGGCACTGGTCAGCCTAGGCGGTACAGAGATGGCCAGGTTCTACGGCCTGCCTTGTGCAGTCACCGGCGGAGGCAGCTTTGAGACCATGCCCGCTTATCTGGGCAGAGCCGATTTGATCGACGGGATCGGTACGACGGATAATGGCATGGCAGTCAGCTTAGAAATGATTCTGACTGAGGATGAAATCGCCAAGCGATGCCTGCGGATTTCTAAAGGCATTCGTATCGGCGAGGATACAGATTTGACTGAGGATATCAAAGCAGAGGGTCCGGGCGGAACTTTCCTGGCACACAAGTCTTCCATAAAGAATTTCCGCAATCCCGATGAACTCTATTACTCGAAGATGTTTCCACCAAAACTGCGGGCGACAACTTATGAGAAGCGGGACAGCATCGAGATTGCAAACCGGCGGGTGCGGCAGATCCTCGAAGGCCCCCTGGTCGATGCCCTGCCTGAAGCGGTGCAGGCGAAGATTGATGAAATCTGCCAGAGGGCAGATGGCGGGATATGAGATAGCGCTAAAGGAAGTCCAGCAGAGAACCTTTACAATGAGGTTGTACTTTTTGATCGGTTTTTCATGATCTTGCGTAACAGAATCGATGCTAAGACAGTTTACCAGGGGGTATCCTGACATGAAAGTTATTTTTTGAAAGAATTCTAAAAGAAATGCGACTGTCAACTCAAGAAAAAATAACCGGAGACGTATTCTGCCGGTTATTTTTATGCGGAAAGAGGGCATTTTTGGTCGTCAAAGGTGATTGTCTTAAAAAACTGTTACGCTAAACTTGTTAAGATGGCACAAAAAGCATAACCTTATTGTAAAAGGAGACGACATATACCCCCCTCCCCTAGCAATAAATATCATTCTTCTTGCAGAGTCTGCCAGCCAGTAAATTTATGACCTTTATGGACTGACACACTTAGAACGTGATCGGCGAATGGAAGGGAAAGCGCAATACCTATTCGGCGGCCTCATTTTGCGGTAACTGAGGGAATCTTTCACTTTCTGCCCAGAAGCGTCGGTCTTGAAATCTGGAACGGTATTTCCACGATCATATTCTCTGTACCTGGCCGAAAGGAAACATTGAAAAAGAACGCAGGTTTTGGTATACTTATAAACTGCAGTGATAGAATTGACCTTTATAACTGTGCTTAAAGACAGCGTAGAACCTGTAATCCGTAAATTAGTACCGTTTTAACGGATCAAGAGAAACAGACAAGTATTCTAAACAAGGAGATAAATCAATTTATGATTTTACTGACAGCTGAAAAAATAAAGAAAAGTTATACCGAAAAACCGCTGCTCACCAGCATCGACCTGACCATTAACGATGATGACAAGATCGGGCTGATTGGCGTCAACGGCAGCGGAAAATCCACCCTGCTGAAAATCATCGCTGGAGCGATAGAGCCGGAAGGCGGTGTCATAACTAAGGGAAAGGAACTGCGCAGCGCTTATCTGCCGCAAAACCCGGATTTTGACGAGAACTTGAGCGTCATGGATCAGGCTGTCAGATATCTGGAAACCATCAGCCCTCATTTTGAATTCTATCAGTGCCAGTCAATGCTGACAAAACTGGGCATCGCTGATTTTGACCAGAAGATGGGAGAACTTTCTGGCGGGCAGAGAAAGCGGGTCGCTATGGCAGCCGTACTGACGGCAGAAAGCAACCTTCTAATCTTGGACGAGCCGACCAACCATATGGATAACGATATCATAATTTGGCTAGAAGAATTTTTGATCGGCTACCGCGGGGCTATTTTTATGATTACTCACGACCGCTATTTCCTGGACAGAGTAACAGGCCGTATCGCCGAAATAGACGGCGGCAAATTGTACAGCTATGACGGTAACTACGACTATTATTTGGAGACCAAAGGGGCTCGTAAAGAAATGCAGCTGGCCAGCGAAAGAAAGCGGCAGGCTATCTACAAAAAAGAGCTGGCCTGGATCAGGCGCGGCGCGCAGGCCAGGACAACCAAGGCAAAGGGAAGGATACAGCGATTTCAGGAGCTTGAAGATAACAAACTGGTAGTTGATGAGACTTCTCTGGAACTGAATACCATATCCAGTCGTCTTGGGAAGAAGATCATAGAAATCGATTCCCTCAGCAAGGCCTATGGCGAGAAGGTTTTGTTCTCTGATTTCAGCTATACGTTGCTGCGAAACGATCGGATCGGCATCATCGGTCCTAATGGCTGCGGTAAGTCCACTTTATTAAATACGATTATGGGACGGATAAAACCTGACAGCGGGCAGGTTGTAATAGGCGATACTGTGAATATCGGATACTTCTCACAGGAAAATCAGGCTCTTGATGAAACCTCAAGGGTCATTAAATACATTGCGGATATCTCTGACAATATCAAGACATCGGAGGGCAGTTTTTCTGCCTCACAGATGTTGGAACGTTTTTTATTTCCGCCGCAAATGCATTCGGTGGAAATCGGCAGATTGTCGGGAGGTGAAAAGCGGAGACTATACCTTCTCAGTATCCTTATGACGGCGCCAAATGTGTTGATTTTGGACGAGCCGACCAACGATTTGGACATCGAAACCCTGACCATTTTGGAAGACTATTTGGACGATTTCAGCGGGGCGGTCATTGTCTGCTCCCACGATCGGTATTTCTTGGATAGAGTGACGAGAAAAACCTTTGCCTTTCAAGGCCAGGGGCATATGAAAGAATATAACGGCGGCTACAGCGACTATGAAATCAAACGGCGGGAAGAGCAGGCGCAGGAAAAGCAGGCGCAGCGGCTCAAAGGAAAGTCTGCTGGCGCAGAGCGAACGAGAACCCAGCAGCGACCACAAAAGCCGAAGTTCTCTTACAAGGAGCAGAGAGAATACGAGACCATCGACGAGGACATCGCGGCTTTGGAGAACCGTATCTCTGAGACAGAAACAGAGATGCTGCAGAATGCCACCGACTTTCCGAGGTTAGCCAAGCTGACAGAGGAGAAGGAAGAACTCGAAGGACGGCTGATGGAGAAGATGGATCGCTGGGAATATTTGTCCGAGCTGGCGGAGAAAATTGCCAGTTATAAGAAATAAAGAGTGCTATAATATCATGGACTTGTCGGACGGTTTATAGGCAGGGGAGAAACTAGTTTACAACTGACCATAAAAGTGTACAATATAAATACAGAATTTTTATCATAGTGATATTTGGAGGTAATGACAGATGGCAGATATTAAATACGAGATTGTAGAGGAATTGGGCGTTTTATCGGAGAATGCCAGAGGCTGGCGCAAGGAACTGAACCTGGTCAGCTGGAACGGAGCGCAGCCCAAGTATGACCTACGAGACTGGGCACCGGAACACGAGAAAATGGGAAAGGGCATTACCCTGACCGCTGCAGAAGTGAAAGAATTAAAAGCGCTACTGGGCGCTATAGAATAGAGCGCGGGGGCAGTACCATGAATACAGGCGAAGTAAGAGTCATAGAAACGGGCAGATATATGGAGCTGGCACCGCTGTTTCAAGAAGCAGGATTTGAGATTCATATCGAAGGCGACGCGCCGCCGGCCATGATCACCTGCTGGCGGGCAGAAGATGAAGCGGGCCATCTCCTGGGCGGCATCTCTATCGAACACAAAGGCGGCGAGTTTGTCATCGGAGATATCGCCGTGAGAGAAGATCTCAGAGGATGCGACATCGGAACTCTGCTGATGCAGACTGCGCTGAAACGAATTTCTGAAATGGGCGGAGAACGCATTTATCTGGTGGCAAAGGCGCCGAAGTTCTTCGAGAAATTCGGATTTACTTATTTAACCCCGGAGGAAGCGCCGGACATTTTTAACTGCAAAACCTGTGATCAGCTGAACGTCAGCTGTCATCCGGAATTTATGACATATCATTATGAAAAGAGGAGAATTTGAAAAATGGAAAAGCTTTTATTTATCGATGCATGTATCAGTACCCATGCGTCAAGAACAAAGAGACTGTGCACGACATACATAGACCAGTTCTTGAAGAAGAACCCGGAAGTGACACTGGAAACCGTGGTGCTGCGAAAGGGAAAAGTGGAACCGCTGACCAAGGAACGGATTATTGAGCGTGACAAATATGTAGAACGCAAAGACTGGAATCATCCGATGTTCGATTTTGCCAAGCAGTTCCAAGAGGCGGATTACATCGTAGTGGGGACGCCGTATTGGGATCTGTCCTTTGCGTCCATCTTGAAAGTGTACGTGGAGAACATCATGGTGGCGGATCTGACCTTCAAAGCGACGAACACTGGCTTTGTCGGACTCTGCGAGGGCAAGTCCCTGGTGTACATCACCACGGCCGGCGGTTTTATCGGTGATAAGAATTTCGGCTACGACTATATGTGCGGTGTGGCAGATATGTTCGGTATTCCGGAGACGGAGCTGATCAAAGCAGAAGCTTTAGATATCGAAGGCTTTGATGCAGAGAAGATCATGGAAAAAGCCATCGAAGAGGTAAAACAGAGATTTTAAAAAAGGGCTATTGCACCAAGACAGGTGACTGGCCAAAACGGCGCAAAGCGGTGAGAATACACTGCTTTGCGCCGTTCTATTTTATTTTGGGAAATCGAATTTATTGTAAAGGCTTCTCTCTTTCCTGTACCAAGTTACTGTCAAAAGTAATTTCTACCGCAGCATGGTTTATTTTTTTCCCTGTGAGACATACGACATATTCCTCATCGCTTTTTACCTTCTTCAGTGAAATGGAAAAGGTGTCTGACTGCACCTCTTTGTCCCATGTGCTGCTCCATAAGATTGTCTTTGTCTTGTTGTTTTTTACTTCCAAAATCACGCTTTCGCCGTTCAAATTCAACGTTCCTTCAGCGATTAAAGTCTCCATATCTTCGGATACAGTAAACAATTTTTCATTTACAAAGGGGGCTGCATCATCATAGTTTTTATCAAATTCCATTTTTAGGGTTAATTTATCTTCATCTGCTATGTCAGGTGCAGGATTGTCAGCATTTGCGCAGGCTGTCAAACTCGCCATGATGATAAGCGAGATAAATAGAACTGTTATCTTTTTCAAAAAGTTACCTCCATATATCTTTACATCGGCTTCAGGTTCTGATTGAGGCGGTCGACCATCCAGGCCAGGCGTTTTTGCCTGCCGGCATCTGTCTTTGCGTCAAAGTATGCCCGCGTGTAGGTCTTTTTTACTGACGGAGACATCCCTTGGAAGTTGGTATAAGCAGGCTCAAAATCTTTTAAGATAGCAGCCAGAGAGGCAATTTGTTCCTCTGTAATCGTCGGAACCTTGGGTGCATCCCACTGACCGTTTTTCTTGGCTTCTTCTATCTTGCTTCTGCCGTAGTCCGTCATAATTCCCTGCTGCTCCAACTGCTTGACGATTCCTTTATTTTTCTCTGACCACTTGCTGTTTTCTCTGCGCTGAGAAAAATATTTCTTGTAGGTCTTATCGTCGAGGCTTTGCATCTGGCCGTCAATCCAACCAAAACAGAGGGCTTCTTCCAGAGCCTCTTTTGCCTTGATGGTTTTCGGCCCGCCTGCTTTGCCAAATAGAAGCCAGACGCCAGCGTCGGATTGACAATTTTCGCTCAGCCATTTCCTAAAGTCTCCTCTATTTGTAAACTCTAATATTTCGTTCATAGAAACCTCCGTTTCGATTACTCAGCATGTTAACTTGTCCAAGCCGTCTCACTCTTTCTTTTGCTTTCATTTTAATGGCTGGCTGCAGGTTTGTCAAACCCTCTTGCCAACTAGAAATATAGAAAAGATAGTGATATAATGAAAGAAAATTAATAATTATCTGTAAATTATGGTGAGGAGGGATACCGTGGAGCAGTATTATCAAATGGCGCAGAAGATTACTTCTGCGAATCAGAAGAGGTCTGGAACCATCAGGCACAATTTAGCCAGCAGTCTGGATTACGATTACGTGACCTGGCGTCTGGGAGGAGAGGGGTTACTGAAGAAAAAGTATCATCAGATCTACCAGATGCTGCAGGAAACGCGCTGCCAGGATCTGAAAATGGCAGAAAAAGGCGGATGCCCAGACGGAGGCTGCGGATCGAAAGGCTCTGAAACTGATGGCACAGGGCTGACCGACGCAATGAATATCCGTACACTGAACTTTCATCCGCGAACGACGCTGGAGAGCACCTCCTGTATGGATCTGACGCGGGAAAATCCGTCCATCGTCATCATCGGCGACGTCTCAGACGTGGCCAGCAAAAAAAGCGTGGACGGTTTTGCTGTCAATGATAACGATTCATCCTATCTGGCCGGAGGCATCAAAGTGCCGGCGGCATGCCTGATCAAAGAACAGGAGCGCCGCTTTCTCGCTGCGTCTACCTTTTACTGGACGGAACAGGACGAAGAGGGGAGGATTTTGCTGAGGAGCAAAACCGACGTGTCTGATGTCCTCAAAGTCATCGGCGCCAGCACTCTGGTTGAGTCCATGACCGTGGAGGCGCCTGTGCCGGTTCGCCATACAGGAGGGCAGAAGACCACTATCTACTATAACCGGAAGGGTGTCCTGGACGATTCACTTTGGGACTACTACTACGAAAACGTGGCGACGACATCGGAGAAGATCAATATCCATATGCCTTTTAAGGGCAGCGTCACCTTTAGTAAAGGATTTGCGCCTAAAACGCCGCCGTTTATCGACCGCAACAAGGAATTTTACTTCTATATAGAAAATGAGAAAAATGGAGTTGCAAACTTTAATCTGTCTCAGATGAGCGCCGTCAGCCTGAGTGTCAGCGGGCGGACGTTATCATGGGAGTTTCCGACAGACTGGAAAACCACCATCGCAAAGAAAGCACTGACCGGCGCATCGCAGCTGACGTTTTACTGTCGCATGCACATCATGACAGACAGTGGAATCAGCGTGCCTCTGACCATCCAGAGCAATAATCTTGATCACGAGGATCCGTCCTATGCAAAGATTCCAAAGATCGATATCCTGTGGGGCTGTTTCGCAAAGGATACGTACATCACCATGGCAGGCGGCAGCAGAAAAATGGTCTGTGAGGTCAGGCCGGGCGAGCAGGTCAGAACGCGTGGCGGGAGCTGTAAAGTAGAAGATCTCATTCAGGGGCCTGAGGAGAGGCTGTTTTTGATCAGGACCGCCAGGGGAAATGAAATCCGTCTGACAGAAAATCACCCCCTGCTGACCACAGAGGGGATGAAAATGGCGAAGGATCTCACATGGGGCAGCATCCTGGAAATGGAATACGGCAGGGACACCATTGAAGAACTTCATCTGGTGGAATATCACGATACGGTCTACAGCCTGCTGCTTGCGGATGAAGCACTTTTGATCGCAGACGGCTTCTTTGCCGGCGACTTCAAGGCGCAGAACAGAGCGATGAAAGAGGCTGAGGCGGCAGCCAAGGAAGAGAAGAACAGGAAACTCGCACCGTTCCAGGAGGAACTGAACGAGCTGGTCGCATCCCTTGCGGAAGAGAAAGGAGAACGCCATGAAAGAGAATATGGTGAAAGAAGCCTGTAATGCGCTGAGCATCAGCAACAAAGAGTCCTTAGGCAACTATGTGAGTGTAGACATTGCCAGCCTGGCTGCGGGCCAATATACTTTGGATGTGTGGATTTACATAGTAGGGGGCAGCAGTGATATCATCAGCCAGGAGAACGGGATTCGCATCGGCATCGAGAACGAAATGTTCTATTTCTATCATCCTGCGGCGGGGCAGAAGGCGGTGCGGCCGCTGGGGCCTTTGCCGAGGAAGAAGCAATGGATCAATCTGCTGTTAAGCTATAACGGCAGCAAGGTCTCCTTTGCGCTGAATGGGTTTCCGGCGGGTGAAATTGCCTGCAGCGGTGCGACGCTGATACAGAACTGCCCGATCAGGCTGGGTTATGGTTTCCACGGATATATGCGCAGCTTCCGCTGTTACAACGCGGCTCTCACGGCGGAGCAATACAAGAATTACGTATTTGAAACGGTTTATGACAGTGCGTCTATGAACAGCCTGCTGGCCTTTATCGACTTTTCAAAGGAAGACATGCCTGATATCAGTAATCACGGCGCCACGGCGTCTCCCCACGGTTCCTGCGGGGTCATGAACCTGGTTCCCGTCTATCTGCCGTCAAAGGGAAAGTTCGCATCGGTCAACCCTGGAGGCGATATCAATCCGGGAGGATTTGAGAGCGGTGAATTTTCTGTCTATGTCAAAATGTATCTCAGACCTTCGCAGAAACAGAACCAGGTGATCTTTTCCAACGGTGATTTAGAAGATGCAGATTCTGTAATTCTCTTTTTGCGGGAGGATGGAAATAAGGTGCAGTTCAACCTACAGCTGGGTTCAGTCAGTATGTGCCTGGGATCGGCTCACGACGTCTTTCAGTGGGTAGACGTTTTGATCACCTATGGCGCAGGCCAGGTAACGGCATTCTTTAACGGCACGCAGGTGACGTCGTCGCATTCCTTTGCGAAGAGACAGCAAAGAGGAGGATTCCGTTTGGGGAACGGGTTTGACTCGGCGCACCCTGAAATGGACTTCACCTGTGAACAATATCTGTTTACGGCAGCTGTATTCGACAAGAAGCTGGGACAGGCCGATGCGGAAAGCTTTCTGGAAAATCATCCTTATATCTTTGAGGACGGTTTGATTGCGTTATTTTCCTTTGCACCGGAGCCTGCCGAGCTGACGACCTGCCGCCAGATTCATCTGGACGAGGATGACGTGGTGCTGGCACAGCGGACCCTGGACAGCCTGCCGCAGACAGGGTACGACTACCGCAGTAATCGGACGCAGCCGACGGTATCGGATATGAGAAAATGGAAGGCGGAGTCCATCTGGGATGGACTGGTCAGCTACTACGAAGCCTCTGCAAATCTGACACCGACACTTACAGAAAATCAGAAGCAGGCGGTCATCTGCTCCATTGCTGAAGACAGCGAACTGCTGCAGAGCTTTGCCCCAGCGTTTACCGCACTTACCTTGTCGGAACAGATTTTTGCCAAGTGTCTTGCAGACGCCCCGCAGCGTAAGATGATCAATGTGATCAAAATGGGAAGGTTTGTTGGCAAAAAGACCGGTGCTGCAGGCGGCGCTGCTGCTGGAGCAGGTATGGCGCTGACTGGCGCTGCGGCTGGCGGCCTGACAGAGGCAGGGAAAGACGTCCTGACGCTTTTGTCACTGATTACCTTATTCACCTGGATTTTAAGTAAAGCCGCGGAGAAGATGAAGGACAGGCGAAAGGACAAACCGGACCACGACGACGATGACAGCGAGATCACCCTATCTATTACCAGCATGTCCTTCCAGCACAGTCCTGATGATTTCACGGCCAGCGCAGTTCGCTGCCGTACTTGTGATGGCAGCGTATCCCCGCCGGAGTGGACCAATGCCAGGAGAGATGGGGCAGAAGCCGTTTACATCGCAGACAAGATACAGAACGTAAAAGTAAAGGTGAAATTCATCCTTACGGATAAGTCCAAGAAGCCGACTCCGCCGTATCATGTTTCTATCTGGGCCTTTGCCACAGACAGCAGCGCAGTTTTCCAAAAGCTGGAGTATTCGGCAAAGGGGCTTTCAGCCGGGGTTGAATATGAGGGTGAGTTCACCGTGACAAAGGGCAGCTGTGCGTGCAGTGACCTATCCTATCAGGATCTGGAACTGTGGTGGAATTATACGATTAACGGCAGCACCAACACCCTGGCCAACACCAAGGCCTGCATCTACTTCCTTCCGACTACGCCGACAGATCCGGTTTATCTGGATCAGGAACACAAAGACAACAGCGTGCCGCTGGAATTGCTGCGGATGTTCTCTGAAAAACTGACTACGCTGCAGCCTCGTGAATATGCGGAACTGGAACAGGTCACTGCAGCGGACATGAAGACCTATACGGACCAGGTCTACAACTGCGCAGCGTTTAAGTATAATCCCAACGCACATCCTTTTGTGACGGTTTGTGATGTAAAGGAAAATGCAGCGCCCTACACGTTACGAGGTTATCTGAATCTTTTCGATCAAAATGCCATGCTACGGGACATTAGCCTGTATCAAAAAAATCCATTCAGAGGTAAGACAGAAGCCAATTGCAATGTTTATGCCTGCATGCTCAGCTACAATTTCTCGCTCCACGGTGTTTTTTCTACCGTCTGCATCATCACCTCAGGAAATCCGGCGGCAGCGCTGCAGACCAACGCCATCAAAGGAGCCGGTGCGGTTGCGGCACAGGCTTTTCAGTTTCGTTACCATGCCATCGTAAAAGTGCCGCCGCAGGTCAGCGTGACAGGCCTTTTACACAACGCATATTATGATGCCTGCTGCCGGACGGCGGGTGGAGAAACTCTGGCAAATCTGGCATTTCGAAGCAACTTTGCGACGCCTCTGGTGCAGGCTGGAGAAACGGACACCTACCGCGGCAAAGTCTTCCGGCAGGGCACTGCCGCCGTAGAGCAGCGAAACATGCTCTGCGTGCCGTATGGCATCATAGCGCCGTAGGATGCAATTAGAAATGAAAACAAATAAATGAAAAAATATTTGTAATTTGAAACAAAAAAATATTGACAACCACTTCTGCTGGTAGTAAGATACTTGCATAAGCAAAGTTGAATAGAAACCAAAGACTTTGACGGAGACAGTAGATTCACGCCGAAAAGGCAGGAGCGAACCGGGGATGGTGAGAGCCCGGCGCCGAAGGTAGACGTTTATTGAAGATCACTCCCGAGTTGCAGGGCCGAAAAGCCGCAATTGGCTGAGTAAGCGCTGACGGGCCTTCCCCGTAATCGGAAGAACATATGATGGTATGTTTTGTAGCAGGTGGTTTAGCGCAGATATTTTATCTCCGTCCTGATACAGGACGGAGTTTTATTATAACATAGGAAATATCGTCCAAAGGACGTATTTCCGTATGTTTCAAAGAACGTACCTTACGAAGCGTCGCCCCTTGCGGGCGACATGTGGAAATAGGAATCTTTGATTCCATCATTTCCACGTTTTTTATGGTTCTCGCCCCGCTAGCGGCAGCGTGCGGAACGGCAAGACTTCGTAGCAGATCCAAAGGAGGAAACAAGATGTGTAAGGACAGCAACACAGTAGAAATCAGATGGCACGGCAGAGGGGGCCAGGGCGCAAAGACAGCATGTCTGCTGCTGGCTGACGTATGCTTCAGCTCGGGCAAACAGGTGCAGGGCTTTCCGGAGTATGGCCCGGAGAGAATGGGTGCACCGATTACGGCGTACAACAGAATTTCTGACGGACAGAACAGGGTCCACTCTAATATCTACAACCCCGACTACGTCGTCGTGGTGGATGAGACGCTGCTTCACTCCGTCGATGTGACGGCGGGGCTTTCGGAAGAGGGCGCCATCATCATCAACAGCAGCAAAGAACCGGCAGAGCTGAGAAAACATCTCGGCGGCTACAAGGGAAGAGTCTGCACTGTTGATGCGGAGAAAATATCCATTGCAACCCTGGGGAAGAACTTCCCGAATACGCCGATGCTGGCGGCAGCGGTCAAAGTCAGCAAGGTCGTAGAGAACGATAAGTTTTTGCAAGATATGGAAAGCTCTTTCAGACACAAGTTTGCGTCAAAACCAAACGTGATTCAGGGCAATATGGAAGCTTTGAAAATGTCCATGGAAGAAGTAAAAGTTGGTTAAGGAGATATCCCGATGATAGAGGCAAAGAACATAAATGAACAGAGTGCATGGCAGGAGCTGACTCCGGGAGCGGAGATTTATGAGCCGGGCACGTCAAAATTAGTAAATACCGGTGAATGGCGGGTTCTGACGCCAGTCTTTGACGAGGCAAAGTGCAAGCACTGCATGCTGTGCGTCCCATTCTGCCCTGACATTTCCATACCTGTCGTAAACGGCAAGCGCCTGGAGACAGATTTTTTCCACTGCAAAGGATGCGGCATCTGCGCCAAAGTATGTCCGTTTGACGCGATCACCATGGAAAAGGAGGAGAAGTAAAATGGCAATCAAAGACAGAATGAGCGGCAACGAAGCGGTCGCTTACGCGATGAAGCAGATCAATCCGGATGTCATGGGGGCTTTTCCCATCACGCCTTCCACGGAGATTCCGCAGTATTTTTCGAAGTATATCGCTGACGGAGAGGTGGAGACAGAGTTTGTCGCGGTGGAATCGGAGCACTCTGCCATGTCCACCTGTATCGGCGCATCGGCCGCGGGAGCTCGCGCCATCACAGCGACTTCCTCAGCAGGACTGGCTCTGATGTGGGAGCTTCTCTATGTAGCGGCATCCAGCAGACTGCCTGTCACCATGGCGGTAGTCAACAGAGCTTTGACTGGACCGATCAACATCAACAACGACCATTCTGACTCCATGGGCTGCAGAGACAGCGGCTGGATCCAGATCTACGCAGAGAACAATCAGGAAGTATATGATAATTACATACAGGCGATGCCCATCGCAGAGCACTGCAGGCTGCCCATCATGATCTGCCAGGACGGCTTTATCACCAGCCATGCTGTGGAGAACATCGAACTGATGGAAGACGAAAAGGTGAAGGATTTCGTCGGGGAGTATGCACCGGAAAACTATCTTTTGAAGAAAGAAAACCCTCTGGCCGTCGGTCCTTACGGCATTTCCCCTTATTACATGGAGGTCAAAAAGGCCCAGGCCGAAGCCATGAAAGCGGCAAAAGCGAGAGTCCTGGAGGTTGCAGCAGAATACGAGAAGGTTTCCGGCAGAAAGTACGGACTCTTTGAGGAATACCGGATGGACGACGCGGAGGCTGCGGTGGTGGTCATCGGCTCATCCGCAGGTACCGGCAAAGACGCAGTGGACGCCTTGCGCGAAGAAGGAAAGAAAGTGGGGCTGATTAAACTGCGCGTCTTCCGGCCATTCCCGATGGAAGAATTGGCTGTGGCGCTGTCAAAGGTCAAAGCCGTGGCTGTCATGGACAAGAGCGAGGGCTTTTCCGCTTCTGGCGGTCCTGTCTTTGCGGAAACCAGATCAGCGCTGTACGATGCTGATGAGCGGCCCATGATGGTGAATTACGTCTACGGCCTCGGTGGCAGAGACGTGACAGTGGATACCTTTGGCGAAATCTACAGTGAACTGTTCAAGATGATAGAAACCGGCAAGACCGGTGAAGTTTACAGGCATATCGGAGTCAGAGATTTGGAGGAGCAGAAGTCATGAGCTACAGTTTGAAAACAGAATTAGAAAAGAAGGAGAGACTGGCGCCGGGTCACAGACTCTGTGCAGGCTGTGGAGCAGGCATTGCAGTAAGCGGCGTGCTCCGCGCTTTGGACGAGGGCGACAAGGCTGTGGTTTCCAATGCCACCAGTTGTCTGGAGGTTTCGACTTTTATTTATCCATATACAGCCTATGAGGACAGCTACATCCACAGCGCCTTTGAAAATGCGGCGGCCATGACTGGCGGCGTGGAGACAGCCTATAAAGTATTGAAGAAGAAGGGCAAGATCGACGAGACTTACAAGTTCATCTGCTTCGGGGGAGACGGCGGCACCTACGATATCGGATTCCAGTCCCTGTCAGGCGCCATGGAGCGGGGTCACGACATGGTCTACGTCTGCTACGACAATGAGGCATACATGAACACAGGTATCCAGCGTTCTTCCGCGACGCCCAGGTTTGCCGATGCGACGACGACGCCTGTGGGCAGAGAATCTTACGGCAAAGTGCAGAACAAAAAGAATCTGACGGAAATCATGGCGGCACACAATATCCCTTATGCTGCCCAGACCACCTTTTTAGGTGATTTCCGGGATTTACATACCAAATCTCACAAGGCGATTTATACAGAAGGACCTTGCTTCCTCAACGTGCTCTCACCATGCCCCCGCGGCTGGCGTTACGAGATGGAGGATCTGGCTGAAATCTGCAAATTGGCGGTGGATACCTGCGTATGGCCGCTCTACGAGATCGAAGACGGCGTTTGGAGACTCAACTATGAGCCGGCAAAGAAGCTGCCTGTGGAGCGTTTCCTGGAAAAGCAGGGCAGATTCAAGCACATGTTTGCAAAGGGCAACGAATGGATGATCGAAGATGCCCAGAAGTATGTCGATGATCAGTGGGAGAAACTAAAAAACAGATGTGAATAGCCTTCTTTCTTAAGAATTCTTAAGTAGTGTTTTTTCGCCATATCCGCTATAATAGAAGAAACATATCGAGATAGAAGGAAGGGAAAGAACATGACGAAATATAGAAATCGTTCCATCGCCGTGATTGCAGCGCTGGCCTTGGTCATCAGCATGATACCGGCAATGGCTTTTGGCGCATCCAAGACGGTCAAAGCGGTGACGGGGCTGGAAGTATATCAGATGTCCAATACCAGCGCAGAACTTGACTGGAATTATGTCAACGGATCAGAAGGGTATAAAGTCTATAAAGCGACTAGCAAGACAGGTAAATATACCCTTGTAAAAACGATCAAGAGAGGGAAAAAGACGTCTTATACCGCCAAGAATCTGAAACTGGGAAACACTTACTATTTCAAAATTAAAGCGGTGGACACCGTATATGGCAAGAAGGTTCTCAGCAGCAAGTTCAGCAACATCGCTTCCGTAAAGATGAAACAGTGTGTACCGCAGTACACTATTGATTTCCCTGAGAAATTAAACGCTGACGGCAGTCTGACCGTCACCGTCACCAACAAGAGCAAAAAGGAAATCCAGCTTGCGGCGGCTCCGCTCATTTTTAACGACCTGAACGATTGGAGCAAGGACGGGATTCTTTTGAAGGCTGTCAAATATGAGAATCTCAACACAGGGGGCGTCGATACCGAGTATCTGAATTATCCTTACCCTCTTTTAAAGGGCGAAGCTGTGAAGATCACCTATGAACTGAACAAAGAACTGCAAGGTACGATTTCCGGCATCAAGGGAGAGGAAGCGCCGACTGTCATCAATTACAAAGATGGCGGAGAAGGCTTTGCCATTGGACTGACCTATAGAGGTCAATTCTTCTACATGGCTATACAATATCCTGATGGACAGAAACTGATGACCTTGGACGAGTATTTGCAGAAGGCCTTGGATTCTGTGGATTTGGACAATTAAATAGGAAGCAATGGGCAACACTTATTTAGAAAAAAATCTAAATAGGTGTTGCTTTTTGTGTGCCGCCGTGCTATTATCTATTTAGAAAATTTTCTAAATAGATTTTTGAGGGGGGTGGTCTTCGTGGGACTTCCGGAAACGTTTAAGGCGTTGTCGAATCCAGTACGGCGGGATATTTTGATGATGCTGAAGAACGGCAGGATGCCTGCGGGCGAGATAGCTGAGAATTTTGATATGACGGGTGCCACAATATCCCATCATTTGAGCCAGCTAAAGAATGCGGGCCTGATATTTGAGACAAAAGAAAAGAATTACATTTATTATGAACTGAATACGACAGTGTTTGAAGAACTGATGCTGTGGTTTTCACAGTTCAAGGGAGGCGACGATAATGAAGGACTATAAAAAAACACTGATCATCTCATCCTTGATATGCCTGCTGCCGCTGGTCATCTCTTTCGCGGTATACAGCAAGCTGCCGGATCAAATCGCGATCCACTGGGATGACGCAGGAAACCCCGATAACTATGCGGCCAAGTGGGTTGCAGCTTTCGGGATGCCCCTGCTTTTGCTGGCGATTCACCTGATTGGGATGGTTACCATTCTTCACGATCCGAAAAAAAGCAACCAGTCAGCTGCAATGCGTCTGCTCAGCTTCTGGCTGGTACCAGTGCTCAGCGTGATCGTTGTGCCGGTTACTCTTTTGATTGGCATGGGAAAGGACATTCCGATTTCGACGGTTGTCACCATGATTGTCGGCATTGTGTTCGTAGTCAGCGGGAACTATCTTCCAAAGAGCAGGCAGAATTATACGATTGGTATCAAGCTTCCGTGGACTCTGGCTGATGTGGATAACTGGAACAAGACGCACCGCCTGGCAGGGGCGCTGTGGATTGCAGCGGGGATTTTCGTTCTGGTAAGACCGTTCCTGCGATCCGGACAGGGCTTTGGTTTTTCCTTGTTCTGGCGGTCATGGTCTGCCTGCCGGCGCTCTACTCGTTCCTGTTGTATCTGAAAAAGGGGAAATCATAAACACATCAAAAGCGGAGTTTGATGGTCAGCTTTTGATTGTGATATTCAGCATCGATGGAACCACCCATTTCTTCCGTCAGGACTTTTGCGATTGCAAGACCAAGGCCGGTGCTTTTCCGACCAGTTTCAACGGTAAAAAAGCGGTCAAAGAGGCGGGCGGCAGTCACAGGCGAGAGATTCGCGGCTGTATTTGTAAAGGCGATTTCACAGGTGTCACTCATGGTGACTGTGAGATCGCCTTCGCTGTATTTTACAGCATTACTGATCAGGTTGGCGAAGATACGCGAAAGAGCGCTGGCATCTAAGTGTCGCAGCACCTTTTTTTCAGGCAGTGTAATGACAGGGGTAATGCCCCTGTCTGTCAGTGCATTGTAGCTGGCGGCAATGCTGTCGGCCAGAATAGCGTCAACTGCCACTGTTTCCGGCTTGAGATCTTCTTTGGTAGAGACTACGACAGAATAGCGAAAAAGTTCCTCTGTCAGCTGCTTCAAAACCTCCGTGCGGTTTTGAATCTGGGCCAGATAACGACAGGCATTCTCGGATTTTTCTTCCTCTTCCAGCATATCCAGATAACCGCAGATTGCGGTCAACGGCGTGCGCAGATCATGAGAGATATTGGTAACCGCTTCCTTCAACTCTCTGTCGCCGTGCAGATACCGGCGGCGTTCCTTTCGAAGCAAGCGAAGCTCCTGATTGATTTCTGCTGCCAGCCGCTTCATGGAAGGGTCGCTGCTGGAGATACAGATTAATGTATTCGTTTCCTCTGCTAAAACAAAGCCAAGCTGCCTGCAGATTTCTTTCGCAGACTTCTTCATCAGGTAGATTTTGACTGTCAGAGTCAGAGTTGTGATGCCGAGCGCCAAACTCAGCAGAATGAGAACAGATACCATGGAAACTCCTTATATATATTATAATCAAAAACGAAGTAGTCCTATTTCGGACTAGTTCGTTTTTGATGAATAGGTACATGTATTTATCGGATGTCTTTTCGTCCGAATAAAAACATCCCAAAGGCATTTGTGACAAGAATGATGACAGCGGAGTACAGAGGCATCAGCTTTAAGTGGATAGCTGACTGACCAGAAAGCTGTAGAGATTGCCCTGAAGGCAGAAAATCAATGATAAATTGAAATATCTTTCTCATGCTGCCTGCAACGTACTGCTTGTTAGGTACAGTTTCTGTAGTCGTCTGTCCATTAACCATCTGATACACTTCTACCATGGGAGGACCTTCCAGTCGTTTCATCAGGTAGAAACAGAGAAACATGGAGGCCATGACGGTGATGAGCGCGAGACATACGCATATGGTTTTGTTCTGCAGTATCATAGTCAGCATATTAAAAATTGCGGCATAGGCAATGATCGCCAGCATACCGTCTGTCATTAGGAGCAGCAACGTGCCAGTTTCCAACTGGAATCCACCGAAAAGCGGGATTCCGATGAGAGAAACCAGAGCCAGATACACCAGATTAAAAAAGATACCGCTGAGGGCGCAGGTCAGGAAATTAGTGAAGTAGATTTCTCTCCGCCTGTGACCGACGATCAGCTTGTTGCGCATGGTGCCGTCGCTGAATTCTGTGCCGATGAACATCGAACAAAAAGCGGCCATGACGATGCCGGGTAACGCTACGAAACCAGATACGCCGAAACTATTGAGGAAAAGCGAATCTATGGGGATCTGCACATCGTTTATCTCCATGCTGCGCCAGCCAGCTACGATAGTCAATATCGCATATAAAACAGTAAAAAGCAGTGAAATCTTGCATACCATATCCTTTTTCATCCGGCTGATATTTGCTATCAACAACTTATTCACAGCGTCCACCTCCGATCAAAGCCACATAGTAGCTTTCCAGACTTTCATCTCTTTCGTGAACCGCGTTGATTTTGCAGCCTTCTTTTGCGAGAGCCAAAGTCAGTTCTGTAATATTGGCTTCACCAAAGACGTTGGCCTGCTCATCAGAAAGAATGGTGTATTGAAGCTGCAGCCGATCGAGAACGCGGGCCAGGATTTTGGTGTCTGTCACCGTCAGTAACATACATTTTCTGCAGGCTTTTTCTAAATCCTCAGCGCTGATTTCTTTGATCATGCGGCCGCTGTCGACAAATCCGTAATGAGTGGCTAGCTTTGAAAGTTCGTCGAGAATGTGACTGGACATCAAAACAGTGATTTGGTATTGACGATTCAGTTTCAAAATCAACTCTCGTATTTCGATGATGCCTTGGGGATCGAGACCGTTTGCTGGCTCGTCGAGAATCAAAAAATCCGGATCGCCAGCCAGAGCGATAGCTATACCCAGGCGCTGCCGCATGCCGAGAGAGAAGTTTTTGGCTTTCTTCTTGCCTGCACTTTCCAGTCCCACCAGGGAAAGCAATTCATTGACGCCATCAAAGGATGGCATGCCCAGAACGCGGTACTGCATCCTGATGTTGTCTTCTGCGCTGAGTTCTTGATAGATAGACGGAGACTCTACCACTGCGCCCATGCGTTTACGAACTTCGATGATTCCAGGTGAAGTGTTTTCCCGGCCATAAAGGGTATAAGTGCCATTGGTGGGATTCTGCAGTCCGCAAAGCAGGCGGATCAGCGTCGTCTTGCCGGCGCCGTTTCTGCCGACAAGGCCATAAATCGCCCCTTTTTTGATCTGCATCTGCAGGTTGTCAACTGCTTTGAAATCCCGGTACTGCTTTGTCAAATTGTTTGTCTGTAAAACATAGTCCATATTTTCATACCTCACTTTTGATTTAATACCGAGATTCTAACAAGCAAAAGTTAAGAAAGCGGTTAAGGCCTTGGTTAAGAAATTGTAAAGATTTATTTATCCTGTAACTGAAAACCGATACCCCATACTGCTTCGATATAGTTTTTACCAGTACACTGGCGGAGTTTTCTGCGTAAATTGCTGATGTGGACTTTTAGAGAGCTTTCCACACAATCTGGTGTATCTTCACTGATGCGGTCCAGCATTTGATTTTTCGTGATGACTTGCGTTGGATTCTGCATGAGGAGCTTCAAGATAGCATACTCTGTCTTCGTCAGACGGACAACCTGTTCTCCGGCGGTGACTTGGCGGCGATTCAGATCCAGAGACAGCTGACCGTATTGCAGGATTGCAGAAGCGATGGGATTCCCACTATTCCGCAGCTGAACAGTGATGCGGGCCAGCAGTTCTTTGGTGTCAAAGGGTTTGGTGATATAATCGGCGGCGCCGCCCAGCAGAAGATTCACCTTGTCCTCGGTGTCCACCTTGGCGCTGATAACGATGACGGGAATATCGTTAATCTTTTGAAGCACCTCCTCTCCGCTGAGACCAGGCAGCATCAGATCGAGCAAAATCAAATCAGGCTTTGTATCTGATAGAAGCAGCAGAGCTTCTGTGCCAGAGTAGGCGCGCTGCACTTGATATCCTTCTCGAATTAAGAGTTCTGAAAGCATGTCGCCGATATGTTGGTCGTCATCGATGATCGCTATTTTCTTCATTAGAAACACCTGTCCTTATTTTAATCTGCAGTTGAGTGATGTATTCGGATTCATCACTGGTATCATGATTGTCAATGATGTAAAGCTCCATCGGATCGCTGTCAGCAGTCAGACCGCGGGTGGATAGCTCGGTAAATAAAGCGTTCCAGGCTGACGGCATGTGAGTATAGCTGCCTTTGATGGTAGAGCATAAGTAACTGCCGGCCGGAATCACCGCGTCAAAATCTTCCTTATCATCCACGATACAGAAGACAGAATTGAAATTGCCGTAGCCGCCGTTTTTTACATAATCTAAGGGGATCGTAGCGCCGATATCCCCATTGCCGATGATGTATAACTGGTCCTCGTTTTCCTTCTGCAGTTTTTTGATGATAAAGTCCAAATCTGCGTCGCGGTAAACATTCTCTGAAAGTTTTAGAACTTTCCGTTGCTGCAGATGCTGTATCTGCGGCTGATTAAAGTCGTGTATTGCCTGTACGTGGCTTTCCACTTCTTCAATTCTGCCAGAGAGCTGCGCTTTTAACGATTGTAGTTCTTTTAACTTTTGATCGATTGCATCAATTTCCTTTTGGAACATAGCAAGGGTTTTTTTGAGGTTAAAATCAGCTAAATGCTCTTTGATCTCCGCCATGGAAAACCCAATCGACCGTAATTCCCGCAAAATATTTAAAGTTCTGATATCGTTGATGCTGTACATTCTGTAACCGTTGTCGTCTCGCTTTGGCTTTAAAATGCCAATTTCCTCATAGTATCTGAGAGAGTCTGTCCCAATACTGTATAATTTGGATATTTCTCCGATTTTATAATATTCTTTCATAATTTTTCAAAAAACTCCTTTACATTAGTATTATACCAAGGTTTATACTGGTAGTAAAGAAGATACGACTGACGCCAAGCCTTACTTTGTTTGCGAGGCGTAGCCGTTTCGTGTGCCGCGCGCCAAAGCGCTGCACTTTTGATAGGGGACCTGACAGCGATTCCACTTTGCAGAATCTGATGAGATCTCCCAAAACATAAGGCTTCCATCTGTTTGCTTTGCTAACTGTGGCAAGCCCATTAAGGAGTTGTTAGTATGACGAAGGATGCAAAAAAAGATATAAAAAATAGATTTATGAAGTATGTCGTTCCATCGGTGGCAGCCATGTGGGTGTACACGATCTATACCATGGTTGACGGCATGTTCGTAGCCAGAGGAGTGGGCACGACAGCCTTGGCAGCGGTAAATATCTCCATGCCTTTTATCAACACTGCCTTTGCTCTTGGAATTCTGTTTGCGGTGGGCGCCAGTACCAAGGCCTCTATCTATAAAGGACAGGGCGATATGGAGAAGGCCAACAAAGTGTTCACCGTCAGTACAGTTACCGTCTTCAGTTTAGCACTGATTGTTGCTATCGCGGCGCTTCTGAATTTGGAACGTCTGGCTATGATGCTGGGCGCTGACGAAACGACGCTGCCTTATGTGAAAGACTACCTGGGGATTATCATACCTTTTGTCGTATGCTATATGACAAGCTACAATTTGGAAGTATTGATCAAAGCTGACGGTTATCCGCAGAAAGCCATCGTCACGACCCTTGCCGGTGCGGCCACTAATATCGTTTTGGATTATGTTTTCGTCATGGTTTTTCATTGGGGCATCAAGGGCGCAGCCATCGCGACAGGGATTTCCCAGCTGATGACGCTGTCCATCTTCCTTGCGCACTTCCTTTCTAAGAAGTCCGGCTTCAGTTTCGTTAAGATTCAGTGGAAGTTCAAGGAAGTGGTTTCCATGGCGAAGATCGGCGTAGCCGATTCTGTAACAGAGTTTTCTGTCGGCGCGATTATCTTTTTGTTTAACAATACTCTGATTAGAGTTTCCGGCAATGACGGCGTAGTCATCTATAC
This sequence comes from Emergencia timonensis, assembly GCF_900086585.1. GTDB lineage: Bacteria > Bacillota > Clostridia > Peptostreptococcales > Anaerovoracaceae > Senimuribacter > Senimuribacter timonensis. Next base: position 401,234 of record NZ_FLKM01000009.1, read on the forward strand.
TGTCATCGCCTATGTATCCCAGTTGATCCTGATGACTATGATGGGCATCAACCAGGGTATGCAGCCTCTGGTCAGTTATTATCACGGCAGGGAGGAGCACAAGATCCACAAATATATACTGCGAATTGCTTTGATTGTGGCGGGAACGGCATCTTTGGCAGCATTTGTCTGGGGTGTACTCTACCCGAACCCGGTAGTAGCGGTGTTTATCGACAGAGGCGCAGACGCACTGCTTTACGAAAATGCGGTTAACGCGTTCAAACTGTTTTCTTTCTCTTTTTTACCGCTGGGTATCGTAGTTATTTTAGCAGGCTACTTCACCGCGCTGGAGAGACCGAAGTCAGCGATGACGATTTCAATTTGCAGAGGTCTCGTTCTGGTAGTCATTTCATTGATTATCATGACTATGCTCTTCGGCGAAATCGGCATCTGGCTGTCCATGGGCGTGTCTGAGACCATTGCTCTGATCTTGGCAGTCACCATGTATAAGCGAAAACTACAATAAAAATAGAAAAATAAAATCCAGAAAAATGACGGCATCCGCCGTTATTTTTCTTTTTTGACAATTGGCACAATCTAGTATGTTTGCAGCAATCATCAGGTGGTAAAAGTGCACTATAGAATATGTAGTTTATGGTTATACTAAGAGATATAGCAGAAAAACTTAAAATATAGGAGGATTTGAAAAATGAATGAAGAGAATCATATCTCGTCTGATAATTCACTGAACCTTAGCAAGCTGGTAGCCATGATTATCGGCTCGACTATAGGAAGCGGCATCTTTACGACCACGGCAGATATGGCCAGCGGCGGCGCGCATACCGGCGCAGTATTGGTCGGCTGGGCAATCTGCGGCGTTGGTATGACAGGGCTGACCATGTGTTTCTTTGGTCTGAATAAATTGAGGCCAGATTTGACCAATGGCGTTTACAGCTATGCCAGAGAAGGATTCGGCGAGTTTGTAGGCTTTAATTCTGCCTGGGGATATTGGGTCAGCGCTCTGCTGTGCAACGTGTCTTATACGACATTACTGTTCGGCGCATTGGGCTACTTTTTCCCTGTGTTCGGGGAAGGAAATAATTTGATTTCTATTATCTGTGCATCGGCAGTTATTTGGGCTATCAACCTTTTGGTACTTCGCGGCATCAAAGAAGCGGCGGCGCTCAATGTGATTGCCACCATCAGTAAGATGGTTCCGCTATTAGTTTTTGTCATCGCAGTCATTTTTGTCGGTGCCTTCGACTGGGATACTTTTACAAGCAACTTCTGGGGAGATGGAAGCATGCCGGTGATAGATCAGGTGAAGGCGACGACGGCTGCGACGGTCTGGTCCTTTATCGGAATTGAAGGAGCCGTGGTTCTGTCCGCTCGCGCCAAAAAGTCCAGTGATGTGGGAAAAGCCTCTATGACTGGTTTCCTGGGCATCTTTATCATCTATGTATTGGTTGCGGTAATGAGCTTAGGCGTTATGACGCCAGAAGAAATGTCTACTTTGAAGAACCCGCAGATGGCCGGAATCTTGGAGGCAGCTGTCGGTCCGTGGGGCGCAACGCTGATTAACATCGGTGTCATCTTATCATTAGCCGGTGCGCTGCTGGGCTGGACGATTATCGCTGCTGACTGTCCTTATTCGGCGGCAAAGCAGGGCGTGTTCATGAGAGCCTTTGCCCGTGCAAACAAAAACGACTCACCGTCCTTTTCTCTATACATGACCAATGGTATCATTCAGCTATTCTTGATTGTGATCTTCTTTAACGATTCCACGTATCAGGCATTCTATGGTTTGAGTACGCTGATGATTATGGTTCCGTATTTATTCAGCGGATTGTATTATGCCAAGGTTGCGTTTAGAAAGGAAGGGCTGGAGCAAAGCTCCGCCAGTCAGGTGGCCTGGGCTAGATTCTTTGGTATCCTCGGCTCAGTGTACGGGTTCTGGATGTTGTATTCCTCTGGACTGTACATGCTTCTGGTCACAACCGTCCTCTATGCGCCGGGCATCATCGTCTATGCCCTGGGCAAAAGAGAAAATGGCAAGAAGGTCTTTGAAAAAAAATACGAGGTCGTCATCGCCATTGCCTTAGTCGCACTGGCAATCCTCTCTCTGGTTTTGATTGTGAGAGGTACGATAAATCCGTTCTAAGGTATGTCAAAAAACAGCGGTTCACACGCCCAATGTCATTAAGTTAGTGGAAAGTAAAAAAAGACTTCATACTAAAAAAAGTATGGGGTCTTTTTACTTTAGCAAAATCAAATCCGCATACTCGTTTTACGGCATGCCAAAAAAGCCACACAGATGGCAGAAAAACCAGTATGCAGATGCCCGGATTTATGATATCCTGTAAATGAAGTTGATTGCTATTCTTGAATGTGATTTTCTCTCAAAGCTGCGGTCTTTCCGTATTGGTATTACGGATTCTAACAATAACCGATAAGCGGAATGTGGGGAAATCTGATTTAGGAATAGCTTTCTGCATATTAGGACCGCTTTTGCCGCATTGACCTTATATGGATATTTCCTGCTTGAGTGCGTGCTGCAAAGTCCTTCTGATACAACCGCCACAATATTGAAAAAAGCCAATCTTGAAAAAAGTTCCTGCAGCACCAGGTCTTTTCTGACAGAATGGAAGTAAATCATCCCCACATTGTATTTCAATGTTCTGAATGAGGTTTCAATTCCCCAGCGCATAGCATAAAGCTTTTTCAGTTCCAATGCTGGAAATTCACTTGCCGAGAGGTTTGTTACTACGGTTTCGTATTGGCCATGTGTAATTTTAAATCTCACCACCCTAAAAGGAATCCGGTAAAAAGCGGCATCCTGGGTATATTCTGAGCGTAGGGGAAGATAATCCAGTCTTGAATTAGGCGGTATATACCGATAATGATTTCTATCCTCAAAAAGTTCTTTCGTCTTCTTCGAGGCTTTCCTTGTCATCTGCAGATCGATATCGAGATCAAATTCTTCATCGCCAGGAAGATCAAGTCTGCTGATGATTCCGCCTTTATCGATGTCCCGCACCCGTATCAGGTAGAGCCAGCGCTTTTCCTGCAGATGTGCCATTATATTGCAGGACTCATATCCACGGTCTGCAGTTAAAATGGCCCGCGTTATCCGAGAGCGGTCCACCATTTGATTCAACGCTTCATGTTCGGCAAATTTGAGTCTGTCCTGTACCACGGCGTCCTGATAAGTATTGGATAAAATATCGTAAAGGGCATTAAGATGGACAAGGTTATATGGTTTCTGCCCATTGGTGCCGGGGAAAAATGTGTCCGTATCATTAGGATTTGTAGGGATTTGCACATCACTTCCGTCAGCGGCTAAAAGCCTGTACCCCCGATAAGATTTTGCCTCCTGATGCAGGGTTATGGTGGCGTTAAACAGTTCCCCGAAAGCACTTTGTTTAATCTTTGCCCGTTGCTGCAAATATGCAGACACAGTGGGCACATCCATATTACGGGGAAAATATTCCAAAATCTCAGAGAAGAGGGTTCCGCCGTGCATACAGACAACGGACATCATACAGTCAGAAAAAGAAATTTTTCTGCTGCGGGTAAAGTCCTTTGCAGGACAATGCACATGGTTTTCTTTGCTTGCGTCAATTTGTTTGATGCAAGACCCGATTTTCTGGTAAATACTATCGATTTTCATAATGTAACCTCCTTGTAATTTTGTTTGATTTGAATGATCTACTAATTACAAGGGCCGCTTTTACCATCGTTTCTTTGCTGGTAAAAGCGGCCGCACATTTTGCGAGGTTTGTCAATAGCCTAAAGAAAAAAAGACCCCATACTTTTTTTAGTATGAAGTCTTTTTTTACTTTCCACTAACTTAATGACATTGTTCATACGCCGCTGTTTTTTTATCCGGTTTTGTTTAAACTTGATGGTATTTTTTCCGTGCTCCCTGCAAATAGTAAAGCTATGGAAACAAAAGATCACTTATTATTGGCTAAGACCCTGGCTGCGGCACTGCAGTTAAGTTATGGCAGAAAGATGGCCTTTATACTCGGCAGCTTAATACCGGACATCAATCCGCTGTCCTATTTATCGCCATCCTGCGAGAAAAAATTTGACGGACATTCCTACGAATACAGAAGGCGCTTTATTGAAGAATCTTTAAAGGTATCCAGCTGTAATCGCTGTACGGATTGGTATCGAGCAGGGGTTGCCGTTCACTATCTGGCAGACTCTTTTACCCGGCCCCATAATGAAAGCTTTGCTTACAGGTGGAAGGAGCATGTGGCTTATGAGCACAGTCTCCATCAGAAGTTTCAGGGGCAAATGAAAGAGCTAAAAAAGCTTAACTTTGAGATTGGAGATTTGACGGCGCCAGGCTGGTATGAAGAACAGCATGGACGTTATCTGAAGGAGAGCAGGGGATGCGGTGAAGACTGTCAGTACATTATACGAACTACGGCCGAATTCTGTAATCATCTTATCAGATTGTAAAATGGACTGCAGATGTACAAAACAAAAGACCGCAGGACTCTTATTTGTAAGAGTCCCGCGGTCTTTTTGTATGAAAAAGATAAACTTCTAAATTAGTTTTTACTTCTCTGATCGTTGATCACTTTGACGATCTGGATTACCAGAGTCGGCGCAAAGGCCAGACCGCAGATCCAACCGATCTGAGCGCCAGATAGAGAAGCGATAAGGAAGGCTTTTGCGAAAAATGGTACAAGCAGGATTGCAAATAACAGAAGCGTACCGACAACAAATGCCCCGATGGTGTATATATTAGTAGTAATTCCAAGGCGGAAGATGGATTGTTTTCCCCTGGAGTTAAACCCATGCCAGAGCCTTGCAAGACATAGGGTTGCAAATGCCATGGTCGATGCGGTTACCGTACTGGTTTCCAGCCCGATATAAAAGGCGGCAATGGTTGCCAGGCCGATGACCAGTCCTTGAAGCCCAACCTGGAGCAATGTTTCTCTCGTCAAAACCGATTCGCCTCGCGGACGCGGTTTGTCGTGTATCAAGGCTGGGTTAGATGGCTCCATGCTGATGGCAAGTGCTGGCAGACTGTCTGTAATCAGGTTGATAAACAAGAGTTGTACTGCGGTGAATGGGGATGGCAGTGCCATGATGGAAGCGAATAGCACTACCAGGATCCCGGCCGCATTGCCTGATAACAGGAATTTTATTGCATTCTTGATGTTTGCGTAAATATTTCGCCCGTTGAGCACGGATTTGATGATGGTGGCAAAGTTATCATCGGTTAAAATCATAGATGCTGAGTCCTTGGCAACTTCCGTACCTGTGATACCCATAGCCACACCCACATCGGCGCTCTTCAGCGCCGGTGCATCGTTGACACCGTCGCCAGTCATGGCTACGATGTGCGCTTGATCCTGCCAGGCCTGCACGATGCGGATTTTGTTATCCGGACTGACCCTGGCATAGACGCTGATATGAGGAAGTTTTTCAATTAACTCGTCATCGCTCATGGCATCCAGTTCTGTACCGGTGACAGCAATGTCTTCCTCCCGCAGGATGCCGATTCTTTTAGCAATGGCCGAGGCTGTGATCTTGTGGTCGCCTGTAATCATGATCGGTTTGATGCCTGCTTCGATGCAGTCGGTAACCGCCTGTGCAGATTCTTCTCTTGGAGGGTCCATTTCAGCAACCAGACCGAGGAATTCAAAATCGGATTCATCGCTGAAGTCCAGATCTTTTTGGACGTTCAAGACCTTGCGGGCGAAAGCCAGCACGCGGAGCCCCTGATTTGAGAGATCAAAGTTGGCATCGCGTATTTCTTGCTTCTGCTCCTCAGTCAGAGACGGTGCACGGTCCAAGATTACATCCAAAGCGCCTTTGGTATACATGATATACTGACCGTCGATTTGATGGAGAGTGCTCATCAGCTTTCGATCTGAGTCGAAGGGCAGTTCTGACAGTCGCGGCAGACTGGCCTTGAGCTGCTCGTAATCATCGTGTTTTGACATATAATAGTCGACCAAAGCAGTTTCTGTAGGATCGCCGGCTGTGACGCCGTCAACGATGGCCGTATCGTTGCAGAGTATAGAAGCCTGCAGCAGGGCGCTCTCCTTTTCTTGATCCACTAATACTTGCTCTACTGTCATTTTGTTCTGGGTCAGCGTACCGGTTTTGTCGGAACAGATGATGGAGACGCAGCCCAGACCTTCTACAGCATTGAGCTGCTTGATGATCGCGTTTTGGTCTGCCATTCTCGAAGTACCGATGGCAAGGGATATGGTGATGATGGAGGACAGCGCTTCAGGAATTGCGGCTACCGCCAGGGCTACAGCGAAAAGCAGAGAATCTGCGATAGCCATGCCTCTATAGACGTTCAGTGCGAATACCACAGCACAGATTAACATGATGCCGATGGACAGTTTTTTACTGAAATTGTCCATCGTAATCTGCAGCGGTGTTTTCCTATCAGCCGTGTTGTTCATCAGATCGGCGATTTTTCCAAGCTCCGTATGGACGCCGACTCCTGTGATGACAGCTAATCCTCTGCCATAAGTAACTAAAGAGCCGGAGAAGACCATGTTGATTTGGTCCCCTAGAGCGACCGCATCACCGTCGATGACTTCTGTTCTCTTGTCAACTCCTTCGGATTCGCCGGTAAGAGAGCTTTCGTTTACTTTCAGAGAATAGCTTTCTATCATACGTCCGTCTCCCGGAACGACGTCGCCGGCTTCCAGTCTGACGATATCTCCGCAGACAAGGTCGCTGGCGTCGATTTCTTGGGGCTGACCGTTTCTGATGACCTTTGCTACTGGTGACGACAGGCTCTTTAAGCTCTCCAGAGATTTTTCCGCTTTTACATATTGAACGGTACCTAAAATGGCGTTGAGTATCAAAACGGCGATGATGACGGCGGTGCTCTCCACATTCCCAGTAGTCATGGAAATGATGGCGGCGATGATTAGAATGATGACTAGTAAATCCTTAAACTGTTCAAGGAAAATCATAAAAACACTCTTTTTCTTCTTTTCGTAGAGCTTGTTTTCCCCATATTTATCTCGGCTCGCAGTCACCGCGTTTTCGTCGAGACCGTTTTTGGTGGTCTGAAACTCTTCTAGGATTTCTTGAATTTGTTTGTTGTAATACATGATAAACTTCCTCCTCTAAACTCATTATGCCCAAGTCTCTCAGATATTAAAAAAGAGACTTCTGAGACAGCCTAAAAAAGCTATCTTAAAAGTCTCGCTATTTCAAGTAAACGCGGATTACCGAGGTAATCGTACTGACGCATTTTACTGCAGCTTGTGCTGCCAGCTACTCCCCTTTAAACATAATATGGCAGGGTATTAATTTGTGTGATTATGAATATATCACTTTTTGGCCTGCCGCGCAAGTGGTTTTTTGAAAAAAATGGATTTAAGCCTAAAGTACGATGGATACAAAGGTTCCATCTGCAGCCTCTACGTGGACGATTTCCAACCCCTTGTTTTCTATAAAAATCTCCCGGCACGTTTCGTATATGAGCAGGAAAGTCTCCTTGCAAATAAGCTGATCGTAAGGCGGGGGGATGTCTTTGCTCATGGCACGAAACGCTTCCTGCGGCATGACTTTGATGGCGGCGCCGGCAAGGGCTGTAGGCACCGGCAGAAAGAATTTAAAATTCCCTGACCGAATTCTGATTTTCATGTGATACTCCTAGTCTACAAATACGCGGACGGTCGTACCGTCAGCAGCGGATACGTTGACAAAATCACCCTGAATTTCTTCGTCCAGACATTCCACGATTGCATCCATCATAGAAGCCAGGTCTACGCCCTGCAGACTTTCTTCTGGAATCGGCAGTTTGCCTGTAACCTGCAGTATCTTTTTGATAGCGCCTACTGGAAACTGTACGTTGACTTTATCACCCTGCACGCTGTCCACAATGATGCGGAACATCTTTTTGTCGTAGGTCTGCTTCTGCGGCAGACCAGATGCTTCTTCAACGCCCATGGCGCTCATCAGCTCGGCAGCTTCTGCTGCAGTAATCGTTCCATCCTCGACCATTTTTAAAATTCTCATCTTCTCTTCCATTATGATTTCCTCCAATTTTCTATTTCAGTCTTGCAATCGCTTCTTCTGCGGTGATTTCACCTCGCTCCAGCAGCTTTAGAACTTCTTCTCTCTTCAGTGATTCTTCGTCTTGGCGAGCTTCTTTTTCGTAACCCAGTTTTTTGATTACGCCGTCCAGTTTGGAGCGCACGGTGGGATAGGAGATCCCCAGTTCTTTTTCAACTTCTTTGATGTTGCCGCGGCATTTAATAAATGTCTCTGTAAAAAACAACTCTTCGTCAGACAAATAGTCGAATTTGCTGAGTGCAAAGTCATTTTCAATCACGGTCTGGCATTCGCTGCACTGTAAGCGTGTTACCTTGAGCTCGTGATTACATACAGGGCAGCGGCTGATAATCTTCTTCATAGCGTCACATCCCTTCTGTAATTAATAATATAGACCTGTTGATTCAAAAAGTCAATATATAAATTAATATTTTTAATTTTATTATTAAATATATTAATATCACGATTGTGATATAAGATTTCAAAGAAACGATATGCCCTGTCAGCGGGCAGCAGTTACGCAGAAGGAGCAGAAACAAGCAAAAAAGTTAAGAAAGAGTGACCTGCCGGGGAGGAAATGCGTAACAGAGTTGCTTTCAGCGGGCAGCAGTTACGCAGAAGGAGCAGAAACAGCAAAAAAGTTAAGAAAGAGTGACCTGCCGGGGAGGAAATGCGTAACAGAGTTGCTGTCAGCGGGCAGCAGTTACGCAGAAGGAGCAGAAACAGCAAAAAAGTTAAGAAAGAGTGACCTGCGAAGTCGGAAATGCGTAACAGGTGGAGCATAGAAAGCGAACTGATAAAGATTTTAGAGACAATGGACTCGATCCCCTTGACAATATTTGATAAATAACATAGAATATTGAATGAATGATTCGTTCACAAATTATAAAGTAATAGAAAAGAGGTCGGAATGATGGAAAGAAGAATCGATATCATTAGAAGGGAAGCGACGAAACTTTTTTTGCGGCAGGGTTATGCAAAGACACAGATCAGCCATATTGCCAAAGCAGCTGCAGTCTCAGTGGGTACCATTTACCACGATTTTGTTGGCAAAAAGGAAATCATGCACTACATTCTGAAGTGTACCATAGAGCCCGAATTTGCAGAGCAGGAAATAAAGCGGCCCATTACCGATGAACTGTTTGCCAATCTTGACAATGAAATAATTGCAACCCTCAGCGCTTCGCAGGAAGCCTTTTCTGCCCGTCTGCAGGACGACGACTATCATTTTGAAGAAATGATATCCGATGCCTTCGATCTTCTTCTAAAATATGCTGCCGGCTGCCTTTTTATCGAGAAGAATCAGTATGAGTTTAAAGTATTGGCTGGACATTACAATCAAAGACGTGAGCAGTTTTTTCACACGATGGAAAGTTATATCAAGGGCTTTATTGAAAAGGGTGAAGTGCGCCAGGTTGAAGATGTGGCTTTGACGACGACTTTGATTGTAGAGTTGCTGACTTGGTGGACCATGGACAGGAAATATATACCTTATACAGAAAATGACGTTTCCGATCAGATGGCGAAGGCGGTCTGCCTGGACAACATCATTGCTGCCTACAAACGATAAACCGCGCAGTTCATAATATGGAAGGCCTTTGCCTTCCTAATTTATTCGCCACGATATGAATGAATCGTTCATTACTAAAAGAAACGGAGGCAATATGATGAATAAAAGAATGGTACTATATCCGATACTGTGCGTCAGCCTGTTCTTTTTAACGGGTTGCGGCGGGAACAATGCCGCTTTGATGGTCAATGAAATGCAGTTTTCATTGACCAATATTTCCAAGTTAAAGATAGCTTACGATGAGGAAAAGATCACTTTCAAACAAGGTACTGGCAGCCAACTGATTGTAAAAGAATATATGAGTGAGGACAGGAAACGCTATCGGGCAAAGGTTAAGAAAAAGGGCCGTGCAATTGAAATTGCTGAAGGGCGCAAGCCACTCTTTGCGGGAGATTTTGTCCGTTACATAGAAGTCTGTCTGCCCCAGTCCTATGATCAAGATCTGTTGGTGACGACGACTGACGGCGATATTGACTTGAGGGATATCGATCAAAAACTGGAATATCTGTGCATCGACAGCACTGAGGGCACTGTGAAGCTGGGAAACATAGAGGCTGCGCAACTCAAGCTGACTTCCACCAGGGGAACCCTGGATTTTAATCGTGTGCAGGCAAGGCACGTCAATCTGGAAACGACAGAAGGGATTGTACGAGGTGACGAGATCATTGGGAATATTCAATATACAACGACACACGGAGATTTTGATGTGAAAACCATCAAGGGCAGCGGCAAATTTACAGTAAATAATGAGGGATCACTGCAGGTCAATTTCGCCCAAGTCACTGGAGACGTTTGGCTGTATAACAAAAATGACAACATCCGCTTGACCCTGCCGAAAACGCTTTCCTTCTATTTTGAAGCGGCGACGAGGAATGGCAGCCTTACGACCAGCTTTGAGGAAAAGTTGAAGAAAGGTCAACGAAGCCTGCGGGGTACGGTAGGGAACAAGGCCGAAGTGACCATCAGGGTAGAGACTAGAAATGGCAGCATAGATGTGGTACAATAGACCTCATGAAAGAAGATAATTTTTTACTGGGACAGATCGAAGATAAGATCACCCAATGCGAAAACAAATATATCGTAACACATACTGGATTTTTGGACAGTCATCAGCAATCGCTGGCCAGGGTTTACTGCCGCAAGTCGCACATCCCGGTTTTTGACGAGGAACCTGCACATGAGAACTTTCCGCCGACCCGCTCGATTTTTTACGGCGGTTATGAGGATGCGGAGCGGGTGGTTTTGATCAGCCTGCCGGACTATGCAACGCTGGAGGATTACGATCCGCTGACCGTGATCAGGGCCGTCAAAGCTGACGGCAGCCGGGAACTGACACACCGCGACTACCTGGGATCTTTAGTGGGCCTGGGTATCAAGAGGGAACTGCTGGGTGATATTCTGGTGCGGGAAGACGGAGCGGACATCATCGCTCTGGCAGATATCGCAGAGTTTATTTTGATGAACTATTACAAGGCGGGACGGACCAATCTCTCCCTGTCGCAGCACCCCATCAGTGAATTGATCGTGCCGCAGCAAAAGCGCACCACGATCACCGATACCGTCGCATCTCTGCGTCTCGACAGTGTCATCGCATCGGCCTTTGGCTTGTCGCGCGGCAAAGCTGCTGAAGCCATCGGCAGGGGAATCGTCTTTGTCAACCATGTGGAAGTGATCAAGCCCGATTTTCAGGTGAGCGAGGGAGACAAGCTGACCCTGCGCGGCAAGGGAAAGGCCTGCCTGACAGAAGTCGGCGGCAGATCCAGAAAAGACAGACAGTACATTACCATAGAAAAATATTAAAAACGCGGAACTCTCTACATAAAAGAACCTGCCCCGGCTTTACGCCGGCGCAGGTTTTATCATACAATTACATCTTCTTTTCTTCTTCGTATCTCTTAACTTTACCAGTGGTCGTTTTGATCATTTCTTCATCGGTTACGATAATTCTCAGCATCTGCTTGTAAATTGGAAGCTCCTCATTGATCGCATCGATATCTTTTTTGACGATTGCTTCAATTTCCGCCGGATTTTCAGTTCCATATGCCTCTTTCATATAGTCAGGTTTGTAGACGATCTTAACGCAGATGGCTAGATCTTTGTGGTCGCCGTCCTTGTGACGAGGCTGCCCGAAGACCATGTTTTCTTCGACGTAAGGAAGATTGCTGACCAGGATTTCTAATTCTTCCGGATAGACGTTCTTGCCATTTTTCAGAACGATGACGTTCTTTTTTCTGCCGCGAATGAAAATATAGCCGTCTTCATCGACAGAGGCCAGGTCGCCGGTGTGGAGCCAGCCGTCCTGCAGGACTTTTGCCGTCTCTTCTTCATTTTCATAGTAACCGGCCATGACGTTGGGTCCGCGGGCAATCAATTCACCAATCCCTTCTTCGTTTGGCTCGTCAATCTGCACTTCCACACCTGGCAGCGGCTTACCGATAGAACCTGTCTTTCTCTCCCAAGTGTTTTCGGCTGAGATGACTGGAGCCGCTTCTGTCATGCCGTAGCCCTGTACCGCAGTGATACCAAAGTCATTAAACCCTTCCAGCGCGATTGGGTCGATGGCGGAGGCGCCGCTGATGACGTAACGAAGTTCGCCGCCCAACTGGTCGAGAATTTGCTTGAACAGTTTACGGCGCATGTCGATGCCAAACCGCAGCAGGAGCTTGGAAACCTTGAGACCAAAATTCACTTTCTTTTCTAAACCTTCTTTTTTTACGGTCTGCATAATCTTTTTATAGATAGACTCGATGAGAAGAGGAACGCAGACAAAGATGGAAACCTTGTATTCTACGATGTTCTTCTGCAGATATTTGAGGCCGTCGCAAAAGGTGGTGGTGATGCCAGAGGCCAGCATGACAATCTGTCCGGTGGAACCAAATGTGTGATGGTAAGGCAAAAAAGCCATGTTGACGTCACCCCGCCGGAAATCCTGTGTTCGCAGCATGGCGTATACATTAGATGTGATGTTGTGCTGCGAAAGCTGCACTGCCTTTGATAGGGAAGTGGTTCCTGACGTAAAGAGGATAATGGTGGTCCCCTCAGCATCGATTGGCAGTGTCAGATACTCGTCAAAGCCGCCTTCCAGGGCGTCTCGTCCCTCCAGCATCATGTGATTGATACTGTCATAACCTTCAATCTCATCCATGCAGATATATTCGGATACCTTGGTGTTTTTCTTTTCTTTCAGCTCTTCTACGACGTCCAAGTGGGCCTTGTCAAAGATGAGGACGTCGGCATAGCTTCTGGCCAGGGAGGATTCCAATTCATCGTAGGGAAGTCCTTTGTCCAGAGGCACGCAGATGCCGATTCCGCAGAGAGCAGCAAAATAACCGAGCATCCATTCGTAGCGGTTCTTTCCGATGATGGCGATTCGCTTGCCCAGGTATCCTTTCTTTAGCATGGCGGTTCCCAGATAGTTGACGTGGTCGCGGAAGTTTTCGAATTTTATATGCTCATAGGATATATCTTTCTTGTTTAATTTGTGTTTTACGATAAAAGCGTCGTCGCCGCGGTAGGCGTCGGCGCCATAGTTGATCAAATCTCGGAAGTCCTTGTGAAAGGCTGCTTCAAAGACCGGTTTCGTATGTTTGATCTCTTTCAATTTTATATCTCCTTATTATTTACACGTAGTTATTAAAACTATATTACCTTATTATAAACACTTTGTCAACGGTTGACAATGACTTTCTTATGTGGTATTCTTCACTTGTATGGCTTTTCCATACAGAAAGGATGAAGAATGGGTAGAACCAAAGGATTAGAACAATTTAAACTGCCGAGGTGGGAGGAACTGCCGTCTATCGATCTCTATCTGGATCAGGTACTTTCGCTGCTTGACGAATGGCTCGGCGACTATCTGACGTTTGACGGCAAAAAAATCATGACCAAGACGATGGTTAACAATTACGTCAAACAGAAGTTCATCGCGCCGCCAGTCAATAAAAAATACGACAGGGTTGCAGTGGCATCTCTATTTGTCATTGCCATTTTGAAGCCTGTTTATACAATAAATGAGATATCTCGCTTAATAAAAATGGCTCTGAGAGCTTCGGATAAGGAAACTTCCTATAATGAGTTCTGCAAACTGATCGAGGAAGCAGTGGAGCACGCTTTCCATGGAACCTCCATGCCCAAAGAAACGAACCCAAACGATCCCCATGATCTGTTCTGGAACGTCTGCAACGCCTTTGCTTGTCAGCTTTACGTGAGAAATATTTACTTGCAGTCCCACAAGAAAGATGATAAACTCAAAGAGAATGTTACATTATAGCAGGAGGAAATCATGAGCGTATTGACAGTTGAGAAGGTGTCCCACGGTTTTGGCGGAAGACAAATACTGGAGGATGCCTCTTTTAGATTAAACAAAGGAGAGCATGTCGGACTTGTCGGCGCCAATGGCGAAGGAAAGACGACGTTTTTAAATATTATTACAGGAAAATTGATGCCCGATGCAGGGACGGTCAGCTGGTGCAATCACATCACTACAGGATACCTGGACCAGCGCAGCACTTTGACGCCGGGCAAAACCATCCGGGAGGTGCTGCAGGAGGCTTTCGGCCATTATTTTGATCTGGAGGCGGAGATGCTGGCCTGCTACGACAAGATGGGATCGGCATCGGACGAGGAGATGAGCAAGCTGATGGAAGATGCGGCGGAGATTCAGGATATCTTGGAACACAGTGGTTTCTATACCATCGACGCTAGAATCGAAGAATTTGCCAACGGACTTGGTCTGGGTGACATCGGCCTCGACAAGGACGTCAGCGAACTTTCCGGCGGACAGCGATCAAAGGTCCTTCTGACTAAGCTGCTGTTGGAAAACCCGATGATCCTGATTTTGGACGAGCCGACCAACTATCTGGACGAGAACCATATCGTGTGGCTGACCCGTTTCCTGCAGAATTACGAGAACGCTTTTATTCTGGTATCCCACGACATTCCGTTCTTAAACGATGTAGTCAACGTCATCTATCACGTGGAGGAAGCGGTGCTGACCAGATATACGGGTAATTACGACGATTTTATGCACATGTACGATATCAAAAGAGCGCAGCTGGAACAGGCGTACAAGAAGCAGCAAAAAGAAATCGCTGATTTGGAGGACTTTATCGCCAGGAATAAAGCGCGTATCGCTACTTCTAATATGGCGAAATCCAGACAGAAGAAACTGGACAAGATGGACAAAATTGAACTGTCCAAGGAGAAGCCGAAGCCGGTATTCCACTTCGACTATTCCAGAGCGCCGGGCAAGTATGTCATCGAGGCGGAGAACCTGGTGCTGGGTTACGACGAGGCCCTGACAAATCCGCTGACGTTCCACGTGGAGAGAGGCCAGAAGATTGCTATCAAAGGGGTCAACGGCCTGGGAAAATCCACGCTGCTGAAAACCATGCTGGGTTTCATTCCGGCTTTTGACGGCGAAGTAAAGCTGGACTATTACGCGGAGCCGGCCTATTTTGAGCAGGAGCACGATGGCAGCAGCAAAACCGCTCTGCAGGACTTTTGGGACGACTTCCCATCCCTGGACAATGGAGAGGCGCGTCGCGCTTTGGCGAAATGCGGCCTGACCAACGAACACATCGAGAGCCAGGTCAGGGTTCTGTCCGGCGGCGAAAATGCCAAGTTCCGGCTCTGCAAGCTGATGCAGAAACCGATGAATCTGCTGGTATTGGACGAGCCGACCAACCATCTGGACCCTGTAGCCAAGGACGTGCTGAAAGAAGCGATTCGGGATTTTAAAGGCACGGTAATTCTGGTCAGCCACGAACCGGAATTCTATGAAGGGATTGTCACTGACGTTTGGAATATCGAGGACTGGACCAATAAGGTGGTATAGAAGCAGAAATCTTGGACCTTGTTAGAACTTGATATTATTGAGAGGATTTAAAACGTGAAATTGAAAGAGATGAACCGGTAAATAAGATTTTGAATCGGTATCTTACCGCATTTGAAGAACCGCAGGAAGGTGTACGCGCCATTATCATGTGAGACAAGAGTATATATTTCTCAAAAAGCAATTAGTCTGAATTCGGACTAATTGCTTTTTTGGTTGGAGTTGCTGCAACAATCGTCGAAAAAGGTGGTGTATTATAGTAGAAGGGTTATTTATGAGGGTTCATACAGGGGAAGACGTGTGGAACGTGATGCAGTCACGAGAGAATGAAGGGAATGATGGAGTTGAAACGGATTTTAGGGAGAAAAATCGGCATCGTTGTATTGGTCCTTGTGACCGTTGCAGCGCTGCTTGGCTGCGCAAAAGAAGGCATTGCAGACATCGACAATGGGGAACTTCGTTTTGAGGAAATTACCACAATAGAGGTAACGCGGATGTTACCGATAGATGATGAGGTTATCCGTCTTAACGATGAGGAAATCAAGGACTTCGTCAGCCTGGTGAACAGTTTTGAACTGAAAAGAGATGACGAGGCCCAGTCAGATAAGATCGGCACACCTTTTGTCTTTACACTGGCGCAGCCTGACGGCAGTGAAACAATGTTGCAGTATTTTGACAATATCCTGACAGTGAACAGCAAAGATCGTTACAGGATCAGTGAGGGCGACGGCACCATGCTGATGGATTATTGTGACCGCGTCTACCAGTACGAGCCTGAGCTGGTGAAGATCTGCAGACAGTATATCAATGAAAAGAAGACATTTTCCGCGAAAGCTGTAAACATCGACTATTCGATCTACCGGATCGAAGAGATGACCCTCGATGGTTACAAATCTGCGGCCTTTATTACTGACGAGAAAGTCACAGAGAAAAACATCGGCGATTATCGCATGATAACTGTGGGTGATACCCAGCCGGACGAGATCGGCATGCACAACTACGCGGTGCTGCTGGTAGATGTGAAGAACAAAGTGGTCAAAGGCTATGCGCCGACAAAATAATAAGTGATTGCCAAAACGCAGGTTGGTCTGAATTTTTCAGATCAGCCTGCGTTTTCTGTTTCTTAATAATTCTTAATTTTACCTAGGTTATATTGACTTTAAGAAAATAACAGAATAAACTGAAAATATTAATAGCTGTTTAAATTCGAAAAGAGGAGGGGATAACGCATGGATGAGAAGCTGCGAAGCGGCAAGAGATATTTCTTTTTCACTACCATAGCCGGATGTTTTTTGCTTGGGTACATACTGTTCCTCACTTTTCGTTTTGAAGATGCCATCCTTTATCTCGGCGAAAAGCCGTATCAGTGGTCGGAAAATCCTTCCACCTGGTTCAATGACGAACTGAGCTGGTTTCGGATCGCCAGCACAGCTGCTGTGGCAGTAGGTCTGGGCAGGCTGATAAGCAGGAGGATCAGGTCGTGGTCCCTCTCTGACAGCAAGCAGGCTGCCTGGATATTTTTCATCATGGGCGTGGTTCTGATGGCTAACGGGATTTACGAACTGAATGTATACCATGGCAGGGAACTGTACACCTTTGACGGTCCCTACGTCAGCAGCGCGGGAGAGACCTACGTCTTCGATACCTTTATGTACCTGCCGATGGCTTTTGCCGCGGTTGAAACTGCAGGGGGCCTGTGGGCGCTGTATAAAATGTACTTGAAGAAGTCAGTGGAGGACTGATGTAAAGGGAGGGATTCAAATGCAAAAAGACAGAATAAAAAAGTGGCTGATGATCGGCGTGATCATAGAGACGGTCGTCATATTAGCCCTTGTTGGACATACTTATCGCTTGAATAAGAATTTGTTAAACAGCAGACTGACGCTGTTAACTGCAGTATATCGTGATCTGCAGTGCGATATCGCAAGAGCAGAGCAAAATGATTTTGCGGAGTGGCCGTATGATACTGATGCAACTGGTCGTATCTATTTTGACAGTGGTGGCTATGCTGACGAGGAGGATGACCAAAGGTTGATAGCTTCTGTCACTGATTATGCGTATTCTTCCGGTAGACTGAAAAAAGAGGAACGCCGTTTTCTCAGCGAACTGAAGGATATGGAGGCCGCGATGCAAAACGATGGCAAGCGCTTTTCAAAGAGCAGAGTTATATTTTTCGAAGATGAGGACAGAGAAAAGGTAAAAGCGTTTCTGGAGGAAAAGGGGCGTTTTTGATGGAGGAAATCGCGGGGGTTCTCGCCGCTTTAAAGCAGAACTTTTTCGTTGCGTATACGGGATGGGGGTATGCATCGGGTATTTTTTACAATAAGGTTAGGTTTTTTGATGCTTTTCAAGAGATTTCGCGTAATACCGCGGCGGTGTCTGGTGTGATACACTTTGAGAAAAGCCCCAGCTCCTCACAAAATCTATAGATACGCTGCACCTGGTTACTTTTTTGAATTGTAAACTGCCTTTATGACAGAGAAATTGATACGAAAAGTAACCGAAATCAAATATACCCCTCTGTTGACGTCTTCTGACAGCAATCGGATTACGCGAGAATGCGCAGAAATGCCCAAAAAGCGTAAGACTATCGTAGAAGGAACAGCAGAGAATGGAAAGAAACAATCGATGAAAACGATGAAGATAAACAAAAAGCTGATCACGGCAGTTTTGATATCTGTCGTGGTAATAGTGGGGCTGTTCGCTGCATTATACCATCGAACGCAGACTGATGGGAAAAGATGTGATCAGATTAAGTCTGCCGCCTGATGCTGTATCGGATACGCAGGACTTTGATGGGACTGAGTTTGAAATACTGCCCGATGGCGAGTTGCGGGCTGCAGAAAAGTATGCAATCATAGATAAAGACGAGGTTTACGAGTTGAAGGAGCTTATTTTGTGAAGGTGGTGTTGTTATGAGAAAAGATAGGAGATTGGGACTGAGTCGAAGGACTTGGATTATTATACTCATCATGGTATTAGCGGCAGGATTTTTGATTTACTCGACCATACTCTTGCTACTGAATCGCTTTATGCATCCAGCAGATTTTGCAGGGTTGCCAAATTATATGGAATTGATTGAGCGGCGCTTGGAGATACGATTGTTTGCAGAAAAGGTACACGGATTTTGCGCAGCGATAGCCTTATTGGGCGGCTGCATGGTGGCCTATGATTTTATCAAAGCCGGTTCGGCGGTGCCATTTCGAAAACTGTTCGCTTTGTTTGGCGGAATTGCAGTTGGACTGTTGGCTTGTGCCGGCATTTTCTCGCTGCTGGATCAAAGCGCCTATGGGGACTACTTTTTTCAAATATACGCGACCGGTATTTATCTGATCATCGCATTTGTAGTAGTAATGATTTGCAACTTTGGTAAACAAAGGCGGTTGAGACAGAAATAAATGAAGTCATCTGGGATATAGGGAGGATAAACGATATGAATGGAACTCGCAAAAGAGTATTACTGGTAGTTCTAGGGGTTGTCGTCGTGTTAGCTGTATTGGTTACAATCTATCACGTATCGCAAAGAGAAACCTACTTGTCGGACGATCCGCTGTTCGGCTCCTTTACGATCGGCAATAGGGAACTGGTGGACAATATCTATCCGGCGGACTTTTTGCTCTCAATTGATATTGCGGAAGATAATGAAACGCTGGTTGAATGTGCGGAAAAAAACAATGTCGATATTTCAAAAGGCTGCTGGGTCTACAGTTTTGGTGAGAACAAAGTTTTCAGGGCCGAGAAAGAGGGAAACAAGCTGAATGCCTATGAAAATGGCAAGGTGATCGGCGTGTTTACGTACACTTCTGACAAAATCTTGTGGATGGAGGATAACGAGAAATACACAGCAAACTGGAGAGGACGGAATTTTGATCTGACAAAGATTTTGCAGGGTTTTATTTATCCTTAAAAATGTTCATGCGATTCGTTCTATAGGGGAGGATGATTGTTATGAAAGAGAATTTCATCTTTAGGCTGCGACAGGAAAAGGGATGGACACAAAGTGAACTGGCCAGGATTTTGTCCGTCTCAGAAAAAAAGCTGGCAAAATGGGAGAATGGCGTCGGCTTTCCGAATGTAAAGACCTTTGAGCTTTTGATCCGCGTATCCGGCAAAACCGTGACGGAATTATTGGGACAGGAAGGGCAGGATGAGGTGCTTTTAGAGGCAATTGCAATATATAAAGGCGAAATCAAAATGAGGAACCGCATCATTGTCACGCTTGTGGCGGCAGGGATCTTTATTATGATTTTTCTGTTGGACGCAATGGACTTGACCGGATTCGTTTTTCTGTGCCTGCCGTTTCTCATCTCGCTCATAGGAATCACGTTCCTTTTCACTGGACAGCAGCAAAAACGAAAGAAAAGCAAATCGCTTTGGCTCTTCGTCCTGGGCGGCTGCTTTTTAGCTTATCCTCTTGTGTTTTATGTAGTTTTTCTTGTGATTGTGCCATTTGCTTATGGCGGACCGGTTCCAACATAAGAGGATTATCTTTTAGGAGAAATTTGGAGATGTTTAAAATACATCATATGTCGGATGTCTCAAAGATGAAACAAAGGGACTCATGAGCAGCTAAAGCGCTCTGTGAGTCCCTTTGATAATATCACACAGGAAATACCATCCCCCTCAAGCGGCATTTCCGTATGTAACTCAAAAATGATAGAAACCTATATTTATGCTGCAGTAATCGTACCGCTTGCCGAACACTTCAATCCAAGCTCGACGTTTTTGGTAAGTGTCAGATACTTGAATGTGCCTTTTCCTTTTGCCGTAGCGCCAGTCGTCGAACTGTCTTTTGAAGCACATTTCCAGCCACTCACATAAATCTTATAGCTGGTGGATGCTGCCGTTGCTTTAGCAGTTTTCTGGTCGTAGCTAAAGGTTGCTGTCAGGGTGAAGTCCCATGCAGTTTTACCTGCATTGTTATAATATGTATAGGTTCGGTGAGCGGTCTTGGTAGAAGATGCCGCAAAAAGAGACACCTGACTTTCTATGACCGTTTCTATAACCGCGTATGAACCATCGGCAAAGTGCTGAACCTCTGTTTCTATAACGGAGTCAGAAGATGCAAAAGTTGGGACTGCTGTTGCAATTAACAATGCAATAACTGCTAGTAAAGAAATTAGTTTGCGTTTCATTTTGTAAATCCTCCTTTATTTATTCCTCAATAATAATGACATCTGTTGCTTTTGTTTGGTTCTGGTTGTGTATTACATACAGATAGCCGAGAGATGCAATCAATAAAACAACGAGTGCGACAATAATAATATTGCGTTTCTTCTTGGACTTGGCTATCTTTTTTGGCTGAAACTCTTCTGTTTCTTCCAAAAATTCTTTTGCAAGCGTCTCTGGATTTCCAAATTGTGATATCAGTTCCTCTAATGTACAGTCTCCAGAGGATTTTAGGGCATCCTGCAATTCTTGCCGAAGACCTTCAATGAAAGTTTCACAAGGAACTATATTATGAATTGCGTTACGGATTTCCTGTAAATATAATTCAATTACTTCATCTGTTTTGTTCATTGTTACCTCCATCATATAATGCTGCCATTACTGATTCACTTAAATCTTTGTTATATACAACAGACCAGATAACCTGATCCAGTTCCGCATATAATAATTTGAGTCTTTCTAAGTGAATGAGACCGTCATCGGTAATTCTGTAATAAATTCTTACGCGGTTATCTTCCGAAATAACCTTATTGCTTTCTATGACAAAACCTTGCTCTTGAAGTTTATTTATAGTGGTGTAAAGCAAAGGCATCTTATATCTGCCGTTGCTCCGTTGTAAAGCGACCTGTCCAATTTCGTAAGCATACATTTCTCTCTCTGATAATATTGTGAGTACCATCAACGTAAGAGTAGCTTTTTTAAACTGCGCTTCGAAGTTCTCAGAAACATCTCGCTTTTGATTGTTCTTAAAGTCTTCTTTTTTCATTGCATTCTCGCTTTCCCCTTCTAATGATGATTATAACAGAAAAAATGTAAAAATCAATAAGATATGCCGAAAAGAAAACTACGAATATAAAAAATAGATGTATTCTATTGACGTATATAAAAATCAGCAGTATAATATGAAATAAATATTGAAAATTCGGAATATTAAGTTTGTAGTGCATAAGGGTGTAGAACTAGATGGAGAAAAGGAGGTACGATAATACCACTAATTTTGGAGAGCTGCTTTTATCAGTACTATCATTTTTGCCAGGAACCACCTTGATTGGATTGGCAGCTACTGCAAATGTAGCTTTGACTGCCTCTGCTAAAAAAGAAATTAAAGCTGCGGGTTACTATAGCAAATTGGTTACTATTTCTTGGGGAGGAGGAGCAGAACAAGGAACTTATGCATATGGATGGAAGACACATCCAAAATGCACAGTAACTGGAGCAACAAAAATTAAGAGTGTTAAGTACGGAGTATAGGTGTATTGAAATGTTAGGTAATTATGTATTGGCTGCTATCATATCGTTTTCCATATTTTGCTTTAGATTATATGACTTTATTGTGTTCGAAGAATTTTATGGAGAAAGATATGGAAGAGAGTGGGTGTTTGCAATTCTGATTCTTGCTTTGTTTCTTTGCGGCGCGATATATTCTTCAATAAAATCTTGGAAAATTTATAGAAAGAATAGAAAATGCAAGAAAGAACAGGACAGATAGTCATAACTTGAAATTAATAAGCTGATTCTCAACTGAACATAATTCGTTGTGAATCAGCTTATTTTCTATAATAAAAGCAATGTTTTATACAGCAAAAATCTTAGCCCTAAATTTTTTGTAAAGCATTCTTTTCTAATAATGTCAAGCTCAATCAGAGCCAAATGGGCAAAATAGTTAAATCAAGATATAGCATATAATGCATCCTCATAGGCCGCTTTGTATGCTGCAAATCCTCTTTTTAGCTTTAAAGGTGAACTTTCAGTGACAGAGGAACCGCGTCCCAACATCCTTCATCCTATCCGTTGATATACTATATAGAGGCGAAGTTCTTTAAAGGGTCATCGCCCTCCCTGCTGACTAATGCGGACTGCAATTTTTACTTGAATTTATCATATTTTCTGTTTGCTAATCAATAATTTTGTTCCAAGTTCACAAAAAAGAACAATAAATTTTGTGAAAAACCCTTGATTCCCACAAAAGGATATGTTAAAGTAGTAACATCAAATCCAAGAAGGGAATCCACAGTCATGAGAAACTTATATTTCGCAGCAGAATATTACTTTTATTACTTTTTCTTTAGCGCAAGGGAAAAGTCGGTTTTGCTGCACAAAAAAGTTTTGAGTGATTGTCTATAATTAAAATCCTAAAATAATGACAAATTACTTGAAAAACTCCTGTAGCTTACCGGCCACAGGAGTTTTTTCATTTTTCCCCGAAGAGAATGGCAGAAGCCATGACATTAGAAGACAGGCCGGAGGCGATTCGCCCGAGGCAGATTTTGAAGGCAAGAGAAAGAGAGAGGTAAAGACATGATCACTACTTTAAAACCAGAAACAACAGAGGAACAGAGAATCCAATTGATTCAATGGTTCGAGGCGCAGGGCGTGCAGGTACACGAGTTTATCGGCGCATACCAGACAGTTCTGGGACTCATCGGAGATACCAGCGGCATCGACGTAGAGATGCTGGAGCTTTTAGACATCGTAGAAAAGGTAACACTGATTTCTGATCCATTCAAGAGCGCCAACAGGAAGTTCCATCCGGAAGACTCCGTCATCGACGTGTTGGGCGCAAAATGCGGCGGCGGACATTTCGCAGTCATCGCGGGACCGTGTTCCGTAGAGACCCCAGAGCAGATCAGAGAAGTGGCAGAAGGCGTCAAGGCTGCCGGAGCCACCATGCTCAGAGGCGGCGCCTTCAAACCGAGAACTTCCCCCTACGACTTCCAGGGTATGAAGGCAGAGGGCATCGAGCTGCTGCTGGAGGCGAAAAAAGCCACCGGCCTTCCCATCGTCACAGAGATCATGAACGCCAACCACCTTCCGCTTTTCGAAGACGTAGACGTCATCCAGGTCGGCGCAAGAAACATGCAGAACTTCGAAATGCTCAAGGAACTAGGCAGAACCAAGAAGACCATCCTCCTCAAGAGGGGTCTTGCCAACACCCTCAAGGAGCTTTTGATGAGTGCCGAATACATCATGGCAGGCGGCAACGAGAACATCATCCTCTGCGAGAGAGGCATCAGAACCTTTGAGACTTACACCAGAAATACTTTGGACCTTTCGGCAGTGCCGGTGCTTCATAGCCTGACCCATCTGCCGGTGGTCATCGACCCGAGCCACGCGACGGGTCATGCAAACCTTGTAAAACCTATGGCCTTGGCGGCGACCGCATGCGGCGCAGACGGCCTGATGATAGAAGTCCATAATAACCCGGCAAAGGCGCTCTGCGACGGACCGCAGTCACTGACTCCGGCACAGTTCAAAGACGTTATGGACCAGGTAAGAAAGATAAGAGAGGTGATCTAAATGAATATCGGAATTGTAGGACTAGGGCTGATCGGAGGATCTCTGGCAAAAGCCTATAAAAAAGCCGGTGCTACAGTTCTGGGGAGCGACCAAAACAATCTGACTACTGAATTTGCCAAGATGGCGGAGGCCATCGATGGAGAACTGGATGAAGCACACTTTAGCAAGTGTGACGTCATCTTTATCGCAATCACTCCGGTGGAAGCAATCAAGTGGATGGAACAGAATGCACCCAGACTGTCAAGAGAAACAATCATCATCGACTGCTGCGGAACAAAGCGCAACGTATGCAAGGCAGGCTATGACATGGCCCGCAGGTACGGAATCAATTATCTGGGCGGGCATCCCATGGCAGGAAAAGAAAAGGGCGGATTCAAGCACAGCAGCGCGGATCTCTTTGACGACGCGCCCTTCATCCTGGTGCCGGACGATCACAACAATCTGAACCTGATGTGCAAAGTGAAGAAGATCCTGCAGATGGCGGGATTCGGAAGAATTTCCTTCTCCACTGCGGAAGAACACGACAAAGTCATCGCCTTCACATCACAGATGCCCCACATTGTTTCCAACGGATTTATCAAAAGCAAAACTGCAATTTTGCACAATAAGAATATGGTCTCAGCCGGAAGCTACAAGGATTTTACCAGAGTAGCCTATCTGGACGAGAAGATGTGGACGGAACTTTTCATCGAGAATAGAGATAACCTGGGCGTGGAGCTGGCGGCTTTGATCGCGGAACTGCAGAAATACCAGCAGGCTCTGGAAGACAACGACCCCGAAGAACTGATCCGTCTGCTGAAAGAAGGAAAGGAATGCAAGAGCAAGGTAGATAAATTATGCGACTTGAACAGCTTGGAAGTGAAGCAAGAAAAATCATCAAAGGCGACAGCCTCGTCGTAGTAACGGACAAAAACGTAGAAAAACTATATTTGGACAGATGCATGGAAAGCCTCCGAAACGCAGGCTTCGAAGTGAAAAGCTATGTAGTACCGCCGGGAGAGGAGTCCAAAAGCGGCCAGACCTATCTGGAACTTTTGAACTTCCTGGCTGAGATTCCCCTGACCCGGTCTGACGCTCTGGTCGCCCTGGGCGGCGGCGTCGTAGGCGACCTGACCGGTTTTGCAGCGGCCACTTATCTCAGAGGTATCAAAGTGATCCAGGTGCCGACCACATTGCTGGCGGCGGTGGACTCCTCCGTAGGCGGGAAGACGGCCATCAATCTGCCGGCAGGAAAAAACCTGGCGGGCGCCTTCCATCAGCCGGCCCTGGTCTGCCAGGACGCGAGACTTCTCGACAGTTTGCCGGAAGATGTCTGGCAGGACGGCATGGCAGAAGTGATCAAATACGGCTGCATTGCCGACGCAGCCCTCTTTGAACTGCTGCAGGACAGAGAGGCTGCCGAAAACCGCATGGAAGGCATCATCCAGCGCTGTGTTGCCATTAAGAAAAAGTTTGTAGAAGAGGACGAACCGGATACCGGTGTCAGACAGTTGCTGAACTTCGGTCACACCATCGGCCACGCCATCGAAAAGGCGACGGATTTTGCGGTCAGCCACGGGCGGGCAGTGGCCAAGGGAATGGCGATGATGTCAGACCTGTCAGCAGAACAGGGATGGTGCAGCCGGGAAACGGCAGAGCAGATCACCAGCCTGCTTCGTATGTACGATTTTGATCTGAACGTTGCACAACCGGGCAAAATATTATATGATATCTGTATGGCTGACAAAAAGAGAAAAGGAAATTATATCGACATCGTGGTGCCTGAAGGAATTGGAAAATGCAGACTTCAGCGCCTGACGACAGAAGAACTGGGAGAACTGTTATGCGAAAGATAGACATCATACCGTCAAAATCGGACGCCCACAGAGCGCTGATCTGCGCTGCCCTTTCGACAAAGCCCTGCCAGGTGATCTGCCAGGCAGAGTCCAAGGACATCGCTGCCACGAGAAAATGCCTTGAGGCGGTGAAGGACGGCAGGGAAGAGATGTACTGCGGCGAAAGCGGATCGACCTTGCGATTCCTGCTTCCCGTCATGGGCGCGCTGGGACATAAGGCATCCTTTTATCCGGAAGGACGGCTGCCTGAGCGTCCCTTAAGTCCACTTTACGAGGAACTGATGGCTCACGGCTGCAGGCTGAGTCCCCAGGGGTCCGTGCCTTTTACCATAGAAGGACAGTTGGTCAGCGGTACCTATCATATTCCAGGCGACGTCTCCAGCCAGTACATCAGCGGACTACTCTTTGCACTGCCCGTTCTGGCGGGGGACAGCAGGATCGTGGTCAAAGGGGTTCTGCAGTCGAAGTCTTACGTGGATATGACGGTCAAAGTTCTGATGGACTTCGGCATAGAAATCATTGAGACGGCGGAAGGTTATCTGGTTCCAGGGGGGCAAGCCTATCAGGGACCGGAAAACTACCAGGTGGAAGGCGACTGGTCCAACGGCTGTTTCTGGCTGGCGGCGGGGGCACTTCTTCCTGAGGGCATACGCGTCAAAGGTCTCAATCCCCACTCCCTGCAGGGAGATAAACAGATTTTGGAAATTCTTGCGCAGTTTGGCGCAGTTGTAAATATAGAAGAAGAGGGGATCACCGTCAAAAAAGGGGAGCTGAACGGCATCCGCATCGATGCGAGGCAGATTCCCGACATGGTGCCGGCTTTGGCAGTGGTCGCGGCGGCCGCCACAGGAAAGACAGAAATTGTCAACGCCGAGAGGCTCAGAATCAAAGAGAGCGACCGGCTTAAGACCGTGGCAGAGAATCTGAAAGCTCTGGGCGCGGACATTGAGGAACTCGCTGCTGGACTGGTGATTCGGGGGAGCGGCGCGCTGTCAGGCGGCCAGGCGGATTCCTACAACGATCATCGCATCGCCATGATGGCGGGCATCGCATCGATCCTCTGCACAGAGACCGTCACGCTGAAAGGAGCTGACGCGGTAAACAAATCTTATCCCGGCTTCTGGGCTGATTTAGAAGCGCTTGAGCTGGCGGACAAGATAGAAAGGGTATAAAGCATGTCTTCGACTTATGGAACAAAAGTAAAGATTTCAATATTCGGCCAGTCTCATTCAGAGGCGATCGGCGTGACCCTGGACGGTCTGCCGGCAGGTTTCAGAATCGATATGGAAGAATTGCAGATGTTTATGGATCGGCGGGCGCCGGGGAAAAGCAAGTATTCCACGCCGAGGAAAGAAGCAGACCGGCCCGATTTTTTAAGCGGACTGGTGGGTGATGTGACCTGCGGTGCGCCTCTTACGGCGATCATCCGCAACACCAACACCCGCAGCGGCGACTACGACAATATCCGAGATATCCCAAGGCCGGGTCATGCGGACTTTACGGCCCACGTCAAATATGGCGGCCACGAGGATGTCAGCGGCGGCGGACATTTTTCCGGCAGGCTGACAGCGCCCCTCTGCATCGCGGGGGGCATCTGCAAGCAGATTTTGGCGGCGGCGGGAATCACTGTCGAGGCGGTCATCAAGGACATCGGCGGCAACAGCGAAGATCCCTACAGCGCCATCGACGAGGCGAGAGCCGCGGGAGATTCTGTAGGCGGCATTATCGAATGCACCGTCACCGGCATGCCGATAGGCATCGGGGAGCCCATGTTCGACGGCCTTGAGAACAAAGTGGCTCAGGCAGTCTTTAGCATCCCTGCCGTCAAAGGAATCGAGTTCGGCAGGGGTTTTGACGCCGCAAGAATCCGCGGCAGCGAAAATAACGACGAGTTTTATTTTGATGGGGGTGAGGTAAAAACCCGCACCAACAACCACGGCGGCATTTTGGGCGGTATCAGCTCTGGCATGCCGGTGGTCTTCCGCGTGGCAATCAAACCGACGCCGTCAATTTCTATAGAGCAGAACAGCATCAGCTACGCCAAAGGAGAAGATGCGAAGCTGGCTGTCAGGGGCAGGCACGACCCCTGCATCGTGCCGAGGGCGCTGCCTTGCGTAGAAGCGGCAGCCGCCATCGCAATTTATGATTTAATCAGATAAATAAGAGAGGTAAAGAAAATGAGCAACATAGAAGACTATAGAAAGAACATCGATAACATCGACAAAGAAATCGTAGAAAAACTGGAAGAGAGAATGAGAGTGGCGGAAAACATCGCCAAATTCAAGCAGGACAACAACCTTCCAGTCATCGATATCATCAGAGAACGAGAAAAACTTGAGGAAATTACAGAAATGGCTTCAGATGATATGGCATCTTACGCCAGAATATTATATAATACTATTATGGAGATGAGCAAAGACCACCAGAGGAAGATCACCAATCAGGACACCCCTCTGGTAAAGTCCATCAAAGCCGCACTGGAAGAAACGCCGAAAGTATTCCCGACAAAGGCCACCGTTGCCTGCCAGGGAGTGGAAGGCGCGTATTCTCAGCAGGCTTGCGACAAACTTTTCAGAATGCCGAAAATCATGTACATGAAGAATTTCAACGGCGTCTTTGCCGCCATCGATCAGGGGCTTTGTCAGTACGGAATTCTGCCGGTTGAAAACAGCACGGCTGGTTCTGTCAACCAGATTTACGATTTGATGTTGAAGTATAATTTCTATGTTGTAAAAAGCGTCAAGCTGAAGATTGACCACAGTCTTCTCGCAAAGAAGGAAACCAGAAAAGAAGATATCAAAGAGATTGTCTCTCACGAGCAGGCAATCATGCAGTGCGACGATTATCTCAAGGCATTTCCAAATGCCAAGATAACCATCTGTGAGAACACGGCGGAAGCTGCCAAAATGGTAGCCGAATCCGAAAGAAATGATATTGCAGCGCTGGCATCCTATTCCTGCGGCAAATTATACGGACTGTCCTGCCTGCAGGAAGCCGTACAGGACAACGGAAACAATTATACCAGATTCATCTGTATCAGCAAAAAGCTGGAAATCTATCCTGGCGCTGACAAGACAAGTTTAATGTTAGTAGTATCCCATACACCGGGATCACTTTATAACGTATTGGCCAGATTCAACGCGCTGGGCATCAATATCTTCAAACTGGAGAGCCGTCCGCTTCCACAGAGAGACTTCGACTACATGTTCTATTTCGACATCGACTCCGAAGTACACTCTGAGGAATTTGTAAGGCTGATCAACCAGCTAGAGGAACTGAGCCATGAGTTCAAGTATTTAGGAAGTTATATGGAGATTTAAGATGAAAAAATTTGGATTAATTGGTGAGAAGCTGGGACATAGTTATTCACCACTAATTCATAGCAAATTTGGCGACTATGAATATGAATTATGCGAGGCGAAGGAAGAGGAGCTGGAAGCTTTGCTCAAGAAAGAGGAGTACGGCGGCTTCAATATTACGATCCCTTATAAGAAAACGGTGCTGAAATTATGCGACGAAATTTCTGATACCGCCAGGGCCATCGGCAGCGTCAACACCATAATTCGCAGTGAAGATGGAAAGCTGAAAGGCTACAACACCGATTATGATGGGTTTATCTACCTGCTGAAGGCGGCGAAAATCGATGTCAAAGGCATGAAGTGTATGGTCCTGGGAAGCGGGGGTGCTTCCCTGACGGTACAGACGGTGCTCGCTGATATGGGGGCGTCTGAGATCGTAATCATCTCTCGCAAAGGCGAAAATAATTACGAGAACATCAACCGCCACTTTGACAGTGAGATAATCGTCAATACAACGCCTGTGGGCATGTATCCAGGCAACGGCAGAACGCCTGTTAATCTTGACGACTTCAAAAACTGCCGTGGCGTGGTGGATCTCATCTACAATCCAAATAAGACAAAGCTGGTTTTGGATGCTATGGCAAAATCTCTGCCTGCAACTGGCGGATTAGCAATGCTGGTTGCGCAGGCCAAGGAGTCCAGTGAGTTTTTTCAAAACAAGAAAATAGAAGACGAAGAAATTGAAAATGCCATCGATGAGGTCAGGAGCGAGACACTCAACGCCATTTTGATCGGCATGCCGGGAGCGGGCAAAACCCTGCTGGGCAAAGAAATCGCTGATCGGATGGGGAGAGAATTCGTCGACATTGACGACATGATCGTAGAACACGAGGGGATGTCAATTCCGGAAATCTTTGAGAAAAAGGGCGAATCCTACTTTAGAAAAGTTGAGACAGAAATGCTGGAGCAGGCTTGTGTGAAAACGGGACTGGTCATCGCCACTGGCGGCGGTATCGTCAAAAAAAAGCTCAATTATAATATTATCAAACAAAACGGCGTCGTCATCTGGATCAAAAGAGATCTGGACAAATTGGAGACGGACGGAAGACCGCTGTCTCAGTCGATGCCTCTCGATCAGATGTACGAGGAGCGGAAAGACGCTTATTCCTATTGGAGCGATTTCTTTATCAATAATAATGAGGAGAGAGAATGATGAAAGTTCTGGTGATCAACGGGCCCAACATCAACATGCTGGGCATCAGAGAGCCGGAAATATACGGAAAAGGTACATATGACGATTTAGTCGGCATGATCAAAAGCGCGGCTTCCCGCCTTGGTGTGGAAGCCGCTTTTTTTCAATCTAACCATGAAGGCGCAATCGTAGACGTTATTCAGGAAGCCTATGGAATGTATGATGGAATCGTCATCAACCCGGCAGCCTATACCCACACCAGCGTGGCAATCCTGGACGCCCTGAAGTCAGTGGGCATTCCCACTGTGGAAGTACATATTTCCGATGTTTCTGCGCGAGAAGATTTCAGGCAGGTTTCCTATGTAAGGTCTGCCTGCATCAAGACGATTGTGGGCGAAGGCTTTGAAGGTTACATCCATGCCATGGAGGTGCTCTGTGAAAAAAGAGAAAAAGAAGACTAACGTCCCTTGGCTGCAGCTTATTGTAGGGGCGGTGCTGGGCGTGTTTTTTGCGGAAATCATCTTTTCCACTACGCGAAGCCTGGAATGGTTTGCTGTGGGATTTTTCTCTTTGATCCTATCCTTCTACCTGCATATCATCCTTCATGAAGGGGGTCATCTGGTCGCAGGACTTGCCAGCGGCTATAAATTCGTTTCCTTCCGGATCGGCAGCGTCCTGTGGATTAAAATTCAGGGCAAAATCCGCAGGAAGAGGCTGAGTCTTCCGGGCACAGGTGGGCAGTGTCTGCTGGACCCGCCTGCCATGGATGGCGGTAGGTTTCCAGCGGTTCTCTATAACCTGGGCGGCGGCTTGGCGAACTTGATTTTTGCTGCTGTTGCCTGCGTCATTGCTTTTGCCATAGGCACGGTAGCGGCCAAGGTGATACTGCTGCCCTTTGCCCTTGTCGGCATCTATTTGGGAATCATGAACCTGCTGCCGATGAAAATGGGCGGCATTGCCAACGACGGTTACAACATCAAAATCTTTCGCAAAGATGCAGACAGCGCTAGAGCTTTTTGGATTCAGATGAAGGTCAATAAGCTGCAGAGTGACGGCGGCAGGCTGCGGGACATGCCAGAGGAATACTTTGATCTGGCAGATTCTGAAGAGAAGGGAAATCCTCTGATAGACGGGCTCAAGGTCTTTCGCTTCCAGAGACAGATTGACGAGAAGGATTTTGACGGAGCCAGGGAAACAGGGCAGAGGCTCCTTGAGGATACGGCGCTGCTGGGCCTCTATAAGAATGTTCTTCGGCTGGAGCTGCTGTATCTGGAGTTGATCGGCCCGTGCAGGATGGAGGAGGTCGAGAGCCTTTACACCGAGGAGACGAAAAAGTATCTCAAGATGGCAAAGGGGAATCCCAGCTCTCATAGGATAAGATACGCCTATGCCGTGCGTTATGCCCACGACGAGGCTGACGCTGCAAAAGCAAAGAAGAAGTTTGAGAAGACGCTGAAAGACTATCCCATGCTGGGTGAAATTCAGCTTGAGAGAGAATTGATGGAGGAGATTTGAGATGAGAGTTTATTGTTATTCCAAGTGTTCAACCTGCAAGAAAGCCCTTGCCTGGCTGGACGAAAATGATGTGAGCTATGAGCTTTTGGACATCAAAACGAATCACCCGGGGCTTGCGGAACTAGCGGCAGCTTACGAAAAGAGCGGACTGCCTCTGAAGCGGTTCTTCAACACCAGCGGAAATCTTTACAAAGAAATGGCGCTGAAAGATAAACTGCCCGAGATGAGCGAGGAAGAGCAGTTGGCCCTCCTTGCTACAGATGGCATGCTTGTAAAACGGCCGCTAGTCATCGGGGACGATTTTGTTTTAACGGGCTTCAAAGAAGCGGAATGGAAGGAAAAGGTACTCTAAATGGATAGGGAACAGGAATTACGAGAAATCAGGGAAGCCATCAATGCAGGGAATCTGACGCTGCAGTATCTGAACCGGGCGCGGGAGGAACTGAACGCAGCTTCTAACTTCGGCATCGCCGATATGCTGGGCTTTGACTTCATCGGCGGCATCGGCAAGCACATGAAACTGAGCAACGCGCAGAAGGAGATGGAAGCGGCAAAGAGACAGGTCATGTGTTTCCAGAAGGAGCTGAGAGATGTGAGTGACATCTTGAATTTTCAGGTGGACATCGGCGGATTTTTGACCTTTGCTGACTTTTTCTTTGACGGCATCCTGGCAGATGTTTTTGTCCAGTCCAAAATCAATGATGCAAAAAAACAGGTGGACAACGCGGTCTATCACATTCATCAGATTATGACTGATCTATATAGGATGGAAGCCAACGTGAGGTAAAAATGGTATATTTGGAAGAATTCGAGCTGCCCAGTTATGAATTTGAATGTAGATTTTTTGGGGGTCAGAAGAGAACTTGCTATGATACATTCTATCCGTTTGACATTTTTCCGGAGAAAGATTTAGAAGAGCTTTCTTTTGAGCCGATTACGATTTTCTATGGCAGCAACGGCTCCGGCAAGACGACTTTGATCAATGTCATTGCTGAACACCTTTCTGCCAGCAGGGATGCAGCTTATAACAAGAGTAATTTTTTTGACCTCTATGTGACCGGATGTCGGGCGCGATGGCAGTACGGCTACCAAGACAGCACGGTCATCACCAGTGACGATGTCTTCGACTATATTTTTAATGTCAGAAATATCAACGATGGAGTGGATGTCAAAAGGGACGAATTGCTGGAGGAATATTTGGACTTGAAGCATACCCGCTTTCAGATGCGTTCTCTTGATGATTACGAACAATTGAAAAAAGTTAATCAAGCCCGCCGCCAATCGGGTTCACAATTCGTGCGTAAAAATCTGATGAAGAATATTCCGGAAAAATCCAACGGGGAAAGCGCGCTGATGTATTTCACCAACAAAATCCAGGAGAATCAGATATACCTTTTGGACGAGCCGGAAAACAGTCTGTCAGCGGAATACCAGCAGGAACTCTTGCAGTTCATCGAGGATTCCGCGCGCTTCTTCAACTGCCAGTTTATCATCGCCACCCATTCTCCGTTTCTTCTGGCGGCAAAGCATGCGAAGATTTACGATCTGGACGCTAAGCCTGTCGTCGTGAAGAGATGGACGGAGCTGGAAAACGTGCGCCGCTATTTTGACTTCTTCATGGCCCATGCAGAGGAGTTCTGAGCAATCGGACTTAGTGATAAAAACTGGTGGAATCAGCCGAAACGGCGCAAACGTCTATTTTTAGGAACCGTTACGCCGTTTTTTTGTTAGAAAAAAGATTTAGAATGAAGAAATGATTGATGAATATCCTATATCTGGCAAAATGTGGATGCTTAATTTGAACAATCGCCCATTTGCAAAGAAAAATACTGTCTGCAGTGCCTGTTTTGCATTAAAAATGGTGAATTTATCTCTCGAATCTGCTTAAAAACGGCGCTAGGTATTGAAGAAAGCATACTTTGCGCCGTTTTGCG
The DNA here is from genome assembly GCF_900086585.1 of Emergencia timonensis. Taxonomy (GTDB): domain Bacteria; phylum Bacillota; class Clostridia; order Peptostreptococcales; family Anaerovoracaceae; genus Senimuribacter; species Senimuribacter timonensis. The sequence goes on from NZ_FLKM01000009.1 coordinate 434,909, forward strand.
TTGACAGCCGCATTATGTCCGGCGGCGCCTTTTGACCAACCCGGCGGCAAAGAGCAGTGCTGCTGCAAGAGAGGAGAAGAACGTCAGATAAAACCCATAGTGGGCGGTGCTGAAGCTGACGGCAAGATCCAGCCGTCCGGTAATCCCCCTGATATGCCAGGTCAGAAACTGGAAAGCACAGGAAGCTGGAATCAGCAGCAGGGCGATCAGATTGACGATGTCGACCATCTGGGAACGATCCCTGAGCAGACTGAGGATGATGGAACCGACCAGACCGGAGAAGAACAGCGGCGCAACGAGGAAGTCAAGACCTGTGGTGTAGTCTACACTTCGATTGAAGTACAGCCACGGCAGAAATATGCCGACGACGCTGCAAAGCAGCAGAAGCAGGATTAATTTGTTAAAGGGATAATTTGATTTCTTAACGCTCATCCTAAATAACCTCCTTTTGAATCATAAAACTTATGCAAAGGCGTGCGCATATAAAGGCATCAAAGTCATGATCAGGCCGAATACGGCAATAATCAACGGTATATAGTAATGTTCGTTACCACTGATTTTTCTTGTGATGCCTGATGCCAGGCCGAATACGAACATGCAGGGCCAAAGGATGAATCCATAAATTGATATTGCGACAAGTATTTGCATGATGATTGCTCCCTTTCTTTATTTATAAACAGCATAGTATAATATGTATTAGGTGTCAACAGTAGAGTGGAAAATTAAGAATTATTAAGGATTTGACGCAGGATCGCTGTCATGAACACAGAAAAAAATGAAGATACTTTAGTACGCAATTATAAGGACAGCGTATTTCGTATGTTATTCAACGAGAAGAAAAATTTGATTGAGCTTTATAATGCGCTTTTCGATGCAGACTATGATGAAGACACGCCGTTGGAATTTGAGACGATTGAAGAGGTGCTGTTCAAAACCATCAAGAATGATATCGCATTTACGATTGAAGATCGTTACATCGTTCTAGTAGAACATCAATCTACTATTAACGAAAACATGGCTGTCCGAGATCTGGTTTACTTTTCGACCATCATACAGAACATGTTTTCCAACAAAGATTTTTATAGAAGAAAAGCTTTGATTCTTCCCAATCCATTTTTTATCGTGCTGTATAACGGCACAGAAGAGTTACCGGATTTTGAGACGATTCGTCTGTCAGACCAATATAGACTAGAAGAAGAGAATCCTGCTTTACAGCTGACCGTAAAGGTGTATAATGTAAATGAAGGAAGCGCAACGGAGTTACTGAACAAATGCAAGATATTGTGGGAGTACAGCAGATTCGTTGCCATTGTTCGAAAATATGCGGAGGAAGGCACGATGAATAACGAAGTCGTACAGAAGATATTGAAGGAATGCAGAGAGGAAGGCATTCTGACTGAATTTCTCGATAAACATGGAGAAGAGGCCGTTAACATGTTGTTTTTGGAGATGACAGAGGAAGAAGCCAGGGAGCTTTCCAAGGAAGACGGATTTAGTGAAGGGTTTGATGAAGGAATACAAGAAGGTATGCGTTTAACCGCGCAGAAAATGAAACAAAAGGGCATCGATCTTGCGGTTATCGCAGAATGTACAGGCCTTTCAGAGCAAGAAATCGAAACCCTATAATATAGAATGTAAAGTAAAGCTGCCCCGCAGGCCATCGCTGCTGAGAAGGGGCAGTTTTTTTCTGAAAAGAAACGTAGATTTAGTAATGCATGGGATGATTCGAAAAATATCATAACCTTGCTATTTTAAAGAGAGTTGGAAATTAACAATGAAAATCAAATCATCCAGTTATATCAGAAATGATTATGCAGATTTATCGTCTTATTGCAGGGAAACCGGAGAACCAGTCTATTTAACCTAGAATGGAGAGGCCGATATTGTGGCATTGAGCGTAGAAACTTATGAGCAACTGCAGAACAGAATCAAGAATTTGGAAGCCAAGTTATTTTTGATGATAGAATTTAAGAATGCAGAGGAGTATAACCACCTTCATCAAAGACATGAGGGAACTGTTGAATTACTTATCAGAACGCAGTCTCTCGCCTGCCAGACAAACAAGAAGCCGTATTTTTCAAGGAATTTCCTTGCTCACTGAATTCCCTCTACCTGGTAAAAGCGTGGATGAGGTTTTGATGCCTGGGCGAAGATACCTGATTATTGAAGAATATATCGTCTTGTATGTGATTTCTGAAGAAGTAATTCACATACAGAGGCTGGTCAGTGAGAAGCAAGACCTATTTTAGATATCTCTGACTGTCTGCGCCCTTTTCCGCTCCAGCACCCAAGTCATCAGTAGTGCGGATACAGGTACCACCAGACAGCAGCCGATACCGCTGATAGAAATAGAGATGAATTCCTGGCAGAAGGATTTGCTGTTGATTAGTTTGACGAAGGAATACTCGCCGGCATACTGAATCATCAAGGTCATGTACTCGGCAATATAGATGTAGAAGATCGTATGAATCGAAGTGCTGAGCACCGCTTTGCTGACAGAGAAGGCAGAGGTCAGAAGCTGCGCTTTGGAGATGTTTTCATTGGAACTGCGTATTTCGTAAATAGACGATGTGATTGCAACTGCAATATCGGTAACCGCTCCAATCAAAGCGATGATCATGACGGAAATTTGTAAGGAAAGCATATCGATACCGATATTCCTGGTGTAGCCGTTAGAATCGGTAATTTCATACTGCTCGCTGGTAAATCCCTGAATAGAGGCGCGGCCTGCAATAGAATAGACAAAAGGCACCACGACGAGGATGACAAGGATTACGGAGAGCAGGGCGGTCTTAGATTTGATGTTGGCCTCTTCCGGGATAAAGAGGGTGATGCAGGCGATGAGGATGCAGGCGGCAACGGTGATCAAAATTGGATCTAAGCCTCTATAAATTAGAAAAACTGCAAGCAGTAGAAGGCCGGCATTCATCGCGGTGGAAAGAATAGATTTGGAGCCTTTGTCACCGCAGATCAGTAAGATTAATGTAATTAAAATAGCAGTAAGTACAATTAACATTTTTTCGCCTTTCGTTGCTGTTTATAATAGTAGGCAGCCAGAAATCCCGATATTGGAATGGACAGAACCACTCCGATGCTCCCGACCAGGAACCTGGCCAGCTCAAAGAACACGTGATATTTGAGTATAGTCAGCACCGCGATGCCGTTGCGCATGGACAGGATGAAAAATGGCAGGCTTGCTGCGATATTGGTAAAAAACATGATATTGATCATGGTTCCGACCACGTCATCACCTACATTGCGACAGGATTTGATCAAGGTTTTGCTGTTTAAATCCGGCGTATGGGATATCATTTGATTAACAGTCATAATGACGGTGACGACGACATCCATAATTGCGCCGAGGCACCCGATCAGCAGCTCCGACAAGAAAATATAGCCGGCGTCCACGGGATCAAATGGCTGCTGCAGGTAATCCATAAATGTGTAGTCAATTTCACTGAACTTCATGACAATTGCTGCAATGGCCGTGGTTACTGCGACTGTAATCATAGTTGCGACAAAAGAAAGCAGTGTTTTTTCACTGATACCGTGCATAAAAAACAGCAGCATGGCAGTGAAGAATATGACCATAGGGATGGACAGCGCTAGAATGTTCGTCCCATGATTATAGAGAACCAGCATGTAGTAAAATACAATCATATTGAGAACCAAACTAAAAATAGTTAACGTGCCTTTCTTTCCGTCAATCAAAAGGAAGAGACCGAATAGAAGGGTCAGCACCAACACCACGTAATGGTCGCGCTTGATGCCGGCGACTTTGCCAATCAGGGGGCCATCATTAGACGAACTTTCCAAAGATTCGACGAAGACATCATCTCCTGCCTTGTATTTGGTATCGTAAACCGTGGATTCAGCATAGGTATTGGTCAGCCTCACAGTCTTTCCCTTGTGGATTCCGTTCATCAGCTTGGCCGTAATCGTCTGCTCGTAATACTTTTCCTCATATTCATGGGTTCCGTCAAAGCCTGTTCGCGTTTTTACATGAGTATCTTCTACCGCAGTGACCTTTCCTATGGTCGCCTGATAAAGACCGTAGTCGTTCTTGACCAAAAAAAATATGACAGCTGTAATCACGATGAACAGCAGTAGGCTGCAAAGCCATTTTTTCTTTTTTTCATCTATATGCAAGAGACACCTCCATAAAAATCCAAAAACAATCATATCACGAAACTGTGAAGATATGATAAATTTTTGCATTTTCTTTCCTTTTGATGTATGTTATACTGCATAATAGATTAATTTTGGAGATGATATAGAAATGAAAAAAAGGGTATTGGCGCTAATCGCCTTAGTCGCTGCAACGACAGGAGCAGCCATAACGGCTTTTGCTCTGGAGATCAATCCGCCGATGACCAATGTCATCGGCTCTTACGGATCAATTTTGGCCGCTTTGATTGCGGCAAAGATTTTTAAAGTTTCTGACGGCCTTTATTACGCCGGTCTGGCTTTCGTATTTTTTGCTTCGCCGATGGGATCAGTTATGGATTTGTATAGATCTTTCGGCCCTTATGACAAAATTGTCCACTTTTTTAGCGGCATTCTGCTGGCTACCTTGGGCATGATGATTATTACATATCTGCTCAAGCGTTTTGGTCTTACAGACGAAAAGCAATTGGAAAAACTGATGATTCCAGCTGTCTGCTTCGCGTTTTTCTTTTCCAGCGCTGGGGCTGGAATTTGGGAAATCTTTGAGTTTACGGCAGACAAGCTGGCCGGAGGCGGCATGCAGAGAGGCATGGTGGATACTGTTACTGATATGATTGCAGGAAATGTAGGCGCTTTGGTCTATGCTGCCTTTTCGTTGGCAAAGCAACGCGGAAGAAAAGGAAAGAGTGAGAAAAGAGAAGCCATATCGTAGATTAGGAATTTAATCTTACAAACGAAGCAGTGTAAGAATGCACTTTCGGAAGGCATCCCGCTCAAAGTGAAAAGCTTGAAAAGCGTCGGCGTTGCGCATGGAATAGGTGTTCATCAGGCAGTGCATTGCGTTGGCAGTGGTAATCGCCTCTTCTTCCGTAAATTCGGCACAGTATTTCTTAATCAGTTGATACAGCATCTGCCGATATTTCTTTGATGACTGGTTGATATGGGGAAAAGAATCTAGTTTTTGGGAGACTGCAAGAGACGCATAGATGGCGTACAACTTGTTGGTCGTCTCATTTTTCGAGAAGTTTTCGTTTTCCGCAAGCAGATAGTCCATGGCAGAGAGCAGGGAGGTGGTCTTTTCCACCTCTTTTAAAGTGCGTTCAATGTTGGCACCGGCGTAATCGTCCCAGATTTCAGCAAAGATGGCTTCTTTTGATGCAAAATGACGGTAAAAAGCGCCTACGGAGAGGCCGGTTTTGTGTGTGATTTCTTGTATTGACGACGCTTCATATCCTTTACTTAAAAACAGGTCGAGAGCCTGTTTTTTTAATTCTTCGTGGGTTCTTTGGTACTTTGGTGATGTTCCGTTCATTGTATTCTCCTCTGTTTCTTCATTGTTTTTCAGTATAGCACTGAAAAAGCAGTACTGTCAATCGCCAGAAATGTATTAGTGAATTAAATTCACAAAATAATTGCAATGCATGATATGCCGTGCTATAATGAAAATATAAAAGCGAATCATGTTCACAAATGAGAGGAGGAACCTGTTATGAGTCAAACAGAGTTTTCAAAGCTATTGTCACCTGGAAAAATTGGCACGATGGAGCTGAAAAATAGAATCGTGCTGCCGCCGATGGGTACGGATGCTGGAGAGGAGGGGTTTGTTACCGAACCGATTATCAATCGCTATGCTGCCAATGCGAAAGGCGGCACCGGCCTGCTTATCACAGAAGTAACTTGTGTGGATCCACCCTTGGGTATCAACACGGTACACTATATTGCCCTCAGCGATGACAAATACATACCGGGATTTCAAAAGCTGACGGACACCATTCACAAATATGGAGCCAAATGTGCCATCCAGCTGAGCCACGCGGGAAGAGGCGCCAATCTTTCCGTCCTCCATGCACTGGGGCAGCCGGCGACGGCTCCTTCAGAGGTGGCGATGCCTTACAGCTTTGTCACCGGACTGACGGGAGAAACGCCGCGGGCTTTCACCCACGACGAAATTGTGGCACTGGAAGATAAGTATGCGGATGCAGCTGTCCGTGCAAAAAAAGCAGGCTATGATGCTGTGGAGATTCACGGAGCAGGTTACTATCTGGTAGCCCAGTTTTTCTCCTCTACGGCCAATCAGCGAACCGACGAGTATGGCGGGAACGCATATAACCGGGCAAGATTTGCCTGCAACATTATACGCAAGATCAAAAAACGCTGCGGCAAAGATTTTCCTGTCATGATCAAGATGAACGTCATTGACGGCGGCCGCAACGGCGGTGTCACGCCGATAGACGGACTTTACAACTGCTATCTGGTGCAGCAGGCTGGAGCCGATGCTATCGAAGTCATCGCCTGTAATTGGAGCGATGTTGCAACACTTGAAGACATACCGGCCGGTGGTCAGCCAAAGGGAATGGCACTGCCTCTGGCTGGCATGGTCAGAAAAGCCATGATTGCCGAAGGTGAGGAGCGCCCCAATATGGAAGGCAGAGGCTTACCTGCCATCACGATTCCACTGATCGCCGGAGGCAGAACCTATGATCCTGTCATGGCGGAAGGTGCATTGACTTCCGGCATAGCCGATTTCATTCATATGGGCCGTGGCATGATTACTGAACCAGAGCGGCCGAACATGATTGCAGGCGGCACCTATCCATATGCGCGACCTTGCATTGGATGTCAGAAATGTATGGATAATCAGCTGATGAATGACGGTGAGCTGATTTGCTCTGTCAATGCGGTTTTAGGTCACGACAACAACGACGATTCTCTGCCTCCTGCGGAAACAAAGAAGACGGTCATGGTCATTGGCGGCGGCCCTGCTGGCATAGAGGCAGCAAGAGTAGCCGCCATGAGAGGTCACGATGTGACGGTATATGAGGCGGAAGATCGCCTGGGCGGCCAGCTGATTCCGGCTGTCGTACCGCCGTATAAAGAAAATTTGGCGGACTATATCCCCTATATGGAAAAGCAGAGTGAGTACAGAGGATTCCACGTAGTAACTGGCAAAAAGATCACCAGAGAGGATGTAGAAGCCCTAAAGCCTGACGCAGTGATCGCTGCCACAGGGGTCATTCCTGCATCCTTACCGATATCTGGCTTTGAGAAGGCACACGTATATAACGCAAAGGAGATTCTCCTGGGCGCGCCTGCAGCAGACGATGTGGTCATCATCGGCGGCGGAACTGTAGGCTGTGAGACTGCAGAATATCTGCTAAAGGCAGGAAAACATGTTACAGTGGTGGAAATGACAGATCATTTGATGACGAATATGGTGGAAACGACCAGATTTGTACTGAAGTCACACATCAAAGAACTGGGCTGCGCGATTCTGCTGAAAACGAAATGTAAAGAAATCAGAAATCAGGAAGTCGTGGTCGAAGGTCCAGCAGGAGAAAAGATCATACCTGCAGGCACTGTGGTCATCGCCACAAAAGACAGACCGAACCATCAGCTTGCTGATGAGATCAGAGATCTTTGTGCTGAGGTCTATGTTGTCGGCGACGCCAGCGAAGTGGGCAGCGTCATGGAAGCGGTGCGCACGGGTTATGTGGCCGGAAAACAAGTTTAAGTAAATCATTATACATAGAAAAAACTGCCGGTCAGGCAGTTTTTCTTTGTTTATGTATAATTGGGGTAAAGGAGGATGGAAGAAGTAAAAACATCTTCGTTATGGGAAAATTCAGCAATGCCGCCGTACTTTGCCGCGGCGGCTTTGATGCTGGACAGCCCTATGCCTTCAGCGTAATTTCTGCCCGCCTTGGTTGAAAGATATCTGCCATCATCTCGAAGCACGATATTTCCAAAGTTGTTTTCCATGCGGATGAATATCTTTTCGTGCTTCTCCACGACTTTGAGTCGAATGAACTGCTCTGAACTGGCGTCGAGGGCAGCAGCAATTGCATTTTCCCAGAGATTTCCTAAGATTACGGCAAGATCACTGCCGGATACGCCGGGATTCTTAGACAGAGACAGGGAGAGGATTGTCTTGATTCCTGACTGTTTTGCCAGGGCCTGATAGCGGCTGCAGATCGTATCTGCGGCAAAGTTGCAGCACAAAGGCGGCTGTATATTCTTGCTGATGGAATCCTCGTAGTCCTGCAGATATTCCCGCGCCTTTGCCACATTACCTTCTGCCAGGAGACCTTTCAACACTTCTACATGCTGACGCCGGTCGTGACGAATTCTTCTCATTTCCTCTGCGTGAGCTTCCAGATCCTCCATACGGGTCTTCTGCAGATCAAACTGATGAGCCAGGAACTTTCTGCGTTCCTGTTCTCCGATAGCCTTCTCTGCATTATTCAATGCGCTGGACATCTGAGAATAGGTCAGGAAAGAACAGAAAACGATAAAGCCCTTCAGGATACAGCTGACAGCAACGCCAACCATATCTCCTGGAAGAATTACGCTTTGCAGCCATAACAGAAAAGAAAACATCACTGGAAGAATACAGAGCCTCCACATATGTGGGATAAACAGCCTCCTGACCTTCAGATAGAGCTTTCGCATGTAACAGTAAAAAGGATACCAGAATAGAATGAGGGGCGAGCCAAAAAATAGAACATCTTTATAAATATAGAGACCAGAGGACGCCGCTGGCATCCAGATGGCATAGAACAGGTAGGAGACAGACGCGCAGAAAAAGAGAAAGCTGAAGGTCATGCAGATGAGGAAAAAGAGCCAGATGCGGTTTTCCTTTGTAACTTTGTACAAATACTGCCAGCCACACAGGATGCACACGCCATACATGAAAATGTAATAATCCTCTCCCCAAAGTGCAACACAGGCAGAAAAAACACATCCATTAAGGCTCGCGAATATCAGGCTCTGGATCAGAATTATGGACCATTTTTTTATTAATGCATCTCTTACGACACAAAAACACAGCAGAGCAGCGCTGCCGCTAATGATAAAGGTAACTAAAAATGCAGACAGATAAGATTCTAGCACGTCTCGTCCTCCATTTTGCTGAATAGGTAGTCCAGATAAATATTTTTGATCTGGGAACGTTTATCTCTGGAAATTGGAATTTCGCGATTATCCTTCATAAGAAAGACCTCCCCTTCAATGCGCTGTACGTAATTCATATTAATTAAAAAACAGCGATAGCATTTGAGAAAAGTGTCGCTGGGCAAAGTCTGTTCCAATGCTGTCAGCGATTGGGTAACGTTAATCTCTCCTCGTATGGTGCTGATGATGGTCTTGTGACCGTAGACTTCGATATAGCGGATGCCATCAACATCTACGTTCAGTTCAGAACGTCCGATATTGACCCTTATGTATTTTTTCTCTAACTCTCCAATTTTATTGCAGCGGCCAACTGCCTCACAGAAGGATTCCCAGGTTATCGGTTTGATTAGGTAATGAGCAGCCGCAAGATCAAAACCTTCTGCATAGTGTTCACGGCTGGTAGTCGTGAAAATGAGGGTGCCGTTATATCCTTTGCCTCTGAGGATGTTTGCAGCGTCAATACCTGAGGCGCCCTCCATATAAATATCCAGGAACAAAATGTCTGCATGCATCACTTCTTTGCTCTGCAGTAAAGCGCCGGCATTTTCATACTGTAAGGTCTGTAATTTTAATTTCTTTTCTTTCCCGTAGCGAGCGCAGTATTCTGTAAGTACTCTGCGATCCTCTGCAAGATCGTCACAAATCAAAGCCAGCATTAGAACACTTCCCTTCAATAATCGTTTTTTACAGTATACCATGATTTACGTCGCTTTTGCGGTATTTTCCATACGGTTTAAGGTGTTATTCAACGGCTTAAGTAATTTGTTTCTCTAACTACTTGACCTGTCGTAGTAGTTGTGTTATGATGAGACTATAAATTACTACGACAGTCGTACTACTATAGTCGTAATAGAGCTTGAGGTGAGAATATTGATTAGCAGTGACGTTATCAGAGGGTACAACGATACCATCATCCTGTTTCTGCTCATGGATCAGCCTTCTTACGGTTACCAGGTTTCCAAGATGATCAGAGAGCTTTCCGAAGAAAAATATATCATCAAAGAGACGACGCTGTATTCTGCTTTTACCAGACTGGAAAAGAATGGGTATGTGGAATCCTTTGCAGGAAGAGGTGAATCCGGCGGCAAACAGAGGACCTATTACAGGATAACCGAAGAGGGAAGACGATACTATGAAGAGAAATGCTTGGAATGGCAAGTGACAAAAGAAGTAGTAGAGAGATTTATCAGAAAGAAGGAGCTATAATGGAGATTATTTTAAATTACTTAGACAGCATGTTTACACAGCTTCCGGACACGGAAGAAGTCAGAAAAGCAAAAGGGGAAATGGCTTCAATGATGGAAGACAAATATGTAGAACTGAAAGCGGAAGGCAAAAGCGAGAACGAAGCCATCGGTATCGTCATTTCGGAATTCGGAAATATGGAGGAATTAATCAGAGAACTGGGAATCAGGGAGAAATCCGCGCCTTCCATTACAATTAACGAAGATAAGAGAAAGCCATCGATGAAAATCAACTTGAGTCGGGGCAAGGAGTATCTGGACGACATGAGGCAGTATGCCAGAAAGATTGGAATCGGCGTAGTGCTCTGCACCTGCTCTCCCATTCTTCTCATCAACAGTGGCGTACGAACTGATGCTGCCGCGCCGACAGCCATGGGACTAATCGTGCTTTTCGGCATGGTTGCTGCAGCGGTCGTTCTTTTCATCGTCAATGGGGTTTCTATGTCGAAATACGAATACCTGCAGCAAGAAGTCTTTGAACTGGAACCGGGCGCTAAAACTATATTTGGGAAAATGCAGGAGGAAGCAAGATCAACTTTCGGACGGAAAATGGCAATAGGTGTCAGCCTTATCATTATCGGCGTGATTCCAGCAATTGTCGCAGGGATTATCTTTGACGAGTCACAAGCCGCAAAGATTGGCGCTGCCGTTTCACTGCTGCTATTATTCGTAGCGGCAGGCGTCTACATTCTAATTACAGCCGGCATGCCCTATGGGTGTTACGACGTGCTCCTGCAAAAAGGCGACTATACAGTTGAAAGGAAGAAAAACAAACTGATCGACAAGGTTGCGGCAATTTACTGGCCCTTGATTGTTGCTATTTACTTAGCTTACAGCTTCCTGACGGAGGACTGGGGCAGGAGCTGGATCATCTGGCCGGTGGCAGGCGTGCTCTTCGGCGCCATCGCCGGAATCTGCAGTATCAGTTCGAAGAACGAAAATGATCGCTGAACAAGGGATGGTCAGGCGGATAAAAGGTAAAAAACGACATGGCCAGTGCGATGAGAAAGAGCAGCAGACTGCCGGACAGATTTGCTGCTGGCAGAACGCGAAGATTGCTGGCAGTCAAATAGTAATCCAGACCAAAAGCAGTCAATGTGGCAATTACGAAAGCAGCCATACCTATTCGGCAGACATTCCTTCGCAAGGCCTTTACGGATAAATTTAATAGCAACACGATGATAAACATCCCGGCGAAGAGGGAAACCGCTTTGATCGGGATGAAATTTTTTTCATACTGTCCATAATGTTCATATTCTACCAGTACCCAGAGCATGTACGGTGTAAAGAGCAGCTTCAGATGTTGAAAGACACTGCTGTTGACAGGAGCCAGGACTGCGATAAATGGATTTTTATCAGACCACTCATATGTATGCTGCAGTATGATACCGATTATCATGGTAAAAAACACGCCGTAGATTTTTATCAAATAAATCACCTCATCATATTGTATGTCGTGCTTGCTAATCTGTGCCAAATGTTATACAATATTAGGCAAAGATTTTATCGTAAGGAAGTGAAATAATGACGGATTATAAATTCAATACCAACTGTATCCAGGCAGGATACAAGGCAGAAAGCGGGCAGCCACAGGTACTGCCTATCGTTCAGAATACTACATACAGATATTATAACGCTGAGGATGTAGCAAAGCTCTTTGATCTGGAAAGTGCAGATTTCATGTACACAAGGCTGGGCAGCCCTACGGTCAACGCATTAGAAGCAAAGATGGCGGCATTAGAAGGCGGTACTGCGGCAATTGCAGCTAGCGCAGGCCAGGCGGCAAACCTGATTACCATGCTGAATATCTGCGAAGCGGGAGATCACATTATCGCCTGCGCCAACATCTATGGGGGAACGCACAATCTCTTTGGCGTGACCATGAAGAAGATGGGCATTGAGACAACCTTTATCGACCAGGATATTACCAAGGACGAGATCGTCGCTTTGGCAAAGGAGAATACCAAGGCGCTCTTTGGCGAATCTTTGGGCAACCCTGCTCTGACTGTTCTCGACATTGAGAAGTTCAGTGCTGCAGCGAAGGAAATCGGCGTCCCTCTTGTAGTGGACAACACCTTGGCATCTCCGTATCTCTGCCAGCCGCTGAAATACGGAGCAGATATTGTCACTCATTCGACAACCAAATGGGCTGACGGCCATGCCACTTCCGTAGGGGGCATGGTTGTGGAAGGCGGCAGTTTTGATTGGAACAAATATGCCGACAAGTTTCCAGGCATGGTAGAACCAGACGAGAGCTATCACGGCATCAAATATTACGAGAAGTTTGGTAAGCAGGCCTTCTGCCTGAAGCTGAGAGCCCAGATGCTGCGCGATTTGGGATGCACCATGTCTCCGATGAACGCTTTTCTCACCTTCCAGGGTCTTGATACCCTGCATCTGCGCATGGAAAGACATAGTGAAAATGCCATGGCGTTAGCTGAGTTCCTGCAGAAGCATTCGAAGGTAGATTGGGTCAAATATCCCGGACTTCCCGGCGACGATGACTACGAAAGAGCACAGAAGTACCTTCCTAAGGGAGCCAGCGGCGTCCTCAGCTTTGGTGTCAAAGGCGGTAAGGCGGCAGGCGAAGAATTCCTTAAGAATTTGAAGCTGGCCAGCATCGTAGTGCATGTGGGAGATATCCGCACCAGCGTGCTTCACCCAGCATCCACTACCCACAGACAGCTCAGCGAAGAAGATCAGCTTGCAGGAGGCATCAAGCCAGAGCTGATTAGAGTGTCCGTCGGTTGCGAAGACATCGAAGATATCCTGTCAGACTTTGACCAGGCTTTATATCAAGTAAAATAAGAATTGTATAATAAAGAAGTGCTATTGAAATCCATTAAGCTGAAATGAAAAACACCCCAGACTTAAAAAAGTTTGGGGTGTTGTACTTCGCAAATTGTCAAGTGCTAAACAATTAGAGAATGATGCGATCTAAAAATGTTCTTTTGATTTAGTTTGGAGTAACAAATGCAGATACATGCCCTGGATATGAAAATTCTTTCTCTAATTCCGGACAAACAACGTTTCCCATATAGTGATTGCGTCCAAACACAAGTCCGTCATCTTTTACCCATTCAAAGGTTACGTCGTATCGTGTTCCGTTAAATTCAATTTGAACTCCTGTATACCATTCTTTTGCAGCCTCCAAGGTGTCAAAATAAAAGGTACTTGCCGATTTGCCATCAATGCGTTCGCCATCTTTATATACCTTGAATTCTTCCGTTTCTATTCCGATCCAAACACCACTGGCTGGCATAATAAACTCATAATACGTAGCTAATGTAGGAAAATCAGTATGACCGTTCAATTCTACGCCATTCATTTTAACGTATTTTACAGCAACATAGTCCCTTATATATGGAATGAAATAGACCTTTTGGCCGGGCTTCGCATCTTCAATCTTAGTACTTTGGTCCAATTCAGTAGCAGCAAAGGCAGTGATATTTTGATGGAAGTTTATATCTATTGGATACAGTCCTTCACTAGCTGGAATATGATTACTAAAAACAGCATCATACCATTGACTGCTATCGCAATTAAATATTAAATTGCTCGGCACTGGATTAGCATAGATGTTTCCACTGCTGGAACTCTGCAGCATCAGCCCTGGATAAAAATGGTTCACTGTAACTGTTCCAAAACACATACTATTAATCCAACTATTTCCTTTATAAAACAATACTCGATTGTCGTCTGAATAATGACCATTACTTACATTGAATACACTATCTGAGTCAGATGGACTTACAATTTTATCTCCTCCCACAAAGAGACTGCCATTACTGATTACTAATTGGGTCTTTGTGGATAAGGCATTTAATGTAGGCATAGATATTTCAGGTGAAATAGTTACATCCTCCTCCTTTATATGAGTGAATATTGAGTAGTCACCTAAAACATTCTCCTGAGACGTAAAAATATCTAATCTACCATAAACTGACAGTGCTAACTGGCCTTCACCATTATAAGTCCAATACGCCGCAAGACCTTCTTCGTTTACCGGCTGTGACAGTCCCATGAGTGATCCACTTTCCTTACTCCCTATAATAGGCTGCCCTCCAACAATTACAGTGCATCCATCCTTTAATGTCAATTGACCTGACTGCACTAAATCAGAATAGGTTGCCACTTCTACATAGGACTCACACTCCATAACAATTTGATTTTCTTCATCTGCCACCAATTCGCCTTCTTCCTCTGACGGATTAAGCTCTTTGGTTTCTTCTAAAGCTTCGTCTGTAGGTACTTCTGGTTCTGTTACATCAACTGGAGGCTCCTCTGGATTTTCTGGATTTTCTGGATTTTCTGGCCCTGGTTCATCCGGATTAACTATTGGCGGATTCTCTATATCTGGATTCTCTGGAGTTGTAATAGGAGGCTCTGGATCAGCAGGAGGAGTTTCAGGATCGGTATTCGTTTCTTCCTCCATCTTTGTATAACCTGCACGCTTTATATATACTTTTTTCACTACGTTAGAAATTCTGCCTTCATTGATGAGTTGACCGTCTTTCCCAATCTTTAAATCGGCACCTTTTCCCAAAATAATCTCAGAACCTTTTAAAACATGTATGGGGGTATTTACGGTTAAATTCTTTGAAATAAGTATTTTCTTAGTATTTTTTCGTACAGCTAAGGTGAGTGCAGCAACTGTAGACACCTTTTTTGCTCCTTTAATGGTAAAGGTCTCTTTGCCGCCTGTAAGTTTCTTCGATTTTGCAGAAATGGTTGCAGATCCGTTTCCAACAACTTTGACAATCCCGTTTTTATAAACTTTTGCCACTTTTTTATTTGACGATGTCCACTTTACCTGACTGTTCTTAACCTTTTTATTAGTCAGTTTCATTTTAGCGGCTGTACCAGTTTCCATTGCAATGACATTGGTCTTTCTCTTGACGACTGTAACACTTACTTTTTTTATAACGCTAGGTTTTGCTATTGATTTGATTGTAATGGTAGCATGACCAAGATTTTTAGCAGTAATTTTTCCTTTTGATGAGACTATCGCAACTTTCTGCTTCGATGACCGATATTGATAACCCTTTTTAGAAATGCTCTTGCTGCTAGCTGTTGGCTTTAGTTGATAGCTCTTGTTCAGTTCTAAAGTGATTTTTACTTTAGAAACCTTGATTTTTCCTTTTGAGACAGCACCAAAACTAACCGCGGTGAAACTGGTAAACACCAGCACAAAACATAATAAAACGGATATAATTTTATGAGATTTAATTTTCATTCGCTCTCCTCCTTTTTAAATATCACAATTTATTGAGATAAAAACATGGTTGCCGAATCCCAAAATAGTAACTCGTTTAGAATAGAAATCCTAAAACCTTTATTTTTTGTTCCCTTTCTATTCTACATGATTTCTTTAAGTAACGCAATTTCTTATACATAAAAAAAGAAGTAAAACCTGACTTTGCCAAGCTCTACTTCTTAATTCTTTGTAAACCAGATAGCCAGTATATTATTTGGACTTAATAACATAGCCATCAATATGACACTTCTTTTATGTTTTTAAAGTGTAGGATCACGGAACAATTCTAAGTCTGGCGGATAGAAGGTAAAGGCGACAAAGGATACGGTCATGAGTAAGAGCACACAGCCTCCGACCATTGATGCAGCCTTGGATGAAAACATCCGCTTATTCATGACGATCATGTAACTGACTAGATACGCTGCCCCAGTCGAAATGAGGAAGACCGCGATATCCAGTACCAGAGTATTAGTTCCCAGAATAGCCGTGTAACCGTAGAACAAGACCACGATCAAAATCGTACCGCAGAGCGCGCCGATGGCCTTGGCAGGCAGAAGGTTTTTGGCAATAGAGCCAAATTTCCGCTGTTCAACAAAAATCCAAAGCAGGTAAGGGAAGAAAAACAGCTTTAGATGTTGAAACGTGCTTTCGTCTGTGGCGCTGAAAATGGCGGCAATGATATTTTCGCCTGTCCACTCGTAGACGAAGTGGAGCAGACAGCCCAAAATGGATGTAAAGAAGAATCCAACTAGTTCATATTTTTTAAACATAAATTTCACCTCGTTATAGTATATCCGATTCAAATGAATTCCTTGCATAAAAAATGAATCGTTCCTGAATATGATTCAAAGATGCATAGAATTTTGAATCAAGTTTGAATTGAAAGAAAAGTGAAAAAACGATAAAAATAAAATATAGAGTACAAATTAAAAATAAAATGGATTGAGAAAGGGATTGCCTGCTTACGAAAACGCTTCGTAAATCGGCAATCCCTTTCCTGGTTTTGAGGATTTATAATTATTTTATCTCAGATAAAATCTGTTCAAATACTGCAATTGTTTGATCGATATCGGCCTCAGTGTGTGCTGTCGACAGATATAGACGGCCTCTGGCAGAGGTAATGCGAATGCCGTATTCTGTCATCCTTAAGAACAACTGGTTATACAGGCTGTAGTCTACGTTAGCAAGGCAGTCTCTGAAATCTTTGACGGGGTAATCGATGCCGGTTTGAAGCTGACAGATGGAACGGTTCGCAGTAGCATAAATTTTAACGCCGAACTTTTTACCCGTTTCCGTCAATCCGTTGGCCAAGCGGTCGCCCAGTGCTTGAAACTTTTCATATGTACCCGGTGTTTCCAGCTGCCTGATCGTTTCCAGCGCGGCTGCTACAGCAACTGGCGTTGCGTTAAATGTTCCGGAAGGATGGCCGACTTTCATGATCTCTTTTTTTCCGCAGACCATGGAGAGAGAAAAACCGCCGGCGATGGCTTTGCCAAAGACGGAGAGGTCCGGTGTCACGCCAAAGTATTCCTGCGCGCCGCCTAGAGCGAGCCTGAAGCCTGTGATTACTTCGTCAAAGATGAGAAGCACGCCGTATTCTTCGGTCAGCTTGCGCAGGCCTTCCAGGTAACCGGGCTGAGGCATGATGGGACCCTCGTCGCACATATAAGGTTCTGTAATGACAGCGGCGATTTCATGAGCGTTCTTTTCTAATAATTCTCTCATGGTCTCTAAGTTATTCCACGGTGTGATGATAATATCGTCGCAGGTTTCTTGTCTTTGACCGGCTGTACCGAAGAGACGGCTCGGTGAAGAAAGATCTCCCAAATCTTCCAGCTTGGATGCGGAAATTGTAATCTTCTGTTCATCTGCCCAGCCGTGATACTGCCCTTCGAATTTAACAATTTTCTGTTTGCCTGTAAAGGCTCTGGCTACGCGGAAAACATGCATATTGGCTTCGGTTCCCGAGCTTTGAAAGCTGACCATTTCAGCACAGGGGATGATGTCGCACAGCTTTTTAGACAGTTGCGCCAGAGAAGGCGTCAAAGTGGAAAAGTGAGAACCTCTTTCTAATTGATCCTTTACCGCACGGTTTAGAGAGTCGTTGGCATAGCCGAGAATCATAGGGCCAAAACCGCCTACATAATCGATGTATTCGTTTCCATCCACATCATACATTTTGGAACCTTTTGCATAGTTCATACAGATTGGATACTCTTCGACAGCCGCTTTGTGAAAAGAGCTGCTCACACCGTCCACCAGATAGCTGCAGGTATCCTCATATAGTTTCTTAGATCCGCTGGTATTGTACTTTTGCATTTTCTTAATCCTTTCATTGTTCTGTAATAGTTTGGTTAAGGTCATGTTGACTTGAGAAACAAATGCTGTAAATAGAAGAATGCAAAATATGTGCCAAATTGTTAAACTTTAAACGAATCCATCAGCCCATCGATGGAGTGGATAAAAATGGCACAAATTTTGCGGTATTGGTGGTCAGGTAGTTAAGATGATTTAGAAGCAAATGCAGTTTATCATAGCTGAGAACAGTTATGAAGATATCTAAAGAATCAAAATATGAAATTATAACAAGAAAAGGAGTTTATTTTATGGACGCTATGAAAAAACAGAGCGTGGAAAACGCCAACATCGAACGAGCATCTCTTGCCAAGACTCTGGGCAGAGGTGATGTATGGGCTTTAGCCTTTGGTTCCATTGTCGGTTGGGGATGGGTCATGCTGGCCGGTTCCTGGGTTACATTGGCTGGAACCGTCGGCGCGATTATCGCATTTATCGTCGCAATTGTATTCTGCAGTATCATCGGTATGGCTTATGCGGAGCTGACACCTGCGATTCCATTGGCAGGCGGTTCTCTGGTCTTTGCTTACAGAGCAGGAGGCTATACCTTTGGCTGGATCTCCGCCTGGGCGATGTGCTTTGCTTATGTCGCTGTCGCTTCTTGGGAAGGACCTGCTTTCGGCAGCGCCATTGACTATCTGGTAGGACTTCCCCAGATCGGGCATCTTTGGACGATCGAGGGTTATGACGTGTACGCGCCTTGGCTTCTTGTCAGCATCGCAGGAACCATTTTTACCATTGCCTGCCACTGGTTTGGCATGAACATCGTTGCCAAGTTTAACACCATTGCTGCCATCGCACTTGTAATCGGTGGCATCGTATTCTTTGTCGGCGGCGTAACCTTGGGAGACATGGCCAATGCGGCGCCAGCCTTTCACGGAGGCAGCGAAGGCCTGATCGCCGTGCTGCTTATGGCACCGGCTATGTTTGTCGGATTCGATGTAATCCCACAATCTGTGGAAGAGATGAATCTGCCGCTGAAGCAGATCGGTAAGCTGGTCATCTTTGCTATCTGTCTCGGCGGGTTATGGTACATCCTGATGATTCTCGGCGTGGCCTTTGGTGCGCCTGCAGAGGTGACAGCAGCCGCTTCTATTCCAGTAGCAGATGTTGCAACCTACGTATTTAATTCTAAGATCTTTGGTTCGCTGATTATCGTCGCAGGAATCGGCGGCATTTTGACCAGTTGGAACGCGATGTATCTGGGCGCTACGAGAATTCTCTTCGCCATGAGCAGAGCAAAGATGCTGCCGGCTGCCTTTGGAAAATTACATCCAAAACATAATTCACCGACGAACGCTCTTCTGCTGACAGGCGGCGTCGGCATCCTGGGCGCCCTGCTCGGAAAAAACGCCTTGAGCTGGTTTGTAGACGCAAGCTCCTTTGGCGTCGTGGTAGGCTATCTCTGTGTATCTATTGCCTTCTATGTTCTAAAATTTAAAGAACCGAATCTGGAAAGACCGTTCCGTTCACCTGGCGGCAAGTTCATGGGCATTCTGGCAATTATCGCATCCTGCGCATTTATTGTCCTCTATCTGCCGTTCGGACCTGGCGCAGGCCTGGGCATGCATGAGTGGATGATGGTCGCCCTTTGGACTGTAATCGGCATCATCCTGTACATCATAACAAAAGGGAAGTTTAAAAACGTACCAGAGGGAGAACGGGAAATGCTGATTTTCGGAGAAGATTATGCGAGAGAGGAATATCTGGACCGTTAAGTGAAATAGTATTGATCTGTCGCAGCCTGGTTATCAGGTTGCGGCAGGTACGCTTGATGGTATAATGAACGCACGATCTTACAGCTTCGCTGCAAGGAAGCGTTCATTGAATCATGACGTTCGATTGTGTTTTCAAAGGAATCGTCATGGTATAATGATTCCGCAATCTTACGGCGTTGCCGCAAGGTAGGAATCATTGAATCAAGTGCTGCGATTCTATTTTCGGTGGAATGCACATGGTATAATGATTCCACAATCTTACGGCGTTGCCGCAAGGCAGGAATCATTGAATCATGTGCTGCGATTGTATATTCAAAGGAATGCACATGTTATAATGATTCCGCAATCTTACGGTGTTGCCGCAAGGCAGGAATCATTGAATCATGTGCTGCGATTCTATTTTCAGCGGAATGCACATGATATAATAATTCTTATGAAAGGGACAGACTATGTGGTTGTTTTTAGTTATCGTTGGTTGCGTATTCATTTTTCTACTGAAACGAGGTGTCAATTGTAAGCTCCTGGTTTACTCGATGGTCCTCGGCGCAGCAGTTTTTGCCTTCAGTTACTTTTATCTGCAGCTTGCCTTAAAGGCCTGTCTGTATATGGGCGTGGTCACTATTTTTATCTGGTATCTGATGTTTAACATTTTCTATAAGATTGTCAAAAGGCAATAGATGAAAGGACGGTATATATGAATCGATTACAGCTATTAGAAAAAGCAATTGAAAACAGTTTTGACGGCGTGTTTATTGTGGACAACAAAGGCAAGGTGCTGTATGTCAACAAAGCCTATGAGAAGTTGGCTCAAAGAGGCCGAGAATGCTTTGTAGGACGGTATATGGACCAGCTGATCGATGAAGGATTGATGAAACTGTATATTTCTAAAGAGGTAATCGAGAGCGGAAAATCCATCACGCGGGCAGAAAATCTTTTATCCGGCACGGAGGTGATTGTGACCAGCACGCCGGTTTTCGACGAAGAGGAAAAGGTCATCGCCGCAGTGACCAATGTGCGCGACATTTCAGAGATTATCCGCCTGCAGGAAGAAAATATCTGCTATCGCGAAAGCTTACGCTATAATACAGTAGAAGACAAGGTGGTGGCCGTAAGCCCTGTGACAAAGGAACTGCTGCGCACGGCGAAGAAAATTGCGCAGAAGCATTCTACCGTGCTGATTACTGGCGAGACAGGCACAGGCAAAGAAGTCTTTGCAGACTATATTTTTTCCAGCAGCCAGAGAAATGAAAAACCCTTCGTTCGCATCAACTGCGGCGCCATTTCTCCAACGCTGATCGAGTCGGAGCTCTTTGGTTATGTAAAAGGGGCTTTTACTGGCGCCAGTGAAAAAGGAAAAAAGGGCGCTTTCGAAATTGCCGACGGCGGAACGATTTTTCTCGATGAGATCGGAGAACTGCCGCTGGATATGCAGGTCAAGTTTCTGCGGGTCTTGCAGGAAGGAGAGCTGACAAGAATTGGGGCGGAAAGAAGTCAAACGGTCGATGTCAGAGTGATTGCGGCTACCAACAGAAATCTGAAACAAATGGTAAAAGAAAAGACCTTTCGTGAAGACTTATATTATCGAATCAGCGTGTTGACCTTGGAATTGGCGCCGCTGCGGGAGAGAACAGAGGATATACCTGACTTGACGCGACTGTTCATCAATCAGCTCAATGAAAAATACGGCGGCCAGAAAGAGGCCACGCCGCATTTTTTGGAAGGGCTGATGGAAAGGCCATGGCCGGGCAATATACGGGAGCTGTCGAATTTTGTGGAACAACAGTACGTGATTAATGATTCCGGTGTACTGCACAGTTTCGCTACCCTGAGAAAACGTACGGCAGCAGCGCCAGCGGCGAAAAATGCAGATCAGACCGATGCGGCAGAACTGCCTTCCTTATATGCGGCGGTGGAGGAACTGGAAAAAGACTTAGTTCTGAAGGCCATGAAACGGGGCAAAACCACCCACGAGGCGGCAAAACTATTGGGCATCAGTCAGCCGACCTTTTCGAGAAAATATAATAAGTATAAAGAGTGATATCGATTATGACAGAAGGACAAATGTTAAAAAAGGTCGGTCTCATTTTTTGCGGGGGATGTAATTGTTATTATGATAGAGAGAAGGTCTGGAATCGGCTGCTTCAAAGCAGCGCAGGCCTGTATCGGGTTTCCCTTTGGGAGGAAGCGTTTGATAAAGAGGGCAGTTATGATCTGGTCGTAGTGATTAACGGCTGCTCTTCTGAATGTATGGTGAATGAAAAGTACAGGGCCACCCTGCTGGTCATTCATAATTTGAATTATGAGAATGCGGCAGAGTTGGTCGAAGAGGCGCTCCGGCGAGAGCGCGGCAGTGAAAGGAGTTAAGATGGAAAAGTTTCATTTAAAAGGAAAGACGGCGATCGTCATCGGCGGCAGCAAAGGGCTGGGTTTTGGAATGGCTACGGGTCTGGCGGAAGCCGGTGCAGACGTGGTCTTATCCAGCCGAAATCAGGCTGACCTGGACAGGGCGGCCAAAGAAATCGGAGAAAAGACGGGTGCCGATGTAATGGGGATTGCAGCAGACATCACTTCTATAGACGGAATTGAAGCCTTGGTAGAGAAAGTAGTGCAGCGTTTTGACCACATCGATATTTTACTGAACGGCGCAGGACTCAATATCAGAAAATCAGTCCTAGAATTTGAAGAAGCCGACTGGGACAAGGTGCAGGACGTGCAGTTGAAATACGTATTCTTCATGTGTCAGGCAGTTGCCAGACATATGGTAGAAAAAAAGATCAAAGGCAAGATCATCAACATCGCTTCTCTGACCAGCCAGCTGGGCCTGCCGAACATGGTGGCCTACTGCGCGGCCAAGGGTGCAATTGTCCAGCTGACAAAAGCTTTGGCTAACGAATTGGCGCCTTACGGAATCAACGCCAATGCTATCGGTCCCGGATATTACGAGACGGCTATGACGAAGCCAATCTTTGAAGACACGGCCTATGCGCAGAAGCTGCTGTCGAGAATCCCTGTAAACCGCTTCGGACTGCCGCAGGATCTGGCAGGGACGGCAGTATTCCTGGCATCAGAGGCCTCAGATTACGTGACAGGACAGGTCCTATATGTGGACGGCGGCTTTTTGGCCTGCTGAAGAACAAATTGATCATTGTAAACAATAACTGGATGACGGGCTTGCAGCAATTGCAGCCCATTATTTTTTTGCGATTCAACTTTGAATTGCACATTCAAGTTGAAAAGGTTTTGATTTAAAAATGAATTAAGTCTTCGGTGGGGCCGCGGCGGTCATGTCGAGGGGAAACCTGTTGAATTTAGAGGAATGCAGAGAATAAATCACCTGCCTGCCAGTGGCCTTATTGCGTTGGCACGCCCCTTGCGATATATAGTGATGTAAAAGTAACGCAGGAGAAATCATACGGAGGTGATGAAGGAGTGAAAGCAAAAGCGCCGCTGACTGGCATAAAGGTTCTGGATTTTACGAGGGTATATTCAGGACCCTATTGTACCATGATGCTGGCGGATCTCGGAGCAGAAGTTGTCAAAGTAGAACGAAAGGGTATCGGAGACGACACCCATCACTTTGCACCGGTCAAAGATGGTGAAAGCGCCTACTTTACTTATCTGAACCGCAATAAAAAGAGTATCGGCCTCAATCTGAAGTCAGAGGAGGGCGTAAAAATTGTAAAAGAGATGGCTGGCTGGGCGGACATCGTGGTGGAGAACTTTTCGCCAGGGGTGGTGGATAAGCTGGGAATCGGCTATAAAGATCTGAAGGAAGTGAATCCGCGGATTATTTACGGTTCAATTTCCGGTTTTGGCCAGACAGGACCATATCGAAAGAAACCAGCTTATGATGTGGTCTGCCAGGCGATGGGCGGATTTATGAATTTAACGGGTGAAAAGGACGGAAAGCCGTATAAACTGGGTCCTTCTATTGTGGATGCCTCTGCGGGTATTCATATGGCTTACGCTCTGATGGTGGCCCTCTATTACAGAGAACGAAACGGCGTCGGTCAGTTTATCGATATCGGCATGATGGATACGGCCTTCTCCACGTTAGAAAACTTCGTAGTGACCAAGACGCTGACTGGAGTGGCGCCGTCCAGAAATGGAAACGCCAATCTGGGTTCAGCGCCGTTCAACTCGTACAGGACAAAGGACGGTTATGTGACCATTGCTGTGGCCAACAACAGCCTCTTTCAGAAGCTGACAGGTGCCATGGGCAGAGAAGATCTGCTGGAAAATCCGCTGTACAAAGAGAACTATCAGCGAAAAGCAAACGAAGATCAGTTGAATCTGGAAGTTGAAAAGTGGACGATAGAACGTACTACCCACGAAATCTGTGAAATCCTCGACAAGGCAGGCGTGCCGGTAGGACCGATTTTGACCATCGACGATCTGATTGCAGATCCTCATCTGAAAGAACGAGAAATGCTGGTCGATATCGACCATCCGATTCTGGGCAGCATCACTTATCCCGGAAATCCCATCAAGATGTCAGAGTCTTCGGCTGTCGCCTTTGAGAGAGCGCCTCTCCTTGGCGAACACCAGGAGTATGTGCTAAAGGATATTTTGAAAAAAAGCAATTCGGAAATCCAGTTGTTAAAAGAGCAAAATGTAGTTTAAGGAGAATTTGAAAAATGATGAACGGACAACAGTACAAAGAGAGCTTAAAGAAGTTAAAGCCGATAATTTATTACATGGGCGAGAAGATCGACAGCGTCGTAGACCATCCCATGACAAAACCTCATGTGAATTCTGCGGCCATGACCTATGAACTGGCGCAGGACCCTCTCTACCAGAATCTGATGACGGCAGACTCCCATCTGACCGGCACCAAAGTAAACCGTTTTACCCACGTTCACCAGAGCAAAGAAGATCTGGTCAACAAGGTGAAGATGATGAGAATGATTGCCCAGAAAACAGGCACTTGTTTCCAGCGCTGCGTGGGACTGGACGCCATGAACGCCACCTTTATCACTACATATAATGTAGATAAAAAATATGGTACGGATTATCATAAAAAATTCACTGCCTGGCTGAAATATGTGCAGGAAAACGATCTGATGATAGCCGGTGCGATGACCGACGTCAAGGGCAACAGAAATAAAAAACCTTCCGGCCAGAGCGATCCGGATCTATTTACGCACATTGTAGAAAAGCGGGAAGACGGCATCGTAATCAAAGGCGCAAAAGCACACATGACTGGAATGGCCAATTCCCACGAAATGCTGATTTTGCCGACGACCAATCTGCTTGAAGGAGATGAGGCTTATGCCGTTGCCTGCGCAGTGCCTGTAGACGCAAAGGGCGTGACCCATGTATTCGGACGTCAGACCAATGATCAGAGAAGGCTGCAGGGAGATTTGGATACAGGAAACGCAGAGTACGCCATTGTCGGAGGAGAAACACTGACCGTTCTCGACAATGTGTTCGTTCCATGGGACAGAGTCTTCATGTGCGGAGAAATCGAGTTTGCCCAGGACTATGTAACCAGATTTGCAGCTTATCACAGACAGAACTACGGCGGCTGCAAAGTAGGCAACTCTGACGTATTGATCGGCGCCACTTCTCTAATTGCGAAGATGAACGGCGCGAATAAAGCCAGCCATATCAAAGATAAACTCATCGAGATGACCCACTTGGCAGAGACCATGTACTGCTGCTCATTGGCATGTTCCTATGAGGGAGTAAAAGAAGAAGCCGGCAGCTACTATGTAAATACCCTTCTGGCCAACGAAGTGAAGCTCAACTGCACGAAAAACATGTATGAGATTTCACGTCTGGCCCACGATATTGCCGGCGGCTTTATTGCCACCCTGCCGCACGAGTGGGATTTCAACTCTCCGGTCACTGGACCGCTGATTAAAAAGTACTTTGTCGGAAACGAAGAATACTCTGCCGAAGATCGCATCAAGATTGCCAGACTCTTAGAAAATATGTCCGGCGGAACGGCACTGGCAGAGTCCATGCACGGCGCAGGGTCACCCCAGGCCATGAGAATCATGATTCTCAGGGAATCCAATATGGAACAGAAAGAGGAGCTGGCGGCAAATCTAGCCCACGTCAAACTGTAATAGAAACGGAGAAAAGAGATGAGAGATGTAGTAATTGTTGAAGGCGTACGGACCGCTACTGGTTCCTTTGGCGGAAGTTTAAGCAAAATTCCCGCAGCAGTACACGGCGGAGAATGCGTCAGGGCGCTGATGGAGAGGAGCAAAATCGACCCTTCGGAAATCGATGAGGTCATCATCGGCACCCATTTTCAAGCAGGAACAAAGGCAAACCCTGCCAGACAGTGCTCCATTTATGGAGGACTTCCGGTAACTGTACCGGCCTTTACTCCGAACAAGAACTGTGCGACTGCCATGAAAGCCATGCAGTTAGCTGCGCAGTCGATCCAGGTTGGAGATAATGACGTGGTCATCGCCGGCGGCTGCGAGACCATGAGCGCCATTCCATATATTCTTCCGAAAGCCAGATTCGGCTACAGAATGGGGCAGGGAAAGATTGAAGACAGCATGCTGCACGATGGGCTGG
This sequence comes from Emergencia timonensis, assembly GCF_900086585.1. Classification (GTDB taxonomy): domain Bacteria; phylum Bacillota; class Clostridia; order Peptostreptococcales; family Anaerovoracaceae; genus Senimuribacter; species Senimuribacter timonensis. The sequence continues at coordinate 461,137 of NZ_FLKM01000009.1, forward strand.
TGGATCCTTTTATGAATTATCATATGGGCGTTACGGCGGAAAACGTAGCGGAGATGTGCAATATCACCAGAGAGATGCAGGATGAATTTGCAGTGCAGAGTCACAACAAGGCCGAAAGAGCCTGGGCTGAAGGCAAGTATGACCAGGATATCGTACCGATCAAGACCAAAGTAAAGGGTAAAGAAGTCATCTTTGATCACGACGAGACCTACAGAAAAGGCGCAACCCTGGAGAGCTTTGCGAAGTTGAAGCCGATCTTTCAAGAAAGCGGCAGCGTAACGGCAGCCAATGCTTCACCGATCAACGATGGTTCCTGCGTCATGCTGATGATGTCGGCTGAAAAAGCGGAGGAACTGGGATACCAGCCCCTTGTGAAATACGTCGGAGCCGCTTCAACTGCCCTGGATCCGTCAATTATGGGTTATGCACCAGTAAGCGCGGTGGAAAAACTGGAGAAGAAAACAGGGATCAGCCGTTACGACGTAGGCCTTTACGAACTGAATGAAGCCTTTGCGGCACAGGCGGCAGCCTGCGTGCAGGACTTAAAATTAGATCCTGAAATTGTCAACGTAAACGGCGGCGCCGTAGCCTTAGGCCATGCAGTAGGATGCACCGGCGCCAGAATCAGCCTGACTTTGATTCGCGAAATGAAAAGAAGAGGCGTGAAATACGGCGTGGCTTCCCTTTGCATCGGCGGAGGCCAGGCGATGGCGATGATGTTTGAACTTTGTGAGTAAATGGAGGCGTAGAGATGAAAATCAATCAATTATATGTAGTGGGCTCCGGAGCCATGGGTTCCGGAATCGCGCAGACTGCAATAACCCACGGCATAGAAGTAATGATGAATGATATCAGTCCTGAACTGATTGAAAAAGGCTACTTCAAGATCAAGAAAAACTTGGAAAAGGCTGTCGCTAAGAATCGGATGACTGAAGATGAAATGAGAGACGCTTTAGGAAGACTGTGCATCACGGTAGAATTAGAGGACGCAAAAACAGCGGATTTCGTCATCGAGGCGGCTACAGAAAACCGTCAGATCAAGCTGGATATCTTTAAAAAGCTTGATGAAATCTGCAAGCCGGAGGCGATTTTGGCTTCCAATACTTCTTCCATTCCGATTACAGAAATTGCTTCCGTCACAAACCGTCCGCAACAGGTGGTGGGAACCCACTTCTTCAATCCGGTGCCGTCCATGAAGCTGTTGGAACTGATTGTCGGACACGTGACCAGTGACCAAACCTTTGCGATAGCAGAAGCGCTGGGCAAAACCCTGGATAAAGTGACAATTAAATCCATTGATAAAGGCGGATTTGTCGTTAACCGACTGGTAGATCCCTTTATCAATGAAGCCGTTTTCATGTTGGAAGAAGGCGTCGGAACGGCAGAGGATATTGACAACGGCTGCAAATTCGGTCTCAATCACCCGATGGGACCTCTGGCCTTGGGCGATATGATCGGCTGGGATGTGATGCTGGCAGTGATGGAGGTTCTCTATGCAGAATATGGAGACACCAAATACAGGCCGGCGCCGCTGATGCGCAGAATGGTCAGAGCGGGACATCTGGGCGTGAAAACGGGAAAAGGCGTTTACGATTATACAAAGAAGTAGTATAGAGAGGTAAAAGATGGAATATAAGAACATCCTATTAGAGGAAAAAGAAGGCATTGCCTATGTGACCCTCAACCGGCCAAAGGCCCTCAACGCACTGAACACCGAGGTGCTCAGTGAACTGGATTCTGCCTTCAGATATATCGACAAAACGGAAGACATTCGCACAGTTATCGTAACGGGCAGCGGCAGAGCTTTCATAGCAGGCGCTGACATCGCACAGATGAGTGCCCTTGACGGCACCGAAGGACGAGATATGACCATCCAGGGACAGAAGGTCATGGAACTCATAGAGAACATCAACAAGCCGGTCATTGCGGCGGTAAACGGCTTCGCTCTGGGCGGCGGCTGTGAACTTGCCATGGCCTGCGACGTAAGATTCGCTTCTGAAAAGGCAAAATTTGGCCAGCCGGAAGTGAATCTGGGCATCATCCCCGGATATGGAGGGACACAACGCTTACCGAGACTGGTCGGAAAGGGTATGGCAAAATATCTGATTTACAGCGCTGAGCTGATCAGCGCACAAGAAGCGAAAGAAATCGGACTCGTACAGAAAGTAGTGCCTGCTGAAGAACTGATGGCCGAGGCGGAGAAATTCGCCAGGACAATCATGGCCAAGGCACCTGTCGCAATTAAAATGGCCAAGGTGGCCATCAATAACGGAATGAATTTAGATTTGAACTCAGGAGTCGCTTATGAAGCGGAGGCCTATACCAGCACCTTCGTGTCCAGCGACAGAGTGGAAGGCATGAGAGCGTTTGTTGAAAAACGCGAAGCACAGTTCAAAGGAAAATAAATGGAGGTATCATATGGATTTCAAATTGTCAAAAACACATCTGCTCCAACAGGAAATGTTCCGCAGATTTGCTGAAAACGAAGTAAAACCCCTTGCCGAGGAAATGGACGAGACTGAAGTCTTCAACAGAGATCTTTTGGCAAAGCTGCAGAAATACGGCTTGATGGGAATCCCATATTCAAAGGAATACGGCGGTGTGGGCGGAGATTATCTGGCATACACCCTCTGCATGGAGGAGATTTCTAAGGTGGATGCCAGCACCGGCGTTACCATTTCTGTACATACATCTTTGGCCTGTTCCTGTATCGATTCTTTTGGAACAGAAGAACAGAAGCAGAACTTCTTAAGACCCCTGGTAGACGGATCAAAGGTCGGCTGCTTTGGTTTGACAGAACCAAATGCCGGCTCGGATGCTGCTGGACAGCAGACAAAGGCTGTTTACGATGAGGCCTCTGACGAATACATCATCAACGGCGGCAAAATCTTTACCACAAACTCGGGTTTTGCTGACACGTTTATCGTCTTTGCCATGACTGATAAGTCTCAGGGAACCAAAGGCATTTCCGCTTTTGTCGTCGAAAAAGAGATGCCGGGAGTCACAGTGGGTGAGAACATCAGAAGAATGGGTATCCGTGCAGCGTCTAACTGCGAAGTATCCTATGAAAACGTGAGAGTACCGGCCGCCAACAGATTAGGCAGAGAAGGCCAGGGCTTCAAGATTGCCATGAAGGCCCTTGACGGCGGCCGCATCGGTATTGCCGCCCAGGCGGTGGGAATCGCACAGGGCGCTTTGAACGAGGCGGTTAAATATGTGAAAGAAAGAAAACAGTTTGGAAGAAGTATCTCCAAATTTCAGACGACACAGTTCAAGGCAGCCGACATGCAGACCAAGATCGATGCAGCGAGACTGCTGACGTGGAGAGCTGCAAAAGCCAAGGATGACGGGGAAAATTATGGTCCTTATGCGGCTATGGCAAAGCTTATGGCGTCAGACGTGGCAAATGAGGTTTGCCGTGAAGCTGTCCAGCTCATGGGCGGATATGGTTACTGCAGAGAGTACCCGGTTGAAAGAGCGCTGAGAGATGCTAAGATTACGGAGATCTACGAAGGTACCTCCGAGGTCATGAAGATGGTCATCTCAGGTGCGATGAAAGTTGTCTAAAGGAAGAAAGGAGACTAGAAAAGTATGAAAATTATCGTTTGCATTAAACAGGTTCCAGATACCAATGAAGTGAAGCTGGATCCCAAGACAAACACTTTGATCCGTGACGGCGTACCCAGCATCATCAATCATGACGACAAGGCAGGTCTGGAAGCTGCCTTACAGATAAAGGAGCAGACAGGCGCCACGGTTACAGCCGTATGCATGGGACCTCCCCAGGCAGACGTGGCTCTTCGTGAAGCGCTGGCTATGGGCTGTGACGAAGCGTATCTGATTTCGGGCAGAGAATTCGGCGGTTCAGACACTTGTGCGACCGCCATCATCATTTCGGCAGCGCTGAAGAAAATTGGTTATGACCTGATTATCACGGGAAGACAGGCCATCGACGGCGATACGGCGCAGGTAGGCCCGCAGATTGCAGAGAACCTGGGAATCCCACAGATTTCTTATGCGGAAGACGTGCAGATCGATGGAGATGTGTTAACTGTAAAGAGGCAGTATGAAGACCGCTATCACATCATTGAAGTCAAACTGCCTTGCCTGCTGACGGCCCTGCAGGAATTGGCAGAACCCAGATATATGCACGCTGGCGGCATCGTCGACGCATATGAAAAGGATATCCCGGTCATCACCTTTGACGATATTAAAGACTCCATCAATCCTGCACACATCGGGCTCAAGGGATCGCCGACCAATGTGGTCAAATCCTTTACAAAACAGGCTAAGGGAGCAGGCGCAATCCTCAATGTCGAGCCGGATGAAGCCGTAGAGGAAATCATGAAATGCCTCGCAGAGAAACACATTATTTAATTGAAAGGAGCCTTAAATTATGAGTAGAGATATTTACGTTGTAGCGGAACAGAGGGACGGCAGCATTGCCAAGGTGTCCTTTGAATTAATCGGAGAAGCGACGAAGCTGGCGGCAGACTTGGATCAGAAGGTCTACGCTGTTCTGATGGGAGCAGACATCAAAGGACAGTGCCAGCCGTTGATTGAAGCCGGCGCAGACGGCGTCGTCTATGTAGAAGACGAGCTGCTGAAAGAATATGTGACAGAACCTTATGCCAAGGCATTGACGGCGGTGATAAAGCAGTGTGAACCGGAAATCGTGCTCTACGGCGCAACTTCCATAGGAAGAGATCTGGCGCCTCGTGTAGCTGCCAGAATTCATACAGGCTTGACGGCAGACTGCACAAAGCTGGACATCGATCCGGAGACAAAGCTTTTGATGATGACGAGACCTGCCTTTGGCGGTAATATTATGGCAACCATCGTATGCAGAGAATACAGACCGCAGATGGCAACGGTCAGACCGGGCGTCATGCAGAGAATAGAGGCTGTTCCGGGAAAGACCGGTGAAGTAAAAGAACTGAAGGTTGCCTTCACAGATGCTGACATGAATGTGACGATCAAAGAAGTCATCAAACAGAGCCACAAGACGACGGACATCACAGAGGCAAAGGTGCTGGTTTCAGGGGGACGCGGCATCGGCAGCGCAGAGTACTACAAAACGCTGCAGGAGCTGGCTGATCTTCTCGACGGGGATATTTCTTCATCGAGGGCCAATGTAGACGCGGGCTGGATTGCCAAAGACCGCCAGGTGGGACAGACAGGAAAGACCGTAAGGCCAAATCTCTACCTGGCCTGTGGAATTTCCGGAGCCATCCAGCATATTGCAGGCATGGAGGACGCCGAGTGCGTCATTTCTATCAACAAGAATGATACAGCGGCGATTTTCGACGTTTCCGATCTGGGTATCGTAGGCGATCTGAAAGTCATCGTACCAAAGCTGATTGACGCCCTTAAGAAGTATAAAGCGGCAAATTAACCTGTGAATGACACTGCAGAGATGGTTTAGAGGTTCTGCGGCAGAAGATGTGGAGAAAGGCCGCGGCCTCTCGAGCACCAAATCTAAAATCATATGTTTAAAGTGTAAATGTCGCCTTCCAGATGGTGTGTCAGCCTTTGCATGCAGTGTGTTCAAATAAATCGCAGAAGTGATAAGAATTATCCATGCGTTTATATCCTGGACGAGGAGGGAAACCGCCGCGTCCAGGAGTTTTTGTAGGGAGGAAGAGGAATGAATTCTGTAGAAGAGAGAATCATAGAAATTTTAGATGAGGCCATCAATCCTGTTTTGGATCAGCACCTGGGGGGAGCAGAGCTGAGTTCGTTCAGCGAGGGAATTGCCTGGATTCGTTTTACGGGCAGCTGTAAAAACTGCCTCAGTGCGGAAGATACGCTGAACGGCATCGTCAAAGGCACCCTTATGACGATGATTCCAGAAATTGAAGACGTAATGATCGACGACGGCGTCAGCAAAGAACTATTGGATTTTGCCCGCAGCCTATTGGGAAAATCTTAATCCGGAAATAACTGTTTGTAACGTCGATAGAAGGTTGGCTGGCTCATCTTGAGCAGGGCAGCCGCTTTATGCGTGGAGCCGCCTTCCTCCATGGCCCTTGCAATCAAAATAGACTCCAGCTCTAATTTTGCCTCATGCATGGAGGGCAGACCTTTTACACTGATATTGCCTCCAGTGTTTGATCCAGAAACTGTATTGTCGGGATTGTCGAGTATCGTTTCATCACTGAGGACAAATTGACGTTCTATGTAGTTATTGAGTTCTCTGATATTGCCTGGCCATTCCTTGTCGAGCAAGCTGTTTAGAAACCCTTCCGTCATCACTTTATTCTCACCATATTTTTTGTTCAATGTGGACAACATTTTCTCCGCCAGAAGGGGAATATCTGACCGGCGTTCTCGCAGAGGGGGAATCTGTAAGTTAATGACGTTGAGCCGGAAGTAGAGATCCTGTCTGAATTCACCTGAGGCCGTCATGGCTTCCAAGTCTCTGTTTGTAGCGGCAATGATTCTCACATTCACTTTTCTGACCACTGTGTCGCCTACACGGGTCAGTTCCCCATCTTGCAGCACGCGCAACAGAGCGGTCTGCAATTCTAAAGGAAGTTCGCCGACCTCGTCCAGAAAAAGGGTGCCGTTATCAGCCAGTTCGAACAAACCCATTTTCCCTTTAGGACTGGCGCCGGTAAAAGCGCCAGGCGCATAACCGAAGAGTTCGGATTCTAACAGATATTTTGAGATGGCGCCGCAATTGGTTTTGACAAAAGGAGAAGCGTCATTTTGGCTGTGCCTGTGAATGTATTGCGCCACTACTTCTTTCCCCGTACCGGTTTCTCCCAGGATGAGCACGTTAGATCGCAGGCGAGAAACTTTTTTGGCCAAAGCCAGAACCTCTTTAAACTCTTCACTATTACAGATCACATTGTCACCTGCTGATTCCTCTAAGAGAGAGTTTTGCAGGAGCGCTCTTCTTTTCTTTTCAAAATGCAGTTCTTTCTGCAGGTTCACCAGCTCCGTAATATCTCTCACATTGGTAATCACTTTTACAACTTTTCCATCTTTATCGAATACGGGACTGCCCGTGATGACCACGTTTTTGTTGTTCTGGTTGGTCTGATTCAGGGTAATCGGTTTGCGGCTTCTAACCACGTCTTTTGTCAAAGTGACAGAAAGAACCCCGTCCCGCACTAAATCGTCCATATAGCTGTTCAGAAGAATGTTTCTGCTGATACCTGAAATTCGCTCATAAGCATCATTGAGGAAGATGGTCTTGCCCTTGGCGTCGGTAACGTAAATCCCATCATAGGCCGAATCCAGCAGTCCTTTGAACATAGCGTCACTATTTTGATCAGAAATATGCATATAGAGATAGCCGACCACATGATTGTCCGGCATCAACGCTTTTTTCTGCCAGTGTAAAGCGTTTTGCGGCAGGGGGCTGCTATAGATTTGTTTCGGTTCTTGATCTTCTGCCTGGGAAAGCACCTGGGAACCGCAGTGATTAGCAAAGAGCACCTTGTTTTCGCAGTCTGTAATTACTACGGCCAGGGGGAGGCAGTTCAGTATTTTTTTGATAAAGTCAATGGGGGCAGATGCTCCAGTCGATCCGATTAGCTGCTCTAAATTTTTCATCGATGCAGAATCCTTTACTTTGTCAGATTGGGAAATAAATTAACTTTATTATAGTAAACCGACGAAGAAATGTCAACTTGCCCATGGTTCTTAAACCATGTTGACTGAAGCGCCAGATGTATGGAAGGAAGCATATCATAGTGAGGCAGCTTTACTCGTCATTTTACAAAAATAGCCGAAAGCACCTAACAATGTGCCCACCGCAAAGGGAGTTCAGCCTGTGACAATGGCTGTAAACGTTGAAACTTCGTCACGACTTTTGTTCTTCCCACTATGCGAGCCAGTTTTGTTAGGCGCTTTTGAACGTTTTTGGTCCAATAGAGGGTAACGCGTTGGCGATAGCAAATAAAAAATCTTGATTGACCTCTTTGTAAAAAATATGATCAAACCACTGGTTTTTGGCTGCAAAACGTAGTACAATGGTTTTAGCACAAGGAGGAACAAACATGGACTATAGAATCGCTTTGAAACAACTCATTGAGGAATATCGGGACGGAATCATGGAAATATATCAGGTGACGACGACTGCCGCCATGAAGGACGCAAAAAAGCTGGGGTTATTTAAGAAGAGAAAATTCGGCGATTATATCGAAAACTTTCGAAGCCATATGGAAGCTGCCCGAGCGCTGAACGTCGATGCCATCGAAATACCTGAGACGGACGAAGAATCCAGGACATTGGCCGACCTATTAAAAAAGAGCATTCAATCCTTCTGTCTGCTGTGTGATCTCAGCGTAGAGTTTTATGAAATGGCAGAGAAAAAACAATATAAAGACAGTGGCATCAGCGTAGAGCAGTATACCAAAGCCCTAGGGCAGATGCAGAGGGTTCTCATGCGCTCTCTCGAGGATCTGAATACCTTAGGACAAGCATATGGAGAGTATCATACTGACGATCTTGCCGATTAATATGGAGATGATTAAGCTTCCCAGCCAAATCAAACAGGCCTTGGGGAGCTTTTGTTGTTTGATCAAGAGAATACTGGAATTGAAGCAGGGAACGGAGAATGTCATAATCATAAGCATGACGATCAGCTGCACCGCGTCGAAGGTTCCTTTGCCGGCAAGGGATAATAGTGTTGCAGAACCGAAGTCACGTTTGAGAATGTTGAGCACGAAGAGGCTGGCCGCTTCTTTTGGCAGATGGAGAAACCCTTCCATAAAAGGGCCAAAGGCCTCTGATATGAAATCCAGAATACCGAAATGGGCGGCTATGCTGATGATGATGCTGCCGCCGCAAAAGGGCAATGCGGTTTCCGCCACAGATAAAAACGCTTCTTTGACAATACGAAACAGATTAAAAGAAGACGTATCATTGGATATTTTGACTAATCCCTCATTTAACGGATATATCCGGGAAATGAGAAAATAGATGGCGGCCATAAAAGCAAAACAAAAAAACAGATAGACTAGAAAGACGCGCAGGGTAACCATGGCGGCAAAGGTTGCGATGATGGCCAACTGGGAGGAACAGGGAATGACTAGGATTAACAGCCAGATCATACGCGTCCTCATGGGAGGACTTTTCACGTAATCTAAAGATGCCAGGGCCACAGTGGTGCAGCCCAGACCGATGAAGCCGTAAAAAAACTGATTGATCAGAGGACTCGTTTTTTGTAAAAATGGAATTTTAGGTAATATTTGTCCAAAAACTCCTAAGAATACCATAATAGGAAAAAGTACCAGAAACAGATACCTGGGAGTCAGGGTCAGGAGACCGAAGTCACCGAATAAGATTACGTGCAAAAGAGTTGTAATATTGTTCATTTCTCCTTTTTAATCCTTTCAAAGAATGGTATACTATATGTGTATGTTTAAAAATAGATTTCATGAAAGAAAGAGGTACATCGGGTGGGAGCAATTGAAATCATCATGGTAATACTATCTGGTCTGACTCTAGTGATGCTGTTTTTCGTCTACAGCAGATTTTCTGCCGTACAGAGGGAGATGAAAGAATCCAGAGTGGAGACAATTCAATACATAAATAGTTCCTTTAAAAACTTCGGAGATATGGTCTCGGGCAATCAAAAAGAAATTACCCAGATGCAGGACAGGCGGCTTTATGAGCTGAACGAAAAATTTAACCATATGTCTTTGGAGAATGAACAGAAATTGGAGAATATCCGCTTCACCATGTCTAAGAAAATTGGAGAACTGACGGAGGACAATAACCGGCAGCTAGAACAAATGCGGCAGACGGTTGATGAAAAGCTGCAGAAGACTTTGGAAGACCGCATCGGACAATCCTTTCAGATGGTCAGCGAAAGACTGGAACAGGTATACAAAGGCCTGGGCGAAATGCAGACCCTTGCGGCAGGGGTAGGAGATTTAAAAAAGGTCCTTTCCAACGTAAAAACCAGAGGAATTCTAGGCGAAATTCAGTTGGGAGCCATACTGGAGCAGATTTTATCCCCCGATCAATACGAAGAAAACGTCACTACCAAGAGTACGGGCGCAGAGCGGGTCGAATATGCCGTCAAGCTGCCGGGAGAGGACGATAAGTTTGTGTATCTGCCCATTGACGCTAAATTTCCAGCAGATGCCTATTCTAAATTGGAGGACGCTTACGATACAGGAGATACAGCAGCAATCGAGGCAGCGGGCAAAAACCTGGAGCGTGTAATCAAGTCTGAAGCAAAAGATATCAAAGAGAAATATATTGAACCGCCAAGTACGACAGATTTTGGCATCATGTTCCTGCCCTTCGAAGGTCTGTACGCAGAGGTGGTCAGGCGAGGGCTGGTAGAAGTACTGCAGCGTGACTATAAAGTCAACATCGCAGGTCCTACGACCATGGCTGCCTTGCTGAACAGCTTACAGATGGGTTTTAAAACCCTGGCCATACAGAAACATTCCAGCGAGGTCTGGGATATTCTGGGCGCTGTAAAAAATGAATTCGGCAAATTTGAAGACGTTTTAACGGCGGCACAGAAAAAACTCAACCAGGCTAATGACGACCTGGATAAGCTGGTGGGAACCAGATCGAGAATGATTAGAAGCAAGCTTCGCAAAGTAACGACACTTACAGATGAAGACTCATCTGCATTACTTGAGTTAGAGGAGAAATAAACCTTGAGAATTTATGCAATAGGCGATTTGCATCTGTCCTTCGATGAAAGGATAGAAAAACCCATGGACATCTTTGGTCCCAGATGGGTCAATCACCACGAAAGAGTAAAAGAAAAATGGGAGAGCCTTGTGGGACCAGAAGACGTGGTCATCATACCTGGCGATGTTTCCTGGGGCCTGCGTCAGGAAGAGGCCATCGCAGATTTGGATTGGATTCACAATCTGCCGGGCAGAAAAGTAATCACCAAAGGCAATCACGACCTATGGTGGACTTCGGTCACGAAGCTGAATCGGTTATACGATGACATGAACTTTCTGCAGAACCACTGCTATCTGGTAGACGAAAACATTGCCATCTGCGGAACCAGAGGCTGGATTTGCCCTGGTATGGAAGGCTTTGACGAACACGACCAGAAGATCTACAACAGAGAGCTGCTGCGGCTTGAGTTTTCACTGAAAGAAGCGAAGAGCAGCGGCGCCAAGACCATCATAGCGGCGCTTCATTATCCGCCGACCAACGACAAGATGCAGGGGTCGGGTTTTACTGAGATGCTGACAGAATACGGTGTAAAACTGTGTGTATACGGACATTTGCACGGCAAAGATGCTTTTAAAAATGGAATTAAAGGCATCCTGAACCGCGTAGAATATAAATTGGTTTCCCTCGATTACCTCGAAGGGCAGCCGGAACTAATATTTGATCGAAACGAAAATAAAGGTGGGTGAGCAAAATGAAAAGGGTAGTATTGATCGTAATGGACAGTATGGGGGTTGGAGCGCTGCCTGACGCCGAGAAGTATGGAGACAAGGGTGCGGACACCTTTGGTCACATTGTTTTAGAGAACAGTAATTTTGAGATTCCTAATTTGCGGGAACTGGGTCTGGGAAATATTCCAGGCGTAGCGGATGGGAAACTGAAAATAGACGAGCCAGTGGGAGACTTTGGAAAGATCAAAGAGCTTTCAATTGGAAAAGATACCATAACTGGCCATTGGGAAATCACAGGACTGGAGACGAAGACGCCGTTTAAAACCTATCCCGACGGTTTTCCAAAGGAATTCATGGAAGCTTTTGAAAAGAAAATTGGCGTAGGCTGCCTGGGCAATTATCCTGCCTCTGGCACCGAAATTATTGAAGAACTGGGGCCAGAACACGAGAAGACCGGTAAACCCATCGTCTATACTTCTGCCGACAGCGTCTTCCAGATTGCAGCCAATACCGACGTGATCCCTCTGGGAAGACTGTACGAAATCTGCGAGGCGGCCAGAAAACTTTTGGTGGGCGACTGGGCCTGCGGCAGAGTTATCGCCAGACCCTATATCATGGAGAATGGCAAGAGGGTCAGAACCTCTGACCGGAAAGATTACGCTGTGTCACCGAGTGGAGAAACCCTTTTGGACAAGGTGAAGAAAACGGGGAAGACCGTATATGCGATTGGCAAGATCAGCGATATTTTCAACGGACAGGGCGTAACCCAGGCGGTGCACACAGATAACAACATGGACGGTGTGAACAAGACTATCACAGCCTTAAAACAGCGGTTTGAAGGTTTTATTTTTACGAATCTGGTGGATTTCGATTCTAAATTCGGCCACAGAAGAGATCCCATCGGATACGGTCAGGCAATTATGGAATTCGACCACAAACTGCCAGAAATTATCATGGCCATGGAGGATGACGACCTGCTGATGATCTGTGCAGACCACGGCAATGACCCCGTCCACAGCGGCTGGGACCATACCAGAGAGTACGTGCCGATTTTGGTATGGGGAAAGAAGATCAAAGCGGGTATGGATTTAGGCGTTCGCAGTTCCTTTGCCGATATCGGGGCCACCATTGCAGAGTATCTGGACGCAGAGCCTACGCACATCGGGGAGAGCTTTTTAAAGGAGATTTTTTAGAAATGAATATGAATGATATCATTTTAAAAAAGAGGGATGGCGGTAAGCTGACACAGGCAGAAATTCAGTACTTTGTCAAAGGATATGTAGCGGAGGAGATTCCGGACTATCAGGCATCCGCCCTTCTGATGGCAATCTATTTTCAGAAGATGGATAAAGAAGAAACCTTCGAGCTGACTAACGCGATGAGATATTCTGGAGATAATATCGATTTATCCGGCATCAAAGGGATCAAAGTAGATAAACATTCTACGGGCGGCGTAGGGGATAAGACCACTTTGATCGTGGCGCCCCTGGCGGCCGCCTGCGGTGTTCCTATCGCAAAGATGAGCGGCCGCGGTCTCGGCTTTACTGGCGGGACGGGAGATAAGCTGGAAGCCATACCCGGCTTCCAGACAGCACTGGAGGCTGGGCAATTTCTCTCTCAGGTCAATGAAATCGGCATTTCTGTCATCGGACAGACAGCCCATATCACGCCGGCCGATAAAAAACTCTACGCTCTGCGTGATGTGACGGGAACTGTAGAGAATCTCAGCTTAATTGCCGCCAGCATCATGAGTAAAAAGCTGGCAGCCGGCAGTGACGCCATCGTCTTAGACGTAAAATGCGGCAACGGAGCCTTCATGGACAATCTGGCGGACGCAGCGGCCTTAGGCAGGATGATGTGCGAAATCGGCGTTGCGGCCGGCAGGCGGACTGTGGCGGCGATTACAGATATGAGTCAGCCTCTGGGCCAGGCGGTGGGCAACAGCCTGGAGGTCATCGAGGCCATCGAGACCCTGAAAGGGAACGGACCAGAGGATATTACGGAACTATCTTTACGCCTTGCCGGAATCATGATCTACCTGGGAGGAAGGGTGAAAACCCATGCAGAAGGACAGATCATGGCTCAGCAGGCGCTGGTCAGCGGCGCGGGGCTTGAAAAACTGAAGAGTTTTATTGCAAAGCAGGGCGGCGATACGGCAGTGGTTGATGATTACAGCCGTTTCCCACGTGCATCAGTAAAAAAAGATATCGTAGCCTGGGAAAGCGGTTTTGTTCACGGTATCAGCGCAAAGTCCATCGGTCTGGCGTCACAGCATACTGGCGCAGGCAGAGCGACGAAGGAAGACGCCGTCGATTTAGCAGCGGGTATCTATATACATAAGAAAGTAGGCGACCGTGTCTATAAAGGAGAATCCCTTGCAACTGTCTACGGCAACAATAAGAATAAAGTAGCCAATGCAGAAAAAGAAGCGGCCAAGGCCTTCTCAATCAACAGAGAAAAACCAGATCGACCAGAAATGATGAAAGAAATATTAGGACTATAACAGGTGAAATCAGGTGTGTGAATGAATTACGATGAAGTGAAAGAAAAGGTACTAGTTGTAGATGACAATGGCATCAATCGGGCAATCTTGTCAAAGATTCTCTCTGGGCAGTATGAAATTGTTGAGGCCGAAAATGGAAAAGACGCATTAAAGAAGATGGAAGCGCATCATGATATCATGGCGGTTCTGCTGGACCTGCGCATGCCAGTGATGGACGGATATGAGTTTCTGCGCGTGGTGCGGATGGAGTGTCACAACGATACCTTGCCCATCATCGCCATCACTGCGATGGAGGGAGATTCTTCCGAAATACAGGCCTTGAATCTGGGCGCCGATGATTACCTGGTGAAACCGGTGGTGCCGAGTGTTGTGCGCAAAAGACTAGAAAATGCAATCCGACTGCAAAAGGCGCTGAAACAGGCAAGCCACGATCTGATGACCAATCTTTTAAACCGCAGTGCATTCATGGACAAAGTAGAAAGCATGCTGTACAAAGCAGAACGAGATGTTAAGTGTGCATTTTTTGTCATAGACCTGGACAATTTCAAAAAAGCTAACGATACCCTTGGGCATACATACGGCGATCATATTTTAATCGATTTCAGCCGTGAACTCATAGAGATGGGCAGCAAAAATTTGATTGCAGGCAGACTGGGCGGAGACGAGTTTGCTTTATTTCTATACGATTATCAAGAGGAGGAAGAGGTGAGCCGTACTGCCAAGGCTTGTCTTGACAGCATGGCGTCACTTCACGCCTCTAAATTAAACGCCGCTCCGACCTGCTCGGTGGGAATTTCCCTGTTCCCGCAGGACGGACACGATATGAACAAATTATATTACATGGCGGACCAGGCTTTATATGAATCCAAGGGGCTGGGGAAAAATCGCTATACCTTCTACGGATCGGGCAAAACGGTGGAAGAAAAGTCTTCCAGAGACAGCAGGGAATGGATATTGGATGAGATGGATTCCTACATCTATATATGCGATGCTATAACCCACGAAGTGTATTATGCCAATGCAAAGGCTTTGAACCTGCTGACGGCAGCGAAGCCGGAAGATCCGCGATGCTTCTGTTATTTGTTGGGACTGAGCGAGAAGGGGTTCTTTTTCTGCAGCGAGATGGATTTAAAACCGAAGACTTCCACTGATATCATTGTCAACAGCAGGAAACTGGGCAGAGATATGTTTTATAGGGGTAAGTTAATCAATTGGGACGGCCGTCTGGCTAGGATGGCTATCGTCAGTGAAATAAAGGATGCCTAATGGTCATCCTTTTCTTTTTGCGCCGACAATTCTTCCATATAACCAGCGGTAATGACGCCTGCGGGAAGGGCGATAATGGCGATGCCTACGATGGCAGATAAGATGGTAATCACCCTGCCCATGGTCGTGACGGGATAGATATCCCCGTACCCTACAGTAGACAGAGAAATCACGGCCCAGTAGACCGCTTCAAAGAAATTGTGGAAGGTCTCAGGCTCTACATTAAATATGATTAGAGCGCAGATAAACACGTAGGACATGGCCAGTCCGAAAACAAAAACCAAAGCGTCTTTTTGATTGCGGAACACGTTGAGCAGGATGGTGACATTTTTTGAATAGCGGAACAGCTTGACCACCCGAAAGACCTGCATGGTGCGGAAGAGACGGAAAAGGCGGAAAATCTTCAGTCCGTTGTGCATGAAAATAACCAGTGACGGCAGGATGGAAATCAAATCCACAATGGCCATGGGCGTAAAAGGATAGAGAAAAAAAGCCTTTTTACCGTGCTTTCCCAATAAAAAATCTGCTACGAGAAATCGTAACACATAGTCGATGATGAAGATTGCGGCACAGATTTTGTCAACGTAGTAGAGAAAAAGAGTATCATTTTTAACCAGCAGCGGCATTAAACTGGCAAAAATCGTAAAGACCATACATATATCGTAACCTTTGGCATATACTGAAGCATCGCCCCCTGCACTGACCAAATCATAAATTTTAACTCTCAAATTTTTCATATCTCACGCTCCGCTTTGATTCTAACATAATTATTTAATTATGAAAAGCTTTCTATACACCATCACAGAAATACAATTTTGGTACAATTATACAAAAAATATTGACAAACAAACTGTAAACAATTATACTTGTATACAAGAGATTATAGTACGTTATTGCGCTAAAGAACAGTAGTGGAATTGGGAGGTAATAATATGCTGGAAATATCTAAGAAGTCGAACTTGCTGGAGCAAGGTACATATAAGTACAGCCTGCAGGATATCAAGGAACCGAATCTTTACAGGGACATGTACAACTACGACGAAGTGCCGAAGGTCGTATTCAACCAGAGACGCGTGCCGATGAACATGCCGGAAGATATCTGGATTACGGATACTTCGTTCAGAGACGGCCAGCAGTCCATGGCGCCTTACACGGTGAAACAGATCGTGGATTTATATAAACTGCTATCCAAATTAGGAGGGCCTTATGGACTGATCAGACAGTCTGAATTTTTTATTTACACGAAAAAAGACAGAGAGGCTGTTGAGAAGTGTATGGAACTGGGACTCAGGTTCCCCGAAATCACTACTTGGATCAGAGCAAAGAAGGAAGACTTTCTGCTGGTCAAGGAACTGGGCATCAAAGAGACTGGAGTCCTGGTATCCTGCAGCGACTACCATATTTTTAAGAAGATGCAGATGACGAGAAGACAGGCTGTCGACTATTACTTAGAGACTATCAAAGATGCCTTTGATGCTGGAGTCGTACCTAGATGCCACCTGGAGGACATTACGAGAGCCGATTTCTACGGTTTCGTCGTGCCTTTCGTCAACGAAATCATGCAGTTATCAAAAGAGGCTGGCATTCCGATTAAAATCAGAGCCTGCGACACCATGGGCTACGGCGTGCCGTATACAGAGGCAGCCCTGCCGCGCAGCGTATCGGGCATCATCTACGGCCTGCAGCAGTATTCCAACGTGCCGAGCGAAATGCTGGAATGGCACGGCCACAACGATTTCTACAAAGCAGTGGCCAATGCTTCTACCGCCTGGCTGTACGGTGCATGTGCAGTAAACTGCTCCCTGCTTGGTATCGGGGAGAGGACCGGCAACGTGCCTCTGGAAGCCATGGTATTTGAATATGCTTCCTTGCGGGGTTCCATGGATGGTATGGACCCGACAGTCATCACGGAGATTGCCAGATATTTCAGAGACGAGATGGGTTACGACATCCCTCCGCAGACACCGTTTGTGGGCGAAAACTTCAACGTCACAAGAGCTGGTATCCACGCTGACGGCTTGATGAAGGATGAGGAAATCTACAACATCTTCAACACGAAAAAGCTTTTGGGCAGAACGCCAGGTGTGGCGGTCAGCAAGACCAGCGGCCTTGCAGGCATCGCTTACTGGCTCAACGAGCATTATGGTCTGACAGACGAGAAGAAGGTGACCAAGGACAGTCCTCTGGTCGTTAAGTTAAAGGAGTGGGTGGACGAGATGTACGCCGACGATCGTACCACCAGCTTGTCCAATAAGGAGCTTGAGGATAAAATCAAGGAGTTAACCAAAAGTGAGGAGTAAAGGAGTAGAGAGATGATAGAATACAAGTCAGTATCCCTGGCAAACCAGGTTTATGATACGTTAGAATACAATATTTTGAGCGGAAAATACGCTTATGGGGAGATCATCAGCGAGACCAGGCTTTCTGAGGAACTGGGCGTCAGCCGTACGCCGATCAGAGAAGCCATGTCCAGACTTGCTCACGAAAAACTGATCAAAGATTCGCCTAACGGCACTGTCGTAGTAGGCGTAACAGAAAATGACGTCCGCGACCTCTTTGAGGTAAAGCGGAGAATCGAAGTCATCGCCACGAGAAGAGCGGCAGAAAATATCAGTGAAGAAGGATTGCAGCAGCTGAAAGAGAACATTGACCAGCAGGAGTTCTTTGCGCAGAAGGACGATGCCGTAAAGGTGCGGGACTTGGATACGGAGTTTCACGATATCATCTACAGAGAATGCGGAAGCATCATCTTAGAAGGCATCCTCTCGCCGATTCATCACAAGATGATGAAATACAGACGGGTATCTTTGGAGAGGGCGCACAGAATCATGGACTCCGTAGCGGAGCACAGAGCCATTTACGACGCCATCGCTGCAAAGGATGGCGATAAAGTAGATACCTTGGTACTGGTACATATCGACCACGCATACAACAATATCATGGAGGTAAACAATCAATATGGGACTAACAATAGCACAAAAGATAATTAAGGAACACTTGATCAGCGGAGAGATGACAGTGGGCAGCGAAATCGCCCTGCGCATCGACCAGACCCTGACGCAGGACGCTACAGGCACCATGGCATATCTGGAATTTGAAACCATGGGTATTCCAAGGGTCAGGACGGAACTCTCTGTTGCATACATAGATCACAACACGCTGCAGTCAGGATTTGAAAATGCCGATGACCATCGGTTCATCCAGTCTATGGCGAAGAAATATGGCCTGTATTTTTCAAGACCGGGAAACGGCATCTGTCACCAGGTCCACCTGGAACGCTTCGGCAAGCCGGGCAAGACTTTGATCGGCTCCGACAGCCATACGCCGACAGGCGGCGGCATCGGCATGCTGGCCATGGGTGCAGGCGGCCTTGATGTCGCGGTTGCCATGGGCGGCGGCGCTTACTATATCACCATGCCGAAGATGTACAAGGTGAACTTGACCGGAAAGCTCCGCGATTTTGTGACGGCAAAGGACGTCAGTCTGGAAATCCTGCGGATTCTCTCTGTCAAAGGCGGTGTGGGCGCCATCATCGAATGGGGCGGTCCGGGCGTTGCAACCCTTTCCGTGCCTGAGAGGGCGACCATCACCAATATGGGAACGGAGCTGGGTGCAACCACCTCCATCTTCCCGTCTGACGAAGTGACCCGCGCCTTCCTGGAAGCGGAGGGAAGAGGCGAGGATTACAGAGAGCTTGCAAGTGACGACGACGCGGTTTACGACAAGGTCATCGACATCGACCTGTCTTCTCTGAAGCCGATGATCGCGTGCCCCCACAGTCCGGACAATGTAGTAGAGGTGGAATCGCTCAAAGGAACCAAGGTGGACCAGGTCTGCATCGGCTCCTGCACCAACTCATCCCTGTTCGATATGCTGAAAGTGGCGGCTCTGCTCAAAGGAAAGACCATCAAGCCGGAGGTCAGCCTGTCCATTTCGCCGGGCTCCAAGCAGGTTCTGTCTATGCTGGCGGACTGCGGCGCCCTGTCGGATATTCTGGCAAGCGGCGCAAGAGTTTTGGAATGTGCCTGCGGCCCTTGCATCGGCATGGGCTTCTCACCCAACTCAGGCGGCGTATCCCTTCGTACCTTTAACAGAAACTTTGAAGGCAGAAGCGGTACCGCTGACGGACAGGTTTACCTGGTGTCTCCGGAGACTGCTGTCGCTGCTGCGCTGACCGGCGAAATCACAGATCCGTGTCTGCTTGGAACCATGCCGGAGGTCACCGTGCCGGAAGCCTTCAAGATCGACGACAGCGCCCTGATACCACCTGCTTCTCCGGAAGAGGCTGAAAAACTTGCGATCTTACGCGGACCGAACATCAAAGCCTTCCCGGACAGCAAACCGCAGGAAGACGTTCTGGAAGCGCCGCTGGTGCTCAAGGTCGGCGATAACATCACCACAGACCATATCATGCCGGCAGGCTCCAAGATTCTGCCGTACAGATCCAATATTCCGCACCTGTCACAGTTCTGCTTCGCCGTCTGTGACGAGACCTTCCCGGAGAGAGCAAAGGCTGCCGGAACGAGTATCATCGTAGGAGGCAACAACTACGGACAGGGGTCTTCCAGAGAACATGCAGCGCTGGTACCGCTGTATCTGGGTGTGAGAGCCGTAGTGACCAAGAGCTTTGCCAGGATTCACGTTGCCAACCTGATCAATGCAGGCATCATGCCGCTGACCTTCAAAAATCCAGACGATTACGACAAGGTGAACCAGGGCGACCAGTTGAAGCTGACGGACATCTATGCAGGTATGGACAGCGGCGAGATGACCCTGACCGACGTGACCACAGGCGAAAGCTTTGCGCTGGTGTGCAGCTTTACGGACAGACAGAAAGAAATACTCAAGGCGGGAAGCCTTTTGAAATACGTAGCAAAAGAGGGAAAGTAAGATGACGAACAAGGATTACATAGAAAAAGCCTGCCAGCAGTTCAAGTCTTTGATGGAAGAACAGCTTGAACGGCAGGAAAGAATGGAAACGGGCAGCGCGCCTAAGGACTTTGCCGCCATGGAAAAGATCACCATCGGCATCGTGGGCGGCGACGGCATCGGTCCGATTATCATGGAGCAGGCGGAGCGCCTGCTGCGTGTGAGCCTGGCGGAGGAAATCTCGGCTGGCCGCATTGTACTAAAGCAAATTGAGGGACTGACCATCGAAAACCGGACGGCGCTGGGCAAAGCGGTGCCGGACGACGTGCTGGCAGCCATTAAGGAATGCGACGTCCTGCTCAAGGGACCGACGACCACACCAAAAGGCGGCACCCTGGAGAGCGCCAACGTGACCCTTCGCAGGGAACTGGATCTCTATGCCAATGTGCGGCCGGTGCAGGTTCCGGAAGAGGGAATCGACTGGATCTTCTACAGAGAGAACACCGAAGGCGAATACGTCCTGGGCAGCCGGGGCGTGGAGATTCCTGGTAAACTTTCCATGGATTTCAAGGTGACAACGGAAGCTGGAACCCGGAGGATTGCAAAGGCCGCCTTCGATTATGCTGCGGCTAACGGCAAGGACAATGTTGCCATCGTGACCAAGGCCAACATCATGAAGAAGACCGATGGCAACTTCACCCGCATCTGTCACGAGGTGGCAGCGGATTACCCCGGCATCAAAGCCGACGACTGGTATATCGACATCATGACGGCCAATCTGGTCAACAAGGATATCCGCAGCAGTTTCCAGGTATTCGTACTGCCAAATCTCTATGGTGACATCATCACCGATGAAGCGGCGGAGATCCAGGGCGGTGTGGGAACTGCCGGCAGCGCCAACATGGGCGATCAGTACGCCATGTTCGAAGCTATCCACGGCAGCGCGCCCCGCATGATGGAAGACGGACTGGGCGATTATGCCAACCCGTCCAGTATCTTCAAGGCGGCAGAGATGATGATCCGCCACATCGGCTTTACGGCAAAGGCTGACAAGCTGGCGGCCGTGCTGGAAGAGTGCTGTGAAAAGGAAAAGAAGGTCGTCGTGACAGGATTTGCTGACGGCGCGACCTGTAAAGCGTTTGCCGATTATGTGATCGGGAAGTTATAAGCATTGAACGATTGAGGCGTAGAAGCATTAAAGAGACGCGACCATGGGAGACTGTGGCGCGTCTTTTTGTCTTTGCTGACCGACCGGCTGCTGCCGCCACGGTCATTTTGTACTTTTGGGGTAAAAATGCCTTGCCTTGCACAAGATTCCCTTCGCAGATGCCCGTTGACCTGAGCTGGATCTATGCTGCAGAGTTATCTTTGTGCAGAGAAATCAAAAACATGGCAAAAGCACAAAATAATCGTGAAGATCACATGCCGTCATATGGTTTGACGGAGATACGATAGAAGTGTATAATATAGTTACATATAAGTATGATTGCAATGGTGGATTTTAAGAGGTAAATGATGAGATTATATTTTAAGCAGAGGTTTTTTTCCTGGCTGGACAGCTACGACATCTTTGACGGGAACGGCAATACGGTCTTTACGGTAGAGGGGCAGCTGTCGTGGGGGCACAAGCTGGCGATTTACAATGCAGGCGGCGAGGAAGTCGGGATGGTGAAGGAGGTCGTCTTGACTTTTCTGCCAAGGTTCGAACTGTATATCAATGGAGAACTGGCGGGGACGCTGTCCAAGGAGCTGAGTTTTTTCAGACCTAGGTATAACATCGACTTCAATGGCTGGCATGTAGAGGGCGATTTCTTTGAATGGGACTACCAGATCGAGGATGAGCAGGGAAATCAGGTTGCTTCTATATCAAAGGATCTGTGGCACATGACAGACCATTATGCCATTGAAGTAAACCAGTCAGGGGATGCCTTGGACGCTCTGATGGTGGTGCTTGCCATCGACGCGGAGAAGTGCTCCAGACAGTGAGGAAAGAATAATGATGAGCAGAATTCTGGCGCTGATAAAAAAGGATATTCGCTTTAACTGGAAAATCATAATAGGAGTGCTTATAGGTGTGACCATCTTCGTACCACTGAACTGGGCTGACTATAAAATTGAAGGTGTCTGGGATTTGGATTATAAATGGCTCTGGTGCTGGTTTATCTGCGCTGCTGGCGTTTTGGCGGTCAACCCCGGCCTTCGCACTGAGCAGGGCGCATCGACAAATGTATTTCTGGCAGCCCTTCCCTTCACGATGAAAGAACTGTTTCTGTCGAAGATCATTGAAAATGTGGTCTACACAGTATTGGTTGCAGGTATTTTGACAGCGGGTATTTTACTCTTTGGCTATCCTATTGAACTTCAGTACCTTCTGCTGGGGGTACCGGTTTCTATTTTTTGCAATACGATCTACGTCAGCATTCATTATCTGGCGGGTTTCAACAAAGCACAGTTATTCCTTCTTTCGGCGCTGCTGATTCCTGAACTCGTCGGCGGGTGGATGGGAGTCGATTTGGCCGTGATGACGTTCTTTACGAAGCCTGTTGTATCAGCCTGCGCAAGTATCGTCATGCTGATTCTTTCGCTGACCATGGTTCTTTTGATGTGCATGAAGAAAAGGAGGCTTTTATAATGGATATGGTCTTATCTGTCAAAAAGTTAAAAGTGGAATATCCATCTTTTGTCCTGGGGGAACTGGATTTTGATCTGCACCGGGGAGAAATCGTCGGACTGATTGGGGAGAACGGCGCTGGCAAGACGACGACGATCAAAGCCATCATGGGCATGATCGTACCATCAGCCGGGGCTGTCTTCTACAACGGGAAACAGGTCGGAGAAAAAGAGATTCCGGCATTCCGGCAGGCTGTCGGCTACGTTGGGGATGCAGAGCTGTATTACGCCAGGATCAAAGTCAAACAGATTCTGCAGTTTCTCTCTGAATTATACGTGGATTGGGATCTGGAGTTGATGGAGCGATATATTAAAACCTTCAAGCTGGACGTGGAGAAGAAGATCATCGAGCTGTCGGCGGGGATGAGGGTCAAGTTGGAGTTGGTCATGGCCCTTTCCCACCATGCGGAAATCTATCTTCTCGATGAACCGACCTCTGGTCTTGATCCCATCGCGCGGAGCGAGATTTTGAAGGTGCTGCGCAAACTGAAAAATGAAGAACAGAAGACGATTCTCTTTTCGTCCCACATCACCAGTGACATTGACAAAATCGGGGATCGGGTGATGTACATGGTGGGCGGGAAGCTGGTCCTCGATAAGCGGATTGAAGAAATACGGGAGGATTTTGTCAAAATCAGGCCCAACGCAGACGCAACTCTGGCTGAAGTTCACGAAAACGGCGGCATCATGGTGGAAGACGGCATCGTTTTTTACGGTATGAATATGGAGGAAGATTTTCGCACGCGCATCGAAGGCGATATCGTCAGCGTAACCGTGGAGGACGTGTTGTTTTATTACAACAGGGGAGCGGGCGCATATGAATAACTTACAGAAGACACTGATAAAAAAGGACCTGCTGTTTAGCTGCAAGCTGGCGCCGATATTTCTGATTTGTGCAGCGGCTATATCTGTTTACGGCAGTGCCTTTGCCTGCGGCGTGTTTGCGAGGCCGCAGGTCACGCTTTCCACAGCGGTCATCGTCGCAGTTCTAGTCTATCTTTCTGCAATCTGCTATCTTGAAGACAATCCGGAGACAGAAGGATTTCTCGACGCTCTGCCTATCGTGAAGTGCTCCAGAGTTTTTTCCCGGTATGCCGTCATGCTGCTACAGGTCATCGCAGCACTTGCGATTGCGGCGGCAGCCTTTGTTATCGCGGGCGGCGGGCTGGCATTTGGTGATGTGATGTGGGTTTGCGCTATCACATTGGCGCTTTACAGCATGTTTCTGTACGTGTTTTTTCAGGCGGATCTGCAGACTGCGCAGTACGTGCCTGCAACAGTTCTTCTTGCGGGAGCGGTTGCTATGAAGGCCAGGATCTTCGCCGTCTTTGCGCTGCCTGCCGGATATGGGTACGCCGCATTGCCTGCGGCTGTCATCGTCTTTGCCGTTTGTGCCAAACGCAGTGCGAAAGTGTAGCGCTTCAGCACTTTATTGCATAGATGTGGAAAACTTGTTCTTTTCGCGCTCTCTGCAAACTTTGCAAAAATATGTGGATAACTGACCTATTGACAAATAGTAGTAACTGTGGGAGCCTTGTAGTTACATGAGTACAGGGATTTTAGTTATCCACAGTCTGATGTGAACAGAATTGTATACAATATTGAAGAAGATGTGAATAAACTCTGGAACCCTCTAAAAACAGAGATGTTCTCTATGTGGAAAATATAGCCGCTTTTCCATCCGGCTTAAATAGAATTCAAATACTGCGTCGGGCTGCTGCGATATTGATTGGGCGTGCAGCCCTTGATTTTTTTGAAGCAGGAAGTATAGTAGCTCTGTGTGGAAAATCCGCAGCGCTGTGCTACTTCGGCAATGGTAAGTTCGGTATTGGACAGAAGATCCAGGCTCTTTTTGATACGGTATTGGCTGATAAACGCAAAGAGGGACGTGCCGATGATTTTTTTGAAATACCGGCTGCACTCTTCTGGTGAGAGGAAAATCTGA
Organism: Emergencia timonensis; assembly: GCF_900086585.1. Lineage (GTDB taxonomy): Bacteria > Bacillota > Clostridia > Peptostreptococcales > Anaerovoracaceae > Senimuribacter > Senimuribacter timonensis. The sequence continues at coordinate 485,729 of NZ_FLKM01000009.1, forward strand.
GCAGCGATAGAACGAAGGGTGATTTTTTCTGCGTAATGTCCTTCGATATAGGTGACAATCTTTTTGATTCGTTCATTTCCAAGAGCGCTGACGGGGCTGCCCGCATTCTGCGCTCTTTTTAGAATGGACGGCCACAACCTCAGTATTTCACTTTGAATGAAGAGCTCGCGGCCCAGAAGTCCATCCTGGTTAAATAGAGTGAAAATCCTCTTGAGAGAAGAGAGCACCGCGATTCCCTCTGGCGTATCGTCCGAAAAAATGAAGACGGGAGAACTCGTGCTTTGGACAAAGGGTTCCACCATCTGTTTGTACACAACACTTTCTGCATCAGGACAGATCAGGTCGGGATGCGTATCTACACAGTAATATGCAGCATCGGGCGATAAAGGCTCTGCGGTATGGGCCAGGCGGCAGTTGATAAAAATTCCGCTGTCCTTAGGCAGGGTGTAGCTTTGGTCTACGACCTGAAAGTGCACGGTACCACGATATACCCAGCAGAATTGAAAATCTTCGTGCCAGTGCCAGATGACAGATTTATATGGTTTTGCGGAAAAATCGGTCTGGTAGACGGATACCGGAAAGCCGGGGGTGATGCGCTGCATGATTTCGCGCTGATCCTCTGCCAGCTGCAGTTGGTTTACGATCATAAAATCCTCCAAATCTCAATATAATGATAAAATAAGCCATTTTTTTGATATACACTTCATGTTAACATCTATATAATGATAACGTCAAGATGATTAATGTTTGTGAGGTATGTCAATGAAAGAGAAAGATCGAAAAAAAATAGGAACTTTATGTTGTGTTGTCGGAGCTGTATGCTGGGGAGTTTCAGGAACCTGCAGTGAGGCTTTGTTTCGCAGCTATGAGATAGACACATCCTGGGTTACGGCAATCCGCATGAGCGTCACGGGGATTTTGCTTCTCGGGTGGACGGCCGCGCGAAAAAAAGGCACCTTGACGGCTATGGTGAAAGACAAGAAAACGGCCGTGCAGCTACTGCTCTTTGCATTGGCGGGATTGCTGCTCTGCCAGTACACCTATCTTGCGGCAATCAAGTCGAGCAATTCGGGAACGGCGACAGTGCTGCAGAATCTGTCCATCGTATTAATTGCGATTTTTATCTGTATCACCACGCGGTCTCTGCCAAAAAAGAAGCAGACCGTTTCGATCCTGCTGGCATTGATCGGCGTATGGCTCATTGCCACGAAGGGCAGTTTTACCAGTTTGGAACTCAGCGGTGCAGGTCTTTTCTGGGGTTTCGGCGCTGCTGCCGGAGCCGCCAGTTATTCTCTGCTTTCACGTAATCCGGTGTCAAAATGGGGAAGCCTGCCGGTGACTGGCTTTGGCATGCTCATTGGCGGATTGGTGTTTTTCCTTATTACCAGGTCATGGTATCTACCGACGGGTTTGGACGGTTATGCTTCTCTCCTGCTTGCAATCATTGTTTTCGTTGGCACTTTGGGCGCGTTTACCCTGTTCGTTCAGGGCGTCAGCATGGTAGGACCGGTGACAGCCGCCTTGCTTGCCTGCCTGGAGCCTTTGACCGCGGCGCTTCTGTCTGCCGCCTGGCTCGGCTCCGTCTTTACGGCGGCTGAATTGATCGGATTTGCCTGCATCTTGTCAACGGTATTTCTGCTGAGCAGGGAGGTTTGATTTGCAGAGATGATGAGGATAAAAGAAATTTGAATAAATGCTATTTTTATAAAACTATACTGTTTCCGTTGAATGGTAAATAAAAATGCTTATACTGCCCTTTTAAATACTTCCACAAAAAATTCGAAGTAGGAAAAAACTTTATAAAAATACATAAAAATTATCAAATTAACTGCATATAATTATTGTAATTTGATAAAAATAGTGATATAATCCGATAAAAGTGAGGACAGTTTTATGGAATATCATGATTTAGTCAAATTATATTACAAAGATAAGCTGGAATACAAAGAAACATACGAAAAGCGCTACCACGGAGAAGAGACGAAACGCTTTGATTTTGACGTGTCGGGAAATCCTGCTTTTTTGGTATTGACGCAGGAGATAGCAAAATTAAACGAAAACATATTGAAGGAAAATAATTTTCTGGTATATTATGCGTCAAAGCTTCCTGGCGAGGCGCTATTGCAGTTTGAACTGAAATGCCTGGTCGAGGAAATCAAAATGACCAACGATATTGAAGGCGTAGCATCTACTCGCAAGGAAATAGAAGATGCCCTCGAGGCTGTAAGGAGTCATCAAGAAGGGAAAAGTCGATTTATGGGAATCGCTAACAAATACCTGATGTTGTCTTCTAAGGGAATGACGCAGCCATTATCTACCTGTCAGGATATTCGAGATATTTATGATGAACTGGTCTATGAAGAAGTTGCCCATGATGATCCAGGCAGCCTGCCCGATGGCGTGCTTTTTCGAAAAGAACCGGTATTTGTGCAGAAGAATTACGAGCGCATCCATACAGGCCTTATGCCGGAATCAAAAATCATCCAGTACCTTGATATAGGGCTGAAGATCATTGTCGACCCGCAGATGCTGGGACTGGTCTCCATCGCCGTATTTCATTACCTTTTTGGCTATGTACACCCTTTTTATGATGGTAACGGCAGAATGGCACGCTATCTCAGCAGTATTTTGCTCAGAAAAGAAGTCTTGTTTCTAGCTGCATTTAATTTGTCTGCGGTAATCAAGCGGGAGGTACGGCGTTATTACAAAGCCTTTGCACTGACCAATGATCCTAAGAATAAAGGAGATCTTACACCTTTTGTAACAATCTTCCTTGAATTCATTTTGGAAGCGATAGAGCAGCTCTCTGAGGAACTGAAGACGCTCATGGAGAAGTATGATCACTTTAAGCTCATTATAGAGCAGAACGAGTCATTTATGAACAGCAGCAAAACGTATAAGGTACTTGTCGAAAAAATGTTGATCAATACGCTGTTTGGAAGCCAAGGCATGGATGTGAAGAAACTGGCTGATGCTTGTGAAACGACAGTTAACACGATCAGATACCTTTTGAACAAAATGGACAAGGCTATGCTCAGAACAGAGAGAGACGGCCACAGATTGCTATACGACCTGGATCTGGATTTTCTCGAAAAACTATAATTTAATCATATTTCCCCCTCCTGTTAATATATTACTTATTAATGAGAGGGGTGTTTTTGTGAGAAAGAATATCAAAAAACTGATTTGCTTTGCCTGTATTTTATCTTTATGTGGAATTATGGGAGTGAAATATTTTTCAAACCCTCAGGAACCTGTGACTTTGGAAACGGTTTCTGCCAGCCTTGAGGATCAGGGGGCACCGTCAGAGGAACAGAAAAATGCGAATTTGAAATTGAATGTCAAGGCGGCGGTCTTGATTGATGCGGATACCGGGAAGGTTTTGTTCGAGCAGGACGCACACAAAGAATTGCCGCCGGCATCGGTAACAAAGGTCATGACCATGCTGCTGGCACTGGAAGCAGTGGAGGACGGCAAAGTGAAGCTGTCAGACAAGGTGACTGTATCGGAGCGGGCAGCGTCCATGGGCGGCAGCCAGATGTACATGGAAATCGGCGAGGTACATACTTTGGAGGAAATGCTGGAGGGCATCGCCATCGTTTCGGCCAACGATGCCTGTGTTGCTGTCTCTGAATACATTGCTGGCAGTGAAGAGGTCTTTGTGGAGAAGATGAACCAGAGGGCGAAGGAACTGGGAATGAGAGACACACATTTTGTCAATACCAACGGATTACCTGTAGCAGAACACTACACTAGTGCATATGATATAGGGTTGATGTCGCGTCTCCTTCTGAAACACAAACATACACAAAAGTGGTTCAATACGTGGCAGACCACCATCAAAGTGGGCCTGCCGGGCAAGGAGAAGGACTTCGGTCTCACCAATACGAATAAACTGATCAAGCAGTATCCAGGCGCAAACGGCATCAAAACCGGATTCACCCAGGATGCGGGTTTCTGCCTGTCAGCATCGGCAACAAAGGAAGACACGACTTTGATTGCTGTCGTATTAGGTGCGCAGACATCAAAGATACGTTTTGAAGAAGTATCGAAACTTCTCAATTATGGCTTTGCAAATTATTCATCGGTAACCCTGGCCGATCAAGGACAGAAAATAAAAAAGGTCACACTGGATAAAGGTGAACCTTATACCATCAACGCAGTTGCAAAGGAAAAAGCCACCGCTTTTGTAAAGAAAGGCGAAGAAAAAAAGGCGAAGTTCAAGGCCTCTATTGATAAGAATATCAAACTGCCTCTTAAGAAAGGCGCGAAGGTCGGAACGCTCAATGTGTACTGCGGCAAGGAGAAGGTCGGTTCCTGCGAACTGGTCTCTGACAGAAAGGTAGAAAAGGTCTCCTTTGTAACCTACTACATACGAAAGATAAAAAATCTGTTCTAACAGTTAGGGGGAAGAAGTGTGGATAAAGAGTTTATCATGTCTTTTTCATCGTTCTACAAAGCGGCGTATGCTAGAGACGTATTGGAGGAAAATGGGTATCACTCCACTTTACGCAAGCTGCCGCCACAGGTCGCCCATTCCTGCAGCACCGGACTATATCTGAGAATCGACTCCATAGAAAGGGTGCGGAGTGTTCTCGATGAAAGACAAATCGTTGCAAAGGGCGCTTATCTAATTTCAAAAAATGAAAAAGGCGTAAAAACGTATAACAGAGTGTAAAATAAGGGTCTTTGCCTGGCCGGGCTGAATCAGCCTGGCCGTGAGGCCTTTTTTTTGGTTCGGAATAAATTTGATAGATTATCAAGAGATGTTGGTATATAATAAGTATAGCAAATAAAAGGATGGTGCTTGATGATGAGGGAAAAGAGAATGATATCAGATGATCAAGTGGTAAAAAGAGCAAATGCTGCCGTAAGACTGGAACTGGAAAAGAGAAAGGCCAGAAATCAGCCGATTGCTGTATTTGATAGAAAAGCGCAGAAGGTATATATGCAGGATAGCGACGGAACGATCATAGAATCGAGTGAGAGGCTGCGGAGGGGGCGGTACAGTGAAAGAAAAAGAAACCGCACCTGAGATTATCGTGTTTGCAGGTCCCAATGAATCTGGGAAAAGCACTTTTATGGAATATCTGAAGCCGGAACACATGGACTATATTAATGCCGATGAAATCAAGAAAGTGCTGAAATGCAGCGATATAGAAGCAGCGCAGTTAGCGGAAAACAGCGTATCAGCCATATTGACAAGATGGAAGAGTTTTGCTTCGAAACAGTATTGTCCACTGACAGGAATCTTCATTTGCTGATGAGAGCAAAGGAAAGAGGCTATTTTATCAGATGTTATTACATTCTGACCGCAGATCCTTTAATTAATGTCTACCGTGTGAAATCGAGAGTTGCTGCTGGCGGGCATGACGTTCCTAAAGATAAAATCATATCCAGATATGATAAAGCTCTGGATTTAGTGAAAGAGCTTTTGAAGATTTGTGATATCTGCCATATTTATGATAATTCCGCAGAAGTTCCCCATCGTATCTTCAAGAAGCGAAAGAATCAATTTTACTTCGACGAATGTGAGGATTGGTATTTAGAAGACATAGCCGCTCTGACAGGCATTGAACAGATGGAAGTTAAGGAACTGAATGGATAGAAGAAAGAGACGGCAACGTCTCTTTTTTGTAATGCATCTTGACTTAGAGTGCACTCCAGGTATTATAGTAATAGAAAAGACATACAAAAGGAGAAGCGGATGGCAATTATTTTTTACTTATTAGCAGCGAGTTTTGTGATACCGGCGGGAATTTATTTTTACTTCTTTTTTCGCCGCTTTCTTACGCTGTTCGGAATTGAAAAGAAGACGAAGAAGAGCAGGGCTTTGGCAGCACTGCTGGCGGCAGCCGTGGCGGCCCTTGGAATCAGGATGTTTGACTTCAGTTTCATGATTATGCTGCACCTTCTGCTGGCGTGTTTCTTCATGGAACTTGCCAATTTCCTGCTGAAAAGAATCCCGCAGAAGAAATTCCAGAAGGTCTGGACCTTTCTTTACAAAAGCGGCATTGTCTGTATCGCATTGACGGTGGTGGTTTTGACCTATGGTTATTTCAATATGCATGACGTACAGCGCACGGAATACACCATAGAGACGGCAAAGGCGGTCGGTGGTGATCTGAAGGTGGTGCAGATTTCCGACCTTCACGTTGGAACTTCTCTGGACGAGCAGGAGATGAGAGACTGCTTTGCACGAGTACAGGCAGAAAAAGCGGATCTTCTGGTTCTGACCGGGGATATCTTTGACGAGACGACTACACGGAGCCAGATGAAAGAGACCGTAAAGATGCTGTCGAGGATAAAGACGACCTACGGCGCTTATTACATCTTCGGCAATCACGATGTCAATCAGTATACAGCAAGTCCCGCCTATACATCTGCACAGCTGAAAGAGGAACTGATAGGGGCTGGCATCAAAGTTTTAGAAGATGAGGTTATGGAACTGCCTGGCGGATACACCTTGATTGGCAGGCAGGATGCATCGGTGGACGGAAGGGCGGACGTCGGCACCCTGCTATCACAAGTACCAGATAAGGATTTCCGGCTGCTACTGGATCATCAGCCGGTGGACCTTCAGGAAAATGCCGAGGCCGGCATCGACTTGCAGTTGTCCGGACACACCCATGCGGGACAGATTTGGCCCATGGGATTCCTAAGTAAGCTGGTCGGTGTCAACGAAGAGTATTATGGACTGCATGACATCAAAGATTTTAAAGTCATCGTCAGCTCAGGCATGGCAGGATGGGGGTATCCGATCCGGACAGAGGGGCCGTCAGAGTATGTCGTCATAAATGTCATAGCGTCTGCTTGAGGGAATCCCTTGCCTATTGCTAGTCCCATGTGATACAATATGATGTTATGAAAGAGAAAAATCAAAAAGTATTATTTGTACTGGCAATCATGTTTATCGGGTTCAACCTGAGAGCGGCTCTGACAGGTGTCGGACCTCTGGTAAGCATGATTCAAAGTGACCTGCACCTGTCTTCGGGTGCCACAGGTTTTATTACGACCATTCCACTGCTGGCTTTTGCAGCAATGTCGCTTCTGGTGAGCAAAATCTCCGCAAAGCTGGGAGAGGGGAAGACGATCCTGCTTTCTTTTCTAATCATGGCTGCAGGACTTCTGGTTCGTTCCTATCTGGGGACAGCGGGCCTGTTCCTGGGCACGGTTCTGGCGGGCATCGGCATCGCCTTCGGCAACGTGCTTCTGCCTGTCATCATTAAAGGAAAATTCCCAGAGAAAGCGGCGGCGCTGACCAGCGTCTATACGGCGTCTATGGGGCTCTTTGCCAGCATTTCAGCGGCAATCAGCGCGCCTTTGGCTCTCCATGTAGGATGGAGAAACTCCATGGCAGTGTGGGCGATTTTGGTAGTGATCGGCATTCTGTTCTGGCTGCCTTTTGTACCGATGAAGATGAAACAAGAACAGGGTGATGCGGTCAAGGGACTGTTTAAAAACCCGATAGCCATTTGGTTATCGGTCTTCATGGGGCTGCAGTCTCTGCTTTTCTATTGCTTCGTAGCTTGGCTGCCGACGATTCTGGCCGTCAAAGGCTTTGATGCAGAGGCGGCAGGGTATCTGTTCAGCATCTACCAGGTTTTGGGCATACCGGCTTCCTTTATCACCCCACTTCTGGCAGGCCGCAAGAATGACCAGAGATGGGTGGTCTGTCTGATTGCAGGTGCTTACGTGCTGGGGCTTCTGATGATTACGGCCTTCCAGGTCAAAGCAGTCATCGGGATCGGAGTGGCCATCTGCGGCTTCTGTTCCGGCTGCTGCCTGAGTATCGCTATGCTGATGATCAATACCAGAGCCAGCAATGCGGCCGTTTCCGGCCAGCTTTCCGGCATGAGCCAGGCGGCCGGTTATATCCTCGCTGCCGTGGGTCCTTCTGCTATGGGGGTTGTCTTTGATATGACGCAGAACTGGACCATTACGCTGACGATTCTGATCGTCATCATGATTCCACTGTTTATGGCAGGGTGGAACGCGGCCAAAGACCGCAAAGTGCAGAATCCTATTGAGAAAGGATGAGAAAATGGAACTAATCGAGATGATGAGAAGACGCCGCAGTGTCAGAAAATATACTGGCGAAAGGGTTTCCGAGGAACAACTGGAGTTGATCTTGCAGGCCGGACTGCTTTCGGCATCGAGCAAGGCGTCAAGACCATGGGAATTCATCGTGGTGCGGGAAAAAAAGATGCTGACAGAGATGTCTGACTGCAGAGTGGGCGCTGCCAAGATGCTGGCGGGTGCAGACTGCGCCATCGTCGTAGTAGGGGACGAACAAAAGGGCGATGTCTGGATTGAGGACTGCGCTATCACTATGGCGAATATGCATCTGATGGCAGACAGTTTGGGACTGGGCAGCTGCTGGATACAGGGACGCCTCAGAGAGGCGGCGGACGGCAGCAGTACCGAAGACTATTTGAGAAAACTGCTGGGATTTCCTGAAAACTATAGATTGGAAGCGATCCTTTCTGTGGGCGTGCCGGAAAACCACGGCGCTCCGTACGAACTTGAAACGCTTTCCATGGGCAAGGTGCACAGGGAGACATTTTAAGCAGCACGCACCTCTATACCAGATCATCTTGACAACAAAAATTCCTTCGCGGCAAGTCAGCGAAGGAATTTTTATTTCTGTACATGTGATGCATTTTCGAAAATGTCCATAATCCTTCGACTATGGTGCAATTGTTTGGAGTGATGCATACGGGATGGGGGTATATACCGGGAATTCTTTACAATAAGGTTACGCTTTTTTATACTGTCCAAAAGATTTCGCATAACGCTGCAGTGGTATCAGACGCCATATCCCGCCATACGCCATAAGATAAGACATAATTCCCTGCAGAATCTATGAATATGCTGCTCTCGGTTACATTTGTAGAGTGTAAACGGCCTTTGTGGCTGAGACATTGATAGAAAAAGTAACTGATATCAGTTATACCCTTCTGTTGAAGTCTTTTGACAATGATACGGTTATGTGAGAATGTGCAGATGTGCCCAAAAAGCGTAACGTTATCGTAACAGGATGTCTTTTCGTGATATTTTCGCTTCGTGTCCTTACGAGAGGATCCTGTTGTGAAAATCGTCGTAAGACCGTAGGTGTCATATGGTTTTTTAGGAAAATATAAAAAAATTTCCACAACCCTCTTGACTTGGAGTATACTCCAGGTAGTAAAGTATATTCAGAACAGGGACTGCAGGGAAAACTGATGAAACAAGAGGAGACGAAAATGAAGGCAAAAGTATATTTTACAAAAGAAATTACACCGGAGAAGGTGCTGGATCTTTACAAAGCCGTCGGCAAAGAGCTGCCTGGCAAGGCTGCCGTCAAAGTCCATTCAGGCGAAGCAGGCAACCAGAACTTTCTGAAACCGGAATTCTGGAAGCCGGTCATCGACCATGTGAAGGGCACCGTGGTGGAATGCAATACAGCTTATGATGGTGAGCGGGACACCACCGAAAAACACCTGAAGCTGATGGAAAATCACGGTTGGGACCAGCATTTTGACGTGGATCTTCTGGACGCGGAAGGACCTGACCTGGAGCTTGCCGTTCCGGGTGGAAAGGTGATTCAAAAGAACTACGTCGGCAAGAACCTGGCAGATTACGATTCTATGTTGGTGCTGTCTCACTTCAAAGGACATCCCATGGGCGGATATGGAGGCGCCATCAAGCAGCTTTCTATCGGCATCGCATCTTCTTATGGCAAGGCGTATATCCACGGAGCGGGTAAGCCGGAGGATATCTGGACGGCTGATCACGACCTCTTTCTGGAGTCCATGGCGGATGCGGCAAAATCTGTCATAGAGTATTTTGACGGCAACATCGTCTATATCAATGTGATGAAGAACATGTCTGTCGACTGCGACTGCTGTGCCGTGGCGGAAGACCCGTGCATGAAGGATATCGGCATTCTGGCATCGACAGATCCCATTGCCATCGACCAGGCTTGCATCGACCTGGTCTATGCGTCAGAAGATCCGGGCAGAGATCATCTGCTGGAGCGGATCGAATCACGCAACGGCGTACACACCATTGAAGCGGCGGCAGCGCTAGGATATGGAACGAGAGAATATGAACTGATAACAGTGGAGTAAGAAGATAGGAGGTGGATGTGATGACTATAGCAGAAGTGAGCAGAAAGATGGATATCTCGGCAGATACCCTGAGATATTATGAGCGGATCGGGCTGATTCCGCCTGTAAAGAGATCGAAGAGCGGGATCAGGGACTACAGCGAAAAAGATCTGGGCTGGATCAGCTTTGCAAAATGCATGCGAAGCGCAGGCATATCCATCGAAGCGCTGATTGAATATGTCGCCCTGTTCCAGCAGGGGGACGACACGATCACCACCAGAAAGCAGATTCTCATAGACCAGAGAGACGAACTGGAGAAGAAGATTAAAGAAATGCAGGGGACCCTTGCATATCTCAATACGAAGCTGGAGCATTACGAAGACATGCTGGTGCCAAAAGAAAGGAAACTGGCAGAGGAATAGTAAGAGAATTGAAAAGACGGAGAGAATGGATGGGTTTCATCTTTCTCTCCGTCCTTTTTATTTAGATGGTCTTTAACTCGTAGACGTCTGTTCGTCTCGCAGAAAGCAAAGGCAGCTCCTGGCGGATTTTGTCCGCATCGGTCAGATCAATTTCTGTGACGAGAGAGCCAGGCGTTTCGTCCATTTCTGCCAGCACGTCGCCCCACGGAGACACGAGGAGGGAGTGGCCCCAGGCAACATAGGAAAACGCAGTATCACGCGCCGGCGATGTTCCCGCCACAAAGCACTGGTTGTTCAAGGCCTGGCTGCGGAACATGATTTCCCAGTGGGCGGGACCTGTGGTCATATTGAAGGCAGCCGGTACCAGAATCAGCTTTGCCCCAGCAAGAGCCATCAGCCTTCCCAGCTCAGGGAAACGGAAGTCGAAACAGATGCAGAGGCCGATTTTGCCGAACTCTGTATCAAAGACAGTCACCTGATTGCCAGGTGTCAGTGTATCGGACTCCTTGAAGGATTGTCCTCCTTTGACGTCGATATCAAAGAGATGCATCTTCCTGTGCTTTGCAATCTGGCGGCCGCTGCGGTCGAAGACATAGGCAGTGTTGTAAATGTGCCCATCTTCTAATTCTGGTACGGAGCCAGCCGAAAGGTATATACCGTACTCGGCAGCAAGAGCGCTGAGTTTCTGCCATGTGTGACCGCCTTCTTCCTCCGCGAAGAGGGGGAAGTTCTCTGTGACGTAAGGACAGTTGAACATTTCCCCAATGGTGATCAGGTCAGGGTTCTCCGGCATGACCGCTGCTATGGATGTCTCAAGCTGCGCCATGTTATCAGCTTTATCGGCAAAGACGTGAGTCTGCAGTTGTGCGATTTTCATTGCTCAGACACCTCTTTTGCTCGTTCCTGGTAATCCTTGTAGGCGTTCAGCGCATAGACCATGTCGTATTGCAGATGGTAGCGCATGATTTCCGATGCGCGGTCAAAGTCGTGCTCCTGTACAGCCTTATAGATTTCCATATGGCCCTCGTTGATCTTCTCCACGTTGGGTTTCTGGTAGTACATACAGGAAAGCACTTCAACCTTGGCGCGGATTCTGGTGGCGGCTTCGTCCAGATAGTGATTCTGTGCATGGCGGTAAAATGCCACGTGGAATTCCTCGGAATATTCCTTCCACTCTGTAATGTTTCCCTCTTCCAGCAGTTTGTTGCCTTTTTTGATGATCTCACCCAGTTCGATGAGCAAAGGGGCCTGCGTAAAGGAATTTTTGCAAAATTGTATTGCAAGAGCATCTAATTCTCCGATAAACTGGAAGATTTCGCGGATATCTGTTTCAGTGAACTCGGTTACGGTGACGCCGCAGTTGGAGTAATAGGTAACGAGACCGTTTTCTGAGAGCCTGGTCAGAGCCTCCCGAATCGGCGTGTGGCTGACATTGAATCGGTCCTTGAGGACCTTTAAGGTCAATTTTTGACCACATACCAACCTCTGATCCGTGATATCATGATACAGTTCATCATAAATCTGCTCAGATAGTGTGATTTTGTTTGACATAATTATTTCTCTCCTAAACCAATAGACTACTTCCATTCTATCAAAGTTTTCTTAAAAATCAATATCTTCGAGTAAAAAATACAAATATTTTGCAAAATAGCATAGAATGTTCCAAAATATTGCGTGAAGATGCGGGAAAACAGCTATTTTAATCGGTCAGGATTCAAACCTTCCAGCTCAGGGAGAACGAAAAGGCCGTCTTTACGCACCAGCTTGCCGTCAAACCAGATTTCTCCGCCGCCGTACTCTGGACGCTGAATTAAGACAAGGTCCCAGTGAAGAGCCGATTTGTTGCCGTTGAAGGCGTCATCGTAGGCCATGCCCGGTGTCAGGTGGAGACTGCCGGCGATTTTTTCATCAAAGAGAGTGTCTTTCATCGGCTCCAGGATATGGGGGTGTACGCCCAGGGCAAATTCACCAAAATAGCGGGCACCCTCATCCGTATCGAGAAGGTTGTTGATGCGTTTCGAATCGTTAGCAGAGGCTTCTACAATTTTCCCATTTTTTACTTCGAATCGTACATTTTCGTAAGTGAAACCCTGCTCATTGGAAGGCGTGTTATAGGTAATGCAGCCACTCATGGAATCCTTTACCGGGGCGGTGTAGACTTCTCCGTCAGGGATGTTCATTCTGCCGTCGCACTTGATGGCGCCGATACCTTTGATGGAGAAGGTGAGATCTGTTCCAGGCCCCAGGATCTGGACCTGGTCCGTCCGGTTCATCAGTTCCACCAGAGGGTCCATAGCACTGCTCATCTTCCCATAGTCGATGGTGGAGACGTCATAATAGAAGTCTCTGAAGGCGTCTTCACTCATACCGGCAAGCTGTGCCATGGAGGCATTGGGGTATTTGAGCACTGCCCACTTGGTATGGTCGATCAAGTAGCTGCTGGCGCGGCGCATGGTCCGCTGATAGAGATTCATCTGTTCCGTGGGAACGTCGGAAAGCTCAGAAATGTTGTCAAAGGCGCGGATGCCGATGTAAGCGTCCATACCTCGGTTTTGCTGCAATGTGTATTCCGCCTGATATTCCAGCTGTTCTTCGCTGCAGTGCATAGCCAGTTCCCTGATGACCCTAGAGTCCCTGATAGACACATAAGGCCAGCCGCCGGCCGCATAAGTATCCCGGATCAAAGCTTTGACCAGGGGTAGGCAGCAGACGCCCTCATATTCGATCAAAACCTTTTCACCCGGTTTGATCTCGGTGCTGTAGCTGATGAGAAGATTGGATAGTTTTGTATCTCTGATATCCATTCCATGCTCCTTTCTTTTTCACCTGTAGATATGCGAAAACCCCTGAGCCAGGGGTTTCGCGTGGATAGATTTTATGATTTTATTTCGGGACTTACCATGAGAAGTCGTAGATATAGTAAACACCTTCTACTGGCAGAGAATGAATCTTTAAACCAGCGTTGCGTGCATAAAGCATGGTAGGATTGTAGAGAACTGCATAAACGGCTTCGTCCTGTACCTTCTGGAAGATTTCATCGTAGACCTTAGCGCGGTCTTCTTCTTTAATCGTGGTAACCGCTTTCTCGAAGAGCTGGTCAATTTCAGGGTTGCTGTAACGGGCGTTGTTTGCCTGTCCTACGTACTGGGTGCAAAGTGCCATGGCAACCTGCTGGGTGTCACCTTCCAATGACATCTGCAGTGCAGTGATGCCGAAGTCTCCCTGTCTCAGCTTATTGAGATAAGCGTTGAACTCCAGAATTTCGATTTTGCATGTGAGGCCGACTTTCTCAAGATTGTTTTGTACGACTTCTGCCAGGGTCTTGTACTGTTCTGCCACATACATCTTGCCTAAATCATACTTGCCTTTGATGCCGGCTTCCTTGAGCAGTGCTTTTGCCTTATCTACATCATATGTATAGGATTTCTGATCTTCTGACCAGCCAAGTCTGTCCGGAGTCAGCAGGTTGGAGTTCTCTGTAGCGTAACCTTCCTGCACGCTCTTGATGATGCCCTGACGGTCGATGGCGTAGTTAATCGCCTGACGGAATTTTACGTTGTTGTATGGCGCCTTTTCTGTATTCATCGCTACGAACCCAAAGGTGGTCTCTGTGGCTTCTTCCAGTGCAACGTTCTCGTCGTCTTTGATCGTGCTGACAACGGATGGATCTACTTCTGCGAAATCCACTTCGCCTGTCTGGATGCCGACACCCATGGAAGCGACATCGGAGATGATTTTAAATGTCACGTTCTTGATCTGAGGTGCGCCTCTGTAATAGTCTTCATATGCCTCAAAGTCTGCCTTGTTGCCGTCTTCGTGGCTGACCCATTTATAAGGTCCGCAGCCCACAGGCTCCTGTGCGAACTTATCTTTGCCGGCTTTTTCGAAATAAGCTTTGCTGGCGATGAACATCTGATCCATGCTGTCCAGGAATGGGGCATAGACGCTCTTGGTGTAAACTTTGATCGTCGTATCGTCGACGATATCGTAGTGGTCAAAGCCTTCTACAACAGCGCCCTGGTATTCGGACTTGGCATAGAGGTCGAGGGTGAAACCGATGTCTTCGGCTGTGAGCTTGGTTCCGTTGTGGAAGGTGACGTCGTCACGTAGATGGAAGGTATAGCATTTTCCGTCTTTGCTGACTTCCCACTTTTCGGCTACGCGCGGTTCCAGCTTGGTCTGGTCTTCATAGTTCTTTCTGAGCAAAGTGTCGTAGATCTGGCTGTTCATGCGCTGTTCTACTGTGGTGCTCCAGTTACATGGATGAAGGGTTGCATAGTCGTTGTCTACTGCTACGACCAGTGAAGTCTTGCCTTCCGTGTCGCCACCGCCACCGCCGCAGCTTGCAAATAAACTCATAACCAGGGTCAGGGACAGAAGAAGCACTGCCGCCTTTGAGATTTTCTTTTTCATTGTTTTTCTCCTATTCTTCAAAATGAAAGACTCGTTTTGTATATTTGTCAGCAAGTTCAATGGCGCCTCGCACGTCTTCCTTGCTGATGATGGAACTCTGACTGTGCGGAAAGCGATCCACGATGGAAATGCCGCACACCTTGACGCCGCAGCCGGATAGATTGATACTGCTGGCATCGGTGCCGCCCCGGTCCATGACGTCTCTCTGATATTTGATGTGATTTTCTTCGCAGCAGGCCAGCATTTCGTCTACCAGGTATTCGTCCAGCATGGCTGACGGATCGCCCAATTTGACGCCGACACCTTCTCCAACAGCGTTGCTGCCCTCCAGATCGGAAGGGTAGAAGTGGTCTGGAGTCACGTCGACAGAGATGCCGATGTCAGGCTTGATCCTCTCGCTGGCGACGGCGGCGCCGCGGCAGCCAATTTCTTCCTGTACAGAGAACACGTAGTAAACGTCATTGGGGCCGTCTCCTTTGTTTTTCTTCAGGGCTTCGATTAAAACGTAACAGCCCACTCTGTTGTCAAAGGACTTCGCAGTGATCTTCTCGTTCTGCAGTTCGTAGTAACTGCCGATGAAGCCGCAGTAATCGCCGACTTTTACATACTTTTCCGCATCTTCTTTTGTGGTGCAGCCGATGTCGATGTACAGCTTTCCGGCGCTGTTCTTCGCTTCCTCGATTGGTCCCTGGCAGCCGACGACGCCGATGGTGCCGTTCTGGAAGATGACCTTGTCGTTGTAGATGGCACTGGTCCAGATGAAACCCACGTTGCAGACGCGGATTCTGCCGTCTGATTCCACTTTTGTGACCTGAAAGCCGATTTCATCCATATGGGCGGACAACATGATCTTTTTCTTATCCTGTGAGTCTGCGCCCTTCTTCAAAGCGATCAGGTTTCCGACGGGGTCCGTGAAGATCTCATCCGCCAAGCCTTCGATTTCTCTTTTGATAATCGTTCTGATTGATTTCTCGCGGCCCGCGATACCCCAGGCCTGGGTCAGCTCCTTTAATAATTCCATTTATTTACCTCCATTCAGCAGACTTTCCTTGGTTACCCAGCGGGTCTGATTCATCAGCGGGTGGTGCAGCTTGATGGCGTCCGTCGGACATTCCATGACACAGCATCCGCAGTACCAGCACTCGTCAGGGTAGACGACAAGGGGATGTGTCCCTTTTTCTTCTCCAGGAATCATCAGATCCATCTGGCAGGCTTCCAGGCATCGGTTACAGCCGATGCACTTCTGGCTGTCGAAGGTGAGCGGTACGGAGGCAGGTGTCTGCCTGATTTCAAAGTTCTTTGTCTCTGCCATTACACTTCAGCTCCTTTCCCCAGTTCTGCGATGTAATCCTGGTTGTATATCTCATAATTTTCCTTGATTTTGCCGGCATAGTCAAGAGGTACTTCTCTGGTAACGACTTTTTCACCGTCCTGTCTGACGACGATAAATGGAGCCATTTCTTTTCCGTCATCGTCAGAACGATAGAACTCCAGCTTCTCGCAGGATTGATGGCGTGCCAGACAGGAATGCAGGATGATCTGTGATACGGTGAGAATGTCGAAGACTTCCAGCAGCCTTACCAGCTCATGTGGGTTGGCGGCATAAGTATTCGGTACGATTTCTCTTTCATACCGCTCAAGGAGTTCTACACCTGACTGAAGCAGCTCATCTCGCTTGATTTCGCCGCAGTAGTTCTGCATCGCTTTGGCAATGGCTTCATTGAGTTCTTTCCAGCTGGTACCCTGTACCGGATCGCCTGACAGCGGAGCGTAGACTCTTTCCATCTCCCGGTCGACCTGCGGCTGGTGGGGCGGGATCAAAACCGGTTCCTTGGCAGCGTAATCTGCTGCCTTTCGTCCTGCATAGTAGCCTGTGGCGGCAGCGTGTCCGAAACAGTTGGAGGCATAGAGGGAGTCGCCGCCGACAAAGAGGCCTTCTATATTTGTCATCAGGTTCCAGTCGTTCATGAATCCGCCGGGGAGGCCGAAAAGCTGTCTCTCCTGAGGGAGAAACTCTGCCGAGGTCCAGCCCACGCCGTAACACTGCAGTACATGTTTTTCCGGGTCAAAGCCGGCTTCCGTAAAGTTCTTATAGACTGGGACGTTGGTCTTGCCTTCCTGACCGACCATCATGCCCCAGATGACTTTCCGCTCCATCTCCGGCATCAGAGAGAGATCCGCATAGAACGGAAGCTTGTAGCCCATATCCTTTAATTTGTCATAAGGGAGGGTTTCCGGACCTTCATATTCGTATTTCGCCTGTTCGATGTTGCCGCCCTTCATAAAATAGTGCTGGCCGTCGGCAGGCATGAAGCGCGACTTGACATCCTTCAAGATATTGCCGTCCCGGTCAGCGTAAGGAATCTCTTTGCCCTCTGCATCAACCAGGGAGGCAGGGAACCAGGTGTTGTGGTTATTCCCGGCGCTGTATGGAGGGAAGGATCTGCCTGCAGAGGAGAACTCGGCTCTGACGGATTTTTCCATCATATTGAACTCAGCTCCGGCTCTCCAGCCCATGGCGTGACCGTCTCCGATGGTAGTCATCGGCCTGAATTCACAGAGACCCGGATGTGCCGAAGAGAAGAGCCAGATTCTCGCCGGTCTCGACATAGTGATGATGCTGGACTTGCCCGAGAACACGTAAAATTCTCCAGTCCTCGTATGGATGCCAGTAGCGCCGATGCATTTTGCACCGTTTTTGCCGACTTCCGTCAGAAGGGAAGTGACCATGCAGCGATCGACGATCTTGACACCTAATCGCTTCAGCTCTTTTTCCATCGCTGGTTTGAAGGTGGTTCCCCAGATACGGATGGTGAATTTGTTCTTATAATCGTAGGCAAACATCAGCTTCGTCTTCTCGTCGCGGAAATCCGCACCCTTGAACTCATCTTCTGTATCACGGATCTTGCCCCCCATCTTTTCGATATCCAGAAGGCGGTCCCAACCTTCTCTGCATTCTATGTAATGAGAAATGGCGTTGTTGTAGCCGTCATTATCATCCAGCATGGCGTCTACCAGGTCTTCCGGCGTAACACCGGAACACGGGTTGGTCGCGGCGGATTCCCAGTGGTCGCAGCCGGAGCCGCCTGCGCCGCTTCGTTTTGTCGCCCCTTTCTCTACGAGAATGACACTCTGGCCCTTTCTTGCAGCGGCAATCGCTGCCATGCAGCCGGCGATGCCGCCGCCCAGTACCAGTACGTCGGCTTCCATATGGGTGGTCTTGCCGATATCTGATTGATAGGGCCACGAATTATTATTAGCCATAGCGTTCCTCCTTTTATTTTGATAAAATTGCATTTGATTTTGCAAAATTATTATCTTGTTGATGATATATTATCAAATAATAGAAAATTTTGCAATATATTTTTACAGAAAATTTTGCAAAATTCTTGACTTATTTTACAAAATGCGGTAAAGTTATGACAACAAAACGGTATTTTAGAAAAAAACGGAGGAATGATTATGTATAAGTACGTGATAAAAAGGCTATTATTCACCATCCCCGTTCTGTTTGGAGCAATCTTCCTCGTATTCACCATCATGAATATGACTCCGGGAGATCCGGCGACGCTGATTCTGGGAATCACTGCCAAACAAGCAGATATCGATGCGCTGAACCACCAGCTGGGTGTAGACCAGCCCTTCTTTGTACAATTTTTCAATTATATAAAGGATATGGTCACACAGTTTGACTTCGGTACATCTTATCGTACGGGCAAACCGGTATTTGATGAGATTCTTTCCAGGTTCCCGACGACCTTCTGGCTGGCGCTTTTGTCGATGATCATCAGTTCCATCGTAGGCATCGTCCTCGGCATCATCTCGGCAGTCAAGCAGTATTCTGTACTGGACAATACGTTTACGACCCTTGCCATGCTGCTTTCTGCAATTCCGGGCTTCTGGCTGGGACTGATGCTGATGCTGCTGTTTGCCCTGCAGTTGAGAATATTGCCGTCCAGCGGTATCGATACCTGGGCCGGTTATGTGCTTCCTGTCATCACCTTATCCTTAGGCGGCGCGGCCAGCCAGATGCGCTTGACCAGGTCCACCATGCTGGAAACCATTCGGTCAGATTACATAAGGACAGCCAGATCCAAAGGCGCCCCGGAAAACGTGGTCATCTGGAAACACGCGTTAAAGAACGCTTTGCTTCCTGTCATCACTTCCATGGGCATGAACTTCGGAGCCGGCCTGGGCGGTGCTGTCATCATTGAGACGGTATTCGGTATGCCTGGACTGGGCATGCTGATCGTCAACTCCATCAGACAAAAGGACACGCCGACAGTCATGGCGGCGACACTGTTCCTGGCATTCCTGTTCTGTCTGGTCATGCTCGTAGTTGACATCTTGTACGCTTATATTGATCCGAGGATCAAAGCGAAGTATCAGAATTAGGGAATGGGGTGTAGAAATGAGCGAAGTAAAATTGAAACCGGCAAAATCAAAGAAAAACAACCAGATGAAAGAAATATGGCGCAGGTTCAGAAAGAGCAAGACAGCCATGTTGGGACTGATTCTTCTGGCATTCGTAATATTGATCGCAATCTTTGCGGATTTGATCGTACCTTATTCAGAGGCTGTCACGCAGAGTTCTATGAGACTGCAGGGACCTAGTGCGGAGCACTGGTTCGGTACAGATAACTTGGGCAGAGACGTCTTTGCCCGTGTCGTCCACGGTTCCCGCTATTCCCTGTGGATCGGCGTATCGACTAGCGTGCTGTCACTGATTATCGGAGGACTCCTCGGAGCAGCCGCAGGTTACTACGGCAAGGCCATTGACAACGTCATCATGCGTCTGACCGACGTGGTGATGACCGTGCCTCCTATCTTATTGTCCCTTGCCGTAGTTGCCGCCCTGGGCGCCAACCTGCGAAATCTGCTGATTGCCATCACCATTTCCTGCGTACCGAGCATGGTCAGAATGGTGCGCTCCGTGGTACTGACCGTTGTCGACCAGGATTACATAGAAGCGGCTAAATCCTATGGTTCTTCCGATATCAGGGTTATTCTGAAATATGTCATCCCCAATGCCCTGGGGCCGATCATCGTAACGACCACCATGAACGTTGCTGCAATGATTCTTTCTGCGGCAGGACTTTCTTTCCTGGGCATGGGTGTACAGCCGCCATCACCAGAGTGGGGCGCGCTGCTTTCCGATGCAAGACAGTTCATGTTCAGCGCACCGTATCTGCTGTACTTCCCGGGCGTCTTCATCGTCATCGCCGCTCTCAGCTTCAACCTGGCAGGCGACGGTCTGAGAGATGCACTGGATCCGAAATTGAAGAATTAAAAGAAAGGATATACAAATGAAAGAAACTTTCTTAAAGGTAAAAGACCTAGAAGTCATATATAAGACAGATCTGGAAACAGTATATGCTGTCAACAAAATTTCTTTTGATCTGCATAAAGGAGAAACGCTGGGATTGGTGGGAGAAACAGGCGCTGGCAAAACCACCACGGCCCTTTCCATACTCCGCCTTCTTCCAGAAAGAACTGCACAGATTACAGGCGGGGAAATCGAGTTCGAAGGCCGCAGCCTTCTGGAAATACCGGAAAAAGAAATGCAGCGGATCCGCGGAGAAAAGATCTCCATGATTTTCCAAGACCCAATGACAGCGCTGAATCCTGTTTTGACCATTGGAGAACAGATTGCAGAGTCTTTGATTCTCCACGACGATCAAGGAAGGGAAAAGAGCGTGATCGAGGCTCGTGTAGAAGAAGTATTGGAAATGGTAGGCATCCCGGCTTCCCGAAAAAAAGATTATCCCCATCAGTTTTCCGGCGGCATGAAGCAGCGTGTGGTCATCGCCATCGCCCTGGCCTGCAATCCGATGCTGCTCATCGCAGATGAACCGACCACGGCGCTGGATGTGACCATCCAGGCGCAGGTGCTGGCTATGATGACAGAGCTGAAAGAGAAGTTAGAAACGGCCATGATCATGATCACTCACGACCTGGGTATTGTGGCGCAGACCTGTGATAAAGTAGCTGTCATGTATGCAGGAGAGATCATCGAATACGGCAGCGTGGAAGACCTGTTCACAGGCGAGAACCATCATCCATATACCGAAGGGCTTTTCGGTTCCATCCCTAATTTGGAATTAGAAGAAGACCGGCTGCATCCCATCGAAGGGATGATGCCGGACCCTACCGACTTGCCGTCTGGCTGTGCTTTTTCACCGAGATGTCCAAAATGTATGGAGAAATGTAAACAGATACATCCCGATCAGTATGGAGAGGGACATAAAATCAGATGCCTTCTGTATGAAGGAAAGCAGCAGGAGGTGAAATAGATGAGCCAGCCATTAATAGAACTACAAAACCTGACGAAGTATTTTGACGTCGGTAAAGATGCGAAATTACATGCGGTAGACGGGGTCAGCCTGACCATCAATCAGGGTGAGACACTGGGTGTGGTTGGAGAGTCCGGCTGTGGAAAGTCCACACTGGGAAGAACCGTTCTCAAACTCCATGAGCCAACTTCCGGAAAAATCTTCTTTGAAGGAAAAGATATCACAGGCTACAAAAAGAAACAGGTACATACCATCCGCCAGGATATGCAGATGATCTTCCAGGATCCATACTCCAGCCTTAACCCGAGAATGAGCGTGCAGGATCTGATTGCAGAACCGCTTCTCATTAACAAGGTCTGCCAGAACAAGACGGAAGTATTTGACAAAGTAGCAGAACTGATGGAAACCGTAGGTCTGGCAGAGCGTCTCTCCAGCGCTTATCCCCACGAGCTGGACGGCGGCAGGAGACAGAGAATCGGCGTGGCAAGAGCCCTGGCACTGAATCCGAAGTTCATCGTCTGTGATGAGCCGGTATCGGCTTTGGACGTGTCCATTCAGGCACAGATTCTCAATCTCTTGATGGATCTGCAGGACGAGAGAAATCTGACCTATATGTTTATCACCCACGACCTCAGCGTCGTCAGACATATATCCGATCAGATTGCGGTCATGTACCTGGGGAAATGTGTGGAACTCTGCTCTTCAAAAGAATTGTTCAAGAATCCGCTCCATCCGTACACCAAAGCGCTGCTTTCAGCAATTCCAGTACCGAGTATAGAAATGCGCGGTAAGAAACCGCATATCATCAAAGGCGAGGTCACGAGTCCGGTCAATCCGAAACCGGGATGCAGATTTGCCGCCAGATGTCCTCTGGCAAGCGATGAATGCAGAGGATGCGATATCCCATTTGAAGAAATAGAGCCAGGACATTTCGTCTCCTGCTGTAAGGTAAAAAAATAGGGAAAATTTACAATGAATTATAATCAGTTCTATCGGAGAAAAGATAAGTATAAGAGGAAAATCACCCAGTCAGAGAAAAAGAATGCCCAGAGACTGGGTATTTCCTTTGGAAAAAGTATTTTAGCGGGAATGGTTTGCGGACTGGTCATCCTGGTCCTATATAAGCTATTCATGTAAAGGTGGTAAAATGGAGTTAAACAAGACAATACAAAATTTTAAAGAACAGCAGAAGAAGATGCATGCTTTTGACCATGTGATGAATCTGCTGACTTATGATGCAGCAACGGGCATGCCGCCCGGCGCATCGGATACCCTCAGCGATACGCTGGCTGTGATGAGCGGCGAATCTTACAGGCTGACGGTGAGTGAAGAGTACAAAGCCATGCTGAAAGTCCTCAACGAACACAAAGAAGAACTGGATTTTCAGACCCGCAGGGAAGCGGAGGAGTTATTAGAGGAACAGGAAAAGCTGGCAAAGGTTCCGGAAGAAGAGGTGGTCGCAGCGGCGAAAGCACAGAACGAAGCCAACCATTATTGGGAAATTGCCAAGAATAAAAACGACTACGAACTCTTCAAGCCTTATCTCGCAAAGCTCATAGAGATTCAGAAACGTTATGCCGGTTATATCAATCCTGACGGGGACGTCTACGATACACTGCTCAACGAATTTGAAAAGGGCATGACGCAGAAACAGATGGACCCCTTCTTTGACGACATCAAAGAAAAACTGGTTCCGCTGATCGCAGCGGTACAGAAGTCTTCTGACAAGCCGGACACGTCTTTTCTCTCGGGGACCTTTCCCATTGAGAAACAAAAGGAACTGTCCGCTTACGTGATGGACCTGATGGGTATCGACAAGGAACGCTGCATCCTGCGGGAGACGGAACATCCCTTTACGACGGAGTTTTCCAAAAACGATGTCCGCATCACCACGAAGTACAAGGAAGATGATCTGACCAGCAACCTCTACAGTGTGATACACGAGAGCGGTCACGCCATGTACGAACTATGCGTATCCGACGATTTGCTGCACTCTGCGCTGGGTCACGGAGCCACTACGGCCATTCACGAATCCCAGTCCAGGCTTTGGGAGAACTATATCGGCAGGAGCAAGGCCTTCTGCCAGCTGATCTTCCCGAAGGTGAAAGAGCTGTTCCCAGAGCAGATGGAGGGTGTAACAGCTGAGGACTTTTACCGTGCAGTCAATGTGGCTCGCCCCAGCCTGATCAGGACGGAGGCAGACGAATTGACCTATTCTCTCCATGTCCTGATTCGCTATGAGATGGAGAAAAAGATTTTTAACGAGGGTCTTTCCGTGGACGATCTTCCGGCAGAGTGGAACAGGCTGTACAAGGAATACCTGAGAGTGGATGTGCCCGATGATACCCAAGGTATTTTGCAGGACGCACATTGGGCAGGAGGCTCTTTCGGTTACTTCCCGAGTTATGCCCTGGGTACCGCTTACTCTGCACAGATCATGAAATATTTGAAAGAAGTCGTCGATTTGGAGAAATGCTGTTTTGAGGGAGACTTTATGCCTGTAAGAGAGTGGCTGACAGATCGGATTTATAAGCATGGCATGCTGCTGACGGCAGAAGAATTGATAGAAAACACTTGCCATGAGAAGTTCGATCCCAATTATTATACGAAGTATCTGACGGATAAATTTACGAGGTTATATAGATTATGATATTCGATCCAGCGAGTTGCAGACGAGCTGCAAGAGAGAATTTATGCTGGCGTTCCCCAGCCTATGGCTGGTGTGGAACGCGTCGTATGATTGAAGAGCTGAAAAAACTGGTTTCCATCGAAAGCGTGGCGAGACCGGGAGAGGGAGGCCTGCCTTACGGGGCAGGGCCTGCCGCCGCTTTGGAATATGTGCTGCAGCTCTGCGCGTCTTTTGGCTTTCGCACAAAAAATGCCGACGGACTTTACGGTTATGCTGAGATCGGGTCTGGCGAGGAACTGATCGGCATCCTCTGTCACCTGGACGTGGTGCCGGCAGGGGAAGGCTGGGATTATCCGCCTTTTGCAGGCACCTTGGCCGGTGACCGCCTCTATGGGCGGGGCGTCATCGATGACAAGGGACCGGCCATCGCCAGCATCTTTGCCATGAAAGAGCTGCTTGCCAGTGGCCAGCCGCTTTCCAAGCGCATCAGGATCATCTTTGGCCAGACAGAAGAAAACGGCGAGTGGACCGACATGGAAAGCTACAAGCAGCAGGAGGAACTGCCTTCTTACGGGTTTACCCCCGATGGTGATTTCCCGGCGATCTATGGGGAAAAGGGTATCATGCTGGTGACTGTCTCTATGGACAAAACGGCCAGCGGATTCTCTGCCATCAAAGGCGGCAGCGCTCCCAACATGGTGCCGGACAGCTGCGCGGCCTCTGTGGATAGTCAAGGTTTTGAGACAAAGGGGAAATCTAGTCACGGCAGCGCGCCATGGACGGGTGACAATGCGATTACGAAGATGATGGAGCGCCTTTGCAATGACGGCTTTGACGTGCCTTTTGGCCGCATGTACATGGACAAGATCGGCAGACGTTTTCACGGTGAGAAGATGCACTGTTCCTTTGAAGATGAAGAGAGCGGAAAGTTATCCATGAACGCCGGTATGATCAAAGAGCAGGACGATCAAGTGATCCTGTACCTGGATATCCGCTATCCTGTGACTTATCAGTGGGAGGAAATCATGGCAGTCATTGAAGAGGAATTTTCCCCTTATGGAGTGGAGACGCGGCTGATCCATCGACAGGACCCTGTCTATATGGATAAGGACGGACCTGTCATGGGGCGTCTTCTGGAAGCTTATAGATCGGTGACAGGCGATTTATCAGAACCCCTTGTCATCGGCGGCGGAACCTACGCCCGTTCCATGGACAATATCATCGCCTTTGGTCCTAACATCCCGGGACATCCCAATACGGAGCATGAAAAGAACGAGTACATATTGATTGATGATTTGAAAACCATTGAAGAGGTATATAAGAGGGCGCTGGAGGCTCTTGCTTATGAACAAATCTTATGATTTTACTGAAGGGGCGCTTTTGCGCCCCTTGCTGTTTTTCTCCCTGCCGATTATGGGTGCAGTATTGCTGCAGTCTCTGTATGGTGCGGTGGATACCTTGATCGTGGGCCGTTTTGGCGATGCATCTTCTGTATCGGCAGTGGCAACTGGCAGCCAGATCATGCAGACGATCAATGGCATCGTGACAGGCATGACCATGGGAACGACGGTTGCGATAGGGCAGAAAATCGGCGAAAAGGATGATGATGGCGCTGGCAGAACTGTGGGCGCAACGCTATGGATCTTTGTCTTTATTGCCATTGCAATAACCGTTTTGCTGTTTGGATTTGCCCGCCCATTGGCGGCACTGCTCCACACACCGGCAGAGTCCTTCGACAAGACGGTTTCTTATGTAAAAATCTGTGCACTGGGGGCCGTGTTTACGACAGCGTATAATGTCATCAGTGGGATTATGCGCGGCATCGGCAACGCGGTACTGCCTTTGATTTTTGTCTCCATTGCATGTATCACAAATATTCTGGGGGATCTGCTGCTGGTGGGACTGCTGGGCATGGATGCTTCCGGCGCTGCCATCGCGACAGTTTCGGCGCAGGGACTCAGCGCTCTTTTATCGTTGTTGATTATTGGAAAGCAGGGTCTGCCCTTTGCTTTTTCCCTTCGCAGCCTCCATTTTGATCGCCATGCCGCGGGACAGATTCTGTGTCTGGGCACGCCTATTGCTGCCCAGGATGCTTTGAGCAATCTGTCTTTTCTAATCATTACAGCCATTATCAACAGTCTGGGTGTGGTGTATTCAGCCAGCATCGGCGTGGGAGAGCGAATTACCTTTTTTGCGAATCTGCTGCCCATGACTTTTATATCTTCCATGTCAGCTGTCACTGCACAGAATATAGGTGCGGGAAAACATGATCGGGCGGTAAAAGCATTGTGCAGCGCTGCCCTGGTATCCCTTAGCGTCAGCTTGCTGATGTCCTGCACATTGCTGTTTTTTGGAGATGTCTTGTCAAGGCTATTCACAAGTGATGAGGCGGTCATTTCCGGCAGCGCTCTCTATCTGAAAGCCTATGCCCTCGATTGTCCCATCGTTGCCGTGCTGTTCTGTTTCATCGGCTATTTTAACGGCTGCGGCAAAACTTTCTTTGTCATGGTGCAGGGACTGACATCGGCCTTTCTGGTTCGAATCCCCGTATCCTATCTGGTCAGCCAGCTGCCGGAGATGAACATGTTTCAGATCGGTTTGGCACCGCCGGCTGCAGCTTTGGTGTCACTGGTGATTTCGGTGGGGTATTATTGGAAGACCCGCTCGCAAAGGAAAAGGCGGAAGCTTATGTGGCAAAATTTTGGAAATAGGGCGCGTGACGATTAGCCATCAAAAAAGGGGTTGTGCACTAAGACCGAATAATCCATGAATCAGATCAAACGGCGCAAATGTCTGTTTTAGATGCATCATGCGCCGTTTTTCCGTTGGCAGAAATGATTTGCAGCAAAAATTATTACAATATAATACAGGATAGGGAATTAATTAATGGTAAATTAAAGAAATTGACATAATAAAAGGAAAAAGAGTGCCTGAAAGATCTTGTTTCCTATGAAACGCAGCGAATCTGCCTGCTAAATCTGCTCCCAAACGGCGTAACGTATCCAGAAAACAATGCTTTACGCCGTTTCTTCGTTAATGCCCCTTTTTAATGAGGAATTATTCTTCTTTGATCGCCATCGGTACGACAAAGTCCAGCGCTTTTGGCACGATTTCAAAGTGAATCGCTTCTGCGGTGCTGATTTCTCCATCGGCGCAGAGAAAGAAGTGATCTCTCTTTGGCTCCAGGGTCAGGCTTCTGCATTTTTTGATGGTCAGGATATCTTCAATACCTGGAACCTGTAGATGGGTCCCTTTTTTGTATTTGGGGAAGAGACGAAGGAAGGTCAGGCGCGGCACATCTTTGATGATGTTGAGATCAAAGATGCCGTCGCTGATTAAAGCCTGTGGGGAGGTGTACATGCCGCCGCCGCAGTAGGAACCATTGGAAATGGCACATAATAATACTTCGCCGTCAATCAGTGTTTTGCCATCCTCGACCAGCTTCAGTTCAATGCCTTTTTTCTGCACGAACATGCCCATGACGGCTAGCAGATAGGCCATAGAACCGGCGATGAGAGGCTTCTTCTTGAGACGGCTCGTCAGTTCCACTACATTGCAGTCAAAACCGATGTTGAACATGTTTACACAAAATCTCTCCTGATAAATTCCGTCGAGGACGCCGCTGTATCTGATCAGGTCGATTTTCTGCGTCGTGCCGAGGAGCTGTGCTTTGATATCCAGGAAGTCCCCTGGGAAATTTCTAACGGTGTCGTTGCCGGTACCTATGGGGATACAGCCGACGGCGATTTGATCAAAACCTATTGTCCCGTTGATGATCTCGTTGTTGGTTCCATCGCCGCCGCAGGCGTAAAATCTGGCAGGCTGGCCATCCAGGGATTGGGCTGTCTCGTGGGCCTTCCGTTCACCGTCGCCCACGCCTTTGGTGATATAGATTTTGGCAGTCATGCCGAGGGCTGCTGCGGCTGCTTCGATATTGGCAGCCAATTTGTCAATTCCCTTGCCCTGGCCGGCCTTGGGGTTGATAAAAAAATAGTTTTCCATCTGTATATGCCTCGTCTTCTCAATATAGATATATTTTAAGGCACATTTATTTTAAATACAAGGGTTTTGGTGTATAATAGTTTCATAAATCTAACGGCGTTGCCGAAAGGAAGGAACTATTGAATTGCGGACTACGATTATATTTTCAAAGGATTGTCCGCAGTATAATAGTTTCATAAATCTTACGACTTCGTCGCAAGGAGGAAACTATTGAATCATGACGTTCGATTGTATTTTCAAGGGTATCGTCATGGTATAATAGTTCCATAAATCTAACGGCGTTGCCGAAAGGAAGGAACTATTGAATCATGTGCTTCGACAGTGTTTTCAAAGGAATGCACATGGTATAATCGTTTCATAAATCTAACAGCAAAAAACTAAGGAGGACGATGATGGATCCAAGAGATAAGAAGCTGGCGAAGCTTCTGGTAAACTATTCCTGTGACATCCAGAAGGACGAAAAAATATTGATCGACTACGAGGGGGCGGAATGTAAACCGCTGATCAAGCAGATTATCAGAGACGTGTATGATGCGGGCGGGAAGCCTTTTGTCAATATCAGAGACAGTGAAGTAAATCGTGAGGTGCTGCTGCACTGCGACGAAGAGCAGGTCAAGTTCATGAATGAGTACCAGCTGGCACAGATGAAGGGCATGGACGCTTACATCGCCGTCAGAGCAGGGGACAACGCTTCGGAGCTGGCCGATGTGCCTTCGGAGAAGCTCAACCTCTACAGCAAGCTGCTGCGCCCGGTACTGGATTACAGGGTCAACGATACCAAGTGGTGCATTTTGCGTTATCCGAACCCGTCTATGGCGCAGTTAGCCGGAACCAGCCAGGAGGCCTTTGCCGACTTCTTCTACGATGTCTGCACCCTTGACTACGAAAAGATGAGCAAAGCCATGGACCCGCTCAAAGAACTTCTGGACAAAACCGACAAGGTCAACATCAAAGGCCCGGGAACAGATTTGGAGTTCTCCATCAAAGGCATCGGCGCGGTCAAATGCGACGGCAAGATGAACATTCCTGACGGAGAGGTTTATACGGCGCCTGTAAAGAATTCCATGAACGGCTATATCACCTATAACACAGTCTCCCAGGAGCAGGGTTTCACCTATGAGAATATCCGCTTTGAAATTAAGAACGGCAAAATTGAAAAGGCGACAGCCAATGATACGAAAAGAATCAACGAGCTGCTGGATACCGACGAAGGCGCCAGATACTTCGGTGAGTTTGCCTTCGGCGTGAATCCGTATGTCCTCCACCCGATGAAGGATACCCTCTTTGATGAGAAGATTGCAGGCAGCTTCCACCTGACACCGGGCATGTGCTACGAGGATGCGCCCAACGGCAATCAGTCAGCGGTCCACTGGGATTTGGTCATGATTCAGCGTCCTGAGTACGGCGGCGGTGAAATCTGGCTGGACGACAAACTGATCAGAAAAGACGGCATCTTTACCATACCGGAATTGGAGGGGCTGAATCCGGAGAATTTGAAATAACGACAGAGCTGTTATACTAGAACGAAAGTCTTCTAGTGTGACAGCTCTGTTTCTTGTCAAATACCGAGATTTTTTGTTATAATTGAATAAAATAATCGTTTTGGAGAAACCTCTGAAACGATTGCAAATTAGACATTTCTTCTTAACTAATGTTGCAGATGCTTTGATTTGTGCCCTATAACTATTAAAAACACTAGTACAAAACAGTTTCTCAAAAATCTGTAAAACCGGTCGATTGAGCAAAAAATAAAGAAGATAATGAGCCTTCCTTTAAGGAGATACCACTTCCACTTCCATCACTTCACTGAGAGAGACTGTGCCTTCGATATAGACCGCCTTGACCTCGCCTTGCACTTTATCCACAGTTGCCGTAATCGTTCCTGCTGGCTGCGGCAAGGTAAAGCGATAAGAGCCATCTGGCTCGTCTGCGGAAAAGGCGGCGGCGACAGCAGTGGTGCCGGAACCACAGCTGCCTTCAAAGTATGTAGTATTGACCTCTTTGACGTAGACCACAGGCGTAAGGGTGCCAGCGGTGGTGTTAAAGAACATGACCCCCATAGCCGGAGGGTCGAACTTTTTATCGACCAGATCTTTGATCTCATTGAAATGCTCCAGGGTCGGCGCCATATCTCTGACGACGATGTGCATGATGCCGTCCATGTCCACTAGATAAGAGCCTCTTGGCAAACCGCCTTCTTCCCATTTTTCTATGCGCAGAGGGGGCGGCATCCCGATTCTGGTAAACTGATTTTCTGTATTTACTTCTACCGACAGTGGCTGATCACAGCCGCTGACGTTGATCTCCACCTGGCCGTATCCGGCAATGCCCTGTTTTTGCGCGGTCATCAGAGCGAAGGCTCTGGAAGCGTTTCCGCAGAATTCCATGCCACACATATGCATGGTGTTTTCATCGGCGACAAAAGCGACCTGCTCTCCCTTCAGTTCTGTCATTGCTAAAAGCTGCGAGGCAATAGACTGGTACTGGCTGGGCTCAAAGTGATCTAAGACAAATATGGTGATATTGCCAGCAGGGTTTGCAATCAAAATCCGAATTTTGTTCATAACGAATACCTCACTTGTTATAGTAAATATACCATATTTACAGAATTTTGTGAAGGTTATTCTGACTCATGACTACGGAAAGTTATGAACGCATTTGGCGCCTTCATTTCTATTTTTTTGCGTGTTACTTGCACTTTTTTTGATTATTGTAAACCAATCCGCCTTCATTTTTGAATTATGGCGTCCTACTTGCGCAAAGAAGACGAATCTGGCTGGTATTAAGTGTGGTTGACCTCTTATTTGGCTGCACTCAGCTTGATTTATGTAATATATTTTATAATATGGGAATTAATGTATTACAAACTCGAAATTTGGAGAGGTTTGCAAAGGGGGGCGTGCAAGTAAAGTGAAAAAAATCTGAAATGAAGGCGGAATTGTAGGCGTAGACGGCATTTTGTGCCATCATGTCTTGCTTTTTTGCAAAATGAAGGCGCTTCAATTGACTTCGTGTCGATGCCGTGGAGGGAAGATTTTAACATGTTGACAGCAAAAAAGTCATGTGGTATCATATCCGTATATCAGAAACAAATATTGAAATTTTGAGGGGGTAGTTTTTTGTCCATTGTAGTACTGTAAGGAACATGAATCAGCATAAGAACAGAACGGTTATGAAAACCGTTTCCTTTGCTATGCGAAAGTTTCTTTATACAGGACTATGGCGGATGACACCTCTCTTTGGTAAGAGCACATCAGCATGGTTTTGACTGTGCTTTTTTTGTTGTATAAACATCATGTTCCTTGCGCATTCTCATTTGTGACGGCAGGAGGCCGTTGTGTCAGCCGCAATCCAATAGAAAGCGAAGAGGAGAAATCAAAATGTCAAAAAATCCACATTATGAAGCATTGGGATTTTATCATATTATAGAAAAATTGAAAGAGTTAGCACTGTCGGAACAGGCGAAAGCAGTGTTGGATCGACTTGAGCCGTTCATGAAAGAAGAGCAGTGCATCCGCAAGATGAAGGAGACGACTGCAGCGCGCAAGGTCCTCGATACCTGCGGCACGCCGCCTCTGGTCTCCATGAACGGCATGGAAGAAGCCCTGAAACAGGCAGAAATCGGAGCAATGCTGACGACTGGCCAGTTGGTGAGCGTATCTAAATTTGCGGCTTCCTGCGGGCGCATGGCGAAATACCTGCAGCGGGGAGAGAGCCTGGATCAGGCAATGGGCGCTTATGGACGCAGCATCGGAGACCTTTCCGAACTCCAGTCCGAAATCGACCATAGCGTCCAGGAAGAGCGGGTCTATGATGACGCCAGCCCAGCCTTACGAAATCTGCGCCGGAAGCAGGAGCATGTCGAAGGACAGATTAAGGAAAAGCTGAATCACGTCCTCAAGAGCCGCAGCAAGTATCTGGCGGAGCAGTGTATCGTCAGCCGCAACGGCCGGTTTGTGCTGCCGGTACAGAGGCGCTATCAAAGCCAGTTTGGCGGGACCGTCATAGAAGTATCCGGCAAGGGAAGCACTGTTTTCATGGAGCCGTCATCGGTGTCAAAGCTGCAGAGCGAACTTGCGGAGCTGTCCATTGAAGAGGACAATGAAGTGCGCCGGATTCTCTATACGCTGACTGCCATGGTTTCTGAGCAGGAACCTGTCATCAGGCGCAACATGGAGGCGATGGAAATCCTAGACGTGCTCTTTGCCAAGGGAGCGCTCAGTGCGGCTATGGGTGCGCGGCCTGTAGAAATCGGCTGCGAACGGAGGCTGGATATTAGGCAGGGGCGGCACCCGCTGCTGGATCCCGCAACCTGCGTGCCACTGGATCTTAAGATGGAAGAATCATTGACCGGAATCATTATTACGGGTCCCAACACCGGCGGAAAGACGGTGGCGATCAAAACCGCAGGCCTTCTGTCTCTGATGGCACAATGCGGTCTGCACATTCCTTGTGAAGAAGGGAGTTATATCGCCATGCAGGATGGTTATTGGTGTGACATCGGCGACAGCCAGAATATCTCACAGAACCTTTCCACCTTTTCTGGACATATCACCAACGTGATACGGATTTTGGAGAGCGCAAGCCCCGACAGCCTTGTCATCCTCGATGAACTTGGCAGCGGAACAGATCCGGCAGAAGGCATGGGCATCGCTGTGGCAGTCCTCGATGAGCTGCGTCTGCGTAAGTGCATGTTCCTGGTAACGACACACTACCCCCAGGTGAAATCCTATGCCAGACAGAAAGAAAATGTGATCGGCGCCAGGATGGCTTTTGATCGGGACAGTCTGCAGCCGCTATATCGTCTGGAGCTTGGGAAATCGGGAGAAAGCTGTGCTCTGGACATCGCCAAAAGGCTGGGGCTTGCATCACATCTTCTGGATAGAGCCTATTACGAGGTGTATGGGCATCGCAGCGAGGACTTTGCATCTGAATGCGGGTCTATGGCGGCTCCAAAGAGCCGATTAGTCCGCAAGAGTGATCCAAAGAAGGCGACAGATGTCAGGAGTAAGTTCAAGATGGGAGACAGTGTCCTGGTGCTGCCGGAGAAAGAAATTGGAATTGTCTATAAACCGGCAGACGAGAACGGCGATGTGACAGTTCAGGTAAAAGGGAAAAAGCGCAAAGTGAAGCACAACCGCCTGCAATTGAAAGTTGCGGCGGAAGCCCTTTACCCGCCAGGTTATGACTTTTCTATCATCTTTGACAGCGTAGAGAATCGAAAAGCCCGGCATCAACTGGACAGAGGATCAAGAGACGAAGCAGTCATCGAATACGAAGAGTAGTCTCAATAAAAAGAGATACAGCCGTCTGTATCTCTTTTTTGTATCTAAATAGGGAGCCTGATTGCTGGCGGGCACCTCAGTTCTTCTGGTTTCAATCCCCGTCGATACAAATAGGCCTCTGCAATGGGATATTGCTGTGCATAGAGATCTCCCAGCAGCTTTGCGCAGCCATTAAAATCCTCTTTCTTAAGGGAGGCAATCATCTGTTTTGTAAACTGAATCGTCGTTTCCTCTATACCTGATTCTTCTCTGCGATGTCTCAGTAAAGGAACTCCCCAGAGCATCAATCGATATAGTTTTTCGTAAACTTCTCTTAGTTCTGGTAATGGACTGTAAGTAGAGATAAATACAAGCAGTTCGTTTGACGCAAGCTGGCTGCTATGGGACTGCAGATGCGACTCCAGATGTTTTATCAGATCATTTCTGATTGAGGGGGAAATGACCGGCAGGGTGATGCGGCTGATGCCTTCAATGGAAAATTTTAAGATTTCAAACGCGTTAATAAAATACGCCAGGTTGCGCCTAATGGCAGGGTTATCAAAATTTGGCTCATGCCCTTGTTCATCAAAAGAAAGAATATGCGTCCCTTTCCCATTGATGGAATGAACCGCTCCAATTTCATTGAGAAGACGGATGGTCCGCCGTATAGTACTGAGAGATACTCGATATTTATCTGCCATTGTCTGATAGGAAGGCAAAAAACTTTCCTTGCGGTATTCGCCTAGATAAATATGATGAAGAATACGCGTTGCCAAATTATAACAAATCTGTGGACGATCTCGATAGATTCTCCAACGAAATGAAATCGGTTTCCTGACAGTTTCTTTTGACGTTTGCCCAGCTAAATAGTCGATAAACTTTTCTGATATATCTCGCTCTAAAGCACCTTGAGAGTCAATGATTAATTTGTGGTCCTTTTTCTGACCGCTTGTGATTAATTGAGAAATACGTTCTTTCATCAGCTCGATACTATAAAAACCAGGCAGGTCAATTTGATTCAAAGAGGGAAATCCCAAGAATAGTGAGGTCTCCCAAAAAAGATTTAATACCAGAGGATTCTCCAATTTCTGCAGTAGAAAGCAATATAAATTGACTAAGTCGTCAGTATTTAAACGCTCTGTAATATGGCGAAGATAGGTCAAATCTTTTTCATCCATGCGCTGAAAACTCTCTACGTAAAGCGGTAGAAATATCAAATCCATTGTTTTGTAAAAGCCAGAGTACAAGGGAACGCGGTCGGCAAAGAAATCTTGTTTAAATTGTCTATACGCTGATTCATCCTGCTGAAAGGTCACTTGGGTGCATTTGCCATGTTGGATAGACACATAACCTTCTTCTTGCAGACGCGTGAGGGCCGCCTTGACGGTTAGGGGCGATACACCGAATTTGCGGCATAACGTTTCGATTGGAGGGAGCTTGTCTCCATATTTATAATATTGGAATTGAAAACGCAAAACAAAGTATTCGTAGATTAATTTTGAATAGGCAGGCTCGTTATGCATAAATAATACCTCCGATCATTTTATTTCTCTTTCCATTTTAACATTTTTAGAAACAAATTTCTACGGAGTGTTGAGCTATTTGTTTTTCTGTATTATAATAATAGAGATATATACATGAACAAGGTTGTCCGACCTTGCTGCTGGGGTGAATTCGGAGGAGAATGACATGACAGATTTGGAAAAAGAGATGGTGAAATCAGACGGTAATAGACGTTCATGCCCGTCTGATTACGAATATGATACTTTGATGCAGCTGCTGGGAGTCAGCGTGAGTAAACATTTGCTCGATGAACACTTCACTGTTATCTGGGCCAATGATTTTTATTATCAGACCATCGGTTGGGAAAAAGAAGAATATGAAGAGGTCTTTCAAAACCGGCCGGATCTCTATTATGCGCAAGATCCTGAGGAGTGGGAGAAACTGATGGAAACGGTCATCGCCGCTCTAAACAATCAGGAAAATGGATACAAGCTGGCGGCACCCATGCGGAAAAAGAACGGCGATCGCGTATGGGTTCAACTTTCTACGGCTTTTGCCGACGAGTATGTAAATGGGTATCAAGTTGCTTATACTGTCATGACCAATATTGACGATATTGTGAAGATACAAAGAGAGAAGTCCATTGCATACGAAAGTCTGCCGGGATTTGTCGCTAAATATCGCATCGGTCTGGATTACAGTCTGGAGTTATTAGACAGCAATTCCAGGTTTAAAATGTACTTTGGGGAACCTTCTGACAACAAAGAGGCCATTTTCCTGCACATGAGCAATATACGGCACAATAGGGAGGTGCTTGAGGCACACAAGACGGATATTATGGCGGGCAGGCCCACTCAGTTTGTCCTGCAGGTTGACGATTTTCGTGGCAGAAATCTCTGGCTGCAGGTCAGTGCGACCTGCATTGAGTGGCAAGAGGGCTGCCCGATTTATCTAGCCATTTTCATCGATATCACTGACGTGACAGAATTGAGAGAGATGCAGAAGAAGCTGACGGAACAGACAAAAGCTTTACAGAATGCGCTTGAAGCTGCAGAAGAGGCCAATCGGGCAAAATCTGATTTTCTCTCACGGATGAGTCACGATATCAGGACACCGATGAACGCCATCATGGGAATGACGGCTATCGCATCTTCTCACCTGGACAATCCTGAGCGGATTGAGGATTGTCTTGGTAAGATATCCGTTTCCTCTAAACTATTATTGAATTTAATCAATGAAGTCCTGGATATGTCAAAAATAGAAAGTGGTCATATGGTGTTGGCAGAGGAAGAAGTCAGTCTGGCAGAGCTGGTTCACGGAGTCGTTACCATGGTACAGCCTCAGATTTCTGCAAAACGGCTCTCCTTTAACGCTTACATTAATGATCTTTCCCACGAAACAGTAATCAGCGATATGCAGCGGCTGCAGCAGCTGCTGTTAAATTTGCTGTCTAATGCCGTAAAGTATACGCCGGAGAGGGGCCGTATCACCTTGGATATCAATGAAATCTCCTCCCCGTGTTCAGGGACAGGTTGTTACGAGTTTATCGTGTCGGACACGGGAATTGGCATGAAGCCAGATTTCTTACATAAATTATTTGAACCCTTTGAGCGGGCAAATGACGAGAAAATTAAAATGGTACAGGGAACTGGATTGGGTTTATCTATCTGTAAAAGTATCGCAGAGTTAATGGACGGCACCATTGAAGTTGAAAGCGAGTACGGAAAGGGCAGCCGCTTTACTGCGAGAATTCAACTGAGGATTCAGGATGAACCGATTGGATATGGCGCTTTGGCGGATCTGTCTGTGCTAGTCGTGGATGATGATGAACTCATATGCCAGAGCACCTGCACGAGGCTATTGGAACTAGGGATGAAAGCAGACTGGACGCTGGAAGGAGAGGAGGCAGTGAAGATGGTCATGGACGCCCACCGTAAGGGCGAGGACTATTTTGCTGTCATCGTCGACTTAAAAATGCCGGCAATGGATGGAATGGAGACGACACGCAAAATAAGAGAGGCAGTCGGCTTTGATCTGCCCATCATCATGATTTCAGCCTATGACTTGTCCGATCAGATGGATTCGGCTATCAGTGCCGGCGCGAACGGTTTTATTACTAAGCCGCTGTTCCGCTCCCGTCTCATTTACAAACTCAATCAGTTTGTTGAATCAGGTGTAAGACAGAGGATAAGTGAGTCAAAACCGCTAGAGCGCCGCCTATATGCAGGAAAGCGGGTTTTGTTGGCTGAGGACAATGAGTTAAATCGGGAAATCGCGGTAGAACTGATTTCTTCTACAGGGGCAGCCGTTGAATCAGCAAAGGATGGAAATATTGCATTGGACATGATGGCATCTTCGCCAGAAGGATATTATGACCTGATTTTCATGGATATGCAGATGCCGGTGATGGACGGATGTACTGCCGCAAAGGCGATCAGAGAGCTGCCGCGCAAAGACGTTAAGAGAATGCCTATCATTGCAATGACGGCCAATGCCTTTGCCGACGACCGGCAGAAGACGAAGGAAGCCGGCATGAATGAGCACTTGGCAAAGCCGGTCGATATGGAACAACTGCATCAGGTTCTGCATAAGTGGCTGTCAAAGAAGTGAACGATTTAGATATAACAAACACATCCTTTGAGTAGTCGTGCAGCTCCCCTCTGTAGAATTGACAGAATAATTTGACCATTTGTACGATATATGATACAATCATATATTATAAATATGGTACCATTGCGGAATGGAGGTAGTAGATGTCAATTAAGATAAACTCGATTTGCTTTAACCAGGACGGCGACCCCGCTGCGGGAAGTCTGCACTGCCGGGTAGACGGCAATAAGCCGATCCCGCCCAGGTTCGAACTGGGGGCCGGATTGTCACCCGTAGGTGTATTTGTTCCGAGCGCATTGGGACCAAATATACCTATAGAGATTGGGGTAGACAATACCGCACCGACGCCGATAAACTTAATCATTACGGCAAAGGAAACCTCCCACCCGTCATTGTTTGGAAACCTTACTTTTCCGGGGGTCATGGTTCCTCCGCGCGGCAGCGTGGTTTTAAACCTGAATGTTCCCAGTGCGCATTTTGCATCGCCAGCTTTGGCAAACCAGACCATGCGATTGCTTCAAAGCTTTGATTGGTACTATCAGGAAGCAGGTTCAGCAATTAAGCAGAAGATCACTTCCACAGACCAGACAGTCTATCTTTTACCAGATCTCCCTTTTGAACCGTGGTTGAGTGACAGCGAAACATATTCTGAGAGCGAAATTAATTATGTCTGGACGTCGGTGCTTGATATCTGCTGTTCTGCTTGTGATGATTATGCCGCGGCTCACGCCGGCGTTAGACCCAATACCTTTGCTCAGCACCTGGAGGCTTTGACTGAAGAGCTGAACACTTGCGGGCGTTTTCGTTACGATACTCGTCATGGCGCCTGTTTTTATGCCGTACCTGCTGACGATGAAAACGGAATAAAGCTGCAGAAGTACATACACGATCGCAAGTTTACAACCCCGAGCAGGCTGAATTGTTCTGACTGTGCAACCATTGTAGCGACCGAAGCACTGGCATTAGGCGTACCTGCCGGAATTGGGCACATATACAATCCGGTCCCTCCACACAATGGCTTTGCATGTAATCCGATTATTTCTATTGGCGGGAACGCGTGGGCGCCGCCATTTGCCGGCAGCTTCCATTATCACGAGGTCACTGTCGATGGTGCAGCATCAGTTCAGAACACACCGGTGTTTGACGCCTGCCTGAAGATTGACGCAGGCACAAATCCGGGATTGCCAGGGCCAGCAGGAAAAGCAGCGCAGCTGCCCCTGGGAATCCCTTTTGCGGAGACTGCCCTTAATAATGTAAACGTACCAGTGGGGGTGCCTTATGTTAACATGTTTTATCGTGAACGTCTGGTCGCTGACGGAGAGGACTGCAATTTTTTTGCCGTCAACGCCAAGGAAGTAGGCGGGCTGAGTATGGAGAATGCTCTGCGTGTTATCTACGATTCAGAAACAGATAAAGGCCAGTACTGGCGTTTACTCCAGCGCTTTGGTGTCATTGAAAATCCGCTGCCCCTTGCGATGCGCAATCTTAACAAGGAAGCAGCGTCGGATTTCTTCGAGGAGTCGGGATTAACAACTTGTATCATGCTGGAAGAGTCGGAAAGTCATACCGTTTATGATGTAGTGCATGCGGGAGAACAATATCAGATTGAACTGATTTTTGCCCCCGGTCGTGAGGAGACGTTGATGGTGATTGCCTCAAAGCTGGCTGGAGTGGCAAATCCAGAGATCAAGAGTCTTGCCCTCGACTTTACTAACTTTGCCTTCGGAATAGACCATACATTCTGGCTTTTCGTCATAGAAAATGCAGTCGTGCAGGTTTCCAGTGAAGGCGCAGACATCGCACCTATTTCAAGACGTCTTGCCGAAGCATTGGCTGTGCGTCAATAAACAAATAGTACCCAGATAGAGAAAGGAAATACAATATGAAAAATGGAGTATTAGAAACAATTGGATCTACACTGATTACAGGCATAGGTCAGCTTATGGGAAGGCTGATCGGCGTAAACAGCATAGAAGATGGGATTCTTTACTTTGTACACCAGCCGGCAAAGAGCGGCCAGCAGGGAGATCTCGCCAGCACTGTATTCGTCGAAGATGGCAAGTACTATCTATATAATCCAGAGGTTCAAAAGAATGATCACTTTGTATCTGGCGCGTTGCCTGGAATGGGCAATATCGGCGCCCAGACGGTAACACTGGGCAAGCGGCAGTCCTTTGATATTACGCCCTTGTTTCAGCAAGGCGCCGATCACGATAATACTAGTTTTGAAATTACAGCTTGCCAGGCAGGTCAGGTAAAACTAGGTTCACAGCAGTCTTCTTTGGTGCAAATTTCCACTTCAGGTAAGCTCCTTGAAGTAGGGCAGCAGAGACAGTCTCTCGGTGCTTATATGGATGTGCAGGTTTCACAGGATGAAGTCACAATACTGCCTAAGGGGAAAATAAAATTGGATTCTTTACCGACGATCACAGTACAGACACAGGGTCAGGGTGTGATGAGTGCAGCCAATATTGAAAGCCAGGGTGGTGAAGAGGCTGTATTTCCACTGACCCAGCAGCTGTTGTCCTCAGATCTTGTCAACGTCTCCGTTACTGCCAATGTCGATACTATGGACACAAAGGAGTTTTTAACGATGCAGCCTTTCGCACATCTCATTCAGACCGTTGACGATGAGACTGCTGCCAGAATAGCAAAAGCGCCTAGACTCAACAGGAGGTAAGGTTATGAAGTCTTATGCTTTACAGCAGCTTGGAGGAGAGCAGATAAAATCAGAATTTCCAGTGGCGTATGCGGTTCTTTCAAAAGTGCAGCGGCTAGATAGCCGCGCGCTGGCAGTAACCAATGGTAACGACAGTTCGTCCGATATCTACGCTGAAATTGAATCAGCCTTTCTCAGCTCTCACGGTTTCAATATATTGATGCGCGCCGCGATTGCCGGAAAACCAAAGATTTTGTTTGTCGTAGCGGAAATCTTTGAACTGGAGAGCGGCAAACGTGTCGATGCGATTCATCGTTATTATGAAGACAGCGCCTATAATGAAATACGGATCCAATCTAATAATTCTCACACGATGGCGGCAGCTAGTGAAGGCGTGCGGATTAAAAGTACTTTCTCCTGGAGTATTGACGGGGTTTCTACAAAAGAAATCACCCGTGAGTATACCCTTCCAAAGGGAGATAGCCGGGGTGCGGAGATGTTCACCGAACTTTCTATTTCGGCGCCACGGGCAAAGGACGGCAAGCTGACTCAGGTTCTCTATGATCGTGAGGAACAGGTCAGCGAGCATACTGACTATCACTATACAAACACAGTCGATCGCTACAAAAAAGTTGCACATGTAAAACTTCCGTACAGTGGAAAAATCAGGGTTGACGATAAGCTGCACATAAGAAGTGTAATGAAAAACCCAGGAGAAGAGCCGACACTGAGCTTGATACTTGAAAACGGCAAATCAATTCAGTATCAGAATCCAAAGGGAATCATAGGACAATATGTCATTAGTCCCAATGAGAAAGAACTCAATTGGAACTTCGATGTGGACTGGCGTGCAGATCTGGATTTCAGCAACTTTTCTGTCCAGACTGTAGTGAATCTCTCAGCAAAATTTACACTCAGTATTGTCCATGAGGATTATCCGGGCTACGCATTACATCCGGTGATTACAGTGGATAGCGTCTTGAACCCGCAGACCAATGTTTCAACTGTGGCAGAGATCGAACGCATACAGATCAAATGGGGCTGTGTTGCGGCCGATACACTGATTAAAATGTCCGATGGTTCCTGCCAGCGGGCCAGTGAGATTCAGATTGGAGAAGTCGTTGCGACGGACCACGGCCACAGTATCGTTCGCAACATATATAAAGGAACAGAGAAGACGATCGTCCACCTTGAGACGATGGATGGACACATGTTGCGTGGAACTCATGAGCACCCGGTTAAGACCGGCAGGGGTTATATGCCGATGAAAGAAATCAACGCTGCAGACCTGATCTGCACGGAAAATGGAAATTCTCAAGTAAAGTACATTTACGAAATAGGGTACGGTGATGCGGTGTACAGCTTTGACTTGAGCGAATCCTCCGCCATGCTCTGCGGTGGCATCTGGGCCGGCGATTTTGCAATGCAGAATGGTTCGGCATGCAATCAAAGCACAGATGGCCCAAAAGAAAGGAGCGCCTTGCAGAAGGAGATGTATGAACTGGTCTCAAAGGCTGATATGAATACGTGATTAGGCATATGATGAGCGGGCGACATGTGGAAAAAGGGATCTTTGATTCCGTTCTTTCCTCGCTTACGCTCTTGCCCTTGCGGCCTTTTTCGCGCAGCTTTAGCTGCAGTGCGAAAACGGACAGCGAAGCATGGTGAAGCCATGCGGAGGAGTGAACGAAGTGAACGTTGGTTCGAATCCCAATAATTTAGATACAACAAAACCATCCCGAATGGGATGGCTTTGTTGTAATGGACCCGAAGGGATTCGAACCCTCGGTCTCCGCGTTGCGAACGCGGCGCTTTCCCAGCTAAGCTACGGGCCCATACTGATTTATTACACAACATATTATAGTACAAATTTTCTTGAATAACAATATGAACTTGTCTTTTTTCGATTAGTTTGTAATAATTCAGTCACAGTCCGAGTTTATGATATGCCTGTTTCATTAACGATAAGACATCAGAAAATAAATTGGCCAGTTGCTCTGTTTCATCTCTTTCATCTGCCAGATAGGCGATGATGATAAGGGATATCTTTTCAACGACAATGCTGGCGTGAAAAAAATAGTTTGCAGCTTCCAGCCATTGGGAATTTCCATACTCCTCCCCCATACACCTCAGCATTTTGCTCATTTTATCAAAACTGCCTTTGAACACCACTTCATCCGGCTCATTGACACCCTTTAAAACGTTCGGCAGGGTGGGTACGGTGCCAAAGAAGGTAACCATATTCAGCAGAATTTTATCATACTCTTCTTTCCCCAGGGTTAGTCTCAGAGTCGGCAGGTCAGCGATGAACTTCTCAAACCCCCGATAGCCCAGAAAACCCCGGGGAGGATTTAAAAAAGACTCCCTTTTGAGCGCTAATGCCTCCTGGGCAATTTGATATTTATCTTTTTCTGCGTTCATGCGTACAGTGCAGATTGTATTTGCTTTGCTCAGCCCCGGATAGCTGCAATCCATCGCTTTGCTGAGTTGGTCGTAGGACAGCGTCTGCAGTTCCCTGCGCCCACAGTCGTGAAGATAGATACAAGCCTGCTCCTCATCATATCCGACCATCAATACATAATGAAAAGGAATGTGTTCTCGATGATACAGCTTTTCCAGATAAGGCAGATGATACATATCCAGTGCGCCTAAGACGACGGGATGATTTCTGTCAATCTCCAGTTTTGCTTTCCTAAGGGCCTTGTCAAAGGTGCCGTAAGAGTAATGCCTGTAGTCAAAACCGACGATAGGAGCGAGAAATTCATACATTTTCTTTGTACGGCCGTCTCCCAAGGCAATCATTCTTTTCAGGTCCGACTTTTCTGTTTTCATATAACAAAAGGAGCCGAACCCGGAAAGCAGAAAGAATAGGTTCTCAGGTAAAATTTCGCCCGTTTTGTCCATATATAAATCTTCAATCCCATTCCACATACATTCGTAGTCATCCTTGTGATGCTTTATTTCGATTATCTTCTTTGTATTATCCATATCTTTTTAACCTCCGTTTCTTTTAGTCTATAGTCTCGCATAATGCCAGAGTCAAGGCACAGTATTTGATTTTTTTGCAGCAATGTGATACGATGACCAAATATCAATGATAAGAGGTGATGATCGTGCTTAAAATTGGAGATTTCTCAAAACTATCTAAGATCAGTATCTATATGCTGCGCCACTATGACAAACTTGGCCTGCTTGTTCCCGCACATATAGACGAGGACAGCGGATATAGGTATTATGAGGAAAAACAATTGACCATCGCTAATCGGATTCAGGCTCTTAAGGCCATGGGTCTGGGTCTGAATGAGATAAAAGACGTAATTTATCAATATCGCGATAACCAAAGCCTGGCGGACTTTTTAAAGATTGAAACTGCCAAAAAACGCAAGCTGGCGGAAGAACTGCAGCGGCAGATCAGACAGCTTGAAACGACTATAACGGCATTGCAGCAAAGGGAGGGTATACTGCGCTATAGTATTGAAATCAAGGAAGTGCCAAAGCGGCTTGTCATGTGCACGAGGGATCGAATCCCGGCGTATCATCATGAGGGACAACTATGGAGAAGATTGGCGGAAGTACAAGAGGGGCAGGGGCTGACACCTGCATCCTTGTCTTACCATATGGCGATTTTTCATGATGGAGGTTTTGTAACGAAGGATGTGGATGTGGAAGTACAGATAGCAGTCCTTCAAAGGGGATGCGATACAGAAATAGTAAAGTTCAAGGAAGTTGAGCCTTTTTTGGCAGCAGTCCTTACCTACGAAGGCAGATATGAGTTGATTACGCAAATCAATGAGACCATAGCCAACTGGGTACATGACAACGGTTACGAATTTTGTGGTCCGCATTTTAATATCTACCATGTTTCACCCCAAACAGAAGCAGACGCTGATAAAATGGTCACAGAGGTCGGGTTTCCAGTGAAAAAAGTGTTGAATGAATGAATCTGCTATGATATAATTTAATAGTTATGGAGATGTACCCAAGTGGCTGAAGGGTCCGGATTCGAAATCCGGTAGGTCGGTTTTTTCCGGCGCTAGGGTTCAAATCCCTACATCTCCGCCAAAAACGACAAATCCCCGTCTGGGGATTTGTATTTTTTTTGTAATTTATCTTCGCCAAACAATTCTAATCCATCCGCTCCCCGTATCACATCCAGGAACAAAGACATCCCTGACAGCAATATAATGATTTATAAAAAGGAAATTTCTCTTCCTTGCAGGAAAGGGTGTTACTATGCAAATACATTTATTGTCGGCCCTGCTCTTCGGAGTATCCTCCAACACGGATAATCTGGTAGTAGGGATGTCTTATGGAATCAAGAAAATGCCGATCAGGTGGTCGGAAAACCTGATTGTAGCATTGATTACTTTTATGGGAACGGTTTTGTCCATGATTCTGGGCAAAAGCGTGCTCTTATTTTTACCGCAAAAACTGGCAGGCATTCTGGGAAGCGTAATCATCATTCTGATTGGCGCAGTGGG
The DNA here is from genome assembly GCF_900086585.1 of Emergencia timonensis. GTDB lineage: Bacteria > Bacillota > Clostridia > Peptostreptococcales > Anaerovoracaceae > Senimuribacter > Senimuribacter timonensis. The sequence continues at coordinate 530,096 of NZ_FLKM01000009.1, forward strand.
CCTGGTGAAGTTCTTTATGAAGATGAAAAAGCCTGAGGAGGAAAGTGAGGAGGAGACAGAACTGGCACTCCAGACTCTTACACGGACAGAGGCCCTGATTCTCGGTCTGGCATTGACCTTGAACAATATCGGTCTGGGCATCGGCGCCAGCATTACCGGCCTGCCTGTACTTTCTACAGCCCTCTGCTCGTTTCTCTTCAGCCTTCTATTCCTCTACATAGGAAATCTGATCGGGCGTTCAAAAATTGCAGAGCTGGTCGGTGAATTCGCAGAGCCGCTTGCCAGCCTTTTGATGATCGGTTTGGGTGTATACGAGATATTCGTCTGACCTAGTGGCAAGAAATCAACCAAAGGGTGTATAATGCAGGAAGGTCATTGGGCCAGTTCCAAAATAGAGGATCGCTTGCAGGATTGCTTTATGGTATAATGATTCCACAATCCTTCGACTTCGTCGCAAGGTAGGAATCATTGAATCATGTGCTGCGATTGTATTTTCAGCGGAATGCACATGGTATAATAAACGCAGATAATCCCACAGCTTCGCTGTAAGGAAGCGTTCATTGAATCATGTGCTGCGATTCTATTTTCACCGGAATGCACATGGTATAATAAACGCAAATATACTTTTATAAAGAACGGATCAAAGAATGAAAGAGAGGATGAGCCCTTCATGAAAAAGCTGAAAAAGATACTATTTGACGGTCAACCTGATTTTCGCATCCGGATTTTCAACCTGCTTGCACTGGGCGGGATCACCATCAGTTACGTAATGGCGGTGCTTTGTTTGCTGGTCGGCAATGATTCTGTTACAGGCCTGGTTAACTTTTTGGCGGGCACCATGGCTGTATTTCTGCTGTATTATACCAATCAAAGCGGACGCTATCAAATGGGCTATCTGATTACAATCATCGTCGTATTTCTCATCGGCTTTCCCATCTTGTTTTTTACGGGCGGCGGCTATAAAGGCAGTATGCCCTGTTTCTTTATCTTCGCCTGTCTTTTTACCGTTTTTATGTTGGATACAAAGAAAGCAATCTTCTTTGTATCGATAGAATTGACAGTTTATGCTTTCTGTTGTGTCTACGCTCATCTGAATCCAGCCTGTGTGATTCCCTTATCAGGTGATTTGTCCCTGACTTTTGATATCATCTTGGGGTTTGTGGTGGTCAGCCTGGTTTTAGGAACCGTCATCATGCTGATTTTGAGACTTTACCGCCAGCAGCAACAGAGCCTGGAACTGGCAAGAGAAGAAGCCGAGGCAGCCAGCAGGGCGAAGAGCACTTTTCTGGCGAACATGAGTCATGAAATCCGCAGCCCGCTGAATACGATTTTGGCTATGAATTCTCTTATCGAAAGAAACAGCGTTTCCCGAGAAATTCAAGATTATGCGAGAGACATTCAGCGCTCTGGTAAAATGCTCCTTGAAATTATCAGCAACATTCTTGACTTGTCAAAGATTGAGGCGGGGAAATTTGATGTGGAAAATCGGCCGTATCAAGTCACGTCTCTGCTTTCTGACTTGATTCTGTCCTGCGAATTGCAGACAGAGAAAAAAGGCCTTCAGTTTCACTATGAAATTGATCAGATGATACCGACAGTCCTCATCGGTAGTCCCCTTCACATAACACAAATTGTGATGAATTTTGTTAGCAATGCGGTGAAATATACGAAAGCGGGAACAGTAACTCTTCTGGCAGAGGCAAAAGAGGCTGACCATCCCGGCTATCGAATGATGAGAATTACAGTAAAAGATACGGGAATGGGAATCGGCCAAGAAGGACTAAAAGACCTTTTTCTTTCATTTGAACGAGGAAAGCAGCCGGATGGGCAGCGGACGGAAGGTACAGGCCTGGGGCTGGCCATTGCCAAAGAGATTGCTGATCGGTTGGGCGGACAGATTATGGTGGAAAGCCAGAAGGGCAAAGGGAGTGCATTCTGCATGGAACTGCCCCAGAAGGTCGAAAGCTTTGAGCCCATCGGACCATGTGGACAGTGGCTGATGCGGGATACGCAGGATAGTGAATACGGCAGCTTTTTAGCGCCTGAAGGACGCGTCTTAATCGTAGATGATAATGATGAAAATCGCAAAGTCTTCTGCGCGCTTCTCGAACCAACCATGGTTCAAATCGATACTGCTGCCAGCGGCAGGGAAGCCATAGAAATGGTGAAGCGGAAAAACTATCATGTGATTTTTATGGACTACATGATGCCGGAAATGGATGGTATCGAAACCCTGCAATTGATGAAGAAGGAGCATCTGGCGGATGGGACTGCCATCATCGCGCTGACTGCCGATGCCGTCACAGGTACTAGAGAAAAGCTGCTCAGAGAAGGCTTTTCCGCCTATCTTTCCAAGCCTGTAGGAACCGGCAGTCTGGAAAGCGCTATTCTGGCCTGCCTGCCGGCAGATTTGGTGACTCGTACTGACCACCAAGTTCCCGCGCTGATTGGCGACGAAAAGATGAGTTTCATCAAAGATAGGTTGGCATCTTACGATATCATATTGGAGAACGGCCTCATCTACTCAGGGAACGATTTAATTTTGTATTGCAAAAGAGCATATTATTTTATTGAAGCCTACCCTAAAGCCAGAGAATCGGCAGAAAGGTCTTTCCATGAAAAGGATTTCGAAAACCTGGTTTTTCCGATACATTCTTTGAAGTCCAGTGCGCAGGCAATTGGCGCGGAGGATCTCCAGCATATATCCGCCCGCATTGAAAAGCGCTCAGGTGACTTAAGCTACTTTGAAAATTCTATGCCGCTTTTATTCTTAGAGTGGCAGCGTGCATACGATGGTCTCCGCTGGCTTTTGGATGAACTCAACGAATTTTTACCGAAGTCGGAGGCTGAACCTGATAATGAAAAGTTGTCCCCGTTCGCTTATGGCCGTCGTGCTGTGCTGGCAGTGAGAATGTGCAACTGGACCCAGGCCCGCTGCGATGTTGCCGCATTGTTGGATCTTGAGGAGGACGAGGGCAGAAGAGGACGGCTGCAGCAGATGGCAGCTTTAATTGAGGAACTTTCCTTTGAAGAAGCACAGCCTTTGCTGGAAGACTATCTTGCTGAAATGGAGGCGAAGGAATGATACAGAAGAAATACCATATTCTCGTCATAGATGATGACCCTGTAGTGCTGAAAACTGTGGCAAGCTATCTCAGTGAAGAATACATTGTCGGTTTGGCCAAATCTGGAGAAATGGCTCTCCGTTTTTTGGAAAGAGAGGATGTGCCCGACCTGATTCTGCTGGATATCGATATGCCGGTGATCAACGGATTTGCAGTATTGAAGGAATTGAAAAACAAAGAGAAGACGGCAAACATTCCGGTGGTTTTTCTTACGGGTCTTTTGGAAGAGGAAAATGAAATCCGGGGGTTGGAGCTGGGTGCAATGGATTATATCAGAAAACCGGTGAGCCGCGCCGTACTCCTTGCTCGGGTTCGCCTTCACATCAATGCCAATCAAAGATTTTGTCAGCGAGGGCAGTTTGACGAAGAAAAGGCATCTGCGATTGCCGTACCTCTCAGCAATCGCGAACTAGAGACTGCCAGGCTGTTGGCATTGTTCTATTCTAATGAGAAGATATGCCAGACTCTTCACATTTCTATGTCCTATACTAAGAAGCTGGTTGCCGCCGTGTTAAATAAACTGGACCTTGACAATCGAGACGATATTCGTAAGTTCCTGCGATAACATTTTCTACTGAACATGCGATAGAATGGGGGCACATTCCGCTAACAGATCAAATCTGTTGGCGGATTTTTTTTGTAAGGCAAAAGAGTGTACTTTTAGGACGTATCGCTGCAGAAAAAAATCGTATATGCTAAAGAAAAGTAAGGAGAAAGCCGAGGTGATGAGTTTGAGACAGGTATATTGTGAAAACAGTGGCGTCTATGTGGTTTTCGGTAATGTCTTTCTGCAGTGGGTGCAAAACCGAGGCAGAGACCAAGTTCTGGAGGTTCTTTACGCCGCAAGGGAACAACAGACGATTCACTACACCCAGGTGCTGTACAGCGCTTTTAATGAGGAGTCAAAGAACCTGCCGATTTCCGTGGCGGAGCTTTTGCCAGTTAAAGCTCTGTGTGAGCTGAAACACGCTCAGGCCATGATCCGTATGCTTAAAGGTGGTGTGCGTAACATAGAAGCGCTGCTGGACGAGGCCGAAGCGGCAGGCTGTCATCTTTATCTGCACTATGTAGGAGAGAAAGACGAGTATCCGATTTTAGCAAAAGATGTGACGATTACGATTGATGAATAGGAGGTATATAAACATGAAAAAGAAATTATTTACCCTGTTTCTTGCCTTGTGCATGGTGCTGACTTTGATGCCGGTGAGTGTACTGGCTGATACGTCAGGAGGGGATGGGCAAAATAAGCCGACGGAGATCTGGGTCAACGGAGTTAATATTTTGACGGATGAAGATAAAACCCTCACATGCGGCGATGGTACGGCGGTTTATGAGGAGAGCAGCAATACGCTGACCCTCAATGCGGCGAAAATCACTGCCCGCGAAGGACGCGAAGGCGCGGGGATTTATGCTACCGGCGATTTGAACATTGTACTCAGCGGTAACAACCTCATTGACAGCACTGTTGTTAGTGAAGGGAGTGAAGTTGTCTCTGTGGGCATCAAGGCGGACGGAGCTTTGCATATTTCGGGAAGCGGCAGTCTGAATATTGATACTGAGTTTCTAGCTATTACATCGGCCGGTGATATGACAATTTCCGGGGGCGCTATTACAGCGGCTTCTGAAGAGAGAAACGTATTTTGGGCAAATGGAGGGACGATTACAATTTCCGGCGGGGATATCACGGCAGTTTCAAGCAACAATTACCCTGCGCTCTGGGCGGATACAGACATGACGATCACCAGCGGAAAAGTGAACGCTACTTCGACTGGAAGCAACGGCATGGGTGCCGGAGGAAGCCTTTCCATCAGCGGTACGGCTAATGTAACGGCGGAAGGACCTTATCCCGGCCTGTTCGCAACTGGCGATATTTCTATTAGTGGAGGCAAGGTAAATGCAACGGGCACGAACGATTCTGGCATTTTTACAAATGGCGCACTTTCCATCAGTGGAACGGCGGACGTAACTGCGACGGGAGGCTTATATTGTGGTCTACAGGCCGTGGGTGCTATCACAATTTCGGGCGGAAAGGTGAGTGCAATTTCGTCTCAGGACAGTGCGATCTACACACCTGCCAGCATCACGGTCACAGGCTCACCGGAAATCATAGCAAGAGGAGCTTTGCGGGCGCTGCAGACCGTCGACCTGGATATTTCCGGCGGTATTATTGACGCCGAATCTGCCAATGAGTCCGCCATTACGGCAACGGAGAAACTCTCCATCACCGGCAATGCGCAGGTAATTGCCAGGGGCAAGGTGTGTGCGCTTCTTGCAGAGGATGAGATGATTCTTTCGGCAAAAAATATCAAAGCTTATTCAGACACCAATTATGCGGTATCCAATGTGGGCACAGGTAAAGACATCGCGATCGGCGGAAAACTGACTGCTGAGAGTGAAAAGGTATATGCGATTCGTTCGTACGGCGATATTATAACCGACAGCAATGCGGATATCTCCGCTACAGGGGGCTGGGGAGGCATCCAGGCAGACGGCGACATCACCATTACAGGCAGCAAAATTGAAGCGGTAGGCAAAGATGATGATGGCATCTATTCCACAGGCGTGATCTCCATCGACGGCGGCTCCGTCCGCGCAAAGGGCGGATCGGGATATGCGGCGATCCGTGCAAAGTCCGTACAGGCTGCAGATGAAGCGGCAGAGGCAAAGATCCTGCTGAGCGGCAATTTGGTCGAGAAAAATGGCGGCAAGATTGCATTTATCGACTGGTTTGTTAACGAAAAGGAATCCAAAAGCTTTACCACCTTTATCGGCAAAAATGATACTGTGCTCGAAACAAGCATGTCCAACGCGTTAAATGAGGTATGGCTTTCAGCGCCTGTCCCGGTAACGCCGGTAACCCCGTTACCTTCTCCTGAAGAGGATGTAGTCAACGATCCCAGCGACAAGACCACCACTGCGGACACCAAGCCAACTGTTACAGACGGCAAGGCAGAGGTGCGGGTAGATCAGTCTTTGGCAGACAAGATCATCGGTAAGGCTGCGGCAAATGGGTCAAAGGAAATTGTTATAGACGCTGTAACCTCCAAGGGTGACACAACTGGAGCAGAAATCCAGCTTCCGTCAAAGATCATGGAAGATATCGTGAAAAAGACCGAGGCAGATCTGACCATCAAGACGGATGCAGGGACGTTAACCTTTGATCAGAAGGCGGCTGAAGCCATCGCGGCCAGCGTTACAGGCGAGAACATCACCATCTCCGCCGACCTGACAGAAAAAGAAGGACAGATATATCTGGAACTGAAGGTTGTGGACGGAGAGAAGACCATCGGTAGCTTTGGCGGCGGCAAGGTCACCGTCACGGTAAGACTCAGTGAGGAACTGAAAGACAAGGATGTCGTCTGTGTCTACATCGACGAGGACGGCAGATACCACAGGATGGAAGGAAAGAAGAACGACGACGGGACCTTTACCTTTACAACCGGGCATTTTTCAACCTTTGCCATTATGACGGCAGAAGAGGCGGAGAAGGTCATTGCAGAGCAGACAGCGGCGAGAATCAAGGCAGGTGTCAAAGCCACCACCATCAAAGCCTCATCAACGGCAGGCAAGGGCTGGATCAGGATCAAGTGGAAAAGATCGAAAGGATTCAAGGTGGACTACTACCAGGTGTTCCGTTCTACCAAAAAGAACAGCGGATATGGGACGAAGCCGTTCTATACGACGAAGACCGGTACACAGACCACCTACAAGAATACTAAGGCTGTAAAGAAGGGCACCCGGTATTACTACAAGGTCAGGGGCGTAAGGATCCTGGATGGAAAGAACGTGTATACCAAGTGGTCCAACAAGGCTTACAGAATCGCAAGATAAGCATAAGAATAAGCACTGACACTTGAATTCAGTGAAAACGGCACAAAGACCACTCGTGGTATGTGCCGTTTTACTGTATGCTGCTTTTATTCGCTGGCTTCCAGCTTGAAGATATTGATGACATCGGCATCGGGACAGCAGAAGCGGAAGTCTCCGTCCTTGCCTGTGGGCAGAGTGCCGCCATAGCGCAGGATATCGATATTGGGAAAGCCACGTGCATGGCCATGGGGCAGAGCGCGCCCCGCTCGGTATCAAAGTCGAAGGAGTCTCCGATTTTGTGACCGCGGTGGCAGCCGCAGGTTCCTTTTTGATCCACCAGGGTGATTGTAATCTTCGGTTTTTTCATGATAGCGCCTCCATTTCTTCTAATAGTATACAGCATAACGGCGGAGAACAAAATAGGCTGTTGCCGTTGCAACACATCTCAAAAAAGATTATAATAATAATCACATTGTGAGGTGAGAGCATGAGAAATTACATAGATGAAATCAAGACGCTGCCATTGTTTACAGGGATTAAGCACGAGGATTTGGAGCCGATGCTGACCTGTCTGGGAAGTTATCTGAAGACTTACAAGAAGGGCCAGTTCGTTTCACTGGCGGAGGAACCGCTGAAATGTGTCGGCGTGCTGCTTTCCGGCAAGGTGCATATGATCAAAGAGGACTTGTGGGGAAATAAGACGATTCTTGTTTTGATCAAGGAAGGCGGCGTCTTTGGCGAAACCTTCGCCTGCGGCAGTGATATGGTGTCTACCGTAACCTTTGTGACGGCTTCGGAGTGCAAAGTCCTCTTCATGCCCTTCGATCGGATTCTGCATTCCTGCAACCTGTCCTGCGTCTTCCACCATCGGCTTATCGAAAACATGGTAAGGCTGATTGCCGATAAAAACGTCCAATTCTTAGAACGTCTGGAAGTAGCGTCAAAGAGGACCCTGCGGGAGAAGATCCTGTCATTTCTGTCAGCCCAGGCGGAGTTCCATGATAACCGTGAATTCGTCATCAGCATGGGGCGGTTGGAATTGGCCGACTATTTGTGCGTCGATCGGAGTGCACTGACCAGAGAACTTTCCAATATGGAAGACGACGGCCTGATAGAATATGAAAAAAACAGATTTAAAATTTTGCAGTAAAGGACCTTTATGTTGCCAGTGCAACATAAAGGTCCTTTTTTGTTTGTTAAAATACAAACAAAGCATAAGGAGGAAAACGTATGTACAGAGAAGAAATCATCGCAATTGGAAATGCTGCAAAAGCAAAAATTGAGTTCCTTAAGAAGAGCCCTCTGGGTTATCTGCTGGCGTCTGTCTTGGCAGGGATGTTCATCGGATTTGGCATCTTGCTCATTTTCACCATCGGCGGGCTGCTTGACGGAGCGCCTTATACGAAAATCATCATGGGCGTCTCCTTTGGCATCGCCCTCAGCCTGGTCGTTATCGCAGGCGCAGAGCTTTTTACGGGAAACAATCTGGTCATGACAATCGGTATCTTAGAAAAACAGGTGAGAATCGGCGAAGCAGTCAGGCTGTGGATTGTGTGCTGGGTCGGCAACTTAGTCGGTTCCATCATACTGGCTTTGCTGTTCACTGGCGCGGGCTTCGCAGAAGGACCGGTGGGCCAGTTTATCGCTGGCGGCGCACTAGCGAAGATGACGCTGCCGGTACTGCCGCTTTTCTTGCGGGGCGTGCTCTGCAACATTTTGGTCTGCCTGGCGGTGTGGTGCGGCTTCCGCTGCAAGACGGAGAGCGGAAAATTGATCATGATTTTCTGGTGTCTCTTCGCATTTATCACCTGTGGGTTTGAGCACAGCGTCGCCAACATGACGCTGCTGACCATCTCGTTGCTCTCACCTTGCGGTGCGGCGGTGACCTTTGGGGGATATTTCTACAATTTACTCGTCGTCACCCTGGGGAATATGGCCGGCGCAATTCTTTTCCTGGCAATTCCCTATTTCATGATGGCAAAGAAAAGAGAGGTGTAACTATGGGATACAAGTTATCAAAAGACGCTTTTGACGCGTGCCTGGCGCAGTTGTCAAAGGACTACGATGTTTATGCACCGGTCCGCATGGCTGGCGGCAATCCGTTTTCTGATACGGACTGCATCAGGTACGGCAAAATCAAGAGCATCGAAGAAGTGGTCTTTGATGAGAAATCGGACTACTCCTACAAAGAGATTTTGCTGCCGCTATCAGAAACCCTGTTCTATTTTACAGAGAAGGAAATCAAAGAGGCTGATCCAAAGGAGAAGGGCGGCGTGATCTTCCTGCGCGCCTGCGACCTTCACGCCGTCAGACGCATGGACGAAATCTATCTGCATAACGGTTTCGAGGATTACTATTACAAAAGGCTCCGCGAAAGGGTGAAATTTGTGCTCATGGGCTGCAAAGCGTCCTTTGAGAACTGTTTCTGCGCTTCCATGAGCACCAATGAAAGCGGCGATTACGACCTGGCCGTGGAGCCGGGCGAGGGCGGCTACCTGGTGGACTGCAAACTGAAAGAATGGCAGGAACTCTTTGCGGGTAGAGGCACAGAGAGGGCTTATGAACCGTCTCATGTTGCAGAAAATCCGGTCGAGGTGAAGGTTCCGGAGAATCTGTCTGCCAAGGTTTCTGAATCGGAAATGTGGCGGGAATATGACAGCAGATGCATCAACTGTGGAAGGTGCAATTTTGCCTGTCCGACCTGCACTTGCTTTACCATGCAGGATCTCTTTTATACCGATAACGGAAAAGTCGGAGAACGGCGCAGGGTGCAGGCATCCTGTATGGTAGACGGCTTTACTGACGTGGCGGGCGGCGGCTGCTATCGGGCAAAGAACGGCGACCGTATGCGCTTCAAGGTATTGCACAAAGTCCTGGACTACAAGCAGCGATTCGGCTACCACATGTGCGTCGGCTGCGGCAGGTGCGACGATATCTGCCCGGAATACATCTCTTTTTCGGGAGCAGTGAACAAATTGAGCCAGGCTATGACGGAGGTGGAAACAGATGAACAAGAATGAATATATCCCTTTTCTCTCTGAAATCAAAGAGATCAAGAAGCATACGGATATCGAATATACCTTTACCTTTGACTATGACGGACCGGTACGGCCGGGACAGTTTTTTGAAGTTTCGCTTCCCAAATACGGTGAAGCGCCGATTTCTGTCAGCGGGATCGGGGAGGGCGCCATCGATTTTACGATCAGAAAGGTAGGAAAAGTCACAGGAGAAGTGTTTGAACAGTATATCGGTGATAGGCTGTTCCTGCGGGGGCCTTACGGCAACGGCTTTGACGTGTCTGACTTTCGGGGCGGTGAATTGGTCATCGTGGCAGGCGGCACGGGCCTTTCACCCGTGAGAGGCGTCATCGAACACTTTTATGAGAATCCCTCAGAGACGAGCGGGCTGACCGTGATTAGCGGCTTCAAATCACCCCAGGATGTTTTGTTCAAGGAGGATTTGGCAAAGTGGCCGGAACAGATGCAGTTAATCGTCACCGTGGACAAGGCGGAGGGAAGCTGCGCCTACCCGGAGGGGCTGGTTACCGCCTACATTCCTGACCTTGAGGTGCGCGATGCTAATACGGCAAAAGCCATCGTAGTGGGGCCGCCGATGATGATGAAATTCTCCGTCAAGGCTTTGCTGGATCGGGGTTTAAAGGAAGAGAATATCTGGATTTCACAGGAACGGAAGATGTGCTGCGGCATCGGCAAATGCGGACACTGCAAGATCGGGGACAGCTACGTCTGCCTGGATGGTCCGGTGTTCAATTATACGAAGGGAAAGGAGCTGATCGACTGATGGATGTGAATACAAAGGCTTTAAAGAAAAACGCTTTTCGTGTGACGAAGGAGCGGGGCATGACGGCGTCGAGAGTCAGGGTGCCGGGCGGCCACATGGATGCATATTTATTGGGGCTGGTTCAGGGAATCGCAGAAAAGTACGGCAATGGGACGGTACATATTACCAGCAGACAGGGCTTTGAAATTCCGGGAATTCCTTACGAACGGATGGATGAAGTCAATAGAGAACTGCAGCCGATCATAGAGGGGCTTTCTATCAATCAGACGGCGCCGGGCAGCGGCTATCCTGCTTCCGGTACGCGCAACGTGACGGCCTGTGTAGGTAACCGTGTCTGCCCCTATGGTTGTTATGATACCACCACGCTGGCTCAGCGGATTGAGAAAGTACTTTTCCCCAATGACCTTCATTTTAAAATCGCCCTGACGGGCTGTCCCAACGACTGTGCAAAAGTGCGCATGCACGATTTTGGCATCATGGGCATGACGGAACCGCAGTTGGATCCGAACCGCTGTGTCAATTGCGGCGCCTGCATCAAATTCTGTCGCAAGAAGTCGGTAGAAGCGCTGAAGGCGGTCAACTACAGACCACAGCGCAATGGGGAGAAGTGCATCGGCTGCGGCGAGTGCGTGCTCAACTGTCCGACTCGTGCCTGGACCAGGAGCAAGGAGAAATATTACCGTCTGACCCTGCTGGGCAGAACCGGCAAGAAAAATCCGCGTCTTGGCGAGGACTTTATCAAGTGGGTGGATGCAGACAGCATCGTCAAAATCATCCTCAACACTTATCAATACGTAGCGCACTATATCGACAAAGATGCGCCCGGCGGCAAGGAACACATCGGCTACATCGTCGACCGGACCGGCTTTGAGGAATTTAAAAAGTGGGCCTTGGACGGTGTGACTTTGCCAGCAAAGGCAGAAGTCTATACGCCGATCTATTGGCACGGTGTGAAATATTAGTTTACTCAGAGCGGAGGGAGGTCCTCCGCTTTTTGTATTTTTTAAACACAAAACTGATCGATGATCCAGCTTATGGTCTGGGCATCAATGCCGCCATCCTGCGCCTCAAAGGTAAAGATGATGTCGTCCCATGGGACGAATTTATAGCTGAAGTAAAGCCGGAGCTTCCACAGGCATTCCTCCAGATATTTGGAACTGCTGAGCATGCCAAAGTGTTCAAGCCTTCGAAATCTGCGCTGACTTGCCACTGCTACCTTAAAATCAGGCGCAATGGTTTCCTTTCCGAGTATGAGATTCTCCTCATAATGATATTCGATTCCTTTTAAAAACAAAATATCTGCGATGATGACTTCTGACTTTGATCTGACACATTCCCCTTTGACCGTCCGGTGAATCAGCTTTTCCGGGTATTTGGTGTTTTTGTCGTACTCTGCGCTGCCCCATTCCTGCAGGTCAAGCCAGTTGGTAAGTTGATAATTATTCTGTTTTGAGAACTGGTAAGCCTTGGGGATTTTGCTGTTGATGATATCCGGCTCAACGCTTTGGTACTCTTCCAGAAGATGATGCAGCGCAGTACAGTTTCTTTCGATGCGCTTTAGAGCTTCGGTCAAATGCGCCCTGGTCTGCAGCAGATTCACTTCTTCGCAGTCAGCTTTTCCCAGATACAGCTTCTTTCCATCGACTAATTTATAATAGTAGGTCGTGCCTCTTATGGTAGACGTAGAAAGCTTTCCCTCTGGCAGCTCCAACAATTTGTGGCGATATTGCTTGGCAAGAGATTCCTGACTTTCTAAGTCAGCCATGATATAGCTGATGCTGTTATACATTTTACTTCTCCTTCCTTTATTTACATTATTTTACATTACGTGAGCGGGAAAAGCAAGCTGTTTTTATGTGCCATTTCTATTTGACGCATTTTGGCGGTGTGCGGTTACGCATATGCTAGTGTCAGGCGGCGGGCTGCTTAACAAAACAGGACAAATCAGGCGAAACTGCGTAACACTCCCTTTGCAGAGAGGGGTCAGTTACGCATATGCTGGTTTCAGGCAGCAAACTGCTTAACAAAACAGGGCAAATCAGCCGAAACTGCGTAACACTCCCTTTGCAGAGAGGAGTCAGTTACGCATATGCCAGTGCCTGGCAGCGGGCTGCTTAACAAAATAGGGCAAATCGACCGAAACTGCGTAACACTCCCTTTGCAGAGAGGGGGTCAGCTACGCATATGCCAGTGCCAGGCACCGGGCTGCTTAACAAAATAGGGCAAATCGACCGAAACTGCGTAACACTCCCTTTGCAGAGAAGGGGCAGTTACGCATATGCCAGTGCCTGGCAGCAAGCTGCTTAACAAAACAGGGCAAAACGACCGAAACTGCGTAACACTCCCTTTGCAGAGAAGGGGCAGTTACGCATATGCCAGTGCCTGGCAGCGGGCTGCTTAACAAAACAGGGCAAATCAGCCGAAACTGCGTAACACGCCCCTCTCAAAAGCCTGCCATCCGTCCAGTTCCAAATAAAATACCAAGTTTTCTGTTGCTGGTGCAACGACTTGAAACCGTTCTTGTGCTATACTGATAGCAAAGAAAGAAGGAGTCCTCACATGAACAAATTAAATCAATTATATATGGAAATGATTCGCTATTACGAGAGCGATGCGCCACGTATCCAGCATTTTGTCAAGGTTCACTCCTTTGCCAGGCTGATTGGCGAGGCAGAGGGGCTGGACGAAGAAACGCAGTTCACATTAGAGGCAGCGGCACTGGTACATGACATCGGCATCGGAGCCGCCGAGAAGAAGTATGGATTCAGCAACGGCAGGTTGCAGGAGCAGGAGGGGCCGCCCCTGGCAGAAGAAATGCTGGAAGCCCTGAATTTTGATAGGGCCGTGACGGAAAGGGTCTGTTATCTGGTGGCACACCATCACACCTATGAACCTGTGGACGGGCTCGATTATCGGATTTTGCTGGAGGCTGACGCTTTGGTCAATCTTTACGAAGAGGAAACACCGGCAGAGGGCATCAGGGAATCTTATAAACACCTATTCAGGACAGAGACGGCCAGAACCGTCTGCAAGACCATGTTCCAAATAGAGGAACAAGAAGAGAGGTAGAGAAATGATTGGAATCGGAATTGATACAGGCGGCACCTGCACGGACGCAGTTATCTTTGATACGAAGAGCCACAAGGTATTGTCACAGAGCAAGACACTGACTACCAGACAGGATTTGAAGGTTGGAATCCTGAGAGCCCTCGGCGGACTGGACCAGGATCTCGCCCGCAACGCATCCTATATTTCTCTTTCTACCACTTTGGCAACCAACGCCTGTGTAGAGCACAAGGGAGGCAGGGCAAAGCTGGTGTTTATCGGTGTCAACCCGCAGGTTGTGAAGAAGATGGGAGGTGAATATGGCCTGCCGCCCATGGGGGATATCTATTTCATGAAAGGTGACGCCGGGCAGCCGGACAGTCTGGAGAACACCCCGGATTGGCAGAAATTCGAAGAGGACATTGTACAGGATTTCAGAGACTTTGACAGCGTGGCGATCGTCCAGATGAATCCTAAATACAACGACGGTGAGTACGAGATCAAAGCGGAACAGATCATCAAAAAGACGTTGGGTCTCCCTTGCGTAAGGGGGTATGACCTGTTTCAGGAGCTGAACGTACAGAAGCGAGGCGCGACTGCGCTGCTCAATGCCAGATTGCTACCTGTCATGGAGGATTTCTTTGATTCTATCGAAGGATCCCTAGCGGAACTGGGGCTGGATCTGCCTATAGTCATCGTCAAAAGCGATGGCAGCATCATGAGTCGTGAATTTGCCATGAGCCGTCCGGTGGAGACTTTGCTCTGCGGTCCTGCGGCTAGCATCATCGGCGCCATGGAACTGTCCAAATATCAGGACGCTTTGATTGTAGATATGGGTGGTACCACTAGCGACGTGGCCATGGTCAAAGACGGCATCCCCGTTACAAGCGAGAGTGGTATTTCTATCGGCGAATGGAAGACCATGGTCAAAGGCGTCTCCATCGACACCTTTGCTCTGGGCGGCGACAGTGCCGTAAAATATAAGAGGGGGCAGCTCTATCTTGATAACCGACGCTGTGTGCCGCTGTGCATGGCGGCCAGCCAGTATCCGAAAATGCGTAAAGCGCTGAAAACACTGGTGTTGATGGATCGCCCCTTTGATTATCCTGCCCACGAGTTCTTTATGCTGGTGAGCCTCCCCACAAATCTGGATAAATACACACCGTCGGAACGGAAATTTATCCAAGCCCTGGAGGATGGACCGCTGATTTACAGAGAGGCTGCAGCGGCAATCGGAACCAGTCCCCATGTCCTGAACATGAAACGGTTGGAAGATGAGGGGACGGTCATCCGTATCGGGATGACGCCCACCGATGTGATGCATGTCTATGGGGACTACACAGAATTTGACAGCGAGGCATCCAGGATGGGCGCTGCGTACCTTTCGGCAGTGACAAAGGGGACACCTGCGGAAGTCTGCAAGGAAATCTACGATCTGACAAAATGCAGGCTATACAGCAACCTGGTCCGCATCTTTATGAAATATGAGACGGGCAGGGACTTGAATCTGCAGGAGTGTGAGGATTTAGAGAAACTAACCGCTTATATTTTTCGTCACTCTGGCCAGAATTTGGCTGACTTTGCCATCCGTCCTGTTTTTTCCACTCCGTCAAAACTGATTGGAATTGGTGCACCGACAAAGATCTTCTTAGCAGACGTTGCGAAACTGCTGGGGACAGAAGCCGACTTTCCGCAGGATGGAAAGGTAGCAAACGCCATCGGAGCTGCCATGGGCAATATCAGTACAGAGTGTGTTATCAAAATTGAACCGTACAAAGGCATCAAGAGCTCCTATCTGACCTACATCATCAGCGGCGGCCATGAGACCTACTCCCTGCCGGATTATGACGATGCCCTGGTGGAAGCGAAAAAAACTGCTCGCCAGTGCGCCATCCAGCGGTCGCGGCAGCAGGGGGCAGTCGGAGAAGTTGAAGTAGAAATAGAGGTAAAAGAGAACACCTATCAGAGAAACAAATATGCGCTGGCAGAAATTATCGAGACTTTGGTCATCGCAAGAGCCATATCAGAAAAAGAATAACGAAAAAAGGAGGCGCTGCCGTTAGGGACAGTGCCTCCTCTGTACTTACATTAAAAACTGCTTCTCGAGCAGCTGGATCAGTTCGCGGATTTTTTCCGGAATGAAGTGATAATATACCTTGGCATCCTGCTTTTCGATGGTGACAAAACCGTTTGTCATCAGGAGATTCATGTGATGGGAAGCTGTTGGGGCTCCCAGCTGCAATTCTTCTGCGATTTCCAGATTGTACCTGGCGCCCTTTTTGAGCAGAGCTAGGATCTCAAAACGGCTTTTATCAGAGAGCATCTTCAGACTGGATAGGAGAGAGGCTTTTTCCTGCTCCTGCAGGCTGCCGAAGCCATAGGCTTTGTTGACGAAAACACCGTAAAATCCTACAGTGGAGAGACCCCATTCCAGCACTGGAGAAATGATGGATGGGTAGATGGTCTCAATGCCTGGAAACTTGCCCATGATATCCTGAAAGACAGCGTGCTGAAAGCCTTCGGTTGCTAATTTCTCCAACAGACCGTCGATGGCAGTCTGATTCTTGGAAACAGCATATTCATAGGCGGGAAGATTTTGTTTATAAATTTCAATCATGGATTTCACATATCGCTTTGGGTCACCTAACAGCATCATGGTTTTCCACTTTGAAGAATCAGAAATTTCCGGCTGCTGATTGAGAAAATCGATGCGGCTTTCTAACGTGGTAAGGTCCGGTGCCATACCGTCCCCGTTGATTTCATCCACAAACATCTCTGAGAAAGTTCGCAGAATCTGCTCTTCGCTGATCTGATCCACCTGGTCGATCCAATGGGGATTTTCGACGATGCTGGCCATGACGATGTAGGTGGTGTCCATATCCAGATCCATGGAACCGAACAAGACCTCTTCATCTATATGGGGTTCGTATTTTGTGGCAAAGTCGTCGGCATATTGGTTGATCAAAGGGTAATTGTGATCGTAGAAAAGCTGTCCATCCACACCGAGGCGATTGAGTGCCTCGACGGTCTCCTCACAAATGTCATCTTTATATTTGATATAGCAGCACAATCCGATGGTCTCCAAGATAGGATTGAGTTCTTTCTTAAACTTCATGTTGCAGCTCCTTTCTTGCACGTATTAACATTATACCATGAATATTCCTTGCAGCGAAGCTGTAGGATCTATGCGTTCATTATACCCCACAGAAATTACGGAAGGAAGGATTATTTTCCAGCAACTGTTCATAAGCGGCCATGCCCTTTACTGCACCATTTTCCATGTAGATCACTTGATCATAGCGCGAAAGCAGAGCGGGATTCAGGGAATGGGTGATGGTGACCACAGTCAGGTCCTCTTGCGCCAGCAGCGTATTTTCAATCTCTACGGCAGTTTTGGGATCCAAAGCAGAAGTTCCTTCGTCCAAAATGATGACTTTGGCATCCCTGATGAGGGCTCTGGCCAGGGCGACTCTCTGACGCTGGCCGCCGGAAAGGCGATTGCCGTTTTCGCCGACCTGGCTGTCCAGGCCATTTTCCAGCTGGGGCAGAAATTGACTGACACCGCTGGCCGATAGGGCCTGCTGCCATGTTTCTTCATCAAAATCTCCAACCAGAGCGATATTGTTTTTAATCGTATCATTGAAAAGATACACACTCTGATGGAGGACGGAGAGGATAGACCCCAAGTTCCTTGTATCCAGCAGGCGCAGAGAATCTTCATCGTACAGTATTTCCCCCTGATAATCTCGGTAGTAGCCAGAAAGGATTTTGATCAGGGTACTTTTTCCGCAGCCACTGTGGCCGACCACAGCGTATTTCTCCCCTTTGACAAAACGCAGGCTGACGTGATGCAGGGCGTCGAGGTTTCCATCGTAAGAGAAGGTCAAGTCTTGTGCTGCAATTTCCCTTTCAAAGGACGGATCTTTGCCATGTTCTGCCTCAACCTCTGTATCTGCATAGTCGCACAGACGCTTCACGATGGGTTTGACGCTTTTGATTTTAGGTAGGTTCTCCATAATCAGCAGGACCGGCGTCAAAAAAGAACCGCTGAGCTGAAGGAGAGCCATCAGGGTACCCATGGTGATGGAACCTTTGATTACGAAGAAAGCCGAGGTAAAGATGACGACCACGACGCAGAGATAGGACAGGGTGTCAGAGAGACCTTCGTTGAGAGCAGTCACTTTGTCCGCGGCAAATTTGCAGTCCGCAGTCCTCTTGTTCTCCTCCTCAAACTTCAGCCGCATATTGGGCAGCAGGCGATAGCTCCTGATGACTTCAAAGCCGGAGAGGATATCCTTTGTTTTTTCCGTAAACCTTGCCAACTGGCGGGATACGGCATCCTGCCTCTTCTCCAGCAGCTTCCCCATCAGAGCAGGCACGGCGAACATCAGCAGCAGCGTCCCTAACAGGATGGCAGTAACGGCAGGACTGAGAACCAGCAGCAGTACCAGAGTAGATACGAACATGACGATGACCTCGATATTGAGCATGAGGGGAAGGATGTAATTTTCCTCGATAATCTTTACGTCATTGATTAAACTGGAGATATAATCCGCTGTATTCGTCTTGTAGAATTCACCTGGATACTGATGCATCACGCCTTCGTAAACATCACTGCGTATCTGCCGCGTCATCCTCTGCACCAGAAGTTTGGATGCCAGCGAACCAAAGTAATTCATCAGACAGAGCAAAATCATATAGCAGGCTGCAAAGAGCAGCAGTTTCTTAAATAGCGCCATATCTCCAGACACAGCAGTATCCGTCACCTGCTGCAGCAGCAGAGAGACAAAAGTGGTCATCAAAGCTGCTACTGTGCAAAGCAGCAGGGCAGCGGCCAGTAGTAGCTTATTTCTCTTCCAATACCGTTTCATCATTACCTCCTTGGTTTCATGTTAATCTAATAAGTTTTATTTCTATAGAATATAACATGATATTTTATCTATGTCAAACTAATTTTACGAACAACAAACCATATTTCTCTGACGAGGTAAGAGAAATATGGTAAAATAGAGGAAGGAGGCAGTAATTATGAAGATAAGAACAGCGACCACGGCGGATATGGATGTCATATGTAGATTATATGATACGTTATTTCAGGAGATGGCGGATCTGCAGGCGGACTATTTTCAGATGACCAGCCAGAACCGGGATTTCCTCTCCTCCATCATTGAAGAAGAGAAAGGGGATGTCCTGCTGGCGGAAGAGGCGGATCGGCTCATCGGTTTTGCCCTGGTGCAGCAAAGCAGCACGCCGCCTTTTGGCTGTCTCGTGCCACACCGATACGCCTACCTGATGGATGCCTGTGTCACAGAAAGTGAGAGGAGCAGAGGTGTCGGAAGACTGCTGATTGAAGCCGTAAAGACCTGGGCAGAAGAGCGACGTCTGGATTACGTAGAACTGAACGTATTGAGCAACAATAGGAGAGCCATTGCACTCTATGAACGAGAAGGCTTTACAGAAGAGATGCGCACCATGCGCTGCAAATTAAAAAAGGACGGCTGAGGCCGTCCTTCTCTGTCAGATGATTTCTACGACTTCCAGGTCTTTGCCGGCGACGCGGAATCTGACTTCAAAATCGGCAAAGCCGAATCCGTAGATTCGCATCGGGTCCTCCTGGTAAGAAGGCCTGGGGTCCTGTGCCAGGATGGAATACAGTCCGTCCTGCAGTGTCTGAGGGATTCTGGCAAGGAGCTGGGGCGCAATGGTGACGGACAGACGGTGTCCCTGGGTATGATCGGCAAAACCGCAGACGGCGTCCGGGTGACAGTCTGCAGGAATATACGGCTTGATGTCGTAAATGGGCGTGCCGTCCATCAGGTCTGCGCCCCAGACAGAAATGACAGTTCCTGACCTGGGATCTGTTCTGATGGCTTCTATTTTTACGGAGGAAAGACCTAGGGGGTTGGGTCTGAAGGGCGATCTGGTAGCAAAGACTCCCATTCGCTGATTTCCGCCCAGGCGGGGAGGTCTGACCGTAGGAGACCAGCCGCTTTCTACATTTTCTGAAAATCCCCATATAATCCAGAGATGAGAGAAGTCGGACAGTCCGCGGAGGGCCTGGGGACTTCGAAACGCCTCTTCAAAGACGATTTCACTTCTCAATGTTTCCGTCAGCCCGCTTTGGCGGGGAATTCCAAACTTTGATGGAAAAACGCTGCGGATGTGGGCAATGGGTCTCAATGTAAGATCTGTAGTCATGGAGCACCTCTTTTCTGAAATGATAGGTACTATTATACTGAATCTCTATTGAAAATTCAAATCATTGTGATAAACTAAAAAGGAGAATGACGCGGACTTAAGCTTATTTATGTCGCTGAAGAGGAGAACGAATGAAGAACTTGAAAGAACAAAATGACATACAGACAGGGACACAGAGCCACCAGGAAGAGATCGAGTATCTCAAAGAACTGGCAAAGCGAAAAGACAAGGAACTGGAAGGCGTTATCGGCGCAGCGGCCGACGCAGTAGGTAAATTTATCTGCAATCCAGAATTCACAATTTTGTACTATACAGAAGGTCTGGCGAGTTTGGTAGGGACGACGAGAGGGCGTATAGAAAAAGAAGGGTTTGACAGCAGTCGGTACATCCACCCTGACGACTATGAATATGTCATGGAAAAGACCGCCAAAGCGATAGAAAAAAGTAAACCCACCACTTTGACTTATCGACTGAAACATCTGAGCGGAAAGGATGTCTGGGTAAAGGCAAGGGTCATTTTTCTCGAAGAACTTTATGAAGATCAATATCCCATCGCTTTTTTTGTCTACACGGACATCACGGAACTGAAGGAAGCCAATGCGAGAGCGGAGGAACGATATCAGAGCTTGATCGAAACCTATGACGAACAGCTCTGCGGTATTATCTGGTTCACCATAAGCCGCCGTCCGGTTTTGCGATATATGAATTTGAAATCTTTAGAATGCCTGGGATTTACATCGAAAGAGGATTTCGAGAAAAAGAATCAGTGTGAGATGCTTTCCTACATATTTGGTGAGGATCGGGACAAGTTCACCAACGCTTTAGAGTACCTAAAAGATGAAGGTGATGTTACGAGTCTGGACGTTCGTTTTCAGTCGTCTACAGGAAAGATTGTTTGGGCAGTCTGCAATATTATGTTGAAGCGTGCTATGTCCGGAACACTCTTATACTACATGGTGTTTACCGACATCACCCCTCAGAAGGAAGAGGAACTGAATCTGCGGGCGGAGCAGGAGAAGATTAATATCGCCTTAGAAAATACCGACATGTTGATCTGGCAGTATGATATTGAAGAGAAAAAGATGCAGTATCAGAGAAACTCCGCCAGATATTTTGGCATTGAGGATGTCGTCTATAACGTGCCGCAATCTTTTGTGGAAGCGGGGTTTGTACACGATGACTCCATCAGTGATTACTTGAAATTATACCAGATGGTAATCGACGGAGAAGAACACGCTCAGGCGGATATCCACTTTCTGGACGAAAAGAACAATGACCTGTGGCTGCGAATCATGTTGAGACGGGTTACTGACCGGGGTGCGTCTTTCAATCAAGTAATCGGCTGCGGCGTCAATATCACAGAAGAGAAGGTCAAAGAAGAGCGTTATGTAGAAGAACTGGTATATATGAGCGGTCTGCAGAGTGAAGATCTTCTGGCTAAATTCCGCGCAGATCTGACGCGCAACATCGTAGTGGACTATGTGGGCAGCAGTGATGTGCTGCTGGCAGACGATAGTATGACCTATTCCGGTGTTATAGAAGAGGTCGCTTCCGATATGGTAGCGGATGACATGAAGGAGAAATTCAGAGAATCTCTCAGCATCGGTTCGCTGATGTCGCTTTACTATGAGGGAAAAAACGAGTATGCTATAGAATACCAAAGACGTATGAAAAACGGCACCCTCTGCTGGGTGAAAACCTATGCGAAGATTTTTAAAAGTCCAGAGCAGAACGACATCATGTGCTTTTTATATACCTACAACATTAACGGTTCTATGCTGAGTCAGTTTGCATTGCAGGCAATTGTAAACACGACTTATGATTATGTAGGCATCATCGACCGGGAGTTAAATCGATTTTATTGCCTGGCCCGTTCCAATCAGGACTATTTGCCGGAGGAAAGCGATGACTACGATGCATCCAATATCGCCTTCGCCCAAAAATATCGGGAATTTTTCCCAAGCGAGGAAGAATACCTGATTGTCAGAGACAATGCACAGATGGAAGCAGTGGTCAAGGCACTGGAGCAGAAGCAGGTCTACGAATTTAATGAGAAGATATGGAACAGAAAGAAAACGGTGCTTCACACCTACAGACTGAGTTACAGTTATATTGACGGAGAAAAAACACAGATTCTGGTGCGGCGCGCCAACATCACGGAGTCCATCCTGGAGGAGCAAAAACAGCAGGATCTGCTGCGAAACGCTTTAGCGCAGGCGGAACAGGCCAGCAATGCCAAATCCGATTTCCTGTCCAGGATGAGTCACGAGATCAGAACGCCGATGAACGCCATCATCGGCATGTCCGCCCTGGCTGCACAGTGTGTCAATGACCCGGAACAAGTGGCGGACTGCATCTCCAAAGTGGGGATTTCTGCCAGGTTTTTGCTATCGTTGATTAACGATATATTGGATATGAGCAGGATTGAAAGCGGCAAGGTCGTCGTCAAGCGGGAAAAAATTCCTTTTGAAGAGTTTATCAACGGGATCAACACCATCTGTTATGAACAGGCAGAAGAGAAAGGCATCGACTACGAGTCCATATTGACCAGTTTTACAGAAGATTACTATATCGGCGATGCCATGAAGCTGCAGCAGGTGTTGATCAACATCATCTCTAACGCTATCAAATTCACTCCATCCGGCGGAAAAGTGCAGATGATCATCCACCAGGGCAGAATCAAAGACGGCAAGGCGAGAATGACCTTTACAATCAATGATACCGGCATTGGCATCAAAGAAGAGTTCATGCCTCATTTGTTCGATCCTTTTGAACAGGGCAATGATAATACAGCGCGTTACAGCGGGACGGGTCTGGGTCTGGCCATTTGCAAGAACCTGATCAACATGATGGGCGGCCATATTTCGGTCAACAGCATCGAAGGAGTTGGATCTGAATTTACGGTGGAATTGGATTTGGAACTCTGCGAAGAGACAAAACGGATCAGCCGCAGTAAGGCAAAGATTAATTTTGCCAAGCTGTCCGCTCTGATTGTCGATGATGAAATTACGGTCTGTGAGCACACGAAGAACATTTTGTCCGATATGGGCATGAAAGCAGAGTGGGTTGACAGTGGAGAAGGAGCCGTAGAAATTGTCAGAAGAAAGTGGGAAAAGAATACGTATTTTGACGTGATTTTCATCGACTGGAAAATGCCGGGCATGGATGGTATTGAGACGGCGAGAGAAATACGTAAAATCGTCGGGCCGGAAGTGACGATTATCATCATGACCGCTTATGACTGGGTTTCTATTGAACAGGATGCCAAAAAGGCCGGTGTCAACATGCTGATCTCAAAACCGCTGTTCAAGAAATCACTGACTTCCACGTTCCAGAAAATCTACACGGAAAGAGAGCAGAAGCAGGAAGCGGCAAAACCGATGGAGTATGATTTTACGGGTAAGACGATTCTGCTGGTAGAAGATCATGTGCTCAACATAGAAGTGGCAAAACAGTTACTGATGAACAAAGGCGCCAAGGTGGAAGTCGCTGAAAATGGCCTGGTGGCCATTGAAATGTTCGCCACTTCGGCGGTGGATTATGACGCGATTCTCATGGATATCCGCATGCCGGTCATGAACGGCCTGACGGCAGCCAGATCCATCAGACAGTTAAAGAAAAAGAAAGCAAAGACAGTGCCGATTATCGCTATGAGCGCCAACGCCTTTGATGAAGATGTAGAGAAATCCCGGGCAGCAGGTATGAACGCCCATCTGGCGAAACCAATCGAACCGCAGCTGCTTTATGCGACACTGCAGGAATTCATATTTCCAGAAGAAGAATAGAACGAAAAAGGGAGAAAACGGTTTTCTCTCTTTTTTTATTCTGCCCCCCGATTCGGTGTCTTCCTCTTCGATCTTTGCCAAAATGATGATTTTTTGCCGAATTGGAAAAAAGTTTTTGAGCAAGCAATTGCAAGGGTTGCAGAAGTTTTTTTGAAGAAATTCTGCTGGATTTTAATGAGAAATGGCTGAATTCCAATGACAAAAAGAGTTTTTCAAAATTAGCCTTTTTTGACGATTTTAGCAAAAAACAGTGCAGTGCAGTAGCAGTGCAATAGGAAAGAGGAAGGCTAAAAGCCTTCCCCTCTGCTTTGTATTATACTCTTGGCAGTCCGTCGAAACTGATCTGCAGTTCTTCATCGGTAGGGATGTGATCGCTCATCTGACCGTTGTTGAACTGTTCATAGGCTTTCAGATCGAAGTAACCTGTGCCGGTCAGGCCGAAGAGGATGGTCTTTTCTTCCCCTGTTTCTTTGCACTTCAGCGCCTCGTCCATCGCTGCCTTGATTGCGTGGCTGCTCTCTGGCGCAGGCAGAATGCCTTCAATTCTGGCGAAATCCTCTGCCGCCTTGAAAACCTCTGTCTGCTCTACACTGCGGGCTTCCATGAGTCCCTGATCGTACAGCTCGGAAAGAACAGAACTCATGCCGTGGTATCTGAGGCCGCCAGCGTGATTGGCACTTGGAATGAAGCCGCTGCCCAGGGTGTACATCTTGGAAAGCGGGCAGACCATGCCGGTATCGCAGAAATCGTAGGCGTACTTGCCTCTGGTCAGACTAGGGCAGGAGGCGGGTTCGACGGCGATGAAACGGTAGTCCTTTTCCCCGCGAAGTTTTTCACCCATGAATGGAGAAATCAGTCCGCCTAAGTTGGAGCCGCCGCCGGCGCAGCCGATGATGATATCCGGTGTGATGCCGTATTTGTCCATGGCCGTCTTTGTCTCCAGACCGATGATGCTCTGGTGGAGCAGGACCTGTGATAGCACGCTGCCCAGCACATATCTGTAGCCTTCCCGGCTGGTAGCAGCTTCTACGGCTTCGGAGATGGCGCAGCCCAGGCTTCCCGTGGTGCCGGGGTGGTCTGCGAGGATCTTGCGGCCGACTGCCGTTGACTCGGAAGGGGATGGCGTGACCTTTGCGCCATAGGTCCGCATGACCTCCCGTCTGAACGGCTTTTGCTCGTAGGAGACCTTTACCATGTAGACGTCACAGTCCAGGCCCAGGTAAGCACAGGCCATGGAAAGGGCAGTGCCCCACTGGCCAGCGCCTGTTTCTGTCGTCACGCCTTTGAGGCCCTGCTCCTTGGCGTAATAGGCCTGGGCGATGGCGGAGTTCAGCTTGTGGCTGCCGCTGGTGTTGTTGCCTTCGAATTTATAATAAATTTTAGCAGGTGTCTGCAGACGTTCTTCTAAGCAGTAAGCTCTGACAAGCGGTGCAGGGCGGTACATCTTGTAGAACTCTTGTATTTCCTGTGGAATATCGAAATATGCCGTGGTGTCGTCCAGCTCCTGTTTTACCAGTTCGTCGCAGAAGACGCCCCGCAGTTCATCAAAGGTCATGGGCTGCAGGGTACCCGGGTTGAGCAGGGGAGCCGGCTTTTTCTTCATGTCCGCCCGGACATTGTAATACTGAGTCGGCATTTCGTGTTCCTCGAGATAAATTTTGTAAGGGATCTTCTTTGTTTCGTTGTTCATTTTTGTGTGCTCCTTTCAATTTTACACTGGACAGGAGCAAAAGCGTGGTAATTTCCACCAAATCAGAGATTTGGGGAATTCTGACGGCTGACCTACCAACGATTTGCTTATGCAAATCGGGTTAGGGCAAACAAAAACTCCTGTCCCAGACAAACTTCTGCTGGGACAAGAGTAATAAGTTCTCTTGCGGTGCCACCCGGCTTGGCGTAACAAAATTACGCCCGCTCTGCGCATACTACCATATGCCGATTTTGTTAACGGAGTATCTTCTCCGGCGCCCCTACTAAACGGTTCCATCGTTCGGTTTGCCCTCAGGAGTCCATTCGGCTCTGCCTTTCCATGCTGCAATCTCACCACCTGCAGCTCTCTCCTATGTAAGTATCAAAGCTTACTACTCTCCCTCAAAGGTTTGTCTGTGTTATTTAATTTTCTCTATAGTAACATGCAAAATTGACGCTGTCAACAATAATTTGTGAAAAATCACAAGTTTTTAATTAAATACATATGGTAAGTTGACAAATGTCACAATCTCAGCCTAGACTGACGTCCAGAATCATCATAATTAAAAATCCCGCGATGAAGCCTAAAGTGGCTGTTTTGTCGCCTTCACAGCCCTGTGCCTCGGGCAGAAGTTCCTGCACTACCACGTAGATCATGGTGCCGGCAGCAAAAGCCAGGAGCAGAGGCATGAAGGATGTAATAAACGTCGTCACTACGGCGGCGAGAACGCCGAAGATCGGTTCTACGATGGCAGACATGCTGCCGATCAAAAACGCTTTCTTTTTGCCCATGCCGTCTTTGATGAGAGGCAGAGCCACGGCAGTGCCTTCGGGATAGTTCTGAATACCGATACCCAGAGCAAGGGCTATTGCGCCGGAGAACAGCGCCGGGTCAGAGGTATCCGACATAGCCAGAGAGAAAGCAAGACCGACAGCCATTCCCTCTGGAATGTTGTGTATGGTAATAGCCATGACCAACATCAAAGTGCTCTGTTTTAGTTTGGTCTGCTGACCCGTCTGCAGCCGCCTTAAGTATTGTTTTTTTAGAATAGCGTCGGCAAATAGCAGTAAAATGACACCCAGGAGAAATCCGCATGTCATGACTAGCCAGCTGATTTGACCGTTTTGTTCAGCTCTTTCTATTCCAGGAAGCAGTAAAGACCAGACTGAGGCCGCAATCATGACGCCGCCGGCAAAACCTAAGAATATACATTGAAAGGTATTGCCAACTTCTTTTTTGACCCAAAAAACATTTAAGGCACCCAGAGTGGTTACCGAGAAGGTAAACAGGGTGCCGATCAATGCCCATGTTATTCCATTCATATCAATTTATCATCTCCTTTGATATATCAATATGAATATTCTGGAATATTGTGCATATATTTATCTAATTTGCCCACTGCCGGAAATCACATATTTGTAGGAGACAAGCTGGTTTACACCCATGGGGCCTCTGGCGTGGAGTTTCTGGGTGGAAATGCCGATCTCTGCCCCCAGTCCCAGCTCGCCGCCGTCGGTGAACCTGGTAGAAGCGTTGTGATAGACTGCAGCAGAATCTACGGAAGCCAGAAAACGGTCTGCAGCAGCCTGGTCAGAGGTGACGATGCAGTCGCTGTGGTGAGACGAATATCTTTCAATGTGGTCGATGGCATCGTCGATGCTGTTCACGATTTTGACGCCCATGATGTAGTCCAGATATTCACGGCTCCAGTCTCCCTCGGAAGCTGCTTTGGCATGGGGCAGCAGGCGGCAGGCCGCTTCGTCTGCTCTCAGCTCCACGTCTTTTTCGGCCAGCTTTTCGGCCATGGCAGGTAAAAAGACCGCCGCAATCTCTTTGTGGACCAAAAGCTTTTCTGCCGCATTGCAGACGGAAGGCCTGGAGGTCTTTGCGTTGAAAACGATATCAAGGGCCATGGAGATGTCGGCGGCTCGATCCACGTAAATGTGGCAGTTACCGACACCGGTTTCTATGACCGGCACTTTGGCATTGTCTACGACTGATCTGATCAGACCGGCGCCGCCTCTTGGAATGAGTACATCGAGATATTCTGTCAAAGCCATCATTTCAGCGGCGGATTCCCTAGAGGTATCTTCCACCAGCTGGATGCAGTCCGCGGGCAGGGCAGTGGAGGAAAGCGCATCTCTCATGACCCCGGTGATGGCCATGTTGGAGTGAAAAGCTTCTTTTCCGCCTCTGAGGATGCAGGCGTTGCCTGCTTTGATGCAGAGGGCTGCGCAGTCGCTGGTCACGTTGGGACGAGCTTCGAAGATGATGCCGCAGACACCAAGGGGAACGGAAGTCTTCTGTACGTGAAGACCGTTTGGAAGATCTCGTTCTTCCAAAACCTGACCCACAGGATCGGGCCACTTGGAGACGGCGATGACAGCGTCTGCCATGGACTCGATGCGTTCTTCACTTAGAGAAAGCCGGTCAATCATGGAAGGTGACAAGCTGCCTTTGGCTGCTTCTACGTCCAGGGCGTTGGCGGTTAATATATCAGCCTTGTTTTGCAGCAGGGCAGAAGCGATTAATTCTAAAGCTTCTGTCTTCACTGAAGAATCTTCTATTCGAAGGGTTCTGGCGGCGGACTTTGCCAGAGCGCCCATGTTTTCTAAATTTGTCATAAATGATTTACCTCCCGGCTTTAAAAATAGTTCCAATTGTCTGCCCCTCAAATAGGGGATAGAGGTTAGCTGGATTATCTCCTTTGATGACACAGCAGGGAATGCCGGCTCCAGTGGAGACTTTTGCTGCGCTGACTTTGGTAGTCATGCCGCCAGTGCCGAAAATTGAACCAGCGCCCCCTGCCAAAGCTTCCACCTTCGCATCAATTTTTTCTACGACAGGGATGCGGCGAGCGTCGCTGTGCTTTCGCGGATCTTTGTCGTAAAGTCCGTCGATATCGGTGAGAATCACCAAGAGGTCGGCGCCAATCAGCTTGGCGACGATGGCGGAGAGATTGTCGTTGTCGCCGAAATTGTTTCCCTCCAACTCGTCTGTTGCGACGGTATCGTTTTCGTTGACTACAGGAATGATGCCCATATCGATCAGCTCTGTAAAAGTATTCTGCACGTTTTGACGTCCCACCTTGTTGTCAACCACGTCGGCTGTCAGCAGAACCTGCGCGACGGTATGATTGTATTCGCCGAAGAATTTGTCATACATGAACATCAGTTCACACTGTCCGATGGCAGCCAGGGCCTGCTTTTTACTGGTCTCATTTGGACGGGCCTTTAAATTGAGTTTTCCCACGCCTACACCGATAGCCCCGGAGGAAACCAGGGTGATTTCCTTGCCGGAGTTCTGCAGGTCAGCGATGACCTTGCAGAGGTTTTCGACGTGGCGGATGTTGATCTTTCCGCTGGGATGGGTCAAGGTAGAAGTTCCCACCTTGATGACGATTCTTTTGCTTTCCATAATCCTATTCATAAAAAATCTCCAGGCTTCGGCCTAAAATGCCGTTCATCTGTGCGATGAGGATGCCGTAATTGGTAAACGGTACCCCCTGCTCTTCTGCTGATTCCTGTCTGCAGACCATTTCTCTTTCACCTAACATACAGCCCCCACAGTGGACTACCAAGGCGTACGCCGATAGATCCTGGGGGAAATGCCCGCCGCTGGTGAATTCAAAGAGCAGCTTTTTACCGCTGTACTTTTTGATCCAGCCGGGCAGCTTGACGGTTCCGATATCCTCGCACTGCCTGTGATGGGTACAGCCTTCGGAGATTAAAACGGTATCGCCGTCTTTCAGCTTGTTTAAATACTGGGCGCCGTAAACAGCCGTGTCCAAAATACCCTTGAATCTGGCAAACAGAATGGAGAAGGAGGTCAAAGGGACGCTGTCAGGCACGATTTCCTTGACCTGCTGGAAAGCCTGGCTGTCGGTGACTACCAAGGCTGGCGGCTCTTTCAGTGCGTTAAGACAGGCCGAAAGCTCTGCAACTTGCGTTACCATGGCGATGGCCTGCGTATCTAAGATGTCCCGTATGGTCTGCACCTGGGGCAGAATCATTCTCCCTTTAGGCGCCGAAGCGTCGATGGGCGTCACCAGGACGACGATGTCGCAGTCAGCAATTTTGTCTGCAATCAGCTTCTTATTGCTCTCCAGAGGCTTGCCGATTTCTGCAATCTTCTCTTTCAGTTCTGTAATACCTTGACCGGTAAGGGCGCTGACCAGGATGTGAGGAAAATCGTACTGTTCCTTATTCTCCTCGTCAGCGCCTGTAATGAGGGATTCCATGTCGAGGTCCACTTTGTTCAGGACTACGATATAAGGTATGTTCTTTTTCTTGAAAAGCTTTATCAGCTCCAGATCTTCTGCGGCAGGACCTACGAAATTGTCGATGACCAGCACTGCAACATCAGTCATGCCCAGTATCTGGTAAGATTTTGCCACTCGTTTCTCTCCTACTTTGCCGTCGTCGTCGATGCCGGGGGTGTCGATGATCACCACCGGTCCCAGGGGTAGCAATTCCATGGCCTTTTTGACTGGGTCTGTGGTGGTGCCTTTTACCTCTGATACGATAGATAAATCCTGCCCCGTGACAGCATTGACAACGCTGGATTTTCCAGCGTTGCGTCTGCCAAAGAAACTGATGTGCAGTCTGTTTGCACTGGGGGTCTTATCAAAATCTAAAGTCTCTTTTTCCATCTTCAATCTCCTTGATATACTCTTCCGCAATCTGGCGGACTTTTTCTTTCGGGATGTTGGTGAGCTCCTTGTCGATGAGAGCTTCGCCGACGGATCTGGTCTCAGGGCTTGCGTAATCGACCAGGTATTCTTTCAGGGTCATCAGCGCGTTAGGATGACAGCAGTTCTGAATCTGGCCGTTTTTGCACAGAGTCATGAAGCGGTCTCCCGTCCTGCCTTCTCTGTAGCAGGCGGTGCAGAAGCTCGGAATGTAGCCCATATCCATCAGCCATTTGACCACTTCATCCAGAGTTCTCTTGTCGTCGGTTTCGAACTGTGCGGAGTTTTCTTCTTCTGGTTCCGGCTCGTCGTAGCCGCCGACGCTGGTCTTGGAAGCGCCGCTGATTTGAGAGATTCCCAGGTGCAGCGCCTTTGCCCGCATTTTCTGGCTTTCTCTGGTGGACATGATCATGCCCGTATAAGGAACGGCGATTCTGATGATGGCGATGATCTTGGCGAATAGGTCGTCGGTGAGGCCTCCATCGACACCGGCGTCAAAATCGTCAGGGTCGATGTCGTCTGCAGGTCTGACTCTCGGCACGCTGATGGTATGCGGTCCCACGCCCTGGGCAGCCTCCAGATGCTCTGCGTGCATCAACAGGCCTGCCAGTTCGTAGCGGTACATTTCCAGGCCGAATAAAACACCCAGGCCCACGTCGTCGATACCGGCTTCCATGGCTCTGTCCATGGCTTCGGTATGCCACGCATAGTTGTGCTTTGGACCGGTCGGATGAAGCTTTTCATAGCTGTCCTTGTGATAGGTTTCCTGAAATAAGATATATGTACCGATGCCTGCGTCTTTCAGCATCTTGTATTCTTCCTTGGTAGTGGCGGCGATGTTGACGTTGACGCGCCGGATGGCGCCGTTCTTATGGTTGATGGAGTAGACGGTCTTGATGCACTCCAAAATATATTCGATGGGGTTGTTGACCGGATCTTCTCCGGCTTCCAGGGCAAGTCTCTTGTGGCCCATATCCTGCAGAGCGATGACTTCTTTTCTGATTTCTTCCTGGGTCAGTTTCTTTCTGGCGATGTGTTTGTTCTGATGGTGGTATGGACAGTAAACACAGCCGTTGACACAGTAATTGGACAGATACAGCGGTGCGAACATGACGATACGGTTGCCGTAGAAGTCCTTTTTGATTTGTTCCGCCAGGCTGCAGATTTCTTTGGTGATTTCTTCGTCTTCGCAGGCCAGCAGCACAGAGGCTTCTCTGTGGCTGATGCCTTTGCGCAGGGCAGCCTTATCCAGGATTTGCCGGATCAATTCCTTATTGTCTTTGTTTTCGTCGGCGTAAGCCAGGGAGTCCATGACTTCGTCATGGCAGATGAATTCTTCTGCTTTCAGTGATTTTGGATCATACATTTTTTTCTTTTCCTTTCTTTCGAGTCAGGTCCTGCAAGGGAACTTCCCCGTTAGTGACATTCTGCCCAGCGAACATGAGTGGGCGGCTTGGCAACACTTCGCTCCTCCGGGAACTGCGTTCCCTGTGCTGTTCGTTTTGCCTAGCCAAGCAAGCTTGGGGCAAAAGGGCAGAATTTATACTGGCACTCCCCGGCTTCAGCCGGAATGAAGTGCGTCGTATGAATATATTATACTAAATAATCGCCGCGGGCGGTGACTATTTCGTAGCCTATTTTTTTCATGGAGGCGGTCAGATGACGGATACTTTCGGCAGCCTCGTCTCCAGTTGCGATTTTGCCGTCGTAGAGGAGATATTTCTCCCGCACCTCCAGTGGGGACAGGTTTGGCATGATGACGTTGGCACCTGCCAGGATGCCTCTCTCCCGACCATCGTGTTCCGCTGTGCCCAGGGCAGTGGTTGCAGGAAGCAGAACTCTCGGATGCAGCAGTCTGACTATACTGAGCAGCTTGATTGTTAGCTCACTGGAACCGGCAGGTTCACGTTCAAAAGGCGTGTTTGCCGCCGGCAGAAATGGTCCGATGCCGACCATCTGCGGTTTGAATTCTCGGATCAGACATAGATCTTCGACTAGATGATCTATGGTTTGATAAGGGGAGCCGACCATAAAGCCGCAGCCGGTTTGAAAACCGATTTCCTTCAGGGCCTGCAGACAGGAAAGGCGATGTGCCAGGGACAGTTCAGCTGGATGAAGCCTGCTGTAATGCTCTGAATCGGCTGTCTCGTGGCGCAGTAAATAGCGGTCTGCACCGGCGTCAAAGAGCTTCTGATAGCTTTCTCTGCTCCGTTCTCCCATGGAGAGGGTGATAGCGCAGTCGGGGTAACTCTGACGAATGGCGCTGACGACCTGACAGGTTCGTTCATCTGTCCAGTAAGGATCTTCGCCGCCCTGCAGGACGAAGGTACGAAATCCCAAATCATACCCCTGCCGGCAGCAGTCAAGAATCTGTCCCTCAGTCAGACGGTAGCGGCTAACTGCGTCATTGCTTCTGCGGATGCCGCAGTAGTAACAGTCATTTCTGCAGTAGTTTGTAAATTCGATCAAGCCGCGGATAAACACCTGGCGGCCGTAAATCTGTTCTCTGGCTGCATTTGCCCGTTCTGCCAGATAGGCAGCGATTTCGCGGCTGTCGTCTGTAATCAATCTCGCCAGTTCCTGACGGGTCAGTTCTCCGCCGTCAGCCAGTTTGTCAATCAGATGTCTATTCATTGGCATAGGCCACCTTGCTGCTGATTCCGCTGATTCTGCCGATCTTGCCGGAGAGGGCGTTGATCACATCGGAAGGCGCATCGACTGCCACGCTGATGATGTGAATATTCTTCTCACGATAGGGAATGCCCATCCGTCCGATGATATACTGACTGTATTGATGGAGAATATCGTTAAGCTCCTCCACGACACCGGAATCTTTGAGGATGATTGAAATTAATGCAACTCTGCTGTCCATAGTCCTTCCTTTCTTCTCGCATTTGATCATATTGTAACACAGATTTTGGTATATTTATACACCAACTTTCCAGTGTTTAACCTTTTGGAGCAAGTCCATATTTTTTCAATTTGTTATACAGGGTGCCGCGGCTGAGCCCCAACTCCCTGGCAGCGGCGGAAATATTGTTTTTTTGATTGCGCATGGCAATCAAAATGGCGCTCCGCTCAGTGTTTTCTATGACGGATAAAGGGGTGGTCTCATCGTCTTTGGTGAAACCGAAGGCTTCATTGTAGGTGCGCTGACCCACACGCAGTTCCTGGGCGATGTCTTCTTCGGTAATCTGTTTGTTCTCGTAGAAAATTGCCAGCCGTTGTGTCAGATTGCGCAGCTGCCGCACATTTCCCGGCCAGACATAAGCGGCCAGAAGACGAAGAGCGCTTTGCGTCAGATCTAGTTTCGTTTCCAGTTCATCGCAGAAGTGGTCCAGCAGCAGAGGAATATCCTGAGAACGCCTGCGCAGTGGCGGAACAAACAGTTCTATTGTATTCAGCCGGTAGTAGAGGTCGGAACGGAATTTCTTCTCCTCGCTGAGAAGAAAGAGATTCTTGTTGGTGGAGGCGATAATGCCAGCCTGCAGAGGGATGATCCTGCTGCTGCCAACCCGTTCAAACTCCTTGGATTCCAGCACGCGCAACAGTTTTGACTGCATGAAGAGGCTCATATCGCCGATTTCATCTAAGAGAATATCGCCGCCGGCTGCAACTTCAAATTTGCCTGGCTTTGCTGCGTCTGCACCGGTAAAGGCTCCCTTTTCGTGACCGAAAAGTTCTGATTCTAACAAATTTTCCGGAATGGCTGTGCAGTTGATGGTTACGTAAGGTGCGTACTGCTCATTATATCGTCTATTGTGAATCGCGCCGGCGATGATTTCTTTGCCAGTTCCCGTCTCGCCGATAATCAAAACAGGCAGATGACTGCCGGCTGCTTTCTTTGATTTCTCAATCAGATCTTTGACTGTAGGGTCTTCGCCGACAAAGTCGTGAAAGGTGTAGCCGCTTTCTATACGGGAGATACTGTTGTAGATTTCTCCCAGGTCGTCAGGCCCGCCGCTGTCGCTGCCTGCGAACATGCGCTTGACTCGCTGCAGATTGCGGAAGACGATAGTGCCGATGGCGCCGATGATCTGCCCGTCCTCTTCAATAGGAAAAATATTGGAGACGCATTTGCGCCCATGAATTTCTAACAGCAGGCCGGTTGAGGCTCTGCCTGTTTTCATCACGTTCCGAAAAGGAGAAATGTTGTCCAAAATGGTGATATCCTGGCCGATGACATTGGTGCCTTTGGGCATGTCTTTGTAAGAACTTTCACTGATGTGAACAATCTTGCAGTCCGCATCGATGAGAATGGAAACATCGAAGAGATTGTTCATCAGTTCGTCCAGGATGCCTCCGCGGGTATGCATGTCTTTTTTTGTCAGATGAATCTTGTTCATAGAAACCTCACTGTACAATTTTTATTAGGTGTTATTTTAACATGTGTTCAAGATTTATACAACCTGTCATTGGCAGAAAATTAGAAACATTGAATTTCAGAGGTTTTTAATCTTGGCACGGCACTTGCTTTAGTATGTGTCATCAGAAAACGAAAGGAAGTAATGATTATGAGTCAGAGACCTGTTCTAACAGCAGAAGAGAGAAAACTCCCTTATGCCAAATATTACGATTTACCAATTACACCGATTCCAGCAGAAAAGATTGCTGTCCTTGAAGCGGGACCAATCGACCCATCCCTAGCCCTGAAAATTGAAGACAGAAACAAGCTCTTCGAACCCGGTTATCTACCTTGTGAAATCGGTTACTGTGTCATGGAAGACGGCTCAGCCTACCTGGCCAACAGAACGGAGATGCCGGGGGTGACGCCGGAAATGTTCGAATGGTGGTTCGCATGGCACGGTCTTGAGGATATGAGATACAGAATATGGGATCCTGAGGATCACTTCTATGCCAGACAGCAGATGCGGGAAAAAGTTCTGGATCCGAAGGTGCCGATGAGAGAGAAGACCTGGGGCACTGTACATATCGTCCGCGAAGACATCGGAGCAGG
Organism: Emergencia timonensis; assembly: GCF_900086585.1. Classification (GTDB taxonomy): domain Bacteria; phylum Bacillota; class Clostridia; order Peptostreptococcales; family Anaerovoracaceae; genus Senimuribacter; species Senimuribacter timonensis. Next base: position 565,197 of record NZ_FLKM01000009.1, read on the forward strand.
ACCTGACGATTTGATCTTGGAATTCAGATATCCTCATGAGCTGGGATACGACGAGTCAAAGGTCGGTACGAAGGATTGCGCTGCCATGATGTGTGCAAACGGACACGGACCCGTACCAGGACAAGGCGTAGCAGCAGTCATGACCCATATGGTCAGAGAGATAGAAGGCGGCATTGAACTTCGCAGCAGATTTTGGATCGGATGGGGTCTGGTGAACGGACAAGTAGTAAAGCTGGTGCCAGACGGCGTCAGAGTTCCAGTTGAAGTTCCTATGGGACTGTTCGCACACAATTTAAAAGAGTTTGGACATCTGGCGACGATTTTGCCGGATCTATATAAAGAAGAAAAAGATCATTTTTAAAAACGGAGGAAAAGAAAATGGGAAAAGACGCAATTAAAAATTTTGTTATCGGCGCAATCGTCAGCGCAGTGCTGACAGCCTTAGTCATCGGTCTGATTATCGGAGAAAAAGGCGTACCCGATTCTGTAAGCGGCAATGTGATAGGCAATGTGGTGACGGCCATCATCTGCGGCGGATTATCCGGCGTGGCAACGACCATTACCTTGTACAAAAAACTTGCAAAATAGATTGAAAAGAAGAGACTGCTGCATTAGAGTACAAACTGATGTGCGCAGTCTCTTTTTTAATTCATAGGAGTGGCGTCAGCCACTTTTTTTAGAATGAATTTTCATTCACAGCACCTCCACAAAACATTCAAGGAAAAGGTGTATGGTATAGTTGTCAGCTGATGAAGTTGATGAAAAGGGAGGTAGATGAAATGAACTTTGGGATTATCATTCCTTCGGACTGTCCTGACGAAAAGCTGGTAAAGCTTGCAAAGGAACTGGTTCAAAGAGAGGAAACCATGATTGTCGTCATCGACGACGGCTGCGGAGAAGACATCGTCTATACGAGGATTTATCAGATGATAGAAGAAATAGGGGGGACCGTATTACACCATAAGCACAAACTGGGCAGAGGCACAGCCATTAAGACGGGCATGCGTTATGCCATGAAACACTGTGAAAAGCTGGGGGGCATTGTCACTGTAGATGAGGACGGATGGTATGGGGCAGAGGATGTCTTTCGTGTCTGTGACCAATTAGAAGAACATGAAGACAGCATCATATTGGGGACCAGGAACTTAAAGAAGAGAGAAGTTCCGGCCTTTTATCGGCTGAAAAATACCCTTGCATCTCTGCGCTTTCGATTTGCGACAGGCATCTCCTGCGACGACGTGCAGAGCAAGCTGCGAGGGATTCCCCAAAAGTGCTTTGATATGGCCTTGTCCACAGAAGGCAACGGATATCGGTATGAACTGACCTTTCTGACGGAAGCTGCGAGGACGAAAGTGCCGTTGATTTTCCTGCCCAGTTGTCAGATCTGAATAATCATAAAGAGCAGATGAACGTCGGTTTATCCGCTAATCATTCAATTTCGAGGAAAAACTTCCCTTATTTGAAGGGATTGAGGTTACAAGGAAGTATTTTCTGGTTAGGCGGTATAGCCCCGTTTACAATGGGCTGTACCGTCTTTTCCTGTTTTCCATTCGTATTTCTCTTTTCACTACCTACAATACTGCACAGGGCAGTTTTGCAAAAGTCTTCTCACTTCTTAATACGGGGAAAATCCCAAATGCTAAACAGACCGCAGAAAAACGCTGCAATCCTAATAAAAGATTGCAACGCTTCTCAATTCCTATTCAGTTGCGGCAGACCCGCCCCCCTTGTTACCTATACCGCCAAGCGACGTATTGAGCTCTCTGCGTTACGCTGTATAGATGTATCTGTTTTTAATCACGAGCATTAGCGATTCGTAAAAACTCGTTTGCCATATCTTCCGGACTTTCCTTTGCGCCATTTTCCAACCAATGAATAACCATATTATAAAATGCGCCTGAATAGTAATATAATTCATATTTTGAGATGGAACTTGCCGGCATATCTCCATAAGTATCAACAACAAAGTCGTTAATTACCGCCAGCAGGGTTTGCGGCGTCTGTGCGTGATGAAAGGTCAGTAAAAGGCTTGCGTGTTCCTTAAAAAATCGAAATTTGAAATACATCAATTCTTTATTACGAAAATTTTCATCTGGTGATGGATTTTCTTGATTATATTTTTCATTTATTTTTGCAATGCCATAGTCAATAATATCTTCAATAGATGAAAAATTGCGGTAAAAAGAAGACCTCGCTACTCCTGCCTGTTTAATCAGTGCAGTAATAGAAATAGTCGACCAGTTGCATTGTTCTGCTAATTCAATAAGTGCATTTAATAAACTGTCTTTTACTTTCTGATTTGCTACTACTCTTTTATCCATAAGACATTTCTCCTTATTTTGTGTCAGGTCAAATGATTGACTTATTGGCTCCATGTGATACAATTTGAATCAGATATAAAATGTATCATATCATAAAAAAAACAGATATGTCAATCCTATTAGGATAAAACAATGTATGCTCGTAGAAAGCGAGAGAAAGGAAGCACATGAATCAAAAATTTATTCGTGAAGATGTTGATTTTTATTCTAACGCAACCAGGTGCGGCGCATGGCTGTATTTGCCCAAAGAAGAGGGGAATAGAAAGTGTCCGGTCATTGTAATGGCGCATGGATTAGGTGGTGTTCGTGAAATGCGGCTAAACACATATGCAGAACGCTTTTCTACTGCCGGATATGCCTGTTTTCTATTTGATTATCGTAACTATGGGGCAAGCGACGGAAATAAACGTCAGAGGATTAATGTGAAAGAACAGCTTGTCGATTGGGATTGTGCTATCAACTTTATCAAAAAGAGCGACAAGGTTGACGGAAGTAAAGTTCTGCTGTTTGGAAGCTCGTTCAGCGGCGGCCATGTGATAACTCTGTCTGCAAAACGAAAAGATATTCTTGCTGCCATAGCACAGTGCCCCTATACAAACACACAGGCCACTTTGGGTACACTTTCACCGCTAACCGCTTTAAAAACAATTCCGCTTGTCATAGCCGACCTATTATCATGTTTAACAGGATATCACCCGGTTATGCTGAAATTAGGCGATGCTCCTGGAAAAGCCGCCATGATGGCAGTTCCCGACTATAAGGAGTTTTTTGAACAAATTCCTGCAAACTCAAGTTTTGTAAACAAAGCGCCTGCAAGAACGCTTTTGGAATTTCTCAAATATTCCCCCAGCAGATATACAAAAGATATAGAAAAGCCAATCTATTATGCAGTTTGCAAAAAAGATACTTTGGCTCCCGCTGATGCGACGATCAAATGCGCGAAACTTTCTCCAAAAGCTGTCATAAAAGAATATGAATGTGGGCATTTTGGTATTTATTTGGGGGATTTTTTTGAACAGGCAATTAAAGATTATATCAATTTTTTTGATCAATATTCTAAATAGCTTTAAAACATCGTTAAGCAACTATATTATTTGAGTGCAGAAAATTCAGTTGTCACAACAATTTGTTACATCCTATAGCATAGCCGTCTGTTCAGTTTTGCGCTGTACGGGCGGTTTTGTTATAGCTCCCTTTGCTGCAAAATCAAGACAGGGGGAGTTTTTTTGCGCATAAATTCATAAGAGGTTTGTTTCACCAGTTGTAACTTTTCCCTTGCATGTGTTTAAGCTCAAACCGCGGTGTATTTTCCTTCTGTCCCTTGCTCATACTTTATATAGTTGCTCTGTTTGTTGCAAAATGGTACAATGGACCTGAGAACATGCAGAAGAAAAGGAGATTATAATGAAGCCGAGAAATATTATTATCGATACAGATCCGGGGATTGATGATGCAGCCGCCATAACGATCGCTGTCCGGAATCCTGCCTTGAACGTGCAGCTAATCAGTACCGTCGCCGCCAATGTGGAAGTGGAGAAGACGACGCAGAATGCATTAAAGCTGATGGAGTTTTTGGAGGCGGATATACCAGTCGCCAAAGGCTGCGACGCGCCTTTGCTGAAGAAGTTGGAACCGTGTCCGGAGATTCACGGTGTCAGCGGGATGGACGGCTACGATTTTCCAGAGGTAAAGAGACAGCCCTTGCAGAAGCACGCCGTTGAGGTCATGAGGGAAATGCTGATGGAAAGCGAGGAGAAGATCACTCTGGCGGCTCTGGCAACCCACACGAATATTGCGATTTTGTTGAGGCTGTATCCTGAGGTCAAAGAGAAGATTGACGAAATCGTCATGATGGGCGGCGGCCTTTCAGGCGGCAATACCAATACTGTGGCAGAGTTTAACCTTTATAACGATCCTCATGCCGCTTACATGGTCTTTGAATCGGGGCTGCCGATTACGATGCTCGGCCTGGACGTGACCAACAAAGCTCTGCTGCGGAAAGACACCATCGAGAAAATCAAAGAGAGCGGAAAAGAAGGCGAGATGCTGTACTCTTTGTTCGAGCATTACCGCAGCGGAACCTTTGAATCGGGGCTGAGAATACACGACGCCTGTGTTATGGCCTATATGCTCAAACCAGAACTGTTTCAGACAGAAAAATTGTATGTGGGCATGGTAACGGAAGGGTATGCTGCAGGCGCTACGGTGGCAGGCAAAGTGAACCCCATTGCTCCAGGCCGGGAACCGAATGTAAATGTCTGCGTTGACGTAGATGAAGTCGCTTTTGAAGAATGGTTTGCAGGTGAATTCTGCAGATAGGGGTGAACCGATGAAGATACTGAATTTTGGATCGCTGAATTTAGATTATGTGTATGCGGTAGATCACATGGTACAGCCGGGAGAAACGCTGGCTGCCTCTACCATGGAAACCTTCTGCGGAGGGAAGGGGCTCAACCAGTCTATCGCATTGGCCCGAGCAGGGGCAGAGGTTTATCATGCTGGACTGATCGGCGAAGAAGGAGAAATCCTGCGAAAAGCCGTTGCCGACAGCGGGGCGGACACTTCCTGCATCGAGACCATTGCCGGAAAATCCGGTCATACGATAATCCAAGTAGATCAGAACGGTCAAAACTGTATCCTGCTTTATGGAGGCGCTAACAGGAGTGTGACCCGGGAGTTTGTCGACCGGGTGATATCCAAATTTGATCGAGGCGATATCCTGCTTCTGCAAAATGAAATCAACGAACTGTCCTATATTATCGACAAAGCCTATGAAAGAGGTTTGGAAATCATCTTAAATCCTTCGCCCTACGATCAGAATTTGGAAGGCTGCGACTTTGGCAAAATATCCATGTTCCTGCTCAATGAGATTGAAGGCGAACAGATTACAGGTGTTTGTAAGCCAGAGGAGATTTTAGACGAGCTGAAGGAACGATTTCCCGGCGTGAAGGTTGTACTGACTTTAGGCGGCCAGGGCGCTGTTTATCAGGATCAGGAACGGTGCTGCCGGCAGGGCATTTACCAAGTAGAAGCCGTAGATACGACGGGTGCAGGCGATACCTTTACCGGTTATTTTATCGCCTCGATGCTTCAGGGCGAAGAACCGCAGCAATGTCTGACTTTGGCGGCAAAAGCATCTGCGATTGCAGTTTCCCGTGCCGGCGCCGCGCCATCAATCCCTGAAAGAGAGGAAGTATTGCATACAGATTTGGCAGAGAAAAAGGAGATTTAGAATGAACAAAGACAAACTACTTCTAGTAATCGATATGCAGAATGATTTTGTCACTGGCACTTTGGCCAACGAAGAAGCTGCAAAAATCATCGGGGCGATTGCAGCTAAAATTGAATCCTATCAGAAAGATGACCACCCCGTATTTTTTACGAGGGATACCCATGGAGAAGAGTATTTAGAGACGCAGGAGGGAAAGCTCCTGCCCGTTCCTCACTGCATAAAGGGTACAGAGGGCTGGCAGCTCGTTGATCAGCTAAAGGTTTTGGCAGTGGAAGAGGATGTTTTGGATAAGCCGGTTTTCGGAAGCCTGCAGCTTCCGCAGTGGATTGAAGAAAAGCTTTCCGCCGTGCCAGCGGAGATTGAACTCTGCGGCGTCTGTACAGATATCTGTGTAATTTCAAATGCAATGATTCTGAAGGCGGCTTTTCCAGAAACGACAGTTACCGTAGAGGGAGCGCTTTGCGCAGGCGTGACGCCTGAGAGCCATCAAAATGCCCTCGCCGCCATGAAGGCTTGTCAAGTCAATGTAAAATAGAGGTGATGCAAATGTATGAATTTGATGCAAGAAAAGTAAAAGAGAATCTGGTAGAATGGATTCAGGACTTTTTTGAACTGAATGGAAAAGACTGTACGGCAGTGGTGGCCATCAGCGGAGGCAAAGACAGCTCAGTGGTGGCGGCTTTATGTGTAGAAGCCTTGGGAAAAGAACGCGTTTTCGGCGTTCTGCTGCCTAATGGAGAACAAGCGGATATCGACGCGTCAAAGCTTCTCGTTTCTCACTTGGGAATCGATTCTGCCATTATCAACATCAAGGACAGCTTTGAGGGTATGCTTCATGAAGTGGAAAAGAAACTGCCCGGCACGGTATCCAAACAGACTGTGACCAATCTTCCTGCCAGACTCCGCATGGCGGCCACTTATGCCGTCGCGCAGTCTATGAACGGACGGGTAGCTAATACCTGTAATCTGTCAGAAGATTGGGTGGGTTATGCGACCAGGTACGGGGATGCAGCAGGTGACTTCAGCCCGCTTTCCCGCTTAACTGTCCAGGAGGTCAAAGCCGTAGGCCTAGAACTGGGACTGCCGGAGAAGCTGGTCCACAAGACGCCGATAGATGGCCTTTCCGGTTTGACAGATGAGGAGAATTTGGGCTTTTCCTATGCTGTTCTTGACAATTACATCCGTACAGGTGTCTGTGAGGACAAAGAAGTAAAGGCGAAAATCGACCAGAAACGGAGAATGAATAAGTTCAAGCTGGAATTAATGCCTAGCTTTCAATATGACGGACCGATAAAAGCCGCGGACTAATAAAGTTTTGTAACGAGATTCCTCTCATATTAATAAGATAATTATGGAGGAATGTTATCGTGAAAAACAGAGCAAAGATTTACGATCCGGCGGAAGCCCATCACCTTGTAATGAAGGTTTCCGTCGTCAGTATCGTTGTTAATATTTTACTGTCCGTAATGAAACTTCTGGCTGGAATCATAGCCCGGTCCGGTGCGATGATTTCTGATGCCGTACACTCGGCGTCAGACGTATTCAGTACGATTATCGTCATCATCGGTATCAATCTGTCGAGCCGGAAGTCAGATACGGAGCATCAATATGGGCATGAGCGAATGGAATGTGTTGCAGCCATGGTACTGGCAGTGGTACTTGCGGCCACAGGCCTTGGTATCGGGTATACGGGAGTTGTAAAGATTCTCAGCTTCAGTGCGGAAGGTATTGAAATACCGGGCAGATTAGCCTTAGCGGCAGCTGTGATTTCTATCATCGTGAAAGAGTGGATGTATTGGTACACCAGAAGAGGAGCAGAACGTATCAATTCTGGAGCATTGATGGCGGATGCCTGGCATCACAGATCGGATTCCTTGTCATCGGCGGGCGCTTTCCTAGGCATTTTGGGAGCCAGGCTGGGTTATCCCGTGTTGGACCCTTTAGCCAGTATCATCATCTGTATGCTGATAGCAAAAGCCGCTTATGATATCTTTCGGGATGCCATGGATAAGATGGTCGACAAATCTGCGCCAGATGAAGTGGTAGCAGACATGAGGCTTGTCATCGCCCAGCAAAAAGGTGTTGCAGGAATTGATGAAATTAAGACGAGACTCTTTGGCGCAAAGGTTTATGTAGACGTAGAAATTGCGGCTGACGGCAGTCAGCCTCTGACGGAAAGTCATCAAATCGCAGAAAGGGTGCATCACGCGGTGGAAGAAAACTTTCCGGCGGTAAAGCACTGCATGGTACATGTCAACCCGCTGCCGCCATCAGAAAAGACAAAGAGACGATAATTCTGCGGCTGCAATCTGTTGAAAATATAACAGATTGCAGTTTTATTTTGACATGTGGTGGGGAAGATACTATAATAAAATGTAAATGATATTGAGATAAATGATAAGGAGGCAGTATATGCTTTTATCAGAGATGTTTGAAGGAGCGCCGGAAATTGAAATTCAGGGACTTTGCATAGATTCAAGAAAAGCAAAAGCAGGAGATTTGTTTTTTTGCCTGAAAGGGCTGGAAGCAGATGGGCATCAATTTGCCGAGAAGGCATGTAAGGCTGGGGCTGCAGCAGTGGTTCATTGTGATGAATTGAAGCAGTGCCAAGGCGTATTTTATATAAAGGTAGATAATGTAAACGAGGAACTGAATCGGATCTGTGATCTTTTTAACGGGCATCCCAGTCAGAAAATGACCGTCTTTGGGGTGACAGGAACCAATGGCAAGACGACGACCACCAGCATTATCAGTGATGTTTACAATAAACCCTGCGGTTATATGGGAACCATCGCCGTCAGGTATGGCAGCGTCAATAAAATCCCAAATCTGACTACGCCGGATGCTCTTGAAATCCATGAAAATCTGAAGGAAATGACGGATTACGGCATGGCAGGCGTTGCCATGGAGGTCAGCTCCCACGGTCTTGCCATGGGCAGGGTGGATGCGGTGGATTTTGATGTGGCCATTTTTACGAATCTGACCTACGACCACCTGGACTACCACAAGACCATGGAGAACTATTTTGAAGCAAAGAAAATCCTCTTTAAAAATATGAAACGAGACGGCGTAGCGGTTTTGAATGCCGACGACATCAGTTTTGAAGCTTTGGCAGAATGCGTAAGCTGCAGATATGTCAGCTATGGCGTAAATGCCGATGCCGATTACCGGGCGGAGAATGTGAAGTTATCACCTGACGGTTCCGTCTTTGATCTGCTTCACGACGGAAATCGTTATGCGGTTAAGACCAACCTGGTGGCCTTGTATAACATCTATAATCTTTTAGGCGCTATTGCTGGAATGCATGAAGCGGGCATGGCCATTGAAGAGATGCTGCCTCGTCTCACGAAGATTTCTCAGATAGAAGGCAGAATGGAGAATATTGCTGAGGGACAGGACTTTCATGTGATCGTAGATTATGCCCATACCCCGGATGGTTTCGAAAAAGTGTTTCAGTATGGACAGGAAATCGCAAGGGGCAAAAAAATCTATGCAGTCTTTGGCTGCGCGGGAAAAAGAGACAAGGTAAAACGAAAGGTTTTGGGCCAGATTGCCGGCAAATACTGTGATAAAGTATTTGTTACAGAGGAGGACCCCAGAGACGAAAGGGCTGAAGAGATTGCGGCTATGATTATGTCCGGCATCCCGGAAGGCAAGGCAGTCTTCATTGCAGATCGATATGAAGCGATAGAAGCGGCAGTGCGTACGGCAGAACCGGGGGATTGCGTTCTGATCCTGGGCAAAGGCGATGAGTCTTATATGTACTATCAACACGGCAGGGGGCCGTGGATGGGTGACAATGAGGCTGCAAAGAAAGCTTTGAAAAAATTGTGAAATAAAGTGTTGTAAAGTTGTGATGTTGTGTTGATGATGGAGGAGGAACGGAAGCAGTATGGACCCAAATGAAAAGTTTGTGATAAAGGTACTAGGGGGACTAGAAATACGTTATAGAGATAAGGCCATCGGTGTAAACGAATCAAAGAACAAATCGAATAAGATTTGGGTTCTCTTTGAATATATTCTTTTAAATCATAACCGTAAGCTTTCTCAGGACGAATTGATTGAAATGCTTTGGCCGGAGATGGAGGTTTCAAATCCTGCCAACTCTCTGAAAGGACTGATTTTTAAGCTGAGAAAAGAAATCGACTCTTTGGGCTTCCTGCCCGGCAAGCAGGTTATTCCCAGTGTCAGCGGCTCTTATACTTTTAATGAAGACGTGCCCTATACGGTGGATGTATATGAGTTCGAAAAATACCTGACGCTATCACAGGAATCTGCCCTGAGTGACGATGAGAAATTGAAGTATTTGCTGCAGGCAGTAGAATGTTATAGAGGCAATATTCATCACGATGCCCGCAAGGAGCCTTGGGCGGCCTCGATACAAACCCATTATGGAGATATGTACTTGTCAGCCGTTCGATTATGTACAGAGCTTTTAAACAAGAAGGGCAATTATCAGAAGATTATCGAGATTTGCAGAAATGCGCTTTTGATCCAGCCTTATACAGAAGATTATTATTATCATATGATCAGAGCTTATGCGTCCTTGGAAAACTACAGTGCAGCATCAGATCTGTATGCACGGGTCAAAGAACTGATGCAGCAGGAATACGGTACGACACCCGATACCAAATTTGAGAACGCCTATAAAGAATTGATGAAGAAGCGGCCAAAGAAAAACCAGACTGCAGAGGAGCTGACAGACGACTTCGTCGAGAATACAAATTATATGGCGACCTTCAACGTGGAATATGGTGAATTTAAACAGATTTACAGGCTGACGGCAAGGCGTCTTGAACGAATTCAGAAAGACGCGTTTTTGTGCCTCTATACTTTAGGAGCGCAAAAGGGCGTCACGGTAGACCTGAAAGAAAAGAACAAGCACCTGCATATTCTGGGAGAGGCATTGGCCTTTGGTCTCAGGCAGGGAGATGTATTTTCCAGAGTAACGCCCTGGCAGTTTGCCGTCATATTCGAGGATGTAACAGAAGAGAATACCCTGGCTATTGCTGAAAGGATTAAAAAATATTTTGACAAGAATAAAAGCAGCGATGCCTTTGGCATCTTACATAAAGCCGTCAAAATCAATCCTTCAGACTTTGAAACCAGACATATAGGTGGGATGAAACAAGAGATAACTGAAAAATAACCTTTGTAGTCTATAATGCAGTTAAATAATTCATATGAGTTATTTACACACGACACACAACACACACACAACATACTGCAAAGCAAATTTAATTTAATTAAAATTGCTAATCCCCCTTACATCGGGAGCCTTTTAGGCTCCCTGTAAACCTTTTTTGCCATAAATACTGTTTCGGCCAGGCCGAAGCGGTATTTTTTATTTTTTGATGCGCATACTAACAAAAAAGGAGGGAAGTACTGATGAATGAAGATAGTATAAGACTTTTAAAAGAGGTCAATTCGGGATGTAAAAACGCCACAGACAGTTTTGGTCAGGTAATGGAGTTTGTAAGAGATGAGAAACTGAAGAACCTGATCGACGAATATAACAAAAAACATGTCAAAATTGGAGACGAATGCCATCAGATGCTCAACGATTACGGCAAAGACGAGAAAGATCCGCCTACCGTGGCAAAGGCCATGATGTGGTTCACCACGGAAGTAAAGATGCTGATGGATGACGACGACAGTCACATTGCAAAACTGTTAGCTGACGGATGCAATATGGGAATGCAGTCCTTAAACAAATATATGAACGAATTTGAAAAAGCCGGCCAGGAAGAAGTGAATCTTGCCAGCCGGCTCGTCGATATTGAATCTGAACTCTACGATAAATTGATGCCGTATATGTAAAAAAGCAGTTATTTGATCGCTGCTTCTAAGGCCAGTTTCATCATATCGGTAAAGTTGTTTTGACGCTCTGCTACGGTAGCCTTTTCTCCGGTCACAAAGTGATCGCTGATGGTCATCATGGCCAGAGCGTTTTTTCCTTTGTAGGCGGCGTTCATATAGAGGGCTGCCGCTTCCATTTCTACCGCCAGCACGTCCATTGAAGCCCATTGTTTCCACCACTGATCACCGAGTTCATAGAATACGTCACAGGAAACCGTATTGCCGGCTTTGAAGGCGATGCCCGTGCCTGCGCCTGCATTTATCACTTTTGTCAGCAGATCAAAGCTGACGGAAGGGGAATACTGTCCGGGAACCTGAAAGGCATGCTGATAATTGGAGTCGGTGGAAGTAGCCAGGCTGACAAGGATGTCTCCTACGCTGATATCTTCGTGGAACGCACCGGCAGTACCGATGCGAATAATATTTTCTACCTCGTATTCTGAAAACAGCTCAAAGGAGTAGATCCCCATGGACGGCATGCCCATGCCGCTGCCCTGGACGGATACAGGTACGCCTTTTGTTGAGGTAAGATAACGTAACCTTTTTTGCAGAGGGTGTTATCTTACCTCTTTTTGATGTATGTTAGATAGCATAACTCTTTACGTCGGCTCCAATCTGTCTGAAATAGGAGATACTTTCAGTAGGCTTGTCGCCTGTATCAACTCTGCCGACAAAGCTATAAAAGATTTCGATTTTGCGGGTGTTCGTTTCCTTATCCAGTTCGTGAATAAGAATGCGGTCAATAAATTCATGGACGTTTTCGTAGGTCAGTTCGGTAATGGCGGTGTATTTGCGTACCAGTGCGACAAACCTTTTCACGTCCGCGCTGCGCTCGGTGGCGTTGTCAATTTCCTGTGACAGTTCCGCAATCCTCCGGGTCAGCGTCTTTTTTTCTTCGTCATAGCCGGAAGTCAGAAAAGCAAATTGTTCATCTGAAAGTTTCCCTAAAGCGTTGTCCTCATAGAGCTTGCGGAACAAGATATTCAGCTCGCTAATCCGGCTCTGCGCCTTGTCAAGCTCTTTCCGTTGCTGCGTCAGCGTCTTTTGTACTGCCTTTGCGCTGCACTCGTTGGCGGTTTCGATAAACTCCTGTTCATGCTCTTTCACATAGGACAATACCCTTTGTAAATCGGCAAGGACAAGTTCTTTAAGGACGCTCTTTCGGATATAATGGGTAGTGCAAAGCTCGCCAGTCCTTATCCTGTTTCGATACTTGCCGCAAGTGTAGGCGTGTTTGCGTTCCAGTGTCCCGGCTCCCTGTTGCAGATACATTTTATAGCCGCAGTCCCCGCAAAAGAGAAGCCCCGAAAAAATGTCAATTTCATCAACCTTTGTAGGGCGGTGTTTGGTGGCAATCCGTTTCTGTGCAAGCTCAAAGGTTTCTTCATCAATCAAGGGTTCGTGTGTGTTGGGGAAGAAGTAACGCTTTTCCTCCGGGTTCTTCTTCGTCTTTTTCGATTTGTAAGATACCTTATAGCTCTTGCCTGTAATGGTATGCCCCAAATACTCTTTACGCGCCAGAATGTCATAGAGCGTCTTATCCGGCCAGTTGTAAATACAATTCGGGTGTGGGCGGGGGTGCCTGTGGCTTCCTGTGCGCCTGTACTGCAATTCTGCAACAGTCAATACCTCATGTTCCCGTAGCCAGTTCTGGATTTCGCAGATACGGTCGCCGCGCACATACATAGCGAAAATCTGTTTTACAATGTGCGCCGTTTCCGGGTCGGGCAATAGATGATTGCGGTCGTTGGGGTCAGCTATGTACCCATAAGGCACTTGCCCGTTGACGCGCTCGCCTTTCTGCGCCTTTGCCTGTTTGACAGCCCGGATTTTCTTTGAAGTGTCGCGGGCGTAAAACTCGTTGAACCAGTTCCGCAGAGGGGTAAACTCGTTATCTTCCCTTGCTGTGTCTACACCGTCGTTAATGGCAATGTAGCGCACTTCATATTCGGGAAAAACAATCTCTATCAGCTCCCCGGTTTTCAGATAATTACGTCCCAGACGGGAGAGGTCTTTTGTTATGACGGTCGCCACGTTCCCGGCTTCAACTTCGTGCAGCATGGCTTGAAGCCCCTCACGCTCAAAGCTCACGCCGGAAAATCCGTCGTCTACGAAAAAGCGCGTGTTGAAAAAGTGGTGTTCGTCAGCATACTTTTGTAAAATCATCTTTTGGTTCTGTATGCTCTCGCTTTCCCCGGCCTGCATATCTTCCTGGCTCAATCTGCAATATAAAGCGGTAATCTTGTCTGTCTGTAACATTTTGTCCTCCTTTCCGACGACAGACAAGCATGGCATTTGTACTGTCTATATTATACCACATACCGCTGCCTGTGTCATGTATAAAATGTGAAGAAACGCCCTATTTCCGGGCGTTTGCGGGGTTCAGTTCCATGTCTTTGCGAATGAGTTTTTTTATCTTTTTATCCAGTGTGTCCGTTGCGCGTTCACTTGCGGACGAACATACAAGGTAAGTAACTTTTCCTATTTTATGCTCCGTTGTGGTAACGGGCGTTTGGTTTTGCGTCAAAGAAAATCCCCCTTTCTTTCGCAAACATATAATACAGTCTATGAATAGCAGCAAGTCCACTATTCAATAAAACAAAGGCTTTAATCGGACGGTTATTAGCATAACCTCATGGGAATTTCACCCCGGCATGGTTCTCATGCAGCCCTACCCATTGCCTGCGACGCTCTTAACGCTCGGACTGTGGCTGTAAGGAAGTATCATTGTATATTCTGCGTGTCGTCGCCCGCAAGCCGCTACACTTGCTTTCCGGCGCGGTGTTGGTCGCTCGGCTGTCCGGGCGGGGATAACCTCACCCGGATAGCGTCATGGCGCACCCGCCGTATGGCTCGGCGCAAAAGGAACGTATCCGATTTGCCCTATGCTGCGCCGCCGTTATCTTGCGCCGCTTTCTTTGTCAAGGTTCAGAATGGCTTTGCTGCCGCGTCAGCAGCGGAACGGAAAAGGGGGAGAGAGAAAGCGTCCCGCCGCCGCTGCGGTTTATTCCTCTGCCTTAAAGGTGAGGACAGCCATCATCAGTTTTGCTTGCAGCCGTTCCCGAATGTCGTGGTCTACGCCGAAATAGACATTCCCGCGCTCGTCGTACAGCTTCCGCATGGAGAGGCGGGCTATGTAGCCGCTGAAATGCTGCAAGACAATCTTCATAGCGTCCGGGTCGCCCTTTGTCGCTACCACAATGACAGGATAGGGAACAAGGGCATTTTCCGGGTAGCCGGGTTCGTTACCATTCGTCCCATTCATCAGCATTTTCCTCCAGATATTTTCTTAATCTCTCAAAAGAGCTTGTCCGCCTGTACTGTATCGTGCTTCTCGACGTATTGAACAGTTCCGCAATCTCGGTATCGTTCATTCCCTCGAAGTAATACAGCAGTATGGCTTTGCGCTTTTCTTCCGGCAAAGTACGGATTGCTTCAAGAAGCAGCTTTGGCGTGATTTTCTTCCCGGCTTTCTCAAAGACGGTTTCAACAGTTTCCCGTTTGAAATATTCATCAAACGTATGAAGCTGTCGCGCTTCGTCTAAGGTCATGTCGGAAAAGGTCACTTCCTTTGCCCTGTGTCTGCGAAGCTCTCTATGAGTGTCGCACGCTTCATTGTGAAGTACCGTATTACAAAACTTCTGAAAAGCACACTGTTTGTAAAACTCCCTGCTGTTAGGTTCCACATTCTCACCTCCTTTCTCGTTGGAAAGTTGGTGGTGCTTCCCCCTTTTCGCGGGGCAATACGGCGGTTTTCAAAAACGCCGAAGATTTTTTGAAATTTCTTCAAAAAATTTTTTGAGCAGCAAAATGCGCCTGTCCGAAAAGCCCGGACAGGCGCATTGGTATTGTGAGTAGTATTTAGATGATTAGACAGTTCATATATACAAGCGTAATTTCCCCCGGTGGTGGTCGGGCTTTTTTTGATGTGTCAATGACCGTCGGATTTTGTCGATATGGTATGTGCTTCATGGCGGCTACCTCCTTTAGCCGCCGCTTTTAACAGTGATACCGCGTCATTTCTTGAGAAGATAAAAAGAAACGGCGGCTTTGATTTTTCAAAGCTGCTGCGGAAATCAAAGAACGACAAGCAACAGTTCTGATTTTGCTCCAATATGGTTATTGGGGGCACAAATTAAATCAAAAAAGAGCCGATAACAGCAGTATTTCAAACTGCATATTATCGGCTCTGCGTCTGTGCGTCTGGCTCTTTTAATTAAATTATTTTTGTTGTTTTTTGGCTTTATTATATGTATTAGCTAACTGTCCACAAGCTGCTTTAATCTCTCTACCATGAGAAACTCTCATGGTAACTTCAAGTCCTGTTTGCTCTAATTGATGTTTGAACGCAACCATTTCTTGTTTTTGTGGTGCTCTAATTTTTGAATTACTCGTCGGGTTGTATTGCAGCACGTTAATCATAACATTTTTGCCCTTAAACCATTTTGCAAGTTGCCTTATATCTGAGGAACGGTCATTTATACCTGGTAAAAGCAAATACGCAAATACCACTTTTCGATTATGCCTTTGTGAATAGGACAATGCTTGCTTAACAACATCTTCAATAGCGTACATGTGCATATGAGGAATGATACAGTTTCTCACAGCCTGTGTTGCTGCATGTAAAGATATTGTCAACTGAATTTTTAGATGTTCTTCGCGCAATTTTTTTAATTGATTAACTGGACCAACTGTTGATATGGTAATGCCGTCGGTTGGAAAGTTAAGTCCATTTCTATCTCGAAGAATATGGATTGCTGCAATCAAGTTGTCGTAATTGAATAAAGGTTCTCCCATTCCCATAAAAACGATACGATTTACTTTTTGACGTATCAATATGACCTGCTGCACAATTTCAGACGGTGTTAGATTACGAACGAAACCATTGCGTCCGGACTCACAAAAAATACAGCCAACAGAACAACCAACTTGCGTACTTACGCAAACAGTCCCACCATCTCGCCGTTTAATAAAAACCGTTTCGATATACCTGTTGTCTTTCAATTCATAAACATACTTTTCAGTATCGCTACTTTTATAGACTTTTTTTGTTGATATTGATAGATTTTTTTTGTGAAATGGCTGTTTATACAATTTCGCATATAAGGCTCTTGCTTTATCCTCTCCAATTACTTCCGACATTTCTTTGTAAGTAAATCCGTATGGGTCATTCAATATTTCCGTAGGTGTACTTTTAGGTAAGTGTTTCATTTAATATCCTTCCTTTTCAAAATTAAAAAGTTTGTTTTTCAGAGTTTTTGATTATGATTTCTAATTTTTCAACATCAACGATATGTGTTAATTTACATTTAGGGCAGAAAAGAGGAAAATTTCTTAATACCGTATTATAAAATACTTGAACCCTCGTCTTTCCGTTACAAATTGGACATTTTATCCAATATTTTTCAAGCATAATATTTCTCCTTTTGCGCAAAAAAATACAGGTCAATTCTCAACATGAGCATTGACCTGCATTTATACATATAACACTACAACAAAATTAAGGCATAGTTTTTATACTATGTCTATACATCGTTAGTTTTGTTGTATAGCATACGCAAAATAAGCATGACAAAAAAGCCCATATTGAAAATGGGAAAAATCTTTTTTAATTTCAATGCTTATCGAATACGCATGCTATGTAACATAAACATTTCCCCCCTTTTAATAATACTATACAAAAAAAGCGGCTAGTTGTCAACATATACATATGAATTATTTTAGTCAACTGATAGAACAGTGTAGACATATCCAAGAGGAAAGGTGAACAGTAAAATGTAATAGGGTGAATAATTATGGCAAAAAGACCAGTACCGAAATACGACTTCAAGGCTTTTGGGGCAGCGATAAAGGCGGCGCGGACAGGGCGCAAGGAGAGCCGCAAGAAAGTAAGCGACGAAATGTTTATCTCGCCGCGTTACCTTGCGAACATTGAGAACAAGGGGCAGCACCCAAGTTTACAGATTTTCTTTGAGCTTATGCTCCGCTACAATATATCCGTAGACCAGTTCCTTTTGGAAACGCCGCCGGAGAAGAACACGCAGCGGCGGCAGCTCGACGCGCTTCTTGACGGTATGAGCGATACAGGCATACGGATTGTGACCGCAACGGCAAAAGAGATTTCCGAAGTCGAAAAAGAGGGCGAATAGGAATGTCCGGCTTAAAACTGAACAGGATTTAGAAAGCGTTGCAATCTTTTTTGAATTGCAGCGTTTTTCTTTTGCGGAAGTTTGGCAAAATAGCTTTTTCTCCGTAGTAAGGGATAAGGGCATAAGGGATAAAAACATTCGTAGCAAGCATAGGAAGCGGGTACCCACTTCCGTATTTTCGCCCTCCCGCGCTGCGGCGCGTCGGTTGAAAATGGCTTGTTGGGAAGTGTCCCAAACCCTCGGAACGGAAAGGAAAGGAGCGAAGCAATGGACGGACGGAAAAGGACGGTGCAAATCAAATTCAGAGTGACGGAAGCGGAACGGGATTTAATACTGGAAAAAATGAAGCTCGTACCCACCCGGAACATGGCGGCGTATCTGCGGAAGATTGCCATTGACGGGTATATCATTCAGATAGACCACGCCGATATAAAGGCAATGACCGCAGAGATACAGAAAATCGGTGTCAACGTCAACCAGATAGCCCGCCGCGTGAACGCGGCGGGGAACGCATACCAAGAGGACATAGAGGAAATAAAGGGGGTGCTTGCGGAGATATGGCGGTTACAAAGATTAAGCCTGTTAAAAGCACCCTAAGCAAAGCCCTTGACTATATCGAAAACCCGGACAAGACGGACGGGAAAATGCTCATATCCTCTTTCGGCTGCTCCTATGAAACGGCAGACATTGAGTTCGGCTATACCCTCTCGCAAGCACTGGATAAGGGCAGCAATTTAGCCTTTCACTTGATACAGTCCTTTGCGCCGGGGGAAGTGGACTATGAGAAAGCCCACGAAATCGGGAAGCAGCTTGCCGACGCGGTGACAAAGGGGCAGCATGAATATGTTGTGACGACGCACATTGACAAGGGGCATATCCATAACCACGTCATTTTTTGCGCGGTGAATTTTGTAGACCATCACAAATACAATTCCAACAAAAGGAGCTATTACGGCATACGGAACATGAGCGACAAGCTGTGCCGGGAAAATGGCTTGTCCGTCGTCGTCCCCGGCAAGGGCAGCAAGGGAAAGAGCTATGCGGAGTACCAGGCAGAAAAGACGGGTACAAGTTGGAAAGGCAAGCTAAAGATTGCCGTTGACGCGCTTATCCCCCAAGTTTCCAGTTTTGAGGAATTGCTAACGCGGTTACAGGCGGCGGGCTATGAGATAAAGCCGGGGAAATATGTTTCATGCCGCGCCCCCGGACAGGAACGCTTCACCCGCCTAAAAACCCTCGGCGCAGACTATACAGAGGAAGCCATAAGGGAACGGATAGCGGGCAGACGGGCAAAGGCGGCGAAAGCCCCCAGAGAGCAGCGCGACGTTTCGCTGCTTATCGACATTGAGAACAGTATCAAGGCGGCGCAGAGTAAGGGCTATGAACAGTGGGCGAAAATCCACAATCTGAAACAGGCAGCTAAAACCATGAATTTCTTGACGGAACACAAGATTGAACAGTACGCGGATTTAGTCAGCCGGATTGAGGAAATGTCAGCGGAAAGCGGACAGGCGGCAGACGCATTGAAGAACGCGGAAAAGCGGCTTGCGGACATGGCGGTGCTTATCAAGAATGTTTCCACCTACCAAAAGACAAAGCCCGTCTATGACGCATACCGCAAGGCAAGGAACAGGGAGAAGTACCGCGCCGGACAGGAACAGGCGATTATCCTACATGAAGCCGCCGCAAGGTCGTTGAAAGCGGCGGGCATTGCAAAGCTCCCGAACCTTGCCGCGCTGCAATCGGAGTATGAAGCCCTCCAAGCGCAGAAAGAAGCCCTTTACGCCGACTATGGGAAGCTGAAAAAGAAAGTCCGGGAATATGATATTATCAAGCAGAACATTGACAGCATTTTACAGGCAGACAGGCAGCCGGAACGTGAAAAGGGAACAGAGCGCGGATAAGGATAGCAAAATCCCCGCCGCTGTGCTATGATAAGGCTATCAAATACAGACAGGAGCGTTGAAGCATGGAAAACCAGAAAATGCCGGAATATGAAACCATACGCGCCGCCGTTGCCGGGGAAAAATGGGCGGTGGAGAAAGTCGTGGAGTGCTACAAGGACGAAATCGACAGGCTATCGACGGTAGCGGTCAGACAGCCGGACGGAAGCACGAAACAGGAAATCAACGAAGATATGCGCCAGTCTATCACAAAGAAGCTGATAGAAGCCCTCCCGCAGTTCCCACTTGAAGAAATGGAAAAGGGAAATGTCAGATAGGCAAAAAAAGAACAGGACGCGGAAGCCGGTATATGACTTCCGCGCCCTGTCTTTTTATGGGTGCTGTTTTCGTGAATGTTACGCAGTAGAACGCCATTTTCGGGGATAAAGGTATAAAGTATCGCCTATCCGATTTTCACGCCCGGAAAGCCCTGTAAATCAAGGGATTTTCCGCGCCTACTGCGTAACAGGGGTGCGTCTTTTCCTCATGCGCTCGGCGGCTTGTCTGCGGGTGATACGCTTCCGGCAGACGGGGCAGTATTTGACACTGTTAGAGGTTGACGCAAAGAACGCGCCGCACTCGGTACATTTCTTCTTATCCCCTGTCTGGTAAAGCTCCGCATAGAGCAGCCTGTCGGCGGGAAGCACCGCAACCCGGAACCACTTGCAGAGAAGCGAATAGGAAATGAGCTGCGGACATACGCATTCGTCTCCGTCGTCCAGTAAGATACAGTTCCCGTTATCATAGTTGCAGCACGTCCGGCGCACAAGGGCGTTGACTTTCCGGCTCTGGGGCGGCGTCAGCCGCTTAACCCCGTTCATACTTCATCAGCGGCGTAAATGGGAAGCTCTGCAAATTCCGCTT
Organism: Emergencia timonensis; assembly: GCF_900086585.1. Lineage (GTDB taxonomy): Bacteria > Bacillota > Clostridia > Peptostreptococcales > Anaerovoracaceae > Senimuribacter > Senimuribacter timonensis. The sequence goes on from NZ_FLKM01000009.1 coordinate 585,565, forward strand.
CGGTCAAAGCGTCCACTTTGGAAAGGGTGCGCTTTGCAAGCTCCCGCATATCCGCGTCCATGTAGGGCAGCGCGGCGTTGACATTCTCAATCAAAGCCCGCTTGCCGCCCTCGTTGTAAATGCTCAAAAGGTTTGTTTCTTCAACAGTCAGTCTAATCATGCTCATACCTCCATATCGTGATTTTTTGTTTTTGCCGCCGCCTTTTTCGGGGCGGTCTTTGCCTTGTCTGCTTTAAGCTGCGCCCGGATAGAGGGGCGGGGCTTCCTTATCTCCCTGTCCCGGTTCTCCCCCTTGTCAATCAGCGCATACGTCCCATGTCTGCCCTCGATTTTGGAAAAGGAAAGAGTCTTATAGGGCAGCATGGAGAAAAGGCGGTCAGTGTCCTTTGTGGCTGCAAGCCGCATGAACGCCGGGGAAAGCTCTGCCATGAAATGGGTCTTGTTCGGGCTATTCGGCTCATAGTGCCGCTTCATTTCCCGCACAATGCGCCGCGCTTCCGTTTCAATCAGCCCGTCCCGCAAGGCTGTGATATGCGCCTTGAAGTCCCCCGGTGGAAGCTGCTCCCGGCTGCGCCGTTCTTCCTGTAAGAGTGATTGCAGCGCGTCCGGGTCGTCGGGTAGGGCTTCAAAGCGTTCAAACTTCCCAAGCTGCGGGTCTGGGTTGCCGTTGAAGAACCGTCCGGCGGGTATCTCCCTTTCCCCTCGCTCATAAATCAGCTTCACCGTATCGGCGGGCAGTTCCTTTTCCTTGACGCGCTCATAATGTTTAGCGTAGTCCAGTTCGTACAGATTGCCCTTAATTTTCCCGCGCTCCTTTCCCGTCAGCTCGATTGCATAGGCAAGGACGCGGTCGCTTGTCTGCTCCATGTAGAAACGCCATGTGTTGTGGGGCGCGGTGTCTTTGAGGAAAACGTCGCGCTCCCGGAAACAGTGCGTCCCGGACGGGCGGCAGAACCACAAAAGGGTCTTGTCCTCCCTGTTGGGGCTTGCCGCCGCCTTTGCGATAATCTCTTTGTCAATGTCTAAGTCGCTCTGGTAAAAGCCTGTGTTCTGCTTCATAATCGCTTCAAGGGAAGCGAACAAATCCACGTTTTCAAATTTACTCTGTTCCGGCATGGGTCAGCTCCTTTCCAAGTCCTGTGACTTCTGCTTTGCGTTTTTCTTCTGCGCCTTTTCCTTGTCGGCTCTAAGCTGCGCCCGGATAGAGGGCTTTTTTTCCGGCTTCGCTCCCTTGCCGCGCTCCTTGTCGGCTTTGACAGCGTTAGCCAGGTCAACAAGGGAAATCTGCTCGCCCGCCTTTACCTTTGCTTCCAGTTCGTCAACGGTGGGGGTGTTGTTGATGATACCGTCAATCATGTTTCCGTTCTGCTCTATGGTCTGCTCGGCGGTTTTCAAGGGATTGTCCCGCTGCGCCTGTTCTGCGGCAACGGCAAACGCCCGCGTCCCATTCCCCATAATCAGATACTTTCCGTCGTCCGACTGGTGGTGAAAGCCATATCCGGCGGCTTCTATCTGCTCCCGGCTCATAGCGGTTACATGGAAAGTCCCTCTCGGTGTTTTGACAGTTTCGCCCGTTTCCAAGTCGTCCGGGGTAAGCTGCTTCTGCTCCTGTAAAAACTCCGGCACTTCCCGGAAACCTACACTGTCAACGAAATGCGCCGCGTCCTGTCCGTCCTGATGAAGCACTACCACGTCCGAAACGGAAAGGCTGTGTCCCTTAAAATCTTTGGGGTGGTCGATATTGAAACGGGTGTAAATATCTTCAAGGGAAGTTTCCGGCGCAAGGGGCGCGGAATAGACAAGCTCATAGTTCGCCCTGTCAACCACATTTCCCGCCGCCTGCAGGCGGTCGTATGGCTCAAAGCGGAAATCCCTTGTTTCGTCCCCGCCTTTTATCTGGTAAATGGAAAAGGTGTCTTTGTCCTGTCCGGCGGTCTGCGCCGTTTCCTGTGCCTTTGCGTAAAGCTGCTTTACGTCGCCCTCGGTCAGCCCGCCGCTTTTGAGCTGCCCCATAAGCTCGCGGCATTTCTCCGGCGTTCCCGTATAAAGCACGTCGCCCATTTTCGCCCGCCCGTTCTCCTGTGTCACATAGGCTTGCAAGAGGTGGCTGTTTTCCGGGCTGTCGCCGTAAGGGTTCCGGCGCATCTTGTAAATCGTTTCCGGGGTAAAGGCTTCTTTCGGGGCTGCGCCCGCCTTTTCCTGTGCGCCGGATTTTCCCGGTGCGGCTGCTTCCGGCTTCTCTTTCCCGGCTGTATCTGCCTTTGCCGGGGCTTCCGGCTGCGGCTGTTCTTTCGGGGCTGCCTTTTCCTCTCTGGTGGGCTGCTCCTGTCCGGCGGTCTGCTCCTTGTCCTGTGCCTTTTGCAGCTCCGCAAGATTTTCGTCTATGGAATTGATAATCTCGGCGGCTGCGCTGCGTATCGTTTCAAGGGAGCTTTTCAGCTCGGACAGCTCCCGCCCGCTGCTCCACCCGGCGACATAGCCGAAAGAGTAGTCCGACGTGTCAAGCCCGTAATGTTGGCAGACAGTATAGGCGACGCTTTCCGCTTCGACTTCGCGGGTGCGGCGGTCAACGTGGGGCTGCTGCTCGTCCTTTGGCGCGTTGAGGTCAATGTCGTGCAGCTTCGCATGGGCGATTTCGTGAATGGCGGTCTTTAAGGTCTGTAATTCGCTCATGCCCTCGTTGATAGCAATGCGCTTGTCCTCCAAGTGGTAGTAGCCATGAGAGCCGCCCTCGATATTCTCAAAGGCGATAGGAACGGGGGAAGTCTTTTCAAGGGCTGCGAAAAAATCCTTGTAGCGGTCAACGTCGCCCGTCAGCTCGTCAACGGCAATATCCGGCAGCTCCTTTCCCTCGGTCTGGGAAACGTCAAAGACGGATACCACCTTGTAGGCGGGTATGGTGACTTCCTTTTCCTCGGTGACGGGCTTTCCATCCTTGCCGATTATGGGCTTCTGTGTGTGCGGGTCGATTTTCTGCATTTCCTGTTTGATTTTATAGGGCGACGGGGCAATGATTTTAATTCCCTTTTGCCCTTTCATCACGTTTCGCTCAAAGTTATTCTTCCAAGCGGAAAAGCCCGCCACAAGGGAAGCGTCCGGCTTCTGCATGGCGATAAGGACGGTGTTTCGGAAGCTGTAATTATGGAATTTTGACATGACTTTCAGATATTCCTTGTAACGCTCGCTGTCAAAGAGTTCCGCAATACCCTGTTCCAGACGGTCGGTAATCTCTTTTAATTTCTCGGCGGGCTTCTCGCTCGTCAGCACGATAGGGATAACCGGGCGCGGCTCCTGTGGCTGCTCTGCGGTCTGCGCGGTTCTCTGCCCCGGCGCGGCTGCGTCAAAATCTGCTTTTTCCGGGTCGGGGCGTGACCGCTGCGGGGGCTGCGGCGTTACCCGGTATTCCTGTGGAACGTCGCGCCCGTCGTACCATTCTGTAAAGGTGTTGCGGTTGTTGTAGATATAGCCCTTTTCGGTAAACATACCGTCGTCGTTAATGGAAGCGTCGCGCCCGTATTCCTCATACATGAAATACTTTTTCGCTTCTTCGGGCAGTTCGGGTTCTTCCAGTTCATCAACCAGATAACGCCCGTATTCTTCTTCATTGTGGACGGACGGATAAATCCAGTAGCAGTCAAGGTTTTGTGCAAGGTTGATGATGTCCTGTAAGCTGTCGGCATGGTCGCCGTATTCAATGGCTGCAATGAATTTCTCCCGGTCGTCGTCAAACTGCATTTCCAAGAGCTTCCCTAAATAGTTCAGCTCGTCGGGGTGGGAATACTCGCTTAAATGTTCCGCCAAGCCGGGGATAGGGGATTGAAATTCTGTGAAATGCCATTCCTCGTAATGCTTGAAGTCAATCCCGATACGGTCAAAGACTTCTTTCAGATGTTCGGCAGTCGTGGGGAACGTCACCCATTCGCCCGCGGGTCTGCCCTCGGTGTACTTCCCAAGATTGGAAAGATAGCCGCTTAAAATCGGTTCTGCCATTTGTTCGCTCCTTTCTTTTTCAATCATGCGGTGCATAAGCTCAAAATCCTCAATGCTCATGCTCCCGTCAAATACATAGGGGTTAAAATCCTCTCCGTCCCGGTAGGGCTTTTCGGAAAAGGGAAGCCCCGCTTCATGGGCGGCTGCCCTCGCTTCCTCGATAACCTCCGGGGGAAGCCTGTCGTCATGCGCCCCGATAAAACCGTCAATGTCGTTCATGCTGTTTTCGTAGTGGTAGCGCACTCCGGCGGTCAGCTCGTCAAGGCTCATGTCCTCGCCTAAATGCCCGCAGTAATAGCCGTTTAGGATAACGGCGGCGGGGTCGGTGCTTTTGATTTCCTCTAACCGGCTCCTGTCCTCCGGGTAGAGGGTGTCGTCCATATCAAGATGAAAATATTCCGCGTTCCATGAACGCCCCTGTTTCCAGAACGCCACCCATGCGATACCGTCCCTAAGCTCGTCTTGATAGTCCTTTACGGTGTCCCGTAAACTTGCCATAGTGAAAAACCTCCTTTCTTTGGGGCAGCGTCACAAGCTGCATTTTTGGGCTGCATGGTCTACTACGGGTACGCCCGCATTTCTGCCAAAGATTTCTCAAAAATTTTTAGAGGGTGAAGCCCTCCGCAAAAGAGGGTTTGGGAAACTTCCCAACAAGCAAAATCCCCGTCCGGCGCGTCAGCGTCGCAACGGGGATTTACGGAAGTGGGTACCCGCTTCCTATGCTTGCTATTCAAGTTTTTAGTTCTTCTGTACTTCGATACGGTAGTTGACGTATTTCCCGCCAGTGTCAGCCAGAACGATAGTTCCGTCATAGGTCTTGCCTGTTTTCGGGGAATAGAGCTTCTTCACATTCACTTTGCCGGATTTAAGGAGCGCGGCGGCAATCTTCGCGGAAAAAGCGGTCTTGCGTTCCTCGAAAAAGCGGTCATTCTTCCACATGACAAAGGCACATTCTTTGTTGCTGCAATAATAGTTTTTCTTCCCCTCATGGACGGGGGAACCGCAACGGGGGCATTTGCCGACAGAGGGCTTTTCCTCCCGGAACAAATCCTTTTTCCCGTCCAGTGCTGCGGCGTGTGTCTGCACAAGCTCCCGCGCCATAGCTTCAATGCCGGACAGAAATTCGCCGGGGTCTGCGGCTCCCTTTGCTATCTGCGTCAGATTGTTTTCCCATTCTGCGGTAAGCTGCGGGGAAGTGAGCATATCCGGCAAGACTGATATAAGGGCGGCTCCGTTCTGCGTGGGGATAAGCTGCTTCCCCTTGCGCTCTGCAAAGCCGCCCTTTACCAGTTTTTCAATGACGGCGGCGCGGGTGGCGGGAGTGCCAAGCCCCCGGCGTTCCGCGTCCGGGTCGGTGTCCCCGTTCCCGGCTCGCTCCATAGCAGAGAGAAGCGACGCTTCGCTGTGGGGCTTCGGCGGCGTTGTGGTATGCTCCGTTACTTTTGCGGCGGGGTTAGGAAAGTTCTGTCCCTCGGAAAGCTCCGGCAGCGTCACGCCCTCATTTTCCCCGTCCTCTGCTTCGGGCTTATCTTTCAGCGTCGCCCGGTATCTGCGTTCAAGCTCTTTCCAACCCTCCGCAAGTACGGTCTTTCCCCTTGCGGTGAAGTCTGTCCCGGCGCATGAGAAAACCGCCGTAACCGCTTCATAAATATGCGGCTCGGCGGTGGCAAAAAGCAGACGCGCCCCCGCAAGGGTAAGGATATTCTTCTCGCTTTCCGGCAGCGCGTCCGGGTCAGCCTTTGCAAGCTCCATAGTGGGAATGATTGCGTGGTGGTCTGATACTTTCTTGCTGTCTAATACCTTTGCAATCTCCGGCGTGAAGTCCGCGCCCGCCATAAAGGGGAGCTTTTCGCAAAGCAGCGCGATAATGTCCGCTGCGGTGCCGCCCATGTCGTCAGTAAGAAAGCTGCTGTCCGTCCTCGGATAAGTAAGGAGCCGCTTTTCATAAAGGGATTGTGCAAGGTCAAGGGTCTGCTTTGCGGTGTAACCGAAAATGCGGTTCGTTTCCCGCTGCAAAGAGGTAAGGTCAAAGAGCTTTGGCGGGGCTGCGGTTTTCTTCTCTCTGGTAAGGGAAACGCATACCGCCTTTCCCGCTTCGCAAGCCCCTTTCAGCGCGTCGGCTTCTGCCTTGTCCGAAATCCTTTCGCTTGCCGCGTCCGCGCCGGATAAATCAAGGCGAACATGATAATATTTTTCTTTCTGGAAATGGGAGATAGCCGCGTCCCGGTCGGTGAGCATTTTTAAGGTCGGGGTCTGGACGCGCCCCACGTTCAAGGTCTTTCCATACAGGCAGGAGAAAAGCCGGGTGGCGTTAATGCCGATAAGCCAGTCAGCCTTTGCGCGGCAGAGGGCGGACGCAAAGAGCGCGCCATAGTCCCGCCCGTCTTTGAGGGAAGCAAAGCCCGCCTTAATCGCCCCGTCCTCCATTGAAGAAATCCACAAGCGGCGCATGGGCTTCTTGCAGCCCGCCACTTCGTAGACAAAGCGGAAAATCAATTCACCCTCGCGCCCCGCGTCACACGCATTTACCACTTCGGAAACGTCGGCGCGGTGCATAAGCTCTTTAATGGTTTTGAATTGCTTCCCCTTGTCCGGGTCAACGGCGTACTGCCATTCCTCCGGCAGAATGGGTAAGCTGTCAAAACTCCATTTTTTATATTGCTCCCCGTAGGCGGCAGCTTCCGCAAGCTGTACCAAATGCCCGACGCACCATGAAATGAGGTAGCCGCCGCCCTCGATATACCCGTCCTGTTTCCCCTTAATGCCAAGCGCGGCGGCGATAGTCTGCGCCATGCTCGGCTTTTCTGCAATCACAAGTCTAAATGCCATGAAAAAATCCTCCTTTCAGCGTTCCGGCGCGGTGTGCTTCTTCTCCTGTGCCTGTTTCAGACAATAGCCGATACAGGGGGATTGCGCCTTATAAGGGCAACGCATACACGCCGGGGATTTTGGAACGGGCGGCGCACTGTCACGCCGCCCGGTGGGTCTTTGTACCATCATTTTTTCTAAAGGGTTTTCGGTGAAAAGCGTCATGCTTCCTCGTCCTCCTGTTCTTCATCAGAAAGCCCGTCCCCCTCGTCCTCGTCGTAATCGTCAAAATCGAAATCTTCAAGGTCGGTGTCGCCCTTGACGTTCTGCTTTGGCTTCATAAACTTAAAATAATAGAACGCGCCCCCGCCGCCAAGAAGTGCCACGACAAGGAAAAGCACAAGCCCGCCTGTATTGCCTTTCTCTTTGGGCTGCTCTGTTGGTTTCTCGGTTTCCGGCTCCGCTTCCTTGCCGCTGCAAGCGGTCATGTTGTCCTTGCAGACAGGGCAGCTCACATTTACCTTTCCGGCTTCGCATTTATCGGTGCAACTGCAAACGGCGGGCGGGGCTGCTTCGGTGCTTCCGTCCTCCATAAGTGCTAAGAGGTCGGCTTCGTCCACTTGATTAAGGAAATGTACGGTGTCCTCGCCCTCGTCGTCCCGGTCAATGAGGATATAAAAGTAATTGCCGTTTTTGGTCGTTACGGTGATAAGCTGCTTGTTGCCGCCGAAATCGTCTACAAGGGTCGCGTTCCCGTCCGGGGTAAGGGGTTCTTCCTTTTGGGGTTCCTCGTAGACAACGCCGCTGTCGTTGGTGTCGTCCTCTCCCTCCGGGGTCTGTGCAAAAGCGGTGACGGAAAAGCCGCCCATAAGTACAAGGGCGGCGCAAAGTGCGGTCAAGGTTCTAAGGATTTTCTTATTCATTCTCGGTGTCCTCCATTTCTTCGGTGTCATGGTCTGCGGGTTCTGCGGGGTAGCCCGGCGCGGCTTCCATACCCGGAATACCGCCCCCGGAAAGCATAGCGGAAAGCTCATGCGGGGAAAGGCGCATGGAGCGCACAAGCTGTACGATTTGCAGGTTTTCCGCTTCGGTTTTCTGCGCTTCAAGCCCCCTTAATCTGTTCTGGTACTCGGTGATTTTCTCGCGGGTCTTTGCAATCTCTTTGTCGATACGTTCAATTTTGTTCATAGCCATCAATAAATTTCTCCTTTCAGATTTTCATTTTTTTGTTGTCAGTTCCAATTCATTAAGCCGTAGCCCTTGATACAGGAGTAATTGACGGGGTAGCTCTTTATCTTGCAGGCGTCGCCGGAATTGCCCTCGACGGTATAGACGCGCTCCCCGTCCGTTCCGATAACAAGCCCCACATGGTCTGCGCTCCCGTCCCCGTCCCAGTCGAAAAAGATAGCGTCGCCGGGGGCGATATTCTCATAGCCCCTCGCGCCCCATTGCCCGCGTGACTGGAACCAGGGTACGCCCTGTGACTGGCACCCGGCAAAGCGCGGCTCGCTCTTTCCGGCTTGATTGTAGCACCATGAAACGAAACAGGCGCACCATTCCACGCGGCTGTTAAATCCGTACCAGCTCCAAAAGGGTCGCCCGCCCACGTTGCCGACTTGCCGCTTCGCAAGGTCTACAACGGCGGTGTTGCCGGGGCGTGTGCCGTTTACAAGCTGTACGCCGCTTAAATCCTCGGACGCGCCCATATCGGGGGAGCCGCCGCCGAAAATCAGCGGTTTGTTTCCGCTTGTTTCCAGATAGACGCGGTACATTTCAAGCTGCTGTGGCGTTAGAAGTTCCTCCGCAATCTCGGAAATGGGCTTGTTCGTCAGCTTCACGTTGAGGATATGGTACTCGTAGGGTACTTCCTCGGTGGTCGTTTCCCCTGTTTCCGGGTCTGTGCTTGTTTCTGTGCGGTAGCGGATTTCCGTTTCTTCTGTCAGCGTCAAAGTGTACTGCATGGCAAAGACGCGATTTAGCTCTGCCTGTGCGCTCTGCGGGGTGTAGGTCTGCAAAAGGGCGGTGAGGTAGGACGCTAACTCATGGGGGTTATGCCCGATACTGTCAAGGTCATAGCGGTATTCGTCATAGCCGGGGTGGGTGCTTTCGATATTGTCAATCTGCTGCTGAAGCTCGTTTTCCTTTGCGGCGTAATTGTTCTCCGTCGCCACAAGGTCGCTGTCCTCCGACGTGTAGGAAGTCCCAAGTATGCCGTTCATCAAGCCGGAGAACATGGAACCGCAAGAGGAAAGCCCCGCCGATACCATGATGAATAAGAGCAGCGCGGCAACGGCGATACATACGCCCGCCGGGTGCCGCCCTACAAAAGCGATTGCCTTTTTTGTTTCCTCGGCGGTCTTTTTTGCCGCCTTGCGGGTGTTCTCTGCGGCTTTCTGCGCCGTTTTTGCGCCGCCTTTCCTTGCCGACTTTGCATACTGCCGCTTGATTTGCTGCTTCTGCATGAAGCGGGAAAGGGGATTGCCCGCAATCTGCGGATTGTCATGCAGGGCTTTATGGTACTGGAAATCCACATTCGCCTTGAACGCCGCTTTCTCTGCCTTTGCCGCCGCCCGGTAGGGTTTGAGCTTGTGGCTGTGGTAGCCCTCCTTGACTTTCCGCGCCCCGTACTTTGCGCCGCGCTCTGCCAGTTCTTCGGATTTGTGCGCCCCCTCAACGCCGGAATTGTCCTTTTCAACGGAATGTATCTTGTTGTGGACGAAAATACCCGCTTCCTGTGCGGGGCGGGATAGCGGGTTATTGTGGGGCTTATTCTTTCCTATGGGCTTTTCCTGTTCCTCAAAATGTAGGCGGGTCTTGCCTTTCCCGGTGGCTTCATCAAAGGTGCGCTCCCGTACAAGTTTCTTTTCTTTGGGGATAGCCGCCTTTGCCGCGTCCAGACGGTCGGCTGCTTTGTCCGATTTTCGGATATACCTTTCAAGCTCCGGCGTTGCCCGTTCCTCGTCGGTAAACTGCAAGCGGGAAGATTTTTCTTTTGCTGTGGCTTCTGCCTGTGCTTTCCTCGCCGCCTTTTTGCTCGCCTTTCTGGTACGCGCCCCGTCGATACGTTCCAAGACGCGCTCGGCTGCTGCGGTGTCCTGTTCCCGTTCTGCCCCCGGCGCATGGGGAAGCGGCGGCGTGTCGGTTAAGGGCGGGGAAGTTGCGCCGCCCGGTAGGGGCTGCGCTGCCTGTTCCGGCTGCGGTGGGGCTTCGGTCTTTGCAAAGTCCGCGTCCCTTATCCGCTTGCTGATACGTTTCTTTTTCCCGGTAGCGGCGTTTACCTCGACAGCCCCCTCGCGGGTCATTTTCTGCGTGACTTTTTCACGCGCCTTATATTGTTTTATGTGTCTGTCCCTCCAATCCGCGCCCTTGCAAGGGCGCAATACTCGGCGTTTATCTCAATGCCTATATAATGCCTGTCAAGCTGCTTTGCGGCTGCCCCCGTCGTGCCGCTGCCGAAAAAGGGGTCAAGCACAACGCCGCCTTTCGGACAGCCCGCCTTGATACAGGTTTCGGCAAGTTTTGGCGGGAACGCGGCGAAATGCCCGCCCTTGTAGGGAACGGTATTGATAAGCCACACGTCCCGCCTGTTCCGCATGGTCGGCATGAGGGCTTCGTCGTAGTAGCTGCCGCTTCGCGCCCGGTTAAGCCCCTGTACGTTCCCCTGTCCGGGTACTTCGTCCGCATATTTCTGTCCCGCGCTGCGCCCGGTGCGGTACCGCGCCGCCGTTGTGGGGGCTAACGGCTCGGCTATGGCGGCTGCGTCATAAAAATACTTCTTTGACTTCGTAAGCAGAAAGATATGTTCATAGCAGCGGGTAGGGCGGTCTTTCACGCTCTCCGGCATGGGGTTTTCTTTCTGCCAGATAATGTCGCTCCTTAAATACCACCCGTCAGCGCGTAGGGCAAAAGCTAAAAGCCAGGGAATACCGATTAAGTCCTTTTGTTTGCAGCCGGAAACGCGGTTGTTTCTTGCAATCTGCTGTCCGTTTCTCCCTTTCGGGTTCTTCGGGTCTGCATGGTAGCCTTTATTTCCTGTGCCGCAGTAGGTGTCCGCGATATTCAGCCAGAGCGTACCGTCAGAACGCAGTACCCGGCGCAGTTCGCGGAAAACCTCGGTCAGCCTGTCAATGTACTGCTCCGGCGTGTCCTCCCGCCCAATCTGCATATCAAGCCCGTAATCCCTAAGCGCATAGTAGGGCGGGCTTGTGACGCAACAGTGTACGCTTTCCTCTGGAAGCTCCCGCAAGGCATAGAGCGCGTCCCGGTTGATAATGGTGTCTGTCCTTAATTTTGTCATGCTTCGCCCACTTCCTCCGGCTTCGTCGTCATTACCCGGTAAAGCTCGGTGTCTTTCGGGAAGCGGTCTACAAAGGGCAGCACCACGTTCCCGTAGAAGATAAGCCCCTCGCCCGCTTCGGTGTGGGTGACATACTTCATCTGCTGCGGGGAGATGTTGAGCTGCTTTGCAAGGATAGCCCGGTCGCCCGCCGCCTGATTGAGCATGAGGACAAAATCAGAGTTTTCAAAGATATTCTCCACTTCGCGGGAAGCAAGCAAATCCTTGACGTTCTGCGTAATGGCTGTGGGTATGCCGCCCCATTTTCTGAAACGCTTCCAGATTTCAACGGAATAGGCGGCGGTCTGTTCCTCTTTCAAGAGAAGATGAAATTCGTCCATAAAATACCGGGTGGATTTCCTTTCTGCCCGGTTGACGGTGACGCGGTTCCATACCTGGTCCTGCACAATGAGCATACCTAACTTTTTGAGCTGCTTCCCAAGCTGCTTGATGTCAAAGCAGACAAGGCGGTTAGAAAGTTCCACGTTGGTACGGTGGTTAAAGACGTTCAAGCTGCCGGAAACGTAAAGCTCCAATGCCGCCGCGATACGCGCCGCTTCCGGCTCCGGCTGCTTCAAAAGCTCGTCGTAGAGGTCGCCCAAGATAGGCATTTTCTCCGGGTCGGGGTCTGCAAGGAAAGGGCGGTACACGTTCCTAACGGCGCGGTCAATGACGGTCTTATCGACGGGCTGCAAGCCCTCCTTGCCGCCGATTACAAGCTCGCAGAGGGAGAGGATAAAGTCGGATTTCAGCGCAAGGGGGCTGTCGTCCTCGGAATAGTTGAGGTTAATATCCATAGGGTTCACATACTGGGGCTTCCCGTCAATGCCCTTGCCCGTAGGCGATAACCGTATCACTTGCCCGTCAAGCCGCTGCACAAGGGAAAAATACTCTGCTTCCGGGTCGCAGATAATTATGTCGTCGTCGGTAATGAGGAAAGCGTTTGTCATTTCCCGTTTGGCGGCAAAGGATTTCCCGCTTCCCGGCGTACCCAAGATTAAGCCGTTGGGGTTCTTTAGCTGCTTGCGGTCGCAGAGTATCATGTTGTTAGACAGGGCGTTTAAGCCGTAGTACAAAGCCGCGCCCGTCTGGAAAAGCTCCTGTGTGATAAAGGGGATAAAGATAGCGGTGCTTGACGTGGTAAGCCCTCTTTGAATGGGGATAAGGTTCTCCCCAAGCGGTACAGAGGACATAAGCCCCGCTTCCTGTTGGTAGTCAAGGCGGGTCAAGGCGCAGTTGTTCTTCTGTGCAATGCCCGCCGCCGCGAATACGTCATTTTCCAGTTTCCGCTTCGTGTCCGCCATGTTCACCACAAGGAACGTCAAGAGGAACATTCTTTCATTCCGGCTCTGCAAGTCCTGTAAGAGGTTCTTCGCTTCGCTGCCGAACGTGGCAAGGTCGGACGGGATTATATCCATGTCGTAGCCGCTGCGTACCGCTTTTTTCTGTTCCTCGATTTTCATTTTGTCAAGGTCGGTGATTTTCCGCTTGATTGTCTTTATGGCTTCGGTCTGGTCGATACTGTGGATATGCAGATTGACGATAACGCCCGTTTCCAAGTCCAGAATATCCGATAAGATACGGTCGTTTAATTCCGGCGCAAGGATTTCAAGGAATGAAACCGCGCCGATTTTGCGCCCCATGCGGAAATAACGCCCCTCGCCAAAACGGAAAGAGGATGGGGCGATAAAGTCCTTTGTGGAAAGCCCGGACGGGGCAAGCCATGAAAAATCAAAGGCAAACTGCCCGCCCTCCGGGTGGAAAATGCCATGCAGCATTTTAAGGCGTTCATAGCCTGTCATGGGGCGGGCAGACACGCCCAAGAGCTTAAAGTTGTTGAGTACGTCCGTTTCGATACGGGCAAGGCGGGATTTCGCCGCGCCCAGACTGTCGGCTTCAATGGCAAAGGTGATATATTTTGCTTTGACAAGCCCGTTGTTTCCCTTTGCAAGCTGGTTTTTCAGCATATTCCGGTATTCTGTGCGGATAGAGTTGAAAGCGTCCTCCTGTGCCGGGATATTGACCGCCTTTTCCGCTTCGCCCCGCTGCGTCCCCTGATTGATGAAAGAGAGCTGCACCGAAACGGAAGCGTCAAAGTAGTTGAGGAAGTCGCACCAGTTCTCAAAAATGGCGGTCTTGTCGTCTGCCTGTGCAAGCTGATAGTTAATATCTTCAAAGGCGACGGTCTTTGAGTATTTCCGTCCCGTAACCTTGCAGATACCGTCCGGGTACATCTGGATATAGGGGATTGTCTGCTGTGCGGTGTGGGCTTTCCCGTCGCCCTTTGCCTGTCTGATGATTTCCGCAATCTGCTTTTTCTCGGCGCGGGTGAGCTTGCGGGGCGGGTTAGGCTTTGCGCTTCCCGCCGCGCTGTTTCTTCGTGTTTCCTTTTGCAATCGCTGATACCTCCTTTTCAAGTTTTCTCTGCCGTTCTAAGACGGAATAAAAGTTGTCTGTCCTGTATGGTCGTTCTTTGGGGGCTATGAATTTCGTCCGTATGATGTTCTTCACCACCACTTCAAGGGGCTGTCCATGCTTTTCATACATGGCGAACAGGAAACAGGGCAGCATGACGGCAATCATAGCCATAGACGCAAGGCTTGTGCCTGTGCTGTCTTTGAGCAGAAAGAAAAGCGGAAGCCCTAACAGGAGAGCTACCGCAAAACATACAATCTGCCGTTTGGTAAGGTTGAAAGCTACTTTTGTCTTGACTTTGGATAAGTCTTTGGGTACGGGTACATACGCCAAGTGGAAACCTCCTTTCTCTGGGTTTTTTGCTGCTGTAAGTTCCCATAGGGGTAATCAAGGCAAAGGTCAATTTCTGCCCTTTGCCCGTCCCTATTCTATGGGGTTTTCCCGCGTCAAGGTCGGGTAGTATTTTCGCCGCTTTGCTCTGAAAATCTCCACCCTACCCTTGACACGCCGCTAATGCGCGGAGAAAATCGACTTCGCCAGTGCGCCGGATTTGAACAGGGAGAAACAGAGGATAACGGTATAGGCTGCAAGGGAAAAAATCGCGCTGTGCAGGTTGTCCGCTATTATCATGTTGTTCACCAAAACCGCGTAAATGCCGACGCATATCATTATGAGGAAGCCTTGAAAGCCAAGCGCGAACAGGGATTTTAGGTAGTTGTTCCCTATCTGTCCCCATTCCCGATTAGTCATTGTTGCGAACGGGATAGGCGATACCGAACAGTAAAGGTAAATTTCTATCATTCTGCCGTAGAGGATAACGGTTATCAGTACGGACATGATTTTCATGCACAAGCTCACAAGGCTTGTTTCCATGACAAGTAAGAGCAGTTCGGGGATTTCCATAGCGTCAAGCCCGCTTTGCATGGAAGCAAGGGCGGCGGCAACATCAATCTCTGTGCTGCCGCCGATTACCCCCGCCGCGCCGGAAACAACGTGCTGCGCCATATCGAACACCGCCATAGTGATGTCAAAGGTGTGCGTCACAAGGTAGACTGCCACAAACGCCTTGAACACCCACTTGAAGAACATGGAAGTGTCAACGTCGTGCATATTGTTCTTTTCCGTTACCATGCTGATAAGCTCATAGCATAGGACGTAGGTAATGACAAGCCCCGCAATGGGTACGATTACATTCTCACTAAGCGTCTGTATCATGGAGAATATATTTGCGTTCCACCCTTGCGGGGTCTGCCCTACCTCTGCGGCGATAGTGCCGACTTTCTCGTTTACGTCCCCGAACATAGTTGACAGATTACCGTTTATGGCTCCTATGAGGATTTCCTTTATCCATTCGTTAATCGCGTCAAGTATGCTCTGCATAAGCCTTTACCCGCGCTTCTTAACCGAACAAGCCGGAAAGCAGCGGTACAAGGGTCATGCCGATAAGGGCAACGCCGCCGCCCGCCATAAGCTGCTTCATGCCCTGGCTTTTCGCGCCCGGATTGTCGTTGCCGTAGCCTTCCATGAGGTTAATCACGCCCCAGATACCAAGCCCGGCTCCAAGTGCTACAACAAGGGTCTGCAAAACGTCTACTGCGCTATTGAAAAATGCCATAAATATATCCTTTCTGCCGCGTCTGCGGCTGTCCGGCAAGCGGACAAAAGGCGGTCAGCGTATGGTCGCCGCCGCATAAAAAAACCGCCCTCTGGTAAAGGCGGCTGTCCCCGCGCTGCGTAAGTCCTGCGGCGCGGCGGTATTCAGTTGTAAGGGGTGCGGCTCCTGCCGCTGTGTACTGCGCCGGAAAGTGGGGGCGCGTATCATGTAGCCGGTATGGATAGATGTGATTGCTTCAATCGCTCCTTTCTGTGTCCCGCTGTGCTGCCGGACGTTTTTTTCAGACTTGCGGGAAGTGAATAGCTTGCGTAGCAAGGTGTTCGCTTCCCGCAAGTTCACAAAGGGGTAGCTGCCGCAAGGCAGCGTAGGGGAAGTGTAGCTTCCCCTGTCCCCCGGCGGTCTGCCATGCTGTCACTGTTGCGGGATAAGCCCCCGGCGCGTGACATACTCCGTTGCAAAACGGCGGTGTTCCGCTTCCTTTTCCCGCCAATACTCCCATAATGCAGCGTCGGCGGCTTCCGCAACATTCATTAAAAACCGTTCAAGCTGCTTTTGTTTTTCCTCTGCGCTACGTTTCCTCATGGTCTGCGTCCTCCTGTAAGTCTGCTGCGTCAATCTCGTAATAGTCAAAAACCTCGTCGGGCTTGACAATGGCGGGGCGGCGTTTAAGGTGCTTTTCCATGTCAAAGGCGTTCTTCGGGTCTGCGTCGGATAGGTACTTGTATTTCGGGTGTTTCGTTATGTCGAATTTGTCCGAAAAGAACGGGCGCACCCCGCGTAGCTGCAAGATACATTTCCCTCCGTCCATGACTGCGATTTCATCTTCCGTCATAAGCTGCTTTCCCAATTTCTGATAGTTCAGCCCATGCGAAAGCTCCCGCCCTCTGGTTTCGGAAGTGTTGAAGCTGTCTATCGTTTCCTTGCCTAAAATCTCCGATATTTCTTTGAGGGTGGTTTTCTCCTTGCCGCCCAAGAAAAGCGTGGTGTCGCAGTTGCCGACTATGGTATCGGCGTTGTCCTTGTAGATTGCCTTTAGCTGTGACTGGCTCTGCAAGATGATTGACGCGGAGATTTCCCGGCTCCGTATCGTTGCAATGAGCTTTTCAAACTTTGGTATCTGCCCGATATTCGCAAATTCATCAAGTAAGCACCTAACATGGACGGGAAGCCGCCCGCCATATTCATCATCTGCTTTGTCGCATAAAAGGTTGAATAACTGTGTGTAGAGAATACTCACGACAAAGTTAAAGGTGTCGTCGGTGTCGCTGATAATCACGAAAAGGGCTGTCTTTCTGTCGCCTATGGTGTCAAGCTCCATTTCGTCGGTTTCCATAAGCTCCCGCAGCTCCTTAATGTCGAATGGGGCTAACCTCGCGCCGCATGAGATAAGTATGCTTTTTGCGGTCTTGCCCGCCGCAAGTTTGTATTTTTTGTACTGCTTGACTGCAAAATGCTCCGGGTCTTTTTCTTCCAGACGTTCAAACATGAGGTCAACCGGGTTCTGGAAGTCCTCGTCGTCCTCGCGGGCTTCCGACGCATTTATCATTTCAAGCAGCGTCGTGAAGTTCTTCTCGTCCTCCGGGGCTTCATACCAGATATAGCCGATTAGCGCGGTGTAGTAGAGCTTTTCCGCTTTCACCCAGAAATCCTCGCCGGATTTTTCCCCGTCGCCTTTGGTGTTGGCGATAATGGTATTGACTAACTTCAAAATGTCCTTTTCGCTCCGCAGATAGGCAAAGGGATTGTATTTCATGGATTTTTTGAAGTTAATCGTATTTAGCACTTTGATACGGTATTTGTACCGCTGTAACATTTTCCCGGTTTCCAAAATCAGTGTTCCTTTCGGGTCAGTGACGATATACGACGTTGGAAAATCCTTTGACGTACATTGCATGAGCGACGGTTTCACAAAGAACCGGGTCTTGCCGCTGCCGGAACCGCCGATTACAAGGATATTTTTGTTTCTTGCGTATTTCGGCTGCTTCGGGCGGCTGTTCATGGTAAGCCGTTCCGTCTGCGTTAGGGGGATATTGTTCTCAAATACCGGGTCGGTGTACGGCTTTATGTCGTCAGCCCCGCCCCAACGCGCCGAACCGTATTCTGTCCCGCGGCGGTATTTCTTCGCGTTCTTGCCTTTGGTGTAGATAATCAGCCGGACAATGACCGCCCCCGCAATGCCTAAAGCTAAGTCTGCCGGGTGGAAGCTCGGCGCGATACTGGAAAAGGCGGCGGTAAAACCGTCCCCAAGATGTAGCAGCTTTGCGCTCGCGTCCGCGCCGGGGGAGAGCCGGACAGCCGCGCCCACTTTATCAAAGAGCCAGACAAAGAGCAGATACGGGAGATTTAAGATAAGCAGCTTCTTGATTTCCGGCTTCATAGCGATACCTCCCTGTCTTTGTTCTTGACCTTTGCCCGTTCCGCGTTCTTGCCCTGTGCAGCTTCTTTGAGGGTAGAGAGCAGCTTTCGGATTGAGGGCTTTTTCTCCTGTGTCAGCTTTTTTGCGGAAAATTCCTTAAAGGCGGCGGTCAGCACGTCCGCGTCCCGCCCCTTGAAGAAAACCAGATAGCGGGGCGGGCTTTCCGTCGCGTCCTTTTTCAGCGCAAAGTCGATACCGTACTTTTTCGCCGTACTCTCAAAGGCTTTGATATTGCCCTCGGTAATCTCAATGTTGGAAACGCCCGCGTTCTGCTTCATAAGCTGCTTTAAGCTCTGCTTGCCCTGTGGCGGTTTTGCAAGCTGCTTTTTGCCCTTTGACAGTATGGCTTTCATTGCCTTTTGGAGCGTCTGCGCGGTCAGCTTCCCGGTCTTGATGTAAAGGGCTATGGTCTTTTCGTTTACTTCGTCCTGCAATTTGTCGCGTCCTCCTTTCGCGTTTCTTTATGGGGCGGCGGTCAGATACGCACCCGCAGCCCGTTCAAGTCCTCGGCTCTGATACCCACAAGATACCAGTTGTCGCCGTACTCAATCCGGGTCGGCTTCCACTTGCCCCGCACGAATACGTCAAAGCACTCGCCGCAATGCAAGCCCCCGTAGTAGCTGTTTAAGTCAAAGCGGATGTCGTAACGGTCGGTGCGCTCGTCAAATACCAATGCTCCTGTCATTTTCTGTGCCATAATAAAATCCTCCTTTTGTGGTTGTGGGTGGTTACAGGCTTTCGCCCTCGTTGCATGAATAATAGTCCGGGTCGCCGTACTGCGGCTTTTTCGGTGACAGTGCGCCGCTTGCCATGTCATGGGCGACAAGGGAAGTGTAATAATTGCCGATAGTGGACGGGGCGTTGAAAAGGGCTGCTTTCAGATATTGCTTGATGTTGCGGATTTTCGTTGTGTTCTCCCGCATACAGTCAAGCACAAAGCGGATATGCTCGCCGTCCAGTTTCATAAACTTAGATTTCACAAGCTCTGCCGGGTAGTCGTCCCCCGCAATCCGTACCCGCTTTCTGGCGGTGCATACGGTTTCAAGCATGAGGTCTACAATCTCGTCAAGCCTGTCACTGTCAAACTTCATGTCCTGTTTGAGAATGTCGTAGTCGATATTGTCCTTGATGATTTCCCGGTATATATCAACTGCGCTCTGTGCTGTCGCTTCCGTTCCTTTCCGTTCCGGCGGCGTAGCCGCTTCTCTGCAAGGAGAGGGGTTAGGGGAAAGGATAGGAATGGAATGGGTACTTTGTTCATCAGTAATTATTTTTTCTTTTTTTGGTAAGTCAGTTCTTTGTATATCTTTATTTAATTGCGTTGGATTTTCCAACGTAGGTTTTTCCAATGTTGGTTTTTCCTGTGTTGGATTATCCAATGTTGGATTTTCCAATGTTGGTAAATCCGGCGTAGGCGGCTGCGGCTGCTCGAATATCACATAGTCCGCGCCCCGCAAGCGTCCTTTCTCGTCGCGCTCCCTTGAACGGACGATATACCCGGCGCGTTCAAGCTCCTTAATGGCTTCGCGGATAGCGTCTATCTTCTCCCGGTTGATAAGGGATAAGCCTTTCAAGGTGTAGTCCCAATCTTCGGGGAGTGACAGCATTTGCGACAACAGCCCCTTTGCCTTTAGGGAAAGCTCCTTGTTGCGTAGGTGGTGGTTGCTCATTACGGTGTAGCCCTTGTTCCGTTCCACTCTGAAAACTGCCATAGTTCATAGCTCCTTTGCTTTGGATTTGTTACGCAGTAGAAGCGCGGTTTCGGGGAATAAGGTATAAATCCCTTGCCGCGCCAGATACACACCCGCAAAACCGCTTGTAGCAAGGCTTTTTCTGCCCCTACTGCGTAACAAAGGGCATGAAAAAAGCGGCGTTCCTGTTCTCCCATGTAGAGAGTAAGAAACGCCGCTTCTGCGTCGTATTCAGTTTTTAGTACAATACCCTGCTTGTCCGTCGCTCGAAAAACCTTGATTTTCCAGTGTTTTCAAAAGTATCGTTATCTAACGTCAGCTTTGTAGGTACCGGTGTAGCCGTACATATTGCGTATTTCAGAATACCTGACGGCATTGTCTAAAAAATTCTCTGCGATAAACTGCGCCCGCAGTGGATCGCCTGGCATTAAGACCGTTTGTGCAATTTGCCCTTTCGTGGCGCCGATATGTAATGACATAAAATCAGTCCTTTCTAATTATTTTTGGTAAAGAAAAAACGATGGGAGACACATCCATCGTTTTCGTAGCTCTCGCTTGTGTATTTAACTTATACACCGGTGGGGACGGGTGAGACTTAGTTAGCTGCTTTTGCAGCGTTGAATCTTTTTGCCAGTCTGGAAATCTTTCTAGAAGCAGATTTCTTGTTGATCGTTCCTTTTGCGGCAGCCTGCATTAACTTCTTTTCTGCTAAAGTAAGTTTTTCTGCAGCCAATTCGAAGTTTTTCTCTTCTAATGCGCCGTCAAAGCTCTTAAGAACTGACTTAAGATGATCTTTTACTCTTCTGTTTCTAGCTGTTTTCTTGTCGATGACCTTGATTCTTTTTTTTGCGGATTTAATGTTTGCCATAATTGTTCACCCCACTATATAAATTTTTAGCATTTTTTTAGCTAAATTCGCACATCTTAGTATATACGAAGACAAGCTAGTTTGCAAGGAAAAATTAAAAAAAGGAGGAAAAATATGAAATATAGAACAGACCTTGCCGTGGAAGGCATCGAAAACCTGTCTGAAACAGGCGTAAAACCGAAAGAAAAGGATGGGATTATCATAGATAAGGCGGAAATCGATCAGGATATCAAGGTTACGACGATCGACATCGTCAATCCGAAGGGGGAGCTGATTCTCGGCAAGCCCTGCGGCAGATATGTGACAATGGAGGTCAAAGGTGTCATTGAAGAAAAGGACGACATCATTCATCGTGCGGCAAAGGCTTTGGCAGTGGAATTGTCCAAGCTGGTAAAACATCATTATTATCTGAAGGTTCTGGTAGTAGGATTGGGTAATGAAAAGGTGACGCCTGACAGTCTGGGGCCTAATACTGTTTCAAAGGTCAAAATTACCAGCCATCTGTTTAAAATTTTTGATTGTGAGGGTGATGAGGAGATGTCTAATGTGAGCGGATTGGCTCCTGGCGTTACAGCTACCACAGGAATGGAAACGGCTGAGCTGATTGAGAAGGCGGTAGACATGACAAAACCTGACGTAGTCATCGCTATTGACGCCTTGGCCGCTAGAAATATCGACAGGGTCAGCACGACGATTCAGATCAGTGACACTGGAATTTCTCCAGGCGCAGGGATGGGCAACATGAGAAAACAGCTCAATGAGGAAACCCTCGGCACCAAGGTGATCGCCATCGGCGTGCCAACGGTTATCGATTCTAAGACGGTAATTATGGAGGCTATGGAGCAGATTCGCGTGCCTGAAAATCAAGTCAGCAGCTATCTGGCTGACAGAGATTTTGACATGGTTGTCACATCTACGGACATTGATATTGTCATCAAATATTTCTCGGACATTATTGCAAAAGCCATTAATATTACGCTTCACCCAGGCATATACTCTTAAAGGATTATGATGAAATCCTGCCAGGGGGGAGTATGAGTAAGAAAAATTTAATTGTTTTTTTTGTGTTTATATATCTTGTGACAGTGGCGCTGCTTATCAAGGACATGGCAGGGACAGCGGTCAGTGGGGACAATCTTACTGCCATGTGCCTGGAGAGCAGCCTTCCCTGTATGGATATTGTAGCAGATGACGGTCAAAAACCGGAGCCGGCAGATAAGGCGACGACGACGGATTCCACCGATCAGTCGGAAAAACCGGTAACCAAGTCAGTGAAGAAAGGGAAAAACGGCGATCCAAAGGTGCTAATCTATCATACCCATGCAACAGAGAGCTATCTGCCTTCTTCGCAGGGTAACTTTCATATTTTGCAGGAAGAAAATACAGTTCGTGATGTAGGAAACGTGCTTGAAGCGACATTGGAGGATGCAGGAATCGCAGTAGTTCACGATAAGACAATCCACGACAACCCATCTTATGATAATTCTTACACGCGAAGCTACGAAACGGTAAAAGCGCTGTTGAAGAAGTATCCGTCCATCGAGTGTATCATCGACTTGCATAGAGATGCCACTGCAGGCAGTGAAGCGGGACCTGTTCAAACGGTTAACGGCAAAACTTGTGCCGTTTACTCTTACGTCATCAGCAACACGACAGAGACCTACAGCGGCAACAGCAGCTTTCTGGGCAAGCTGAACAGCATTGCGCAAAGCTACGACGGATATACGGGAGAGATACTGGAGCGGCCGTATTGGTATAACCAGGAACTTTCCGAAAAATCCATACTTATAGAAATGGGAAATAACAGGAATAATATAAAGGAAGTCAGAAACTGTGCCGAGGTTTACGGCAAGATTCTGGCAAAAGCACTGAAAGGGAGTTGATAAGTTGAAAACCTTCAGAAAATCAATTGTACTGTTCATCGTCTTTTTACTGGGAACCGTTTCGCTGGTTCATGTAGACAGACAGTGCGCTCAAATTGATGGAAGTCATGTCCCAGTGATGGAAAGATTAGAAAATTTCATTGATAAATAGAGCTGTTTGCTATAGAATATAGATTGAATTAGTACGCAGAAGAGAGGTAATTATGGATTATCAGAAATATATTAGAAATTTCAGCATTATAGCGCATATAGATCATGGCAAATCTACACTGGCAGACAGGATTATTGAAAACACAGGTCTCGTCGCACACCGAGATATGAAAGAACAGTTCCTGGACAATATGGATCTTGAACGGGAAAGAGGCATCACAATTAAGCTGCAGACCACCAGGCTTGTCTACAAGGCAGAAGATGGCAATGAATACATCTTCAACTTGATAGACACGCCCGGTCATGTAGACTTTACATACGAGGTTTCGAGAAGTCTGGCTGCCTGTGAGGGAGCCGTTCTTGTCGTTGACTCAACCCAAGGGGTAGAGGCGCAGACCATGGCCAACGTCTATCTGGCCTTAGATGAAGATTTGGAGATACTGCCCTGCCTGAACAAAATCGATCTTGCCAGTTCCAGACCTGATGAGACGAAGGAAGAAATTGAAGAGATGATCGGCATCGACGCATCCCAGGCGCCATTGGTTTCGGCAAAGGAAGGACTCGGCATTAACGACCTGTTAGAAGCCGTAGTTCAGACTATTCCCGCACCGGAAGGGGACGAGCATGGAAAGCTGAAAGCTTTGATCTTTGACTCGGTGTATGACAACTACAAAGGCGTGGTCATCTATGTGAGAATTTTTGATGGACAAGTCCAGGTGGGCGACGTGATTCGCCTGATGAGCACCAACAAGAAATACGAAGTCACAGAGGTAGGCGTCATGGCGCCCGGCCATGTTCCTACCAAGTTCCTCAGGGCTGGCGAGGTAGGTTATATCTGTGCATCCATCAAACAGGTCAAAGATGCCCGCGTGGGCGATACGGTGACGTTGGACAAGGATCCGACGGAGGAAGCGCTTCCGGGCTACAAGAAGGTGCAGTCCATGGTCTACTGCGGCATCTATCCGGCAGAAGGGGAGAAATATGAAGGCGTCAAGGACGCGCTGGAAAAGCTCCAGGTCAATGACGCTGCCTTTTTGTTCGAGCCGGAGACTTCTACGGCTCTCGGCTTCGGTTTCCGCTGCGGCTTCCTGGGCCTTCTGCACATGGAGATCATCGTCGAGCGTCTGGAAAGAGAGTTCGGCCTGGCCGTCATCACCACATCGCCCAGCGTCGTATATAAGGTCGTCATGAACGACGAGTCTGTAGAGATGATTCAGAATCCGACCAACCTGCCGGATTTGACTTTGATCGACCACATCGAAGAACCCATTGTAAAGGCCGACATCATGATACCAAAAGAATATGTCGGGGCCATTATGGAGCTTTGCCAGGATCGACGGGGCAAGATGCTCCACATGGAATATGTGGCGGAGACCAGAGTGCAGCTGCACTACGAGCTGCCTCTCAACGAGGTTATCTATGACTTCTTCGACGCACTCAAATCCAAGACTCGCGGATACGGCTCCCTGGACTATGAGTTCATCCGTTACGAGAAGTCTCAGCTTGTCAAGCTGGACGTGCTTCTCAACAAAGATCTGGTGGATGCCTTCTCCATGATCGTTCACGAATCAAAGGCTTACGCCCGCGGTAAATTCGTCTGCGATAAACTGAAGGAAATCATTCCGATGCATCAGTTCGAGGTGCCGATCCAGGCTGCCGTGGGGCAGAAAATCATCGCTCGCTCCACGGTCCGCGCCTATCGTAAGGACGTCATCGCCAAATGCTACGGCGGCGATATCTCCCGTAAGAAGAAACTGCTGGAGAAGCAGAAAGAAGGAAAGAAGCGTATGCGCCAGTTCGGTAAGGTAGAAGTGCCCCAGGAGGCCTTCACCGCAGTGTTGAAGTATGATGAGAATAAATGACCATATTTCTCACCGCTGTCTGAAAATATGGTGCATTTATCTGCGGGTTAGTTGCTTGGGATTCTGGCAAGGATGCCTGAGATTTGATGATAAACAGTCTGCAATCCTGACAAGCTGCCAGTTTAGCAGTGAATTGAGAAGAAAGAAAATTAGAATTTGAGGAGGTAAAAGATATTATGTTAAGACCAAAAGAAGTAGTGTGTAAGTGGGTAGATGCCTTTAATAATCACGATGTAGAGGCAATTACAAGTCTTTATCACGAAGATGCAACAAATCATCAAGTAGCCAATGAGCCTGCAATTGGAATAGAAGTAATTCGTGCAATGTTTACTGATGAATTTGCGATTGCAGATATGACTTGCATTGTAGAAAATATATTTGAAGATGGGCAATGGGCAATTTTAGAATGGAAAGACCCATTAGGCTTAAGAGGCTGTGGATTTTTTCATGTTGTTAATGGAAAAATTCTGTTTCAAAGAGGATATTGGGATAAACTATCATTCTTGAAACTACGAAACTTACCTATCGAATAAATTTCAGTTTGCAGAGGTAATAGAAGAGGGCTTGCCGATAGATGAAATACAAAAAGCAGATCGATCCTGAATTAAGGTCAATAGCAAGAAACGTGCCGTATAATAAAGTGCTGATAAAGTGCGCCAATCTATTTCAGGCGATTTCTTTTGGACTAACGACAGTTCCCAAGGGAATCACGAACAGAAATATCACGATGGAAGGATATAGAGGGTTGAAATTCAGGACGGAGATCTTTGAACCGTTGAATGAAAAAGGAAAGCTGCCCTGTCTGATTTATGTCCATGGAGGAGCATTCAGCTATCGGGCTTCTGCCTATCACAAGAAACTTGCGTGCATCTATGCAATGGAGGCAAACTGCAGGGTCTGCTTTCCGGATTATCATCTGACACCTAAGTATCCATACCCAGCCGCATATGAAGATGTTCTGACCCTATATCGATGGATTATGGAAAATGCAGATGAATTTGGAATCGATACTGAAAAGATCGGAGTGGCTGGAGACAGCGCCGGGGCATCTATTGCTGCCTTGATTTGTAACAATTATAATTCGGAAGAATTGAAACAACCGTGTCTTCAAATGCTTGTATACCCTTTGACGGATATAGAGATGCAGACGGATTCCATGAAAAAGTTTTCTGATACACCGTTATGGAACGCCAGAAATAACAGGCGGATGTGGTCATATTATTGTAGGGACTTGAAAGTTGAAGATGCATATAGTGCTTCTCCAATGCATAACAATCTGCCTCAGATCATACCAAATACATATATCGAAACTGCAGAATATGACTGTCTGCGTGATGAAGGCATTCTATATGGAAAGAGACTTTCGAGAAGCGAGGCCAAGGTTGAAATAAATCAAACAAGAGGAACCATCCACGGTTATGATTCTGCTTTGAATACCCAGATTGCAATGAGTAATATTCAAAAACGCATTTTGTTTTTGAAGAAGGGGTTCGACGCTGGGTGAATCGTGTGATGCGTATTTGAAAATGTCTATGATCATGAGGTTTGGAAGACGTATAGGGGATGGGGGTATATGATGCGCGTTTTGTACGATAAAGTTAGGTTTTTTGACGCTGCATCGCAAGTCTCGCGTAACTCCGCGACGATAAAACAGCCATTACCCTGGAAAACAGACGTGACTGCTCACAATATCTGTGGATATACCACATGTGGTTACTTTTATGAAATGTAGATGGCATTTGAACGATTGGAATTCATACAAAAAATAACCGGAATCAGATATACCCCTCTGCTGATGCGCCTAAATCTTAACCCAGTTACGCGGGAATGCCCGGATATAGCTCCAAAGCCTAACCTTATTGAAACGGAACATGCTTTGATAGAAGAAAAGGAGATCACTCATGAGCAGCGAAGAACGGCTCGCACAATTTGAGAAAATGAAAAAGTCCATCGAGGAGCAGCATGCGGACATTGTGTGCAAACTGGACAAGCTGCGGGGCGAAGGCAAACAGAAGTCAGCGACCTACATGCAGCTTCTGAGCAACAAGATGACCTTTGAAAACATGCTCAAGCTTTACGAGCTGTACGACATCGATTGAGGAACGGAAAATGTTTGAAGAAACGAGGATAAAGGTAAAAGTCATTGAAGAAATCAGAGAGCTGGCTATCGTCTATGGAATAAAGCGGGATTGATCGATGACGAAGAGACGTGGTTATCTGCCTTGCTATCCAAAAATAATGTGTCCCATTCATATGATAAATGTATGGCGAACGATATCATAGAAAAGACAAAACAGAAATATGTCACGATGTTTAGCGACCTGAAAGAAAAGATAGAGAGAAGCTGGTTATAATATGAAACCTTTAGGCATTTACATTCACATCCCCTTCTGCCTGTCAAAGTGCAATTACTGCGGATTTTACTCCCGTGGCGGCACGTCGGCAGCGGAACAGGAGTCCTATATAGAATCGCTGATAGACGATATAAAGACGTACAGCAGCTTATATGGCAGCCGTTATCTGGTGGATACCGTCTTTATCGGCGGCGGCACGCCTTCTATCCTTGAGGCGGGCCTGGTCGGAAAGGTGCTTGCAGCCCTCCGGGCACACTTTGACATCGCAGAAGATGCGGAGATCACCATAGAGTCCAACCCCAGGACTTTGACGGAAGAAAAGCTCACAGCTTACAGGCAGGCGGGGGTCAACCGGCTGTCTATGGGACTGCAGTCTTTTGATGAGAACTGTTTGAAGACTTTGGGCAGAGTTCATACCGCACAGGATTTTGTCAGCAACTACCAGATGGCAAGGGCCTGCGGCTTTGACAACATTAACGTGGATCTGATGTTTGCTGTTCCTGGTCATACCATGGATATCTGGCAGGACACCCTGGAGCGGACCATCGCCCTTGCACCGGAACATATTTCCTTCTACAGCCTGCAGATCGAGGAAGGAACCCCCTTTTACGATCTGTTCATGGCAGGGGAGTTTGACCAGGTTCCCGACGATGTGGACAGGGAAATGTATCATACTGCAATTAGGCGATTTAAGGAAGCGGGTTACGAGCATTATGAAATTTCCAACTGCGCAAAGCCGGGCAGGCAGTGCAGACATAACCTGAAATACTGGTCCATGGGGGATTATCTGGGTATCGGCAGCGGCGCCAGTTCTTATGTAGACGGAATCCGCTTTACCCAGCCGCCTTTGTCGTTCTTTCATGAGAATGGGTTTGCCGATGATACGGCAGAATTTGTTTTTACCGGTCTTCGGAAGACCAGGGGAATCAGTTTGGCTGAATTCAAAGAACGTTATGGCAGGGACTTTTGGAAGGTCTTTGTGGATCGGCGCGGTGCGCTCAGTCCCTACTTTGAAAGCGGACAGCTGGTGGAAGAAGATGGGGTTCTTAGACTGAGCGAAGAAGGATTTGATATATCCAACGCCATTATGGCGATTTTCGTATAATGGTTCTTGTTACAATTTGTTGTGTTGTGGATTGCCACGTGCTAAAGCACCACCCGAGCAGAAGCGAGCGGTCTGGCGTTAGTCGTATAGGAGGAAACGTTATGAACAAGTATATCTTAGCATTAGATCAGGGGACGACCAGTTCCCGCTGTATCATCTACAATAAAAATGGCGAGATGGTCAGCGTGGCACAGAAGGAATTTCACCAGTTCTATCCGCAGCAGGGCTGGGTAGAGCACGACGCCGACGAAATCTGGTCTACCCAGATGACAGTGGCCCACGAAGCCATGCTCAAGGCGGGTGTGACGTATCAGAATATCGAGGCCATCGGCATCACCAATCAGAGGGAAACGACGGTGGTCTGGGACAAGCATACAGGGCAGCCGGTACATCACGCCATTGTATGGCAGTGCAGACGTACCGCGGAATACTGCGACCAGCTCATGGCGCAGGGGCTGGCAGCACAATTTAAGGAGAAGACAGGGCTCTTGATCGACGCCTATTTCAGCGCGACAAAGCTGCGCTGGATTCTGGAAAATGTAGAAGGCGCAAGGGAAAGAGCCGAAGCCGGGGATTTGCTCTTTGGCACCATTGAAACCTGGCTGATCTGGAAGATGACTGGAGGCAGGGTTCACGTTACTGACTATTCCAACGCTTCCAGGACGATGATGTTTAACATCAATACCCTGCAGTGGGACGATGAGATTCTTTCGATTCTGGATATTCCAAAGTCCATGCTGCCCGAGCCGCGTCCATCCAGCGAGGTATACGGGGAGACGGAGAGCACTCTCTTTGCCGGTCCCATCAAAATCGCCGGTGCGGCAGGAGACCAGCAGGCGGCTTTGTTCGGACAGACTTGCTTTCAGCAGGGAGAAGCTAAGAGCACCTATGGGACAGGCTGTTTTCTGCTGCTGAACACGGGGGAAAAACCGGTATATTCGGAGAACGGTCTTTTGACGACTATCGCCTGGGGACTTGACGGAAAAGTGAACTATGCCCTGGAGGGCTCGGTCTTCGTATGCGGCGCGGCGATTCAGTGGCTTAGGGACGAGCTTTCTCTGATGAAGAATTCTGCCGAGTCAGAGCGGATGGCGCTGTCGGTTGCAGATGCCAACGGGGTCTACGTCGTTCCCGCCTTTGTCGGATTGGGCGCCCCGTATTGGGATCCTTACGCGAGGGGCGCGATCTTCGGACTGACCAGAGGCGCCAACAAAAATCACCTTGTCCGTGCGACCTTGGAGTCTTTGGCATATCAGGCCAGCGATCTTTTGGGCGCCATGGCCTCGGATCTGGGCAAAGAGCTGGTATCACTGAAAGTGGACGGCGGTGCCTGTGCCAACAACTTCCTGATGCAGTTTCAATCTGATATTCTGGGCAAAGATGTCCTGCGTCCGCAGTGCATCGAGACCACGTCCCTGGGTGCGGCTTATCTGGCGGGACTTGCGACGGGATACTGGAAAAACCAGGACGACGTGCTGGAAAACTGGCAGATTGACAGGACATTTACGCCATCCATGGCAGATGAACAGCGGCAGACGCTTTTGTCCGGCTGGAAAAAAGCATTGGAGCGCACCATAGGATGGGCAAAATAGCAGCAATTTAATGGAGGACTTTTTATGGGTGAAATCAAACAGAGAGATTATGTATTCGACACCTTTCGAGGCTTGTGTATGTGGTGTATCCCGATTTCCCATTTTACGAGAATGGCAGGGCACTTCAGCCACGACTCCGTCAGCGGTGTCATCTATATCACGATCAATGTATTTGTCATGCAGGCGTTTATGTTTCTGTCCGGCTATTTTTCGAAAAAACCGGAAAAGAGCAGACAAATTGCCTTTAAGATATTTTTATGGCCTTATATATTGAGTATCTTTTTCTTTTATGGGGTGAGAACCCTGCTGTGGGGTCATGCGAATCTGTACTTCGATCAGCCGCCCTTTGCCATGTGGTTCATGTTCGCGCTGTTCCTGTACAAGTTGTTCCAGAAAAATTACATAAAGGTTCCGCATTTCTTTGCAATCACCTTTGTGTTGTATCTGGTGGCGGGATGCATCCCATTCTTGACGGAATATCTGTCGCTAGGTCGGCTTGTATCCTATTTCTCCTTCTTTTTCCTGGGATACTACTGCAATGCGGAACACATCGCCAAGATCAAATGCCTCAAGAAGTGGCAGAGTCTGGTCTTGGGCATCGTGCTGGTGGGTATTTCAATCTATCTTGCCTACGGACTTACTGGCATTCCGGTGGAATGGTACTTGCTCAGACGGCCAGGCGCGGAAATCGGCGTTGTCTGGTATGTGGACATCTTGATGCGCTTCGTGCTGTTCGTCCTCGGCTGTGCATGGCTGGTTCTGATGTTCAACATCCTGCCGGGCAAAGACAATTACCTGGCCTATGTGGGCAGAAATACCATGCCGGTCTATATCTTCCATCTGGTTGTGCGCCAGTGGATCAAAAAACACGGTATCACCATGGGATTTTTTGCCCTGCCGCAGGCGGGCAGTCCGCTGTATCTGCTGCTGATCCTGGGCTTAGCGTCCCTATGTGTCGTGGTATTCTCGTCAAAACCGGTGTCGAAGTTCTATGACTTTGTGGTAGACGGATTGTACGATATCTTCATGTGGGTCATCAATCACATTGTGCTGGTCATCTTCGGCGCGGTGGAGAAGGTCTTGGTGCTGGCCGGCCTGGGTACTGTGGACTGGCTGGGCAGACAGAAGACAGCCGCTGAGCAAAAAGTAGAGGATTAAAAGAAACACGAGATAACGAATCGAATGATGAAATCTGCCATAAATGTCTGCTTTTTTGATGCTTTCGGGCACTTTTGCCACGATGAAGAGGTGTTTAATGGTCTGTTTTTCAAAAAACAGGCGGATTTTTATAAATAGAAGTCCTATATAGTGGGATTCGTCTATATGAAAAATGGTGATTTTGGTCACAAATTGATGCAATGAGCCTAGCGGCAAGTGCAAAATATTCTTTCGCAACATAAAATCTGCCAGAAATGCCTTTAAAATGGCATCTTTCTGGCAGATTTTTGAATTTGGATATTAATATACATCAGTCCTCGTAGAGGAAGCTGATGTAGTTGTACATCTCCCTAAAGTCGATCTGGCACTGGCCGTCCAGAATGGATACGGTAACGTTATCTTCAAAGCCGCAGATGAGCGGATAGTCCTCGTGCTCGAAATCGTAGATGGAGACGACCTTCTTGTCCGGGTCGATCATCCAGTATTCCCGTACACCGGCATTCATGTACTTGTTCAGCTTGACGATCATGTCCTTCTTTTTGGTGGAAGGGGAGAGAACTTCCAGAACGAAATCGGGTGCGCCGTAGACGCAGCGCTTGATGACCTTGTTCCGGTCACAGACGACGATGACGTCCGGTTCGACCATGGTCTTGTCGTCACAGTCAAGCTGCACGTCGATGGGAGAAATCATCGGGAGGCAGTCGCCGTGCTTACTGGTGATGTGGTTAAATAGTTGATTGTAGATATACCCGGCGATCAGCTGATGGGCGGAAGCGGGCGAAGTCATGTTGTAAATGACGCCGTCAATCAGCTCGATGCGGTAGTCCTCTGGAAAGGCATAGTAATCCTCCAGGGTGTAGTCACCCTGTTTCTTGGTCAGATAGGGGGCAGTGGTTTCGTTGACGAAACACTTGCCCGTGGTGGAGGACGGTTCCCCCAGGACCTGTTCCAGCGCCTGCAGTGTTGCATAGCGGGGATAACTGGTTTCGCCGCTGAAAATCTTCTGTACAGTGCCGAGGGGTACGCCGGATAGCTCAGCCACCTTGGCGTTGGAGTAACCCAGTTCTCTCTTGCGGCGCTTCATTTCCTGGATAGTCATGATGATACGCTCCTTTCGGGTTAAATACGGTTTGAAATATATCCTGAATTTTCTTTATCATAACACGAATAAAACCGAAATACAACCGAATACGAAAATTTTGTTGACAAAAAAATTTTGTGAAAAAAGTTGACCATAACGCCTCGCCAACTGTATATAGAGTGAACCCATGAAGGAGTGTGATAGGATGAATATCAGGGAATTTGAAGAAAAGTACGACCAGTATAAGACCGTCATTTACCGCATCGCTTTTACCTATCTGAAAAACAATGAGGAGTGCGAGGACGCGATGCAGGAGGTCTTTCTGAAGTACCTGTTGTCCGCACCGGCATTTGAGAGTACCGAGCATGAGAAGCGGTGGCTGATCAGGGTGACCGTCAACTACTGCAAGAACAACCTGAAGCTTTTTTGGAATTCTCGCAGAGGTGCGATTGAGGAAATTGCGCAGCTTCCTGCAGATAACGAAGAGAAAGCGATTTTGGAAGAAATCTTCAATCTGCCGGAAAAGTTCAAAATCGTCATCTATCTGTATTATGTGGAAGGGTATAAGTGTGCAGAGATTGCGGAGATTTTGGGCATGAAGGAGTCCGCCGTCAAAATGCGGCTGAAAAAGGGACGGGAATTGTTGAAAATCCAATGGGAGAAAGGGGAGGTGTTCGCATGAATGAGAGCAGGATCAAAGGTGCGTTTGAAACCATGCATATCACGAAGGAGATGGATCAGAGAATCCTTGCGGCAGTTGCGAGCGGCCAGGAAACGCAGAAGGGGAGGCCGCGAAGAAGGAGCCGGAGGTTTTATCATAGACTGGCTCTGGCAGCAGCTATCGTGCTGACGCTGTTTACCGTATTTCAGATACCGCAGGTGGCGACCTATGCGGAGTCGGTGCTGAAAGAGTTTACTAAAATCTTCTATGTACAGGGAGACGAAGTCGAAATGGAAGGTAAATATATCAGAATCAGCGAGGATGCTGATAAAAGGTGGAAAAAGACCGACGGTCTCAAAGAAATTGAAAAAAACTTGAATGTCAGGCTCTTGAAATATGATGAGAGTTACGAAGGGGAGAATTCATGGGACTACTATGCCGGAATGATTGAAGGCGACAATGGACCGATTAAAGAAATCACTTTGACCAACTATTACTATATTTTAGGAGATTTGAAAAATGTCGACACGACTGTTTTTGATTCTGCGAGCACGGTGAATAGCATCACCTATACAAGCGGGAAGATTTTTAAAACGCCGGTCAGCTGTCAAATTGTCATTAAGACGGAAGCAGAGGCAGAGGAGGGAGAGGATGTAGAAGTAATCCCGGACTTTGATAGTGCAGAAGCCACCAAGTACAGATGCAAAAACCTCGGTACAGATGTACTGTTATACAGGGTGGATACCGACGGACCGGCAGCCTGGGAGCAGGTTCGTGTCAGGGAAATGACCAATATGGTTATTTTCTATGAGGGAATCGAGTATCATTTCCTAGGTGAAGTCAGCATGGACACCATGAAGGAAATCGCAGAGAATCTACATTATTAATAATGCTTACACACCAAAGAGCGCCCGTTGATTGCGGGTGCTTTTTATCAGGTGTTTACATAATTTTATAATTAATGGTAAAATAGAACCTGGATAAATCCAGGTTCTATTTTCATCGGACATTTGACGCACGTGTAAATACGTACAATAATATATAGGAGATGAAAATGAAAACATCATTTCCAAGACACCCTTCAAAAGAAATACCGACAGGACTCATGAACCGCATATTAAAGGATGCAGGGTTAAAATAGGAAGTGACGAATTGCATAGCGGGTACCTATGAAATACGTATACCCAGCTGTGTTTACCAAAGAGAAGGGCGGAAAATACGCAATTCATTTTCCTGATATTGAAAGCTGCTATACCTGTGGCAGTAATCTGGCTGACGGTCTGAAAATGGCGCAGGATGTGCTGGCCTTCACACTTTATGATTACGAAAAGGAAGGTCGTGAGATTCCTACGGCCAGCGATATAAAAGACATTGATGTAGCGGAGGATGAATTCGTCAATTACACTACCTGCGACACGATAGAATATCGCAAACGGCATAACAACAAAGCAGTCAAGAAGACTTTGACCATTCCGCAGTGGCTCAATGAGGAAGCTGCTACCAAGGGTGTCAACTTCTCGGCGGTGCTTCAGGACGCACTGCGGGACTACCTGGATATCTGAGCAGGCCGGTCACAGCAAAGGCATGAAACTGCGCTACGATACTTTTGTGCTTTTGAAGATTTTTTTGGTTATTTGACCTAAAAACCAGCTTCACAGCCGTCATTTTCGGCAGTTCAACATGGAGAAACTGGGATATTTCTGAGTGGAAAAGGGCTTCGTGGTTATTTCTTTCGATCTACAGGCATGGCATGACCGGAAATAGCAATCAAAATATCACCATAAAAGAAAAATCAGTGAAATTTTCCTCTGTGCTTCGTCTTTTGCAAAGGGTGTTTTAGGTCAAGTCACCAAAATCAATGGAAATAGCACAAAACTATCGTGAGAGCGGATTCCGGTCTGGACTGCCCGGCAACATCCATCTGCCGCAGGCCTCTTTGCCGGTTTTCCCCTCTGTCCATAACGAAAAAATTATGCTACAATAAACAAAACAATATCGCCGCACGATGAGGAGACGAGACCATGGATACAAAACCGAATTTACATAATGATAATACAAAAGAACAGGAACTTTATGCGCCAGAGGGTTATATCAGGCCCGGCGTCCAAACAAGACAAGGGACGCAAGCCAGCCGAGCTTCCCAAACAAGGCAGGCAGCCCAAGTCAGCCAAGAGGTGCAAGCCAGCCAAGTCGTCCAACCGAACCCAGATGTTCTCCCCGCCCCAGCCGCTCAAACTAGTGCCACCGCCGCCACGGTGGTAAAATCCGAACAGGGAGGTTCCACCATTATAGATTTTGATTACGACAAATATGCCGATGTGGAGAGAAAAGCGACCCATACCAACGCCATTGCCGGACTGACCTTGGGGATTTTGTGCCTGGTGACGATCTGGTTCAGCAAAATCCTTGCAATCATTCTGAGTATCGCAGGCATCGTCCTTTCCCTCAAGGGCAGGTCAGAGCCTGGCGGAAAGTCCATGGCTACAGCAGGTCTGATCTGTTCCATCATCGGCCTTGCCCTGTCGCTTCTATCTATCCTATGGACGATGATCTTCGTCATAGGCTTCATCGATGGAGTGAATTCCTTACGGCGATGGTAATCATCATTTCCCCGGCAAAGAAGATGAATGTCAATACGGATCTCTTCCCATGCAGGAATCTCCCCTGTTTCATGGAGGATGCGAAAAAACTGCTGGCTTTTCTGCGGGGACTCACTTATGAAGAGGCAAAGGCGGTATGGAATTGCAGCGACAAGCTTGCGGCGTTGAATTATGATCGGCTGCAGACCATGGATCTGGAACGGAATCTGACGCCGGCAATCCTGTCTTACGAAGGAATCCAGTATCAATACATGGCGCCGGGGGTTTTCACGACGGAGGCTTACGAGTACATCGAGGAGCATTTGCGCATTTTGTCCGGGTTCTACGGCATGCTGCGGCCTTTTGACGGGGTTACGCCTTACCGTCTGGAGATGCAGGCGAAGCTGGGCAGTGCAGAGATTGACTCTTTGTACGACTTCTGGGGATGGCGCATCGCATCAAAACTCTTCGAGGAGGCGGACACGGTCTTGAACCTGGCGTCAAAGGAGTACAGCAGATGCGTTTCGGACTATTTGCCGGAAGATAAAAGAATGATCACCTGTGTCTTTGGCGAACTGATTGATGGAAAGGTCAAAGAGAAGGGCACCATGGTCAAAATGGCCCGCGGGGAGATGGTCCGGTACATGGCGGAGAACCAGATCGAGGACATAGAGAAAATCAAAAATTTCGACCGGCTGGGCTATGCCTATGCAGAGCCGCTTTCAGATCAGCAAACTTACGTATTTTTGAAATAAAAAACGTGGAAATCACGAAGTCAAGCGGTCAAGTCTGCCAAATCGAGATTTGGGGACTTTTCCCATGAGACCTGCCAACGATTTACTTAAAGTAAATCGGGCTAGGACTTCAAGATTCCTATCTTCACATGTATAAACAAGAACCCCCTTCGCGGCATGAAAAAACGCGGAGGGGGTTCTATAATCTCAAGGTGGCTTATAAGGCCTTGACCAGGCCGCCGTCAACTAGGATGGTCTGGCCGGTGATGTAGGTATTGGCAGTGCTGGACAGCAGGAAGGCGGCCAGCTTGCCGTATTCTTCCGGCTTTCCGTAGCGCCCCAGGGGGATGGTCTTAAAGGTGTTGTTCTGCAGCTGCTCTACTGTGATGCCCTGCTTTTCGGCGCGCATCTTGTCCAGGTGGTCGATGCGGGCGGTGCCGATGCGGCCTGGGCCGATGACGTTGATCAGGATGTTGTATTTGCCCAGCTCCTGTGATACGGTCTTTGACCAGCCGACCACACCGGCTCTCATGGTGTTGGAGAGGCCCAGGTTGTCGAGGACCGCTTTGATGGAAGAAGAGGTGGAGTTTACGATCCTGCCGCCGCCGTTTTCCATCATGATCGGCGCAACCTCTCTGACTACCCGCTGATAGGAGAGAAGGGTCAGATCAAAAGCCCTGTACCAGGCTTCATCGTCAAAGGAGTTCAGAGGACCTGCAGGAGGTCCGCCGGCATTGTTGAAGAGGGCGTAGATGGGACCGAACTTGTCACAGGTGGCCTTGACCAGGGCTTTGATGTCCTCTGCCT
Source organism: Emergencia timonensis (assembly GCF_900086585.1). Classification (GTDB taxonomy): domain Bacteria; phylum Bacillota; class Clostridia; order Peptostreptococcales; family Anaerovoracaceae; genus Senimuribacter; species Senimuribacter timonensis. The sequence continues at coordinate 621,670 of NZ_FLKM01000009.1, forward strand.
TGGTCATATCGCCGCAGTAATAGGCCACATTTTCGTTGCCGGTTTCGGCGGTGATTTCTTCCTGTGCTTCTTCCAGCTGCTCTTCAAAAGGGCTGAAGAGCATGACTTTGGCGCCTTCCGCCGCCAGTTCTTTTGCAACGGCTTTGCCCAGGCCGGAGCTTGATGCCAGCACCAGGGCGCATTTATCTTTTAAACCTAAATCCATATTGTACCTCCAATTTATTTTCTTAACTTCAAATCGATGACCGGATTGACCAGGGGCTCCATGGCGAAGCCGTCAGGTCCGAAAATCCTGCACTCCAGGGTGTCGCCTTCCTGGATATGGACGGCTCTCGGCGTTCCTGTGGAGAGGACGTCGCCTGGCAGCCAGCCTTGCATATGGGAAACCAGGGAGACCAGGCGGGACGGGCTGTGGGTCATGTTGTCTACGGTGTTGGCCGCATGGACTTTGCCGTTGTGAACCGTCTGCACTTCCAGTTTGGAAACGTCCTTTACCTCGTCAGGGGTGACAAGCTGAGGACCAAAGGTCAGGAAGGTGTCAAAGCCTTTGACCAGGGTCAGATAGCGGGGATTGAGACGGAGAATGGACTCTTCCGTCATATCCAGGATGGTGGTGTAGCCGACAATGTAGTCCTGCCAGTCTTCCTCTTCGATGAACCTGCACTTCTTGCCCATGATGATGCCCAGTTCTGCTTCGCCGGTGGTCTTTTTTGCTTCTTCCAAAGCTGGAATGCAGATTTCATCTCCCGGTCCTGCGATACAGGAGGCCGGCTTGTAGAAACTGCCTGGAAAGCCTACGGGAGCGCCTTCACCCAGGTCGCCTGCGTGATCCTTGTAGTTGAGGCCGATGCCGAAGATGCGGGGCGGATTCCGGTAGAGGGGTCCATAGACCACCTGATCAAAAGGCACGGTTTCCATCTGCGCAAGTTCCTCGTGACCCCCGCCGTTATACCAGCGGGTCAGACCGGGAATTTCCTCGGCGCAGATCAAATCGTACATTTCTGTGTGCCAGGCGGTGCCTTTGTTACGGTTGATGGCGGCAATGGTGACCACGCCGCGCTCTGTTACGATGCCGGCCTGTTCGCGGCCGTCATATCTGATGGTTGCTAATCGCATGTTTCACTTACCTCACTTTACAAATTGATAGCCTCTGTGGATGTTGACCATATCCCGCAGGATGGACGCCGCCGCAGGAATGACGCCGGACGCGCCGCCGATGATGACCAGTTCTCCCAGGGTGTTGCAGCAGTAGCGGACGGCTTTGTTCTTGCCTTCTACGCTGTAAAGGAGCTGATCCTGGGAAAGCTTCTCCAGCTTGACGGTCATGGAAAGCTGGCCGTCTTCCTTTCGAAGGGTTTTGCCTACCAGCTTGTACTTGCAGTTTTCGCTGGCGGCCTGGGCCACTTCCGCTGCCGTCAGGTGGGTGATGCCTTCTACCTGGATGTCGTCCAGGGTCTTATTCTCCTGCATCAAAACGTTGGTCAGGATCAAAAGCTTGCCTGCCGTATCCCAGCCCTCCACGTCCAGGGTCGGATTGGTTTCCGCAATGCCGCAGTCCTGGGCTTCTTTCAGGGCCTCGGCGTATTCGCATCCTTTTTCCTCCATAAATTTGAGGATGAAGTTGGTTGTGCCGTTGAGGACGCCTTCAATCGACGTGATTTCACCGCCTGCCAGATCCATGAGGCCGCCGTTGACCGATGGAAGGGCGCCGCCTGTGGTGCAGCCGATGCCCAGTTGTACGCCGTGTTCGCGAGCCAGACGATAGAGCTTGTCGTAGTAGAGCATGACGGGGCCTTTGTCGGAGATGACCACGTGCTTTCCCGCTGTCAGCAGTTTGCGCACATAGTCTGCGCCGGGCTGCCCTGTCTCCTTGTTGGTGGGCGTCATGATGACAGCAAGATCCACGGTCTTGTCACTGGCGATATGATCTACGGTGATGTCCGCGCTGCCGCCTGTGAATTTGGTGATATCTTTCTCTTTTTCCGTAAAAGCGGCAAGCTCCTGAAGGTCGATGCCCTCTGCCTGGTAAATGCCGCCGTAATAATCGACGATGTAGGGAACGCGGATGTGCAGAAGATGGTCCTTTGCCAGAACCTCTTCCTGCATGTTGAGCAGGCGCACCAGGGCCTTGCCTACGCCGCCGTAACCGATGATTGCGATGTTCATATATGATTGCCTCCTAAATGACGCCGATGGCCATCAGATTGTCTCCCTTGCAGGCCGCAAAGGTTGACATGACCCAGAGGATGACGCAGTCTTCTTCTGCGTAGAACTCCTTGTAGATCTCCTGGCCGTGGTAGTCGGTGATGGTTGCCAGATGGCGCCCCTTTTCTATGCGGTCTCCCGGTCTGACAAAGCAGTGATAGATGCCGTCAAAATCGGATTTGAGCCGATAGAAACGGGAAAGCTCCTGCTGGCTGCTGTTTTCTGTCTTGACGCCCGGCAGCATGCCCAGATGAATCAGCACGTTGCGTGCGCCATTGTAGTGGAGCAGCTTGGTCTTGCATTCGATGAGGCCGATGCCGCCAATTTCCGGCTGGATGCTGGGGATGCCCAGCTCACTGACCGCCGCATAGAAGTTGCCCTTGTCCGTGGCCCCTGCACCTGCAGTCTCTGTATAGGAGACGTAATTCAGGCCGTAGACCTTTGCCATGGCTCGTGCAATTTCCGTTACGGCGGGATCCTGCTCGTTGATATGGTAAAATGCGTAAGGGTGGAGCCATTCGATGCTGTCACCGCTGTGCATGTCGATGTGGTACTGTGCCTTTGCTGCAAACTCGTGAACCAGGATGTGGCAGAGGCGTTCCGTCATGGTGCCGTCCGCGCTGCCCGGGAAGGTGTCGTTGAGGTTTTTGCCGTCGATGGGATTGACGAAGGGCTGCTTTGCCTGAAACGACGCGAAGTTGCACTGCGGCACGCCGATGATGGTGCCTGCCAGATCTTTGGTCTGTATGTCGTTATACAGTTTCAGATTGGCGCCGATGCCCGGATATTCCGTGCCGTGGACGCCGGACGTGATGCAGAGGACGGGGCCGTCCTGCTCTCCGGCGATGACGTAATAGGGCAGCAGAGTTTCGCCTCCCTGGCCGTCTGTCACCTGGTAATCTGTGATGAATTTATCTCCTCTGTTGATTTCTCTGTCTAAGATTTTTAACATGGGACCTCCCGATTTATTTTTTTAGCAGTTTTTCTGTGGCCTCTTTGATCTTGCCCATGGCCTTCTCGATGTTCTCATAGGAGTTGGAGAAAGCGATGCGCAGGTAGCCGCTGCCGTATTCTCCAAAGGCGGAGCCCGGAATCATGGCGACGCCGGCTTCGTTGAGGTAGTAGTCGGACGCTTCCTCGTCAGTGATGCCCAGGGCTTTGACGTTCATGAAACAGTAAAAGGCGCCCTTCGGGCAGTTGCAGCTGAGGCCTTCGATCTCGTTGATGGATTTGTATACCAGCTTTCTTCTCTCGTCGAACTGGACGCGCATCTCTTCGATACATTCCTGAGGACCGTTCAAAGCGGCTTCGGCAGCGTACTGACTGACAGAAGTGGCACAGGTCACGGTGTACTGCAGGACGCGGATCATGGCGCTGATGAAGTCCGGATTCTTGGAAGCGGCAAAGCCGATTCTCCAGCCCGTCATGGCGTAAGCCTTTGATACGCCGTTGATGATGATGGTGCGCATAGCCATGTCCGGCAGAGAGGCGATGCTGGTGTGCTTGCTATCATCATATAACAGTTTTTCGTAAATTTCATCAGAAAGTACGATCAAATCGTTGTCCTTGGCGATCTTGGCGATTTTCTCCAGGCTTTCTCTGCTGAGAACGGAGCCGGTCGGATTATTTGGCGAGTTGACGATGATCATCTTCGTCTTCGGACTGATCAGCCTTTCGATGTCCTCGATCTGCACGTTAAAGTCGTTTTCCTCTAAGAGAGGATAGGAGACGGTCTTTGCTCCTGCCAGATCAGCGCAGTAAAAATAGTGGAGCCAGGAAGGATTTGGTACCAGCACTTCGTCGCCGGGATCCAGCAGCGCCGTCATGGCGATGGATACAGCCTGGTTGGCACCTACCGTGGCGATGATGTCTTCCATCTTCATATCCAGACCGTTATCCCGGTTGAACTTGTCAGCGGCAGCCTGACGCAGACCTTCGGTACCGTAGTTGGACGTGTAGTAAGTATAGCCGTCGTCCAGGGCTTTTTTGGCGGCGTCCCTGATAAACTCCGGCGTATCGAAGTTGGGGCGGCCGATGCCCAGGTTAATGATCTCTTTTCCTTCTTTCTCTAACTTACCGGCAGCCTCAAAGACCTTTCGGATACCGGAGAAAGGAATGGCATCCATCTTCACGCTCTGCTTCATTTTATTTGTCATAATTAAACCTCCTTAAGATATATCGTGTATCGGTTCTGGTCCAAAATGGGAGACAGACCTTATGTAAGTATATAAAGCAAGGATTGTGCCAATCTGAATATCGACAAATTTTGACAGATTCGCCCACAGATGCTATGATAACGTTAATCTTTTTAGCGAGGTGTGAAAATGCTGAAAAACAATAATGATTTTTTGCAGGAGACCTGTGAGATCGTCTCCCAGCTATTTAATGTAGTCATCACCATTATCGATACGGATTTTATCAGGGTGGCAGGTACCGGCGAATATGAGGCGGAAGTGGGGAAGCATGTAGTCAACCCCAATATCTTCGAGAGTGTGATGGAGAAGAATGATACACTGATCATCAATCGTCCCGGCGAAGACCCCGTCTGTGCAGGCTGCGCAAACAAGGCGAGCTGCCGTGAAAAAGCAGCAGTCTACGCCCCCCTCCACGTCAAAGGGGAGATTCGCGGCGCCATGGCTCTGATCGCTTTTACGGAGGAACAGAAAAACAGCGGCCTCTTCGCCAAGGATGTCTTTGTCAATTTTACGAAAAAGCTCTCAGAACTGATCTCCAGCAAGATTGAAGCGGCGGAATATGCGGATCAGCTGATGGTCAACCTCAACGAGACCCTGGCGATTCTCAACTCTGTCCACGACGGGGTCATCGCCATGGATGACCAGGGTTTGATCTATCGAATCAATCAGTCGGCGACGAAGAAATTCGGCATTACGGAGAATCTCATCGGCGCGGACATTGCAGAGGTTCTGCCGGCTCAGGCGATCCGAGAGATCCGCAGGCGGAAGGAGTACATAGACAATGAAGTTACCATAAGGGGAGAACACGGTGAAACCAACGTATTGCTGACCTCCAAGAAGATCGAGCACGAGGGGAAAGACTACGGCACGGTCTTGATCATGAAGAGCATTTCGGAAGCCAGCAATATCGCCTCAAAACTGCTCCACGAGTCTGATTACAAGGTGGATTTCTCCGATATCGTCGGCGAATCAAAGGCCATTCAGGACGTGATCTCCTTCTCTTATAAGATTGCCGACAGCGACTCTACCGTACTGATCAGAGGGGAGAGCGGCACGGGAAAGGAACTCTTTGCCCGGGCGATTCACAACCAGAGCAGCCGCCGGAACGGTCCTTTTGTCGCCATCAACTGCGGTGCCATACCGGAGACTTTGTTGGAAAGCGAACTTTTCGGCTATGAGGACGGTGCTTTTACTGGCGCGAAAAAGGGTGGAAAGGTTGGAAAATGCCAGCTTGCCAACGGCGGCACGCTGTTCCTTGACGAGGTGGGTGACATCCCCATCTTTCTGCAGGTCAAATTTCTGCGCATGCTCCAGGAGCGGACCATCGAGCGAGTCGGGGGAAACAAGAATATCCCCATCGACATCAGAGTCATCGCCGCCACCAACCGCAACCTGGAGACGATGATTGAAAACAACGAGTTCAGAAGCGACCTCTACTACAGGCTCAACGTCATTCCTATTTTCATACCGCCTCTGCGGGAGCGCAGCGAGGATATCCTCATTATTTCCAAGCATTTTATGGAGAAATACTCGGCCCTTCTGCGCAAGAACGTCTACGACATGACGCCCCAGGCTGCCAAGATTCTAACCAATTATGATTGGCCGGGCAATATCAGAGAGCTGGAAAACACTATAGAATGTGCGCTGAACGTGGAGGGACAGGAGATTCTGACCAGCTTCAGCATTCCCGAGCGGGTCAAGCGCAAAGGCGCTGCAGAGCTTGCCGGAGCAGAAGCAGAAGTGCATGTGGCAGAAGATATACATGTCTGGGAGCGGGCTGACAGCCTGAAAGAACGCCGGAAGAAGGCGGAAATCGACGAGGTACTGAGAGCACTTGATAAATACGGATGGGATACCAAGGGAAAAAAGAATGCGGCGGATAGTCTGGGCATCGGCATCGCCACCCTGTATCGCATCCTAAAAGCTTATCAAAAATGATAAAGATTATCGATAATGATAAAAATTATCAATAATGATAACGATAGTGAGCGGGAAGAGAATGGGAAATTTAAGAAAATTCTTTCTTCTGAAATAGGGGCGAAAGCGTAGATAGAGGGGCTGCCGAGGTGATTCGAGGCGGCCTCTTGGCATGTGGCATACTTTTTGCTCTTGTTAGGGATACATGGAATACTCGTAGAAGAAAGGAGAAATACATAATGGACTATGGCATTCTATCATTATTTCCTATCGCTCTTACAATCGTTATCGCAATGTGGCTGAAAAACATCTCTATTGCACTCTTCGTAGGAGCCTTTGCCGGCCTGATGGTCATGGCAGGAGGTAACCCCTTTAACGCGATGATGTCCTATGTGGTGGATCATCTGGTTCCCAACATGACGGACTCCTATTGCGCGGAGGTGCTGGTATTATTGATTTTTATCGGCGGCTTCGTAAAGCTGCTGGAGGTTTCGGGAGGCGCCCATGCGTTTGCCTCTTCGGTAACCAAGTTTGTCAACAGCAGAGCAAAGGCGCAGATGGCCGGCTGGGTAGCAGGTATCATGGTGTTCTTCTCTGATATCGGAAGTCCGATCATCGCAGGGCCTATCGTACAGCCTCTGACAGACAAGATGAAGGTTTCCCGCGAGAAGCTTGCCTGGATTCTGGACACCACGGCTTCTCCGTTATCTATCCTGGTTCCGTTCCTGGGCTGGGGCGCTTACATCATGGGTCTCATGGGCACGGAGTTCAAGGCGGCAGGCATCGAGACTGCTGAATGGGACATGCTGCTGAAGGTATGGCCGTTTCAATACTACGCGCTGCTGTCTCTTTTGATGGTGCCGCTGGTAGCTTTTACAAAAAAAGAATTTGGCCCGATGCATAAGGCAGAGATGAGAGCCCTTCGCGGCCAGGTGGAGCCTGACGGTGTTGTGGCAGAGGCAGTCAAAATCGACACTGACGCAAAGCTGGAAAACAGCAGGCCGATGGTCATGATCATTCCGTTGCTGGTGATGATCGGCACCCTCTGCTTCATGCTCTGCCCGCAAGGGTTTCCGTTTAAATCCGTCGATGGCGACCAACTGAGAGGCGCGCTGATCGCAGGATTCGTATTCGGCGCGGCAGCCAACATCATCCTAGTGGTGATTTTCAAGATCAAGTCATTCAAGAAAATCTGCATGGATTACGTGGCAGGCCTGGAGAGTATCGCCAGCGTATTCATCACCCTGCTTCTGGCGTGGGTACTGAGCAGCGTGACCAAAGCCATGGGCGGACCAGAGTTCGTCGTCAACATGCTGCAGGATAACGTGCCAGCCTGGACGCTGCCAGTGATCATCTTTGTGGCAAGCGCCATCATATCCTTCTCCACCGGTTCATCCTGGGGTACCTTCTCCATCATGATGACTATCGCTGTACCGGCGGCTATGGCGCTGAACGCACCGATGCACCTGGCTATCGCAGCGGTATTGTCCGGAGGACTCTTTGGCGACCACTGCTCACCGATTTCCGATACGACCATCCTCTCTGCCAACGGCGCCCGCTGCGACCTGCTCTCGCACGTCAAGACACAGCTGCCGTATGCGCTGATGGTAGGCGTCGTCACCATTATCACCTTCGCAGTTGCCGGTCTGACAAAGGCCAACGTCGCCGTACTGATCGTAGGCATCGTATTACTGGTGGCAACTGTCATGGTGCTCTCCAAGATCTGGGGAAAACAAGTTTCTGAAAAAGAGACTGCAAATATCGCATAGCACGAAGCATAGTGGAGCCTGACTTTCGGCTTCACTATGTTAATGGATAGAAGGAGTGAGAATAAATGGCATTTTTAGAATTGAACAAAGATAAAAACTTACGAAGGGACGAGACGCCTTTTGAGGAACAGATCAGAGATTACTGGGGAGACTGGGGTATCAGTTCCCAGTGTGCGCCGCTGAAAAGCGTCCTGCTCAGAAGGCCGGGCAGTGAAATCAATGAATTCAGCTGGGAAGAAGCCAGATTCAGGGAAGGCATCGACCCCGATAAATTCAGAGAGGCTCATCAACGCCTGGTGGATTTGTATGAGGAAAACGGCGTCAAGGTTTACTTCCTCGACGAACAGAGGGAAGACCGTCCCAACGCCGTTTACTGCCGCGACCTGATGTTCATGACGCCGGAAGGTGCCATCATCGCAAGACCGGCTCTGCCTGTGCGCAGAGGGGAAGAAGTGGCTATGGCAAAGGCTCTGGCGGCTTTGAATATCCCCATCGTCAAGACCATCACTGGCACAGGCACCTTTGAGGGTGCGGACTGTCTGTGGGTTGACAGGAAGACGGCAATTCTGGCCAGAAGCTCCAGAACCAACGAAACCGGTTACAACCAGGTTGCCCAGGTGCTGAGAGAGCAGGGAGTGGAGACGATTCTGACTGTGCCCATCCCTTATACCAATGCCCACCTGGACGGCATCATGAATTTTGTCGATACCGACAAGGCCATCGTCAACACCAGACAGGTGCCGTATGACGTGGTGGAATATCTGATGAACAGGGGCTACAACATCATCGACGCGCCGGATCAGGATGAAGCCAGGTTCTCCCTGGGGCTCAATATCGTGGCGCTGCGTCCGGGCGTGGTCATCCAGGCACAGGGAAATCCGAAGACAAAGGAGGCCCTGGAGAAAAACGGCGTCGAGGTCATCAGCTTGGACTTTGACGAGATTTTGAAGGGCTGGGGCTCTGTACACTGCTGCAGCGCCACTTTGGCGAGAGGATAGGAGGATATGATGGAAAAATTACATACATTCAGAGAAGATTTGGAAAAAGTCTGGGGCGACCAGTGGAGCGTGACCTCAGAAATCGGCAAGCTGCGTTCGGTGCTGATGCATCGGCCGGGAAAGGAAATCGAAGGGATCACCGATCCGTCAAAGATTTATTTCCGTGATTTCATCGACGTGGAGAAAGCCAGATGGGAGCACGACCAGCTGGCACAGGTTTACAGAGATCACGGGATCGAGGTCAACTATGTGGAAGAGATGGATCCGGGCTGTCCCAATGCCATGTACTGTCACGACCTGATTCTGGGCACCCCGGAGGGGGTCATTGTCACCCGGCCGGGCATCGAAATCAGACACAAGGAAGTGAAGTATGCTGCCCAAAAGGCTGCGGAACTGGGCGTGCCTATCGTCAAAACCGTCCACGGCAAGGGTATCTTTGACGGCGCCTGCGCTACCTGGGTTGACAAGGAAACGGTCATCGTCGGCACCGGTTCCCGCTGCAACGCGGAAGGGCTGAAACAGGTAAGCGATACTTTCCGAGACATGGGTGTGAAGAACATTATCACTCTCTCCATCGCCAGAAACCAGAACCACCTGGACGGCTTCCTGTCCATCGTGGACACCCACGTGGCCGTGACCTATCCTTATATCACGCCGGACATCATCTACGAGGAACTGGAGAAGAGGGGCTTTGAATTTGTGGAGATCCCTGCCTTTGATGAGAAGATCAACTTCGCCGCAAACTCCGTAGCTTTGGAGCCGGGCAAGATCGTCATGCCGAAGGGAGCGCCGAGGACTGTGGAATTACTGAACAAAAAAGGCATCGAGGTCATCGAGCTGGATCTTGAGGAAATCAAGAAAGGCGGCGGTTCCGTCCACTGCCTGACGGCTTTCCTGAAGAGAGACGATATCCCTGTCTACGAAGTGAAAGAGGACTAGATATGCTGATCGGCGGATTTTACAGCGTAGACGGCGGCCTGCTGTGCGCAGAGCCGACCGGAGAGGACTTCGATCTGCGCCTTGACTCTGAGGGCGGCTACGACCTGAAAATCTACACCAACAACGGGCGGACGGCATCGGTCTACGCCATGAAGCACTGTGCGGACAGGATGCGGCACAAGAAGGTTTTGCTGCCCGATTACCTCTGTTTGTCGGTGATCAGTGCGGTGGAATGGGCAGGTATCGACTATGATTTCTATCGGGTGCAGGCGGATTTGACCGTGGATCTTGCGGATCTTTCTGCGAAGCTGGCTGATGACGTGGGCATGATCTACCTGATTCACTATTTCTCCGTGCCCCAGCCTTTGGAGGTGGTGCAGGCTGTCAAAGAAATGGCTGCGTCTCGTGATATCCTGATCATGGAGGATATCACCCAGGCGCTGTTTTCTAAGGACAGGGAGCGCATGGGCTTTGGCGACTACATCGTAGCCAGCACCAGGAAGTGGTTTCCGATGACCGACGGCGGCCTGCTTGCCATCAAAGATGGAACCTGCGGAAAGCTGCAGACTTTGGAACCTGCTTATGACGAAAGTGTTTACTGGGAACTGCTGATTTCCGTGGTGCGCATGCAGTATGAGATGAATCCCCAGATGGACAAGGCGCCTTACCTGCGTTTCGAAAAGGCGGCCAATGCCAGCAGGTATCAGGATCTGACGCCCCGCCGCATGACGGCGGCATCGCGGACGATTCTCTTCAACACGGATTTGGACGTTCTGATGAAGAAACGGATAGAGAATTACCGTTATCTCTATGAGCAGCTTACAGGACTTGAGGAAATTGAGATTCTCAGTCGCCCCCTGGATGCTGGCGGTGATTACGTGCCATTTGGGCTGACCTTGCTGGCAGAGGATCGGGACGGGCTTTATCGGCATCTGGTGGAACGGAATGTCATTCCGGAGATTCAGTGGCTCCTGCCGGTGGAATACTATGAGCCGGGGGAGGATGCGGTCTATCTGTCAGCTCACAACCTGATGCTGCAATGTGACCAGCGTTATGACCTCCCGCAGATGAAATACGTTGCAGAGGTGATAAGAGAATATTATGGATGACAGGAAGAAAGGACGAGGCATTATGCCGCGTCCTTTCGATTAGGGCGTATGAAACCGATACGCCTTCATTTTCTATTTTTTGCTTAGTTCTGGCGGATTTTTTGATTATTGTAAACCAATGCGCCTTCATTTGCAAATTCTTGTTCACTGCTTGCGCGTTTCAGTAATTCAGTGCAAGTAAAATTCCTTTATTTTCCATTTTTGAGAGTGTGCAGCTTCTAAAGCGGCCCTAAAGATTGATGAAAAAGACGAATTTGCTTGTTTCTCGCCGTTTTGCAAAGGGAGTAGCGCAAGTAAATTCAAAAACATCAAAAATGAAGGCGCGAAGGCAGGTTCAGACAGCGTTTTGTGCCATTAATCCCAGTTTTTTTGGAAATGAAGGCGCACAAATTGTTTCAGGACTTTGACGTGGCCCCTGCCCAATTATAGATTCTGTTATTTAAATTTCCACCCTCTAGCGTCCAGTTCTTTGAGTGTCTTTACCACGTATTCTACGATGGCGTCGTTCATCATCTTCCCTTTTTCTGCCGTAGCCTTTGTGGCATCGCCGGTCTGTGCTGTATCGGTCAGCTCGGAGAAGTCCCATTTGATGTCCAGATATTCCGGAAGGTCAGGAACGACAGATGTTGCCAGCTCCGGCTCACACCAGTCTCCGAAGAGATGATAAGCGATAGAGGTTTCACCTTCGCCGGCGTGGCCCAGGCCGCCCCAGACCTCAAAGGTGTCTTTTGGCAGCAGGTCTCCTGCGGCTACCCACCACTGTGTCAGGGCTGCAATCTGTGCCTGGGGATATACTTCTTTGATCTTTCTGGAAGCAACTTCGATTGGAGCGATGTTTCCGTCGTGGCCGTTCATCAGGAAGATGTGGTCGATTCCCTGGCGGATACAGGATTCTACGATATCGTAAATCACCTGCGTCGTCGTATCATAGCTCAAAGTCAGTGTGAAAGGAAAGGAATCGTAATGTCCGCTGTAACCTACAGTGATCGGAGGCAGTACCAGCATGCCTTCCACCTGGTCCGCAATCTGCTTGGACAGCTTGTAGGAAACCAAGGTGTCGCAGCCTTCTGCGATGTGCTGGCCGTGGGCTTCACAGGATCCGATTGCCAGAATCGCTTTGTTGAAGTTTCCTTCCTTTACCTGATGTGCCGTCATTTTAAATAATTCGTTCATAGCCATATAATAGTTCCTCCTGCATAAAGATTGATTTCATTTTGATTAAATTATAACTTTAATATGCTTTGATTGCAATAAAGATTGACGGAAAATAGCGGAAACGATATAATCGAAGTAAATTTATCGGTATTATCTAAGGCTTAATTGAAAGGAGCGTAAAATGACAGAAGAGAAGAAAAAAGCTAAAGTGGCAGAAGCTCTGACTACTGACGGCGAATTCATGCTGGAACCGGTTCCTCTGGATGCGAGGCGATCAACCAGGAGTCAGTTCATGGTCTGGATCGGATTCGGATATGCGGTGACAGGATTGATCGTGGGAGGCAACCTGGCCGGTTACGGAGGAACAGGCGGAATGGGTCCGATGATGGCATTCTGGGCCATTGCCCTGGGCATGGGAGCGCTGTATGTGATGACTTCCTTCCTGGGTGTGGCAGCGCAGAAGACAGGATACAATCTGGCCCTGCTGTCCAAGTTTTCTTATGGAAGCAAGGGGGTCGTCATCCCGCTGTTCATCATGTCCCTGCTGACGCTGGGCTGGTTTGCCAGCATTGCCGGCATGGTGGGCGAAGTCTGGGGCAAGTGGATCGGAAATCCTTCCGGTATCACTGTAATCAATCCGGAGAATTTTGGCATGGAGGGCATGAACCCGATCAGCTTAGAGGAATTCCTCGCTTGTGCCATCTTTGGTGCAGTCTTTACATATACTGCCGTACGGGGAATGTCTGCCATCGAAAAGGTTGCTACGGTATTCTCACCGTTGATTCTGATCGTAGCGGTCATCGCAGGTGTGGTCTTCATCTCACAGGCAGGCGGCGTCGGTCCATTCCTGAATGAAGCAGGTAAACTAGGCGGCATGGGCCTGGGCGACGGCATCACCATCGTTGTGGGAAGCTGGATTGCAGGCGCGATCATGGGCGTGGATATGTTCCGCTTTAACAAATCGGTAAAAGCAGTGTGGCTCTGCGCAGCAGCCTGCTTTGTCATGACAAACCCGATTCTGAACTTTGTCGGTTACATCGGCGTCGTAGTCAATGGGGAGTTCAACTACGTGTTCTGGATGCTGGGAGCAGGGATCATTTTGGCGATTCTGGGCGTTGTCGTATGGACGACGGCTCTGTGGACCACGGATAACTCAGAGTTATACTGCAATTCCATGTATACCGGTCCGGCGCTGGATGTCTTTGGCGTCAAAGCGCAGCGCAAGACCATCGTCATCGTCATCGGTGTCTTGGGAACGATTCTGGGCGCGGCAGCCTTCTATCAGCTCTTCTTCGCTGATTTCATCAACGCATTGGGCGCCATTGCGCCGCCTCTTGCAGCGCCGATTCTGGCGGACTTCTTCGTGGTCGGAAAAGAGAAGAAGTACGACCACGAAGCGCTGGAAAAACAGCCGGCTGTACGCTGGGCAGGGGTGATCTCCTTTGCTGTAGGCGCTGTCCTGGGCTTCGTATTCCAGTACGTGACAGCTCTGCCTTACGGACTGCCTTCCGGCTTGTTCGCTTTGCTGGTATCCTTTGTACTGTACATCATCATCTACAAAGTGACACCGGATGCAAAGACGGATGCGAAGGTCGTAGCAGAACTTGGGAAATAAAAACTTCCTAATATGAATAGAAGAACCCTCCGGGCAGTTGATGTATAAAGCTGCTGCGGAGGGTTTTGCTGTGTGTTCACAAATTGCAGACAATATATTATAATGTAACTATAATACAGTTACAGATGAAAGTGAAAAGATGAGTAAAATAGAAAAACTGATAAAAAGAATAGAATCGTTTCCAAAAGATTTTACCTATCAAGAACTAAAAAATATTGAATGATTTCGGGTATCAAGAATTTCATAAAGCAGTGGACGATTATCTTGAGACTTGTGAGAGCCTTGGCCGTAAGCCGGAGAAAGCGTTTAAAGGGCAGTTCAATGTGAGAATTGATCCGGCTCTTCACAAAGAGCTGGCTTATCATGCGGTGCGGGATAACTGCTCGCTGAATCAGTATGTAGAAAACGCCTTGAGGAAGGCTGTGGAGAAGGAAGAAGACAGATAACAGGTCCAGGCGGCGCAAAGTGGGGGTTTTACCCCGAGCAGCGCCGTTTTTTTGGTGCCAGAAGCGGAAACCTAGCCCATCTAAGACGATTTTCTCGGTATAGGGCTCTATTCGCTTCCTGTATATTCTATTTTTTACAGTTTATATCTTGAGGCGGCGCCGATGCATTTCCTAAATACAGCTTTCACATCAAAAATCCGGCGCTAGGCACCTCGAAATAGGGCCTTTGCGCCGGATGGCAGGTTTTGGTCGATCTATATGATATCTGCAATCTCTTCAAATGATTTTTTTCGCAGTGTCGGCAGTTCATAATCAGGATCAGGCTTGCCGACGACCAGGATCATGACCGGTGTTTCTCCCTCCGGGCGTCCCAGCAGGTCTCTGAGAAACGTAGGTGGAGCCGGGGTATAGGTCAGACTTGCCAGGCCCGCGTTGCGGATGGCGTTGATTAGGAAACCGATGGAGATGCCGATGGACTCGTTAACATAGTAATTCTTATCCTTCGTGCCGTCCTCCAGCATGCGGTAATATTCCTTGAAAATGACAATCAAACATGGCGCTTCTGTGAGAAATGGTTTTTCCCAGGTTACTGCAAGTTTGTTTAAATCCGCCTGCCACTCGTCGGTTATTTGTTTTTCGTAAAAGTTCTTTTCTACTTTTTCGGCTTCTTCTCTGATGCGCTGTTTCACGTCAGGATCTGTGACGATGGTAAAATGCCACGGTTGTTTGTCTGCGCCGTTGGGCGCCGTTCCAGCCGTTAAAACACAGTTTTTTATGACGTCCATATCCAAAGAATCAGGTAAAAACTGTCTATATGTACGGCGTTTTCGAGATTCCTCCAACAACTCTTGTGATTTTTTGTTCATATGTGATGTCCTCCTCTTTGGGTTTTGTTTATCAAAGGTTATCACAATCACGCCAATAGTGCAATAATGAAATTATGAATATTAACAAAAAAAATTAATGCTATTTGTTGATTTTGATAAAATGCTGTTTGATATTGTGACATAATAATGTAGAGAAACTTCACCGAAATAACAAAAAAAATTTCTAAAAGGGTGTTGACATTCAGCAGGTTCAGTAGTATCTTATATATAGTGATTAGCACTCAAATTGAGTGAGTGCTAATAAAGGAGAGATGATGTATGGAATTAACAGAAAGAAAATTAAAAATCCTGCAGGCAATCATCAGTGATTACGTCAGATCTGCAGAACCTGTTGGTTCAAGAACTCTTTCCAAGAAGTTTGATCTGGGTATCAGCCCCGCTACGATCAGAAATGAGATGAGCGATTTGGAAGAAATGGGATATTTATCACACCCACACACTTCTGCAGGCAGAGTACCGTCAGATAAAGCTTACAGACTATACGTAAACCATCTGATGGAAAGGCACGAGCTGACTACAGTGGAAAAGAATTTAATTGCTGAGAAGCTGAGAGCAGACGTAAACGAGTTTGACGAAACCATCAAACACGCGGCCAGAATTCTTTCCGAGATTACGAATTTGACTTCTTTTGCTATGTCGCCTACACAGAATGAGGACACATTGCGGTTTGTCAATCTTTTGCCGGTGGATGAGCATACAGTCGTTCTGATGATTGTCTCTGAAAGCGGTAAGGTTTCTAACACAGCCCTCAAGCTTAAGGTGCCGTACACGGAAGAAAGCCTTCAGATCTTAGCAAAGAATATAACATATAATTACAATGGCAAGAAAATTACAGATGTCCTGAAAAGTCGCATTATTTCAAACTTTGAATCTGATATCGAAGCAATGAGCAGACTGGCAGAGAACATCATGCCAAATTTTATGAAGACCCTGGAAGACATGCTCAATGTCAACCTTTATATGGACGGTCTGACAAATATCTTCGATATTCCTGAATATAACGACCTGGAGAAGGCTAAGAGCTTCCTTTCACTGCTAGACAAGAAAGAAGACTTTACAAAGCGATTGATGGAAAGAGAAGATGGCATCATTGTTACCATCGGTGACGAAAACGCTGATGATTTGATGAATGATTGCTCGCTGATTACGGCAACATATCATGTAGATGGCAAGTTAGTTGGAAAGATTGGTGTAATTGGACCGACAAGAATGAGATATGATGAGATTACATCCATCATAGAGTACTTGACAGATAATCTGAACAGTACATTCCAGTTAGAAGGCGGTGAAAAGGAAAATGAATAACGAAGAAAAAAAAGTAAATGAAGAACTTGACGAAGAAGTTAAGAATGAAACTCCCGACACTGAAGAAACTAAAGAAGATGAGGTCAGGGAGGAACAGCCGGAAGATGCGGCAGATGCTGAGGCGAATAGTGAAGAAGACGAGGCGGTTAATACAAAATACTTGAGATTGATGGCTGATTTTCAGAACTTCAAGAGAAGAGTTGAAAAAGAGAAAAGTGACATTTATGCATATGCGAATGAGAAACTCGTATCGCAGCTGCTTGATGTGATAGATAACTTCGAACGGGCGCTGCTCCACGAAGAAGCAGACGACTCTTATGTCGAAGGAATGAAGATGATTTTCAAACAGCTCACTGGGGTGCTGGAAAAGGCAGGGCTGGAAGAAATAAATGCGCTTGGAGAGGATTTTGATCCTAATTTCCACAACGCGGTTATGACGGAGGACAATGACGATTATGACAGCGGCAAAGTCACAGAAGTCATGCAAAAGGGGTATTTACTCAATAAAAAAGTGATCAGACCTTCTATGGTCAAGGTCAACAATTAACCATCTTTTTTCCGCATTACTGCAGTTTGCTGCACCAGATGCCCGGGGTTACGTACTTCGAGTCCGCGCCTTACGCATCAGCTTGCAATCCTGTGTACTGCGAAAAAAATCCAGGTTAATGAAACTGATAGAGTTTCAAGCTTTTGAATTGATCAACCAAAGGTCTACAGAAAAAGAATTTTAGAGAAATTTTAAGGAGGAAAACAAAATGGCTAAAGTAATAGGTATAGATTTAGGAACAACAAACAGCTGCGTATCAGTACTTGAGGGAGGAGACCCGGTCGTAATTGCAAACGCAGAGGGTAACAGAACAACTCCATCCGTGGTAGGATTTGCAAAGAACGGAGAGAGACTGGTTGGAGAAACTGCAAAGAGACAGGCAGTTACTAATCCAGAGAGAACCATCGCATCCATCAAAAGACATATGGGTGAAGACCACACTGTAGAAATCGATGGCAAAAAATATACACCTCAGGATATTTCTGCTATGATTTTGACAAAACTGAAAACTGATGCAGAGGCGTATTTGGGAGAGAAAGTAACAGAAGCGGTTATCACAGTACCGGCTTATTTCTCTGACGCACAGAAGCAGGCAACCAAGGACGCCGGAAAAATCGCTGGACTGGAAGTAAAGAGAATCATCAACGAGCCGACTGCAGCATCCCTGGCTTATGGTCTTGACAAAGAAGAAGGATCTCATAAGATTCTGGTATACGACCTGGGCGGCGGTACTTTCGACGTATCCATCCTGGAACTGGGCGACGGCGTATTTGAAGTATTAGCTACTAACGGTGATACACATCTGGGCGGCGACGACTTCGACAATGCAGTCATGAACTTCCTGGCAGATACCTTCGCAAAAGAAAACGGCGTAGATCTGAGAGCAGACAAGATGGCGCTGCAGAGACTGAAAGAAGCTGCTGAGAAAGCAAAGAAAGAGCTGTCCAGCGCACAGACTACAAACATCAATCTGCCGTTCATCACAGTAACGGCTGATGGTCCGCTTCATCTGAACATGGATCTGACAAGAGCAAAATTCGATCAGCTGACTGCTGACCTGGTAAATAAATCAATCGAACCGATGAAGAAGGCCATGGCTGATGCAGGCGTATCAAATAACGACCTGGCAAAGGTAATCCTGGTCGGTGGTTCCACAAGAATTCCGGCAGTACAGGACGCAGTCAAGAAAGTTACAGGCAAAGAGCCGTTCAAGGGCATCAACCCTGACGAATGCGTGTCCATCGGTGCAGCTATCCAGGCCGGTGTACTGACTGGCGAAGTACACGATGTACTGCTGCTGGACGTTACTCCACTTTCCCTGTCCATCGAGACACTTGGCGGCGTTGCAACAAAGCTGATCGAAAGAAATACGACAATTCCTACAAAGAAGAGCCAGATCTTCTCAACTGCTGCTGACAATCAGACGGCGGTAGACATCCATGTAATGCAGGGTGAAAGAGAAATGGCAGCCGGCAATATCACACTGGGACGTTTCCAGCTGACTGGTATCGCACCTGCTCCTCGTGGAATTCCGCAGATTGAAGTTACTTTCGACATCGACGCAAACGGTATTGTAAACGTAAGCGCAAAAGATATGGGAACTGGTAAGGAACAGAGAATCACAATCACTTCTTCCACAAACCTTTCTGAAGATGAAATCAATCAGAAGGTAAAAGAAGCAGAACAGTTCGCAGAAGAAGACAAGAAGAGAAAAGAAGAAATCGAAGAGAGAAACAAGGCTGAAAATCTGGTCTATGAGACAGAGAAGGCACTGAAAGAATTAGAAGGCAAGATTTCTGACGATGAAAAGAAATCTGTTGAAGATGCGAAAGAAGAGCTGAAGAAGGCTCTGGAAGCAAATAATCCAGAGGACATCAAAGCCAAAACAGAAACTTTGACTGAGAAGTTCCACGCAATTTCCACAAAACTTTACGAGCAGGCACAGGCAGCAGGCGTAGATCCAAGTGCAGCTGGTTTTGACCCGAACATGGGTGCGGCAGGCGCCGGTCCAGATGCAGGCGCTGCTAATAACGGTCCTGCAGGGGATAACGTAGTTGATGCGGATTATGAGGTTGTGGACGACGACAAATAATAAAGCTTGCTAAATTTTCGCATTACTGCAGTTTGCTTTTGCAATTGCTCGATTGCGTACTTCGAGTACGCGCACTCACAATTACTCGGTAAACCTGTGTACTGCAAAAATTTCTCAGCGCTTTATAACGCAGCGACAGCTGTGAATGAGTTTTCGGGCGCACGAAGATTGTTAAATTCGCAATATGATATGTAAATTTGCTCATGGCGGCGAGGCCCGCCAGGAGCAAATTTTACTGCGTTAAGAAGGAAGGTGAAAGTTATGGCAGAAAAAAGAGATTATTATGAAGTCCTTGGCCTGAAAAAGGGTGCAAGCGACGATGAGATAAAGAAAGCCTTCCGAAAGATGGCTATGAAATATCATCCCGATAAAAACCCAGGTGATAAAACTGCAGAAGAGCAGTTTAAAGAAGTCAATGAAGCGTACAGCGTCTTGTCAGATCCTGATAAAAAGAGCAAGTACGACCGATTTGGCCACGCCGGCGTAGATCCAAATGCTGGCTTTGGGGGTGGCGGTTTCGGAGGCTTTGGCGGCGGAAGCGGCGGTTTTGACGATATATTTGATATGTTTGGCAGTATGTTTGGCGGTGGTTTTGGCGGCGGAAGCGCCAGCAGAAAAAATGGCCCTATGAAAGGCAGAGATCTGCAGAAAGCGATTACCATCGACTTTGAAGAGGCCGCTTTCGGAACAAAGAAAGAGATCAGCATTAACAAATACGTACAGTGTCCGAAATGCAAAGGAGAAGGAAACGCCCCCGGCACAGAGAAGAAGACTTGCGGCAATTGCGGCGGAACGGGTCAGGTCCATACAGTGCAGAGAACGCCTTTTGGACAGTTCCAGAGCACGGGACCATGTCCTGACTGTGGAGGGAAAGGTACGATTATTGATACGCCGTGTCCTGACTGCGGAGGCACTGGGAAAATTCGCAAGAATATCAAAATCAACGTGGATATTCCTGCAGGCGTAGATAACGACAGCGTTATTCCTATCAGAGGGCAGGGCGAACCAGGTGAAAACGGCGGTCCTAGCGGCGATCTGTACGTGGTAATTACAGTGAAACCACACAAGATGTTTAAACGCGATCGGGATAACTTATACTTAGATATTCCAATTTCCTTCAATCAGGCGGCACTAGGAGATGAAATTACTGTACCGACTCTCGATGGAAAGGTATCCTATAAAGTTCCGGCAGGAACGCAGCCAGGCACGGTCTTCAGACTGAAAGGCAAAGGAATGAAAAACGTTAGAAACGGGCGTATGGGGGACCTGTATGTAAAGGTCGTGCTGGAAATTCCAACCAAGCTGAATTCTAAACAGAAAAAGGCTGTGGAAGAGATGGGCAAAGCCCTGGATAACAACTGCTATCAGAAAAAGTCCGGTTTTGCGGAAAAAATGAAAGATTTGTTTAAATAGTCCAAATAGAGCTGCCGTGCTTGATAATTTCAAGTGCGTTAGCTCTTTTTTAATCGAAAATGATGCAGGCTCTTGACTATGGGGCGATCATGTGCTTTAAAATATAAGTAGGAATACGGAGGTGGTATCTTGAATTTGAAGTTTCATACAAAATTATCGTATGGCATCGGCGGGCTGGCGGACAACGCCATGTTCACGCTGATTGAGACGTTCCTGCTCTTTTACCTGACGACGGTGGTCGGCATCAAGCCGGCAGCGGCAGGAACCATCCTGGCACTTGGATGCATCTGGGAAGCCTTTTGCGGTCCGATCAGCGGATTTTTGTCAGATAACATTGAAACCAGATTTGGCAAGAGGAAGCCTTTCCTATTGGTGGCGGCGGTACCGGCGGTCATTGTCACCAGTCTGCTCTTTACCTCCATAGACATGAGCTATGGACTCAAAGTCATATATTACGGGTTGATGACGATTCTCTTCTGGTGGTGCTTCGCCATCTTCTTTGTCCCGTATATGACCTGGGGGTCTGAGCTGACAAGCGATTATCACGAGCGGACGGTGCTGCGGTCCTACGTCTATGTGTTCAATCAAATCGGAAAAGGTCTCGGCATGGTGTTGCCGTCGGTACTGGTCGCCTTCCTCATGGGCATTGGCAGGACGCTGGAACAGTCCTGGTCGGCAGTGGGCATGACCGTAGGGATTGCCAGCGGGGCGGCGCTTTTGATCTGCGCACTGACCATCAAAAAGACCGATGTGCCGGGCTTTGTAAAGGATCCCGATAAGGAGAAGATCCTGACTGCAGAGAACATCAAGAATATGTTCAGAGAATATTTTCAGATCCTGAAGCTGAAACCGATCAGGTACATCATCGGCGCCAGCCTGATCTATCTCATTGCCAACACGATCTTCGCTTCGGATCTGGTCTACTACTTTACGTATAACCTGGGGCTGCCTGCGGTGCAGATTTCGGCGATCACACTGCTGATGACCGTGGCGGGCATCGCACTCACTCCTTTTATTGCAGCCTGTGCGGGCAAAACGGACAAAAAGCTCACCTTCATGGCTGGCATGATATTCAGCGGGGTCATCCTCATCGGGGCAAGGTTTGTCGGAGTCAGCTCCTTTGCGGCAAGTTGTCTCATGTGCGGGCTCTTTGCCGTAGGGAACACTTGCTACTGGCAGCTGATGCCGTCGATGATCTATGATGTCTGCGAGGTGGAAGAACTGGCATCCGGCGAAAAGCATTCGGGAGCGGTCATCTCCCTGCAGGCATTGTCGGAGTCGCTGTCTGCGGCGGCAGGCGTACAGATTCTGGGCATTATCCTGCAGCAGGCAGGCTTCAACGAAGCGGCGGCAGTACAGGGCGCGTCTGCCCTCACCTGGGTCAGCAACAGCTTCTCCCTTCTTCCGGGAATCGGCATGCTGATCGTGGCATTTGTCATCAGCCGTTATCCCATCAACAAAAACACCTTCCCGCGGATACTGGAAGGTGTGGAAAGACGCAGGCGGGGCGAAGCCGTGAACCTGGAAGAGTACGGGGACATCTTTTGATCAAAGGACTGCCAGGCGGGTCTGCCGCAGGCGGGATATCGGCTTTCCTTGCGGCGAGCAAAGGTGTATGATAGAATGGAAGTAAGAAATTTCCGAAGGCAATAGTTAATGAGTTGGGATTGAGGGAAGGAGATCAGTTATAATTCGTATCGCTGATGGAGGGATTCAGATTTCACCGATAGTATGTCCGCAAAAAATGTCAAAGCCATTGGCTACAGAAGTCAGTGACGCAAGGCAAAAATATACTACAGGGGAAGAATTGTCACGATTAGAAAGAAGGTGCTCTCATTGGCTCTCATGCCTGAAAGAGCACCGGTCGTAATAGGCAAGGAATTAAATGATTATAAAATTAGATTAGTACTGGTCGGAAATTAGGATATCTTTTATTGCATAGATGAAGAGGATAGAAAAGTAAATATCTTGCGTGTGATGTACGATAGAATGAACTGGAGGGAACATTTTGAAATATATAGAAATCAACATCGAAACAGAAAGCCAGGGCATCGAGGCTGTGATCAGCGAACTGATGAATCTGGGTATTACGAATACTGTAGTGGAAGATCCCAGGGATATCGAAGATCTGATGGACAAGAAGCAGACTTACGACTGGGACTATCTGGATGATGAGATCATCGAAAAGATGAAGGACAAGCCCAAGGTGACGGTATACTTTGAAGATACGGAAGAGAATCGGACGCATATTCGCGAAATTGAACTTGCTATGTCAGAGCTGAAGGCGAAGGCTGCGGCAGGAGAGTTTGGTCAGAACATGGATTTTGGCACTTTGCAGGTTACCAATAAGCTGGATGACGACGCAGAATGGAAAGACAAGTGGAAAGAGTATTTCAAGCCGTCAAAGATTTCTCAGCGTTTGGTGGTTAAACCGACCTGGGAGCCTTACGAAAACAAAGAGAATCACCTGGTCATCGAGATCGACCCGGGCATGGCTTTTGGAACGGGAACCCATGAGACGACGTCTCTTTGCGTGAAGATGCTGGAATCCTATCAAAAAGAGAATGACAAGGTACTGGACGTAGGCTGCGGAAGCGGCATTTTGTCCATCGCATCGGCTCTTTTGGGAGCGAAGGAGGTATTGGGCATCGATATTGATCCGGTGGCGGTGGAAGTCGCAGAGGAAAATATCGTTTTGAACAAGGTGGATACTGTGGCCAAGGCGCAATATGGAGATCTGACCAAAGGCGTCGACTATCAGGCAGACGTCATCGTAGCCAATTTGATGGCCGATTTGGTCATGATGCTGGCAGAAGACGCGGCAAAGCACCTGGTCAAGGGCGGTTACTTTATCTCTTCCGGAATTTTAGTAGAAAAAGAACTGCAAGTAGTAGAGCATCTGAGAAAGAAGGGCTTTGCCATCATGGAAGTCAGAGAAGACGGCGGCTGGTGCTGCATTGTGGCAAAGGCATAGCTTTAGAAATAGATGAAGGGAGCTTTGAAAAATCAAGGCTTCTTTTTTTGCCATTGACAACCGCACTACTTTGTATTACAATGTAGTTGTATCTTGCAATACAAGGTAGTCTGTTTTGTTCAAAAGGAGAGAAAAATGATTCCATCACAGATGTTAAAAGGCGTTTTGGAAGGCTGCATATTGGCTGTCATTGAAGAGGACGAAACCTATGGTTATGAAATTACAACCAGGCTGGCAGGCTATGGTTTTGGGGCGGTGGCAGAGGGAACCATCTATCCGATTTTGCTGCGGCTGGAGAAGAGCGGCAGCATTGCCGCCGAATTGAAACCATCCCCGGCAGGTCCAAAGCGGAAGTACTATCATTTGACAGCGGCTGGAACAATGAGTCTGATAGAATTTCAGAAGAACTGGCGCTCAATCAGTGAGGCGGTGGATTCAGTATTAGAGGGAGGTAAAAGGAATGGATAAGAGAACACGGGCATTAGCGGCTGAAAATGAAATAGAAGAAAAGAAAATTTGGGATGCCAGCGAGGAAATCTATACCGATATCGTCGTCTATCTGCGAGTTTCACGTCTGCCTGCATATAGTCAGGAACTGGTGCGCAGAGACGTTATCCATATGATTTTAGACGGTCAGGAGCGAGGCCAGGGAATCGGGCAGGTCATCGGTGAGGATTATAAGGGATTCTGCGATGAAATTATCGACACCTTTCCGCCGAAAGGACAAAAAGAAAAAGTCCTGGAGGTGTTCGATATGATCTGCATGTGTCTGTATATTTTAGGCACAATCAGCGTGATATTCAATCTCATCGACAACCTTCGACAGAAGAATCATCTTTTAACCTATTCCCTATCGGCAGCAGATGTGTTAAACTTTACTATGATTGTAATCATTGCCAATCTGGTCGTCTATGTGATATGCAAAGGTGCCTTTCAGGAGCCAAAGAAAGAGAGCAAGATGAAGCTTTTTATAGAAGGATTTTGCCTTTTCTTCTTAATCGCGGGATTCTTTGTAGGTGCAAATCTCTTATTGAGCCATTATGCAGTGCAGTTCAACATGGTTATAGCAGTTGCAGGCATTGCTTTGGCATTTGTCGTTCATAGAGTCGTAGAGACCAGAATTCCGGCTTAAGACTATTGCGAGGAGGTTGCCTGATTGAAGAGAAGCAACTCGAAGAAAAAAGATAATATTATATTCATGCTGTTCTGCCTGGTTCTAGGCATGCTTATGGGCTGGCTGGCCAAGGACCTGGCAGGGAACGGCGTCATTGGCGCTATCATATCCAATATCGGCATCTGGGTGTTCGTTTCCGCCCTGATTGCTGTCTATTCGCCAGAAGCAGTCCGGGCTGCAGTCCATGTGTTCCTGTATTTCATTGGGGTCATTGCCGCTTACTATACCCATCTGTTTGCCTTGGGAGGACGCGTCGACATGGGACAAGTCGTCTACTGGATCATCTTTGCTGCGATCGGCGCTTTGATTGGATTTATTGACTGGCATGCAGGTGATAAAGAGTGGCTGGGGGCTGGCTGTGCCGCCTTGCCGATTTCCCTCTTGATCGCAGAAGGTTATCCGATTTATCACAGCATGTCGGTTTCACTGGGTTTTGATATCGTCTGTGCCATCATACTTTACATACTTTTGGCTCCGGGAAAAAATCAAAAACTAATGGCGCTGCCTTTTATCATGGCATTTACTTTTGCATTGGTATATTTTGACGTTTTTTCAAAGATCTTTGGAGGGTGGATATGAGACTTTTTGCAGATGCAGGATGCATCGGGGACAAATATATCAAAATTACGGATCAGGGTGATATCAGGCATCTGTCAAAGGTGCTCAGATTGAGAGAAGGCGACGAAATCGACGTATCCGATTCTATGGAATGGGAGTATCGAGCGGAGATTGTCCGCATAGAAGAAGAGGAAGTGCTTCTGGTTATCCTCGATAAACAGAAGTTCGCCAGGGAGCCGAACCTTGAGGTGACTCTTTTTCAGGGCATTCCCAAGGCGGGAAAGATGGAGAGTATTATCCAGAAGTGCGTAGAACTAGGCGTTCACGCCATCATTCCTGTGTTTATGGAGCGCACCGTGGTGGTGGATAAGGGTAATTTCAGCAAAAAGCTGGACCGGTGGCAGAAAATCAGCGATGAGGCGGTCAAACAATGCAAGCGGGGAATGGTTCCACAGGTTGGCAGACAGCGACCCTTCTCCGAAATGCTTGACAAGCTGCGGAACTATGATTTAATCCTCTTTCCTTATGAAAACGAGGGCGATTATTCCATCAAAGATTGCCTGCGCGGCCTTGCAGAAAAGCCCCGGTCAGTAGCTATTGTCATCGGGCCGGAAGGGGGATTTTCGGACAAGGAGGCAGCAGCGCTGGATGAAGCTGGTGCTGCCCGCGTAACCCTGGGCAAGACCATTCTCAGGACAGAAACAGCCGGCATGGCTGCTCTGGCCATGACCATGTATGAACTGGAACTGTAGAGATTGCCCTGCATCAACATCACTGCAGCAGTTCTGCTATGGATGCTTTAGGGGTCCGAAGTTTTCTTTTTAACAGATAGAGTCCCTCTGTGTCGCCTTTTTCTATCGTATTAATGCCGCCGTTGCAGCTGAGAGTCGCCTTGAATCCCATGGACTTGAGCAGATCACGGGAATCTTCTGTGTAGGCGCCAAAAGGCCAGGTGAAGGTGTTAGGATAGACGCCTGTGGTTTCTTTCAACTTCTTTTGCAGTATTGACAAATCCTCTTTCAGGATTTTCTCATAAACATCTTCAGATTCCCATTCTTTCTTGCTGGCGCCTTTGCGTCCGCCCTTTGCTTCGTGCGAATCCCAGGTGTGATTCTGAATTTCCCAAAGACCGGAATCTGACATCTCTTTTATCTGATCCCAGGTCACATTGCAGTAATCTTCCGCACGGTGATCTGCCACGCTGGCCTCTTCGCAGGCGTGACCGATGACGGAGAGGACGGCTTTCATGCCGTATTTCTCAAGGGCTGGGGTAGCGTAGTTATAATTGTTGCAGTAGCCGTCGTCAAAGGTGATGACGACCGGCTTTTCTGGCAGCGCTATCTTTCCCGTCTTGTCGTAGACGTAGTCGATGAGTTCTGTCATGGTGATGGCTGTATATCCGTTTTCTTTCAGATATTTCATATCGCTTTCAAAGGTGGTTGCAGGTATAAAGTAGTCGTTGACCTGTGACTGCTTTTTCGTCAATCCGTGATACATCAGAATCGGGACCTGCGCTGTAGCGGCAGCAGTCTTCGCTGTTTCTTTGATTTCTGGCGATGCCCGATGCTTTGACAGAAGACGGATCAAGGCATAGGTGTCGATCCATATTTCTGAGTTGCATTCTTTTTGTGATTCGTCGAAGACCAGTTGCATACCGAAATGCAGGTGAGGGACATTGATATTGTTGACGTTTTCTTTGACGCTGTATCCGCTCTGGCCGGAATAGCCGATAATCTGACCGGCTTTGACGGTGTCTCCTTCTTTGAGATCTTTTATGTATGGAGAATCTTTGCGAAGGTGGGCATAGTAGTAATAACGAAAACCGTCGTTGCTTCTGATGCCGATCCGCCAGCCGCCGTACTGATTCCAGCCGAGAGCTTCAACTTTGCCGCCTTCAACTGCTGCAACAGGGGTTCCAACACTGCAGAACATGTCATGCCCAAGATGTTTGCGGGCAAAACCGTAGCTGCGGCCATTTCCAAAGTCATCGCTGTCAGTGTACCAATAGCCTTCAGCTACAGGGGAGTAAGCGGTAAGACCATAGTTGCCGTCTTTATCCAAACCGAGGAAATTGCCGATTACGGCGCAGTAGGCTTTATAGTAATAAGGGTAGGATTTCATATTAGATGTGATATCTTCTACCGAGCTGCCTTCGTTGAGCGTTTCCACAAACCAATCGATGTCTTTGTGAGAATACATGGAAAAATCGCCGCCATATTTGCAGGCGAGGAAAGCCAGGATGTCTACCCAGCTGACGTGAAGGTCTTGCTCGTAAGTTTCTATATCTACATTCATGGCGTCTTCCAAAGCTTCGTAGGTGATATCAAAATCAACCCATTTGATGTAATCTTTGTTCGCTTTATCGGAGGTGACCATCAAACCCTGGACGCTGTGCTCACTGACCATGACGCAGACTAACAGACATATTAAAAAAACAGAGAAAAATTTCTTTGCCATAAAATAATCCTTTCATAACAATATAATGCGCCCATAGCGAAGATTATTCTTGAAGTTACGAGAAAAAGGTTGTACTATTTAAGTAACTAGTTAGATTTACACAATAGAAAGAGGATGTTTATGAAAATCGCATTTCACACATTAGGCTGCAAGGTCAACCAATACGAGAGCGAGGCCATGAAGGAGCAGTTCGCTGCAGCGGGCCACGAAATCGTAGGGGAAGAGGATTTTGCAGACGCTTATGTGATCAATACATGTACCGTGACAAATCTGGCGGATCGCAAGTCACGGCAATATATTCGCAAGATGAAAAAGGTCAACCCAGGCGCTGTGGTGGCTGTGACAGGCTGTTATGCCCAGGTCAGTCCTGATGAGGTCAGCCAAATTGAAGGCGTCAACATCGTCGCCGGCACCAATGAAAAGCAAAATTTGCTCGGTTACATCGAGGAATATATGGCTGCGGGCGAGACCCAGTGTCACGTCAAAGCCTACGAAGAGCTTGACAAATACCAATCGTCAGGTCTGATCACTTCCATGGAATCCAGAACCCGCGCCTACATCAAAATCCAGGAGGGATGCAATCGATTTTGTTCCTATTGTATCATTCCTTATGCCAGAGGCAAGGTCAGAAGCCGGGCCTTGGCGGAAATCGTAGAGGAAGCCGGCGGGCTGATCGCCAAAGGCTTCAAGGAACTGATTCTGACTGGAATCAATACGGCTCTCTATGGGGAGGATCTGGGTCATGGAGGCATCGAACCGCTGATCGCGGAACTCGATGCCTTGCCAGGGGACTTTCGGATTCGTCTCAGTTCTCTGGAGCCGACTGTCATCAACGCCTCCTATGTTCAGCGTCTTCTGAAGTATGAGAAACTCTGTCCTCACCTGCACCTGTCTATCCAGAGCGGATCGGATCACGTCTTACAGCTGATGAACCGCCGCTACAATCGGACGGCATACCTGGATATCGTCAAAGTGCTTAAGGAATTTGATCCTCTGTACGGCATTACGACAGACATCATCGTGGGTTTTCCGGGGGAGACAGAAGAAGATTTTGCTGACAGCCTCAGAATCATCGACGAGGTTGGATTCTGCAAAGTACACGCTTTCAAGTATTCACCGAGAAAGGGGACAAAAGCCGCGGAGCTCGGGGGGCAAATATCCGGTGAGGTGAAAAATAGCCGCAGCCGGATTTTGATTGAGAAAGCAGAGGCGGATGCCGGACGGTTTTTTACCCTGTGCAGAGGCGCTAAGCGGCAGGTTTTGTTTGAGGAAATCAGCGAAGACGGCTTGCTGACCGGTTACACGGACAACTATATCAAAGTTTATGCAATCGGTGAGAATGCGATGTTAAATCAGTTTTACAATGTAAAACTTTTAAATGAATATAAAGATGGCATGAAAGGAGAGATTGTTAATGACTGATTGTATATTTTGCAGGATCGGAAGTCACGATATCCCGTCGACTGTCGCTTACGAAGACGACAAGATCATCGCATTTCACGATTTGGAGCCCCAGGCTCCCGTTCACGTTCTCGTGATTCCCAAAAAACACATCGAGTCACTGGACGACGTGACAGAGGAGGACCAAGAACTTTTGGGTCACATCATGTTTAAGATTCACGAGATCGCTGCTGATCTGGGCCTTGCAAACGGCTACAGAGTTGTCAGCAACAATGGAGAAGACGCGTTCCAAACGGTTAAGCATCTTCACTTCCATATTCTCGGCAAGAGAAAAATGACCTGGCCTCCAGGCTGATATATGGTGGTACAGCAAAAACAAACTAGTCCGAATTCGGACTAGTTTGTTTTTGCTTGGACAACGATACCTTTACCTTTACAACGATGTTAAGACTAAAATAAAAAATGAAAAATTCTGAAAAAGGTATTGCTTTTTGGATGAAATGTGCTATACTTTAGTTACAAAAAGCGATGAAGTACTATTCAAAAGCTTCTGACATAAGATAAACTGAAACATATGTTTCAGGGAAGAAAGAGGTGAGACCACCAGAAGTGTTTAATGAGGTACAGAGAAAAGTACCGGCTGTTGAACGCATCTAGTTTCGCAAAGTGAAAACTTAGAAGACTGTGACGACGGTAGTTTGATACCGCCATTGCAGAAGAAGACTAAGACGGAAACTTTGGCAGGAAGAAATGATAGATGTTAAAACAGCCGGTGCTTTATTTTTTGTATAAAAGCACCGGCTGTAGTTATCTTAGATTTCAAAGGTATGGAACTTTTCGATGGTTCCTTCTTCTTCTTTAAACTCGTAATCGTTACCAGGTAAAATGGCATTGGCCGCAATTCCTACGATAGCAGCGATAGCAAGCCCGGAAAGGGTGATTTCTGCGCCAAAGGCAGTAAAGGAGATTCCGCCTACGGAGTTGAAGCCCAAAGCGCATACCAGGATGAGCGCAGCGATAATTGTGTTTCTGGACTTAGTAAAATCAACCTGGTTTTCTACTACATTTCTAATTCCAATTGCGGAGATCATACCATACAGGATCAGAGATACACCGCCGATGATGGCGGCTGGAATCGAGGAAATGAGGAAACTGATCTTTGGTACGAAGGACAGCAGGACTGCAAAGCAGGCGGCGATGCGGATGACCGCTGGATCATAAATCTTTGTCAGCGCCAGAACGCCTGTGTTTTCCCCATAAGTTGTATTGGCAGGTCCGCCGAAAGCGGAGGACAGGCAGGTAGCCAGTCCATCGCCTAACAGTGTTCTGTGAAGGCCTGGATTTGCAATATAGTTGTTGCCCGTTGTAGCGCCGATGGCAGAGATATCACCGATATGCTCCATCATGGTCGCCAGTGCGATTGGCATGATGGTGATGATGGCGCTGACGTCAAACTTCATAATCATAATTGGCGGAAGTCCGACCCAGGATTCTTCACTGATAGCAGAAAGGTCTACAGCGCCAGTGACGACAGCAACGACATAAGATATCACGACCCCCAGGATGATCGGTATGATTTTAGCCATGCCTCTTCCCCAGATGTTGAAAATGATGATGGTCAGAAGTGCAACCAGGGCCAGGAGCCAGTTCGTCTTACAGTTGGTAATCGCTGTAGGAGCCAGAATCAAACCGATGGAGATGATGATGGGACCAGTTACCACTGGCGGAAAAAACCGCATAACCTTCTTTGCACCGAAGGCTTTGATAAAGGCTGACATCACCACGTAAACCAGTCCTGCGGCAAATACGCCGCCGCAGGCGTAAGGCAGCATCTCTGTATTAGGCGTGCCGTCTGCCAGCATAGGAGCCACTGCCGCATAACCTCCCAAGAAAGCAAAAGAGGAACCTAAGAATGCGGGAACCTTCCCTTTTGTCAGAAAGTGAAACAGCAGCGTCCCTAGTCCGGCCATGAGCAAAGTGGTTGCAACGCTG
The DNA here is from genome assembly GCF_900086585.1 of Emergencia timonensis. Classification (GTDB taxonomy): domain Bacteria; phylum Bacillota; class Clostridia; order Peptostreptococcales; family Anaerovoracaceae; genus Senimuribacter; species Senimuribacter timonensis. The sequence goes on from NZ_FLKM01000009.1 coordinate 652,818, forward strand.
AGGCCGGTCAGGATAGGAACCAGTACAGTGGCGCCGAACATAGCAAAGGTGTGCTGAAGACCCAGTATCAGCATTTTGGGTATTCCCAGTTTAGAAGCATCGTGGATTCCGTGTTTGTTTACATCTTCGTTTGTCATTCGTATAAATCCTCCTTTAATTTGCAAAAACATCTGCGGGCATAAAAAAAATCTTATCACAGACGTGACAAGATTATCTATTATTCTCCCAATATGTAAATCTTGCCGGCATCATGTTACCGACCTAAAGATGTTCTTTTCTCGATAAATACTACATTATTCGTGGACTTCTGTCAAGGGAAAATATATAATGGATATTGTGACTATAAAATTTGAGGTGTAAACAATGAGTGATTTAATTCTATATCTAAGTGTAGCCGTCATCGGCTACTTTGTCGGCAGCAAACTGAGAGCAAAGCAGGAGATTACCAGATGGACTGGCAGAATTCAGACCTTTGCCATCATCGTGCTGATCTTTACCATGAGCATGAGCATGGGATCAAAAGGTGAGGTCATGGAGCATCTGAACTCCATCGGACTATATGCGTTTATTATGACCGTGGTGATTATATTCTGCTCAGTGGCAGCCATCACCATCTCTAGAAAGTTCTTCAAGCTGGACAAGTACGGGAACATAGAGGGAAGCGAAGTACCGCCGGAAGAAATCGCAGAAGAGGAGGAAAAGGCTCAAAAGGACGGCTCTATGACCATCATCATCCTGATATGCGTCGTCGCAGGACTGGCTTTCGGCTATTTCGCTGTGGACAGGATTTTTTCCGATATGGAATTTTTCGCCTCTCTGGCCGGCAATCTGATTACCGTCGGTCTCTGTATTCTGTTGTTCTTTGTCGGTTTTGACATGGGCTTCGAGGGCACTGTCATCGACCATTTTAGAAAAGTCGGACTGCGGGTGCTTGCCTTTCCATTTATCATCATGGTGGGAACCCTGGCTGGCGCTTTGCTGTGCAGTTTGTTCCTGCCTCTCTCCATCAGGGAGTCTCTTGCCATCGGCGCGGGCTTCGGCTGGTATACCTTTGCTCCCGGCATTATCTTGGAAAAGGGCCTGGTGACGGCCAGCGCCGTCTCATTTATGCATAACATCATGCGGGAATACATTTCTGTGTTAATCATTCCGATGACGGCAAAAAAGGTCGGCTATTTGGAATCTATGGCAGTGTCTGGATGCTCCTCCATGGACGTGTGCCTTCCAATCGTGGAAAAAGCGACTCGCGGAGATATCGCCATGTATTCCTTTATTTCGGGCGTGATTCAGAGTATGGCCGTTCCTATTTTGGTGCCACTCATTCTGGGATAATTTCTTTGGAGAGGACGAAATAGATGAAGGATTTGATTACATATACCTTATTGGCAATCATCGGCTATTTTGTAGGCAGCAAAATGAGGGAACACCGTTGGGTCACCAAATGGACCGGCAGAATTCAGACGGCGGCAATCGCTATTTTGCTGTTCACCATGGGCCTAAGAATGGGTTCGAATAATGAAGTGACCGATCATCTCAGTTCCATCGGACTGATTTCTGTCGCTATGACATTGGCAATTATGCTGCTGTCGAGTCTTTCTGCCGCATTAACCAGAAGGTGTATCGGCATGGATCGCTGGGCCGTCATGCAGAATAGAGAAGTTGATTCTTTGGAGGAGACCGTAACGACAGACGAGAAATCAGGCAAGGCGCAGACCGTGATGGCCGTGACCATCTTGCTGTCTGTTATGGCTGGACTTCTGTGCGGTTATTTTTTCGTCGGCAGCCTCTTTGCAGGCCATATGGATCGCTTTGATTTTTGTGCAGGGCTGGCGGTGAACCTGGGTTTGTTCCTGCTGCTTCTTTTGATTGGATTTAACATGGGACTTGACGGAACGGTTCTTGAGAACTTTAAGAAGGTCGGCGCTAAGATTTTGTTTTTTCCTTTTGCTATTATGGCAGGCGCGTTTTTGGCCGCCGCCCTCTGCTCACTGCTGATGGATATCGACTTGCGCCAGTCCTTTGCCGTGACTGCCGGCTTTGGGTGGTATTCACTGGCGCCCGGCATTATTCTGGAACGAGGATTGGCCCGCTGTGCAGCGATTTCTTTTATGCACTGTATTATGAGAGAATACTTTTCATTACTTTTGGTGCCTATTGTAGCCAAAAAGGTCGGATACATGGAAGCAATCGGCCTCTGCGGCGCCACTGCAATGGGCGTCTGTCTGCCCATTGTAGAGAAATCGACGCGGGGAGACGTGACGATTTATTCGTTCATCTCAGGTTTGATTCAAACTGTATCGGTACCGATTTTGATCCCGTTGATACTGGGATAGGAGGATAAGCAATGTTTCTAACTGTAGGAGAAATTTCTAAAGCCCTCGGCATTTCCAACGAGGCCATCCGATATTATGTCAAAGAGGGCATCATCAAGCCGAAGAAAAATGAGGAGAACAACTATTGGGAGTATTCTTCTGACGACTTGATGAAGTTGACCGATGTACTATTTTACAGGACGATGAATCTGACCATGAAAGAAATTAAGCTGATTATGGGCGGCCTGCACTTGGAAGATATCGGAGCGGTCATCGATCAAAGAAAGTCAGATATGATTGGCGAGATCAAAGAGCTGGTCAGTTCCCTTTCAGACTTGGACCTGTGGCAGGAAAACTACCGCAGGGAATTAAACCTGATCGGCAGGTTCACAGTTGGCGCCATGCCGGCAGAGTTCAGAAGATACGGTTGTTTTGAAGAGCCGAACCATATGGCCCGGTATCTGGAGGAATGTTTTGATTTGGACAAAGAGGACTGGGGCGGCGTTTCCATTTCATTTTACTACAATATCAACGAAGTGAGACCAAAGCTGCAGCGATATCTTTCCATTGAAGGTTCGGTCAAATTAAAGGTATCCAATACCTATGACAACATCATTGAGGAGAAAGCAGATCACTGCCTGATTACAGAAGTCCATTACAGTGATGATGTACTTGAGATGATTGAACCCATGATAGATTACGCCTGAAAGCACGATCTCCATCTGACCGGAGAATTCTACGGCCGGGAGGACACGAATTATTATGTAGATGATAAACGGTCTGGACTTTACAAGATTTATGCGCCCATAAAAGATTAGCTGATATTTTGCAGAACTTCATAAATAGGTATTGACCTCGGGGTTACCCCGAGGTTTATTCTTTTGTTAGGCAGAAATAAATACGACAAAGGAGGCTATCAGTTTGAAGGTAGAAGAAATGAAACGGTACATCGATGACCATGCGCAGAATATCATCTCAGATCTGAAAGGATTCGTAGATATTCCCAGTGTGTCTTCCGACAAGGAAAACGTGGACAAAGCGCTGGATTATGTGCTGCAGTTGGCAAAAAATATGGGGTTTGAGGCAAAAAGTGTTCTCAATCACCAGGTAGGTGTGATTGAGATTGGAGAAGGGGAAGAGACGATCGGCATTCTATCTCATGTTGACGTGGTGCCGCCAGAGAATCCCCAGTCTTGGATCAGTCCGCCTTTTGAAATGACAGAAAGAGATGGTCATCTTTGGGGACGGGGAACCATGGACGACAAAGGCGCGATCATCGTTTGTCTCTATGCGATGAAGTGCCTCTTTGAGAGTGGAGAGCCGCTTAAGAAAAAGGTCCAGATGATTCTAGGTACCCAGGAAGAAGTGGAATGGTCTGACATGGAAGCTTATGTGGCGAACTTTCCGCTGCCCGATTATGGATTTACACCTGATGGGGAATTTCCTCTCTGCAATATCGAAAAAGGCTGTATGGACGTAGAGCTGTACTTTGACCTAGATGAAACAAGGGACAGGGACGGCTGGTATTTTACAAGCATCCTTGCCGGACAGGCGACCAATGCCGTGCCGGGCAGCTGCAGCTGTCAGCTGGTCAGATATCAGAATGGGGCGGCAGCAGAAAGCAAGACCCTGACGACGACGGGGAAGCCAGTTCATTCCTGTCAGCCGGAGAAGGGGGAAAACGCTATTTTTAATATGGCGGATTTAGTCGCCCAAACAGAGCACCGCGAGAATCAAATCAGCAGAATTTTGATGATGCTGAAAGAAAAGTTCAGCAGTCTCTATGGAGAGGAAGTCGGTTTGTATAGCGAAAGTGAGATGTATAACGGAGAGTTCGTCCACCGTAACGTCTTTGCGCCGACTTTGGTGAGAACGGATAAAAACCACCTGCTGGTTCATATCAACATCAGATTTGCCTATGGTACAGCAGAGACGGAAATCATCACCAGATTAAGAGAAGTGGCAGAAGCCTATGGAGGGAAACTCCAAGTATCCAGCTCTATGCCAGCGGTGTACGTCAGCAAGGAGAGACCGTTTATGAAAGCCTTCGCACAGGCTTACGAAGAAGGCTCCGGCAGAAAGCATTCGTTTGTCCTGGCATACGGCGGTTCTTACGCCAAAGCCATGCCGGGCATCGTCTCCTGGGGGCCGATTTTTCCCGGTGACGAAGATACCTGTCATGAGGACAATGAGCACATATCGATCAAAAGTCTGCTGGACAACGGAAAAGTATTTGCCATCGCATTAAATAAGGTGGCTCTGTCAGAGCAGAGTTTTAAGTAATTGAGAAGGGAGTTATTTTTATGAGTTTTGGATTTTGGAGTTTAATACCTGTCATCGTTATCATCGTATTTGCACTTATCACCAAGGACACTTTTATTTCCTTATTCCTCGGCGTGGCGACAGGCTTTATCATGGTTGCTGGAGGTAACCCGATCAAAGCCTTTAACGGTTTTCTGGAAACTTTGACAGAGGTCATGACCGATGATAATACAGCCTGGGTATTGCTGATCTGCGGCCTGTTCGGGTCTTTAATCATGCTGATTACTGAAGCTGGCGGCGCCCTGGGGTTTTCCCGGTTGGCGGAACGATTCTTAAAAACCAGGACGGCGTCTATGATTGGAACTTGGATTTTGGGTATTATCGTCTGTGTGGATGATTATTTAAACTGTCTGGCTGTAGGCGCGGCAGTGAGAAAGATCACCGACAAAGAGAGAGTTTCCCGAGAGATGCTGGCCTATATCATCAACTCAACGGGCGTGACGGTATGTGCAATTATTCCGTTTTCATCCTGGGCGGCCTTTATGGGAGGTCTGATGGAAAAGGCTGACATGTTGGGAGGCTACAGCGTATCAGGCGCATATATCCATACGATTCCCTACATGCTTTACGGATGGCTGGCTGTCATCTGCGTGCCGCTCTTTATTCTCAAAGTGATTCCTCTCTTTGGGCCGATGAAGTCTGCTGAGCGCAGGGCGCTGGATACGGGAGAGGTATTTTCTGCGCAGACAAAGGCACAGCTGAAGGCCCTGCCTGATGAAGAGCTGAAATTCAAGGGCAAGAAATGCAGAGCGTTTAACTTCCTGGCGCCTATTATCTTGGTGGCTGTGTTGACTGTAACCACAGAGGACCTGCTCATCGGTGTATTTGCAGCATTGGCGCTGTGTTTTGTCATGTACTTGCCGCAGAGGCTGATGAGTGTGAAGGAATATTTTAACAACATCATGGCCGGGCTGGCCGACATGTTTTCCATGCTGGTCATCATTATTTTGTCTTACACCTTGATTGAAGTCAACGGCCAGCTGGGTCTGGTGCAGTTCGTTGTAGACATCGCTTTAAAAGCTGTCAATCCGGCACTGCTGCCCGCAACTATTTTCATCGTCATCGGCCTGCTGTCTTTCGCTTCGGGCAGTTTTTGGGGGCTTGCAGCAATTGCTTTTCCAATCGTGGGACCTTTGGCTGCAGCACTGGGTGTAAACCCGCTGTTATGCGGCGGAGCTTTGATTTCTGCCGTCGCTTTTGGCGGACATATCTGCCTCTATTCCGACACGGTTATTTTGACGTCTGCATCGACGCAGGTGACAAATGCAGAGTATTTCAGGACTTCAGCGCCGCTGGTAGGGGTTCCTTTTGTCCTGGCCGCCATCGGCTTTGTCATCATGGGTTTCGCATTATGACATGTCCATAAGTTCTGATTAGGTTTTTGATTTTCTTCTGATGGTTTCGCGGAACTTCATTCAGGTAGCTTAAAGGTATTGTAACAGGTATCGTCATTGTGATAAACTATGAGAAAGGAAGAGGAGGATTGGCTATGGCTAAGGGGAAGCTGAGAAAAATGTTGGGGAGCGTGGAATCAAAAGCAAGTATTGACTTGATGAATCTGATCGAGACGCAGAGCAAGATTACGTTAGGGATCTGGGCAGTCACCTATGCAAAAGATCATTATTTAGCGATCTATGAAGAGGTTTGTCCTGCAGAGCGGCGGCTGAGAGAGATTGTAACAGCCTGTGAAGAATATCTGCAGGAAAGCAGGAAGTTGAGCGAGGTTAAGCCTCTGATCAGAGAGGCCGGGCTGATTGGGCGTGAAATCACCGATAACCCAGTCGGCCAAGCGGCAGCACGTGCAATTTCCGCAGCATGTGCCGTGATGCAGACGCCGACCAATGCTCTTGGCTTTCTGTTCTATGGTGCGGCGGCCGTCGCCTATAGCCGTGCAGGCTTGACACAGCCAGCGGAGATTTATGATGAATTGGCCGAGAAAGAATTGGGACAAGCGCTGAATTCTCTGCAGAAGATTGCAGTCTGCAATGAATCGAACCCTGTGAAGATTAAATGGAACTGCTGATACGATAGCAGAAAACCACAGAATAAAAGGATGCTGAATGATGGGTCTTCCCTTCAAACAGCATCCTTTTTTGATATTATAATATTTCGTGATGCGCATTGGTAGGTGACCAATGGACATTAACCATATAATTGTATAGCCCGGCACTGTCTTTCTCTTTAAATAGTTTTAAAATTTCACGGTGCTCGTCATTAATCAGAGCCAGGTACTCCTTGCTTCTACTAGCCTCGTCCTTAGAAAATCCTCTGGTGAAAAATTTACTCTTTAGTCTGGATATAGTATCCTCTAAAACCTCATTATCACATTTTTCAATATACACCAGATGGAATAGGTCTTGTTGTGTTAAGTACATCTCGTAGTTGTCGGTTTTGATGGCCAAATCCATGCTCTGGATATAGAAATCCATGCGAGATAAATCTTTATCAGTTAAAATATTGCAAGTCATCTGAGCAGCAATACCGTCCAGGGCGCCGATTACAACATATAACTCTGAAGCTTCCTTTTCTGAAACACCTTTTAAAACAAAGCCTTTTCTTGGCACATTATCCAGAACACCTTCGCAAGATAACTGAATCAAAGCCTCTCTGACGGGAGTTCTGCTTACAGATAGTTCCTGTGAAATTGCAGTCTCATTAATGCGCTGAGAAGGAATAAGCTTTCCCTCTAAAACTTGTTCTGTAATGTAGCTGTATACATGGTCTTTTAGTGTCTTGTATTTTTTCATACAATTCCTCCAAATTGGTAAGTCTCCGTTTAATGTAACCATAATAGCACAAAATATGGAAAAAAGGAATAAAAATATATATTTGACAGAATTAACAGAATACATTGACAAAATATAATATACGGTGTATAATCCTCTATAATAAAAATTGTATATTATACACCGTAAGAATTGATGAAGAAAAGGAGAAAAGTAAAATGAAAAAGTTTAACCATGTAATCGTGAGAAGACCGTGTAAAGCAATGGTAGAGGGCATTACCTCCGTACCTGAATTAGGCAAGCCTGATTATGAACTGGCATTAAAACAGCATGACGCTTATATCGAAGCACTGAAACAATGCGATGTTGATGTGACAGTTCTGGAAGCTGACGAGAGATACCCTGACTCCTGTTTCGTAGAGGACCCGGCACTGATTACGAGAAAGTGTGCAATCATCACGAATCCTGGTGCAGCATCGAGAAACGGTGAGAAAGACGAGATCGTAGGAGCAGTAAAGAAATTCTTCTCTGACGATCAGATTGAATACATCAAAGCGCCTGGTACCCTGGAAGGCGGAGACGTCATGATGGTTGGCGACCACTTCTATGTTGGAAGATCTGCAAGAACCAACGAGGAAGGCATCAGACAGCTGACAGAAATCCTCGCCAAATATGATATGACTTGCTCTGAAGTAAAGCTGGAGAAAGTATTGCACTTGAAGACAGGTGTCAACTATTTGGAAAACAACAACATGCTGGTATCAGGAGAGTTCATCGAGAAGCCGGATTTTGAAAAATACGACAAAGTTGTCATTCCAGAGGAAGAAGCCTATGCAGCAAATTGCATCTGGGTCAACGATAAAGTCATCGTGCCTGAAGGTTATCCGGCTGTTTTAGAGGCGGTAAAAGGTATGGGGTATGAAACCTTGCTGGTAGATACGTCAGAATACAGAAAATTGGACGGCGGCCTGAGTTGTCTGTCACTTAGATTTTAATTGAGATAAATGAGATGGGAGATGAAGGATTTGAAGAGTCCGTACATAGCAAAGAGACATTGGGATTTTGAAGAGGCTGCTCTGAGCAAGACCAATGAGATGGTAAAACGATATGACGATGTGATCGATCTCAGCATAGGCGATCCGGATTACCCGGCCGATAAGGGATGCATCGACAAAATGCATGAAGAAGCTTTGGCAGGACATACAAGATATACAGAATTCCTGGGCGATGAGGATTTGAGACGGGAAACAATCAAACAGTATAAAGAAGATTACGGATTTGACTTCGACGAAGATGAAATCATCATCACTGCAGGCGGCACCCACGCCATGTATCTGACTATGGAAGCAATTCTCGATGAAGGTGATGAAGTCATCGCTATTGCGCCGTATTATATCTATTACCAACCGCAAATTGAACTGCCAAGAGGGAAGCTGGTAGTCTACAACACACGCAGCGAAGACAACTTTGATGTGGATCTGGCAGAATTTGAAAAACACATTACAAGCCGCACGAAGGCTGTAATCATTAATTCTCCAAATAATCCAAGCGGTAAGGTATACAGCCAGGAAAACGTCAGGGGGATACTGGAAATGGCCGAGAAATACGATTTTCTGGTCATCGCTGATGATATTTATGGAGCATTGAACTATACCGACAATAAAAAGGCGATTTGTTCCTATGAAGAGCGGCCAAAACGAGTGATTACGATATACAGTTATTCGAAAGATTACTCCATGACTGGGTTAAGACTAGGACACGTTATCGCTGATAAGGAATTGATTGCTACTATGAGACGAGTGAATGAAGCAGTCAACTTCACCATTAACTCTATGTCTCAGAGACTAGGCATCGCAGCGATTAAGGGTAGAAAGGAAATCCAGAAAGGGTTGTACGAAGAGTACTATAAGAGGGTGATGTATCTCTATGAACGCATACAAAAAATGAAGAATATCACCTGTACGAAACCAGAGGGTACTTTTTATGTCTTTGCTAACATCAAACAGACAGGCATCAGTTCTATGGACATCTGGGAAAAAATCCTCGATGAAGCCCATGTGTTGGTGCTGCCGGGTAGCGGATTTGGTGAAGCGGGAGAAGGCTATATCCGCATTGCATGCACAGTAGGTATCGATACATTGAAGGAAGCCTTTGACAGATTGGAGAAAATGAAGATTTTTAAATAAACTATTGCCTGATATAGAAGAAAGTGAAAGGTGAAATATGAATATTGGTATTATAGACTGGATCATTATAGCAATATATCTTGCAGGCATGCTGGTAATTGGCTTTATTGCAAAAGGCAAAATCGAAACAATGGATGATTTCATCCTGGGAGGAAGAAGATTTAATAGATGGGCCTTAATCGGCACGATTCTGGCTACAATGGTAGGATCAGGCATGTTGATGGGCGCTGTGGGAAATGTGTACACCAGTGGAGCAGAGAGTTCGGCTTTCTGGATTTACATAGGCATGGGCATCGGTCTGGTCACAATGGGAATCTGGAGCAAGGCTATTAGAAATACCAACGCCAGGTCATTGGCAGAGATTACGTCTGTTTTCGGCGTATCTACAAGACTGGCTGCGGCAATTGTCGTTTCTATTTATGCTGTTGCTTTGGTAGCAATTAACATTGCCGGTCTTAGAACGATTATTGTCTACGTGTTCAGCGGAATTAATATTTCGATTCCTGTAGCGACGATCATCGCTGCGGCAATTTCTATCGCTTATACGGCAATGGGCGGATTCTTTGCAGTCGTTTGGACAGATGTTGCGCAGTTGGGCATTATGATTCTCGGCGTATTTATTATTGGTCCGATTATCGGTTTGACTATGGTAGATGGAGGTATGGACACGATTATTACTACTTATGAAGCAGAGGGGATGACGATCACGAATCCTTTGGCAGGAGGCGTGACTGTGGGAATTGTCGGAACGGTACTGACTTACTTCCTGACATCGCCTGGCGATCCGACCATGCCACAGAGGGCTTTATCAGCAAAAGATGCCAAGACGGCGAGATTTTCTTTTACGACGACGGGAATCATAGCGCTGCTCTTCGGAGTTTCCATTCTCGTCATCGGTGGTGCAATCCATGTCTTGATGCCGGGAATCGAGGCGAAAGATTCCGTGCTGCCATTGTTCATTGCAACGTATTATCCGCCGGTTATCAAGGGAATCTGCTTGGCAGGAACAGTAGCTGCTGTCATGTCCTCCTTTGACTCCTTCCTGATTTTGGCAACGACTCACATCATGTATGACATCGGAAGAACAATCAAACCAGATATGCCAGAAGAAAAGATTTCAAAAGCGCTGCCGAAATTGACAATTATTATCGGCATACTTGGTATCATCGTGGCGTTGTTCATTACAAGTCTGCTTGATTATCTGACCGCGGTATTCAGCATCGTCGGTTCAGCTTTAGTGCCAGTGTTGGTAGCTGCCCTGTTCTTTAAATATAAGACGTCAAAGAGAGCTGCTACCTTATCCATTATCCTCGGCGGCGGCATCCCGGCGGTTCTATTCTTTACCGTAGGATATGACGTACCGTTGGGCGATCCGACATTTATCGGTGTGGGAGCATCTATTTTGACTTTGATTATTGGCTCACTGATTTGGAAGGATAAAGTCAGCGTAGAAGAGAAAGCGGCATAAGCTTAGTAAGGTGGTGTTAATTTGAAATTTTGTCTAATTGATGCAGGTATTTTTATAGATAAACCGGAACTATTGGATCCGTTGAGGGCCATAGGCGAAGTAGAAGTCTTCAATGGCATACCTGCAGGAACGGAAGAAGTTATTGATCGGGCAGGTGATGCCGACGTTATCGCTTTCGGGCTGATGCAGTTTACTGAGGAAATGCTGGATGCTCTCCCAAAATTGAAGGTACTTCAATTTATCGGCACAGGCATGTGGAACTTTGTCAATGTCGATTACGCTGAGAGCAAAGGAATCAGAGTGCTCAATATTGACGGTTACGGAAGTAATGCGGTAGCGGAGTTTGCAACAGCAATGGCTCTATCTCTGGCAAAAAATATCCCTCCTGCCGACAGGGTATTGAAAGAGGACAGATGGACCATCGACGGTTTGATGGGTAAGGAAATCAAAGGATCTACCGTCGGGGTCGTCGGCACTGGGAGCATTGGGCGCTTATCCGCAGAAAAGTTTGCAGCACTGGGAGCTGAAGTCATAGCCTGTGATATCTATGAAAGTGAGTATTTAAAAGAAAATTACAATATTCAATATAAATCCATGAAAGAAGTTTTTATGGAGGCTGATATTGTAACCTTACATATGAAAGTAACGGAAGAAAATGAAAGGATCATCGATCATAAATTATTATCGCTGATGAAAAAAGACGCACTTTTAATCAATGTAGCCAGAGCGGAATTGGTCAATACAGAAGATTTATATAAAGCGTTGATTTCGGGGAATCTGGCTGGCGCAGCCATCGATGTATATGACAGCGAGCCGCCAACGGCTAGGGATTATCAGCTCGCTCAGTTGAAAAATGTCATCGCAACACCTCACATTGGCTACTATACCCAGGAAGCGAATGACAACTCAATCAAAATGGCGGTCTCCTCTATCTTAGCCTCTCTATAGGACTTAGGTGGAGTCTGAAAAAGGAATGTTTGGCATCATTCCTTTTTCTTTTTGCAATGGTAGCAAAAGGGAAAATTGTTAAGAAGCCCCGGTTTTAGGGCAAAGGGTATCGCCGTAAGGGCATGTACCAAAAAGTTAAAGGAAATAAATTCGAAAATTGACTTGCCTAATTCGTTCAAAAATAGTATAATAATTCCGTTATAGACACGAAACTGTTCACAGCTGAATATTTCAAGTTGGTCAGGAGGTGAATTGGAATATGGCACAAGTAATTGTAAGAGAAAACGAAAGTTTGGAAAGCGCTCTAAAGAGATTTAAGAGATCGTGCGCTAGAGACGGCGTTATGAGTGAGCTTAGAAAAAGAGAGCACTATGAGAAGCCAAGCGTAAAAAGAAAGAAAAAGTCTGAAGCCGCTAGAAAAAAGGCTAAGAAATTCTAGTCATTTAGGATCGAGGTGATATAAATGGCTTTGAAAGAACAACTTATGGCCGATTTTAAAGACGCGATGAAAGCCCGCGACGAAATCGCCAAGAATACAATCAGTCTTGCTCGTGCAGCAGTCAAGCAATACGAGGTGGACAACAGAGAAGAACTAGACGACGCAGGCATTATTGCAATTTTATCAAAGCAAGTTAAAATGCGTAAAGATGCCCTCGCTGATTTTGAAAAAGCTGGTAGAACAGATTTAGTCGACTCATATAATGCAGAAATCGAAATTCTTAACCGTTATCTGCCTGAGCAGTTATCAAGAGAGAAAGTGCTTGAAATTGTAAAAGAGACTGCAGCCTCACTTGGAATTGAAGGAGGCAAGCAGAACATGGGCAAACTCATGGGACCCGTCATGGGTAAGGTCAAGGGTCTTGCCGACGGAACCCTGGTGAAAGATGTCGTGATGGAATTTCTTTCATAATATCTGAATGAGGACAACCTGGTAGAAATACTGGGTTGTTTTTTTAATGTAGTCAGAAAAACTTGCCTCAACAGGTTCGAATGGAGGACGTTTCAACAAATTAAAATTTTTCCGCGAACTGATACTAATATGAAGCTGTAAATTCATAGATTTCAACTCTGTCAAAAAGACAAATTTTTCCTTAAAACGCTTGAAAAAAATGTACGAGGGGTATAATATTATTAGATATGTAAGGCAGAGGGAAAACCTGCTATGAGTTGGAAAGAACGCGGATAGATTTGGCGGAAACCAGACTGCCGGTCGCATTCTACAAAACGACAGTCTAATCAGGCAGGCGGACTTTATGGCTTTGTATTGAATACAAGGTCTTTTGTTTTATTATCAGATGTCAGATGCAAGGTCGTCTTGCATCAAAATATATAGAGAGAGGAGGAATCTTGCCAAAGCCGGTGAAAACCGGTGACGGAAAACTAAAGGGCCTTACCATCCCCATGGTTGGCAGCCAGTTGTCCGGGTACGGACATATACCCGGTAAAAGCGGGTACGCCCGCAAGATGGGGAAAGAATGAAAAAATTAAGAAAGCTGATGGCACTGTTGCTGGCAGTGAGTCTGATTGCTCTGATGGGGGTGACTTCTTTTGCTGATAATATCGTTCCTGGTACAGAAGAGAAGGATCTCTGCTTGAACTGCAAAAGCGCAGAAGAAGGACATGTTCATGACGATAGCTGCTACAACCATTCCTGGGATGACGGTCAGGAGATTATGGCAGCCACCTGTACAGAAGATGGTGAAAAACTGTTTACTTGCACAATTCCTGGCTGCAATGCGACTAAGACTGTGCCTGTTTTGGCAGGCCATGCCTGGAATCAAGGTGAGAATACTGTAGCTCCAACTTGTACAGAGAATGGGATAAAACAGTACGCCTGTACCGCGGAGGGTTGTGAAGCAACCGAATCTGTAGAGATGAAAGCCCTGGGCCATGACTGGGACGAAGGAACTGTTACCACGCCAGCCACCGACTCGACCAGTGGTGAAAAATTATTTACATGCCAGCGCGAAGACTGCGACGCGACAAAGACTGAAGTGATTCCTGCCAAATATACGTATGTATCAGGAGAGAGCAAATGGAAAACTAACGTAATTTCCTTTGCACCGACAAGCGAAGGCATCACTTACGAGATCACGTATACCTCTACTAAAACCAAAGAGGTATTTACGCAGGCAGAAGTTGATGCAATGAGCAAGGAAGAAATTAAAACGCACAAACTCTTTGTCTCCAAAATCACATACACCATTCCGAAGGACTTTGAGGCAAATAAGGTAAACATTTTTATGGGAGATGCAATCAACAACGCTGCAAATTATATGACCTATCTTCCAGGAGATGCAGCCCCGATTCAAATTGCCATTGTAAACCATTCTTCCCATGGATATGGATATCAGAATGGCAGCTTTGCCGTTACGACAGAAGACTATCAGCAGTATTTTGACAAAGGCTGGGCAACACAGTCAAACGCAATCGGATATGACAGCCAGAATATTCCAGAGGAATACCTTGCAGTCAGAAGCAAAAATGGAGCCATACAAAGTCTGTATGGTGTAACAAGTACATCAAAAGTGTCAAACGAACAGATGACAGATGCTGTGTTGGGCGCAAAACTAGTAGAAGCCGGTTATTCTAATGGTATTGATGATTTACACAAGTATTATCTGGATTACTATAATGAAAAGAAAAATACCAGCTATACAGCTCTTGAACAGCTGCCAGACAGCGAAATCGCAGTACTTTTGACATCTGGAAACACAACATCTGTTAAGGAACAGAATACAGAGATTGCAGAACTGTTATACAACTATTTCTACAATCATCTATACAGTCTGACTCCTGCAGGTGCTGGCTATCCTGGACATGAAAACAATGCTTATACGATAGGCTCGCTGATGAGAGCTTACCATAATAAACAAGCTACAGTATTTGATCAGTCTATCTCTAAAGCATGGGGCGATATTGCCGCATCTGCAGAGGATGGAGCCAATTCCTACCTGTGGGAAGGCTTTGAAGCTTGGATTAACAGTCCGGATACACGAAACACATATCAGAATTACAACTATGGATTCACTGCAGGTTTTTCACTAGAACGTACAGATACAACCTATAGTGTAATAACCAAATACTTTACATCCACAGACGGTAGTGCACCAGTCTTAGACGGCTCTGTGACCAGGGTAGACCAGGTTGCAATTGGTGTCGGTAATACGGCAAGCGTAGTACCTGAAGCTGCATGGAACAGGTATGATGGGAATGACTATAAACTTGAAGAACCAGCAAAATTGAGTTTGGTTGCTGTAGTAGATCCGGCATCTAACGTGATTGTTCTCAATTATTACCGAAACGTGTCAGGTCAGGTAATCGTTCCACCAGTAGATCCGCCGGTTGACCCACCTGTGGATCCAGATCCGAACGATCCGCAGCCGCTGCCGCCAGATGAGAACTTAGAAGATCCTGAGAAGCCTGATAATCCGAAAGACAATCCAAACCAGCAGCTTCCGCCGGACGAGCATTTGAAGGAGGATGACAACGTAAAAGCGACGAAGTCAAATCATCCGGATCAGCCGAAAACCGGCGATGAATCACAACTGGCTCTGTATTTGATTCTGACTGTAGGCGTCAGTGGAGCATTGGCTCTTACGGTGAGAAGAAAAAGATCGAGTAAATAAAATTTAAAACGATGCTTGTTTTAGCCGTCGTACCGCAAGATGTGGTGCGGCGGATTTTTTACTGTTTTTTAAAAACCGGGCTACGCGGAATCAACTGACTGACCCAAGAAGTTGGACCAAAGGGGGCAGTTACGCATATGCCAGTGCCCAGCGGCAGGCTGCTTAACGAAAGAGACCAAATTAGGCGAAACTGCGCAACACACCCTTTGCAAAGAGAGGGGCAGTTACGCATATGCCGGTGCCCAGCAGCAGTCTGCTTAACGAAAGAGGCAAAATCAGGCGAAACTGCGTAACACACCCTTTGCAAAGAGGGGGCAGTTACGCATATGCCGGTGCACAGCAGCAGGCTGCTTAACGAAAGAGGCAAAATTAGCCGAAACTGCGTAACACGCCCTTTGCAAAGAGGGGGCAGTTACGCATATGCCGGTGCCCAGCAGCAGGCTGCTTAACGAAAGAGGCAAAATCAGGCGAAACTGCGTAACAGCGGCAGTTCAAGAGTACAAGGGCGCCCGGTCAGCGAGTCGCTCGCTCGGGCGATGAGTCCATCTGATATCTTTTTGCCCATTAACAAGTCATATCGGCTGACCACACGGCATACATTCTAACATGAAACTGATAAACGAATTTACCTTTGACTTCGATATTACAGGACCAAAGGTTACGGCTTCTGCAAATGCAGCCATCATTGAAAATGTACTCAGAGTAGTTTTGATCAGCGATACTTCGGTGACAGTTGATACGGGACGCTTTTATGTTACTGTCAAAGGAAGCAGATTTGTGATAAGCGAAATTTGGGAAGGACGAATGGAACTTGAAGGAAAAATCGAGGGAATCGAATTTTATAAGGCATTGGGTAAGGATTAAGCTGGAAGGGTTTAAGCCTGAACGAATTATTTCGGAGGCGATTGCCCGCGGCATGACCATACGCCAAATAGATTATAAAGACGAAACGGAAGTCTGCATGACAGTGGCAGAAGAAGATTTCCGGGTAATCAAGAAATTCGCTAAGAGCAAATATAAATTTACCATCATCGACGAAGGAGGTGCGCATCCGGTTGCCAGGAAAATCAAGGCAGGAAAGATGATGATTGCAGGCATGGCGATTTTTCTTCTCTTTTTTGGTGCTCAAACACTTTTTGTCAGAGAAATCAACGTCATCGGCTGCAAAAGTATTACGGAAAGCAGCATCAGAGAATGTCTCCGAGAAGAAGGTCTTTACGAAGGCAGCAGAAAGAATTTCGACTGCGACGCCATTGAGCGCAGGCTCTTCAAAGAGTTTGACAACATCGTATGGGCAAAAGTGGCTTACGAGGGGAACTACGTGGAAGTGAAAATTTCTGAAAGCAAACAGGTTCCAAGTGACAAAGTCGGTAAAGAGACTCCGTGCAACATTGTAGCAGACCAAGACTGCTACATTGAAAGAATTTTGTCTTACACGGGCAGAAGTGTCGTCGCTAAGAATGATTTTGTGAAAAAAGGGGATATACTGATTACAGGAACCATTCCCATTGAACATCCTTCCTATGAAATGGGAAAAGATGATTCACCGGAACATTACGTCCACGCTGCAGGCAAAATCGTAGCCAGAGTACCTTATTATTATTCTTTTTATATGGAGCCGACAGACGATGTCAAAGCTGCTGCGGGCACCATGCTGAGAGAGTGGATTGCAGAAAATATCCCGGAAAGTGCGCAAATTTTAAATAAAGACTTTCATTTTGACAAGAAAAAAAATATAATAAGAGTATATGGTACGGTAGAAACTCGCCAGCAGGTGGGGAAAGAAAAGGAGATTGTAATTGACAAACACAAACGAGGAACTAAAGAAGATACAGATCGAGGATGATGTTGACAGAGTAGAACTCTTCGGCAACATGGATGCCAACCTTGGCTTAATTCAGGAAAGTACAGGTGTAGAAATCTTTCAAAGAGACGATTGTCTGCTGCTGCGCGGTGACAAGCTGGAATTAGCAGAAGGCATACTCAAGGAGCTGATGGACATTATCAGAGTGGGAGAAAAACTGGATGTTCAGAAGGTCAACTATATCATCAGCCTCAAGGAGCAGGGTCTATCTTATCGAGAGAACAATGTAAGCAAGGATATCATTTGTTTTACCTGTAAAGGAAGACCACTGAAGCCGAAGACCATCGGACAGAAGAACTATGTGAACAGCATCAGAAAAAAAGACATTGTCTTTGGTATCGGACCAGCGGGAACAGGTAAAACCTATATTGCTGTAGCCATGGCGATCAACGCCTTTAAAAATAAAGAAGTACAGAAGATCATTCTGGCCAGACCGGCTGTAGAAGCGGGAGAGCGGCTGGGCTTTCTTCCCGGCGACCTGCAGGAAAAGGTAGATCCCTATCTCCGCCCTCTGTATGACGCCTTGTACGATATCCTGGGAAGGGACAATGCCTCCAGACTGAAAGAAAAAGAAGTGATCGAGGTCGTTCCGCTGGCATATATGAGAGGCCGGACTTTGGACAACTCCTTCATCATCCTTGACGAGGCGCAGAATACGACCAGGGAACAGATGAAAATGTTTTTAACCAGAATGGGCTTTGGCTCAAAAGTTGTCGTCACCGGCGACATCACCCAGATCGACCTGCCTAGAGGGAAGAAAAGTGGTTTGATTGAGGCGGAAAGGGTACTAAAGAACGTACGGGACATCGATTTTTGCTATTTGAAGGATGTAGACGTGGTCAGACATGAATTGGTCAAGCAGATTATCAACGCTTACGATCAGTTTTATAAGAAGTATCCAGAAGAGATTGAGGAATAATCATGAATATCTATTTTGAAGATGGACAAGTAGTGGATGAAACGATTTTGGCAACGATGAAAAAAGCAGCCGAATACTGTTTGGATCTGGAACAGGTGGATCAAGAGCGGACAGAGATCAGCGTTACTTTCGTGGAAGGGGAAGAAATCAGAAATCTGAACCGGGAATACAGAGATACGGACAAGGTGACGGACGTTCTCTCTTTCCCTCAGTTTGACGATCTTGACGAGATTCCGGAGTTTGGAGAAATCTGTTTGGGAGACGTGGTCATCTGCAAAGACAGGGCCTTAGAGCAGGCGGAAGAATTCGGCCATTCCTTTGAACGAGAGATCATCTACCTGTTCACCCACAGCATCCTCCATCTGCTGGGTTATGACCACATGGAGGAAGACGAGAAAAAAGAAATGCGCCAGCGAGAAGAAGAAGTGATGGCACATCTGGGAATATTGCGGGATAGTAGAGGAGAATGAATATGGACTACAAAGAACTGTACAGAAAGGCGGCAGGGGTCATGCCCAATGCTTATGCGCCTTTTTCAAAATTCAGCGTGGGAGCGGCGCTTTTAACCAAGACGGGGGAAGTCTTTACCGGTGTCAACGTGGAAAATTCTTCTTACGGCGCTACGATCTGTGCCGAGCGGACAGCTTGCGTCAAAGCCGTCTCGGAGGGGTTTCGTGCGTTTGAGGCTCTGGCTGTTGCATCCAGCGGAGGAACGGCATACCCCTGCGGCATCTGCAGACAATTTCTCTACGAATTTGCACCGGATCTTGACGTCATCGTCGGGGAAGACGAGGCGCACCTGAAAATATACAAACTGAACGAACTATTACTGGAAGGATTTAAATTATGATGAAATCAGGTTTTATCGGCATCATCGGCCGCCCTAATGTGGGAAAATCGACATTGCTCAACAGCATTTTAGGAGAAAAGATCGCCATTACGACGGACAAGCCCCAGACGACGCGAAACAGCATCAGAGGCATCTATACCAGGTTTGACGAGGAAGGGGAAACTGACGGCGTGCAGATGGTGTTCATCGATACGCCGGGCATTCACAAGGCAAGAAACAAGCTGGGGGCAGCCATGACGGATATGGCGCTGAATACCTTCAAAGAAGTAGACGTGATCTTATTCCTGGTGGACGGCAGCATCAAAAAAGGACCGGGAGACAAATACATTGTCGACCTGCTCAAAGATCTGCAGACGCCGAAGATTCTTGTCATCAACAAGATCGACACCATGGGTCCGGAAGAGTACAAAGAAATCTTTGACGAATACGATGAGCTGGGGGTCTTTGACGGCATCTTCGGCACGTCAGCCCTAGAAGGCAAAAACGTTCCCGAGCTGATGAACAAGATTGAAGAATACATGGAAGAAGGACCGATGTTCTTCCCCGAAGATATGGTGACCGACCATCCGGAACGCTTCATCGTCAGTGAGATTATCAGAGAAAAGGTGCTCAATTATTTGGAGGAGGAAGTTCCCCATGGCGTAGCCATAGAAATCGAGTCTTATAAAGAAGAACCCAATATCACCCGCATCGGAGCGGTGATTTACTGTGAAAAAAAATCTCACAAGGGTATCATCATCGGCAAGCAGGGCAAGAAGCTGAAGGGCATCGGCAAGGCGGCACGCCTGGAGATCGAAGCGCTGCTTGGTACGAAGGTCTACTTGGAATTATGGGTCAAAGTTAAGGAAAACTGGAGAGACAGTGATTTTGCGCTGTCTAATTTCGGTTACAAGGAATAGGTTATGTACATCAATTCGGAGGGAATCATCTTCAGACAGGTCAAAGCGACAGGCGGCAGAAGGATGATTCTTTTGTTTACAAAGAAATATGGGAAGATCAGTGCGGGCAGCAATATCAACGAAAAGGGCAGGACAAAATCGGCTCTTGCCATGCGGCCTTTCACTTATGGTACCTATGAATTGTACAAAAACAGGGAATACTACAATATCAACAGTGCTGATGTTAAAAAAAGCTTTTTCCGAATTGGGGAAGACGTGGACAAGTATATGCAGGCTTCCTTTGTTCTGGAGCTGACAGAAAAGATGGTTCCGGAGGATTTGCCGCAACCCAGATTGTTCAATCTGCTGATTGATTTTCTGGATGCGATGGAGAGTAGAGAGAAAAGACACGAAACCCTGGTGCTGGCTTATGAAGTCAAAGCATTGGCGATTTTGGGCACCTATCCTCAGCTTGACCAATGCACCTGCTGCGGCAAAAGTGAAGATCTGCGTTATTTCAGTATTGCAAGCGGCGGCATGATGTGCAGTGACTGTAGGGAAAAAAACCTGGAAAATACGGCAAATAAAGCCAATGATACATTGATTTATGAAGCGAAATTTGATATAGTAAAGATATTGAAATATTTTTTTGATACGCCGATCAAAGCGTTTGAGAAAATAGCTCTGGACGAGAAGGCTGCCGAGAGTTTACAGGCAATATTGAGAAAATACATGTCATATTATTTAGACATAGGCACTTTGAAAAGTGAGAGTATTTTTGAAGGGAAATTTTAGGAGGTACATGAAATGGAGATTACGTTAGAAAAGATCGAATTAGTCAAAGACAGAACAGGCGTGACTTACAAAGAAGCCAAGGAAGCTTTAGAAGGCGCTGACGGAAATGTGGTCGATGCGATTATTGCAATTGAAGAGACCATCGACCAGAAATCTTCTAAGAAGATCGGCGCCCAGGGTGAGGCTTTGATATCAAAGATGAAAGAAGTCGTAAAGAAGGGCAACATCTCAAAGATTCTGGTGACGAGAGACGGTGATACGATTATCAACATTCCTCTGACCGTAGGCGTCTTGGGAACAGTGGTTGCCCCTTGGGGAATGATTGCAGGCGTGGTTGCGGCCTTTGGCTTCAAGTGCAGAATAGAATTCGTCAAAGACGATGGTTCTATTATCGACATTACAGAAAAAGCTGGCGATATCTATGAAGAAGCAAAAGAAAAAGGCGCCGACATCTATGAGGACATCAAAGAGAAGGCCCCTGGCGTTTATGAAGATATAAAAGAAATAAGCGGGGAGGCCTTTGCCAAAGCAAAAGATGCCGCCAAAGACGCAAAAGAAAAAATGATGAAGGATAAAGATTACGACGATGACGACATCGATATGGACAGCGTGGATCTTTGTGACAAGGATTGTGACGTATGCGAAGAACCTTGTGAAGAAAAATGTGATGACTGCAGGTTTGATGAGGTACACGAAGAAGAAAAATAAAAAATGGAAGGATATTAGCATCAATGAGTAAAGAAGTTACAATGGAGAAAATCGTTGCACTTGCGAAAAACAGAGGATTTGTATATCCTGGCTCCGAGATTTATGGAGGCCTTGCAAATACATGGGATTACGGTCCTCTGGGTGTGGAGTTCAAGAACAACGTCAAGAAAGCCTGGTGGAAAAAGTTTGTACAGGAATCCAAATACAACGTAGGGCTTGACGCGGCGATTCTGATGAATCCCAGAACCTGGGAAGCGTCCGGTCACGTAGGCGGCTTTGCTGATCCACTGATCGACTGCAAGGAATGTAAAGCAAGATTCAGAGCAGATAAACTGATTGAAGACTATATGCAGGAAAACGGCATGGAGGTCGTTCCAGTAGATGGCTGGGCCAATGAGAAACTGGAAGGCTACATCGCCGAAAAAGAAATGAAATGTCCTGAATGTGGAAAGAGCAATTTTACCAGCATCAGACAGTTTAATCTGATGTTTAAAACGTTCCAGGGCGTTACCGAGGATTCGAAATCAGAAATCTACTTGAGACCAGAAACGGCACAGGGTATCTTTGTCAATTTCAAAAACGTGCAGAGAACTTCCAGAAAGAAGATGCCTTTTGGAATTGCTCAGATTGGAAAATCTTTTAGAAACGAGATTACTCCTGGTAACTTTACTTTTAGAACCAGAGAATTTGAACAGATGGAATTAGAGTTTTTCTGTAAGCCGGGAACGGATTTAGAATGGTTTGACTACTGGAAACAGTATGCAATCAAGTTCCTGGAATCCCTGAATATGAACATGGAACACATCAGAACCAGGGATCATGAAAAAGAAGAGCTGTCTCACTACAGCAATGCGACGACGGACCTGGAGTATCTGTTCCCGTTCGGCTGGGGAGAACTGTGGGGTATCGCAGACAGAACGGACTTCGACCTGAAACAGCACAGTGAATTCTCAGGACAGGAGATGACCTATACCGATCCTGAGACCAATGAGAAATATATACCGTATTGCATCGAACCGTCCCTGGGCGCCGACAGAGTGGCTCTGGCATTCCTGGTAGATGCTTATGATGAAGAGACGCTGACCGATGGCAATGGAAAAGAAGACACGAGAGTCGTCATGAAATTCCATCCGGCTCTGGCACCGTTTAAGGCGGCTGTACTGCCACTGGCGAAAAAGCTGGCGCCTGTTGCGGAACCGATTTTTGAGGAGCTTTCTAAGTACTTCAACGTGGACTATGACGCAGCGGGTTCCATCGGGAAGAGATACAGAAGAGAAGATGAAATCGGTACGCCTTTCTGTATCTGCGTTGATTTTGATACTGAAACAGATGGTTGTGTTACAATTCGTGATAGAGATACCATGGAGCAAGTAAGACTTCCTATCGACCAAGTTAAAGGATATATTGAAGAGAGATTGGTATTTTAAAGGAGATTAGATATGAAATTCGTTTATTCATTTAATGAAGGCTCAAAAGATATGAGAAGCCTTCTCGGCGGTAAAGGTGCAAATTTAGCAGAGATGACCAAAATCGGTCTGCCAGTTCCATTCGGTTTTACAGTAACGACAGAAGCATGTAACAAATACTACGAAGAAAACAAGACCATCGCTGATGAAATTATCGACGAAATCCATGAGAAAATGGCGGAATTAGAAAATGTAACAGGGAAAAAGTTTGGAGATACGGAGAATCCCCTCCTCGTGTCCGTGCGTTCCGGCTCTGTTTTTTCCATGCCGGGCATGATGGATACCATTTTGAACTTAGGCCTGAACGATGAAACCGTAATCACCTTGAGCAACTTGACGGACAACGAAAGATTCGCCTATGACAGCTACAGAAGATTTATACAGATGTTCGGCGACGTAGTGATGGAGATTCCAAAGAGCGAGTTTGACGCTATTTTTGACGGACAGAAAGAAAAAGCCGGGGCGGAATTCGACGTAGATTTGACAGCAGAAGACCTGAAGGCTGTCATCGTAGAATACAAGGCTCTTGTCAAGAAGTTCATGGGCAGAGAATTCCCGCAGGAACCGGGCGAACAGTTGATGGAAGCGATTCAGGCGGTATTCCGGTCCTGGAATAACGACAGGGCTATTCTGTACAGAAAACTGAACAATATTTCTGATAAACTGGGAACTGCAGTCAACGTACAGGCCATGGTCTTCGGCAACATGGGAGATACTTCAGGCACTGGCGTGGCATTTACAAGAAATCCAGCTACGGGAGAAAATGCCTTATTTGGAGAATTCCTTGTCAACGCCCAGGGAGAAGACGTGGTTGCCGGCATCAGGACGCCAAAACCAATTAAGGAAATGGCAGTATCCTTCCCAGACGTATATAAGGACTTCGAACGGATTGCAGACGTATTAGAAAAACACTACAAAGACATGCAGGATATGGAATTTACTGTTGAACGCAATAAGCTATACATGTTACAGACCAGAGCTGCGAAGAGAACTGCCGTGTCAGCGGTGAAAATCGCCGTCGATATGGTAGGCGAGGATTTAATTTCTAAGGAAACCGCGGTTTCCCGCATTGATCCAAACCAGATTGATCAGCTGCTCCATCCTAACTTCGATGAAAAGGCGGAAGCAGAGGCAGAAGTCCTGGCCAAGGGACTTCCTGCATCACCGGGAGCGGCCACTGGCAGAATTTACTTTACTGCCGCTGACGCAGAAGCTGCCGTTGCCAACGGCGAGAAGGCAATTCTTGTAAGACAGGAGACCTCGCCTGAGGACCTGGCTGGCATGGTGGCTGCAGAAGGCATCCTCACTGCCAGAGGAGGCATGACCTCTCACGCTGCTGTAGTAGCCAGAGGCATGGGCAAATGCTGTGTAGCCGGCTGCAGTGAAATCGCAGTCAGCGAGAGCGAAAAGACTTTGACTATAAAGGACGATGTATATAAAGAAGGCGACTACGTTTCCCTAAACGGTTCCAAAGGAATCGTCTACAAAGGAGAGATTAAAACAGTTGCGCCTGAATTCTCCGGTGACTTCGGTACTGTGATGTCCTGGGCAGATGAAATCCGTTCTCTGAAAGTGAGAGCCAATGCGGATAATCCGAGAGACGCGAAACAGGCTGTAGAATTTGGCGCACAGGGTATCGGTCTTTGCAGAACAGAGCATATGTTCTTTGAGGAAGAGAGAATTCCAGCAATCAGACAGATGATTATGGCAGAGACAGAAGAAGAGAGAAGAGCGGCTCTTGCGAAACTGCTGCCGTTCCAGAAATCCGATTTTAAGGCGATTTACAAAGTCATGGAAGATAAGCCGGTTACCATCAGACTCCTGGATCCGCCGCTTCATGAGTTCCTGCCGCATACAGAAGAGGATACGAGAGAACTGGCTGAACAGACAGGAATTTCCTATGCTAAGTTATCCCAGATTGCAGAAGAGCTATCTGAGTTTAACCCGATGCTGGGACACAGAGGCTGCAGATTGGCTGTTACTTATCCTGAAATTGCGGAGATGCAGACCAGAGCAATTATAGAAGCTGCCGTTGAAGTGAAGCAGGAGAAAGGCTTTGACATCATTCCAGAAATCATGATTCCGCTGGTAGGTATGGAGTCAGAAATTGCAGACGTCAAAGCTACCGTAGAGAAAACCATAGGAACCTGCTTGGGAGAATACGGCGTGGAGATGGAATATCTCATCGGTACCATGATAGAAGTGCCGCGGGCAGCGCTGACAGCTGGCAGCATCGCCAAAGAAGCAGAGTTCTTCTCCTTCGGAACCAATGATTTGACACAGATGACCTTCGGTTTCTCCAGAGACGACACTGGCAAAATGATTAAGGAGTATATGGACAAAGGCATTTTGGCTGACGATCCGTTCCAGACCATCGACCAGGAAGGTGTCGGCTCTCTGATGGAGCATGCCGTAAAACAAGGTAAACAGACCAGACCGAACATCAAATTAGGAATCTGCGGCGAACACGGAGGAGACCCTAGAAGTATCGAATTCTGCCACAAAATTGGACTTCATTATGTTTCCTGCTCGCCATTCCGTGTGCCAATTGCGAGAATCGCAGCAGCACAAGCAGCAATCAAAGAAAAAATAGCAGACTAAAGCAGAAGGAGCTGTCTTAAAAGAGACAGCTCCTTTTTTGACATAAAAAGGAAGCAGGGATTGAATTATGATTCGAGGAATGATATAATGATTCTTGTAGAAAATATGTGATAGAAGAAATGCATGGTATAGACAAAGCGTTCTCTTTTGAACCTGCAGAAGTACAGGTTGAGGCCAGCTTTGTCTTTTTTAGAAATAGAGAGTACCTGTTGTCAATTCTGCGCCTAGTAGATGAATTGACATGGAAAGAAGGTGTACGTGTTGAATGATGTTTTTAAACAGATGAAGGAATGGAAATGCGACGTAGAGGGTGCCCTGGAACGATTTCTTGACGACGAGGAGATGTATATGGACTTCCTGCACCAGATTGCAGAAGAGGAGGCCATCGTCAAACTTGGAAAAGCCATTGACGCGGGAGATATACAACTAGCATTTGACTATGCCCATACCTTAAAAGGCGTTCATGGAAATATGGGGCTGACGCCGCTGTATCTTCTGGATATAGAAATCGTGGAGCCCCTGAGAGAAGGAACCTTTGAAACCGTCAAAGAAAATTATCAAAAACTAGTTGCAGAAAATGAGAAGCTAAAAGAGATTTTAAGATAAGAGGAACCGAATGGAAAGCGAAAAAAGTATTCTGGTTGTTGATGATAATGCGATCAACAGAGAAGTATTAAGAGAAATCCTTAAAACAGAATATTCGGTCCGGGAGGCAGAAAATGGTGAAGAAGCACTTCGTATTATGCGTGAGATGCCGGATCGTATTCTTGCTGTCCTCAGCGACATTGTGATGCCTTTAATAGATGGTTTTCAACTGCTCGAAGAGATCAGCAATGATTCTAAATTGGGCAATATTCCGATTATCGTCATGACTGCCAGCAGTGAAAACCAGGAGGAGATCAAAGCCCTCCGCATGGGTGCCTGGGATTTTATTACCAAACCATATAATCCGGAAGTGATTCTCTGTCGACTGAGAAACGCTATTGGCAGAAGTGAGGTCGCTGCAGCAGAACAGATGAGGCACATGGCCTGCCACGATCAATTGACAGGAATCTATAACAGGGTTCATTTCATGAAGAAAACGGAATCCATGATTAAGCGCAATGCAGACAAACAGTTCGTGTTTGTCTACTTTGAAGTGGACAGATTTCAACTGATCAATACTTTCTACGGCGCAAAAGAAGCGGACAGTTTAATTCAGTATTTAGCCAAAATCTTAAAGCTCTTTGCAGAAACGTATGATCTTTTCACATATGGACGTATGGAGTCGGATGTCTTCTGCTTCTGCATGGAATATGATGCAGATGAACTGGAGCAGATGATCGATCGCGCCAAAAGCCTGCTCGAACAGTACGGGTCCGATTATGATATCGAACCTAACTTTGGATTGTACGTGGTGAAAGATAATCGGATGCCTGCAGAGGTGATGTACAGCAATGCCAGCGTTGCGGCCAAAGAGGGCGCAGGCAATTACTTGAAATATTTTACCTATTATACCGACGAAATGGACGCGAAGCTGAAAAAAGAACAGGAGATTCTCAACGATATGCACAGAGCGTTGGAGAATGAGGAGTTCTGTATCTATCTTCAGCCTAAATACAATATTCATACCAATGCCATCGCCGGAGCAGAGGCACTGGTCAGATGGATGCATCCAGAAAAAGGGATGATTTCACCAGGAGATTTTATTCCAGTGTTTGAGAATAACGGTTTTATCACCAATCTGGATTACTACATGTGGGAAGAAACCTGCAAACTGTTGCGCAGCTGGATTGACGAAGGTCTTAATCCGTTGCCGATTTCCGTCAACGTATCCAGAGTGGATATTTATAATTCCCGGTTAGCAGAATCTATCGTGCAGTTGGTAGACAAGTATCAGCTGCCTCACGATCTGTTGGAATTTGAAATTACAGAGAGCGCGTATGCTTTTAACCCGATGATCTTGATTAAGCTGGTCAGCGATCTTCATGAAAATGGCTTCACTATTTTGATGGATGACTTTGGTAATGGCTATTCCTCACTGAGCATTCTCAAGGATATTGAAGTAGATATTCTCAAACTGGATATGCTGTTCCTTTCCAATTCTAAAGATACGGGCCGGGGAGAGAACATTCTAGCGTCTGTCATTCGAATGGCTAAATGGCTGAAGATTCCGGTCATCGTTGAAGGCGTTGAGACTGCCAGCCAGGTGAATTTTTTGAAATCTGTAGGCTGCGATTATGTACAGGGATATTATTATGCCAAACCGATGTCGGTAGGAGAGTACAAAAAACTGAGGATGAAAGCGGAAGGCTTTGACGGAAATCTGAGGAACAGCGATAATGACGATTTTGATGTAGACTCCCTTTTCCAATCCAACCCGCAGATGAAAGTGCTGTTTGGAGATTTGCTTCAGGCATTGGCAATCTTTGAATTTGACGGCCAGAATATGGAATTTGTGAGAATAAACGAAGGCTATTATGATCTTTTCGGCTCAGACGACCCTGCTATTAGAATGGGAAATCCGATAGAAATTGTCGACAGCCAATATCGGGACATCGTTATGAATTCTTTCCGCACGGCAGTAAAAACGCACGGCACTGCCGAGTGTGACTTTATCAGATATACCGCTACAGGAGCATCGATTTGGGTCAATCTGAAGCTGAGATATCTAAAAGAGATTGGAAACAAGCACCTAGTATTGGGTCTGCTCGACGACGTGACTGCACAGAAACGCATCGACTTTGAATTGACAAAATACCGGCAAGCTTTGATTGGAGAAGGTCGTGATGGAAATATCATGATGGTCGTCGATGATATGCCGGCCAACAGAGCGATTTTGAAAAAGATCTTTTCGGATCAATACACCATCATTGAAGCCTCAGATGGTATGGATGCCCTGGAAAAACTAAATGAAGCGCCTAATGTCTCTGTTATTCTTCTGGATATCGTCATGCCGCGGATGAACGGCTGGGATTTTCTGCAGCACAAACGGAATCTGCCTGCCATAGCCAACATTCCGGTCATCATCATTTCAGCGGAGGATAAACTCAACGAACAGGAAATCGCTTTAGATATGGGCATCAACGACTATATCGTCAAACCTTTTGTGCCGGAAATTGTAAAAAAGAGGGTCAGCAATGCGATGGATTCTATCAAGTTTATGCAGGAAGCGGTCAGAAAATATGATTCTGCAGCGCAGATGGCGAGAATTGACAGAACTACAGGGTTATATCATTTAGATGCGGCCACAAAGATTGTAGATGAGTATTTGGAAGATTTTGCTGATGATCTCAACGTGATGGTCACCTTTGCGGTGGATAATTTTGCGGAAACGAGCAGACAATATCTGGAGCACTATGACGAAAGTCTGGTGAAAAAAATCGGCAGGATTATCAAAGAGCTGTTCCGCAGGGATGATGTCGGCTTTAGAACAGATGACGACATCTTTGGTGTCTTTGCGAAGAATTACAAAGACTTAGAAAAACTGAAGGAACGTCTGGACGAGTTTATAGAGCTGGTTACGGCAGATAACAGTGAAGACCACGTTGTAATCGTCTGCTCTATTGGCGCAGCGTTCTCCCCAGGGGCAGGAAAAACTTTTGACGAACTGTATGAAAATGCCGAAACTGCAAGATTAAACGCAAAAAATACCGGGGAAAACATAAGTAGTATTTACAACGAGCGAAATTAATTGTATAATTAAGAAAACTAGGAATTGGGGTGAAAATATAATAGATGGTTGGTCTTTGGGGAACTTATATAGGAAATATCATAATGACAATTTTTATATCCATGGTGCCAATCATTGAGCTGAGGGGAGCGATTCCCATCGGCGTTGCCAATGGTCTCAGTGTGAGAACAGCGCTTTTTGCAGCGATTATTGGCAATTTAATCCCTGTGCCTATTATCATATTGTTCGTGCGAAAAGTATTTGCATTTATCAGAACCAAAAGTGAAAAACTGGACCATCTGGTCTGCAGGTTTGAAGAGAAGGCAAAGAAACAATCAGGTATGGTTGAAAAGTACGAATGGTTTGGCCTCGTGCTCCTGGTCGCAATCCCGCTTCCAGGAACTGGAGCATGGACGGGAGCACTTGTTGCTGCTATGCTGGATATGAGGATGAAGAGAGCATTTCCTGCAATTATGATCGGTGTGATCATCGCAGGGATTGTGGTTTCGTATATTACATACGGAGCAAGTATGTTGTTTTAACATACGGTGGAATCTAACAAAAGGAGGTAAGAATGATGATTTTAGGATTATCATGGTTCAGTATGCCGGTCTTCTGGCTGGCTGCAGCGGTCATCTTTGTCATCATCGAAGGACTGACCATGGGTCTGACGACTATTTGGTTCGCCGGCGGCGCTGTCATTGCATTGATTGCAGCTTTATTAGGCGCAGGGCTGGAAATACAAATTGGCTTGTTCTTCGTGGTTTCGATCATTCTCCTGTTCAGCACCAGGAAGCTGTTTGTGAAAAAGCTACATACTGGACAGGAAAAGACCAATGTAGATGCCTTGATTGGCAGAGAAGCAGTCGTGACTTCAGCGATTAAGCCCCTGGAGCCTGGTATTATCCGGCTGGGAAGCCAGGATTGGACTGCAATCTGCAAAGCGGAGGATACTGTTATAGCAGAAGGAACAAGAGTTCAAGTAACCGCCATTGAAGGGGTAAAGGCCGTGGTCGTCCCTTTGGCTGAATAGAAAGGAGATTATTATGGGAGTTGAAATGGGTGAAGTAATTAAAATAATCGTAATCGTAGTCTTAATTATCGTAGCAATCGGATTGGTTGTAACGAATATCAGAATCGTGCCGCAGGCAAGAGCCTACGTCATTGAAAGACTGGGTGCATATAAAGGAACATGGCAAGTAGGGCTGCATTTTAAAGTGCCTCTAATCGATAAGATTTCCAGGAAAGTATCTCTGAAAGAAAAAGTGATTGATTTCCCGCCACAGCCGGTTATTACCAAAGATAATGTTACTATGGAAATTGACACAGTTATCTATTTTCAGATTACAGACCCTAAGCTATATGCTTACGGTGTTGAAAGTCCAATGGACGCAATTGAGAATCTGACTGCGACGACTTTGAGAAATATCATCGGTGAATTAGAACTGGATGAGTCTTTGACCAGCCGTGAGACGATCAATACAAAGATTCGTATTGTTTTGGACGAAGCTACTGATCCATGGGGTATCAAAATCAACCGTGTGGAAGTAAAGAATATTACACCGCCAAGGGATATCCAACAGGCGATGGAAAAGCAGATGAGAGCTGAGCGAGAAAGAAGAGAAGCGATCATCAGAGCAGAGGGTGAGAAGAAGGCTGCGATACTGACCGCAGAAGGACACAAAGAGGCGGTCATCCTGGAAGCTGAAGCTAGTAAGGAATCAAAGATTCTCGATGCAGAGGCCAGAAAGCAGGCCTCCATCAGAGAAGCCGAAGGTCAGGCAGAAGCAATCAGAATGGTTAAACAGGCGACTGCCGACGGTATCAAAATGCTGGTTGAATCACAGCCAAACAAGGAAGTTATTGCCCTGCAGGGTTTGAATTCCTTCGAGAAGGCTGCTGACGGCCAGGCAACAAAGATCATCATTCCTTCAGAAATTGCAGGCCTGGCAGGGCTGGCAACTTCTCTGAAAGAATTGATCAAAGAAGACTAATCGCATAGTAAATCAACATTGAAAGCACCTCGCTGAGCGGGGGGCTTTTTTGATTCAAAGGAAATTGCTTTTTTACAATTTCCTAATATCTTGAAAGTTAAACAAAGGCAAAAGCACGGAAGCGCATAGGACTGTTAACTGAATCTGAAAATCGACTGAGGGAACCGCATACAAAACATAATAACAAATGGTTATATAAAAATGCAAAACAAAGTGTCGGCAAGAGAATTGCAAACAGCATATTATGTGTAATACAAGAAGGGAAAGTAATTTATTAAGATTAGAAAATAGCAATGACGTGTTTTTTGTGTTAAAATACCCATGTACCAACAGTATATAAATGTGGAGGCGCGATGGATGAAAGAGGTCATATTGAGAAAAGCGGCGGTCTTGGACATGGACAGCATTATGAAGCTGCAGATCAGCATATTTGAGGGAGAGCAGAAAATTCCGGCAGAAATCATACCGATTGCTGAGGAAATGCATCCGCAGTGGTGGTGCGCCTTACTGCAGGAGACTGTCGTAGGCGCGGTTGCAGCCTGGGAAGAGAAGGGCACGATTCATTGGGGCAGATTTGTCATGGACCCGGACTACAGAGGACTCCATATTGGCACGCGATTAGCTAAGTTTTCCTTGGACGATCTCTTCTCTCAGGGGATTGAAGAAATCCATCTGGAAGCGAGGGAGGCAACGGTAAAAATTATCTGCAGCATGGGTGGAAAAATTATGGGGCAGACGACCAACTTTTATGAGGGGACCGTAACACCCCTCGTTCTATATAAACAGGATTATGCATCGTAGGGAGCGGGGTAACTTATGCTGCCCTGATAGAAAAGGAGAGTGGAAAGATAGCAAGGCTATCTTTCCACTCTCCTTTTTCCTATTATTAGAGCAATGCCACCTGTTCCCGGTAGTCTGCCAGATTCTTAGCAAGCAGCGCCGGGGTGTCCAGGCCATAGGGGCATTTTTCCCTGCATTGTCCGCAGTGGAGACATTCGTCGATCAATTCCATGTCGGCCTGATGAGCTTCGTCCATGTAGACAGAAGTCGGTGCCCGGCGGATCATCAGGGACATCCGCGCGCAGTCGTTGATTTTGATACCGACAGGACATGGCATGCAGTAGCCGCAGCCACGGCAGAATTCACTAGAAAGTTCTTCGCGCTCTTTCTGAATAAAGTTCTGCATTTCTTCGTCCATGGCAGGCGGGTTCTTTTCGCAGGCGATGAATTCCTGCAGCTCCTCCATCTTCTGTACGCCCCAGATGGGCAGCACGTGGTCGTACTGCGCACAGAAGGCGTAGGCGGCATCAGCTCTCGTAATCAGTCCGCCGCTCATGGCCTTCATGGCGATAAAACCCATATCAGCCTGTTTGCACTTTTCTACCAAAGCGGCATCCTGCTCGCTGGCCAGGTAGCAGAAGGGAAACTGCAGGGTTTCGTAGAGACCGGAGTCGATGGCCTCGTGGGCAACAGCCAGCCTGTGATTGGTGATGCCGATGTGCCTGACCTTGCCCTGGGCTTTTGCTTCCAGCATGGCCTCATAGAGTCCCGTGCCGTCGCCCGGTTTTGGACAGAAGGCTGGATTGTGGAACTGATAGAGATCCAGGTAATCTGTCTGAAGATCAGAAAGAGACTGGGCAAGCTGTGACCAGAATTCCTCCGTAGTATTGCACATGGTTTTGCTGGCTATGTAAACCTTGTCTCTGATTCCGCGTTTGGCAATGGCGCAGCCCAGTTTCTCTTCACTGTCCGTATAGAAACGGGCGGTATCGTAAAAGGTCATGCCGTTATCATAGGCTTCGTAGATCAGAGCCTCTGCTTCCTCATAAGGAATTCTCTGAATCGGCAGAGCGCCAAAGCCGTTTTTATTCGTTATGATTTCTGTTTTTCCAAGTCTGACCTTCGTCATAGTTTTCACCTCTAATTTTTTAAACTCTGCAGCGGAGCCGGAATCCGTCCGCCGCGGTTGATCATCTTGGCTGGGGACTGGCTTCTGAGCGGCATGACCGGTCCGTAGCCTAAAAGTCCGCCAAAGTCCAGTTCTTCGCCTTCTTTGAGTCCAATAGCAGGAATTACTCGCACCGCCGTCGTCTTGGAGTTGACCATGCCGATAGCCGCTTCGTCAGCGATAATGGCAGAGATGACTTCGCTGGCAGTATCGCCTGGAATGACGATCATGTCGAGACCTACAGAGCAGACAGCGGTCATCGCTTCTAATTTTTCGATGGAAAGAACTCCATTTCTGGCAGCTGCAATCATGCCCGCGTCTTCACTGACTGGGATGAAAGCGCCGGAAAGCCCGCCGACGCTGGAAGATGCCATGACGCCGCCTTTTTTCACTGCATCATTGAGCATGGCGAGGGCAGCAGTCGTTCCGTGAGCGCCGCACTGTTCCAGGCCGATCTCTTCCAAAATGTGTGCGACGGAGTCGCCTACAGCAGGTGTCGGCGCCAAGGACAGGTCGACGATGCCGAATTCCACATCCAGCATATCGGCAGCTTCACGACCGACCAGCTGGCCGATGCGGGTGATCTTGAAAGCAGTCTTTTTGATGGCTTCTGCCACCACGTTGATCGGTGCGTCAGCAGGCATCTTGGAGAGTACGGATCGGACGACGCCGGGGCCGGATACACCCACACTGATGACGCAGTCTGCTTCACCTACGCCGTGGAAGGCGCCAGCCATAAACGGGTTATCTTCTACAGCGTTGCAGAAGACGACCAATTTGGCAGCGCCGATGCACTGTCTGTCTTTGGTCAGCTCCGATGCCTGCCTGACGGTTTCGCCCATGATTTTGACGGCGTCCATGTTGATGCCGGCTTTGGTGGAACCGACATTGACGGAGGAACAGACCAGTTCCGTCTCTGAAAGGGCGCGAGGAATGGATTCGATCAGTTCCCTGTCACCGGCGCTGAACCCTTTCTGCACCAGAGCGGAATAACCGCCGATGAAGTTGACGCCTACATCGTGGGCAACTCTGTCCAGGGTTTTGGCGTATTTGACCGGATCTCCGCCGGATACGCCCGCCAGCATGGAAATCGGCGTGACCGCGATTCGCTTATTTACGATGGGAATGCCGTATTTCTTTTCGATGGATTCTCCGGTTTTTACCAGATCCTTGGCATGGCTGTATATTTTGTTGTAAACCTTTTCACAGGATTTGTCGATGTCGCTGTCTGCACAGTCGATCAGAGAGATTCCCATGGTGATGGTTCTGATGTCTAAGTTTTCTTCTTGTATCATGGTGATGGTTTCCATGATGTCGCTCATATTTAACATTGTGACGATCCTCCGCTTCCTATATTCTATGCATGGAATTAAAGATATTCTCATGCATGACGTGAACCTGCATGGCAGGTACTTTTTCTTCGATGGATTTTTGGAGCTGGTCGATCTGCTTGTCCGATTCTGTAATGTCGATGATCATGACCATACAGAAAAAACTGTCCAGAACGGACTGGGTCACTTCGATGACGTTGGTGTTTGCTTCTGCGCAGGCAGTGGAAACCTTTGCCAGGATCCCAACCATATCTTTTCCGATCACTGTTACCACAGCTTTTGATGTTTCTTTCATTTCTTTTCTCCTTTTATTACAACTTGAAATTGATGATCATTGAGTGAGTCATTTACCTTATATAATATGTTAAGACAGGGGTACTTTTCAAGAAAAAATTTCTTGTTTCTGCCGGAATTTCCAACCATATTAGAAAAACTTTTCGAATTAGCATAAAAAGTGACTTTTGTGCGGCTGTTTCGATCAAAATCCGTCCCGGCCAGCTTCTCTTCGATGCGCTCTCTGGCGATTTCGCCCTCCACCAGCTGCCGAAAGGCGGGGTGGTAGGTACCGCCACTGATCTCACCGTTTTCGCTGATGATATCGGTGCTCTTGAGGCCCACGCGGATGATGTTGATACTGGCAGCATCGAGGAGCTTGTACATCTCCTTGGTTCGCAGAATTGCTTCGTCTTGAGAGAGCGGTTCGTATTCGCCGCGCAGATACTGATTGTGAAGCTCCGTATCGTTGATGACGATGGTGGGATAGAGACGGGCTATCGCAGGGGCGATTTTGACGGTTTCTCTTGCCGAGTAGAGGCAGGTTTCCAGGGTGTCCCCGGGCAGACCGATCATCAGCTGAATGCCCAGCTCAAATCCGTAGTCTTTGATCAGATCACAGGCCTGGTAGACTACTTTGCTGTCGTGACCTCGATTGGAAAGTGCGAGCACCTTGTCATCGAAGGACTGCACGCCCAGTTCGATCGTATCGGCGCCATACTGTTTCAGGTTATCGAGGATTTTTTCGTCGATGTAGTCTGGCCTGGTGGACATATGGATCTTGTCGACTCTGCCCGCATCCTTGTATTTCCCTGCGATAGCCAGATAAGCAGACTGCTCTTCTATGGGGATCCCCGTAAAGCTGCCGCCGAAAAAGGCGATTTCTATGGTGTCCAGATTTCGGTTCTCTAAGGTGGATAACCAGGTTTCTATGGTGTTTTCCACATCTTCGCCTGTGACCGCCTTCTGCCTGGCCGTGATTTTCTTCTGGTTGCAGAAGATGCAGTCGTTAGGGCAGCCTTTGTGGGGGATGAAGATGGGTATGATTGCATGTTTTTTCACTTGTCTTTCGCCTCCATTGCTTCGGTTTGCAGCTTCACTGCGGTACTCACGTACTTCAGGTACGTTCCGTTCCTCCATTCAGCGCAAACCTGTGCACTAAAGGCGAAATCCTGCGTGAAACTGTTTTTATGCCCTAACCCGGTTTTGGTACAAAACCGCTGGTAGGTCAAACGCCAGAAAATCCAAAATCTCAGATTTTGTAATTTTTACGGCGCCTCCTTTCGTCGATATGGGTTTGTTCTTTGTCTCTCTCGAATATAGGGTATGGGGGTATATATCAGCCGTTTCGTACAATACAGTTAGGCTTTTTGCAGGTACTTGATTTATTTGGCGTAACTGTTTGCATGTTAAGTGCCAGAAATCGGCAAAACTTCGCTATTCGTGGCCCGATTCTCGTATGAATATGCAGAAAAGGGCGCTTATGGGGCCTGTATTACGCCGCAGGTATGTTTTTTTGCAGCCTTACAAAGCATATACCCCCCTGCTAAACAGTAAAAAGAAGTCAACAGTTACGCGAAGACCCGTAAAAGGCTTCAAAAAGCATAACCGTATTGTAACACGGCGGCCTACAAAATCGACCCGATATCAGTCAGTTTATAATCTGGGAACCATCTGCAAGTTAAGCCCCGCTTTTCGATAAAGGTGACGATGCGCTGAAAATCGGGATGGGCAAAGAGGTCGCCGTTAAAGAGCACCTCGTTTCCCACTCTGCCGCTGCAGCCGCCGATGAATCCGGTGTCATAGCCGTCCAGGCGGACAAAACCGGGGGAAACCTGCAGAACTTCCAGTTCCGGGTATTTGCTGCACGCGCGAATGATGCCCTCATCATAGGTGATGATGGCATCTTCTGCGACTACGACGATACTGCACTTGGTATAACCCTGGCCCACGTCGATCAAAGTCATACCCATCTCCTTGGCGGCAAGGAGCAGCTTTTCGTTGGTATAGGACAGGTTATGGATGAAGTATCTGCCGGTGCAGGCCGCATTGAAGGCTACATCAGAAGGGTAATCTCTGCCCAGGTCTTCTTTTTCTGCAAAGAAAATCGGTGCGCCGTCCCCGGCTCCCATTTTGCACAAAAAAATATCAGGGTGATTGGAAATTGCCGGATCGACGATGTCGCTGGAGGCAATAAAAGACAGGTGGCAGCCCAGGCCTTCTAAATAGTCTGTCAGTATCTTGTTTGCATCTTTTGAAATGTATATCTTGTTCATAGCAATATTCTAACACGAATAGCCGGTGAAAAAAAGAAGTTATTGCAGATTCCCTCTTGACTTCCGCCTTTGGTATGTGTTTATACTATTGTTAGTAGAAGGAGTGAATTATGAAGAACAACACATTAATGACATCAGGGACGATTTGGAAGGAGATACTTCTTTTTTCGATTCCTTTAATTTTAGGCAACCTATTTCAACAGTTATATAATATTGTCGATTCCATTATTGTCGGCAATGTGGTCGGCAGCAGCGCTCTCGCCGCAGTAGGAGCCAGCGGCGCCATCATCCAGCTTTTGGTCGGCTTCTGCATCGGGGCTTCGGCCGGTGCTGGCGTTGTCACCAGCCAGTACTACGGCGCTCGAGACGACGAGGGCGTGCGCAAAGCAGTACATACGACCATCGCCATTTCCATCGCCGCCGGCGCTATCCTATCGATAATAGGCGTTTTGACGGCGCCTCTGATTTTAGACATTATGGGGACACCGGAGGAGGTTTTTGATCAGGCATCGGATTACCTGCGGGTATTCTTTGCCGGCATCATCTTCTCTGTCATCTACAACATGTCGGCGGGCATTCTCAACGCCGTGGGAAATTCGCGCAGATCGTTGATCTATCTGATCATCGCCGCAGTCTCGAACATTTTCTTAGATATCCTGTTTGTAGCAGTATTTAAAATGGGTGTCGTCGGCGCAGCCATCGCTACCGATATCAGCCAGCTGATCTCCTGTATCTTCATCCTGCGTTTTATGCGGCGCAGCAAAGAGTCCTACAGAATCAGGCTGCGGGACGTTCGCTTTTATGACAACCTTTTAGGAAAGATCGTCAAAATCGGTCTGCCAACAGGGGTACAGAATATCGTCATCTCCCTGTCCAACGTGGTGGTTCAGTCCGGGGTCAACAGCTTCGGCGCTACCGTAATGGCCTCCTATGCGGCATTCAACAAAATTGACGGTTTCATTCTGCTGCCGATTCTGAGCATGAGCATGGCGGCTACCACCTTTGCCGGCCAAAACTACGGCGCGCGGGAGTTCGACCGGGTGCACAAGGGGATGAAGGTTTCCATCGGCATGGGCGCCGTCTATGCTGTCGTGGCAGGCGCTTTGATGCTGATCTTTGCTCCCTATATTATCAGGATCTTTACAGGCGAGCAGGCAGTCATCGATTACGGCATCTACATGATGAAATATATGTATCCGTTCTACTGGATCATCGCCATTTTCCATATTGCGACGGGTACCATCAGAGGTGTGGGAAAAACCTTGCAGGCCATGATCATGTCCATCTGCTCTCTCTGCGCGGTTCGTATCCTCTGGATCTGGGGGTCTTTCCAGTTCGCACACAAGTTATATCTGCTTTTGCTGGGTTATCCGATCACCTGGGTTATCGGCGCGATCATGATGCTGATCTACATCAAAAAAGGCAAGTGGCTGGAAGATCCGGAAGCCGCAGAGCAAAAGGAATCATAAAGAAAGGAAGGAAGAAAAGAAGTGGTAAACATCGGAAACAAATGGGATGAAGTATTAGCTGGAGAATTTGAAAAAGAATATTATTTGAAATTGCGGCAGTTTTTGATCGAGGAATATAAGACGCGGACCATTT
Organism: Emergencia timonensis; assembly: GCF_900086585.1. Taxonomy (GTDB): domain Bacteria; phylum Bacillota; class Clostridia; order Peptostreptococcales; family Anaerovoracaceae; genus Senimuribacter; species Senimuribacter timonensis. The sequence goes on from NZ_FLKM01000009.1 coordinate 691,566, forward strand.
ACCCTGGCATGCACGATATGTTCAATGCCCTGCGGTATACTTCCTATGAGGATGTAAAAGCCGTCATCTTAGGCCAGGACCCCTATCACGGTCCCGGTCAGGCACACGGCATGTCTTTTTCTGTGCAAAAAGGTGTGAAACAGCCGCCGTCACTGGTGAATATCTTCAAAGAAATGAAGGACGATCTGGGTATCGACCCGCCGGATCACGGCTGTCTGGTCAAATGGGCGGAGCAGGGTGTTTTGCTCCTCAATACCTGTCTGACGGTGAGGGAACACCAGGCCAACTCCCACAAGGGAAAGGGCTGGGAGATCTTTACCGACCGGGTCATCGAGCTGCTCAACGAAAGAGAAAAACCCATCGTCTTCATTCTTTGGGGTGCCAATGCCAAGTCCAAGGCACAATTAATCACCGGGAAGCAGCATTTGATTCTCGAAGGCGCCCATCCGAGCCCTTTCTCTGCCTATAACGGATTTTTCGGCGGACAGTATTTCTCTAAGGCCAATACATTTCTGACAGAAAAAGGAGAAGGACCGATCGACTGGGACTTGAAGGAGTAACTATGGAGAAGATCGCCTATATCGTGCCGTCAGAGACGATGATTCCCGCCGTAGAAGAGATTTTGGCTGACGATGTAAAAAGGGGCGTCGTTGTGGTGCAGACGGTGGATGTTTATCGTTCCGCTGCAGAATACCGCAGGCTGGCAGCAGACGGCTACGGCGTTATCATCGCCAGAGGGGGCATCTATACTGACTTGGCCGCGGTATCCGATTCTGTCCATGTGATGGAAGAAAAAATCCGTACCTCCGATATTCTCTACATGCTGACCTCTGTCAGGGAAACTTACTGGGGAAAAATATACGTAGTGCTGCGGGAACATGTGGCAAAGAAGTTTGAAGGCGCTGTTTCTCTCTTTGATTTTCCTTTGGAAGTCAGACGTTATACAGACCTGGAATCTCTAAAGCGGCAATTGGAGTCCATACCAGAACAGGGGGTTGTCGTATTGTCCAGCGGTGTGGCGTCGATGCTTTGTGACCGGGAAGACTTGACTATGGTAGAACTGATGAATCGTGATACCACTATCAGGGAGACGGTGAGGGTGGCAAAAGAATTCCTTACCCAGCTTGCCGAAAGCGCCAAGAGGGTCAATGTGCTGGAATCGATACTCAACAATGTGGACGAGGGGCTAATTATTTTTGACCGGGAGTATCGCATTCGCGAGGTCAACAGCAAAGCAGAGGAACTGCTCGCCCAAAGTGCGGAAAATCTTCTTGCTGCTGACGTGCGTAAGGTGATCCCCAATATGCCGGCAAAAAGAATGCCTGGCGTCTGCGAGACTGCGCCCCGTTCCTTCGTGCGGAAATTAGACCGCGCCATGCTCAGCTTTACCATTCATCCTTTCCAATTCTACAAGTCAGAAAAACGATATCTGACCACGGTACAGGATGTGACCAAGATACAGGAACTGGAACACACCATTCGTATGAAGCTGGCGCAGAAGGGCCTGGTGGCGTCCTACCACTTTGACGATATCAAAACCGAAGATGCTGCCATGAAGGCTTTGATCAAAAGAGCCCGCACTATAGCGGACTTTGAAGGCTCCGTGCTAATTTACGGAGACAATGGCACGGGAAAAGAACTCTTCGCCCAGAGCATCCACAACGCCAGCAGGCGGAGAGAGGGGCCTTTTGTCGCGGTCAACTGCGCGGCCCTCAGCGAATCTCTCCTGGAAAGCGAACTCTTCGGCTATGTTGCAGGCGCATTTACCGGCGCCAGAAGTGAAGGTAAGGCGGGGCTTTTTGAGCTGGCGCACCAGGGGACGATTTTCCTGGACGAGATCAACAGCATGCCCATGGGGCTGCAGGCGAAGATCCTCAGGGTCATCGAACAGCAGGAGGTCATGCGGGTAGGTTCTGATTACGTCATCCCGCTGGACGTGCGCATCATTGCCGCCAGCAACGGAAATCTGACCAGAAGCATCCGGGAAAACCAGTTCCGCAAGGATCTCTTTTTCCGGCTCAATACCTTTCAGCTGAATATTCCGCAGGTGAAAGAGCGCAAGGGGGATATCGTGCCTCTGTTCAAATACTATCTGGCGGAGCTGCGAGGATGTCGGGCAGAGGAGATTCTGCTTTCCCCTTCTTTTGAAGAGGAACTGCTGGCTCACCACTGGCTGGGCAACGTGCGGGAGATCAAAAGCGCCGCTCTGCGTTATCACGCCTTTGACGGCGATAATTCCTGCGGCGAAATCATTCAGAATGGGCAGGCTGACGAAGGTCTTGTGGATGAGGAACTGAAAATCGACCTGGGCCAGTTGAACAAGGTGGTGGAAACCATGGTCATCGAGTCTCTGCTGGCCAAAGGCACTTCCAAAAACGATGTGGCAAAAGCGCTGGGCATCAGCAGGCAGGCACTGTATAAAAAACTCCATAGAGAAGAATGATGTAAACCAATGTAAAGAGAAGTTGACGTACGATCGACTTCTCTTTTTATTTTGCGGTAAAAAACGATGAAATTGCAAGGTCTTTAATCATGGCACGGGAATTGCAATTATATAACGTAAATCTGGCACAGAATGTTTTCTTTTCAGGTGCCGGTAAAGGAAAAAGGAGAAAAATTATGCCAGCAACAATTGTGCAAGGAGAATGGTATTCAGAGGCATTGGGACGTCCGACACAGATTACCGGTTTGCTGCCGGCCAATCTGTCCAATGGACGACTGCAGCCTGGCCGTAAACTGAAAACCATCTATCTGCTGCCGGGCGCATTGAGCCACAGCGAAGCAGTCCTCACAGAAATGAACTTAGCCTCTTACTTCGAAGGTTTCGATTTTGCAGACATCGCCATATTCTGTGTGACACCCACCTTCAGCTATTACGTGGATTATCAGAAGGAATATCGGTATGCGCATCAGTATTTTACATTTATGACCCGGGAACTCATCGAGCAGACCAGGACGCTGTTTCCCCTTTCGGATAAAAGAGAGGATACGGCGATCTACGGCTGCTCCGTAGGCGGGTATGGAGCCTATTATTGCGGGCTGAACAGTCCGGATGTCTATGGTCATGTCGGCGCCCAGAGCGGCATGCTGGATATGAAGTGGGCGATCGAGGCCCGCCCTTTCATGACGATCAAGCATCAGCGGCAGTTTGGCGACAATCTGGATATCAGCGGGAAATCCTATGACCTGTTCCATGTGGCGGCAGAGCTGGATCGAGAAGCGTCAGAGGGCAGAAAAGAAATTCCGAGGCTGTTTCAGAGCTGGGGAGAAGAGGATTACCTGGCCGTACCCAATGAGAATATGCATGCCCATTTGAAATCGTTAAAAAATCTCGACTATACATATAAGGTAATTCCGGGACCCCACGGCTGGGGCATCCACAATGAAGGGGTGAACCTGTTTCTGGACTGGTTCCTGGCAGATCAGAAGAAAGGAGATGAAGAATCATGGCAGCGTTGATTCGTACCAACATGGTGTCAGATGCGGTAAAAGACCGTATGGACGTATTGCTTGCAGTGCCGCAGAAAAAACATGTGAGATCAGCTAAGTCTCCCGAGCTGAGATTAGGCAGCTTTGAGAACGAGTACCCGGTTTTGTTTCTGCTTCACGATGAAGCTTCTTCACCGGCGGAGCTTTATCAGATAGCGGCGATTTCCCGCCTTGCCGATGAAACGGGACTTTTGATCGTTCTGCCCCAGGGACTGCTCAGCTTTTATACTGACTATGCAGAAAGGGACGTCAATGAAGGGTCGCCGGAGAAAACGGCAGCCTCCAACATCGAAGGGCAGTTCAGCGAAATGCGATATGGGTCCTTTCTTCTGGACACGGTGAATTTTGTCCGCAACACCTTTCCAGTATCAAAAGAAAGAGAAAAGACCTTTATCGGAGGCATCGGCATGGGCGGATTTGGAGCCCTGAAGTGTGCAGCAGCCAATCCAGCGCTATTTTCTGCCGCCGTCTCTATCTCCGGCATTACCGATCTGCAGTGGCTGATGGACCATGACCTGGGAAGAGGGGAACAGTTTTCCGCCATATTTGGCGGTTTGCAGGCAATGGGAGAAAACGACCTGGCCGGCAGCTTCGCAAGACTTTCGGGTACTGCGAAGGGACCGAAAGTCCTGCAGATTTGGCAGTCGTCCGAAGAGCGGGCGGCGATGAATGAAAGCTTCCGCGAAAAAATGCAGGGCGTCTATCCATGTTATGAAGCTAGAGAAAAAGAGGATTCAAGGGATTGGCACTACATCGAAAGCGCTTTACGCGAAGCAGCAGACTGGCTGTAGATTTTATTGAAAAGGAGCAGAACAAAATGAAAAAGAAACAACAAATAGAATTCGTCCCCGACAGTCGTTTTCAGGCGATGGGAAAGGAAGCGGTCATGGTATTGGTCTACTGGCTGGCTATGTTTATCGGCGTGATGCTGTCTGCAATCTTCCTGGGCAGAGGAAATCCGGCGGACTATACCTATCTCTTTGGATTTCCCCTTTGGTTTACGGTTTGTATCGGCATTATGATTGTCGGCATTCTCGTGGGCATCTACCTGGTCATGAGGGTCTTCCAAAATGTTTCTCTGGATGCAGAAGATCCGGAATTTGATTATGAGAAAGGAGTCAGAAGATAATGGATATCAGCAATACAACGCGTATTTTTGCAATCGTCACCTTTATCGTCTACGCACTAGTCTGTGTGGTACTGGGCAATGTCGCTTCCAGAAAAAAGGTCAAAGGGGATGGCTTTGGCAAAAGTTACTTTGCCGGGGGAGGAAACATGGGGTTTCTGGCAGCCGGCTTTATGATCGCAGCCAGCTTTGCCAGTGGAGGAACCTTCTTATCAAATCCCGGCCTCTCTCATGCCTGGGGGCTGATGTGGCCGATCTGTATGGCTACCTTCGCTTTCAGCGGACTGATTGCAGCCAGCATTATCAACAAGAAACTGAAAATCGTCTGTAATCGAATTCATGCGGTGTCCTTAGGCGCTGTGCTGCAGCACCGCTATGACAATAACAAATTCATCGCATGGTATACGCCGTTATCCATCGTGATTTTCACGGGGCTGTTCCTGTACCAACAGATGACCTCCGGGGCTCGTCTGATGGAAACCATGACCGGGCTGCCCTATGCTCTCGGACTGGTGATCTTTGGACTGATTCTTTTGGCTTATACCATCTTCGGCGGCAGCCGCGGGGCAGCGGCAGTATCGGTCTTCCAGGGTTTTGTCATGACGGTGACGACCGTTGTGCTTGCCATCGGCATCGTATCCTACGTCAACGGCAGCTTTGGCAATCTGGAAAATGCCTTCCGCAATTTAGCCGCAGACGAGCCGGGAATCTTAAGCCCAGGGTCCACCTTTGGCTTTGTGCTCTTGGCCTGCTATCTGTTTCAAGTGGGCGTATCTGGAAACATCGGCAAAGACAACGTCTCTCAGGCCGTCAAAATCGGAAACAGCAAATCCCTGCACAATTCAACGGCCATCACCCTTGCCTTTGTCGGCTTATGGTGCATTGTGATGCCGACCCTGGGCACCATTGGAAAAACAGTATTTCCTGATGTGGTCTCCGATACGATCATTCCCTATGCAGCGCTGAAAGTGCTTCCGCCAGTGTTTGCAGGCATCGTTTCTTCCGGTGTCGCTGCGGCGATTCAATCTACCATCGCCTTTCAGCTGCTCAACGTAAACTCCTGCGTCGTCATGGACATCTATGGCGGATTGATCAAAAAGGGAAGGGCATCCGATGCCCAGTTGAAGAAGGTCAATACGGCAGCAGTGGTGGTAATCATGGTGATTACCGTGGCCTTTGCCATTAAACCGCCGGCATTGATCGGGGTCATCAACAACTTCACCATTGCGGGCGGCGCATGTGCCTTCTTCATGCCGGTGCTCTTCGGCGTATGGTGGAAACGGGCGAACAAATTTGGCTGTATCGCCTCCATGGTTGTGGGAATCGGATACTATTTGCTTTCAACGGTAGTACCGGCGTTGAGTTTTGGTATGCTGCCGCTGATCCCATCTTTGGTATTCTCCTGCGCGGCGATGATTTTTGGCAGCCTGCTTACACCGGCGCCGGGCAGTGAAGTCCTCGACGTGTGGTTTGGTGTCGGCAGAACCTGCTGCAAGCCGTCATCGGCAAAAATAGAAGCATAAATACATTATGATATTGAAAAGAGGAAATTTAAAATGACTGAACAATTATTAGAAGGAATCCGAGTCTTGGATTTTACGGATTTTCTGGCGGGACCCTATTGCGGCATGTATTTTGCCGATATGGGCGCTGACGTGATCAAAGTGGAGAATCTGCGCAGCGGCGGCAACTTCGTCCGCGGCGCCAGGCCTCTTGAGAAGACGACGGGCAGAAGCATGTATTTCCAGAACCTGAACAGAAACAAGAGGGGGGTAGCGGTGGATTTGAAAACCGACGACGGCAAGAAGCTCTTTGCCGATCTGGTAAAATCCGCTGACGTTCTCCTTGAAAATAATCGTCCCGGCGTCATGGAGAAGCTGGGCTTCAGCTGGGAGGTCTGCCACGAGCTGAACCCGAAGCTGATTTACGCATCCATCTCTGGATATGGGCAGTACGGTGCCAATGCGAAGAAACCGGGTTATGATCTGATCGCCCAGGCCATGGGCGGTTCCATGTCCATCACGGGTTGGCCGGGTATGGAGCCGACCCGTGCAGGCATGGCCATCGGCGACCTCTTTGCCGGGCTCAATGCGGGCTTTGCCATCCTGGCCTCGCTTTTGAAGAGGGAGGAAACAGGCATCGGACAGAGAATCGACGTGGCGCTGGTGGACAGCATCGTCAGCGGCATGGAAGCCAAGCTGATGCAGTACGTGTACGAGGGAAAATCCCCGGAGATGACGGGAAACAAGTACATCTCGTCAGCGCCTTACGACTCCTTCAAAGCCAAGGATGACTACTTTGTCCTAGCCAGCGGCACCGATGTCCACTTCCGCAAGCTGACAGAAGCCATGGGTATGAAGGAACTGGCGGAAAATCCGCTCTATCTGGACACTGAGCTGAGAAAGAAAAACGCCGACTCTTTGAAAAAAGTCATCGAAGAGTGGGCCAGCGACAAGACGGTCATGGAGTGCGTGGAGATCATCGACAGTGTCGGCGTTCCAGCAGGCCCGATCTACAACTGCGAACAGGTCTGTGCTGATAAAAACATCACGGAAACAAGAGAGATGCTGGTCAAAGTTCCCCATAAGGAAGCAGGTGACTTGACCGTGATCGGCAACCCGATCAAGATGAACGAATACCCGTGCCAGTATAAAAAAGCGGCGCCGGATCTGGGGGAAGATAACTTCAGTATCTTTGCATCTCTGGGATTCTCCAGGGAGGACTTAGAGAAGTACAGAGAAGAAGGGGTGATCAACTGATGCTGACCTTACCGGAAAAAGTGGAAATCATAGAGGTCTGCCCACGGGACGGCTGGCAGAACCATAAGACGTTGATTCCCACAGAGACGAAGATCAAGTATATCAAGAAGATGATCGACTGCGGTGCGAGAAAGATGGACGTTACTTCTTTTGTCAATCCCAAGGCCGTGCCGCAGATGGCGGATGCCTTTGACGTGGTGGCAGGCGTGTCGGACTATGCAGACGAAAAGGGCTGCCGCTTGTCGGGCCTGGCGCTCAACCAGAAAGGCGTAGACAATGCGAGAAAAGCGGGACTGACTGACATATCCTTTGTCCTCTCTGTCAGTGAGGAGCACAACCTGCGTAACTCGAAACGCACCATCAAAGAATCGCTGGATACCTTTTTGAAACTGGCGGACAGCGCAGAGGGCCTTGCCATCACCCTGGCGCTGCCCTGCGTATTCGGATCGCCTTTTGGCGATGAGATACCGATGAAACGAGTGACGGATATCATCGACAAAGCCTTTGCTGCTGGCGTAACAGAAATCGGCCTGGCGGATACTGCCGGCATCAGTACGCCGGGCCACACGAGAGAAGTGCTGCAACATCTGGCAGGATTTGTGGATTTTGACCATGTGAGCATCCACTTGCACGACACCAGAGGCATGGGTCTTGCCAACGCCTATGTGGCTCTGGAAGAGGGGATTACAAAATTTGACGCGTCCATGGGAGCGATGGGAGGCTGCCCGTTCGTTCCAGGCGCAAAGGGGAATATAGGGACTGAGGATTTGATCAACATGTTTGAGCAGATGGGAGTGGCTACGGGCTATGACCTGCAGATGGTAATCGAGACTGCTGTCGAAATGGGCAGAGAAATCGATGCGGAACTGGTCAGCAGCATGACCAGGCTCTGCGCGCAAAAATAGGCTCGTGTTGATAGCGGAAATATAGTATAGTGGAAAGCGGGGAGACTCCCGCACCCTGAGGAGGAAAATATGGAATTCAAATTATCTCAGAAGATCGGTCTCTTCCTGGGACCCATCGCAGCAATTATCTTATGTATTTTACCCAGCGGCATTCCCGGCCTTGCTCCAATCGGCGTCAAAGCGCTGGCGCTGACTCTTTGGATGGTCATCTGGTGGGTGACCTCGGCGCTGCCCATCTGGGTGACGGCACTGCTGCCGATTGCAGGCTCCATCGTGCTGAACCTGGCGGGAATGGAAGTGACAGAGGAGGGCGTTAACGCTTACGGATCTTACGCTGCACCTGTAACCATGATGTGCCTGGGCGTCTTTGTCCTGGGCGCTGTTATTGAAAAATGGAATCTGCACAGACGTATCGCCCTGAGCATCATCAACATGGTCGGCGGCAGACCGTCCATGATCGTCTTTGGCTTTGGCCTTGCAACAGCAGTCATCTCCATGTTCATGTCCAATACCACGGCGGTAGCCATGCTGCTGCCTATCGCAATTGCATTGATATCCCAGCTGGGACTGACAAAAAAAGATGGATTTTCTGTAGGCCTGATTCTGATTGTGGCATACGCAGCATCCATCGGGGGTATGGCTACCTTGATTGGCTCGGGCACCAATCTGTCGGCGGTGGGGCTGATCAAAGAATTGACTGGCATCAGCATGAGCTTTACAGACTGGCTGATCATCGGCCTGCCTTTTACCATCGTGCTGCTGCCCCTGGCGACACTGCTAATCTGCAAGATGTTCAAGGTGGGACAGACGGACCTGGGCGATACCAAGGTGATCAGAGAAGAACTGAAGGCTTTGGGAAAGATGAGCAAAGGGGAGAAAATCAGCACCGTTTATCTGCTGGTGGCGATCCTGGGATTTGCGCTCAACGACCAGGTCGCGAGATTGCTTCCGTTTATCTCCAATGAAGGCTTTGCCATCGTGCTGCTGGTCGCATCCTTTGTGATTCCTGTCAATTGGAAAAAGGGAGAGTTCCTGATGGACTCCAAGACGGCCCTTGAGAAGACCTCCTGGAGCACCTTCATCCTCCTGGGCGGCGCTCTGACCCTGGGCGGTATTTTCAAAAACGCCGGTATCGCCGCCTGGATTGCAGAAGGCCTGGGTTTCCTGGCTTCCTGGCCGCCAATCCTGATCATCATCTTCCTCTGTGTCGTCGTGGCGATCCTCACAGAGGTGGTATCCAACTTCGTCGTCGTGGCAGCGTTCCTGCCGGCCATATCGGGCCTGGCAGTGACCATCGGCATGAATCCGATGTTTCTGATGATGGCGGTATCTCTTTCGGCAAGTTTCGCCTTCATGCTGCCGACGGGCACGCCGCCAAATGCCCTTGTATTCGGCAGTGGCTACATAGAGATGAAAGATCTGATGAAGGGCGGTTTTGTGGTAAAGGTGCTGGGCATCGTCATCTTCCCGGTCATCATGTACGCCGTTGCCGCGCCGCTGTCGCCATTGTTTTAAACGAACTCGTTCAATATAAATGCCTAATAGAAAAGACCGCCGGCAGGCGGTCTTTTCGTCATATGGTCTATAGATTTTTGATTTCTTCGATAGGCAGGCCTGTAATGCTTGAAATGGTTTCTATGTCAAATCCCATTTCTTTCATCTTTTTTGCATTTTCCAATTTTGCCTTTGCTTCGCCTTCGGCAAAAATCTGCTCCCGCTCCATCTCAATCTGCAGCTTGATCTTCTCTTCCAATGTCATCAGCTTCCGCCTCCATTCCGAAGTATTGTATTTCTCTACCTGGGCATGCAGGGCCTGGATGAACTTGTCGTCATCAGGCACCTCCATACGGTTTACGTAGTCGAAAAACGGCACCAGTCCCCGCGGCGTATTCTCTGCAGGGGCCGTCGTATTTACTATTAGTTTAAAGGATTCGTCGCCGTATGGCAAGTGGTTTTTGACATCGTAATTCTGGAAGCTGTAGACAGCCTGCCCCAATCCGTAGTGATCGAAGGTGCAGATGAAGATGACGTAGTTCTTTTTCAGCTCCCTGTATGCCTCCCCTCTCCGCAGCTGGTCGATGTCCATGGCTGAGGCGTAGTAACGGCCCCGCATGGGAAGGGCTGAATCGCTGGTGTTCTGCATCTCGATACTGTACCAGGAATCGTCGCCTTCAAAGAGGACGTCCAGGCGGACGCTTTTGGAAATCATGCCGGTGACGATCGTATTCTGCACTTCTACGTCCGGGTCGTCTGCAATCCTGAGCTTCCGGATCTTTCTGCCGGGGAAAATCCGCTCCAGCAGGCCTCTGCAGAGCTCGGCGTCATTCATGACCAGGGCGAACATGATGTCGTTATCAAGGGGATACTGAATGGTAGTGGTGCTTTTTTGCATATGCATGGAGAGCTCCTTTCTGTACGGTGTATAAATTCATCATCTGCTATAATTTGTAATTAATGTAATTTTATCACATAAAACAGATGATGTCAATAATTTCCATTATAATACAAAAAAGGCCACTTCAATGGAAATGACCGTAGGTATGCGAGTATTATTCTGGGCAGCTTTCTCTGAGAATCAGCTTTGACGGAATTTGTCTATGGCAAAGGGGTAAATCTGGTGTCTGGATGACCTGTCTGGCGATATCGATACAGTTTTCTGCCATTTCGTGGGAAGGCATTTCAATGACAGAGAGGGAAGGATTAGCAAAGTGAGACAGGTTGGGATCGCCGATTGCGAAGGCAATCAGTTCCACATCTTCTGGCATCACGAGTCCTTTGCGGCTGAGTATAGAAGACGCGCCGATGGCGATGGTGTCTGACATAGACAAAATCGCTTTAGGAGGATGATCCAGGCTGAGATATCTCCGGGCGGCGATTACCCCGCCATCGCAGCTGTCTTCTACGGAAAATATGGAATTCCTTTCTATAGAAAGCCCCGTCTCTTCTGCGAATTGAAGGAGCATAGAAAGCCGTTTGCCTGATACCGTGTAGAGCGCATCAGGATGGAACAGGCAGGCGCGCACATGGCCTTTTGCTGCTAAAAGATTGACCGCATTGCGCAAGGTGCTTTCGTCTTGTGAGCAGACGGTGTGGTATTTCTCCAAATATCGATTGAAGAGGATGATAGGCAGACTGGTTTTTAAGCCTTGCAGGTATGCCATATCGGCTTCCGACGGCGCGCCGATAATAGCGGCGCTGTAACGATAAGCGTTCTTCAAACCCTGTTCTTCGGCCAGCTGGTCATTGCGATAAGTGCAGATGATCAGTTCGCAGTCAAACTGCAGTTTTTCGATCTCTGTTCGAAGGCCGGTCAAAATTGCGGCAAGATAGTTGATCCTTAGATCCATGGGCCAGTAGAACGCTATGGTTGGTTTTTCAATCTCAGAAGTCCTCAGCTTCCTGGCAGAGGCATTGGGTTTGTAGGCCAGAGTCTTCGCGGCAGCCAGGACCTTTTGCTGGGTCGCGGCAGATACCTTCAGTTCCTGTCCTCTGCCATTTAAAACCAGAGAAACGGTGGCTGTAGATACGCCTGCCAGCGCCGCCACGTCTTTGATTGTTGCCATGAGTCATATCCTCTCTTTCTAAGTGTATTTTACATCAAAAAAAGCAGATGTCAAGAACTAATTAAAACGATTTAACTAAAATATTGACTGTAAATTCAGAGAGTGATATAATTAACTAAAACGTTTTAGCTAATCGAATGGATATACGAGATAGAGATCTTTGATGCCTGGAACTCCTGTAAGGGGCACTTTACGGCGCAGTGCTTTATAACCTTTTCGTGGATGGGTAAAGATGGTGCTGTTGCCGTCATGGCGCTGATCGATGCACTGGATTACCGTATCGATCAGTGAAGCAGGGTAGATGCCGCCGTAGTGGGAACCGAGAATCCCTTTGATGTCGAAGCTGACCTTGAGGCGACAGAGGCAGCTGCGATACTCAGCCAATGGCGCGCTTTGCTCGAACATGATCCAGATACTGTGACCCAGGTTATCACCTGAAAGAAGCAGGCCGCTTTGATGGTCGTAGAGTGCGACGCAGCCCCGGGTATGGCCGGGAAAGAAAAAGACTTCCACGATTCTCCCGCCTAGATCGAAGATCTGCCCGTCAGTTAGATCGATAAAGCTGCAGGGCTTATAGGCGTAATAATCTTGGAGATCGAAGCCTTCCGGCCAGGGACGGGGTTTCTTCCCCTGCTGATAGAGAGACCACATCCGGTCCATGAGGCTTTCTTTTTCTTTCTGATAGAGGTCGTAAACCTGGCGCTCGTAGGGATGGATATAGATTTTCTGATCAAACCAGAAGTTGCCGCCTGCGTGATCCAGGTGGCCGTGACTGTTGACGATGGTCAGGGGCAGATCGGTCAGGGCGCTGACTGCTTCTCTGATGTCACAAAATCCGTAGCCCGTATCAAAGAGCAGGGCGCGCTCTCGGCCCACAATCAAAGTACAGTGTACGTCACCCGGCTCATAGATATGGAAGAGGGAAGGCGCCGCTTCGTAAGGCGTAAAGTAAGTCATATCAAACATCTCCTATTAACAAAATCTTTCTAAATTATCATACCACATTTTAGCGGAGGAAAATCATGAATTTAGCAGTTCTATCATTGATCGTGTTTCTGATAACCGTCGTCGTCGGCATTGTGCGCAAGGTCAACTGCGGCCTGGCAGCCATTTTGGCGTCTTTTGTCTTGATTCTCTTTTTTATTCCCCAGATGGACCTGGCTGATCTCTATCGTCTGGGGTGGCCAGTGAGCACTTTTTTTATGATGCTTTCGGTTCTTCTGCTTTTCGGCATTGCGGGCACTAATGGAACCATGGAAATTGTGGCGAAGAGGATCTTGTCTCTGGCCAAAGGCAGGGCTTTCCTGATGCCATTTGTCATCTACCTTCTCTCCTTCCTGCTTTCAGCCAGCGGGGCAGGACCAGGGGTAGCGCCGATGATTATGATGATTGCAATGGGAGTCTGCAAAGAGACGGGACTCAGCTGTTTCATGATGGGGATCATGGTGGAAATCGGTGCGGCTTCGGGCGGTTTGTCTCCGGTAGCGACTTCCGGCATCATTGCAAAGGAGCTGGCAAAAGAGGCAGGAGTCAGCGGTTACATGGGATTGTTTCTGCCTTACGCTGCCGCCATGTTCGCAGAAGTACTGCTGGTGTATTTCTTATTCGGTGGCGCCAAGGCCAAGACGGTTTCGTCAACAAACCTGCGGCAAAGCATTCCGCAGATGAACCTGCATCAGAAAGAAACTTTGGCTGTCATTTTGTTCGTTATCTGCGCTATCATTTTTTTAGGATTGGATGTCTCCGTAACGGCTTTTTCCGGTGCGGCCCTGTTGATTCTCTTGGGCGTCATGGAGGACAAAAAGGCGGTTTCCACTGTGAACTGGAATACCCTGCTGCTGGTTGCAGGAATGTACATGTTGATTTCCGTAGTAGATCAGTGCGGCGGCATCGCGCTGATCTCTGATATCCTGCTCAAATGGATTACGCCAAAGTCCGCTACAGGCATTATGACTTTGATCAGCGGCCTTCTAGCCACGGTGACCAGCTCTTCTGGCGTGGTGATGCCGACTTTGATTCCTGTGGGCGGCCATATTGCGGAAAGTCTTGCGGGGGTATCTGCCTCATCGCTGCTGTCCGGCGTCATCGCCGGGGCCAACTGCGCCCTATTCTGCCCGTTTTCGGTTCTGGGTTCCATGACCATAGCCCTTTACCCGGAAGGCACAGACCGGCAGATGATCTTCAAACGCCATCTGCAGATGACGGCGGCATCTATTGTCTTCTTTACCTTGTTAGGGTTCAGCGGGTTTCTCAGTTTGTTTGCCTAGTGTTAAAGCGTTATGCAGGATGCAGTCAGATTCCTCAAAGAACCTAGCTGCATTGTAAAGAATACCCCCTCTCCTCTATGTGACGAGAGAGTTTTTGCAAGGCCCTGCAGATTTCTTGAGTCTTTGGGTACAATAGTGTATAATAAAAGCTACAAAAATTTGGAGGTTAAGAAATGATTGCAGGAATTATCATTGCGGCAGTGGTCGCGATTTTGGTGATCTGGGTGATTGCCAGCTACAACGGCTTTATCAAAGCAAAAAATAACGTGGAAGAGAGTTTCTCCACCATGGACGTTTATTTAAAGAAGAGATATGATCTGATTCCCAACTTGGTAGAGACGGTCAAAGGTTACGCCAAACATGAGACAGAGACTTTGAACAAGGTGATCTCCGCTCGCAATATGGCGGAGGGTGCTGCGACCATGGAGGACAAGATCCAGGGCGAAAACATGCTGACTGGTACCCTCAGATCCTTATTTGCCGTGGCCGAAAACTATCCTGACCTGAAAGCAAATGAGAATTTCATGGATTTACAGGGACAGCTCAGACAGGTAGAAGAGGACATCGCCAATGCGAGAAAATACTACAATGCAGTTGTCAAGCTTTATAACAATAAGTGCGAAATGTTCCCGACTAATATCCTTGCAGGGCTTTTCCACTTTGATCAGAAACCGATGTTCGAAGTAGAAACAAAAGCAGAGAGACAGAACGTGAAGGTGGAATTTTAAGATGAGAAAAGGTATCAAAAGACTCGTGATTTTGGGAACCCTTTTGACTATGATGCTGGCCATGTCGGCATCTGCGGTCTTTGCCTGGCAGGACTACGAGACCGACGCCTTCAACGTCAAGGTCGACATCGGGGAAGACCATGTGATCCATATTACAGAGACCATCCGTGTGGACTTTCATTCAGCAAAACACGGCCTATACAGAAATATCCCCTATCAACCCAAGTTTTATAAGATCAAAAACATCCAGGTCAAAGGGGATGATTTTGACGTGTCTACTGAGGCGGAAAATAACGTGGTGCAAAAGGTCATTCAAATCGGCAGCGCCGACAAGACGGTCACTGGCGGCAAGACTTATGAGATTAGCTACGATATGGTCTGCTACGAGGATGAATCGAAGCAGCTTGACTACCTCTCCTTAGATGTACTGCCGACCAATTGGGAGACACCTATAAACTCTGCTAATATTACGGTCAAAATGCCAAAGGCAATGGACTGGGACGAACTAAAAATCTACTCTGGCGCCTACGGATATCAGAATGTGATTAAAGATCGTTACCTTGGAGTGGAGTATCACATCGATAAGAATAAGAATGTGATCCGGATCACTGGTGAGAATCTCATCCAGGGTACGGGCGTGACGCTGCGTGCGGATTTGCCAGAGGGTTACTGGGTTGATCCGGCGAATCACGATTGGCTGATCTATCTGCTGTTTGGGATTTTGATCGGGATACCCGTTTTGATGTGTCTGCTTTGGCTGCTGTTCGGACGTGACCCGAAAATCATCAAAACAGTAGAGTTTTATCCGCCGGAAGGAATGACCCCGGCAGAAATCGGCTACGTTATCGACGGTGTGATTGACAATAAGGATATCGTTTCGATGATTACGTATTATGCGTCAAAGGGATATCTCTCTATTCAGGAGTATGAAGCCATGAAGACGACCAAATTCATGGTCAAGAAGCTGAAGGACATCGATTCCAGTGAGAAGCGCTTTGCGAAAACTTTCTTTAATGCTATCTTTGAGTCGGGAGACAGAATTAAGCTGGACGAACTGCCAGAAGATTTTGGCGACCTTTATTGGGCGGCGAGAGATCAGTTAAAGGGTTGGTATACTGGCGAGAAAGCCTTATTTACCAGCAGCTCGAAAGTTTGTCGGGGGATCGGCACCGTTTTGATGTTCGTGCCGCCGGTAGTGTCCATTTTGCTCAGTGCTCTTTTGTCCCTTGAGTTCCTGACACTGATTGGCTTGATACCGCTGGTGATTTTGCTCATGGCGGGTCTGCTTATGGTCATGATGACTTTTGACCGGCGCGACTCTATGAAAAAAGGGAAACGAACGACCCTCTTTGTCATCGGTACTGTTTTCATTGCACTGGGTATCTTGATTGCCGCCGGATTGACCGCTTATCTGCTCAAGAGCGAGATTCTGGCATTGCTAGTCATCGCCTCTACTGTCGTAACCTATGCTTTTGTGCTTTTGATGAAGTCGCGTACCAGATGGAGCGCCGGGCTGCAGGGAAAAATCCTGGGCTTTAAGGATTTTATCGAAGCAGCGGAACTGAATAAATTGAAAATGCTGGTGGAAGAAAATCCAGAGTATTTTTACGATATCATGCCTTACGCTTATGTCATGGGGCTGTCGGATAAGTGGGCGAAAAATTTTGAAAATATACCGACGAACCCGCCTTCCTGGTACTATGGCGGAAACAGCAGCATGGTGTTCAGTACCTTGTGGTACAGCCACATGATTACCAATTGCAGCCGCAATTTCTCCAGCGGCATTATGAACGTCACCAGCGTGGACACTGGCGGCGGCAGCATCGGAGGCGGCTTTGGCGGCGGAGGCTTCTCAGGAGGCGGCTTCGGCGGCGGCGGAGGAGGCGCCTGGTAACATTCATGAACGAGCGATCAAAAGCATATATTAAACTGATCACCGCCATGCTGATCTGGGGCAGCGTCGGTCTCTTTGCTAAGATGATTCCCATGGAAAGCGCACAGATCGTATTGGGACGAGTCGTCTTAGGCGGCATCGTCCTGGGAATTGTCTACGCCTTGAGCAGAGAAAAGTCCTCGCGCACACTGCTTAAGAAAAACATCCCTGTTCTGGCCTTATCTGGTGCGGCCATGGGATTTAACTGGATTGCCCTATTTGAGGCGTACAAGTTTACCACGGTCAGCCTGTCCACCATCGCATACTACTGCGCACCTATCGTGGTCATGGCGGCTTCTCCGTTCTTTTTAAAGGAGAGGATTACAAAGACAAAGGCCCTTGGAATTCTGGCGGCTATGGCAGGACTCTTGTTCATCACTGGCGGCCTAGACGGCGGCAGCGATCCGAAGAGGGGATTTTTATTCGGCCTCCTGGCGGCGGTTCTCTATGCGTCCGTCACGCTGCTGAACAAAAAAGCCAGCAGCATCACAGGAATGGAAATCACCTTGATGCAGCTTTTTGCAGCGGGGCTGGTCATCCTTCCCTATGCGGTGATTACCAACCAGTCTGGCTGGACGATGCCGCCTCTGTCAGGCGTTCTGGCACTGTTGATTATCGGCATCATACATACCGGTTTTGCGCTGTTTTTATACTTTTCGTCCATTCAGCAGCTCCCCGGGCAGACAGTGGCGCTTTTAAGCTACATCGACCCCTGTTCCGCCTTGCTTTTTTCAGCGGTATTCCTAGGAGAGCGCATGGCAGTGAAGGATTTTGCTGGAGCAGCGCTGATTTTGGGCGGGGCGCTTTATGGAGAACTGGTACAAAATAGAAAGGGGAAAACAAAATTTGAAAAGTAAGATCGTGAAATTGACCTGGAAGGTGGCTTTCGTTTTTGTCCTATTGACAGCGGCCTTTGCCATCTACTTCTATCAAAATGCAGAACTTGCAAAGCAGATTTTTGCCACATATTTACCGAAAGCACAGTCCGTCATGAATGAAGATGGAACGCTGTCTTATGTGGGCGTTGTGATGAACAACGTCTTTGCCTGTGCCATGTGCATCGGCATGGGGTGTATTCCGTTTATCTTCCTGCCTGCGCTGTCAGTGCTGTCAAACTGCATGATCATCGGCGCACTGCTGGGTTATGGCGCTGCGGCAGGAACCATATCTCCACTGCCTGCCATCGTCTATGGACTGCTGCCTCACGGTATCTTTGAACTGCCTGCTTTCTTTTTGTCTATGGCGATGGGCATCTATCTCTGCAGAACATTGACGATGAAACTTTTAGGTAAAGCGAAAGAAGAAAAAATCCTCACCATGCTCAATCATCTGGCAAAGACCTTTGTCCTGGTGGTGATCCCGCTGCTGATCATAGCAGCAGTGATTGAATGCAATTTTACCCCGATGATTATGAAGGCTGCTGGCATCCATTCGTGATGCCAGTTTTGCTTTTTTGTGAAAGATGTTAGCGGAACCATCATACGACTAACGCCAAGCCAGCCAAAGGCTGGGGCGTAGCCGTCGAGTGCCACGGAGCACAGTTCCTGCACTCCTGGCAGGGGACCTGCCGGCGGTTTCGCTTCGCTAAATTGGGCTAAGTCTCCCAAAGCATAAGGAGTTCCCATCGATTTGTTTCGCTAAATCGGGGCAACGCCGTTATTAGAAAATTATAAATCTTGTGTTTTCTTCTTGCAATTTCTCCGAAGATGTGTTTTAATAATTGATAAGAGGTCTTACCACCTAGAAAATATTAAAGGAGGCGGAAGTAAGTGAAGCATAAGTTTATTGCAAAAAGATACTGGAAGGACCAGAGCACTGCCATGGGAAAGTCTGATGAGATGGCTAAATCCTTTGATGACTGCATCAATTTGAGTCTGGGGGATCCGGATTTGATTACGGATCGTTTGATCATAGATAAGTCTTATGAGGATGCAAGAATTGGTCATACCAAGTATACGGATTTTCGCGGCGATCCTGAGCTGAGGGAGGAAATCTGCAAATACTACAAAGAGGAATATGACATGGAGGTAAAGGATGAAGAGGTCTTTGTCTCTGCCTCTGCCTGCCTGGGCATGTATCTGGCATTGGAAGCGATCATCGACGACGGTGACGAAGTCATTCTGCAGGCGCCGTATTTCACACCATATCCGCAGCAGGTGGAGCTGGCAAGGGGAATTCCTGTGGAACTGCCGACACTGGAAGAAGAGGATTTCCAGATCAATGTTGAGCGACTGGAAGGACTGATTACAGAGCGCACAAAGGCACTTGTCATCAACTCGCCGAGCAACCCGACAGGCAACTGTCTCACCACCGAAACCATGGAAAAAATCGCGGTCATCGCCGAGAAATACGATCTGGTGGTCATCAGTGATGATATTTACACAGCCTTCAGCTATGAGCATCCTTTTGTACCATTTGCGACCATGCCGGGGATGCGGGAGAGGACCATCATCTTGAATTCTTTCTCCAAGAACTTTACGATGACAGGTTGGAGAGTCGGCAACATCATCGCACCGGACTACATCATCAAGACCATTCAGCAGATCAACGAGAACGTGGTGTTCACCGCGCCGTCCATCTCTCAGCGGGCAGCCATCTATGCGCTGCGCCATCGGAAGGAGATTCAGCCGGCCATGGTGGAGGAATACCGCAGCAGAATGTTTTATGCAGCGGAAAGAATCAACCAGATTCCGAATATGCACGTCATCTATCCGCCAAAGGGCAGTTTCTACCTGTTTATCAACATCAAGGATACTGGTTTGACCTCCACCGAAGTCACCGAGGAGATTTTGAAAGAGGCCCACGTGCTGATGCTGCCGGGAAATGCCTTTGGTGATTGCGGAGAAGGGTATATGCGTATCGCCTGTACCGTCGGAACGGACAAACTGAAGGAAGCTTTTGACCGAATCGCAGAGATGAAGCTTTTTAGGAGGTAACAACTTATGGAAGAAATGAAAAATAACGCACTTGCTGAAGAAGCGACAGCTGTAGAACTGGAACCCGTGAAGAAGAAAAACATCTGGAAGTTCGTATTAGCATCAGTGGTCGGCGCCTTCCTGTTCCTGGTACCAATTCCAAACGGCACCACCTTTACCATTCCAATCGGTATGGTCATTGACTGGGTAGCAGGCTTGCTGGAACTGGAAACCATCAATCTGGCCAGCCTGTTGGTGTTGGTATTTATTACTTTTTCAACAATTGTGACGATCATCAATATGATCTTCAAACCAGCTATCATACAGAACAACGAGAGTATGAAAAAACTCTTCTCGCCGACGCCGCTATATTTTATCAGCAGATTGATCGGACTGGTGGTCGTTTACATGGCGTACTTCAATGTGGGACCGGAGATGATCCGATCTGGCGCCACTGGCGGGTCCATGCTGGGCGTATCGACGACGCTGATTTCTGTAGTCATGTGCATCGCTTTCCTGATGCCGCTGCTGACGGATTTTGGCATCATGGAATTTGTAGGCGTATTGATTCGAAAAGTAGTAAAGCCGCTGTTCACTGTACCGGGACGTTCGGCCATCGACTTGATGACCTCGTGGCTGGGTGCGTCCAACGCAGCAGCAATTCTGACGACGCGTCAGTATGAGACAGGATATTACAGCGCAAGAGAAGCGGCAACCATCTCTATGAACTTCTCCTTCGTATCCATCCCGTTCTGCTTTGTCATTGCCAAGCTCATCGGTGTGGATGAAAAGTTTACCGTATTTTATCTGATCAACTTGATCTGTGGTGTCCTCATGGCCATGATCGTATCGAGGATTCCGCCACTGTCCCGCATTCCTGATACATACGACGAGATTGCAGGCAAACAGATCAACGAAGAGATGCCGGAAGGCGTATCCAAGCTGAAATGGGCTTTGAACCTGGCAGGCCACAGAGCGGAAGGCGCTACCCTGAAAGGGGTTGCAAAATCCGGCCTCCACGTTTATTCCAGCATGTTCCTGGATCTGATTCCAGTGGTCATGGCATGGGGCACCATCGTGCTGATTCTCGTTGAATACACACCGATCTTTGACTTTGTATCCATTCCGTTCGGCTGGTATATGGATCTGGTAGGTATTGAAGGTGCAAAGGAAGTTGCGCCGACTGCACTGGTAGGATTCTCAGATATGTATATTCCGCCGCTGATGCTGGCAGATTATGCGATTGAAAGAACCAGATTTATCATGGGATCGGTCTCCTTGCTGCAGATCATCTATATGACAGAGGTCGGCCTGATCGTACTCAAATCCAGAGTACCGGTCAATGTAGGGCACCTGTTCCTGGTCTTCATCGAGAGAACCATCATCGCCATTCCACTTGTCACGCTGCTCACAAATCTGCTCGTGACCTTCTGATAAAAAAGACTAGAAAAATAGGGATGTCGCACTAAGAGTGATGAGATAACCAAAAAAACCAGATCATACGATCCACGAATCCGATCAAACGGCGTAAATGTCTATTTTAGATGCATCATACGCCGTTTTTTTGTTAACAAAAATGATTGAAAGCGAAAATCGTTACAATGTAATTCAGAAAAGGAAATTAGTAACTGGTAAATTTAAGGAAATTGACATTTTAAAAGAAAAAAAGTGTCTGATAGATCTTGTTTCCCATGAAATTCAGCGAATCTACCTGCTAAATCTGCTCCCAAACGGCGTAACGCATCCAGAAAACGATGCTTTACGCCGTTTCTTCGCTGATGCGACACTCCCGTTTTTGTGACTTTATAGGTATGCAATCTTGATATTGCCCAGGTGTTTTTCCATGGCTGCCGCTGCGGCTTTGGAATCGTGCCGCTCCAGGGCGCTGATGATTTCCTCGTGTTCCTTGTAAATGTTCTCGATGGAATCTCCTTTGAAATAAGAAAGCTGGACGCTTTTTTCAAAAAAGCGGTCGATCAGATAGGAAACGTTTTCCATGATGTTGTACATCAGCATATTACCTGTGATTCGCACGATCTCAAAGTGGAGGTTTCGATCAAAGGACGCTTTTTCGGAAGGGGTCCTGGCAGAAACCATCTGCTGTGCGATGGCGCGCAGACTTCGGATATCCGAAGGCGTTGCAATCTCGGCGGCTTTGGCTGCCGTATAGGTTTCGAGGCAGCTTCGCATCTCAAAGATTTCACTCTCTGTTCCATGGTTCAGCATAAAGGACAGGGAAAGCGGCTCGAAATAACTGGCCTGCACCTTGTTGATGATAAAATTTCCCAGGCCGTGGCGCCGCTCGACAAGCCCCAGCATTTCCAAAGACTTGAGTCCTTCGCGCAGGGCCGGCCGGCCGATTCCCAGCCGCTGCGTCATTTCTCTTTCTGGCGGCAGTTTGTCGCCCTCCTGCAGTTCACCACTTAAAATCATTTCCTGTACCTTTCGGATCACTACATTTGAAAGGTTCTTATCATCTCGTTTTTCCATTCTGTCCTCCTCTACTTGTCAACACTTCTCTAAGACATTGTAACTGAAATAGTGAGAAAAATCAATTAAATCTGGCAAAATCTCTTGCAAATCAAAGAATTCCGTAGTATAATCAAAGTGGTAAGACCACTTAGGTAAAAACGTTGTAAAATCAACGATTATGAAATGAAACAGAACAGAGTGAGAACTGATTTGGAGGAGAAAATGAGAATACTCGTATTGATAAAAGAAGTTCCCGACATGGAAAAGGTAAAGTTTGACAGTGAAAGAGGCGTGGTAGACAGATCTTCTGCGCGGGCGGAAATCAATCCCTTTGACGAAAGCGCGCTGCAGGCAGCCCTTGATTTGAAGGAACAATATGGCGGCACGGTCTGTGTCATGACCATGGGGCCTGCACGGGCGGTGAATTCCCTGCAGGAGGCTTATGCGAGAGGCGCGGACGAAGGCATTTTGCTGACGGACAGGGCCTTTGGCGGATCAGACACCATCGCGACGTCCAGAACCCTGGCGGCAGCTATCAAAGGGGAAGATTTTGACCTGATCCTGTGCGGAGAAAAGTCGGTGGACGGCGACACTGCCCAGGTCGGGGCAGAGACTGCAGAGCTTTTGGGCATTCCACACGCATACTACGTGGACGCCATCGAAACCTGCAGTGATGGCGAGATCAGAGTGGAGATCGAGAATCTCTGCGGCAACAGACAGGTCAGAGTCATGAAATTGCCAGCCCTCGTTGGCGTGACCAAGAACATCGGCAAACTGAAGCTTCCGACGGTAAACAGGAAGCTGGAATCCCTAAACGCATCATGCCGGACGGTGACTATGGCCGATGTCCAGGGACTTTCCAAGGACGATACCGGTTTTGCGGGTTCTCCGACCAAAGTGGCGAAGATCGAAGTGCCAAAGGTGCAGCAGCGGGAAAGTGAGATTTTCAGAGAAGACATGGGGAATTTCACAGCGAAGCTGGAAACCGTATTTACAGAAAAGGGGGTCATCTGATCATGGAAGAGAAGAAATACAGCGGCGTTTTGATCCTTGCTGAAACAGAGCATGGCAAAGTACATAGAGTCGCATATGAATTATTGAACAAAGGCAGAATGATTGCAGACGCATGCGGAGAAAGCCTTTCCTGCCTCTTGCTCGCGCCGGACACCTTTGAGATGTCTGCCTGCAGCGAACTCTGCCAGCGGGGCGCCGACCAGGTCTATGTGATGAAATCTGCGGCCTTCCGGCATCCAGAGGAGGTTCTGTTCGCACAGAATATCGTTTCTTTTATTGAAGAGAAAAGGCCGGATACGGTTCTGGTCGGGGCGACTCATCTGGGCCGTTCCCTGGCGCCGAGAGTTGCGGCAGCTCTGGGAACTGGTCTGACGGCGGACTGTACCGATCTGCAGGTAGATGCAGACGGCAATCTGGAGCAGATCAGGCCGGCTTTCAGCGACAACATCCTGGCACACATCAAAACCGTCACCAGGCCGCAGATGGCGACAGTCAGATACAAAGAATTTCAGGAAGCCCCGGTCAATGACGGGGCGCAGATCGAGATCAGAGAAATCGCCCCATATATTGAGGAAAATCAATCTGTCAAAATCGAAGAGGCTGTGTCCATCGGAGACCTCTCTATCACCGATGCAGAAGTCGTCGTGGCAGGCGGCCGCGGAATCAGGAAGGAAGAGGATCTTGCCCTTCTGCAGGAGCTGGCTGACCTCCTGGGCGGCCAGGTGGGCGTATCCCGCGCCCTGGTAGATGCGGGGATGGCGCCAAGCAGCATCCAGGTGGGATACAGCGGAAACAGAGTCAAACCGAAAGTTTATATCGCCTGCGGCATATCCGGGGCGCCGCAGCACCTGGCCGGCATGAAAGAAGCAGATGTGATCATCGCCGTCAACAACGATCCGTCTGCGCCGATTTTTAATATCGCGGACTATGGATTTGTGGGGGACTTGTACGAGGTCCTGCCGCAGCTTACCGAGCACTTTAGAAAGGATGGGCAAGCCGATGAAAGATAACAGGATTACAGAAAACTTGATTTTGCAGCTGCAGGAAGTAGTCGGCAGCGATTATGTCATTACTGGGAAAGAGCGGACGGAAGCCTACCTGTATGACGAAGTGGAAAAGACCTATCGTCCAGAGGCGGCTACAGGCTGCGTCGTCGTAAAACCGGCCAGCACAGAGGAAGTCTCCGGCATTCTCAAAGCGGCAGATCAGGCGGCTGCGCCGGTGGTGGTCAGAGGGGGAGCCACCGGCCTTGCTGGCGGCTGCACGCCGGTGGTGGACAGCATCATCATCTCCACAGAGCGGCTCAACCACATCGTCGAAATCGACCAGGAAAACATGGTTGCCGTGCTGGAAGCAGGCGTTACTCTGATGGATCTGCTGGAGGAACTGGAGAAATATGAGGGCCTCAGTTTCCCGGTGCACCCGGGAGATGAAGGCGCACAGATGGGCGGCATGGCGGTGACCAACGCAGGAGGCGCCAGAGCGGTAAGACACGGCGTCATGAGAAAACACATCCTGGGCCTTACGGCAGTGCTGCCAAACGGCGAGATTCTGGAGCTGGGCGGAAAGCTGATCAAGAACAACGCCGGGTATAATCTGACCCAGCTGCTTCTCGGCAGTGAGGGGACTTTGGCCGTGGTGACCAGGGTCATCCTGAAGATCTTCCCAAAGGAAAAAGCGTCGGCTACCATCGTTGCGCCTTTTGAAAAGATTGAAGATGCCTGTCATGCGGTGACGGACATCCTGCGCAGCGGCTATACCCCGCTGGCGGTGGAATACATGGATAAGCGGCTCTTCGTGGACACGGCAAAGATGCTGGGCCTTAAGTGGCAGGCAGAACAGGGGAATGCGGATCTTTTGATCATCCTCTCCGAAAGGACGGAACAGCAGCTTTACGACGCGGTCCGCGCCATCAACGAGATCTGCGAAAAGAACGGCGCCTATCCGTGCCTCTATGCAGGCAAACAGAAGGAGGAGGAAGAACTGCTCCTGGTCAGAAGCCAGCACTACGAGCTGATCAAAGACGAAATCTGCGATTCCTTCGACATGGCAGTACCCGTTTCCCACGTATCCCAGTTCATCCTGGGACTGAAGGAACTGGTGGCGGAGTACGGCACCGGCACCAACATCATCGCCCACATTGCAGACGGCAACGTTCACAACGACATCCTGTTCCTGCCTGACGGCACCATTCCGCCATACGCCGATGAGCTGAAACACAAGATGTACGATCTGTGCTACAGTTTTGACGGTACGGTAACTGGCGAACACGGCATCGGCAAAATCAGAGTGGAGGAGCTGGCGCAGCAGAAGGATCCGGCGGAACTGGCGCTGATGAAGGGCATCAAGGATGTCTTCGACCCAAAGGGGATCATGAATCCTGGCGCACTGTTTGATTTGTAAAATTTGTTTAAATAACACAAAGAATACAGTGATGCGCTTTTGAAACTATCCATAATCTCCTGCGATGCAACTGGCTGGTGAGGCGTATACGGTATAGGGGTATGCGCGGGGCATTCTTTACAATAAGGTTAGGCTTTTTGACGCTGTTTCTGAAGGTTTCGCATAACGTTGCAGGAGTATCAGACGCAATATCCGTCCATATGCCCTGAGGCAGGCGAAGATTTTCTGCTGAATCCATGAATATGCTGCGCCCCGGTTGCTTTTATGGATTGTGAACGGCCTTTGCAGCGGGGAAATGGATAGGAAAAGTAACCGGAATCGGATATACCCCTCAGTTGAAGCATTTTGCAATGATCCGGTTATGCGAGAATGTGCAGATGGGATCAAAAAGCGTAAAGTTATCGTAACAGGAGGTCATTTTGGGACATTTTCGCTTCTCTTACTTAAAACAGTATTATTTTAGAAGTAGAAAATTTGTTTAAATAACACAAAAAAGTACTTGTAATTCTGTGAAAAATATATTAAAATAACTGTATTATGATAGAGGTGCGGAGCAGAAGAAGGTGTGCGAGCCGGCAGGCAGTGACCACTCTGGAGGCAATCTCCGCCGAACTACAGATGGAAGGCACACCTCTGTGGTGGGTCCATGGTCAACAGCCATGGGACTGTCTACGAAAGTAGTTGCGCTATCTGAACTTACAGTATATCTTATTGTTTTTTAGATCTGTGCATGCATTTGTGCAGATCTTTTTTAATAGGAAATATCGATTTCCTATTAAAAAAGGGGGTGTGCAGAGGGGATTCCCCTCGCCGCCTTCAGGAGGGTGCTCAGCCTGCGTAGCAGGCGCCGAAGGGAACCTATGGTCCCTAGCGGAGTGGCGCAGCCACTTTTTGTCAGCGGGCGGCGCAGGGTCGCTCCTCTGTAAGGGCGCAGAAGGGAGAAAAGAATGAATATTGTACAAAAATACGGAGGCTGTTATCTGAAAAACATGGAGGATTTATCAGCCATCGCCAGCCATCTGGCCCAAAGCAGAGAAAACTCAGACTCTCTGGTGCTGGTAACGGCTGCCATGCAGGAAATTGCAGAAGCCATGAGCGCCAGGGCGGCCAGTTTGGAAACAGAAATCGGCAGTGACAAGCTGGATGCCATGTTTTCTGCCGCAGAGAAACAGACAGCGGCTTTAATGGCCGCAGCTCTGGAAAGAGAAGGCCTGCGGGCTGCGGTCATCGAGGACATCAAAGGCACGTCCCTCAGCGAGGTTGAGGTCTTTGCCGGTAAGCATGAACTTGAGATAGGAAGAATCGAAAAGGCGCTGCAGGAGGGCGTCATTCCCGTCGTTGCAGGATTTCAGGGCATCGGCAAGTACGGTGCAGAAGACGTCCAGGGCAGGTACGGCGCGGCCGCCACGGCCGTCGCCATTGCAGCAGGGCTTGGATGTGACTGCCAGCTCTACGGAAACACCAAGGGCATCTACACCAGAGAGCCGGCAGAGGAAGGAAGCGTCATAGAGAAGATCAGTTATGAGGAGGCCATGGAGCTGATCATGCTGGGAGAAAGCGACCTGGAGAGCAGGGCCATAGAACTTGCCAAGGCATTTGGCGTAGAGGTGTACGTCGGTCCTGCGATGGAAGAAGAGAAGAGTGGAGGAACATATATAATGGATAGAAGTTTAATCGTACAAGAAGCGGCGGTAACCGGACTGACGGTTTCCGACGATATCGTGGTTTATACCCTCAAAGGGCTGCCCACAGACGGCGACCGGATTGCTGAACTCTTTGAACTGCTCAGCGACCTTTCTGTCAACATCGACATGATTTCGCAGCAGACCTGTTCCGAGCACAGTTGCGCCGTATCCTTCAGCTGCAGCAAGGACAAAATCTCCGAGATCGACCAGGCTTTCGAAGTGAACCAGCGCCTGCGGGAACTGGAAATCTATAAGCAGGATAACCTGAGCCTGGTGTCTCTGGTAGGCGTGGGCATGGCAAGCCATGTAGGCGTTGCCGGCAGAGTCTTCAGCGTTCTGGCGCAGCATGCTATCCACCACTATAACATCACGACGTCAGAGATTTCCATCTCCGTCGCCATCGACAGCAGCCAAAAGGCGGCGGCAGTGGTCTCTCTCAGCGAAGCCTTCGGTTTATAAAGAGCATAGTATTTTATGAATTGAAAAAGCCGGGTCAGTTGCATCTGACCCGGCCTCTGCTGTTACAACCTTTCAATCGTTGGCTCTACTTGATAAAAATCGCGGAGGGCTTCGTACTCTGCCTGCGCTTTTGCAGCACGGGCGCTGCCTGGCGAACCGGTTTTAATCGCTTTGATCATGATATTTCTGGCCGTGTGCTCTAGGCTGGTAAACTCAATCATGGCGACTTCGTAGCCGGCTGCTTCCAGCTTGAGACCACGCAGGCCGTCGGTCAGGTATTCTGTGAGACGATCTTTTAGGATGCCGTATTTCAACATAGGCTGATGGAGGTCATTCTCAATCTGGCTGAACAGCTCGTGCTGACAGCAGGGGACAGAAAGGATGACTTTTGTGTTCCAGGAAACCGCATTGATCAAAGCGTAATCCGTAGCGGTATCACAGGCGTGGAGCGTGACGACCATATCTGCCTGGTCGCTTCTGTAGTCTGCGATGTCCCCCATCAGGAATTCCAATCCGTCATAATGGAGATCCTCCGCTATTTTGCGGCAGAAACGGATGACGTCTTTTTTTAAATCCAGGCCGATGATTTGGACATCTCTGTTCTTTCGGATCCTCAGGTAATAATAGAGGGCAAATGTGAGGTAAGCCTTGCCGCAGCCGAAGTCGATGATTTTCAATACTCTGCCTGTGGGCAGATAGGGAAAGACGTCTTCGACGATTTCCAGGTATCGGTTAATTTGTCGAAACTTGCTGTAGTGTTTTTGGATCACCTTGCCGCTTTCCTCCATGACGCCCAGGCGAATGAGGAAGTCGCAGGGGACGCCGTCTGCAATGATGTAATTCTTTGTTTTATTATGTTCGAGACTCGGCATGCCCTTTGTGGCAGGCTTTGTTGTAATTCTGGCCTTTTCGGGCTTTGAGGCAAGGATCTGAATGTCTTCTGCCAGGGTAAAGGCGTTGATCTGTTTAAAGTCTTCCTTTATTAGCTGCAGGGCCAGTGCTGAAGCAGCTTGACAGGAGAGATTCTCATGGGTTACTTTTTTATCAAAGGTATACTCTGCCTGAAACAGCACTTGGCCGGAAATTTCCACGGGCCGAATGGATACCTTGTTGTACTCTACAGATTTTTTTCTCTTACTTGAGAAGATCATTCTGATTAATTCTCCGCCACTGAATAGATCAGCGAGGCGCTCTTCTAACTGGTTCATAAAATGTTATCTCCCATTATATTCATATACTTGGGAACATTTTAGCATAAATACTTTTAAGGTTCAACAAATGGTACGCCAAGAACATCTGCTACAGACAAGGCCAGGTTGCGGCCGATGGCTTCTACATTATTCTTGATCCAATTGGCATCGTCTATGTTGTCGTGATAGGCCACTTCTACTAAGACTGCCGGCGCAGAAGTCCGGCGCAGTTCAGCCAGAGTTGTAGTAGGCACCGTGGTAACCAGGGATGGGTTTGGATAAATCATCTTTAAATTGTTGGCAACGATGTCTGCATCTCGCTGTCCCTGGGTAGAATCTCTATAGTAATAGACATCAGGTCCCTTGATCTGTCCTGCCAAATTTGGCGGGGCGGCGTTGGAGTGAATGGCGAGATGAAAGTCATAATCTCCCGCATTGGAAGCGTTGATGGAGTCGGTAACCGTTCCACCTGGATTGTTCCTCGAAAAGCTGATTCCGCTTGCGCGCAGATACGGCACCATGGCGTCGGTGATTAGATTTGCATAATATTCTTCGGTGCCGCCGTTAACAAATTGATTATATTCCTGAGTCGATGGACTCAAAAAAACACTGGGCATAGTAATCCTCCAATCATGATTCATAATAACTATCTATATACTATGCAGATAATGAGGAAAATGTGACAGAACGCAATGGGCGGCAGATTTTTTGTCCTGGAGAGGGCTGCGGGGCAGTTGTGCATATATTTGTACAAAGTATTGAACAATCACCTGAAATGTGGTATCATTAAGAGATATTTTGTAACAAAAAACAAAAAGAGGTAAATGAATGACAGAAAAACAGAAAATAATTAACATAGCAGTGATTGCCCACGTTGACGCGGGAAAATCCACCCTTGTAGATGCTTTCCTAAACCAGAGCGGCGTCTTTCGGGCTAACGAAGATGTAGCAGACTGTGTGATGGACAGTGATGATATTGAGAGAGAAAGAGGAATTACCATTTATTCGAAGAACTGTTCGATTATGCATGGTGATGTGAAGATAAATATCGTTGATACTCCTGGACACGCCGACTTCTCATCAGAAGTAGAGCGTATTATGAAGACTGTAGACACCGTAATTCTGCTGGTCGATTCCAGCGAAGGACCGATGCCGCAGACCAGATTCGTTTTGAGCAAATCCCTGGAACAAGGGCTGAACCCAATTCTGTTTATCAATAAGATAGACAAGAAGGATGCTCGAATTGACGAGGTCGTAGACGAAGTTTACGAGCTTTTCATGGATCTCAATGCCAATGACGAACAGTTGGACTTCCCAATTTTATACGGAATTGCCAGACAGGGTATCGCAGTGAGAGATCCTGCGGATGCCCAAGGGTTGTCAGTAGAAGCGGGAGGTTCCAAAATCAAGCATACGCCGGAAGGATACGCAGGACTTAACATTACGCCGCTGTTTGATACGATCATTGAACATTGCGTTCCCTACCCTGACTTGCGAGAGGAACCGTTACAGCTGCAGGTTTCTACTCTCGGCTACGATGATTACATCGGCAGACTGGGAATCGGCAGAATCACCCAGGGAACCATTAAAGAAGGCCAGACTGTTGCTGTCGCCAAAGAGGACGGCTCTATTGCACAGAGGAAGGCCGGTCAGGTCTTCGTCTACAGAGGCCTCAAGAGAACAGCCGTGTCAGAAGCGGAATGCGGCGATATCGTAGTGATTTCAGGTATATCGGATATTTCCATTGGAGAGACGATCTGCGATTCGAAAGACCCCCAGCCTATGGAAATGATTCATATCGAGGAACCGACTCTTTCCATGAACTTCATGGTCAACAAATCGCCTTTTGCAGGTAAAGTCGGCAAATTTGTCACCTCCAGGCACATCAGAGAACGCCTGGAAAAAGAATTGGAAGTCAACGTCGGCCTGATGGTGGAAGAGACTGACTCGACAGATTGCTTTAAAGTGTCAGGCAGAGGAGAACTACACCTTTCTATTTTAATTGAGAATATGAGACGAGAAGGCTATGAACTGGCTGTTTCAAAACCGGAAGTCATTTTTCGAAGGGATGAAAACGGCAAGAAGCTGGAACCGGTGGAAGAGGTTGTCATCAGTGTACCCGACGAATATGCGGGCACTGTCATCTCAAAGCTGAATCTGCGAAAAGGTATTATGGTGCAGATGAATGGAGAAAACGGATATTCCAAATTAGAATACCATGTTCCGACTAGAGGCCTTTTGGGTTATCGCTCTGAGTTCATCAACGACACGAGAGGCGAAGGAACCATGGAACGAAGGTTTCTGGACTTTGAACCATATAAAGGAGAAATTGGCGGAAGGAGCAACGGCTCGGCCATTGCTATAGAAGAAGGCGTCTGCACACCGTACGCCCTGTTCAACATCGGGGAGCGTGTACAGCTCTTTGTAGATCCGGGCACGAAGGTTTACGAAGGTATGATTGTCGGTATGAATTCCCGCGGGGAGGACATGGAGGTAAATCCATGCAAGGCCAAGAAAGTCAGCAATATGAGAGCATCAGGCAGTGATGAATCAGTAAAACTTTCGCCGCCGAGAGTATTCACACTTGAGGAAGCCCTTGAATTTATTGATGATGACGAATTGGTAGAAATTACGCCGGACGATGTGAGGCTGAGAAAGAAACTGCTGAAAGAAATTGAACGCAGGAGAGCTGGGAGATAATGGAGTTGCCCCAATTTCTGCAAGAAATTGCAGGGAACTCCTTATGCTTTAACGCCCCAGCCTTTGGCTGGCTAGGCGTTAGTCGTATAATGGCGCTGGGAGACCTAACCCGATTCAGCGAAGCGGAATCGTTGGTAGATCCCCTGCCAGGAGTGCAGGAGCTATGCTCCGTGGCACTCTACGGGCAATCCCCAAGAGAGTGAGCATTACATGCGAAGCTCGATTGGCAGGATTTAGTCGTATAACGTCGTATAACGGAGGTAACTATGGCTGCGAATATCGTGAAATTCTTGAGATATTTTGGGCTTGAAAAGAGTACCATCGATCTATTGTTCAATATTGGAGATGCAGTGTTAATCCTGATCTTCGGCTGGATTGCTATCAGCATGATTCTACGCATAGAGAAAAAAGCTTTGGCGAAATCCAGGCTGGACGAGGCGCTGCACCTGTTCATCGTTAAAGCCACGAAAGTAATACTCTGGATTGTCTTGCTGATTACGCTACTGTCCACACTGAAGGTTCCTATAGCACCTTTTGTGACGGTTCTGGGAGCCAGTGGCGCGGCTATCGCTCTGGCGCTGAAAGACAGTTTGGGAAATATCGCCGGTGGTATCATCATATTAATCAATAAGCCCTTTAGCCGGGGCGATACCATCGAAGTAGCGGGAACGATGGGCATGGTAGACAGTATCGACCTGTTGACCACCCAGCTTCACACCTTTGACAACAAGGTGGTGACTATTCCCAACGGCACGATTACCATGTCGGTTTTGATTAACTATTCACAAGAAGATACAAGA
This sequence comes from Emergencia timonensis, assembly GCF_900086585.1. Lineage (GTDB taxonomy): Bacteria > Bacillota > Clostridia > Peptostreptococcales > Anaerovoracaceae > Senimuribacter > Senimuribacter timonensis. The sequence goes on from NZ_FLKM01000009.1 coordinate 723,974, forward strand.
AGGGTGGACTGCGTATTCAGCATCAGCTACGAGGCTGATATATTGAAGGCAAAAGAAATCCTTTTGAATGTGATATCCTGTAATCCGGACATTCTCGGGGAGCCTGCACCCATAGTAGGCGTCGCCTCCCACGGCGACAACGCAGTGATATTAGATTTAAAAGTTTGGTGTTCCACTGAAAGCTTTTTTGATGTAAAATACTACCTAGAGGAAAATGTGAAATTGGCTTTTGACGAGGCGGGGATTGGAATTCCCTACCCGCAAATGGACATTCATTTGGTTAAATAATTTAATTTTTTTATAAGAGAATGGGAGAAAAAAATGAAAGAAATTAAAAAGTTTAAAAGAGTCTTGGTCGCCAACAGAGGCGAGATTGCAATCAGAATTTTTAGAGCATGCCAAGAATTAGGCATTAGAACGGTTGCGATTTACTCAGAAGAAGATAAGAATTCTCTCTTTAGAACAAAAGCAGACGAATCTTATCAGATTGGAAAAGGCAAGACTCCAGTCGGCGCTTATTTGGCAATCGATGAAATTATCGACTTAGCAAGGTCTAAAGGTGTTGACGCGATTCACCCGGGCTATGGTTTTCTTTCCGAGAACGAAGAATTTGCGGCGGCATGCGAAGACGCAGGCATTGAATTTATCGGGCCTACCCACGAGATGATGGATAGTCTGGGAGATAAGATCAAATCCAAGATTGTTGCTGCCAGCGTAGGCGTTCCAACGATACCGGGCGTAGAGAAGGCTATAGAAACTGAAAAAGAAGCGTTGGAATTTGCACAGAAATGCGGATATCCGATCATGCTGAAGGCTGCAGCAGGCGGCGGCGGAAGAGGTATGAGAATCGTCAGAAGTGAAGAGGACCTGATTCCGGAATATAGAAGCGCTAAGAGCGAAGCAAAGAAGGCTTTTGGCATTGACGATATCTTTATCGAAAAATACTTAGAGGCGCCAAAGCACATCGAGGTGCAGGTGCTGGGTGACAAATACGGCAATGTGGTTCATCTCTGTGAAAGAGATTGTTCCATTCAGAGAAGACATCAGAAGGTGGTTGAATTTACACCGTCACTCTGTCTGACAGAAGAGAAGAGAAATGCGATCTGCGAAGACGCTCTGAAGATTGCCAGATCTGTCAATTACAGAAGTGCGGGAACCGTAGAGTTCCTGTTAGACAAACACGGAAACCATTACTTCATCGAGATGAACCCTCGTATTCAGGTTGAGCATACCGTAACAGAAATGGTAACGGGTATCGACATCGTACAGTCTCAGATTTATGTGGCGGAGGGTTATCCGCTGGATTCAAAGGAAGTGGGTATCAGAAGTCAGAAGGACATCCAGATGACAGGTTACGCGATTCAGTGCAGAATTACCACAGAAGATCCGGCTAACGGATTCGCACCGGATACGGGCACCATCGAACTCTACAGAAGTGCCTCCGGTTACGGCATCAGATTGGACGGCGGCAACGGATTTACCGGTTCGGTAGTTTCTCCGTATTATGACAGTCTTTTGGTTAAATCCACGGCTTATGCCAGAACCTTTGAAGGAGCGACGCAGAAAGCCATCAGAGCGCTGAGAGAAACGGAAATCAAAGGCGTAAAAACCAACGTCGGATTTCTGCTCAATGTGCTGAACCATCCGACCTTCAGAGCTGGAGAGTGCGACACTGGATTTATCGAAGCAAACCCTGAACTGCTTAACATCAGAAAAGCACAGGATAGAGAGCGGAAAGTCCTTAATTACATAGGAAATAAAGTTGTAAACGAAACAAAGGGCGTGAAACCACAGTTTAACGTTCCTGTATTCCCAAGAATTCCGATGACAGAAATCAACGGCCTTTCTGGAACGAAGCAGATGCTGGATAAGAAAGGACCTGAGGCAGTTGCGAAGTGGACTTTGGAACAGAATAAACTTCTGATTACAGATACCACCATGAGAGACGCACAACAGTCCCTGATGGCTACAAGAGTCAGAACCATTGATATGGAAAAAATTGCGCCGGCGGTAGCGCTTTACGGCAAAGATCTATTCTCCTTAGAGATGTGGGGCGGCGCTACTTTTGATACTGCTTACAGATTCCTCAAGGAAGATCCGTGGGAAAGACTGGAGACACTGAGAGCAAAGATTCCTAACGTTTTGTTCCAGATGCTGATCAGAGGCGCCAATGCAGTGGGTTATAAGAATTATCCTGATAACGTCATCAGAGAGTTTGTAAAACAGTCAGCGGAAGCTGGCATCGACGTATTCCGTATTTTCGACTCCCTCAACTGGATTCAGGGTATGGAAGTAGCGCTGGATGAGACGCTGAACCAGGGCAAGATTGCAGAAGCCTGCATCTGCTACACCGGCGACATCTTAGACGACAGCAGAACGAAATATAATTTAGACTACTATATCAGAATGGCTAAGGAACTGGAGAAGAGAGGTTCTCACATTCTGGGGATCAAGGATATGTCCGGACTCCTGAAGCCGATGGCGGCTTACAAGCTGGTACACGCACTGAAAGAGGAAATTGGAATTCCGATTCACCTACACACCCACGATACCAGCGGAAACGGCGTTGCGACCATCCTGATGGCAGCACAGGCAGGTGTTGATATCGTGGACGCAGCATTCAACAGCATGAGCGGACTGACTTCACAGCCGGCGCTGAACTCTGTCGTTGCGGCCCTTGAGCACAGCAGCAGAGATACGGGTATCGACGTTGACGGTATTCAGAAGATTTCCGAATACTGGAAGGATGTCAGACCGGTTTACAAGAAATTTGAATCAGAATTGGTGACTTCATCGGCGGAGATTTACAAGTACGAAATTCCTGGCGGACAGTATTCCAACCTGAAGCCCCAGGTAGAATCCTTCGGCCTGGGCCACAAGTTCCAGGAAGTAAAGGATATGTACAAAGCCGTAAATCAGATGCTGGGCGACATCGTCAAGGTAACGCCTTCCTCAAAGGCTGTCGGCGATATGGCCATCTTCATGGTGCAGAACGATCTGACGCCTGAGAACATTTTAGAAAAGGGAAAGGGCATCGACTTCCCGGATTCCATCGTATCCTTCTTCGAGGGCATGATGGGTCAGCCGGAAGGCGGCTTCAACAAAGATCTGCAGAAGCTGGTTCTGAAAGATAAAGAACCGATTACCTGCAGACCTGGAGAGCTGCTTCCGCCGGAAGATTTTGAGTACATCAGAACAGGACTGCAGAAGCACTTTGGTCTTGACGGTACACCGCAGGAAGTGATCAGTTACGCGATGTATCCGAAGGTCTTTGAAGATTACCACAAGAGCCTGAAAAAGGACGGCAACTTCAGATATATGGGCAGCGATATCTTCTTCCACGGACTGGAAGAGGGGGAGACCTGCGAAGTGAAGCTGGAAGAAGGTAAGGTTCTGGTCATCAAGCTGAATGAAATCAGAAAGATGGACGCAGAAGGCAACAGAGACATGGTATTCGAGGTCAACGGCAACAGAAGAATTGTCAAAATCAAAGACGAGGATATGAAGACTGCTGAGTCTTCCATCGCAACAGCTCGTTTTGCTGACGAAGACAATCCACTTGAAATCGGCGCCAACATCCCAGGAAACATCATCAAGATTCTGGTAAAAGAAGGCGAAAAAGTAACTGAGAAACAACCGATTGCAGTCATTGAGGCTATGAAGATGGAAACGAATATTCTCGCTACGGCAGATGGAATGGTAGATAAAATCTTCATCAACGAAGGACAGCAGGTAAAGGCCGGCGAATTAGTTGCAAGGTTAAAAGAAGAAGAAAAATAAGATATCCTTTGGGCAGACTCTGCCGGGCAAGCGCATCGCTTGCCCGGTGTTTTTGTTTGATAGGAAATCCATATCCCCTGTCAAACAAGAAAGGGGTGTGCAGAGGGGGATTCCCTTTGCCGCCTTCAAGAAGGCGCTCAGCCTGCGCAGCAGAAAACTCGCTAGAACAAGGTGCAGGAATATATGTTAAAAATTATCAGTAAAATATTGACATTTAATGTTTGATTTGGTATACTTACGACAAGATGAAATGATAGTTTCAATATCAAACACCTTGAAGCGCGTAATGATTACTTAGAAATATATAGCAGACGAAATCGGAGGTTCCCATGATAAGAAAAGCGACAAAAAATGATTTAGACTGGATTGAAGCTAGTTATACCGAACTGCTCACTCGGGAAGCAGAACAGGGCAGCAATACCAACTGGCAGTTAGGTCTGTATCCCACGAGGGAGACCGCACAGAGGAGTTTGGACGAGGAGACTTTGTACGTCCTGCAGGAAGAAGATGGGCTCTGCGCCAGCATGACTCTCAACCAGGTGCAGCCAGCAGTCTACAATGAGATTTCTTGGGCATTTCCGGCAGCACCAGAAGATGTTTTGCTGATACATACCCTCTGTATACCGCCGTCCAAGGCCGGGCGGGGATTTGGCAAAGCCATGACCAGTTATGCCGCAGCAAAGGCAAAGGAGATGGAGTGCAAAGTCATCCGTCTGGACACATATGCCGGCAATGAACCGGCAGCTACCCTGTACCGAAGCTTAGGTTATCACTATGCAGGCAAAGCGGAAACCCTGCACGAAGGAGTGATTCCAGAAGAATTGATTTTCTTTGAGAAGAAAATTTAAATCTGACAATAATTAATACCGTCATGATTGTTAACGTGATTGCAGAATCCGATAACCATCATGACGGTATTTTTTTATCGGATGGATTCATATTCAGTCTCGTATTCTTCGCATAATTATGGGAATTTTCATAGAAAAACAGAAAAAATACGGAACATAGATAAAAAATTAACGGAAAATATACGGTTCATGTTTTAGAATCATAGTACAAGGGAGGAGAAGATGACAAAAAAATTACTTTTTAACGGTAACATCATCACCATGGATGCCGAGCGGAAATCGGCAGGTAATCTTTTAATAGAAGGGGAAGCAATCTGCAAAGTCGATCTATCAGCAGCGGAGATTGAACAATTGAAAGATGTGGAAGCGGTCGACCTTGCGGGAACGACTTGCATTCCCGGTTTTCATGACAGTCATATGCACCTGATAGAATACGGATATAATAAAAAGTATTGTGTAGATTTATCAGGCGCAGGTTCCATAGAAGAGGTTATCAAGATGATGCAGTCTTTTATCGAGGAAAGAGCGCTGCCAGAGGGAAGCTGGGTCATGGGAATGCGCTGGAATCAGGAAAACTTCAAAGAGAAGCGATTGCTGACCAGAAAAGATTTAGATCGAATTTCTGATAAACATTACATATTTACCAAGCGCGTTTGTATTCACATAGCGGCGGTAAACAGCAAATTGCTGGAATTGTGCGGTGTGAATCGTGATACTTTCCGAGAGGATGAAAACATCGGGCGGTATGCAGACGGCAGACCGAATGGACTCATCTATGAAGATGCCATCAGTGGCATTATCCTTCAGAAGAAACCGCCATTAACGGTAGAGGAAATTGAAGGCATTATCGCGGATACGACGAGGGAGATCAAAGGCAAAGGCTTTTCTGCTGTTCAGAGCGACGACATGAAGGCTTTTTCAGACTTTCAATCGAAGGAGAACATCGTCAGAGCCTATGACAACCTGCGCAATCGAGGGGAACTGCCTATCAGAGTTTTTGAACAGGTACAGGTATCATCCCTGGAAGAGTTTCTGCAGATTCAAGAATTTCTCAAAGAGGTGAAAGAGGACGAGCTGTTCTCCCATAACAGATTAAAACTGATTTTAGACGGTTCTCTGGGCGCTTCCACGGCTGCCATGGAGACCCCTTATAAAGGCACCACGGACCATTACGGCATTCTCAATTTTAGAGACGAGGAGCTGAATCAACTGGTAGAATTCGCTTATATGAACAACATGCAAGTGATGTGCCACTGTATCGGTGAGCGAGCTATCAATCAGGCGATTCGCATGATCGGCAGATACCAGAAAAGGTACGGTCAGGATAGGCGGCCGAGACTAGTACACTGCCAGATTTGTACAAAAGAGCAAGTGGAACAAATGGCTCAGCTGCAGATGATGGCCGACATCCAGCCTGCTTTTGTCCCGGCCGATTACAGGGCAGTCTATGAAAAGATTGAGGCAGCGGAACAGTTTGCGCTCTACCCGTGGAAAACCATGCTGGACAGGGGTATTCGCATCAGCGGCAGTTCAGACGCGCCGGTGGAATCCTACGACGCTTTATACGGCATACAGACAGCGACGACGCGGGCAGCTATCGACGGCAGCCCCCAGGGCGGCTGGCTGCCTACGGAAAAGCTGTCTGTGGAAGAAGCTTTACGGCTGTACACAGAGACGCCGGCCTATTCTGTATTTATGGAAGAGAAAATAGGCAAAATAAAAGAAGGCTTCAAGGCAGACCTGACCATTTTAGATCAAAACCCATTGGAAACAGCACCGGAATTAATCTATCTAATCAGCGCTGTGAAGACGTTCTGTAACGGAAGAGGAGAGTGAAACATGAAGAGAGTTTTTATCAACGCCAACGGTTATGCCATGGATAAGGCAGAAAGCCGATTTGAAGCGGCAGCCGTAGAAGACGGTATCATAAGCTGTGTGGGCAGCAACGAAGAAGTCCTCGCCTGTGCGGGAGAGGCCGAAGTCATCGATCTGGCAGGAAAGACCCTGCTGCCAGGCGTTAACGACAGCCATCTCCATCTGCTCAGCTATGGTTACAGCTTGGAGGTTGCGGATCTCAACGACTGTAAAAGCTTGGAAGAATTGAAGAGACGCGTAAAAAAGTACATCGAAGACAACGATATTCAGAAAGGTCAGTGGGTCGAGGGCAGAGGCTGGGACCAAAATCAATTTGACACGAAAGAGATGCCGACCAGGTTGGATTTGGACGAAGAATTTGCCGACTATTATGTGGTTCTGACCAGAACCTGCGCTCAGATTTCTGTTGTGACCACCAACGTCTTGCAGTTGGCCGGCATCTATGAAAACCCGGTTCAGATTGAAGGCGGTATGATTCTTACAGATGAAAATAACACGGCAAACGGCATTTTGACAGGTCTGGCGACGGAGATTGTCTATAAAATCATTCCCAAATTAGGCGTTGACAGGATCAAAAAGTGTATTTTATCAGCCTGCAACAAGTATATTACCAGCGGCATGACTTCCACACAGACAGACGACTTTGAACTGCTTAGGGCAGGTAACTTTGAAGAAATTCTCCAGGCCTATGAGGAACTGGATCGGGATGGACTTTTGCCAATGCGCGTCAATCTGATGCTCCACCTGGCGACGCTTGAAGAACTAGAGGCGTTCATAAAGCTGGGCTACAAAACAGGCGACGGCAGTCCCTTTTTCCGCATCGGACCATTTAAAACCATTACCGACGGCTCCCTGGGCGGCAGAACAGCAGCGCTGAGAGAACCTTACAGTGATAATCCGGCGGGGATGGCAGATAATATAGGAGAGATGTACATCAGCAGAGAAGAATTGGAAGCTCTGACCCGCATGGGTTTTGATCACGGTCTGCAGCTGGTGTCTGACGGTATCGGCGATCGAGCCATGAGGACGGTTCTGGACGCTTTTATCAAAATTATCGAAGACCATCCGGATGAGGATCTTCGCTTCGGCATAGACCACTGCCAGATAACCACAGAAGGTATTATTGAAGATTTTGCCAGATACGGAATCATTGGCGGTTTGGAACTGATTTTCTTGGCGTCGGATATCGCCATTGTCCGCGATCGGGTTGGGGAACATAGAGCAGCGATGTCCTATAATTGGAAAAAGTTCAAAGATCTTGGCGTCGTCATTGCGGCAGGCTCCGATAGCCCTGTAGAGGAATACAGCCCTCTTCACGGAATCTATGCGGCGGTAAGTCGATGCACTTACGACAAGCAGCCGGAAGGCGGCTACCACCCGGAGCAGAAATTGTCCGTCAGCGACGCCCTGCACGCCTTTACAACTGGACCAGCTTACGCCACGTTTGAAGAGGACAAAAAGGGAACCATTGAAGAGGGAAAGTACGCAGACTTTGTCGTACTGGATAGAGATTTATATGCCATCGATCCGCTTTCCATCATGGACACTGAGGTCCTGATGACCGTGGTCGGCGGTGAAATCGTATATCAAAAATAGGTGAAAACATGGATTATATTTTATACAATGGAAACTTTATATCCATGGAGGGGGAAAAAGCGCGTTATGGAGCCGTTGCTGTCTGCGGGGACAAGATCGTTCATACTTATGGAGACAGGGATCAGTTTCCAAAGCGCTGCTTCGGCGCCAAAATGATCGATTTGGCAGGCAGAACAGTTCTGCCCGGCTTTATCGACAGCAATATTCATATGGTGCAGAGCGGACTTCTGCAGTACTGCATCAAAATCAACGCCGAGACAAAAGAAGAATTTCTGCAGCTTTTAAAGGCAAGGGCTTTGGCGTTTGAAGACGGGGAGTTGGTGTGGTGCATCGGCTACAACGAAGAGACCATCGACGTTAACCGCTGGGATCTGGATAAGGTTTCTTCCAGCCACCCCATCGTGGTCAGCAGGACGGAGTTTCATAAAACCGTAGTCAACACCACCGCCTATAACATGCTGCAGATTCCCAGAAGCGTATCAGGCGTTATCAGGGATGAAAAGGGAATGCCTACCGGTGTCCTGCGTGGAGAGGCCAGCGGCTTTGCCAGAAGAAAGCTGTACACCAACTTTGTCAGCGACGATCTGCGGCGGAAAGCGGTCCGTGATATGGAAAGAGAAGCCTTTCGTTATGGTATCACCACGGTGAACGCCATGGAAGGCGGGGCCTTTTTCTCAGGACGTGACATCGATATTGTCGACGACTATGCCAAAAACAGCGCTCTAAGCATATTGCTCTTTCCTCAGACGATGGATGTGGCAAGAATGATAGAGATGGGCCTTTCGCGAATTGGCGGAAATATCTATCTGGACGGCTCCATCGGCTCTAAAAATGCGGCCTTGGCCGGGAATTATAGAGGCTGCAATCACAACGGCACCTTGTACTATTCACAGGACGACGTCAATCAATTTGTTTTAGAAGCCCATGCGGCAGGCCTGCAGATCGCACTTTCGTGTATCGGACCGAGAGCCATAGACCAGGCGCTGACTGCCTTTTCGTCGGCCTTTGAAGCTGTAGGCGCAGGAAATCACAGGCACAGGCTGGAACTCTTTGTGCTGCCGACTTCGGATCAGATAGAAAATGCCATCGCCTTGGGTTTAATCTTGTCTATGCGGCCCAATTATGACGCTCTCTGGGGCGGCAGTCAGGGGATGTATGCAGCGAACATGGGCAGCGGATGGCAGTCCTGCAATCCTGTCGGACAGGTCATCAAGCAGGGCGGCATCGTCTGCGGCGGCTCTGAATACAGTGTCACACCGCTGAATCCGTTGACGTCCATCAGATCCTGCCTGCTGCACAGCCAAGAAACACAACGGATTTCTCTCTACGAAGCGTTTAAGACTTATACGGTCAATGGCGCTTATGCCAACTTTGCAGAGACTTCCATCGGACAGATTCGGGAAGGCTTTCAGGCAGACCTTGTGGTGCTGGATGAGGACCCTTTTGCTGTCAGCCCACAGGATTTAGACAGCATCGGCATCACTATGACCATGAAGAATGGACAAATCGTCTATTCTAAGGGGGAAGCAGAATGGAAATAAAGATTTACCTGCTTCAGAGGCCACATATAGAAATAGATGGCAAAGAGGCGTTTACAAAATTGAATAACAAGGCTTTCGCCATGGTACTCTATTTGGCCTCAAAGCAGGGACAGGCTGTTTCTAAAGAAGTGCTCAGCGAGATCTTCTGGCCGCAGCAGCAGGAGGAAAATGCCCGCTCTAATCTGAGGCAGAATCTATCCTACATCAAAAAAATCTGCACGGAGGAGCTTGCCAACCTTTGTACGGAAGAGGTGTCCATCATATCCTCAGAGCGAAACGTCTGCGGCCTCAACGAAAATTTGGATATCAAGGTGGACCTGATTGAATTTTGGGCTAACCTGAGGGCGGGTTACAGAGCGGATGACTTGGAGACAAAAACGTCTCTTCTGCAGTCTGCGGCAGATGCTTATCAAGGCAGCGTTTTAGGAGGCGTCTATGTCAGAGGGAGCGCCGCTTTTGAGGAATGGCTCATGTTTGAGAGAGAGGCTGTAAACCAAAATCTGGTAAGAGTCTGCAAGGATCTGGCCGCAATCTATCAGAAAAAAGATCTGACGGAAAAGGCCATAACCTGCCTAAAAAAACTGCTGCAGATGGACCCCCTTTTGGAAGAAGTGCATCTGGAATTGATGAAGCTTTACTATCAGAACAAGGAGAGAGCAAAGGCCATCTGCCAGTACAAAGAGTGTGTAAGAATACTGGGGGAAGAACTGAACATCAGTCCGATGGAAGAGACGAGAGCTTTCTACCAGAAAATTTCAGAAGAGGCATCAGAGTTGATTTTCCAGCAGACTGCCTTAGAGGACCAGAAACAGAGCCGCCTTCTTCTCCTTCCATCGTCGTCTCCGGCGCCTATGGAATATGAAGGAATCTACGCACTGCTGGAATCTGTAGTAGAGGACGGCAGTCTGGTTCCCGACTACTTGAAGCGGGGCCTTGCCATTTTGTTTCCGCAGTACTCTGACAAGCTGGACGGACAGAACCTGCCGGAAATCTACCTGTTTTATACGATCAAGAAACTATTGGAGTATCTAGGTGAAAAAGGAAAACTGACCATTCAAGCCGAAGATGCGGAATGCCTGGACAGCAAGACAAAACAGCTTATCACCTATTTGTCGAATCATTTGGATCATCCAAATATCGAAATAATCTTTTAAACAGTTTAGGAGGAAAATATGTCTAATAAACAAGAAACAAACACGGGACTGCGAAAAGAACTGGGCTTGTTCCACAGCGTATCTATCGTTGGCGGAATTATGATTGGCTCCGGTATCTTCTATGTAAGTACCTACGTACTTTCGAGATCAGGGCTGTCAGCCGGATTTGCCGTCCTGGCATGGGTCATCGCAGGGCTGATGTCTCTGATGGCAGCGTTATGCTATGCAGAGCTTGGTACTTCCATGCCGCAGGCGGGCGGTACATACAACTATATCTCCAAAGCCTATGGACCGGGAATAGGATTTTCCATGGGCATTACGGACTTTTTTATATCACAGTCAGGTTCTATCAGTGCTCTTGCAGTTGGATTTTCAACGTATTTCAGCATTTTGGTGCCGCTGACGGAGTGGCAGATCAAAGCCATGGCTATCGCAATTATCGTAGCGTTATCACTGATTAACATGGCTGGTGTCAAAAAGGGCGGCAACGTGCAGGGAATCTTCATGATTGCCAAGCTGGTGCCAATCGCAATTATCATCGCCTGTGGTTTCATCATGGGTAAGATGAACAATCCGATGGATATCGTTCCTGGACAGGGCCTAAACCCGCTGAGTGCTTTTGCGCTGGCCATCGTAGCGGCGCTGTGGGCTTATGACGGGTGGAGCTCCGTATACATCGTATCAGAAGAGTTGAAAAACCCGAAAAAAGACCTGCCGAAAGCTGTAACCATTGGCGTATTAGGCGTTACCCTGGTCTACGTACTATTTAACTTCGCCCTGCTGAAAGTGCTGCCGATTGACGAAATCGTAGCGACAGAAGCCCCTGGAACGATGGCGGCAGAAGCCCTCTTCGGAAGACCAGGCGCCGTATTAGTTACAGTAGGCGCGCTGATTGCGATTTTCGGCTCCTGCAACGGTTGTATTCTAGCCTATCCGAGAGAATACTTCGCCATGGCCAGAGACAAGAGATTCTTTAAAGTCTTCGCAAAGATCAACCCTAAGACTGGCACGCCAGTTAACGCGCAGATTGCCACAATGATCGTATCCTCGCTGCTGATTCTCTTTGGAACCTTTGAACAGCTGACTGCGCTGGTTGCATTCTGCGCCTGGATTTATTATACACTGGGTGTATCGTCTGTATATGTGTTCAGAAAGAAATATCCTGACATGGAGAGACCGTATAAGGTGTGGGGATATCCGGTGCTGCCGGCAGTGACCATTTTGCTTTCTCTCGTAGTGTTGGTCACGACCCTTTGGGAAGATCCGATGAATTCTGTAATCGGTGTCGTCATTCCGATTGCAGGCTACATTCTGTATCACGTTTACTTCAAGAAACAGGCGGAAAAAGAAGCCTAATCCTACCTCTTGACAATGGCTGGTGTTGATGTTAGACTGATTTTGTCCATCGGAGATGGCTAATCATCGCAAGTATGAAGCCGGATAAGATGCTGGGTGCGCCCAGGATTTTATTCGGCTTTTCTGTTGAAAAAAGAAAGGATGTATACCTGTGCAACAATCTGAACTTCCCTTCTGGTGATCCTGGCTGATCGTCAATTCCCTTTGGCATCGTCCCATCTTCTTTATGCAGGCCATGTCGGCCTTCGTCGCGCAGAATGTGGGAGCAAAAGAAATGAGCAGGGCGGGGAAGGCGCTGGGTTTTGGCATCTTTCCACGGCGACATGATGGCCTCCTGGTTTACTTTAGAATGCAGCCAAAACTGCAGTTCGAAGTGCTGTAAGTGCAGGACAACATTCATTGACCCTCGAATGGTTTTATGGTATGATGACATAAGGAGGGCGGAATGATGTTTAGAAAAGATAAAAAAGAATTTACAAAATTCGTATGTATCCTGTGCGGTTTAGTATTTAGCTTTGCTGCGATTATCCCTGTGACAATCTATCTTGTCAGCAAACGAAAAGAGGGATATAGATGAGCGACTACTTAGATAAATTAAGTGCCAACGGAGTCGACGTATCTGGCACCATGGAAAGATTTATGAATAACGAGGATTTGTACAAACGGATACTCAAGAAATTTACATCGGATACCAGCTTTGCCGATGCTGTCAGAGCGAGAGAAGAAGGAAACGATGAAGAAACGCAGATGCATATCCACACCCTGAAGGGTGTTTCTGCCAATCTGGGTTTGACGCCGATTTTTGCCATTACTGACGAGATGATGCAGCATTTTCGCAGCGGCGCGCCTCAGGCAGCTTATGATCTCTTCGGCCCATTGGAAGAGAAGTATCTGCAGTTGATGCATTTGATAGAGGAAATCTGAATAGTTAAAAAATTGGTATTCTGACTAGAAAAAATAATAAAATTGTTGTGCATATACTAAAATTGCTTGACTTTTTTGAATAGTATTACTAAAATAATCACGAAAGAAAGCAATGAGAACGGTTTATGAAATAAGTCATCAGAAAAACAGACAAAATGTAAGGGAATTTTGTCTGTTTTTTTGTTATGGGTCCAGGGAGAGGCGGACAGCACAAAGAAGGGCATCAAACAAAAAGTTATAAAACCTAAAAAATAATTTGACATTGATCATAGGATTCGTTAAAATAAATAGTATAATGGAAATAATGACAGATGAAGCAAAGGTTCGCATTGTTTTACAAAAGGAGATAAAGAATGGCTTATAGCAAATTTAGTGAAATGGTTGAAAAATGTAAGGAAAATCCGCATACAAAGACCGTCGCTGTCGCCGGTGCAGCAGATGAACACGTATTGTGTGCGATTATAGAAGCAGAGAAAATAAATCTTGTAAAGCCGATTTTGATCGGAAACGTGGCGGAAATTGAAACTGTACTCAGAAAGTTAGGCGAAGTTCCGAAGGATTATAAGATCATCAACGCCGAAACTGCGGCTGACTGCGGAATAGAAGCCGTTGAGCTGATAAAAAAGGGCGAGGCGGAATTCATTATGAAGGGGATGGTAGATACCAAGGACGTATTGAAACCTCTGGTCAAGAAAGAAAACGGTCTCCATACGGGCAGAGCGATGTGCGTATTCGCATATACCGAAGTACCGCAGATGAACAAATTGCTGGCCGTCTCCGATGGCGGTATGATTCCTTACCCTACCTTGGAGCAGAAACAGGACATCATATTGAACTGTGTGGAAGTTCTGCATAAATTGGGCGTCGAAAATCCATCTGTCGCAGTTTTGGCCGCCGTAGAGAAGGTAAATCCGAAAATGGTGGAAACTACCGACGCGGTTGCTCTGGTTGAGATGAATAAGAACGGTGAGATTCCGGGGTGCGATGTTGTTGGACCGATTTCCTTTGACATTGCCATGAGCAAGGAAATCGCTGCCGTCAAGAAATACGATTGTCCTTACTGCGGCGAATTTGATATGTTCCTGACACCTACGATTGCGGCGGGCAACATGATGCACAAGGCCATGGTCCTGTGCGGCGGCTCTAAGATGGCCGGCGTAGTAATCGGGGCAAAAGTGCCCGTTGTATTGACTTCGAGAAGCGCATCTACAGAAGAAAAATTTGTTTCTCTGGCGCTGGCTTCTTTGATTTCGTAAATCTGATTGAGCACTAAGAAAGGAGAAACACCGATGGACTATAGAATATTGGTCATCAATCCAGGGTCCACCTCCACGAAGGTCGCCGTTTATCTGGAGAGGGATCAGCAGTGGGTAGAGAGCATTTCCCATACACAGGAAGAGCTGGCCCCTTTTGCTGATATCTATTCACAGATGGACTTCAGAGCAGATCTGGTGAAAGAATGCTGTGAAGAACACGGCGAACGGATTGAAGACTTTGACGCTGTCGTAGGCCGAGGCGGTCTTCTGCCGCCAGTTCACACCGGCGCGTATGAGGTGAACAAATATATGCTGGACTGTCTGAAATATAGACCTCAACTGCACCATGCCTCTAACCTGGGCGCACCCATCGCTTACAGAATTGCGCAGAAGGCCAACTGCAAGGCCTATATCTACGATGCGGTGGCAGTAGATGAGATGGAAGAAATTTACAGAATAACCGGTATCAAAGATATATTCAGAATCGGCAGAGGCCATAATCTGAATATGAGGGCTGCAGTATTGAACCTCTGCGAGCAGAAAGTCATTGACTACAAAGATCACAACATCCTCAGCGTTCATTTGGGCGGCGGCATTTCCGTCGGACTCTTCGCACACGGCAGGCTGGTGGACATGATTTCTGATGACGAAGGACCATTTTCACCGGAAAGAGCCGGTGGACTTCCAGGCTACAGCCTGATAGATTACTGCTACGACGTATATGAAAATAAAGACGACATGATGAAACAGATGCAGAGAAAAGGCGGTCTGGTTTCTCACTTTGGCACTGCAGATTCCAGAGAGGTAGAGAGGCTGGTCTTAGCAGGAGATGAGCATGCGAAGCTGGTTTACGACGCGATGGCTCTGAATATTGCAAAGAATATTGCGAAACTGTCTGTCGACGTGAATGGAAAAATTGACTATATTGTTCTCACCGGCGGTATTGCGTATTCAAGCTATATCACAAAAGCCGTCAAAGAACGAGTCGAATTTATTGCACCAGTAGAAGTCATTCCTGGCGAAAAGGAAATGGATTCCCTGGCAAACGGAGCATTACGTGTTCTTACTGGCTTAGAAACAGCCAGAATTTTAGTAGAAGAGGAGTATTCCAATGTCTAATAACAAGAGATGGCTGTACCTGGGCGTAGGTACAATCTTACTGATTTTCTGTGGGTTGATTTACGGATGGTCTCTGTTTAAGGAACCATTTGGTCAAGTCTATCCTGACTGGTCTTTGTCCCAGTTATCCATGACGTTCACGATTTCTATGGTATTTTTCTGTTTAGGCGGATTCGTAGCAGGTAAATTATCGGCGAAATTAAAACCGAAATACATCATTATGATATCGGGCCTTCTGCTTCTGATAGGCTTTTTCGGTGTGTCCCGTTTGAATCCTGAAAATTCCGCTTCCAGCCTGACCATGCTCTATGTCTGCTATGGCGTTCTAGGCGGTACGGGCGTAGGCTTCAGCTACAACAGCGTTATTTCGACGATGAACAAGTGGTTTCCTGACAAGCCGGGTCTCGCATCTGGCATCATGATGATGGGGTTCGGCCTGGGCGCTCTGATTCTGGGCAGCGTGGCTACCAGCTTAGTTGCGAGCAAAGGAGTATTTACCACCTTTATGATTCTGGGCATTATCATCTTTGTTGTCCTGGTAGTCGGTTCTCTGTTTATAAAGAATCCGGAGGCGCCAAAGGGTGAAGGCGGGGCGGCTCCCGCGCTGGAAGGGATGACGACAGGCGAAATGCTGAAGACATCTTCTTTCTGGATTTTTATCATCTGGTGTATTATAGCCAACTCTGCCGGTCTGATGGTCATCAACAGTGCGGCGTCTATCGCAATCGCTTTTGGCGCACCGGCTATCGTAGGTATGGTGGTTTCCGTATTTAACGGGGCAGGGCGCGTTATCATCGGCGGTGTCTTTGACAAACTGGGAAGAAAAAATACCATGCTGATTAACATGGTCGTCATGGCTGTGGCCGGCGTATCTCTGTTTTTCGGAGCAAAGACTTCTGCGATGATATTGATCTTACTGGGCCTTCTGTGCATGGGTATTTCCTACGGCGGAAATCCAACGATTTCTTCTGCCTTTATCAATCGGGAATACGGACCGAAGCATTTCCCTGTAAATTTCAGCTTAGGAAATTTCTCTTTGATTCCGGCGGCAATCCTGGGACCGATGATTTCCAGCAAGCTGGTTGAGAGCGCAGGCGGAAAATATGACACCACATTTCTGGCCATCATCATCTGTGCGGCAGGCGCCTTCGTGCTTTGGATCGTACTCAATGGTGCATGCGGTAAGGATAAGAAATAGAATCATATATAAGAAATAGACATGCTGGACTGACGAGTGGCGAGAACGAGTTGGTCCGGCATGTTCTGCATTTAGCAAAGGGGTGATTTCATTGTCACATAAACCTTATATCAGGGAAATTGCCGGCAGTGATACTGCGGTTTTATTCATACACGGGATTTTGGGGACGCCAGAGCATTTTCGCGATTTTATTCCTCTCGTTCCCGCCTCCTGGTCGATTTTTAATATTCTTCTGGATGGACATGGGAAAACGGCCAAAGACTTTTCTCATTCATCCATGGAGCAGTGGAAGAGTCAGGTCAGCCGTATCATGCATCATCTGAGCGAACAGTACGATCATGTTCTCATTGTGGCCCATTCCATGGGGACGCTTTTTGCCCTTTCAGAGGCAGTCGCCCACCGGGAAAAGGTGAGAGGATTATTTTTGATGGCAGTGCCGCTAAAACTTTTTCTGCGGGCTTCTGCCCCGCTTAACTCTTTGAAAGTCATCTTTGACCGCGTATCTGAAGAGGATGCCGTAGCTGTAGCAGCCAGAAACGCTTACAGTATGGAGCCCAGCAGGAAAGTCTGGTCTTATGCGGGATGGCTGCCTCGTTATATGGAATTGTTCAAGGAAATCAAAAGAACGAGAGGACTGCTGCCTTTGCTGGATGTTCCCTGCTATGTTTTTCAGTCTGAAAATGATGAGCTAGTCTCTATGAACACCATCAGATATCTGCAGGGCAACAGAAAAGTGGAAGTCTCTGTCCTGCGCAGGTCGAGACACTTTTACTACCACCCGGAGGACTACGCTTATCTGCTGGAAGGGTTTCAATCCTTTGTAGAGCGGAATCTGTATTAAGCATGTTTAAAAGCTGGCAGATGCAGTTGAAACTGTCGGCAACAAGGGCAGGCGTTTATGCAATAGAAAAATATGCAAAAAACCATTGACAATCTTAACTGTAACATTTATAATTACAGAAAAGGATAACTGTAAATAACTAAGTAACAGATTAGGAGGATGGAGATGAAAAAATGCAGGAAAATTGCAGGTGTTTTAGTTGTGGTGATGATCGCTGTGCTGACCATGGCTGCCTGCGGCAGTGATACACAAGACGTGGAGCCGGCAGACAAAAGAAGCAGCGCAGGATTTGAAGATTTTGAGGGTGAACTTCTGGGCGGCGGCGTAGTTACAGAGGATATTTTTGCAAAAGCAGATTTGACCATGGTCAACGTCTGGGCGACTTACTGCGGACCGTGTATCGATGAAATGCCGGACCTGGGGAAGATTTCTAAGGAATATCAGGATAAAGGCTTTCAGATTGTCGGTATCGTCAGCGACACCTACGATGCAGAGGATGCAACGGCCAAAGAAATCGTTGAAGAGACCGGCGCCGATTATAGTCATATCGTCTTAAACACGGATTTAGTGAATGGCCCATTAAAGGATGTCCAGGTCGTGCCGACGACCTTCTTTGTGGATAAGAACGGAAATCAGGTGGGCCAGGTGATTACAGGTTCCAAAAGCGAGTCGAACTGGAAAAAAATCATCGACGATCTACTGCGTCAGATTTAGGAGGAGGCATTATGAGAAGAACGCTATTTGCCGGTGCTCTGGCGGTCTCTGGTATCATATTTATTGTTGCTGGAGCTATGCGGGGAGAGATGGCAACTGTATTTATGAAGGCGACAAAAATATGTCTGGAGTGTATCGGAATTGGTTAAAGTGATTAAGAAGACGAGAGATAGAACGAGATTATGGGTACAGATAGTCTTTACAGCCGTGACCAACGGTTATCTGATCGGATTTGTGCAAGGAAAGATCTATACCGGTCCGACAAAGAATTTCTGTGTGCCCGGACTTAACTGCTATTCTTGCCCGGGCGCATTGGGCTCCTGTCCCATCGGCTCATTGCAGGCAGTGCTGGGGAGCCGAGATTATAAATTTTCCTTTTACGTCATCGGCTTCTTGCTGCTGTTCGGTTCTCTTTTAGGAAGATTTGTATGCGGCTGGCTCTGCCCTTTTGGGCTTGTACAGGACCTGTTTTACAAGATCCCATTTGTGAAGAAAATGAAAAACTTGCCGGGACACAATGTCCTTAAATGGCTGAAATACGTAATTTTGCTTGTATTTGTCATCTTGCTCCCGCTCTTTGCAGTAGACATGTTCGGGCAGGGAAAACCCTGGTTTTGTGAATACATCTGCCCTAGCGGGACTTTGGCGGGCGGGATTCCTCTCGTCCTTGCCAGTGAACCGCTGCGGCAGACCATCGGTTTTCTCTACGCCTGGAAGATGGCGATTCTCATCATCTTGGTTTTGCTGTCAGTGATGGTATACCGGCCATTTTGCAAATACCTGTGCCCGTTGGGCGCGGCATACGGCCTGTTTAACCCCATTGCCTTTCAGCGATTTGAGGTAGAGACGGCAAAGTGCGTAAAATGCGGTAAGTGCCAGGATGCCTGCAAAATGGACATTAACGTATGGGAGAACCCCAACAGCCCAGAATGCATCAGGTGCGGCGATTGTATCAAAAACTGCCCGACAGGGGCGTTACGGAAAAGGAGAAAAAATGACAAGTGAATTTACCATAGCAGTGCATGCACTGGTGTTTTTAAATCACAAAGGTGAAACGCTGGATAGCGAGACTCTGGCGGAAAACGTCTGTACCAACCCTGTGCGGATCAGAAAAGTGATGGCAAAGATGAAAAAAGCCGGTTTTGTGACCACGAAAGAGGGGGTCAAAGGCGGATATTCTATGGCCAAGGATGCAAAAGAAATCAACCTCTGCCAAATTGGAGACGCTTTAGACGTGGACTTCGTCAAAGCATCCTGGAAGTCCGGTAATCCTGAGATGAAATGCCTGATTGCTTCTGGTATGGCTGGGATTATGGACGGAATCTATGAAGGACTCAATGAAGAGTGCAGAGCACGACTCAAATCAATTACCATCGAGGATATTAATCAAAAGATTTTTAAGGAGGATTGACCATGAAAAAGTATGATGCAATTATGATTGGATTTGGTAAAGGCGCAAAGACACTGGCGGGCAAACTCGCCGCTGGAGGCAGCAAAGTAGCCATGATTGAAAAAGACGCTGGAATGTACGGAGGCACCTGCATCAACGTGGGCTGTATTCCTTCTAAATCTTTGGTCAGAAGTTCAGGTTTGGCGGCTCTCGAGACAGAAGCTTCATTTGAAGAAAAGGCTGAAAAATACCGTCTGGCTATTGAAGAGAAACGTCGTCTGACAGATATGCTTCGCCGAAAAAATTATGGCAAACTAGCCGATAATCCCAATATTGACGTGATTTTGGGCAAGGCTTCTTTTGTTTCCAATACAGTAGTGCAGATCGTAACGGATCAGGAAACTGTCGCCATTGAGGGGGAAAAGATCTTTATCAACACCGGCGGTACACCGGTCATTCCGGCCATCGAAGGTTTGGCTGATAACCCTTATGTCTATACGAGTGCGTCTCTGATGGATTTGGACCAGTTGCCAAAACATCTGGTCATCATCGGCGGTGGTTATATCGGATTAGAATTTGCATCGATGTATGCAGGTTTCGGGGCAAAGGTTTCTGTCGTCCAGGATGGAGAGGTTTTTATTCCGAGAGAAGATAGAGACATCGCCGACGCGATAAAAGAGGTCCTCGAAGAAAAAGGCGTCAGCTTTTACTTTGGCGCTAAAACAGAGAAAGTTACAGCTCAAAGCGGTCAGGCAGAAGTCCTTTTAAACTGGAGGGGTGAAGAGACTGTTCTTCAAGGGGAGGCGGTTCTCATCGCAACTGGCAGAAAAGCCAATACTGCAGAACTGCAGGCTGACAAGGCAGGTGTGGAATTAGACAAGCGAGGCGCCGTCATCGTAGATGAGAATCTGAAGACTACGGCAGAAAATATCTGGGCTATGGGTGACGCCAAGGGAGGCCTCCAGTTTACATATGTTTCATTAGATGATTTCCGCATCATCTGGTCGCAGATGAACGGCGGGCAGTATTCACAGGCGGGAAGAAAAAATGTGCCCTACAGCGTATTCCTCACCCCGTCCTTCTCAAGAGTTGGACTGAATGAGGAAGAAGCACGCAAAGCCGGATACCGCGTAAAAATAGCCAAGCTGCCGGCAGCAGCCATTCCCAAGGCACAGGTGCTGAAAAATCCGCAAGGTCTGTTAAAAGCGATCATTGACGCTGATACCAATCAGATTCTCGGCGCGATGCTCTTTTGTGAAGAATCTTATGAGATGATTAATACCGTGAAACTGGCCATGGATTTAGGCGCAGATTATCATGTGTTAAAAGATCAGATCTTTACACATCCGACCATGAGTGAAGCCCTCAACGATTTATTTGAGATATAAGGGGCGGTTCAGGAGTTTAAAATTATGTGTCAGACCCTGTTTGGAGTCATAAAATGAGTTCTCTGCACATATATATAAGTGTATGTTAAAATAAATTAGGCGACGTGTTGTTTGTTTGGGGAACGCTCAGTCCTGTTGCCCGCAAGTGACGCGTCTTTTTATGTAGTAGAGAGAAGGGGGAAATCATTTGTACGAAACTGGTGATTTAATAATCTATGGAAACGAAGGCGTATGTAAAGTGGATGCCATTGGAATGCCTGATATTCCTGTGCTGGGGAAAAAAAGATTATACTATACACTTTTGCCGCAGTATCAGGAGGGGAAAATCTTCACACCTGTTGACACCAAGATATTTATGCGGCATGTGATTACAAAGGAAAAGGCTGAAGAATTAATTGCGGATATTCCTTCTGTCAAAGCGGAAATATATGAGAATAACAACATGAGATTTCTCAGCGAACATTATCAGTCTTTCTTTGACTCTCATGAGTGTAAGGACCTTTTGAAATTGGTCCGGGACGTCTATTTGAAGGAATGTGACGCAAAAGAGCGCGGTAAAAAACTAGGCCAGGTAGACGAAAAATATATGAGGCGGGCCGAAGAACTGCTTCATGGTGAACTGGCTGTGGCGCTGGGGATTCCCAAGGAAGACGTCAAAGAGTATATAACGAAATCGGTAGAAGAAGAAAATTAACCGACATATCGGTATTGAAAATAATATTCTTATGATGAGCAAAGCACCATCGGCAGCATAGTTCTGCCAATGGTGCTTTTTTCATGCATCTTATTCCGTACGAAGCGCCGCTACTGGATCTTTCTTCGCCGCGTTCTTTGACGGTATGAAGCCGCCGATCAAAGTGAGCAGTACACTGAGTACGATGAGTATTATAGCACTGACTGCCGGCAGAGCCGCATTGACATCGGTTGTGTCTGTCAGCGCGTGAATGGCAGCATTACCAGGAATCAACAGTAAGAGTGAAATAGCGATCCCGATGCCTCCAGAACAAAGTCCTACAATAAAGGTCTCTGCGTTGAACACCTGCGTAATATTTCGTTTTGACGCGCCGATAGCCCGCAGAATGCCGATTTCTTTCGTTCGCTCTAAAACAGAGATATAAGTGATGATGCCGATCATGATTGACGACACGAGCAGCGAAACAGCGACGAAGGCAATTAATACGTATGAAATGATGTTGATAATCGTCGTCACTGATGACATCAAAAGCTCTGCATAGTCCGTATACGTGATTTGATCGGCCTTCTTCGCAGATTGATTATAGCTTTCAATACAGCCCGAAACGGCGTCTTTATCTTCAAAACTGTCTGTATAGATATTGATCGCTGAAGGTGCGTCCAGGCTGACGACACCGAAGGTGCTCAAATTATCATCATAGCTTCCGCTGGAAATATAGTTGTCATAGATTGATAACAGCACGTCATCCTCAGGATTCTGCAGATACGAGTCCAGCGCAGATGCCAGCTCCTCTTCGCCCATAGCCATCATCTGAGAAGCCCTGGCCGGATCGTTGGAATAGACGGACTGAAGTATTTCTTTGGCCAATTTGGCCTTCTCAGAAACGCCCAGATTTTCCAGGTAAGTTTTCGCATCGGCAACTTTGTTGTCGTCGTCGCCGGGATCAAAGATCATACCGCTGAGGACGTTGACCTTCTTATCTTTTTTCTGCGCCTTTACGACGGCGCTGTCATCTGTATAATCGATGAGATAATCGGTCAAAGCCTTGGTATAACCCAGCGGCGCAGAGAGGGAGGCGCTGGCAGCATCTTCCTTTGGTCGGATGATGCCTTTTATTTTCAGCTTGACTGCGTCCTGCAGCCGCGACTTCAGTTCGGCTTTGTCCTCTGAAATGGAATCAAAGGTGTCGTTTTCGTTCTTCTCATAGGTGTCACAAGCGGGAAGCAGATAAAAGTCTTGTTTACAGATATCTTCATAACTCCAGCTTTCCGTCTCTAACTTGACTTTTTTGCCGTCTGCAATCTTTTCCATCAATTTGTCGTATGCTGAAGAGGGAAGGATTCCCAGCTCATAGAGAGTCTCTGTAGAAATCTCATTGTTTTCGTCCAGGATTAAGACGAGTTCATCATAAGATGATGGCCATGCGCCGTAGAGGACGTCGTAACTGTCCGTGATGGCCGTGCTGATCATCGCCTCGCCACTGCCTGGAATCAATTCTTCAAAGTTTTCCGTGGTTTCGGAAGAATTACCCATCGCCTCACTCATATGGGTCATGTCGCCCATAGCAGATTTCGCAGCTTGTTTTCCCTCTGACAGAGTGCTGCCATCGGTATTGAGCAGGACGTCATCAGAATCGTAGGTATAGACGCTGAACTTCGTATCGTAGGAATAGACGATGCCATTTTCCCCTACATACTGGCTGATCTCACTGTCCGGATCGTCCAGATATTTTTTAAAGGCAGTCAGATTGTTCTCTACAATACTGGTAGCTGCTTGGGAAGCCTTTTCCACGCTTTCCCCGTTGGAGTACACCCCGTCCAGAGCGTGGTTCAGCTTATCGGTGTTGTGTGGTGTTACACTGCCCAGCATGCTGGTCATATCTATGGACTCCTCCTGAATAGATATGGGATAAGCTGTCATGGTACTCTTTTGAATGTCGGTAATATAGATGTTGACACCGTTTGAGAGAGCCAGAATCAGAGCGATACCGATGATGCCGATGGAACCGGCAAAGGCTGTCAACAGGGTGCGGGTCTTTTTTGTCCGCAGATTATTGAAGCTCAGCGATAAAGAAGTACGAAATGACATGGATGATTTTCCCATATTTTGATACTTCGGTGCGTTTAGCGAGGTTGTATCAAGTTCAAATGGAGCGGAATCGCTGATAATTTTGCCGTCCCGCAGCTTTACGATACGAGTTGCGTAAGTTTCAGCCAGCTCTGGATTGTGTGTTACCATGACCACCAGCCGGTCTTTGGCTACGCCCTTTAATAACTCCATAATCTGTACGCTGGTCTCTGTGTCTAAGGCGCCGGTAGGCTCATCAGCCAGCAAGATATCCGGATTATTGACCAGGGCTCTGGCGATGGCGACACGCTGCATTTGACCGCCGGACATCTGGTTTGGTTTCTTATGAAGCTGATCGCCAAGTCCCACCTCATCCAGGGCCTGTGCGGCGCGTTTTCGACGCTCTGATTTTGAAATTCCCGAAATTGTCAGCGCCAGTTCTACATTTGCCAACACCGTTTGATGAGGAATCAAGTTATAGCTTTGGAATACAAATCCTATGGTATGGTTGCGATAGGAGTCCCAATCCCGATCCTCGTATTCCTTTGTTGAGATTCCATTGATAATCAAATCACCGCTGTCGTAGCGGTCCAGACCGCCGATGATATTGAGCAGTGTCGTCTTTCCTGAGCCGCTTGGGCCCAGAATGGCGACAAACTCATTGTCACGGAGATTTAACGAGACCTCCTTTAACGCAGTCTGCGTCAAATCCCCGGTTGTGTATTGTTTGCTGATATGCTCTATTTGAAGCATTTCCCTTCACCCCTTTTCTACTTCTTTGCCACAATATCTATTCTAACCCATTTTTATAAACTGAAAATAAACAATGAGAAGTTTATTTTCAGTTTATTTTTATGCTATACTGTAAGCAGTATAAAAAGGAGGCAGAAGAGATGTTTCAGATACTGGTTGTAGAAGATGACAGGAGCACGCGCATGCTGATGAAGGCGGTGCTCAGCCATGGAGGATATGAAGTCTTTGAGGCAGAAGACGGTTTAGCAGCACTGGAGGTGACGGACCGGCAGCATATCGATTTGATTGTTCTCGATGTCATGATGCCGAAGATGGACGGGTATGCGTTCACGGAACAGCTGCGAGACTGTGGGGATAATACGCCGATTCTCATGATTACGGCTAAGCAGCTCCCAGAAGAGAAATGCAGAGGTTTTCTGGTTGGAACCGATGATTATATGGTCAAGCCGGTCAACGAAGAGGAAATGCTGCTGCGGATCAAAGCGCTGCTCCGTCGGGCAAAGATTGCCAATGAGCGAAAGCTGCGTGTCGGCAAGGTTCTTCTCGACTATGATGCCTTGACTGTATCGAAAGACGGCAGCAGCCAGACTCTGCCGCAGAAGGAATTTTACTTGCTGTACAAGCTGCTCTCATACCCAGGACAGATTTTTACCAGATTACAACTGATGGACGAGGTTTGGGGCATGGAATCTAATTCGGCTGACACTACGGTCAACGTCCATATTAACCGCCTGCGGAAGAAGTTTGAAGGCTGGCCTGAATTTGAGATTATCGCCATCCGTGGAATTGGCTACAAGGTGGTGATTCTTTGATATTCAGAGAAAAGAAGAGATTTCAAAAACTGGAACTGTCTCTGCTGTTTGCCTTGATTGTCTTTTTCATCATGCTGCTGACGATACTTCTGGTATTTGGCGGCATGTATTTTCTCTTCCGCCTGCAAATCGTGACAGGGCTTCAGCTTAAGAGTCTGCCTCTGCTTTTATTTGCCCTAGTCAGTCTGATAACGGGCACCGTCCTGGCTGCCATGGTGAGCAAATGTCCCCTGTCACCTCTGCGCAAAATCATGAAGGCGACGGACAGAATTGCCGCGGGAGATTACAGTACGAGGATTTATTTCAAAGGACCGCTCGAGTTCAAGCAGCTCAGCGAAAGCTTTAATCACATGGCGGAGGAAATCGGCAGCGTAGAGATGCTGCGTCACGATTTTGTCAATAACTTCTCTCACGAGTTTAGGACGCCTATCGTTTCTATTCGCGGTTTTGCCCGCATGCTGAAGCGGGACGATTTGACGACCGATGAACGAAATGAATATTTGGATACGATTATCGATGAATCAGAACGGCTTGCAGAACTAGCTTCAAATGTGCTTAATCTATCCAAAATTGAGCGGCAGTCTATTCTGGCTGATAAAAAACACTATAACGTCAGTGAACAGCTTCGTCTGGTTATCGCCCTTCTTGACCGCAAGTGGAGTGATAAACATATTGACATAACTTTTGATTGTGGAGAAATCTTTCTCTATGGCAGTGAGGACTTGCTGAAGCAGGCCTGGATAAATCTTCTCGATAACGCCATTAAATTTTCGCCTGACTACGGAACAATTTCGCTTGCAATTCATCTGCAAGGGCAGACTGTTGTTTTTTCCTTTGCTGATCAAGGTGAGGGAATGAGTGAAGAAACAGCCGCCCATATCTTTGATAAATTTTATCAAGGGGACACCTCTCATGGCACAAAAGGAAATGGCCTGGGGCTTACCATTACGAAAAGAATCATCGAACTGCACGGTGGAAGTATTGCAATCGCCAGCACAGGGAAAGAGGGGACCGTATTTGAAATCAGACTGCCGCAAGATAGGAATATGGAGATGTAAATGCCGATTCTATTTTTAGTTGCTTATTTGTGGTATAATGAACGCACAATCTTACGACGTTGTCGCAAGGAAGCGTTCATTGAATCATGTGCTGCGATTGTAATTAAAAAAGTATATGGCATCATATTTGAAATATTAGCGGGAAAAAGTTGTGTATAAGGGTAAGGGGCTTGCTCTTTGGGAAAGGAGAGGAACTATGGAGGACAGCAAGATCGTAGAACTATACTGGCAGCGATCTGAAGCGGCTATCTCAGAGACAGCGAAGAAATACGATAAATACTGCAACCACATAGCCTACAACATTCTTTACAATTCGGAAGACGCAGAAGAATGTGTAAATGATACTTATATGAGAGCCTGGAATGCTATTCCTCCTCATAAACCGAGCAGATTGTCTACTTTTCTGGGTAAAATTACGAGAAATCTGGCTTTGAATAAATACAAGGGATACAACACCCAGAAACGCGGTGCAGGACAAACCGATCTGGTTCTGGCGGAGCTAGAGGAATGTTTATCCACTAATGGAAAGGTAGAGGATTTGGTGGACGAGATGGTCTTGGTGGATGCAATCAATCGATTTCTGGCAGGACTGCCGAAGGCGAACAGGATGGTATTCGTCAGGCGATACTGGTATATGAATTCTATCAAAGAAATCTCAGACCAGTTTGCTATGAATCCCAATAAAGTGACCACCATGTTATTCAGAATGAGAAACGATTTAAAACTTCATCTTGAAAGTGAGGAGATACACTTATGAAAAGCGATAAATTTTTATCGGCGATAGGCAATATAGACGATGATTTTATTGAAGAAGCGGCAGAGTTTAAAAGTCCGCAGGCGAAGCGGCCGATCAGAAAGCTGTGGGTCAGATACGGCAGCCTGGCGGCTTGTCTGCTCATTGCCGTCTTTACTTGTGTACATTTTTGGCCGGCGGAGGAATCAAAGCCAATCTCAGGCGATAACGGACAGAAAACGGTTTTAAATCTGCCGAAGCTGACCATCGATACCAATCACCCTCCAAAGGAAAATGTAACAAAGAAAGCGGCTGGTGAATCTCTACTGGACGACGGAAGCCCTTGGAGTGAAACACTGGATGTAAAAGAGATGCCCGTATACAAGAACACGATGTTTACTGCAGCAGAAGGTGAATCGGCGCCTATCGATGAAAAGGAATTGAAGGACCAGGTCGAAATGATAGCGGCAAGTCTTGATGCAGAAGTACAGGATATCAATTACGATAAAGGGCAGGAAAGCGGTATTGACAACGCTGAAGATGGAACGACTGCTGCTACAGCCTACAAGGCTACGGCGACTACAGATATAGGAGAGATTTCTGTGACTAGCGATCATCACACAGTGATTAACTTTTTTCAAAGTGTAGAAGTGCCAGAAGAATACCGTTACCCTCCTGCAGAAATGAATAAAGTGGAAGCGGAATCTGTGTCAGAATATTTGTTGGAGGCATACGGCAGTCTCTTGTCGTTTAAGAACCCAAAGCAGTCAACCTCTGCTGTATATGATGAAACGGGGAACCTCAAATGGATTATCAAAGGTTATGACGACGTGGGAGACAGCAAGGATGAAATCATCAACTACAGCATGAAGAAAATGATCTTTGAAACCGATGAAACGGGGAACTTGAAATCAATTACCTTAAACGACAGTCTGTCCAGCAGTAGAAAAATAGACAGTTACCCGATTATCAGCGCGAGTGCAGCAAAGAAGCTTCTGAAAAAGGGAAATTATATTACCTTTGGAGACAACCCGCTGCCGGCTATAGAGCAGATTGAAAACGTCAATTTAGTCTACTTGACGGGTAGAACCTTCGAGACATTTCTTCCGTACTATTCATTTGATATCAGAAGCCAGGATACAGAAAGTGAGACGAGCGGTTTGGCGCAATACGCAACTTACTATGTTCCGGCTGTGAAAGGAGAATATATCTCCAATATGCCAAATGCAGCTGAATAAGATGCATTTTAAATAGACGGTAACACAAAGGACTGATGATCCATTTGTGCTGCTGTCTCTTTTTTATAACATAGGAAATATTGTCCGGAGGACGTATTTCCTATGTTTCAAGAAACGTACTCTGCGAAGAGTCGCCCCTTGTGGGCGACATAAGTGCATAGAAGCACCGCTTCGTTATGCACTCGGTTTTTATAATTGTGTGCCCCTTTGCGGAACATTCGCATAAGATAAACCTGGGGTGTAATTATGGTAAGAAAAAAAGGAATCGATGTGAGTTATTGGAATGGATGGCTCACAGAAAAACAATATAAGAAAATTAAAAAAAGTAATATAGAGTTTGTCATAGCCAGATCTGGCGGCTATCGCGGAACGATGGTAGACAGTACCTTTGACAACAACTACAGACAGTCCAAGGCGGCGGGATTGGATTTCGGCGCCTACTATTATTCCACGGCAGTGAACACGAGACAGGCGAAACTAGAAGCCAGGCATGCAGTCAGACTTTGCCGTGGCAAGAAGCTGCAATATCCAATTTGGATGGATGTAGAGGATGCTGCTACCCAGGGCCGTCTTTCTAAAACGGCTTTGACCAGAGTCATCAAAGCCTTCGTAAAGGAAGTGAAAAGATTGGGATATCCCTGCGGCGTATACGCTTCCTACTACTGGTTGACAGAGAAAATCGGCAGTCTCTCCGGTATCGATGTATGGGTTGCACAATACAACTCCCATACAAACTACCGGAAGCCGGCTATGTGGCAATTTTCCAGTGGAGGAAAATTCTCTGGCGTGCCAGGCACCTTTGACCTGGACTGGAGTTATAAGGATTATACGGGTGATTCTGGCTCAGAGGAACCGCCAGAGAAAAAAGAGCCTTACCCTGGACCGCTCTCTCTGCCTTTCAGAGGTTATTTTAAACGGGGCGATAAAGGCCGCAAAGTTCGAGAACTGCAGCGTTTTCTCAACTGGTGCGGCAGGGATCTAAAAGTCGACGGTGTTTATGGCGATAAAACCATTGCCGCCGTAAAATGGTTTGAACGAAGGAATGGCCTCTATGTAGACGGTCTTTTCGGCAGAGCATGTCTAAAAAAAGCGAAAGCTATGAAGAAATAATCATAAGCAATCAGTTTTCTGTGCCGGTAACAATTTGCCGGCACAGAGTTTTTG
This sequence comes from Emergencia timonensis, assembly GCF_900086585.1. Taxonomy (GTDB): domain Bacteria; phylum Bacillota; class Clostridia; order Peptostreptococcales; family Anaerovoracaceae; genus Senimuribacter; species Senimuribacter timonensis. The sequence continues at coordinate 753,473 of NZ_FLKM01000009.1, forward strand.
ACCCAAAGTAAGAATTGTATGATAAAATATACATAGGAGAACACTGTCACCACTGAAGATTGGAGGCATACTATGAGAATCATTTATATCATAACAGGCGCAAATGGATTTCTTGGCAACAATATCATCAGACAGTTAAGCGACGAGTCCTGTGAGATAAGAGCCTTGATTTTACCGGGCGAATCTACTGCTGCATTGAAGGGGCTGAACTGCAGCATATATGAAGGAGATATTACTGATCTCCAAAGCTTAAGGGAGCTGTTTGATGTAGAAGCCGGGGCCAAAGTATATGTGATTCACTGCGCGGGTCTGGTTTATATTAAAACGAAGTACAATCCGGCTGTCCAACGGGTTAACGTCGACGGAACAAAAAACATCGCAGAGATGTGCCTTGAGACGGGGGCGAAGCTTGTATATGTAAACAGTGTACATGCCATTGCGGAGCCGCCAGAGGATGTGATAATTGCAGAGTCAGATTGTCTTGATCCAGAACGTGTAATAGGGCTTTATGCCAAAACAAAGGCGGAGGCGGGAGCCTATATATTAGAAAAAGTGCGGCAGGGTGGACTTTGTGGCTGTATCGTGCAGCCTTCGGGCATGATTGGCCCTTATGATTTCGGAAGCAGCCACCTGACGCAGATGGTTTTGGACTTCCTGGAGGGTCGCTTAAAAGCTTGCGTGAGAGGAGGCTACGATTTTGTGGACGTGCGTGATGTAGCGGACGGAGCCATCAAAGCCTGCAAATTTGGCAGAAGCGGCCAGTGCTACATATTATCGAACCAATTCTTTACCATTAGAGATTTTCTGAATCAGATTGCTGAGATCAGCGGGAAGAAAAAAATCTCTCTCGTTCTGCCCATGGGTCTGGCAAAAGTCACAGCGCCACTGTCGGAAATCTACTATAAATTACTGCGGCAGCCGCCTCTGTATACCAGATATTCACTCTACACTCTGACAGCAAAATCATCCTTTTCCAACGAAAAGGCCAGGAGGGAACTGCACTATTGTAATCGGCCCATGGAGGAAACCATAACGGACACTGTCTGCTGGTTGATGGAGAATAAACGATTGACGATAGGAAAATGATGTGCTATTCTGTAAAAGATAATATGTGTTCTTTCTTCGGAAACGAGTTTTACTCTACTGGCGGTACAGCCCGCGAGCAATACGCTAATTCGGTTTAATTCCGAAGCCAACAGTTAGTCTGGACGGGAGAAGAAAGCTTTCGGTTATATGCAACTGGATGCGTTTTTCTCTTTTTGTTTACGAGAGTCTCATTAGACGATTTCGCATGCATCCGGTAAATAAACCTTCTAATCTTTTAGATGGATTTGTTTTCTAGGTGCTTTTTTCATGCAGAGAAAAGGGGGAAACAAGTTCAAATATCAACGTAAAGGAGTAATTCTAATGAACCAGCAAAAAGAAGAACGAAACCCATTGGAAACAGAACCCATTACAAGATTAATCGCCAAATATTCTATACCGACGGCTTTAACGCTGATGGTCAATTATCTCTATAATATTGTCGACCAGATCTTTGTAGGGCAGGGGGTAGGTGTTACCGGCATGGCGGCTACAAACGTTGCCTTTCCTTTGACCATCATCGCTATCGCTATCGCGCTGTTGATTGGAGACGGCTGTGCAGCAAATATCAGCCTTTGCCTGGGAAGAAAGCAACAGGAAATAGCCGACCGAACTGTCAGTCACGCGGTGACACTGCTCATTGCTTCCGGTGTCGTAATTTTGCTGCTTTGCAGTATTTTGGCGCCTCAGATTGTCACCCTATTCGGCTCTACGGATACAGCCTTTCAGTCCTCTCTGACTTATACGCGCACCATCGCCTGGGGACTGCCGTTTCTGATGTTCAGCTCGGCGCTTACTGCTATCATCAGAGCAGATGGAAATCCCCAGTATACCATGAAATGCATGATGGTCGGTGCTGCAATTAATTTGGTATTAGATCCTATTTTCATTTTTGGTCTGAAAATGGGCGTTTTTGGTGCAGGCATCGCAACGGTTATCGGTCAGGCGGCGGCAGGTTTGCTCTGCTTTGCTTATGTGAAAAAACTAAAGACCGTGCACATCTTAAAATCTGCTTTAAAGCCCACTTGGCAACTTACTAGGCAGATTTTCGCGCTGGGATTTCCAAGCCTGCTGACGCAGATTATGACTGCAGTGGTGCAGATTACCATGAATAATCTGATGACGATTTACGGTGCGCAAAGCGTTTATGGCAGCGATACAGCTCTTTCTGCTTACGGTATGATGATGAAGGTCTATCAAATTGCCCATTCCATGTTTGTCGGTGTCTCCTCTGCGACACAGCCGATCAACGGCTACAACTTCGGAGCAAAGCTTTATGACAGGGTGAAGCAGACTTACAAACTGGCGGCTGTGATTGCATTGATTGTCTCTGTGGTGTGGTTCGCAATCTATCAGTTGTTCAGTAAGCAGATCGGCATGCTCTTTGTGTCTGGAGATGCGCTCTATGCAGACTGCGCCCAGCATATTTTCCGGATTTATATGATGGCCTTTTTTCTCTATGGATTACATATGGTCACAGCCTCTTTTTTACAGGGAATTGGCAAGCCGGTCAAAGCGTTGCTCATTCCGCTTTCAAGACAGGCGATCTTTCTGATTCCGCTGGCCATCATCTTATCTGGCAAATTTGGCTTAGACGGCGCGCTGTTTGCAGCGCCTATTGCGGATACCCTGGTCTTTGTCTTATCGCTGGCACTTGCGGCAGGGGAGTTCAGAAGCTGGAAACATCAGCAAATTTCGTGAGAAAGATAATTAGCAGACCTGTCAAAAGGAATTCTCTGCATACAGTGGCGGGAATGTCTTATGGCCTCACTGGTTATGACTTCCCACTATGAACCTCTGCCTGGATTACAAATGCTTTACCTGCCGCCACGGTCTTTTTGTGCTTTTTGACTGATTTTACTCGGTTCTGCACAAAACCGCTGTGCGGTTCCTCTCCTGACGGGATAAATCTAGGAGTAGGAGGGGGATTTTTTTGCACCTGGTTATTTTTAGAGGATATTATACCCCTGATTATCACAAAAAGTTGCTGAAAAAGTAACTGAAAGTGTGTTCATCACTGTTCTAAACTGTATTTGCCAGCTTGTCTATATTGGAGGCGCCTTTTATTGCGACCAAATTTGTGCAGAAAAAGTAGAAACATGGCAAAAAGCACAAAATGATCGTGATGAACTGTTCAGCAACTTGTTTCTGGAGTATAGAAAAGAGGGGCTGTAGCTGCGGCCGACTTAATCCGTCAACTGTGCGATAGCCTTTTCTTATTAGTATCGCCTAGGGGAGTTACGCAGTCTGCCTGCAGACTGCCGTCTCTAGGGAACGCTGTATAAACGTTGAAAAATACACAATTTTGTAATATCTGGACGATGATTTATCACTATTTTATCACTTTAGTTATCAGTAAGCAGAGCTATTATCTTGATTGCATTCAGCTTGTCATCAGTATCAACATTGATGTAATAGTTACGAGTTACGTTAATATCTGAGTGACCCATAAGCGCTGCAACAGTCTGTATTGGAACTCCTTTTTTAGCAAGGCTTATTCCAAAGGTATGACGGTATACATGAAATGACCGACAGGTGACCCCGAACTTCCTATATAACCGATTACATGCAGTTCGTATGGAATGCTTATCATAAATATTCCCAGTTTTTGTGGTGAAGATATATTCAGTACGATATCCATTTTCCATCATCTCAGCCTTATGCCACTTCTTGTAATAATGGCAGCCCAGCAATATCTGACTGCTTGAGATTATTGTTATAAGCGTTTACATATCTTGTCTTAGTGGAATCTGAGTACCTGGAGTCTTTCAAAAATGCCTCTTTGATAAAAGTGTCCATCATTTCGCCGAAAAATAGAGTCTTGTTAGTGACACCCTTTTTCTGATTGTCCATAAAGGCTTCGAATTTAGCCTCTGCTTCGGTTTTATTCTTGCCGTAGAATGGTTTTATAGTCATCAACCCAAACGCCCTTAGAATTGAGTTTTTTTCCTATCTTGCGTTTGATGCGGTAATAGTCTTTTCCATGGATGGTGCAGTTCGTCTTGCTGGCCATGTAATCACACTCCTTCGGAAGGGTATAAAATGTTTAATCCTTTCATTTCAGTAATTTGGCATCTTTTATCATTTCAACTGAAGGATTGTCAATTAATGAATTTAACTGATTGATTGCTGCTTGATTTAGCCTAATAAGCCTATCGTGCTGAGGAACCCCATCTTTTATTAGTTCAGCATTATAGCTTTCCAGATTGGTAAGAACAATTAGTTGTTCTAAAGTTGCACTGTCACGAATATTATCTCCTCGTTTTGCATTTGGGTTTTTATCACGCCATTCTTTTGCTGTCATCCCAAATAGAGCAACATTCAAAACATCTGCCTCGTTTGCATATGTGAAACCTTGTTCTTTTTTTGAAAGGTCTTCAGGAATGAGATGCTCTTTAATTGCATCGGTATGTATCTTATAATTTGTTTTTGATAGAGTTCTTCGCAGATTCCAATCCAGGGAGAGTCTGCTGTTCTCATCTTCTTTTAAGCGTTGATAATCTTTGATAATATACAGCTTGAACTCTGGAGATATCCAAGATGCAAATTCAAAGGCGATGTCTTTATGCGCAAAAGTGCCGCCATACCGACCTGATTTAGAACGAATACCAATTGCGTTTGTAGATGCTATCCATTTCTGGGGGGATAGTACAAAGGAGTTTGAGCCTGACTCAATTCTAAACTGGTCGAAATCGACCAGTTTAAAATTAGGATTATTCATTCTTTCCCATAATCCGAGAAATTCTATTGTGCTTCGACTACGTAACCAGTTTTTTATTATATCAGCTGGAAATTCAGGATTTCGCTTTTTGGCAATGTCTGTAAGCGAGATATAATCATCATCATTTCCAACAGAAACGACAGTAATTTCCACACCAGCAGCTTTGATTTTATCTTTAAATTCTTTTTTTGTCATAATTAATCTCCTGTACTATATTATATATTTTGATTACTTAGTCGATGATGCATATTCATTAGTAACATCGCTTGCAGGGTTGAAAGCCCATATTTAGAGCTTCTTCAAGCGTTACCTGGCTAGGGTTATTCATGTTGCTACAGTTTGGATTGTTGTGATATTTTGAGCCAGTTTGAGGTATGTAAACGTAAGTTTGAGGAACCTCCTGCTTCTGGTTTTGTTGAGCTTCTTCTTTTTCACGTTTTTCCTCGAGTTTTTTCAGTCGTTCTTCCTCAGCCTTTTTCTTAGCAGCTTCTTCTTTAGCCTTTTTGATTTTTTCTTTATCTACAACTGTAATTTTGATTTTCTGGCTTTTTACTCCGTTATCAGCAACTATATAAATATAAGCTTCGCCTTCTTTATGGGAACTGATCTTGCCGGAATCAGAATCACCAGAAAAGGTAATGACGGCATCATTTGATGTTTCAAAAGAAAGATCAACAGCGCTTGCTTCATCAGGAGTGATAGAAAACGTAATATCCTGTTCATCGTTGATGTCCATTTCCTGCTCTGGTATCTGCAAGGATATACTTTCTATGTCCGGTTCAGAAGGCGCAGCAAAGGCTAGAATGATACCTATGATAATTAGCCCTATTGAAATTATAAAGCCTAAACTCTTTTTCTTTGGAGTGTTCGGAATTCCCTCGGAGGTTGCAGGGTTATCCTTCCTTGAATTTTTCAAACCGATAATTGAAAGACCCATAAAACCTGCAATCATGGTTAACATGGCAATGCCTAATAAATCCGGACCTTCTGTAAAAATTACGATTAATCCGCCGAATGTAGTAAACCCTAGAACACCGATAAGAACGCTAAAAAGGATTGTTTTAACGGTGCGCTTGCCTTTATTAGGCTTTTTAGGAATTCTATTTTTTGGAGGATTAGGTGGCGCTCCTTCTACATTTGAACCAACTCTTGAATTACGATTAGAAGTTTTGTCGGTAGAAGCACCTATTTTAGAGGTCTCTGTGTAAGACAGCCCTGTGCCGGGAATTCCCACTGTAGTAGTCTTTCTCCCCTTGGAATTCACTGATACATGAGCGCCTTTAACGCCGGCAGTAATACCTATGCTTTTTTTGTTGATGTTGAGTTTCACTCCTGGGGCAATTTTTATACTCTTTCTAAAACGTGTTGCCATAGCTTCCTTCTTTCTTAAATATTATCACAATAATTCTTACATTGATGGGTTAGATTATTAAAGTAGCACTTAAGATGTTTTAGCTTCTTATTACCATCGCCACGATTAGGGTTACTATTAGATTAATCCTTTTCTCTTTCATTTTGAACCTTCTTTCTTTTATTTTATGCCTAACTTTTAGAGGCAGTTCATTGTTTGAATTCAGGGGTGTAGGTACGTCTTGGGCGACGCTGTTTTTTCTCGGACAGGATGATATTTCCTTTCCTTCGTATGACTTTATTATATATGCCCTTAAAATATCTGTCCAGTTTATTGTAGCCTATCTATTTGCCAGAAGATGAAAAAATGAAAATATTCAAATGATTGACTTTAAAAAATATTTTCAGAGAATATATAAAGAGACTGGGTGTAATTATAAAAAATGGCTAGATAATATAACCAAATGCGGAAAGGCAACCGGAAACACTGAAATCTATTTTTTTGGACATTCCTTGGATGTTAGTGATAAAGATATACTGAAAGAGTTGATCATGACCGATACGATACATTGCGTGTTTTATTATCATAACGCTGATGCACGAAGACAACAGATTGCAAATCTAGTAAAAGTTATTGGACAAGATGAATTAATAAAACGGAGTGGTGGATTGAATCAAACTATACGGTTTGTCAATATTGACTCATATGGAGAATAATGGGCAGTCCTGTCTATTTCGTACCTGAAAAGTATTGAAATAGACAGGTTAGATAAGGCGAAAATTATCACTTTTTTATCACTAAAGTTTTGGAAGAGTATTAAAATATGAATATTAATACGAAAAATGTGAATATATATCAAAAATATCGAAGTTCTATAGATGTTGCAATTCCAACGAAAAACAAAAGAACCGCTGTTTATCAACGGTTCTTTTTCTGTATTGGTATCGCCTAGGGGAGTTACGCAGTCTGCCTGCAGACTGCCGTCCTGCGCAGCCCCGTACAGGCTGCTTGGACCGCTCGCTACGCACCAGTTCGCAGAACTGGTGCGTTACCGCTCGCGCCCTTTCGGGTTCGACTCCCCTGCGGCTTTTATGCATAAACAAAATAGACTGACATAAAGTCAGTCTATTTTCTTTGGTATCGCCTAGGGGAGTTACGCAGTCTGTCTGCAGACTGCCGCCCTGCGCAGCCCCATACAGGCTGCTTGGACCACTCGCTACGCACCAGTTCGCAGAACTGGTGCGCTACCGCTCACGCCCTTTCGGGTTCGACTCCCCTAGACTCTAATATAAAGTACAGAAAAAACAGCACCCGATGGATGCTGTTTCTCTGTATTGGTATCGCCTAGGGGAGTTACGCAGTCTGCCTGCAGACTGCTTGCAGACTGCCGTCCTGCGCAGCCCAGTACAGGCTGCTTGGACCGCTCGCTACGCACCAGTTCACAGAACTGGTGCGCCACCGCTCGCGCCCTTGCGGGTTCGACTCCCCTGCGGCTTTTATGCATAAACAAAATAGACTGACATAAAGTCAGTCTATTTTCTTTGGTATCGCCTAGGGGAGTCGAACCCCTGATTCAGCCGTGAGAGGGCTACGTCTTGACCACTTGACCAAGGCGACATATTAAATTTTATATCTCTTATTGAAATCTCACGATATTTATTATATACTTAATGTTAACTGTTGTCCAGTAAAATTTTTAAAAAGTTTAAAATAAAAGGAGAAAGCTATATGATGAAGTTCAAAAGTACTCGTGGAAGCGACAGAGAGTTGACAGGTGCACAGGCTATTATTCAGGGAATCTCTGAAGACAAGGGGCTCTACGTTCCAACAGAAATCCCAGCACTGCCTTTCAAAATTGAGGATATGATTGGCAAGTCATATCAGGAAATTGCTTTCAAGGTAATTGGAGCTTTCTTTGATGACTATACAGAAGAAGAGATGAAGTACTGCATTGACGGGGCCTACGACGAGAAGTTTGAAGCCAAAGAAATCGCACCGATTGTAAAGGCAGGAGACGCATACTTTTTGGAGTTATATCATGGAAAGACTGCCGCGTTCAAAGATATGGCGCTGTCCATTCTGCCATACCTTTTGACGACTGCAACAAAGAAAGAGAAAGAAGATAAGAAGATCTGTATTTTGACCGCGACATCCGGCGATACAGGAAAAGCCGCTCTGGAAGGTTTTGCCGATGTACCGGGCACAGAAATCATTGTATTCTTCCCAAATCAAGGTGTCAGCCAGGTGCAGGAACAACAGATGATTACCCAGGAAGGCGAGAACACTCACGTCTTCGCCATCAACGGAAACTTTGACGATGCCCAGACTGGCGTAAAGAAAATCTTCAACGACGACGCTTTTGCTGAGAAGCTGGCGAAAAGCGGCTGCAAATTGTCGTCTGCCAACTCCATCAACGTGGGCAGGCTGGTTCCACAGGTGGCGTACTACGTCTACAGTTACATAAAGCTAGTGGAGCAGGGTGTAATTAAAAACGGCGAGAAGATGAACATCGTCGTGCCGACGGGAAACTTTGGAAACATCCTGGCCGGCTATTATGCAAAACAGATGGGCATTCCTGTCAACAAGTTTATCTGTGCATCCAATGAGAACAAAGTTCTGACAGACTTCATCAATACGGGCGTTTATGACATCAAAAGAGAGTTTTATCTGACGAATTCACCGTCCATGGACATTTTGATCTCCAGCAACCTGGAGAGACTGCTCTACCATCTGAGCGGCGGTAATGGAGAAGAGATCAAGGGACTGATGGAGAATCTGGACTCGCAGAAGAGTTACGAAGTCAGCCAGAAGATCAAAGACGGCATGGCGGACTTCTACGGCGGTTATGCGGATGTGGATACAACAAATCGGACCATCGGAGAGATGTACGCAGACCACGACTATCTGATGGATACCCATACAGCGGTGGCCTACAAAGTCTACGAGGATTACAAAGAAGCCACTGGTGATGAAACGCCGACCATCATCGCATCTACTGCCAGCGCATACAAATTTGCCGAAAGTGTGGCAAAATCCATTGGGTTGGGTGAAGAAGAAAACGGCTTCAGATATGTTGAGGCTCTTGCAGCAAAGACGGGCGTGCGTGTTCCAAAGGGTCTCAAAGATTTGGAACTGAGAGAAGTAAGACATACCGGGGTTATCGACGTGGATCAGATGCAGGCTACGGTGGAGAATTGTGTAGAATAATATTGCGATAAAAAACAGAGTCAGCAAAATAGTTGAAAATTCACTATTGAGCGGGCTCTGTTTTTGTCTTTAGAGCTGTCCGGTTTTGAGACATCTAGGCAAGACAGGCAAGGTGTGAAATAAAATGGCGTGCAGTCATTTTTGATTTTTTTAAGTTTATTTGCATTAAACCCTTTGGAGAAATGAAGTTTTTGTTATAGAATCTTTCAAATAGCGCAGAAAATTACATGATTCAGACCAAAATCGGTCGAATAAAAGAACAAAGTCTACTGAGATCAGGCGGATTCAACTCCTGTACGCAAGCAGGAAGCCTAAATTTAAAAATAAAGGCAGATTTTTAATAGTTCTGCCATGACATATCCCGCACCCGTTTATTCCTTCTGACAGCAGTCCGGTTATTTGGGAATGCCTGGATACACCCAAAAATCCTAACGTTACCGTAACAAGACAGGAACTTAAGGCGTTATCGTATTTGATGCTGATTTTAAGCAGATTTTACAAAAATTACTTGCAAAACTTCTCGATTTATGTTAAATTATAATGGTGCCTGGAGGATTGACCGAGTGGCTAAGGAGCCTGATTGGAAATCAGGTAAGGTGTAACAGCCCCGCGGGTTCGAGTCCCGTGTCCTCCGCCAAAAGAACCCTGTGATTGCAATAATCACAGGGTTTTTGTTTTTTTTGACCAGTGTATCATGTTATTCTAGTATGATTTCATAGCAATAAAACTTCTATAAAATATCGCCGTCCATTTCAATAGGTTTTTCCAACTCCGTTTTCAGAATTACGCATTATTTGTACGCGCCAAAACGTATTTAACATTTGTTATTGAGACCTCTTATTCATCAAAACTGAGGCGTCTTTGTTAGATCCCACTCACCTCATTCAAAAACATTCTAAATTTTGGAACTTTAAATGGGCATCTTATGCATACTGTGGTATACTTAAAGACATGAGTGAATTTTCATAGAAAGGATATTAAGATTATGAAATTGAGAAAGTATCTAGTGGGAGTTATTTGTGTAGCAATGTTGGTTTTATTGTGTGGATGTGCACCAAAAAGCAACTTGGACCCCGATTCTCCGCTTACAATAAATATATGGCATTACTATAATGGAAAACAGGAAAAAGCCTTTAACAAACTGGTAGAGGAGTTCAATCAGACAGAAGGGAAGGAAAAAGGCGTTATCGTGGCATCCTCCAACTACGGGAGTGTATCAGAGCTTGGCGACAGTGTACTGGACGCTGCAAATGAGAAGGTGGGTTCTGAGGACATGCCCAATATCTTTGCCGCCTATTCAGATACTGCCTACGAAATTGACAAGCTGGGAAAAGTCGTCTCCCTCAACGAGCTCTTTACAGAAGAGGAATTGAAAGAGTATGTGCCGGGGTATCTGGAAGAAGGGTACTTTAGAGGCGACGACTTAAAAATCTTTCCAATTGCCAAATCGACAGAAATCTTTATGATGAACGAGACCGACTGGGACAAGTTTGCAAAAGCGACAGGCGCAAAACGCAGTGATCTGGATACCATTGAAGGCATCACTGAGACCGCTGCCGCTTATTATGCATATACCGATTCATTGACGCCGGAACCTGACGACGGACAGGCCTTTTTTGGACGTGACGCCATGGCAAACTATTTTATTATCGGTGCAAAACAGCTCGGGCACGAAATTGTAAGCAGTGACGACGAAGGCAACCCGAAAATTGATTTTGACAAAGAGACAATCAGAAAGCTGTGGGACAATTATTATGTGCCTTATGTCAACGGATATTTTATGTCAAAAGGACGTTTCCGCAGTGACGATGTGAAGATGGGCAACATCATTGCCTGCGTATGCTCAACGTCGGGATCTACCTATTTCCCAAAAGAGATTATCTCTGATGATGAGACTTCGTACAAGATTCAGTCAATAGCCCAAGAAGCGCCAAAATTTAAGGGCGGTGAGAATATTGCAGTGCAGCAAGGAGCCGGTCTTGTGGTCACGAAGGGTACAGAGGCAGAAAATGAGGCGTCCGCAGTCTTCCTCAAATGGTTCACCGACGAAGATCAAAATATCGCCTTTTCAGTAGATTCCGGTTATATGCCGGTAAAGAAAGATGCAACAGACCAAGAGAAAATATTAGAAAAAACCAGTGTAAAAGATGAGCAGATGAAACAGGTCATCATAGCGGCAGCGGACACGATCAACAATAACGAATTATATACGCCAAAAGCTGTAGAGAATGGGACCAGCATCCGAAATATACTGGAGTACAGCATGTCAGATCAGGCATCCGCTGATAGGGAAAAGATTGAGAAGCTGATGAAATCTGGAATGTCCAGAAAAGAGGCTGTCAGCAAATTTGCTACCGACAAAAATTTTGAAAAGTGGTACAAGGATACCCTGAAAGCATTAAACGAAGCCGCAGAACAGAGGAAATAACATGGAATCTAAGATACGGGTGAAATGGCAGAAAGGGACGATGTTAAAGAGAATTTTCATACCCATGTTCATTCTCGTGCTAATTGTGTCCATTCTGTTTTTTGGAGTGATATTTTACAACAATATCCTCTCACAGATGGAGAAAAATACGAGGGATATCTTTGACTCCAAAGTGATAAACCGTTCCCACGAACTGGAAAATATGATGGTCAACCAATGGAGCAACTTAGAAACGGAAGTGGAAGATATCCAATCGGTCATAAATAATTTGACTGCTAAGAATCAGATTGACCCGAAACATCTTGCCGATAATCCCGACGATAGTCGAATCATACTAGAACATATCACAGACAATGTCATTTCCACCCTGCGCAATCACAGAGTGACAGGTGCCTATGTCTTTTTATGCAGCGATATCCCCGGCGACAGTGACAAAGTATCCCTGCCGGGCCTTTATATCAGCGACAGCAACGTAGAGAACGACAACTCCATTACCAATTCGGATTTAATGATTAGACGCGGTTCTAAAAGTTTGGTTGAAAAAATGGGGATTGCAACGGACTCTGCATGGGAGCCGAACATCATTTTAAAAGGCCATAACCTGGAAGAATTTAAGGCAGTCTATGACAACTATCACCGTTTTCAAGAAGATACCACGGACATCACAGATTTGGGCTATTGGATGCCGATGCTGCAGGTGGAAAATGATTATGTGGTATCCTACGTGCTTCCAATCGAATATAAGGGAACCGTTATCGGCGTACTGGGCATCGACGTTTCCCACGAGTATTTGAAAACGCTGCTAAACTATTTGGAACTGGACAGCGATGCAAAGGGCGCCTACAGCTTGATATTAGAGGAAAACGGAAAATATACTGATATCCTGACCAACAACTCCTATTTTGCTGTGGATTTTAAAACTGGAGATCAATTAAAAATCCAACAGAACGGCGATCATAAATATTTGATGCAGAACCATGACCGGGTGGCCTTGAGTTCGGAAAACCTCAACCTGTATAACAACAATACGCCCTATGAAAAACAGCAGTGGCAGCTGAGCGGAATGATGAAAGAGAAAGACCTTTTGGCCTTTACTTCTCAGATTAAAGTGACCTTGTTATACGCCATCATCGGGTCCGTCTTGATCGGCTTGATACTGAGCATCCTTCTCAGTATCTGGATTTCAAGGCCAGTCATATCCCTAGCTGACAGCGTCAGAAAGATGACCTTCAAGGACAAGATTTCCATTGAAAGAACAAAAATCATCGAAATTGACCAATTGATTGATGCGATTGAAAAGACTGGAAATAACGCAATTGATGCCGTAGCTCGATTTACAAAGATCATTCGTCTGGCCAATACCCAGTTGGAAGGCTTTGAGCTGGATTATGAGAAGAAGCAATTGTATGTAACAGATGACTTTTTCTCCGCTTTCGGGCTGAAGGTCGATGTGAGTCAGCTGTCCATAGAAGAATTTGAACGGCTGATGCGGCAGTTTAAAGACCGCTGCAGACCGAGCAACTCTAAAAGCGCTAATGAATATATTTTTAATTTGAACAAAAATGGCAAGAGCATTTACTTGCGCCTGCGTTATATCGACGATGAGGTGAATCATAAATACTATGGACTGGTAGAAGAAGTCAGCGAATTGATAAAGGAACGCCAGCTGATCGAATACGAGAGAGATCACGACGTGCTGACCGGCCTGGTTAACCGCAGAGCATACCAGAGACAGATGAAGCGGCTATTTACCATTGAAGCGTCCAGCATCAATATTGGCGCTCTGCTGATGTTGGATTTAGATAACCTAAAGATGATTAACGATAAATTTGGTCATGAATACGGAGATCTTTACATTCAGAAAGCGGCGGATATGTTCCGCAGGCTGTCACCGGAAGGTACGATTATCTCGCGAATATCCGGCGACGAATTTAACCTATTCCTGTATGGCTATGACAGCAGGACGGAACTGCGTGAAAAGATTGACCGCTTTTGGCGGGAACTGAGCAAGAGTTCCATCACCATGCCGAACCAACAGGAGATACATATTCTGGTGTCCGGCGGTATCGCCTGGTACCCAGACGACAGCCGCGACTTTAATACCTTGCAGAAGTACTCTGACTTCGCCATGTACAGCGTAAAACACACCCTAAAAGGGGAAATAGGAGATTTCTCCTTGCAGGACTATCGAAACGATGTCTACATGATGAAGCGAAAGGCAGAATTGAGCCGCATATTAGAAGCAAATGCCTTCACCTATTATTTCCAGCCTATTGTCAGCGCGGTAGATGGAGAGGTCTTTGCGTATGAAGCGCTGATGCGGACTGTGGATTCCACTCTGAAAAATCCTTCTGAGATTATTGAAATAGCGAAGATGGAATCAAAACTATACTTGATTGAGAAAATCACGATGAGGAACAGTTTAAAGCAATTTAACGATTTGATTGCCAGCGGTAAGGTTTCAAAAGACCTGAAGCTGTTCGTCAATTCCATTGCAAACCAACGTTTGAGTGAGGGAGAGGTACGCAGCATTGAAGAACAGTACGGAGCGTTTTTGCCTAATCTGGTTTTAGAGCTGACCGAAAACGAAGAACTCAACGAAGAATACACTGCATATAAGAAAGAAGTCCTGAAAATCTGGAACAGCCGTCTGGCCCTGGACGATTACGGAAGCGGTTATAACAGCGGGCGCAATCTATTGTTCCTCAACCCGGACTATGTGAAAATCGACATCGATATCATCAGAGATATCGACAAAGACATGGACAAGAGGACCATTGTCAAAGATACGATTACTTACTGTCACGAACGCGGTAAATACGTCATTGCAGAGGGAATTGAGACAATTGCTGAGCTCAAGACCGTAGTGGGCATGGATGTGGATTATATACAGGGCTATTTGACTGGCAAGCCTGCTCCGGAACCAAAGGACGTGTACAAAGAGATAAAGTCGGAGATTATGAACTGCCGCCGTCCTTCCCCTTTGGACTAAATAGGAAAAATCGTGGTAAAATAGCTGAGAGGAGGTGAAGCCTGTGAAAATCTCTGTTCAGGAAGTAGACAGCTGTGAAGAGGAAGAAATTATCATTAAATGTCACGAGATGAACGACGATATTATGGAATTGGTACGCAGACTGAAGATGGAGCAGCACAGGCTGACCGCCTATAGGGACGATAAGGTCTATCGACTGTCTCTCCACGACGTTTATTACTTTGAAACAGTGGACAGCAAAGCGTTTCTATACTGTGAAGACAAGGTCTATGAGTCAAAATTGAAACTGTACGAGTTTGAAGATCTGACTAGGGCCAGCAAATTTTTCCGGGCATCCAAATCAACAATTATCAACACCACAAAGATTAGTCACGTCAAACCCTCGATGAGCGGTCGGTTTGAAGTGTATTTAAAAAACGGCGAGTGTGTACTGGTGTCCAGACAGTACGTACCGGAACTGAAAAAACAAATTGGTCTGTGAGGAGGTGCAGTATGGATTTCAAAGAACTAAAAAGAGAAATGCTTCTCGGATTTTTTTATATCTACACGGGTTCCATATTTGGCACCTATGTGTTCTGCAGTCTGTTTTATCCCGATTTGACCTTCAGTTTAAGTTATTTTCCCTGGATGGCGCTTTTTTCCCTGGCAGGGGACGCTACCCTGCTGGTCTTTTATTCAAAGAAGGTTCTGACGGAAAAACAATTTTTATTCCGTACGGTGATCCATTTCATCCTGCTGGAGATCGTGCTGATGACTTTTGCCGGTCTGCTCCAGCTGTATGAGAGTACACTGGAAGCGGTGGCCTTTTTCTTCATCGTCCTCTTGGTGTATTTCATGGTAAAGCTATTGAGCTTCAAAAGCGGCAGCAAAGAGGCGGAGGTCATCAATCAGAGAATACAAGAAATCAATAAAAAAGGAGAGGACTATTGACCTCTCCTTTATTTTAACTGCAGACGGGTCTCTGCGGCATCTGAAGGATGCCTGCCGCACTGTGATCAAAGGACAGAGCGATGCTTTGATTGCGGTAAAAAACCACCCGCTCTAATACCAGGGCATCTATAGGGATTCCCCTGGCCAGGCTTTCTGATTCTTTCTGAATCTGTTCTACTGCAGGCAGGTTTTCCAGGGTTTCTCTGATCCAATCCAAAGGCAGCTTTGATACGGCAGCTTCATTCATTTCAAAGATGCCGATAAGGCTATTTCCATCAAAGGGAAAACGAAAGGAGCAGTAAGGCATATCGGGAATCCAGTTCGTAGCCTGGAGCAGTTCTTTGATAGCCGTCAAATTTTCTTCGTTACAGACGACGCCGGAAATGGCGTCCAGCTTTGCCTGACCGTCTGTATCGCCTTCGACCAAGTCCCGGTCATCCTCTTCGTAAATATAATGATTTAGTAACTGTTCCAGAGAGCAGTCCTGCCGCAGCTCCTGCTCCTGCCGGAGAAATTCGTAGTCACCAGGTACCAGAGCTAGTCCGGCATTGTTCGCTGACAGTGCGCCTTCCTTATCTCCAAAATGGCTGCGCAGTTTTGCCAGCTGCAGCCAGCCCCACGGATAATCGGGTTCTTCCATGACGCCTTTTTCCGCATAGACCAGGGCCTCTGTCAATCTGCCACAGTACATCAAAGCGCTGGAATAGCGGTAAAACCAGACACCGCAGCCCTGAGCCAGGTCCTCCACATCGGCGAGCCAGCGTACAGACGTATAGTAATATTCATATTCGTCAATATTGTTGCAGGCGTAAGAAACCCATAATGCAATCTGCAGATCGTGTTCCGCCTCTTTTTGGGTAAATCGTTTCTCCTTGAGGCCAGTATCGATGAAATCGCGAATGTAATGCAGCATCTTATAAAAATAACCTTCGGAATAGGATTCCAAGGTTTTAATGTCTTTTTCTGTAAGTAAAGTGTCTTTCATATCCTGACTCCTGTTCTATATCCTTTTACTGTTTTTATTATAGTATAATCTGCAGATCGCCGCAAGTTATTGCTGATTTTTTACAGCTTAAGTGCCTGCCAAAGCAGGTCGCTTTCTGCTATATTTACTTGATGCCGCTGAAATGCTATAGTCACAGCGGAGGTAAAGAAATGAATCATATTATAGAAGTCGACCATTTAATGAAAAGTTATGGAACTGTAAAGGCGGTACAGGATATCAGCTTTTATGTGGAAGAGGGAGGTCTTTTTGCTTTTTTAGGACCTAACGGGGCCGGGAAGTCCACGACAATCAACATGATCTGTACGTTTTTGCGGCCAGACGGCGGCAGCGTCGTCGTAGACGGCTCCCGTCTGGGAGAGGATGATAAACACATTCGAGAGAATATCGGCATCGTGTTTCAAAACAGTTTGTTGGATGATTTGCTGACAGTAGAAGAAAACCTTTTCATCAGAGGGAGCTTTTACAACTTGAAAGGGGACGCTCTGAAGAAAGCAGTTTTAAAAGCGGCCAAGGCAACAGAACTGATGGGATTTCTAAGGCGCCCGTACGGCAAGCTTTCTGGAGGACAGCGACGCAGGGCGGATATCGCCCGAGCGCTGATTCACACACCCCGCGTCCTTTTTCTCGACGAACCGACCACAGGCCTGGACCCGCAGAGCAGAAGAAGTATTTGGAACACCATAAAGAAATTACAGGCGGAGCAGGGGATGACTGTTTTCCTGACGACACACTATATGGAGGAAGCGGAAGATGCGGACTACTGCATCGTGGTGGATGACGGCAAGATCGCCGCCAAAGGTACGCCCTCAGATTTGAAAGGCAGATACGCCAAAGATAAGCTGCGCATCTTGCTGGCAGAAAGCGGTGAAACGATCAATCTAAAATTAGGATCGACAATAGAGGCTCTCGAAATTTTAAAGAAGTATGAAGGGGATATAAAGGAATTCACCGTGGAGAAAGGTTCCATGGACGATGTGTTTATTGGAATTACCGGAAAGGAGATCAGAGAATGATTGCATTTACAAAGAGGAATTTAAAAATATACTTTCGCGATAGAGCCAGCGTTCTCTTCTCCCTTTTAACAGTATTTATCATCATCGGTCTCTATGTCTTATTTCTGGGTGACGTATGGACTAAGGATCTGCAGGCGTTTGAGGGGGCAAGAGAATTGATGGACAACTGGGTTATGGCAGGAGTTCTGGCTGTCACCAGCTTTACCACTACGATGGGAATGCTGGGATCTATGGTGAAGGACCGGGAGCTGAAAATCAACATGGACTTTTATATCTCACCCATCAGCCGTACGGCTTTGACCGGCGGCTATATTGCAGGCGCTTATATTGTAGGGCTGACTATGACACTGCTGGCTTTCGTGGCGGCAGAAATTTATATCGTAGTGAACGGCGGTTCTTTCCTGGCAGCAGAGCAGATTGTCAAAGTGTTAGCGATGATTCTCTTAACTACTCTGATGAATACCACCCTGATGGTGTTTATCGTATCGCTGTTTCGCAGTCAGAGCGCTTTTTCCGTGGCCAGCACCGTCTTTGGGACAATGATTGGTTTCATTACGGGAATCTATCTTCCTATCGGCATGTATCCAGAAGCAGTACAATGGATCATCAAAATTTTCCCAGTGTCTCATGCAGCAGCAATTTTTAGAAATCTGATGATGGAGGGGCCGATGAAGACTGCTTTTGAGGGAGCACCTGCGAAGATTGCCGCAGACCTGAAAACGGAGCTGGGCGTCTGCTATGAGTTTGGCGGTCATACAGTAACACAGACAGAGAGTCTGCTGATTATCGCCGCTTGCATCGTGATATTCTTCGTCCTCGGCAGATTGTGCAATAGTAAAAGAAATGTGAAATGATTGTCTTGCTGACTGTTCTGCAGCAGATGTTAGACGAGTATCTGGCTGATTCATCCTGCTCATGCAAAAATGCAACTAAAGTTCAATAGGAAAAATAGGTTCCACCTGTTACAATAACCTCAAATATTTTAATTAAGATGGGGGAGAAAAATGACAGAAATACATAGGAACCTTATTTTTTTTGACAAAAATAAGCGAACTCGAACTTGGATCAATGAAGAGGAAATGGATGAATTCCGCTATCATCAGGTCCGGACCATGCTGACCAGCAGCCTTATATCCGGACATCAAATGAAATTCTACTATAAAAGGAGATGCAGAGATGGGCACAAGTGATGTTTTAATGCTTTTGGGCGGACTGGCTCTCTTCTTATACGGCATGCAGATGATGAGCAGCGGCCTCG
Source organism: Emergencia timonensis (assembly GCF_900086585.1). Taxonomy (GTDB): domain Bacteria; phylum Bacillota; class Clostridia; order Peptostreptococcales; family Anaerovoracaceae; genus Senimuribacter; species Senimuribacter timonensis. The sequence goes on from NZ_FLKM01000009.1 coordinate 772,462, forward strand.
AAGCGGCGGCGGGCAATCGAATGAAGACCATCTTGGAGAAACTGACCTCTAACCGGGTGAAAGGGGTCTTAGTGGGCGCAGGAATTACAGCCGTCATCCAGTCTTCTTCGGCTACCACTGTCATGGTGGTGGGTTTTGTTTCCGCCGGCTTGATGACTTTGAATCAGGCGGTATGGGTCATCATGGGCGCCAACATCGGTACGACCATTACGGGGCAGTTGATTGCCCTGGACGTCAGCGCTATTGCGCCGTTGATTACCTTTTTCGGCGTTGTGATGATGGTCTTTTTAAAGAACGAAAAAGCGCAGCACCTGGGCAACATCATAGCTGGTTTAGGCGTGCTCTTCATCGGCATGAATATGATGAGTACCGCTATGGAGCCGCTGCAGGATTCAACTGTGTTCACCAGCTTGATTACCAAATTTGATAATCCTCTGGTAGGCATTTTAGCTGGTGCAGTATTTACTGCGCTGATTCAGTCTTCCTCTGCTTCTGTAGGCATTCTGCAGGCCCTTGCGGCCAGCGGCGTTCTCGGTCTGCCCCAAGCCGTATACGTGTTGTTCGGGCAGAACATCGGCACCTGCATTACAGCAGTTTTGGCTTCTATTGGGACAAAGGTCAACGCCAAACGTTCAACGATTATCCATCTGATGTTCAACATCATCGGAACCTTTCTGTTCACCTGTATCTGTATGGCCACGCCTTTTGTGCTGTGGATGGAAGGGCTGACTCCAGGCAATACCGTAGCGCAGATTGCCAATGTACATACAGTGTTCAATATCGTCACTACACTGCTGCTCCTGCCTTTTGGCAATCTGATGGCAAAAGCGGCGACAAAGATTCTGCCTGGTGGTGAGGAAGAGGCGGAAGAGGCACATAAGCTGATTTACCTGGAACCTATCGACGGCCGGAAGACCAGACAGGTGGGCCAGATTTCCGTGTCCATCAAACAACTTGACAACGAAATCGCTCGTATGTTTGATTTGGTGTGGCAGAATGTGAAAGACGGTTTTGACGCGGTGATCACGCGGAAATGCAGCAAGATGGAACATATTGTCGCAAGAGAAGAGTACATCGATTATCTCAATGCAGAGATATCCAAATACATTGCAAAGGTCGTTGTCATGGAAATGTCTGAGTCGGACTCAGAGAGAATCAGCTCCTATTATAAAATCGTCGGTAATCTGGAACGGATTGGCGATCACGCTATGAACATTGCAGAATATGCCTACGCGATTGAAAAAGGCGAAGTACTGCTTTCGGATCACGCCATCGAAGAGACTGGAGAAATGAAAACGTTGACAGATTTTACTCTGACCTGTATCAAATGCGGTCACGAAAAGGACGGCAAAGAAGTGCTGAAGCAGACCGCGCAGAATGAACAGAAAATCGACGACATGAGCGAGACGATGAGGAATAATCAAATTAAGAGAATGAAAGAAGGACGCTGTTCGGCGGAGGCAGGAATTCTTTTTTCAGAGATGGTTACAGATTTTGAGCGAATCGGCGATCACGCCCTGAATATTGCAGAACAGTACGGGGAAATATGATGAAAATCGTAAGTTGAAACCATTCCCAATAAGATGTAGAATATCTACAGTAAATCGTAAAGCGAGGATGGAGAAATGGATATCAAAAAGATCGTTAACGCTTTTAAAAAGAATAACTACCAGGTTTCTTATTTCGAGACGGCTGCCGCCGCTGCGGATTACCTGGATCATGAAATCAATCAGACGACAGTTGCGTTTGGCGACTCACAGACGCTTCTTTCGATGGGACTGTATGAAAAGTTATCAGCGCATAACATGGTCTACGATCCAAAGCATGGGGAGGATTTTTTTAAAACCGCCAGAGACGGCATGCAGGCAGAATTCTTTGTAACTTCTGTCAATGGAGCGACAGAGGATGGCATCTTAGTCAATCTGGACGGAACCGGCAACCGGGTGGCGGGATCCTTGTACGGACACCGAAAAGTATATCTGGTCTTCGGAACTAACAAGATTGAACCTAATCTGGAAAAAACCATTTGGAGAGTGCGCAATGTGGCTGCACCTAAGAACGCCCTGCGAAAAGGGCTGAAGACGCCCTGCGCCTTAAATGGAGCAGATAAATGCCATGATTGCAGCAGCCCAGACCGGATCTGCAACGGTTTGATGATTCACTACAAAAAGATGCGCCATGAGGAAATGGAAGTCGTGATTATCGACCAACCATTAGGGTTATAAAAATAATACTTAAGTTGTATCTTGCACGAGGCTATGTCATTGCAAAGGGTTCGACAAATTTCGACAATTGCAGCACTGTTTACATAATTATGAATATAACGAAAACCATTGATTCTTCCTCTTGAAAGTGCTAAAATCCTATCTATGCAAAAGCAGAATTTTGACAGCAAGAGGTGAAGATAGTGGAAGAAATCATAGCAATTGTAATTTTTTTAGTAGTGATTGTCGCCATAATGACTGAGAAAGTACACAGGACTGCGGTTGCCCTGGCAGGCGCCGTTCTGCTGATGTTGAGTCATATACTGACAGTCGATAAGGCGGTCGGTTACATAGACTTTAATACCATAGGAGTTTTGATCGGCATGATGCTTTTTGTTGCCGTCGTCAAGAACTCAGGTATCTTTGAATATATTGCAATCAAAGCGGCCAAGCTGGCCCACGGTAACCCGTGGAAGATCATGGTCGCTTTTATGGTGATTACCGCCGTTTTGTCCGCATTTCTGGACAATGTGACGACCGTACTTCTGGTAGGTCCGATGACGATAACCATAGCCAGAATGCTGAAGGTGAACCCGGTACCATTTTTAATGACGCAGATCCTGGCTTCCAATATCGGCGGCACAGCGACATTGATCGGCGACCCGCCTAACATTATGATTGGAAGCGCAGCCGGACTGGATTTTATTGACTTTATTACGAACACTGGCATTGTGGCGGTCTTCGTCATCGCAGCCTTAGTGTTGATTATGAAATTTGTGTACAAGTCAAAGCTGGCAGCTGATGCAGAAGCGATCAAATCCGTCATGGAACTGGATGAAAATAAAGCGATTGAGGACAAAGCCCTGCTCTATAAGAGTATCGTAGTAATGATACTAGTCGTCGTCGGCTTCATGTTCCACAGTCAGCTGGGGATTGAATCTGCCACTGTTGCACTGACTGCCGCTGCCATCATGCTGGTCATCGGCAAACAAAATGTGGACTATATCATCGGGGAGGTAGAGTGGACGACCATTCTCTTTTTTGCAGGACTTTTCATCGTGGTAGGAGGACTGGATGAGACTGGCGTAATCGGACAGCTGGCAAAGCTGGTTATCGATATGACAAAGGGCCATGCAATTATGACCATGATGGTGCTGCTTTGGGCCTCGGCTCTTTTATCCTCCGTTTTGGACAACATCCCATTCGTGGCAACCCTGATTCCTTTGGTGCTGGCCTTGGGCGAGAGCGGCATAGACGTTACGCCGCTGTGGTGGGCAATTTCCTTAGGCGCATGCCTGGGCGGCAACGGCACACTGATCGGCGCATCAGCCAATGTGGTGCTCTCTGGTATCAGCGGCAAACACGGTTATCCAATCAGCTTTAAAGAATATACAAAAGTAGGCTTTCCCGTTATGATAATGTCAGTAGTGCTTGCTATGATCTATCTTTTGATCAGGTATGCTGTGTAAAAAAGGAGTGGTGATATACAATGAGAAATAGAATTTCAGACGATATGGTCAATATCATGCTGCGGCAGATGGGTGCGAAATCAATTAAAACTTCGCCGGCTCATATCAACATTGCCAAATTTGATTTGGGAGAGGATCTGAAAATTACCTATATGTACGAAGTCAAAGAGGAAGAAATCTATCTGCAGAGGGTCAGTCCTTATCCGATGATGATTGGAAAAATATATAACGAACAACAAATCGTGGATATCATCGGCACTGATCTCAGAAAGTTTCAATCGGCATACAACAGTACGAATTTTACGAAATTTATCGATGTTGCCAACAGTTTAGCCACTTTTGACAAAGAAATTGAAAATCTTTTTATGACGCATAATGTAGAACGGGAAAATCTGGTAAAAATTGAAGAGGAGATGCAGAAGCTGCACACTCTAATTGCTGAAATCACTGAGGTTTCGCCGTTACTTGTATAATGCATAAATAACCGTTTTGAGAGTATATTTTTTCTGCTTCAGGAGAGATAGGCTCTCTTTTTTTGCGTCAATTTCAACAATTATCGACTTTTGTCGTTTGACTTTGTTCAGAATTGTCGGTATAATTATATGTATTGGGGAACTTATTCTTTCGAGGACAGGAACATCCTTGTCCGCGGAAGGTACGATTAATTGAGAATCAGATAGGGGGTTTTATTATGATTCAATTTCGTGGCGTTACGAAAGAATTCAAAGGTAACGTCGTCTTATCAGACATTTCTATGGACATCAATGACGGTGAGCTTACCGTTCTAATCGGTCCCAGCGGTTGTGGAAAGACAACGACACTTAAAATGATCAACAGATTAATTCCAGCAAGCAAAGGTGAGATTTTTATCGATGAGAAGAATATCGAGGAGATGGACAAAGTCCAGCTCCGCCGAAACATGGGTTACGTCATCCAACAGGGAGGCCTGTTTCCTCATATGACCATTCGCCAGAACATCGAAATCATCGAACGCCTGGAAAAGAAAGATACTGAAAAAATTGTAGAGAACACCAAGCAACTGATGAAGATGGTAGACCTGGATCCTGATCAGTTTCTTGACAGATATCCTACAGAACTTTCAGGCGGACAGAGACAGAGAATCGGCGTCATCAGGGCCCTTGCCAACGACCCTGAGATTATTCTTTTGGACGAACCCTTCTCAGCGCTTGACCCGGTAACCAGGAGCAGCCTGCAGGATGAGCTGATCGAACTGCAGTCTAAGGTAGAGAAGACCATGGTCTTTGTTACCCACGATATGGACGAGGCTATCAAGATTGCAGACAGAATCTGCATTATGAAAGGCGGTCACATCCTTCAGTTTGATACGCCGGAAATGATCCTGAAACAGCCTGCTGACGAATTTGTAGCCAACTTCGTCGGCACCAACAGGATATGGGATTCCCCAGAATACATAAAGGTAGAAGACTTTATGATTAAAAACCCAATCACCTGTAAAGGCGACATGATTAGGAACAGATGTATCAAGCGCATGAGAGATCATCACATCGATACGCTGCTGGTGGTCGACGACGAGAAAAAACTGCGCGGCATCGTCGGCAGAAAAAATCTGTTTAAAGCCAGCAGGCCTTTGATGCAGGCAGAGGATATTATGAACGAAGTAGCCTATGTTTCTCATGTAGGCGATAATATCGTCGATGTGCTGAAGATGGTAGAAGAGACGGAAGTCAACAATATTCCTGTTCTCGACGAAGAGGAAAGACTCGTCGGTCTATTGACCAACAGTAATTTAGTTTCCACATTGAGCAAGCAGTTCCTGACGGAAGATAGTACAGAAGGGACGGTGAGCCAGTAATGATTGCATTATTTAAATATATGGCGCAGCACTTGGGGCAGATTGCAGATCTGCTCATGGAACACGTCCAAATGACGGCCATCGCCGTAGGCTTTGCCATCGTCATCGGCGTGCCTCTGGGCATTTTGATCAGTTATGTCAAAAAGCTGGATAAACCCATTATCGGCGTAGCTAACGTCGTACAGGCCATTCCGAGCATGGCGCTGCTGGGTCTTGCCATACCGCTTCTGGGTATCGGAGTTCTTCCAGCAGTTGTCATGGTTATCATCTATTCGTTATTACCGATTATAAAGAACACTTATACAGGAATCGCCAGTATCGATCCGGAGATGGTAGAGGCGGCAAAGGGGATTGGACTTACAAAGTGGCAGGTTCTGACCAAGGTCAAAATTCCCATGGCGCTGCCTGTCATCATGGCCGGTGTCAGAATTTCCGCTGTTACAGCAGTGGGACTTATGACCATGGCGGCCTTTATCGGAGCTGGCGGTCTGGGATACCTGGTTTTTTCTGGTATCAGAACAGTCAACAACTTGCAGATTCTGGCCGGTGCAATTCCAGCGTGTCTGCTTGCGCTATTGGTGGATTTCCTCATGGGACTGGTTGAAAAGCTGGTAACGCCGATCAGCCTGCAGAGCGCTTTTGGTACATCAAAGGCAGAATTGAAGAAGAAGAGAAAGAAAGAGAAACTCGTCTTGGCAGTAGCCGGCGCTTTGATCTTAGTGTTGATTGGAAACACCGTGATTGGCGGCATGAACCAGGAAGAGAAGACCATTACAGTAGGAAGCAAAGACTTTACGGAGCAGTTAATTCTCTGCAACCTGTATGCTGATGTCATCGAACACGACACGGACATCAACGTGATTCGCAAAGAAAACCTGGGCGGCAGTCAGGTCTGCTTTGAGGCTCTGAAGAAGGGCGAAATCGACATGTATGTGGATTATACTGGTACGATTTATGTCAACATCCTCAACCAACCGGCCAAGGCTGATATGCAGGCGGTCTATGACGAGTGCAAAAAGGCCTTGGACGAGAAGTACAAGATCAAGGTTTTGGAACAGGCTAACTTTAACAACACCTATACTCTGGCAGTTTCACAAGAGACGGCAAAGAAGTACGGCCTCAAGACCATGAAAGATTTGCTCAAGTGTGACTCTCAGCTAATTCTGGGTACCACGATGGAATTCCAGAACAGACCGGACGACGGTCTGCCGGGACTGCTGAAGAAATATGATTTTAACTTCAAAAAGACTTTAGCTATTGACGGATCACCGAGATTTACCGCTTTGAAGAATGGCGAAACGGATATCGTCGACGCTTATGCTACGGACGGTCTTTTGAAAAAGTATAACCTGAAAGTCCTGGAAGACAGCGACGGCTTCTTCCCTCCGTACTATGCGATTCCAATCATCAACGAAGAGATGCTGGATAAGTATCCGGAATTGGAAGATGTCATCAATAAACTGAGCAAGATTCTCACCAATGAGATCATGCAGGAACTGAACTATCAGGTTGACGAAGAAGGAAAAGAACCGGCTGACGTGGCAAGAGAGTTTGCCAAGGAGCAGGGGCTGATCTAAATCCAATATATGAAAAGGAAAGAGTTGTTGCTGACGGCGGCCAGAAAAGCTGCCGCGGCAGCGGCTCTTTTTGATTGAAAAGACAGATTCGGGCGATATCTTTACCAATGCCATCAGCCTGGATCTGACCATGCCGGCAGTTGAGGGGAATGAATCTGAAATGATCATGCCGCTCCTCGAAGAGGCAGTGGGTTTCACCCTCAATACATCCCAGACAGAGGGCGTCACCTGGTATGCGAAGGCTGGCGACGGCGAATACCAGCAGATTACGCCGGGAGAATTGACCTACGTTCTAAATTTGAACAAGCAGCAGATTGCTGCGTCGGGTTTCCATATCAAAGCGGCAGCGGAAGATCCAGCCCTTCTTGAAAATGTAGCCTGCACTATGCAATTTGCCGTCATGGAAAAAGAGACCTTTGAGGTATCCTCTGCCGAAGGTTACTGGCCTGAAAATGTCACAGCGCAGGACAAAATCAATTACAAGACCTACGTGCGCTGGGATATCCCGGAAGACGTGCCGGAAGGCCTCACCTACGAAGTCTACAGGAGCACCCTGAAAAACTTTGTTCCGGGCGAGACCACATTGGTTGCAGAAGACGTGACTGACGGCTATTGGTGCGACATCAATACCAACTACAGTATTTCCCTGTATTACAAGGTCAGAGCTGTGGTGAAAGACAAAGAAGGTAACGTGGTCTCGGCCAGCAGTTACTCCGACACTGCAGAGAGCACGCCGATAGACCGCAATGAGTACAAGAAAGCCCTCGGTCATAAGGAGTACTGGGCTTATGCAGATATTGCAACGCCAGCCGGAAACGGCTATATCGAGAAGAGCCAGGGGAACTTCCTCTATGAACAGACCGATGCGGAAATCCCCAATGAACAGCTGGACGTGGCTCTGACCAGGACCTATAATAGCATGGCAACCAGCAAATCCGGCTTCGGATACGGCTGGACCCATAGCTACGATATCGAGCTGCTCAAGCTGGGTAAGGACAACAGTCTGGAAGACGGCATCCTGGTGCTCCGCGATGGAAGCGGAACCCTTCATCAGTTCAAAACAGATGGGGACACCTACATCTCCAGCCTGGGCAAACACGTGAATCTGAAAAAAGAAGACAAGACCCAGGCCATCGCCTTGAACAACCCTGACGCAGACGGTGGAAACCAGGTGACCACGGTCAATGTGACCAGCGCCTACACCATGACCACCAGGGACAGTCAGACCTTCTACTTTGATACCAGTGGAAAACTGGTCTGGATGGAGGAATCTAACGGAAACCTGCTCCTGTTCCATTACGATGAGAAGCGGGGACTTTTAGATAAGATCACCACAGGCAATAACATCTCCGTGGAGTTCACCTACAACGAGTCGGCAGGCGGAAGCGACGCTTTGACCATTCACGATATGACATTGCCTGACGGGCAGAAGATCGTTTACAACTATCAGAACTCCCTGCTGACCGGCGTGACAAAATACCCAGCAGGACAGGCCAGCGGCGGCATCACCTATTCCTATGGTTATAACGGCAGGAAGATGACGTCTCTGACAGACGGAACAGGCAATGCCTACAGCATCCAGTACAGCGGCAGCGACGGAAAGATGGACAGATTCAACTATCCTGCGGCAGGAGGAACCGCTGAGAGCATCCGCATGACACGGTCAGATGACTATACCCTAACGGAGAAACTGGCAGGCGGAGCGGTTGTGAAACAGGAAAAAGACGAGTTTGACGGCTCTGGCCAGTGCACCAGACATACGGACATCCTTGGCGACCAGGAGCAGAGTACGACTTACGAATATATGGACAGCCTGCTAACCAAGGAAACCGAGACAGTGTCTTTTGGTACGCTGAACAAGGACGGAACGAACGGGGGCAGCGTGGTCATGAGCGAAAAGAAGAAAACGACCACCTATACCTATGACGATAAGGAACTTGTCATAGAGGAGCATGACGAAGACACCGCGGTCAGCGATTTCTTCTACGCCCATGACGGGGAGTGGACGGAATACCAACCATCTAGTTATACAGAGACCACGGAAGACGGCGTTAAGACAGCGGACGAGGTCTACCAGTACGACCAGTACGGCAATATGACAAGGCTTGTGGATAACGTGGCAGGAACCTTTACCAATTACACCTATTATACCGAGGCATCTGATACGGCGAAGGGTGCGCTGAAGAGCGAGGCGGAGTACCTGATAGAAGACGGTACCTGCATCTCTTCCACCGATATCGACATTCAGATGCTTGCAGGCGGTCAGAAGAAGGAAACCACGACGACGGTCTCGGGAGAGAATAAGACGGTGACCGAGGTTACCTATGACGTCATGGGAAGAGAACTGTCCTCTGTGACCTATACCTACACAGCCTTTGGCACAAGCAGCCAGAAAATCAGTAAAGAAGCGAAGACCTTTACTTATGACGGATTTGGACGTATGACCGGAATCACGACTACCACGTCAAAGGTGAATGGCTCTCTTGCAGATATCGAAGGAACAGTCAATACGACCACGGAGTCTAAGACCTATGATGGAAACGGCACACTGCTCAGCGAGACCGGTACAGACGGCATCACATCAAGCTACCAGTATGACGCTATGAACCGTGTGACAAGAACGGCAAAGAGTGGCGAAGGGCTGACCCAGGTGAGCCAGAACACTTACAGCTACGGTGATGTCAGCGTCAATGAGGGCAAAGACAGTAAGAAGAACTATCAGAATGCCCTTACAACGACGGAAACGGTGGACGGCCTTGTTATGAACGTCACTTACCAGGACGGCCTGGGAAGGACGGTCCGCCAGGAAGCAGACGGCGTCGTCACGGATTATTCCTACGACCTTTCCGGGAATCAGCTGACCTCCTACACCAAGACAGGCGAGAATACCGGACTTCTGGCGCTCCATGTCCTGGACGAAAACGGCAACGAGACGGCTACCCTGCAGAACCCGGTATGGGACAGCGCATCGGGAAGCTACATCCTCGGCGCAGACACCATCTGCGAAACCGCGGGCTATGACAAAGCGGGCAACCTGACATCTCAGACTGATGGAGAAGGCAATACCACTTTGTTTACCTACGATGAACAGAGCAGGATCACTGGTGTGAAGCTGACTGGCAAGGGAGGCGAATCCAACCAGACCACCTATGCCTACAGAGAGGCAGGGGAGGACGGACTGTACCGCTCCTCTGTGACGAGGACCAGTGCAAACGGCGCAGTAAGCACGGAAACCGCAGACGCTGACGGCAACGTTCTTCTGACGAGAGACGAGGGATCTGGCGCGGCAGCCATTGAAACCACGGCTTCTTATGACGCTTTTGGTAACGTCCTTGAAAGCCGCCAGTCCAGCGGCAGGAAGACTAGGTACACCTATGACGCAAAAGACAGGGTCAGCGAAAAGACCCAGTATGCGGCGGACGGCACTGCCAAATACAAGACAGTGTATACCTATTACGCCGACGATCAGGTGAAGGAGATGTACGACTACAAGGTCAGCGGCAGCAGCCAGACCCTGTACCACTACGTCTACAACACCTATGACGGGCTGAAACGACTGAAATCCACTGCGGAAGTCAGCGGTAGCAGTATCCCGTCTGATTTATCACCGTATACCATCACCTACTCCTACGACCTGAAGGATCGCATCACCGCTGTCAATTACGGCAGTGCGTCCGGCAGCGAGGTGGACGCACTGGTCTACAACTACAGCGGAAGCAGGCTCAGCGATATCCGCGTGAAGATTGGCGGGAGCACATATCTTGCCAAAGCCTATACGTATAATGTTGACGGCAGCGTGGAAACGGTGAAGGACTACTACAACTTCAGAAGCGGCGACACCACCAGCCATGCGCTGCTGACCTACGGCTATGATGTCTTCGGACGTGTCTCTGCCATGGATTATGCCAAGGACGGCACGACCTTTGAAAAGCACGGCTACAGCTATAACAAGAACAGCAGCATCACCAAGGAACGCAATGTCAACGCCCTTGCAGGCACCGACGAGGTCAGGGAGTATTCCTATGACTACAGGAACCAGCTGGCGTCTTCTACGGTGAAAAACGTCATCACCGAGACGGTCACAGTGGAAGGGGAAGCGGACGAGGACGGGAATCCGACATACACCACCCAGACGGTGACCAGGGAGGAGGCGAAGCTGCAGACCGCCTATGCCTATGATGCGGCAGGAAACCGGACAAAGAAGACGGAGAACGGCAAAGCCACCACCTACACCTACAACGGGCTGAACCAGCTGACGGGTGAAAGCGGAACAGGCACCAGCCTGTCCTACACCTATGACGCAGACGGCAACCAGACCAAGGTGACCGGCACGATAGGCGGAAGCAGCGTGAACAAGAGTTACACCTATACGCCGGAGAACATGCTGGAGACCTACACGGAAGGCTCCAAGACCCAGAGCAGCCTCTACAGCGGGGACGGCCAGCGCGTGCAGAAGAAGGATGGCAGCGATGTCACAAATTACTTCTACCAGCTGGGCAGCGTGCTGTACACCGATGACGGAAGCGGCAGTCTGAAATCCTTCAACCTGCTCAACGGGGCGGACGCTTTTGGAACTGAACGGAAGGTCGGAAGCAGCCATGACTACTACCTGTATACGGAAGATGCAAAGGGAAGCACAGTAAATGTGCTGGACAATACAGGCTCCAGGGTGGTATCATATCTGTATGACGACTTCGGCGATGTGACCGAGAGCAAAGCCACAGGCTACAGCGGTTTTGAGAACGAACTGCAGTACACCGGCGCGGTCCATGACGAGCTGACAGGACTGCTGTATCTCAACGCCAGATACTACGAGCCAAGGACCGGAAGGTTCATCACCAGGGACAGCTACAGAGGTGAGAGGGAGAATGCAGATACGTGGCATCTGTATGCGTATTGTGCAAATAACCCGATCAACTATGTGGATCCGAGCAGGCACTATGCACAGGCTGTTTATATGGGTTATAAGACTTATAGGGTTGCGAAAAGTGTAGCAGCAGTCGGAGCTTTTATAACAAGCCCTGCGGGAACCTTGCTGGTAATAACCGCAGTGCTGGGCGTGGTAGTCTATCACGGAGCTAAGTATTACAAGGCGAAGGCAGAAAAGGCGAAAAGCAAAGGAAAGGCAAAAAAACAGTTCAGCAAATCAAAAGCCTCCTCAAAAGCCTCTAAAAATACGGCCCAAAAAGCCCGGGAAATTGAATTTATCAGGAGAAAAATCCCAAATGATTTGTTAAAACCGGATGGAAGAGTAGATCTGAGTAAGTTTAAAACGAGGTTACCTGGAAATCAAGGATACAAAGGACCTAAAGGTTGGAGAATCAAAAAAGATTTTGACGGACATGGTGGATCAGCTTGGAAGTTATTTAACAAAGCGATGGATCGTATCGCTTCAGTAAGAAATAATGGTAGTATAAGGGGAGAATAGTGAATAATATTATATTTGATATATTCGACAAGGCGAATATAGAAAAATTACACGATGTATTAGAAACTGAGACAGAAAGAGTCACACGATTCTGCCTTCTGTACCAGGGGGAAGACATTTTTTTTCAGCGCTGCCGTAATAGAACGGTAAGATTGGGCACCTACATGTACTACGAGCGTAAGATGCTTGAGTTATGTAAAATATTACACTCTACGAATGGAGGTACTGAAGTAATGGTTGTTCAGGGCAGCAATAGCGATGATCCTGTAGATAACCCTTATGCAAGACTGACAATGAAGCTGGAAGACCGTAAGTTGATCCGAAGCATCTGCTGGAAATGCGTAATCATCGAAGAACTGCCTTGCCTATTAAAGCTGGCAAGATGTGGATGCAGATGTGTAGGAACCTCTTACATTTACTTCCCAGGAGTGGATATCGTTTTGCTTATCGATGAATTGGGAGGAATAATCTTTGGCGACAAAAAGATTGCCAGAGAGCTATTAGAACAATTGAATGTTCCCTACGAAATTAATTCGTGAGAAGGGATGTAAGTTGATATATGGGGTAGGCTAAATGCCTACCCTGTATTTTTTGTAAGCCCGATATGGACGCAATCAAATGAGTTATCGTTGGAGAACATGCTAGATAGGAATCCACGACTCCGACTGGGCAGCGTGCTGTATACCGACGACGGAAGCGGCAATCTGAAATCCTTCAACCTGCTCAACGGTTCTGATACTTTTAGAACTGAATGCGAGGCCAGGAGCAGCTATGACTACTACCTGTATACGGAAGATGCAAAGGGAAGCACGGTAACTGTGCTGGACAATGCAGGCTCCAGGGTGGTATCATATCTGTATGACGACTTCGGGGACGTGACCGAGAGCAAAGCCACAGGCTACAGAGGCTTTGAGAACGAACTGCAGTACACCGGAGCGGTCCATGACGAGATGACTGGACTGCTATACCTCAACGCAAGATATTACGAGCCAAGGACCGGAAGGTTCATCACCAGGGACAGCTACAGAGGCGAGAGGGAGAACGCAGATACGTGGCATCTGTATGCGTACTGCGCCAATAACCCGATCAACTACGTGGATCCGACAGGGCATAGGAAGAGAACAATTAAAACATGGATTTCTACTCTGGCAATTGATGGTATATTAACTATATTTGCCGGGTGGTGGAAATGGTCGTATGATTTAGTTGGTAAATCAATAAAGAAGGCTTTTAATAAATTTGGTAGAAAAACTGCTTCACAAAAGTTGTTAGGAGCAATTCCGAAAGTAAGAGGTGCGTATAGCAGGTTTTATACGAAAATCAGGAAAGCCATTTGGAGAGCTACCGGATATACGATTAGAATCGGCTCTTCTGCGGCAATTACAAACGGATTAACACGATTAGTGAAAATTTTTAAATCTGCAAGGGCAGATACTGTGGTATATATAGTAACCAGCTTAACTAGTTTAGGCGGTGCGATTTCTCTTGCTTTGGATTATGTCAGTGATAGAAAGGTGGATGGTAATATAACACTATGAGTAATATGAATCACAAGTTAAGAAAACAGGCAAGGCAGAACAGTATGAGAGAAAATCAAAAAGAGTGGAAGAATAAAGAAAAATTCAGATGGTTTAAAATCAAGCTAGTTACAATAAATATATTTGTTGCCTTGATTTTCTGGCTTTGCAGGAATTTGTCAGCAATTTCGACGGGAGTCATCACTTTATATGAGATAATACTGATTGTAATAAGTGTTATCTCATTGAACCAAAAAACGAGGCTTCGAAAATATGTCGGATGGTGGAACTTTATTGTCCCATTCTGTATGGGGCTGCTATGGAATGATTATTCGTTTTATAACGATAGAGAAAATCTGTTTTCCTTTGGAAAACCGGCGCTGATTATACTGGCAGTCTCTGCATGCATCGGTGTGCTGATAGTATTTATGATAAAGAATATGCGTAGTTCGCAAAAGGGAAATGCTTTAATCTTGCCCATTATTATGATGATTATTACATTAAGTGTCTCAGGCCAAATCATTAATCTGAATGCTGTTTTGGGAGCAGAAAAAATCAGTACAGAATCTTATGTAATTACGGATAAGTATGAAGAGAGTTTTAATACTCCTTTTACTCGCTATTATCTAAATGCAAGGAAGGATGAGAGCCATAGTATAAACGTAAAAGTGAAAAAAACGAACTATAAAAAAGCTGCAGTGGGAAGCACATTGATGATTCCTGTATATAAAGGATTTTTTGGAATTGAGTATTTAGAAGACATTTCATTGATTGTAAATAAACAGATTGATGATATGTAAACTTACAGGACTTTGAATTATCGTATGAATACCGAATTAAAAGATTCTACAAACTCTCAAGAGTTTGATACTTTGGAATCTTTTGCAAGTTCAAGTCTTTAAAAAAGTACAGGATTCATTCTAGTCTATAGTCTAGGAGTGAATTCTGTACTTTTTTGCTGAAATAATATAGGCGACAAAGTTGTCTCTGCCATGGACTATGCCAAGAATGGAACGACCTTTGAAAAGCACGGCTACAGCTACAACATAAATGGCAGCATCACCAAGGAACGTAAGGCCAACTCCCTTGCAGGCACCGACGAGGTCAAGGAGTATTCCTATGACTACAGGAACCAGCTGGCTGCATCCACGGTGAAAAACGTCATTACCGAGACGATCACAGTGGAAGGGGAGGCGGATGAGGACGGAAACCCAGGCCTCACCACCCAGACCGTGGCTGGAAGCAGCCATGACTATTACCTGTATATAGAAGATGCAAAAGGAAGCACGGTAAATGTGCTGGACAGCGCAGGTTTCAGGGTGGTATCATATCTGTATGACGACTTCGGCGATGTGACGGAAAGCAAGGCCACAGGCTACAGCGGCTTCGAGAACGAACAGCAGGGCGCTGGCAGTCCAAGATGAATTGACCGGATAGTTCTACCTCAACGCTAGATACTATATTAGCCCGTCCAACGAGCTATACGAGTTGCAGACGAACTTATGCAAGAAACGCCCAAATCTTTGATTTGGCTGCGTTTTACTGCCGAGCCGAGGACAGGAAGGTTTATCACCAGGGACAGCTACAGAGGCGAGAGGGAGAATGCAGATACGTGGCATCTGTATGGGTACTGTATGAATAATCCAATCAACCGAATAGACCCAAGCGGGCATGATGCAATTGTACTAAAGTCGAACTTTTTGACAAGAGCAATCGGACACATGGCTGTATTAATTAAAAAAGGAAGTAACTGGAGATATTTTTCCTGGGGACAGAGGGGTTATAAAAGCCCTCATCTTGGCGAAATGGCCAATCAAGGGAAATTTATATCTGTAAAAGGAAAGCAAGTTTATACGGATATAAATAAGCTGTTTGGGAGAAATAGCAGTTCTACCAAATATCGAAAGTATCTCTATATTAAAGGAAATTTCTCTGGCAGTTCAAAATACATTGACCAAGTAAAAGCTGGACGTTCATATAGAGACTATGGATTTACGTCACACAATTGTTCATGGATGGCGCTTGAAGTACTTAAACACGGAAATCTATCCGCTTCGAAAGAGAGCAGAATAGAAAAGATGCAGTATGAGTATGTGTGGGTGCCATATAAGAAAAAATATGTCAGAAAGGTTAAGACCGTAATACCAAGCACAGCATTTGAGAATTTGAAAAGTATCTTCAATGTAAAAACACGGTCGGTAATAGGGCGTAAAGGGAGCAGACGATGAAAGTAACAAAGCTGATTCTGAAAATCATTATAGGATTAGTCATCTTGCAGATGATCTATCTGCTGTTGGCGGAAAAGCTGCCCAAAGATATATCTTTGGGAGAAACAAGAGAAATAGGCCGTATGGGAGACCACGCACAGGGCAATTATGTCCTGTATACGAATCGCAACACCATCCTGAGCGCACCATTTGTTTTTGGAGCAAGGCTGTATCTTTATGATATCGAAAAAGATAAGAGCTATTTAATCAAGAACCAGAAGCTGCCATTCCAGGACTGGGATATGAAAATGTGTTTTGTAGGGGGACAGATTCTTGCTTACGGGGGGGCTGGCATGGGTGGTCCTCCCCCGGATATCCGCCTCCTTTCACTGAATGGAAAAGAGCAGGAGTTACAGCTTGATGTGTCAGCGTACGGTGTTCTGTTATCAAAGAGCAAAGTGTATTATGCAGAAAGAGAACGTGATTCGGCAGGGAAATGGCATATGAATGCAGGGAGGATGGACATTAAAACAGGTGAGAAGGAGATTCTCCTGCAAAGAGGTGAGTATGCCTTTGAGTCATTCTATATCTATGGAAATAATTTGCTTGCTATAGACAAAAATGAAAATAAACTGATCGTCAAAAACCTTTCGACGGGAAAAGAATCAGAGGATGAATTCTATGAAGGTCTTTATCCCGTGCAGATTCTAGAAAAAACGAACCAGACTGTGATCATTATCGGTTTAGATGAAAAGGAGGTATGGAAGGCGGTCGAATATAACCTTGAAAGCAAACAGGGAAGAGAAATTACAACATTGAGATCCGGACGGGATGATATATATTATCTCTGGGATAACAGCACTTACAAAGACGGCTGCCTGTATTGCAATGATGTTAACGACAATCTAGTGAGAGTGGATGTGGATACAGGCAAGAGGAAGATTATAGTAGAAGCCAGCCAGATTGGCGGGGATATGAGCGATTGCGTTGTGAGTTATTGCACTGATTACATCGCCATAGAAGCGTACTATGAACATATCAAGAAGCTTTTAATCTTTGATTACGATGGAAAGCTGGTAAAGAAGATGGGTTTACTATAAAATTACGATTTAAAGGTACGTTCTTATGAAATCCCATGAGACTTGTGTTACGTTTTACAATACTTTTACGCTTTTTGGGTGTATCTGGTTTTTTTCGCGTAACAGAATCGTTTCTTGAGGGTTTTTCCAGGGGGTATATCTGATTCGGGTTATTTTTTGTGTGATTTTTTATGCTTTAAATATCGTGTACCGCTCACAAAAGTAACCCATCAACAGATTCCGTAGGCCGTCAGGCCATTTTTCAGGTAAATGACTTCGGAAATTATTATAGAGTTAAGCGAAATCCATAGAACTGCATCAAAAAACCTAACTTTAACGTAAAAACATTCATCACATACCCCCACCCCCTACACACCAACAAATGATTCCCCTCATCCGAGATTATGAACATTTTCATAAGTGTATCATAAAAAAATACTCTGTTTATATTAAAAAAACGCCATATCGGGCCAGAGCAATTTTACAGTTCGGCTCGCACAATGGCGTTTTTTTTATAACATAGGAAATATCGTCTATAGGACGTATTTCCGTATGTTTCAAAAAACGTACCTTGCAAAGAGTCGCCCCTTGTGGGCGACATGTGGAAATAGGAATCTTTGATTCCGTCATTTCCACGTTTTTTACTTTTTTGAGACGTTTTGCCTCCCCGCGCCGTATACAAAAGGTATAGGCGAAGTAAATCAGTCTGCCCAAAGGTCGCAGACTACGATAGGAGGAAGGCATGGAAAACAAAGAAGTATTTAGAAAGTCAAACCTGGAGCGGATCTCTTCTCCAGAAAAGATGAACGACTATATCAAGGTCATCAATCCCAGCGTCGTCATCATGCTGGCGGCTTTAGGCCTGCTGCTGCTGGGAGGCCTGGCCTGGGGCCTTATGGGTAACATCCCCCTTACAGAAAATCTGTCAGGGGCGTTTTATGCCAGTGAGGAACAAGGCCGCTGTGACAAAATGGCCGCAGTGGTATCTGTAGAAACTGCAGCGGAACTGAAGACGGGAATGGAAGTGCAGGTTTCCCCGAGTACGGCTGACCGAGAAACCTATGGATACATGAAGGGCAGGATCGAGAGCATCGGAGAATTCCCCGTATCCGAAGAGGAGGTCGTCACCCTGGTCAAGAACAAAGAACTGGCAGGTTATCTGATGCCAGACTCTGTGGGCATTCTGGTGGTCATCTCCTTTGACAAAGACCAAGAAACCGCCAGCGGCATCGCCTGGTCCAGCAGCAAGGGTAAAGACGTCACCGTCAAAAAAGGTTCCACTGGTACGGCGCTCGCCGTCGTCAAAAATCAGAAACCGATCGAACTGATCTTAGAGTAGGAGGGATATCATGGCGAAACCAATCAAAGTGCCAGTTGTCATGCAGATGGAAGCCCTGGAATGCGGGGCTGCGTCTCTAGCCATGATACTGGCTTATCACGGACGGATCGAGCCGCTGGAAAAGGTTCGCATGGCCTGCGGTGTTTCCAGGGACGGCACCAGTGTCAAAGCCATCAAATCGGCGGCTGCCGCTTACGGACTGACTGCAAAAGCCTTCCGCTACGAGCTGGACATGGCCCAGGATATTTCCTTCCCGGCAATTATCCACTGGAATTTCAATCACTTTGTCGTCCTGTGCGGCTTCACGAAAAAAGGCGCTGTCATCAACGACCCGGCCAGAGGGCGGGTGACAGTTTCCATGAAGGAATTTGACCAGGCATTTACCGGCGTTGTGATCATGTTTGAGAAGAACGATGACTTTGAGGCTGGCGGAGAAAAGCACAGCGTGATGAACTTCGCCAGAAAACGGCTGCGGGGAACCAGGTCTGCCATCATCTTCGTCTTCATCACCACGGTATTTGTCACGGTAGTCGGCATCGTGCAGCCGCTGTTCTCCAAGGTATTCATGGACAGCATCTTGACCAAGGGACAGTCAGACTGGCTGACGCCGTTTATCGGCATCATGGCCATCGTCCTGGCCTTCAGCATCGTCGTCAACTATCTGCAGGCGGTCTACCTCAGAAAGATACAGGGCAAGTTTGCCGTCTCGGCCAACTCAGAGTTCATGTGGCATGTTCTCCGTCTGCCCATGCATTTCTTTTCCCAGCGGAACGCGGGCGACCTGGTGGGGCGGCAGGGTCTGAACCAGTCTATCACCAATACTCTGGTGGGCGAGCTGGCACCGGCCGGCCTGGACCTTCTGACCCTGGTTCTCTATCTGACCATCATGCTCAAGTACAGCGTGATTTTGACAGCGGTGGGTCTGGTCACAGTGGCGATCAACCTCTTTTCTGCAGGCTACATATCCAACAAAATCATGAACATCAGCCGTGTGGCCATGCGCGAGAGAGGCAAGGTGGACAGCACCACCACTTCCGGTATCGAGATGATTGAGACCATCAAAGCCGCCGGAGCCGAAAGCGGCTTCTTTGAAAGATGGTCTGGCTTTATCGCCAGAGAATCAGTCGAAAACAACAGAGTGTTGAAGACCAACATCTACATGAACAGCATTCCCCAGTTTCTGACCTCCCTTGCCAACAGCTCGGTACTGCTCATCGGCGCCCTGCTGATCATCAACGGGGATTTTACCGTCGGCATGCTCATGGCTTTCCAGGGCTTTATTGCGGAATTCCTTTCGCCAGCGTTGTCCCTGATCAACGTGGGCACCACCGTGCAGCAGATGCGCGCCTCCATGGAGAGGGTAGAGGACGTCATGGAGTATCCGGCAGACGTGGATTACACCAAAGACGAGAAGGAATCTTTAGAGGGAGCAAAAAAACTGAGCGGCGATATCCGCCTGAAAGACGTGACCTTCGGCTACAGCACCAATTCACCCGCTCTGATCAAAGACTTCAGCATCGACATCAAGCCGGGATCAAAGGTGGCTTTTGTGGGAGGCTCCGGCTGCGGCAAATCCACCATGACCAAGCTGATCTCGGGGCTGTACAAACCGTGGTCCGGCACCATCGAATTCGACGGAAAACCCATGGAGGAGCTGAACCACATGATCTTCACCAGCTCGGTTGCTGTGGTGGATCAGGACATCATCATGTTCGAAGACTCCATCAGGAATAACATCAAGATGTGGGATCAGTCCATCGAAGATTTTGAGATGATCATGGCGGCAAAGGACGCCAGCATGCACGAGGAGATCATGCTCCGTGAAGGCTACGACTGTAAGCTGACCGAGGGCGGAAAGAACTTCTCCGGCGGCCAGCGGCAGAGATTGGAAATCGCCCGCGTACTGGCGCAGGATCCCAGCATCGTCATCATGGACGAAGCGACCAGCGCCCTGGATGCAAAGACGGAGTACGAGGTCATAAACGCCATCAAGGATCGCGGGATCACCTGTATCATCGTGGCCCATCGTCTTTCGACCATCAGGGACTGTGATGAAATCGTCGTTATGAATTACGGTGAAGTTGTGGAGAGAGGCACCCACGAAGAGCTGATGGCAAAGGGCGGCCTCTACACCCAGCTGATCACCACGGAATAGGAGGGTACCATGAGCTGGTTTGGTGAACAACTAGAAGAAAGAAAAACAAAAGATAATGAGCTCTTTGAGGGTGCCTTTCAGGATCTCTCTTCTGTGGTCATGCCTTCAGCGGGCAGACAGAAGATGGAAGACAGCATTGAGGAATCCCAAAGTGCCATCGAAGCAATTTTGAAATATCTCCATGTAAAAATCGCTGAGGTTCCAGAAGAGATCAAAGATCTGAACGACCAGATCGAATACATGCTGCGGCCTACAGGGGTTATGAGAAGGCGCGTCGAGCTGACAGACACCTGGTACCGGGATTCTATCAATCCCATATTGGCGGCAAAAAAGGACGGCACGGTGGTAGCCCTTCTGCCCAGCCGTACCAGCGGCTACAGCTATTTTGACAAGCAAAGAGGCAGGCGGATTCGGGTGACGAAGAAGGTGGCGGAGGACTTTGAAACGGATGCCTACTGCTTCTACCGCGCCTTTCCGCTGAAATCGCTGCACATCAAAGACCTGGTGGTCTTTATGGCAAAATCCTTGAGCTTCTGGGACTACGCCTATGTGGCAAAGCTGACCCTGGCGGTCAGCCTGATCGGCCTGATTACGCCTTACGCGACCCAGATGATTTTTTCCAGTGTCATACCGGCAGGGGTCAGCTTCTATGTCCTGCCCATGGCGATTCTGGTGGTGACATCCCTCGTCGCCAGCAACCTGTTTGGCATCTGTAACACGGTTCTGGACACGAAGATAGAGAAGAAGCTGAGCGTCGCGGTAAAGAGCGCTTCTATGGCAAGGCTGCTGCTGCTGCCTGCGGGATTTTTTAAATCCTATTCCTCTGGGGAGCTTTCTAAACGTTTGGAGAGCATGGACACCCTGACAAAGATGCTGCAGGACACCATCATGAATACGGGTCTGACCGCAGTGTTCTCTATCGTCTACGTGGTGCAGATCACCAGGTATTCCAAGGCGCTGGCAGTTGCGGCAGTTGCCATCCTGCTGCTGAACCTGGTCTATACCATGATCAGCAGTATTCTGCAGCTGGGTTATTCTAGGAAGAGACTGGCAGCCAGCGCCAAGCTTTCCGGTATGGTTTTTGCCCTCTTTTCCGGCATTCAGAAGATCAAGCTCTCAGGATCGGAGAAAAGAATGTTCGGGCGCTGGGCGAAAACCTACAAAACCAGTGCGGATCTGGAGTACAACCCGCCGATAATCATCCGGCTGGCGCCGGTATTTACGGTGATCTTCACCTTCGGCAACCTGCTGGTGCTCTACTATATCGCGGCGGTGACAGGGGTTTCTGCGGCTGACTACATGGCCTTCACCACGTCCTATGGCCTGGTAAGCACGGCCATCATGGGCCTGTCCAGCATTACTAACGTGATCTCCGACATCAAGCCTGCCATGGAGATGGTGGAACCGATCATGAAGACCATGCCCGAGGTGGAGGAGAACAAAAAGGCAGTGACCAGGCTGAACGGTTCCATTGAGTTGAGCAACATCTCCTTCCAGTATTCTCCTGATGGGCCGAAGATCATCGACAACCTGTCCCTGAAGATCAGGCCCAACCAGTATGTGGCCATCGTCGGCAAAACCGGCTGCGGCAAGTCCACGCTGATGCGGATTCTGCTGGGTTTTGAAAAGCCGCAGACGGGATCGGTCTATTTTGACGGAAAAGACCTCGACTCCCTGGATGTGAAATCGGTCCGCCGCAATATCGGTGTCGTCATGCAGAACAGCTCCCTCTTTGCGGGAGACATCTATTCCAACATCGTGGTTTCGGCTCCATGGCTGGGTCTTGAAGACGCCTGGGAGGCGGCAAGGATGGCGGGAATCGCAGAGGACATTCAGCGGATGCCGATGAACATGCATACCGTCATTTCTGAGGGCAGCGGCGGCATTTCCGGCGGACAGAAGCAGAGGCTGATGATCGCCAGAGCCATCGCGCCCAAACCGAAGATCATCATGTTTGACGAGGCCACCAGCGCTCTCGACAACATCACCCAGAAGCAGGTGTCTGAATCCCTCAGCGGCCTCAGGAGCACCAGAATCGTCATCGCCCACAGGCTGTCCACCATCAAGCAGTGCGACCGCATCATCTACCTGGAAGACGGCAAAATCGCCGAAGACGGTACCTTTGACCAGCTGGTTGCGCTGAATGGGAAATTCGCCGAATTAGTAAGGCGGCAGATGATTTAAAAACTTTTGAGACACTTTGCCGCAGAGTCCGTATATATAGATACAAGGCATTTACGAGAAGATGTCAATGGAGGAAACAATATGGTTGAAGAAAAAGAAAAAAAGGTCACGGAGCTGACAGATGAGGAAATTGAGAGTGTAGACGGCGGAAAAATGGGTTTTTTCTGCGGGCGCATGATTACCTCGGGAATCACCAGCGCGAAGAGCTGCCCGCACTATGAAGCCGGCAGGAACTTCTACAACGAACAGGTTTTGGCGATCAACAGGACTTGCGGCGCGTGCAAGCATCTGATGACTGATGCAGGGTGGCATGTGTGTGCAGCGAGAACTTGTGAAGAGTAAATTTAAAGGAGGAAAATGAAATGACAGAGGAAAAGAAAGCAGTAGAACTGACAGAAGAAGAAATTCAGAGCGTAGACGGCGGATCCGGCGTGTATAACGGACACAGGATCATAACGGGTATCAGTTCCGCTAAGGGATGTCCATACTATGAAGCTGGCAGCAACTTCTACAACAAAAAAGTGATGGGCATCAGCAAGACCTGCGGCGCCTGCGTACACATGATTACAGAAAGCGGCTGGCATCTGTGTGAAGCCAGAAACGAGTAAGGAGGGTCTGAACATGGAAGAAAAGAAAATGCCGACAGAGCTCAGCGAGATGGAGCTTGAAAGTGTGGACGGCGGTGCTGCCGTCCATAACGGACACAGGATTACCACAGCCCTGACTTCATCAAAGAATTGCCCGTACTATGATGAGGGATCGAACTTCTATAACAAAAAGCTCCTTGCATTCAAGGGTACCTGCAGCGCCTGCACGAACCTGATGAAAGAGGATGGCTGGCACCTGTGCAAAGCGAGAAACGACTAAAAAAATAATGGGTTTAAAAGCTATGTGTGTAAGGCACATAGCTGATACCCGTTATAGGACCATAATACGACTAGCGCCTGACCACTCGCAGACGCTTGTGGGGCGCAAAGCATAAGGTCTGCCATCAATTTGCTTTGCAAATTGTGGCGAGGACCATAATACGACTAGCGCCTAGCCACTCGCAGACGCTTGTGGGGCGCTAAAGCATAAGGTCTGCCAAGCCAAATCAGCAGTAAAACTCACCAAATCAAAGATTTGGGAGTTTCTTGCATGAGACCTGCCATCGGTTTGCAGTGCAAACCGGGCTAGGGCTTCAAGATTTGGGGCAGGACCATTAAGGAGGGACGGTATGAAGGAAAAATGGGTGCGAAAAGACTTTTCCAGAGACAGCAAAATCAAAGATAGCCTGCTTCTCGATCTGCTGCGCTATCAGCGGATGCGAGAGCATGAGATTCCAGAGGAATACGAGGAACGGATTGCGGCAGCGGGAATCAGCCGAGAGGAGCAGAGGGCCATTGAAGAACGAAAGGAAAAGAAAAAACGCTGAAGACTTTCCAGGACATGAAAATGCCGGGAAAGTCTTTTGTCATATTTTGACGAAATAACAAATTTCAAGAAAAAAAGTACAGAAATCATCGATTTGCTAATTATGGAAAAATTTTTGTTATCATGAAAATATGTTATACGGCGAGACAGAATGGAGGCACGGCATGGAAAAACGACGGAACGGGAAAGAAATACTGATTGAAATTTACGAAGAGTTTTTCCCTAAAATATATAATTACATATATTATCAGATCAACAATAACGCCGTCTGCGACGACTTAGTCAGCAGCGTATTTATGAAAGTAGTGGAAAACATAGATAAATTTGACGAACAGAAAGCCTCATTTTCCACATGGATTTATACCATAGCCAGAAATACAGTGATTGACTATTACAGAAAAGCGAAGATTGAGTCTGATATCGATGACTACGTCGATTCAGTCAAATACTCTCTCTCTTTTGAAGACGCCTATCGAGAATATACACAAGAATACAGAGGCAGCACAGAAGCTTTGATGGCTATCCTCAACGAGAAAGAACGCCCAGTTATCTATCTTCGATATTTTGAAGGTCTCAGTTTTACGGAGATAGGAAGCCGCCTGGGAAAGAACAGCAGCACTGTCAGGACACTACACGAGAGGGCGCTGAAAAAAATGTTCAAATATCTTCAGGATAAAGGGATATGCTACGAAGATATAATATAGAGGAGATAGAAGGATGGAAGAGAAAAAAGTATGTGGTATAATTGGTATTACAAGCGATGGATATCCCATTATTATGCCGGACCATGTGTGTCGATACTTTGAAGCTGACGATACGACGACTTATGATGTAAAAGAGTGCTGGTACTGCCGTTATGCAGATTTCCGCAGGTCCAATGAGATCATGCTGGAAAACAGCGTCTGCAGACATATCTTAAATCGCGTAAAGCCCATAAGATAATGATCTGTCCATATGGAATATACTGATAATCATTGAAATAGGAGAGTTTTATGATACGGTTTGCAATCTGTGATGACTTTGCTGAAGACCGGGAATTTGTCCGAAAGGTTTTAACTGCATATTTTTATAAACGCAACGAAAGAATTGAAATAACTGAATACGAAGAAGGGACTGTGCTCCTTGACGATTACGCTGACGGAGACACCGTCTGTTTTGATGCGATTTTTTTAGATATTTTTATGAGAAAATCTCACGGAATGAAAGTGGCAGAACAGCTTCGCCAGTACGATAAGAACGTGAGCATCATTTTGATTACGACAACAGACGAGTTTGCCTTGGCGGGTTACGGCGTTCACGCATACAGCTATCTTCTAAAGCCTATCGAATCTGAAACCTTGGTGGAACTATTGGATGGATTTGTACGCTTTTTTCATGCGGATAGGAAAGAAAGCCTGCTGGTGAAAAACGGTACGACCCAAGAACGAATTCGTTACAACGATATTGTCTATCTGGAGAGTCAAACGCCCTACGTCTATATTCATCTGCGAGACGGGGCGGTACACCGCATCAGCGCTAAGCTTACCGATGTAGAAGAGGAGCTGAAAGGCAGGAGTTTTACCCGCTGTCATCAAAGTTTCATCGTAAATTTTGAAAACGTGGTCAAAGTGGACAAAGTGTTTCACATGGAGGACGGAACCCAGGTGCCTATCCGCAGGCAGGAGATGAAGGCTATGAAAGAGGCCTATTACCAGTATGTCATCAAGACTACCCTATAATGAAAGGAGAGACCATGTTAAATCCTCTCAGATACGCCATCATCAATATCGTCATGTTCATCTGTCTTTTATTGACTTTTTTCAGCCTTTATGCGCCAAAGGAGGGGACGAAGCTTTATAAGCCGGCCTGCGTTGTACTGATCGCGGCAGATCTGGGTTTCATGGCTTATGTCACTTACGCCAAAGGACTGATGGCTGCCAATAATCTGCTGCTGGTTATCTGGATAGTTCCCACTTTTTTTCTATTTATCTTCTTTTCCAAATATAATATCGAAAGATATATCGTCGCCTACTTTTCATCCCTTCTCAGTGTTACTTTAGTCAATAGTCTGGGCTTTATCGCAGTCCATTATTTTTTTGGCTGGCAGCAGACAGCCCATCTGCTGATCCGGTGCGGACTGATGATTACTGTTACGCTGGTCGTGCGGCGATTCATCAAAAAGCCGTTTTCAAAAGCGCTGGAATCAGTTGACAAAGGCTGGAAACTGATGGATGTGGTCATCATCTTATTTTTTCTATTGAGCATTATTTTTTTTGTCTATCCCAAGCCGTTTACAGAACGGGCAGGAGAATATGGATTTGCTGTTTTATTTATCATAACTATCTACTGTGCCATTGCGCTGGTCATCTGCACGATTCTCAACATGAGCAAGGAAAATGAAAAACGAATGGCAGAGGCGCAGAGGCGTAATGAACTGCGCATAGACAGCATCAAGCTGGAGCAGATGGAACAGCAGTATAAGACGATGATGAATACGTTGGAACAGACCAGTGTGGTCCGTCATGACCTCGCTCACCATTTCCTGGTGATTGCAGAGTATTGCAGACGCGGTGAATACGAGAAAATTCCAGTCTATTTAGAAACGCTGAACTTTCAAAACGTCACCGATGAGGTGAAAGTTTATTGTAGGAACTACACGGCAAACATCATTTTCAGTTACTATGCCTGGTTATCAAAGTCTGAGAATATCAGTTTTGCCTGTGAAGCAGATTTGCCAGAAAACGTCCTTCCCAATGAAATGGAATTGAGCGTGCTACTGGGTAATGCGCTGGAAAATGCGGTAGAGGGCTGCAGAAAAGCGGGAAAAGAAAAATACATTACTGCTAAAATCAGATATGAAAAGCACAAGCTGATTATGGATATCCGCAACCCTTTTGACGGCGTGCTGTGGATACATAGCGGTACTTTACAGTCAACGAAGGAGGAAGATCTTCACGGCTATGGCATGAAAAGCATGCAGAGAGTAGTCGATAAATACAACGGTTATCTGGCTTATTTTAAAGAAGACAAGGAATTCATTCTCCAAATTGTTCTGATCTGCATTGAGACGATTTAGCTGATGATACGTATCTATTAACAGTGTATACGTATCATCAGTCAGTCAAAGGAGTCCCTCATGTTAAATGCAGATCAGTTTACTATTATTAACATCGTGATGATTACATGCGTTTTAATTACTTTTTTCAGTGTTTATGTGCCAAAGCAGAGAAGCAGAAGTTATCGGGTTAGCGCGGTCTTATCTCTCTTAATCTGTGCGCTGTTTATGGCAGGCATCGCCTATTTCAAGGGAATCATGGCAGCCAATCATTCTATGCTGGCTGTTTGGATTCCCCTGACTTTCTTGGTATTTGGGACGTTTGCAAAATATAAAGACGGCAGATATGTTGTAACTTATTTTATTTCGCTCCTTTCTATCACCTCGATCAATGGTCTCGGTTTTATCATCGTAGATTCTTTCTTCGGCTGGCAGCCGGTCGCTCATGTCTCTGTCCGCTGTGGCCTGATGCTTTTAGTGGCCTGGCTGATGTGGTATTACGTCAAAAAACCTCTTGCAAAAGCATTAGCCTCAGTCAGCAAGGGATGGAGCCTGATGGCAGTTGTCTCAGGCTTATTTTATTTGCTCTTTGTCGTATTCTTTGCTTATCCCAAGCCCATCACAGAACGGCCCAAGGAATATGGATTTGCAGTCTTGCTGATTCTCACCATATACTGCGCCATTGTTTTGGTCATCTATACCATTCTAAATCTGAGCCAGGAGATTGAAAAAGGGCTGGAAGAAGCCCAGCAGCAGAACGAACAGCGCATTGACAGCATGAGACTGGAACAGATGGAGTTGCAATATCAGAACATGATGAGTACATTGGAGCAGACCCGCATCATTCGTCACGATTTGTCTCATCATTTCCGCATGATTGCAGAGTATTGCCGCAGCAGACAATACGAAAAAATTGAAGAATACTTAAAAGAACTGAATTTTAAAAATGTGGTAGAAGAGATAAAGGTCTATTGCAAGAATGATACCGCCAATATCATACTCAGCTATTACGCTTGGCTGTCTGAAACAGAGGGCATCCATTACATCTGTGAAGCAGATTTGCCCAAACGGATTTCCTGTGATGAAATGGATTTGAGCGTTTTGTTGGGCAACGCCCTGGAAAATGCGGTGGAAGGCTGCAAAAAAGCGAAGACGGAAAGGGACTTGCGCATAAAGCTGCGTTATGAAAAGAAGAAACTGATTCTCGATGTTCGCAACAGTTTTGACGGTTGCCTGAGAGAAAAGAACGGGGTTTTGTTATCCACCAAGGAGCTGGCACAACATGGATTCGGTATGAGAAGTATCCAGCGGGTGGTAGATAAATACGACGGATATCTGCGCTACTATGTAGAGGATCTGACCTTTGTACTGCAAATTGTGCTGATGTTAAATTGAATTTTTTGAGACGTTTTGATCGGCTGTACGTATATAGACATATAACATAGGAAACAGGGTCCGAAGGAGAAATATCATGGATAAGAAAATCAAGCAGAATATCATCCTCATTTTGCTGCTGATCAACTTGACTGCAACTGGCGGGCTGGCCGTTTATCTGTTTGCCGGAAGTGAAAGCCAGGATGCAGAGACAGCAGTTTTTCACAATATGGAAACAAAACAGAAATACACCCTTTATATAGGCACCAACGATAAAGACACGTATAACCAGTTGATTTCCACAGCTAAGGCTAGGAAAATCGTCGACAGAATCTGTACCAAACACGTGGAAGGTTATACCTCCTCTGAGGCCAAGGGAGGCTGGGTAGACGAAACGGGAGCCCTGACACAGGAAAATACCCTGGTCTATTCCTTTTACGATGTGAAAGACTCGCAGATCAAGGCTATTATGGACGAGGTATTGTCCAAATTGAATCAGAATTCTATTCTCTTAGAAATCGCCGAGAACCGGTCTGTTTATTACTATGGAGAGAAGGAGTAATCGTAATGACGAGAAAAGAAAACAACATCGTGCTATTTTCCATTACGCTCTGCTGGGCAGCATCCTACGTTTTTATTAAAAGCCTGCCGCCGGATTTATCTTCCTATGCTTATCTGACCTTGACGACAGGCACTGCCAGTGTGGTGCTGGTCATCGTGTTCGCAAAACAATTAAAAAAGTTAAACCTGCGCATATTGGGGCAGGGTTTTTTGATGTCTCTGCTGATGGCAGGAAATCTCTTAGCAGAAAAGGCAGGCATCGATCAGCTTCCGTCTTCTAACGCAAGCTTCATTTCTTCACTGAACATCTTATTTGTTCCCTTGCTTTTGCTGATGCTCCACCGCTATCCCACGAGAAATAACATGCTTGGCATTCCTATTATTCTCTTTGGCCTTGCACTGACCAGCGGGTTTGAACTGCGAGGATTCCTCAACACGGGTACTTTTTATATGATTGTCGCTTGTTTGTTTATGGCTGTCTACACCATTTCCGCCGACTATTTTACCAAGAGTACAGATCCGTTGCTTTTAGGGGTCACTCAGATGTGCTTTACCGCAATCATCGGATTTTTGCTGTGGCTGATAGAAGAGCCGCAGACCTTTGCCAGTATTGAATATACGAGAGAATTGCTGTCCTCTGTTTTCATCCTCGCCTTTTTTGCAAAGGCATATGCTTACATCATGCTGATGTATTCCCAGCGATATACAAGTCCTGTCAGTGTCACGATCATTGCTTCTACGGAACCGATTGTCACGCTGCTTTTAGCTTTGCTGATTCCAGCCAGCTTCGGCGCAAAAGAGGTCTTTCACTTAGAATCTCTGCTGGGCGCTATGTTTATCATGGCAGGCGCTATCGTGGCGGGAACGAATTTCCTTGACAAGAGAAAGGAGCAGGCAGCATGAAGCTTTCAAAGTGGAAACAATTTTTGATCTGCACGGCGGTCTTTGCAGTATTGGGCGCGGCCTTCAAGGTCATGGTTTTAGTGGAAGGTTTCACGGAGGTCAGACCGGTCAATGCGGTGCCCATGTTGGCGGGCCTCAGCTTTGGTCTTATAGGCGCCCTGGGATGCGGAATCGGAAACATCATCGCCGACATCTTCGGTACCTTCAATCTGACCTCAATCCTGGGGCTTTTTGCTAACTTCGTAGCCGCTTATCTGCCTTTCAAACTGTGGCATCTGCTGAAGAAGGAAGAGCCTAACGTGCATACCTGGAAGAATATCGGAATCTATGTGTACCTATCTGCCTTGTCAGCGCTGACTGCGTCCTGCATGCTGGGTTTTGGCCTCTATTATTTTTTCGGTCCGTGGATAGAGACCATCTACACCTATGTGCTCTTCAACAACTTCGGCTTTTCCGTAGCCTTGGGGCTGCCGCTCTTCATCGTATTGACCTCTGATTCTGTCAACCTGATATGCGCTGAAAACGAGGAGAGCAAATACGAGTTACTTACGCGGTGGAAAAAACCGGCAATGATTCTCTACACCCTGTTGATGATTGTCATTGCGGCCGGGGTTTTGACGGGCTGGATGCCGGAAAACCGAATTGCAGCGGGCTTTTTCAATGGGATGTCTCTGCTGTTGTTACTTTATCTGCTATTATAGAGGAATAAATTATGGAAAGAAAAACAATCTATAGAAATGCAATCAGGATGTTGCTATGCGGTCTCATTTTTTTCGCAGTGACCATGCCTTTTCGAGAACTGTTTTCTTTAATGCCGGTTACGGAAGTACGTCCAGCCAGCGCTCTGCCGCCGGCCTTCGGACTTTTGTTCGGTGTTTGGGGCGCTCTGGGAACCGCCCTGGGAAATCTGACGGCTGATATCATATCCGGTTATTCTCCCTGGTTATGTGTAACCGGATTCGCCGCCCAATTTCTGTATGGCTACATTCCTTTTAAACTGTGGTATGCCCTGGGCTCGCTAAAGGAGGAGCAGGAATTCCCCAAGCTGGATACAGCCAGACACGTGGTCAAATATCTGTTCATCGTTGCCATCGATTCTCTGATGGTGGCAGGACTGCTGGGATTTCTCATGGAGGGATTCGGCATTTCCCAGTTTCTTTCATCGACCACCTTTGTGCTGCTGCTGAACAACTTTGACTTCTGCATTCTTTTAGGCATGCCGGTGATTATTCTCGTATCGGTGACGGGCATTTCCGTTGACGTACAGAAAGAAAAAAACCACTCCCAAACAGGTCTTCTGGCAGCTTGGGCAGGCATTCTCCTGCTGTGCGCTTTTGCACTGACGGAAGCTCTGCGGCCTGGATTACTTTCTGTCTGGCCTTGTGCTGCAGCGGCTTTTCTTTTCTTCTTTGCTGCAGCAATCTGGTCTCCGTCAGGTCAGACGCTGAAAGAACGAAAGGGCAGGCACCCTCTGTCTATGAATGAAAAGATCATTTTGATTTTTCTCATCTTAGGCATCATCGCGGGAGCCATCGCAGGCAACGCCGCTTATCACGGCTTTTTCGCCCAAGGGGCTGCGGCTGTGGACTTATGGAACCGAGTATACAGCTATGTGGCGATTTCTCTGAACCTGTTTTTCCTGATTTCCCTGCTGTTCCTCTGGTATATGGAGACCAACATCACCGTACCTCTTGCGTCTCTGTCCGATGTAACGCGGTATTATGCAGAGGACAGGTCGCAGGCAATCAACCACGACAGGGTGATTGAAACCTGCACACCTCTCGGCAAGAAAAAAACGGAG
Organism: Emergencia timonensis; assembly: GCF_900086585.1. Lineage (GTDB taxonomy): Bacteria > Bacillota > Clostridia > Peptostreptococcales > Anaerovoracaceae > Senimuribacter > Senimuribacter timonensis. The sequence goes on from NZ_FLKM01000009.1 coordinate 804,541, forward strand.
GTGGGCAATCTGGCCCGCTCCTTTGTGAAGATGGTGTCTGATTTAGAAACCTACATGGAGAATCTGACAAAGGTCACGGCAGAGAAGGAACGAATTGGCGCAGAACTGGATGTGGCGACACATATACAGGCCAGTATGCTGCCCTGCATTTTTCCACCCTTTCCTGACAGAACAGAATTTGATCTTTCCGCTTCCATGGCGCCTGCCAAAGAAGTGGGCGGAGACTTTTACGATTTCTTTTTGGTGGATGAAGACCATCTGGCGGTAGTCATTGCCGATGTGTCAGGAAAAGGCGTGCCGGCAGCCCTGTTTATGGTCATCGCTAAAACTCTGATCAAAGATCAGACGCAGACTGGAAAATCAGCGGCAGAAGTCTTTGACGAAGTCAATGAACAGTTGTGTGAGAGCAATGACGAGGGACTTTTTGTCACCGCCTGGCTGGGTATTTTGCAGATTTCCACTGGACATATGGAATTCGTCAATGCAGGGCATAATCCGCCGGTCATCTGCAGCAGAGACGGCGAGTTTGCTTACTTGAAAATGAGACCGGGATTCGTATTGGCAGGTATGGAGGGCATGCATTACCGCATGGGGACCTTTGACTTCCATCCTGGAGACATTCTTTATCTGTATACCGACGGTGTGACCGAAGCTACCAACCTGAGAGAAGAATTATATGGAGAGGACAGACTGAAGAGGATCCTCGATGAAAATAAGCAGGTCGCTCCAGCAGAACTGATAGAAAGGGTGAAGATGGATGTAGATGCGTTTGCAGGGCAGGCCCCGCAATTTGACGACATCACGATGCTGGCGCTGAAAATTCTACAACAAACGTCAAACCGGCTAAAACCGGGGTGCTAAAGCAAAAGGAGTTTCCAACAATTTACTCCGTAAATTGAGGCAACTTCATTAGGAGGTGAAAAAATGGCAGAAATGACATTACAGGCAGTTCCCGAGAGTTTAGACCGAGTTCTGGAGTTTATTGATGAAACTTTAGAGCGCAGTCAGTTTCCTGCAAAGGTGCAGGTGCAGATCAATATTGCCATCGAGGAGCTGTTTGTCAATATTGCAAGATACGCCTACAGGCCTTATGTCGGCGAAGTGACGATACGAGTGAAGACGGAAGAAAGACCGCCCCAGGTGACAATCCGGTTCATCGATCAGGGAAAACCCTACAATCCGCTGAAAAAAGAAGATCCGGATGTCACTCTTTCGGCTGAAGAACGGAAAATCGGCGGTTTAGGCATCTACATGGTAAAGCAGAGTATGGATGAAATTTACTATGATTATTTGGACGGAAAAAATATATTGACGATTAAAAAGAAAGCTGATTAGCAGGAGGAAATTATGAAAATCACGAAAAGTAAAGAGAATAGCGCTTTGACCTTGGCACTCAATGGCAGATTGGATACCAACACTGCGCCGGAACTGGAGACGGAGCTTAAGGCCAGCCTGGACGGCATTGAAACCTTGGTGATAGATATGGAAGAACTGGCCTATCTCTCTTCTGCCGGTCTGCGTGTCATTCTGGCAGCACAGAAACAGATGAACAAGCAGGGCAGGATGATTATTCGAAAGGTCAATGACATGGTCATGGAAGTTTTCGAAGTGACAGGCTTTACAGATATTCTGACCATTGAATAATACTGCCCAGGGAAGGAGGAAGACGGTATGGAACTGAATATGGAGTTTTGGAACGCTTTCCTTCCATGTATAGAAGGTATTTATATCATCGATGAAGAGACAAAGGAAATCTGCTACGCCAATGATTTTATCAATCAGTCAGAGGAATCCATCGTCGGCCAGCTCTGCTATCAGGCAATGGCAGGCAGATCGGAACGCTGTGACTTTTGTCCCTCTATTCGAGAGGAAGAACTGGAAAATGGATCGGTCTATTCCTGGGAATTTTATGACAGACGGTCAAAGCAGTGGTATAAGATCAAAAATCGTCTAGTCACCATCGACGGCCGTTTATATCGCCTGGGCAATGTCAACGTAGTCGGCGATATGATGGAGCTTGGCCGCGATGCCATCAAAGAAATGGCAGTCATGCAGCACTTGGCCTGTGATCGGGATAAAATCGGCAAGATATTGGAATTCGAAAGTTCTCACGATAAACTGACCGGCGTATACAACCGTAATCAATATATTGCCGACCTGGAAGGCCAGTTTCGGAATGTGCAATGTGCGGGGATTCTTTTCTTCGACTTGAATAATTTAAAAGAAGTCAACGACAATTATTTTCACTCGGAGGGAGACCGGCTGCTTTGCCGCCTGGCAGAAGCAATTTTCACATCGGCGGGCCGAGGTAAAAGGTGTTACCGCATCGGCGGCGATGAATTTATATTAATCGCCCCAAATTGCACGAAGAGAGAACTCGAACTGTGCCGCAAAAGAGTTCTGAGCGCTTTGAAGGAGCTTGACCAGGGGGAACTGATTCCCTGCAGTGTGGCAGTGGGCAGCGCCTGGAGTCCATCAGGTAAAGATTTGGAGTCCCTGGTTACAGAAGCAGACCGATGTATGTATGCGAATAAAAAAGCGATGAAAGGTGTAAAATAATAGAAATCCCAGTCATAACGTTGACTGGGATTTCTCATGAAAAGGATTTTACTATGACAGATTCCAGGAGCCTTTCTGCCATTTAAAACTAATTTACGACAGTATTTGACAACATTCAGAATTCTTTGGTATAATGATTCTACGATCTTACGGCGATGCCGCAGGGAAAGAATCATTGAATCATGAATTTCGATTGTATTTTCAAAGGAATCGTCATGGTATAATGAACGCATCGATCCTACAGCTTTGCTGCAAGGAAGCGTTCATTGAATCATGAATTTCGATTGTATTTTCAAAGGAATATTCATGGTATAATGATTCTACGATCTTACGGCGACGCCGCAGGGAAGCGTTCATTGAATCATGTGTTGCGATGAAATATTTAAAGAATGCACATGGTATATTTATACATAAATTTATTGAAAGAACGGAGGTAAGAACATGATCCAGTTCCGTGACGTGACGAAGGATTTTAAAGGGAACGTCGTACTATCAGACATTTCAATGGAAATTAAAGATAAAGAACTGACTGTCTTAATCGGCCCCAGCGGCTGCGGAAAGACAACAACATTGAAAATGATAAATCGACTTATCCAACCTAGCAAAGGGAATATTTTTATCGATGGAAAAAATATCGAAGAAATGGACAAGGTGCAGCTGCGCAGAAATATGGGCTATGTCATTCAACAGGGAGGACTGTTCCCCCACATGACGATAAGGCAGAACATCGAAATCATTGAACGGCTTGAAAAAAAAGACCCCCAGGCCATAGTGGATAACACTGTCAGACTGATGAAGATGGTGGACCTGAACCCGGAAGCGTTTTTGGACCGCTACCCTACAGAGCTGTCAGGCGGACAGCGCCAGAGAATCGGTGTCATCCGGGCGCTGGCCAACGATCCGGATATCGTCCTCCTGGACGAACCGTTTTCAGCCTTGGACCCTGTGACCAGGAGCAGTCTGCAGGATGAACTGATTGAGCTGCAGGCTAAAGTGGGAAAGACCATGGTCTTTGTAACCCACGATATGGACGAAGCCATCAAAATCGCAGACAGAATCTGCATTATGAAAGACGGCCATATTCTGCAGTACGATACCCCGGAGATGATTTTGAAGAAGCCGGTAGACGAATTTGTTTCTAACTTTGTTGGAACAAACCGAATCTGGGATTCTCCAGAATATATCCGCGTAGAAGATTTCATGATTTCTCATCCGATTACCTGCAAAGGCGATATGATCAGAAATCGCTGCATCAAAAGGATGAGAGACCATCACATTGATACCCTGCTTGTAGTCGATGAGGAAAACAAACTCAGGGGCATCGTTGGCAGAAAAGACCTATTTAAGGCGACCAGGCCTTTGATGCCTGCAGAGGATATCATGCACGACGTGGCCTATGTGGCCCACGTAGGCGACAGCATCGTCAATGTTTTAAAAATGGTTGAAGAAAGTGAAGTCAACAATATTCCGGTTCTCGATCAAGAGGAGAGACTGGTCGGCCTTCTGACCAACAGTAATTTGGTATCCACACTGAGCAAACAGTTCTTGACCGACGACAATACGGAAGGGATGGTGATTGAAAAATGATCGCATTAGCAAAATATATAGCCGAACACATTTCACAGATTATCAGCCTTCTCTTTGAACACATCGAAATGACCGCTATTTCTGTCGGTTTTGCCATTGTAATCGGCGTGCCTTTAGGTATTTTGATCAGTTATGTTAAAAAGTTAGACAAGCCGATTATCGGCGCAGCCAACGTAGTACAGGCAATACCGAGCATGGCCCTGCTGGGACTTGCTATCCCGCTGCTGGGCATCGGAACGCTGCCGGCCGTGGTCATGGTCATTATTTATTCCTTACTGCCGATTATCAAAAACACCTATACGGGAATTGCCAGCATCGACCCGGAAATGGTAGAAGCGGCAAAAGGCATCGGACTTACAAAGTGGCAGGTACTTCAGAAAGTGAAGCTGCCTATGGCGCTGCCGGTCATCATGGCTGGTGTGCGTATTTCCGCAGTTACCGCAGTAGGGCTGATGACCATGGCGGCCTTTATCGGCGCTGGCGGCCTGGGATACCTGGTCTTTTCCGGCATTAGAACCGTTAATAATCTGCAGATTTTAGCCGGCGCTATTCCAGCTTGTCTTCTGGCATTGGTCGTGGATTTTCTCATGGGTCTGGTAGAGAAACTGGTTACCCCGATCAGCCTGCAGAAAGCCTTTGGTAAATCTAAGGAAGAGCTGAAAAGAAAGAGAAGAAGACAGAAAGTCGTTCTCGCAGTAGCCGGTGCTCTGATCGTCGTTTTGGTGGGCAACACGGTCATCGGCAACATGAAGCAGGAGGAAAAGACTATTACGGTAGGCAGCAAAGACTTTACAGAGCAGCTGATTCTCTGCAACATGTATGCGGATATTATCGAACATGACACGGACATCAATGTAGTCAGACAGCTGAACTTAGGCGGCAGCCAGGTCTGCTTTGAAGCCATGAAGAAGGGCGAAATCGACATGTATGTGGATTATACAGGAACTGTTTATGTCAGCCTTCTGCAGCATGAAGCGAAACCGGATATGGAGGCCGTATACAACGAATGTAAAGAAGAACTGGATAAGGAATATAACATTCTCTTCCTGGAGCAGGCGGGCTTCAACAACACCTATACTTTGGCGGTCAGCCAGGAAACGGCTAAGAAATACGGCCTTAAGAGCATCAAAGACTTCAAAAAGTGTGACTCTCAGTTAAAGATCGGAGCTACACTGGAGTTCCTCAACAGACCGGACGACGGACTGCCAGGTCTTGAGAAAAAATATGGCATTCAGTTTAAAGAATCAGTGGGACTCGACGGTTCACCGAGATTCACCGCACTAGAAAACGGAGAAGTTGACGTTGTAAACGCTTTTGCGACCGACGGACTTCTGAAGAAGTACAATCTGGTCACTTTGACAGACGACGAAGGATACTTCCCACCGTACTATGCGGTGCCGATGATCAGAGAAGACACTCTGAAAGAATATCCTGAACTGGAAGTCAGCATCAACAAGCTGAGCAATTATCTGTCTGATGAGATCATGCAGGAGTTGAATTACCAGGTCGATGAAGAGGGAAAAGAACCTGAAGACGTAGCAAAGGATTTCCTCAAATCCATCGGATTAATTTAAGTATCAAAACAGCGGAAGGCAGAGATGCTCTCCGCTGTTTTGCTTTGAGACCTCAGAATGCATTTTAGACAATTTGGCAAAAATGTATATTGAAGACATGTGATGACTGAAGTACACTAAAGAGTAATGAAAAAATTGGGGGGAAAAGAAAGGTGATTTATGAACAGAACTTTAAAATAGGCGTCAGAGATATTGATTCACAACTGAAGCTGACAAACAGGGCGCTGCTGGGCATGTTTGAGGATGTGAGTTCTGCCCATTCAGACACCGTCGGCTGCGGTGTTGGCAACATCAGAGAGACTGGGCTTTCCTGGGTAATCATGCACTGGAAAACGAAGGTAATCAGGCGGCCGGAGTATGGAGAGAGCATTACCATCAGGACATGGGTTGCGGGAATGAAGAAACTTTACATGTTCCGGCAGTATCAGGTTGTGGATCGAGAAGGAGAGATTATAGCCGTCGGAAACAGCAAATGGGTACTGACGGATCTGCAGTCGGGAGCCGTCAAAATTCCTCAGTGGATTGTGGATGGATACGGTATTTATGATAAAGCTGTTTTCGGCGAGTACCAGATGGAGAAGCTGAAAGAACCAGAGTATCCCCCTTCTTATGGGGCTGAATACAAGGTTCCCTGCTGCGCCATTGATTTAAACCGTCATATGAACAACCTCTACTATCTGGATGCGGCTGCCGATTCCATGAATCCGGAGCGTTATCTGGCTGCCGCCATTGATGAATTTGAAATCATGTACAAAAAAGAAAGCACCTTAGGAGAAATCCTAAAGTGCCAGGTTTATGAACGCGATGGCGAGACGCTTTTCGCCTTTCGGGACGAAGGCGGACGTCATATCCATGCCATTGTATTGCTGAAGCAGTTACTTCACGTTTAAGGTATAGTCGTCATCGAGCACTTGGGCAAAGATGCCCTTGATGCTCTTGGCGGCTTTTTTTCTCGCCTCTTGGAGCAGGCCTTTTTCTTCTGCTTTCTTTTCCATTTCTATCTTCTGATCCCTGCAGAAGCTCTGGTAGTCTTCTACTTTGAACGGATTGAAAATGCTGGTGCTCTCGTCAAAGATTTCGATGCTGTCCTCGTTCATCTCGTGGGACAAAATCTTGGCTTCGGGCAGCGTAATGGTCACTGTTTTTCCCCTGACAGAAACCTCTGCGTCAGACAGGTCGACGCCTGCTTTGATCTCGCCGTCATACGTGAGAATAAAGCTTTTCGTAGTGAACGGAACTTTCATTCCGTAAAAATCCTTGCTGTTCTCGAACTCTGCCATATTGGTGTAAGAGTATGTAACACTTGCCAGTTCATTGATTTCGGTCAATCTATTCTCCAGAACCACCGCAGACATCTTCTGAATTCCATCTGAATTGCCAATGGATTTTCCTACGAAGAAACAAGCCAGACATATGATGACAATTGCTGCAGCAAAGAATGCTAACTTCTTTGTTTTCTTCATGATTCAATTTTCCCCTCTTCTCCCTTTTTCTTTCTTTTTCGACAAATTTCCCATGCTTTTATTTTAACATTTCCAGGATAAATTGCAATATGTATTTGGGCAAAACCTCGGCAAAGGCATGGAAGCCGCCCCGTGCATATTGACAATGATACTCTAGCGCCATTGCCGTATTGGCATCCTGGCGTCTTACTGCCCCGATGCCCTTATCGGAAAATGATTCTGCCGGAAAAATTTGTGCCACCTTGCGTAACCGGCCCCAGCCCTAAGCAGTTCTGTTACGCAGAATGGCGGGCTGGCAAAGGAAGTGCGTAACGGAAAGGCGCAGTTAAATCCAGTAGCATAAAAATCACTTTTGTCAGCTTAAGAGATTCTAATTTTTCTACCAGTTTATATAAAGAATATTGTAGCGGTTAGAAGGCTGAAGTGGTAATATATATACTAGACTATATCTAATGGTAGATTTGATAGATTTGATAGATTTGGATGAGAAAATGAAAAAGAAAGTCATCATAATTGGAGGAGGTCCGGCCGGATATCAAGCGGCAGTCAGCTGCAGTAAGGCAGGGATGGAGACCACACTCATAGAAAGAAACCAGCTTGGAGGCACCTGTGTCAATGACGGCTGTGTTCCGACGAAAACATATTTGGAAGCGATTAAAGCAAAGCAGTATTTGGAGTCGATGGGCATCAACCTTAAGCTCGATCCGCTTACCCTGCGTTGTGCCTGCGAAAGCAAGATCAGCCAGCTGGGCTTTGGCGCGGAATATGTTTTAAGAAAGATGGGAGTGAAGATCCTCTGGATGTCGGCTTCCCTTGTTGGAGAAAAGAAGGTGAAGACGGCAGAAGGAGAACTTCTGACTTGTGACGTTCTGATCGCAGCCACCGGATCAGAACCAGCCGTTCCAAAAGATATCCACTGCGCGAATCTGTTTGCCGTTACACAGCTTCTGGAACTGCGAGAACTTCCCGCGACCATTTCTATCATCGGAGCAGGTGTTCTGGGAGTAGAATTGGCCGTCATACTTTCTACGCTGGACGTGAAGGTAACTTTAGTGGAGAAAGAAGCACGCATTTTGCCGGGATGGGATCCAGATATCAGCCGTGCTTTGGCAGCGTACCTGACAAAAAACGGAATTGAAATCGAAACTGGCACTGAGAAAGCCGATTTTAACAATGCAGTCTTTTGTACTGGACATAGGCCGCTGCTGCCGAAAGTGACAGCGGAAAATATAGATCTGCAACATACGGATTGGATATATATAATAGGCGATGCGACTGGAAAATGCATGGCTGCAGACGCAGCTATGGAAGAAGGCAGTCAGGTCGCCAGTCGGATTCTATATCAAAATGAAAGAGAAGAAGTGGAAACGGCGAAGTGCATTTTTACACCTTTTCAGGCTGCTTCTGCAGGGGATTTGCACCGAGAGGGTCTCAGAGAGAGTTACTATGGAACGGATCAGCACGCGGCAGCAATGGTCAGCAATATGGAGGGCGGTTTTGTCAAAGCTGTCATGGATGAACAGAGCCACGTGCTGAAGGGGTTTCACATCGCAGGCGCCCAAGCGGCAGAGATGATTCAGATTGGGCAGATTGCCGTTGCGCAGGAGATGAAGGCGGAAGATTTTGTCAGGTTGGTATTTCCGCACCCGACGATGGGTGAAATGCTGAAAGAGGCGGTGAAACTGTTATGCGATTGATGATCGAGAGAAATACAGATCCCCGCCATAATCTGGCCAGGGAAGAGACGCTGCTGAATCAAGCCAGCGGGGAAACGGTTTATCTTTGGAGAAACCGTTCTTCGGTGATTATCGGCCGTCATCAGAACACACTGGCTGAGATAGATGAAAAAGCAGTAAAGAACCATGGCGTTACTGTGGTCAGAAGACTCACTGGCGGAGGGGCAGTTTTTCAAGACCTTGGCAATATAAACGTTTCCTTTCTGTTTAACAGTGAGAATTTTGAAGAGAAAGCGGCGAGAGGCTGTCTCATGGTCATAGACTTTCTAGCAAGTCTGGGCGTTGATGCACAGTTATCGGGGCGTAATGATATCTGTGTACAGTCACCCGACGGCAGCATGGTAAAGATAGCGGGTACAGCCATGACAGAGCGAAAGGGCGGCGGTATTTTCCACTGCTGTGTCCTTTTTGACTGCGACCTTCAGGTCATGGAAGAAGTGCTGACCCCTGCGGCAGCAAAGTTTGCCGCAAAGGGCATTGCGTCAGTCAGATCAAGAGTTGCTAATCTGAAAGACCTGGCGCCGCAGCTGCAGTCAATGAGCGGCGATGGATTCTTTGAGACCTGGGCGGACTATCTGTCAGAACGCTGTGAATTTGACGCTGTGACGACAGCACAGGAGAAGGAAGAGACTGAGAAGCTGATGAGAGATCGCTATCAATCCTGGCAGTGGAACTACGGCAGGAATCCGGCCGGCAAAGTAGTCAATTCTTGCCGATTTCCCATTGGGACAGTTCATTTGACCTTGGATTTGGCAAAGGGACGGGTGAAAGCCTGTACCTTTTCCGGCGATTTTATCAATCAATATGACTTTGACGAAATTACGACGTGCCTTACGGATGTCCCTTTTGATCGCGGCAGTTTAGCAGCAGCCTTAGGCGCAATTGATCTCTGCAAGTTCTTTGCAGTGGAAGATAAAGAATTCATTTTAGATTTTATGACAGGGAGACGTTTAGAACATGAAAAAAATTGAATGGAAGCAAGAAGTGATTGAAAAAATGAAAGAAGCCTGTCTAGCGCAATATAGGGACGGCACCGCCATGAAGGTCGATGAAGTGATAAAAAGGCTGATGGATATTGAAGGCGTACCGATGCACTATCCCTATCACCATTTTATCATGCCGGCAGGACTTCTGACCTTAGCGGCCATAGAAAAAGGCACCGACGAAAGCGAATTGAGCCAATGGCTGGAAACGGCAGAAGAACGGGCAAAGACGGTACCGGGCGGCTTTTGCGGTAATTGCGGAACCTGTGGCAGCGCAGTAGGTGTCGGCATTTTCATCAGCGTCTTAACAGGCGCGACGCCGATGGCTGTAGAGAATTGGCAATGGGCCAACGAAGCGACGGGAAAGTGCCTGATCAAAATTTCACAGTATCCTGGTCCTAGATGCTGTAAACGCACCACATTCCTGGCCGCTGCAGAAGGTGTGCCTTATATCAACGAAAAGTGCGGGCTGCATTTTGCTGTCAATAATGAAATAGAGTGTAATTACCATATAAAAAATGCGACTTGCCTGGAAGCGGAATGTCCATTTTACAAAGAGGCGTAAAGGAGGTGCTTGATTCATGAAGCAGCCGATAATTGTGCCAGATCAGATTATGCCAAAGCCGATGACTTGGCGCAACTGCGAATGTATGAAGCAGCCTGTTGATCTGGCGGCAAAAAAAGGAACATTGACATGGCTTACGGAGATCGGAGAGACCCTTGAAGAAGGAACCGTAATCTGCGAAGGAGAAGCCGACAAAAAAACTGTAGAAATCACGGCGCCCTGCAGCGGAAAGCTGGTGGAGAAAGTCATCGATGACGAGTGCGTGTTTCAAGCAGGCGATATCTTAGGATATATTGAAAACTAGTTACCCATAACAAAATTACATACAAATCATTTGAGAAAACTGCCTTGCCCAGGCAGTTTTTTCGTCATGAAAAAAATCTTGAGACGAAGTCAATAAATTGAATCGATGCCAAAGACTGATGATTATATTTGTGACTAGATAGATAAATGAAGCGACGGCAGTGTGGCGACGTAAGATGAAGAAAGGAAATGCCTGTCAGCTTTACGGTGCTTTTCCAGCTTTCAGGAAAAAGCGCACAGCCGAAACCTTCTGATACCAGGCTGGCGATGAAATCCGCAGTGGGGCTTTCAAAACGGATCTTCGGTGTAAAGCCAGCTTGTTTGCACAGCGATTTGCTTAGGTCAGAGAAATCGTGGTCGTCGATCAAATTGATATACGGCTCGTCAGCGATATGAGCCAAGTCAACTGCCCCTTTTTTCGCCAGAGGATGGGTCTCTGGCACAGCGAGAAGTATTTCCTCTTCTGTCAGCAGGGTACAGGTGATGTCTTCTGCCGAAATGGGAGCGAAAGTGAAGGCGACGTCGATGGCGCCGTCCTGCAGATCTCTTTCGATTTCTTCCTGGGGTTTTGCATTGATCAGGCGAAATTTTACATGTCCGTTCTGATGCAGAAACTGATTGAACAGACGAGGTAGAAAGCGCAGGGTCACTGCACCGACAGAGACGGTTTCACTAAATTGTTCGCTCATGTCGTAGAGCTCTTGCTGCCCGTCAGACAGCTCTTTCAGAGAGGCATTGACGCGCTTTAGAAAAGCCTTTCCATATTGATTGAGGACGATGTTGCGCCCCTTGCGATCAAAGAGGGCAACGCCCAGACTCTGTTCCAGGCGGGAAATGGAGCGGCTGAGGCAGGGCTGAGAGATATAAAGCTCCTTTGCGGCCTGGGTAATGTTCCCTGTGCGGGCTACAGCTTGAAAATATTGCAGTTGTAACAATTCCATAGCATATATTCTCCTATATCTATGCCTTCTAAGGCATGAATCTATGACGGATTATATATTTTTTTTATGATTCTGTCAATGGTACAATGTATACAAGAAAGAGATGAGGAGGATGAATCTTTATGGAGCCAGCGAAATTATGGACCAAAAACTTTGTACTTTGCACGTTTGTGAACTTTTTACTGATGTTGAATTACTATCTGCTGATTACGGTGATGACCCAGTATACCATAGAAACCTATGGGGCGGGGTCAGGCGTTGCAGGTCTGTCCGCCAGTATCTTTGTCATCGGAACCCTGGCCGCCAGGCTTTTTGCAGGCAGCCGATTGGAGCAGATTGGTCATAAACGGCTAGTGCTGATTGGTGCGGTCCTGGTTTTTGCCATGTCTGGCGTATACATGATTGTCGATCAAATTGCCATCCTTTTTGCCATTCGTCTCATACACGGTGCGGCATATGGGCTTTTGGCTACTGCTTTGGGAACAGTAGTGACGGAAACTGTACCGGAAAGCAAACGGGGAGAGGGCATCGGTTATTATATGTTGAGCAATACACTCGGTGCCGCCGTCGGACCTTTCTGTGCAGTGTTCTTTCATCAGCACGGCGGTTACGACGTGATCTTTTTCGTATGTACTTTTGCAGCAGTGATCGCTTTGATCAGCGTGTTTCTTCTCAATTTCAGGGTGTACGAAAAGACTGCCCCCGTCTGTGAGGACGATGGAAAAGAGGTGCCTGCAGCCAGTAGATTTTTGGCGAAAGGGGCTCTGCCGATCAGTATTGTGTGTGCGCTGATTTATTTCGGTTACTCCAGTATTTTGTCCTTCCTCATGTCTTTCGCAGCAGAAATCCAGCAAGAAACGGCGGCACAGTATTTCTTTTCCGTTTATGCGCTGGCAATGCTGGTTACCAGACCCTTCACCGGAAAAATATTCGACAAGAAAGGCCAGTGGTACGCCCTGATGCCTGGCATGTTGGGATTCGCTGCAGGTATGCTGGTCCTGAGCCGCACGGACTCAGCCGTGCTGCTGCTCATCGCGGCGGCTTTCCTGGGATTTGGCGTAGGGGTTACTCAATCGGCGGGACTGGCAGCAGCTGTGGAAGCGGTAAAAGGGAAACATCTGGCCCTGGTCAATTCTACTTTTTATATCTGTTTGGATCTGGCGGTAGGTATTGGACCGTTGCTGCTGGGTTATCTTCTCCGCTTTACAGGCTATCGCGGCATGTATCTTTCTATGGCAGTATTGGCCCTGCTGTGTGTGATCTTATATCACGGAATTTATCGCAGACAGGCCAGCGATACGGCAAAAGCTGTCAAGGAAGAACTGAGACGGGAATATGTATATAAAAGAAGAGAATTGAATTCATAATGGAAGGAAAAGTTAGATGAAAGAGATTATTTTAAAGACTATAGAACAGGTTGGACTGGAACTGGATGAACTGAGCAGAAAAATCTACGAAAAACCAGAAACGGCCTATGAGGAAGTCATAGCCTGTAAACTACATGCAGAGTTTCTGGAGAAGTACGGATTCCTGGTGGAAAGAAATTTCTGCGGTATAGAGACTGGATTCAAGGCTGAATATGACAGCGGAAAACCAGGCCTTACGGTGGGCATCATGGCCGAATACGACGCACTGCCCGGAATCGGTCACGGCTGCGGCCATAATATTCTGGGCGCTACCAGCAGCGGCGCCGGCATCGCGCTGAAAAGTGTCATCAATGAAATCGGCGGCAAGGTCATCGTTTACGGAACGCCGGCGGAAGAAAATAACGGCGCCAAGATGGCATACGCCAGAAAAGGTGCCTTTGATGAATTAGACTTTGCCATGATGGCGCATCCCAACGCTACATACAATAAGTGCAGCCCGATGCTTGCCCTGGGACCGGTATCCTTTGAATTTCATGGAAAACCTTCCCACGCGTCTGCAGCACCGGAAGAAGGGAGAAACGCTTTGGATGCGTTGATTCTAGCCATGTGCGGCATCAACGCCCTGAGACAGCAGATGAAGAGTTCTTCCAGAGTCCACGGCATCGTGGTCAAAGGGGGAGAAGCTACCAACGTCATTCCGGATTATGCCTCGGCCCAGTTCGTAGTCAGATCCCTTACCAAAACCTATAACGAAGAACTGCGGGAGCGGGTTAGAAATTGTGCCCGCGGTGCGGCTCTGCAGACTGGTACAGAAGTAAACTTTACAGATCCGGATATCTATCTGGACAACATGATTTCCAATAGAACCATGGAGCAGGTATTCTGCGACAAAATGGAGGAACTGTTTGACATCAAAGTAGAGGAACCATCGGAACAAACCGGTTCCAACGATGCAGGACTTCTCAGCAAGATCTGTCCCTTTATGCATCCCATGTTTGGCATCTGTGCGGACGAGAAGTTTGCAGCCCATACAGAAGGCTTCCGTGACGCTACTTTGACAGACTACGCCAGGGAGCAGATGAGAAATACTGCGGCAGGTCTCGCTATGACCGCAGTAGAAGTCATGACTGACCCAAAGCTCTTTGCCAAGATGAAAGCGGAATTTGAGTCGGCAGAACAATAAAGAAAAACAGGAAAAAAGCGGCTGATCCCAGAACAGGAAAAGCCGCTTTTCTAATTGGTTATTCTATGGATTTCAGTGATTCGGTCATACTGATCTTCTCTAACTTGTAATACATCGCCAAGTTGACGACTGCCGCAAAGACAAAGGTCAGTACCACGGCCAGCACGTAGCTGACAGCAGAGATTCTCACGTCAAAGGAAAGCATATCCACCTTGATCTGTTCCATGACAAAGGCGTGCAGCCACTTGCCCAGGAGCAGCCCGACGACGGCGCTGATGCCAGTCAGGAAGAAATTCTCCCTGAAGACGTAAGCCGAGGTTTCCTTTGGATAGAAACCAAGCACCTTGATGGTGGCGATTTCTCGTATTCGCTCTGTAATATTGATATTGGTCAGATTGTACAGAACGATAAAGGCCAAAGCGCCGGCTGACAGGCAGACCAGCAGAATGACATAGTCCAGACTCTTCATCATATTGGAGACCCGGACACGGAGATCGTTATTGACTGACACGGTGGCTACGTGATCCATGTTGAGCACCTTGGAGGAAGAGGCGTATACGTCCATACCGTCTTTCGCGTTGACAAGGGCGGATTTGATTTCCGGTGTATACCCCCACTGATCCTGGCAGGTCTGCGGAGAAACGTAGACATAATTGTAAACAAAATTCTGGCAGACGCCGCTGACCGTCAGTTCCATCTTTTTCATATTTTCATCTCGTAAGGTGATCTTGTCACCCACTGCCAAATCGTATTCGTCGGCCAGCTTGCGGCAGATGACCGCCTGGCCTGCAGACGGATAATTCAACTTTGTTCCGTCAGGATTGTGGAGCTTGACAAATTGGTCAAAGTGCTCATTGTCAGAGGCGACCAGGTTGACGGACTTTGCAGTCTTGCCTGTGAGCAAGTCGGCAGTTCCCTCGTGGACGAAGATCATATCGTCCACATAGTCG
Organism: Emergencia timonensis; assembly: GCF_900086585.1. Taxonomy (GTDB): domain Bacteria; phylum Bacillota; class Clostridia; order Peptostreptococcales; family Anaerovoracaceae; genus Senimuribacter; species Senimuribacter timonensis. Next base: position 819,752 of record NZ_FLKM01000009.1, read on the forward strand.
GCGGCTTCCTTTTGGAAATGATCCTGCCGCCAGGTCCCCATCTCCTTGTCGAAGACGACGCTGTAATCATAGACCTGGATTTCGTCATACTGAAAATCCACCACGTTTTTGATAGAGTCTCTGACGCCCAGTCCTGTGAGAAGAAGGGCGGTACAGCCGCTGATGCCCAGCACCATCATGAAAAAACGTTTTTTATAGCGAAAGATGTTTCGGAAGGAGACTTTGTATAAAAAGCTGATTTTCTTCCAGAGGAAGGTGATTCTTTCCAGTAAGATCCGTTTGCCGTCTTTTGGCGATTTTGGTCTGATCAGTTGGGCAGGCACTTCTCTGAATTCTGCATAGCAGGACATAATCGTAGCTCCCATGGAACAGAGCAGGGAGACCAGCAGGGATGTGACCGCCAAAGGTCCGTTGATGATATAGTACAGACTAGAACTGAAGTCATACATCATGCCGTAGGCTTTCCAGATAACCAATGGGAAGAGCCAGCAGCCAAAGAGGAAGCCGGATACGCATCCGATAAAGGAAGCGCTGCCTGAATAGAACAGATATTTTCCGATGACGGCGCCGTTGCTGTATCCCAAAGCTTTGAGCACACCAATCTGGGTTCTCTGCTCATCGACCATTCTCGTCATGGTGGTCATGCATACCAGAGCTGCCACCAGAAAAAAGAAGATTGGAAAAACCTTTGCAATACCGTCTACGATGTTGGAGTCACTTTCGAAGCAGGCGTAACCGATATTGGTATTTCTGTCTAACACATAGGTGTCAGGCGCTTTGATGTCGGCGATCTCTTTTTTTGCTTTGTCAAGATCCTTCTTAGCATCGTCCAGCTTTGCCTTTGCTTCTGCGAACTTTTCATCTGCTTCTGCTTTCGCTTCGTTGTACTTGCGCAGGTTTGCGGGCATTTCTGCTTCTGCCTCTTTGATTTTCCTGCGCCCGGTGTCGATCTGGGAAAGACCGGCATTGATTTTGCTCAAATTTCCGTTTAACTGCTTTTCTGTGGCAGACAGCTTCGCTTCAGTCTGCGCGATCTGTTCCGGCGTCATATACTGTTTGTTTGCCTCGAAGTCTTTGCGCTGTGCAGCCACCTTCGAAAGACCGGCTTCCACTTTAGCCTTGGAGGCCTTTAATTCTTTTTCCTTGGCGTCCAGATTCTTTTTCTCTTGGGCCAAAGTGTTCTTTCCATCTATGATTTTTTGATAGCTGTCTGCCAGTTTTTGTTCTGCATCAGCCTTTTCTGACAGGTATTTGTCGTAGTTTTCATCGTATTCCTTTTGACCATCGGACAGCTTTTCCTTTGCGTCCTTGATGATTTTTTGATAACGGAGATCAGAACGTTTATCTGCTGCAGTCTGCAGCTTATCCTCTGTGGCATCGACCAGATCGTTATATTCGTCAGAGTAAATGGAATAGTGATCCTTAAGACCGAGAAAAATTTCGGTAAAATAGTCGGTGTCAAAGCCGCCTCTGTTTATATAGGCAAAGCCGGCGACAGATCCGCTTCCCAAAGAAGTAGATCCTCTTTCGAAATTCATATAATAAGGAGAGATGACGATTCCTGTAATAGTATATTCCTTATATTTGAACATCTTGCGAGTGTCTTTTTCATTCTCGCTGGAAATGACGATCTTCTGACCGACAGCATCGTCATCCACCAGTCTGTAATCGACGACACATTCATCGTCAGCCTTTGGCATTCTGCCGCTTTTCAGGCTCAACTCATTTACCCGGTCTGTGATAGAATGCATCATCAAAACTCTGTCTGCTTCGCCATCGATGCTGTAGAGGACGTCGGTACTGACGGAACCCTCTGCGCTGCCGATGTAAGACTCCTTTGCGAGAGCTTTCACGTCTTTTTCTTTGAATCCCAGCGTGGATACGACTTTATAATCGAAGAAATCGTGGTCAGCCAAATATTCGTCGGCTGTCTTTATCATGGCTTCTCTGGTCACTTTGATGCCCGAAAAGAAACCGACGCCCAGAGCTACGATGGCTAGGATGGCCAGATAGCGTCCAAGGCTGTTTTTGATTTCCCGAAGTGTAGATTTTCTTAACATTTGCAGACCCCTTACCATTCGATATTTTCAACAGGAACGATATTCTCGTTTTTCTCTACAGAGTAGACCGAGCCGTTTTTGATGTGGATGATGCGGTCTGCCATGGCCGTAAGCGCTTGGTTGTGGGTGATGATGACCACGGTCATACCGTTTTTGCGGCTGGTATCCTGCAGCAATTTGAGAATGGCCTTGCCGGTGTTATAATCCAGAGCGCCCGTCGGTTCGTCACAGAGCAGCAGTTTTGGATTCTTAGCCAAGGCGCGGGCGATGGCGACACGCTGCTGCTCGCCGCCGGAAAGCTGGGCTGGGAAGTTGTTCATTCTATGGGAAAGTCCCACCTCCTCCATGACCAGTTCCGCGTCCAGAGGGTCTTTACAGATCTGTGTAGCCAGAGAGACGTTCTCCAGGGCAGTTAAATTCTGTACCAGATTATAGAATTGAAATACAAAACCGATGTCGTATCGCCGGTAAGCGGTCAATTCTTTTTTGTTGTACTTGGATATTTCTTTTCCATCCAGCAGCACAGATCCTGTCGTCAGCGTATCCATGCCGCCCAGTATATTTAGAAGAGTCGTTTTGCCTGCGCCAGAAGCGCCGACAATGACGCAGATTTCTCCTTTTTCTATTTCAAAGGTTGCATCACTCAGGGCTTCGATGGAAACCTCGCCCATATGGTACACCTTTTTTACCTGTTGAAACTCTACATAAGCACTCATAGCAGGCCTCCTCTTTATCATGATATCTCATTTTAGCATATTACACATAGGAAATCAAAGCGTTCGGAATAATTGCAAATAAAAAGCGGGCTATTACAAGCCCGCTGCAATTCTGATGATCCCAAGGAGCAGCAGATGTACTGGATAGAAGAGATAAAAGAACCATTTTGAAAAATTCTGTGCTCTTTTCGCGCGCTGTCCGTTGTACAGACAGAGGATGCAAAAGGCGGCGAGGCCGATGCCTGCCATGGAGAAAAAAGAATTCCTAAGGTTTATGGCAAGGGGGAAAAGAGTGAGCCCTCCTGCGAAATTAACAAGGCCGAAAAGGACAGCGCATAGTAAGAATGCCAGTTTCAGCCTTCCGTCAGAATTCTTCGCCCAGAGGAACAACAGGGTGAAGATCGGTGCCAGTAATGCCCAGTCACAGAACAAACTCAGCAGCATCATGAGGACGATGAGCAGAATCCTGACAGGCTTGTTTTTGACCTGTTCAGCTGTGAGCAGGATCAGGAAACACAAGACCAGTGTCGTCATCATGCTGAACCCATGAAATTCTATATACGTACCGCTGGTAAACGCCAGACTGTATGGAATCTGCGAAAGAAAGGCGAACAAAACCAGTCTCTGCAAATACTTCTTCTTTGAGTGCGTGTATTGATAACCCTCCACTAGGAAGTAGCACATCGTCACCGCTGTGAGATATCCTAAATTGAGAAATATCTCGAACAGGATTCCCTCGGGTAAAAAGATGTATGCGATGTGATTCAGCAGCATGGCAGCCATGGCGATATATTTGACGACGTCTTTACTCCACCGCTTTTCTTTTTGGCTCAAGTTCATTTTATTTTGCTCCTTTGTTGATGACGAAGTCGCCGCTGACGGTAGAAACACTAAATTCGCATTCACCGCTGCCGATGATATAAACATCTTCTTCTTCGTAGCGAGTGCTGAACTCGGAGGAAAAATCACCTGAAACACTGTCTAGCTCTGCTGTCACGCTGCTGCCTTTTGGCAGAGAGATGGTACAGTCCCCGGAAGTGGAGTCCATATTCAGCTCTTTTGGACAGCTCGTATAGGTTACCTTCATATCCCCGGATACGGTGCCCATATTCACATATTTGGCTTCGATGTTTTTCCCTAAAAGATTTCCAGAGGTGGTATCCACATCCAGGGAAGCGATGTGCAGGTCTCTGATATTTAGGTCTGCAGAAACCGCGTCAAAATTCAATTCATCCAGGCTTTTTGCCAGTGCCCGCGGAACTTTAATTTCCAATTGTTTACTGTAGTTTATAGAGCCCGTAAAGTTAAATTCTGCTGTCTGGAGAAAATAGTTGATCTCCAAGGTGTCTCCGCTGATTCGATAACGAAGGCAGTTCTCTTCATCGATTTTGCCCTTTGATTTTTCTCTGATGACGATGTCGTCGCCGTCGTAAGGAATGACAGTCACCCTTCCACTGATCCAGTCGATGTCGATGGAGTTTATGGACGCATCAGATACATGGTAAGTATTATTTTCTTCAAAGTCATTATCGAAGTCGTCTCCGTAACGAAAGGATGCATTCCAAAGCCCATCGAAGAGGATATGACGGGGCGAAGCACCGGCGAAACGGCCGATGGCAGAAAGAACGATACCCACAGAAATCAGGCAGATGGAAATCATCAAGATGATCTTGGTACTCTTTTTCATTTAGTTCGCCTCCTTTTTAATAAACAGACTCTTGATCTGGACGAAGATCCAGCGAGTCAGCTGGATGAGGCCCAGGATGGCGACCTTTGCTCCCAGAAACGACAGCAGGCAGAATCCCATAAGCCCCAGACCGGATCCGATGGTATAGATCACCGTAGGGAAGCCTGCGCCAAGCAGCCAGAAGGATTTGAAGAACAGATAGATGCCGAGGAGCCCTAGGGACAACACGACGGCAAAGATGGATATGATCAAAGACCAGATGACCAAATAAACCGAGGCGATGACAGCTGCAAATGCCAGCAGCAGCGAAACCCAGAGGGGCGACCCTACGATGGCGATGACGATTGCCGCTGTGGACCAGCCGTTTTTCGGTTTGACAGTAGTTTTGACCAGAGTAGATAGAGCCGTCGTCTCCATGATGCCCTGTGCAATCTGATTGATATCGCCGAAGCTGGCTACGGCGGCTTCTTCGCTCATGCCGTCCTCGACCATGTCTTCAATTAGTTCACTGTAGTATTCCAGCCTTTTTTCGATTTCCGGTTCCGGCAGCTGTGAAAGCCGGATGCGCAGTTGATGTAAAAATATTTCTCTATTCATCCCGGATGCCCTCCTTAATATATTGATAGATGGCTTCTATTTCTTCCCAGCCAACGAGGAATTCTTTGATCTGCTTTATACCCATATCTGTAATTTTGTACATCTTACGAAGGCGGCTGTTGTGTTCGACGGTATACACCATCAGATAGCCGGACGCCTCTAATCTCCGCAGAATGGGATACAGGGTAGATTCGGACAGTTTGATGTAGTCAGAAAGGTCTTTGATGATCTTATAACCGTAGGAGTCCCCTCGCTGCAGTACGGACAAGATGCATACTTCCAGAAGTCCTTTCTTCATCTGTGGATTTATCATTTAATATACCCCCTTTCACGTCATACTATACAACACATAGTATTATGTGTCAAGGAGTATTTTTGAAAAAGAATTTCTTTTATCAGATTGCCATATGTGCTATGATAAATAATAATGTATTGATACTGGACCATTGGAGGTGTTGACTTTGGGAAATAGATCTTTAAAAGAAGTAGAGAACTTAGCTCATAGGATTTTAACTACATATTTCTGCGACTCTGATCTGGAATTTATGATTTCCACCTTTGCTGCTGATATTATCTGGCTGGGCGGCGGTGAAAAGCAGAAAGCAGAAGGCAGGGAGACTGTAGAAGCTTGCTTTCGAGCCGGAAAGGACGACATGATCGCCTGCAGTATGTCGGAGGAGGTCTATCATTCCATGGATTTAGGAGGCGGCTGTTACCTCTGCGAAGGAATCAGCCATCTGCAGAGCAAACCGGAGTCGGAAGCTTATTTGGACGTACAGCAGCGGGTTACTTTTGTTTTTCGAGAAAAAGGAGATGCACTTGAAACGGTGCACATTCATAACTCTGTCCCTTATGCTGAAATGAAGGACGACGAACTTTTTCCCGTTGAGGCGAGCCGGGCAGAATACCAAAGGCTGAAATCAGCGCTGCTCGAGAAGAATCAGGAGCTTGAACACCAGACCCAGTTTTTAGAACAACTCTATAATACCGTCCCCTGTGGCATCATTCAGTTTTCTAAAGATCCCCGCCACCAACTGCTTTCTGTTAATCCGATGACCTGGAAATTCTACGGTTATGCTTCGGAAGAGGAATATCGAAGGAATATCAAAAGCCCTTTGCAAGCCGTAGAGACGCAGGATCTGGATTGGATTATGTCCATCGTAGAAGGGTTGAAACTAAATGGTGAAACAGCGTCTTACCACCGTGAATGTATCAAAAAGAACGGAGAAAAGGCCTGGATCAACGTTGCAATGGGCAGGATTGTCAATAGCAATGGGCAGGAAGTCATCCAGGCGGTTTTCACTGATATTACAGAACAGATGCAGATAGAAAAAGCGCAGGAGAGGGAGCGAATTCTTGAGAATCGTTCTCTCCGGGCAGCCATTTATACGGCCTATCCGCTGATTATCAGCATCAATCTGACGAAGGACAGCTACAATTGTTTTGTAGACGGGCAGAATTTTTACGTATTTTCTAAAGAAGGAAAGTTTACCTCTTTCATTGAGCAGTGTGCAGACAGCACATACCCATCCTATCAGGAAGAATTCGTTTCTAAATTTAGTCAGGAGGCACTGCTGCAGCAGTTTGCAAAGGGAGAACGAGAAGTATATATGGAATTGAAAACCAAAGATTTGAGAGGGATCTATCACTGGGTTTCCGTCCATGTCATCTACGTTGAAAATCCTTTTAGCGACGATGTCTTGGCTATCAGCTTGGTCAAAATTCTCGACAGCCAGAGACAAGAACAGGCAAAACAGGAGCAGCTGCTCAGGGACGCACTGGTATCTGCAAAGGCGGCAAACCGGGCCAAATCAGATTTCCTCTCTCGCATGAGCCACGACATCAGGACTCCGATGAACGCCATCATCGGCATGAGCGCCATAGGACAGCTAAAAGCGACCGATTTAGAAACCGTAAAGGAGTGTTTTCATAAGATCGACACCTCCTGTAAGTATTTATTGTCTTTGATTAACGACGTATTGGATATGTCCAAAATTGAGACTGATAAAATGGAGATGAATTTTGAACACTTTGACTTTGCTTCTTTTATGGATGAACTCAATCAGATCATCTGTCCGCAGGCAGAAGAGAAGGGGATTCGTTTTGAAGTGCGCCAGGGTGAAGGGTTGGAGACGGGTTACATCGGCGATGCCCTGAGGATGAAACAGATTTTGATGAATCTCTTATCCAATGCTCTCAAGTTCACGCCCCTCGGCGGAGAAATCAGTCTTGAGATTAAAGAGAAAAGGCGCTCAGGCGGATTTTCCTATTTACAGTTTCTCGTTAGGGATACGGGCGTCGGCATGTCAGAAGAATTTTTGGAGAAAGTCTTTCATCCTTTTGAACAGGAGGCACCTGGCGATGCCCGCAATTATGTAGGGAGCGGCCTGGGACTATCTATCGTCTATAACTTAGTTCAGCTGATGGGCGGCTCTGTCAGTGTGAAAAGCAAGAAGCAGGAGGGCAGCGTCTTTCAGGTTATCATCCCTTTCCAGTTGGTGACAGATGAGCTAATGACAGGGCAAAAAGTGGACAGCCTGCCTGAAAATGCAGCAGAGGATGAGAACCTCTGGCAGCCTGACACACCTCTGTCCTTGACTGGACAACGCATTTTACTAGCAGAAGACAACGAGCTGAATCAAGAAATTGCCAGGACGCTGTTAGAAATGCAGGGTGCTGTCGTGGATGTCGCTGATAATGGTCAGGAAGCTGTAGAACAATTTCAAAGACAGAAACCGGGCGCTTATCTGGCGATTTTGATGGATATCCGCATGCCTGTTCTGGACGGCATTGAGGCGACGAAACAGATTCGCTCTTTGGAGGGTGAAGACGGCAGACAGATTCCTATCTTGGCAATGACGGCCAATGCCTTTGAAGAGGACAGAAAGAAAGCTTACGATGCAGGGATGAGCGGATACTTGATTAAACCGCTGGACATCAACACCCTGTTGAGCGAACTAAAGAATTTATTGATGAAGTAGAGGAAGTCATGAAAAAAATAGAAGAAAAGTTATTTGCCCTGCAGGATTTACAATACAGGGATTTTCACTCGCGGCTGATGCCCGATTATAAAAAAGATTTCGTAATTGGCGTACGCACGCCGGCCCTTCGAAAGCTGGCAAAAGAATTAGCAAAAGACAAGGATTCAGAGGTATTTCTCAAAGAACTGCCGCATAAGTATTATGAGGAAAATAATCTTCATGCTTATCTGATTGAGAATATTGCTAAAACCTTTGAAGAGGCAGTGATGTTAACAGAGAAGTTTCTTCCCTATGTCGATAATTGGGCGACCTGTGACACCTTCTCTCCCAAAGCGTTTAAAAAGGATCTAAATGCTCTGTACGACAAGACGCTGGAGTGGATGAACAGTTCTCATGTCTATACCGTGCGTTACGGTATCGTGACCCAGCTGCAGCATTTTCTGGACGTAGAATTCAGAAAGGAAATGCTTGATATTATGGCAGAGATTCATACAGAAGAATATTACATAAATATGGCCATTGCGTGGTATTATAGTTTTGCGCTGATTAAACAATATACAGCCACAATTCCGCTCTTTGAGGAAAGACGGCTGGACAAGTGGGTTCACAACAAATCTCTGCAAAAGGCCATAGAAAGCTATAGAATTGACAAGGAGACAAAGGACTATCTGCGCAGTCTGAAAATAAAATGAGCAAAAGAAGAGAAAAGCGGCATCATGGAATACGAAACTTTATCATTTACTGCCTGATTCTTGTGGCAATCTGGTATGCAGGGACTTTTACATTAAAAACCACAGAGGTGACAGTTGAAAGCAGTAAGCTGAAAGACGATCTTACCATCGTGCAGCTGACAGATCTGCACGGTTCTTCCTTTGGTCAAGGTAATAGCCGGCTCATTGAACGGGTAAAGGATGCCAAACCCGATTTTATCGTCATTACTGGCGACATGTATTCCTCAGGAGATGAAAAAGGAAAGCAGACTGCGATCAATCTGATGACGGATTTGGCTAAATTTTGTCCCGTGTATTTTGTCAATGGAGAACATGATAATAACGAAACGTTCGATAAGCAACTGACGGCTGCCGGCGTGGAAGTACTGGACTACGAAAGCAAGGATATCACCGTCGGCCGGACAACGGTTCGTTTATACGGAATCAGCAATGTGTATTACAGCAGCACCTTTGACTTAGCCAACGAATTCACCTTGGACGAAGGGATTTTTAACATTTTGGCTGCGCACATCCCTAACTTTGAAGCCTTTGCAGATTTCGGCATAGACCTTTCTCTATGCGGAGACAGCCACGGCGGTCAGGTACGTCTGCCCTTTGTGGGCGGATTTAACAATGGCGGTGTCTGGTTTCCTGAACTATTAGACGGAGAGGGGAAATACGTCAAAGGATTGTACGAAATGGGAGACAAGAAACTCTTTGTTTCCAGCGGATTGGGCAATTTTCCATTTCCGATTCGTTTTCTCAATCGGCCGGAAGTAGCCGTCATTCATCTATCTGGCGAATAAAGTCGAAAAAGGTCAATTTGGGGGTTGCAATAGGGGACAAATGGATAGTATTATATAAGCAATAGAAAGATAAAAGAGGTGTATTACTAAAAAAGGGAAGAGGTTATGCTATGAAGAAGAATGTGAGAACGATTGTTTATGTGATGATTTTAGTCGTCGTTGCAGGGGGGATTTATTTGTGGAGCCAGAACGGCTCAGGCGAGGACTTGCTTGGCGGTCTGGATCCTGACAGTTATGATGTGGAAGCGACATGCTCCGGGGTAGAGGATCACAATTTAATCTGCAACGCTGGTAACGATACATACCTTTATTTGGACGATGTAGATGTTTTTCTGCAGAAGATCGATACAACGGTTGACGAAAAAGGCGACGAGACGACAAAAGTCAGTTATAAGCAGTATTCCATAGAAGCTCTGCAGAAGAAGACAGAAGAAGGGGATCTTTCAATCCGCATGTGGCTGACGACCACCGGCAAGGTACAGAGCATCATTGTTTTGGAGCAGAGCTACGACAACAACAACGCCAGTCTGGCTAACCTGGATGGTTTGGAACCGTCCAGCTTCACTTCCTCCAATACGATTCTGTCCATGAAGAAGAACAGCATGAGGCTTGCGCCGATCAACTATAATGCGGACGAGCCGGAAAAATTTGAAGGCTTTATCAAAGAATACAAACTTGCCAAGAATGTAAAATTCTACAGCGAAACGGTGAAAATCACTGTGGACAGTGAAAACAAAGAGATCAACAAGAATATTCAGTTTGCGAAGACGACGTACAAGAAAATAAAGGACAACCTTGAATATGGAAATAATGCGTATATTTGGTTTAACAAATACGGCAATATTTCAGCCGTCATGATATTTACAGAATCAAGAGTCAGAGATTTGGAAGAATGATAGGAAACGGAAGAGGGCCAAGGCCCTCTTTTCTTTTGCCTGAGATTTACAGCTGGCATGCCTTGACAGGGATAAAAAATGACTATATGATAATATTATCATGCAGAAAGAGGGACAATAGGGTATGAAGAGAATTGAAAATGTGACGATTGTAGGTATGGGTGCCCTTGGTATATTATATGGGGATTTTTTTGTGAAGAAAATGGGAAAGGATCATGTGACCTTTGTGGCTGACGCGGAACGGGTTGCCCGCTTTGAAAAAGAAGGCGTATATTGCAACGGAGAAAAGTGCAGTTTTGATATGATAGAGGGCGGCAGGCAGGAACCGACGGATTTGCTGATCTTCGCGGTCAAGGGAACTGCTTTGCGGGAATCCGCCAGACTGGCGGAAAAGTCTGTGGCAGAAGATACGGTGATCTTGTCCCTGCTCAACGGCATTTCCAGCGAGGAAATTCTGGCGGAGATTTTCGGAGAGCAGCATCTGATCTATACCGTCGCCCAGGGCATGGATGCCACCAAAATCGGCAACAGGCTTAAATTCTCCAACATGGGGGAACTTCGCATCGGCGTGCCAGATGCAGATCCGCAGAAAAAAGAAAATCTGCAGAGAGTCATGGAATTTTTTGATCGGACGTCTCTGCCGTACACCGAAGAAGAGGACATCAAGAAAAGAATGTGGAGCAAGTGGATGCTCAACGTGGGCTGCAACCAGGTGATCATGGTGGAGGAAGGTTCTTATCGGACCATACAGGAGGAAGGAACTGGCAGGGAGCGTGCGAAAGCGGCCATGCGGGAAGTAATTGCCGTCGCCCGTGCCGAGGGCGTGCATTTGGGGGAAGAAGATTTGGAAGGATATATGGCTCTCGCAGATACCCTGGACCCAGATGGAATGCCGTCCATGAGACAGGATGGACTGGCAAAGCGGTATTCCGAGGTGGATCTGTTTTCTGGCACAGTTTTGGAAAAGGCGGCGAAACACGGCATCGATGTGCCGGTCAACCGAGAATTAAACAGGAGAATCAAAGAGATAGAGTCTGCATATGAGAGACGCTGAAGAGGGGGCTTAGTGATGCATAAGATTTTGATAGTAGAGGACGATATGGTCATCGCAAATGCCATAAAGAATCACATCGCGACTTGGAATTGTGAAGCCAGGTGTGTAGAAGACTTCAAAGAAGTGATGGCGGAGTTTGCCGCCTTTTCGCCGGATCTGGTGCTGCTGGATATCGGACTGCCGTTTTTCAACGGCTACCACTGGTGCACGCAGATCAGAGCCGTGTCAAAGGTGCCGATTATCTTTATCTCTTCGGCCTCGGACAACATGAACATCGTCATGGCGATGAACATGGGCGGAGATGATTTCATCGCAAAGCCCTTCGATTTGACTGTACTTACGGCAAAGGTGCAGGCCATGCTGCGCAGGACCTATGACTTCGGTACCAGCAGCAGTGTACTGGAGCACAGAGGCGCCATGCTGAACACCGGTGACGCGACGCTGACCTATGAGGGAGAAAAAATCGACCTGACCAAAAACGAGTTCAAAATCCTCCAGCTTCTTCTGGAGAACAAGGGACAGGTGGTCAGCAGGGACGACATCATGGTCAAGCTGTGGGAGACAGACAGCTTTGTAGACGAAAACACTTTGACTGTCAACGTGGCCAGACTGCGGAAAAAGCTGGAGGCCAGCGGATTGTCAGACTTTATCAAGACGAAGAAAGGCATGGGATATCTGGTGGAGTGATATGCTGGGAAAATATATTAATAGTAAAAATAAGTACATCTTGCTGTTTCTGCTGTATCTGGGAATCTTCTGCCTGATTGCCTACCTATACGATATGCCCATAGACGCCTGCCTGTATGCCATGGCGCTGTGCCTCTTCTTTGCCGTCGTCTTCATGGCTTACAGTTATTTCCGCTATAAACAGAAGGCGGAGTATCTGATGGATATCAAGGCGCGCATTCAGTACGGACCGGAGCAGATGCCCAAGGCTGCAAATGGCATCGAGGAACAGTATCAGGAAATCATCCAGCAGCTTTATAAGAAGACGGCGGAAGCCATCTCCAAAAACGACAGCAGCATGTCCGATATGATCGACTACTATACCCTTTGGGCACATCAGATCAAAACGCCCATCGCTGCCATGCGGCTTCTGCTGCAGAGTGAAAATAGCTGCCAGTCCAAGGACGAACTGACCATGGAACTGTTCAAAATCGAACAATATGTAGAGATGGTGCTGCAATATCTGCGGCTGGGCAGCGACAGCACGGATTTTGTCATCAGAAAACAGCCTCTGGACGATATCGTCAGAGAGGCAGTCAAAAAGTATTCCACCACCTTTATTAAGAAAAAAATCTCTTTGGAATATCGACAGACGGATGCCGTGGTCATCTCCGACGAGAAGTGGCTCAGCTTCGTCATCGAACAGATTCTCTCTAACGCTCTCAAATATACTTATTCGGGGAAAATCTCCATCTATTTGGATGAGAATCTGCCCAATACTCTGGTCATAGAAGACACCGGAATCGGCATTCAGAGCGAGGATCTGCCGCGAGTCTTTGACAAGGGATACACAGGCTATAATGGACGCAAGGACAAGAAGTCCACTGGAATCGGCCTCTATCTGTGCCGTCAGGTGATGAACAAGCTGGGACATACCATGTCCATAGAGTCAGAGGTTGGAAAAGGAACAAAGGTAAAATTAGGATTAAATTATCAAGAGATGAGTGTTTACGAATAAGTCTTACGAAATTGTAAGATTCCAATAGCAGATTGTAAGGGAATGTATAGGATTTACGTTCCCTTTTTTGTTAGAATAAGCACATAAGGTAAAGAAAGGGGTTCAAATAAATGACAATCTTAGATGTAAAGAACTTAAAGAAAATTTATACCACCCGCTTCGGGGGAAATCAGGTGCAGGCGCTGTCCAACGTCAGCTTTTCGGTAGAAGAGGGCGAATACGTGGCCATCATGGGTGAGTCCGGCTCCGGTAAGACGACGCTGCTCAACATTTTGGCCGCGCTGGATAAGCCGACCAGCGGGGAGGTATTCCTCAACGGACAGAACATCGTCCAGATCAGAGAGAAAGAGATCTCAGCGTTCAGGCGGGACAATCTGGGATTTGTATTCCAGGACTTTAATCTTCTTGACACCTTTTCCATCCAGGACAACATCTTCCTTCCTCTCGTCCTGGCCGGAAAGCAATACAAGGAGATGGCGAAACGGCTCAAACCGATTGCTGCAAAGCTGGGTATCGGGGACATTTTGAAGAAATATCCTTATGAGGTTTCGGGGGGACAGAAACAGAGAGCGGCAGTGGCCAGGGCGCTGATTACAAGTCCGCAGCTGATTCTGGCCGATGAGCCTACAGGGGCGCTGGATTCTAATGCGGCGGACGGACTGCTCAGGCTCTTTGGGGAGATTAATGAGGAAGGGCAGACGATTTTGATGGTTACCCACAGCACCAAGGCTGCCAGCCACGCAAAGCGAGTGCTGTTTATCAAAGACGGAGAGGTGTTCCATCAGATCTACAAAGCGAACATGTCAGATGAGGAGATGTTCGCCAAGATTTCTGACACGCTGACAGTTTTGCAGACAGGTGGTGGAAATCGTGGGTAAATCATTTTCACTGAAGCTGGCAGTCAATAACATCAAAAATAACCGGAAGTTCTATCTGCCATACTTTTTAGCTTCCATCGGTATTATCGGCATGTTTTACATTATCGCATTCCTTGCCATCAGCGAGGGGATTGAAGAGATGTCCGCGGCGCTTGCCATGATTATGAGTTTCGGCGTCGTCGTCATGGGCATCTTCGCCTTCATCTTCCTGTTCTATACCAACAGTTTTCTGCTGAAGAGGCGGAAGAAGGAAATCGGCCTCTACAACATCTTGGGTATGGAGAAGAAGCACATCGGCAAGATCTTGATTATCGAAAATGTGATTATCTCGCTGTCGTCCATCATTCTCGGCCTGCTGTGCGGCATTCTGTTCAGCAAACTGGTCCACCTGTTTCTCAGCTGGGTCTTTGGGGTAGAACCACCTTTTGGAATTGACATTTCTTGGTTGGCCGTGGTCATCACGTTGGCGCTCTTCGGCGTTTTGTTCGTATTGACCATGATTACTAATCAGATGAGCATTCATCTGGCAAAACCGATTGAACTTCTCTACGGCGGAAACGTTGGTGAAAAAGAACCGAAGACCAAATGGCTGCTGGCCATTATCGGCATCATCTGCCTGGGCATCGGCTACTACATTGCCATCACCACAGAGTCTCCGCTTGCAGCCATCATGATGTTTTTCGTAGCGGTAGTTCTGGTCATCGTAGGAACCTACTGTCTCTTTACGGCGGGCAGTGTGGCAATTTTAAAAGCGCTGAAGAAAAATCGCAAGTTTTATTATAAACCTGGAAACTTCACGGCAGTGTCCGGCCTGATTTACAGGATGAAACAGAATGCAGTGGGACTTGCCAACATCTGCATCCTGTCCACCATGGTTCTCGTCATGGTATCCGGGACGGTCAGCCTCTATGCGGGTATGAATGACGTATTGGACGGACGTTATGCAGGAGACGTCGTCGTTTCCGTGACTCCGCATGATGGGGAGCGGATCACTGGTGCGGATCGCCAATTGGTAGGAGATACCATGAAAAAGGTGTGCAGGGAAGAGGGGCGCAAGATTGTGAAGTATTACGACAGTGAGGCGCTGATATTTTCTACCGAGAAGAAGGACGGCGGCTTCAAAGTCGACGGGGGTATTGAAAAGGTCGAGTCTGTGGATCAAGTGGCAAACCTGGCAATTTTGACGGCTGATGAATATGAAAGAATTTCGGGTGAGAAGATCGCCTTGGAAAAAAATCAGGTGGCAGTATACTCTTACGGCAATGAGCTGGCCGAGGATTTTTCCATCAACCGTATGAAGTTCCATGTGAAGGAGCGATTAGATAAGTTCGTTATGGAGGATCTGGCGATCTATATGACCGAGGCTTACTACCTGGTGGTGGCAGACGACCAGATACTGAACCAGATCAACGACATGCAGGCAAAAGCCTACGGCGGCAACGGCAGCCAGATCAATACAGAGTTCGTTTTGGATATGGACGGAACGGATGAGGAAAAACTGGCCTGCTATCAAAAAATGCAGGACACGGTATACGACTTGCGGTTCCCATTTGAAATGATGCGCATCGACAGCAAGCAGGAGGGCAGCAAAGATTTTACGGGACTGGTAGGAGGTTTCCTGTTCCTGGGCATCTTCCTGGGCATCGTGTTCACCTTTGCGGCGGCGTTGATCATTTACTATAAGCAGATTTCGGAAGGCTATTACGACAAGGACAAATTCGAGATCATGCAGAAGGTAGGCATGAGCAAGAGCGAGGTAAAGAAGACCATAAGGAAACAGGTTCTGATGGTGTTCTTCATACCGCTGGTCATGGCCGGCATCCACATTCTGGCGGCGTTCAAGATGATTACGCGCCTGCTGCAGGTATTCATGATGTACAACGTATCGCTGTTTGCGATCTGTACCATAGGAACCTTCGTGGTATTTGCCGTCATCTACGCTATCGTCTATGCGGTAACGGCGAGAGAGTACTATAAGATTGTAGGATAAGTCTGAAAAATGGGGCTAACAGCTTTTGGGTTTAGCCAATTTACAAAATAGATCATTCTGGCTAAAGAATTTTGAGAAGGGTTTAGCCGTTTGAGAAAATAAATTGTGGCGGCTAAAAATTCAGGTCATGGATTTAGCCGCCGCTTTTATTTTCTAGATTTTGACTAAAAGCAGTGGCTTATTTTTGGGTCAATTGCTGAGAAAACAAGGTTTGAATTCGATTTACATTTAGATCCTGTCCGATTTTTGCTGAAATTTTAGTCAAAATCATTGTTAATAGAATTTGGCTAAACAGGTCTGCGAAAAATTTAGCTTAACAAAGAAATTTTTAAAAATGGCTAAAACCCTGACGTCATCGCTCTTTACATTTCATAGCAGATAGGTATCGATGATCTTGCTGATAAGCTGTGTGTCAATGTTATTTTTTTGATCATCAAAGGTGAAGATTACATCGATAAAGGGCATGTAACCGTTGGAAATATAGGTTTTCATCTTACGAAGAAAGTTATTCAGATAGTTGTCGTCAGAAAGCATACCGCAGTGTTCCAATAATCTGTAGCAATTTTCACTGCCGACGGCAATTTTAAAATCAGGATAGATTGTTCTGTCTGACAACACGAGCGCTTCTTCGTAATGATAGGGTATGCTTCTGGCGGCCAGTGTATTGGCGATGATTACCTCGGATTTGGATCTGACCAGTTCGCCCTTTATGGTTCTGTGTTTTAACTCTTCGGGGTATTTTGAACATTTATCATAAGGATCCTTTTCCCAGGAGGTAAGATCTAAGCTGCCAGAAAGATCAAAACAACTGGCAGGCAGAGGCTGGTATGCTTTTGTAAAAGCAGCGCTGAGGATATTAGGATCGATCGTTTTATATGATCTAATAAACCGTTCCATTGCTGCGATATTATCTGTAATCCTTTTCATTGAGACGGATAAAAAATGACGTTTCTGAAGGGCCTGAACCATCTCCGATTTTTCCCTGCCGAGGAATTTTCGCTTGCCTTCTACTTTTCGGCTATAGTAAATTTGACCGTTGATGGTCTGTGTAGAGAGACATCCCTTTGGCAGGCCTTTCAGTTCAGTCTTGTAAATGGAGAAAAGCTTGCGCTGAAAATCCAATTCTTTTTCTACATATAGCGCGCTGTTATAAATCATAAAATAGACCTCCGATTATGGCGTTTATATTATTTTACTTTGAATGGAAAATAAAGTCAATAAATATATGTAAAATAATGTAAAAAGACCGGACATTTTTTGTCCGGTCAAGAATCAATATTGGCTGATGAATTCGTCCATGGTTTTTCGATAGAGCTCCCTGTGATTCAGCCAGACCTGTGCGTGGTCGCTGTCTTTGACGGAGAGAATCTTCTTATCCTTTGAATCGATGGCTTCGTAGATGTCCCTGCCCATGTAGTATGGCGTCAGCTGGTCCGCTTTGCTGTTGATGACGAGGACAGGTACGTCGGTGTCAGCCACGGCAGCCGGTACATCGGCGTCTCCATAGGAGAAACCCAGTTTGAACTTGTTGACCACGCTGCCGCACCAGGTCATGTATTCCGTAGGAAGCGGAATATCCATCTTATCAATCTCCGCTGCCACCATGTCTTTCATGCTGCTGACCGGGCAGTCGAGAACGGCGAACTTCACCTTTGCCGCGATTGTCTTATCAGAAATGGCATGACCTGCTGTCGCGCCGCCAAAGGAGGTTCCCCATAGGCCGATGGCTTTGCCCTTAGTCAGATTAGAGGCGTAGTATACCAGATCTTTGGCGTCGTCACTTTCAAGATAACCGAAGGTAGTGTATTTGGCCTCGTTCTCGCCAGAACTCCTCTGGTCGTAGGTGATGACGTTATATCCCTTTTCCAAAAAGTATGCCGCTACCGGATAGTTGCTGTACCTGTTGCCGCCAAGTCCGTGAATCAAAATGACGGTGTCACGGTCCTTGGTATCCGCGCCTTTGGCATAGATATAGTCTCCGGGAATGTCGTGATCGCCTTCAGAGGAGGGAACCGAAATGCCTTCTATTTTGTATGTGGATTTGAACTTGTCGTAATCGATGCCGAAGGTTTTCCAGAAACTTTCCTTGACCCCGGAGGTCTCCTCGTTGGTCACCAGCTGGGTGGACGAAATAAAGACTTGTTCGCCGATAAACCAGGACATGGAGCCAAAGGCAACGAGAAAAAATGCCAAGATGATGGCAGGAATGATGATTTTTTTTCTATTTTTCATTTTCATACCCCTATGATATTTATTCAAATTTTTTTAGATTTATGTTACAATATTATCATATGAAACGAAAAAAAGAAAGAAGGGTAAGATGAGATACACAGAAAAGTACAAAGTGACCAGTCACGATGTTGACGTCAATAATAATATGAAGCCGTCTCTCGTCCTCAGATATATGCAGGAAACGGCAAACCACCAGATGCGGGATCGGAAGCCGTCTTATTACGATTTATTCTTTGCCGGCAAATCTTTTATTATCACCAGAATTACCATTGAGATTTACGAGCAAATCCATCAGTATGATGAGATCGAAGTGGCCACCTGGCGCTGCCCGGAAAAGGGGGCAACTTTTATCCGCTGTTACGAGATCACCTGCAGGGGCCGTATCGCAGCCAGAGGTTACAGCGTCTGGGCGGTGACAAACCAGAAGACAGGGAAATTATGCAAAGCTTCAGAAGTGGACATTTCTAATTATGATACGGACGAGCCCTTGACTCTTGCAGTTCCTAATAGGTTCCGTCTGCCGAAGACAATCGATTACGTCAAAGCTGGGGAAAAGACGGTGTTCTACAGCGATGTAGATATGAATTTACATATGAACAATACCCATTATCCGGACATGCTGTGGAACTACATACCGGATGTCATCAGCAAAGAGGTGACTTCCGTCAATCTTAGATTTATGAGAGAAGCGCCTTTGGGCGGTAAGGTGGAGATCTTTATGGGGAAAATGGACGCGCCTCTGCCAGAGGATCGTGATGCAGAGGAAACATACTGTTTTGCATCTAGGGTGAATGGGGATACCAATGTAGAAGCACAGATTGGTATGAGAAAACTGAAAAAGTGATAAAACGACCGGTTTCTAACAGGAGAAGCCGGTTTTTTGATGGAGAATATAAAATTTTTGCCGTATTGTTGTTTTTTTGCTGTTTTGGCAAAAAATAAAAATACCAGTGTTTTCAAAGGCTACAGAGGGGAAATGTAAGGGAGAAGTTCAGTATTGACAACTGAAAACCTGCAATTTCAATAGTTGCGGACTTTTTTCAAAATCGCGTGTTTTTGACTGTTTGAGCAAAAAAACTAATTCATAATATTTTAATTTGACAAATGTACACTACGGGGGTATACTATTATCATCAAGGAAAAGGAGATGATCATATGACAACGGAAAAATGCTCTGCTTGTGCAGAGAAGACGACCCATAGAGAAGGAAAAGAATATAAGGATTTAATTTCGAGATTAAATAAGATCGAAGGGCAGGTACGCGGTGTGAAAAAAATGGTCGAAGAAGACAGATACTGCATCGACATCATCAATCAGGTGTCAGCGATCAGCGCCGCCATAAATTCTTTTAATAAACTCCTGCTTTCTGAGCATATTAAATCGTGTGTAGTGGAAGACATCAAAGCGGGAAATGACCAGATGGTCGACGAGCTTTGCGGCACGCTTCACAAGTTGATGAGGTAAAGATGAAAGAGAAATTTAAGGTGACTGGAATGACCTGTTCGGCTTGCTCCTCCAGGGTGGAGAAGACAGTGTCGAAATTGGAAGGTACGGATCAGGTCAGCGTGAATCTGCTGACAGGTACCATGCAGGTCTCATATGACGACAATTTAATAGATGACGGAAAGATTATCGAAGCTGTAGAAAAAGCCGGGTATGGAGCATCGTTGGACAGCGGTGATGCTCCTTCCACGACCGGAAAGGCAGAGGCGGAAGAGGCCTCGAAGGCCGCTTTTGATGAAGCGAAGCAGATGAAGCACAGATTGATTTGGTCTGTGGTTCTGCTGGTTCCATTGATGTACGTGTCCATGGGACACATGCTGACCGGAAAGCATATGCCGGATCAGCCCCTTACCATGGTACTGCTGCAGGTCGTCTTCTTGATTCCTATCGTGGTGCTCAACAAGAAATATTTCCTCAAGGGATTTCCAAGCCTGTTCCGAGGAAACCCTAATATGGACAGCTTGATCGCCATGGGGTCAGCAGCGGCGATTATCTATGGCGTCTTTGCCATTTTCAGGATGACGACCGGATATGAGACCGGAAATATGGACTTAGTGCACAGATATGCAGGCGATATCTACTTCGAATCAGCGGCCATGATTTTGACCCTGATTACAGTGGGGAAATACCTGGAGACCAGATCAAAGGGGAAGACCAGCCAGGCTATTGAGAAGCTGATGAATTTGGCGCCAAAGACGGCAACTGTCGAACGAAACGGCATCGAAGTGGAGATACCGGCTGGCGAATTGGTGACGGGAGATATTTTGGTCATCAGGCCGGGCGAGAGCATTGCGGCTGACGGTGAAATCATCAGCGGCACCACCAGTATCGACGAATCTGCTATTACTGGCGAGAGTATTCCGGTAGAAAAGCAGCCCGGCGACAAAGCGGTCTCTGCCACGATCAACAAAACCGGCTTTATCAAGGTCAGATGTGAAAAGGTAGGAGACGATACTACGATTAGCCAGATTATCAGACTGGTAGACGAAGCCAGCGCCAGCAAGGCGCCAATTGCCAGAATGGCAGATAAAATCGCGGGAATTTTTGTTCCTGTCGTTATCGGCATTGCAATCATTGCGGCAGTCATCTGGCTTATCGCCGGCGCAGGTTTTGAGTTTGCACTTTCTATCGGCATTTCCGTACTGGTCATTTCCTGCCCATGTGCTCTGGGACTTGCAACACCAGTCGCTATCATGGTAGGAACCGGCAAAGGAGCCGAGAACGGCATTTTGATCAAATCCGGTGAAGCCTTAGAAACAGCCCACAGCGTGGACACAGTGATCATGGATAAGACAGGGACCATCACTGAGGGAAAACCGAAGGTTACTGACGTGCTCAATTTTGATATAGATCAGAATCAGCTGATAGAAATCGCCAGCGGACTGGAATCCGGCAGCGAGCATCCTCTGGCGGAGGCGGTCATGGAATACGCAGGCGTCAAAGGAATACGTCCGGCGGAAGCGGAGCACTTTGAAGCGGTCTTTGGACGCGGCATCAAAGCGTCTATCGACGGGAAAGCATATTTAGCAGGTAACGCCGCTCTGATGGGAGAAGCCGGCATAGACACAGCCGCAATTCAGACGACCTTGAACGATCTGGCGGATCAGGGCAAAACGCCTTTGATTTTCGCTGGCGCAGATAAGGTGATCGGCGTGATCGCTGTGGCAGACGTAGAGAAGGCCAGCAGCAGAGAGGCAATTGAAGCCTTTGCCGATATGAAGATCGACGTGGTCATGTTGACTGGAGATAATAAGAGAACTGCAGAAGCGCTTCGAAAGCGTCTGCACATACCAAAAGTGATTGCAGAAGTGCTGCCATCCGACAAGGAAAAGCACATCGCTGCATTGCAGGCAGAAGGTCACAAGGTGGCTATGATCGGGGACGGCATCAACGACGCGCCGGCCCTGGCGAAGGCTGATGTGGGGATTGCCATCGGTGCAGGTACAGATGTAGCCATCGAAAGCGCTGATGCGGTTTTGATGAGAAACGACCTGCTGGACGCGGTGACTGCGGTGAGACTGTCAAAGTCAGTCATCAAGAATATCAAAGAAAACCTATTTTGGGCTTTCTTCTATAATACCATCGGTATTCCTCTGGCAGCAGGGGCACTCTATCCGATGTTTGAACTGAAGCTGTCGCCCATGTTCGGTGCAGCAGCTATGAGCTTGTCAAGTGTATGCGTGGTGCTCAACGCGCTGCGTTTAAAAAGATTTAAAGTAAAGAGAAGTCCGGCACAGGAAGCGGCTCGTGAGCAGATGATCGTCCGCAGCGAAAGTGCCGAAGAACCGAGGAGGAATGAAGAAATGAAGTATGAATTGATGATTCAGGGAATGATGTGCGGCCACTGCCAAAAACACGTAAATGATGCGCTGAGCGCTATGGAGGGTGTGAGTGCAGTAGAGGTAAATCTGGATTCAGGGCTTGCCTCTGTCACAGCAGAAAAAGAGATTTCCATGGATACCTTTGCCAGCGTCATCGAAGACGCCGGTTATACACTGGTAAAATAGCCTGATTGAAATCAGCCCCCTTGCAGATTGCAGGGGGATTTTTTTGAGATGTGCAAAGGGGGTATGTGGGAGCAGGGCGATCTGCCAGAAAAGGCAAGAAAACTAGGATTTATGGCAGATTTCAAAATTTGGAAGGGGTATATTGGTAAAATACAGGAAATATAATCGATATTACCATGTAATTTGTATGTTGAATATAATTTTTTGCTGGATTTTTAGCGAAATGCCGTGGAGTTGTGTTTTAAGAAAGATTCTGCACTGAAGAAATTCTTGAAAAAGAGAAAAATCTGCCCGAATCAGGAGCAAAACTGGACAAATCGGGCATTTTTTTATTTTTTTGACAGCCGTGTACCGGGTAGGGGTACCTCAGCCCTTATTGAGGACAAACTTTATCAGCGAGATAAAATGTTGATATATTAGAGAACAGGAGGTCTGCCATGAAGGATAACTATTATGACCAGAATCTGAACGCACAAAAGCTTTATCAAGTCTATCAAAGTAAGTATTGCGGGGTATCGCAGTATTTGGAGGCGGAAATCTCCTATGTAAAAAATCATCTGCAAGGGACAGAGCAGATCCTGGAACTGGGCGCAGGGTATGGACGCATCATGAAGGAGCTGGCTCCGTTTTGCAGATCTATAGTCGGCATCGACATCTCTCGTGAGAATGTGGAATTCGGCAGGGAGTATCTGAAAGAGATGGAGAATGCACAGCTGCTCATCATGGATGCACATCACATTCAGCTTGAGGCATCTTTTGATGTGATTTTATGTCTGCAGAACGGTCTTTCAGCCATGAAGGTTGAGCCGATGGAGTACGTCAAAGAGGTGATGGCATTGCTGTCAGCAGATGGGAAAGCCTTTTTCAGCAGCTACAGCCCTAATTTCTGGGAACAGCGGGTTGCCTGGTTTCAGGAGCAGGCGGAAAAGGGGCTGCTGGGAGAAATCGATATGGACGAAACCAAAGACGGCGTGATCGTCTGCAAAGACGGATTTCGGGCAACTACCCACTCGCTGGAGGACATGGACATGATTGGCAGGGCTTCTGGATATGGGTATCAGGTGACAGAAGTGGATGAATCCAGCATCTTCCTGGTTGTGGAGAAATGAACGGTATCGGAATAGGATATCCCGTGCAGTCGAATTGATCTGCCAGCAGATGGATATTCTGTACGAGCTGCGAACTTTTGACTCTGGTGAGTCAGTCTTATCAGAAGAGAACAGTCTGGGTATCTTGTTTCTGGATGAGGAGTTGACTGACGGAAAGGATACTACAATGAAAGATATAAAAAGATGGAAGATAATCTTAACAATTACGATCATCGTACTTTTCACATGTGCCGGTCATACTTTTTTTCATTCGACGCATACGATGATAGAAATTTTGAAGTGGTTATCGTTTTATCTTATTTGCGCATGGGGTGTTGCTGTATTGTGGATATGTCTGTATATATGGGAGCACTTTAATGACAAAAAGAAGGCAAAAGAGTTACAGCGATTGTATCGGAGATCTGTGAATGTATTTTTGATATCTACGATAACAGCTATGGTATCACTGATTGTCTTGTTTGCAAGACCACATCTTGTCGTAATGCTTCCAATTGTTATTATAGGATTTCTGTTGGGAATAGGCGCTATTACGGTAACAAATACAATAAATAAGGTTTCTTTCCAACAAAGCAAATTAAACACATTGAATCAAACCAATATGAGTAGACGAGATGAATCCACTTGAGGTGCATCAGAGAATAATGAGATTATTTTTATGTCTGCTGGTCTAATATACTATAAAGACGGAAGAAAAGGATTCTTTTTCTACGACGACTGTCACAATTTGGATAGATTATGGTCAGTGCTACTCTACAGAGGAGGTATATGGTTGGGTACTTTCCGTGTTCAATATAGAAAGATAAAATAATTCCGCCCGCGTCCGTTGCCGATTCATTAAGACAGAGGACGTTTTTTGATCGAGATTTATTTACCTTAACATATACTTTGGTTATAATAAATAAAGGCCAAAAAGATGAGGGGTATTTTGAAGCTAGAAAATATGCAATTTGCCTATAACGCAAAGCGTGCAAAATCATAATGATCTGACAGCTACTTTCCATTTGTCAAATACGCGGGCCTATGGTAGAATATCTCCATAATTACATTTGGGATAAGAGGGGAGAACACATTGGAGTTTAACAAAAAAAATATTAAAACCTTTATTTTGATCGCATTTGCCTGTATCTTGTTTTACCTGGGCATTAAGAATATCGGACTAGTCGTCGAGGCAATTGGCGGGGTGCTGGGCATCATGTTCCCATTCATATTAGGTGCGGGCATTGCCTTTGTCATCAATGTACCGATGACCAGAATCGAATACTGGATATTTCACAGGACGGACAGGCTGAAGTCTGGACGGCGGCCGCTTTCTTTTTTGCTCACACTGGCAGCGGTCATCGGCGTCATCATCATCGCCATGTACATCATCGTTCCGCAGATTGCAGAAACCATGATGAGTATTGCCAGGGAACTGCCTGGCGCCATCAATACGGCGCAGGACTGGATTTTTTCCAAGATGAGTTACTGGAAGGCGCTGCAGAGTTTGGCAGAACAGCTTTCCGTAGACTGGACTGATATTGCGCGGAAACTTTCTGTTTTCATGCAGGAAGCGGCGACCAGCATGGTTAACAGCGGCATCGGAGCGGTGACCAATATTATCGGCGCGATTGTCAATTTCTTTATTGGATTTGTATTTGCAGTTTATCTGCTCATGGCAAAGGAGAAGCTGGCGGGACAGGGTAAACAAATATTGTTTGCAGTATTCAAGGAAGACACAGCGGAGAGAATTCTCTATGTCTGCAGCCTTGCCAGCAAAACTTTTTCTAAGTTCATATCTGGGCAGTGCCTGGAAGCCTGCATCCTGGGAATGATGTTTTTCATCGCCATGAGTATTTTTCGGATGCCGTATGCAATGCTGATTTCAGTGCTGATCGCTTTTACGGCGCTGATTCCCATGGTAGGGGCTTTTATTGGCTGTGCTATCGGCGCTTTGCTGATTTTGATGGTCAGTCCGTTTAAAGCCTTTATGTTCATCATCGTATTTTTAGTGCTGCAGCAGTTAGAAGGAAACCTGGTATATCCTCATGTAGTGGGAAATTCTGTGGGCTTGCCGTCCATCTGGGTTTTAGTTGCTATTACGATCGGTGGAAACCTGATGGGCGTAGTTGGAATGATTCTCTTTATTCCGATCTGTTCTGTGCTCTATGCGCTCTTTAGACTTTTTGTCAAAGACAGGTTGAAAAAGAAGGGTGTGCCGAGAGAGAAATGGGAAGAGAAGGCCGTATTCGAAGAAAGCGTTATGACTGGTGAAGAGGAATGATAGAGAACGACGTTTTTGATATGTCAAAGACTAAGAAGAGGTGATGAATCGGAAATGAAGAAATCATTGAATAAGTGCGACCTGCATAGTAAAGGTTTTTTGTTGGATTTCCTGTTTAATACATCAGGAGAACTCATTGTGTTCGTGAATACGGACGGAATTATCATCGCTATCAGCAAAGCTTATGCAAAGTTTCTCGAAATCAGTCAAGATGAAGCAATCGGGCAACGTGTAGACAAGGTGATTGAAAATACCAGAATGATGGAAGTCATCGCCAGCGGAATTCCGGAACTGGAGAGAACCCATAAGATCAAAGGAAGAAATATGATTGCAAGCCGGATTCCCATCCTTAAGGATGGAGTTGTTATCGGAGCCTTTGGCAGAGTTCTATTTAAAGATGTAAAGGATCTGGACCAACTTCATAACAGGATTAGCAAGATGAAAAAGGAACTAAATTTCTATGAAAGCACCTTTGACAAGATGAATACGGCTCGTTACAGCATCGATGACATATGGGGAAAGAGCCCGGAAATGAAGGACTTGCGGGACCTTCTTCGAAAGGTTGCTTCAAGTGATTCGAATATCACTATTTTGGGTGAGAGTGGAACAGGCAAGGAATTGGTCGCCCATGCTATCCACAAGGAAAAGTGGGGGAATGAACGTCCCTTGGTGTGCGTTAACTGTGCTGCCATCGCGCCGGGACTTTTGGAGTCGGAGTTGTTTGGTTACGAGGGCGGCAGCTTTACGGGAGCCAAAATGGGTGGTTCTATTGGTCTTTTTCAGGCGGCAAATGGTGGAACCATATTCTTAGATGAAATCGGCGAAATTCCCATGCATATGCAGGCAAAGCTTCTGCGGGTCATACAGGACAGACAGGTGAGACGAGTTGGAGCAAGCAGACCCGAGAGTGTGGACGTGCGGATTATTGCTGCTACAAATCGGAATCTGGAGGAGATGGCAGCAAAGGGAGAATTTCGGGATGATCTTTATTTCAGACTGGGCGTAATCGTAATCAACATACCGCCGCTACGGGAACGCAGTGATGATATACCGTATCTGGCAAAGCTGCTGTTGGAAAAAATGAACGAAAAACGGAACATTTTTGTTAAAGGCATTACCCCGGGTGCGATGGAGTACCTAAAAAGATATCACTGGCCGGGAAATGTGAGAGAATTGGAAAACGTAATAGAGCAGGCGGTGCACTTTGTTGATGATACCAAAATGATTGCAGTAAAAGATCTGCCGGTGGGGATTACTCGCTTACACGTTGAAAAATCAAACAAAAATCTCAAGGAATATATGGAAGAAGCCGAGCGGCAATATATTGTGAACACCTTATTAGAGAATAGAGGAAGGAAGGGACGAACAGCGGACGCTTTAGGAATTGGCAGAACAACTCTCCACGAAAAAATGAAAAAATACGAAATTTTAGCTAAATAGGGGATAAAGAAAAGTGAGTTATTGTTCCGAAACTGGAACGTTTTTTCTAAGGATAAAATCATAACGTTCGAAAATATGAACAAAAAGCATCTGGAAGTATCAATTTCAGATGCTTTTTTTATACCATCAAAACAGGACATGTCAGAAAATTGTTGATATTCCAACGATCCTATTAGATTTGAAAAAAATGGCATGATCTTTGCTCAATACCTTGTTATAGAGCAAACTTAAATTACATTCCACAAATCTTTAAGGAGGTGAAAGGATGACAAACATCAAAAAAATCAGCATCGCTGGAGCGGGCACAATGGGTTCGTCTATGGCTGAGACCTTTGCGAAATATGGATACGAGGTGACCCTCTTTGACATATTTGAGGAAGCTCTGGCAAAGGCTGAGCGGCTCATCGAAATTAATCAGAAGACGGAAGTTGCAGAAGGACTGGTATCTGAGAATAAATCAAAAGAGCTGATGGGACGTATCAAATATACTGCAGATATGGGAAATCTTGCCGATGCAGACATCGTCATTGAGGCGATTTTGGAAAAAATCGAGGTAAAGCATGACTTTTGGAGAAAACTGTCAAAGCAGGTCAATAAGGACGTGATTTTGGCAAGTAACACGTCGGGACTTTCCATTACGAATATCGCCCAGGTGGTAGAGAGACCGGAACGCTTTGCAGGCATGCACTGGATCAATCCGCCGCACATCATTCCATTGATCGAGGTCATCAAAGGGGAGAAAACATCTGATGAGACGACTGCTGCTGTCTACGCTTTGGCAGAAGCGGTGGATAAGAAGCCAGTCATCGTCAAAGACGCCCCGGGCTTTGCACTTAACAGAATACAGCTGGCGATTCTAAGAGAATGCCTGTATATCGTCGAAGAAGGCATTGCGACGCCAGAAGACGTAGACCGGGTGATGAAATACGCCCTTGGCGTACGGTATGCATGCCTGGGGCCTTTCGAGGTTTCGGATCACGGAGGACTAGACATCTTTTACAACATCGCATCGTATCTGTTCGAAGACCTTTGTGACGAAAAGAAGCCTTTCGGCCTGCTGGCGGAAGCCTTTGATAGGGGGCAGTACGGTGTAAAATCCCAGCGTGGATTCTACGACTACAGCGACGGAAAAGACGAGGAATCGATTATGTACAGAGATCAAATGTATACGAAGGTATCTAAATGTCTATTTGGAGAATCATAGAGGAGGTAGAATATGAGTAATGTAAAAACTGCAATTGTAACAGGCGCGGCCAGCGGTATCGGACTGGCAATCACAGAAGCCCTCACAGAAGACGGGGTCAAGGTGGTTATGGCGGACATCAACGAGGAAGCTTTGATTTCTCATTCCAGACGATTGGGATGCCAATACAAAGTCACCAACCTGACCCTCCGAGAGGACTGCAAAGGATTAGTAGACTATACCATTAAAAATAACGGACGCATAGATATCCTGGTAAATGTTGCAGGAATTCAAAATGTGTGCCCTATTGAAGAATTCCCTGAAGACAAATGGGACTTGATTATATCGCTGATGCTTACCGCACCGTTCCTTATGACAAAATACGCTTGGACTTCCATGAAAGAAAACGGATGGGGAAGGATCATCAACATCAGTTCTATTCACGGCCTAGTCGCATCTGAATTCAAATCCGCCTATATTTCTGCAAAGCACGGTCTAATCGGGTTGACCAAGACGGCGGCGTTGGAAGGTGGGCCACAGGGAATTACCTGTAACGCTATTTGTCCGGCTTATGTGAGAACGCCGCTGGTAGAAAAACAGATTGCGGACCAGGCAAAACATCACGGAATCAGTGAAGAAGAAGTATTAACCAAGATCATGCTCCAGAAAGCGGCTGTAAAGAAGACCATCGATCTAAAAACGATCGGTGAGGCTGTCAAATTCCTTTGCAGCGATAACGCAGATACGATTACTGGCATCGCACTGCCTCTTGACGGCGGCTGGGTTGCTGGCTAAATGCAAGAAGGGGTTTGGGATGCATTTGTCGTGAACGTTATGATTGATAATTAAGAAGAGGAGAGAAAAATGATAGGAGTTATAGGAATTATATTATCATTAGGATTGCTCATATACCTGGCGTATAGAGGATGGTCCATTATTTTACTGGCCCCGATCCTTGCTTTGCTGGCATCAGCCTTTGCGATCTTCGAAGGAGGAGACTTCCACGGACTGGCGATTTATACAGAGGCCTTCATGACCAGCTTAGGCAACTACGTGAAAGCCTACTTCCCAATTTTTATGCTGGGTGCTATATTTGGAAAACTGATGGATGCATCAGGCTCTGCAGATGCCATTGCAACCTTCATTTCTGAAAAAGCAGGCAAAGGCAAAGAGCTGTGGGCTATCGTTTTGGCTTGCGCGGTTATCACTTATGGAGGCGTGTCTCTGTTTGTCGCGGCCTTCGCTATTTATCCAATCGGCGCGGCACTGTTCAGACAGGCAGGAATTCCGAAGAGAATCTTACCTCCGGCCATTGCTCTTGGCGCTTTCACTTTCACAATGACAGCTATTCCAGGAACGCCGCAGATTCAAAATGCGATACCGATGCAGTACTTTGGAACAGACGGTTTTGCAGCTCCGATTCTGGGTATCATCGCAGCAGCAATCATGCTCTTTGGCGGCATGCTCTGGCTTACATGGAGAAAGAATAAAGCTATGGCAGCTGGCGAAGGTTACGGTGAACATAAAGAGGAAAAACTGACGATTATGGACAGAGAAAAACTGCCGCCGTTTGGAATTGCCATTGCACCGATTATCCTGGTCATCGCCAGCAACTATATTTTCTCAAAATTTATCTTTCAAGATATGGATGCATCCTATCTTGAACAGTACGGAACTACTCTGTCAAAGGTCATCGGAGACTGGTCCCTGATCGTCTCACTGATTATCGGCGTACTGGTGGCCATTATCTGTAATTACAAAAGAATGGGCAGTGTAGTGGAAGTATTAAAGGAAGGTGTAGCAGGATCGTTTTTGGCAATTATGAACACGGCGTCAGAGGTAGGATACGGAAATGTAATTAAGACTTTGGCCGGATTCACCATTCTTGCCAACGTAATGTTAAACACCTTTGAAAATCCGCTTATCGGCGAGGCTATTTCATCTTCGGTTCTCGCCGGAATTACAGGGTCTGCCTCTGGAGGACTTTCCATCGCGCTTGAAACCTTTGCTCCGACCTTCCTGGAAAGAGCGGGAGAGGCAGGAATCAGTCCGGAGGTACTGCACAGAGTTGCATCGGTTGCCTGCGGAGGCATGGATACTCTGCCACATAATGGAGCAGTTATCACCCTGCTGGCGGTTACGGGTATGTCTCATAAGCAGTGTTACCTCAACATTGGAATGTGTACAGTTATTATTCCGCTGATCTCATGTGCCGTTATCATCGCACTGGGTTCAATCGGTATAGTCTAGGAGATAAATGAAGGAGAAAACAGATGATTAACAAAATCAAGACTGCTGACGAAGCAGTTTCCGGCATCAAAGACGGTATGACAATCATGGTCGGCGGATTCCTCGGAACAGGAACACCAGAATGCCTGATCGATGCACTGGTAAAAAAGGGCGTAAAGCATTTGACTGTAATCGGTAACGATGGAGGCCTTCCCGTCGGTACATATGGGGCAAAGACTGCCAGAGGCATCGGTAAGCTGCTGGAAGCAGGCATGGTAGACCATATCATCGCTTCCCACGTAGGCATGAATCCGCTGATCGGTGACGGCATGGTAGCCGGAACCCTCAAGTGCACACTGGTTCCGCAGGGAACCCTGGCTGAGAAGATCAGAGCGGCAAACTACGGACTGGGCGGCGTTCTGACACCGACCGGCGTCGGCACACCGATGGAAGAAGAGCTGGACGAACTGGACAGACCGAAGAAGGTTCTCGAAATCGAAGGCAGAAAATATCTTCTGGAAATGCCGCTCCGAGCTGACTACGCACTGTGCAGAGCGTCTATCTGTGACAAGTTTGGCAACTTCAGATGTGATAAAGCGACAAAGAACTTCAACTATGTGATGGCTGGCGCTGCTGACCACGTAATCCTGGCGAGCGAAAAGGTCGTAGAGATCGGCGAAGCAGATCCGGATACATTTGTAGTTGCAGGTGTTGTTGTAGATACGATCGTGGAAGGAGAACCAAAATGGCAGATTTAAAACAGAGAATTGCGAAAAGATGCGCAAAAGAATTTAAAGACGGAGATTTCGTAAACCTGGGTATCGGTCTTCCTACGATGGTTGCAAACTACATTCCGGATGATATCGTAGTCACACTGCACTCCGAAAACGGATTCGCAGGACTTGCTGAGGCGGCTGAACCAGGTAAAGAAGATGTAGACATCATCAACTCCGGCGGCGCTTATGTAACCACTGTAGACAGAGTCAACTACTTTGACACAGCTACCAGCTTCGGTCTTGTAAGAGGCGGACACGTTGCGGCAACGGTTCTGGGCGCTATGGAAGTGGCAGAGAACGGGGACCTGGCTAACTGGATCGTTCCGGGCAAGAAGGTTGCCGGCATGGGCGGCGCTATGGACCTGGTAGTTGGTGCCAGGGAGTGCATCATCGTCATGCTGCACACACAGAAAGGTGCACACAAAATCCTAAAGAAGTGTACGCTTCCGCTGACAGCACCTGCATGTGTGAACAAGATCATCACAGAGATGGGCGTCATGGAAGTGACACCGGAAGGCCTGGTTGTAACAGAATTACATCCGGATTATTCGAAAGAAGACATTCAGGCGGCTACAGGATGTGAGCTGATTTTCAGTCCGAACCTGAAGCCGATGAAAGAATAAAACCTTAATTACGCGGAAATCCCCGCATCTATATACCGTGCGGGGATTTTTCTTTTATACAAATACATACTGTACCAGTACCATATAACAAGCTGTACCGCCCAGAATGCTGAGCAAGTTATTTCTCCGCCAGATGTGGAGGGCCGCCACCACCGCGATGGCGATGAACTGGGGCGCAAAGCCGCTGAGCGCATCAAAGGTTGTGTTTTTTAAGCAGTAGATGACCAAGATGGCGATGACAGAAAGGGGCAGCAGGTCGCCCAGCCGTCTGACCATGTGAGAGGGTTCCCCCTTGCGGCCAAAGACGACAAAAGGAAACAGCCTGGTAAAAAAGGTGAATAGGGCCACCAACAGGACGATGACCAAAGTATGGGTTACTCCTGACATTCTTCATTCGCCTCCTTTTCACGCGGTTCTTTCTCATCTGCTTTTTCTGTCTTTACGGTCCAGCCGGAAAGCAATGCCACAGCCAGAATCAGAGACGGCAGAACAAAACTGCCCGGTCCAAAGATAATCAGACAGATGACACCGGAGAAGAGACCGATATAGGTTGGAATATGGGAGTCTGCGGCCAGCCACTGTTCCGTAAAAATGACGACGAACAGCGCCGTCATGGCAAAGTCGATGCCAGTGGTGTCAAAGGGAATGATATTGCCAATCAAATTGCCTGTGACGCTGCCGATAATCCAGTAGCACTGATTCATAGCAGACATGAGAACCATAGTCTTCTTCTCATTCAAACCAGACGGAAACGTGGTGCCGCAAAACAACGAATAGGTCTCGTCTGTCAGTGAAAAAATCATGTAGGGACGAGCCTTCCCCAGAGTCTTAAATCGTTCAATAAATGAAATACCGTAAAACATGTGCCGGCTGTTCACAGACAAGGTCATCAAGATGACTGACAGCAGTGAAATACCGCCGCCCAGAAATGTGACCATAACGAACTGCATAGAACCGGCGTAGACGATAGTACTGATTAAAAGTGCCCAGGGCCAGCCAAAACCGGCCTGCTGCAGCAGAATACCAAAAGCGATGCCCAGGGTGATGTAGCCCAGCAAAATAGGGATGGTACGTTTAAATGCAAAATTTAGTTCTTTCATGCGCTGTCTCCCTTACAAAATATCTAACCTATACGATAAAGAAAATCGCGTAAAATGTCAACAAGAAAACAAAAAACAGGCAAGGCGCTGCTTTAAAAATGGTAATGTCTTAAGGAAGCGTAAAGAAAACGTCGGGATGACATCCTGTTACGATAAGTTTACGTTTTTTGGGCACATTTGCACATTCTCGCGTAACCGGATTACTGTGAGAAGGCTTCCACAGGGGGGTATATCTGATTCCGGTTATTTTTTCTATCAATTTGTCAGCCGCAAAGGCCGTTCACAATTCACAAAAGTAACCGAGAGCAGCATATCCATGGATTCTGCAGGAAATCATGTCTTATTTCAAGGCGTATGGCGGGATATGGCGTCTGATATCGCTGCAGCGTTACGCGAGATCTATTGGACAGCATCAAAAAACCTAACCTTATTGTAATCAATGCTTGGTGCGTACCCCTACCCCGTATACGTCACGCCAAGAAACGCATCATAGGAAATTATGGACATTTTCAAAAGTGCATCATACTGAAATAGAACAAAAAACAGGCAGGGCATACCGTGAAAGGTATGCCCTGTCTGCCTTAGAAATGACTTAATTGTAAATAAGTAATATGGCTATTTGTTATGGCTTGCAGTTATGCAGCCGGGTCTGCTGAAAATCTGTCTACTTTCGGCAGGTTTTCAGCTAAGAAGCAGGAAATATCATGGGAATCCAGATTTAATCCGAAATAGTTGCTGTAAACCAGCAAAAGTTCTTTGTACATTTCAATCTGCGCTGCCCTAGAGAGCGTCTTTGCAATCTGCAAATCGTAAATCTGATTCAGCCTTCTAGCTAAGATTCTGATTTCTTTTTCTCTTAAGGTCTTCATGATGCCGCCTCCTTACTTTTAATCTATATTGAATTTTACTTTTTGGTTTTCTTTGTCTATATATAGAGCAAAAGTCGTGCCAACATGAAAATGACGAATTTTCAACGTTTTTTTATAGAAGATGAAACGAAATCGTATCAAAATTTTGCTCTTTGAATTGAAATCGCATCACTGCCGTGGTATAATGGTTCCACGATCTTACGGCGTTGCCGAAGTGTAGGAACCAATGAATCATGTGCTTCGATTTTATCTTCAAAGGAATGCACATGGTATAATGGTTCCACGATCTTACGGCGTTGCCGAAGTATAGGAACCATTGAATCACGACGTCTGATTTTAATTTCAGAGGAAATGTTCCATGAAAGAGCGTCTGGAGGTTAACTTATGAGAGATACTTTTGGAATAGAAAGAGTCCTGCAACCGCGGGGAGCCGTTCCTGTGACGGCATGGAAAGTAGATAATTCAAAAAAAGTTTTGCCTAATGAAGCCAGAATTAAGGTAGAACGGGTTCACATTGAACTGGATAGCTTTCAGCAGATATGCAGTCAGTGCGATTATGATGAATCGAAAGTGATTCAAAGGATCATGGATATCATAGACAAGCGGGGAAAGCTTCACAATCCCTTCACCGACAGCGGCGGTATGCTGTATGGTCGTGTGGAAGAGATCGGCAGCCGTCTGGCAGAACAATGCGATTATCGAGTAGGCGATGAATATCTCTGTTTGGTGACACTGACTGCCCTGCCTCTATATATTGAATCAATAGAAAAGGTAGACTTTAACTATGGCCAGCTGATTGTCAAAGGTCATGCCATCGTCTTTGAAGATACGATGTACTTTGACAGCCACTTTGATGAAGACATCCGCTACCTGCTGACGGCGCTGCAAGAGGGCGGCGCCTTTTACAGCATATCTCGCAGGGTAGAAGCGGATATGAGTATCGCAATATTGGGGAAAGACCTTTTGACGGCCATGTTGTACAGCGGCGTCATACGGGACAAGCTGGGTGACCGCTGCCGCTTGCTGATGGTAATGGACGACGAAGCTTACGGCTGTATCCCGGAAGAGGAAGTGAAGCAGGTTCTCGAAGAATATGCCGATGAAGTGGTCTTTGTAGATGTTCGCAATCCGGTGGACAGTTATGCTGAAGTCGTCAAGACCATCGGGCAGATGGACATGGTGATCAACTGCATCGATAAGCTGGGGGCGGAAACCCTGAGCATTTTCATGTGCAGGAACAGAGGAACCGTGTATTTTACCGGTCTGGCCAACGGTTACATCAAAGCAATACTGGTAGCCGAGAGTATCCGTAAAAAAATCCACGCTGTGGACTTGGATCAGTATTCGGCAGACGAAATTTCTTTCACCGTATCAATTTTGAAAAAGGTCAGGAGAGAATTGAACCTGGTGGACCATTTGTACAGCAAATATTCCTTCCGACAGGATCTCAGCGCCCGCACGGCAGGCATCTTTTCACAGTATGAAGTCAGCCAGGTGGATGACTTTATTTACGCCAGCCATGTTACGGAAGCCATGCTGGAGGAACTGATCAATATTTCAAAGTATGACTGCAACGTCATCATTCAAGGCGAAACTGGCGTCGGCAAAGAAAAGGTCATGCAGTTGATTCATAAGAACAGCGGAAGAAACGACAAGCCCTGTATCAAGGTAAACTGTGCGACCATACAGGAAAACCTGGCAGAATCCGAATTTTTCGGATATGAAGCCGGCGCCTTTACCGGAGCTCAGTCCAGCGGTAAGAAAGGTTATTTCGAGCTTGCCAACAACGGCATTTTGTTTTTAGATGAAATCGGAACCTTATCACTCTCCATGCAGTCCAAGCTGCTGCGCGTACTGCAGGAGAATCAATTTTACAGAGTGGGAGGAACCAAGCAGATAAACGTCAATGTGAGGGTAATCTGCGCCAATAACATTCCGCTCATGCGGCTGGTAGAAACGGGAAGATTTCGTGAAGACCTTTATTATAGGCTGAACATCTGTAAGATTAATGTACCGCCCCTTCGGGACCGCAAAGAAGATATCTACGTTTTGACAAAAGAGTTTTTGTCCAGGTATAATAAGAAATACGGCGTGCTGAAAGAGATTGACGAGAACGGATACGCCGCCCTGCAGAGCTACGACTGGCCAGGCAACGTGAGGGAGCTTGAAAATACCGTTCATCGTATCGTGGTCAGCAGCAAAGAAAACATGATATCCGGACTAGATATTGAATCACTGCTGAACCAGAATATCTATGAAGACAATATTTTAGACGCCAAAGGCAAATTTCGCAGAGATGGGAAGATTCATTTTGACCGGGTGATGGAAGACCAGGAAAAAAAGCTGATCTCCTATGCTTTGAAGAAAGAAGGCACCACGCGAAAGGCGGCCGACTCCTTAGGCATCACCCAGGCCAAGCTGATGCGGATCAAGAAAAAATACCAGCTGTAGCGTTCAGCTGGTCTTCTGCAAGTTGTCCTCCGACACCAGAGAGAGGCGGCGCCTCCAGGCCACATAAATGAAAAAGGCGGATACGATAGTGAGCAGTGTCAGGCTGATCAGGAAACTGCCGGGGTTATTGGAAGGAGACCAGTTGTGAAGATAAAGCAGCCTGCTGCCGACCCAGGACGCGGCGGTGACTAAAGTGATGACAGGATACACGCGGGAAAAATGCTTTTCGCCGAAGAGGGTGTGTACGACGATCGGCAGCACCACGAAAAACCCGGAGGTGCATACATGGACCAAAGAACTTCCTATGACAAAGAGACTTGCCCAGTTCTGACCGTTTGCGGCACACCAGACGGAAATTTCAGCCAAGAACGTAAGAAAGATAGCAGCGCTGAAGGGGCCCTTTCGGTCGCACCAGTTCCCAAAGAGAATCGGCCCTATGATAAAGGCAATCTTATCGAGGCTGCTGCTGAGACTGAGTGTTTGGCTGCTGAGCCCCAAATAGCTGCCATAAAGGGCAAAGGTGTCCTCAAAAGCACAGAAAATAGCCATGGAGATGACAAAAACCGCCAACATGGGAAGAGAAGAATTTTTTACGTAAATGGCATCCTCTTTTATTTCTTTTGATTGACGAGCAGAAAGATAGACGCACAGCACGCTGCCCAAGGGAACTAAAATTAAAATAGGGACGATTTTTCCCCAGTAGAGCAGAGAGAGAAAGAGACCTGTTACCAGGCCTTTACGATAAGTCTTGATGTTGCTTATGAGAAACGGAATGGCGAGAGCCGCAATAAAAAATAAGTAATCGAACATAAAAAATCTCCTTCATAATATATCTTGGTTATATTGTCTATTTTTCCAGGTAAAATTATACGGGATGTTTTTAAAAATTACGCAAATAGGAGGTCTGGCGATGAACTACACATATATGGTCCGATGTGCGGATGGAAGTCTCTATACTGGCTGGACCAATGATCTTGAAAAAAGAGTGAAGTGTCACAATGAAAAGAAGGGTGCAAAATATACGAAACCGCGTCTGCCAGTGTCGCTAGTGTACTTTGAAGCCTTTGACACGAAAGAAGAAGCTATGAGCCGAGAAGCCGCCATAAAGCGGCTTACGAAGGAAAGGAAGGAACTACTTGTGGCGAAGTTTGACAAATTGTGATAAAATCTAATATATGATAAATAAAAGTGAGGATGAGAAGTTGAAAAAGATTTGGAGCAAAATTTTAATCTGCTGCATGGCTCTGATGATTGCAGTGCCATCTGTCGTTACGGCTGACACGGGAATTACAGGTAAGCAGACGATTTCCATCATTTTTTCCCACGACATGCACTCCCATCTTGAAAAATTCGCTAAGATCGGAACTGTGGTGAAAGAAAAGAAAAAACAGAATAAGGCTACTTTTGTTTTGGATGGCGGCGATTTTTCTATGGGAACGCCTTACCAGACGATTTATAAATCCCAGGCATCAGAGCTGAGAATGATGGGCGCTGTTGGTTTTGACGCGACCACATTGGGCAACCATGAGTTTGATTACCGCTCAAAAGGCCTTGCCCAGATGCTGAACAGAGCAAAAAAGTCTAAAGATAAACTTCCGCAGTTGGTCATTGCCAATATTGACTGGCAGAAAACCTTGGGGGATTCTGATTTAAAGGAAGATGGAGAGAACCTTAGAACCGCTTTAGAAGATTACGGATATCAGGATTATACAGTAGTAGAAAGAGGCGGCAGCAAGATAGCCGTTTTTGGTATCTTCGGCAAAGAATCCGCCAGTTATGCGCCGGAAAGCGGGACTTATTTTAAAGACCCGGTGGAAACGGCCCGGCAGGTGGTAGAAAATATCAAAGCCCATGAGAAGGTCGATATGATTGTATGCATTTCTCACAGTGGAACGAACGAGGACGACCCTGACAAGTCAGAGGACGAAATTCTGGCCAAAGAGGTTGACGGAATCGATTTAATTATCAGCGGACACAGTCATACGGAGCTTGCGCAGCCAATTATAGTCAACGATACTGTCATCGCTTCTGCCGGTCAGTATAACGATAATCTTGGCAACGTCACTTTTCAATATAAAGATGGAAAATACCAGTTGGACAAATATAAACTGATTCCTCTGGACAAAAAAATAAAGGACGATAAATCCATTCTCGCGCTTGAAGACGAATTTAAGGATCTTGTCGACGAGGAGTATTTCTCGAAGTTCGGTTATCGCTGGAACAGCGTTTTGACCAACAATGACGTCACTTTTACGGGAATCGATACTTTTGGTTCCGAGCAGGGAGAAGATACTCTGGGAAATCTCATCGCAGACTCCTATATCTACGGCGTCAAACAGGCCGAGGGCAGCGACTATGAAAAGGTTGAGGTTGCCGTTGCGCCGGCCGGCGTCATCAGAGGGTCCTTTGACAAAGGTAAAATTACGGCTGCCGACGCCTTTAACGCCCTATCCCTGGGTACAGGGAAAGACGGCATCGCCGGTTATCCTTTGGTCAGTGTTTATTTGACAGGTGCGGAACTGAAACTGGCAGCAGAGATCGACATTTCAGTTTCCAATCTCATGCAGCCAGCCAGACTCTATTTCAGCGGTCTGTATTACGAATATAATCCCCATAGGCTGATTCTGAACAGAGCCTATGACGTGATGCTTCGCAGTGATGACGGCAGCTATATAGAACCTGAGGATGATAAACTCTATCGTGTCGTAGCTGATCTGTATTCTGCCCAGATGCTGGGGACAGTCAATTCTATGTCCTACGGGCTGTTGTCCGTAACACCGAAAGATAAAGACGGCAATGAAATCAAAAACTATGAGGATTACATCATTTATAATAAAAATGGAAGCGAGCTGAAAGAGTGGTACGCACTGGCTTCTTATATGGATCATTTTAGTGACGATCAGGTACCGGAAAAATACAGTGCGACAGAGGGAAGAAAGAAATTGAACGACAGCTGGAATCCGATTCACCTTTTGAAAAATCCGAATAAATTCTTCTGGATCATCACTGCGGCCGCAGCTTTGGTTCTTTCCTTACTGGCGCTGATTGTGATCCTGGTCGTAAGGCTTGTCAGAAGGATTCGATACGGAAAAGGAACCATCCGCAGGAAAGATATGATGTTTTCCAGACGGTAAATAATTTAAGGCAGACGAGATTAGAGCATTATAAATCGAAGCAAAAGAGGCTATCCGTAATGGACAGCCTCTTCTTTTACTTAATCTTAGAAATTGCAGCCGTTGTAACCGTTGAACTGGCAGGAGATTCCTCTTCCTCTGTTCTGGTTAGAAGACGAACTTCCACCACAGCATCCGCAAGATGATTCTTCATGCCTGCAATCGTGATCATGATCGCAATCGTTGTCTTGGTCACGTTCAGCGCCGCAGCACTTGTTTGTTACAGCGATGGTATTACCATTGCCGTCTCCGCATGTTCTGCATTTTGCGATGTCGTCGCAAGGTACATTTACGGTTTCTGCTGATGTTCTGAACAGAGTCTGACGAGTTACCTGAACGTCTACTTCAGGTTCTACAACTAAGCAACCTGTTAACATCAAGTTACACTGTCCGCAAGGATCAGTAGTAAGACATGGATTTAACAGACTTCCTTCTGCACCAAATGAGAAGTTGATCACTGGAGCGATGCCTCCCGTAGTGCAAGGCAGACAGATGGAAGATGCAGCAAATGTGCTGGTACCAGGTATGTTAACATACACTTCGTTCTTTGTAGTCATGCAGAGTTTAAATCTTCTGCTGCCGCCGCATCCGAAGACGGTACCTGTTACGGCGATTGTAAGCTTTGCTTTCCAAGGGCCTGCATTGCAGATGAGAAGGTATCCCTTCGTAGGTAATCCTCTCTCCATGCAAGTGCAATCGGAGATACGAGTCATAAGGTCGTTCGTTCCTGCCATGTATCTTTCATTGAAAAAGTCCACTTCGTCAACTGGCATTCCGTCGACGGTTACATTGCAGGCGTCCAGTTCCTGCGGACAAACAAGGTCAAAATCACTTACGATAACTTCTGTCGTTTCGATAGCAAAATTAGCGTCTTCATCTATTTCGATGTTGTTTGTGTTGCAGCCACATCCACATCCACAACCACAGCCGCAACCGTTGTTGCAGTCACAGTCATCGAAGAAAGTCAACTGCTGGTTAAAATTAGCTGCATTAGCAGTAATTTCAGTCATCAGAGGACAGGATTTCGCCTGAAGATCCGAGAAAACCTTAGTCAGATAGACCATGGATTCGTTATTCATATTACATTACCTCACTTTATTTTAAATACAACATTCTGCCTGCGAGCCCACTGGAGTACGCGTGACAGAATGTATGTAAAATAGCCTTCTGGCTATGTAATGCAGTGCATTCCTGCGAATTTGTTCCCCGTTTTGTCTTGCGATTCAAATTGGGGCAGGGGCTATATTGAGTGAGATACTATATACTATGCAGAAAGATAAATTTGGGTACAAAAAAATAAAGCGACACAAGATATTGTGTCGCTTTATTTTTTTATCTGGCTGGGGGTGGAGGAATGCAAAAAAGTGGGGTATTTTTTCAAAAAAAGCCCAAAGATTTCTTGAAAAGTGGTGAATAGTGGTGTAGAATGGAGGAAAATACAATGCAAGAACTGGAGGTAGCCGTCATATGTTCATGGGCACATATTACAATTCAATAGATGCCAAGAACAGAATGATTGTGCCCTCCAAACACAGAGATCAGCTTGGCGGTAAATGCGTAATCACAAAGGGTTTGGATAAATGTCTATACATCTATTCACTGCCGGATTGGGAAAAACAGCTGGAAAAGATTGCAGTACTGCCGGAGTCTGATCCCAAAGTAAGGGGATACATCAGACACGTCTGCGCCAATGCATTGGAATGCGACTTTGACAAACAGGGCCGAATCGTAATCCCTGCGGAGCTAAAGGAGTATGCCGGCATTGACAAAGAACTGGTGACGATGGGAGCCATGAAGAAAATCGAAGTTTGGGGTAAGGAAGTTTGGGATGCCCCGGATAACGATACCAAGATGGACGCAGATGAGTTTGCGGAATCGCTGACTCAATATAATTTTTAGAGGTTTTTATGGAGTTTAAACACACTTCCGTATTGCTGGAAGAATGCATAGATAATTTAAAAATCAATCCCGATGGCATATATGTAGATGGGACTTTGGGTGGGGGAGGACATTCCTCTAAAATTTGTGAACACCTATCTGAGAGAGGGACATTGATTGGCATTGACCGCGACCAGGATGCACTGGAAGCGGCCTCCAGGCGGCTGGAACCATATCCGTGCCGGAAATTATTTATACAGAGCAATTATGCGGATATCAAATCTGTACTTGAAGAGTTAGAAATCAGCGGCGTGGACGGCGCACTCCTCGATTTGGGCGTTTCTTCCTTTCAGTTGGACAACGCAGAGAGAGGCTTCTCATATATGCAGAACGCCCCTCTGGATATGAGGATGAGCCAGGACGAAAGTTTTACCGCCCATGAAATCGTCAACGGATATGATCAAAAGGCATTGACCGATATCATATCTAAATATGGAGAAGAAAAATGGGCTTCACGCATCGCAGCCTTTATCGTCAAGAAAAGAGAGGACAAGCCGATAGAAAGTACTTTTGAGCTGGTAGAAACCATCAAAGCAGCCATTCCAGCGGCAGCTAGAAGAGATGGTCCCCATCCGGCGAAGAGAACTTTTCAGGCGATCAGAATTGAAGTCAACGACGAACTCGGACAACTTGAGCGAGCGATGGAGGCGTTCTGCGATGTGCTTTATCCAGGTGGGAGATTATGTGTGATATCCTTCCATTCACTGGAAGACAGAATCGTAAAAGAAGTCATTAACAGGCGAGTCAATCCTTGCACCTGCCCAAAGGAATTTCCCGTCTGCATTTGTGGCAGGACAGCAGATATCAAAAAGGTATCAAAGAAACCAATCCAACCCTCAGAGGAAGAATTGGCGGAAAACCCCAGATCGCGCAGTGCAAAGCTGCGAGTCTGTGAAAAAATTTAGGAAAAGTATCTAGGAAAAAGTTTTCAAAGTATTAAGGAGAAAGTTTTGTGTAGTTTGTGAGGTAGGACGAATGAGGAATCAGGATAAGAAGCGCATGCTGACTGCAACAGTCATCATCGGCTTCATTTGTATCATTATGGTGGTGCTGGCCGCATATGCGGCAGAACTGAGAGTAGAAAACAACAGTTTAATCAATTCTAATGAAGCACTGCAAGGTGAAATTGATACACTTAGTGTAAAGATTAAAAGTGCAAACAATATTGATCATATTGAAAAAGTAGCTACGGGCAAGCTGGGTATGGTTTATCCCAGCGAGGGCGAATGCGTATATGTATCAGATGATGATGCGCCAAAAGGCAATTTTGCCATGGTGATCAAAGAACAGGCATATAATTGATAACGCAAACGTATAATAGTTCCGTAATAATTTCATAGAAGAGGCAGCCAGACAACTAAATAAGAGAACCTTGTCTGGCTTTTCATTTGGAGAAGAAAATGGCAAAAGTAAGTGGGAAAAACAAAAAGAGAATCATTATAACCTTTGGTACAGTATGCTTTGTACTGGTATTGCTGGCTTTTCGGCTGGCATGGATACAAGTTGTGAAGGCAGAAGAGTACAGTGAAATCGCAATTGACCAGCAGACCAGCGATATACCGCTGGAAGCAAAGAGGGGTTCTATCTACGATAAAAATGGAGAAGAACTGGCCACCAGCGCAGCCTGTTACACGGTATGGGCGAGGCCGTCACAGATAAAAGAAAATTATACAGAAGAACAGATCAGTAAGAAGAGCAACGAACTGGCAGTACTCCTGGACATGGACGCCAGTGAAGTCAAAGAAAAACTTGTGAAACAGCAGGCGCTGATCAAAATCGCCAAGTATCTGGATAAGGAGACCTCAGATAAAGTCAAGGATCTCGACATTACAGGTATCGAAATTGCAGAAAACACCAAGCGGTACTATCCGCTGGGAGATTCTGCTGCACACTTATTGGGAAGCGTCAACGATGATAACGAAGGCAGAAGCGGCATTGAGCAGGAATACAATGAGTATCTCAGCGGCGTGGCCGGCAGATGGATCAAGAACACCGACGTCAACGGAAATACTCTGGCCTATGGCGAAGAGCAGTATTATCAGGCGGAAGACGGCCTCAATGTAGTACTGACGTTAGACGAAGTGCTGCAGCATTATGCAGAAAAGGCATTGGCAAACGGTATGAAAGAAACCAAGGCCAATAAGATCATGTGTCTGGTAATGGACCCGAAGACAGGAGACATTCTGGCCATGGCCACCAACCCGGCTTTTAACCCCAATGATGCTACAGAACCGCAGGATAAAACAGAGCAGGCAGCTTTTGAAAAGATGTCCTCTAAGGAACAGTCAGAAGCGCTGAGCGCTATGTGGAGAAATCCCATTATCAGTGATACATATGAACCAGGTTCCACCTTCAAGCTGGTGACTACCTCCTCTGCTTTAGAAGAGGGTGTAACGACCTTGAACACCAAGTATTTTTGCAATGTAGGTTACACCGTTCCGGGAACTGGCGTTACCCTCCACTGCTGGAACACCAGGGGCCACGGCTCAGAGAATCTGATTCAGGCAGTGGGAAATTCCTGCAACCCGGTACAGATTCAGCTGGCGCTGAAAATGGGAAAAGACAGATATTACGATTACCTGGAGATGTTCGGAATCACCCAGAAGACCAATGTAGATCTTCCGGCAGAAAGTTCAGCGCAGATACAGAATAAGGATGCAATCGGAAAAGTAGAACTGGCAACCATGGCCTATGGCCAAGGCATCGCGGTGACGCCGATTCAGCTGGTAACGGCGGTCTGCGCCATCGGAAACGACGGCGTACTGATGCAGCCTAGAATGGTGAAGGAACTGACCGACTCCGACGGCAACGTGGTCAAAAATTTTGAGACGAAAGAGGTCAGAAAAGTCATTTCCTCCAAGACGGCTAGTGAAATGAGAAAAATCATGGAATACGTCGTATCAGAAGGCGGCGGCGGAAATGCCAAGATTGCAGGCTTCCGCATCGGCGGAAAGACCGGTACGGCAGATAAGGTGGAAAATGGAAAGTACGGCAGCGATACCTATTCTTCTTTTATCGGTATGGCGCCTATGGAAGACCCGCAGATGGTCGTATTAGTTGTCGTTGACAGTCCTACCGGCGTACAGTTCGGTAGTGCTACGGCAGCGCCTATCGCAAAAGAGTTCTTGGAGAACGCTTTGCCATATCTCAACGTAACGCCAAA
Source organism: Emergencia timonensis (assembly GCF_900086585.1). Lineage (GTDB taxonomy): Bacteria > Bacillota > Clostridia > Peptostreptococcales > Anaerovoracaceae > Senimuribacter > Senimuribacter timonensis. Next base: position 864,367 of record NZ_FLKM01000009.1, read on the forward strand.
GTATACGGAAGAAGAAGCAAAAGAAATCAAATCTGAATATGCATACGTGCCAAATGTCACGGGTAAAGGTCTCAGCGACGCCATCGGCATTCTGGGAAGCTACGGACTTGAATATGAAGTAGCGCCAAAGACCAAGAGCAAAAAAGACTTTACAGTTGTGGACCAGTACCCGAAAAAGGGCAAGAAGATAAAGAAAGGCGGAAAGGTGTACTTATACAGAGAATAGACTGGAATATAGAATCGAGAGGATTAAACTGAAACTTTATGAATTATTAAATGATTTCGATTACCAATGCCTGCAGGGAGATGAAGACCTGAAGGTAAACAAGATAATTTTAGATTCCGAGAAAGCATGTGAGGCTTCCGTGTTCGTCTGTATCAAAGGCACATTGACAGACGGACACCTCTACGCCGGCAGAGCTGCAGAGCGCGGAGCGGCAGCGGTCGTGTGCAGCGAAGAAATTGACGTTCCTGCACAGGTCACAGTAATCAAAGTGGAAGACACAAAAAAAGCCCTGGCTCTGATGGCCGCATCCTTATATGGCTGGCCGGCAGAAGAGATGAAAATCATCGGCGTCACAGGGACAAAAGGGAAGACGACGACCACCTATATGATCAAAGGGATGCTGGAAGAAGCGGGCATCAAAACCGGATTGATCGGAACAATTCACATAGATACGGGTGCAAGAATCATTGAGAGTAAACATACAACGCCGGAATCCTTAGAAATACAAGGGTATCTGCGGGAGATGAAAGATGCCGGCTGTCAAGCGGCTGTCATTGAAGTTTCTTCACAGGCATTGATGCTGCAGCGAGTAGAAGCCATTGACTTTGACTTAGGTGTCTTTACAAATTTGGAGGAAGATCACATTGGACCCAAGGAGCATAAAAACTTTGCTGAATACGCTTACTGGAAATCAACGCTCTTCAAAAAATGTAAAATTGGCATCATAAATCGCGACGATCCATGTAAGGATTTGGTCTTAAAAGGACATACTTGTGATATCGAAACCTATGGATTTGAAGATGGCAGCGATCTGCGCGGAGGTAATTTTTTCCATGTTAGGCTTCCAGGCAAATTAGGTGTGGAATTCCGAGTGAAAGGAAGCTATAATATAGATTTAGTTGCTTGTATTCCTGGAAAATTTACCTGTTATAACGCCATGGCAGCCATAGCAGTCTGCAAACATTTTGCCGTAAGCGAAGAAACCATTAAGAGAGCGCTGAAAAAAATCAGCGTTCCAGGCAGACAGGAAATGTTTTCGGCAGGAAACGACAAAGTGATTATGGTAGACTATGCACATAATGGTACGGCATTGCGGTGCCTGCTGACTGCTCTGCGAGACTATCGGCCGAAGAAACTGACTTGCGTATTCGGCTGCGGAGGAGAACGGGACCCGCAAAGGCGATTGAAGATGGGCGAGGCTGCGGCTAAATTGGCTGATTTTTCTATTATCACCAGCGATAACCCGAGAAATGAACCGCCGATGTCCATCATCGGCGATATCGTAAGAGAGATAGAAAAAGACGAGGGTTCCTATATGGTGATTCCCGACAGAAGAGAGGCCATTACATACGCGGTTTCCCATTGTATGCAGGGGGAAATCGTAATCATAGCTGGAAAAGGCCATGAAACTTATCAAATCGTTGGAGATGAAATATTACATTTCGATGACAGAGAGGAAGTCCTCGCATCGATAGAAAAGGTGAAGAATGAACGAGATTACCATAGCAGAAATTAAAGAAGCGACTTGTGGAACGCTGATGGCCGGGTGTGAAGAGCACCTGGTCGGCAGCGTCTGTACTGATTCGAGAAAAGCAAAGGAGGGCGATCTTTTCGTCCCTATCATCGGTGAAGTACACGACGCGCACAAATTTATCCCACAGGTAATAGAAAAAGGGTGCAGGGCGCTGCTGATATCAGAAAAGTCGGCGGCAGCAGCACTGGGAGATTGTGATGTCATTTTGGTGGACGATACCACCAAAGCCCTCCAGGCATTAGCGGGTTACTATCTTGAAAAATTAAAGTTGAAGAAAATCGCGGTGACTGGCAGCGTAGGCAAGACCAGTACCCGCGATATGGTATATTATATCCTCAGTGAGAAGTACAAGACGGGAAAAACAGAAGGGAATTTCAACAATGATATTGGCGTTCCCCTGACGATTTTCAGTTTCGACGACTCCATGGAGGCTGCTGTTCTCGAGGTCGGCATGGATCACGCAGGAGAAATTCACAGACTGGTTGATATAATCAGGCCAGATATTGGCATAATAACAAATGTAGGTATTTCACATATAGAGAATCTTGGCAGCAGAGAGGGCATCTTACAGGCAAAATTAGAAATCGCAGATTATTTTGACGCTGGCAATACGCTGGTCATCAATCAGTCTAACGATATGCTGGCATCTGCCGTACTGCCGGATACTTATGACGTGGTGCGGGTCGGTCTTGCAGAGACAGATGCATTCTATGTCCACGATATCGAAGATTATGGCGAAGCGGGCATCAGCTACTGTCTGACTGCTTGTGGAAAGGATTACCAAATTAAACTGGGCATACCGGGCGCCCACAATGCGGTCAACGCAAGTCTGGCTTTGGCTGCGGCCAAGAGAGTGGGCGTGACCATAGAAGAGGGAATTACAGGACTTTCCAAAATGCAGTTGACGGATAACAGGCTTACGATTAGAGAAACCCGCGGCATCAAAATTATCGACGATACTTATAATGCGGCGCCGGATTCTATGAAGTCGGCCATTAACACCTTGGTGAATACCAGGGGAGATAGAAAAATCGCAATTTTAGGCGGTATGAACGAACTTGGACCGGATTCCCTTCTCTATCACAGAGAGGTCGGCAGATACGCTGGAGAAAAAAAAGTTGACTTATTGATTACAGTTGGGGAAAAAGCGAGAGACATTGCAATAGGCGGCATAGAAACATTAGGGGAAGACAAAGTCAAGCACTTTGACACGAAGGAACAGTTGTATGAACAGATGGACGAAATGTTTAAGGCAGGAGATATCATCATCGTAAAAGCCTCCAGAAGTATGGAAATGGAACAAGTCGTAGAAAGTATAATGAAGAAATAGGAGTAGGAGTTATGCAGATTTTTCAACTAATTATTGTATTACTTATGGGGCTGGCGGCATCGGCGCTTTTGACATCCTTAGAGATTCCCATTCTGAAACACAAGCAGTTTCAGCAATTCATCAGGGAAGAAGGTCCGAAATCCCATCTATCAAAAGAAGGGACGCCGACCATGGGCGGAATTGCCATTTGTGCTGCACTACTTTTGGTGACCATCGCAGGGGGAAATTTTACTGCGGACTCTGTGGTCATGCTCGTCGTTACATTTCTGTTTGCATTGATTGGATTTTTCGACGATTATATCAAAGTTGCCAAGAAACACAACTTGGGACTGACGGCTTGGCAGAAACTGGTTTTGCAGATTCTATTTGCCGTAGGGCTTGCCGTCTATATGGCTAAATTCTCCGGCTATGGCACGGACGTGTGGATTCCCTTTATCAACAGGTATATCGACTTTGGCTGGCTGTATATTCCTTTTGTCGCTTTTGTGGTTGTTTCTATGGCTAACGCCGTCAATTTGACCGATGGGCTGGACGGTTTATCCTCCGGCGTCACTGCTCTGGTGGCATTTTTCTTCGCTATCGTTGGTATGCAGTTCGGACACGGTGCTGCCACAATCTTCTGCTGCGCACTAGCAGGCGCATGCTTAGGATTTTTAATCTTCAACAGATTTCCGGCAAAGCTGTTTATGGGAGACACCGGTTCTATGGCTCTAGGCGGAGCGCTGGCAGCGGCTGCCATCATGATGAAAGCGGAACTGCTGCTGCCCATCGCGGGGCTGATCTACGTTTTAGAAGCGTTGTCTGTGGTCATTCAGGTACTGTACTTTAAAGCTACTGGCGGCAAACGTTTCTTCCGTATGGCGCCGCTGCACCATCATTTTGAGGTTGGCGGCATGAAAGAGAAGAACGTCGTCGTCATGTTTTGGTCCATCGCCCTCATCTGTTGTGTCCTAGCATATGTCGTTATGTCGATTTAACATTAAAAATAGAAATATAGGGTGGAGATATGAAAGCAAATATAAATAACATGAAAGATAAAAAAGTCCTGATCGTCGGCATGGGTAAGTCGGGTATTGCTGCTGCACAGGCTATGATCAGACTGGAAGCGGAAGTATTTATACAGGATTCTAAGAAAGAAGACACGATTGATGCACAGTTGATTTCTTTTCTCAGGGGGAGAGGGGTGACCTGTTATTTCAATCAGATTCCACCGGATATGGCAGCCTTTGATCTGCTCATCGTCAGCCCGGGTGTGAGCCCGGAATTACCTTTCATTACGGAAGCGAAAGAGAAGGGCGCAGAGATTATCGGAGAGCTGGAGATTGCCTATCGGATCGGCAGCGGAAATTACATTGCCATCACGGGTACTAACGGGAAAACTACTACTACCACCTTGGTGGGTGAGATATTTAAAAATGCCAGAAGGAAGACTTATGTAGTTGGAAACATCGGCGTGGCAGTCATATCCGCATCGATTGATGCTGGAGAAGACGATTGGCTGGTGACAGAGACCAGCAGTTTCCAGTTGGAGACCACGAAGTATTTTAAACCGGTGGTATCGGCCATTCTCAATCTGACGCCGGACCATCTCAACCGGCACCATACTATGAAGGCTTACGGTGACGCTAAGGCTAAGGTCTTCGCCAACCAAAGCGCTGACGGTTATCTGGTTATCAACTATGACGATAAGGGCTGCTACAAACTGGCGGCGGGCTGTAAAGCCAAGGTCGTGCCTTTCAGCAGAAAGAGTCAGCTTGACTTTGGCGCTTTTCTCAAAGACGATCGCATCGTCATCAAAGGGGAAACAGGAGAAGTGGCGGATATCTGCGGCAAAGAGGATCTGAAAATCATCGGCGCCCATAATCTGGAAAATGTTTTGGCGGCTGCAGCCATCGCCTATTTTGCCGGTATCGACGCAGAGACAATCGGCAGAACCATTGCCGGTTTTGGCGGCGTGGAACATAGAATCGAATTTGCTGGCGAAATAGAAGGCGTAAGATATTATAATGACTCAAAGGGGACCAATATCGACGCAGCTGTGACGGCGCTGAAGGCAATAGAACAGAATATTATTCTCATTGCTGGCGGAGATGCCAAAGGGCAGGATTTCGACGAGTTTGTAGAACATTTCAGGGGAAGCGTAAAGAAGATGATTCTTCTTGGCAGAGATGCTCATCTCATTCAGGAAGCGGCGGACAGAAAGGGATTTAAGGATTATGTCTTCTGCAAGGATATGGATGATTGTGTGCGCAAGGCATATGAGCTGGCTGAACCGGGGGACAACGTACTGCTTTCTCCTGCTTGTGCCAGCTGGGATATGTACGATAATTTTGAACAAAGGGGAGAACACTTTAAAAATTGTGTTAGCAGGTTAGAGGAATAATGAATTTGAAACTAAAAGGCAGACAAAACTTAAGAGCGAGCGACTTTGTCATCGTATTGCTGGTAACGGCGCTTGTCATATTTGGTGTAGTTATGGTATTTAGTGCCAGCTACTACTATTCTATTAACAGTACGGGATCGCCCTACGGGTATCTAAAAAAACAGGGACTATTTGCGATTGCAGGATTTGTGCTGATGGCGGTCTGTACCCAGTTGGATTATCATCTGTACAGGCGATGGTCGATCATCATCCTCATCATCAGCTTTCTGCTTTTGGGGCTGCTGCTTTTCCCGGGGCTGCCTTTTGTAGAGACCATCAACAATGCCACTAGGTGGATCTTAATTGGGCCGATCACCATCATGCCAGGAGAAATTGCCAAGATTGCGGTAATCATTTTTACGGCGGCCTTTTTAGCTAGTGAACCTAAGCTGATACTTTCCTTCACAAAGGGAATATTGCCACTTCTGCTGCTCATGGGTGTCTTCGGCGGCTTGATTATCAAACAGCCGAATCTGTCCACAGCGATTACTGTCTGCGGCATTATCGCCGGCATTATGTTCTTAGCGGGTCTGCAGTGGAAATATGTTGTTGGCGCAGCCATTTTCGGCAGTGCAGGGGTCGGCGGACTGGTTCTCGTCGGCGATAAAATCGGTGCAGCTCACTGGAAGGAAAGAATCACCAGTTTTATGGATCCTTTTGCAGATCCGCTGGGCGACGGTTTCCAGGTAGTGCAGTCTCTGCTTGCTCTGGGGACAGGCGGACTCTTCGGCCTGGGTCTCGGAAAGAGTATCCAGAAGAATCTTTATCTGCCGGAGCCGCAGAACGATTTTATTCTGGCAATCATCGGTGAAGAGTTGGGTCTGGTCGGAATCCTGGTATTGTTTGTTGTATACGCGGTGCTGATCTGGAGATGTTTCCACATCTGCTTAAATGCGCCGGATCGGTTCGGCATGCTGCTCTCCGGAGGCATCACAATTATGATCGGATTGCAGCTTTTGATCAATGTAGCCGTTGTTACTTCTTCCATGCCGGCAACTGGAATTACCTTGCCATTTGTCAGCTACGGCGGAAACGCCTTGTGGCTCTTCATGGGATCGGCGGGAATCATGCTGAATATATCGAGACAAAGTATTACGGCGCAGACACAATAGAGATTAGGGCTAGCCGCTTGCAATCGCTTGCGGACTGGCCGTCAAGTGCCACGGAGCGTAGCTCCTGCACTTTTGACCAGGGATCTGCCATCGATTTCGCTTCGCTAAATCGGGTTAGGTCTCCCAAAGCATAAGGAGTTCCCAGCAATTTACTGGGAGACCTAACCACATTTGCATAGCAAATGTATGGTAGGTCCCCTGTCAGGATTGCAGTGCTTTAGCACGTGGCAATCTACGGCACGTAAATTGGGGCAAGAACCATGATACGACTTAATTCACCAATCAAATGTCGCCTGACGGCTCATTTTCTTGGGAATTAAAAGCATAAGGAGTTCCCAGCAATTTACTTCGTAAATTGGGGCAACTCCATTAGGAGGAAATTTATGAGAGTGATTGTAACAGGCGGAGGCTCTGGCGGTCATATTTATCCGGCCATTGCCATCGCTGATAAAATAAAAGAGAAAGAGCCGCAATCGGAAATTTTGTATATCGGCAATGATATCGGTCTGGAAAAGACAATCGTACCGCAGACAGGATACCCTATGAAGCTGGTGTCGGCGAAATGGCTGGACCGCAGGAATATCTTCAAGATCTTCGATACTGGGTTTACCACCATGAAAGGCGTCTGGCAGGCTCTGCGGATTATGAAGAAATTCAAACCTGACGTGGTCATTGGAACAGGCGGTTTCGTGTGCGTTCCAGTCATGTTCGCAGGCCACAGATACGGCGCCAGGTGTTATCTGCATGAGCAGAACGCTTTTCCCGGCGTTGCAAACAAATCGCTGGAGAAATTTGCGACCAAGGTATTCCTGGGTTTTCCTGAGGCCAGTCAATATTTCAGAGAACCGCAGAAACACGTCAATGTGGGCAATCCGGTCAGAAAGCGATTCTACGATGTGGAGACCTCTGAAGCGCGGGCGAACCTCAATATAGATAAAGATGATTTTGTAGTCTTTTCTTTCGGCGGCAGCCAGGGGGCGGAGATGATCAACAATGTGGCCTTCGACCTGATGGATGCCATCAACGGACATAAAGGGGTTACTTTTATCTTTGGCACTGGCAGCCAGTACTACGAGACCATATTGGACAAGGCAAAACAGCGAAATATCCAAATTCAGCCCAACATCAGGATAAAATCGTACATAAACGATATGCAGAATTACCTGGGCGCTGCAGACCTGATTATCAGCCGAGCGGGGGCGCTGTCCGTAGCAGAGACGACGGTCTGCGGAAAAGCGGCTATCTTGATTCCATCACCAAATGTAACTGGCAACCACCAATATTTTAATGCAAAATCAGTAGCTGATAAAGGCGGCGCAATCCTCATAGAAGAAAAGAATCTGACCTCTGAGATGCTGATAGAGGAGGTTATGAGATTAAAAAACAACACGGACGTTTTGAGAAAGATGTGCAGAGCTAGCCGTGAAAGTGCGCCGATAGATGCTACAGAACTGATATATTCGGAGATAAAAAAGGATGAGTGAATACACAGACGACATAGAATTTAAGGAAATAGAGCGACAGAAAAAAATCAGGAAGAAGAAAAACTATCTGGTAAGAATCCTGGTCGTTTTTGTCTTCCTGGCTGCTGTAGCCCTTTTCTTGTCATCTAGTTTTTTCGACATTCAGAACATAGAGGTAGAGGGTAACAAGTATTACACAGATGGTGAAGTGATCAACCTGGCAGATGCCACCTTAGGCGTCAACTTGTTCTGGGGAGCAGGTGATTCGCAGATCAAAGCGAATTTGGGTAAGAACCCATACTTTTCTGACGTCAAAGTGAAACGAAAACTGCCGTCGACACTGATTATCGAGCTGAAGGAACGTGCACAAATTGCAGCTATCGTATATGGGGACAAGTATGTTGTGATTGACAAGGAGGGCACCGTACTTCGCAAAAGCGAAGTCGACCCAAAGGTGACCTTGCTTACGGGCCTTACGATCAGTAAACTCAATGTGGGGGAAACAGTTGGGGCGGAAGAGACGTCTACGCTGGAGACCACTTTGAAGATGCTGTCGTCTATGAAAGAAGGGGATATATATTTTAAAAAAATCGACGTATCCAGAGTTGTGATTAAAGCCTACATCTACGATACTTTAATCGTCAAAGGTACGCCAAAGCAGATGATGAAAGCCATTGACAGCGGCAAACTGCAGATTGTTGTCAATGATTTATTTAAGAAGGATATCACTAGAGGAACGATAAACCTCGGAGATCATAAGTATTTGTCGTTTTCACCAGGAATTTGATTAAAAAAATGATGCAAAGGGATAATTTTTGTGATAGAATAGATTATATTATGGGATGCAAGGAGGCTATTTATAATGCTGCAATTTGAGACAGGCCAAGATAACTCAGCAGTCATCAAAGTCATCGGCGTTGGAGGCGGCGGCTGTAACGCAGTCAACAGAATGATGGAGGCTGATTTAAAGGGAGTGCAGTTTATCGCGGTCAACACGGATAAACAAGCTCTGAATAGATGTAAGGCAGAGACGAAAGTCCAGATTGGTGAGAAACTGACGAGAGGACTAGGTGCAGGCGGCAATCCAGAAGTTGGACAAAGATCCGCAGAAGAAACTCTTGAGGAAATAACAGATTTATTAGAAGGATCAGATATGGTCTTTATTACCGCAGGTATGGGAGGCGGTACGGGCACAGGTGCTGCGCCGATCATCGCGAAGGCTTCCAAAGATCTTGGAATCCTTACGGTAGGTGTAGTGACCAAGCCGTTTTCGTTTGAGGGTAAGAAGAGAAAAGATCAGGCGGAGCTTGGTCTCAGCTTTTTAAAAAAATATGTAGATTCACTGGTAGTAGTACCAAACGACAAATTACTGCAGAATTGTGAAAAGAATACATCTATGTTGGATGCCTTTACCATGGCTGACGATGTACTGCGGCAGGGTGTCCAGGGTATTTCTGATTTGATTTCCGATTTTGCATTGATCAACGTGGACTTCGCCGATGTCAAGTCAGTCATGACAGACCGAGGCATCGCACATATGGGTACAGGCCATGGAAGTGGAGAGAACAGAGCGAAAGATGCAGTCAAATCTGCCATCGAAAGTCCTCTTCTCGAGACGACCATCGGAGGTGCGAAGGCAATTCTGCTTTACGTATCCGGCGGCTATGACCTGGGTATGTTAGAAGTGAACGAAATTGCAAGTTTGGTTGAAGAACAGGCGGATAGAGAAGCCATCCTGATTTTCGGTGCGGCTGTCAGCGAAAATATGAATGATGAAGTAGCAATAACCGTAATAGCAACAGGCTTTGAAGCAGGTTTAACACCTGAGAACAGTTATGGCAATTTCGACAAGAAATCCCAAGAGGTTGTGACAGAAGAGGGATTAAGAGGCAGAAGTGTAACTCTTGGAGAAATCTTTGACGAAACCAAGGACGAAAAGGATTCGGATTCCAGGTTTGGTATCCCTTCATTTTTGAATAACAAATAAAGTTTAGCTTAGTTGAAAAGCCGGTAGAATTGCGACCGGCTTTTTCGTGATTTCAGCGCTGTGCGCTGTAATCACGAAAAAGAGAGGTGTGCAGAGGGGAGTATCCCCTCGCCGCCCTCAGGAGGGTGCTCAGCCTGCGTAGCAGGCGCCGAAGGGAACCTAGGGTTCCCTAGCGGCCTTGCGAAGCAAGAGTTTTCGTGGTTTCAGCAGTGCGCAGACATACGAAAAAGAGAGATGTGCGAGAGAGGAATCCCCTTCCTTTGCAATTCTTACGCATCGGGCAGATTATCATATTTAAGTATCAATAAATGTAAAGTATTGGAAGTCATCGATGTGCCGACAGGAGAATATTTTATTCTGGCGGAAAGAAATGCCGTTTGGACGAAAAAAGAACTGCTATTTTATACTTGAATGCGGCATAAGGGCTGAATTTAGTTGAGATTATCTGCTGTTACATTACAATATAAAGATTTGGAAGTTTTTATGATAAAAGAAATCAACTCAAAGGACAACCGAATATTGAAAGAATGCCAAAGGCTCACTCAGAAGAAGTATAGAGACAAAGAAAGCCGCTACTTGATCGAAGGACATAATCTAATCGAGGAGGCCATAAATGATAGGGTCCCAATCGACTATTTGATTTTCGATGAGGAAAAGGCTTTAAATACTAATTTTGATGGCGACAGCTATATCGTGAAGCACAGTCTCTTTGAACGCATTGCGCAGACAGAGACCAGCCAGGGTGTGATAGCCGTAGTCCGAAAAAGGGAATATGGATTTGAAGAACTGACTGCAAGATGTCAGGGGGGCAGCAACATCGTTGTCCTGGACAGACTGCAGGACCCGGGCAACATCGGCACCATCATCAGGACGGCTGAGGGTGCAGGATATGCAGCTGTTTTCGCTCTCAAAGGCACCGCGGACATTTTTTCACCGAAGACCATCCGGGCAGCGGCCGGATCAGTCTTTAGGATCCCTATTATTCATGTCGAGGATAATAGGGAATTAAAAGCGCTTGCGGGCGACCTACATAAAAAGCTGGTCGTTACAAGCCTTGAAGCCGACAACAATTATTTTGACGCAGACCTCTGCAAAGATATCGCTTTAGTCATCGGCAACGAGGGCAACGGTGTATCAGAGGAATTATTAGAAATGGCAGACGTCAAAATCAGGATTCCCATGGCGGGCCGCCTGGAATCCCTCAACGCTTCCGTAGCTGCAGGCATTTTGATGTATGAGGCGCAGAGGTGCAAAAAGAAGATCAATAAACAACATTTAAGTGAGGTTACAATAAAATGCAAGAGAAATTAAGCAAGATGCTGGAAGAAGCTAGAGAACAGTTAAACAAAGCGGCTTCACTAGCTGACACAGAAGAAATCAGAGTCAAAGTCCTCGGTAAGAAGGGACAGCTGACAGAAATCCTTCGTTCCATGGGAAAACTGCCGCCGGAAGAGAAAAAGGCGCTGGGAATGGCAGCAAACAAAGTAAAGGCTGAGTTTGAACAGCTGCTCACCGAAAAGGCTGCTGAGGTGAAAATCAAGGCGAAGGAAGCGAAATTCAAGGCAGAGAAAATCGACGTTACTGAGCCGGGAAAAGAAATTACCTACGGCGTAAAGCACCCGATTACGCAGATTATCGATGAGGTTGTGGAGATTTTTAAGTCCATGGGTTATGCAGTTTATGAAGGACCAGATGTGGACACGGTCTACAACACTTTTGACGCATTGAACTCTCCGGAGAATCACCCAGCCAGGGATATGACAGATACCTTTTACATCAACGAGGACATGGTACTGAGACCGCATACTTCTTCTGGAGAAATCAGAGCAGAGCTGGAACTGCCGCTGCCATATAAGGTGTTGATTCCGGGCAGATGCTACAGAGTCGATACGCCCGATGCGACTCATTCTCCGACTTTCCACCAGATTGAGATGATGGTCATCGGTGAAGACATCACCATGGGAGACCTGAAGGGTTCCTTAGATCACATGGCGAAGAGACTTTTTGGACCAGAAACGAGAACTAAGTTCCGCCCGAGTCACTTCCCGTTCACAGAACCGAGTGCTGAGATGGACGTTTCCTGCTTCAAATGCGGCGGCAAAGGCTGTCCGGTCTGCAAAGGAAGCGGCTGGATTGAAATCCTGGGCTGCGGCATGACCCATCCCCACGTACATCAGGTGGGCAATATCGATACAGAAAAATATACTGGCTTTGCAGTAGGTATGGGCGTAGAGAGAATCGCCATGCTGAAGTACGGCATCGACGATATTCGTTTTCTCTATGAAAACGATATGAGATTCATCGAACAGTTCAAATAATTAGCAGAGTCGTACGAAGAACTCCTTCCAACCAAACATGGCTTAGGCTTCGTTTGCATGGGGAGTGAAAGCGTAAGGTCTGCCAGCCAAAACAAGTTTTGGGGCAGAACCATAAAAGTAAGCGAGGTTAAAAATACAATGTTAGTATCATTACAATGGTTAAAAGATTATACAAATGTAAACGTGCCTATTGACGAATTCTGTGATCGCATGATCATGAGCGGATCCGATATGGAGACCTGCGAAGAATTGGGATGCGGCATCAGCGGCGTCGTAGTAGGCAGAATTGACAAAATAGAACAGCACCCTGATGCGAACAAACTGGTAGTATGCCAGGTCAACGTAGGCGAAGAAGAACCGCTGCAGATCGTTACAGGGGCAACGAATATTTACGAAGGCGGTTATGTGCCCGTAGCAAAGGATAACAGCCATATTCCAGGGCCACTTCACGGTCAGCCGAAGGTGGAAGGCGGCGTGACGATTACCAAAGGCGAACTTCGCGGCGTAGTTTCTAACGGCATGCTCTGCGGGCCGCAGGAACTGGGGTATGACGACAAGATCGCGCCGTACATTTCTAAAGACGGAATCTGGATGCTGCCAGGCAACTGGGATGAATATTTAGGCAAAGATTTTGCCAAGGCACTGGAGCTTTCCGACTATGTGATAGACTTCTGCATTACGCCCAACCGTTCTGACTGCCTGTGCATGATCGGTATGGCAAAAGAAGCTGCCGCAGTATTTGAAGAAAAGATGACCTACCCTGATACAGAATGCGAGAAGACTGACGAAAACGCATCAGATTATATCAGTGTAGAAGTTAAAGATAACAACTGCAAACGTTACACTGCCAGAATCATCAAAGACGTAAAAATTGAGCAGTCACCTTGGTGGCTGCAGAAACGCCTGATGGCAGCCGGCATGAGACCGATTAACAATATGGTAGATATTACTAACTTCGTCATGATGGAATACGGTCAGCCGCTCCATGCTTTCGACATCAGAAGCATTGCTGGCAGTCACATCGTCGTGGATATGGCGAAAGACGGAGATAAATTCGTAACTTTGGATGGCCAGGAAAGAGATGTCTATGCAGACACACTGATGATTAACGACGCCGAAAAACCAATCGGTATCGCCGGCATCATGGGTGGTCTGGATTCCGAAATCGTCGACGATACCAACACCGTCGTCGTGGAATCCGCTTGCTTTGATAAGACCTGTGTTCACCGTTCCATCAAAAAATTGGGACTGAAGACTGAGGCGGCCGCCAGATATGAAAGAGGCCTGGACCCGAACCTGTGTGAAGCCGCTGCAGACAGAGTCTGCAAACTGGTAGAGATGCTGGGCTGCGGTAAAGTCCTCAATGGCAGCGTGGACGTCTATCACAACCCGGAAACAGCACCTGTTATCAAATGCAGAGTCAGCAGAGTCAATAAAATTCTGGGCACTGACATTCCAAGAGAAGAGATGGTAAACTACCTGGAAAGACTGGATATGAAGGTCGAAGGTGAAGGTGATACCATGTTGGTAACGCCGCCTACAGTCCGTCAGGATATGAAAGAAGAAGTTGACTGTGTAGAGGAAGTGGCTAGACTGTATGGCTATGATAATCTGCCGATGACCCTGCCTAGCGCAGACACGGTGGGAACCGTCAGCAAGAGCTGGGAACTGCGGGATATGACCAGAAACCTGCTCTGCGGCATGGGCGCAAGCGAAATTCAGACCTACTCCTTCTCAAACAACAAGATTTTAGACGGAATCGGTATTGAAGAAGATTCGTGGGAGAGAAACTTCGTCGATATCATCAATCCGATGGGAGAAGAGACTTCTGCAATGAGAACGATTCTGACCCCGGGTATGTTGGAAGTTCTGGGCAGAAACTGTGCGAGAAATCAGGAGCGTGTAAGAGCATACGAAATCGGACTGACCTACATGAAAAATCTGGTGGACGCACAGGCGCTGCCAGTAGAATCCTATAACTTGACCATGGGTATCTATGGCAAGGATGAGGACTTCTTCACACTGAAAGGCATGGTTGTAACGCTTCTGGAAAGACTGGGCATCGAAGATCTGGAATTTGCAGCAGAGTCAGATTACAAGGTATATCATCCTGGCAGATGTGCAAGAATCCTTACAAGAGACAAAAACGGTGAAACCGTTGAACTGGGTATCATGGGTGAGGTACACCCTGATGTAGCAGAGAATTATGGAATTGGAACGCGTTGTTATATTTGCGAGCTGTTTTTCGACCTGATTGTCGAGCTTTCGGACAAAGAAATTCAGTATCATCAGCCGCCGAAATACCCTTCTACATCGCGAGATGTTGCAATGATTGTAGAAGAGGATCTGCAGGTGGCAGACATGGAAAAGGCCATTAGAGAGGCAGGTACTGAAATTCTGAGAGAAGTCAAATTGTTCGACGTCTATAGAGGCGAACAGGTTGAAGCCGGCAAGAAGAGTGTGGCTTTCAGTCTGACTTACAGACACGATGACAAGACTTTGACAGACGAAGAAGTAGATCAAATTCACAGCAAAGTGATTGAACTGCTGAAAGAAAAGTTCAAGGCTGTAATTCGTGACAACTAATTGTAAAATGTCAGTAGGAGAGAAATAGTATGGAGAGCAAAGTAACTGTAAAGATTTTTGGACAGGAGTACACCATTGCTGGTGATAAAGCAGCAGAAGAGATTGAAAAAATAGCAGAATATGTCGACAATAAGATGCGTCTGATCAGCAGAGTTGCTGGAGATTCCGGTCAGGGCAGTATCGCAATACTGTCTGCCATCAATGTTGCAGAGGAATACTTTGACGCTCTGAGCCAGATCGAACAGCTGAAAATCTCGAAAACGCAGCTTGAAAACGACTCCAAGTACTACTTGAAGATGTGGGAAGATGCAAAGCAGAACTCCATGCAGTACAAAGAAAGCATGTCCGAAATTAAAACGCAGAAAAAAGAAAATGATGAGAGATTCAAAGAACTGCAGGCCAAGTGCAGCGAATATGAAAATTCCTTTTTCGATCTACAGATGGAAAATATCCAGTTGAAAAGCGAGTTAGAAAAACTGAAAAACAATGGATAGAGGAAATCATCATGAATAAAAAAGCACTAGATGTGTTAGAGTATAAAAAAATTATTGAGCTTCTGAAAGAGGAGGCAGGTTCGGAAATGTCACGTAAGATTATTTCCGAACTGGTGCCTTATACCGACGTGCATGTAATTTCAGAAGAACTAAGGTCAACCACGGAAGCGGTTGACCTTATTGTGCGTAAGGGGCCTCTGCCTACGGGCGGTATCTATGATATCGGCCAGAGCCTTGGATTAGCAAGGAAAGGCGGCACATTGTCCATGAAGCAGCTGCTGCAGGTTCATTACAATTTGCGCATCTGCGAGCGGATCGTCAGCTTTATGAAAAGTGACCTGCCCCCGCTGCCCCTGATCAATTCCATGACAGAATTGATCGTGACCATGCCCCGTCTGGCGGAGAATATCGACAGATGTATTCTCTCTGAGGATGAGATGAGCGACAATGCCTCATCAGAACTGCGAAGTATCAGACGCAGCATCGGCAGACAGAACGAGGCTATCAAAAACAAATTGAATCACATCCTGAATTCATCTGATAATCGGACTTATCTGCAGGATTCCATCGTGACTATGCGGGACGGCAGATATGTCATACCTGTCAAGCAGGAGCATCGGGCCAGGTTTCCGGGCATCGTCCACGACCAGTCCAAGGCCGGGGCGACCCTCTTTGTGGAACCCCAGGTCATCGTAAACTTGAACAACGAACTGAGAGAACTGGAGATGGCCGAAGAAGCGGAAATCGCGCGGATTCTGGCAGAGCTTTCTGCCAGCGTGGCGGAGCATTTCCACGACATCAAGAACAACCAGGAGATTCTCATTCAGCTGGATTTTATCATGGCGAAAGGGAAATTTTCCTGTCGTATGAAAGCAGAAGAGCCCCATATCAATGAAGACGGCTATCTCCTCATCAGAGAGGGGCGGCACCCTTTGATCGACGAAAAGAAAGTGGTGCCCATCAACGTCTCCATCGGCAAAGATTACCGAACCCTTGTAGTCACTGGACCTAATACGGGCGGTAAGACGGTAACCCTCAAGACCATCGGGCTTCTGGCCCTCATGGCGCAGAGCGGCCTGCACATTCCGGCATCCAGCCAGAGCCAGATCCCCATCTTTGATGATGTCTTTGCTGACATCGGAGACGAGCAGAGTATCGAGCAGAGCCTGTCAACCTTCTCCTCTCACATGAAGAACATCGTCAGAATCGCAGAGGAAGCTGATGCCGATTCACTGGTACTCCTTGACGAGTTGGGGGCGGGCACGGATCCGACGGAGGGCGCGGCTCTCGCCATCGCCATATTGGAGAACCTCTACAAGAGAGGCGCCATGACGGCGGCAACCACCCACTACAACGAAATAAAGAAATACGCCTTGTCCACAGACGGCGTTGAAAACGCCTCTATGGAATTTAACGTGGAGACACTGAGCCCGACTTATCGGCTTACCATCGGCATTCCAGGCAAGTCCAACGCTTTCGAGATATCCAAGAAGCTGGGACTGTCAGAGACTTTGATCGACAGGGCAGGACAGCTCATCGAGCGGGGCGATATCGAGTTTGAGGACGTGATCAGCGCCATCGAAGCCGACAAGAAAAAGGCGGAGGAAGAGCGGGATGAGGCCATCATGATTAACCTTGCCATGAAGAAAAAGCAGGAAGAGATCGAGAAACAGATGGCGGATCTTGCAAAGAAAAAAGAAAAGATGATCGCCGATGCCAGAGAAGAGGCGCGGGAGATCCTCAGAGACGCCAGAGAGACGGCCAGTGAAGTACAGAAGGAACTGAAGGAACTCTCCAAGCTGGAAAGCATGGGCGAGCGGAACAAGCGCTTTGACAAGAGCAGACGGAAGCTGAAAGAGACAGAAGGAAAATACGCCGAAAGACTGATCAGACAGGTCAACAACAATCCGGTGCAGGCATCGGAGATCAAGGTGGGCGATCGAGTCAAGGTTTTGTCTCTGGATCAGAACGGAGAGATTCTTTCCCTGCCCGACGACAAGGGGAACCTTTTGGTCAAGGTGGGCATCATGAAGGCCAACCTGAGCCTGGACGATTTGATGCTGATCAACGACGGCACTGGCAAGAAGAAGTCTTCGAAATCATCAAAATACGGCCAGCTTTATAAAGTAAAGGCGCAAAACGTTTCTATTTCCATCAACGTACAGGGTGAAAGCCTAGATGATGCGGTGATGGATGTCGATAAATATCTGGACGACGCTTACGTAGCGGGACTCAAGGAGGTCACGGTCATACACGGACGGGGAGAAGGCATCCTCAAGTCCGGTATCAGAGACATGTGCAAGAGACATAAGCACGTTGCATCATTTAGAAAAGGCAATTATAATGAAGGCGGTGACGGCGTCACCATCGTGAAAATGAAAACGGAGTAATCATATGTATTTGATCAGCGGATGCCTTTTGGGGCACAACTGCAAGTATAACGGAGGCAATAATTATAACAAAGAAGTCTGTGACTTTTATGAGAATCACTCCTGCGTTTCTGTCTGCCCGGAAGGAAGCAGCGGACTGCCCACACCCAGACCGCCAGCCGAGTATGTGGGGAGGCGGATTCTGGACAGGGAAGGCACGGACGTGACCGAAGCCTTCGAGCGAGGGGCAGCCCTTTCTTTAGAGCGGGCTTTTGATGAGGCCCGGCGGCGCGGCGAAACAATCGAAGGCGCTGTGCTCAAAGCCAACAGCCCCTCCTGCGGCAGCGACAAGATCTATGACGGAACTTTTTCCGGCAGACTGGTCCAGGGAGACGGCTGTTTTGCGGCAAAGCTCAAAGAGCGGGGAATCAAAGTAATTTCAGAGAAGGAGATAAACAATGGTAAATTTTAAAGATGAAATCGCAAAATTGATTGCGGAGAAGGTAGAAGGCCTCGAGCTTTCGGAGATTCAGGACATGATTGAAGTGCCGCAGGATACAAAGATGGGAGACTATGCGTTCCCATGCTTCAAGCTGGCCAAGGTGCTGCGCAAGGCGCCGCCTCTCATCGCCAAGGGCATCGCAGAGGGCATCGCGGACGCGCCTTTGTTCGAAAAGGTGGAACAGGTCAACGCTTATGTCAACATGTTCATTTCCAAGGAGGAGTTCGTCAAGGATACCCTGGAAGAGGTTCTGGCAAAGGGTGATGATTTTGGCAGGACAGATATCGGCGCAGGCAAGAAGGTCATCGTCGAGTATTCTTCTCCGAACATCGCAAAACCGTTCCACATCGGCCACATCAGAAGCACGGTCATCGGAAACTCCATCTACAAAATTTATGACGCGCTTGGGTACGATGTGGTCAGAATCAACCATCTAGGTGATTACGGCACCCAGTTCGGCAAGATGATCTGCGCCTACAGACATTGGGGCAACAAGGAAGACGTCATTAAGGAACCGATCAAAACCCTGCTCAGCTATTACACCAAGTTCCACGTGGAAGTAGAAACCCATCCGGAGCTGGACGATGAAGCGAGAGAGATCTTTACCAAACTGGAGCACGGTGAAAAGGAAGAGGTGGAACTCTGGCAGTGGTTCAGAGACGAATCTCTGAAGGAATTTACCAGAGTATATGACATGCTGGGCATCTCCTTTGACTCCTACGCCGGTGAGAGCTTTTACTCCGACAAGATGCCTAGATTCGTGAAGGAACTTGCAGACAAGGGACTGCTGGAAGAATCCCAAGGCGCACAGATTGTCGACTTGGAGCCTTATGGCCTGGGCGCTGCCCTGGTTACAAAATCTGACGGCTCCACCCTCTATATCACAAGGGATATCGCGGCAGCCGTATATAGAAAAGAAACCTATGATTTCTATAAGAACATCTACGTAGTCGCTTCTCAGCAGAACCTCCACTTCCAGCAGTGGATTCAGATTGTAGAACTTCTGGGCTACGAATGGGCGAGAGACTGCGTCCACATTCCATTCGGCCTTGTCAGCCTGGAGGACGGCACCATGTCCACCAGAGAGGGCAGAGTGGTCTTCCTGGAGGATGTTCTCAACAAAGCAGTAGATAAGACGAAGGAAATCATTAAAGAGAAGAACGCAGACGCATCAGAAGCGGATGTTGATGAGATCGCCAAAGCAGTGGGTATCGGTGCGGTCATTTTCCAGGAATTATCCAACAACAGAATCAAAGACTACACATTCAAGTGGGATAAAGTGCTCAACTTTGACGGAGAGACGGGTCCTTATGTGCAGTATACCCATGCGAGATGTGCGTCCGTATTGCGCAAGGCGGGAGAGGCCATCGTGAAAAAGGCAGCCGCACTTGAGGGCGTGGACTTTCAATATCTCTGCAGCGAGAGCGCTTATGAACTGGCAAAGCTGTTATACAAATTCCCTGCCGTCATCGTGGACGCAGGCGAAAAATATGAACCATCCATCGTAACCAGACATATTGTAGATATGGCACAGGGCTTCAACCGTTTCTATCACGATGAGCACATCCTGACAGATAACGAGGAGGAGCAGGTCGCAAAAGT
The DNA here is from genome assembly GCF_900086585.1 of Emergencia timonensis. Classification (GTDB taxonomy): domain Bacteria; phylum Bacillota; class Clostridia; order Peptostreptococcales; family Anaerovoracaceae; genus Senimuribacter; species Senimuribacter timonensis. The sequence continues at coordinate 884,312 of NZ_FLKM01000009.1, forward strand.
GGCTCTGGTCATCGCAGCAAAGGACGCCATCAAAAACGGACTGGCACTGCTGGGCATGAAAGCGCCAGAAAGAATGTAGCGCTGGCAGGGGAGTTTCGTTCACTCTGCACCGAAAACAGGCACACTCATAAAATGCGTTTTCGCTTTCTCATGGCTTCGCCGGAACTCGCCTGACGGCTCAGACAACCGGCTCAGCCAGAGAAACCCTGGAAAACGCATTTTGCGGGTGCATCTGTTTTCTGCAGAAATCGTTCGCAGAAATCCCCTGCCCTGCGCAGCGGGAAAGCAGCCGGGGTTTGCCCCTCCGGGTTGCTTGGGTTTACCCTCCGGGCGGCCTCATTTGCCCCTCCGGGTTGCTTGCCATGCCCTCCGGGCGGCCTCATTTGCCCCTCCGGGCGGCAGTGTTACGCAGATTCTCCCCGGAAGGCTGGAAACGTTAAGCAGAAAGGCAGAATATCTGCTGATCTGCGTAACATTTGCATAGCTAATGGCTCGCGCCCGCCCTCATCTGCTAGGGGAGGGGGGTATGGCTTACGATAAAATTGTGCTTTTTGAAGGATTTAGTGTAGTTTGACATAATTGATCGGACAGTAAGGCTTGGTTTTAAGAGATTTCGAGGCAGTTTGGCTGGATAATATGTAATATTATGGAAGATAGTTGCTTTTGAGAGAGCTTTCAGGCGGAAATGAGCGGATAAATTGAAGAAAAATAACCGTTGCTGCCATTTTGAAGCCAAATCGGCGCGCCCCGAGGGGTTTTGTTATGTCAAATAATTAAAAAAATGCCAAAAAGCATAAAACTATCGTATAGGGATTCCAAGTCAAAGTTTATATGTAAAATATGACCGCTTAAGAATGAAGCGAGAAAAAAGTTAACTTAAAAAAATCTCCTTTCTGCTGGAGAATACCCTTTCATTCCTAAGCGGCTTTGTCAGAAATAGCTATGATTTTCAAAATTTGGAAGCGCTGGTTTCGATGAACCGGGAGACGGATTTTGAGGAATCATCTATTTTTGACGGTTAGTGAAAGAATGAAAGGATATTCTGATTTATGAGATATGAAGGTGATATTTACAGACCTCCCAGTGAGGCTTACAGCCTGTTAATTCAGGTGACCATTGGCTGCTCTCACAACAAATGCACTTTTTGCAGTATGTTCAAGGACAAAAAGTTCAGAGTGAGGGAAGTGAGCGAGGTTCTGGAGGACCTGGAAACAGCGAGGAAAACCTATCGCAGGGTGGAGAAGATCTTCTTATGCGACGGTGACGCCCTCTGTCTTGCTAATCACAAGCTGATGGTGATATTAGAGAAAATCAGGGAACTGTTTCCGGAGTGCAAACGAGTCGGTATTTATGGATCTGCAAAAGATGTTCTGCGCAAGAGTCCAGCGGAACTTGCGGAACTTCGCAGCGCCGGCATCGGCATGATTTATCTGGGTGCAGAATCGGGCAGCCAGAAGGTGCTGGATGCGATCTGCAAGGGTGTCACCCGCGAGCAGATGATCGAAGCGGTGCACAAGATCGAAAATTCTGGCATCAAAGCGTCGGTTACCTTTATCTCCGGTCTTGCAGGCAAGGCAGGATGGGAAGAACACGCCATCGAAACGGGAAAGATGATCAGCGAGATGAACGCTTCTTATGTGGGACTGCTGACTTTGATGCTGGATCCACGCGCGCCGATTACGAAACAGATTGACAGCGGCGAATTGACGCTGCTATCTGGTGAAGAAGTGGTTGCAGAGACCTATCTCATGCTAAAACATGCAGAGCCGACAAAGACTTGCGTGTTTAGAAGCAATCACGCCTCAAACTATGTTTCTCTGCGCGGCAATCTGCCCTCTGACAAAGAGAGGATGATGCAAAAGCTGCAGCGCGCCATGGAAGATCGCGGCTTATTAAAGGATGAAAGATTCAGGATGTTATAATTATGAGGATTTTACTGACCACCTTAAATTCTAAATATGTGCACTCCAATTTGGCGCTGAAATATCTCTACAGCGTGGCGGAAGGTTCGGATCTGGACATAGAACTCTTTGAGTTCACCATCAATAACGATAGGGACTACATCTATACAGAAATCGTCAGGGGCGGTTACGACTATGTCTGCTTCTCCTGTTATATCTGGAACATCGGGAAGATCAAAGACCTGGCATCGGATATTAAGAAAGCCTGTCCGGAAGTAAAGATTTTGCTGGGCGGACCAGAAGTCAGCCATGAAACAGTACCTTTCATGGAAGAGAACAGCTGGGCGGACTATATCATTCGTGGAGAAGGGGAGTACCCCTTCTTCCAATTTTGTAAAGAGCTGGTTTTGGATGAGAACGACTTTTCCAAAGTCAGCAGTTTGACCTATCGGGAAAATGGACAGATTCTGGAGACGGAAGACGGACCGCTGCTGGATATGGACACGATTCCCTTTCCTTATGAAAGTCTTCCTATGGAGCCGGACAAGGTCGTCTATTACGAGTCGTCGAGAGGGTGCCCTTATCATTGCAGCTACTGCTTGTCATCGCTTGAAAAAAACATCAGGCCCCTATCGGTGGAACGAACGAGACGGGATTTAGGATATTTTTTATATAAGAAAGTGAAGCAGGTTAAATTTATCGATAGAACGTTTAATTATGATAAAGACAGAGCCTATGAACTCTGGCGTTATCTGATTGAGAACGATAACGGCGTGACAAACTTTCACTTTGAAATCTGCGGAGAGCTTTTAGACGACCGGCATTTTGATCTGTTATCAACGGCTCGGAAAGGGCTGTTTCAGTTTGAAATCGGCATCCAGAGCGCCAATCCCGACGCCTTGATGGCTGTGGACAGAAAAGAAAGTGTCTTTCCAATATTACATAATGTAGAAAAACTGCTGATTCTGGGCAATATCCATATCCACGTGGATTTAATTGCGGGCCTTCCCCATGAAGATTACAAATCTTTTGCCCGGTCCTTCAACAAAGTCTATGAGCTGGGGGCGGATAACCTGCAGCTGGGCTTTCTGAAGCTCCTGAAGGGCACTAAGATTCGCCGTCAGGCATCTGAATTCGGATATGTTTTTCGTGCAAAAGCGCCTTATGAAGTGATTTCTAACCAAGATCTTTCGGCGGCAGAACTGGTCAAGCTGAAAATGATAGAGACAGTACTTGATCTCTACGCCAATAAAGGCGGATTTGAGATGACTTTGGAGTATATATTAAAATCTTCAGGAGGAAATCCATTTCGTTTTTATGAGCAGCTGGCAGATTTTTTCTTCTCTAAAGGCTATCAGCACAGGTCTCATAAAAAAGAGGATCTTTACAGGATCTTGTTGAAATTCGCTGAGAGCAAAGGCTTAGGCGAAGGGGCGGAAGTCTTTCTGACGGAAGATCTTTCGCGGACGATGAACTTTGATGCAGTGAAAAAATTCCATAAAAAAGGATGGGAGATATGATGGAAAACAAAGAAATACAGGATAGAATTGGTGAGTATCTGATACCCCACGTGGAAGAGTTCGTCTTCGATGAATTATCGGACAGTTATCTTGAAAAAGCCGGGATTGCGGACGTTCTTACCGGGGTGCCGGTTCCAATTAGAACGACTTCGATGGCCAACCTTTCCACTCTGGTCATTGCGCAGAACATGGCTTTTATCATCGGCTGTGATGTGAATTTTAAATACAGAGATAACTACATTGCCTATATCATCAGGACTTTTACCAAAGAGTTTGCAAAGCCTTTGATTAACGAGGGCGTGGAGGCGGCAGCCAAAAATGATTTTGATTACGCCTGCATCTGCTTTCGCGGGGCGCTTTTGATCGATCCCGATTCGGCAGACGCCCTCTATTGCTACGGCAGAGCCTGCAAAGACTCTTATGAGGTCGGCGAAGGAGAGGAATATGTGGGACGCTACAAAGCGGAATCACTGGAGGCCTTTGAAAAACTGACCATCAAAAATCCTGACTTTGACATGGGTTATTATTTCCTGGGATATGGGTATCTGAATCTGGGTCTTTACGTCAAAGCGAAGCTGACCTGGGAAACTTTTATGAAGCTTTCGAATCACAAGGAGCAGAAGGAAGAAGTGCAAGGGTGGTTGGACAAGCTGGCGGAACCAGTCAAAATAGAAGAGGGGTATAATCACGTTCTCAGCGGACGCTACGAAGACGGATTAAATATTTTGCAGGGTTATGAAAATGATGAGAGATTCAATACCTGGTGGCCTTTATGGTATTATTTAGGAGCTGCATATAAAGCGCTGGAAGACCCTGCGGAGGCGGAACGTTGTTTTAAGCAGGTTCTGAATCTATCGCCCAGCAATGTGGAGGCGATGGAAGAACTTTTGGCTATTTATGAGACACAGGGTGATCAAGAAAAGGTAGAAAAATTCTCGCGGAAAATAGAAATCGTCAAGTACAATGCGGAAATGGATAAAGCTGAAAGGATGAACGGCTTGTCGTAAAGTTTGAATTGGAATTTCTATCAGCTTGATTTTCCTGGCACTGCAGTATTTTCAACAGCAGATTTCTGTGAAAGTGCCATAAATCCGGCAAAAAAGGGAAAATTAGGCGAATTTTGATGGGAAAGTTGATGCAGAAGTGGCAAAAGTGTCTGAAAAGATGAAAGTTGCTCCTTCAATGGAAGAATATTCATGGGAAAATATGGACGTAAACCCTTTAGCACCTTGATATGGAGAAAAAACATCATAAATTTGCTATTTGCCCTGCGATGATACTGCAGTATCTGGTCAGATCTGCCTAAATTTGCAAAAAATTGATTGATTCTGGCACTTTACTGCTGACTGCAATGAGATTGAGCGGGAATCCTCGAAGTGTCTGCTAAAAAATACATTTATTACCTATTGACATTCACTATGTAGTATTATATAATTATTCATGCCGTCAGAAATGGCGGCATGAGTGTTCCGAGGTAGCTCAATGGTGGAGCAACCGGCTGTTAACCGGTAGGCTGTGGGTTCGAGCCCCACCCTCGGAGCCAATTTTTTTCTAATGTTGGTGCGCCGGAATGGCGGAATTGGCAGACGCACAGGACTTAAAATCCTGCGATCCTTACCGATCGTACCGGTTCGACCCCGGTTTCCGGCACCATTATAATTTCATACGATATCGCGGGGTAGAGCAGCTGGTAGCTCGTCGGGCTCATAACCCGGAGGTCGCAGGTTCAAGTCCTGTCCCCGCAACCAAACGCAAGAAAAAGCCGTTCGTCAGAACGGCTTTTTTCGTGCGTTGGATTTGTGAGATGAGGACTTGAACCGATAGGCGTGGCCGTGAAGCGAAGCAGTCCGATGGACTGGTGAGCAGGCCACGGTGCCAGCCGACCGAAAGGGGAGGCGCAGCGCGGCGACTTCGAAGAAATCGTGCAAGTTCGAAAGTACGCAGACCTTTGTGTTTTACGAAGAAAAAGCTTGGACTTGAACCAAGGAAAAATGCATAGTCCCCTATGGAGCCGAGGCCGAATATTACATCATCAATTACCCCTTTCAAGTAATGATTGATAGCAGAACAATTTACTTGTCTGCAGCATAAGATGACTTGGGACCACATTTATCTAATTATTTTGTAGGTCCATCATTCCACATCAAATCCATGGAAAGGGAAAGTGTTAACATGATTATTTACAATGCTAATAACGATTGCGATGGTTCCATCAATCGCAGTTGTAAGTTTTGCGGCGGTCGTGGCTGCAGTGCCTGCTGCCAAGGCCCTACTGGGCCGACTGGTGACACAAGTTCCGCCTGCTGTGATTGTAAGGAGCAGCTGAGAAATATAATCCAACAAATCATCACACTATATAAAGATTATGATATATTGGTCACTTTGAGTAGTGGCGATGCGGTTGTTGGCCGTCCCGCCTCTTTGATAACGGGACCAAACGGGCGTGCCGGAGTATTTGAAGTGACAAATTCTCAAAATTTGTCCCAATATTTGTCCATCTGCAGTATCGACTCGATTTTGATTAACAATGCGACGTATAATGATGCAATTGTTTATTTGCAGGAGCCGGTTCCTGCTCTGACAGACTGTTGCACTGATTGCGAAGCAACCATTCGATCTCTTTTGCCTGTCGGAAGACCTAATGTTAGTATCATCACAAACACGCAAACTCCATCAATGGGAACAGTTGTGAAAAATGAATACGGTATGATCGTACTTGCTAATGAAGCTGAAAACAATATCACCTTTATATCCTCGTGCAGTATAGATTTATTTTACACCTAGAGCCTGGGGTGAGCGGCCCCTTATGTCAGTCCACCCAATCTGTCGAAAAAATGCTTCTATGGCTGTGCAGTTCTATCTAAAGGCGTAGGAGCGAATCCTTTCATTGTCAGACTAAAAATTTATCTGACAACCTGAATTTGCTATTTAACGAATCTAAACAGAAAAAGTGGTTAATCTCTTCCATTATGAAGAAATTAACCACTTTATTTACGCGCTTGTAATTATTTGAAAGCTAAAGCATTGAACTGATCGACGATTTCTTTGTCTGGTTCACCTTCTCCAGTGTAAACCATAATCATGCCGTCGTTATGGGCGGCCGCTTTTACCACGGTGATTCCCAAATCATATCCGTCGCCAGTGACATCTTTATATGCATCGGAGTTTTGATCTTCGTACAAATAGAGCTCAATACCACCATCAAATGCGGCCCCATCTGCAGCGCCGATCATATCAAAAGCTTTTTCTTCTTTGTTGGTGAGTTCCAGTTCTGCGGCTACGGCGTCAATCGTTTTATCGATTTTTGGAACATCTGCTTTATCCGAGTCTCCGCCTCCACAGGCAGCGAGTCCGATACATAACAATATTGACAGGACTAAAACCAGTACTTTTCTTTTTTTCATAATACTCCCTCCTCGTTGATTTTCACTTTCTCTGACACCACTATTTATTTTACATTATTGTACCACAAAAAGAATCCAAAGTGATGTTTTTCTACTCTTTTTTATATTATTACAAAACTGCCATAAGATAGAATAGAAAATCGTAAGTCATTCCTTTTTCCTTGCGTACCTTTCCCTGTTCACATATACTGTAAGTAATGAGAATTCGATAATGCTGCATATAGAAAGAGGAATAAACAGATGGAATTAACCAAGACCACCAGGGCAATTTTTAACGCCATGAACGAAGGTATCATGATTATCGATCAGGCTTGTAGGGTAGTCTTTGCCAATCAAGTTTACTTGGATTTTATCGGTGAGTCAGAGCAAGAAGTCATGGGCAGAGAATTAGGCAGTATCCGGCCCAGCGCCAGGCTGCCGGAAGTGGTGCAGAGCGGACAGAAGTTGGTTCACATGGCTCGCTCAGAGGACAGCGCCAGCGGCAATCCGGTCTACTTTGTCAATATGTATCCCATTGTGGAAGACGGACAGATTAAGGGCGGCATCTCTGTCGTGATTTTTCTCGACGACGCCTACGATGTGAAAAAAGCCCTGGAGAAACACGAAGAGTATCTGCAGAGCGTCATGGACAGAATCAACGAAGTGCAAGGACAGACCGACGGTTTTGACTCTGTTGTGGCGGTAAGCTCGCCGTCAGTAGCGGCGAAGGAACTGGCTCAGCGCATTGCGGCTACTGACGCTACTGTACTGCTGGAGTCCGAAAGTGGTACGGGCAAAGAGGTTTACGCCAAAGCCATTCACAACGCCAGCAGTCGGCGGGGAGAGACTTTTCTGGCTATCAACTGCGCCTCCCTCAGCTCCGCCCTGCTGGAAAGCGAGCTTTTCGGCTACGTAGGTGGCGCCTTTACCGGTGCGGAGAAGAAGGGGAAAATGGGAGTCTTTGAGGCAGCCAGAGGCGGTACCCTCTTCTTGGACGAGATATCGGAAATCGACTTGGAGTTTCAGGCAAAGCTGCTCCGCGCCCTGCAGGAGCACTGCATCCGTCCAGTGGGCGGCCTGGCTGAGATTCCCGTCGATGTGCGGGTTATCTGTGCTTGTAACGCTGATCTGCAGGAATATGTGGCAAAGGGCAGATTCCGCAAGGATTTGTACTACCGCCTCAACACTTTTACCATCCATATACCGCCTCTGCGAGAGCGTAAAGAAGATATCCCCCACCTGGCTGACTTTTTTCTGCGAGAGTTTTCGGAGAAGCTAAAACGACCGATTTCGCTCTCTGAGGATGCCATGGTTTGTATGCAGAACCATAGTTGGCCCGGTAACGTCAGAGAGCTGCGCAATATTCTGGAGTTCGGCGCTTATCTTTCTGAAAACGGCATCATTACTCCTTCCATGCTGCCTGGCGAGATGACCCGCTCCTCTCATGCTGGGCAGGGGAGACCTGCCGAAGGGAAAGGTGCAATCAGAGAAGGGATGATAGGCGATGAGGCTTGCAGCAGGGACGACGCTTCAGAGATAAAAGAAGAAAGCTTGATGAAGCGAGTCCGTCGCTTTGAAAGGCAGGAGATTAGGCGGACGTTGGAAATATATGGCAGCGATTTGGACGGCAAGAAAAGAGCTGCAAAGGCTTTAGGCATCTCCTTGGCCAGCCTATATAACAAGCTGAAAGAAACGTAATAGAGGATTCTAAGATTTTAGAAAGATTCTAAGATCTTAGAATCTTTCTATTTTCACGTATTTCAACGGATAGCAGCATCGTAATTCTAAAATATTAGAATGCTATATCTGTGTCAACTGCCCGCTACTCTGCAGGCAGCAGCAGAGAAACCTTCTAATATCAATGTTAAGAGGTTTAGATGAATGATGATGTATATCTTGGCATGGCATTTGCTTAATTATAGACGTGAGATGCAAAAAATCCGGTTATTTAAAATGGTTAAACTATTTCCGGAGCATCAGAAAGGAGGTTGACTATGAGATGTATTCGAATAGGCAGCGGGGCAGGTTATGCGGGCGACCGCCTGGAACCGGCACTAGAGCTGATAGAAAAAGGAAACCTGGACTACATCGGTTTTGAATGTCTGGCAGAACGGACCATTGCTCTGGCACAGCAGGAACGGGCCGAACATCCGGAACGAGGATATAATCCGCTGCTTACATACCGGTTGGAAAAGGTTTTGCCTTTGGCACAGCAGAAAAAAGTGAAAGTAATTACCAATATGGGAGCAGCCAACCCTGAAAGTGCGGCGGAAAAAGCAGCGGAAATTGCCTGCCGCCACGGTTTGACGGGCTTAAAGATCGCCGCTGTGACCGGCGATGATGTGCTTGACAAACTGCAGCAGTATCAGGACAGAGATATCTGGGAAAACGGCAGGCCTCTGAGCGAGTTTGCAGGTGAAATTTTGTCGGCCAACGTATATATGGGCGCACAGCCCATTGTGGAGGCTCTGCGAAATGGCGCCGATGTGATTATCACTGGCAGAGTTTCTGACCCGGCGCTGTTTCTAGCTCCGCTGATTTATGAATTCGATTGGCAGGATGACGATTGGGTAAAGCTGGGCAAAGGCACTCTGGTAGGCCATCTACTGGAGTGCGGCGGCCAGGTGGCCGGCGGCTATTTTGCCGACCCCGGCAGAAAGGAGGTGCCGGACCTGGCGCGTTTGGGGTTCCCCTTGGCTGAAGTCTCGGAGAATGGGGACTTTCTGCTCACCAAGGCAGAGGGCTCTGGCGGCTGCATCACCCGTCACACCTGCATCGAACAGATGATTTACGAGATCCACGATCCGACAAAGTATTTTACGCCGGACGTTACTGCCGACTTCTCCCAGGTGCAGTTCACCGAAGTGGGTAAGAACTGTGTCCGCGTAGAGGGCGCAGGCGGTCATCCCAAGACGGACACGTTAAAAGTATCTATCGGTTACAAAGACTGCTTTATCGGAGAGGGAGAGATTAGCTACGGCGGTGCAGGTGCTTATGTGCGGGCGAAACTGGCAGCAGAAATCGTAAAGAAACGATTTTTGCTGACGGGCGTACTGCTGGAGGAGCTGAAGATTGACTATATCGGTGTGGATTCTACCTATTGGAACCACAAACAGGACTACATCGTACCGGAAGAGGTGCGGCTGCGCATTGCGGGCAGAGCAAAGGACCTCCAGGTTGCCCGTGCAGTAGGCAGAGAGGTAGAATCACTCTATACCAATGGACCGGCTGGCGGCGGAGGCGCACGGCAAAGCGTGCGGGAGATTACCTCTATCGCGTCCATGCTCATCGATCGGAACGATGTGCATCCAAAGGTAACCTATTTGGAGGTGAAGAAATGAAACTGAGAGAAATCGCCCACAGTAGAACAGGAGATAAAGGAAATATTTCTAACATCTCTCTGATTGCCTATGAAGAGGCAGATTATCCTTTGCTGGTTGAAAAAGTGACGCCAGAACGTGTCAGAGAGTGGTTTGGTGATATGATACAGGGAGAGGTGGTTCGTTACCAGCTGCCACAGCTGGCCGCCATGAATTTTGTCATCTACGGGGCGTTAGGCGGCGGTGTGACTAGATCCCTATCCCTGGACCCCCACGGAAAGAGCTTAAGCTCTCACTTATTAGATATAGAAATCCAGCCATAGAAAAGAGGTGTTTATGAACAAAGAGAGAATATTAGCAGGTCTGAAACCAGAAGAAGTCTTCTACTATTTTGAAGAAATTACAAAGATTCCCCATGGCAGTAGAAATGAAAAAGGGATCAGTGATTATATTGTTAACTTAGCAAGAAAAAGTAACCTGAATGCAGTGCAAGATGACTTCTATAATGTGGTGGTAAATATTCCCGCAACAGAAGGCTATGAAAATAAGAAAAAAACCATCATACAGGCCCATATAGACATGGTTTGCGCCAAGGATGAAACGAGCAGTCATAACTTTTCGAGTGATCCGCTGGACATCTATGTGGACGGAGAATATGTCAAAGCGAGAAATACCACCCTTGGTGCCGATGACGGTACGGGAGTAGCTATGATGCTGGCAATAATGAGCGCAAAGGATTTAAATCATCCGCCGCTGCAGATGCTCTTCACGGCGGGGGAAGAAATACGCTTTGTAGGGGCATCAGCAATGGACGAAAAACTCATCGATGGAGAACAGTTGATCGGACTGGATTGTTCTGATTCTAATGTTATCATGGTATCCTGTGCAGGTTTTAGCAGCAGCAAAATCAAACTGCCTACAGGGAGAGAAAGATTAGAAACTACTGCATCAAAGACGGTATATAAAATGAAAGTGGAAGGCCTGGCCAGCGGTCACAGCGGGAATATGATTCATCTTGGCAGAGTAAATGCCATTAAACTGATGGGCGCAATATTGCTAGAATTGGCTGAAACCGTCCAATATGACTTGATCTCCTTCATCAGCAATGGTCTTGAAAATGTGATTAGTAAGACAGCAGACGCCGTAATCTGCTGTGATACGTCAGAAGCAGAAAAGTTAGAAGAAGTGTTTAACCAGCTTGGGACTAATGTAAAAAAGGCCTATAGACGGACGGAACCGGAGATGAAAATTTCTCTTGATAAAGTTTCTTTCAATCAGGAGATAGAAATCATCAACAAGAAGGCGAAAAACAATCTGTTGACTTTGTTAGAGTTTTTGCCGTATGGCGCAAACACCATGATAGACGATGATTTTTCACTGGCGGAAAGTTCTCTCAATATCGGCAGCTTGATCGAGATAGACGGGCGATTGGAAGTGGAGTTGAGCATCCGCAGCAACAATGAATATCAACATGATGTGCTGCTGCGAAAGTGCAGAGATATTGCCGCAATTACCAATGCCCAGGTATTTTTACAAGGCAGGTCGGTACCTTGGGAATACAACCCAAATTCGTCCCTGCTTCGTATTGCACGTGAATTGTACCATAACTTGAACGGAAAAGCGCCGGTAATCAAAATGATTCATGCATCCGTTGAAGCCACAGTCTTTATTGACAAGATGAAAAAGAAGGGAAAAACCCTGGACATCATTAATATTGGATGTGACCAGCTTGACGTTCATACGACGAGTGAACGTCTGAAAATCTCTTCTGTAGAAAAAGTATATCGTCTGCTGAGAGCAGTGCTGGAAGCATCAGATTAAGGAGGAAACAAAATGACTGCAATTTATGCATTAACAATTTTATTAGCATTCTATGCATTTGGTGACTGTATTGCAATGAAAACCAAAGGTTTGCTATCATCCGTATTCGTAATCTGCGTTGTTATGTTGGTTTCCTTCTGGGTCGGACTTCCAAAAGATATCGCCGTAATTTCGGGGATTTCCACCATTGGAGGAGCCCTTGTAGGTCCTTTGGTAGTGGGTATCGGTACGACCATCAGCTTTGATGAACTGAAAAGACAGTGGAAAACTGTAATCGCCAGCGCCTTTGGAGTCACTGTCGGCGTAGTCGGTGTTATTCTCATCGGAAATCAACTGATCGGATGGAATGAGGCGGTGGCATCTGCCCCGGTCTTTGCAGGTGCTGCCGTATCCCTGCTGGTCGTGAACCAGGCGCTTACGGATCTCGGTCTTCTTGAAACAATAGGTGTTATCGTAATAACTATATACGCAACTCAAAAATTCTTTGGTGTGCCACTGGCATCATTTTGCCTGCAGAGAGAAGCAAAATCATTTCTTGGCAAGACGGAAAAAATTAGCTATTATGCCAACCTTCTGGAAGAGAAGGGCAATCATATAGAGAAAAAAAGACCTTTAGCCTATTTCAGCAAGTCAGACAAGCCCGTGTACAACTTGGTGAAACTAGCCCTCATTGCCAGCCTTGCCAATTTCTTATCGGAGTTGACCAATGGTGCAATCCACAACCTGGTAATTGCATTAGTTCTGGGAGTGGTCTTCACAGAACTAGGTTTCCTAAAGAAGAACTCATTGGCTAAGACAGATTCTAATTTCCTGATCATGTTTGCTACAATTATGACTGTATTTGCTTCACTGGCCAATGTGACTCCTAAATCTCTGGTAAACAACCTGCTTCCGGTCGTCATCGTCATGGTCATTGGTACTTTGGGCGTAATTGTTGCTGGTTTTATCAGTGGAAAAGTGTTGAAAGAAAGTCCGTGGGTATGTATTGCTCTTGGTATTACCTGTACCTTTGGATTTCCAACGACAGTACTCATGTCCAATGAAATTGCAGAAAGTATGGGCAGAAATGAAGAAGAAATGAAAGCGCTGCGTAACTATATTCTGCCGAAGATGACGGTAGCCGGATTTGTCACTGTAACCATTGGCTCCGTTATTTTGGCAGGAATCATCGTTCCACTGCTTAAATAGTTCGAACTGAGATACTCGGATGTGAAAATTATGTAAAATCTGAAGGGAACCCCTTGTTAATTTAACGGCTATCAATTATAATAATCCAAAATATCTCATAAGTGAACGAGGAGGAATATAGGATTATGGACAACGCCGCCGACGACGCTGCCCGAAGTACATACTTTCGAAAAACGGATAGATTTCATATTACGCACGTTTTGCGGTTTTTTGCGCCCAAGACGTGCTTTTTCTGTGGAAAAAAGGCCATAGGGCCAGGGGCAGACCATGGATTGGTAAAGGGCTTTTTTCAATTCTTAAAGGGGCTGCCTCCTGGGCGGCTGATTGCCTTAGGTTTTGCCGCGGTAATCCTGTTGGGCACCTTCTTGCTCCTTTTGCCGGTATCCATAAAATCAGACATGGAGGTCGGCTTCGTAGACGCACTGTTTACCTCTACCAGCGCAGTCTGTGTAACTGGTCTCATTGCCATTGATACAGCCGACCATTTTACCGCTTTTGGTCAGACTGTCGTGGCGCTGTTGATTCAGATTGGCGGATTAGGCGTGACTTCTGTAGGCGTCGGTTTCATACTGGCGGCAGGAAAGCGCGTAAGCATAAAGGGGCGGCTGATTGTAAAAGAAGCACTCAACATCGACAGTTCTAAGGGGATTATTCGGCTGGTCAAAGTGGTCCTGCTCACGACCTTGTGTTTTGAACTGGCAGGCGCGATGCTGAGCTTTATCGTTTTCGTGCAGGATTTTCCGCCGTTAAAGGCATTGGCAATCAGCGTATTTCACTCCATTGCTGCTTTCAACAACTCAGGCTTTGACATCTTGGGCGGCATGCAGAATCTGATACCATATCAATCCAACGTATTACTGAATCTGACCACCTGTGGTCTCATCCTCTTTGGCGGACTAGGGTTCCTGGTCATCCTTGACATTATAAAAAACAGGTCTTTTCGGAAGCTGTGCCTCCACTCGAAGGTCGTCATTACGACCAGCGCAGCCTTGCTGTTAATCGGTACGATACTCCTGAAAGTGACGGAAGACATCACCTGGCTGGGCGCTTTCTTTCACAGCGTGTCAGCTAGAACTGCAGGATTTTCTACATATACGATAGGGGAATTTTCTAACGGCGGACTTTTTACATTCATTCTCTTGATGTTTATAGGCGCTTCACCAGGGTCGACAGGAGGAGGCATTAAGACCAGCACTTTTTTTGTCCTGCTGCAGTCCGTGAAGAGCCTGGTGACAAAAACTCATTTCTGTGCATTCAGGCGCAGTATTTCACAGACAGGGATTTCAAAAGCCTATATCATTACTTTTCTATCCCTGCTGGTGGTGTGCTGCGGAACTTTTCTGCTTTGCATACTGGAGCCGGAGTTTTCATTCATTCAGCTGTTATTTGAGGTGACATCGGCCTTTGGCACGGTGGGCCTGTCCACAGGAATCACGCCGGATCTGGGAGCAGTCAGCAAAATTGCGATGGTGTTAATCATGTTTATCGGCCGGCTGGGGGCGTTTACGCTGGCTTCTATGTGGGTGAACCGGTCGGAACCCACAGTTCGTTATACAGAAGAATCAATTACGATAGGTTAAAGGAGAAATGAGAATGAAAAGTATAGAATCTTTTGGTGTCATCGGCTTAGGCCGTTTCGGTACTGCCTTGGCACAGAGCCTGGCAAAAGCAGGGAAGGAAGTCATCGTAGTGGACTGCAACGAGGATAAGGTTCGGGAGATGCGCCAGTTTACAGAACATGCTTTTGTGGCCGACCATCTCAATAAGGAGACGCTGGAAGAAATCGGCATGCAAAACTGCGATACGGTCATCGTCTGCATCGGGGAAAACATCGATACCAGCATCCTCACTACGCTTCACGTCGTCAGCCTGGGAGTGCCTCATGTAATAGCAAAGGCGATCAGCAGTGATCAGGGAACCGTACTTGAGAAAATTGGTGCAGATGTGGTTTACCCAGAGCGAGATATGGCACTGCGTCTTGGGAAGAGATTGTTATCGCAAAACTTTCTGGACTCCATCTCCCTGGATAACGAAGTGGAAATTAAACAGATACCTTTGCCGGCATCTGCAGCAGGGAGCAGTGTGGAGGAAATGAACCTGAGACAGCGTTATGGTCTGAACATCATCGCCATAAAGCGGGAAGATGCCACTGATATCGCTGTATCGCCGCAACATCGCTTCAACGTAGGTGATATTATCGTGGTAATTGGAAAAACTGAACGTATATGGGAATTTGAACGTAATTTGGAATGAAGGTATGAGGAAAACACATATAAATGTAAAAAGAGAGGGGAATTGGAATGAGAAATCATGTTGTGTTGACGGTGGCCAAGGGGTTGATTGTAGGAGGAACGATGCTGGTA
The DNA here is from genome assembly GCF_900086585.1 of Emergencia timonensis. Lineage (GTDB taxonomy): Bacteria > Bacillota > Clostridia > Peptostreptococcales > Anaerovoracaceae > Senimuribacter > Senimuribacter timonensis. Next base: position 899,808 of record NZ_FLKM01000009.1, read on the forward strand.
CCGGGCGTCAGCGGCGGTACTATGGCCATGATTCTCGGTATCTATGACAGGCTGGTAACATCGGTCAGTTCATTTATGAAACACAAGCGGCAAAGCCTTTTCTTTCTGGCCTTGTTTTCCGCAGGCGGCCTCGCGGGCATGCTGCTCTTTGCGAACCCACTGCTGGCATTGATAGAGGCGTATCCCATGCCTACACTGTACTTTTTCCTCGGCGCTGTAGCCGGAGGGATTCCGGTTATCTTGAAACAGGCACGGATCGAGCGATTTTCCTGGAAGGTGCCGCTTTACACGATCCTGGGGCTGCTGGCAATTCTGCTCTTTACAAAACTGCCTATGGGGACTTTTCAAGCTGAGGCAGATCGTGGCTTCGTGCAGATCCTGTTCTTGGCAGCAGTCGGTTTCATTGCAGCAGTGGGGCTGGTACTGCCTGGAATCAGCGTCTCTTACCTGCTTCTGCTCATGGGCCAGTACGATGTTACGATGAAAGCAATCAGTGACTTTGACCTGCCTATTCTGATGCCTTTGGCCGTTGGACTGCTCATAGGCATCGTTCTCACTACAAAAGCCTTAGAACGGGCGATGAAACGTTATCCTCAGACCACCTATCTGATAATCTTTGGATTTGTAGCAGGTTCTATCGTGGAAGTATTTCCGGGGGTTCCGGCAGGGTCGACGCTGCTTCTGTGCCTGGGACTGCTGGCGGCAGGATTTTGCTTGGTTCGTCTGCTATCGCGGCAAGAGATGAAGGCATGAAAGGAGACCAAATGAACTTTGTGATTCGCATTGCCACGGAAAAAGATATTGATGAATTGGAGGTGCTTTACGATGCCTTAAACGATCATTTGGCTGCCGGGGTCAATTATCCAGGATGGCTCAAGGGGATTTACCCGGTTCGTGGAACTGCTGCCCAGGGCATAGCGGAAGGCTGTCTCTACGTGGCGGTATGCGACGATCTCATTATCGGTTCGATTATTTTGCGGCGCGGCATGGAACCGATCTATCAAAAAGCCCGCTGGCAGCTGCAGCTCGAGGGGGAAGCGGTGCTGGTGGTGTACACCTTTGTCGTACATCCAGATTGGCTGTCAAAGGGAATCGGCCAGGAGCTGCTGGACTTTGCTGTAGAATATGGCTTGCAGACGGAAACAAAGGCGCTTCGCCTGGATGTATACGAGCATAATTTACCTGCCATACATCTCTATAAAAAAAACGGATTCAAATATATTGAATCCGTCGATTTGGGTTTGCGCGAATATGGTTTAGACTCCTTTCATCTTTACGAAAAGCTGATCTAAAATTTCTATTTATGAGGTTTTCCACCCAGCGCCTCGAACAGCTGCTCATAATAGGCGCGGAAAATACTGCCCCGGCGCCACAAGAAGGTGATGTTGTGGGAGATGGAGAAATGGGCAAGAGGTATGGTCTTGAGCGTACCTTGCTTCAGCTCTTCCTGTACGGCAAATCCATAGAGGAAGGTGATACCGGCGCCTTGCTTGACCAACTCCTTGATAGCGGTTACGTTATTCATCTCTGTCACATGAGCGAAGTCCGCTACCACCAGATTGTGCCTCTTCAAGTAACTCTCCAAAATGTTGCGAGTTCCGGAACCCGCCTCGCGGACAATCAGCCTTTCATCTAAAAGATCCTCAACCGTATTGACCTTGCCTTTAAAAGGGTAATCTGACTTAGAGACTGCCACGAAGGATTCTACGGAATAGATGAGAAAATCGTACTGATCTTTTTCGAAGGAACCTTCCACCAGGGCACAGTCAATCTTTCCTTGATCCAGTTCATCGAGCAAGATTTTTGTATTGTCCATGGTGATATGTACGTCTGCTTCTGGATTGCGGGACAGAAAACCTGCTAAAGCCTGGGGCAGCAGATAGGCGCCCACTGTCTTTGTCGCTCCCAGGGCTAGGAGCTTGCCTCTCTTGGTGGTGTCCAACAGTTTTTCTCTCAGATAGATTTCATCATGCTTCAGGGTTGTTGCTGCGTCTCGCAGCAGTTGTCCGGCCTCGGTCAAAACAGGACGCTTACCTTGAAATTGGAACAGTTTGACCCCGAAATGCTCTTCTAGGTAATGAATGTGCTGTGTGACGGCCGGCTGGGTAATGCTCAGGGCCTCGGCGGCTTTGGTATAATTCATATACTGGCAGACCGCCAGGAACGTGTCGATTCTAAAATCTATCATAATCTGTCACCTCTTTATAAATCTCCAGTTTTTTCTATCATAACACAGATCAATCGACGAATAAATAAGCAAATTTTATTATAGCATAATATATTATCATTTCCTTTTATCATTCTTTCCTGCTATAGTAAATATACATAGAAGGTAAAAGAGAAGGAGGAGAATGGTCATGGGATACCGTATAAGCTTTGATCAGGCGGACCAGATTTTTGAAAAACTGGGCGAAGCCTACGAGATTTGGGCGCCGAAGCGTTTTGCTGGAAAAGGCAGATATTCACAGACGGATTTGATCCGTTACGACAAAGTCTGTAAGATGGGGGAAATCGAATACAAAGAAAAATCCGATTTACCTGCCAAGGAGGTATTAAGCCCCATCACACAGTCATTGTTTTATTTCACAGAGGATGAATTTATCGAGAGTAAGGCAGGACGCAAAAAATTGCTGGTTTTCATGCGCCCCTGCGACATCCACGCACTGCACCATCAGGAAAAGATTTACCTGGAAAACGGCGGTTTTGCCGATCTATACTATCAGCGCATGAAGGATAGAGTCAAAATCGTCATGATGGAATGCGTCAGCGGCTGGGACACCTGCTTCTGCGTCAGCATGGGAACCAATCAGGCAGAAGACTACAGCGCGGCAATTCGCTTCGAAGAAAATGACGTGTTGATGGACGTGACCGACGAAGATCTGGCTCCTTATTTCGACGGCAGCAAAGAAACAGAATTTAAACCGGAATACATAAAAGAAAACCAGATGACAGTGAAAATTCCAGATATTCCTGACAAGGAAGTCCTGACAAAGCTGAAGGAACATCCGATGTGGAAAGAATTCGACAAACGCTGTGTTTCCTGCGGAGCCTGTACGGTAGCGTGCAGTACCTGCACCTGCTTTACGACTACGGATATTTTGTACAACGAAAACGCCAACGTCGGCGAACGGAAACGGACGACGGCATCCTGCCAGGTAGCTGGATTTGCGGACATGGCAGGCGGCATGGGATTCAGAAATACGGCTGGTGAGCGGATGCGCTACAAAGTCCTCCATAAATTCCATGATTACAAAGAACGCTTCGGAGATTACCACATGTGTGTCGGCTGCGGACGCTGCATCGACCGCTGTCCAGAATTTATCTCCATTGCGGCGACGGTGAACAAGATGTCAAAGGCCATCGACGAAATCAAAGGAGGGCAAAGAGATGAATAACATTGTAAAACCGATTCCGTGCGAGATTCTGTCAGTCAACCGGGAGAGTCTGCACGAATATACCTATAGAGTGAAAACCGATATCAAACCGGAACACGGGCAGTTCTTACAGCTGTCCATTCCGAAGATTGGAGAAGCCCCTATTTCCGTCAGCTCCTTTGGAGACGGCTGGCTGGAATTCACCATTCGTTCGGTAGGCAAAGTGACCGATGAGATTTTTAGAAAAGAAGCGGGAGACACGCTGTTTCTGCGGGGCGCTTACGGCAAAGGCTGGCCGACAGATCAGTTTAAAGGTAAAAACGTGGTGGTCATCACCGGAGGCACGGGATTAGCACCGGTGAAGAGCATGCTGAATATGTTCTGTGATCAGCCGGATTTCGTCAAAAGCGTGACGTTGATCAGCGGATTTAAGAATGAAGAGGGCATCATCTTTAAAAATGATCTGGACCGCTGGGCAAAGCACTTTAACACCATTTATACCTTGGATAAGGATCAGAAAGAGGGTTGGCGCGTAGGATTTGTTTCTGAGTTTATTTCAGAAATTCCTTTTGACCAGTTCGGAGAGGATTACGAAGTGGTCATCGTGGGACCGCCGCCGATGATGAAATTCACAGGTCTGGCAGTTGTCAAAAACGGTGCGGCAGAAGAGAAAATCTGGATGTCCTTTGAGCGGAAAATGTCCTGTGCAGTAGGCAAGTGCGGACACTGCCGTATTGACGAGACTTACGTATGTCTGGATGGCCCTGTGTTCAATTACACCAAGGCAAAATATCTGGTAGATTAAAGAGGAGGCAGTGGTAATGAATCATGATATTGATATAAAAAAGGTACGGATCAACTGCTTTAGGCAGTCCAAGGTGCCAGGAGAATTTATGCTGATGCTGCGTGTGCCGGGTGCTTTGATTCAGGCAAAACATCTGAGTATGGTACAGGAAATCTGTGAGCGCTGGGGCAATGGGACTTTTCACATGGGCACCAGACAGAACATGGATATACCGGGCATCAAATATGAATACATAGATGAAGTCAACAAGTTCATCAAAAATTATATAGAAGAAGTAGACGTGGAGATGTGCGGCGTGGATATGGAAGTGGGCGATTACGGCTATCCTACCATCGGCGCCCGTAACATCATGAGTTGTATCGGCAACGCCCACTGTATCAAAGGCAATGCCAACACCTATGAGTTAGCGAGAAAAATCGAGAAGCTGGTATTTCCATCTCACTACCACATCAAAGTGGCAGTTGCCGGATGTCCCAACGACTGCGTAAAAGCCAACTTCAATGACTTTGGCGTCATCGGCATCCACAAGCAGGAATATGACATCGATCGCTGCATCGGCTGCGGTTCCTGTGTGGACGCCTGTAAACATCACGCGACGGGTGTTCTGTCACTGAACGCCAACGGCAAAATAGATAAAGACACCTGCTGCTGCGTCGGCTGCGGCGAGTGTTCCTTGATCTGTCCAACGGGGGCATGGAGCAGAGGCACCAAGCAGCTGTACCGTGTGACTTTAGGCGGACGTACCGGCAAGCAGAATCCGAGAGCAGGAAAACTGTTTATGAACTGGGTAACAGAGGAGGTCGTCCTTGGCATGTTCGGGAACTGGCAGAAATTCTCCGCCTGGGTTCTCGATTACAAACCGGAATACCTCCACGGCGGCCATCTGATCGACAGAGCCGGCTACAAAGTGTTCATGAAACATATACTGGAGGGCGTTGAACTCAATCCAGAAGCTAAAGTGGCAGATGATATCTACTGGGCAGAGAACGAGCAGAGGGGCAATATGCACGTTATGCCGATCTCAGAGCACAAACCTTGCGGCCCGCAAGAATAAATTTACGTTGTTCCTTTCTAAATAAACCTTAAATTAAAGCAGGAACCGCTACGGACTTGGAAAAGTCTGCAGCGGGTTTTGCTTTATTTTGATGTTTGATGTAATCTTTTGAGAGCATTGCCGTTATATATGTGAAGCATGTTTCAAAAAAGAAAAGGAGGCATAATGTGAAAGACTGTGCAATCATTCTGTTTTCGGCGACAATAAGATTAGCGATACAGCGTAGCTGCTGCACCAATAGATTTTTTCTGTTGGTGCAGCAGTTTTTTTGTGCGCAGATGATGCACAAGACAATCATGATTATTTTTTGCATCAAAAAAAGGGAGAAAAAAGGGAAAAACCCCCATTTGTGCAATCTGAATACCCTGGAAACAGGCAATTTGCCGCTGCTTCTCGAAAACAGGATAATGGCACAATATTTGCAATATTGCATAAATAGAACGAGAACAATTTATGCAGAAAGGAATAGGCTTAAAAATGAAAGATTTTTATTTCAGGATGCTAACCAGAGTCCGTTACGGCGTAGGTATCAGCAGCAAGATTGCAGACTTCGCCAAGGAGATGGGCGGCAGTAAGATTTTTGTAATCGCAGATAAGATTTTGCTGGAGACAGACACCTTGCAAGGCGTCTTTGAGAGTTTTGAGAAGGCAGAGATGGAATATGAGCTGTTTACCGACATCGTGCCTGAACCTCCGGTGAAAGTGGTTGACGAAGTTTCTAGCGTGATGCGCCGGGTTGGCTGCAATCTTTGTGTCGCAATCGGCGGCGGCAGCACCATCGATACGGCCAAGGCTGTGTGCATGCTGCAGACCCACGAGGGTTCTGTCAAAGATTACCTTTTCGGCGGCACAAAGACCGTCACGAAACCCTGCGTCCCGTTGATCTGCATTCCGACGACGGCAGGGACTGGCGCCGAGGTGACGGCAGCCTCTGTCATCGATGATACGGAGAATCAGGTAAAATTGTCGGTGACTCATGAAAACCTGATCCCGGATCTGGCGCTTCTGGATCCCAGCCTGCAGACGTCGCTGCCAACATTTGTAACAGCGGCGACCGGGATGGACGCACTGACCCATGCCATCGAATCCTATACCACCCTCAATGCCAATCCGGTGGGAGATGCTTATGCGCTGCAGGCTATGAGGCTGATTGGCGAAAATTTGCGGACTGCGGTATCGGATGGCAGCAATATAGAGGCTAGGGGAAATATGACTGTTGCCAGCTTCCTGGCAGGAGCTTCCCTGCTCAACTGCGGCGTCAGCGTCGTCCACGGCATTGCCCAGTCCATCGGCGGTATCGCCCATGTTCCACACGGACTTGCCAACGCTTTGATTCTGCCATATGCCATGGAAATCAATTATGTGGGGAATCTGGAGAAATTCAAGAACATCGCAGCCTGCCTGGGAGAAAAGGCAGAGGGTCTTTCTCTGCGGGATGCCGCAAGGAAAGCGGTCGAAGCGATCATCAACTTGGAAAACGATATCGGCATTCCAAGAAAGCTTTCCGAAGTCGGTGTAACGAGAGAGATGTTCTCGCAGATTATCAAAGATACGATGAAGTACCGTCTGCTGGCCATCAACCCGGTCAAAATTACCAGAAAGCATGTGGAAGACATTCTGGAAGCAGCCTACTAGAAAGGAGAGATCAATGCTCACATTATTTAAACCGTATGGAGATATTCTTGCAGAACAAAGAAGATACGGGCACATCGTAAATGTGGTAGGAGTCAATGAACCAGAAGGCCCGGCTCGTGTAGCGGAAATTCGTAAAAAAATGAAAAACTGTGATATTCTGCAGGCGGATGTAGATATTGCTGTAAATAAAGAACTTATTGAAGGTGCGGACAACCTTCGTGCAATCGTCTGCACTTCTATCGGAACCGATTATGTCGACATACCAGAGATGACAAAGGCTGGAATCCCAGTTGCAAATAATCCGGACTTCTGTATCGAAGCGGTGGCTGAGTTTGCAATGAGCCTGATGTTCTCTATCGTCCGGCGTGTTCCAAAGGCGGTGAACGGTGTAGCAGACAATAACTGGCTCATACGGTACCAATCTGGCGGAATAGAGTTAAAAGGAAAGACCCTGGGTCTGGTTGGGTTTGGCCGTATTGGCAGAGAAGTCGCGCGAATGGCATCGGGGATCGGAATGAAGGTGATCGCTTTTGATCAGTACATCAACACTGACCTTGCAAAGTCCATGGGTGTTACATCAGTGGAGATAGAAGAACTTTATGCACAGGCCGATGTGATTAGTATCCATTGCCCACTGACAGAGGAAACAAAGGGCATGATTGACAAGACTGCATTGGAAAGGATGAAGAATGGCGCATATCTCATCAATGTATCCAGGGGCGGCATTATCGTAGAAGAAGATATTATGGCATTCATAAAGAACGGGAAGTTAGCAGGAGTTGCTCTGGATGTATTGGGGACAGAACCGCCGGCAAAATCCCACCCATTAATTGGACTAGCAGATCAAAATGTCATCATCACGCCTCACATGGCTTGGAATACCCATGAAGCTGATGAAAAAGCGTTTCTGCATACGTTGGAGCAGATCAAGGCTATTTCTGAAGGGAGGGTGCCGCCATCTGTTGTGAACCGGGAGGCTTTGTCGAATCCGAGGTTAGAAGGATGGTTTCAGAATGGCGAAGCCTGATTGTTTTGCTCCGTTTTTTATAACATCGGGGATATCGTCCAAAGGACGTATTTCCGATGTTTCAAAGAACGTACCTTGCAAAGAGTCGCCCCTTGCGGGCGACATATGGAAATAGGAATCTTTGATTCCGTTATTTCCACGTTTTTTATTAACATATTTCTAAAATGATTAAGAAAGGAAAGAGGTTAGAGTATGAAAAGGTGGAAAAGACAAGTATTCGTAATCGTCATGATTTTATCGCTCATGACAACCATGGCTGCCTGCGGGAACAAGGATGCCGGAGGAGAAAGCAAAGGAGGCGAAAAAACCATTGTATACGGTCAGGGAGGCGCATGGAACAGACTGATGCCATATGACCTCATCGGCATGTTCAGTATCATGCCTAATGAAAAGATTTTTGACAGGCTGTGCGGATTTGATAATGAAAACATCATCTATTACAGAGCCGCAGAATCTATTGACCTTTCAAAGGATCAGACTGTTTTTACCGTTCATCTGAGAAAGGATTCCAAATGGCATGATGGAGAACCCGTTACGGCACATGACTGGGAATGGACCTTCAAGACGATGGCAAAACCTGAGTTTGAAGGTTACGGCAGCCGTGGATTCCTCACACAGTTTGCAGGAACTGACGGAAGCGGAACTGGAGATATTCAGATCAAAGCAATTGACGACTATACACTGGAAATGCACTTGAAGAATCCGACGACACCAGAAGCATTTTTCGGTTCGTACTCCTATTATTATTATGTATTACCGAAACATTTATTGGAGGATATTCCTGTAGACGAACTCGGAACCTGTGATTTCTGGGACAACCCGATCGGATCAGGACCTTGTAAATTCGTCAGTGAGAAACCGGGATATGAGGTAGTTCTTGAAGCTTACGACGATTACTATTTAGGACGTCCACAGTTTGACAAATTAATCTATCGTGTTATGTCAGAGGAAACCTTATCTTCCGGACTCTTAGCAGGTGAATTTGATGTAGGCTGGAATACGGTCACTGCAGAGGAGGCATTGGAATCTCTCGATGGCAAGAATGGACTGCATGCAGATTTGGTCGACAACAAGATCAACATCCAGATGGTTTTAAACAATGAAAAATTCGGACCGGAAGTGCGTCACGCATTTGAACTTGCCATTGACAAGCAATTAATCGTTGATTCTGTATTAAAAGGATATGGGGAGCCAGTGTGCAGTGCGTTGATGCCAAGCAGCCCTTACTATAACAAGGACCTCAAGGTTGAATACAATCCGGATAAGGCAAAGAAGATGCTGAAAGAAGCCAACTTTGATTTCAGTCAGACGATTTCTCTGGGAGCTTCCAACTCTGACCGTGAAAAGATGGCGGTCATTATCCAAGACTGCCTCAAGAAGATTGGTGTGAATGTAGAAATTGAGACGGGTGATGCGACCACTTTGATGTCAGGTGCAAGAGATGGTTCTATCGATATGTGTCTGTTGCAGTCGACGACTGGAGCTTCGCCAACCTATCTCATGATGGACTACGTAACAGACGGCGTTACTTATTGCCGCGTTCAGGATCCGAAGTATTATGATCTGCACGTTGCCGTTAATCAGTGCGTAGACAAAGACGATCGTATCAAAAAGGCTTGGGAGATGCAGAAAGTCCTCTATGAGGAGAGCCCGAACATCAACCTGGTCGATCAGGATATTTATATGGTATGCTCTTCGAAACTCAGCAACGTGACAGTTCCTAACAACGATAAGTGTTGGGAATGGGTTGTAAAGTAGTTTAGAAACAGTATTGAAGTTGACGGATATATAGCGAGGGGGATTATCCCCCCTCGTGTGTATAGACTTGTCAAAGGAGGTGAGCCTTTGCCGCGCTATATTATTAAACGGATATTATCGATGATTCCGGTGTTTTTGATCCTGACATTTGCAGTATTTATTCTTTCTGATTACGCTCCGGGCAACGCAGTAGATCTGATCGCATCTGAGAACAAGATGACAGAAGAAGCGTATCAATCTATGATACATGCATATGGACTGGATCAGCCCCTGCTTCTCAGATATGCCAACTGGCTCTTAGATCTTTTCCAGGGTGATATGGGCGTATCTGTCCGCGCAAAGATGCCAGTCATGCATATGATTGGAAACAGAATCGGCCCTTCTCTCTTTTTAATGGTAACCGGATTGGTACTTTCGGTTCTGATTGCAATACCACTCGGTGTGGCTGCAGCATTCAAGCCGTACTCCTTTTGGGACAATTGCTCTTCCACATTGGCATTCATAGGAAACGCAATGCCCAGCTTTTTCCTGGGATTGTGCGTCTTATATATTTTTTCTGCCAAACTTGGAATCTTCCCTGGGTACGGTATGTATACCGCAGGTACGGAAGGGTCACTAGGAGACCTGCTTTATCACTTGGTGATGCCGGCCTTTGTCGTAGCGTTCACACTTCTGGGAGATCTGGTAAAACAGACCAGAGGCGGCCTGCTGGAAGTGCTCAATGAGGATTATGTCAAGACAGCCAGAGCAAAAGGATTAAGTGAAAAGGCGGTGATTATCAAGCATGCCCTCAGAAATTCCTTAATTCCGATTGTGACGGTAATCAGTTTGAACATACCATATATTGTCGGAGGCGCAGTCGTTATTGAACAGATCTTTGGATGGCCGGGAATCGGCACACTCATGGTACAGTCCATTAATGCGAGAGATTTTAGCGTAGTAATGGGAATTACCACGATGATTTGTGTGGTCGTTATGTGCTGTAATATCATATTGGATATTTTCTATGGAGTGCTGGATCCTCGTATCAGCCGCAGCAAATAATGCAGGAAGTGGTGAGAACAATTAAGGATACTAAATTATTGATTCAGAAAGAAAACTTTTTTCAGAAGTTTGTAAAACACAAAATGGCAACGGTAGCCTTTATGATCATTGCAATAGAAGTGATTATCGTATTTCTAGGCCCAGTATTATTTGATATAGATCCGTATTTTATGGATTCTTCTTCTTTGGCAAAGCCGCCATCATCTGTCCATCTGCTGGGAACGGATGATATCGGCAGAGATATTTTTGCTCGTATGCTTTATGGTGGACGCATCTCCCTTGCAGTCGGCGTGTGTTCCACGCTGATCAGCTTTATCATTGGAATTCCATTGGGGCTGTGCGCAGGATATTTTAAAGGCAAGGTTGAATTTCTCGTCATGCGGTGCGTCGATATCTTTCAGTCGTTTCCGGGATTGATTATGATTCTGGTGTTGGTTGCCATATTCGGTTCTTCTGTATTTTCTATGATTATCATGATTGGAGTGATGGGATGGATACAGCCCGCGAAGATTGTTTATGGTGCGACCCTTTCCGTCTGCGAAAAGGACTTTGTCGAATCTGCCAGGTCGATGGGGGCCAGCCATGCTACCATATTGATCAGGCACATTTTGCCCAATGTGCTGTCCCCTGTATGGATTTTGATTGCATTCAGAGTTTCCGGTGCAATTATCATGGAATCATCGTTAAGCTTTTTAGGTGCAGGCATCAGGCCGCCACAGGCATCCTGGGGCAATATCATCAATGCTGCGCAGAATGCGACGGTGTTGGCAACACAGCCTTGGATCTGGCTCCCGGCAGGAATTGTGCTGTTTGTCACTATCATCTGCATCAATTTAATTGGAGAAGGTGTGCGCGACGCATTGGATCCAAAAATGAAGAGATAGGGGGGAGCGCGAATGAGTACAGGAAATCCAATACTGCAGGTGAAAAATCTGCAAGTTGATTTTTTAGTCAAGAAACATACGATTACCGCAGTAAAAGACGTCAGTTTCAGCGTGGATAAGGGGACGACCTTAGGCATCGTGGGCGAAAGCGGATGCGGAAAAAGTGTTACGGCAACATCCATCATGAGGCTTCTTCCCAGACAATACAGCAAGATCAGCCAGGGACAGATCTGCCTCGACGGAGAGGATCTATTATCGAAATCGGAAGAAGAGATGTACAAGATTAGAGGAACGAAAGTTTCCATGATCTTTCAGGATCCATTGACTTCTTTAAATCCCGTTTACACCATCGGTACACAGCTTTGTGAGGTTCTTCTGACACATAAGATTGCAGATAAAAAGCAGGCCTTTGAGATGAGTGTTGAAATGCTGCGTAAAGTCGGAATTGGCGATGCACGTAATAAGATGAAGACTTATCCCCATCAGATCAGCGGCGGTATGAGACAGCGCGTCATGATTGCCATGGCAATGCTGACCAATCCGCAAGTTTTAATTGCGGATGAACCGACGACTGCGCTGGATGTAACCATTCAGGCACAGATTTTGGAACTGATGGCAAAACTGAAGGAAGACTTTGATACCTCGATTCTGATGATAACCCACGATATGGGTGTCATCGCAGATGTAGCGGATTATGTCTGTGTCATGTATGCAGGAGAAATCGTCGAGTACGGCACATGCGAAGAAATCTTCGATCATCCGCAGCATCCGTATACGAAGGGGCTTTTAAAATCCATTCCTAGATTGGATGAAGACACGAAAATCTTATACACCATTAAAGGTATGGTACCGAGTATGCAGGATATGCCAAGGGGATGCCGGTTTTCAAACAGATGCCCACATTGTACGATGCGATGCAACGAACAACATCCTGATTTAAAGGATTTTGACGGACATCAGGTCAGATGCTGGCTGATGGATGGGAATTGTTAGGAGAGGTGAGATATGGATAAACCCTTATTAGAAATCAGAGATGTAAAAAAGTATTTCTACAGCGACGGCATAAAGGTCGGTAAGAAGCAGCGTGTCAAAGCGGTTGATGGATTCTCTCTTGATATTTTAAAGGGAGAAAATATTGGGCTGGTTGGAGAGAGTGGATGCGGAAAGTCTACATTGGGCCGCACCATTCTGAATCTGTACCCAGCGACATCAGGCACCATTCGGTATCAGGGACAGAATATTGAAAAAATGTCATTTAAAAAGATGCGCCCTTATCGCAGAGAGTTACAGATGATCTTTCAGGATCCCTATGCGTCACTGAACCCGCGGCGAACGATCTTTCAATCTATGGAAGAGCCCCTGGAACTATTTAAGCTGGGGGACAAAGCGGAGAGAAAAGAAAAAGTGATAGAGATGTTAAACGAGGTGGGCATTGGCAGAGAACACTTGGATAAGTTCCCTCATGAAATGTCAGGCGGACAGAGACAGAGAGTTGCTATCGCAAGATCCTTTATATTAGATCCAAAGTTTATCGTTGCAGATGAACCAGTATCTGCTCTCGATGTTTCCGTCAGATCACAGGTTTTGAATATCATGAGGAGATTACAGGAAACGCATAGCTTTTCTTACATGTTTATCTCCCATGATCTGAGCGTGGTGCGCTACTTGTGCGATAAGGTAGTCGTCATGTATCTGGGGAAAATGGTGGAATGTGCGGATAAGAAAGAGTTATTTGAACATCCGACACATCCTTATAGCAGGGCATTGCTTTCTGCCATACCAGTTCCAGATGTCCATCGCAGGAGTGAGCGCATCATCTTGGAAGGTGATCTGCCGAGCCCCGCAAATCCGCCGACGGGATGCGTGTTTCACACACGGTGTAAATATGTAACGGAAGAATGTAAAAATGTCTGTCCAGAACTGAAAATGCTCCATGGCAGCCATCAGGTGGCGTGCCACTGTGCGGAAAAATTCTATGAATAGTTAAGAAAGAGCGGATGCTCTCTTAAATAATCAAAATGAAATAACAAGGAGGAGAAAAAATGGTTCCAGTAAATTATGCAGGTTTACAGTTAAGAAATCCTGTCATCGTCGCGTCGGCAACACCGTCCATCAATGTTGAGGCAATCAAGCGTGCCGCAGATGCGGGTGCAGGTGCAGTTGTAACGAAGTCGATGATTTTCCCAGATCCAGAGACAGGAAGGCCGGCAGGAAACTGCCTTCGCCCTCGTTTTATGGTTTATAATAACCCACATGGTTTTGACCCGGCTGTGTTTAAAAGGGATGGGCAGTTTTCATTTTTTAGAAATGCTGAGGTATATCCTACCCCAGATGAGATGGGTCGTATGCTGGAAGAATTAAAGGGTCCTCATGGCGTAGATATTCCAATCATTGTGAGCATCTGTGGAAAACCCAATGACTATGAAGAATGGCGTAAGTTGGCGCGCATGGCGGAAGATATGGGCGCAGATGCCATCGAACTGAATATGCATGCTGTTCCTAAAGTAACTACCTTAGACCCGTTGTTCATTTCCGTACCAAAGTCAGAGGTGAAAATTCCTGTGATCTGTAAGATGATGGCTCTCAACGATGATCCAACCATTGCGGCAAAAAAAGCGGAAGCGGCTGGTGCTGACGCAATTGCAGCCCTGGGAACCTTCCCGATTGACGGGTTGGAAATTGACACAGAGAATGAACGCCCATGGTTGGGATATCACGGTATGGGAGGTTCCTGGCTTCGTCCGGTGGGCCTGCGTTATCTCTCCCAGGTTGCGCAGGGAACCAGCCTTCCTCTATCAGGCGTTACAGGAATTCAGACAGGGGAAGATGCCATCAAGTATATGTTATGCGGTGCAACTACGGTTCAAATCTGCGGTGCTATCTATGCGAAAGGCTATAAGGTGCTTACAGAAGTTTCTGATGGCATCGACAAGTGGATGGCGGATCACGGATATAAGATCATTGAGGAATTTAGAGGAAAGGCGCTGCAATATCTCGATGATCCTGCATGGACGGAGTATGATCCTCCAATACGCGCAGTGGTCAATGAACATAAGTGTATCGGCTGTGGTGTCTGCAAGGATTCGTGCATGTACAGCGCGCTGAGCATCGAAGGCAAGAAGGCGCATATCTCTGAAAAATGCGATGGCTGTGGCGTTTGCTGGTCCATGTGTCCGAGCAAAGCAATCACGATGGAACGTTTCGAACGCTAAAAGAAGAAAAGTGAGGAATAACGATGGCGAAGTATTTTATGGAATTTGAAAAGGGCGGCAGATTTGAAATAGAACTTGATTACGACGCTCCAATGACAGCTGCCGCTTTTAAGGCATTCATGGAAGAGAACAATGGCTATCAGGCCCTTTGTTTACAGGGGAGATTTTCTGGGGAAGAAATGTATTTCCCCGCGCAGCTCGGAGCGGAAGAAAGAGAAAACAAGCATACCAAACCTTGCAGGGGCTGTTTATGCTTTAATCCAGATCCTGAGTGGTCTGCAGTTTGTATTTACTGGGGAGATGAAACCCCGACAAGAGAACGTTATCATAACTTGTTTGCCCATTTGAAAGGAGATATGGAGGAACTGACAGAAGTTGGAACCCGGATCTGGCAAAAAGGCGGAGAAACTGTTGTTCTGAAGAGAGAGGATGAATAAAAGGAGGAGGATCTCTATGAAGAAGTTAAAATTTACATTCCATGGAAAAGATTTTTATGCCAACATGCTGACCGATCAGGCTCCCGTGACTTGTGAGGCAGTCGAAAAAGCCTGTCCATTTACGACCCGCTGGGTGCATGCAAAGATTGTAGCAAATGAAATTTTCTGTCCGACAAAGATTGAAGGCCCTGTTCTCAGAGAAAACCCGATTCCAAATTTACCAGGAGATATTGGTTTATTTGACACGCCGCAGACCATTTGCTGCTGGCACGGAGATATGAAACCCCTGGGTTCCGGTAACGTATTTGCAAGATTTACACCCGAGCAGATGGAAGTATTCCATGCAGAAGCTACGGGCCTTTGGAAAGAACCAGGCAGTCTCGTAACTGTTGATGTAGTAGAGGAGGAATAGTCATGAGTGAATTTACGAAAGAATTGGAACGTCGTATCGATGCCGGCTGGTTAACAGAACCTCAGGACGTGCGCAGAATGCTGAAGCACTCTGCGGCGGAAGGCCGTAATATGGCGCAGCATATTTATGCTTATATGGATTTGTGGTTGTTACAGGAGTCACTTTATCCGATATACAGGGTCACTATGGGAGGAAATGCTGATTTGGATACTTTGAAAGCTGCTGCAAATGGCATCATTGGCCCTGCTGCAAATAATTTCCGTGCGACAAAGATGGAGGATACCACCAGCGTGCTGTATCGTTCGATAACAGCAATCAGTGGATGCGACAGTCTGGAATCTCTGGCTGCAACCATCCGTGTCGTTCAGCGGTTCATCAATATGATGTTCTACGCTGTCGACCTGGCATTCCCTTGGGATGCCATGTGTCAAGAATACAGCAGAGTGATGAAGGACTTTGTCCCGCCTCATAGAGCAGGCGCTGTCGATGTATCTGACCAGTAGTGCGAGTTTAAATTGTTGAAGAAAGGAGATCTATTTTGAAAAAGCTAAAGTTCACATTCCATGGCAAGGATTTATATGCCGATATGCTGACGGAGGAAGCTCCGCTCACCTGTGAAGCTGTCGAAAAAGCTTGTCCATTTACGACACGCTGGGTGCATGCAAAAATCGTCTATAACGAGGTATTCTGTCCAACGACGATCGAAGGACCGAAATTCAGAGAAAACCCGATTCCGAACGTGCCAGGAGATATCGGGTTCTATGATCTGCCGCAGTGCATCTGCTGCTGGCATGGAGACATGAAACCCCTTGGAGCAGGTAATGTTTTCGCAAGATTCACACCGGAGCAGATGGCGGCTTTCCACGAGGAAACCGTAGGGATGTGGGAAGAAACTGGTTGTCCCGTAACCGTCGATGTAGTAGAGGAGGTGTAATCATGAGTGAAATAACAAAAGAATTGGAGAGACGAATTGAAGCCGGCTGGATGGTTGAACCTCAGGATGTTCGCAGAATGCTGAAACACAATGATGACATGGGACGCAGCTTTTCGCAGTGGCTATATGCCTACATGGATATGTCACAGCTTCAGGAAATTCTCTATCAGCACTATCAGCTCTGCCTGGGCGGTAAAGTTGACTTAGAAACCATGAAAGCAGTTGCAGGTTCTGCGATGAACACCGTTGCGTCCAGCGCCCGCAGCAACAAGATGGAAGACGTGATGTCCGTCTTATACCGATCTGCGGCGGCCTTGAATGGATGTAAAGATTTAGAGGAGCTTGCTGATCTGATTCGCAAAGTGCAGCGTTTTATCAACATGATGTTCTACGCTATCGATCTGGCATTTCCGTGGAGTGAGGTAAGCAAGGCTTACAATGAGATTCGAAAGGACTTTGTACCGCCGCACAGAGCAGGTGCTGTGGATGTCTGCGATCTGTAGTGAAACAGCAGAACTTGAGACCCTTTAGAAGTCTTCCTTAAATTTATATAACCTTCACGTTTGCATCCGTGCAAACGTGAAGGTTAAGTATGACATTCTGCCCAGCGAGATGCGAATCGAGCTGCATGGCAGAATTTATGCTGGCGTTCCAGACCAACCTCTGGCTGGTCTGGAACGCGTCGTATATTTTATGAGCGTATCATCATATACAGAAGAGGAGAAAGAAAATGAGCAGAGTAGTAGACCGGTTTTTTAAATATGTTTCCTATGACACGCAGTCAGATCCAAACAGCAAAACAGTCCCTACCGCAATGAAGGAGAAAATTCTCGGTGCGGAGCTGGCAAAAGAACTGGCTGAAATCGGCCTTGAGAGTGCAAAGATGGATGAGTTCGGTTATGTCTATGGCTGGCTGCCCGCCTCTACCGGGTGTGAGGACCTGGAACCAATTGGTTTGATTGCCCATATGGATACTGCGCCGAGTACCACTGGCGCCAATGTCAAGCCTCGTATCGTACATTACGAAGGCGGGGATATCGAACTGGGAAACGGCGTTGTCACTGGTGCAGATTACTTTGACTATCTGCCTAAATATATCGGTCAGGATCTGATTGTGACCGATGGAACCACACTGTTAGGCGCCGATGATAAGGCTGGTGTCGCTGAGATCTTTACGGCGATGGAGTATCTCATTGAACATCCTGAGATCAAGCATGGAAAAATCTGTGTCTGCATTACCCCAGATGAAGAGGTTGGGCAGGGTGCAGAATACTTTAATATCAAAGAATTCGGTGCCGCATATGCCTATACCATTGATGCCGGCCCTCTTGGCGAGCTGGAATATGAGAACTTCAATGCTGTAAAGGTGGACATCGTCGTAACCGGCGTCTTTGTACACCCAGGAATGGCAAAGAACAAACTGAAAAATGCAATTCTGATCGCCAATGAACTGATTTCTATGCTTCCGGCTGCAGAGGCACCGGCACATACGGAGAACTATGAGGGATATTATCATGTATCGAACATCAGTGGAAATGAATCTTCCGTCAAAATCACCATGAATGTAAGGGAGTTCTCCAAAGAGAAATTCGAACGGATGAAACAATTCATGCTGAATCTTGCAGCGTATCTGAACGGTGTGTATGGAGAAGGGACTGTTTCCATTGAAATGGAAGATCAGTTCTATAATATGAAAGAGAAAATCCTTCCTGTCATGCACATTGTCGAAAGAGCAGAACAAGCTTTCCACGCATGTGATGTGGAACCAAACATCATACCCGCGCGGGGCGGCACAGATGGAGCGCGTCTTTCCTATGAGGGACTGCCGTGTCCAAATCTGTCCGCGGGAGAAAAATATGCACATGGCGTACATGAGTTTATCTCGATTCAGTCAATGGAAAAAATGGTGGAAGTGCTCATCGCATTGTCTGAGAAACAATCGTCCATGTAGAATATGCAGGAATCCGCTGCGATGAGGAATGCCTCCATTTATCATCTTCAGACATATAGGAAAATAATGGAAATATTTGAAAAGGTGATGAGGTATTGTGATTTTAACAATCCTAGAGTAAAATAATGGTATTAATTTTAAGCCAAGAGTTGAATATGGAAGAAAGTAGGGGTTAGAAAAATGGTGCAGTCTGGAAAAAGTGTTTTTGAAGAAAAAGAAACGAAATCTGCCCCTGTCATCACGCTTGATCACGAGATAAAAATTATTAGAATGAATCAAGCCGCAGCGGACCTTTTTTCACAGATATATCCGGATAAAACAGAAGTGGACTTTCACGGTACTAAACTGTGCAAATTGACTGGAAAGCTACATCGTATAGAGACAGAAAACGACCTTATCTATACATTTTCTGTGCGAGACAGAGCTTTCTATGCCATCCCGTTTCATACGATTTCCGACACGAGGAAAGCATTCTGGGCGATTCTGCTAATAAACAAGGAGAACGAGAAAATTAACAAGAGAACGGCGTATCATGCTGACCTCTCAAAGCATTTTGAAGAGATACTGGAGGGTTCCTTTGACGGAATTCTTGTAACGGATAAAGAGGGAAAGGTTCTCTTTGTCAACAGCTCGTACGAGCGTGTGGCGGAGATTAAGAAATCAGAAATAGAAGGCCGGTATATGAGGGATTTGATTAACCCGGTCTGGATGCCGGAATCTGTAGCGCACATCGTCGCAAAAGAACAGACCGTGGTATCAAAAAGACAAGTTGTCAAATCCGGCCGGCATATCATGGTCACTGGCCGACCGATCTTCAATCAAAATGGTGAGATCAAGATGATTGTCATTAATGCAAGGGACATCACCGAAATCTATAATTTGACGGAAGAGCTGCAGCGTGTAAGGAAAAATGAAAGAGAATACATGTCCCGTTTTTCTTCACCGCCGGCAACTGGAGACAGTGAAGATGCTTTACTTGCGATCAGCGAAGGGATGAAGCAGGTTCTTTCATTGGCCGGAAAAGTAGCTAATTTCAATACGACGATTTTGATTCTGGGAGAGTCTGGCGTAGGTAAAGAAGAGGTCGCAAAATATATCCACCAGCACAGCATGCGGAAAGAAAAGCCTTTCATAACGGTGAACTGCGGCGCCATTCCAGGCAACTTGTTGGAATCTGAATTATTTGGATATGAAAGAGGCGCTTTTACTGGCGCCATGCAGAATGGTAAGGTCGGATTAATAGAAGCTGCCGACGGCGGTACCGTCTTTCTCGATGAAGTTGGAGAGATGCCCCTTGATTTCCAGGTGAAGCTGCTTCGTTTTATACAAAGCAAGGAAATTCGGCGTGTAGGCGCAATTGATTCTAAAATCATAGATGTCAGAGTCCTGGCAGCAACCAATCGTTCACTGGCAGACATGGTAGAAGAAGGGAGCTTTCGAGAAGATTTATATTATCGCCTGAATGTGGTACAGATTGAGATTCCGCCTCTTCGGAAACGGACCGATGCCATTCTTCCCTTAGTAGCGATGTTCCTGAAGCGATACAATAAGAAGTACGGGCAGGAAAAAGTTCTGACCTATGATATCGTAAAGGAAATGGAACGGTTTTCATGGCCGGGTAATGTCCGCCAGCTGAAAAATATCGTGGAGAACATGGTCATTGTCAGCAATAATGAGTATTTGGAGCCAGAAGATTTACCGTGGAATGCACAGTATAAATCCGATCCCATAAGAAAAGTAATCCACTGCCTTGCGGATAATGAAGATCTGGGATTGAATGAAGCCATAGAAGAATTAGAGCGACTGGTTCTGGAGAAGGCGAAGCTGACCTGCGGTACCACGCGAAAAATAGCCGAGAAATTAAAAGTCAATCAGTCCACGATCGTAAGAAAAATGCAGAAGTATCATATTGAATAAACAGCTGTGATTTTCGCCTGTGAAAGAAAACGGATGCGAAAATCGGGTTTAGGATGTATAATAGGACTAGATTTTAATAATAGTGCCTGCTAGGGGCTGGCCGGAGGTGAAACATGGAAATAAAGAATGCGGATAAGGAATATCTCCTGGGAACGCTGATCGATATCGAAATTGATAATTTGATGGACTGTAAAAACGCAATCGACCTGGAGATGGTGCAGCAGCTGATCGAAGATATGCAAGCGGCGCCGGAAGTGGTGGTCATCGGTTCCAGGGCTTCTACGGTATTGGTCTCTTATACGACATATATTTTCAACAAGATCGGCATCAGGACATCGGGTTTTGATGCGGCCGACACGAAAACGCTGGACAACATCATCAACATCGACCGTTCAGCTTTGGTTATCGCTTTCGGGTTTCCCAGATATCCTAAGCCCACAATCGTAGCGACTCGTTTTCTTAAAAACCGAGGATATAAGATCGTCTCGATTACTGACAAGAAAAAATCTCCTTTGGCAGAGCTGTCTGAGTACGCCTTTAGGCTGCAGGCGAACTCCTATGGTTATACGGATACCTATACGTCGGGTATTCTTCTGATTAATCTGATTACGGCCCTGATCGGCAAAATTCAGGGAACCGATATCAACCGTCATCTGCGGGAATTTAACGAGACGGCGCAGCAGCTGGACTTCTATTTTTAAAGGATGAAAGAGATGCTGATTGAAAAATACTGCGATACCAGAGGTAATGAGCTGCGCTTGAACTTCTCACTGAAGGCCTATACGTTTCACAAGATATTGACATGCAATCCCATAATGATGAGCCAGATTGAAACGATTCATAAGATTTCCAACTCGTCGGCTCCGGTCGTCCTCTTTGGCGAGACGGGAACAGGTAAGGAGCTGTATGCGGAATACATTCATCACGTAAGCAGCAGGCAGAAGGAAAACTACGCCAAAGTCAACTGCGCGACAATTCCGGAAACTCTCTTTGAATCTGAAATGTTCGGCTATATGCCGGGCGCTTTCACCGGAGCGTTAAAGACAGGGAAAAAAGGAATCTTTGAAATTGCGAACCAGGGGACGCTGTTTCTCGATGAGATATCAGAATTATCCCAGACCCTGCAGTCAAAACTGCTTAGAGTGATTCAGGAAAACCGTTTCGTAAAAGTGGGTGGTAACGTGGAAATTACCAGTGACGTGCGTCTAATCGTAGCGTCTAATAAAGACTTAAGGACAATGGTTCAGCAAAATACTTTCAGACGGGATTTATTCTATCGCCTGAACGTGGTGCCGATTTCGCTGCTGCCGCTGCGGGAAAGGCGAGAAGATATCATTCTGCTGTCTTTCTATTTTCTCAATCTGTTTAATCAGACCTATGGTGCAGACAAGAAGATGGGGGTCAATCTGATGAGAGCCTTTCTCGACTATGATTGGCCGGGCAACGTGCGAGAACTTCGCAACGCCATCGAGCGGCTGATTTTGTTAAGTGACAGTGAAGTTCTAAATGATGAAAGCATTCTGCAAGCGACTTTAGAAACGGAAGAGCTGTTCTTGCTGAACGATGCCAATGTAGACGAAATAGCACCTGCGCGGGCGCGGGCCGTGAACCTCACTGGCGATTCTAAATCTCTGAAAGAAATTGTCTCCGAGTATGAAATCTTCATTATTGAAGAATACATCAAAAAAACGGGAAGCATGCGAAAGGCTGCCGCCGCACTAAAGACAAGCCCCTCTGTTCTCTCGCGAAAATTAAACAATCGAAAAGGTTAGGCTGCGGCAAAGCTGCCGCAATTGTTCTACAAATGTGCATATGTTGTAAAATCAGAACAGTCAGGTGTTCTGATTTTGCAACACTTTTGTTTTTGGGAGGAAAATAGTTGAAATTTGCGCCCCTCACAAGTGCTTTTCTTTGGCATGCTTCTTGCTGAATATATCAGTAAAGATGATTTACAGGAGGTAAAGTTAAATGAAAACAAAGACTGTTGGGTTTCCCATGATCCGCAATTTTGCAGGAGATAGAAGGGACTTTATACCAGATCTGTTTCAGTTTATGGATCGCTACGATGGAGTAGAGTTTTTTCTTGAGAAAGGCTATGGCGAGCGACTGGGATACAGGGAGGAAGACTATCTGAATGCTTCTGAAAAAGTACACTTTGTCCCTTTTGAGGAGGCTTATGGACAGGATATCACTATGATTCTAAAAAATCCCGAATTAGAGAATCTTGAACTGCTGAAGGACGGCTCTACCCTTTTCACCATGCTTCACTACTCTACACGGCCTGCCGTTGTGGAATTGATTAAAAGAAAGAAGCTAAAGACGTTCTCGATGGATTCCATTGTCGACGATCAAGGACTGCGTATGTTTGTGGACTATTTCGGCACAGCCTACTGCGGCTGCAGAGCAGGTATCGACGTGCTGAAAAAAACGTATGGGAAGTTTTATTCTCATGAACGGGGACCAATCAAGGCGATTGTCATGGGGGCCGGCGGCGTAGGACAAGGCGTTGTCAAATCTCTTGAGGTTATCAGTGACGATGAGTTTCTAGGCAGAGAAGGGTTAGCAGGCATCCTTCCCTTTGTCGCTACGAGAACGATCACGTCTGATAAGCAGGTGATGAGAGAGCTGCTGATGCAGGCCGATTTGCTCATCGATGCAACTCAGAGAAAAAATCAGTCCATCCAGATCATCGCGAATGAAGAAATGTCAGCGCTTCCTGAACACGCGGTCATCGTGGATCTTTGTGCGGACCGGTATGATTTTTCCTTAGTACCGCCTCTGCGCAGGGTGGTTGAAGGCACAGTCAATGGAAATCCTGCCCACTATATTATTTACCCGGACGATCCCCTGTACGATCAGCTGCCTGACGAAGTCGACAGCACCCATCGCAGAATCGTGGTTAGCTGCGACGCATGGCCGGGCATGGATTTTCGCAGGTCGGTACAGTACTACTACGGACTGATGAAAAACTATGTCGGTATGATATTGAGCAAGGAACCGGAGCAGATCAAGGAAGACAGTGACAATCTCTTTGAAAGGGGTTTATACAGATCTACGTTAGTCTATTTTGAGAGTATGAAAAAGTAATGGAGGAGACGATATGGATCACTATGGAATACTATCGATTGTACCGCCAATCTTGGCTATTGTTCTTGCATTAAAGACGAAAAATATTATCGTATCGTTATTCTTCGGCTTATATTTTGGCGCCATCGTGTTAGCTGGCTGGAATCCTGTTGCGGCTTTCGCCAATTTGATTCCTGATTTTATCTATGCGCAGGTGGCAACTGATTCCAATATGCAGTCAATCACCAACTTGTGCATTATCGGCGGCTTTGTCGCTCTGATCAGTGCATCGGGCGGTGCGGCAGCCTTTGCCAAGACGGCGGAAAAATGGGTCAAAAAGAAGAGAACTGCTGAAACTGCTATGTGGCTGGGCGGGATCTTCGTCTGGTTCACTGATTCGGGCAATTCTTTGCTGGTGGGACCGATCTTTCAGCCTATCGCTGAGAGATTCAGGGTATCCAGGGAAAAGTTCGCCTACATCTTAGATGCGACCTCCTCTCCTATCTGCGCCCTCGTGCCGGTCATCAGCTGGGGCGTCTATATCATGGGGCTGATTGACGCAGAACTGGAGAAGATACCGAACCTTGCTGACTCCAGCTGGAATCTGTTTTTAGAAGCGATTCCCTACCAGTTTTATAATATATTAACATTGGTTATGGTAGGGTATATCTGCTTGACACAGTTTGATTTTGGTCCGATGTTAAAAGCGCAGAAACGGGCTGAGCAGACGGGAAAGACCATCAGAGACGGCGGAGTGCCAATGAGGAGCACCGTAGAGGTTAAGCTGCCGGAAGGCGTTGAGCCAAAAGCCATTTCTGTAGTTGTTCCACTTGCAATCATGCTGATTACCATGTTCACTATCTTTTTTCTCAACGGTTTTCCGCAGAAAAGCATCGATGGTATCGTCATCAGACAGGGCATCGCATTGGGCTTTATACTAGGCGGTATCGCAGCCGGCTTTATCAACTGCAAGTTGAGGATCTTTACGCCAAAGCAGGTTGAAAATAAGGTCTTCGATGGAATGAAGGATATGATGTTCCTAATCGTCATGATGATTCTCTCCTGGTCTTTGGGCAGTGTTTGTTCACAGATGGGCACTGCATATTATATCTTGGAAGTGACGCAGGACTTCTTAAATCCGGCTGTGCTGCCAGCAATTCTATTTTTGATCGGCTGCTGCATGTCATTGGCGACTGGCTCTTCCTGGGGAACTTTTGCCATATTGATTCCAATTGGTTTCCCGATTGCAGCAATCATGGGCACTCCTCTAGCAGTTACTGTGGCCGCTGTCATCAGCGGGGGCGTGTTTGGCGATCAGTGTTCACCGATTTCGGATACAACCATGTTGGCATCTATGGGCTCTGCCTGCGATCACATCGACCATTTCAGGACCCAGTTCCCATATGCTTGTACGGTGGCGGCCGTTTCTGTAGTTCTTTATCTGATTGCAGGCTATACAGAGCATGCGTGGATTGTCATCGCCGGTGCGGCAATATTATTTGCAGTCGTGGCAGTATTGCACAAAATTTCGGTAAGATTGCTAAAAAACACAAAATCAGAATATCCGTTATCATAGTATAAATAAGATTAAAGCGCTTATCTTCAATAATGTGGATGAGCGCTTCTGCTTTGATATGCTGAAAACCAGAAGCCATTTCTAAATTAGTTGACAAAATTCGTTAATTTATGTATAATATACATCGTTGCTGTTGATAATATTGATTGTTGTACGATTAGGCATTCCGAGGTAGCTCAATGGTGGAGCAACCGGCTGTTAACCGGTAGGCTGTGGGTTCGAGCCCCACCCTCGGAGCCAATTTTACTAGCAAGAAGAAAACTGGTATACAGCAGCAATGTGCATAATCTTACATATGAGATTCTTTGATAACGCGGGGTAGAGCAGCTGGTAGCTCGTCGGGCTCATAACCCGGAGGTCGCAGGTTCAAGTCCTGTCCCCGCAACCAAACGCACGAAAGAAGCCGTTCGTCAGAACGGTTTTTTTCGTGCGTTTGATTTGTGAGATGAGGACTTGCACCGATAGGCGTGGCCGTGAAGCGAAGCAGTCCGGCGGACTGGTGAGTAGGCCACGGTGCGCCGGTGACTGAAAAGGGAACCAAGCACGGCGATTTCGAAGAAATCGTGCAAGTCCGAAAGTGTGCAGATCGTTGTGTTTTGGCGAAACGTACCTTTGAATTTTCAGGTTCCCCTTTACCAGCACGTGTGCAGTATAAGAGAAGATTCTATTTTTCTAAGAAATACTCTTTGATCGGTTTTTCCAGGTCGAAGAGGTCGGATTCTGCCTACTGCCGCTAGTAGCAGGAACCAGGTTTACATAAGGAGTCTTTTATCCAGCCTTCATTTCACGACTTGTCGCGGTCTATCATAGCCTCTATATTACAATCAAATAAAATCCCCTTTGTCTGTTAGAAATTCCTATTGCTGCGAAAGGATGGATGTCAGTTCTTCTGGTGATATATTTGCTCCATTTTCGGCCCACGTCAGCATGACATTCCAAAAGCCGCCGATTCGGAAGGCCAAAAGGTACTGCCTGCTTACATTTTCCGCTGGTCCGTCAATTAAAAGCTGTCTATGAGATTTTGTAAATCTTTCAAAGTGGTCAAAGACGTAAGACTCTAATCCGCAGCGCTGCAAATTCCTGATAAACTGCAGATGTTCTTTCCAAAATTGAAAGAACAGCAACGTAGCAGATTCCTTATCTGGCTTGTCTAGTTTACAAAACGCCGCCATATATTCCCTGCAAAGTTGTTCTATATATTGTTCAAGGACTTCCTGCTTTGAATTGAAATTTCGATAAAAGGTTCTTCGATCTAATTCTGCCGTTCGGCAGATTTCAGAGACGGTAATTTTATCATAATTTTTCTCTTCCATTGTGTCCAGCAGCGCTTGTAATATCCAGCGCTGAGATTGTAATGCCGTGGGATTTTTTGTGTTGTTCATGTCAGTGCTCCTTGTTATAAAACTGCCACAAGGGACTTTTCTTTGTGGCGTTTGCGCGCAAGTGGTTGTAACTTCTTTCTATTCATATTATACTATGTTAATCATTCTGCCACAAGTGTGGCACTTCTAAAAAGAAAAACATAAGGAGATGAGAAGAAATGTGGCTGTGTATTCAAACAATTGGAATAGTTGGTTTTTTGATATGTCTGGCTTTGATGTATTTGACGGACTTGGGAGTACGAGGGATACGAAGGTATGACTCGTCTTTTCATTCGCCGGATATGAAATTTCATTATAGTGTTAAACAGGTCATGGAAACTTTCGAGCGAATAGGCGAAACAGGCAGATTAATCTATCAAAAATACTTGATTTTAGATTGCCTCTTTACTTTATTTTTTCTAATCGTTATGCTGGCAATTACAAATAAATTGATTACAAACCCATCTGTCGGCAATATTCTCTTTGCTGTATGCGTGCTGAGAGCCATATTTGATCTGTTAGAGAATGGTTTTTTGATAAAAGTGTTAAAGAAATACCCAGAGATCAATAAATCCATCCTTAAGTGGTGTTCTTATTTCACCACGACTAAATTTTTATGTCTCTATCTTTGGATAGCTGTACTAATTATTAACGATCTGTTTGGCTTTTTCTAAAATCGACAAAATTCTGTTTTTTGTGTGGACGTACAACTATTTTGCGAAAAATGTATTATAAGAAAATCAATTATAATTTTAATTAATGTAAATTCGCAATATTGCAACTTTAGCACTTTGATTTTCGATATACTATGGTACAATATAAGTGTATGGTGATGTGAAGGGAGAATATTTATGGAGAATAAGAAAAGTGGACTAATGGCCAAATTTCTAGTCCCATCAGTAATCGGTATCATTTTATTTATGATTCCAGTAAAGTATAATGGCGATTGGACAGTGTGTGTCAAGATTTTAGCTGATATTATCGGCGGCGCACTGGGAGGTTTCCTTCCAATTCTATGCGTTGCCATTATCACTGTTTCCGCAATTATGTCTGTTATTTCTTTGGCTAAGCCAAAATTTATCACGGAACACCCGATCCTCAACGATACTTTTTCAACTTCCATCATTTGGGTCGTTGTGAGAGTGATTGGCGCGGCACTCGTATGGCTTACCTATCTGGGTTTGGACGCAGAGGATGGCAAAACGGGATTTTTGCATATGCTTACCGAAGGCGGAGCCGGCGGATTCGTATTAGGGGATCTGCTGACTGTACTGGTAATCATCTTTGCGATCGCAGCACTGCTTTTGCCGCTGCTGCTGGACTTTGGTCTATTGGAGTTTGTCGGCGCACTGCTGACGAAGGTCATGAGGCCTCTGTTCAAAATTCCTGGACGTGCGGCAGTTGACTGCTTCACTTCTTGGATTGGCGACGGTACGCTGGGTGTCATGCTGACCTGCAATCAATACGAAGGCGGTTATTATTCTGCAAGAGAAGCTTCCGTCATTGCGACGACCTTCTCAGCAGTATCAATTACCTTCAGTATTGTCGTTCTGTCACAGGTGGATCTCATGCAGTACTTTGGCGTTTACTACCTGCTCATCTGCTTGATTGGTGTGGTTTGTGCAATTATCGTACCGAGAATCCCTCCTCTTTCTTTGAAGAAGGATACATACCTGGTTGAAGGCAAGGCAATGCCGGAGAGCATTCCAAGCCAGTACAAATCATCCATTCAGTATGGTACTGATCTGGCTCTGAAGAGAGTGCAGGAGCACAAGGGTATCGGTCAGTTTATTGAAAATGGTATGAAGAACGCTGTGGGAATGTGGTTTGGCGTATTACCTTCCGTTATGGCTATTGGAACAATCGCTTTGGCGCTTGCTAATAACACGCCGATTTTCGAGATCTTAGGAAAGCCGTTTTTACCACTGCTAAACCTGCTGCAGGTTCCAGAGGCATTGGACGCTTCAAAGACCATGATCGTAGGCTTTACGGATATGCTGACACCGTCCATCATTGCTTCTGCTGATATCACCAGCGTCATGACAAAATTCATCGTCGCTGTCGTATCTGTAACACAGCTTCTCTATTTATCAGAAGTTGGCGGTTTGATTCTGGGATCAAAGCTTCCAGTGAAGCTTTGGGAGTTATTCGTAATCTTCCTAGAAAGAACGATTATCAGCTTGATTATCGTTTGCCCACTTGCTCATCTGATTTTTTAAATAAGAACTAGAATATTTTATTTTATCAATTTATTATTTTAGCATCGCTATACAGTTGGGCAGTTCGTAAAGGACTGCCCTTTTGATTTCATGACGATTAGGAATACAGTAGAGGAAAATTATTGAAAAAATATTGACAACTTTATATATTCAATGTATAATCAATAGCGTTGCGGTTGATAATATTGATTGTTATGCAACAGGTATTCCGAGGTAGCTCAATGGTGGAGCAACCGGCTGTTAACCGGTAGGCTGTGGGTTCGAGCCCCACCCTCGGAGCCAATTTTATGCCGGAGTGGCGGAATTGGCAGACGCACAGGACTTAAAATCCTGCGATCCTTACCGATCGTACCGGTTCGACCCCGGTCTCCGGCACCAATTTACTGGTGGGAAGAAATCCTGTAATAAAGAACTGAATATATGATATCGCGGGGTAGAGCAGTTGGTAGCTCGTCGGGCTCATAACCCGGAGGTCGCAGGTTCAAGTCCTGTCCCCGCAACCAAACGAAAAGAAATGCCATATCCATTAGGATGTGGCATTTCTTTTCGTTTATTTGCCAGTGAGATGAGGACTTGAACCGATAGGCGTGGCCGTGAAGCGAAGCAGTCCGGTGGACTGGTGAGTAGGCCACGGTGCGCCGGTGACCGAAAAGGGAACCAAGCACGGCGATTTCGAAGAAATCGTGCAAGTCCGAAAGTATGCAGACCGTCGTGTTTGGCGGAGAGAAAGCCTGGACTTGAACCGATAGGCGTGGCCGTGAAGCGAAGCAGTCCAGTGGACTGGTGAGTAGGCCACGGTACGCCGGTGACCGAAAAGGGAACCAAGCACGGCGATTTCGAAGAAATCGTGCAAGTCCGAAAGTTTGCAGACCGTCGTGTTTGACGAAGAAACGCTTGGACTTGAACCGATAGGCGTGGCCGTGAAGCGAAGCAGTCCGGTGGACTGGTGAGTAGGCCACGACCCAAGCCGACCGAAAGGGGAGGTGCAGGGTGGCGATTTCGGAGAAATCGTGCAAGTCCGAAAGTACGCAGACCGTCGTGTTTGGCGGAGAGAAAGCCTGGACTTGAACCGAGGAAGGATGCAGGGGAAACGGGGTTCCCTTGTATAGAGGAGGAGGCAAGTCAGTCAATGCTTCGGAGAACCGCATCGGAGGTGACAGCGAGTGAACGGCTGGAATGAAAGTGGAATTATTTTCCTGTTAAATATTGACACACGACTGCCGATGTGCTATGATGGAATTAATTACAAATTATAACATTTATTACAAATTATACTTTGCTTAGTTCACAGAAAGGAATCCTCCATGTATATGCAAAACAGCACCACTATGATACAGTATCCCCTGAATAACGACATCATATTTGCTCTGGTCATGAATGATGCAGAACTCTGCAGAGGCCTGCTGGAGCGGATTTTCCCAGGCAGAAAGATCCGCATGCTGAAGGTCTGTGATGGCGCTGATGTGGAAGTGCAGAACACCATCATCACAGGCATGATCTCCAAAAGCGTCCGCCTCGATGTCCTCTTCGAAGATGAAGACTCCCTATACAGTATCGAGATGCAACGCTTTGACGATTCTGCCCTTCCCATGCGTGGCCGCTACTACGCCTCAGCCATGGACATCGACCAGCTGCGGAGAGGAGAGGAATATAAGGAACTGAAAAAGAACTACGTCATCTTCATCTGCACCTTCGACCACTATGGGCTGGAGCAGGCCGTCTACAGCTTCCAAAATTATGATATAAAAAACAGCTTGCCATACGGTGACGAATCCTATAAACTAATAGTAAATACAACGGCTCCTGCGAAAAATACACCGCCAGAGCTGATACCGTTTTTCGACTACGTAAACCGCATGGAAGTGCCTGCAGATGACGCCTTCATCCAAGCGCTCCACAGGCAGGTACAGAAGTACAACACTTCGGAATGGAGGCGAAAGCTGATGACATTGGAAGAGAAGATAAAGCTGGAAGTAGAGATGGCGCGGGAAGAAGCGTTTAAAGAAGGGACGCAAGAAGAGAAGAAGATTGCCGCTCGGAAGATGAAAGCGGATGGGCTTGACCCCGAGGTTATTTCTAAGTATACTGAGTTGCCCATTAGCGAGATTGAAGGGCTATAGCCCGAATTGCCATATATACACGAAGCAAAAGACTTCATACCGAAAAAGTATGAGGCCTTTTTTTGTTAATGCGGGAACGGTCTCTTATTTTAAAACTGATGGCTATTTTTGAATGCGCCTTTTTTCAAAAATGCGGTTGTCAATTTATCATATCTTTACATTAATCACAAATTAATATTCCCATTTGGAATACTAAAATTCTTTTAAGTCCAACTGCACCCGCCAATTGCGGGCAAAATCAACAAAATCATGGGTCAGTCCGTTGAACTTTGCGGAATTCTGGATCACTAAAGCGATGATGCTTTTCACTGGATGGGTAAGATGAACAGCCCTCAGGGTTTGTCGTTTGTAAGTGAATAAGAGTCTTGCGGTCAGCAGGCTGACGCATTCTCCGTCTTCGACCAAGTCTAAAATTGTTTCAATGTTGCGATAGGTTTTCACTTTTTTCAGCTTGGCGCCAGAGGCTTCACAAGCGCTCAGGCAGAGGTCGTACATGCCGGTTTCGTTGTCGGGTATCGCAAAGATTTCCGCTGACATCTCATTGAGGTTTACTGAGCTGCGATGGGCAAAACGATGTTTTTCATTTACGATCAGACAGAGTTCGTTTTCCATCAGGTGGTAGCTGGTCAGAGAAGTCTTCAACACCTGGTTTGGCGAGATTGCCAGCAGAGCGAGGTCAATTTCATTTTTTTCCAAAAGCTTCAGGAGCTCTTTGCTGGGACGGTCGATGATTTCCACAGAGTCGACGGGGGAAAGGGTCTCTTTAAAAGATTTGATCAGAGGAATAAACCCGAAGCGGCCAATGACTGGGATAATGCCAATTCTGAGGGTGCTGTTGTCAGGCACGTTATATTTTTCCATCGAAAGCAAAAGTGTTTCGTATTCTTCTGTAATGCGGCGTGCATATTGAACAAATTCTTCTCCTGCGGTGGTCAGCAAAACAGGTCGTTTAGAACGATCAAAAAGGCTGATGTTTCCAATTTCTTCTTCTATCTTCAGAAGATGTTTCGAGAGAGAGGATTGAGACAGGCTGCAGGCTTCTGCAGCCACGGTAAAATTCTGATACTCTGCCAGTGCTAAAACATATTTTAATTCCTGAATATCCATAAGCCTCCTCCATCGTACTATTCCATTTTGTCATAATTGTATCACAATTCTGAATCAAACACAAGATTGATGACAGCTATAATAAGACCACAAAGAAAAACAAGGAGGATATGATTATGAAAGGTAAAATCGCATTAGAGGAACATTTCGCTACAGAGGAATATCTGGGTGATGTGAAGAGATTCTTTATTCGTGAAGGAGAGGACGTGTGGCAGAGAGCGAAGGGCATCATGTGTGATATTTCCGGCAGAAGGCTTGAATTGATGGACGAAGCTGGAATTGAAAAGACGATTCTTTCTCTTTCTTCTCCGACAATTCAGGCGATCCTGGATACGAAAGAAGCAGTGGATTCCGCTAAAAAAGTCAACGACTACATCGCGGAGCAGATTGTGAATCACAGAGATCGTTTTGATTCTTTTGCCGCCTTACCGACGCAGGATCCGGAAGCAGCAGCGAGAGAGCTGGAACGCTGTGTAAAAGAGTATGACTTTAAGGGAGCATTGATCAACGGCTTCTGCAATATCGGCGATCCTGACGTGCCAGTTTATCTGGACGATCCGCGCAACATTCCATTCTGGGAGGCTGTCGAAAGCTTAGACGTACCGATTTATATCCATCCGCGTCCAGTAACAGAGACGGTGCGCAGAGAAGTATTCGGCGATAATCATTTCTGGATGGAGACGGCGGCGTGGGGCTGGCATGCGAATCTTGGAACGCAAATTCTCCGATTGATTTCCAGCGGAATCTTTGATCGCTGCCCGAAACTGCAGATTGTAATCGGCCATATGGGAGAACTTCTGCCGATGTTCCTGTGGAGAATCACCAATCGCTGTAACAGCCACAAGAGAGACTGTCAGGCAGACCTTCCGATCAATCAATATTTTCAGCGCAACATCAGCATTACCACATCGGGGAATTGCAGCACACCGGCACTGATGTGCGCCATGATGGAAATGAGCACGGAGCGCATCATGTTTTCTACGGATTATCCGTACGAGTCCATGAAGCAGGCAGCAGACTGGTTTGACAACATCCCGTTCTCCGACCTGGACAAAGAAAAGATGGGGCGTACCAATGCAGCCAAGCTGTTTAAGCTGGATCTGTAGAAGGAGACAGGCTATGAGAGATTATGAACCTGAGAAGATGAAAAAAATCACCTTTACCGGCATACGCCGGGTCATGGCAAGAGCCAATCAACTGGAAGCAGAAGGAGAATCAATCATCCATTTCGAAGTCGGACAGCCGGATTTTGTAACGCCAAAGTATATCAGAGACGCAGCTTGTGTCTCCTTGCAGGCGGGTAACACGCGTTACACCTCAAATTATGGTAATCTGGCGCTGCGCAAGGCGATTTCCGCCAAGCTGGAGAAGGAAAATCATATTTTTGCAGATCCAGAAAGCGAAATCATGGTTACAGTGGGCGGAGAAGAGGCCATGGCCGCCGCTGTCTTAGCTCTTGTAGACGCAGGAGACGAAGTGCTTCTCACTGACCCGGGGTATTCCCCTTACGACAGCATGGTCAAAATCGCCAATGGGATTCCAGTCTATGTATCTCTGGACGAGAGCCGCAATTTCAATTTTGATCTGCAAGAACTGGAAAGCAAGATAACGACGAAAACAAAGCTGCTGGTGTTATGTAATCCATCCAATCCCACTGGAACGATGATAGATCGTGACAATCTCGCCGCGCTCAGTGAAGTCTGCATCCGCCATGATTTGCTTGTGATTGCTGACGAGGCCTATGAGCGAGTAATCTACGACGGGAACGAACACGTTTCTCTCGGCAGCCTTCCGGGTATGTTCGAGAGAACCATCACCATTCATTCCTTTTCTAAGAGTTATTCTATGTGTGGTTTCCGCATTGGCTATCTGGCGGCCAGCAAATCTTTGATGCAGATATTGATTCGCTGTCATCAGAAAATGGTCCTCTGCGCAACCAGTTTTGCACAGGATGCAGCCCTGGCTGCTCTGGGAAAAGAATCGGATGAGATGAACCGCATGCTGGATGCCTTTGACCAGCGGAGAAAAGTGATTTATGATACTCTTACAGAATTAAAGATCCCTTGCAACAGACCGCAGGCGGCGTTTTATGTATTTCCCAACGTCAGCTGCCTGGGTATGGACGGCGACCAATTCGCGCTGCGGTTTTTAGAAGAAAACGGCGTCGCCTGTGTGCCGGGGAGAGACTTTGGGGAAAATGCTAAAAATAATGTGAGGATTTCCTACGCTGCCTCTTTGGAAGACTGTCTGGAGGGTATGGCGCGGCTGAAGCAGTTTGTAGAGAAGGTGAGAGCTGAAGAAGGAGAAAAATCATGAACAGTGATGCAGCAAAGAAAGAGAGAAAAGGGGAGAGAAACCTGTCCGTTGGCGGCGCAGCATTGATTTTACTCGTAGTCTTTGCTACGATTATTTTGACCATTCGAGCAGGTGTCGGAACGAATATGGCGCTGCTCCTGGGAGCCTTTGAGGCTATGATCGCCTGTCTGCTCCTGCGAAAACCGTGGCAGGATGTGCAGAATCCAATCATAGAATTTATGAGCGGCACCCTGGTTGTCATCATCATCCTGATCGACGTAGGGGTCATGGTGGGCGCCTGGATCATAGGCGGCACGGTGCCTTCGCTGATGTACTATGGTTTGAAATTAATTACTCCCGCATTGGTGGTGCCCATGGCCTTTCTGCTGTGTGCTGTCATGTCCATCTTTACAGGTACCAGTTTTGGTTCCATCGCTACCATGGGGATTGCCGTAACCGGCGTCGCCATCGGTATCGGCGTACCGATGCCTCTGGTAGCCGGTGCCGTCGTAGCGGGGGCTCATGTGGGGGACAAAATGTCTCCTATGTCGGACAGTACAAATCTGTGTTCTGGTGTAACTGGCGTAGATCTGTATGAACATATCGGTGCAATGATGCATACCACGGTGCCTGCCGCGATAATCTCTTTGGTCATCTATTTTATCATGGGAATGAAGTATGCATCAGGTGAGGCAGCGGATGAAAATGTCCAGCTGATGCTTCACACCTTAGCACAGAACTTCGATATCAGTATCTTTGCTCTGCTGCCGGCAGTCCTCATGATTGTCATCGCGGTCTTAAAAATACCGGCGGTGCTGGGTCTGACCTCCTGCGCGATCTTCAGCATTTTCTATGCGGTACTTCTGCAGGATGTGAGCCTCATGGACGTGATGCAGACGGCACTGAATGGATATATCTCTGACACCGGTGTGGACTTGGTAGACGGTATCCTCAACAGAGGCGGTATCAACTCGATGATGGGTACAGTGGGAATGATTATCCTCGCCTGCATGATGGGAGGCGCCCTTCAGGCGACGGGAGCGTTGAGCGTCATTATGGATAAGGTATTGCTCAGGAAGATGAACACGCCAAAATCACTGGTCATCATTTCTATGATCTATAATTATCTGATATTGGCGGTTTCAGGAAATCAGATGCTGGGTGCGGTCATGTCTGGTCCGACTTTCTCAGAAAGTTACGATAAGATGAATATTCACCGCAAAGTATTGTCTCGCTGCATGGGCGATACGGCCATTAACGGTTCGGCATTGATCCCGTGGTCTGTGGCTACAGTCTATGCTGTCGGTGTCTTGGGCACAGGTGATGCGTCCTTTATCCCTTATGAGTTCTTCTGCTATATCGTGCCGATCTTCACCCTTGTTTCAGCGTGTACAGGCTGGGCCATGTGGCATTCCGACGGAACGAGGTTCCATGGAAGAAAGAAATATTCATCAAAAGTAAGTGCATAGTATAGAAAACCTCCGGCAGACACCGGAGGTTTTTAAAAATAGCAAGTTTAGAGGAATACAGCCTTCAGTTTTTCATAACTCTCCTTGCTGATATCGTGTTCGATCTGACATGCGTCATGACGTGCAATTTCAAGAGGGACGCCGATCTGCAAAAGCAGTTTTACGAAAAAATCATATCTCTCGTAGATCTGCAATGCGATGGAAAACCCCTGGGGACTTAGTCTTAGACCTCCATTCTGTGCCTGCTCTACATATCCCTTGCCGCGCAGTTGTTTCAGTGCGACGGAAACGCTGGCCTTAGAAACGCCCATGGACTGAGCAATATTGACAGAATAAACATCGCCTTCTTTCTTTTGAAGCATAAAAATTGTTTTCAAATAATCTTCTTTTGATCTGCCTAACTCCATATTTGTTTTTCTCCCTTCATTAGATTGTAACGGATGTTAACCATGTAACCGGAAACGCTCTCGTCGCAGGACGCCTTTGATCATCACCAGATAGGTATCGCTTTCGGCCGTAAAGGCTTTTTCAACTTCCTGGCGGATATCCTCTTCTTGATTCTGCAGGTCAGCAGGATACAGCAGATCGAAGATGACTTTGATATGAGTGCCGCTTTCAACTAACCTGAAATGATCCACGGCCAATCTGTCTCCGTATTTCTGCAACGCCGAATTGACGATTGTTTGGGTTTTTTCCGCTAATGCCTCATCCTCGATCAGATAGTCAACTTGTATAAACGTATCACAGTGATATTTTTTGTATAGGAGAAAAGCCGCTTCTTCAGCCACCCTGTTGAGTCGCTCACAGTGTTCCTTGCGGCCTGTGATATGCATAGAGATGACAAAATAACCGAAGCCGTAGTCATGAATCATCAGATCATAGATGCCGGCCACTTGTGGGTGTTCTTTGACACAGGCTATGATATTCTGCAGCAAGTTTTCATCAGGGGCTTTCCCCATGATTCTTCCCAGGACTTCCCATAAGCTTTTTACGCCGGCAAAGATGATAAAGAGAGATACCAGGATACCGCAATAACCATCAATTTTCCAACTCGTCAGATGGGTGACAATAGTGGATGACAGAACGGCAAATGTAGCGGCGGAATCGCTGATACAGTCTGCTGCAACGGCTTTCAAGGTTTCCGAATCTGCTATTCTGGCAATGCGTTTGTTATAGAAATACATATAGCCCTTGACTATAATAGAAAGCGTCAGGACGATGACAATTGCAGCACTGAACAGTGGTTTTTGCGGGTTGGTGATGGCTAGAGCTGCAGTATGGGCAAGGGCTGTTCCCATAAAAACCACGGCGCACGAGGTAAAAATGCTCATAATCCATTCAATCCTACCATGACCGAAAGGATGGACGCTGCCACCACCATACACTGCAATCTTAAAGCCTAGAAATGATAGTATTGATGTACCGGCATCTGCCAGATTGTTGAATCCATCTGTTGTAATAGCGATGGAATGGTTCAAGGCACCGATGGTAATTTTAGCAGCACATAAAAGCAAGTTCAATAAGATACCGGTTATGCTGGCTAAGGCGGCGTAGGCTTTTTTTACTCTTGGGTTGGATAAGTCCTCCTTGTTTTTAATAAACAATCCAGCTAATAATGTTATCATAAAATCTCCTCCTTCAATTTTGAACGTTAATTCAATATTGTTCAATAAAAAAAGGAACTGGTCTAGCGACCAATTCCCGATAGATACATTTTTGATAATTGATACAACATAGTCAGCGCCCAGTCCTTTCCCTTATAGTGATACATCATCTGCATCGAAGCATCCACGAAGTTGTTGGCGACAATGTGTATGAAGACGTCGTCTGCATTTTCGTCATTTTGATGTTTGTATTGAAAGTGTTTCTCAACTTCCCGTATAAAACGATCTTTTTCCTGAGCGTACTTTGTGCCTTCGCTTTTATCCATCAAAATAATGAATTCCTGCCGATGCGCAAATAAATTCATCAGACAATCTGTTTCTGCTTTACTGAAGCCACGGGATTCACGGTTCGCCTTATCGATGTCTTCCGAAGCCATGACCTGGCCCCAATCATACAAGACGGGCTGGAGCACGGCATCAAAAAGTGATTCCTTGTTCTTATAGTAAGAGTAAATCAGCCCTGTAGGTATTTTTGCCTTTGCGGCGATGCCGCGCATTGTAGCAGACTTGTAACCGCTGCAATAGAATTCTTCTAATGCCGAAGCTAGAATTCTTTCTCTTATTTCATCTTTTAATATCTGTGCCATAGCATACCTCAACATTGAACTTATGTTCAATTATAGATGTGAAGGTGATGTTTGTCAAGGGAATTAAGGAGAAATGAAAATTGTATGCACCGTAAAAAATTTATAATAGCTACATACATAGTAATATAAAGTGCAAAAAAATTATATTGCATTCTATATCAACATAACTTATAATGACATATGAACTAGGTTCATTTTCGCATAACTGAATATGGAAAACGGTCAGCCTATGCGGCTGATAATAGGGAAATCGGTGTAAGTCCGGTACAGTCACCCCTACTGTAACGCAGACGAGAAAACAACAGCCATTGGAGAAATCTGAGAAGGCGTTTTCAAGAGAGAAGCGAAGTCAGTAGACCTGCCGTGAAGCAAAATTCTTACTTCTGGGATGAGGATATGATAAAGAATTGCGTTTTAACGTGCAGTCAAATTCATAGCAAAATTATTTTACCTCTTCAGATGAGAAGAGGTTTTTTATTATGCAGGAAATATCAAGGAACGCACTTTACGAAGCGTTGCCCAGTGTGGGCGACATTTGCGGATAGGATTCTTTGGCATCGTCATTTCCACGTTTTTTAGACCTCCTCTAAGGATTTTGTGAGAAGAAAATGGAATACAATTTTTATTGAGGAGGAAGATGATGACAAAAAAGAGAGGACGAAGAGGAATTGCGTTATTGATGACAATCTTAATGATTCTATCCCTTATTCCGACAAGCGTGTACGCGACGGGGCCAGAAAATGAAAAGGAGGAATCAAACCCTGTAAATGTGTGGATTCAGGAAATCGATAAAGATACGGGGGCAGAAACCGATAAGAAATACGAAGTAAACGAAAATGATGAAATTCGAATCGAAGAACGGACGTCGGGTTATAACGATGAAAATATGATCTTTGAAGGTTTTATTTTTAAAAGTGAGCCAGCCGACGATGGAGAAAATTGGACTATTGTCAGCAGTGATACGGACAACTATGACGGTATTACGATTGAAAAGAGTACAGATGGAGAGTGGCGGCTGCATATGAATTCTGCATCTTATGCGAAAGCTGAGAAATCAATTGAAGATACTGGCATGTATGAAATACCGGTTAAGTATCAGCAGGGTGAAGAGCAGGAAAAAACAGCTAAAAAAGAATTTAAATTCGTTTTGACTGGAACAACGACCGTAAGCTATAAAAATACATGGGGTGAAACAGAGATTATTCGTGACGGAGACACCCTAAATGTAACGACAGTGGAAGATGGAACCTTTTCTTGCGGCTCTTATCCGGTCAATGCGGCAGACCTCTATTGGACGACGACTTGGGATAGCGGAGGGGAGCAGAATAAACCGATTTGGATTGGCAGTCAGTCAGGTAAACTGTCGGTTAATAATCCAGGTACAGTTCGCGCTTCAGTGAAAGTAAAATCTACGAGCCAGGTGTTGTGTAACTTTCAGATAAAAGCAGCAAACCCAGTTTTGGAAGACTTTAAGATGTACATTGATGGAGATGAGGTTACTGACAAGTATACCGTTGCAGGACATCAATGGAAGAATGTTTTAATAAAAGGTAAACTGGAAGGATCTGATCGATATGTTCCCTTTAATGAGAAGATAACGTTAGAAAAAGATGTATCGATGACTGCTGACAAGGAGTATATTTCTTGCCCAAGCTGGGATTTCGGCGGATTTGCCTTTGAAAAGCCGGGTATAGGCAATATCACGATAACGCTATTTGGAATCGCAAAGACCTTTGAGGCAACATCTACCTATGTGCCTGTTGAGAGTGTAACATTGGATCTTCCAGAGACGGTGTCGATGCATCACCTGGTGTATTCTCTGGGCAGCGGAGATAATTATATGGGTATCAACCAAAGTGCCTTAAATGAAGGTCTAAAGATATCTCCGGAAAATAGCAGCTGCTATCAGGTGGAATGGTCTGGCGATGACGACGCAGTTGCTGATTATCACGATACACACAGTAATGGGTTCATCGGACATGGGGAAGGAGACGTAACCGTCACCGCCGCAATCAATGATAACGGACAGAAAAAAACTGCTTCCAAAGTTGTCACATTCAAATTTGAGAAACCTGTAGAGGGTGTATCGATGAAGGATGGACAGACTTCTTTCACAGTGGAGGAAGAGGAAACCATGGAACTGCCCTTAATCTTTGAACCAAAGGGAGAGAATGAAGAGGACCAGCCCTCCCAAACGGCAATGAGATGGACTTATGATAAAGAAGGTATCGTAAACATAAAACAGAGCAGAGGCCAATATGACCGTTATGCCAGCAAGACGTTTGTTTTGACGGCAGTTTCTGAGGGCAATGTAGAAGTGACGGGCACGCCGCTAATTGCTAAAGAAGGAGTGAAGCCAGTTACCTTCACTGTCACCGTTACAGAAAGCAGCAAAGAACCTCCAGATTCAGATAATCTGGTGAAATGGGGGATAAATTCCTGTGAGTCATATTACAACAGGTGGAAATCTGACCACGAGAAATATTCCTATAATGACGAGTGGGATATTATCGCGCTGAAAAGAGCAGGATTTTCATTGTCCAAAGACGATGAGGCGGCGATTACTTCTTACAAAGAGAGCATAAAAGAAGAAATCGCAAAGGGCAGCAGCGGCAGATTACACGCAGGAGGAAAACCGACGGATTTAGCGAGAGTAGCACTGGCACTGTATGCCATTGGCGAAAACCCAGCTTCCTTTAACGGCTTTGACTTTCTCAACGCCCTGGTCAACAGCAATAGCATAGAAAGTGGGTCAAACGAAGCAATTTGGGCATTGATTGCAGTGGATGCAAAAGATGCGAAGTTGTCCAATAGTGCGAAGTATGATAGAGATAAACTCTTAAAAGTCATCTTGAACTTTCAGAACAAAGACGGCGGTTTTGGTCTGAGCAAAGGTGATAACAGCAGTGTTGATATGACAGCCATGGCTATACAGTCGTTTTCCAAGTATCAAAATCGTAAAGAGATTCAGTTGGCAATAGATAAAGCTCTGATATACCTACAGGAATCTATGGACAGCAGATGTGAGTTGGGCGGAACCAGTGAAGCTATTTCACAGACAATCATTGCTATATCATCCCTAGGTAAAGATATCACCTTGAAAGAAAATGGTTTTACTTCAGGCCGAACGAAGAATGTTTTCACAGCATTAGCTGCATATAGGAGTACTTGGCCATCGGGTTTTGCTCATACGGTCAATGGCGACGTAGATCATATGGCTACGCAGCAGGCATTGATGGCATACAATTCTTGGAAGCGGGTAAAAGAGTGTAGAAATTCCCTATATGATATGTCAGATATTGCGGGAAGTGAAGAAACCTTGCCCCAAATTACTATTTCCGGGGTGAAAGACAAAGATACTGTACAAACCAGCAAAGTGATTGCGGCAATAAGTGCTGAGGGCGCAGAATTAACAGTACGCCTCAACGGTAATGCAATTGAGGGTGAATCCGGTAAGTATTCGCTGAAATTTAATATTGGTGATAATCAGTTAAATGTCAGAGCTGTGTCGAAATCCGGTGCGGTAAGCCAGTTGATTTGGACGATAAAATACTCTCCGCTCAATTACCAGAAGACAATTGATCAGAAGATAAAAGCTCTGAGCCAATGGGCAAAAGAACAATTACAGCAGACAGACCTGAACAGAGAATTACTTTTCGCAGAAACCAGGAAAAATGGAGTCAGCCAGTCATGCAGTGAGAGGCTTTTGGCTGAGGTTGAGAAAGGACAGGGGGTGTCCTCTGTACACACCTGGACCGAAACGATATTAATACTCAATGCGATGGGAATTGATCCTAATGATGTCAACGGAAAAGATCTTTGGAAGGAAGGCGCAGGGCTTGCATCGTCAGCTACAGCGGCCGAAAGTGCACAGATTTTGATGGCGATGAATAGTAAAAAAGAACAGAAAATTCCATCGTCCATATCAAAGGAAGCACTTTTGGACAAGATAAAAAGCAATGCAGACGGTGGATTTGGACAAGGCAAATCCAATGCTGCTGATACGGCTAATGCCGTAATTGCTTTTTCACAAATGGAGGGAAAAGACAGTGAAATAGAAAAAGCTGTCACGTGGCTGGCAGAAAATCAGGCAGCATATCTTTCCGATGTAACAGCCTGTGCAAAGACTTTGACCGCTTTGAGTGAAGCTGGCATTGACTTTACCTTGGATGATAGATTCTGCAAGGCCGAACAAAACCTATGGACGACTTTAAAAGACGCCGCTGCTGAGGATAACCAGGTTCTTTATACGGCGCTATCTTCTTATCAGAGATGTTATAAAAACAAAGATCGCTTTTACGATTTAAGCAAGGTACAGAACCGCCCTGGTTTGACAGCTAATGACGTGCAAATCGCTCAAACGGCGGCTGACCATTTGAAAAAGATTGATTTT
The DNA here is from genome assembly GCF_900086585.1 of Emergencia timonensis. GTDB lineage: Bacteria > Bacillota > Clostridia > Peptostreptococcales > Anaerovoracaceae > Senimuribacter > Senimuribacter timonensis. Next base: position 942,109 of record NZ_FLKM01000009.1, read on the forward strand.
AAAACCTACAGTGCCCAGGCTACCGAAGCTGCCTATCTTCTTATCAGAGATAACCAGGCGACTGCAGCAGTCTATGATTATGTGGATGTTTTAAAATCGGCAGTGAAAGAGAATAAGATAGAAGAAGCAAAAGATTATTTCTTTACCGGTTTATATCTTAAAGAGAACGGCATCAGCCTGTCCGATGTGGATGGTACGGATATGCTCAAGCAGGTAGCTGCATTAGAGCATACAGGTACGGCAAGTCATGGATCAGTTACAAACATGACAAATTCTATGGCTTATGCATTGCTTACATTAGACTTGGAACAGAAGGAAGATCAGAAGCAAATTCGTGAGAAGCTATACGGTGCTATAGAAAAAAATAAACATAGATATGTCAGTGGCGGCATCTGTGAGTTCTGGAATGAATACGGCTTTGCTGTCATGACTCCAAAGTCAACGGCTATGGGAATGATGGCATTGGTAAATGGAGGAAAACTACCGCCATCTATGCTGAGTTCGATGATTAATTTGATCGCAGCAGAAGACCAGGGCAGTATGACTGGAAAAATCTGCCCACAAGGCTATTGGGGCGATTATCGCAAAGACAGTAATATTTTGACAGGAAATTTGGAGACAACGGCAGATATTCTAATCAGTCTTTATCATAGCGACGTAGATGCCACAACCGACAGCAGATTTCAAAAGGACTTAGGAAATCCGCTCCACGGCGTGCGTTTATTCTTCAGGAATGACGGTTTTGCAGATACTCCCGACGGTGAGAAGGCTTCTATCGAAGGCAGCCTGGCAGGCTATAGAGCGATGCTAGCATTTCGCTATGGAAAAGGTATTTATGATGCCGGCACAGAACGTCCTATAGATAAAACAGCTTTAGAGGCAGAGCTGGCTGAGGCAAAGAAAATTACCAAGGGAGAGTATACTGACGAATCATGGAACCGACTTCAAAGCGCAATCAGCCAGGCGGAGAAAGCGGTATCCCAAAAAGAAGTAAACTTAGCTCTAAACGTACTTATATCAGCAATCGATGGCCTACAGATCAAAAATGATGAGATCACCGTATCGTTTAGATTGATTGGAGACTGGAAGCATGGAAGTAGCGGACATGCCAGCTATGTGAACTGGATAAAAACTAAAGCCGTCAAGGTCAATAAAGGTGCGACGGTGTACGATGCTTTTGTAAAAGCGCTTGGAGAGGCGGGACTCGCTTATAAGTGCACATCTGCCGGTTACGTATCCTCTATCAATGCGCCTGACGTCTTCGGTGGCTATGAATTAGCGGAATTCCATAATGGACAGGGTAGCGGATGGAAGTACATGGTCAATGAAAAATACCCAGACATAGGATTAAAAGCATGCAAAATCTATGAAGGGGATCAAATTATTTGGCGTTACATCGATGAGTACCGAGATAACTTCGACAATGACGAAAAGTGGAAAGAAGCAAGGGACGAGGAACCTTCTGTTATTTTCAACCGTTTGAAGGTAGAAGCTAAAGCTGAATTAAGAAGTTATGCCAACCTTGAGAAACTCGACAAAGAACTAAAAGTCAAAGTTGAGAAAATTTTAAATGAAGCCAATGGCAGAATCGACGGGGCAAAAAATAAGCCTGTGCTAGATAAAATAGTGATAGATACCAAACAGGCTTTACGCACATTAATCGGAGGAGGCGAGGATAAGCAACAGGAAATCGTGGACAAAGATACGAATGTCAGTTTGGAAGGTGCAGAACTGACCAAAGACATGAGACTGACTGTTAAGGAATTGTCTAAAGACCACGAAAGTGTCAAAGCTATGCTCCAGTCCGTATCGGAAAAGATGATATTATTGAAAACCTATGAAATTGACTTGACAAAGGATGGTAAGAAAATCAAACTTCCTGGCCATGCAATTTTATCTATACCAGTAGGAAAAGAATACAACGGCAAAACAGTAACTGTTTTACACTACCATGAGGGTGAGATTAAAAAGCAGCAGGTAAAAGTAGAAGAGGGAATGGCAAAAATCAAAGTTGACAGATTGAGCAGCTTTGCTGTGATGTTAGATGCTAAAGAGAAGAGTGACGCTGATCTTATAAAAGATATGAAAATCAAGTTAAAATCTAAAGCGTATAAAGGCCGTATAAAACTAAGCTGGACGACAAATGTGACAGTCAAAGGGGTGAAATATCAGATTTACAGATCTACGAAGAAAAACAGCGGATTTGGTAAGAAACCGTTCTTTACAACAAAAGCCGGTTGGAAAACCTATTCGAATACAAAAAAACTGAAGAAGGGCAAAAGATATTATTACAAAATTAGAGCGTACAAAATAATAGAAGGAAAGAAGATTTTCTCTAGTTGGTCTAATAAAGCGAATCGCATAGCAAAATAAATAATTATCAAGAAACAGACGAATGATTTTTCATCATTCGTCTGTTCTTTTCCGCAAGAATGATGAAAACTTGACAATCAAATTAGGTTATAATGAACACAAGATTATTTTGCCGATGTAGCTAGGAAGCGTTGGTCACATCACATATTACGATTTTCGTTTATAAAAGAGACATTGGTGATAGAATAAGGGAAAATGCCCAGTAGGAGAGAGGGAATATGCCGAACAAACAAATAAGAAATATCGCTTCTGTAATTGCATATATCGAAGCGCATCTGACCCAAAAGCTGAATCTGGATATTTTGGCCGAAGCCATGCACTATTCCAAATATCATCTGCATCGAATATTTACGGACACTGTGGGGCTGACAATTCACGATTACATTCAGCGCAGGCGTTTGAGTGAGGCGGCGAAGCTGCTTATTTTTTCTGAAAAATCGGTGCTGGACATCGCCTTGCTTGCCGGTTATGAAAGCCAGCAGGCTTTTACTGATGCGTTTACCAGGATGTACAAACTTCCGCCAGCCAAATATAGGGAAAATGAGGAATTTTATCCGCTGCAGCTAAGATTTGAATTTGAAGGGAACTACAGGATGTTAAACGAGAAAAAAGAAGTCCGCTATGATATCTGTTTTGCTGCGGAGGAGGACATCCCCTGCTGGATGGAACTGGTAAAGCTGGTGGTCGACGGTTTCCCTAATTTGCAGGAGGAAACATATCGACAGGTGCTGCGGGAAAAAATCAAAGTAAAAGAGGCTCTGATCCTCAAGGACGAGGAAACAGCCATCGGCATCATGCTTTTTACCAGCGAAACAGGCAGTATTGATTTTATGGCCTGCCATCCGCTCTACAAAAAGAAGGGCATACCAAAAGCTTTTTTAGATAAGGTGCTGAATGAACTGGTGACTGGAAAAAACTTGACGATCACCACGTATCGAGAAGGGGACAAAGCGGACACTGGACAGCGCCAGGAGATTAAAAAACTGGGATTTGCAGAAGCAGAGCTGCTGGTTGAATTCGGCTATCCGACCCAGCGATTTGTTCTGCAGAAAGGTGGGCAGAAGGATGGACAATAATTTTTTCCCATTTCCTGAAGAACTGGAGCACTTGTCAATGATCAATGAAAAGCTGACAGCAGCCCTACAGGAAGCGGAACAGAACATCCAGCGTCAGAACGAGTCCTACATGGATACGAAACGCTATATGGTGGAGCACAGCGGCGACATCGATCCTCACGAAATGTTTCAGAACGAAATGCTGCTGAAACAAGTCGACAGGACAGGCTCTTTCAGTGTAGGGGTTAGGGATAAATTGGCTAAGCTGAAAGATTCTCCTTACTTTGCCAGAATTGATTTTCAGGACCAACAGTCAGGTGAATCGTCAGCGTACTATATCGGCTCCTATGCTTTCAACTATGACACGGAGCTGCTGATTATCGACTGGCGCGCACCCATTGCCAGCATGTTCTATGATTATGAATTGGGTGCGGCAGAGTACCAGGCGCCTGTAGGCAAAGTTACAGGGGAACTGACGCAGAAACGACAATTCAAAATCAAAGGCGGCGTCATGAAATATGCCCTGGAGAGTTCCGCCAATGTGCAGGACGACGTACTGCAAAGAGAACTTGCCAATCCATCGGATGAGAAGATGAAATCCATTGTCTCTACGATTCAAAAAGAACAAAATCAAATTATCAGAAATGACAGGGCGCACACTCAGATCATTCAGGGGGTGGCTGGATCGGGCAAAACCTCCATCGCCTTGCACCGCGTTGCCTTTCTGCTCTATCGCTTCAAAGACCGTCTGCGTGCACAGAATATTACCATACTATCCCCAAATAAAGTGTTTGGGGATTATATTTCTAACGTTGTACCGGAACTGGGTGAGGAACCGATATACCAACTGGGCTTTGACGACCTGGCGAGGATACAGTTAGAAGGTATTCTCAATTTCGAACCAGAGAAAGACCCTTTTGAACTTGACGAGGAAGAGGGCAGGCGCGCCCGCTACAAATCCACTTTGGCATTTGTCCACCAGTTGGATCGCTACATAGAACAGCTGGCGGATCGTATCTTTGTGCCGGAGGATTATACCTTCGGACAGTTTACTGCGCCAGCACAATGGATTTACCAGCGGTTCAGCGCCTACAGCAGACACCCCATAAAAAAACGCCTCGCCATGGCCGCCGACGATATCTTGAACCGCTTTGAAACAGATAACGTCATGGGGAGAGAGCTGCCCAAAATCAGCGCAGTTTTAAAGAGTCTCAACGCCATGCTGACGATGAAAAACACTTTGGCGATCTACAAAGATTTCTATAGATGGCTGGGTGAGGAAAAGATGTTTGTTTTGCCAGAAAAAAAGATGCTGGAGTGGTCAGACGTCTATCCATTTCTCTACCTGCAGGGGGTCTTTGCCGGTTTAAAGGAGAGCAGGATCACAAAACATCTGGTTGTAGACGAAATGCAGGATTATACACCGATTCAATACGCGGTGATCAACAAATTGTTCCCCTGCCAGAAAACAATCCTGGGCGATTTTGGACAATCTCTCAATCCTCACTACAGGCTTCATATGGAAGATCTGAGGTGCCTCTATGAAGAGGCAGAATTCCTCTCTCTTCACAAAAGTTACAGATCCACTTTTGAAATCATCGAGTTTGCAAAGGGTATCATGGAAAACTCTGTAATCGAAGTGATCGAGCGTCACGGCGACGAAGTGGAGATTATTTCCTGCGAAGACAAATCGGAACAGTTTGCGAAGATGGAACGCCGTGCGGACCATTTTACCAGAGAAGAGGATCGGGGTTCCTTGGGCATCATTTGCAAGACCAACGCAGACGCCCAAAAACTCCATGAGAAACTGAGCAAAACCTGTCATGTGCATTTGCTTTCCCCAGACAGTGGGCAGTTTAAAAAGGGGGTGTCTGTTACTTCTATTCAGATGGCAAAGGGATTGGAGTTTGATGAAGTGATTATAATGGATGCGGATCAGGAAACCTATGCGACAGATTACGACCGCAGTTTGCTGTACATCGCCTGCACCAGGGCCATGCACAGACTGACACTGCTGCACACGGGGGAACTGAGCAGATTGATCGTTTCTGGACAAGAACCCTGTCAGCATTTATAATAAAAATAAAATTTCTTGTCACAAGGAGGCTGTTCCTTTGTCTAACTTTATAGGAGGTAAATAATGATGAGTATAAAAACAAATGAAGAATTATCTATTTTGATCGACAAAGCCACTTCCGGCGATGAGAAATCACTGGAAACGATTATCGCAAGCGTACAGGATCTGGTCTTCAATCTTTCCTTGCGCATGCTGGGGGTATTTCCCGATGCGGAAGATGCAACCCAGGAAATCCTGCTCAAAGTCATCACCCATCTTTCTTCTTTTAAGAAAGAAAGCTCTTTTTCCACCTGGGTGTTCAGCATCGCTTCAAATCATTTGAAGAATTACAAAAAGAGTATGTTCGCACAGCATCCTCTCAGTTTTGAATACTACGGCTACGATATCGAAAATGGGGCGGCAGAGGATTTGCCTGATCTGACACAGGATATCGAAAAGTCCCTTTTGGCGGAGGAACTGAAGCTGTCCTGCACCAACGTCATGCTGCAGTGTCTTGACGCTGAGAGCAGGTGCATCTTCATCCTGGGAACCATGTTCAAGGTGGACAGCCGCATTGCGGGCGAGATTCTGGGCATTACGCCGGAAGCTTATCGCCAGAGGCTTTCCAGAGTGCGCAAAAAGATGGCGGAATTCCTGGAGAACTACTGCGGAGAGTATGGGCAGGGAAAATGCAAGTGTAAAAACCGGCTCAATTACGCAATTCAGACCCACAGACTGCAGCCACAGAATCTGGCGTTCACTTCATCAAAAGAAAAAGAAGTGATTTTGGACGTGAAGAACGCCATGGAAGAAGTGGACGACCTGGCAGGCAGATTTGATTTCTGCAAGACCTACGCATCGCCGGAAACTTTGAACAAGTTCATCAAAGATTTCCTGCAGTCTACGCAGATTTCGACCATACAGAGTTCAGGAATGGAGGGAATGTAAATGGAAACCATATTGAATTATCTTTCTGATTTGAAAGAGAACAACAACCGCGAGTGGTATCACGAACACAAGGCGGAGTACAAGGCCGCTAACGCTGACTTTGAAGCATTTCTGCAGGATCTGATCGTGGGGATCGGGGAGTTTGATGATCAAATTTTGCACAACGTGCCGAAGGAGCTGACTTTTAAGCTGGTGCGGGATACTCGTTTCAGCCACGACAAATCCCCTTATAATCCGTCTTTCCGCGCTCATATTTCGTCAAAAGGCAAACTGCCGATCCCAGTGGGTTATTACATCATGATCAAACCAGGCGGCGAAACTTTCTTGGGCGGTGGTCTATTTGCCGACATGTTCAAGGACGCTACCGCCATGGTCAGAGACTACATCACCGCAAACCCGGAAGAATGGGAAAAAGTCATCAGCGACGAGACTTTCTGCAAGTATTTTATAGTCAAAGGCAATGCGCTGAAGAATGTGCCGAGGGGGTACGACAAAGAGCATCCCCAGGCAGAGTATCTGAAGAACAAAAGCTGGTACGTGGAATACTTCGTCGAGGACGAACAGCTTCGCGATACAAAGGCATTTCTCGACCTGGCAGTAACGATTTTCAAAGCCATGAAGCCCTTCAACGATTACCTGAACAAAGCGTTGGAAGGCTTTACGATGCCGGAAAGGTGAATATAAGTCTCATATATTGACGTCTGTGGGAATAACTTAGGCGGCAGGCACATAAGGTAATAATAGTTTTTAGAGCTGAATCAAACTATAACAGGAGGCCTTTGATGAGTCAGAAATATAACCTCAATTGTAACGTAAACCTGGATCTGCCTTATCCGCCGATAAAGACAGACAGCCGAAACCTGGAGGACGCATATGCAATGTTAAGCAATGTAGGAAGCAGTAATTCCGAAATGTGTGCAGTCAGCTTGTATTTTTATAATAGCGTTATTCTAAAACCGGAATACGCTGATTTTGCTGAATGCTTTCATAAAATTAGCATTGTGGAAATGCACCACTTGGACATCTATTCATCTTTGGCTTGCCAAATGGGTTTAGACCCCAGACTGTGGAGTGTGGACGATAAAAAAGTGCGCTATTGGACGCCGGCTTATAACCAATATCCCCAGGGAATTAGGGATCTCATTGAGAACTCCCTCAATAGCGAACTGGCTGCAATCCATAAATACACCAGACAGGCGGAAACAATTGAAGACCCCGACATCGTAAAAATATTGAAACGTATCATTCTCGACGAGCAGCATCACGTGGAAATCTTCCACGAGATGCTGGATCGTTTGTAATTTTACTTCAATTTGACCCTGACCCCATCGACTGCCGTAAGTTCCTGGGCGCCTGCTGTATAGGTGAGAGCGGGGATAACGGCATACGCCATAGCACCCTCTTCGGGAGCAAGGCTGTTCTCATAACATCCGGCGTACTGCAGGCCGTTTTGATCATAGAGTACAAGATAGGTGGTGCAGTCGATGTCGATGGTACGTATATCATAAAAGGCCACAGCCAGACGGTTGCCATCGTAATCGAAGGACAGAGTCCCTGCTACAGGGCAGGCATCCTCCATCCCCTCAATGCTCTGCAAATTCTCGGATAGGGCAATTTCCATCTGTTCCTCCTTTTGCGTGAGCAGATAGAATCGTCCGCTAGATAATATCACCAGGATGCTACTTGCGTCCACTTTGAAAACAGCCTGCTCCGGGCTTTCGGATTTGCCTGGGAGGGATAGCTTCTGCAGACACTTCATAGATTTGACGTCTATGACGGATAAGAAGATCCCTTCCTTTTCTTTTGTGAGGTGATACAGGCCTTTGCCGTCGCTGCTTTTCTCCAGGGCCAGGGTATAGGTCCCCTCGGGCAAAGGGTATAGGAGCCGCGCGTGTTCCAAGTCCGGTCTGAACCATTTGTCATCGTCACCGTTACCGTAAGATAAAAATGGAATAAAATGGATTCCGCACATATCGGCAGGCAGCGGGACATCCCGTGAGGCGTCCGCTTCGGGTGAGTAGTATGACGGCGGGTTGAGCGCGATATAGCAGCCAGTATCGGTACAGGTGCTTGCCGCACTTGATTCCGAGTAGAGGCCGTCTTCCGCATTATCGATGGAGTAAGCGGAAATGTCTCCCCGACTGTTTTTCGTGACGCTGATGCGAACCTTGTAGTCTTCCGGGATGGGAAGCTTGAAATAGCTTTCGGGCGCGTCGGGCGGTGCCACATGTACGCCTTCCATGTCTAAGAAAAACCGGGCAGGAAAGTATTCGCAGTATTCTCTCAGCAGATGAGTCTCCCTGCGGGTCTTTCCTTTTTTTGTCCGCTCAGCCACATCGTATACGAAAGGTTTTGCGGAAACGTCAATCAGCGACTCGACTGATCCGCTGGAGGAGGAGCCGCCATATAAATCTGACGAGAATCCCGCCTGGCTTTTGGGGACAGGCTCGGAGCTGTAACCGCCGTGAGATACACGGTGAAAACGGACCGCGGGCTTTTCTTGTGAATCGATTTCGTAAGTCATATCCCATAGAAGCGATCTGTTAAAGACCTTGTTTTGCAGGGTGATGCCTGCAGCGTTGGAAGCATCGCCTGCCAGCGTAGTCTCCTTTACTTCCACCTGATCCTGCATACCGTCGATCTGAAAATATGTGACAGGCAGGAGGGCGGCAGCCAGGAAAAAGAGTAGCGCCGTGATGATAATGTACTTTTTCATTTTATCCCGCCTTCCTCATCTTCTGCCAAGGTGGAGAGCACCTTGCTGACTCTGTCACCCCTATAGTGATAGGTTTCCTTCACAAAGGTCATCAGGTCTTTGCCCTGGTCCTCCAAGTCCGATACGAGGGCGTCTGCTGCGATGCTGCCCTGATGGATCAGTACGGCACGGCTGATAAAGTGCTGCACCTCTTCCAGCAGATGGGTGGACAGCAAAATCGTCTCTGTCGGTTCCAGAGTGCCCAGGAGCACTTTGTAAAAATCCTCCCGATTGAACACGTCGTTTCCCGAAAATGGTTCATCCATCAAAATGTAATCCGCCCCCTGGGACAGGGCCATGATGACCTCGAACTGGTTTTGCTGGCCTACGGAGAACTTTCGCAGCTGCCGTGTCATGGGAAGCTCGAAGAACTCCATCAGCGCGGTGAAGCGTTTTGTTCGAAAGGATGGAAAGTGCATCTGATAAAACTCCATGTGGGCCTTTGGCGTCAGACTCGGGAAGAAGGAGTGCTCACAGGTGGCAAAGGAGAGGCGGGCGATATTCCTGTAGGTGATCGGCGCACCGTCCAGGGTGACAGCGCCCTTGTGACGCAGAAATCCCAAAATACACTTCTGCAGCGTGGTCTTGCCAGCGCCATTCTCGCCAAAGAGCCCGACGATCTCGCCCTGCGGCAGAGTCAGATTGATATGGTTCAGAGCCTCTTTGGTCCCATAATTCTTTGATAAATCTCTAATCTCTATCATAAAAATATTCCTCCCATCAGTTTCTGCCATTGGCCGGGGGCGAGGCACTGTTTCGGCGTGACCGCGCAGTAAATCCAGTAGTATGTCATCAGCAGCAGGAACGCGGTGGCGAGAGTGAGCAAAATGACAGCCGCCGGCACGGATAGACAGCGCTTCAGCATTTCGTATTTCTGCGGCAGACGGCGCATGAGATAAACACTTTTGCTCCCTTTGAAGTGATAGCGGTAATTGGCGATTGCCAGTAAAATCATAGCCAGGATCAAGGCGCCGAAGCCAAGGAAGGCGTTATCTGCTAACTGGATAAAATCCGCCATCATCACCTCGGGAATCAATTTACCGCTGTCGAAGAGATCCTGATAGCTTTGGTATATCTGCACCGGGCAATACAGGCTCCATACGCTGCTGGCGACGTAGCCGAAGAGGATCAGCTTGCTATCCTGCTGCCAGGGCATTCCGACTGGAAAATAGGCCTCCAGATTCCAATTAATCTTCATCTGGCAGCACCCCCTTTTTGATCCTGATCGCGGAGATGACGAGAGCGATAATAGAGAAAGTCAGGATGAAGAAATTGCAAAAGCCAGATTGTTCAATCGTTCGGCGGACAATGAGCAGTGCGGTACTGATAAAGAATACAACTGCCAGCAAATCTTTGCCGCCCTGCCGCGTTTTCCACGATGAGCAGGCGATGGCAGTTCCCAGGCTGATCAAAAGGATCGCGTTGGTAATGATGCTGTAGAGATCCCCCAGAGGCAGGAGTCCGTGGAAAAAATCATTTCGGTAGAATGCCAGGAAGGCTGCCGGGCCGTAAGGGTCCGCCGTATTCAATTCTGTATAGATGTGAACCAGGACGAGATCGGTCGCTGCCTGGCTGGCAAACAGCAGGGTGAGGCAGCAGATGTTGTACACGGAGCAGACGATTGCAAACTGCCCCTGGCTGACGGACAGGCGGTTTACCATATAAGCGGGATTGCTGCCCTTCTGCTTTCCTGCAAAGGCTTCCAAAATGATGAAGACGCCTATATAGCAGACGATGAACAGCAGGTAGACGCGGCTGCTGTCTATCATCTCTTCCAAAATTCCAAGATGCTGCGTGGTACGGAGCTGCAGATAGAACATCCCTGCCTCTGCTGCCATGAGGGTCACGATCAGCAGGATGATCTTGCCTAAAGTGGCGCGGGCGGCCAGGGCGAATACGGATAGATATTTTTTCATGTCAGTCTTCCTCCTTCCAGGCGTCCCTTATGAGGGCGAGGGCTTCTTCAGCGGAAATGCCCATCTGCTTCATGTTGCGGACGATGGCTTTGACGTCGTTTTCTAAAAGCCTTGCGCGGATTTTTTTGATCTGGCCGTCGTCGATTCTGACATAACTCTTGGCGCCGCTGCGGGATTCGATGATGCCTTCTTCTTCGAGATAGCGGTAGGCCTTCTGTATGGTGTTGGGGTTGACGCCGATGAGAGCGGAGAGAACCCGCCTCGAAGGCATCTCGTCGTTATTCTGTATGGCGCCGGAAGCGATCTCCCGCTGCACGTAATTGATAATCTGCAGATAGATAGGGCTGCCGTCTTCAATACGAAACTGTTCAAATGAAATCAAGTGGACCACCCCTTTCTATAGAGTAAAACTGTATTACTATCGTAGTACGGTTTCTTTAACTGTATTATACTTGTAATACGGTTTGCTGTCAAGAGCAAAGTGACAGCAAAGTCTGCTTTCTGCGATGACGATAAGGTTACGCTTTTTGCGTGTATCCGGGCCTCCTCCGCGTAACCGTATTGCTCTCAGAGGCCGTTGCAAGGGGGTATCTCTGATTTTGGTTACTTTTCGTGTAGATTCCTATGGAAAAATTGACGTTTGCAGCACATAAAAGTAACCAGATGGAGCATAGACAGAGATTTTGTAAGGAATTAGAGATATATTGCAGGGGAATGGTCGCTGATGCAGTCTTCGAGTTACGCGAGCAACCTTGCAACAGCATCAAAAAACCTAACTCTATCGTAGAAGATGATGGCTGCATACCCCCCTCCCCTAAATGTGGACAAAAGGCGGGCGATTGAAAAATGTGCAGAAATGATGCTGAAAAGCGAAAAAAACGTGGAATGACAGTAATCATCACAAATAGAGACGCTACATGAGTTTTAGTTTCATGCAGCGTCCTCTGTTTTTTGTCCCTAATTTTTTGTTTCGTCTGTGGACGTAGGTCCATCTGTATCCATATTCTCCAGAGCGTATTCGCAAGCCTGTATCACAAAGCTGGAGAATGTAACGTCCTGATTGACAATTACTTCATCAATTCTCTCTATTACAGATAGAGGAAACCGTATCGTCTTGTTTTCGGTCTCCTTCCGGTCGGGTTTTAATTGAAACACCATTGTATTACCTCCCTGTACGTTTATAGTATTGCAAATTGACCGAAAAGTATGCAATACTAACTGTAGAAAAATATGCATTGCAAATTGTATTGCAAATTGCAATGCAATTTGTTATAATATTCTCAAAATAAGGCGGTGTGAAAGGAGGAACCCAAAACTGCCATTAATCGTTACTGTTAAATTAAGGAGGAAGAAAATGAGAAAGAATAGGATTTCACGCCTACTGATATCCTCAGCATTGGCTGCGACACTGGTAATTTCCAGCGCGACAATTGCCTTTGGGTGCACGGGAATCTACTTCGGGAAAGATGTGACAGACAACGGCACCACGCTGGCAGGCAGATCAGAAGACTCTGGCTGGACGAGGTATATCAAGAACTATACCGTCAGACAGGCAGAGACCCATGAACCGGGAGATATGTATGTAGGGGCAAGTTCAGGCTTTACAATGCCGTATCCGGCGAAGACCTTCCGCTATACTTTGGTCAAAGACTATACAGGAGAAGGCGAAGAAGAAATGGCCCAGGTCGGAATTAACGAGAAGGGTGTAGCTGCAGAGGCATCGGTCAGCTTGTCCAGACCTTTGACGCAGATAACAAATGTAGATCCTATGGTCAACGGCGGCCTGGGAGAAGAAGATATCCCGTCTGTCGTCCTCATGCAGGCGAAGACCGCACGAGAGGGAGCCGCACTGCTGATTGAGATTTATGAAACTATAGGAGTGGCAAGCAGAGATATGACGATGATCTCCGATAAAGACGAGACCTGGATCGTTCAATCTCTCAGCGGCCACAATGCCGTCGCAGTAAAGGCTCCTGACGACATGGTGGGATTCACGCCAAACATCACTGGTAATGTTGATGTGTCTGACAGAGAAAATACGATGTTGACTAAAAACTTTGTAGCCACAGCGGAGGAAGCCGGCACACTTAAGAGAGACGCACAGGGCATGATTCTCGTAACCGACAGCTATGCTGCGAAACCAACCAGCGTAAGCACTCGCCTGTGGCAGGGATATCAATACCTCAGAGGCGAAGAATTTGCAAACGCCTTGACACCGGGGTATATGGATTTGTTCATAGAGCCTCGTCCAGAGAAAAACTACACTCTATATGAAGCCCTTCGTCTTCTCGCCTACAGAGGGGAAGGTACTGAAAAGTACGGCGGTTCTGGCACAGGTAATGGTGTTGCTATCGGAAACGACAATACGTTGGAAGCCCACGTCTTTGAGACACGCCACGACATGCCTGCAGAACTGGCTGTGGTTCAGTGGCTCTCACTGACACCGCCGGAATTCGGTGTGTACATCCCGGGCTACAATGCACTTATCACAGATACTATTAAAGAAAATAGCATCGGTCTTGACACCATGACTTATAACGAAGAAAATCCAGAGGCAAATTCTTATAGGACTACATTTTACGAACTATACTTCCTGTGCAAAGGCAAAGGAAATACAAAGGGTCTTGAAGTAGGCTCTCTTGAAGCGAGAACAAAATACGGTTCAGGCGTTCAGAAATTCTGGGAAAAATATCAGAAAGAATTGATTGCACGGCAGAAGGAAATAGACCAGGATATGCAGAAGATACTTGCTTATGACCATGATCTCGCTCTTGAAAAAGCGACAGCGCTGAACATGCATTTGCAAAAAGAAGCGCTGGGATATGCAAAAGAAATTATAGCTGAGTTAAAAGCTTACATAGCGGACGACAAAGGCGTTGAAGCATTTACGCCGACGGCTTTGACAGAGGGCAAACTGCCAACCTACAGCTTTGCAGCAATCGGAGGTACTGGTCTGCCTTCAGATAATCCGGCACCGACGCCGCCACCAAGCGTGGAACCACAGAAGCCTGAGATTACAATACAGGATAATGCAGGCGGAAAAGTAGATCTGTCTGCAGACGGATCCGTTGCAACGATTAAGGCTGACGAAGGTTATGAAATCGCATCCGTCGTATTGAACGGAAAGGATCTGGGCAAAGTGGACAAGGTTGAGAACCTGAAGACAGGGGATAAGCTGCAGATCGTATTTGCCAAATCAGAGGATCCAACAAAACCAGTTGACAAAAATGCGAAAATCAAAGCCGGCGTCAAAGCGACGACAATCAAAGCGACCTCCAAAGCCTACAAAGGCAGAACCAGGGTCAACTGGAAAAAGTCCTACGGCTACAAGGTCGATGGATATCAGGTATACCGCTCAATAAAGAAAAATAGTGGATACAAGTACATCGGCAAGACAAAGAAATATTACATGGACAACAAGAAAAATCTGAAGAAGGGGACGAGATATTACTACAAAGTGCGTGGCTACAGAACCATCGACGGAGAGAAAATCTACACTAAGTGGTCGTCAAAAGCCATCAGGACCGCTAAATAATTTCGTTTAGTAGATAAATATTCCCAAAAGGCGGAGAGAAAGGAGGAAATAAAAACCGCTGACTGACAATCGCTATTGTTAAATTAAGGAGGAAGAAAATGAGAAAGAATTTATCTCAACGTCAAAGCGTGAGTGTATCTGTCCGAATCCTCGTGGTCGTTCTGATACTTTCATTGACGCTACCATTGACGGCATTTGCAGATGCAAAGCCAGATCCGGTCAAGGCTTCTAAGTACGAGGTAGACTGTCAGATTTCGCTTTCTGAGGACAGAGAAAATGTAACCGTCTCTATTCCGCTGAGTGGGGACACTACCGGTTTGGAAGACAAGCTGGACAATATTTCCCTGTCTCTTAATAGGGATGCATCCCGGCCATATTTGGATGCAGAACTATTTCCGAATCAGAAAAACGGCGGAGCATTAGATACTTGGCAAACACAAAATAAGACGCCTATGTTTACTGAAATGCAGAAGGAAATTGTTACTGATAACGGCGCAACGCTATTGAAAATCAAGTTCAAAACAAACTGCTATTTCTATAGTGGGAGCAACCCAGATTACAGTGCGCCCCATTCAAACGGCGGTGCCTTCCTGGACATTTGCGGTTACTTTGATTTTACCGCAGCTCTGGATGGCAAGGAACTTGGTAAAGCGTCTGTAAAAGTGGTTCCTTATCACAGTTATCACACGATGGAAGAAGTCTATGCAGCCATCGATCAAATCGCTGCAGAAAAAACAGATCTGTACGTAGAAAAAGTATCTATGGGCAAATCATCTGGCGGACGGGACATCCCTTATCTGATCGTTGCGGATAAAAAAGGATCCGTTGATAAATGGTTGGAATATGTGGAATCGGCCGAATCAAATCCAGAAAAAGCATTACAGCAGATCAAGGACGGCTCCCTGGACGACATCCGCGTGCCTGTCCTGTATTCAAACATTCATTCTAATGAAGTTGCAGCTACAGATGGAATCTTGGATTTCGCCCGCAAGCTGGTTACAGAGAAAGAAATTTCGTATAACTATCTGACTGGATTTACTGCAGACGGTAAGGCAAAGCTAGACGAGGAACACGGTGCAAAAGGGGCCAAAGGCAGTCTTGCAGTTCCAGATTTGATTAAAGACGATGCAACCTATCTGGGACATATCAAAGATGGTAAAACCGTTTCCGGAAAGGTAAACCTTGATAAATACTACAATCAGAAAACAGAAAAAGTAGAAGTTGACAAACTTATGGAGGATGTATTCTTTATCATCGTTCCGGAAGAAAACGTCGATGGACGTACTTACAACACTCGCACAGCGCAGAACGGTTATGATCTGAACAGAGACAACTCCTATCAGACTACGCCGGAGACGAGGCAGATGCAGCAGATGATAGGCAAATACAATCCAGTATCCTTTACAGAATTCCATGGAAGAGTCAAAGGATTTCAGGTGGAACCTTGCGATCCGCCGCACGGACCGAACTTTGAGTATGACTTGCTGGCAAAGCATCTGATGAAAGGCGGAGAGGCTCTCGGCATTGCCGCAGTTGCCAACAACGAGACATATAACAGTTATGTGACCCCGCAGCGCGACTATCTTGAGTACACTGGCAACGGAGATGAAACATTCTGGGCAGATCCTTGGGACGACATGTCCACAAGCTATACGCCGCAGTTCTCCATGCTTCATGGAACGGTAGCTTATACTGTTGAACTTCCAGCTTACAGCGATGATACAGTACAGCTGGTCAGTTACGGCATTTTGGGACAGAGCGCATACATTGCAGACGAAAAGCTTGGCTACTTAGAAGCTCAGGCTGAGATCTTCAAGAGAGGCGTAAATAACGAAAATGCCAATGATGAGGTAAACCCTTGGTACTGCGACCAATATGACGTAGAAGGTGCAGAAGCGGATATTTTCCGTCCGGAATTTAAGGGTGACGGTGAAAATGGAAACTTCTATCCAGAATGCTACATCATTCCGATGGACAGAAAGAACCAGAAGAATCTGCAGTCAGCCATCGACTTTATGGAAATGCTGACGAGAAACGACGTTGAAGTGAATTTGACAGAATCCGAATTCACATACAATGGGGTCAAATATCCGAAAGGCACGATGATCGTCTCTATGTATCAGGCGAAGCGTTCTGTAGCAAATGAACTGCTTTACGATGGTACTTTGATCAACGATTGGACGGTTCTTTATTCCGAGGCTGCAAATAACTATGACGAGCTGCGCGGATTTGATATGAAAACCGTGACAAAACCTGCTGAGTATAAGACGATTGCGAAGGCCTGCGGCGCTGCGATGGATTATGCAGCCGCATTAAATTACAAGAAGACCTTCGGAACCTCCTTTGACGGCGTGAAAAATGCCGACGTTATCATTGAAAATGTTTCCGAAGATTCAACCAGCGCTGTAAATGAACTGCTCAAGGCTGACAAAAAAGTAGCGATGATTACAGAGGGTGAAGAAAAGGGGAACTTCATCTGTGCATATGACGACTACCTCAAGGTAGCAGACAAGTACGTGTTGACTGCTACAGGCGTATATGGCAAAGATAAAAAAATCAAAGCTACAGTCATCAAAAAAGCGCCAAAGATTTTCATTACAGGAAAACCAGGTACAAACAGTTCTGGATTCGTGAACACAAGCATCGTTGGCAATGCCAATTACAACTATGACCGCGTTGCAATGGAACTGATGAACTTCGATACGACGGATAATACTTATAAAGCAGACGTCGTTATCGGTGCAAACGCGATTGGAAACGCATTAGAAGCAGTAAAATCAGGTACTCCATACATCGGTTATGGCAGCACTGCAACGAGAAACGTTAGTACTCTGTTAACAGGCGTTGCGAGAGCAAACTGTTCTGGCGCAATGGACTGTCTGGGCCGTGTGACTTATCCGAATGACACTTTGGTAAACGCTACATACGTTGCAGAAAAAGACGATATCATGTATGGATACGGCGTCGGATATTTCTCCAGCGTTCCAGACAATGCAACCATATTGGTGCAGATGGACGGGAAGACGGAGCCGACGGAAGGATTCATTCCGACAATTACGGATGCACAGAAGGCAGCATTCAATACCTACCTCAACGGTTCCATCCAGGGCTTCGAATACAAAGAAGAAGACCTCGATATCGCACTCTTTGCAAATACACTGACCCATAAAGGCCACCAGAGAGACGAATACGCTTTCATCAGCAATTTCATCTTCTCCAGAATGTTAGGCAAAACTGCTTATGAAGGAAAAACATCATCTACAACTCCTGACACTCCTGTCACACCTCCAACTGTAGAACCGCAGAAACCGGAAGTGACAGTACAGGATAATGCAGGCGGAAAAGTAGATCTGTCAGCAGACGGTACCATTGCAACGATCAAAGCCGATGAAGGCTACGAAATTGCATCTGTCGTATTGAACGGAAAGGATCTGGGCAAAGTGGACAAGGTTGAAAACCTGAAGACAGGGGATAAGCTGCAGATTGTATTCGCCAAGACAGAAGATCCTGTAGGGCCGGAAGACAAGTATGCGAAATTGAAGGCCGGTGTAAAAGCAACAACGATTAAAGCGACTTCCAAGGCCTACAAAGGCAGGACGAGGATCAATTGGAAGAAGTCCTACGGTTACAAGGTCGATGGCTATCAGGTATACCGCTCAATCAAGAAAAATAGTGGATACAAGTATATCGGCAAGACGAAGAAGTCTTATATGGACAACAAGAAGAACTTAAAGAAGGGGACAAGATATTACTACAAAGTTCGCGGCTACAGAACCATCGGCGGAGAGAAAATCTACACCAAGTGGTCGTCAAAAGCCATCAGGACTGCTAAATAATTGAAGAGACAGAGGGAGCAGGGATTATCCAGGCTCCCTCTGCAACTAGGAGATATTACAGAGAAGGAGAACTATTATGGAAAACAAGAAGAGCGGGCTTATGGCCAAATTTCTGATTCCTTCCATCATCGGCATCATACTGTTTATGATCCCGGTAAAGTATAACGGTGACTGGACGGTATGTGTCAAGATTCTGGCAGATATCATCGGCGGCGCTTTGGGAGGATTCCTTCCAATCCTGTGCGTAGCCATCATCACTGTTTCCGCAATTTTATCAGTTATTTCCCTGGCGAAGCCAAAGTTCATCACGGAGCACCCGATTCTGAACGATACTTTTTCCACATCGATGATCTGGGTCGTCATCAGAGTTATCGGCGCAGTCCTGGTATGGGTGACCTACCTGGGCATTGATGCGGGGGATGGCGATACGGGTATCCTGCATATGCTTACCGAAGGCGGTGCGGGCGGATTCGTGCTCAGCGACCTTTTGACCGTGCTGGTCATCATCTTTGCAATCGCAGCGCTGCTCCTGCCGCTGTTGCTGGACTTCGGCCTGCTGGAGTTCGTGGGAGCACTGCTGACAAAAGTCATGCGGCCCCTGTTCAAGATTCCGGGACGTGCAGCGGTGGACTGCTTCACCTCCTGGATCGGCGACGGCACCCTGGGTGTCATGCTGACCTGCAACCAGTACGAGGGCGGATACTATTCGGCAAGGGAGGCATCTGTCATCGCGACGACCTTCTCGGCCGTATCGATTACCTTCAGCATCGTGGTGCTGTCACAGGTGGATCTGATGCAGTACTTCGGCGTCTACTACCTGCTGATCTGCCTGATCGGCGTAGTCTGCGCCATCATCGTGCCGAGGATCCCGCCGCTTTCCTTGAAGAAGGACACCTACCTGGTTGAGGGTAAGGCCATGCCGGAGAGCATCCCGAGCGAGTACAGGTCGTCTGTGCAGTACGGTACGGCGTTGGCGCTGCAGAGGGTGCAGGAGCACAAGGGCGCAGGCCAGTTCTTCTCAAATGGCATGAAGAATGCTGTAGGCATGTGGTTTGGGGTACTGCCTTCCGTCATGGCAATCGGAACCATCGCCCTGGCGCTGGCAAACAACACGCCGATCTTCGAGATCCTGGGCAAGCCGTTCCTGCCGCTTTTGAACCTGCTGCAGGTTCCTGAGGCACTGGATGCATCCAAGACCATGATCGTAGGGTTTACGGACATGCTGACACCATCCATTATCGCTTCGGCTGATATCACCAGCGTGATGACGAGATTCATCGTCGCAGTGGTATCCGTAACCCAGCTGCTCTATCTGTCAGAGGTAGGCGGACTGATTTTGGGCTCAAAACTTCCAGTAAAACTTTGGGAATTATTCGTAATTTTCTTAGAAAGAACGATCATCAGCCTGATTATCGTCTGCCCACTGGCTCATCTGATATTCTAACAACGAAAAAAAGGAAGTTTATACTTATTAAAAAATTGGCATAGTCGTGAATACCGGCTATGCCAAATTTTATTTAATAAGAAATATCGATAATCTGCGTCTGCAGGTAAAACGGACAAAAATGCCATAAAAGTACCTAAAACCGTTCATTTATGGCACTTTTTTGAAAAATGGAGCTTATTTTTTGATTAATAAACCAAAAAATTGGAAAAATGCAAAGGGAGAAGAAAACTATATAATAATAAAACTTTGCAAAAAACGTGATTTTGCAGCGTAAATGTTATGAATTATTGCATTTTTGCTTTCCAGAAGGGCGGATGAAAATAGAAATCTGCCGTAAAAGCAGCTAAATGACCTTATTTATGGCACTTCTGCCGGATTTGAAATTTGCCCGACTAGTGTTATCATGAATCCCTTAGTGAACGTTTCAAACGGGGTTTACCACTCTGTCCACCTGCACTTTTCCATGTCCACTCTGCCGTCAGGAAGAAAGCAAACACCCTCTGCTTCCAGGAGCTCCCGGCAAAGATCGGCCATGACGCCTCCTGAAATAGAGCCGTCGTTTTTGATGACCCTGTGCCAGGGCAGCCCCTCCGGGCACCTTGCCATGGCCCAGCCCACCATTCTGGCGGACCGGGGGCTTCCCAGGGCGCGGGCGATCTGCCCGTAAGAGACGACCTTCCCAGAGGGGATCACCGCTACGATATCATAAACCTGTTCAAAAAAATCACTCATCCGCATCCTCCATAGGCATGTATAGAAATAACTGAAACTGGTCGTCCTCGGTTCTGATCTCCATGCTGCCTCCGTAACGGCTGACGATCTCGCTGATACTTCTGAGACCGTAGCCGTGGGATTTTTTGTCCGTTTTAGTCGTGGCAGGAAGGGTGTCCTCTGCAGCTTTCGATGCCTCTTTAGGTAATGAATTGGCAACTTTCACTGCAAAGAGTCCCTTTTGTGCGCGGGCTTTCAGATGAATCCACCGCTGACCTTCCGGCAGCTTGCGGCTAGCCTCGATGGCATTGTCGAGGGCGTTGGCAAAGAGAGCACAGACGTCCACTTTGTCAAAGGGAAGTTCACGGGTGATGTCGGCCTTGCATTCCAATTTGATGGAAGACTGCTCCATGACCGGCGCTTTGGCACTGAGTACCGCATTGACAGTGCTGTCTGCGCAGTAGTGGAGCGTACTGTCCATGGCCGGATTTTCGATGAGCTCAGCAAGATAGGCATCCCGCTCAGTTGCAGGCAGGGAAGACAAGATCTGCAGGTGATTGGCCAGATCGTGGCGCAGCCTGCGTACCTCAAATTGCTGCTGCTCCATGGCCTGATAGTACCTTTTATTCATATCGTTCATCAAAACCTCCCGCTCCAGCTGCTGCTGCCTAGCCAGGACAATGATGGCCCACATCAAGCCGATAAAAGCGATGAGGCAGATGAGAAAGCATACCAGACATGTGACTACAATGAAATAAGGGAAGGAATAGTGGGGATTGGGGACGATGACCAACGTACAGGTGATTCCCATAGGCAGGGCGGTGAGAAAGAGAATCAGCCGCCAAAGCACCGGCGACAGTTCGTAGTCCTTCGGCGGCGCAAAGTGTTTGATCAGCAGGTAAAGTATGACCCAGAAAATCAATCGAATGATAATGCGGGTTCCCCAATGGGGATTGCTCAAGTTATCATAAAACCCGTTGAATGCCAGCATGGTGCTGCAGAACATGAGTCCGATGGTGAAACGCTGCAGTTTGGACTCTTTGTAGCAAATCATGACAGCAGTCATGAAAAGAATGACCGTAGGCGGCAGATTATCTCTGTCTCCGACAAAGATAACCATGGTAATAATCAGCGTGTAAGCAGAGATCAGTACGATTCTTCGCCAAAGGCCGTCTTTGATAGAGAGGAGGCATTCGGAGGATTTCATGGCAAAATACGCTGCTGCGAACAGCGCCAGCTTGTCAAGTATGTATAGGGCAGTTCCCATCAGAAATCACCTCCCAGCATGGCGCGCGCCAGTTTTTCGGACGCCTGCTGCCTGAGGGCGCGGCTGATGGGAAGCTCTGTGCCTGCCAGGGTGACGGAGGACGCGGACACATGCGCAACGGCCAGGCTGTTTACCAGATAACGCTGATGGATTCTGACAAAGCCGTCACCGAGCACTTCTTCCACATGATCCAGCTTATCGTAAAACTGGTACTCCTTCTGTGCCGTCACCAGATGGACCAGCCGCTTTTCGCTGTAGCAGTAGAGGATGTCGCGGCAGCTGACTTTGAAGGTTCCGTCTGCGTTCTGAAAGGTAAAGAACGTATCATTTACGTCAGCAGTCATGCTGCGCGCTCTTTCCATCAGTTCCCGCACTCTGCCCGCGCCCGCCGGCTTGATGATGTAATCCAGGGCGCCCACTTTGTATCCGTCAAAGACGTAATCGGTATAGCCGGTCACAAAGACGATCATCAGGTCCTGATTGAATTTCCTGATATCTGTAGCGGCTTCCATGCCGTTCATCTCGTCCATCTCCACGTCGAGAAACAAAAGATCTATTTCACCGGGGTGCTTTGCCAGCCAGCTGACGGCTCTTTTCCCGGAGTTGAATTCATATACGATTTCCTCGTTTCCATCTAAGAGTATCTTCTCCAGTTGAAAACGCAGGGCGTCCCTTGCGCTGGTTTCGTCGTCACACAAGGCGATTCTCAGCATAGTTGTACCTGCCTTTCTATCTGTATCTGAACAAAAGTATATCACAAAAATGCAGAACTTTACATCAAAAGCGTTAAATTTTACAAAGTCTGCAGGGCGGGTGTCAAACGTTACACCAATCTTGCGAAAAATGACATGGCCTTTTTTGATCCTGTTTTTTTATGTTAAGGTAATACCATCAAAGACAAATCGATTGGAGAATGAAAAAATGTTATATGTGAAAAATCTTCATAAATCCTACATGGTAGGACAGGAAAAATACAAGGTATTAAAAGGGGTGGATCTCACCGTAGCCCAGGGAGAATTTGTGGCGGTCATGGGACCCTCAGGATCGGGAAAGAGCACTTTGCTCAACTGCATCTCCTGTTATATTCCATTTGACGACGGCAAGATTACTTTAGGCGGCCAGGAGTTGGTGGATATGAGTGAAGAAGGCTTGGCTAAGGTGAGAAACGAAAAGCTGGGTTTCGTATTCCAGGATTTCATGCTGCTGGACGGACTTACCATCAGAGAAAACATCCTGCTGCCTAGGATCATCAACAGCAGTGTAGACGCAGAAGGGGAAAAGCTAGCCGATAAGCTGCTGACTCTTTTCGGCATCGATCACATCAAAGGCAAGTTCCCGGCTGAGGTTTCTGGCGGCGAAAGACAAAGAACCGCTGTGGCGAGAGCTTTGATCAACAATCCTCTGGTGATTCTGGCAGACGAGCCGACGGGAAACCTGGACAGCAAGTCCAGCAGAGCGGTCATCAACTCTTTCAAAGAAGCCATCGGCAAACTGGGGGCAACCATCCTCATGGTGACCCACGACAGCTTTTCTGCCTCTTTCTGCGACAGAGTCATTTTGCTGAAGGACGGAAACGTGTTTAAAAACATGGAGAACAAGGGAAGCCAGGGCGAGTTCCACGACCGGCTGCTGCAGGAAATCAAAGAAATGAGTGGTGATGTAAAATGATGACGATGAGAGAGATACAGAAGAAATTAAGAAAGAACAACAGCAAGAATTACACGCTTTATGTGTTCTGCAATTTTATATCTCTGATGCTGATTACGGCTTACTCGGCCATGATGTTTTCGCCCACAGTGTTAAAGGTGCTGCCGGAAGGCGGCGACAGCAGGAAACAGGTCACGGCGATCTTTGTTCTTGCCTGTGTCGGCTGCGTGGTCTTTACCATCTATGCGGCAGGGCTGTTTTTCCGCAAGAAGTCAAAGGAAATCGGCACGATGATGGCTCTGGGCGCATCCAAAAAACGTCTGCGGCCGATCCTGCTTTCTGAAACCGTGATGCTCAGCGGACTTTCATCTCTGGTCGGAACGGCTGCGGGGATGCCCTTTGCATGGCTGATCTGGCAGGGCTTTCGCCTGCTGGTCGTTAACAGCAAAGAAATGAACCTGGCCTTTGATATGAAGTGTCTGTGGGTTTCGGCGGCTTTCCTGGCACTGGTTCTGGCGGCGGCCGTTGTCCTGGCGTTCCGCTATCTGGGCAGGACCAACGTCTTAGACGTTATCCACGAAGAACACAAAAACGAAGCAATCCGCCCCATAGGTAAAAAATGCGGCATCCTGGGTATCGTACTGCTTTTGGCAGGAGCTGTAGCCGGCTATTTTGGCGGCA
The DNA here is from genome assembly GCF_900086585.1 of Emergencia timonensis. Classification (GTDB taxonomy): domain Bacteria; phylum Bacillota; class Clostridia; order Peptostreptococcales; family Anaerovoracaceae; genus Senimuribacter; species Senimuribacter timonensis. Next base: position 966,336 of record NZ_FLKM01000009.1, read on the forward strand.
GCATATACGAGAGCATCTTCAAGGCCTATGCCCCCGTCTGGATCAATTTGCTGTATGTACCGGTGTTCATTGGCCTTTACATGATTTTGCTTCACACTGTCGTCAACGGATGGACAGCGCATAAGAATCGGTACAAAGGCATCATTTCGAGGAGCATGATGAAGTTTCAGGGAAAACAGACGGTCAACAACATGCTGGTGGTGACCGTGCTTATCGCGGGAGCCTGCTTTGGCATGTTCTACCTTCCGATGATGGGAGGCAGCCAGATCATGGAGACCAATGGTCGGCCTTACGATTACAGCTTCCGCTATCCCGCTGACAATACCTTTGCCAGCGAGAAAAACCTGACGGAGCTGGCGGCAAAAGAGGGGTTATCAATAGACGATTACAGGAATACGTCCTATATCACCCTGGGCATGGACGGCGAAGAAGAAATTGAGGATTCCGGAAATAATTATCATGTAGAACGCAGGGAGTTCAGCAATGAAGGACGGTTTTTCTCCGCCAGCCAGTTCCACCACATGACCGGGGAAAAGGTCACTGTGTCAAAGGGGCAGTACCTGGCTGTGGGTGATAACGACGGCAATGCGCTCTATGCCAATGACACGGCAACTTTGGTGACAAATATGACGACCAAAGAGCAGCTGAAGGTGAAGTTTGGCGGTGTCATCAAATACGGCATGCTTTCCGGCGAGATGGGGTATTATATCTTAAGTGACGAAGACTATGCTAAGGCGGCAAAGGGACTTGCCGGCCAGTGGATCGAGGGGATGACCTTTTTTAACATCAAATCCGGAGACAACTATCAGTTCGCTGACAGCCTTTACCGCGGATTTATCGACTCTATGGATGACAAAGCCCCTTTGCAGACCTACTATGACCGCGTTGCGAAATACGGAGCAGAGCAAAGAGGAGAGGTGTACTGGGGCGACACAGACGAGATGACGAAGCTGTCGTTTGACCACCCGGACTCTTCAGAGTTCAGGCAGTTTTGGGCATATATGCCAAAGATCAGAACGTTAGATCAAAATGATTTCATGAGAACTTTTGCCGTGTTCATGATGATGTTCCTCTTCATCGCCATCATCTGCATGTTGTCTGCTCTGATTATCTGCTACACCAGGTGTATGACCATCGCCATCAATAACCGGTATGTCTTCGACGACTTGAAACGGCTGGGGGCGTCTCCGAAATTCCTGAACAAAGAATTGCGCAGCCAGGCAGGAAAGGTCTTTTCTGTGCCTGCTATCGTGGGTATGGCTATGATGTATCTCCTGTATTTCATGATGATGTACGCAAATGACAGTAAACTTACATCGGGCGAACTGGTTAACATGGGTATCTGCTTCATCGTCGTGCTGCTGTTTGCCGCCGTCATATACGGGGTATATCGAGTGACATTATCAAAGATGAGGAAACAGCTTGCGATTACAAAGGCGTGATATTTGCCCAGGGAGATAACAGCTGCGGCCTGCTTGGCAGAATTGATGCTGGCGTTCCCCCGCTTGCAGATTTATTGCAGTGCTTTGCGGGGTTACGATTACGCAGAATCAGCTGAAATCGGCAAAATCGTTACGGAGTTTGCGTGAAATCAGCATCGGATGCGTAATGGAGATATGCTCGATTACGCAGAATGAGCCGAAATCGGCAAAAACGTTACGGAGTTTGTGAGAAATCAGCAACGGATGCGTAATGGAGATATGCTCGATTACGCAGAATGAGCCGAAATCGGCAAAAACGTTACGGAGTTTGCGTGAAATCAGCATCGGATGCGTAATGGAGCCAGCGACAGCCGTACGCCCTATAAAGAGATTGCTAAAGCTGAGGCAAAAGGCCAAGAATGTACTTTGCAAAAGTCAACTCCAGCCTGCTAACACATCAATTTTAAAGAAAATTGAAACACACGCTTCGATTATATATTTCAAGGAATGCGTGTGTTATAATCATCAAATATGAATTATACGCCGCAGCCGATGGACTCTGATAAAGTCATTGGCTGTGGCTTTTGTATTGCCTTTGGTGTTGCCGCGGATGTCATATCCGTCTATATGCAACCTGTTCGAATTGTGCTATACTAAAGTTAATGTCATAATTTGCGAAATACAATTGAGGAGGAGAAGTATGAAGAAAAAACGACCTGTGATCGGACTGATAATGGCACTGATATTTACCCTGCTGCCGGCTAACGTGATGACGTCTTATGCCGATGTAGGCGATGCGCCTACATATATTTATGCAGATGAAGATGATGACCAATTGTTTGTCTACTGGGACGAGGTAGATTGGGACGACGGCTTTATGGAAGAAAGCATTGCTGCCCAAAGAAGTATCAGCGACTATGACCTGGATTATTACGAAGTGTACTGCAAGTACCCCAATAAGGCTGACTATGAATTGGTTAAAAAAGTCGAGGCTGACGATGATGAATATCACTACTATGACGAATATACTGATGATGAAGGTTATGTTGAATTTGAGGAATTTTACGGTTTCTATATGCCAGTGACCCAAAGAGGTGTTTATGAGTTCAAAGTAAGAGCTCATTACTATGATGATTGGGACGATGAAGAAGTCTATAGCTCGTGGACCTACGGTGATGGCGCATACTTGAATTTCACAAAACCGATACTGAAAACAAAGACCTTGAGTTCCACAGAAATTCAACTGACGTGGAGCGCTACAGAAGGTGCCGACGGCTATACGATTTACCGCGCAAAATCTTTAAAGGGGAAGTATACAGAGATCGGAGATAGCCTTGGTGATGATCCCACATCTTGGATTGATGACGTCAAAGCAAATACTAAATATTACTATTACATTGCACCGTACATATCTCATGGTGAGTATATCTATGAAGGCTATGAATCCAACAAAGTAAGCGGTTTTGCGGGAGTCGAAAAGGGAAAGATTACACGACTGACATCCTATTCAAAAAAGGTCAGTATCAAGTGGTCAAAGATTCCTTCTGCCAGCGGGTATGAGATTTACAGATCCACTCGATCAGGCGGAGGTTACAAGAAAATTGCCACCATTACATCTGGTTCTAAAACCAGCTACCTTGACTCTGGAAAGACAAAAGGGAAGAAGTACTACTACAAGATAAAGGCATATAAGATCATAAATGGAAAGAAGCTGAAAAGCCCATTCAGCAGCTGGAGATCCGTAGTCGTTTCCTGACGAGCACTTTATATAAACAAGACGGGAGGAATATGATGGAACAGATGACTCTTTTTGATAACCGGGAGAAGACGGCGCCGCTGGCAAGCCGTCTGCGGCCGGAAACTTTAGACGAATATGTGGGACAAAAGCACCTCATAGGCGAGGGAAAGATTCTGCGGCAGCTGATTGAAAAAGATCAGATTTCCTCTATGATCTTCTGGGGACCGCCGGGAGTGGGCAAGACCACTCTGGCGCGGATCATCGCAAAGAAGACCAAAGCCGACTTCATCGAATTCAGCGCTGTAAACAGCGGCATCAAAGAAGTGAAAGAGGTAATGAGCCGGGCAGAGGAAAACCGCAAGATGGGCATTCGCACCCTGCTGTTCACTGACGAGATTCACAGATTTAACAAAGCCCAGCAGGATGCCTTTCTTCCCTATGTGGAGAAGGGCAGCGTCGTTTTGGTGGGTGCGACCACGGAAAATCCATCCTTTGAGATCAACTCCGCGCTGCTGTCCCGTTGCAAGGTCTTTATCCTGAAAGGTCTGGAAGAAGAGGACTTGCAGGAGCTTCTGAGCCATGCCGTCAAAAGCCCCAAAGGATTCGGCCATATGGATATCGACATCGATGACAGACAGATTGCAGCTATCGCCAGATTCGCTAACGGAGATGCCAGGACCGCACTGAACACCCTGGAAATGGCAGTTCTCAACGGAAGACTGGACAGTGAGGGTTGTGTCCATGTAGAGGAGGAGAGCCTGGCCCAGTGTATGAACCGCAGGTCGCTGTTATATGACAAAACAGGGGAAGAACATTATAACATCATTTCCGCCCTTCACAAGTCCATGCGCAACAGTGACCCCGACGCGGCAGTCTATTGGATGTATCGCATGCTGGACGGCGGGGAGGATCCCCTATATATCGCAAGAAGGCTTGTCCGTTTTGCCAGCGAAGATGTGGGAATGGCGGATTCCCACGCATTGCAGGTGGCAGTGGCAGCATACCAAGCCTGCCACTTTATTGGCATGCCGGAGTGCGACGTCCATCTGACTCATGCGGTGGTCTATCTCTCCATGGCGCCAAAATCCAACGCACTCTACATGGCTTGCGAGGCCGTCAAAAAGGACGTCCGCGATCTGCCGGCGGAACCGGTGCCTCTTCAGATTCGCAATGCGCCGACAAAATTAATGAAAGATCTGGAGTACGGCAAAGGTTACATCTACGCCCACGACACTGAGGAAAAGCTGAGCAAAATGCAGTGTCTGCCGGACGCCCTTGCGGGCAGGCGCTATTATCAGCCCACGGACCAGGGACTTGAAAAGAGAGTCAAAGAGCGATTGGAGCAAATCATAGAATGGAAAAAGAAATAGCTATTTTTTCATCAAAGCGGTCAGCTTCGCAAGATTTTCAATGGTTCTGGCATCGAGAAAATGCTCGATTTTCTCCACCTGCTCCAGTTCATTATCCGTATTGTTGAGCAGACACAAGAAACGCTGCAGGACGTCATGACGGTAGAGCAAATAGTCGCCGGACAGACGTCCTTTTTCAGTTAACAAAATATAACCGTATTTTTCTGCATTGATATAACCGGTTTCTGAAAGAAGCCGAATCATCTTGGAAGCTGAGGAAGGCTTTACATGGAGGACTTCCGCCAGCTCCCCCAAGCGCACCACTGTGTGTGTTTCCATCAAACGGCAGATCATCTCCAGATAATCCTCCATGGCAGGGGTCAATTCCGCCCCTTCTTGTATCTGATATCCCTTTATCGTATAAAATCCTTTTGCGTCGACCATTTTTTAATCACCTCTAAAAGCCCTTCTGAATAGTATACATAGGGAAAAAAAGTTTCCCTAGACTAAATTTATTTTGGAGGATCAGATTTATGAATCTTAATGATATGAAACCAGGCGAAAAGGCAAGCGTAAGAGAACTGCACAGTATTGGAAATATGAGAAGACGTCTTTTGGACATCGGCCTCATTGAAAATACGGAAATCGAATGTCTGGGAAGAAGTCCCGGCGGAGATCCAGCAGCCTTTTTGATCAGGGGCGCTGTCATCGCTATCCGCTCTGAAGACTGCGCTGACATCATTGTAAACTCGGAAGGCGACGCTATGCGCAAGGTCAGTCGGGAAGGCGGTCTGGCATGGGCTTAACAAGTAGTTCTGTTGGATTGCATGCTGTGGACTCAGGGCTTGAAATCAAAAAACAATCGATTGATGATAAAGTCATTGCCATTGCAGGCAATCCCAACGTGGGAAAAAGCACGGTCTTCAATGCATTGACCGGACTGAACCAGCATACGGGCAACTGGCCGGGCAAGACGGTCACCAATGCCCAGGGGTACTGCCAGGGGCTGAAGTATTCTTACGTCCTGGTGGATATCCCGGGAACTTATTCCCTGATGGCCCATTCCGCAGAGGAGGAAGTAGCACGGAACTTCATCTGTTTTGGCGGCCCCGACGCAGTGATGGTAGTCTGCGATGCCACCTGCCTGGAGCGGAATCTCAATCTTGTCCTGCAGACCATTGAAATCTCTGACAAAGTTCTGGTCTGCGTCAACCTGATGGATGAAGCAAAGCGTAAGAACATCAAAATCGACCTGAAAGCGCTGTCTAAGAGGCTGGGCGTTCCCGTCATCGGCACGGTGGCGAGAAAAAAACGGAGCTTGGCCAATATCCTTGAGCATTTTGATAAATTGATTGTCAGGGAACCGGCGAAACCTCTCCGCGTGACCTACGACGATGTGATAGAGGCTGCTATTGCGGCAGTAGAGCCGATTATTACGGAAAAAACCGGCGGCAGACTGGCAAGCAGATGGCTGGCATTGAAACTCCTGGATTACGACGACTCGCTGATCCAGGAGGTCAATACTTATCTGGGTGAAGATATCCTGCAGGATGAGGAAATCGTGGCTGCCCTTGAGCAGGGCAAGGCGATTCTCTCTGAAGGAGGTTTATCCTCTGAAAAGCTGAAAGACAGCATCGTCGCCAGTCTGGTCACTACGGCAGAAGAAGTCTGCCGGGATACAGTCACCTTTGAAAAATCAGAATACAATGCCATGGACCGCAGACTGGACCGGATCTTCACCAGCAGATGGTCCGGCTATCCGGTAATGATCGGCCTTCTGGCTGTGGTTTTCTGGCTGACCATCACAGGCGCCAACTATCCATCACAGCTATTATCTGAGGGTCTGTTCTGGGTGCAGGACCGGCTGACGGAATTATTCCAATACTTACATGCACCTGACTGGCTCCATGGGGCTTTGATCTTAGGTGTCTATCGGGTTCTGGCCTGGGTTGTTTCAGTAATGCTGCCGCCAATGGCAATTTTCTTTCCGCTGTTCACCCTGCTGGAAGACGCGGGATATCTGCCGCGCATCGCATATAACCTGGATAAACCGTTCAAGCGGTGCTGTGCCTGCGGCAAACAGGCGCTGACCATGTGCATGGGGTTTGGCTGTAACGCAGCCGGGGTCATCGGCTGCCGCATCATCGATTCGCCGAGAGAACGGCTGCTGGCCATACTGACAAATAACTTTGTACCCTGCAACGGCAGATTTCCAACTTTGATCGCCGTTCTGACCATGTTCTTCGTGGGCACGGCAGGCGGTTTTTTCGACTCCGTCCTCTCGGCGCTGCTGCTGACCTGTGCCATCGTTCTGGGCGTGGTCATGACGCTGCTGATTACTCGTATTCTATCAAAGACAGTCTTAAAGGGGATGCCATCTTCTTTTACTTTGGAACTTCCGCCTTATAGAAAGCCGCAGATTGGAAAGGTCATCGTCCGCTCCATCTTTGACAGAACTTTATTTGTCCTGGGGCGTGCAGTCTGCGTCGCGGCACCGGCAGGACTTTTGATCTGGCTCATGGCCAACGTGACTGTGGGGGATGCTACCATTCTCAATCACTGCGCTGATTTTCTCGATCCCTTCGGAAAGCTCATGGGGTTAGACGGCGTCATTTTGCTGGCATTCATTCTCGGTCTGCCTGCCAACGAAATTGTGGTGCCGATTATCATCATGACCTATATGGCTCAGGGAAGTATCCTGGAACTGTCCGATTTAGAGGCCATGCGCGCCCTCTTCGTGGACCACGGCTGGACCTGGATCACGGCTATCAGCATGATGCTGTTTTCACTGATGCACTGGCCTTGTTCCACCACTCTGATTACCATCAAAAAGGAGACGGGTAGCTGGAAATGGACCGGGGTGTCCCTTCTGATTCCGACAATCTGCGGCATTGTCTGCTGTATCGCCTTTGCCAGCGTTGCAAGACTGTTCGTGTAAGGAGCGTGAACATCTTCTGACATATTCTGCGTAACACTCCCTTCGCAAAGAGGGGCTGTTACGCATATGGTGCTTTTCGGACTTAAGATGCTTAACAGAATAGCCTAAAACAGGCAAATCTGCGTAACACTCCCTTCGCAAAGAGGGGGCCGTTACGCATATGGTGCTTTTCGGACTCAAGATGCTTAACAGAATAGCCTAAAACAGGCAAATCTGCGTAACACTCCCTTCGCAAAGAGGGGGCCGTTACGCATATGGTGCTTTTCGGATTCAAGATGCTTAACAGAATGACCTAAAACAGACAAATCTGCGTAACACTCCCTTCGCAAAGAGGGGGGCGTTACGCAGATGGTACTTTTCGGATTCAAGATACTTAACAGAATGACCTAAAACAGACAAATCTGCGTAACCGAGATACCTAGCTGGCAGGTTCGTTACCGAGGTACTTGATTGACCTGGCGGGCGGGGAATTGCTACTATTTTTAATTTGTGTTATCCTTATGACAATGAGAGAAAGCAGGTGGATCGATGGAAATCAGACTGATGAATGACAGTGACGACAGGAAAGCAATCAGCAAAATATACGAAAAGAGCTGGAAGTTTGCCTATCAGGGGCTGATTCCGCAGGACTATCTTGACGGCATCCCTGCGGGAAACTGGGCAAAGGCGGTGGACACACCAGGATGGAACACCCTTTTGATGCTGGATGGCGGGCGGATTGTCGGAACCGCTTCTTATTGTCATTCCCGCTTCAAAGACTGGAAAGATTATGGAGAAATCATCTCCATCTATTTCCTGCCGGCGTACATGGGCAAAGGCTATGGCAGAGCACTTTTGCAGGCGGCGTTGGACAAGCTGGCCGAGATGGGATGTACAGATATCCTGCTCTGGGTCCTTGCGGAGAATGAGAGGGCGAAGAAATTCTATGAGAAAAATGGCTTTTCTGCCAGCGGTGCTTACCTGGACGACAATATCGGGGGAAAATCGCTGAAGGAGCTGCAGTATGTCCGACATGTGGAAACAAGGAGGGATCAGTGATGAAAGAAAAAAATTTCAGCAAAAGAATCATCTACGTTGGGGAACAAGAAATCCAGCTGAAGTGCCCTGTCTGCGGGTGTGAGGAATTTTACGACAGAGCCACCCTGCTCAACACGGCGGGAATGACCTATCTGGGACTGGATTGGGCCAATGACGAAGCGACAAACTATGTCTGCCGGGACTGCAGCTACATCTTCTGGTTTGAAAGTCCGAGAGAAAAACTAGAGAATCCAGAGGAGAAGAGAGACCCGCTCAAAGAATTAGAGGCCGATTTTACAGATATGAGTGAAAAACGTCTGCGCAAGATCATAGAGAGCGACAAGTATAACGATACAGCAAAGAAGGCGGCGCGAAATGTGCTCGCAAAGAGAAGAACTGAAATCTAACAAAATCATCAGCCAAGAGCATTCATCCTCTTGGCTTTTTCTATGCATTAGAGCGGCCAGAGGAAATCTCCATATAGAGCAGGCTGACCATGACGAGAAGAGCGCCCAGCCATCCGGTCCAGTGCATGGCTTCGCCGAGTACGATGACAGAAATGACGCAGCCCGAAGCCGGTTCCATGGCGATGATGACACCGACCCGGTTTGACGGCACATACTTTTGGCAGATGGATTGCAGGAGAAAGGCAGCGGCGCTGCAGAACAGTCCCAGGGCGATGATGGAGCCGAACTGAAATGAGGAGGTGCCAGCATAGGCAAAGGCTCCGGTTGCCAGGGCGATCAGGGTGGACCAGAGGGCCACAAAGGCCATGAGGAAAATCGTGAACAAGATCGGCTCCATATTTTCCTGTTTTGTCACCCGATCCAGGAAGATGATGTGCAGCGACCCGGCTGTGGCGGCCAGGATACAGAGCAGGTCGCCCGCATTTAGGGAAAATGTGCCCATATCGGCGGTGTAGCTGAGCAGGAACATGCCCGCCAGACAGATCAGGACGCTGATAACGATGGTCTTGTTCAGCTTCAGCTTATAGATCACCAGGTTGAGGATCGGTATGATGACAAAGGAAAGGCAGGTGAAAAAAGAGGCTCTGACAGAAGTCGTATATTTGATGCCGATGGTGCCGAATATGTACATGGAGGTGATGCAGAAAGACAGCAGAAAAGCATATTTCAATATCTCCTTGTGGAAATTTCTGAAATGTCTATGAAAAATCAAAGCCAGGGCGGCAGCAGCGACCAGGAATCTGATAGACACGATGTAGAAGGTAGGGCAGTCTTCTACGACCTTGGTAAGTGGATAGCTGACTCCCCACAGCAGCGCCGCCAACAGCAGTCCCAGTACGGACAAATATTCCTTCTTTTTATCGGTCATGTTTCCACTCCTTTCGAATCAGATGTCCCCAGTATAACATAATCGAGCAGCAGGCAAAGTGGAGGTTTTTAATTGAGCAAGAAAATAAGGTTTTTGGGCAAACGAGTTCTGATATGGCAGGAGACAGACCATTGCCGCAAAAAAGGCTCCACTCACAACAATAAAATAAAGTTTTTTGGCAAAACGATTATAGATATCAAAATTCGATATCGTTAAACTATAAACGAAATTTATTTGTTGGATTATCTAGAAAGGAGCAAAAAATGGGTAAAAAAATCCCCGTATGGCAGATCTTATTGCTGATCGTCGTCATGGTCGGTGCACTGATGTTCACCGTTCTCAAGAAAGAAGGCTATATGCACGGCATTTTGGCAATGGTTTTATGCCTGGCCTGTATCATCGCAATGCTCAATGGATACAAATGGTCCTATCTGCAGAGTGCAATGATTAACAAAATCAGCAGCTCAATGGAGGCTGTACTCATCTTTATTACAGTAGGCATGCTGGTAGCGATGTGGATTTCGGGAGGCATCGTCCAGGCGATGATCTACTACGGACTGAAGATTCTAAGCCCGCAGATCTTCCTCGTGGCATCGTGTATATTGTGTGCGATTGTAGCCATTGCCACAGGATCTTCCTGGACCACGGCAGGCACCATCGGCGTCGCATTGATGGGCATCGGCGTGACCATGGGAATCTCAGCGCCTCTGGTCGCAGGTTCCATCATCTCAGGTGCTTACCTGGGTGACAAGATGTCGCCGCTCTCCGATACGACAAACCTGGCACCTGCCATGGCAGGCGCCAAGCTCTTCGACCATATCGGACATATGGTATGGACGGTCACACCGTCACTGATCATCTCACTGATCATCTACTTTATCCTGGGTCTGGGCGTCGACACGTCCAGCGCGACTACCAGCGATATCGAAGCCCTGCAGCAGGTGCTGAAGGATAACTTCAATCTGAATCCGCTGTTATTTATCGCACCGATACTGGTCGTCGTCATGGCGATCAAAAAGCTGCCTGCCCTGGCATCCATCTTTATCGGTGCCATGGTCGGACTGATCTTCGTTCCGATCTTTCAGGGCGGGTCCCTGGCAGATGCCGCGTGCTACGAGCTGTATGCCGGTTATGTCAGCGAGACAGGAGATGCCTTCGTAGACGAACTTCTGACGCGAGGCGGTATCGAATCCATGTTCTATTCGACCTCCCTTTGCCTGATTGCACTGGCATTTGCCGGTGTACTTGAGTCTTCCGGAATGCTGGCCTCCCTCTGCAAAATACTGCTGAGAGTCGCCAAGACCAACGGACTGCTGATCATGATTACTCTGTTCACATGCATCATCGTCAACATCCTCTGCGCAGACCAGTATATCTCCATCGTACTGCCGGGAGCGATGTACAAAGAAGAATTTGAAAACAGACGGCTGAAAGCGAAAAATCTGTCCAGATGTCTGGAAGACGCCGGAACTTTGTCGTCGCCGCTGATTCCTTGGACAACCTGTTCTGCCTACATGCAGGGCGCTCTCGGGGTGAACACCTTTGCTTACGCGCCGTTTGCATTCCTCAACTGGATCTGTCCGCTGGTTTCATTGTTCTACGGCTTCACTGGCATTTCCATCGAGAAGATGACAGAAGAAGAATATGAAGAAGCCATGGCGAGAAGAGAAGAAGAACAAAAACGCGCTGCAGAAGCAATCGAAGCGTAAATTTCGAATACACGATATAGACAGACAGCACAAAAAGAGGGAGTGCCGCACCGATTTGGTGTGACGCTCCCTCTTTTTGTGTCGTTATTCTAAGATACCGCCGACCAAGAGGTAATAAGCGGGAACGCTCTTGCCGTCGGACCAGAGGACGTCAAAACCGAACTGATCCTTTACCAGATTTACGCAGAGCATGCCCAGGGATTCCAGAGCGTAGCGCATCTGCTCCGGGTGCAGGCAGGGCTTTCCTGCAAGGCGGGCGCATTTTGTGCAGTGGGCACATTCTTGCGCAGCTAAGGCACAGCTTCCAGGCCGTTCTTTTTCCAGTGCTAGCATCTCCGCATCGTATAGAGACTTTTCCGCGAAAAGACGGTCCTTTGCCGCAGCAACGGAGGCAGCGCCTTCATTGGAGATTCTGTCTACGATGAGATGAAATTTGGAAAAACCCTTCCAGAAGTCCAAGGGATCAAAGTCGAAGTCCGGGCAGGACCAGGTGGAAGCAAAGCCCGGGCAGGCACGACACTTTGCCAGGGTGACAGCGGGGTCAAAATATTTTTCGATCAGTTCTTCCGTTGCGATTCTAGCTTCAAATCTCTGTTTTTGGTATGTCATATCGATCCTCCTTTTCGTCTGATGAAAGCGATCTGAATGCCGGCGCCTTTCAGTGAGAAGTTGATATTGAACGTCGTGCGCACGTCTTCTACATAAATGTCCAGATCTGGCTCCGTTGCGATCAAAGCAGGCGCAGGGCCTAAAGCGCTTTCGTCATCAGTAAAATCTAAGGCGGACATATAGGCGAAAACATTGCGGTCCTTTGTAAATGTATATTTCATAACCGAGTACATGCCAGGCTCGAGGTTCAGACTGACATTGTAATTGGTTTCATCCTTGAAGTCGTTGAGGGCATTTCTCACCTGATGTGCTGTGGATTTCTGAGCGCACAGGCTGTAAATCTCGTCGTTAAAGTTGGATACGATCATCACATAAGAAGGATCAGCGCCGCTGGTTCTGACGACACAGTACTGTTTTCCCCAGCAGATAATGTCGCCCTTTACCATGGAAAGCACCTGGTAGGCATAAAAGACGGGCTTTTTGATGCCGCAGGAAGTGAGGGCTGCCGGGAAACCTTTGATCATCTGACTCGTTCTGCCCGGATCGCGGAGACGCAGGTGGATCCAGTGCTCGTTAGAACGGAGCAGGCGGTTGAAGACGTAGATGGGGTATGCGATGGAGTCGTTGCCGTAAGAAGACGTCAAAACCCCTTCGGCGTATTTTTTTGCCTCCGCATGGAACCCGTCTTTCTGCAGGGCTGATGCAAAATCCTGCGCATCTTTGACCTGTCCGTCGTCAGAATAGAGAATGGAGACCACGGATGGCAGCAGACTCTTCAAGGGGGTCAGCAGATTACTGCCCATCTGGCAGAGGTCTTCTGCGGACACTTGTACTTCCAGGCGGTGGTCAATGGTGGTAATCGGCTTCGAATGAATATCGATGTCCAGCTCAAGGTCGAGGCAGTTGACCAGAGAAGCGTGGTTCCGCTGGTAATTCAGCGATGACAAGGGGTTCTTTATAAGCATGATGATCCGATTGACCGGAATCGGCTTCAGGCTGCCGGGATGGAGCTCACTTTTGACAAGGGGCCTGAAATGGGCACGATGTTCGGCGGGCGTGCGCTTGAACCACTTCTCAAAATGTTTTTCGTAGTATGCAGTAGTTGAGAAGCCTACGTCGCGTGCCACCTGGCTGATTTTCTTGTCCGTATCCAGCAGTTCGATCTCTGACCATTCCACTCTGGCAAAGCAGAGAAAGTCGCGGAAATTCATGCCTGTACAGTTTTTGATGATGTGGGAGAGATAGAAGGTGCTCAGATGTTCAATCTCCGCCAGATCCTCCAAAGTGATCCGCTGGGCGTAATACTGATAGATGTAGTTGATGATTCTGCTGATCCGTTCTACCGTGATCAGGTCGCTGCTTTCGAAATTGATGACCACATTGCCCTCAAAGGCAAAGAGATTAAAATATTTCTCGAGGAGTTTGATTACATCCACCATGAGATAGGTGCATTCACTCTTGTAATTGAAGCTTTTGATGGAGTAATGGAGCAAAATCTGCAGCAGTTTTTCCCTCAGGCTGTCGTGCTTTTTGGAAGTCGGATTATTGGAATAGGTCCGGTAGCACGACCTGCTCAGAGTCGGAAAGTATTGTGAGAAATGGCGAGTGCTGATCTGCATCAAAGCCACCACGTTATCTTTACCCGTAGAGGTGAGATTGTGCACCTCGTGACCTGCATTTGTAAAGATATCTCCTTCTTTGAGTGTATAATAACAGTAGCCGTTCTTCAGCCGGACTTCGCCTTTGAGTACATAGACGAACTCGATGTCCTGATGATAATGCAGGGGATATTCGTCGATATTGGCGATGGTGATATTGATGGGAAAATCGTCCTGATAAGTGATTTTTTCAAATAGCATTTTTCTACCTCTATAATTTGAAATAGCGATTTGTCTCTGCTACTATTATACAATAAATACGATGTATCACAAAAGCTTTTGACGGACTTTTTGGACAATTGGGTTGCGTTTTATGACAACTTAATTATTGTTTTGTGCTGCCAATCCAATTACAATGAGTAAAAGAAGAATATGACAATCACCGTTTGATAATAAGGAGGTACGGTTATGAGTAATGAAGGAAAAGTATGTGTTGTAAGCGGTGCGGCTGGCGGCATCGGTGCAGCAGTGGTAAAGAAGTTCTATGACAATGGATATAAAGTGATCATGCTGGACATCAACGAAGAGGCTCTGCAGAAATCCATCGAAGAGGAAAAGTATGAAGCAGGCCGCATCGACTATTTTGTTCTGGATATTTCCAGCGAAGACCAGGTCAAAGCTGTGGCGGCAAAGATCAGAGAAAAGCACGGCAGAGTGGACGCCCTGGTCAACACGGCTGCCATCGTGGGTAAATACAACAAGACCATCGACTACGGATTCGACAACTTTAAGAAGATTTATTCCATCAATGTCTTCGGCACATTCCTGCTCATGAGCAATATTCTGCCGATCATGGTTGAGCAGAAATCCGGTTCCATCGTCAATTTTGGTTCCGTATCCGGCATGACAGGCTACACCTTTGAAATCGGCTATGGCTCCAGCAAATGGGCCGTCATCGGCATGACAAAGAATGTGGCTAACGAATACTGCGAATACGGCATCCGCGCCAATTCCGTCTCACCGGGCTGGGTCAACACCAAGATGTTCAGAGATACAGCGGATGATTACGGTAATTTTGACGATTCCGAAATCAACTTAGGACCGATGGGCCGTCCATCAGAACCGAGTGAAATGGCCGACGTGGTATACTATCTGTGCACCGATGAGGCAAGGTTTATCAACGGCGCCAACATTTTGGCTGACGGCGGAAAGATGCTGGGATAATATAGGACCATTAGGAGGGAAACTATGTTAAACGAAAGATTGCAACGAATGAGAAACAAGCTCTGGGATTCCAGACCTTGTATCACGGCGGAACGATTGGTTCTGGCTACTGAGGCATACAAGAAGTTTGCGGGGGATGCCATCCCTGTTTTCAGAGCAGAGGTCGTCAACTACATCATGGAACATATGACGACTTTGATCATGGAGGACGAACTGATCGTGGGAACGCCGACCAACAAGTACAGAGGTGCCAACCTGCATCCGGAATTCCAGTCCAGCTCCTGGTACATCAGCGATATTGACGATTTTCCTGTCAGAACCAAGGATCCTTATGACGTGGCGCCGGAGGACAGGGAGCAGATTCTGGAAACTCTGAAATATTGGGAGGGCAAGTCCATGGAGGACTATTCCAAGACGATTCTGCCGCCCCATATCGAGGAATGTATACAAGACGATATCATCACCGTAGGGCTTAGAAACGGCGTATCCGGCGAGACTACCTGTGACCACGAGAAGATTTTGACCGTGGGCCTCAAAGGTTATATGGACGAGTGCAGAGAGAACATCGCGAAGACCGTCAGCGCCTGTCAGGAGGACCAGGAGAAAATCAACTATTGGAGAGCCTGCATCATACAGTGTCAGGGGCTGATCACCTATGCCCACAGAATGGCAGAGGAAGCCGAAAGACAGGCAGCGGAATGCAGTGACGAAAAGCGAAAGAAGGAGCTACTCACCATTGCAGAAAACTGCCGGGTGGTTCCTGAGAATCCGCCAAAGACCTTCCAGCAGGCGCTGCAGATGATCTGGTTCGTGCACGTCTACTTCCACATCGAGGTCTGTACCACGGCCAACGGTTTCGGCAGATTTGACCAGTATATGTGGCCGTATTACAAGAAAGACGTCATCGATGAACAGAACATCACGAAGGACGAAGCATTGGAAATGCTGGAATGCTTCTATCTGAAAGCCTGCGAAGTATTTGAAGTGAGAGATAAGTGGTACGCCACGTCCTTTGCCGGCTATCCGATGTGGGAGATTCTCATCGTCGGCGGACAGACACCCGATGGCAGGGATGCGACCAACGAGCTGTCCTACCTCTGTCTGGAGGCCGCAAATCAGCTGAAGACGACCCAGCCTGTCATGGCGGTGCGCGTCTGGGATGGATCGCCGGAAGAACTGATCCGCAAGGGCTGTGAGATGATTCAGGACGGTCAGGCAAATCCGGGATTCTTTAATGACAAGGCTGCTATGAAAATGGCGCTGGGCAAAGGCTGTACCATGGAGGAAGCAAGAGACTGGACCATCGTAGGCTGCGTACAGCCGGGACCTGGCGGCGGCACCACCGACGGTTCCCCTGATGCGGGCTATGTGAATATGGGGAAAATGATTGAATTCGTCCTTCACAACGGCGTGGATCCTTCGACAGGAAAGCTGATGGGGCTTCAGACGGGAGATCCGAGGGAATTCAAGAACATCGACGAATTCAGGGACGCACTGAAGAAGCAGATTCTTCATCATTATGAGCTGGTAGCGACAGGTTACAAGGTGATGCAGAGTGTCCATATGACCAAATACCCGGTGATCTTCGCTTCCATGGTCACCAAAGGCTGTGTGGAGAGCGGAAAATCGGTGCAGCACGGCGGCGCCAAGTATTCCACCGCAGGCATGTACATTACCGGCGCAGCCAATATGGCTGACTCCATCGTTGCCATTGAAAAGTGCGTCTTTGAGGACAAAGATATCACCATGGACCAGTTGATCAAAGCCCTGGACAACAATTTCGAAGGGGAAGAGAGGATGCGCCAGCTTCTGCTCAATAAGCCGGAAAAATTCGGCAACGACAAGGAGCATGTAGACGGTATCTACAGAGAGATGATGCATTTTATTGCAGATCACGTACAGACCTGGCCTGACGCCAGAGGCGGCAGATTTTCCTTTAACGTACATTCCCAGACGGTAAACGTCTCCCACGGCGCGGTATGCGGGGCGCTGCCTGACGGCAGACTGGCAGGAGAGGCTTTCTGTGACAATGCTTCTCCGATGATGGGGCGCGATGTCAGCGGTCCCACTGCGACGGTCAAATCGGTGGCATCCATGGGACAGGAAGCCTTCCACGACGGCGCGCTGTTCAACCTACGCTTTGACCCGAAGGGCGTAGAAGGAGAGAAGGGCCTTGCCAGCATCGAAGGGGTCATCAAGACCTATTTTGATCACGGCGGTGAGCACATCCAGATCAACGTTGTCGATACCGAGACCCTCAAGGACGCCCAGGTTCATCCTGAGAAATATAAAGGGCTGATGGTCCGTGTAGCAGGATACATGGCATACTTTACAGAACTGGATAAGAGCGCCCAGGATACCATCATTTACAGAACGGCGCACTTCGAAAATGCGGGCTGAGGTACCTGTCATGGGTGAAAAACCGATCAAAGCCCTGGTGGGAGCGATACAGAAGTTTTCCACAGAGGACGGACCGGGCATACGGACTACGGTCTTCCTCAAAGGCTGTCCCCTGGACTGCAAATGGTGCCACAATCCAGAACTGATCGCCTATGAGCAGCAGGTCATAGAGATGCCAAACAGCTGTATCAAATGCGGTTACTGCCTGACCCACTGCCCGGAGAAGGCCATCTACATCAATGAAGAGGGGCGCATCGCTGTTGACCGCAGCAAGTGCACGGCGTGCCTTTTGTGCACAGAGTTCTGCTTTGCAAAGGCGCTGCAGGCGGTGGCTAAGGAGATGACGGCGTCGGAGGTTATCTGCGAGGTGGAAAAGGATCAAAAATTCTACGACCATACTGGCGGCGGCATGACCATCAGCGGCGGCGAAGCCATGTCCCAGGGAGACTTTGCTGAGGAACTGATCGACCTGGCAGCGGAGCGAGATATTGGCGTATGCCTGGACACATCCGGTTTCTGCGACGGAGAGCGCCTTCTGCACTTTGCCAGAAAGAAAAACGTGACACACATCCTCTATGACATGAAGTCCATAGACGACCAGGTCCATCAGGCATATACGGGTCAGAGCAACAAAATCATCTTGGAAAATCTGCGGCTGCTGGCTTCTGACGAGGTGACGAGGAGCAAAGTGCAGATGCGGATGCCCCTTGTCAGCGAGGTCAACGACTCCTGGGATATCATCAGAGAGACGGCAGACTTTTATAAGGCAAATGGCATCAGCAGAGTGACCCTGCTTCCGTATCACAATCTGGGCGTATCGAAGAAACGGAACATAGGCGGAAAGCCTGTGGAATTCGCACCCCCTTCGGAGGAACGGGTAGAGAAAATAAAGACCTATTTTGAGACAGAGGCAGAGATGACTGTGGAGATCTTGGGGAAAGTATAGAATCAAAATACCGGCTGGTGTCATGCAGCCGGTATTTTGTCTTGCTGTATCAGGGCAATGCCTGTCTCTAAGATTTGCGCAGCCTGCCATCTACGATCATTCTGGCAACCTTTTCCGCGCAGTATGCCACGGCGGTTGCACAGTGAAAGGTGCCGTCGTGATCCATGTAGCCCTGGTCGCCCTCTGGCGTTTTCCAGTCGTAGACGGCGCCCATATTATGTACCATGACATCGGAGCAGAGGATGCCGCCGTACTCCCTGCGAAAATCCTCGACCAAGTCTCTGATCATCTCGTGACACGCCTCATAGTCTCCAGCTAAGTCGTCAATGGGTCTGCCGCAACAGAGGCTGATCGCCCAGGCGGCGGCGTTGAGCGCTCCACAGGTTCCAAGCAGAGAGCAGCCGCAGCCGCCGGCGATTCCAAAGGATGCTTTCAGCATATCCTTGGTAATTCCCAGATCCGGGAAGGCTTCGTAGAGACCGTTGAGACAGCTTTGAATACAGTTGCCATAATCTGTTTCTGTCTGAAATCCTACATCCATTGCTTTTTTTACTAACGCATCCTTTTCTTCGGGAGATAATTTTGTATAATCTTTCATCAGAGAACTCCTTTCAATTCTTTTACAACAATTCTAATCTCCCATTACGAAAATCACAAGCCTTGGCATAGTTGTCAGCAAGAAAATAGACAAGTCAGTAAGACGCATTTTATTCACAATAACTTTTCTTAATCCAGGCGGTGGAAACATCCATGGCGGCCCGGCAGGCTTTTGTCTGATCCAGGGCGTTCAGCATGACGAAATCGTGGATCATAGCCTGAAAGCGGATGGCGGTGACTGGCACTCCTGCACTGCGCAGCTTGCGGGCATAGGCTTCCCCCTCGTCCCGGAGGACATCGGCTTCTCCATTTAGAATCATAGCGGCAGGAAGTCCCTGCAGTTGTTCTACTGTGGCCTTTAACGGGGAGGCGGTAATTTGATCTCTCATTTTACAGTCAGGCAGATATTGATCCCAAAACCACTCCATGCCCGCACGGTAGAGGTAATAGCCGACGCCGAACTCTTTATAAGATGCCGTATCAAAACAGGCATTGGTCACAGGATAATACAGCAGTTGTCTGTTGATAGAGGGACCGTGGCGGAATTTTGCCATAATGGCAAGGGCCGCAGCGATGTTGCCGCCTGCGCTATCACCAGCGACCACCAGCTTGTCTAAATCAGCATTTAAGTCCATGCGCTCCAATAATTCACCCAGGCAGCAGAGCACAAAGTAACACTGTTCCAGCGCTACAGGATAATGGACTTCCGGAGAACGAGAATATTCGGGGAAGACGATGATACTGCCGGTTCTTGCTGCCAGTTCGCGGACCAGTTTTTCATGGGTGTGGAGGCTGCCAAAGACCCAGCCGGCGCCGTGTATGTATAAGATCACATGCCTTTTCTCATCGCAGTTTTCAGGGACGACAAAGTTCACTGCGATTTTCCCATACCTGCCCGTATTCACTTCTGTGGTAAAAATGGAGGCGGGATACATGTCTACGGGCGTATCCTGCACTTTGTCTAAAACCTTTCTGCCTTCTTCTGGCGGAAGCTGAAAAATAAATGGCGGTTTGCTGTTTTCCATGCAGACTTCCAGGGCTTCCTTTTCTAAAGAAATTCTTTTTATCATAATCATTTCACTCCTGTCTTAATTTGGCTCCATATGAAATAGAAGACTTTTTTCAATATATGCATTTATATAAAAATCTGTTTGCACTGTGTGCATCGGTACCCCAAAAATGTGTTAAAGTATGTATCATCAAAAGATAGAGAAAAACGAATTGCGAAAAGGAGGAGAGAAAAATGGAAGTGAAACACATCTCAGGAGATCCACTGTATATAGAGCAGCAGCTTCAGATTTTGCTGACGGACGGATGGGAAATCATTGATGTTGCAACCAACGTTTATCAGAGCAGCGGCGGACTTCGCACGGAAACGACAGCGTACCTGAAGAAAGCCACAGCTTAGAAATTTTCGCTGAATGACAGCGATAACAACAGAAGGAGGAAACATGGAAAAAGAGATGAGAATGCAGCCTATTATGCTTCCAAAGTTCAGATATGACGAAGTGAATCTGAAATATAAAGAAGCAAAGGCGGAAACGGAGAAACTGAAAGCTTTGATAGAGACAAAGGATCGTGAAATAGAGGTCCTGCGCAGAGAGCTTGCGCAGCTTCGGGAAGATTTTGACCATGCACTCATGGACTTACAGGTAAAGGAGACATTTGTGGAAGGCGGTATCGTCAAAGAGCAGTACGAAGCCATCATTCCAAAGATGACCTGCAAAAACGAAGAAAAAATTGCACTGGCAAAAGCCATCGTGCAGCTAATCAAAAATCAACAGAAAGAAAGAGGTAATGAAAATGGCAATTAGCACAACAGGAACATATTTAACAATTAAAGGTGAAGGATTATCAAAGGATATCAAAGTTTACATCAAATCCTTCCCGGATCTGGGCGCAGCACCGGCTGCAATCGAAGTGACCACTCTGGCAGATGAAGCGCAGGTCTTCATTCCGGGCAAAAAGGGCATGGCAGCCATGGAATTCGTTGCAAACTATGATGCGGCAGTCTTTGCTGACTTAACCGCAGCAGAGGGCAAGGAGCTGACTTATACGCTGAACATCGGTGCTGACAATTATGAGTTTACAGGACAGCATACGGCGATCATCGCAGCCGGCGCTCTCAATGCGGCAGTTGACATGAAGGTGGTAGCAATTCCGTCTTCAAGGGTGGCAAAAGCAGCAGCGCCATCCGCATAAGCGGCAAAACAATTATATTGAAAGGCAGGGGCGGCAGAAGGCCGCCTTTGCCATACTACGAGGAGGAGAAAAAGGATGATTATTAATAACAGAGAATACAGATTGCCCGAGCTTGACTTTAACGCCATGTGCGAGCTGGAAGACATGGGCATCGCTTTGACCGATATGGACAAGAAGGTGCTGACGACGGTGAGAGGATTCCTGGCTCTGGCCATGAACGGTGATTTTCAGCGCGCCGGCAAAGAACTGGAAGCCCATCTGTCAAAGGGAGGCTCTCTGGAGCAGATGCTGCAGGAAATCAACGAGGCGGTAGAGCGCAGCGGTTTTTTTCGAGGGCTCAGCCAGAGCACGCCGAAGAGCAATGGAGCGAGCCAGGAAACGCAGGAAGAAGCGAACCAGCCTTTGACAGTATAAGGCAGCTCATAGAGGAATCCTATCTTCCGATGGCTCTGAGAATGGGCGTGGATTATCATCTGTTCTGGCAGCTGAACCCCAGAAGGCTGCAGCCTTTTGTCAAGGCCTATCAGGAGAAACAAAAAGCGCAGCTTGAGCGGGCAAATTATGCAGCATGGCTCAGCGGCATCTACGTGACTCACTCTATCGCCGCATCTCTGGGCGAAAACGCCAGATATCCGGAAAAGCCCATTGACCTGTATGAAACAGAGGAAGATCTGGAGAGCCGGAAAGCCCGGGAAGCTGAGCTGTTTTCTGCTTATGTGGACATGTTCAACAAAAACTTTGAATCCAGGAAATGATGGATGAAATTCATAAAATGCTCACAAAGTCTTCAGCCCTGCCACAAAGTAGCAGGGCTGAAACCCTTGCCCGAAGCGCTGAAAAAAGGTAAAATGTATATATAGCAGTTGGTAGATGCCGCCCATCTTTAATGGTAAGAGGAAGAGACAAGAGTGGGGGAGGAGAATTTTATGAGTGAGGATAAGAAGACAGAGAAAAAGATAGCAAAACGGAGAGAAGACATTCTTTTCTGGTTGAAGGCAGCAGAAAAATATGCAAATCAATATAAGCAGGCTGTTGATGAAAAAAAGAAGGCAAAGAGTGAAAAGAGTCTGCAGAGTGCAAAGGAAAGCATACAGTTTGCAGTCAACGCAGCCATTGACCTTGGAGGCAGTATTGACGATATTCCAGAAACCCTGTCCAAGGAACAGCTTGAAATCTGGAACGAAATGTTTGGAAATGCAGATTCTGATGATATTGCCATTGAAAAAGAAATCCAGCGGATCAAGAAGATGCTCAACGAGGATCTGAAGGAGGCCATGGAAAAGTATACCTATGATCCAGAGGAGCCGATTGAAGAGAAGCGGAAGAACAAGCTTTTTTATCGAGAGCACGCAATTGGACTAACGCTCAAGCATAGCAGCCGAAAGACAATGGCATCTGGAACGCCGAATAAGGCATACAACGAATACTGGAACTATGACAGGGATTATGAATCTACGAAGGATAAGTATTTTTCAAAGGAAGAACAGGATTTAATCATAAACTGTCTGCGTTCCCATGAGGAAGAAGCGGCGTACCTTTCAGAGAAACGTGCATGGATGGGAAGATTAGGAGAATCCTTGTGCAAGACTGCAGAGAAGATCGGCGAGTGGGGGGACATCACATCGGCCAGGGTACTGGCACAGGGACTGAGCAAGGAGATATTCCAGCAAACAGTGACAGAAATTGACGGGAAGCTTCCGAAAGACGAACTGAAGAAGCGGGCAGATGAGATGACAAGAAGATATATCCAGTTCATATCTGACCCACATGAACTGGAGGAAGCAATGATACAGGAAAAGGAAAGCGAGATTGAGGCTGAGAAACTGCTGACTGAACTGAGAAGTTCGACTGAAGGCGCAAAGATGCTGCTATCAGGAAGAGAACGCAGACAGGTAGAACAATGGATAGAGATTGCAGAAAGCGAAGTGGAAGGGCAGAACATACTGGCCTATGAGCTTCTGTGTGAGAAGCTGGGGAAAGAAAGGGCAAAGTTCATCTTACTCTGCAAAGCTGACCCGGATTTGGAGAAGAGGAGAGAAGCATTGACTTCATATAGCTTTGAGGAGCTGGGATTGTAAACAGTCAAATATAAATTAACCGTTAACAAATGTCTCCCATCTATATTAGAGGAAGACAAAAACGAGGAGGGGAATTTTCATGAGTGATGATAAGAAGACAGAGAAGCAGATTGACAGTTATGGTAAACATATCAAGGTTTGGTTAAATGAAATCGAGAAAAATTATTTGAAACTAGAGAAAGAAGAGAATGAACGAAAGAAGGGAAAAATCAGAGATAAAATAGAAGAGCATAAGGGTATTCTCAAGCGCGATATGGAACGGTTGGCTAAATGCGGGGGAAGTCCAGAAATGTTCTTGGGAAATATAACGGCATTTCAAAGAAAGATAATTGATGAGTTGTTCCCCTCTGGAGTTGACAGAGATACTGTTGCCATTGAAAAAGAAATCCAGCGGATCAAGAAGATGCTTAACGAGGATCTAAAGGAGGCCATGGAAAAGTATACCTATGATCCAGAGGATACAGTAGAGATAAAACAGAAGAGTAAACTGTTCGAAAAGGAAGCATATATTAGTTGGAATATGATGAGGGCAAGCAACCCAAAGTCTGTTTCAGGAGCGGAAAATAAGCATTATAACGATAGCTGGAATTATGCCAGAGATTACGATTCCACAAAAGATAAATATTTTTCCCCTGAAGAACAGAAATTGATTGCAAACTGTATGCAGACCTACGAAGCAGAGTTGGCATATTACAGGCAGAAACGTGCATGGATGGGAAGATTGGGAGAATCCTTGTGCAAGACTGCAGAGAAGATCGGCGAGTGGGGGGACATCACCCAGGCGAGGATATTTGCCGATAACCTGAGCAGGGAAGTGTTCATAAACCCTGTGAAGGAAATTGAAGGGGAAAAGCTTTCCAAAGAAGAACTGTCAGAGAAGTCGAAGGCGATGACGAGGCGGTACATCCAGTTCATCGCTGATGAAAAGGCGGTGGAGGAAGGGCTCAGGGTAATGAAGGAATGTGAGGAACAAACCGACCGGCAGCTAGAAGAACTGAAACACGGCGTCCAATCGGCAGAAGACTTGTCATTGACGGGACTTCGTGAACTGAGGAAAACCGTCAGAATGGCAGAGGACGAGGTTGGTGGTGTAAACATGCTCACCTGCCTGCTGCTGAGGGAAAGACTGGGTATAGAGAAGGCTGGATTTGTCCTGTTATATACTTACGACAAATTAAAAGAGGATAGAAAAGAACTGCTTACATCCTACACCTTTGAGGAGCTGGGGTTGTAGCTGATAACAAAATAAATATACTACCAGTAGCATCAGTCATAGTACTGGTGCTTTTTAAATGGAAAAAGAAGGAGGTGATGCCTATGCGTGGATTAAGAAAGTAATTATACAATTCAATTAAAATCGAAAGGAGAAAAATTATGAGTGATAATAAAAGTGAATTATCAAAAGAATTAGATCAAATAGGAAAAGGATTAGAAGGTATCAGCCAAGTGGCAGGGCTAGCAAATGATAGTTTAGCGGACTTTATCGGTACACTGGGAACTCTGGTGACTGCAGCGTCGGAACTTCAGGGAACATTTGCGGTGCTTCACAAATGGGCTGGAGATTTCTCAAAGAAAATTGTAGATAGTAAACCTATTGAAAGCTTTAGCCAAAGTGTAACCAACAACGTGGAGAAAATAGGTGTGAGTTTTTCGGGCTTATCAAATAGAACTACAAGTGTTAAAAAAATTCTGGGAAGTTTCTGCGACTCTGGTCGTGAAAAATTTAGCGGCTTAAAAGATAAGATTAGTTTCTTTGCTACCAACGCCAAGGGTCATTTCGACGACCTCAAAGAAACCATCTCCAACTTCAGCTTCTCTGACCTAAAGGAATCCATCAAAAACCTCCCTGAGACCATGAGTGAAGCCATGGGCAAGTTGGGGAACACCCTTTCCACCCATGCAGGTTCTATCGGTTCAACGGCTGGAAAGCTTTTGTCCGGAGGCCTCATCGCGGGCATTGCTCTGGCAGTTGCCGCTGTGGCTGGACTGGTGGCAGCCTTCAAGCATCTGATGGAGTCCAACGAAGAATTCAGAGAAAAGATAGAAACGGCATGGTCAAAGGTGACGGAGGCCTTTGAGCCGGTCATCGAAGCCTTTGGCAGACTGAAGGAAGCCCTGTTTGGGGAAGACAGCGGCGAGACGCCGCCACTAGTCGATGCTATTTTGGAAGGTGCACTCAACATCATAGACTGTATAGCCGAAGCGGCAGAACTGATCTCAGAGATCGTGTCCGGCGTTTTTGATTTTTTGACAGAACTGTGGATGGAACACGGAGAATCCATCTCGGAATTTATTTCAGGAACCATCGAGACCATTACCGAAATCATCAGCGGCATCATCGACATTGTCAGCGGCATCATCGACGTCATCGTCGGCTTCTTCACCGGAGACGGCAATCGGATTTCCAGCGGCGTCAGCGAGATGTGGGACGGCGTTACCGCCATCTTCTCGGCAGCCTGGGACGTGATCCGCGACATCTTCTCCGTGGTGGTAGAGTTCTTTGCGGGAATATGGAGCGGCATCAAAGAAGCATTTGCCAGCGCGGCAGAGTGGTTCGGCAAAATTTTCCGCTCCGCATGGAAGGGGATTTCCAATGCATTTGATGCTGCGGTGGACTTTTTCAGCGGCATCTGGAAGGGGATTTCCAAGGTGTTCAGCAGCGTCAGCAGCTTCTTCAAATCCAAGTTCTCGGCGGCATGGACGGCAGTCAAAAACGTCTTTTCCGGCGTGGGCAGCTTTTTCAGCGGCATCTGGAACACCATCAAAAAGACCTTTACCAACATCGGAACCAGCATCGGCAATGCCATCGGTGGCGCGTTCAAGAAAGTGGTCAATTCCATCATTGGTTTTGCCCAGAACACCATCAACGGCTTTATCAGCGCCATCAACAGCGCCATCAAGCTGATCAACAAGATTCCCGGCGTCAGTATCGGACTCATATCAAAGCTGAGCATTCCGCGCCTGGCAGCAGGCGGCCTGGTGGATGCAGGACAGATGTTCGTAGCCAGAGAGGCGGGACCTGAGCTGGTGGGCAGCTTTGGCAGCAGAGCCGCTGTCATGAACAACGACCAGATAGTGACGTCCGTATCCAAAGGCGTATATGAGGCCGTCAGAGCCGCCATGTCCGGCAGCGACGGAAGCTACACCTTCCAGATCGTCAACAAGCTGGACGGCAAAGAAATCGGCAGACAGGTTGTAAACTATCATAACGGCATCGTAAAGCAGACCGGCACATCACCGCTGCTGGTGTAAAGGAGGAGTATACATGAATATTTTAAGAATAAAAAAAATCGGAGCTGACCAGTGGACGGAGGTGGAGAACCCTGTGTCCCTGCAGTGGAGCCTGACGGATCTCGACAGTGAGGACGGCAACGGCAGAAACCAGATGGGGGAGACGTTTAAGGACAGAATTTCTCAGAAGAGGCAGCTGAGCTGCTCCTGGGCAGCCATGGAGGGAGAGAAGATGAAAAATCTTCTCTCCTGCCTCAACGACAACTTTTTTGAGGTGGAGTACCCCGATGCGCTGACCGGAAAACGAGAGACCTCTGTCTTCTACGTTACATCAAAGCAGACGCCATTGTACCGCTTCGATGCAAAGACCGATCAGTGGCTGTGGACGGGGCTTGCGGCCACGCTGGTAGAAAGGTAAGGTGGACCCATGCAAAACATAACAGAAAAATATCAGGACGCGATCAAATCCTACGACAGAAAATTTATCATCAAAGCGGTCTTCTGTCAGCCAATTGCCGGCGCGGCCCCTGACGAGACGGGACAGAGACCGGTGCAGGAGGTTGCCGTTCTGACAGGAGCAGACCATCTGGTGTCCATGACCCTGGAAGAGACATCCGCAGCAGACGACCGCATTTCCATGGGCAGTTTTTGTTCTGCAAAGCTGACGGTGGAACTGATCGACGCGCCGAAGGATATCGACTATGACCATGTGATGATCAAAGCCTACAGCGGCCTTTTGACCGATGGGGACTACGAATACGTTCCCCTCGGCGTATTCTATGTCACAGAGGCAAGCACCAAGAACGACTATCAAAATCTGACGCTGACCGCTTACGACGGCGCCTGTCTTCTGGAAGAACCCTTCACAATGGACGAAGGGTACCCCATGACGATCGAGGATCTGGTATCAAAGATCGCGGCGAGCAAAGGGATCGGCCTCCACCCGGACAACGTGTACAAGGAATACCTTTTACCGGAGTTCAGAGAAGGCTATACCGAAAGACAGATGTTGGGCTTTGCCGCAGGGCTCATGGGCTGCAATGTGCGCTTTGACCGGCTGGGAAGACTGCAGTTCTATTGGTACCAGGAGCCTGCAATGGAAGTGGTCATAGATCGACAGAATCAGTATCTCCATGAGTTCATCCCTTCTACGGCAAGCCCGGTCACGGTGACCTCTCTCATCTGCTCTGACGGGGAGAGAACCTATACCAGAGGAAAGGGAACCAGCGGTCTGGAACTGGCATTTGAAAATCCGTACATGACGGAAACGATCATGGAATCCATCTGGCAGGAGAGAGTGGCCGACATGGACACGGCAGAGACCATTGCGACGCTGCAGGTGTCTTACAGCGGGGAACTGGATACGAACCATGCGCTGACCGGAACCTATAACCAATCTCTGGTCGCTTTTCGCTGTACGGATCTGTCAAAAGTCCATCCGGGCACACTGATGGAGATGACCTACGAACTGGAACAGACCGCATATACCAGAAACATCATGGTGGAAGGTGTTGATGAGGAAAAGAGCCAGTTCACCTTTACCCTTGAAGAAACCGAGGAGGGGCAGGATGAGGAATTGTCACTGCCAGAGGATCTGACAGCCAGCTTTGCCATCAAAAAACAATGGCTTGTCACCGACGGGGATCTCGCCTCCATCGAGAAAAACGATCTTCTGAGAGTTTCCGGCCAGGGCACTGTCGTCGTCTCTATGATTGATAGAGAGGCGGGAGAACTCTATCTGACCGATACCTCTGCAGAGCCGATTTACGGCATGGCGGGCGGCACAGAAATGACGCTGACCAAAGAGAAGGTCAGTGACTATCGAATCCATTACCTTCCGGGAGAACTGAAGTGGCGGGGCAACCCCGCTCTCGAAAGCGGCGACATTGTCATGGCGGAAAAAGCGGACGGAAGCCGCGCGCGCTTTTACATCATGGCACAGAACCTGAAACTCAGCGGAGGTCTCAGCAGCCAGCTTGCGGCCAAGGGAGAAAACGAAACCTCGGCCAATTTCTCATCGGCCGGAGACGGACCGACAGACAAGAAGCTGACGAGGGTCTACACCTCTCTGCAGGAAACCATTCTCAAAGCCACCAGCAGGATTACAGGGCAGAGCGGCGGCTATGTGGTGATCAACGAAAATGACAGGGGTCCTGCGGAGATTTTGATCATGGATACGGACGACATCCGAACGGCAAAGAAGGTCTGGAGGTGGAATCAGGGCGGCCTGGGCTACAGCAGCAACGGCTATAACGGGCCTTACGGCACGGCGGTGACCCAGGACGGAGAAATCGTCGGCTCCTACATTCAGGCGGAGAGCATCGCCGGCAGCAAGCTGAAAATCGACAGTCAGGTCATCGAGAAAATTGTTGCCGGCATCAATGCAGGCGAGCAGAAAATCAACTCAGCTTCTCTGGATATCGACAGCGAAGACATTTCGGAGGCCATCAAAATGCAGGTCAGCCAGAGCGGCGGAACCAACAAAATCTGTAACTCCGTAGGCGCTTACGGCCTGCAGGGCTGGATTCCTGCTGGAGACATTGAGAGACTGAACGGAGAGGAGCAGAAGATCAATTTGATCTCTGGCAGAGCCTTTTCTCTGCCCGCGGGAGCTGCGCTGGAGTCGGACGCTGTGGCAGCGCCGATCAGGCTGACTGCCGGCGTCTCCTATACACTGTCCGCCGTCATCAAGCACAATGACTGCTACGGCAGCCTGCAGTTGATCAGCGGATCAGGAAATATCCTGGCGCAGATCGACGCGGGAGGCAGCGGCGGAAGCTGGCAGAAATATGAGGCCGCCTTTGCTGTGACCGAAAGTGATATAGCCGGGGACTTTACCATCAGGCTGCGTTCCGAAAACGGCAGCTTTGTCATAGGCGACCTTTTACTAAACGAAGGCAGTCAGACCACCTGGTCAGCCTGCCCGGGAGAAGTGGATTCCGCCACAATGACCATGTCCCAGTTCGGCATCACCATCAGGCAGGAAAACGCAAAGACCAAGACGGTCATCGACTCAGCCGGAACCAGGGTGATCAACATCGAAAATGAGGAAACCGACCAGACAGAGGACGTAGCGGCGCAATATACCAAGGACGGAGTGGAAGCCAAGTCTTTGATCGCCAGAGAACAGGTTGCGGCGGGAAGAGTGAGAATGATTTCTTTTAGTGACAAGCAGATGGCTGCTTGGATTATCAACAGTGATTCGGAGGTGGATTTATAATGGCAAACGGCACAATTACACTGGACACGCCCAAATCGACAGTGGCGGGTTATATCAAATGGACCAGCGAAGCCAGTTCGGCGACAAACAACTATTCCCTGGTCAGCGCGTACGTCTATCTGAAAAAGACCGATGGATATACGTCCTGGGGCGACTTTTCAGGGAAGCTGACCATCAACGGGACCAGTTACAGTTTCAGCAAAAATGCGACCTTAGGTTCCTCTTATGTGCTGATGACCTCGAAGACGGGGGTCAGGGTGAATCACGACAGTGACGGAACAAAGAAGATCACCATCAGCACGTCTTTTAAAAATTCGGGGACTACCATTGCGGGCACCTATTCGGCCAGCAAGACGGTGACCTTGGACACCATAAAAAGGCTGTCTTACATTTCCGGTTCTGTGGACATTGCGGCAGGCCAGCCTTTTACCGTCAACATCAACAGATATTCTGCGGACTATGTCCACGATATCGCCATCAAAGTGGGTGGCAATGTGGTCCGGGAGGCGAAAGGTTATGGAGAGAAGGTGACCTTTTCTTCGGAGAGCTATCAGAGCAGTATCTTTGCAGCTTTGGACGGCAGTCTCTCTAAGGCGTGCACCATCGTTCTGACTACCAGGTCGGGAAATACGGAAATCGGAAGCACTTCCTACTCCGGCACTATTACTGCGGCATCTCCTGGAGAACTGATGCTGTCAAAGTCGTCGGTTTTGATCGGCGAAAGCCAGGGCGTAGCGGTGGAAAACCCCTCGGATCTCTACAGCTACTCGGCAAATTACCAGTTTGCAGGGTTTGAAGGGTCTGTTTCACTGATTTCGTCTGCGGGCGTGCTGCCTGTCGGAGAAAGTTTTGCTGTGAACATGCCTGGTAATGTCAACGAAGCGTCCTGCCTGGTGACCATGACGGCAAGCTATGCAGGCATCACCGTGGGGCAGCCTGAGACCATGGATTTTACCGTCAGACTGCCAGACAGCTACAGAGTGGTTTCCTTTGATCAAAACAGCACCGTCTGCACCTTCCTGGACACGGCGCTTACGGGAAGCATCGCAAAATTCATCAATGGGGCGGGCACACTGCGCCTTTCCATTCCAGCGGCGTCAAAGGCTGAGGCGCTCTATCAGGCGTCCATCGTAAAATATCAGGTGACCATGGGCAGCCAATCCAAAGAGCTGACCGAAATTCCGGCTTCCGGGGATCTGACTCTGGAACTGACCGGAGGTACGGGAAAAATCATCGAACTGCTGATTATGGACAGCCGCGGAAATACGAAGCTGTGTCACTACGCCATCAGCGACGAAAATTTTATCGATTACACCTCTCTGAAGGTGGCGGAGTGCCGCATCTACCGTGAAAATGGTTTTGATACTGCCGTGAAGATGCATGTGAAAGGCACGGCTTGGAAGGGGAACTTCGGCTTGCAGTCCAATGGGCTGAAAATCACCTACACAGTGAAAAAATCGGGAACGAGCACCGTATATGGTCCTTTCACCCTGAGCAATATCCCCATCGCTTCGGGCGGAGGCTTTGAACGGATTGCAGATTTGGATTCGGGCACGGCAGGCGGCTTTGATACCGACGCGGCCTATGAAATCCACGCCCAGGTCAGCGACTGCCTGAAATCTTACATGACAGACGTGGTGGTCAACTCTGGCATGATCGGCATGTACCTGAAACGAAACAACGACAACTATCACGTGGGTATCAACTGCAAACCTGATGCGTCGGAGCTTGACGCCTCCAGCGAGAAAGCAGGCCTGTCGGTGAAAGGCGGGCTGGAGCTGATCGGTGCAGACGATCAAGTTTCTGGCATCTACACCGATACGTCCGGCAGGCTTTGCGTGGAGCCGGCTCTGGGCAGTTTGATCTTGTCGGGAAGTCTGCAGATGCCTGACGGCAGCCCCATCACCGTCGGCGCAGGCAGGGTGCCGGTGGTCACGCAGCAGGGCAGCAATTTCGTAGAGATGAACCTGGGCGCCTATATACTGCGGATGAATTGGGGAACCATCACCGTCAAGGTGTCAGAAACCAACACGCCGGTTGCGACGGCACTGTCCTACAAATCCAATTTCTTTACGGAGGCGCCTTTCGTCACCGTAACGCCGAGAACCGGCGTCATCGGCTCTGTGGTAAAGGGCGTCTCTTTCAACAACAATACGGCGGACGGCTGTGACATCTTTGTCAACCGTACCAACACCACGGCCTTTTCCGTCATATGGAAGGCCATCAGCATCACTACAGATTAAAAAATATGGAGGTATAGAGTATGTATTATCAATTAGATGAAAACGGATATCTCTGCGCCTATTCCTTTGATACAGTGCTCCCCGGAGGGGTGCTGTATCGAGGCAGGGTGCCGGAGGATTTTGACGAGGAAAGCTTTGACTGCTGGAAAATCGAAGAGGACACCTTGACTTTTGACGAGAGCAGACAGCGTGCCAGGCGAGAGGGTGCCTCTGATCGAGAAGAACTGGCAGAATTGATGGCCTGGTTTGAGCAGTACGACAGACAGGTCATGGAGTACCAGCGCTGCAGCCGCTTGGGACAGGCTTACGACAGAGATATCGATAAGCTGGACCAGGAGGCCATGGAAAAGCAGCAGCGCATCAGAGCGCTGAGAGAAAGGAGTGGACGCAATGCTGACCAATAAACAGATGCAGAAAAATCTGAAGTATTACAAGAATTATTACACAGGGGAAATCGACGGCATCGTCGGAACGCTGACGAAGACGGCGGTAAAGAAGTTTCAAAAGGAGTATGGATTAGTTCAGGATGGCATTTACGGCACAAAGACCGATGGGAAACTGGTATCTGTAGTAAAGCAGTGTCAGAAAGCGGCAGGTGCCACAGCAGACGGCATCATCGGTCCCGATACCATCAGCGCAGTGAAGCGCTTTCAGAAGAAAAACGGACTGACGGCAGACGGCATCATCGGCACGCAGACACTGAGAAAGATGAATTTGTCCGTAGCGCCGCAAGCTGACGCTGAAGTAAACTGGAGTGAAGTGAAGTATTTCGAGAAGGCGGAGTTCAAGTGTGACTGCAATGGCAAATACTGTGACGGCTATCCCGCTGAGATAGATGTGGATTTGGTGGAGCTCTTGGAAAAGGCCAGAACCCATTACGGAAAAGCGATGCAGATTACCTCTGGTCTCCGCTGCAAGAAACGAAACGCTGAGCTTGCAGGCTCTTCACCTGTGTCAAAGCACCTGGAGGGAAAAGCCGCTGACGTGTGGATTGTAGGCACGGCAGCAAACAACGCTGCGTTGGTCAAGTGGTTCCAGGCGCAGCCGGAAGTCAATTATTCCTATACGGGCTTTGGCGCAGTCCATGTGGATGTGAAATAAGCGCAGGTGAGGGGGAGCTTGATTGCAGGTTACAGCATTCGCTTACAATCTTTCGAGCGCCAGGGGGTACAAAGGCAATCTGCACTTTCAACGCGAAATCCAGTACGAAATATTACAGAAAAAAACTTGAAACCCACCGCGTTTTATCGCATAATAGTAATATTAGGTCGAGTATCGGACGAATCCTAAAATCCAATGGAATAGGAGATTTTACATATGCCAATTAAAGTACCAAACAATCTGCCGGCGGTGAAGACGCTGACAGAAGAAAACGTATTCGTGATGACGGATACCCGGGCAATGAGCCAGGATATCAGACCCCTTCAGATTTTGATTCTGAACCTGATGCCCACCAAGATCGACACGGAGACCCAGCTGACCAGACTGCTGGGGAACACGCCGCTGCAGGTGGAACTGGAACTGCTGCAGGTCAGCAGCCATAAGTCAAAGAACACCTCAGAGGAGCACATGATCGCATTCTATAAGACCTTTGATCAGATCAAGCACAAGTTCTACGACGGACTGATCATCACTGGCGCGCCAGTGGAACTGATGGAATTTGAAGAGGTGGAATACTGGGATGAGCTGTGCGAAATCATGGAGTGGTCCAAGCGCCACGTCCACAGCACCTTTCACATCTGCTGGGGCGCCCAGGCAGGACTCTACTACCACTACGGCATACAGAAGAGAACTTTGCCAAAGAAGATGTCAGGCGTATATAAACATACCTTGGATTACAAGAAGGGTATGCTGTTCCGTGGCTTTGACGATGAATTCTACGTCCCTCATTCGAGAAATACCACGGTAGACCGTGAGGACGTGGAAGCGGTGCCAGAACTGAAGATTATCGCCAGCTCCGAAGAGGCTGGGATTTATGCCGTCAAAAGTGAGAACGACCGGCAGATCTTCATCATGGGCCATTCCGAATATGACGCCGATACCCTGCAGAAGGAGTATTTGCGTGACAAGAATGCTGGGATCAATCCGGAGATTCCATGCAATTATTTTCCCGGCGATGACGACACAAAGGAACCGGTCGTCAAATGGAGGTCATCGGCAAACCTTTTGTACTGCAACTGGCTCAACTATTTCGTATATCAGACGACGACTTATGACCTCAATCAGATTGAAAAAGAGAACCACGCCGACATTTTCCAGGAGAAAGACGTCAACATCAAAGTGGCAAAGTTCGGCGGCACTTCCCTGGCCGATGCGGAGCAGTTCAAGAAATGCGCCGAGATCATCAAAGCGGAACCGGAAAGAAAATATATCGTCGTCTCAGCGCCGGGAAAACGGACCAAGGACGACGACAAGGTGACCGACCTTCTGATTGCTTGTGCCGAAAAACGCGGGGCGGAAGCAGAGGAATTTCTGCTGAAGATCCAGGCCAGGTATAAGGCTATGGTCAGACGCCTGCAGGTTGCAATCGACATCGACGCTGAATTTGCACAGATTACGGAGGCCCTTACCGATCCATCAAAGAAGGACTACATCATCAGCCGCGGCGAGTACCTGAATGGGAAGATTTTGGCCGCGTATCTTGGGTTTGAATTCATAGATGCCCTGGGCGCCATCTACTTAGATGAAGAAGGCAAATTTGACGAGGCGAAGACCAGGGAAGTCCTGGGCGGCTTGATGGCAGAACATCCATACGCCGTCATTCCGGGGTTTTATGGGACGACACCTGCGGGCGCCATCAAAACCTTCTCCAGAGGAGGCTCCGATATTACGGGCGCCATCGTAGCGGCGGTGGCGGGTGCAGACATCTACGAAAACTGGACAGACGTCTCTGGGCTGCTCATGGCGGACCCGAGAATTGTGGATCATCCTCTTAGCGTGCCGGTCATCACATACAAAGAGCTGAGGGAACTGTCTTACATGGGCGCTGCGGTCATGCACGAAGACACCATCTTCCCGGTCATCAAACTGGAGATTCCGATCAATATCAGAAATACCAATGAACCGGAGAACAACGGCACTTTGATCGTAAAGAACGCGGACTACTATCAGTCTAATCTCTCGATTTCCGGCATTTCCGGGAAGACCGGCTATACTACCATCGTCGTAGAAAAGGATAAGCTGGGAGAGAATCCGCAGATCAGAAGAGAACTGCTGGACCTCTTTGCAAGGCGGGGCGTTACCATCAAAAACATTTTGTCCGGCATCGATGCGTTGAACATCATCGTCCACGAGTCCGATGTAAAGGATCGTGAAGCAGAGCTGACAGCAGAAATAGAGAAGGTCATCAAACCGAACCGCCTCGCCGTGACCCACGACATCGCCATGATTGCCATCGTGGGCAGGGAACTGGGCACTTCGCCGGCCATCGCCGTAAAGGTGCTGGGTGCGCTGGCAAACAGGAAGATCAATATCAACCTGATCGACCACGGCTCAGAAAAAATCAACATGCTCATCGGCGTCTCAGGCGGCGATTATATCCCGGCGATTCAGGCCATTTACACCGAATTTACGAGCATATAGCGACAGAAGAAAATGTGAGTTATGGGAAACAGAGACTGTTTTCCATAACTTTTTTAGGAGACAAATATGATTATCAAAAAAGCAATACTACATATTTTGGATTTCAACTCTGACGTCTGTGTCTTTTCGCAGAAGGAGCTGGACATCACAGATTATGGTACAGGCGAATTCATAGAAAAGCATCTGACGAAGATTGTAGAAGACTCGGCAAAGAAAGAAGGAGAATTTCTGGAGTACAGCGTTTTCAAGCAAAGTCTGGAAAGATACGTCAGCGGCGGCAGCGACTTTACGGAGTTTTCCACTGGGGCGGGAACTTTGCTCTACGACCAGATTTCCCAGGCTGACGAACCGGAGTCCATGGACTTCCTCGTCTGTCAGTTCACCGATGAGAACGACGAATACATCGGCTTGCTGCTGTTGCCCAACAAAACCGCCTACACCCACCAGGTGGAAAGCGGAGATGACGGCGTAGCCAACAAGATTATCCGGTATTTTACCCTGCTGCCGAACACCAGCCAGAAGATTTCCTGCTATGCAATCGTCAGCATGAAGGATTACAAGGTGTCTCTCTGCGACAAGAAGCGGGAGATCAACGGCGAAGCCGTGGAAGTTTTGCCGGACAAAGTTCTGCAGTGCACCTTCCAGCCCTCTGCCAGGGAGACGGTGCGCATGATCAAGAAAATCACCAGCGAGGTGGCAGACGAATATGGCGCCAATTCCGCCATTGCTGTGTCCCGCGCAAAGAACTGCATCATCGAGAATTCGGAGCAAAACGTGCCATTTACCCCTTCCGATCTCTGTGAAGAGGTTTTCTATGACAATGAGGTCATGAAGAAGACCTTTAAACAGAAGGCCATGGAGGTGGACATCCCCGCTAAAATCAGCGTGGAAAATCCAAAGGTGGTCAAAAGCATCCGCAGCCACAAGATCAAAACGGACACGGGCATCGAGATCAAAATCCCCACAGACTACCTGGAAAACAGCAAGTATGTGGAATTCATCAACAACCCTGATGGAACTATTTCCATCCAATTGAAAAATATAGGAAAGATTGTGAACAGATAAATGATTTTGAACACAGGAAACAGGACAGATATTCCCGCTTACTACAGTAAGTGGTTTTACAATAGAATCAGAGATGGGTTTGTCTTTGCCCGCAACCCCTATAACCAACAGCAGGTAACCAGGTATCTGCTGGATCCGGAGGTCGTAGACTGCATCAGCTTCTGCACCAAGAATCCGGCTCCCATGCTGCCGGGACTGGCACAGCTTTCAGCTTTTCGGCAGTTTTGGGCAGTGACCATCACGCCTTATGGACGAGATATCGAACCTCGCGTGCCTGCAAAGGAAGTGGTGATGGAAAGCTTTTGCTGCTTGTCAGAGAAGGTGGGCCTGAACCGTATCAGTTGGCGTTATGATCCGATTTTCATTACGGAAAAATACTCTCTGGAGTTTCATCTGAAAACCTTTGCAGAGATGGCAGCGGCGCTGGCAGGTTATACCGACCACTGCGTCATTAGCTTTCTCGACCTCTATGACAAGACGAAACGCAATTTCCGAGAGGGGCGCAGTGTAACCAGGGAGGAGCGTTTTGCCATTGGGGAGGCTTTTGCTGCCATCGGAAAAGAGCACGGCATGGCCATCAAAACCTGTGCAGAAGGTGCAGAGCTGGAAGTCTTTGGTGTGGACACTGGCGGCTGCCAGACCAAAGAGGTGCTGGAGCGCGCCATCGGACTGCCTTTGACAGTGCCGGGAAACGCTATGACCCGCAGCGAGTGCAGCTGCGTGCTGGGAAGCGACATCGGGGCGTATAACACCTGCGGTCACGGCTGCCTCTATTGCTATGCCAACTACGACCAGGATACGGTGGAATCTAACATGGGCAAACACGACCCTTTTTCGCCGTTTTTGATCGGTGATTTTATGGACGGCGACATCATCAAAGCTGCCGAACAGGAAAGCTGGATCCAGCGGCAGGTGACGTTTGATTTTCTGTAAATGCTGTGAATCTAAGATAGGGGTGGGTGTATGTTGTAAAGTGCTGACGACCTGTAATGTTTTTTTGATTGTGAGGTGCAAAGACGTATCATAAAGTTATGATTTCTGTGTGGGAGAACGTGTGCGATGAAGAAATAAGAAAGGGTTTACTTTGGCGGAACTGCTGGTAGTCGTTGCAATACTATTGATGTGGAAGACAGGCTAAGGAAAAGTCGGAATTTATCTGTCCGAAGGACGGAACGTAAGTATTATGGAATGAAAGGAAACATACAAACTTGGAACGACCATCATTGCTGTGTTTACCATACAACGGGCACTTAAAATAACAGAAAAGAATATTCTAAAAATTACAAAAAAACACTTGATTTTTGCAAGAAATATGCTATACTCTACTTAAAGAAAGCGATAAAGCATACGTAGCAAAGAGAAAGCGACGAAGCAGGTTCGCTGGATGAAAAGTTAATGCAAATAGTAATGGAAGGGGTGAGTCCACCAGAAGTGTTTGAACAGCAGAATAGATAGTACCAATTGCGTATTGTAGGGCTTATGGTTATCCGTATGGAAAGCAAGAGTCAGGGAAATAATAATAAGCAATTGGTACTATCTTTTTTTGCCTTAAAAACGTAAATGCAGATTTTAGAACCTTGACAAATTCTTAAGATTTTCTTAGGTTTTCGTCATATAGTTGCAAAGCGCGTCCTCCTGCTATATAATTATATAGAAATTAGCGATATTTGGGTAGGGACGTTATGCAGATTAAGACAGATAAATTTAGCGAGTGGTATCAAGCGCATATGGAGAAGTTTATTCCAAGCTATGCGTTTTTTTCTTTGATTTCGTGCTTTGCTGTGAATTGTCTGGTTTACTGGGCGACACAGCTTTTGGCATCGGGAATGTATCATTATGATTTGACGACCGCTTTTGATCGGGCAGTGCCTTTTGTACCGCAATGGGTCAGCATTTACATTCTCAGTTACCCTTTTTGGGTGATTAGCTATGCTTTGACTTCAAAACATAATTCCAAAGAATTTTGGTATCGGTTTGTTTTTGCCGATATCCTTGCCAGAGTCGTCTGCGGCGTCATCTTTGTAGCTTTTCCAACTACCAATATCAGACCAGATGCCATGGGCGATGGGCTGCTGGACATGGCGATGGATTTCATTTATTTTATGGATGAGCCCTACAACCTGTTTCCATCGATTCATTGCCTTGCCAGTCTGATGTGTTATCTGGGAATTAGAAAATGTGATGATATTCCCAGGTGGTACAAATTGTCGACATTATTATTTGCAATATTGATCTTTGCTTCTACACAATTCACGAAACAACATTATATTGTAGACGTGGCTGGCGGTATCGCTGTTGCACT
The DNA here is from genome assembly GCF_900086585.1 of Emergencia timonensis. Taxonomy (GTDB): domain Bacteria; phylum Bacillota; class Clostridia; order Peptostreptococcales; family Anaerovoracaceae; genus Senimuribacter; species Senimuribacter timonensis. Next base: position 1,005,140 of record NZ_FLKM01000009.1, read on the forward strand.
GATTTGTTTTGCAGTCAGCATGGGAACCAACGGATATCAAAAATTGATGGCCTGCTTTGACCGGCTTAATCAAAGAGTGTTTGGAGAAGTAATAGATGAAGAATAAGAAAAAGACACTGATAAATATCATATTCTTGGTGATTTGTTTCTGCGCAACCATGTATTATGTGTTTCACGACCAGGATTTTTCTGATATTATGATATATATGAAAGAAGCGGATTCACGATACTGGATTGTGGGGGTCGTTCTGGTCATCGCCTTTATACTCAGTGAATCAGTAATAATTTATTATTTGATGCGTTCATTGAGTCAGAAACCGAACATGAATCATTGCTTTCTTTATTCCTTTGTTGGCTTTTTTTTCAGTTTGGTGACGCCGTCTGCCAGCGGGGGACAACCGGCGCAGATTCTCTTTATGAAGAAGGATAAGCTGCCCATCCACCTGTCTACCATGGTACTTTTGATTGTCACGATTACTTACAAGCTGGTTCTGGTGCTCTTTGGCCTTGTAATTATGATTTTACGACCTCCCGTTGAGATGCAATTTTTGAAGCCGGCGATGCCGTGGGTTTACCTGGGAGTGGCACTGAATGTCGTCTGTGTTGGCGGCATGCTGGCTCTGGTTTTCTGCCCGGAAATGACAAAGCGGATGGTCATGGCGATTTTCCGCTGGGTCAAAAAAATCTGCAAGTCACCAAAGGTCGACGCCCTGGAAGGCAAACTGGATCATGCCATGGATGGATATCACGAGGCTTCGTTATATTTTCAGACGCATAAAGGGGTCATGCTAAATGTACTTCTTATAACGATTGTACAGAGATGCTGTCTGTTTTATATCACATACCTGGTCTTACTTTCCTTTGGTATCGACCAACTCGGAATGGTAGATGTGGTCGTATTGCAGGCGATGATTTCCCTCGCTGTAGATATGCTTCCGCTGCCGGGCGGCATGGGTATCAGCGAGCATCTGTTCCAAATTATATTTCTACCGATCTGCGGCGCCCTGCTTACCACACCTGCCATGATTGTAAGCCGCGGCATCAGCTATTATACACAGTTAATTATAAGCGCAGTCTTTACTGCAATTGCATATTTAATGATATTTAGAGGAAAAGAAGAATGATAGGATTTTATAATTACACGGTGATACTCACCTATATGAGCTTGATATCGGCTATATTGGGCATGACCTTTGCTACAAATGGACATTTTAAGCTAGCTATTTTCTGTCTGGCGCTGTCTGGATTTTTTGATATGTTCGATGGCAAAGTGGCAAGACGGAAAAAGGACCGCACGGATAACGAGAAATTGTTTGGTATCCAGTTGGATTCCCTATGTGATGTAGTTGCCTTTGGGGCATTTCCTTCTCTGCTCTGTTATTGCATGGGCGTAAAGGGAAGTTTAGGTATGCTGGCGATCGGTTTTTACTGTATTTGCGGCGTCATCAGACTGGCTTACTTTAATGTAGTGGAGACAAACAACTTCTTCTCTGAAGAGGAGCACGAAAAAGTGTATCACGGATTGCCGATCACTTCTATTGCCGTCATTCTGCCGGTGCTGTATCTGCTGCACTTCGTTCTGCCTTACACCTTCCCGGTGCTTTTGATGGTCATGCTGTTTGCGGTAGGGACACTGTTTATCGCTGATTTTAAGATGAAAAAACCGAGCAACAAGGTGTTGGCGCTGATTGTAGCGGTTGTGGCAATTGCGATTATCATAACCTTTGTCTATTCGAGATATAAGCTGATGAACGGTTTTGTACTGTGATCCGGAGGAATTCATGAGATGTAAAGATAGAGAAGGCAACTTTATAGGTGCAGATGATGGACAGGACAAGTTTTTGGAGAAGCTGTACAGCAGCAGGATTGGCCGCCAGATGGTGAAGGTTCTGATTCGCCCATCTGTGTCGAAAGCTGGGGGATGGTTTCTGGATCGGAAGATTTCTACCGTGGCTATCAAACCCTTTGTCAAAGCCAATGGGATCTCCCTGGAAGACTATGAGAAGAGTCGCTTCGACTCTTATAACGATTTCTTTACACGCAGAGTGAAGGCAGAACGCCGGCCTGTGGATATGGATTCTTCTCATTTAATTGCTCCCTGTGACAGCAAGCTGACAGCCTATCAGATTACTGAGGATGCAGAATTTACCATCAAAAACACCCTATATTCGATGGAAAGTCTCACGCGCAGCAAAAAGCTGGCGGAGAAGTACAGAGGCGGGTATCTGCTGCTTTTCCGTCTGACCGTGGACGATTATCACAGATATTGCTATGTAGATCGGGGGAAGAAGAGCGGCAATCACATCATCAACGGCGTCTTCCACACGGTGAATCCCATAGCAAACGATCACTATCCTATTTACAAGGAGAATACCAGGTGCATTTCCTTTTTAAAGAGTGCAAACTTCGGCACACTGATGATGATAGAAGTCGGCGCGCTGATGGTGGGAAAAATCGTAAATTACCACGAAGAAAAGATGGTGGAGCGGGGAGAAGAGAAGGGGCGTTTTGAGTTCGGCGGCTCCACGATCATTCTCTGTCTCAAGAAGGATAAGGCTGTCATTGACGACGATATATTGGAAAACAGTCGTCTGGGCATTGAAACAAAAGTCCGATACGGCGAGAAGATCGGAAAAAAAACGGAATAGACCTATAAAAAAGCTGTGACACCCAAGTGTTTTTGGGGCCACAGCTTTTGTGGTTATTACTCATTATTTTTTGGGGAATGACATGAGCTTTTCGTAGATTTCCGTGATGTCGTAGTTCGGGGCAAAGCCCTTTGCAGCGGTACAGACCTTATGGATATGGATTGGATCCTCATCGAGCTCCGAAGCAATCTGCGACACCGATTTGTTTTTGGCCAGTTTACGGCAGACGAGTTTGATTAGGGTTAGTTCTTCACCTTGCTCAATCCCCTGCTCAATGCCCTCTTTTTTAGCAAGAGAAAGCTCGGTGTTGCGGTCCAGTTCAAACTTAAGTTTTCGTTCGTTTCTCTCATAGGCAATCTCATCTTCTGTCAGGGCTCTGAATAGTTGTTCTGTCATTTTGATTGCGTCACCTCCTGATTGAATCAGATTCTGGATATAGTCTTCCTTCTTCTCGTCACCGGCAAACTTGAGATAAGCTGCTAGCTTTTCCACTGGATCAAGGTGATCCACAGGGGTGTTTGGCAAAATTTTGCCCAGTTCCAGGAAGTGCAGTTCCAGCCGATCCGAAAGCTGGATGCCGTCCTCCACCTCTCGCAGCCGAAAGACCGTGTGTAGCTTTTCAGTTTCTGGGAACAGAGTACCGTTGACGATGGAAATGACTATGCTTTTTTTCATTTTATCATATTTTTTGCCTTTTTCCAATGCGGAATTCACCAGTCTGCCGCCGTAATAGACGGAGCGGTCGCAGTAGAAGCTGAGATTTTTGTTTTGTACTTCAATATCGATGATCTCGTTGGAGCTGGTCAGCGCTTTGATGTCCAGGACTGAGTCCTTGTCGTCGTCATGGTCGCCATAGAAACCGGGGGCTTTAATCTGGATGTCGATGATCGGGTCTGTTTCTCGCTGCAGGATCACGTTGAGGACGGCGATAAGGGCCTGCTTGCATTCTTCAGTATCGCGGCTAAAGATGTAGTGGAAGACCCAGTCGTCATAGATGTTAAAATAACGCCGCCGATCGTTTGCAAATAAGGATTTCATATTCAGTAGACCTCTCTCGTATGTAAAAAAATAACTGTATATATTTTACAATAATGTAGTTGTATGGGGAAGTCAAGGGTAATTTAAAAAAGTTTTACTTAAGTGTTTGTAACTGTTATAATTAGTTTGGAAAAAATTACAAAATTTAGATAAGATAAAAAAGTGACTATCAAAAAGATCGTGTATTGTTAAACACCTAATGAAAGAATAGAGAAGCAGGGGCGCTGCATAAGATAACTAATTTTGTAATTTTTCTAATATTCGAATAAATGTATATATTCATTTTCTAGGGGAGATGGTATAATAGTGTCGTAATCTTATAACATTGTCGAGAAGTTGGAACTATTGAATCTTGACTTTTGATTCTATTCCAGAGGCATAGCCAAGATATAGTGACTATAACCTTGTGGTGTTTTTACAAGATAGATACATTGCAATGTGAATAACGTTTCTGTTTTACGGGAACGCATATTAGACAAAGCTTAAGAGAAGTAGTTTTTGAAAGATAGGATAAAGAAAGGTATGGAGACAATGAAAAAGACATTAGCGACACTTCTGTCGGTTTTGATGATTATCTGCATGATGCCAGGGATGACATTTGCGGGAGAAGATAATGCAACGAATGGAGATTTGGCAGATGCAACGATTAATGTAAGAACTAATAATCAGACTTTCACGGGCAGCGTGATTGATCCTGAAATTGAAGTCAAGATTGGAAATAAACTGGTCAGTCCTAATGATTATACTATAAAATATGTGAAGGAAGGCAATGTAGACAATTTAGAGATTGAGCCACAGGACTTGATAAATGCTGGTAATTATATAGTGAAAATTACTGCAGTCGAAAATGAGACAAATGGAATTTATGGAAGTCAAGTAACAAAAGAAAGTCTAGTTACTATCAAAGCTAAATCTTTGACTTCGGCAATGGTTACGCTTAACCAACACGAAGCAAAGTTCTATTATAATAAACGTGTACAAACTCCAGATGTAGAGGTTAGAGATGGAAATCAGTTTATTGAGGCTGTAAATTATGAAACTGTTTTACCAGAATCAAAAGAAGCTGGCGAATACACTGCAATTGTTAGAGGAAAAAATAACTATACTGGTGTTATACAAAAAAACTATAGAATAGAACCTAATTTTATTGTAGATACGACGAACATTACATGTCAGTATACTGGGTCTGCACAACAACCATATCCGAATGTATACAAATTTGATGAAGATATAAAAACGGCGACTCCCCTGGATCGTCAGATGTTTAAATATACTTGGAAAAATAATGTTAATGCTGGAAATCCTGTTTCAGCGGCTAAGCCAACAGTTGAAGTAACATATGTTGGAACGAGTGACCAATATAATGGGACAGTTGTGACCTATTTTACGATTGAACCATGCTCTTTGTCATATTATGATCTTGATATAACAATTCCGAACCAGACTACTTCAAATACAGTGATAAATGAAGAAATTAAATATAAGGGGAAGTTGTTAAAGAGATACGCAGATTATACGCTGAGTGTGAAAGATAATGTTGCGTATATTACTTTGATAGGAAATTATAAAAATTTTAACAATAAACCAATAACAAAGTCATTTACAACTGGAAAAAATGAAATAAATGGTGAAAACACATTAGTTAGCTTTCAGAAGTACGAGTATAATTATACTGGAGCAGCTGTGACACCAGTTCCAACAAACGTTACTTGGAAAGATATCTATGGAAAATCAATAACCTTAATTAAGGATGTGGATTATGAAGTGAGATATGAAAATAATGTAAATGCTGGTATAGGAAAAGCGATTATTAGTGGGAAAGGTGTATATTCTGGTACGCTGACAATAGATTTTACTATTTTAGGCAAAGACAATAAAGTAACAACAAAATATACAAGATATACGAAATATCTCAGTAGTAAAGCCTTCGTTCTCTCAGCAAAATCTCCTGGTGATGGTAATGGGTTCAAGTATACTTCAGATACTCCATCTGTAGCAATTGTATCTGCAAAGGGTATAGTATCAATTGTAGGTACTGGTGTGGCAAAAATAAAAGTTGAAACCATTGGAACCTCGGCATTTAATCCTGCACATAAATATGTTTACATTACAGTGAAACCCCAAACACCAAAGGTCACAACAACAGCTTTATCAAAGGGTAAAATTAGGGTAAAAATTAAAAAGGTAAATGGTACTACTAAATATCAGGTTAAATATGGATATAGCGGTAAATACAAAAATAAATATCTCAAGCATGTGAACAACAGTTACTTAACAACTTCGACTACAATTGCAGGTTTGAAAAAAGGAAAAAACTATTACGTGAAAGTTCGAGCTTATAAAATTACCTCTGATGGAGTAAAAGTATATGGCAACTGGACTACGAAGAAGATAAAAGTTATATAAAAAAATTTATGATAAAGGTGCCGTAATATAAAGTAAAACAGATGATTTGCTTTGTATTACGGCACTTATTTCTTTTGCAGCTAATTCTTAAATTTTCTTAATATTTGATAATATATATATTCATTTGTATGAAGAGATGGTATAATATGGCTATGGAAAACTAGTTCTAATGAAGAGAAAGATTAAGAAAGGAATAGAGATTATGAAAAAGACATTAGCGATACTTCTATCGGTTCTGATGATTGTCTGCATGATGCCGGGGATGGCGTTTGCGCAGGATACACCCGTAACAGATTTAACTGGTGCGGAAATCAAATTCAGTAATGATAATGCTACGTATACAGGGAATGCGATTAATCCAGGGGTTACGGTTGTTAAAGAGAACAAAACAGTATCATCTAGCGACTACACCGTTTCCTATACAAAGAGTGGTAGCAGCGAGACTATTGCGGCAGAAACCTTGAAAGATGCAGGGGAATATACTGCGAAGGTTACTCTAAATAGTGACGGAGTAGTTACAAATGGTGACGCTCCGCTCAAGGAGCTAACAAAGAATTTCACGATTAAGCCTAAAAACCTTAATGACAGTGATGTCATTGCAACACCGATCCAGCCACAGCCTGTTGGAACCAGAGCAGACGACATTAAGAAGTTAGTAATACTTACGTATAATAATAACAGTTTAACAGTTACAAAAGATTATACAATTGATGTTAGTGCTACTGTAGCTGATTCAAACGAAGTGAAAATTACAGCGGCAACCAATGGGAATTATACAGGAAGCAAATTGTTGTACTATTATGGCGGAACAAGCATAACTGATTATACAATTACGAGCTTTACTAAACCATCAAAGCTAACATATGATGGAACGCCGAAACTTTGTACAAATGTAGTTGTAAAGAAGGGTAGCGATACTCTGGATCAGAAATATTACACTGTCGGGTATAGTGCCGACAACGTTAATGCCGGTAAGGTTACGCTAATTGTAACTGGAAAAAATGGATATGTTGGATCTATATCCAAATCTGACGCATTTGAAATTGCTAGAAAAAATATTGGTGAATGCACGATAAAGGTTGGGAATGCGATTTCAGGAAGTTTTCCAACCGTAGATGTTATGGATGGATCAAAGGTTTTAAAGAAGGGCGTGGATTTTGAAGTTACTCCAGATACCTCGAAAAAGCAGGTCATTATTTTTGGTATTGGGAACTATGGCTCAAGTGAAACCAGGCAATACTCTATCGGCACTGACATTTCGAATGCAACAGTTTATTTAGATAAGTATCCCACAACTAGTACAACGATATATCCAGAATATCCATATGACGGAACTTCTCATAGACCAAGTATTGAAGTTAATTTAGGAAACAAGCTTTTAAGACCGGGGACCGACTATGATGTTGAATGGGAAGCTAGCACTATCGCTGCCAAAACATATAAAGTGATTATCAGAGGCAAAGATACCTATGCTGGAAAAATTGAAAGAACGTATAAGATAAAAGAAGGGATAATAACCGATGGAAGACTTTCCTTATCGTCCACTTTAGCATATATTCCAACTGGCTATTTGGGAACTTCCTATACAGCAGAGCGAATGCCGGAATTTACGTTCTATGATGCAAAGGGCAAAGCGCTGATACGTGGTACGGATTATTATGTGTCATCATATTACTACAATACTGCAAAGACATCAGTAACCATCATATTAAGTGGTAAAGGCAGTTATGCAGGTTCCTCTTACTACGGCTACAACGTAGTTCTTAACGGTACGAGTATGGCAAATTGCAGAGTAGAGCTGTCACAGACTTCCTACAAGTATACAGGTTATGCGCATACGCCGACAGTTAAGGTATACAACGGAAGTACCCTGGTTCCAAGTACATATTACATTGTTTCTTACAAGAACAACAAAGATGCTGGGACAGCGTCAGTAACGGTTACTGGAACAAATGGTTATACAGGGAGCCAGACTGTGTATTTCACGATTACTGGCAACACTATCAATACGTGTACTGCCACTTTGTCACAGACGACATACAAATACGATGGTTTATATAAAGAGCCAACCGTAACCGTTAAAGATGGATACACAACTTTGACTAGAAATGTAGACTACAAGCTGACATATAGCAACAACCGCGTTGCAGGAACGGCAACCGTGTTGATTACAGGCATCGGCAAATATAGTGGAAGTATGACTAAGGAATTCACTATCCAAGGTCTTGACCAGACAGTGAAGACGAAATATACGAAGTATACTAAATATCCGACAAGTTCCAATTTCAGAATTACTGCAACTGCTAACGGAGACGGAACTGGATTCACTTACACATCTAACGATACATCTGTGGCAAAGGTTTCTAGTGATGGAGAAGTTGAGATCATCGGCACTGGTATTGCAAAGATTACTGTAACCACAAAGGGAACAACGAGATACAATCCTGCATCAAAAGTGATTACAGTCACAGTCAAACCAAATAAACCTGTCATCAAAGTTACTTCACCTTCCAAAGGAGAGGTCAAAGTGCTCATTACTAAGGTAAAAGGAGCGACCAAATATCAGGTTAAATATGGAAGAAATGATAAGTACTATAATAAGTACATCACACACAAGGAAAATGAGTATACTAAAACCTCTACGACTATCAAAAATCGTAAGAGTGGTGTGTACTACTACGTACAGGTTCGCGCCTACAAGACACTGGAAAACGGTAACAAGGTTTGGAGCAACTGGACGACATTGAAAAAAGTCAGAGCAAAATAAGTAAATTATAAGCAGTATAAGATGCCGCACAGAGATAAATTCTCTGTGCGGCAGTTTTCATGATTTACGATTGAGTTCGGCACGAAAAGAGCCGCACCTTATAGCCTATACGCGCGAAAAAAGAACTGATCCGCAAGAATCAGTCCTTTCTAGTAATGCTTATATTCAATTTTAAGGGACAATATTAATTAATCTATATTAACGTTTATACTAATCCTTTTCTGTTCATCTATAAGCAATAACCGAATTTCTGGCTGGTACAACTTCTACTTCAGATTGGTCTATCTTGTCTCTGCCAGTTTTATGTAGGTGGGTCTAGCCCCTCGTACCTTTCAGTAATTACTATTAGAATTTCTGGCTATCGTGATATTCTCTCTGAAGCAGAAGGTCCTGCCACCGATGAGTCTCCTGGTCCTAAAAAACGCTTTAACATTTCCCTCGCTCCTTTCTATAGATTTCATAAGTACCATACACTACAACTTTTATCTGTAAATAATGTATTTTCTTTCTGTTGACATTATAATAATACAACTTTGTACGAATGTCAATGCTTTTTTGAAAATTTAGAAACTTTTATTTTTCTTAACTTTTTGTTATAATGGTTCCGTGATCTTACGGCGTTGCCGAGAGGTAGGAACCATTGAAACATGAATTCCAATTCAATTCTCAAAGGTATATTCATGTTAAAATGCTTCCACGATCTTCCGGGGTCGCCGCACTTTCACTATTTTGACCAAACAAAGGAGCTGATATTTCATGCAATTGACAGATAAAGTAAAGAACTGCAACGGCTGTGAGGCCTGTGTTTTGGGCTGCAAGCACGCGTGCATCAAGATTGTAAAAGACGAGAATGGTACCAAGAAACCGATCAAGAATGAGGACGGATGTCAGAAATGCAACAACTGCATTTTGTACTGTCCGATTTACAACCCTGTAGAATTGCCGACCTTCGAGGAGTTCTACGAATTCAATGACGAATACTACCATAGAGATATGGCGAAAGTTTATCGTGAGACCATGAGAAAAGTCAAATCGGGCACTGTTACGGAATTCGTGGGCACGCTGTGCCAGATCGCGGCGCTCAAATCACTGATGGGAGATAAGCTGAGCCACGACCTGCGGATTCTTCCTCTTCACTGCGACCCGGAAAATCCAAAGCGGCCGGAATGCAGAGGATGCCAGTTCTATAAATGATGAATCAGATTGAAATAAAGAAAAACTTAAGAAAAGAAATCAAGGCGAGGATAGCGCTGCTGGAACAAGGCTACTGCCAAAAGGCCAGCGAAATCATTTGCGAAAGAGTGATGGCAGAACCAGCCTATCGGACGGCCAAAACCGTATTTTGTTTTGTGGGAACCAGAGGAGAGCCGGATACCGTCAAAATCCTGCAGGATGCCCTGGAAAGTGGCAAGCGGGTGGGCGTGCCGCTTTGCGTAGCTGACGGCATCATGGAAGTCCGCCAGATCAGTGATCTGAACAAAGACCTGAAACCTGGCGTGTTCGGCATTTTGGAGCCGTTGCCGGAGCTGCCGCTAATCGAAGCGGGCGAAATCGATTTTGCCGTATTGCCCTGTGTGACCTGCGACTATCAGGGAAATAGGCTGGGACACGGCAAAGGTTATTACGACAGATTTCTAAAGGGAACGAAATTCCCCACGTGCATGATCTGTTTTGAAAAGCTGATATCGGGTAATATTCCTATGGACGATCACGACCAAAAGGCTGACAGTGTGATTACAGATGCTGAATAATTTTGTCATCTCATTGGAGGCGGTGCTGCCCATGTTCATACTGATGGGAGTCGGCATGCTGGTCAAAAGATACCGGCTGCTGGGAGCCGAAGAAGTCAGACACTTGAATCACATGGTGTTCGTCGTATTCTTTCCTGTCATGATGTTCCGCAACCTGTACGGTTCAGACATCAAAGAGGCTCTGGACGGAAAGCTGATCGCCTTTGGTGTTGCTGCAGTTTTGATTGAGTACCTGATCACTCTGCTCGTCGTCCTGCGAGTTGAAAAAGAGCCGAAGAGCAGAGGCGCGATGATACAAGCCATCTATCGGAGCAATTTTGTCATCATGGGAATTCCCATCGCTGTGAACATGTTTGGACACGGAAACCTGGCGGTGACAGCGATGATGGTGTCCGTCATCGTTCCCATATATAACATTCTGGCAGTTACGACGCTGGAAGTATTCAGAGGCGGAAAACCCGATCCTGTCAATATATTAAGAAAGCTGGCAACAAACCCCTTGATTTTGGGCGCGGCAGCAGGTATCATTGCAGTATTGGGAGAAATAAAGCTGCCATCGGTCTTAGAGACCGTAGTCAGCGATATGTCAGCAGTTGCAATGCCCATGGCTTTGGTGATCCTGGGTGCATCTTTCAACATCACCAGTATCGAAAGGTGCAGGAAAAACCTGGTCATCTGTGTCATCGCAAGACTGATCGTCGTCCCGGCGGCAGGACTCGGCGCTGCGGCATTTTTTGGATTTCGAGGTATCGCCTTTGTTACCTTGATCGCGATTTTCGCATCACCGACGGCGGTGTCGTCCTTTACCATGGCCGAAACCATGGAAAGCGACAGCGAACTGGCGGGGAACTGCGTCGTCTTTTCCTCGGCATTTGCATGTTTTACTATGTTTTTTTGGATATTCCTTTATAAAAATCTGGGAATGTTTTAAAATATAATTATCTAAAGAGAAGAGGAGATTAGTATTATGAGTGATTGTAATCATGATTGTGGATCATGTGGCGTTAGCTGCGACGAAAGACAGGAGAATCCTGGCATCCAGAAAGCACCGATGAACGATCTTTCAGATGTGAGAAAAGTAATCGGTATTGTCAGCGGCAAAGGCGGAGTCGGAAAGTCATCCGTTACTTCCATGCTGGCAGTAGCAGCCAGAAAACAGGGCAAGAACGTAGCTGTTTTGGATGCAGATATTACAGGACCTTCCATTCCAAAGGCATTTGGCATTAAGGAGAGAGCACAGGGCAACGATCAGATGATTTTGCCGGCCGTAACAGAGACAGGCATCAAAGCCATGTCTATCAACTTGCTCTTGGAGAATGACACAGATCCTGTCGTTTGGAGAGGACCGATCCTGGGCGGCGTCGTGGAACAGTTCTGGAGCGATGTAACCTGGGGAGATGTTGACGTGATGTTCGTGGATATGCCTCCTGGAACTGGAGACGTAGCATTGACTGTTTATCAGTCCCTGCCAGTCGACGGCATCATCATCGTGACTTCACCGCAGGAACTGGTTTCTATGATTGTAGAAAAAGCTGTAAAGATGGCAGACTTGATGGAAATTCCAGTGCTGGGCATCGTGGAGAATATGTCTTATTACAAGTGTCCGGACTGCGGCAAAGAACACAAGATCTTTGGTGACAGCCACATAGAAGATATTGCAGCAACCCATGGAGTAAAACACGTAGTTAAATTGCCGCTGGATAGTGAAGTTGCCAAAGCCTGCGATATGGGCCAGATTGAATCCTTCGCATGTGAAGAGATCGAAAAGCTGGCAGAGCAGCTCTAACAGATCCTCTTGGTTTAGAAGGGAGAACACGATGAAGAAAGATACGTTAAAAAAAGCCGTAGTGCTCGCACTGGCAGTCTGTACAATTTTTGCAATCTACGCCTGCGGAGGCGAAAAAGAAGTAACCATGAAGCTGGGGGAGAAAACGACCATCGGAGAAGACCTAGAATTCACCCCGGTCAACGTTTTGGTCGCGGATAAAGTGTTTCCGCCTGTAAGCGGCAGCTATCCTATGGGTTTTACTGCAAAAAGTGGTAAATCCTATGCCACGGTTGTTGCAAAGGTGAAAAACCTGGGCGAAGAAGACATCAAAGCCAGCGACTTATGCGCCTTCAGACTCAGCGTGGGAGAGGATACTTTTACTGCGAACATGATCAATGCGCTCACCGACAATGAAACAAAACTGTCGAGCAGCGTAACTCTAAAAGCCGGAGCTACAGAGACCTTCTATTTCATTACCGAAATAGACACTTCTGCTGCAAATAAAGAAACACTTGCCGAGTTTGCATTTACCAAGGATGGCGATGAGCCGATCTATAATCACAAACTGACCATCGATACGACAAAACCTTTTGCAGTGACAGAAAAGCTGGAATTGAACAAAAAGATCACTGTAGACGGACTTTGCGAACTGACACCGACCAGCGTGAAATTCCTGAGCAAAATTGTCCCTTCCAATCCGGGATATTACTACAATTATTACAAAGCACAAGGTGCTGATAATAAGCTGCTAGTTGTAAACATGAAGACAAAGAATCTTTCTGAGAAAGAGAAAAATGCTTACGACTTCTACGGCGTTACTGCGTTTTATGATGGAATCTCCAATGCCGGCACTGTGGTATCTGACGACGAGAAAAAAGCCAATATCACCCAGTACGAAAAGCTATCGGCTGGAACGAGCCGGACGACTTACGGCGTGCTGAACATGTCCAAGAAAGCGGAGAAAGGAAAATGCGATATCTATATCTACGCCGGCGGAACGTATTACCAGTACACCTACAAAAAATAGCTGTATAGAAGAAACTTTAGAACTGTACCCGATGAAAAAAGGGTACAGTTTTTATTTTGCGGCAAAAACCGCACTACTGTATATATGAAAAAATATATAATTGCATATTTTAAAGTGTTCAATTTTGTAGTATCCTTAATTTGCTAGCGAAATATGAAACTTAGGAGAACGAAACGATGACAACAATGCAAAATACACAGAGAAGCAGAACTTATGAACTGGTCATTGACGCATTATTTATTGCGCTGACCCTGACGGCAACCTGGCTGATCAATATCAGACTGCCCCTGGTGGGAAGCGGCGGACTGATTCACTTGGGCAATGTCCCTCTGTTTGTCGGAGCCATGCTCTATGGCAGAAAAACGGGTGCCATTGCGGGCGCCTTTGGTATGGGACTATTTGATTTGATGAGCGGATGGACCGCATGGGCGCCTTTTACATTTTTAATCGTGGGCCTGATGGGCTACACCGTCGGCCTCATCGCCGAAAAGAAACCGTTTAAGAGCATGATGCTGAACAATCTTTTATCAGTCATTCTTGCGATTGTAATTAAAATTGTCGGGTATTACTTTGCAGAAGTCATTCTGTATGGAAACTGGATCACGCCCCTGGGATCGATTCCGGGAAACGTCATTCAGGTTGGCTTTGCAGGTTTTCTGGTTCTTTTATTCATACAGCAGATTCGAAAGTTCGTAAAATAAAGCAGAAGAGGTGAGATTATGTACAAGATTATGACAGCCGGGCCTACACAGGTCAGAGAAAATGTGAGAATGGCAAGGAGCCTGGAGTGCACCAATCCGGATCTGGACCAGGAATTCTTTGACTTCTATCGCGAAACCTGCGGCCTTCTATCAAAGGCGCTGCACACGGAGAACGAGGCGCTGATCCTGGGCGGCGAAGGTATCCTGGGTCTGGAGGCGGCCTGTGCCTCTCTGACCGAACCGGGCGACCGGGTTTTGGTCATCGACAACGGCATCTTTGGCAAAGGCTTTGCTGATTTTGTCAGGATTTATGGGGGAGAACCCGTGCTGTTCACGACAGATTATCACAGACCGGTAGAAGTGGAGGCGTTAAGCACATACCTAGAGAAGGATCACGATTTCAAATATGCCACGGTGGTTCACTGCGATACGCCAAGCGGCGTGCTCAACGATGTAGAGACCATCAGCAAAATTCTGGATACCTATGGCATCATGACAGTGGCCGATTCTGTGGCAGGCATGTTCGGCGAGCCGCTGAACTTATCGGACAGCAAAATTGATATCCTCTGTGGAGGCTCTCAAAAGGCGCTGTCAGCCCCTCCGGGTCTAACCATGCTCTGGGTCAGTGACAGGGCTTTCCGTGCCATGGAGGCGAGAAAAACGCCCATTGCCAGCTTCTATGCCAACATCCTCCTGTTCAAGGACTATTACGAGCAAAAGGCGTTCCCTTACACCATGCCCATCAGTGACATCAAAGGCCTTCGCACAGCCCTGGATAATTTCTTTGAAGACCAGGAGGTCTATCAAAGACATGCCAGGATTGCCGATGCTGCAAGAAAGGCTCTGACTGCCGGCGGCATCAAGCTGTATCTGGAATCGGGATGGTCCAACACGGTAACCGTTCTGGAAGTGCCAGAGGGCATCACGGATCAGCAGCTTCTATACGGCATGGAAAAGGACTATAACATCATGATTTCAGGCTGTTTTGACGTGTTGGCCGGAAAAGTGGTGCGTATCGGCCACATGGGGGAGAACGCTGATCCCCAGAAGGTATCGGAAACCCTGGCAGCCCTGCAGGGAACGCTGGAAAAACTGGGTGCTCAGGTGAGCTGTGATATGGCTGATGTGTTTCAACAGGCAATATAATCAAAATCTTAAGAATTTTTAAGACGCAAGTGGAGTTGAATCCCTTGCGTTTTTTTGCTGGAGTTGGTAAGATAGAAGTATGTAAAAGACTGGAATTTTTGTCCGGTATAGAGAGGAGGACAAGATGACGCGGATTTTTATAGGCATCTTCTTGATCGTGATCAATCTGGATGTCGGACTATCAGGATATTTTCTGCCGGCTCTGGGACTCATGCTCATTTATACGCGGCTGCGCAGCTATGGACGGTTTGGCAGGAATTTTGTCATGGCCGGCAACTTTGTCAAGGCGCTGATGCTTTGCGAAGTGGTCATCCTCTTTGTGATCGCAACGCCGCTGAACTTGTCCGACATTATGAACAGCTGTATCATGATAGTGTCCACGACCCTGCAGACCTGTTTTTACTTCTATCTGATGGAAGGCATTCAGGAGCAGTATCGCAGGAGGGGGGATTTGGCATTCAGAGGTTCCCCTGTCATCAGGCTGGCGGCAAGCAGAATCATGCTGATCTTCTTTCTGATTACGGATTTTAAATTAGGGGCTGGTATCTGCGTGCTGGCCATTTTGATATTTCTGGTGGGCGTCTTCCGGCTGTTACGGCAGGCTGGTCGCGACCTGGGTTTAGATGGCATGGCCTCCGTGCCTTCCGCCGTCAGCAGCAGGATGCTCTGGGGTGGTTATATCCTCGTAATTGCCATTGCTGTCTTTGGCGGCATGTTTTTTGGCGGGATTACGACCAGCGGGATGGCGGTGCACGGCGACGGATCCGCGGCTTTGGCAGATCGGCTGATTCAAAGGGGCATGCCAGAGGCTTTGGCGCAGGATCTGAGTCCTGAGGATGCAGAGGCACTGGCGGATGTAACCTCCTTTACGGAGATCAAAGGCGAAGGCGGCAAAAGTACCAAAGTCAGGCTCATTGCAGGCATGACAGGTGTCGATTCCTATAAGCTGGTGCTGTGGTATGGAGATTTGGGCGGATCGGAGGGTTCAAAGTGTCTGAGCCGTGAGATCATAGAGGTAAGCCGCACAGAACCTATTACTTCCTGTGACGGGGTAGTGCACTACACGAAAGACGAGAAGGTGTTTTCTGAAAGGATTGTCGCCTCAAAAGTCTCTCTGAGCGAAGGGAAGATCCTCATCAGGGAACCGAAGGAAATGGAAACGGCGGAGACGCTCTATGCGGAACTCTCTCTGCGCTATGGAGCAGATCAGGTGCGGGGATATCTGATGCTGGACGGCACTTTCGGTGCAGAGGGCGTCAGCAGTTCTGTCTACACAGAACTATTCGATGCCAAAATTATTCAATTTCCTTATAAGAATGAGAAACAGACTGCAGTGCTTCATGGAGGCAATTCATCGCATCGCAGCTGTACTTTCGTGCTGCCATATCGATTGCAATAGAATGTAGTTATTATAAGGGGAGGGGTGAGATGAACGGAATATTTTGGGGAATATTATTACAATCATTATCGCTGAACGTTTTATATTTAAACTACATCCTGCCGGCAGCGGGTGCCATGGTGCTCTATCTTCACCTGCGCAAGTTCAGTCAGGTAAACGAAGCCTTTCGTAAAGCGTTTCGCTTTTCCGCGGCGCTGGTTCTCTATGAGGTGATTTTCTTTGGTGTCAACGGTACGAGGTTTGTTACCGAAGACCATGTGCTGTTGGCTTTATTTGTGTTAGGAACTGTGTTACAGGTGGCGATACTGCTGCTTCTGCAAAGTGCACTGACGCTCGAATACGAAAAAGAGGAAATTAAGAAAGGACGCAGCCACTGGCTGATCTGGCTGGCCGTTTGGAAGATAGCAATCTATGTTGTACAGTTTTCAAATCTGGATGTTGTCGGCCTTTGGGCTGCGTTGATCATCTTGATTGTGATTTTGATCGGGGTGTACCGCTTTCTTTTGGATGCGGAAAAGCGCCTGCTTTCGGAAAGACTGATGCAAGATGCTCCCGCCAGAGGGCGGCGGCCGCTGGTTGTCTGCACTGCATATGCCTGTGCTATTCTTTTGGCAATCATCGGCGGTATGTTTTTTGGACAGCCAGGTGCGCCGGAGCTGACGCCGCTGGAAAAAGCAAATTACGAAGACCTGGTCAAGAGGGGGATGCCACAGGAGGTCGCATCGTGCCTGTCAGAAGAGGATATAGACAATCTGGGCGGCGCCAGGTCGTTTCAGCAGCTTAAGCCCTATTCGCAGTTCGGCGATGCGGACACGAAAGTGGTCGCAGTTTCTGGAATGACGGACTACGGCCAGTTTGTCACGGTGGTGTGGTTTAGCAGGAAGAACGAAAAAAGATTTTCGAGAGATGTGCTGACCATCCAAGGAGAGGTGTCAAGCGTTTACAAGGGAAGGATCATCTATACCCGGGAAGACGGCAGCAAGATGGCACGGGATATAGATGTTTCGGAAATAGGGAATCTGCAAATTCCAGAATATGCGGATGAATTCTATGAGGAATACTTCCCCGGAGCTTATTTGGAGATACCGGCCCTGCGCTCTGCAAAAAAAATCAGCGGCTATCTGCTCTTTGATGCGGGACAGTACATGGAAGATGACGAAGGAGATTTGTCAGAGGAAGTGGGCGGTCAGATTGACGCAGCCTGGTATGGCTTAAAGCGATTGCAATTTCCTTACCTGTCAGTACCCCAGGCGCTGGATCGACAGGCCTATAGCAGCTATGCGGGATATTTCTACGCGCTGGACGAGAATTTTTATGACATAGAAACCTGGGATGATTCTGAATAGAGCATCGCTAACGGAGGGATTGATTTCACTCCGTTTTTTTTGCTAAAATTCATGTGATGCGTTTTTGAAAATACTGATCATCTATTATGAAGTGAATCGCCTGCAGGCATGTAGGGGTAGGGGGTATGAGGGGCGCATTTTCTACGATAAGGTTATGCTTTTTGATGCTGTTCGAAAGCTTTGGCATAACTCTATGGCCACATGAGAATCCATTCGTCTGTAAATTAGCCAGGACTACTTACCGAATCTGTGAAAGTGCTGCATTCGGTTACTTTTTTTGGCTTTGATCGGCATTTAAAACAAAGAAATCTGTACGAAAAGTAACTGAAATCGGAGATACCCCCCTGCGAGAACCTTCAAATCGTCATTCCGTTATGCGAAAATGTCCGAAAACACCCAAAAAGCATAAGTCTATTGTAGTGTGATAGTGCCGTGAAACATATTCATCTGTGTTTCTTATTTTTTTAGCAGAAATCTATTGACTTTTTTGCAAATTAGCATTATTGTATTAAGTATATAATACAATAATACATGAAGGGAAGGAGGCAGTTATGGACAAATTACTCAATGAGAACCTGCCGATTTACATGCAGATTATGGATAAGATCAGAGCGGCCATCGTATCGGGGGAACTGGCTGCAGGAGCAAAGGTTGCGTCGGTCAGAGAGCTGGCGGAGGATTTTGGCGTAAATCCCAATACCATGCAGCGTGCTTTGGCGGAGCTGGAGAGAGAAGGGCTTTTGATATCGGAGCGCACCACGGGACGCTTTGTAACGACAGATACCGCAATCATCGATCAGGTGAGAAAAGAAGCTGCAGAGAAAATCGTCAGTGAATTTCTGCAAAAGATGAAAGGATTGGGATTCAGTAAGGAGCAGATTGAAGAATTTTTTCGTGAGATTGATATGAGCGACGGATTTGGAGAGGCGATGTAAGAGGGATTTGAGATGGAAGAGCGTAAATTGAGATTGGTGGAGAATTCGCCAATTGTAAGGGTAGAAAATCTGAATAAGACTTTCGGCAGCGTGCAGGCTCTGAGAGATGTCGATCTGGAGATTCCCGAGGGCAGGATCATCGGCCTGCTGGGTCCCAACGGCAGCGGCAAGACGACCTTGCTGAAGATTTTGGCGGGTCTGTACACCACTTATACAGGTACCGTGCTGATTGACGGCGAAAAGCCAGGGGCCAAGAGCAAGGCCCATGTCGCCTATCTTCCCGACCGGCCGGCATTTTCTTTGAACCGCACGGCAGAAGATATTTTGGAAATCTATGTAGAGTTTTTCGAGGATTTCAATCGAGAACGATTTATGGAGCTTCTGGACAAATTTGAAATCAGCGCGAAAAAAGAATTTAAAGAGATGTCCAAAGGGATGATCGACAAGGTGCAGATCAGTTTTGCTATGGCGCGAAACGCCAGACTCTATCTCCTTGACGAGCCTCTGGGCGGGGTGGATGTGGCAGCCAGAGATAACGTGCTGGATACCATATTAGAAAACTTTGATTCAAAAGGGACGATTCTGGTGGCGACCCACCTGATTTCGGAAATTGAGAGATTATTTGATTCGGTCATCGTCTTGAAAGAGGGGCAGGTGACCATGAACGCGCCTTGCGACGATATCCGCGAGAAGTACAACTCTACGTTGGAAGAGGCCATGAAAGCCATATTTTGAGGTGATCCAAATGACAGCAAAACGTTTTATCTTCATGGCGGCAATTCTGCTGTTACTGTGCACGGGCCTGGGAATCTACGGCTTTGTGAAAGCCAGTGAGCATCCGAAGGATTATCAGTCCGCAGGAGAAATCCGATGGGTGCTGCCGCCCAGCACCTCCCATCATATTGAATACAAAGACGGCGTCTTTTTTGTGAGCAAAGGCGATAAGATGAGTGTGATGACGGTAAAAGACGGAAAGCCCCAGTGGAGGGCCAGAGGCGTGCTGAAATATGGGGGAAAAGACAGGCTCATTTACCGCGAAGACGGGAAGTACGGCTATATGGACTTGGACGGTAAGGTACTGATCAAGGCCCGCTACGACTATGCGGAGGCTTTTTACGGTGACTATGCTTTAGTTCGAAACGGAGAGAATCTGTCGTATATGGTCATAGATCGTCATGGAAATGAGCTCTACACTTTTGAAGAAGAAACAACTGTCATGTGGGAAAAAGAGGGCCTGCTGTCCATTTATGACGATGGGCGTGGGGAGCCTGACAGGATTCTCGACTGCAGAAGTGGTACATACGCAGAGTATGAACAAAGCTTAAGCCCTCTGGGGGAAGGCTTGTATAGCGAACTGGTAAAGACGAAGGATGACGATGCACTTCTCGTGATCAGAGACAAAGACGGACGCCTGAAGTTGGGAGGCGAGCGATTTTGCTCCATCGACCAGTTCGACCACGGCGTCTCCTATGTAAAAAAGGAAAACGGCCAATGCGGTTATATGAATACCAAAGGAGAGATGGTGCTCTCCCTGGGAGGCGGCTGGGAAGCGGGAAGCTTTCGAGAAGGCAAAGGGGTTGTCGATACGGGAAAGCGAATCTTGATTGTCGATGAGAAGGGACGAACCATAGCGGAACGGCCGAAAGGGGATATCGTAGGTGTCAGGTTTTGTGTTTTCTCGGAAGGCGTCTCTCAGTTATGTATCAAAAAGGATGGAGAGAAGCCTCCTGAAAGCTGGGGTTACATGGACGAGAACGGAGAATTTGTCGTCCCGCCGATCTTTTTACATGTAGAACCTGTCAGCCAGGGATGTGCCATCGTGCAGTACAGGTCCAGCATGGGCATTGTCAAAGTAAAGTGAGGTGTTCTTTATGTTCATCAAATCTCTAAACTTAAATATGAAGCTTTGCTCGGTAAGGCTGGGCGTCTCATTGCTGCTTTTGGCCTTTGGACTGGCCATCTTCTTGTATCTGGAATCTTCTGGCGGAGGGCTGGTAATTGGAGCAGGCTTCACCTGTATATTTTTTATGATTGGAGTGCACCAGATGTTAAAGGGTTTCGGAGCGCTTTACATCGGCAGCCTGTCAGGGGATGAGGCGCACAGCGTCATGGCTCTGCCGCTTTCTGCAAAGCAGATGGCAGCAGGTAAGATCATAGCAGGAGGTCTTTGGATAGCGGCATACAATGGGCTTATCGCTGTACTGTTGGTGCTGGAGCAAAATGGAATCAGCTATTTGGGATTTTGCACCACATTAAATGATTTTGTCGATTATCTGACGATCAGGGGGAACAGCCCCCTCGCAGTGGGTTTCATTTTCTTTCTGACGCCCCTCTGCGGGCTGCTGTCTGCCCTGGCTGTCAGCGCCATGTTTTTGTGGATTTCTTTAATAGCAGGTGACAAAAAGGGCGTGCGATATGGATTGTATCTGCTCTTTTTAGGGGCAGTTTTCGGAATCCCTTTTTTCTTCGCCTGGCTGTTTTGGCAGTTTGGCTGGAGATGCAGTATGCTGCTAGTGACAGTTTGCTGTTTTGCAATAATCCTGTGCGCAGGCGGACTGCTGTATCGGTACGCTTGTCGCTATCTGGGTCAGCGCTATGATTTGAGAGGTGAGGAAAGGAGTCTGGATTCGAGATGAAAAAGAAAAATACCTGGCAGTTTCTTCTGTGCGGCGCCCTGCTCTGCTGCAGTCTCTATCTGGGCATCAGGGCGGCTGCGACAGCTTTTGACAGAAACGCAGAGATGAAAGAAGTGAATCGGCTGGCCTGGACGCTGCACCCCTGCGACATCGGAAATGACTTTCGGATCATCAGATACGACGACAGGTATCAATTGTTTTTGGCGGACGGCGTGGTGGATTATACAGGCGGCAGTGAGGACGGACGGCCGATTACAGAAACGGGGGAGTTCATGACTGACCCAGAGAAGTATGCGCAGCTTGATGACCTCTATCTGAAAGCATCCCAGAGGGGAAAAGACGGCAAAAATCGCTTCGGCTGCCTGCGATATGACGGTTCCGTCGCGATTCCTTTTGAGTATGACGGATTGGAAGGTTTTGTGGGCGATTACTGTATCGTCTGGAAGATTCCAAAGCTGATCGTTATCAACAAAGACAACGAGGCCGTCTATACTGCACCTGACAGCAGCGGCCTGAAATGGCTTGCAGAAGGGGTTTTCTCCGCAAAGCTGCAGGGGAAGAGGGAAATCTTCCGAATCATAGAAGGCAAGGCAGTGCCGACAGAAGCCGATTCGTCGGCTGGCAGTGAAAAAGCGGCTGGGGAACTGCCTGCTTTTCGAAATGGGATTCAAATCTTTGCAAAAGATGAAAAGTACGGGCTGAAAGGTGAGGACGGAAAAATTCTTGCCGGAGCGGTGTTTGACAGCCTGCAGTTTGCCGGAGATCGTTATTTGATCGCAGTGTATCGCGGGAGATATGGCATCGCAGATACTAGTCGCTAGAAAACTCATGAGGTGAAGCCATGCTGATGAAGATGATAAGACTGGATTATATGAATGTTAGGAGGGAGCTGCCCGCTTCTGTGGTTATGATGGCTGGCGCGGTGATCGTTTCTTTGGGCGGTGATGCGAAAGGAACTGCGGTGTTGATGCAGGGCATCCTGGTTCTGCTTGCCGCAATTTTGATCTTGATGGGTCTGAACCGACTGGTCGGCAGCGCTATGTTTGGAACGGAAGGTGCCTTCCGCCTTCTGCTGCCGGTGGATGCCAGGGCGAGGACTCTTTCGAAAGCCCTCATCGGCGGACTGTGGCTGGGTTTGCTGCTCAGTGTGGTCCTGCTGCTGACAGCGGCAGGCTATGCCGATTACGATGGTTTTCACGCTGTGAGAATGCGTTTTATGGAACGGACGGTCCTGTATCTCCTCTCCATCGGTTTTTCGCCTCTGACAGCGGGAATCTCCATGGCTTTGGTGCCGCCAGCGCTGGTTTTGATCGGCAGCAGCTTCTGTATGGGTATCATGATCCTGCAGATCGAGATCAACTCCATGGTGCTCAAGCGGTTCAAGGGATTGGGGATTTGGATCATCACCCTTTTTGGCGCAGCCATCTTTGGGGGACTGTTCGCAGGTCTTGGCCTCTTGCTGGAGAAATTGGTGCTGCTGCATTTGGGCGGACTGTGGCTGCTGTTTGCGGGCCTGGGTCTTTTATGGGCTTTCGCGTACAGTTTATACCGGGGATGCGCCCGCATGATGGATCGAAAGATGAATTTGTCCTAGGAGGTTTTGTCATGGAGAAAAAGGGGAAAAATTGGACAGGTTTGCTGGCTGCGGCTTTGATTCTGATCGGCGTTGCTGCTTTTGCAGGCTTTCACCAGGCGGCAAAATGGCAGGAATCGGTCCGAGAGGAGATCCAGCGCCTGGATTGGGCTGTGCCTATGGGTCATTATGACAGCCTGGGCGGATGGGTTGCCTTCAAAGACGGTGAGCCTTATTTCCCATACGCTGTAAAGGAGGCAGACGGTTATACAGAAAAAGTAATCGACACAAAGGGACAGGATTATGATAAAGATGCGTTGATCTTTGATGTGGATGACGAAGACGAAGTCGATTATGAGACGCAGAGAAAAGAAGAGGGCTATCTCTTCCCTGCGGATGCTTACTGGTCTGATGATTGGGATCACGATGACATGATCTGCGGCGCGAAGCTTTTGGAGTCCGAGAATATCCTCTTTGAAACGGATCAATTCTGCAGTATTGAGGAGATCGGCGCAGGTTATTATCAGGCTTCGCTGGTGGAGCGGCAGTATAATAATGACGTGAAGGTAATTTTGAAGAACGACGTTACCCCGGCCTTTGGCGGAAGCGTCTATCTGCAAATCGGTGGTTACAGCGAAGGCCTGTGCTACTGCGAAAAGGTTGCCAATGGCAATATGGACAACGTGCCTCTGCATATGAAAATAGAGAAAGGTTATTATGATCGAAATGGCCGGCTGGTCATTCCCACGGGTGACAGTGTGTATGGGACGCAGTTTTATGAAGACCGTGCCGTCGTATACGAGGAAGAAGCCGTTTATGTAATTGACAAAGATGGGCATAAACTGCTGGAGAAGCCGCTGAGAAAGACAATCATAGAAAATCAGACCTGGGATGAGGCTTATAACAGCACGCCTCATTGGAAAGACCGATTTGTCATCTTTGACGGCAAGTATTACGGAATTATGGATGTTGACGGCAATTGGCTGGTCAAACCGATGTTTTATAATTTGATTGCAGATCATAAGGACTTTTTTACGGTTTATTTTGGCGATAAAAAGGGGATTGTGGATT
Organism: Emergencia timonensis; assembly: GCF_900086585.1. Classification (GTDB taxonomy): domain Bacteria; phylum Bacillota; class Clostridia; order Peptostreptococcales; family Anaerovoracaceae; genus Senimuribacter; species Senimuribacter timonensis. The sequence goes on from NZ_FLKM01000009.1 coordinate 1,029,352, forward strand.
TGAGGAAGGGGTGAAGGACATGATGCAGATCATCGGCTGTGACTTGACACGAGAAGGAGGCAGAATGATCGGGACGACGGTTTTGGCGTTCCTTGCGGGACTGATCACCAGCCTGGCTGACGGTGATGCATTCAGTCTGTCTCTGGGGACAGGGCTGCTGATACTCACGGTGATCTTGCTCGCTGTACGGATTCTGCGCCTGTATCAAAAGAGTCTCTTTACGGAAGAAGCGCATTTTCTGATGACGCTGCCTATGCCGGCAAAGGATTTGCTGAGGGGCAGGCTCGCCGTAGGCATCATGTGGATGTCCATGGCAGAAATTGCCTATTGCAGCCCGATTCTTTTAAGTCTTTTATACAATGAAGCGGATGCTTTTGAACAGGATAAGATGCAGGTTATCATCTATTGGATGATGGAAAGAGAGAGCAGCACAGTGGACATCACTGTGCTGGCAGCGCTGCTGGTGCCGCTGATTCTCATCGCTGACGGATTGCTCTGTTCACTGACATTATATCTGTGTTTTTTGAAGAACAATGGGAATAAGAAAGGGGTATTGCTGATGATTGTTGGCACAGCTGCAACGGCGGGGCTGCTGGGGCTTGCCTTTGTGACACTGCTCGAGAAAGGCAGTTTTCCCTTTGGAATGCTCTACGCTGTGGCGGCGGGCGGAGCCGTCATGACGGTGCTTCTGTTCAGGCGCTGCAGGGCATTGCTGGAAACAGGGCATGATGTGGCGTAAATGGGATTGGCGTTTCGCAGTATGTCCACCTGCATAGGGGAGGGGGGTATACTGCGAACTGTCTTGACAATAGGGTTAGGTTTTTTGACGGGATTTGAAGAGATTCGCGTAACTGAAAGGCGATTTTAACAACAAAAGAGGGTCGTATTTGCTTAGAAAAGAGACAAATACGACCCTCGGTTATTTTTTTGATAAATTTATAACCGGATAAATAGATTTTGTGAGGTGAAAAGTAACCGAACCTGCATGATACCCCTGGAAAAACACGCTGATCTTCAAGACAGTTACGCGGGAGCGGGCTGATTGACCACAAAAAACCTAACTTTAATGTCGAGGTCAGACGGCATTTTGCTGAACCAGACTCCAACTATTTTTTGATGCTTGCGAGATAGGCTTTGATGGCGCTGAAACTTTCGTCGCTGAGGCAATGCTCAATTTTGCAGGAATCCTCAAAGGCGGTATCTCTGTCCACTCCCAGGGCGATCAGCGCTTCTGCGATGACGTTATGCTTATCGTAGGTTTTTTCTGCAATAGCCCGTCCTTCCGCTGTCAATTCGATTTGTCCGGCCTCATCGACGGTGATAAAGCCATTTTCTCTGAACTTTTTCATTGCAACACTCACTGTCGGTTTGGAAAATCCCAGTTCTGTGGCAATGTCGATGGCTCTGACAGATCCATTTCTCTTTTTCAATATATATATGGTTTCGAAATAATCTTCTGCTGACTGTTGTATTTTCATAAGAATTCTCCTCTCCTGTCAATAAATTATTTTAACATATAAAAAATGTATTGACAAGATGGTTAGCTTGTGCTAACTTATATACAGAAGTTAGTTACCACTAACTGGAAGGGAGACAAAAGGATGAGCGTAGTGATAATTGGCGGCAACGAACGCATGAAACGACAGTACGAAGAGATATGTGAAGACTACGGATGTACTGCAAAAGTATATACGAAAGAAAAAGGTGCAATCAAGAAAAAAATTGGTACTCCTGATTTATTAATATGCTTTACGACGACAGTCTCACACAAAATGGTCAATGTTGCAAAGCAGGAATCAAAACGGGGAGGATTCCCCATTGAACATTGTCACAGCAGCAGCGGGTCAGCGCTGGCAGAAGTATTGAAAGCAAGGACCCGTTTTGTTTAACAGATGAGTTAGTCATGGCTAACAAAAGTGTGGACTTAGAAATTATTTGTATCACTGTGTTGGAACTTTAAAATATACGCAGCCCGCAGGTTAATGCGCGCAACGGACAGGACATGAAGGAGTAAAATATGATGCCTTTATCAATGGCGAAAATGGGTGAAACCGTAACAATTAAGAAGATCGGTGGAAAAGATGAGGTGCGCCAGCACATGGCGGAATTGGGTTTTGTTGTAGAGGAGAAAGTCACTGTCGTAAATGAGATGAACGGCAACTTAATCTTACAGGTAAAAGACAGCCGAATTGCATTAGGAAAAGCTTTGGCTGCTAAAATAATGTTTTAATCAAAATACACCAGGAGGTAATCAAGTGAACACATTAAAAAATGTTAAAGTCGGCGAGACCGTATCTGTAACTCGAATTAACGGCGTTGGTCCGACCAAGAGAAGAATCATGGATATGGGCCTGACGAAAGGTGTAGACGTCTATGTACGCAAAGTCGCACCGCTGGGAGATCCCATCGAACTGACAGTCAGAGGCTATGAACTTTCCATCAGAAAAGCGGACGCCGAAATGATTGAAGTGCAATAACATTTAAGAAAGAATAGAGAGGAGAAAAAGAATGGAGTATAAAATCGCCCTTGCAGGCAATCCGAATAGTGGTAAAACGACTTTGTTCAACAACTTAACGGGAAGTACACAGTACGTCGGCAACTGGCCTGGCGTAACAGTAGAGAAAAAAGACGGAAAACTGAAGGGTAATAAAGAAGTCATTATACAGGATTTGCCTGGTATTTATTCACTGTCACCTTATACTTTGGAAGAAGTTGTCTCAAGACAATATCTCGTTACTGAAAAACCTGACGCAATTTTAAATATTATTGACGGAACGAATATTGAAAGAAACCTGTACCTGACTACACAGCTGATTGAACTAGGAATTCCTGTTTTAGTCTGTGTAAACATGATTGATCTGGTTAGAAAGAACGGCGACAGAGTCGATTTGAAAAAACTGGGCAGCAAGCTGGGCTGTGAGGTCATGGCAATCAGCGCGCTGAAAGGAGAGGGTTGTATTGAAGCTGCCAACAAAGCAATTGCTATTGCGAAAGCACATAAGAAGGTCGACATGCCTCATGTATTTACAGGCAGTGTAGAGCATGCCATCGCCCATATTGAAGAATCGATAACAGATAAAGTGGATACAGAGTTTTTGAGATGGTACGCGATCAAAATTTTTGAAAGAGATGAAAAGGTGCTCCAGCAGCTTCACTTTGACGACCGACTTTTGGCCCATCTGGAAGAACATATTGCGGACTGCGAAAGGGAACTTGACGATGAAGCGGAGAGCATCATCACCAATCAGAGATACTCGTACATCAGCAAAGTCGTAGATGGGGCCGTAGAGAAGAAACAGAGGAGAGAGAACATGACTCTTTCCGATAAAATAGACAGAGTCGTAACAAATAGAATTCTAGCTTTGCCTATTTTCGCGGGAATCATGTGGCTCGTCTATTATATATCCATGGCAACTGTCGGCGCCATGGCGACAGACTGGACCAACGACGTTCTCTTTGGCGATGTGGTGCCGCCGGCAATCACATCATTCCTGGAAGGCATCGGCTGTGCGGACTGGCTGATCAGCTTGATTGTGGACGGCATCGTAGGTGGTGTCGGCGCTGTGCTCGGGTTCGTACCGCAGATGCTGGTATTGTTCTTGCTGCTGGCCTTCTTGGAGAGCTGCGGTTATATGGCGAGAATCGCTTTCATCATGGATCGGATTTTCCGCAGATTCGGCCTGTCCGGCAAATCCTTCATCCCGATGCTGGTAGGCGTAGGCTGCGGCGTGCCGGGTGTCATGGCTTCGAGAACCATTGAAAACGACCGGGACAGAAAGATGACCATCATGACGACGACCTTTATCCCTTGCGGAGCAAAGATGCCTATCGTCGCTTTGATTGCCGGCGCTTTGTTTGAGGGTAGCGCCTGGGTGGCAACCAGTGCTTACTTCATCGGTGTAGCAGCGATTATCATCTCCGGCATCATCTTAAAGAAGACCAAAATGTTCGCAGGGGAACCGGCGCCATTTGTCATGGAACTGCCTGCATATCATATGCCGACCATCGGAATCGTTCTCAGAAGTATGTGGGAGAGAGGCTGGTCCTTTATCAAAAAAGCAGGTACCATCATCCTGCTGTCAACGATCCTAATCTGGTTTCTGTCCAACTTCAGTATGCAGGGGGGATTCCACATGATCGATGATGTTCTGGAACAGGATACGACCCTCCTAGCCGGACTGGGATCTCTCTTGGCTTGGGTTTTCGCCCCGCTGGGATTCGGAACATGGAAAGCAGCTGTTGCAGCGATTACAGGACTGGTAGCAAAAGAAAACGTCGTAGGTACCTTCGGTATCCTTTACGGATTCGCAGAGGTCGCAGAGGACGGTGCGGAGTACTGGGGAACCCTGGCCGCGGACTTCACGGCAGCGGCGGCATTCTCTTTCTTGGTCTTCAACCTGCTGTGCGCGCCTTGCTTTGCGGCCATGGGCGCCATCAAGCGTGAGATGAACAACAAGAAGTGGTTCTGGTTTGCCATCGGATATCAGACGGTCTTCGCCTATCTCATATCCCTCTGCGTTTACCAGTTCTGGACGCTCGCGACTGGCGGCGGATTTGGCATCGGCACAGTGGCTGCCCTCATCGTTCTTGTTGGCATGCTGTATCTGTTATGCAGACCTGCGCCAAAAGAAGAGACGCTAAATCAGGCCATGCCGCTGACAAAGCGGAAGGCCGCATAGGGGAAGGGGGATTTTATGAATGTTTCGACAATGCTTGTACTGCTGGTGGTGGCAGCCATCGCAGGCTTTAGTATCAGATCGCTGGTCAAGAGCAAAAAATCCGGCAAGGGCTGCGCTGGCTGCAGCGGCGGCTGCAGTCACTGCAGCGATCAAAACTCCGAATGCTCTAAATAAAATCCTATAGTCGATGTGTGCCCTCTCAACAAGAGGGCACACATCTGACTTTTCTCAAATAGAAGGAGTGTCACCCAGATCAGTATTTTATCTGGGTGACACTCCTTTTTGATATGTCCTGATTATTAACTCTTCGGCATGATTTGTTTTGTCGTGTATATAGACATTTCCAGGACTTTCATATAAAATTTAGAGAATCGCAGTAACGATTAGAATCATATAACAAGGGAGAGAGAAACATGCTATTCGCAATTATTCAAGTCATTTACGATAAAATTTCAGACTTAGCAAAAGAATACAGAAACATGATGTTATCGTTGTCTTATTCGATTCTAAAGGATTACCAATATGCTGAAGATATCACGCAGGAGGCGTTTTTGATTCTGTCTCAAAACATGGATAAGCTGGATAATATTTATTCTGCACGTAGTAGGAATTACGTGTATACGATCACAAAAAACTTGACGATTTCAAAGTACCGCAGTCTAAAAAATGAAAATATGGTCCAATCGGATGAAAATAATTCGTTAAATAATATAGAAGGATCCTTAGATATAGAGGCTTTTGGAAATGAATATGGTTTTAGTGAGAAAATCATAAATGCATTGGCAGAACTAGATGAACTTGACAGAGACATCCTCTGCTACAAATACGGCGCAGGCTATACTGGCAAAGAAATTGCCCAATTGATGAACAGTAATCCTGACTCTATCTATAAGAGAATGCAGAGAGCCATAAGCAAGCTGAGGGAAATCATAGAGGAGATGGAGAGGACAGAAAAATGAATAGCAAAAGAGAAGCGAAAAAGATATTGAAAGCCTATGGGAAAGCTGCTTATCAAGAACGAGTCAAATACGTGGATTCTTTCTCCGAAGAGAAAGCCGCGTTTCTTCGGAAAATCAGTTATCGACGTGTGATGAAGAGATGTATGCTTGTGGCGCTGATTTTGATATTGACATTTTCACTGCTCGTAATAGGCGCAAATGCCCTGGGCATAAAATTTCTCAACCTGTCTATTTTTGAAACGGATACGCATAGCGAGATAACGGGCAATCAAGGGAACAAGACTGCTGATGCAGGAGAGGTAAAGTTTTATAGGCCGGATTATATACCAAAGGGATACAGCTTAGTCGAAGAAGATGGAATTGAAGACATCAAAATGACTTACATATATAAAAATAATAAAGATGAATACCTATATATTAATGAAAGCGTAGAAGATAAATTCAGTCATCAGATTGACAATGAAGATTGTGAAATCAGCACGGAAACGATATTGGACATGGAGGTGCGCGTATACCGATATAAAGAGCCTGCTAACAGCTGTATCTATATCATGAAAAAAGGAAATCTGTATATTGAGATATCAGGTAACCTGAAAGATGATGAGATGAAAAAAATTATTTACAGCCTAAAATAAATAAGATAAAAAATTTTTGTTTGTCCAATTTCCTTGAGATTTTACGTTAAGCCTATATAGAAAAATATCAAGGAGGAATGAAAATGCGAAAAATGATTAGTATCGGGTTGGCTGCTGTGATGCTGTTGAGCAGTTTCGGCTTATGTTTTGCTGCAGAAGAGACGAGTGCTTCAGTTGAAGAAATCAGCCCAAGATTTGCTGCTGTGCGTGATGTAGAAAGTAATGTTGTCATAACTGGAGGGAACGCACTATTTTATGTGAAAGTTATGCCGAAATCTTCAACTTCTATCAGTTACATCAATGTCACCCTGAAGCTGGTCAACAGCAGCGGAACTGTTTTAAAGACTGTGACAGACAAGGTGTATTTTTCGAATGGCTATTTTAAGTTGTCTAGTAACAAGACTGTCAGCAGAGGAACCTATCATGCGGAATATACCCTGAAGGTTTATAAGTCCGGAAGTCTTGTGGAAACAATAAGCGGAAAATCTTTGAGTGAGAAATATTAACTGTTTTTCTGACTTTGAAGTGCAGGAACTCTAGGCAACAAAAGAACACAATACTGACACCATCCAAACAATCCATGGACTATTTGGATGGTGTCAATTTGCATGAGAAGCTATCCCTCAAGGGGCATATACTTCTGGTTGTCGTGATAAAATGTCTTAAAACTTCAGTATTTCAATTATTTAGCAGTCTCAAATTGTGCCACATACTTTTGCTAGATCCCGAGAAAATTGTCCTTACCCTATATTTCTAATGCTTCAGAAACTTTCACGCCTCTCGAGAGGGCGTTTAATGTTCCAGAAGATGCCAGAAGACAGTTCGTGGCTTCAGTTTATTCTACATAATACCTAATCTCGCAGATCAAGCGGTGGTTGTAAGTGCTGTCGAACATCAAGATATCAGCAGATACACCTAATATTTGTGTTAAACTACAAAAATTTTTAAGCGACATCCCTTTGGCGCCACATTCTATATCTCCAATAAACTTACATGATACATCTACTTGCTCTGCCAACTGCTCTCGTGTCAAATTTAACATTTCTCGATATTTGCGAATTCTTTCTCCCATTTCTACTTGGTCCAATTGTTGTAATTTCATTTCTGTAACCTTTATCCTTTCTATTATTAAAAAGGGTATGGTTTTAAAACGCAAAAGATATTCAGCGCAGACTAAGACCTCTTACATTGTGTGTTTGACGAAAGCGTATAAGGCAAAATATCCCCTATATATAAACGAAAATATAGTGATGGATTGGACAAAAAAGTTTTTAATTCCTTGTGACATTTTACCTCTGTCAAAGGTATAATAAGTGAAATGCATTTCAAGAGGACAAAAGGAGAGGGCATGAGATTTGATATAGATGAGATATTTGAACGATACAAGGATCACATCTTTGCGATTGGGTTCAACTATTTTCAGAATTCCATCGATGCAGACGACGTGGTGCAGGAAGTTTTCTATAAACTATATAAAAGTAATAAGGACTTTGAGAGTGAGGACCACCTGCGCAATTGGCTGATCAGGGTGGCGATCAACGAATGTAAGCGGGTCACCTTGTCCTCCTGGTTCAAGAAGAAGGAGCCGTTGGAGGACTACGCCAAGACACTGGTCTGGAACGATCCGGAGGAGAGCGAAGTATTTTTGGCAGTGATGAACCTGCCAAAAAAATACAGGACTGTCATCCATCTATATTACTATGAGAACTATTCGATCAAAGAAATTGCCGACCTTTTGGGAATGAGCAGTACGGCCGTCAGCACCCAATTACTCCGCGGAAGAAAAAAATTAAAGGAAAAACTATTGGAGGTATGGAAAGATGAATAACATGGGACTTTACAAAAAGACATTTTCGAGGCTTCATGCTTCCGGCAGTTTGGATTTGGAGGTAATGGAGATGAAGAAAAGAGGAACAGGATTCCGATGCAGAAGAAGTCTGCTGGTATTTACTGCAATTATGACGGTGATGCTGGCCATGAGCGCTATTGCATATGCTGCGGCTGGCGATAAGATCGTGGAGCGGGTCAAGGTCTGGCTCGGCAGCGAGAGCGTGGATCTGAAGGAGGGAGAAATCAGTCAGAACGAGGACGGAGATTTTGTCATCAAAATCAAAATCGATGATAAGACTTATAAGGCTGATTAGAACTGAGCAGAAGAAAAAACGATGAACACGAGGTCGTAAAGTTTCTTGAGTTATAGACTTTACGGCCTTGTTTTTTATCTGCAGTTGAAGCCGGACGACAGTATGAGGTCAAAATAAATTCCATTGACATAACTACAGCCATGATATTAAAATCTATTTAATCAGATGCATCTTATAGGTAGTATGACGAGGTTGAAAAAATGGACAGAATAGATTTTACTGTGATGAGAGAACAGATTAACAGTGCTTTTAGCGGATTTGCAGTCATTGATGAAGATGGAATTATCAAGAACGTAAACCGCTCTTTTGAGCGGAATTTCGGGCTCTCTGCCGCTGCAGTCATCGGCAGGCCGCTTGATATCATCGTTCCAGAGTTTAAGCTGCAGAAGCAGGTGACCGATGGCGTATTTGAAACGGAGATAGAGGGCCAATGCTATTACCTAATTCCAACAGAGCTTTGCAGCGGGGAAAACGGTCATTGGATGGGGATCTCCTTCATCAATGTCACTGTCAGCGGAGAACTGGCGGCAAAGCTGAAAGATGAAAGAAATCTGAATGCAGAGCTGGCCGAAATCCTGGAAGGGTCTTTTGACGGCATTTTGGTAACTGATAAGGACGGTAAGATCCTTTTTGTCAACAGCTCGTATGAACGTGTGGCAGAGATTAAGAGAAGTGACATGGAAGGAAAGTCTATGCGGGATTTGATCAATCCTGTCTGGATGCCCAATTCTGTAGCTTATGTAGTGGCAGAACAGAAAACGACTGTATCAAAGAGGCAGATTGTCAAATCGGGGCGCCATATCATGGTGACTGGGAAACCTATTTTCGACCGAGATGGTGAAATTAAAAAAATCGTCATCAATGCACGGGACATCACAGAAATCTATGATTTGTCGGAAGAACTCCAAAAGTCGAAGTCAGCGGAAAAACTCTATATGGAGCGGCTTTCGGACTTTTCACAGATGAATCAGAAGGCGTCTCCGATCCTGGCAGTGAGCAAAGAAATGAAAGACGCCCTATCTCTGGCAGAGAAGGTGGCAAATTTCCAGGCTACGGTACTCATTTTGGGAGAATCGGGCGTCGGCAAGGAAGAAGTCGCAAAGTTCATACACAAAAACAGCATGCGCAGGGACAAACCTTTTATCGCCATCAACTGCGGGGCGATACCAGACAATCTCTTGGAATCTGAACTTTTTGGCTACGAAAAAGGGGCTTTTACAGGGGCAATCAACACTGGCAAAGAAGGACTGCTGGAAGCCGCAGCAGGCGGAACTGTATTCCTGGACGAAATCGGTGAAACGCCTTTGGATTTTCAAGTGAAGCTGCTGCGGTTTTTAGAGAGCAAAGAAATCCGACGTGTCGGTTCCAACCATTCAAAAAGCGTGGACGTGCGGGTGCTTGCGGCGACCAATCGGAACTTGGAGACGATGATAGAAGAAGGAACCTTCCGACGGGATTTATATTACCGGATCAACGTGGTGCAGATTGAAGTGCCGCCCCTGCGAAAGCGAAAGGAAGATATCGTGCCCTTGGCATCCTTCTTTTTGCAGAAATACAATCAAAAGTACGGGCAGGAAAAACTGCTGACCATGGAATTGGTTGACGAGTTGGAAAAATACCAGTGGGTGGGAAATGTGAGAGAACTGAAAAATGTCATCGAAAACATGGTTATCGTCAGCAATAACGAGTATCTGCAGACGGAGGACCTGCCTTGGGATGTGAAGGATAAAAAGATGCAAAAACGGAGGCTGATTGATGAAATCTCTGAACAGGATCTGACACTGGGAGAAGCTGTCGCAGAACTGGAAAAGCAAATTTTGCTGCGAACCAGAGAAACCTGCAGTTCGACCAGAGAGATGGCTGTCAAATTGGACGTGAATCAGTCCACCATTGTCAGAAAGATGCAGAAATATAACATAGGATAACCCCCGCAAATATGCATAAATGTAGCAGTAGATGCGTTGACGCATCGAAAGAGGAGGCGCAGAAGAAAAGACGGATGATTTCCGTCTTTTTCTTTTTTTGATAAAACCTCTGAATTTGCAACGATAAGACGCAGGCGATGCAGAAAAGACAGAGAGGAAGAGAACTTGGCACGATTCTTGTTATAAATAGAAATAAGGAATTCTCAGATAAGAACAGGAGGAGAAAGATGGAATTTACTTATTCAAGAGAACAGGAAATGGTAAAGAAGATGCTGAAAGAATTTGCAGAAAACGAAATCGCACCCATTTCAGCAGAAATTGACGAAAAAGCAGAGTATCCATACGAGACGATAGCCAAGCTGGGGGAGCTGGGACTGATGGGCATGCCCTTTCCCCAAAGCTATGGCGGCGCCGGTACGGATTACCTCACATACATCATGGCTATTGAAGAGATATCCAAGGTAGACGCTGCCCATGGCGTCATCATTCAGACCCATAATGCCCTTTGCTGCTGGCCTATCTTTACTTACGGCACAGAAGAACAGAAACAGCAATATCTGCCTGATCTTCTTTCTGGCAAGAAGCTGGGAGCTTTTGGACTGACGGAACCCAATGCGGGAACCGATGCAGCCGGGACGCAGACAAAAGCTGTACTCGATGGAGAGGAATGGATTCTCAACGGAAGCAAGATCTTCATTTCTGGCGGCGGTATTGCAGACGTTTACATCATCATGGCGATGACAGATCAGTCAAAGGGAACCAAGGGCATCAGCGCCTTTATCGTAGAGAAAGGTACACCGGGCTTTACTGCTCCGAAACACGAAAACAAGATGGGGATCAGAGGTTCTATTGCGGCGGAACTGGTATTCGAGGACTGCCGTATTCCGAAAGAAAACCTCCTTGGCCAGGAAGGCAAGGGCTTCAAGGTTGCCATGAGTTCGCTGGATGTGGGCAGGCTCGGCATTGCCGCACAGGCCTTAGGCATCGCACAGGGCGCTTTTGACCAGACCGTCGCCTACATGAAGCAGAGGAAACAGTTTGGAAAAACACTGGACAAGTTCCAGGCGCTGGCTTTTGAAATGGCCTCCATGAAGACCAGAATCGACGGCGCCAGATATCTTCTCTACGACGCCTGTAATACCAGAGACAGAGGGCTTCCGGCTACGGTAGCTGCGGCAGAGGCAAAGCTGGCCTGCTCTGAGGCGGCGATGTACGTGACGACCAAAGCAGTGCAGTTCCACGGCGGCTATGGATACATCAAAGATTATCCCGTAGAGAGAATGATGAGAGACGCTAAGATTACGGAAATCTATGAGGGCACATCGGAAGTCATGAAGATGGTCATGGCCGGAGAGATCTTTAAGTAATGATACGACTGGAGGAAAAGTGAAGATGAAAATAATCGTATGTGTAAAGCAAGTACCAGATACTAATGAAATCAAAATCAATCCTGAAACAGGAACCCTGATCAGGGAAGGCGTTCCTTCCATATTAAATCCAGACGACGCCAACGCTTTGGAGCAGGCGCTGCAGGTAAAAGATGCCAATCCGGGAACGGAGGTTACGGTCATCACCATGGGACCGCCTCAGGCAAAAGAGATGCTCCAGGAATGTGTCGCCATGGGAGCAGATGAGGCCATCCTGCTATCAGACCGTGCCCTGGGCGGTTCAGATACCTGGGCTACTTCCAACGCCATTGCCGCAGGCATTCGCAAGGCGGGGGATTTTGACATTCTATTTGCAGGCAGACAGGCCATCGACGGCGATACTGCACAGGTGGGGCCGCAGATTGCCGAGAAACTGGGGGTTCCTCAGGTTACATACGTGAAAGAGTTCGAGATGAAGGAAAACGGCATCGTAGTGAAGAGAGCCCTTGAAAACGGATATGAAATACTGAAAGTAAAAACGCCTTGTGTACTGACCGCAATTAAGGAACTGAACCAGCCCAGATATATGTCGGTCAGAGGAATTCTGAAGGCGGCAAAACAGGAAATCAAGGTCTGGAATGCAGAGGACATCGGCGTCGATCAGACGACGGTAGGCTTGAAGGCCTCTCCTACCAACGTATTCAAATCCTTTACACCGAAGCCGAAGGGAGCGGGCATCGCTGTAGAAGGCGATACGCCAAAGGAGAAGGCTGCCAATCTGATGGCGGTACTGAAAGAAAAGCACATTATCTGATATTTGAATTTACGACTAACGCCTAGCCAGCTGAAGCTGGGGCGTGAAAGCATAAGGTCTGTCCATCAATTTCTTTTGAAATTGGGACCAGACCATTATACGACTTGATTCTGGAGGGAAATATGAAAGATTTTCAAGATTATAAAAACGTGTGGGTCTTTGCAGAGCAGAGGCATGGAAAACTGATGAACGTGGCACTGGAGCTGGTAGGAGAGGGCTACAAGCTATCAAGGGAAATTGGCGGCGATACGAAAGTATGTGCGGCGCTGGTTGGAAACCATGTTGCGCATTTGGCAGCCGAGCTCTGCGCTTACGGTGCCGACAGTGTATATGTGCTGGAAGACGAACTTCTGGAGAATTACACCACAGACGGATATGCAAAGGTTATGACCGATGCGATCAATACATATAAGCCGGAGATCGTCATCTTTGGCGCTACCCATGTGGGAAGAGATTTGGCGCCAAGAATTGCAGCAAGACTGGACACGGGACTGACAGCAGACTGTACCAGACTGGATATCAATATGGCCAACTATATGGAGTATCTTGCGAAAAATACCACCGCCAGCCTGACCGGACTGAATCCGAAGGACGACAGCAAAGGACTGAAGCAGACCAGACCGGCCTTTGGCGGAAATCTGATGGCTACCATCGTAACGCCCAATACCAGGCCGCAGATGGCGACAGTCAGGCCGGGCGTCATGGCTAAGAGAGAAAAGGCGGAAGGAGCCGTAGGAGAACGGATCGACGTGAAGGTCAATCTGTCAGAAGAAGACATTCATGTCCAGGTGTTGGAAGTGGTCAAGGCGGCGAAGGAACTGGTTTCCCTGACCGATGCGGACATCATCTGCTCCGGCGGCAGAGGACTTGGCGACGCGTCGGGATTTGAGCTGATCGGGCAGTTTGCAGAAAAAGTAGGCGGCGTTGTCGGCGCATCTCGTGCAGCAGTGGATGCAGGATGGATCGACCCCAGTCATCAGGTGGGTCAGACGGGGACCACGGTAAAGCCGCATATTTACTTTGCCTGCGGCATTTCAGGCGCAATCCAGCATTTGGCGGGTATGCAGACGTCGGATATCATCATTGCGATCAACAAAGATCCAGAGTGCCCGATGATGAAACTGGCGGACTTTGCAATAGAAGGTGATCTGAAAAAGGTCATTCCGGAAATCATGGCACTCTGGGATGTGGAGGAATAAGAAGATGAGAGAAGTAGTAATCATCGACGGCGCCCGCACTGCCTTTGGCAGAATGGGCGGAGCGCTGAGAGTTTATACGCCGGTGGAGCTTGCAGGGATGACCATGAAGGGACTCTGTGAAAAAACAGAGATATTGAAAAAAGGCAAGGTGGATGCCGTCTTTGTCGGCAGTGCGTCAGGAGATTTGAACACCCATAACTTTGCAAGATATGCAGGGCTTTTGGCAGGGCTTCCTTACGAGACGTCGGCCACCTTTCTCGAAATGCAGTGCGGTTCATCCATCGCCTGTATCAATAATGCGGCGCTGCAGATCAAAGAAGGGTATCTCGACGTGGCAATCTGCGGAGGTGCAGAGGCCCACAGCCAGACCTACTATAAATATTCCACTGCTGTGGAACCTTATAAGGGAATCGCACCGATGCCGGCGCCCCTGAAGCTGGCGCCGACGAAAGAAGACGATATCTCTATGATCGAGGTGTCTGATCTGATGGCCAGGAGATGGGGGATTACCAGAGAAGCGTGCGATGACTTTGCACTGAGGAGCCAGCGCAGGGCTGCAGAAGCCATAGAAAAAGGATATTTTGAAGAGGAGATTCTGCCTTTGCAGGTGAAATACAGCCGCAAAGGAGAGGCGGTGACGGTAGACAAGGACGAACACCCGAGACCGCAGACGGACTTAGCGGGACTGGCAAAACTCAGGCCAGTCAATGAAGGAGGCGTGACCACGGCAGGAAATGCGTCGGGCAGAAATGACGGCGCAGCCTTTGTCCTGATGATGAGTGCGGAAAAAGCCAAAGAATTGGGCTACGAACCGATGGCAAAGTGGATCTGCGGCATGGACGCAGGCGTCGATCCTAAATACATGGGAATCGGACCGGCTTACACGAATCTGAAAGTAATGGAGAGAGCGGGATTGAAAGTGAAGGACATCGACGTTTTCGAGTGCAACGAAGCCTTTGCTGCCCAGAATCTTTCCGTCATCAAAGAGATGGAAGAAATCACTGGTGAAAAGATCGACATGGAGAAGTGGAATCCAAATGGCGGCGCCATCGCCTTCGGCCATCCAAACGGAGCCAGCGGCGGGCGTATCTGTCTGGCTGCCATGAAAGAGCTGATCAGAAGCGGGGGCCGATATGGCATCTTTTCCTCCTGCATCGGCGGGGGCTTAGGGGTATCCACATTGATTGAGAATTTAAGAAGGTAGGTGGACAAAATGATTAAAAAAGTAGGTGTCGTAGGCGCAGGCATGATGGGGGCAGAAATCGCCCTTTGCTTTGCGAGAGAAGGCTATGAAACAGTTTTAAACGATATCAGTCAGGAAATAGCAGACAGAGGAAAAGAAAAACAAGCGGCAATTTTGGACAAGAACATCAAAAAAGGCAGGATCACAAAGGAAGACAAGACTGCGACACTGAACAGGGTGACAGCTACTGGGAACCTGGAGGACATGGCGGACTGCGACTTGATCATCGAGGCAGTGCTGGAAGTCTTTGACATAAAAAAGAGCGTCTTCGAAAAGCTGGATGCCATCTGCAAGGAATCCGCCATCATCGCCAGCAACACCTCTTCTATTTCCATCACGAAGCTGGCTTCTACCGTGAGAGCAGAGCGAAAAGGCAAGTTCATCGGCACCCATTTCAATTCCCCCGCCAGCGTCATGAAATTGGTAGAGGTTATTCCGGCGCTGCTGACCAGTGAGGAGACGGCTGAGGCAGTGACGGACGTCTTGAAGGAAATCCAAAAAGAGCCGGTCAGGGTAAAGGATGTGGTGGGATTTGGACTGAACAGAATCTTCCACGCCATGTACTTAGAAGCGTGCCGCCTGGTAGAAGAAGGGGTGTGCAGTGCAGAGGATGTGGACAAAATCTGCAAATACGGCCTGGGCCACCCGATGGGGATCTTTGCACTGCTGGATATCACCAGTCACGATCTGAACCTCAATGTAGATCAGATCCTGTTCGAAGCGTATGGGGAACGATTCAGACCGAGCCCGCAGATTATCAGACTGGTAGATTCGGGAAGGTTAGGCAAGAAGACCGGCGCCGGATTCTACGATTACGAGGAGAGATGAGATGAGTCAGGTTACACTTAAGATAGAAGAGGGCATTGCATGTATCAGTGTCGTGAGGCCGGAGGCGCTCAACGCTCTGAACCGAGAAATCGTCGATGAGATGGATCAGCTCCTCGACCAGGTGGAAAAGGACGATTCCGCGAGATGTCTGATTTTCTACAGCGAAAAGAACTTTGCGGCGGGAGCCGACATCAAAGCCATGGCGGAATGTGATGAGGAGGGGGCAAAAGCTTTCGCCTTTTCTCCCGTCTACAACAGAATTGCAGACTTACCCCTGCCGACCATTGCAGCTATTGAAGGCTACGCCCTGGGCGGCGGTATGGAATTGGCCATGACCTGTGACATCAGGATTGCAGGAGAGAGCGCCAAGATGGGCTTTCCTGAAGTCACCTTGGGCATCTTTCCAGGGGCAGGCGGGACGATTCGGGTTCCCAGGGCTGTCGGCGAAGCCTTCGCGAAGGAACTGATCTTCACAGGAGATGCTGTCAGTGCCCAGCGGGCACTGCAGATGGGGTTGGTCAATCGGGTCACGGCAGACACAGACGTATACGCCGAAGCCGAAAAAATGGCAAAGCGAATCGCAAAACGCGGGCCTGCGGCCATCCGTATGGTCAAAGAGGTCATCCGCAGAGGATTAGAGGAACCGGATCAGAACAGAGCCATCGAAATCGAAGCAGAGCAGTGGGCGAAATTATTTACAACCTATGATCAGAAGGAAGGCATGAAGGCCTTTATCGAAAAGCGCAAGCCACGCTTTGAGAACCGATAGAAAAGCACGACAAAATGCAGCCAAATCAGAGATTTGGGCATTTAAAGCATAAGGAGTTCCCAGCAATTTGCACTTGCAAACTGGGGCAACTCCATTATACGACTAGCGTCAGACCGCTCACTTTGTTTGCGGGACGCTACAGCATAAGGAGTTCCCAACAGTTTGCATTCGCAAACTGGGGCAACTCCATTATACGACTAGCGTCAGACCGCTCACTTTGTTTGCGGGACGCTACAGCATAAGGAGTTCCCAGCAATTTGCATTCGCAAACTGGGGCAACTCCATTATACGACTAGCGTCAGACCGCTCACTTTGTTTGCGGGACGCTACAGCATAAGGAGTTCCCAGCAATTTGCATTCGCAAACTGGGGCAACTCCATTATACGACTAGCGTCAGACCGCTCACTTTGTTTGCGGGACGCTACAGCATAAGGAGTTCCCAACAGTTTGCATTCGCAAACTGGGGCAACTCCATTAGGAGGAAAGAAAAGTGTCAGAAGAAAAGATCACATCAAAAGAATTGCTGAACCAGCTGACCGCCAAGCATTACGACGGTGCCCTTGCAGCAAAGGCGGAAGGAAAGCCGGTGGTCTGGGCGACGTCCATCTGTCCTAACGAGCTGCTGGACGCCATGGACCTGGCTACGGTATATCCGGAAAACCATGCCGCAGCCATCGGCGCCAGAAAAGAGGCAATGAAGTTCATCGAACACGCGGAGGGCATCGGCTACAGTGCAGATATCTGCTCCTATGCCAGAGTCAATATGGGTTATGTGGATCTGCAGCATGCAGAGGCGCAGGACATTCCCCTGCCGGATCTGATTTTCAGCTCCACGAATATCTGTAATACCGTGCTCAAATGGTATGAGAACCTGGCGAAGAAGCTGGACATTCCGCTGATTCTGTTCGATATGCCGTTCAACCATACCTACGATGTGCCAGACAACGCGACAAACTACATCCGCGGGCAGATTGAACATGCCATCAGCCAGCTGGAAGACTTTACGGGAAAGAAGATGGACTACGATAAGCTGGGAGAAAAGATGGCAATGAACAACGCCACCTGTGAATGGTGGAAAAAAGCGACGGATTGGGGCAAGACAAAACCATCTCCGCTGAACGGTTTTGACATGTTCAACTACATGGCGATGATCGTCTGCATGAGAAGTTCAGAGGACGGACAGAAACTCTTCAAACTGTGGTACGAAGAACTGAAACAGAAGGCGGAAGAAGGCAGGGGGCCGTGGAACAGCGCAGAAGAGCAGTACCGAATTATCTGGGACGGCATTGCCTGCTGGCCCCACCTATCTACCACCTTCAAACTGCTCAAGAAATATGGCATCAACATGGTCACTTCCACCTATCCGGGCAGTTGGTACAAGGTGTACGAAACCAACGATTTGGACGGCATGGCCCGCAGTTATACGGGGAATTACGCCAACCGGAACCTGGATTACGGTGCAAATCAGATGGAAGATCTGATCAGAGAATTCAGCGTGGACGGCGTTGTCTTTCATTCCAATAGAAGCTGCAAGCTGATGGACTTCAGAACCTATGAGGTGCAGAGAAGGATTACGGAGAGAACGGGATGCCCATCAGTCATCTTTGACGGAGACCAGACCGATCCGAGAGTCTTCTCCGAAGCGCAGTATGAAACCAGGATTCAAGGCCTGCTGGAGATGATGGAAGAGAACAGAGAAGCAAAGAGAAAGGGGGACATCGAATGAGTTATTTGAATACGATTGAGAAACTGTGTGCTGCGGCGCTGCATCCAGGCAAAACCATTGTGAGCACCAAAAAAGAGACTGGGAAAGAACTGGTAGGATGTTTCCCCATTCATACGCCGGAAGAAATTGTCTACGCTGCAGGCTGCGTACCTATCGGCATGTGGGGCGGCAGGACAGAAATCCAGCTTGCTGACAAGTATCTGCAGAGCTTTTGCTGTTCCATCATGAGAGCCAATGTAGAATTCGCCATGAGGGGAACCTACGACATGCTGAAAGCTGTCATCATCCCCACTTTCTGCGACACCATGAAGTGCATCGTCGAGAACATGAAACTGGCTATGCCAAAGGTGCCGACCATCGCCATGGCTTATCCGCAGCACAGAACCCTGCAAACCGGCATGGAATATATGGTCAGCGAAATAAAGAGAGTCAGGCACCAATTGGAACTGATTCTCGGCAAAATCATCACAGAGAGCCAGATCGAAGAGGCATTCGCCATTTATGAAAAATATCGGAGGACCATGAGGCGATTCAGCGAAACCAGCGCGGAACATCCAGAGATCATCACAGCCAGGAAACGCCATCTGCTGATCAAAGCCGGACAATTCATGGACAAAGCTATCTATATGGAGATGATTGAGGAAATTATCCAGGGGCTGGAAGGCGAGCCGTCATCCGAATACCAGGGAACGAGGGTCGTAGTGATGGGGTTGTTATCTGAACCCATAGAGATGCTGGATATCTTTGACGAGAATCAGATCACGATTGCGGCGGACGATTTATCCCTGGGTTCGAGACTCTGGAGAACGCAGGCAAGAAAAGACGTGACCGATGTCTTTCAGAAGATGGCTTATCGAGTCGCCGACCAGGAGGGGGACACCTTCCTCTACGATCCCGAAAAAAAGAAGGGCCAGATGCTCATCGATATGGCGGAAGAATGCGGGGCAGACGGCATCGTCGTTTTGATGATGAAATTCTGCGACCCGGAAGAATATGACTATCCGATCTATAAAGAAGAAGTCGAAGCTGCTTCTGTACCGATGCTCTATCTGGAAATTGATCAGCAGCTCACATCCTTTGAGCAGATCAGGACAAGAGTGCAGAGCTTTACAGAAATGCTGCTGTAAGTGAGGTGACGAGAATGTTTTTAGGAATTGATATAGGCTCATCCTCCTCAAAGGCTGCCCTTATCGACGAGCAAAAGAAATTGGCAGCGGTATCCGTGATCAATCTGGGAACTGGGACTGGCGCTTATGAGGATGCGATAAAGGATGCCTTTCTGCAGGCGGGAATCCAAGCAGATGACATCAAGTGCACTGTGGTCACGGGGTATGGAAGAGTCAACTATAGGGAGGCAGATAAGCAGATTACGGAAATCACCTGCCATGCCAAGGGCGTTGACTTTTTGACCAGAGATGCCAAAACCATTGTCGATATCGGCGGGCAGGATGCGAAAGTCATCAAACTGAATGGGGACGGACAGGTTGCGAACTTCGTCATGAATGAAAAATGTGCCGCAGGAACCGGGCGGTTTCTCGAAGTCATGGCCAGGGTATTGGGCTGCTCGCTGTCCGATCTGTCAGACTTGGCGGATCAGTCTACGGCAGAGATCTCTATCAGTAACGTCTGTACGGTCTTTGCCGAAAGTGAAGTCATATCCCGGTTAGCCGCTGGGGAAACAATCGAAGACGTTGCCAGAGGCGCCCATGTGGCCATCGCCAAGAGGGTCATGGGCATGTGCTGCCGAGTCGGATATGAACCAAAGGTGGTGATGACAGGCGGGGTTGCGCTGAACAGCAACATGGTGGACGCTCTGTCGAAAGAATTAGAGTGCCTCATAGAAGTAGCGCCCCATTGCCAGGCAGCAGGGGCAGTCGGTGCAGCGGTCTTTGCATATGAGCATTACAATAAGGAGAAAAAGGTATGAGCCATTTAAGAATGAATCTGGAGAAGATTAAAGCGATCATCCCTCACAGAGATCCCATGCTTCTCGTGGACGAAGTGGTGGACATGATGCCGGAAGACAGTATCACGAGCAGATTTTATGTAGACCCGGACAGGGACATCTTTCGGGGGCATTTCCCCGAAGAGCCGGTACTTCCCGGCGTTTATACCGTAGAGATCATGGCGCAGACTTCTGACATCTTGATTTTGTCCTGCGAGAGATATGCAGGGAAGACGCCGCTTTTTATCGGTATCGACAGAGTGAAGTTTCGTTGGAAGATCAAGCCGGGAGACACTTTGGAAATTCACTCTCGAATCTCCTATGAGAATACAGATAAGGCCATTGTCACTTGCAGTGCGGAGGTTTATAACGGCGGCGTTTTGGCCTGCGAAGGCGATGTGACACTGGCGATGAGATGATGGGATAAAGAAAGGATAAAGCATGGATTGGAAAGAAATATATAAGAGCAGATGTGTTTCGGCAGCAGCCGCCCTGAGCCAGATTAGAAATGGAGAGATGGTAGTGCCTTCTCATGCGGCAGCAGAACCTAGATATCTGTTCAACAAATTGGTCGAGATGAAGGATCAGTTTGAGAATGTAGGGATTTTGCAGGGACTGAATATCGGCGACGCACCTTATGCTGCAGAGGACTGCCAGGGACATTTTGTCATTCACTCATTTTTCCTTGGAAAAAAGAATAGAAAGTGCTGCCAGGAGGGAAGAGGGGAAATCATCCCCATTCATTTCTATGCGCAGCCGGTCGCAATGAGGGAAGGGTACCTGCCCGTGGACGTAGGCTTACTACAGGTTACTCCTCCTGATGAAGAAGGTTATGTCTGGATGGGTACCTCTTGCGACCAGACCAGAGTCATTGTAAACCGGGCAAGAATCACCATCGCCCAGGTCAACAGAAACATGCCCCATGTATGCGGCGATACGAGAATCCCGGTTTCTGATATCGACTATTTTGTGGAACATGACGAAGATATCTACGAACTGCCCCTGATTTCCAGTGAAGATCCGGTGGCAGAGAAAATAGGTTACTATATTTCCACTTTGATTGACGACGGCGCCTGTCTGCAGATGGGACAGGGGACTGTACCTAACGCCATTCTCAAGTTCTTGGAGGATAAAAAAGACATCGGTATTCATACAGAGGTGTTTTCCGACAATCTGATTCCGCTGATTGAAAAAGGCGTCGTCAACGGCGCCAAGAAGAACATCGACACAGGGAAGATTGTGGCGACTTTTGTGCAGGGAACAAAGGACCTTTACAAGTACGTGGATCACAATCTGATGATCAAGCTGATGCCGGTGGATTACACCAACGATGTGGGTGTCATCGCCCGCAACGACAAGGTAGTGGCGATTAACTCTGCCTTGGAGGTAGATCTGCAGGGGCAAGTAGTAGCCGATTCCATCGGCAGCAAGATGTTCTCTGGTGTAGGCGGTCAGCTGGACTTTCTCAGAGGTGCGGAACAGTCCAGACACGGCAGGCCGATTATCGCCTTGCCGTCGACGGCAAAGGGCGGCGCTCTGTCGAGAATCGTAGGCGTTTTAAAGCCGGGAACGCCAGTGACTACCACGAGACAGGACGTCCATTATGTAGTTACCGAATACGGTATCGCCGACTTGTTCGGAAAGTCTATTACACAGAGAAGCAAAGCATTGATAGAAATCGCGCATCCGGACTTCAGAGAACAGATTGAAAAAGACTTTTATGAATATAGAAAAGCTGCCGGACAGATTTATTTCAGATAAGGGGAGGAAGATGATGACCATGATGACAGGGGCTCAGTACATAGAGAGCTTACGAAAATTGAATACGAGAGTTTACATGTTTGGAGAGAAGATTGACAATTGGGTTGACCATCCCATGATTCGTCCTTCTATCAACTGCGTGGCCATGACCTATGTCCTGGCCCGCGATTCGGAGTATACAGACCTGATGACGGCGACATCACACCTGACAGGAAGAAAAATCAACCGCTTTGCGCATATCCACCAGAATACGGAGGATCTGAAGAAAAAGGTCAAGATGCAGAGGCTTCTCGGTCAGAAGACCGGATCCTGCTTTCAGAGGTGTGTGGGGATGGATGCCTTTAACGCGGTCTATTCTACGACTTATGAAATTGATGAAAAATACGGCACCCATTACCACGAGAACTTCAAGAAGTTTCTGATCTATGTTCAGGATCAGGATTTGATCGTGGACGGGGCGATGACGGATCCCAAAGGAGACAGGGGAAAAGCGCCTCATGAGCAGACCGACGCTGATCTCTTTGTCAGAATCAAAGAAGTGAGAGAAGACGGAATCGTCGTCAGGGGCGCCAAGTGTCACCAGACCGGATCCGTCAACTCCCACTGGCACATCGTCATGCCGACCATCGCCATGGGTCCTGACGACAAGGATTACGCTGTATCTTTTGCATGTCCCAGTGACGCAGAAGGCGTGTACATGATCTACGGCAGACAGTCCTGTGATACGAGGAAGCTGGAAGAAAATGCGGATATGGACCTTGGGAACAAGAACTTTGGCGGGCAGGAGGCCTTGGTGGTCTTTGATGACGTCTTTGTGCCCAATGAATACGTGTTCATGGCGGGAGAATACGACTTTGCAGGCATGCTGGTAGAGCGATTTGCCGGTTTCCACAGACAGTCCTACGGCGGATGTAAAGTAGGAGTAGGTGACGTGGTCATCGGTGCGGCAGCTCTGGCAGCGGAGTATAATGGCGTGGAAAAAGCTTCTGCGGTGAAAGACAAGCTGATTGAAATGACCCACCTCAACGAGACACTTTATAGCTGCGGCATCGCGTGCTCCTGCGAAGGCTGTCAGACAGCATCGGGCAGTTATATCATCGACCTGCTGCTGGCCAATGTCTGCAAGCAGAATGTGACCAGATTCCCTTATGAAATTGTCAGACTGGCGGAAGATATCGCAGGAGGCCTCATGGTGACCATGCCTTCGGAAAAAGACTTTCAGTCAGATACACCTGTGGGAAGAGAAGGAGAAACCATCGGCGAAATCTGCCACAAGTTTTTTGCAGGCAACGGAACCTGTTCCACAGAAGACCGCATGAGAGTGCTGCGCTTTTTGGAAAACATCTGTCTGGGATCTGCGGCAGTGGGTTACCGGACGGAATCCATGCACGGCGCGGGTTCACCCCAGGCACAGCGCATCATGATTGCAAGGCAGGGCAACATACAAGGGAAGAAGAAACTGGCCAAGAAATTAGCCGGAATCCTTAAATAGAATCATCCATAAGTAGGATCAAAAGAGGCTGTCGCAGTTGCCGATTTCCTGCAGCTTCAGCTACAATAAAATTTGTAATATATGTGTTGGAGCAAAACAAACTAGTCCGAATTCGGACTAGTTTGTTTTGCTGAGAGAGAATATATGGATTTTGCCAGCCATAAAAGAAAGAAGACTAGGAGGCCGCCTATGGTATGTTCAGGGCATTTTAATGAGTATTGCTAACTTTTTATCATTTTTACAGCGTTACGCCGTCTTTCATAATACCCATCTGATAATATCCGTTGACCTCATTTCGGGTCCTGTAATCGCCGTTTACTGTTGCCATGACAGCGTCGCAGAGTTCTTTGTTCAGCTGGGACACCTCTGCTGAATCAGCCCCGAGCAATCTGCCCGCATCGTAATCGATCCAGCCAGCTTTTTTCTTGGCTAAGGCGGTGTTTGAAGATAACCGGAAGGTCGGCCCGGCAAATCCGCAAGGCGTACCTCTTCCCGTAGTGAAGATGGTCAGCACGGCTCCTGCTGCAATCTGGCCGGTAACACCTGCCAAATCGTTTCCCGGACCACTGATGAGGATGAAGCCGTTTTTAGAGGCCCGCTCTCCATATTTCAGTACTTCCATCACTGCACAGTGACCACCCTTTTGAATACAGCCCAGAGATTTTTCTTCCAGAGTTGTGAGACCGCCGGCCTTGTTCCCTTGAGTAGGATTTTCTGCTGGCTTTTCCCCATAGAAGTCACAATAGTCTTCATAGGCGTGAATCATGGAAACAATGTCTTGAAAGATGGATTCATCGGCGGCGCGATTCATCAAAATGTGTTCAGCTCCCATCATTTCAGGAACTTCCGTCATATTCATACAGGCACCTTCTTTCACCAAAGTATCACACAGCGTTCCAAGAAGCGTGTTGGCCGTGATGCCGGAATAACCGTCTGAACCGCCGCAGTTCATTGCGATGTGCAGTCTATTCATGGCAATGGGAGTTCTGCGGTCCCCCTTGACCGCTGTCATGATCTCATCGATGAGAGCCATTCCCGCCTCAAATTCATCATCGCAGTTTTGCAGAGAAAGCACTTTGATCCTGCTTTCATCATAATCACCGAGATACTTTTTCAGAACGGACGGAATGGCCATCTCGCAGCCCAGACTGACGATGAGAACGCCGCCGAAATTGGCGTTTTTTATCATGCCCGCGAGAATGCGGCAGGTGGTTTCAAGATCCTTCCCCGCCTGGGAACATCCGAATTCTTGGGTCAGAGGAAATATTCCGTCAAAGCTTTCATTGACCGGATATTTTTGATCCGCCATCTTGGCCAATTTCTGCAAGGGGCCGTTGGCGCAGAAGACGGTAGAAATCAAAGCCATATAGTTCCTAATGCCGGCAGAACCGTCGGCCCTGTCATAACCCATAAAGGTGTGATCACTTTTCCCAGGAAAAATTGCTTCGTCATGAAAGTGGTAGGTGTAGTTCTTAGATTTGCCCAGGCCTGTTCTTTCGTTGTGAGAGTGAATCCATTCCCCTTTTTTAATAGGCTTTGATGCATAACCGATGGTGTTGTCGTATTTTTTAATTGGCTCGCCCGAATCAAAGTCTTTCAAAGCGATTTTGTGGGCGCTGGGGATGTCGTCTAAGAGGGTGATTTCTTCACCATCGACGACTACCGTATCCCCCTTCTTTAAATCCTCAGTGGCTAAAGCTGCTGTATCTGCAGGGTACAATTTCATTGCTTTCATAATGCGCTCCTTTTCTTTTCGTTCATGAGTTTTCGTGATATAAAATGCAAGAAATATGCCACATAAAGACAGTTGGCATATGTTTTGCGCGGTCTATCCATAAGTGAAAAATCGAGAGGAGTTATTAAAAAATATGGAAGTAAAAAAGGAAGTTAGAAAAGTGATGAACACGAAATTTGCCATCACTGTTGTGGCCTTGGTCATCATGACAGGGTTATGTATCCTGTTCTGGAATACAGACGGATCGTACCAGGTGGAGCTTTCCGCTGATAAAAACGAAGGATATCAGTGGTCTTATACCTTGAGCGATGAGAAGGTGATCAGAGAACGGCAGAGCTACTATGCAAACGGACTCTTTGTATTTGTATTCGAAGGGTTAAAAGAGGGTATTGCAGAGGTGGATTTCGTATTGACAAAGGATGACGACCCGTCTCAGGTTTATGAGCGGCAGACTTATAAACTGAAAGTCAATCCTGACAAAAGAATTATTTTGTCAGGAATCGTCAAATCGTAATTTATACTGTATGCAGTTTTATGAAACTTTGCAAATGGTGATGCAAAACTGCATAGCATTTACGCCCCGGTGATGCAATGCAACAGGGGCACCTATTGAGACAAAACAATTTGATTCCAACACTTAGTAACGGGGCAATGAAATTGGAATTCATTGGCATGATAATTGCTTTGTACAACGACGTAAGTTATCGGTGGAATGTTATTGTAAAATTTGAGAGAAAGGAACAAGAAAAATGAAAAAAATCTTAACCGTATTACTATCTGTAGTTTTGATCGGCGCTATGCCGCTGGCCTTTACAGGATGCGGAAAATCTACCTCCGGCGGCGGAGATGGTGAAAAGCTGGTCATTCACTTCGGATCTACACAGGGTACAACCCACGCCTGGTATAAGGCTGCGGAAAAATTTGCAAAGGCTGTAGAGGAGGAATCCAATGGAAGCATTGAAATTTCAATTGAATTTGGCGGCGTTAACGGCTCTGACAAAGATCACGCCGAAGCTGTGCAGAACGGCTCCCTGGACATGTACCTGGGCTCCACTGTGGGAGCAGACGCAGTGGTAAGCAAGATGGGGTTTGTAAACCTTCCTTACTTTATCAACAGCTATGAACAGGTTGACGACCTCATCTACGACGGATGGGTGGGAGAAACCATCAAAAAGGATATGGAAGGAGAGGGATTTAAGCTGTTGGGTCTGACAGACTGTGATTTCAGATGGATATCAAATTCTAAACGGGAAATCAAGAGCGGAGCTGACATGAAAGGTATGAAGATCAGAACGCCAGAATCAAAGATGTTCTTGTCTTTCTTTGAAAACCTGGGCGCAACACCTACTTCCATGGCCTTTACCGAACTGCCGTCTGCTCTCCAACAGGGTACTGTAGACGGACAGGACAATGGTCCTGTACTGAGCTACACCAACGGATTACATCAGTTCAACAAGTACTGGGTAAAATCAAATCACTCCTTTGCAGCGGCAGTATTAGTGTTCAATGCTGACAAATGGGATTCTTTGACAGAGGAACAGCAGGAAATCCTGCAAAAGTGCTCGACGGATATGTGCGACAATATCATCACTCTGATCAGAAAAGATGTTGAGGATATGACCAAGAAGATGGAAAAAGAAGGCTGCGAAGTAATCGAGGTATCTGACCAATTGGACAAAGACATGAGAGATGCTGCTTATAAAGTATGGCAGGACAAAGAAATCACTGCAAACTTTGACCAGGATGCAGTGGAGAAGATTCTGAAAGACGCTGGCCTAAAATAACAGTGGATGATAAGAGAATATCACTTATGGGTGCAGGATAACCTGCACCTCTTTTTTTCAAGAGAAGGTAAGCGGCAATGCGAAAATGCATAGCAAGCTGCATCGTCACGTGACAACGCATAGATAAAAATGTTCGATTTTGTGTATTTACAGCGTTTTCTCATACCTGGCACAGAAATTGCTTTTCACTGTAACAAAAGCGCATAGAAAGGAATTATTAACATGGAAAATAAAAGTATTGTTACAAAGGTCAATGACAGAATCTGCGCTGTCGAAAAAACTCTGACATGGATTGTTTTTTCAATCATGTTGGCGCTGCTTGTCATACAGGTAATTTGCAGATATTGTTTTGACTGGCCCTTAGCGTGGGCCGAAGAATTGGTAAGATATACGTATATCGGCGTCAGTTTTCTGGGAGCAGCCGTTGCTGTGCGAGAAAATTCCCATATCTGTATCGACATCTTGCCAAATGTCATCAGAGCGGCGATTAAAAATGAAATCACTGCGGCCAAGGTCCAAGACGTCATAGACATCTTCGCCTGCATTGTCGGACTTGTCTTTTGGACAATCCTCACGGTGTGGATGGTCACTTACAATATTGACATTGAAGTGAAGAAACAGATCACCACATCCAACGAATGGCCCATGTGGGTCATGTGCCTTCCTGTGTCGATCTCCTGTATCATGATGGGTATTCACAGTTTTTTGAACGGCATTGAAAAAGTTATCGAAATCAAAAGACTTGGAAAGGAAGGTGCAGGACTATGATGTATTTGGGTATTTTCTTATTGATTTTCTTGTTGTTGGCCTTAATCAGGGTGCCGATCCCCTTTGCGATGGGAATCGGAGCTATTTTGACGTTGATATTAGCCGGCGGCTCGACGGTGGCCATTGCACAGTCCATGTTCCGGTCCATCAACATTTTTACCTTTCTGGCAATTCCAGCATTTATCTTTGCTGGAGATCTGATGTCTGCCTCGGGTATATCCTCTGCCATCATGCGGTTTGCCAACGCCATCTTCGGCAGAATCAGAGGGGCCGCCGGCGCGGTCACCATCGTAACCTGTATGCTCTTCGGAGCTATTACGGGATCATCGCTTGCTACCATTACCGGCATCGGAGGCATGATGCTGCCTGAACTGGAAAAAGCGGGATATGCGAAAAAATATGCGACGGCGCTGATCAGCGCCTGCGGCTTTTTAGGCATCCTGATTCCGCCAAGCATTCCGGGAATCCTCTATTCCATGATGGCTGGTGAAAACCTGATGAAGGTTTGGCTCTGCACCGTTACGCCAGGTATCGCCATCGGCGCCTGCTATATTTTCATCAACTATATGAAATACGGCAGAACCACTGCCAAGATCCAGGAACCGTTTCAATTCAATCAGTACATCTTCAATATTGGAAGAGAAACTATGAATTCGTTATCAGCGCTGCTGATGCCGGTCATCATCTTCTATGGAATTTATGGCGGTATCTTTACGCCGACAGAAGCCGGGGCTGTAGCAGTAGCTTATGGTCTCATCGTGGGTTGGGTGATAAAACCCCTCGTCACGAAAGTGAGGAAAAAAGAAGTTTACAGACCGGAAAAGAAGCTGATTCCTCTGCTCAGCGATGGCGCAGTCAGCTCGTCGACTATTGCTATGCTCAACGTGTTTGCCACTGTCGCAGGAACGATGATTACCTATACGAGAATTCCGGCTATGCTGACACAGGCCATGCTTTCGATTACAGACAGCAAAATCATCTTCCTGTTGATTCTCAATGTTTTACTGATTATCGTCGGCATGTTTATGGAGACCAACAGCAGCATTCTGCTTCTCGGTCCGATTCTGATTCCGGTGGCTACCTCCTTTGGGGTTGACCCGATTCACTTTGCAGGCATCATGCTCTTGAATCTGGAAATCGGCATGATTACGCCGCCATTTGCCGCAAACTTGTTTGTAGGCTGCCGCGTTGGAAAGATGAACATGAATGAGGTACTGCCCAGCATGATACCGTTTTATATCGCCTCCTTCGGCGTTCTGATGGTTACCACCTATTGTCCTGCTATTGCAACGTGGCTGCCGAACTTGATAGGATAGTCATTTCACTGTGTGATTACGGGAAGGGGAGAATGGAAATGGGGAGAACCAAAGACACTGCATGTTTGTTAGGTG
Organism: Emergencia timonensis; assembly: GCF_900086585.1. Lineage (GTDB taxonomy): Bacteria > Bacillota > Clostridia > Peptostreptococcales > Anaerovoracaceae > Senimuribacter > Senimuribacter timonensis. The sequence continues at coordinate 1,058,517 of NZ_FLKM01000009.1, forward strand.
AACTGGAGGAGATACTAGAAGCGTCCTTCGATGGAATCATGGTCACTGACGGCAATGGCAACTGCCTGATGGCGAATTCATCCTATACGCGCAATACCGGAATCAGACGTGATGAAATCGTAGGACACAATATGAGAGAACTGATCAATCCGGTTTGGATGAAGCGTTCAATTGCCTTAGACGTCATAGAAAACGGCTGCGCCATGTCTATGGAGCACGATACCCAGAACGGCAATCACATCAGCGTCACAGGAACGCCGATTTTCGATGAGAAGAACGAAGTGAAAAGAGTGGTTGTGAACACGCGGGATATCTCGGAAATCAATCATCTCAAGCTGAAGCTTGGCGAAGCCCAGGCCATGGAAAAACTCTATCTCAAGAGCATGGGCATTCATAGAGAACTGATCGATATCGACAATGATACCGTAGTGATCAACAATCGCATGCGGGATATCTATGAAGTAGCAAAGCGAGTCAGTACCTATAACACCACGGTTCTGATCACGGGAGAGTCCGGTACCGGTAAAGAACTGGTCGCCAGGTACATACACAAAGAAGACAAGAGCCGCTGTGATAAACCGATGGTAGTCATAAACTGCGGTGCGATTCCAGCCAATCTGCTGGAATCCGAGCTCTTCGGCTATGTAGAGGGTGCCTTTACCGGCGCCATCAGAGGGGGAAAGAAAGGCCTCTTTGAAGAGGCAGACCGCGGCGTCATTTTTCTAGATGAAATCGGAGAGATGGAACTTTCTCTGCAAGTAAAGCTTTTGCGCGTATTAGAATCGAGAAAAATCATGAGAATCGGTCAGCGGGAAGAAATTCCCATCGACGTGAGGATTATAGCGGCTACCAATCGGGATCTGGAAAGGGAAGTCCGCGAAGGCCGTTTCCGTGACGACCTCTATTACAGACTCAATGTCGTTTCTCTGAAGGTGCCTCCTCTCAGAGAACGAATTGACGAAGTCGTCCCGCTGGCAACGAAATTCGTAAACCAGTTCAACACCCTTTACGGTCAGAAGAAAAAGCTGACCTACAGCCTGATTAAAGAACTGGAACGTTATGAATGGCCGGGAAATATACGTGAGCTGAAAAATGTAATTGAAAACCTGGTCGTTGTCAGCGACGACGATTACTTATATGGGGATACTCTGCCGTGGCGGAAAAAGCAAAAAGCAGTCTGGTATGGAGAACAGACTTTGAAAGAAGCAGTGGAAACTTTCGAAAAAGACTTTCTGATCAAAGCCAGAGAAAAATGGAAAACCACAGAGAGGATGGCAGAAGCCCTGGAGGTGAATCAATCGACAATATCGAGAAAGCTGAATAAGTACGGCATATGACAGATACAGAAGAATTTGTGCCGCTGAAGCATGCCTGCAAGAATGCATAATTTCCCCTGAAAGTATGCATTCTTGCATAAAATCTGTGGTTCTGTCCAGGCAGCTTATCCAAAAGACGGAAGGAAAACGTTGTTTTTCAACGATTTCCTTCCGTCTTTTCTTTGCAGGAGTTTGGCATGCTTGTTGCTTAAGACATATGTTACAACAAATGAAATAAGGAGATTACCATCATGAGAAATGTAGTCATTACAGCAGGGTGCCGGACGCCAATCGGCACCATGGGAGGACAGTTTAAAGACATTACCTCCCTGGATTTATCGATTCCGGTTATGCAGCAGCTAATCAAAAGAGCCGGGATTCATCCTGAGACCATAGACGATGTCATATGGGGATGTAATTATCAGCGAACCTACAAAGAAAATAATCTGGCCAGAGTTGCCGCTTTAAAAGCGGGGCTTCCCAGCAGCGTGCCGGGAATCACCATACATAGGAACTGCACTTCTTCTATGTCCGCTGTTCAGCTGGGCTTTTACCAGATTAAAGCTGGCGAGGCAGACTGCATCATGGCTGGAGGCGCTGACAGTATGAGCACAGCTCCCCATATGGTTTTCAATGCCAGATATGGGCAAAAGTATGGACATATGGAGCTGAGAGATTCTATGTGGGACTCTTTGACAAATTTAGGCGCAGGCCCTGCCATGGGAATGACGGCGGAGAACGTGGCCGACGAATATCATGTAACGAGAGAAGAGATGGACGCTTTTGCTTTCCAGTCGCAGCAGAAGGCTGTGCGTGCCGTTGACGGCGGCAGATTTCAAGAGGAGATTGTGCCCATAACCGTAAAGGGAAGGAAAGGGGATCAAGTGTATGATACAGATGAATATCCTCGCAGAGATGTCACTTTGGAGTCGCTGTCCCATTTGAAAGCAGCCTTTAAAGAGGGCGGCAGGGTGACTGCCGGTAACGCCTCGGGAATGAATGATGCAGCGGCAGGTATCCTTTTGATGGAAGAAGAAAAGGCAAAGGAAGCAGGTGCGCCGATTATGGCGAGAATTCAGTCTGTTGCGACTACAGGGGTAGAACCGGAGCTGATGGGCATCGGGCCGATCAGCGCATCGCAGAAGGCCCTTGCAAAAGCGGGGCTTACCATTGATGACATCGACCTCTTTGAGATAAACGAAGCTTTTGCTGCACAGTGCATCGCCTGTCAGAAAACCCTGGGGATTCCAGAAGAGAAGCTCAACGTCAACGGCAGCGGTATTTCTTTGGGACATCCAGTTGGAGCTACGGGCGCGCGGCTGGTGGTAACGCTGATTCATGAACTGGCGAAGAGAAAGCAAAGATATGGACTGGCCACCCTCTGCGCAGGCGGCGGAATGGGAACTGCCATCATCGTGGAGATGGTCTGATCGCGAAGATAAATGGAAAGGAAAAGAAAAATGAGTGCAATTATGAAGAGACTGACTCCTGCAGAGAAGATACAGGACGACTACGAAGCAAAACTGGTGTCGGCAGATGAAGCGGTAAAAGTGGTAAAATCGGGTGATCAAATTCACCTGGGCCTTTTCTGCGGAGTGGTAGTTGATTTAGAAAGAGCCTTAGCGAAGAGAGCAGAAGAATTGACCAGTGTTACGGTCTGCACCACGATGTGGAGCTACAAAGAGCCGCCGGAAATTCTGAAAGCGGACCCGGGAGCGAAACACTTTCACTATTGCAGCACCCATTTAACGGGTACAGAGAGGAAGCAGAACAAGGCGGGAAACTGCTGGTTCCTGCCGGTACAATTCAGAGAAAATCCTAAATTCTATGAGGAATGCAGGGAAACCTTTGACGTAGCCATGCTGCAGGTCGCGCCAATGGATGCGTCGGGAAATTTTAACCTGGGACCCCAGGTGGCGGAGTATTGGGGCGTTCTTCGCAACTGCAGAAAAATCATCGTGGAGGTCAACCAAAACATGCCGATGAATCACGGCCGGGAAAATTATTTGAACATCAACCAGGTTGACTATATTGTTGAAGGCAGTAACAGCCCCCTTCCTACGATCAGCGCGAAAGAAGCCAGCGATGCGGAAAAAAAGATGGCGGAGCACATCGTAACGCGCATCGAAAGCGGCAGCACACTGCAGCTGGGAACTGGCGGCTTCCCAAACTATGTGGGAAAGCTCATCGCAGAATCCGATATCGACGACCTGAGCTGCCATACAGAGATGTTTGTGGATGCGTACCTACATCTGTTTGAGGCAGGTAAGCTGACCAACAACAAGTGTATTAATCAGGGCAAAATGACTTATACCTTCGCCATGGGATCAAAGGAACTTTACGACTGGATCGACGACAATCAGATGATGCAGGTTGCGCCGGTTGATTACGTCAACGATGTGGATGTGATCAGCCAGAATGAGAAGATGATCTCTGTCAACAGTTGTCTGCAGGTGGATCTCTTTGGGCAGGTTAATTCCGAATCATCGGGGCTGCAGCATATCGGCGGCACCGGCGGCCAGCTGGACTTTGTCATGGGAGCCTTTAAATCCAAGGGTGGAAAGAGCTTTCTCTGCACGCCGTCGACTAGAACTCTGAAAGACGGCAGAAAAGAGTCTCTGATTTTGCCGGTTCTGCCTAAGGGAAGCATCGTATCTACGCCCCGCAGTGCAGTCCATTACATCGTGACGGAATACGGAGCAGTCAATCTGAAGGGCAGAAACACTTACGAAAGAGCGGAGCTGTTAGTATCCATTGCCCACCCTGACTTTAGAGAAGAACTCATAGAAGAGGCCAAGAAAATGGGGATTTGGAAGATTTCCAGCAAAGTGGTAAACGCATGATAGAGGGCAAGAAAAAGAGCTGCCGCTCTAGTAGTAATATCTGCTAGAGCGGCAGCTTTGCTGTTCATTTAGTAATAATATGACATGAGGAATACGGCGATGAACGGGATGGTAATCAGTGACGTGAAGGTGGTCAGGGACACAATTTCAGCCAGGGTGCGGCTATTCTTTCCTTCCTGCTCTGCAATGGCTACAGGCGCTACTGCCGTTGGAAAGGCAGAGGCAAAGACCATGACGGCCTTTACATCGGTGTATAGGAAATCCATCTGGTCTACGATTAAAAAGGTGATTGCCGGAATCACCAGCATGGCTGTTATAGTTGTCAGCAAAATGTATTTGTTCTTCAGAATGTTTTTCACGTTGCTGGAGCCCAGCTGCATGCCGACCAGCAGCATGGACAGAGGGATGGTGGCATCGCTGAGTGACTGGATCACGTCGTCCAGCACGGCAGGCGGCCTGATGCCCAGTATCAGCATGATAATTCCTGCAATGACTGCGATGACACAGATATTGCACATGGATTTTAATATTTTCTTAGGATGAAGTTTTGTTTCTGCCCCGATATTCAAAAGGGGCGGTACAGCGCCGTACATGTATAAGTTGAGCAAGATATTGTGCATGACCATCAGATAAAAGATGTCGCCGCCGAATATGGCTTTTGTGACGGGAAAACCCATGAATCCGCTGTTAACGGTGGCAATCGCAACGATGAACATGCCGCGGTCTTCAGACGGCTTAAATTTAAATATCTTGACGATGAAAGCAGAGAAGAGGGTGGTGACAGTGAAAAAAATTACAGCGCCTGCCATCGTTTGCACAGTCGCAACGATGACGTCCGCAGAAAGCGATTTAGAATAGATAGATGAAATAGCCATACATGGTGCGGTGACGTACAGCATAAGATTGGTAATATGAGGAATCGCCTCATTGGATAAGATTTTTATTTTATTTGCGAGGAATCCGATAAATATCATGATGAAAATCGCAAACACTTTTCCGAAGACTATGAACATGATTTGAAGTCCTTTTTATTAACATGGAATAAAAAAAGTATATCATATTTTCATGGGAAAAGCCATAAAGTTTCTATGTAGAAGTTAAGAAAATGGAGATTTGAATCGTATGCAGCGAATTGACATTCTTTGGCATATATGATAAATTATTATTTAGTATTTTCGAGTGATGAAGGAGTATATCATTGATTTATTTAGAATATCTGGTGGTTGCCGCATTTGTGGTTATTTTATCTATTAAAGCATCTAATTATATTGATTTGCTGGACAAAAATACAGAACTTTCTGGCGCTTTTTTGGGAGGCATCATGCTTTCGGCTGTCACTTCTCTGCCGGAACTGTTTACAAGTATTTCAGCAACCGTGCTTTTAAATCGGCCGGGCCTGTGCATGGGCAATATCCTGGGCAGTGATTTATTTAACCTGGTGGCGATTTCTGTGATTATCCTGTTCTATTTTAAAGGATTTTCCAAAGGAAGAGTTTCCAAAAGCTACAGAAATGTGGCGTTTCTGGTTTTCTTAATCTATATATTTATCGCGTTGAACTTTATGGATATTGTCAACGTTAGAATTTTGAATCTGAGTATTACCTCTGTATTAATTCTGCTGGTATACATCTTGGGTGCGAAGTATTTGGCCGTTGCCAATGACGTGGACACAGATGAAGACGCGCTTGATTATCATGCCAGCATGTCAACCAAGCTTTCCATCAAGCAGATTGGATTTCGCTTTTTCTTAGCTAGTGTGGGCATCATTGCTTTCAGTATCATGCTTACTTATCTCACAGATCAGATATCGGTGAAGCTGAACTTAGGTCAGGGATTGGCAGGCGCGTTGTTCCTGGGGATTGCAACTTCATTGCCGGAGCTTGCATCAACGATTACGCTGTTTAAGATGAGAAATTACAACATTGCGGTGGGTAACATCGTAGGCAGCAATTTATTCAATTTTATCATTCTTTCGGTGGCCGACGTTCTGTCTCTGGGCAGCGGCGTATATGCGGTGCCTGATGATAAGACCATAGCCTTATTGGTCTTTGGATTAGTTGCGACGCCGTTATTCTGGATCATGCTGAGATTTAAGAACAGAACGACGCAGGGAATCTGCTCAGTGGGAATCATCTGCTGTTACGCGGCATTTCTGTTAATCTAGGCGTTGTCTTTGACCGTCGGATCATATCAAAACGAACAATATTTCCTATATAAGCGAGAAGGGAAGGTAACAACATGGAAGGATTTTGTAAAGTATGCCCCGAGTGCAATGGAAAAGGCTGTAAAAACCAGATTCCAGGCCCGGGAGCAAAAGGTACAGGCGATACGGCAATCAGAAACTACGACAAATGGAAAGAGATCAGAGTCAACATGGATACGCTGACAGAAAGGCATGACGTTTCTATCCAATTGGAACTCTTTGGTAAGAAATTTGCAGCGCCAATCTTTGCAGGACCAGTCGGAGCGGTAAATATGCATTATGGGGACAAGTATAACGATCTGGAATATAATCATATTTTGGTTCCGGCGTGTAAAGAGAAGGGAATAGCCGCATTTACGGGAGACGGCATGGATCCCGAAGTGATGAAGGCTGCGGGTCTTTCCATCAAGGCAGCTGACGGCTGCGGTGTTCCGACCATAAAGCCCTGGAACAAGGCGATGATTGATGAAAAGATGGCAATCGTAAAGGAGGCGGACGCTTTTGCCGTAGCGATGGATATCGATGCAGCGGGCCTTCCATTTCTGAAGAACTTTCAGCCGCCTGCAGGCAGCAAGTCGGTAGAGGAACTAAAAGAGATTATTGCAGATGCTGGCGTGCCCTTTATCGTAAAAGGCATCATGACGCCAAAAGCGGCGCTGAAAGCAAAAGTGGCCGGTGCGGCAGGAATTGTCGTCTCTAATCACGGTGGACGAGTTCTCGATCAGTGCCCGGCAACGGCAGAGGTTTTAGAAGAAATTGCAGAAGCTGTGGACGGTTCCATGAAAATCTTTGTCGACGGGGGCCTGCGCAGCGGCGTAGACGTATTCAAAGCCTTGGCTTTAGGAGCTGATGCGGTGCTGATGGCCAGACCTTTTGTCAATGCAGTATACAAGGATGGGGCAGACGGGGTCAGAGCCTATGTGGACAAGATTTCGGCTGAGCTGGCTGATACTATGGCCATGTGCGGCGCATACAGCTTGGATCAAATCAATAAAGACATGCTATATAAATAAGAATTGGAAAGGTTGTTGCAGCAGTGATTGTAAGTCGCTGCTGTAGCAGCCTTTTTTAATTCATGGGAAATTGCGTTTTTTATAACTTCCCATGAATTTAAAAGTGGGGGCTAGAAGCACAAAGGACGGAAAAATGCAGAAATACATTTTGATGCAAATAAACATCGAAGAAGATGCAAAAAAATCAGTCTCAAAGGAGGCTGATTGCTGAAAAAGCAAGAGAGACGTTCTGTTTTTAAAAGAGCGGTAAGTTGGTACGGCTTTTGCGATAATCTTTCGTATATTTCTGAATAGAGAGAGAGGAATCATATTATGGCTAAATACAAAGTAGTAATCACAGACAGAGAATACGAAGATATCGACAATGAGCTGCGGATTCTGCAAGAGCTTGGCGATGTGGAAGTGCTGGATTACCAGCTTCGCGATGAAGACCAGGTTATCGAGATTGCGAAGGATTGCGACGCACTGATTATTCAGTATGCAAAGGCTACTAAAAAAGTAATCGGCGCGCTGGAGCATTGTAAAGTGATTGCAAAGTATGCGATCGGCATTGATGGCATTGACATCGCTGAAGCGACAAAAAAAGGCATCTGTGTCACCAATGTCAATGACTATTGTGCTGACGAGGTATCGACCCATGCTGCGGCCATGTTATTAGATACCGTAAGAAGAACGCAGGAATTCAACGCCAGAGTCAAGGCGGGGGAATGGTATCACATGGGAATCAAAATACCTAGCTTGGAACACAGTGTCATCGGTGTCATCAGCTTTGGCAGAATTGCCAGGGCATACATTGATAAGATAAAACCTTTCTGCGATCAAATCTGGGTCTTTGACAAGTTCGTTCCAGAAAAAGATATGGCTGCATACGGGGTCCTTCCTAAATCTTTGGAAGAGATTTTATCTGGAGCCGATTACATCTCTATCCACGCACCCCTGACAGAGGAAACGCGGCATATGTTTGATAAAGAAGCTTTTAAGATGATGAAACCGAGCGCGTCCATTATCAATGTTGCCAGAGGCGCTCTCATCAAAGAGGAAGATCTGATTTGGGCTCTGCAGAACCAGGAAATCGCATTTGCCGCACTCGATGTTCTTGAGACAGAACCTCCGCAAAAAGACAGCCCGCTTTTGCAGATGGACAATGTGATGATTACACCTCATACAGCGTGGTATTCCACAGAATCTCAAAAAAAGCTGCAGTCCACAGTGGCGGAAGATGTGGTCAGAGTTCTGCAGGGAAAGATACCAGGCAATCTTGTAAACCGAGAATTGGCCTCACTGTTTGAGGCAGAAAAATGAACTGTTTTGATTTAACGGGCAAAAAAGCTCTTGTAACAGGCGGGACTAGAGGTCTGGGACGAGGAATGGCGGAAGGCCTCATGGAAGCCGGGGCAGAAGTGGTCATCTGTGGGACCAACGCGCATGTAAATGCAGTCTGCCAAGAATTTCGAGAGAAGGGTTATGTCTGCCATGGGCTGATAATGGATTTAAGGCGGAGAGCATATCTGGAAGAAGGCTTTCGCGAAGCGATGGAAATGCTGGGACAACGATTGGATATTCTGGTCAATGCAGCTGGCGTGCAGAGACGGAATTCCAGTGAAGTTTTTACAGAAGAGGATTGGGACACGGTGCTGGCAGTCAATTTGACGGCGCCTTTTGTCCTCTGCCAGCTGGCAGCGAAACAGATGATAAAACAGGGAAAAGGGAAGATCATCAACATCTCTTCTATGCTGGCCTATTTTGGAGGTCAGACCGTGCCGGCCTATGCTGCCAGCAAAGGCGGGCTGACCCAGTTCACGAAAACCATGTGCAATGACCTGGCGGCAAAAGGCATTAACATCAATTGTATTGCACCGGGGTACATGGAGACGGATATGAACACCGCGCTGACAGACGAAACCAATCCGCGGTATCAAGAAATCAGAAGTCGGATTCCTCAGGGTCGATGGGGCACAGCGGAAGATGTAAAAGGGGTCTGTATTTTTCTGGCTTCGGCAGGTTCAGACTATGTTAACGGCGCAGTCATTCCTGTCGATGGAGGATATCTGGTAAGATGATTGAGAAAGGAGAAAAGACGATGAAGGCATTGGTATATACAGCACCGGGCAGCATTCAGCTAAAAGAAATGGAGATGCCGGAACTAAAGCCTGGTTTTGTCAGGATTAAAGTGAGATATTGTGGAATCTGCGGCAGTGATATGGGTATCTATGCAGGAAATCACCCGAGGGCCAAAGGTCCATTGATTCCGGGACATGAATTTGTCGGTGTCATTGAAGACATCAACGACAGCAAGGGTGGATTTTGTAAGGGTGACAGAGTCGTGCCTTTTCCTTTGATTTCCTGTGGCCACTGTATTTCCTGCCGCAGCGGCCGCCCCTACATCTGCCAGACACTGCGCCTCACAGGCATCGATTTTGACGGCGGAATGGCGGAATACGCCAATGTTGACGAGACGCAATTGGTTAGGGTTCCTGATACGCTGCCAGATAAAGCGGCCGCGCTCATTGAGCCCTTTGCCGTAGCCGTACGAGCAGTACATCAGTCGGGATTCACTTTTTTGGACAATGCTTTGGTCATGGGTGCGGGACCGATTGGCATTTTAACAGCGTTAGCCCTGCGACGCAGCGGCGCTTCAAAGATTATCCTTTCCGATGTTGACGAGGGACGGATAGAATTCTGCAGAGGGATGGGGTTTCATTGTGTAAATTCCGGAGACATCTACTTACCTGAGTACCTCTCCAGGCAGACCGGCGGTGATGGAATGGATTTTGTCTTTGAGTGCAGCGGTACGGAACCTGCAGCCTATGAAGCGACAAATCTTGCGAGGATGCAAGGCACGATATGTATGGTGGGAATTCATAAAAAACCGCATATCTTTAATTTGCCGGAACTGAGTTTTAAAGAGCAGACCCTTGTGGCCACACGTGATTATTCCAGACAGGAATTTGAACGTGCCGCAGAATATGCCGTGGAAATCAAAGAGGAACTGGAACATCTGATTTCACATGTTATCCCATTAGATCAGGCTGCGGGCACATTTAAAATGATTAAAAACAAGGAAATCGATGCCATCAAAGTTTTGTTTCAATGTCAATAGTTCTATAAGAACGATTTTGCTTAAGAAAATAATTTTATTGCCTGTGAGCGGTATAGCTGAAAAGCTATACCGTTTTCTTTTTAAACCCAGAGTTTTCTACCGGAGCGGCGCATCCACATTTTTGCAGTGTAAATAAGTGTGAACGGACAAATAAATTGAAAAATAAAAAAATATAGAATTGTCGAAAAAGTGTTGAAAATGTCGAACTATTATGCTATGATGTTAAAAAATAAAGTGTTTGCTATAAAAATATACAATAAATGGAGTATACACTATGAAAAATGTGGACGCTGCAAAAAAAGTGTATCGCTTGCTGGAAGACTTTTTCCAACCTGAGAAATACGATGATATGGCAGCCAATGGTCTGCTTGCAGACAACACGGCATATTTCGAGAAAATCTATACGGCTACCTTTTCCAGCAAGGAAGTGCTGCAGAAGCTGAAAGAAAAACAAGCACATAATTGCTTGCTTTTTACCCACCACCCTGGAGCACAGCATGAGGAAACAGAACCGCCAATTTATTTTTCACAGGAAGAGAAAGAGTTCATGAAGGCTAGCGGCATCAGCCACTTTAACCTCCATCTGCCGCTGGATCAGATCAATCCGTATTCTCCAAGTATCAGCCTAGCAAAGACCATCGGCGCTGTACCATATGGACAGTTCTTCGAGGAAGGCGGGGCTGTTATGGGATTGATTTGTTTCGGAGATTTTGAGACAGCCCATGAGCTGCAAAATCGTACATCTCATGCTGTGAAGCACAGATGTAAGCTCTATCCCTATGGGGGCGATTTGCTTATGGATGGAAAAATTGCCATCATCGCAGGCGGTGCAGAAGGAACGGAGATTTACCCGTATTTGGCTGAAGCTGGTGTAGGACTGCTTCTGACAGGGGTTGGAACACCAAAGGCGGACTGGTTTGCTCCTTCTCATGAGGCGGCCAAAGCATGTCACATCAATATTCTGTCTGCAGGCCATTATTCGACCGAGAAATTTGCATTGATATCCATGTGCAGATTCTTTGAACATCGAGGGATGGGTGCGGAATTTATCGAAGAAACTCCACTTTTAACAGATCTATAAAGGGAGAAACAGAAAAGGAGATATCACATGAACGCATTGAAAGAAATACAGGCAGTCTTACCTAGCCTGACTAAGACCCAAGCCAAGGTCGCCACATACATTTTGGAGAATCCTGACTCAGTCTGCTTCTTATCTTTAAAGAAGCTGGCTGAAGAAGTCGGCGTGACAGAGACGACCGTTCTCAGCTTCTGTAAAAAGACGGACTTTCAGAGCTTTGTGGGCATAAAGAAGGCCATCAGCGGATATATGCAAGACCGCATGTCCTGGAATAAAAAGCTGGAGACTTCCTCCGAACAATATGATGCTGATGAGGGGATGCTGAATAATTTGATGGAAAATCAGAGGAAGCTGGTAGACAGCACCCTTGAAAATATTGACACAGGTGAATTGTTTCGTTTTGTAGACGCCCTCAGCAGCGTGGATCATATCTACATCTGCGGACACGAAGCGTCTTTGACCATTGCCACCAACCTCCACGATAAACTGAGAGACTCAGGGGCAAGGGTAAATCTGATTGACGTAAGCAACTACTCTGAGGTCCTAAATGCTCTGACCCACTTTACCAAAAAGGATATCTTCATTTTGATTACCCTTCCTTTTTATTCAGCACAGACGGTAGCTATTTCCGACTATCTGGCCAGTGCGGGCGGCGACCTTCTAGCCATCACAGACAAGATGACCTCGCCAATTGTAAAAAACGCCAGCCATGTACTGCTGTGTAATTCGGACAATATGGTCTTCCACAATTCCATCGCATCTTTGATGGCGGTGTCCGATATTATTGCATCGATGTACATCCTGCAGAACAAAGATGCGTTCCGTGCCTATAATGACAAAGTAAAGTTGGTAGAGGACTTCTTCAAACATGCAACGGTTCCTGCCTATGAGCACGAATATCTCTATAATGAGGAAAAGACTTCAGAAGAATTGCTTTAATAGATTGATTATTAGGAGGTTTGTGAATGTATTTAATTAAGAATGCTGTTGTCTACGATCCGCAGCCGAAAGGAATCAATGACGTTTTGGTCGTCAACGACCGCATAGCGGCGGTAGGGAAAGATTTAAACCCGCAGATTCCAACAATCAAGGAGATTGACGGATCGGGAAAAACCGTGGTGCCAGGGTTCATCGACCAGCACGTACACGTAACCGGTGGAGGCGGTGAGGGAGGATTTCATACCAGAACACCGGAGCTGATGCTGTCGACGGTAATCAATGCAGGGGTCACTACTCTGGTAGGACTTTTAGGCACGGACTCCTACACGAAAAGTGTTGAGAATCTGGTTTCCAAGACGAAAGCCTTGAAGAATGAAGGCATTACAGCCTACTGTCTGACCGGTGCTTACGTATACCCTTCCGTTACATTGACTGGATCGGTGGACAAGGATATCGTATACATCGACGAAATTCTCGGCTGTAAGCTGGCTGTTTCCGATCATCGTTGTTCTCATCCGACAAAAGAAGAATTGATTCGGTTGGTTTCTGATATTCGTATGGCTTCACTGATTGCAGGGAAACCAGGCGTCCTACATATTCATGTTGGAGGCGTTGGAAACAAGCTGAAAGATATCATGGAAATCGTCAGAGAGGAGGGAATTCCAATTACCCATTTCAGGCCGACTCATATGGACTGTCATCTCAAAGAAGCTATGGAATTTATGGAGATGGGAGGATGGGCTGATTTTACAGCAGAGCCGGATAAAGCTGATGAACTTTATGATGTGATTTGTAAGTCAGGCATCGAGCATATGACGGTAAGCTCAGATTCCAATGGCAGCATTCCGGTGTGGAATGACCAAAAAGAAATTGTGGACGTAAAGGTAGGAGGAATGAAACCTCTTTACCAACTGATCAGGAATCTCATCGTGGACTTCGACGTTCCGATCGAAACAGCCATAGCGCTGATTACCAGCAACGTAGCAAAAGCTCTCAATCTGTATCCGGAGAAAGGAGCATTGCTGCCAGGCAGCCACGGAGATCTTGTTCTTTTGGACGAGAATCTGCATGTTGACACCGTTATGGCCAAAGGGAAACTGATGATGAGAAACAAGAAGCTGCTTGCAAAAGGAACCTTTGAAGATATTCCTTTATGTACAGAGGAGGCATAGACAGATGTATAAGTACGTAATCAAAAGAATATTGATGATGATCCCGGTTCTGATCGGCGTATCCTTCTTGGTATTCTTCATTCTTGCAGTTTCTCCCGGCGATCCGACGAGAATGATTCTAGGACAGCAGGCCTCCCAGGAAAGCATTGAAGCTATGCGGCAGGAGCTGGGACTGGATCACAACTTGTTTGTCAGGTATTTCGACTACATGGCGGATGCTCTGCAGGGAGATTTTGGGGTCTCCTGGAAGACGAAACTGGAGGTTTTACCTCAGGTACTCGGCTACTTCCCTAATACGGTGATTTTATCCATTGCAGGCATAGTGGTAGCGATTCTCATCGGCGTACCCATCGGGATTCTATCGGCGAAGAAACAGTATACCTGGGTTGACAACATCGCAACTGTTTTAGGCTTGATCGGTGTTGCAATGCCAAACTTCTGGCTTGGCTTACTGCTGGTCATGCTTTTCTCACTGACCTTAGGGTGGCTCCCACCCTCTGGAATGGGACAAGGTATAGAGCTTTTGACCAGTTTGATTTTGCCGGCATTAACCCTGGGAACCGGCTGTGCGGCCAGTATTATGCGTATGACTCGAAGCAGCATGCTGGAGTCCATGCGGCAGGATTACATAGATACAGCCAGGGCGAAAGGCTTAAAAGAAAACTATATTACAAAGTATCACATGTTTAAGAATGCATTAATACCGATTGTAACAATTATAGGACTTCAGTTCGGAATGCTTCTTGGCGGTGCAGCTTTGACGGAAACCATTTTCTCCTGGCCTGGTCTGGGCAGGTTTATGATCGAGTCCATCAAAGCGAAGGATATGCCTATGGTGCTGGGTTCGGCCATGTTTCTGGCCCTCATGTACTCCGTAGTCAATTTACTGGTGGATATTCTTTACGCTTATGTTGATCCGAGAATTAAAGCGCAATACAGCAGTATGGGAGGGAGGAAGAAACGTGTTAAGAAAAGCTTTGCAAGATAACAGCACAACCAAGAGCCGATCTCTGTGGGCGGATGCATGGCGAAGATTCAAGAAGAACAAAATGGCGATCATCAGCCTGGTCTTTCTTCTCCTCCTGGCGTTAACCGGTGTGTCAACCTTAATCATCGACTGGGTAACGGACGATAAAATTTACGATTCACTGGTAATCAGCCAGGATCTGAGTCAGCGTTTTGTTCCACCAAGCAGTGAACATGTTCTGGGTCTGGATGAATTCGGCAGAGACATCTTATTGAGGATTTTATGGGGTACCAGATATTCCCTGTTCATGAGTGTGGCTGCTGTATTAGCGGCAGGAATCCTTGGAACCGTCATCGGCGCTGTAGCAGGTTACTATGGCGGCAAGGTGGACAATGTGATTATGCGGTTTATGGACGTAGTCTTATCGCTGCCATATATGCTCCTTGCCATTGCCATTGTCGCCGCTCTGGGGCCGGGTTTGGTAAATGTGCTGATTTCCATCGCAATCGGTTATGTGCCAGAGTTTGCCCGTATCACGAGAGCTTCTGTGATGACCATCAGAGAAAGGGAGTTTGTTGAAGCGGCAAAAGCGGTTGGAGCGACAGATCGAAATATTATATTCAGCCAAATCCTGCCCAATGCGATGGCACCGCTGATTGTAGAGGTTACAATGGCTATTGCGGGTGCGATCCTCTCGATTGCTGGATTATCGTTCCTGGGACTGGGAATTCAGCCGCCCCTTCCTGAATGGGGCGCCATGCTGACCAATGCCCGCGGATATATTCGAGATGCATGGCATATTACCGTTTTTCCAGGTCTGGTTATCTTGATTACAATATTGGCGCTGAATATCATCGGAGACGGTCTGCGCGATGCTCTGGACCCCAAATTAAAGAATTAATAATAGAGAAGGATAATTTGTATGGACAATATTTTAGAAATAAAAGACCTGATTGTCAGATATGAGACAGAGGATGGCGTAGTGGAAGCAGTGAACTCTGTCAATCTGTCTCTTAGACAGGGTGCAGCGGTAGGACTGGTCGGAGAGACCGGCGCAGGAAAAACGACCCTGGCAAAATCCATCTTGAGATTGATCCAGTGGCCGCCAGGACGCATTGTCAGTGGCCAGATATTCTATAATGGAAAAGATTTGACCGCTATCAGTGAAGAGGAAATGTGCAAAATTCGAGGAAATGACATTTCTATGATTTTCCAGGACCCTATGACGGCTCTGAATCCAGTTATGACCATAGGTAAGCAGATTTCAGAGGTTATCGCCGTCCATGAGAAAGTTTCATCTGCAGAAGCAGAGGAAAAGATGAAAAGTATGTTAACCATGGTAGGCATAGATCCGCAGCGCGCAGAGGATTATCCTCATCAATTTTCTGGAGGCATGAAGCAAAGGGTGGTTATCGCCATTGCTTTGGCCTGCAATCCCAATCTGCTCGTCGCAGACGAACCGACCACGGCCCTGGATGTAACGATACAGGCGCAGGTGCTGGATCTGATAAAGAATCTGCGAGAGAAACTAGGTACGTCCTTGCTTTTGATTACCCATGACTTAGGTGTTGTCGCACAGAACTGCGAATATGTAGCGATTATGTATGCTGGAGAGATTATAGAATATGGCAGCCTGCGGGAAATTTTTAAAAACAGTCTTCACCCCTATACAGAAGGACTGTTCAATTCCATTCCCAAGCTTCACGAAGCGGTGAATCGCCTGAAGCCCATAGAGGGTTTGATGCCTGATCCGGCAAATCTTCCTCAGGGATGTAAATTTCACCCCAGATGCAAATATGCAAAAGAGATTTGTCTGACGCAGATACCTGTCAATATTGAATTAAAAGATGGACATACTGTGTGCTGCCACCGTTATGCAGAAGAGAACGACCTATGGGAAGGAGCAGAAGGCCATGAGTAAGGAAAAGCTATTGGAGGTGAAACACCTTAAGAAATATTTCGCTACCAATGCCGGACAGCTTCATGCAGTAGATGACGTAAGCTTCGACATCAACGCAGGAGAGACGCTCGGCGTTGTAGGAGAGTCAGGTTGTGGAAAATCCACTTTAGGCAGAGCGGTTCTCAGGCTCAATGACCCGACTGCAGGAGAAGTGCTGTTCCAAGGTGAAAATATCCTCAAATACAACAATAGGCAGATGAAGGAACTGAAAAAGCACATGCAGTTGATTTTCCAAGATCCCTTTTCATCGCTGAATCCCAGAATGACAGTAAGTCAGTCTATAGCGCTGCCGCTGATCATTCAAGGTATCATCAAGAAAAATGACAAGAATGCTTTGAACAAAAAAGTCGAGGAAATGATGGATCTGGTCGGTCTGGCTTCACGTTTTGTAAACTCTTATCCACACGAGCTGGATGGAGGACGGAGGCAGAGAATCGGCATTGCCAGAGCGTTGTCCCTGAACCCGCAGTTTATCGTCTGCGATGAACCTGTCTCTGCCCTGGATGTTTCAATCCAGGCACAAATTCTGAACTTAATGCAGGATTTACAGAAAGAGATGGGATTGACGTATCTGTTTATCACCCATGATTTGTCAGTAGTAAAACACCTGGCCAACAAAATCATGGTCATGTATCTGGGAACGATGGTGGAGTACTGCAATGTACAGCAGTTATTTGAAAAGCCCCTTCATCCATACACCAAAGCTTTGCTGTCAGCCATCCCAGTGCCTGACCCAGATGTACAGATGGAACGAATTATCTTGAAAGGAGAACTCAGTTCTCCCATCGAACCAGAAGCTGGCTGCCGTTTTGCAAAGCGTTGTATTTATGCGACAGAAAGCTGTACCGGAGAGGATATTCCTTTGACGGAGTACGAGCATGAACATTTTGTAGCGTGTGTTCGCATTCATGAGATCAATGATTGAGATTGCTCTCATGGTTGAAATAAATTAAGAACCATTAAGGAGGAAAGATCATGAAGAAATTATTAGCCCTTGCAATGATTTTCTGTCTGGCTTTTGGCATCGTCGGATGCGGAGGTGGCGGAGGATCTTCTGATGGCGCACTGAAAGATACTTTGGTATGGGTGCAGGCAGCAGATGTGACGTCTCTTGATCCTCATGTCGGTAAAGAGACGCCGGCAGTGACCGTAACCAGTCAGATGTTTGACACATTGCTGGTCATGGACGAGAACAACGAACCGGCACCATCCCTAGCAGAAAGTTTTAAGCAGATCGACGACAAAACTTGGGAATTCAAACTCCGCGAAGATGTAAAATTCCATGACGGCGAGCCAATGACTGCGGAAGACGTGGTGTATTCGATCAACAGAGCGAGGAAGTCTAACTACGTTTCTTACGTTGTAGATGCGATCAGTGAAGTAAAAGCGGATGGAGATTACAAGGTAATCATAAAGACCAAAGAGCCGTATTCCCCATTGCTCTCCAGTTTGACGGTTCCGTTTACTGCCATCGTGCCTAAACACGTGGTAGAGGCTGACGAAGATGCCTTCCAGCTGAATCCTGTGGGAACAGGACCGTACAAATTTGTTGAATGGAAACAAGGCGAATATGCAAAAATGGCTGCAAATGAAGATTACTTCCTCGGTGCACCGAAGACTGCGAATTTAGAGATGAGAGTCGTTCCAGAAGCTTCCCAGAGAGTGATCGCCATTGAAACGGGAGAAGCGGATCTGGCATATGCAGTATCAGCCAATGACTCAAAGAGAGTAGAGGAAGATGACAATTTACAGTTGTTCAAAGCATCCTCCCAGAGTGTGTCCTATCTGACCGTCAACGGTGAAAATAAGCTCTTCTCTGATAAGAGAGTGAGACAGGCAATTAGATATGCCGTTGACAAAGAGGCGATTGTAGAGACGATGTTATACGGTGCAGGCGAACCGGCTGATTCCGTAATTCCGCCAAATGCATTTGGTTTCTCTAAAAAAGTTGTTTTTTATGAACATAATCTGGAAAAAGCGAAGAAGCTGATGAAAGAAGCAGGCTATCCTGACGGCTTTAAATGTACACTTTCTGTCACAGACGACTCTGTGAAAAATGAAATTTGCCAGGTCATTCAGAGCCAGCTGAAAGAAATCGGCATCAAATGTAATATACAGGTGAAAGAATATGGAACTTGGATCGACGAATTGGGAACTGGTTCCCACGAAATGTCCCTCAGTGCATGGGTATGTGTAACTGGGGATGCGGACTATACTTATTATTCACTGTTCCACTCCAGCCAGACCGGTTATCCTGGAAATGATGCATTCATCAAGAATGACGAGGTAGATAAGCTCGTTGTGGCTGCAAGGCAGACTGCAGATCCGGAAAAGAGACAGGAATACTATGACAAACTGGAGGTTCTGCTGGGAGACTTATCGCCATATATTCCGCTTTACTATGACAGCGTAAATGTAGGAGCTACAAAGAATGTAAAAGGTTTTGTCGCAGATCCTAACGGCTACCACCGCTTACGCAATGTAGAGGTAACAGAGTAATGAGACTGAATGAAATGACTGATTGGGAGACAGAACAGTATTTTCAGGAAAACGACACAGTGATTCTGACCATCGGATGCCTGGAGAGCCACGGAAGTCATAACGTTCTCGGTGTCGATACGCTGATTCCAGAGAAACTTCTCTCTATGATTGAAGAGCGGACTGAAGTGGTCGCTGCGCCAGGAATCCCTTATGGTGTATGTGAGGATATGACATCTTTTCCAGGAACGATTTCCATTGGAGAGGACTGCATGTATATGCTTTTGACCCGCATCACAGAGGGACTCCTTCAACATGGGGCGAAGAAGATTCTCTTTCTCAATGGACATGGTGGAAACATTCCGACTCTAAATCGTGTTTGTATTGAATTGAACAAAAGAGGCGCCTTGGGCGTGCAACTGAATTGGTGGGTTATGGCTGGACAGTTAAATCCGAAGTGGGCAGGAGGTCATGGCGGCGGCGAAGAAACGGCAGCTATGTTAGCAGTAAATCCTGACTTGGTAAAGACTGACCATATCCGCTCTATGGAGTTGATTAACGACTTGGGTGACCAATTTCCGACGATAGGTTTTGACCAGATTGAATTTAAAGGAGTTGGGATTCCAATTCCAAGAGAAGTAACCCGATACACCACAAACGGGTGGATCGGCCCAGATGATCCAAAAGACGCCACTGCCGCATGGGGGCAGGAAATGCTCACTGCGGTAGCTGATTATATCGGCGATTTTATTAAAAACTTACCTCAGATGGTGCTGCTATAGAATTATGGCGTAAAAAAGAGGACTGTTCAAATAGGCGGCTCCAATAAAGAAGTATTGTTTCAGCAAGCGGCATAGTCCATTTTTTGGCTATGCCGTTTTAGTATTTGTTTCGTTGGCACCTTAGTAAGTCAATCATACCGGTACAGTTATGGCTGATTTCAACCTGCTGCACCCGTTTACCAGTCCTCTTATCAGGAGTGCGGACGATGATCTTTTCCACAAACTCGTTTAAGATGGCGGGTGTCAGCTTTTCTTTCTCGGTGTACGTCTTGACCATTGAGAGAAAGCAAAACAGTGGCTGACCCGGGTTGCTCAAAAAAACGCACTGGCGAAAACCGATGTGTCAAAGAGGGGGAAGAGAAAATAACAAGCATGCCTTTGGCGGATAAGGTGAACTGGACAAATTAGGATTTGTATTAGATTATGTGTTTTACGACATTTGTCGTTACAGCTTGACAACACTGACAGACTTATAACTTCTGATCCCGGAACAAAAGCGCCACGACCATTTTGTACTTTTTGCAATGTTTGCGTGCATCCTGCACAAAAGTGTGTCCGGAAAAGGTTGGCAGAGCGTATCACACGCTGGACGTAAAAGAGGTCTATCGGCTTACCGCCGATAGACCTCTTTTCTTGTCACATTCCGCTCATCGACTGCCCAATCTGACTTATTGGGTGTCCGCCATAAGAGCGTTTTCTATTTTAATAAGTATAAAAATGAATTATACGATTCGGTTCAGATTTCCGCCGCTCAGGTAGCTGTTCAGGTTGTCTGCACAGATGTTGATGACTTTCTGTCTCGTCTCCCTTGGCATCCAAGCGATATGGGGAGTCAAAATGCAGTTGGAAAGTCCGATCAAAGGGTGAGGCGCGGCAGGTGGTTCTGCAGAGATGACATCCAGAGCGGCAGCTGCTAATTTGCCTGACTTTAGCGCATCAGCTAAGTCCTGTTCATTAATCAATGCCCCTCGTGCGGTATTAATTAAAAACGCGCCGTCTCTCATCTGACTGATGAAAGCTTTATTAATGAAACCTTCGGTTTCCGGTGTCAGCGGGCAGTGAAGAGTGATAAAGTCAGATTTTATCGCCGCCTCTCTTTCCTGGCTGTAGATGTTTATTTTCATGCCGAAGGCTTCTCCGATCCGCGCCACTCTTCTGCCGATGTTTCCATAGCCGATGATGCCCAATGACTTGCCATCTAACAGTGTAAGCGAACCCGCATTAAAGGTGAAGTCGTTGCTTTTGTACCATCTGCCTGCTTGTATGGCGGCGTTATATCTGCCGGCAAGGTTTGTCAGTTCCAAAATCAAGGCAAAAGTATGCTGGGCAACGGCTTCTGTAGAGTAGGCGGGAACATGACAGACTGCAATGCCGAGTTCCTTTGCCGCCTCAATATCAACATGGTTGTAGCCTGTGGCAGTTACACCGATAAATTTTAGGTTAGGACAGGCCTCCATCGTCTTTCTGCTGATTTCACAGTTGCTGACAAAAAAACCGTCGCTATCGCCGATGCGAGAGACGATTTCATCCTGCCTGCTTCGGTCATAACTATGAAAGGTTGCGATTGCTTCAATAGGCGCCCAGGAGAGATCACCGGGATTAATTGAATAACCATCTAAAATTATTAATTTCATTGTATTTATTACTCCTTGATTCATAATACTAAATACGATATCAGTCAGTGCGACAACGTCGTAGGATTGTGGAAACATTATACCATGACGATACCTTTAAAAATAGAATCGGAAGTCATGATTCAATGATTCCTTCCCTGCGACAACGTCGTAGGATTGTGGAATCATTATACCACAATCTTACATCTTTTGCATTCCGCCATGCTAATTTTATAACATAGGAAATATCATCCGAAGGACGCATTTCCGTATGTTTCATCGTTCGCCTTGCTCACTCCGCTAGTCGCTAACGCGCCTTTCGCTGTCCGTTTCGCCAGACCAGCTAAAGCTGGGGCGAAAAGGCAAAGAACGTGCCTTACGAAGCGTCGCCCCCTGTGGGCGACATGAGTGCATAGGAGCGACGCTCCGTCATGCACACGTTTTTTACAAAACGAAAAAGTTCGCAGGCGAGCAGTTGATAAAAAATAGGGGAATATTACTTTGCTTAAAGCCCTCAAAAGGTTCAAATTTGTAATCTGCCTAAAACTTGCGGTTGACGTTGGAAAATGTTATAATATCTTTTAAATATTTCTGCTGGGTAATTTTACCCATTGCGTTGCCGCAAGGAAGCGTTTATTGAATCATGTGTTCCGATTCTATATTCAAAGGTATCGTCATGGTATAATGTTTCCTATATTTATTACGGCGTTGCCGCAATGAGGGAAACATTGAAACACATGCTTTATTCTATTTTTATAGGGTGCATGTGTTATAATAAACGCCATAATTAAACGGCGTTGCCGCAAGGAAGCGTTTATTGAATCATGTGTTCCGATTCTATATTCAAAGGAATGCACATGGTATAATCCTATTGCTTTTAAAATAGACTTATTTGAGGGAATGGTGCGCCTCGGGGAGGTGCTTTGTCCGTTTTAGATCAATTTAAGGAAGTGAAGTATGGGGTTATTTGAGATTTCGCTTATAGGTGTTGGGCTTGCCATGGACGCTGCCTCCGTGGCAATGACCAATGGAATGGTATACAAGAAGCTTTCTATAAGCAATTACATATCAATGCCGTTGCTTTTCGGTATATTTCAGGGAATCATGCCTTTGTTTGGTTTTTATGCAGGTACGCTTTTTGCGGGCATTATCATGAAATATAGTGGAATTGTGATATTCGCCATATTGGCGGTAATCGGCGGAAACATGATGAAAGAAAGCTTGTCAAAAGAGAGGGAAGCGACAGAAAGCAAGATCCTGACGATGACAGTTTTGATCTTTCAGGCTATAGCAACCAGCATTGATGCTTTTGCTGTTGGCGTGGGATTTTGTGCTATCTGTGTGGATATTTTACCTGCAGTATCGATTATTGCAATCATAACTGCATTTATGGTAGCAGGCGCCATTGTGATCGGCAAGAAATTTGGAGACCTATTTGAAAACAAAGCTGAGTTCCTTGGAGGCGTCATTTTGATTATCATAGGAATTAAAGGACTGTTATAAGACACAGAATAGCCATTTTTCGAGAGGCATTTAAGTATTGAGGAGAATTTATATGAGGACAGACAGAAAATTTGACGAAACAAGAACCGTAAAGATTACAGATCATTATCTTATGAGTCCGCAGGGTTCTGTTTTGATAGAGATGGGAAACACGAAGGTGATTTGCACGGCTTCTGTAGAGGAGTCTACAGCAAAGCATCTTGCAGGGACAGGGAAAGGCTGGGTGACGGCTGAATATGCTATGCTGCCTGGATCAACTGGAACCAGAAAAAAGAGAGAAAAAGGGAAAGCGGATGGAAGATCAGTAGAAATACAGCGCTTAATCGGGCGGTCGCTGCGATCTGTCGTAGATATGGAGAAACTGGGAGAAAGAACTATCTGGATTGATTGCGACGTCATACAGGCAGACGGGGGAACCAGGACGGCTTCTATCACCGGCGCTTATGTTGCAATGGTGCAGGCCATGAAATGGATGAAAGACCAGGGACTGATTGACCAATTGCCGGTAACCGGATATGTTTCTGCAGTCAGTGTCGGAATCGTCGAGGGGGAAACCTTGCTGGATCTTTGTTACGCCGAGGACTCTCAGGCCAAGGTGGATATGAACGTCGTTATGACTGACAGGGGAGAATATATTGAGATACAGGGAACTGGCGAAGAGTCGCCATTTTCAAAGACAGAGTTACTAGAATTATTGGATTTGGGAAGTAAGGGATGCAGCAAACTTCATGAGATTCAAAAAGCGTTATTATGTGAATAATATTAAGTAATTAAGAAAGAAAAAAGGAGCAGTTATGGACACGATTATTGCAGCTTCGAGAAACCAACACAAAATTGTAGAAATCGAAGCAATCACGAAAAAGTTTGGAATGACAATTATTTCAAGAGACGAAGCGGGAATACCAAAGGTAGAAATTGAAGAAGACGGAGAAACCTTCGAAGAAAACTCTTTCAAAAAAGCCGATGAAATTAGGAAGATGTGCGGCAAGACGACTATCGCCGACGATTCCGGCCTTATGGTCGACTACCTCGGGGGAGCGCCGGGCGTATATTCAGCCAGATTTGCCGGGGAAGACTGCAATGATACAAAGAACAATGAAAAACTGATTTCACTCCTGGAAGGCGTACCCTATAAAGAGAGAAGAGCGAAGTTCGTATCTGTTATCACCATGGTTTTCCCTGATGGAACGTCTTTAGTGGCCAGAGGCGAGTGCGAGGGTCATATCATCGATACCCCGGTAGGAGAACACGGCTTCGGTTACGACCCCCTCTTTGTTCCAGACGGATTTCAGCGCACCTTTGCCCAGCTGCTTCCAGAGGAAAAGAATCAGATCAGCCATAGAGCGAAAGCGCTGGCTGCATTAGAACGATTACTGGAAGAAAGGAATTCTTAAATTCTATGAAATCAAGATTTGCCAAAATGGTGGTCCTGGGAATTAAACAGTTTAGAGATCCCTACTATCAGGGATTTGCGGCGCAGATGTCTTTTTTTATCATGTTGTCTCTGGTACCTACGTTGACGGTACTGTCACAGCTTCTTGGCGTCCTGGAAATACCGCTTGACTTTCTGGACGACTGGGTAAAGGCCAATGTTTTACCCGAGATGGCAGGTTCATTAAAAGAAATTTTACAGGATAGTGGTAAGACTTCTGCAGCTACCTCCAATATTGTCATGATTATCATGGCGCTGTGGGCCGCATCGAGAGCGCAGTTTTCCATGATGCGGATTGCAAACTACACCTATACCAGCGGAAGGACGACGGGCAGCTTCTGGAGAGAAAGAATCAGATCACTGAAGACCATGGCCTTGACCTTATTTACGCTGGCCTTCGTTGCTATTATACCTGTATACGGAAGATTGATTTTACAGGCCGTATTCGGTCATATTATAGAGGGAACGATGATTGATACTTTGTGGACATACCTCAGATGGCCGATTGCCGGTACCCTCTATTTTCTGATGGTCTCGTATAATTATTATGTTTTGCCGAACGAAAAACTGAAGTTTAGGGAAATCGTACCAGGCAGTATCTTTGGCGCGATTGGCATGTTAGTAGTAACTATCATCTACTCCATTTATGCGGAGAATCTGGCTAACTACAATATCATCTACGGTTCTTTAGCTAGTTTTGTCGCATTGCTGTTTTGGTTTTATTTTCTTTCGTGGGTGTTATGCCTCGGTATTTTGTTCAATAAGGTATGGAAAGATACGAAGGAAGAAGGTGTTCTGAATGTATGAGGAAATCGGAGATGTTTTGTACGACTATGGAAGAGGCCTGTACGCAAACATTACCAATCGATGTCCGTGCAGATGTGAGTTCTGCATCAGGACAATGACCGATTCGCTGGGATCGGCTGATTCTCTCTGGCTACAGCGGGAACCTAGTGCCGAAGAGGTCATTGAGATGTTGCAAGGCTGGGAATTGTCGCAGTATGATGAATTGGTCTTTTGCGGTTACGGCGAGCCGACGGTTCGTCTTGCGGATTTGCTGACGATAGCAAAGTATGTGAAAGATCATACGCACCTGAAGGTCAGGATTAACACTAATGGTCTTGCGGATATGATTCATGGCCGAGAAACAGCAAAAGAACTGGCCGGCATCATCGATGCGGTTTCAGTCAGCTTGAATCAGTGCAATGCTGCCAAGTACACAGCGCTCTGTCATCCGGAGTTTGGCGACAGGGCTTTTGACGCCATATTAGACTTTACGAAAGATGTGCAGAAATATGTTCCCAGTGTCGCCATGTCAGTAGTTAATGTGATTCCCGAAGAAGACGTCCGCGCCTGCCGCAAAATTGCTTCTGACTTGGGCGTAACTCTGAGGGTCAGGTAGAATGACGGAAAGGAAATACATGTCATGAGAGGTAAAAAGAGATATAGAGTGAAACCTAGATTTTTTGTCATCCTAATTCTATTGATTTGTTTTGTTGGTGGAGGCGTTCTGTATTTTAATCTGCATTCTCGCAGTGCAAACGAGAACGCAGAGAGATCCGCCCAACTGGAACAGGGCCGGCAGATCATGCTAGCCTCCAGAATATACATCTGCAACAAAGATTTGCGTTATGACGATCAATACTACAACGGCGGTTATCCCCCAGATGACATTGGAGTATGCACCGACGTAGTCTGGAAGGGTTTTCGCGGAATCGGTTTAAATCTAAAGAATTTAGTCGATAAAGATATTGCCGATCATTATGAGGCATATAGTGACGTAGTTTCGGTACCGGACCCGAATATAGACTTTAGGCTGGTACCCACATTGGAAGTGTTTTTCCAACGGAACGCAGAGGTTTTGACTACAGACATAAATAATCTGCTTGCATGGCAGCCGGGGGATATCGTGACTTTTGAGTCCAGCCATGTGGCAATCGTATCGAGTATTAGAAACATATGGGGTAGACCGTACATCATTCAGCATGGAAAAGATCCGGCAGCAGAAGAGGATCGCATCTACGCGTCTGACGGTATGGAGATTTCTGGTCATTACAGGTGGCCGCTGGTCAAAAAGCTGGACTAAGGGAAGGAGTAGAAGTGAATGAAAAGGGCGTTAATCATTTTGAACCCCTGCGCAGGTACAAAACAGGCAAATAAATCTTTTGTAGATATCATAGATATCTTTTGCCGTGCAGGGTACGAGGCAGTAGTAATGACGACAGAAAAAAGAGGCGATGGAACGGAATTTGCACGCTCTCGGGCGAAGGACTTTGACCTGGTCGTATGTATCGGCGGTGACGGGACCTTTAATGAGGTCATTGCGGGCGTCATTGAATCTGGAGAAGATGTTCCTCTGGGTTATATCCCGGCTGGAAGTACTAACGACTTTGCAAATAGTCTCAGCCTGTCGAAGAATGTGGTACAAGCTGCTCATGATATCGTCACTGGCGTTCCAAGATCTTTGGACATCGGATGTTTTAATGGAAGGTATTTTTCCTACGTCGCCTCTTTTGGCGCTTTTACACGGGCCTCCTACGAGGCGCCGCAGAGTGTCAAAAACGCACTGGGCCATCTGGCATATATACTGGAGGGAATCAAAGATATCCCATCCATCAGACCTGAGAAGATTCGTCTAAAAATGGAACAGGGCGTTTACGGCGGCGATTACCTCTTTGGAGCGGTCAGCAATTCGACTTCAGTGGGAGGTATTTTGACACTCTCTGACGAACTTGTGGACATGAACGACGGCATGTTCGAGGTGCTGCTGATCAAATCTCCAGCCAATATCTTGGAATTGAACCAGATTTTGCTGGCCTTGACCAAACAGAACTATCAATCGCCGATGATTTCTTTCTTTAACAGCAAAGAAGTGGAGATCACGGCAGATCCATCTATGCCGTGGACTCTTGATGGGGAATATCAAGAGGGTAGCGAAGCGATTACGATCAAGAACCTGCATGGGGCGATCAGATTAATGGTTCCTGAGGACGGAATCAAATGATCAGCAGGGGGAAAAGATTAAGAGATTACAAGCACGTTTTTTTAATACTATATGTACCGATTTATTTGATCAGCTTTTTTTTGGTAGAACTGCTGGTTCCTTCTGATGCGGACTACTGGGTATCTTACTGCCCGCTGGATGATTTAATACCATTTAATGAGTATTTCATTATTCCTTACTATATGTGGTACCCGTTTCTCTTCATGGTGGGGATTTATCTGATGATCAAAGACGTGCCTGAATTTAAACGATATATGTACTGCATCATCATAGGATTCTCTTTTTGCCTCGTTTTCTATCTATTGTTTCCCAATGGACAAGATTTACGGCCGGAAACCTTTGAGCGGGATAATATCTTTGTGACCATGGTAAAAGCGATCTATGCTGCCGATACGAATACAAACGTGTTACCCAGCATGCACGTGATCGGTGCGATCTTTGCGGCAATCAGCATTTGTTCGACGAAAGTGCTGAAGGTAAAGTGGGTCAAGCCTTCTGCCGTCATTTTGGCGGTATTGATTTCGCTTTCAACCTGTTTTGTCAAGCAGCATTCGATTCTCGATGTGTTTGCAGGAATTGCCGTTGTTGTGATTGTTTATACTATTTTTAGTATATTTATAAAAAGGAAGTTAATAAATTCTTAAGAATTCTTAAGAAACTCTTAATCGATATAAACGTTGATATTTGAACGTTTGTATCGATTTTTGTTTGTGAAAGTTATGTGAAGAATCTTTAGAATTATTGACTTCGTTATGTATATAAAGTATGATAATACCTGTGAGACAATTGAAAAACATGAAAAGGAAGATAGTATTATGACAAATCATTTTCAACCAGGAGTCAATACTAAAATCAAAAGGGTGTTTAAAGCAACTGCCTCAGTTTTATTGATTGCCGTCATGGCTTTTGCAATGTTATTCAGCTCCAGCAACGATTCATTTGCTGCTGAAGGAAGTGCAGACGAGCTTTGGGCAATCACAATTGGAGATGAAGATGTATTATTTGTTGATTCAGAAGAATCAGCTACACAGGTAATAGAGGGGTTAAAAAACTATTATCTGACACAAGGTTCGACCGTACTTGATGTGCAGTTTGAGCCTCAAATCCAAATTAAGAAAGTTATAAAAACCACTGGAGACGATTACGCGGCACAGAGTGCAAACACAACGAATGTTGAGGATGCAGTCACGCAGCTGAGTGAGGGTAAAGTTGAATACTTCGTCTATAAGACAGAAGAAGGCGATACGCTGGAATCTATCGCAAAGGACAAGGGAATTTCAGCCAAGAAACTGGTTACACTGAACTTTGGGGAGTACGATGCCGATGAGACCATCAAAGAAGGCACTTATCTGGTACTGTATGCGGAAGTTCCATATGTAGATGTAACCACAGTTGAAAAAGTTACCTCCAAGAAGTCAATTGACTATGATACTGTATATAAGAAAACCAGTTCGCTGAAAAAGGGCACTTGCAAAGTCAAGACCAAAGGCGTGAAAGGTTCTAAACAGTTGGTACAGCAGGTCACAAAAGTAAATGGTGAAACGACAGATAGTGAGTTGATTTCATCAAAAGTGGTTAAACAGCCTACTGACAAGGTCGTCCTGAAAGGGACAGGCTCTGTTACAGCAAAAGCAGGGGTAACGTTTGATTTTGCTGAAGGTTCAGAGGTTGTAGAATACGCAAAGAAATTTGTGGGTAATCCTTATGTCTATGGCGGAACAAGCCTGACGAAGGGTGCGGATTGTTCAGGGTTTGTGTATTCCGTTTATAAGAATTTTGGCGTAAATCTTCCACGCGTTGGTCAGTCCAGCGTTGGAAAAGCAGTCTCATATAAAAACGTGAAAAAGGGTGATATCTTAATTTACTCCGGACACGTTGCCATCTACGCCGGAAATGGAAAAGCGGTACACGCAGTTAATGAAAGATTAGGCATCCGTGTTACAAGTGTCAATTATACTGGCAGTGTAATTGCAGTCAGAAGAATTTTCGACTAAGTTTAGAAGGATTGTTTTATGAATATTTTAGAACAAATTAAATCAAAAAAATATGTAATTGCAGGGGCCTTTGTCCTTGCAATTGCTGTTTTAGGCGCAGCGGTTTTTACTACTGTCAAAGCCTATGCTGTGGAAGAGTATTGGGCCGTGCAGATTGGCAGTAAGACTGCAGCGGTTTTGAATTCAGAGAGCAGCGCTAAAAAAGTAATCAAAGAAGTGAAGAATCACTATATTGAGGAAGGCGCGCAGGTAAAGGCCATTACCTGCGATCCGGCAATGAAAGCTGTCAAGAAAACTTACAAGGCCTCTAAGAAGCCAAAAGTTTCCAGTGTGGATAACGCCGTAGAGTATATTCTTACAGGTACAAAAAAAAGGGTGACCTATACTGTGAAATCAGGAGACAGCCCTTGGACCATCGCCTCTAAATACGATGTGACCGTGAGAGAAATCTTAAATATGAATGAGGAGAAAGACTTTTCTGCTCTTTATCCAGGCGATAAGCTGAAACTGTATAAGATCAATCCAATGGTGACAGTTACTGCCAAACAGCAGATTACAACAGAAGAAACGATTGCATATGAAACCGTGACGAAGGAATCTTCCGAAGTCTTGAAAAACACCACCATCGTTGAACAGAAGGGCTCTAACGGAAAGAAAAAGATAACGAAGCTTGTAACGACAGAAAACGGTAAAACTGTCAAGACTGAGGTACAGGAGTCCAAGGTCATTAAATCGCCGACAAAGCGGGTCATCGTCAAAGGAACTGGGATTCTTTCAGCACCGACAGATGGGAAAACCTATCAAGGCGATGGACAGGCCGTTGCGCAGTATGCTCTCAAGTTCGTGGGAAATCCATATGTTTATGGCGGCGTCAGTTTGACAGATGGAGCAGATTGCTCGGGATTTGTTTTATCAGTCTATAAATACTTCGGCATAACCATGGCTCATGACGCAGGTGTCATGAGAAGCTATGGAAAAGAAGTCTCTCTGGCTGAGGCGCAGCCGGGAGATCTGGTATGCTATTATGGACATGTAGGCATCTACATTGGCGGAGGACAGATTGTCCACGCCGTAAACGAAAGATTAGGCATTGCAGTGACTGGCACTAGTTATATCGGTCCGGTAATGACTGTCAGACGCATAGTAGAATAATATAGAACGCATAGAAAAAAGAGACGGGATTTTTGCTTATACCGTCTCTTTTTAATTGATAGGAAATGGCGTTGTTACAATTTTAGTCCAGCTTCTGTCCGCAGTTAGGGCAGTAATGGGTTTCTTTTGCTTTAGGTTTGGGTGTCATCTGCTCAACAAAACCAGCCGAGAGAATACCGGTAGGAATGGCCACCATGCCTACACCTAGAAAGGTCATTATCGCACCACATATTTTGCCGGCAAAGGTGATTGGTACAATGTCACCGTAACCGACGGTCAGCAGCGTGTTAATTGCCCACCAGAAGCCGGAAAAGGCGTTATTGAAGACTTCTGGCTGTGCTTTGTGCTCCAAACTGTACATCATCAATGAGGCCGCCACCATTAAAATCAGCACGATAAAAATCGAGGACATCAGCTGTCCTTTTTTCTTTGTCAGGACTTGTCCGATAACCTTTAGGGGGTCAGAGTAGTGGTGGATGCGGAAGATACGCAGAATCCTGATGATTCTGAACATCCGCAGTGCGACTGCAACTCTGGGAAAAAAGAAAGGCAGATAATATGGCACGCAGGATAAAAAATCCACTATGCCAGCCCAGGAAAAAATGAATTTTCTCCTTGCGCGAGCAACGGTTACTCCTTTATATAAGTAAGTTGCCGTCCAAATTCTCAGCAAATAGTCTATGGTAAAGAATAGAACGGTAATGCTTTCTACAACGCGCAGTATATAGAGGTATCTGTCAGATTGGGGAAAGGTTTCAAAAATCGCAATAAATATATTGATGACGACAGCCAGCATCAGAGCGATATCATAGGTTCTGCTGGGTATATCGTCAATACTGCCGATCTGTATGATCGTATAAATTCGTTTTTTCTTGCTCAATGGAAACTCCTTTTCTTTCTATAGTAGTTCTATTTTACCATAAAATTGAGGAAAAGAAATTAAATTTATATGTAAAGCTAGCTTGACATAAGGCTGTTTATAGTATATAGTTTATGTAAAGTTAACTTTACATATTGAAAATGGGGTCTGATATATGAAAAACAAATTAGAAGAAATTCGGAATGCACGAGGCATTAAACAGGATGAACTGGCAAAGGTATTGGAAGTATCCAGGCAGACGATCAGCTCCCTGGAAAATGGGAAGTACAATCCTTCGATCATTCTGGCCTTTAAAATCGCCAGGTATTTCAATATGACTATTGAAGAAATATTTATTTATGAGGAGGAATGAAATCATGTTATGTAAATTTGGAAAAACAAATAAAAAGGTATTGAGTGGAATGGTAATATTTGGCGTGGTGTCATTGATATTCGGCATTGTCTTCGCAAATAGCCTTTCCGATGATCAGCGCAGTTTGATGATGTTGGCGGGGATGTTCTCAGGGGCGGGAACTGGAATTATCGCTGTAGCCATCTTTTTCTGGATTCGCGGCAAAGTTCTTTCACCGGAGAAACTGAAACAAAAAGCAATTGAGAAGAACGACGAGCGAAACGTACAAATTACACGAACGGCACTTACGGTCGTAGCCATTACTTCTAATCTGACTTTTGCGGTGTTGGCGTTTGTACTCATGGGAATGGGGTATATGGTTCCGGCTTTAATTATGGTAGGATGCATTTATTTACAATTAGGAATCTTCCTTATCGCTAATAACGTCATTTCACGCAAAATGTAGGCGGGCGGTTTTACCTCAGAGGTTAAATGCCATTGGCTGACAACGTGTATAATCGATGTTTGAGGAAAAAACGAAAAAGGAGATCGTACTCTATGACTATATCCGATATAATCAAGAGCACGATCTCTTTTTATGTATGAGAAATTGCGTTGTAAGCAGATCTCAATATACATCAAATTCGTTTTATAGATTATACTTTCGCAGCTTTTGATTCAAAGATTGTCTGGTGATACCCAGATACTCTGCTGCTGCTGTAAGGCTTTTGTGTGAGTCGATGGCATGGAGAATCAGCTTTTTTTCGTAAGCGTCCATGGTACCTTTGAGGCTGCCTGTCCATTGGACTTCGACAGACTTATCCTCATCCTCCGGATCTGACCTTGTCAAATCAAATTCTGAGAGGAGATAGGACGGAAGGGAACCTACATCGATTACAGAATCGTCGCAGAGGTTAAACGCACCTTCTATGATATTTCTAAATTCTCGCACATTACCAGGCCAAGCGTAGATTTTAAAGATTTCCATGACCTCTTTTGATACACCGGTGATGTGCTTGTGCATAGAGGTGTTGTAAAGGGAGATGAAATAGTCCGTCAGCAGAGGAAGATCATCGAGCCGATCCCTTAAGTCAGGAACGTCGATGGTTACGCTTCCCAGCCGATAGAACAGATCGGGACGCAGTGTTCCGTCCTGGATGCAAAGGGAAGGCCGTTTGTTAGTAGCTGCAATAATACGCACGTTGACGTTGACTGCATCCACACCGCCGATTCTCGTAATTTTGCGCTCCTCTAACACGCGCAGCAGTTTTGCCTGCAGGTTGATATCCATGGAATTGATCTCATCGAGGAAGATGGTACCGCCGTCAGCGCTTTCAAAGATACCGGCTTTGTTTTCGGCTCCTGTATAGGCGCCCTTGACAGTTCCGAAGAAAATGCTTTCCAACAAAGTTGCCGGAATGGCAGCACAGTTTTGAGAGATGAATTTTTTATTCTTTCTTTCGCTGGCTGAGTGAATGGACTGTGCCACCATTTCTTTGCCAGTGCCTGTTGAACCGTAGATTAAGACGGATGAGGAGGTGGCGGAAACTCGGCAGATCTGAATACGCAGATCCTGTGTCTGCTTGCTTCTGCCGATGATATCCTCGATTGTATAGAGATCCTTAACTTGAGGTACGGTATCACTATGTAGATTAATTCCAGAGAGGCTGAAATCTTTGTCAGGAAATGTTGCCACACTGACTGCGCCGATGATGCTGTCGTCCTGTTTGATAGGAAAAGTGTTATCGATAATCTGAAAGCTTTCTCCAGTAGAGGTAGTTAACGTTTCTCTGTTGTTCAAAGTGGTTTCGCCTCTCTGAATAGCTGCAATCAGTGTGCTGGTTTCTGGCTTCAAAGTGGGGTATATTTCAAAGATACTTTTTCCAATAGCGCGGCGTTCATCCAACGGGGATAAATCTGGTTTAAATTGGCGAATATAGATAACCTTCGCTTGATCGTCAATGACGATGATGCCGTCGGCATAGTTTTCCATATTTGTTATGGTGTCTAAGTATTCTTCTAGCAATTTGTTTCTCCCTCACTTTCTGCGTGTTGACAGAGCGATTACGGTATTTAACTTCATTATAATGTAAAATGCGAAAAGTGTAAATGTTTTTTTACAAGAACGAGAGAAAATTTACCACTCTGTAAAAATAAGTTTACATGAGTCATAGGCACCTCGGGACCTAAATCCTTGTAAACCTTGCAAAATAAGGAATCAAGAAAATTGAAAAGATTGGCATTATTTTTGCAATATGTTATAATGATTCCACGATCTAAACGACGTTGTCGAAAGGAAGGAATCATTGAATTACGGACTCCGATTATAATCTCAGAGGATGGTCCGAAGTATAATGATTCCACGATCTAAACGACGTTGTCGAAAGGAAGGAATCATTGAATTACGGACTCCGATTATAATCTCAGAGGATGGTCCGAAGTATAATGATTCCACGATCCAAACGACGTTGTCGAAAGGAAGGAACGGATAGACGCATAATCTTACGGCGTCATAGAACAATCATAGCAGGAGAAAAATAATGAAAGACGAGTTTATTAAAGCAGCAAAGGAATTAGAAGAACAGATTATTCGTGATCGTAGACATATTCATAAATACCCGGAAGTAGGCATGGAGGTTCCCAAAACTTATGCCTATGTAAAGAAACGATTAGAACAGATCGGATGTGAGACTGCAGAATGTGGCAAATATGGTATTACGTCCACTGTAGGACAGGGTGGAAAAACCCTGCTGCTCAGAGCAGAACTGGACGGTCTGCCTACAAAGGAAGAAACGGATATCCCTTTTAAATCACAAAATGAAAACGGACATCTCTGCGGTCATGATATCCATATCGCTATGCTACTCGGCGCAGCAAAGATTTTAAAGGATAGAGAAGCCGACCTGAAAGGAACCGTAAAATTTATGTTTCAGCCTGCGGAGGAATATGGCATCGGCGCAAAGGTGATGATTGAGCACGGCATCTTAGAAAACCCTAAAGTTGACGCCTGCCTGGCGATTCATGTAATGCCAGATGAGCGCAATGGACATATCGGCTTCAAGAAGGGCATAACCTGTGCTTATCTTGATGGATTTATGATCGAAGTCAACGGGAAAGGGGGTCATGGTTCCAGACCGGAAGAAACCATCGATCCGCTCAATGTGGTTGTAGACATGTACAGCATGATTAAAGGTGTGGTAGAAAGGGAGACCAGCGCTTTTAATCCGGCGGTCTGTACCATCGGCGTTCTTGGCGGCGGCAGTGCTGCTAACGTCATCCCGCAGAGAGCGGTTTTGGAGGGAACCTTAAGATGCTGTGATTCGAAAATCAGAGAACGTATTATAGACAGAATTATCATCTGTGCCAATGCAGCGTGCCAGGCGTCAGGTGCGACGCACAGATTGCAGCTGGTTTCCACGCCAGGAATGTACAACGATCCAAAGTTTTGTGACGAGATGAAAGGGCTGATTTGTGATATCAACGGTTCAGATAAGGTTGCAGAACTTGATTTGCCTATGCTCGGCACTGAAGATTTATCATACATCTCGGAAAAGGTTCCTACCATGCTGATGTGGCTGGGAACTGGTGATGTAGGCGCGCCCACCTCACACAGCGCCGATGTGTATTTTAACGAAGACTATTTTTATATGGGAGCTGCTACGCTGGCATACTGTGCCGCAAAGTGGCTGGACAATGCGAAGAAAGAATAAAAATCAATACATAAAAAGTCCGCCTAATCAGGTGTTTCATCTGATTAGGCGGACTTTTTGCTGCCGCTTATTGTTCGTCTGGCTGAATCACTCTGACTTTGATTACTTCGTCGACCTTAGGTACGGAAGTTACAGTGTCGCCAGTAGAAAGCAACGCATAACCGTATTCGCCGCGGACACCGCCGATTACTGCCTTGATGTTGAGATCAGCAAACATAGCTGTAGCTAACTTGACAGGATTCGGCTCTCCCTTTGTCATGATTGCGATTCGATTATCACCTCTGACCGGTCCCAAAGTTACAGCAGGGAAATTCACAGAATTAGTGATATTTCCGTTCTCGACATAATCCATGATTTCTTCCACTGCCATGGTAGCGCAGTTATCTTCCGCTTCTGCGGTAGATGCACCGAGGTGAGGCAGAACGATGATGCCGTCTTTTCCAAAGGTACCGTCTGTAGCAAAGTCCGTCACGTACTTGCCTACTTTGCCGTTTTCCATGGCTGCGAGAAGATCAGCTTCGATAATCAGCGTATCTCTGGAGAAGTTGAGCAGAACTGCACCGTCCTTCATCAGATAGAACAGTTCTTCTGTAAACATTCCCTTAGTGGAATCCATAGCAGGGACGTGAATGGTTATGTAATCGCACAGAGGCAGCACATTTTTGATGTCCGGCATGAAATCCACGCAGGAATAGAGACCGTGGGCAGACTTTATGCTGAAGAAAGGATCGTAGCCGATGACTTTCATGCCCAGGTCTACTGCGGCATTGGCTACCATAACACCGATTGCGCCAAGTCCGATGACACCTAAAGTCTTACCTTTAATCTCAGATCCGGCGAACTGCCCCTTCCCTTTTTCTACAGCTTTGGCAACATTCTCTGTGCCTTCTAGGGTCTTTGCCCATGCCAAACCCTCCGGGATGTTTCTGGCAGCAAGGAGCATACTTGCGATGATTAGCTCCTTCACGGCGTTAGCATTGGCTCCCGGCGCATTAAATACGACGATGCCCTCTTCTGCACATCTGTCCAGTGGAATGTTGTTGACCCCTGCGCCGGCTCTTGCGATAGCCAGCAGGTTCTTGCTAAATTCCATTTCGTGCATGTCCTGGCTTCTCACTAAGATTCCGGAAGCACTAGAGACATCATCACAAACCGTATATTTATCAGACAGGTGAGAAAGACCTACCGGTGAAATCTTGTTTAGTGTTGCAATATTGTACATATTAAGTACCTCCTAAATATTTGTAATTTAAGTTGAATTATAACACTTTGTCGCTTTACTTTCAAGAAGTAAAGTGATATAATATTTTGCGTATTAAAAAAATGAAGAACTAATGGAGGGCGACGAAATGACAAATCAAAATCGTGTATTTAACTTTTCCGCTGGTCCGTCGATGTTACCACTGAACGTAATTGAGGACGCAGCAGCAAATTTGGCCGACTATGAGGGCTGCGGTCAGTCTGTGATGGAAATGAGTCACCGTTCAAAAGAGTTTGGAAAAATCATCGAAGATGCAGAAGCTAACTTAAGAGAAATCATGAATATCCCTGACAACTACAAAGTTATGTTTTTACAAGGTGGAGGAACTCTTCAATTTGCAATGGTGCCGTTAAACCTGCTTAGAGCCTCTAAAAAGGCTGATTACGTAGTCACAGGGTCCTGGGCGAAGAAGGCATACAAGGAAGCCGCCAAATTCGGCGACATCAAAGTTATCGCCAGTTCAGAAGAAGATACATTTACATATATTCCGGAAATCACCAGGGAAGATATCAGACCCGACGCAGATTATGTCTATGTATGCTACAACAATACGATTTATGGCACACACTATCCATATATTCCTGACACTGGAGATATTCCTCTGGTTGCGGATATGTCAAGCTGTATACTCAGTGAAGAAATCGACGTGAGCAAGTTCGGTCTGATCTTTGCCGGCGCACAGAAGAACGTGGGTCCCGCAGGCATGACCATCGTCATCATGAGGGAAGATCTGCTCGGCTTTGCCGGCGACACGGTTCCTACTTATTTGGATTACAAGACCCATGCTGAGAACGATTCCATGTACAATACCCCTCCTTGCTTTGCCATTTACATTGCAGGAGAAGTATTCAAGAATATCAAGAACATGGGCGGCGTCGGCGCACTCAACAAGGTCAATGTAGAAAAAGCTGGAAAGCTTTACGACTACATCGATGCCAGTGATTTTTATCAGTGCCCGATCAGAGAAAAAGACAGATCTCTGATGAACGTGGTATTTGTGACAGGCGATGCTGA
This sequence comes from Emergencia timonensis, assembly GCF_900086585.1. Classification (GTDB taxonomy): domain Bacteria; phylum Bacillota; class Clostridia; order Peptostreptococcales; family Anaerovoracaceae; genus Senimuribacter; species Senimuribacter timonensis. The sequence continues at coordinate 1,096,262 of NZ_FLKM01000009.1, forward strand.
CTTGGACAAAAAATTCGTTGCAGAAGCGAAAGCCGAAGGCATGGTCAACTTGAACGGACATCGTTCCATCGGCGGAATGAGAGCAAGTATATACAATGCTATGCCAATGGAAGGCGTAAACAAGCTGATCGAATTTATGAAGAAGTTCGAGGCTGAGAATAAATAATTTTAGAAAAAGGCTTTCCTGCTTATCGGGAGAGCTTTTTTTAGGAATAGTAGAAGAAGAGAGGAATACATATGAAATATTTGATTTTAGTTCCAGACGGCGCTGGAGATGAAAAAATAGACGCCCTGGGCGGCAAGACGCCCCTCGAAGCCGCTGATATGCCATTCATAAACAGTCTGGCGGCAAAGGGTGAAGTTGGCATGGTGAGAACAATTCCGCCTGGAGTAGCGCCGGGAAGTGATGCGGCCAATCTCTCTGTCATGGGCTATGATCCGGCCGTTTATCTGACTGGCCGTTCACCACTGGAAGCTGCCAGCATCGGCATCGAGATGTCAGATACTGACGTGGCCTTCAGAACCAACATCATTACCCTTGCCGGCGATGGCGCCTATGAAGATTTAATTATCAAGGACCACAGCTCTGGCGATATTACAACAGAAGAGGCTGACCAGCTAATCAAAGCGGTCAACGAGGCTTTTGCTGATGAAAAGCTTCAGTTTTATACGGGAACCAGCTACAGACACTGCATGATCGTACACAATGGTGGAACAGACTATGAACTGACACCGCCTCACGACGTGTTGGAGCAGCGAGTGGGCGATCATTTGCCAAAAGGCCAAGGCTGTGAATTTATCACAGCTATGATGAAAAAGAGTTACGATATCTTGAAAGATCATCCTGTCAACAAGGCGCGAATCGAGAGGGGGCTCAACCCTGCTAATTCCCTGTGGATCTGGGGACAGGGAAAGAAACCGCAGTTATCTTCTTTTTATGACAGATATCAGCTGACCGGTACGGCTATCAGTGCGGTGGATCTGATCAAAGGCATCGCCATCTGTGCAGGACTTTCTTCTGTAGATGTAGAAGGCGCTACAGGAACCCTGCACACCAATTTTAAAGGCAAAGCTGATGCTGCCATCAGAGAGTTCAGAGACGGCAAGGATTTCGTCTATGTCCATCTGGAAGGACCAGACGAATGTTCTCATCAGGGAGACATGGAAGGAAAGCTTAAGTGTCTTCACGACATTGACCATAAGGTGCTCGCACCTATCGTAGAAGCCCTGCGTGCAGATGGAGAAGACTTCAAAGTCCTGGAGGTGCCGGACCACAGAACACCTCTTGCGATCAGAACCCATTCTTCTACGCCGGTTCCTTTTGTCGTCTATGACAGTACAGCGGAAAAACCTGCCGATGAAAGCAGACAGTTCAATGAAAAATCGGGAGAAATTGGAAGTTACTATGACAGCGGTTTTGCTCTTGCAGACCACTTCATATTAGGATAAAATAGAAGATACAGGTAAGCAGATAATGAGGAATTTTTGGTTCCTCTTTTTCTGCGTTTTATAACATAGGAAATATCGTCCGAAGGACGGGTTTCCTATGTTTCAAAGAACGTACCTTGCGAAGAGTCGCTCCTTGTGGGCGACATGAGTGCATAGGAGCGATGCTCCGTCATACACTCGTTTTTTACGAAAGGGAGAGCAAAGAACGTGAAAACAAAGAAAAGATTATCGATGAAAATAGCGGCTGTGGTTTTGATCTTGACCATGGGCCTATCGACTGTGAGTGCATATGGTGCTGCAGTGACAAAACCGACGATATCCGCAAGAAGTGCAGTGGTGATGGATGCTGATAACGGTAAAATTGTGTATTCAAAAAATGCTCATTACAAGAGGGATCCTGTCAGCACCACGAAATTGCTGACCGCGTTGGTCGCTTTGGACCATTTGGAGCTGAATGACAAGGTGACTGTAACCAAGACGGCAGCTAATACTGGAGGATCTACAGCGAATTTAAGAACTGGCGAAAAAATGAAGGTGAAAGATTTACTCTATGCAGCCCTTCTGCCGTCCGGTAACGATGCGGCTGTGGCACTGGCTATCGGCGTTTCTGGCAGCAAGTCAAAATTTGCCAAGCTGATGAACAAAAAGGCCAAAGAACTGGGCTGTAAGGAAAGCAACTTCTCTAATCCGCACGGATGGAAGGCAAGTTCCCACTATTCTTCCGCTTACGATATGGCTTTGATTACCAAAGCAGCTATGGAGAACAGTGCTATTAAGAAAGCTTGCAGCACTGAGATCTATAGGCTGGCAAAGACCAATAAGCAGAAGTCCAGGCTGGTAGCGACTACGAACTATTTTGTCGCGAAGAAGAAGTATCCGAAACTGGGCGTTTTTGCTGGTAAGACAGGGACATGGGAATGGAACAACGCCTCCCTGGTATCCGCCTGCGAGCAAAAGGGTAAAGTTATGTACGCTGTCGTACTGAGAGATACCACCAGCGGGCGGTATGAAAGTACCAATAAGATATTAAAGTATAGTTATAAAAAAATAGGAAACGACGCAGCATAAGCTGCTGTTTCCAGATGCCGCTGAGGAACAGCGGCGACGACAAAGGAAATTTCTTTGAAGCATGGGAGAGTTTTACGGCCGTAATCCATGCTATAAAAAAATAGGAAACGACGCAGCATAAGCTGCTGTTTCCAGATGCCGCTGAGGAACAGCGGCGACGACAAAGGAGATTTCTTTGAAGCATGGGAGAGTTTTTATGGCCGTAATCCATGCTATAAAAAAATAGGAAACGACGCAGCATAAGCTGCTGTTTCCAGATGCCGCTGAGGAACAGCGGCGACGACAAAGGAGATTTCTTTGAAGCATGGGAGAGTTTTTACGGCCGTAATCCATGCTATAAAAAAATAGGAAACGACGCAGCATAAGCTGCTGTTTCCAGATGCCGCTGAGGAACAGCGGCGACGACAAAGGAGATTTCTTTGAAGCATGGGAGAGTTTTACGGCCGTAATCCATGCTATAAAAAAATAGGATGAGAGTGTTAATACATGAGCAGAATAATGAAAAGAACAATTTCATTAATGCTGGCAGTCCTGGTTGTTTTATCCAGTGGCAGTGCCGCCTTTGGGGCAAAAGTAGCGAAACCGAATATTACTGCTGCAGGCGCAATGGTGTATTGCCAGAATACGGGAGAAATTGTCTATTCTAAAAACAGTCAGAAAAAATTAGAGCCATTCAGCGTTACTAAGCTGATGACCGTACTGCTGGCAGTACAGAACCTTCCTCTCGATAAGGAGGTCACGGTGTCTGCAAAAGCAGCCAGCCAGAAAGAGGCTTCCATCAACTTGAAGGAGGGGGAGATTCTGACGGTAGAGGACTTGATTTACGCAGCTCTCCTGCCTTCTGGCAACGACGCGGCTTACGCCCTGGGCGAGGCTGTATCTGGGGATATGGAAACCTTCATCGCTTTGATGAATAAGACGGCGAAGAACATCGGCTGTAAGAAAACCCACTTTACAAACCCCAGCGGTATGCAGGCAAAACGTCACTATACAACTGCATCTGATATGATGGAGATTGTGAAAGTAGCGCTTTCCAACGACATCATCAGAAAAGCTGCCGGCTCTACGAAATATACAATTGAAAAGACCAATAAGAGTAAAAAAAGAGTGCTGCATTCCCATATCAAGTTTTTGTCAGATAAGGAATCCGGTGTTTATGCCGGTAAGACAGGATATTGGGATACATATAACTGCAGTATTGCGCTGGGTTATAAGAAGGACGGACTGAGCCTGTTCGTCGTCATCATGGGCGATACTGTAGCAGAGCGGACCAAAGACGTGAAAAAACTGATTCAGTACGCAACTGCCAAGGTTGAAGGCCAAAAGGTTATCGGCAGCGGCAAAGAAAGCGGCAGGGTCAGAATCAAACACGGTGCTAAGACAAGCGTGACTGCTTATACTGCAGAGACAGGCTATGCTTATCTGCCAAAGGAGGCGTCTGCTAAACTGATCAGCACAAAGACTGTCATGCGAGATGACGTCGAAGCGCCTGTCAAGGCGGGAACGGTGGTTGGCACGTACCAGATTTACGTAGCTGACGAGCTAGTCAACGAAGTAAATCTCGTGATAACGGAAGATATTGATCAAGGCTGGTTCCCATCTTATCTGGGCATTTCCAACTTTGCAACAATTATTATCTGTATCGTCTTTATTTTGCTGCTTACTCTCTTTCTCACTATTTCCATAACAAAGGCCAGGAACAGACGACGTAAGAGAATGATGAAAAAGCAGCGCATTATGGAAATAGCCATGGAAGAGATGAGGCGAGAACAGGAACGAAAGGAAAGAGATTGGCGATTCTAATATGTTTGACATCAAAGAGAACTTAAAAAAACTCCCGGATTGTCCGGGAGTTTATATGCATAAGGACAAGCTGGGACAGATTATATATGTTGGAAAGGCGATTTCCCTAAAAAACAGGGTGCGTCAGTATTTCCAAAGTGCGGCGAAGTCCAATCCGAAGGTCAGGGCAATGGTCTCTAATATTGCGGAGTTTGAATATATCACCTGCAGTACGGAGATGGAAGCCCTGATTTTAGAATGCAATTTAATCAAAAAATACATGCCTAAATATAACGTACTGCTGCGGGATGACAAGACTTATCCCTATATTGTGGTCACTACAACGGAAGACTTTCCTAGAGTTTTGAAGACCAGAATTATCGCTAAAGACGGCAATCGGTATTTTGGACCTTACAGCGACGCGAGGGCGGTCAATCAGATTGTGGAGTTATTGTCCAATATCTATTCCTTGAAACGCTGTTCGGCTAAGGAGTTTCCGCTTCATTTCAGGCCTTGCCTCAATTACCATATTAATCAATGTAAAGGCGTCTGTGTGGGGAAAGTCAGCAAAGAGGAGTATCGGCAGTCCATCGACAAGGTCATAGAGTTTCTCAGTGGAAAGGAAAAGCCGCTGCTCAGAAGTCTGGAGGAAAAAATGCAGCAGGCCTCAGAAAAACTGGAATTTGAAGAAGCTGCGAAATATAGAGACTACATTTCGTCCATTAAAACAATTTCTGAGACTCAGCGAGTGACCATGATACACGATAAAGATCTGGATGTGGTTCTGCCAGTCAAAGATCAGCAGAACTCCTTTATCGTATTGTTTACCGTGCGGGACGGCAAACTTTCCGGCCGTGAGACCTTCCAGATTCAGACCGATGAAAATGACAACAGAGACGAGATGGTAGCAGAGTTTATCAAGCAGTACTATAGCCAGTGGGCAGTGGTGCCGCCAGAGATTTTGGTAGAAAGCACGCCGCCTGACATTGAACTGTTGGAAGAGTTTTTGAGCCGAGAAGGGCGTAAGGTGCGAATCTTTGTCCCACAGAAGGGTGAAAAGAAGGCCTTGCTGAACATGGCACAGAGCGACTGCATTGAAATGGTAAAAACTCTGTCTGAGAAAGCAAAGTCGAACCAGGAGAAGCAGACCGCTATCAAAGCTGAAATTGAGTCTGTCATCAGGGAAGCAGGATACACGCCGGCAGACAAGCAGGCTTATCGTATTGAATCTTATGATATATCCAATACGAACGGAGTAGACTCCGTAGGCGCGATGATTGTATTTGAAGGTCTGAAGCGGATTCGGAAGGACTATAGACGCTTTAAAATTAAAACGATTGAGGGACCTAATGACTACGGAAGCCTACAGGAGATGATTTACAGGCGTTTCAAGCGGGCAAAGGCGGGCGACCCTGCATTCATCAAAATACCTGATGCCATCTTCATGGATGGCGGCCAAGGTCAGGTGACTGCAGCGCGAAAGGTTTTGATCGCCCTAGGTATCGACATCCCTGTCGTAGGCATGGCAAAAGATGACAGTCACAGGACGAGAGCCATCGTTTTTGAAGATGGACGAGAAATCCTTCTCAGAGAAAGAAACCTGCTATTTAAGTACGCAGGGACGATTCAAGAAGAAGTACATCGCTTTGCCATCGACTACCACAGAAGTCTGCGCAGCAAAAACGCAATCCACTCTGTACTCGACAATATTTCAGGCGTCGGGCCTACGCGCAGGAACGCGCTGCTCAATCATTTTCAAACTATAGAAACCATCAAGCAGGCTTCAGTGGAGGAACTTATGAAAGTGCCTGGAATTACAGAATCTGTGGCAGAAAATATTAAAGAATATTTTAGTTGATAATTTTGCACAATAATGGTATATTAGTAAGATAACAAAGAAATTAATGAGAGTTAACGAAAATGGAGGATCAATATGGCAGATAACAAGAACAACATGCAGGATGAGGCAGATATCATCACTTTAGAATTTGATGATGGAACTGAATTAGAATGCGAAATCATGGGTGTTTTTGATTATAATGGAAAGGACTACATCGCTTTAATTCCGCTAGACGATTCTGATGACGTTTATATCTACGGATACAACGAAGTTGGGGAAGACGAATTCGAACTAGTTGATATCGAAGACGACGAATTATTCCAGAATGTTGTACAAGAGTTCGACGCAATCATGGCAGAAGACGATGGCAGCGTAAACTAATTATATGTGAGACAACCAATCCTGCAGCAGCGGCTGCAGGATTTTTTCGTCTGGATTCATTATTGCACGATAAAAGACCTCATCTAACGATGAGGTCCCTTACCTGCGATATTTAATATTTAATTAAGAAAGAACGTTCAAAAGTATGCTGTAACCCTATCACCCTTTTGACAATTTCATTATAACCAAAATATGTGTTGATTTTGCGAAGAAATATTATCAATTCTGTGACAGAAATATTAAGAAATCTTAATACAAAAAAGAGCTATCTTCTAGCTCTTTTTAAGAATGCAACGGCAAAAAATGCGAATATGGCAGTTCCAACTACGTAGTATGAATTATAGTGGCCCTTCAATATGGCTGATAGACATACCAGAGTAAAGACAATAAACAGAATTCCGATTGCTATATTTCGTTTGTTCCAGTTCATGAATTACGTCTCCTTTTGCGGCAACGCCGTTTAGATATAATAGAACCATTATACCATGACAAAACCGCTGAAAATAGAATGGAATGTCATGATTCAATGGTTCTCACTTTGCGGCAACGCCGTTTAGATATAATAGAACCATTATACCATGACAAAACCGCTGAAAATAGAATGGAATGTCATGATTCAATGGTTCTCACTTTGCGGCAACGCCGTTTAGATATAATAGAACCATTATACCACAAATCAGCATGATAAAATAGGATTGTTTTTTACAGGGAGATGGGATAAAGTATATAGCGTGGGTGACACAAAAAAAGTAGAATGGAGAATTTGTGTGAAAAAATATGATATCATTATCGCCGGCGCTGGAGCCAGCGGTGTTTTTATGTCTTACGAATTGACGAAAGAGAAAAATCAGGCGAAAATTTTGATGATAGATAAAGGCGCACCTTTAGAAAAGAGAGTCTGTCCAATTAAAGCGGGAAAGACGAAAAACTGTATCAAATGCAGTCCGTGCCATATCATGAATGGCTACGGCGGAGCCGGCACATTATCTGACGGGAAATATAATATAACGACCCAGTTTGGAGGTGACTTACACCGATATGTTGGTACTGACCATGCTATGGAGTTGATGGAGTATGTGGACAGTGTTCTCTGTGCTATGGGAGGCAGTGATGCAAAGCTTTATTCCACTGCAAACTCAGATCTGAAAACCAGGTGTTTGCAGAATAATCTGCATCTGCTTGAGGCCAAGGTCCGCCATTTGGGAACGGATAGAAACGTGCAGATTCTTGGAAAAATCTTCGAATATATTAAAGAAAGAATTGATACACAGTTTTACACGACCATTGAGGATGTGGCAGTTATGGATGACGGGACTTTCCACGTTTTGACGGACAAGGGGCAGTTTGCCTGTGATAAGCTGGTTCTCGCAACAGGCCGGTCAGGATCAAAGTGGATTGCGAAGATTTGCGACGAACTGGGCATTGAACAGAAGAAGAATCGTGTTGACATTGGTGTCAGAGTAGAACTTCCGGCAGAAGTTTTTAAAGACATTACCGATGCCGTTTATGAAGGGAAAATCGTATATAAGACGGACAGATACAACGATATGGTCAGAACCTTCTGCATGAATCCTTATGGGGAAGTGGTATCTGAAAATACGAATGGGATCGTGACGGTCAATGGGCACAGCTACGCAGATCCCAACCTTCATACAGAAAATACAAACTTTGCACTTCTGGTATCCAACAAGTTTACGGAGCCATTTGAAGACAGCAATGAATATGGTGAATCCATCGCACGACTGTCAAACATGTTGGGAGGCGGCGTCCTTCTGCAGAGATTCGGTGATTTGGTAAAGGGCCGCCGAAGTAGTGAGCGCAGAATGGAGAAGTGCTTTACCCGTCAGACATTGGCGGCAACACCTGGAGACCTAAGTCTGGTTATTCCAAAGCGACAGCTGGACAGCATTATTGAGATGATCTATGCCTTAGACAAAATTGCTCCTGGCACAGCCAATGAAGACACCCTGCTCTATGGTGTAGAAGTGAAATTTTACAATTCCAAGGTACATGTAGATAAGAACTTGCAGACGAAGATTCCTGGACTCTATGCTCTAGGCGATGGTTCCGGCGTGACTCATTCTTTATCTCAGGCATCAGCCAGCGGCGTTTATGTAGCGCGAATTCTGGCAAAACAATACCAATGACAATCTACACATTATAAAATCTGTCCACAAGTTCAGGCAACTGAAAAGCGAAATAAAACAACAAAAGACGGGCTATCAGCTTCTGGCAGTTAGCCCGTCTTTTCTGTTAAAGCGTTCTCTATTAGAACAGAAGGCTTCAATGGCGGCAGTTATTTTTTGAGCAATATAGCCAAGGTCTGGCTTTCATCTGTACCAGGATTACCGGCCATGTCACCGAAGACGTTCAATACCTTAAATCCGGCAGAGGCAGCTTCTTTTGACAGCGTTTCTGCAGTAAAATAAGTCGTCCATAGATAATAGGGGACAAGTTCCTTTTCAGATACGATACAGATTTCCTCCAATGTCACATTAGGTGCATAACGATAGAAGCCGCTTAAGGCAAGATAAGCATCCTGCCGCCAAAATCCATCAGCCAGACAAAAATCCCAGGTCTGCTTCTCCTCAAACCTGTCGTAGGCTGCCATAGAAAATACATCTAACAGAAATCTGCCTCCTGGCCTTAAGCTTTGATAAACTCTACTCAGCAGATTTCCTCGATCAGCTGTCGATAGTGCTCCATAATCACAATAAATCATGGTAACGATATCAAAATCTGCATTTAAGTCCAGCTTTAGATAGTCTTGACAGTTATATGCGATATCTAAGCCCTGATTGGCAGCAGATTCTTTAGCATAATTAATGGAACGCCTGGAGAAGTCGATTCCTGTGACCTGATAACCAGCCTTAACAAACCTCTCAGCATAGATTCCCGGACCGCAGCCTACATCCAGAAGAGATGGATAATCTGTAGGAGGTAGCAGCTTGCTGATCCAGGCTGCCGACTGATTGATAAATGATAGCTTTCGGCTGGCCCCCTCAAAATCAGGATCCAGATGGGCTTTGAGCATTTGCTTGGAAATGTATTGGTCGTCCCAAAATGCTACGGCTGATTTTTCATACAGTGGCGGTTTTTTTAATGTGGTGTAAATATTTTTGAACATCATCGTGCTCCTTTCTAAGCCAAAGAAAAAGCCGTAGATTTATATCTACGGCCCATCTTCCTGGGGAAAGAAAAGTTGGGAGTAAAATAAAATCAAATTGCAGGAACGAAAATAAAACTGCCGAGACAGTGTTTCGTTACTCTATATCATTGATTTTATCTACTCTGTTCCAGTCGTATCTATGCACCTGATTGTTTGTCATCAGATACGCCGGATATCATCACCTTTTCTAATTTATTTTATACACTTATCATAAAGGCTGCCTTGCTCTGTGTCAAGAGCGACTGACTTTATTTTCTCCAAAAGGTACTGTAATCCGCTTTCTCTTCTATATTATAAATTATCATTCGCTCTAACAACAAAAAGTCAACAGAGTCTTCCCATCTAATTCGAAAGATATTAGAGGTATGACTGTATCCTGCATTGGTAATTTCTTCTGCAAATTTCTCAATACCTGCTTTTTCAGGCGAGATTGCAAAGTGTAATTTTGCTGTGCTGAATCCGATAATAAACGTACCGTGGTCTGTGAACATCGGCTGATTCCACGCGATTTTCGGCTCTAGCCCAGGGAATTTTCTGCTCACCCATCCTAAAACGTCGGCCAGCTTGGCACGATGCTGATCATCAGAAATAGATGCTAAATAATCTGTAAAAATATTCATATGGTCATTATTACCCGGACAACTGAAAAAAATGCAAAAAGGTATTGTACATGTTTTACCACATCCAGAATTTGTTCGGCTATTGACAGCGACTGACGTTCAGTAGCTGCAAGGAGCAAGGCGATGATGCCTCCATCACTGAAGTTATATAGAACCTTGTTTTGATTCATCGAGCCTGAATGATCCGTATTATCCCATGATACTTTATTCTAGTATTCCAATAACTCTGGAATGTAATTTTTTTGAAAGACTGGAGTTTGCAGTGAAAGACAGACAGGAACAACTCGTCAGCCATTGGCATAAACTGATATTAGGCACTTGATACGCAAATGGTTCCGCAGATGCGTATAGAGAGGAAGGATATCAACATGAATATAAATAATAACAATAGCAATTGTGGGAATGGAAAATTTCGTAAAGACAGTTGTGACTGCTCCTATTGTGGATATTGTCGAGGTCCGCAGGGAGAACGTGGCCCAACAGGAGAACCTGGCCCGACAGGAGAAGCCGGTCCGCAGGGAGAACGTGGAGCGACAGGAGAGGCTGGTCCGCAAGGAGAACCAGGTCCGACAGGAGAAGCCGGTCCGCAAGGAGAACCTGGCCCGACAGGAGAAGCCGGTCCGCAGGGAGAACGTGGAGCGACAGGAGAGGCTGGTCCGCAAGGAGAACCCGGTCCGACAGGAGAAGCCGGTCCGCAAGGGGAAGCTGGTCCGCAGGGAGAACGTGGAGCGACAGGAGAGGCTGGTCCGCAAGGAGAACGTGGAGCGACAGGAGAGGCAGGTCCGCAAGGAGAACCTGGTCCGACAGGAGAAGCCGGTCCGCAAGGGGAAGCAGGTCCGCAAGGAGAACGTGGAGCGACAGGAGAAGCCGGTCCGCAAGGGGAAGCTGGTCCGCAAGGAGAACCTGGCCCGACAGGAGAAGCCGGTCTGCAGGGAGAACGTGGAGCGACAGGAGAAGCAGGTCCGCAAGGAGAACCTGGCCCGGCAGGAGAAGCAGGTCCGCAAGGAGAGCCTGGTCCGACAGGAGAGGCAGGTCCGCAAGGAGAACGTGGAGCGACAGGAGAGGCTGGTCCGCAGGGAGAACGTGGCCCAACAGGAGAAGCCGGTCCGCAAGGGGAAGCTGGTCCGCAAGGAGAACCTGGCCCGACAGGAGAAGCCGGTCCGCAGGGAGAGCCTGGAGCGACAGGAGAGGCTGGTCCGCAAGGAGAACCTGGCCCGACAGGAGAAGCCGGTCCGCAGGGAGAGCCTGGTCCGACAGGTACCTTCGATCCAGGGGAGGTTTTGTTTTATGTAAACGGTAATGGCGGACCAATACCCATTAGATTCGGAGAGGATTTAAACTTTATATCTCCAAACTTAAATATTTTCTTATCAGACAATCCAGCGACTGTCGAAATTGATGGAAAAACGATGGAATCTGCGTTCGGTGGTTTATTTTCAAACACTGTCCAATCGTTTGATTTTACTGCCAGTGATCAAATTGATCAGATACAGTTCAATAATTATATGCCTTCATTTAATGTTGGGACAAATCAAAATGAATTGCAAGTCTATATCCCCGGCGAATATGAAATTAACTTTATGATTCGTATAGCTCCGGTTGAAGTGCCAGCCCAGACGGTTTCTGCGGGAGTACGACAGGATGGCAATTTCATCGATTCAACATTGCAATATAGTATACTTTCTACAACTGAGAATACGATCTTGCAAGGAAGTGTCATTGAATTTCTTAGCGGTCAAGTTGATTTGGCGTTTTATTCCACTGGCGTTGCAGCCTTTGATTTGGCATTGCGTACAAATGCTACGCTTACAATAGAACGAATTTCGCCACAGCCTTAAAATGAATTTGGAGATGTTTATTGTAGTTTAGGGATTCGAATCCCTTAATCGTATACACAAAAAAACAAAAAGACGAGCGTTGCTCATCTTTTTGTTTTGGTGCGGTCAAAGGGATTTTGTGAATGCTGTGCATTCACCGTGCTGCGCCTCCTCGTTCAGTCGGCTTGCACCGCAGCCTATTTGCCTGTCCACCGGACAGGCTCATCTGACGGCAGCGCCCTTTCGGGTTCGAATCCCTTTAATTAATAGCCGTATATAAAAAAATAGATGGGTAAAACCCATCTATTTTTTGGTGCGGTCAAAGGGATTTTGTGAATGCTGTGCATTCACCGTGCTGCGCCTCCTCGTTCAGTCGGCTTGCACCGCAGCCTATTTGCCTGTCTACCGGACAGGCTCATCTGACGGCAGCGCCCTTTCGGGTTCGAATCCCTTAATTAATAGCCGCATATAAAAAAATAGATGGGTAAAACCCATCTATTTTTTGGTGCGGTCAAAGGGATTCGAACCCCCACGAGTCGCCTCACACGGACCTGAACCGTGCGCGTCTGCCAATTCCGCCATGACCGCATATTCAATTGTTGTGTTTCACACGACTCTTATTATTATACACATTTGAAAAAAGATTGCAAGCATAAAATGACAACTTTTTTACAAGTTTTTGAAAAAGTACAAGAGCGTTAATTTCATCTGTATACCTCTGGTGGGTATCTATTACGATGGAACGAATAAAACGGCGCAATCCCCCCCTATATTTATGCTGAATACGCCGGATTTTGTTCAAGCATATTATATGGACAGAACTTTTGTTATGGTATTCTAAGAGGACAGACTATTAACCTGCTTAAATTTACCATATTGCATGAGCCTGCATTACGGTAAGCTCACGGCAAACCCATGAACCAAGTAATCTGCCATAAATGCTTGTTCTTTGATCAATTCAGGCACTTTTTTGAGAAATATAAGCCTGTTTTTGGTTGATTAACCATAAAATGTAAAAAATGCGAATAGACTGGAGATATATATAGTATGAGTCTTTTGTATTAAAGATTGCTTTTAAGCTTTATTCAGTCAAATTTTAGCTATTTTGTTCCAGGAAGAGACTGCTGAAAGCTGAAATCTGCCATAAATGCACCTAAAATTGCTCGTTTCAGGCACTTTGGCCGGATTTAAAGCGCAAGGGTATATTTTAGGGCTTCATGCGTTTGCCGTGACTTCTGCAGACGGAGCTATACAACACAGCATTGGGCCGACTCTGCCAAAAAAACATTGTATGTGACGCAACGTCATATATTATAATAATTCCAAGGAGGTATTTTTATGGGAAAAGAACTTATGACCATTGGGGAACTGGCAAAACGCATGGGCGTGACTGTGCGGACGTTGCAGTATTATGACAAAGAAGGGATTCTGGAGCCTTCCGCTTTTAGTGCAGGCGGGCGCAGGCTGTATGCGGCAAAAGACGTGGTCAGGCTGCATCAGATTTTATCTTTTAAATATTTGGGATTTTCACTGGAGGAGATTAAAAATCATATTCTTCCTCTGGACACGCCGGAACAGATGGTTTCTCTATTAATACAACAGCAAAAAGCAATAGAAGAACAGATTGAAAATCTGCAGGAAGCGGCGCAGTCGATTGAGGCATTTCGTAGCGAAGTGGAAAATATTAAAAGTGTGGACTTTAAAAAATATGCAGAGATCATCGAACTGCTGAAGATGGGCAACGATGCCTATTGGGTTTGGAAGTGCTTTGACGACACCCTTACTGACCACATCAAAGACCGTTTCGGAGATGATCCGGCGCTTGCAGAAAAGACCTATCAGGCTTACCTGGATTTACTTGACGAGGCCTACCTATTTGTTCAACGAGGAGAACCGCCGGAAAGCGCGTGCAGCATGGTTCTGGCTGAGAAATGGTGGAATATGATTATGGACTTTACCGGCGGCGATTTGACGCTGCTTCCTAAGCTGGAGTCTTTTAATGACGACAAGACAGGTTGGGACAAAGAACTGGCGCAGAAACAGCAGGAAATCGACGACTTTATGAACAAAATGCTGGACTGCTATTTCAAAAAACAGGGAATGGATATCCCAGAAATGGAAGTGGAATCATGAGTGATGCAATACGGGTGGAAAAGCTGCGGAAGAGCTACGGCAGCAAAGAAGTGCTGAAGGGAATCTCTTTTGACGTGAGTCGTGGCGAGATATTCGCGTTGCTTGGAATCAACGGCGCAGGAAAGACCACCACGCTGGAGTGCATGGAAGGTCTTAAAAAATACGACAGCGGCAGCATTGAGGTCAACGACAGATGCGGTGTCCAGCTGCAATCGTCCTCTCTGCCAGGCAACATGAAGGCTGGCGAAGCTTTGACGCTTTTTTCTAAATGGCAGAAGACCAAGGTGAACAGCGACTATGTGAAACGTCTCGGCGTAGCGCCATTTTTATCTAAACAATATGGGCAGCTTTCCACCGGACAGAAGAGAAGGCTGCACCTGGCGCTGGCTCTCTTGGGGAATCCGGAGATCGTCATTTTGGATGAACCTACGGCGGGACTGGACGTAGAGGGACGAGTGGCCATACATAGAGAAATCCGCAAACTAAAAGAGCAGGGCAAAACCATCATCCTGGCCAGTCATGACATGGCAGAAGTAGGGGAGCTCTGTGACCGCATCGGTATCCTGAGGAACGGCCAACTGGCCTTTTTGGGAACGCCGACGGAACTGACGGAGACAGCGGGGAACGGATTCCTGCTGAAGGTCGGTTTGAGCAAGCCGGTGTTGTTCGATGGAATATCAGAACTGAAAGCAGAAAGCCAGGATGGCTGCGATTATACATTTCAGACGGAAAATCTGGAGGATACTTTGTCGCTGCTGATTGAGACGATCAAAAAGCAGGGTGCCTCTATGCGTGACATTCATGTAGAGCGGGCTGGGATAGAAGCAAGATTTTTAGAGATTGCCAAGGAGGAGCCAGATGAAAGCGATGCTGTATGAGATTTTTCTCCATATGAAATTAAATGTGAGAAGCAAGGAACTGTTGGTACACTACTATATCGTACCTTTTATTTTTTATATCCTCATGAGCAGTGTGTTTACGTCCATCATGCCAGACGCCCGTCTCACCTTGATACAGTCAATGACCGTCTTCAGTGTGACCATGGGAGGCGTTATGGGATCGCCTTATCCTCTGATCGAGTTCTACGCAAGCGAAGTGAAAAAAGCATATCATGTGGGCAACATCCCCCTTTGGACCCTGGCAGCGGGCAACTTCTTGTCCAGCCTGGTACATATATTTGCCATGAGCCTGGTCATCTTTTTTACAGCACCTGTCTTTTTTGACGCGAAAGTGCCAGCAGATCTGACCGCATATTTTTTACTCTTGCTGCTGCTCATCGTGGTGAGCCTCAGCGTCGGCATGGTGTTCGGTCTGTATAGCAAAAGTTCATCCAAAGTGGGCATGGCTACACAGCTGATTTTTATGCCGTCCATGATCATGTCCGGAATCATGTTTCCTGTTACCATGCTCCCGGAAGCCTTGCAGACTGCTGGGAAAGTTTTGCCGGCAACCTGGGGATTTGAAGCCATGTGTGCTGCCGATCTGCAATTTGGAAACTATTATCCTCTTTTGATCATCATGGCCATAGCGCTGGCACTTTCCCTTTTGAGGCTGCGAAAAATATCCATTGATTAGCTGTCTTCGATGCGCTATGATGTAAGTATCAAGAAAGATTCAGGAGGTAGAAACAATGTACGAATCCAGATGTGGTATTGCATGTGATAGCTGTGATCGAAAAGAGGAAGTGGGGTGCAAGGGCTGCCTCAATATGGAGCTGCCGTTCTGGGGCGGAGAGTGCCTGGTAAAGTCCTGCTGTGAGAAAAAAGGCCTCCATCATTGCGGGGAATGTGATATCTTCCCTTGTGAGATGGAAGCGACCATGGGCGAGGAGATGGGCTTTGACCCCAAACCGAGACTGGACAATTGCAGAAGGTGGGCGCAAGATGTCTGATATCGGAATTACATATTTGGAGAAAAACCGCCTGCTGCATATCGCCATGCTGGAGTCCATCAGACGTGACAAAGCATTGATCCTTCATGAAAGTGAACATGGCATGCTGATGCTGGATCAGTCCAGCAATGTCCACATGGTGTCCGCTGACAATGATGAATATGGAAAATATCTGGTGGACGAGATCAGAAATCCCTATCAGATCGTAGTCTGCCAGGAGTCTCTGGCGGACTATGCTGAGCCAGAATTCCAACTGCACGATGTGTTCAAATGCAAGAAGGTCGCCTATTTCAAAGGTGAAAAAGTCTCCTTTCAATCTGAGCTGAAAATCGTCAGACCAGATGCCGGCCACCTGCAGATGATCAAAGAAAACTATCACACCATTCCTGAAGAAGAAATAGATGAAATCAATCGCCGAGGAAATTTGTTCTGCGCGCTGCACGCAGACAATTTCGTCGGCTTTTCGGGTTGCCATCTGGACGGAAGCCTTGGACTTTTGGAAATCTTTCCAGCGTTTCAGAGGCGTGGTTTTGGCGAGGAGTTAGAGCGATTTATGATCAACTATATCCTTGAAAAAGGGGACACGCCTTACGGCGAAATCGTCATCGGAAATGAAGCTTCTGCCAAACTGCAGAAAAAACTGGGACTTGAGATTTCAAAGGAGACGATCACCTGGCTGCTGTAGCAGCAGGATAGTGGAACTGAATTTGGAGGTACTATGAAACATACTTATTTTTATGATACTTTACAGTGGACTGCAGAGGGAACCTATTATGATGAAGAAGAAAAATCCTTCCCGCTTCACGGGGAGGTCAGTATCCTTCACAGTGAATCGGAATGGAGTCTGACCGGATTTCTGGAGGTGCGTTTTACTGGCGAACCGGTTCGTTTTACAAACGATTATGTTATCAAAGATACAGACAAGCAGAACACTTTGTCGTGGGAGTCTTTCAATCCGGCGCTGGGAACTCTGAAGGGAACCTTTGAAATCGTCGGAGACAGTATCATTTCATTTTACCAGTCGGAGGACGGTGTCTATATGGGGACGGAGACTTTGACGCAGGCTGCGGAGAAAAAATACTATAATGCAGGCGTATCTTTTTGCAGAGGGCAGAAGATGTCTTCTTGGACGGCAATTATTACAGCAGATGACCAAGGGAGGTAATCAATGGCGACAGCAAATATCAAAGTGACTTTCCAGGCGGAACTGGAAAAGGTTTGGGAAGTCGTGACAGATTTGACAAATTATCAGTGGAGAAGCGATCTGGCAAAAATCGAGGTTTCAGAAGACGGAAAATCATTCATAGAGTACACCAAAGATGGCTTTGCGACGACTTTTACCATTACGGCTTTTGAACCGGGGAAACGCTATGAGTTTGACATGGAGAACCAGAACATGAAGGGTCATTGGACAGGCCTGTTCAATGTGACGCCGGATGGCACGGAAATCGACTTTACAGAGGATGTCACGGCGAAGAAGGCTCTGATGAAGCCTTTTGTAGGAGCTTACCTGAAAAAACAGCAGAAACAGTATGTGGAAGATTTGAAGGGATTTCTAGAATGATTGAGATTTTGTTCGGGGAAAGTGAAGCCGGCGGCGTGACCATCGCCAGAGCTATGCAGAAGCCGGGAAGTGCGGACCAGGTGGTGGAGCTCTCTTTTGATTTGGACGTGGGCGATATCAGCGGAAATCTTCTGGGTGAGGCGCGAAAGAGCCAGTGTCTGAAGAAATACAGCCCAGGAAGATGGAGAGACTGCGATACTGTTGAACAACAGAAGCAGAAGTGGAATTCTCTGCAAAAGCAGGTATCACGGTTCAAGGCTTATGCGGCCAAGGGCGAAGCCATGCGGATCTGGTATTCAGATGCGCCTTACGCTGTATGCGGCCTCTACCAGGTGTGCTCCATGCTGAAGGATTGCGACTGCCCGATATCGGTTGTCAAGCTGCCGGAGTATCAGCTTAAAAATGAAAACAGCATCGTGGTTCATCAAAGCTGGGGCGAGGTGGGCCATATGGATATACTGGACTTTACAAAGGATGAGAAGCCGCTCAGCAGGATGGAGGTGCGGTATTACGCAGATCTTTGGGAAGAATTGGTGAAGGAGAACGCTCCGCTGAGAGCCGTGGTCAACGGCAGGCTGGTCAGCGTGCCTGCAGATTTCTATGATTTTATGGTGGAAGGCGGGATTGAGGAACGGCCTTTCAAAGAATGCAAGCTGATCGGACACGCCTTGGATTATCAGATGGGTGTTTCTGACGATTTGTTCCTGGAAAGCGCGCAGCGTTTGATTGACGACGGCAGGCTGGTCGTGGTGGACGATGAGGATATCGAGTGGGACGGTGAACGTCTGCTGCGGCGGGCTGAGGACATGGTCAGCTGCTGTGGCCTGGACTGCCTGGAATGCGAGGCTTACGACAAAACCTGCCGGGGATGCGACAGAACTGAGGGCAAGCCTTTCTGGCTGAAAGGCACAGGTGATAAGACCTGCAGGATCTACCACTGCTGTGTGGAACGGAAATCCTTCAGACACTGCGGCGAATGCGTACTTCACAAGTATATCAAAACGGAACATCCGGAGGAGCCGTTCATGGCATCCTGCGATCGTTACGCCAGTAGCGGCCCCGAAATGTCCGAAGAAGAAAAAGAGCAGCGCCTTGCGAAACAGCTTACGCATCTTGAAAAGCTATTGCATCAATAATATTTTGCAATCATGACATACAGATGTCGTGTATTTTGGCGTAGGATATTCCCATAATAATGAACATGGAGGTGTAAGATGGCTTTTGATTACAAGAAGGAATATAAGGAATTTTACATGCCGCCCAAGAAGCCGACCATTGTAGAGGTGCCAGAAATGAATTTTCTGGCGGTGCGGGGCTGTGGCAATCCCAATGAAGAGGGCGGTGCCTATCAGGCGGCAGTAGGTTTGCTTTATGCGGTTGCCTACACGATTAAAATGAGCTACAAAGGAGAACACAAGATTGACGGATTCTTCGAATATGTGGTGCCGCCTCTGGAAGGATTTTGGTGGCAGAAGGATGTGCGAGGCGTGGACTACAGCAATAAAGACAGCTTTCAGTGGATTTCCGTCATCCGGCTGCCGGATTTTGTGAGCCGGGAGGATTTCGACTGGGCGGTCAGAACAGCGGAGGCGAAGAAAAAGCTGAACCTCGCCAGTGTGGAATACTTCACTTACAAAGAGGGACTTGCTGTCCAGTGCATGCATATCGGTCCTTACGACGATGAGCCTGAGACTGTGGCTGCCATGGAGGCTTTTGCCGAGTCCGAAGGATATGAGAATGATATCAGAGATGAGCGCTATCATCACGAGATTTATCTCAGTGATCCGAGAAAATGTGATCCCGCTAAGATGAAAACGGTAGTGCGCCATCCGATCAAAAAGAAGGCCGTAAGATGAACATAGAGGAAGTAGTAAAGATCTTATACAGTAAGAATTCCAAAGAGGCCTACGCGGCATTGAAGGTGCTGCTGAACGTGAGTGCACAATCTGATGAACTCTACCCCTATTTTGACCAGTTCGTCGCTATGAGCGAGGATGCTGACTTCTACATCAGGACCAGAGGATTACTGCTCATCGCTGCCAACGCCAGGTGGGATGAAGACAACAAGATTGACGAGTGCATCGACCAGCTGTTAAAACATATTTTGGACGAAAAACCGATCACTTCCCGGCAGTTCATCAAAGTTCTGCCGGAAATTGCTGTATATAAGCCGGATTTGGCGGCGGACATCAAAGAGGCGCTGCGCCTGGCAGATACTGAAATCTATGCGGACAGCATGCAGCCTTTGGTATATAAGGATATCCAGGCGGCCTTGAAGAAAATCACCTGACGACCTCTCTTTATCCGATTGCTGGGGGAGAGGCATTCTCGCAGAAAGACTGCTATACTTTGATCATGAACGGAGGTGACGAGGATGGAATTATTAGAAAACTGGAATAGGGCAATCTCGTATTTGGAAGACCATTTGGAGGATCAAGTGGATATGGAAGAAGCGGCGGCTTTGGCCTGCTGCTCGCTCTATCACTTTCAAAGAATGTTTTCCTATATGACGGACATTACGGTAAGCGAATATATTCGCCGCAGAAAGATGTCTATGGCAGCGGCAGAGCTGCAGTCAGGACAAGTGAAAGTCCTGGATCTGGCTCTGAAGTATGGTTATGAATCACCAACTGCTTTTAACCGTGCTTTTAAGAACATACACGGTATTGCACCGTCCCAGGCTAGGCGCGAAGGCGTCGTTCTGAAAACCTATCCTCCGATCAGTTTCAAAATAACGATCAAAGGAGAATATGAGATGAACTACAAAATTGTAACAAAAGAGGCCTTTCGCGTTGTAGGTAAGAAAACCCACTTCACTGGAGGTATCGACGAGTCTTTCGAGAAAATACCGGGAATCTGGATGCAGGCTGGCAAAGACCAGACCATTTCCCAGTTATGCGAAATGATGAATCCGGAGATTCCCGGGATCATGGGAATCTGTACTTCTGCCAGGGATGAGGAGTTTGACTATTATATCGGTGTCGCTTCTAAGGCGCCGGCGCCTGCAGGCATGGAAGAACTGCAGATTGAAGCAGGAAACTGGGCGGTCTTTCAATGTATCGGCGCTATGCCCGATTCGATTCAGAATCTGCAGAAACGTATTATAACGGAGTGGCTGCCTGGGGCGGGATATGAATACGTCAACGCGCCGGATATAGAAGTGTATTTTGAAGGGGACCAGAGCAGTGCAGACTATGTTTGCGAAGTCTGGATGCCAGTGGTTAAGAAATAGTGAATGGACGAAGGGAGGGCATGTTCGCAAGAGACATGTCCTTCTGCACTATGATGATTTTATGTTGAGTTCGCTATAATTAAAAAACGATGGATTTAACCCTTGACCTGTACCTTGGGTACAGGTCTATACTTGATTCAGCAAGGAGAGGAGACAGTCTATGAGAATAAATGAAGTGACGAGAGAAACCGGTCTCAGCAGACGGGCGGTCAAGTATTATGAAGAGGAAGGCCTTTTAACAGTAAAAAAAGATCAAAACGGTTATAGAAACTACAGCATCGAAAATCTTAAAATCCTAAAAGAGATTTCCGTATATCGCAAGCTGGGCATTGGCATCAAAGAAATTAAGGTTCTCTTGCAGGACGAGGATAAAGGGATTCTTCGGCAGGTTTACGAAGAGAAACGAAAGCAGTTGGGCGAAAATCAGCGGGAATTAGAGGCATTGGCTGCCTATATAGAAAACGAGAATATTGAAGTTCTTTCACAGCAGCTGGAGTATGAGACCATTGCCGACGCTCTCAGAGACATGATCCCGGGTGCATACGGCTACTATTTTATGTATCATTTCCTGCCCTATCTGCAGATTAAAATCACGACACCGGCACAAAGAGAGGCCTACGAGGCAATCGTCGGTTTTTTTGACGGTTTAGAGATCAAAATTCCCTTTCTCTTGAAGGTCGTTAGCTTCCTATCCTGCAAATTATCAAAGCAGGATGCAGAAACTATGACAAAGAGAATGGATGCCCAGATAAAGCGATATATTGATTTAGCAGATGAGGACTATGCGAAGCTGAGGGAGCAGGTACGAAAAAACGTAAAAAAGAAAAACTCACTATTCTATAGATATTATCCTGCATTTGCATCACAGCGGAAGTTTATGAAGCGATTGCAGGACTGCGGATATAACGATATTTTCATTCCCAATATGGTGAAATTATCTCCCTCCTACAAAGTCTACCACGATGCTTTAACTCAGGTAAACGACAGGATTTGTGCGGACCTGGGCCTGTACTACGACTCGGACTATCATCTGGTTATGAAGAGATAAAGACGAGAAAAACTCCATCCAGCCAAGTGGCTTGACGGAGTTTTTCTTTATATATAAATTAGCGATGGGCTATTGTTGTTGAATCAGGTCGATGAGATCCGGCAGACTGCTCATATTGTCGATGACATAATCTGCACCGCAGTCCTGATAGATTTTGGTAACCTGGTCATGACAGGCGCGCTTTTCCTCTGGGGACAGCACATTGTATTCTGCTTCTGACAGCGCCATGACGGAGCTGCCTTCAATTACTCCAATCGAAAGCAAGCCTGCGTTTTTGCCTTCTTTGATATCGGCAGTGGTATCGCCGACTTTGATAGCAGCGGAGACGCTGCTGATTCGAAGCGCTTCTAAATTTTTAAAGATCATGAAAGGATAAGGTCGCCCCATCTTATTCACAGAATCTGGAGAGAACCAGGCGTCAGGACGATATCCCTGTCTTTCTGCTTCCGGCACGACGATGCGCATCATTTCGTCAGTATAGCCAGTTGTAGAGCCAATCTGAATGCCTCGTTCCCGCAGTGTCTTTACGGCTTCCAGCACATACGGCTTTGGCTGAGCAAAATCATGAAGAATCTCCATAATACCGCTTTCACTTTTTTGGTAGACAGCGTCTACATCCTCGCGCGTCCATTGCCGGCCGTGAGAGATGGCCCAGGCTTTCTGAATACGGGGCATCTGCATCATGGTGTGGATGTGGTTCCATTTGAGCATGCCCATAGGGGCGCGCACCTCGTCTACTGTCGGTGTGATGCCGAATTCCTCAAAGGCTTTGATAAAGGCCTGGACCGGGGCAAAGGAACCGAAGTCAACAGTGGTTCCAGCCCAGTCAAAGATGACTGCTTCTATTTTTTTCATTATTTATCCTCCATATAGTCTGCAAAGATTTTGCAGAGCTTTTCGATGTCGTCGATATAAATTTCTCCAATATTGCCGATGCGGAAGGTATCCGCGTCAGTTACTTTACCCGGGTAGATGGCGTAACCGCGGTCTTTGACGTAAGCGTACATTTCTTCAAAAGAGAAATTGTGGTGTTCCGGAAAACAAAAACTGGTGATGATCGGGCTTTGGTGAGTGCTGTCAATGTAAGTATGAAACCCTAGCCGGGCCAATTCCTGTATGAGCATTTTATTATTGGATCTGTAACGCTGCTCTCTAGCCCGTATGCCGCCTTCTGCTTCTAGCTCTTCAAGGGCTTTGGCAAAAGCTAAAACCACATGGGTAGGGGAGGTGAAACGCCACTTCCCGTCTTTTTCCATGGCTTTCCACTGGTCATAGAGATCCAGAGAAAGACTTCTCGCTTTTCCCTCGCAAGAGGCCAGTGCTTCTTTTTTTGCTATGATAAAGGAGAAGCCTGGGACGCCTTGTACGCATTTGTTTGCGGAGCTGATGAGAAAGTCAATGCCGAGGTCAGCTACTGGAATGTCGATGCCGCCAAAACTGGACATGGCGTCAACAATATAGGTTTTGCCGGCTGTTTTTACGACTTTGGCGACGGCGGCAATGTCGTTGAGAATACCGGAAGTAGTTTCGCAATGTACCATGGATACGTGGGTAATCGCCGGATCGACGGCGAGGATTTCTGCGATTTTATTGCTGTCAGGGGTCTCGTCATAGCTACAGTTGTACAATTGATGAGACAAGCCTGCGCGATGGGCAATTTCTGCCATTCTCTGACCATATGCGCCGTTGGCGATAATCAATAATTTGTCCTGTGCACTTACGGCGCTGGTCAATACAGATTCAACGCCGAAAGTGCCGCTGCCCTGCATGAGGACGGCTGTATATTCCTCAGGCGATACATGGGCCAATTTAAGGAGTGTTTTGCGAATAGACTGGGTAATCTGTTTGTAATCGTCATCCCAGGTACAGTGGTCCACCAGCATTTCTTTTTTTACGGTTTCTGTCGTGGTCAGGGGACCAGGGGTTAACAGCTTATATGTAATCATTTTTTTCATTCCTCTCTACTTCCATTGTTGTTATTTTGCTAGTGCTTCTTTAGCGGCTTCGGACAGAGCCTGGTGTTTTTCTAACAGTTCTACTGTCAGTGGCTCTTTAAACTCCTTGGAATTCTTTGATACCGCGTTGTCGTCTGCTTTTTCGCCGTTATACAGTGGGACTGGGTAGTATTCCATCAGTTTGCTGCGGCCGTTTTCAATGATGCATCTGACCATCTCCATGGCCAGTTTATTGGTATCCTCACCCTTGTCAATGATGCCAATACCCTCGGTTAGGGTATAGTTTCCTTCCGTCGGATCTACGAAGTCCACTGGCAGGCCTTCTTCTTTATCAGCCACTGCCTGATGACGAAGGCCAAAGCCGATGGCGACCTCGCCTGCGCGCACTTTTTTAATTGGACCGGATCCGGACTGTTCCATGTGAGCGCCTGCGTTAGTATAGATATCTTCCAGAATTTTTTGCGCTTCCTTTTCCCCATAAGCGTCTACCAAAGCCTGCACCATAAGCCAGGCAGTGGAAGAGCCTTCTATATCGACTACAGAAATGAAGCCTTTGTAAACTGGCTTTGCCAAGTCTTTTAATGACTTTGGTGTCGGAAGATTGTTTTCTTTCATCACTTCTGTGTTGAGAAGAATCGCTCCTTGGTTGGCAAGAAACGGCGCATAATAGGAGGGAACCTCTTTGATTGTGTCCACGTCAAACTCTAAATCCTGAAACATGGAGTTTTGCTCCTGAGCGCTGTCCATATAATAAGAACTCATCGTGACGATGTCTGCTTCAATGTCTGTACCTTCTGCCAGAAGCTTACCTCCAAGTTCAGAAGTGCCAAAACTCTGAAAGATAAACTTTCCTTCATAACCGTTGTCGTTAAGGGTATCAGTCATAGCAGCCACCGCCTCGTCGTCTGCATTGGAGTAGATGACCACCTGAGAGGCCTCTTTGGAGCCGCAGCCTGTGAACACGGTGAAACAGAGGGCGAGTACAGCGGCAAAGCAGGCAACTGCTTTGAACTTACGAGTAGATTTTCTTTTAAACATGATTTTGTTATCCTTTCTTTTTTGCTTCTATTTTGATGTATGCTAATAGCTTAAATAAGCCTTTTGCGATAATGTTGGTTGCCAAAATCAAAATGGAGAGAACGAAAATTTCGTTGAAATCGGCAAAATGCTGCAGTTCTTTGATCTTTGTGGTGATGACCATGGTGCGGGCGCCGGCGATGAAGATGACTGCACTGACGGTGACCATGGCGTTGATGAAATAGTAATTAAAAACTTCCAGCAGAGTAGTGAAGGTGTTGGGCGTAATAATCCTGACTACCGTCTTAAACCAGCTGTCGCCCATGAGCTTGGCCGTACTTTCCCAAGAGGCATTCAATTTTTCCAGGCTGTTTTTCATCATCAAATAGGGGGATGAAAAGAAGTGAACGATGTTACATATAATGATGATGAAAAACGTGTTTTGTATCTGTGTGCCCTTAAATGCCAGCAGAAAAGCTACTCCCAGCACCATGCCTGGGATGGTGTTGGTGACAAGGGCGACACTGTCCAGTATTTTTCCAAGGGAGTGACTGAATCTGCTTCTCGCAGAAATCAGAGTCGCTCCGTAAACGACCAAGGTGCCCAAGGCTGCTGTAAGAATGGCCGCCAGCAGAGAGTTTTGGTAGACTCCGATCAGGCTCTCGTCACCGAGGGCCACCTTGATATGATCTAAGGTCGGTGTCAGCGCATATGGCCAGCTTTTGGCAAATGGTACGATAAAAATAACTGCCAGTATTAAAAGCACTGTCACCAGTATGAGAAGGGAAAGCCCTGTAAAGACACTGTCCCTTGCTCTATTTTTAGGAATCTCAATCGTTGAGATTTTACTATATCTAATATTGTACCGCTCTAAAAAGGTGAGCAGCAAAATGCTGATGATGGACGGCAGCAGCATCATGACGGCCACAGCAGACCCTGTATGAAAATTAGGCAGACTGCCCAGCATTTCGTTATAGAGCATGTTGGCGATCAAGTCCATGTTTCCTCCTACAGATGTGGGGATTCCATAATCCGTGAAACTGAGAAAGAAGGACTGGATGAATGAGGCTGCAAAGGTTCCAAGAAGCGGCGTTATGACTGTCGTCATAAAGGAACGGAACCGGTTATCGCCCATAGCGCGGGATACGATCATAAATTTCTTGTCGATATATCCCATGGTATTGTTGATCAGCATAAATGAAATCGGCAGGGTGTAGATCACATATCCGATCAAAAGCCCGCTGTATCCATAGATTTCAAAGGGCTGTTTGCCCAGCAGCATGGTAATCAGTCCTTGCTTGCCAAAAGAATAGATGATGGCGAAGCCGTATGTAATGGTGGGCAGAAACATGGGCAAAACCGCCAAGGCGGCAATGCTCTTTTTGATTCTTTTATGGATGTTGGTGTAGTTAACGGCATAGGCCAAGATGAAAGCAAGGATTGTCGTAAGAACGCCGCTGAGAGACGATACGACGATGCTGTTGGTCAGCGCTTTTCCAAACCCGGGCTTTGCAAAAATTTCTCCATAAAAATTTGTGGTCATTTCCTGGCCGCTGCTGAGGGACTGGATGGCAATCATCAACATGGGAAACAGAAGAAATATCACAAAAATAATTGCCAATAGGAGGAAAATAAACTTCAACTCCAGCGTGCCTTGTCTTTGCTTAGCCATTGACTGCCCCTCCTCCTGCAGCTTGGAATCCCTGGTTGAATAAGGCGAGGATATTGTTTCTCTTGATTTCCAACTGTTTTAAGATGAAGCTTTTTACGAAGTCATCTTTTGGACTTTGGATGATTTCCTGGGGCTCTGCATATTGCAGTATGCTGCCGTTGTTGATAATCATGACTTTATCAGAGAGGCTCAGCGCTTCTTCCGGATCGTGGGTGACGATGATGGTGGTCAGATTGAACTCTTTTGCTATGGTCTTAATTTTTTCCTTTATGGATTCTTTGATGACGCCGTCCAGGGCGCTGAGGGGTTCGTCTAAGAGGAGAATCTTCGGTTTCATCACCAGGGTTCTTGCTAAAGCCACGCGCTGCTTCTGCCCGCCTGACAGCTGCTCTATTTTTTTGTCCAGGTGTTCCGCAAGCCCCAGTAAACTGATCAGCTCTCTGACTTCCTCGTCCGTGGAAATGGCGGGCTTGTTGCGCAGACCATAAGTGATGTTCTGATAAGCGTTCAGGTTTGGAAACAGTGCATAGTCCTGGAAGACGATATTGAAACCTCGTTCTTCCATAGATACTTTCGTAATATCTTTTCCGTCAAAAAGTATCTGCCCGCAGTCGCAGTCGGTGATGCCGAGGATGACATTCAGCAAAGTTGTTTTTCCGCTGCCTGAGGAACCCAGGATGGAAACAATTTCTCCCTCCTGGATATCCAGGTTGACGTCTTTTAAAATAACGGTCCCATCGTAAGATTTTTTTATGTTTTTTAATGTCAGCATGTATCTATCTCCTATCTTCAAATTCTGGCTCAGTATAGCATGCCAATGTTAAATCATCCTCCATAAAATGGTTAAAGGTTTGTAAAACTCTACGGTGGGTGGATTGCCCGGCATGCTTATTTGGGATATACTAAAGCAGATGGGAGGTGAATATATGAATTATGAAAAAGTAGGCAGCGTGATTTATCAGCTGCGCAAAGAGGCAGCTATGACGCAGCAGGAACTCGCAGACAAGCTCTTTATCAGCAATAAAGCCATTTCAAAGTGGGAGAGAGGGCAGGGCTGTCCAGACGTGTCGCTGCTCAGAAGCCTCTCAGAAATATTTGGCGTAAACATAGAGAAAATACTGGCAGGAGATCTGGCTCCTAACAGTGCAGATGGAGGGAATATGAAGAGAGCAAAATTTTATGTCTGTCCCATGTGCGGAAATATCCTGACAGCCACTGGCGACGCGGAAATTTCCTGCTGCGGCAGGCGCCTGGAACCACTTGTGAGCAGGCCAGCAGATGCAGAACATCAACTTCACGTTGAGGTAATCGAAGACGATTACTACATTACCTTTGCACACGAGATGAGCAAAGACCATTTTCTGAATTTCTTTACCTATTTGGACTATGACCGAGTGACTTTGATCAGATTGTATCCAGAGCAGGGCGGCGAAGTGCGCTTTCCAAAGCGAGGCAGAGGAAAACTTCTGTTCGGCTGCAGTAAAGACGGCTTGTTCAGTTGGAAGCTGTAAGAACAGGGCTTTGCAGGACCCGGCAGTGGTGTTACGCATATGCTTTGCTGCCGCTTGGTTCTGCTTAACGAAAAGCAGGGAATAGCCAAATTCTGCGTAACAGGACCCCGAACTGCAAAGGGAGTGTTACGCATATGCCTTGCTGCCGCCCAATTCTGCTTAACCAGAAGCGGGGAATAGCCAAATTCTGCGTAACAGGACCCCGAACTGCAAAGGGAGTGTTACGCATATGCTTTGCTGCCGCCCGGTTCTGCTTAACCAGAAGCGGGGAATAGCCAAATTCTGCGTAACAGGACCCCGAACTGCGAAGGGAGTGTTACGCATGCGCTTTGCTGCTGCTTGGTTCTGCTTAACGAAAAGCTGGGAACAGGCTCATTCTGCGTAACAGGACCCCGAACTGCGAAGGGAGTGTTACGCATGCGCTTTGCTGCTGCTTGGTTCTGCTTAACGAAAAGCTGGGAACAGGCTCATTCTGCGTAACGAAAAAGCGAAGCGGCATAAGCCACTTCGCTATAAAGTTCAGTTTGTGTTATTTGCAGTAGCAGGCGATTGCTCTTGCGGCAAATTCTGCGGTGCCGTTACCGCCCATCTTGTCGATGTTGTCCTTGAAGCGCTGATCAGCAGTGTACATTTGGCCGAGACCGGCCAGAACTTCTTTATCACAGGCGTAATAGAACTGGCTGATGAGATCTTGCAGTTTTTTTACTGCCATCTGTGCATCCGGACTTTCTGGCGGCAGTTCTTTCAGCTTGCCGAACTCAGCGAAGACAGATGTTATCTGTTCATTTGCCATGTTCCAATCCTCCTTTGTATAATTCTTCGTTTTTCTGGCGCTCTCCTGATATGCGGCGGAGTCGCCCCAGCGTTCCTTTGCTTCTTTTGCGTATTCGTCTAACTTTGACGTATCAAAAGGTTTAAAATCCATTTTATTTACTCCATTCTTCTTGATTTCAAGGGCGAGGTTGATAAGCCCCGAAAGATGCTCCTGCTGCAGTCTCAGCATCTGAATTTGTTGGTCGAGGGCTTCTTCTTTGTTAAAATCCGGACTGTCTATGATGTCTTTGATTTCTTTCAGCGGAAACTCCAGCTGACGGAACAGCAAAATCTGCTGCAGTCGCTCAAGGGATGCTTGGCCGTACAGCCTGTAACCAGCTTCACTGACTTGGTCAGGATGAAGCAGTCCTATTTGGTCGTAATAATGCAGTGTGCGCACACTGATTCCGCTTAATTTACTTACTTCGTTTACTGTCATCATTTATATCAAACCTCCTCTTGATAAGTATATCATATAGGATGACGTTGCGTTAGGGTCAAGCGTTTTTTACCGATTTAGGAAAAATTTCTATTTTAAGTACTTCCTTTTTTTAAAATTTGTGGTACAATATTATTCGTTGGCGGGGTATGGCGCAGTTGGTAGCGCGCTGCGTTCGGGACGCAGAGGCCGTGAGTTCGAGTCTCACTACTCCGACCAAAAACTGAGAGGTGCATAGCGCCTCTCAGTTTTTTTATGAAATAGAGACTCGAACTCGAAAGAGCGCGAGCGTGAGGTGAGATGGTTCAGTGAACCATCGAATAGGGAGCGGTGCGAATCGACCGAAAGGGGAGATGAAGCGCGGCGGATGCGAAGCATACGCATAAGTCTCACTACTCCGACCAAAAACAGAGAGGAGCAAAGCGCCCAATGTCATTAAGTTAGTGGAAAGTAAAAAAAGACTTCATACTAAAAAAAGTATGGGGTCTTTTTTTCTTTAGGCTATTGACAAACCTCGCAAAATGTGCGGCCGCTTTTACCAGCAAAGAAACGATGGTAAAAGCGGCCCTTGTAATTAGTAGATCATTCAAATCAAACAAAATTACAAGGAGGTTGCATTATGAAAATCGATAGTATTTACCAGAAAATCGGGTCTTGCATCAAACAAATTGCCGCAAGCAAAGAAAACCATGTGCATTGTCCTGCAAAGGACTTTACCCGCAGCAGAAAAATTTCTTTTTCTGACTGTATGATGTCCGTTGTCTGTATGCACGGCGGAACCCTCTTCTCTGAGATTTTGGAATATTTTCCCCGTAATATGGATGTGCCCACTGTGTCTGCATATTTGCAGCAACGGGCAAAGATTAAGCAAAGTGCTTTCGAGGAACTGTTTAACGCCACCATAACCCTGCATCAGGAGGCAAAATCTTATCGGGGGTACAGGCTTTTAGCCGCTGACGGAAGTGATGTGCAAATCCCTACAAATCCTAATGATACGGACACATTTTTCCCCGGCACCAATGGGCAGAAACCATATAACCTTGTCCATCTTAATGCCCTTTACGATATTTTATCCAATACTTATCAGGACGCCGTGGTACAGGACAGACTCAAATTTGCCGAACATGAAGCGTTGAATCAAATGGTGGACCGCTCTCGGATAACGCGGGCCATTTTAACTGCAGACCGTGGATATGAGTCCTACAATATAATGGCACATCTGCAGGAAAAGCGCTGGCTCTACCTGATACGGGTGCGGGACATCGATAAAGGCGGAATCATCAGCAGACTTGATCTTCCTGGCGATGAAGAATTTGATCTCGATATCGATCTGCAGATGACAAGGAAAGCCTCGAAGAAGACGAAAGAACTTTTTGAGGATAGAAATCATTATCGGTATATACCGCCTAATTCAAGACTGGATTATCTTCCCCTACGCTCAGAATATACCCAGGATGCCGCTTTTTACCGGATTCCTTTTAGGGTGGTGAGATTTAAAATTACACATGGCCAATACGAAACCGTAGTAACAAACCTCTCGGCAAGTGTATTTCCAGCATTGGAACTGAAAAAGCTTTATGCTATGCGCTGGGGAATTGAAACCTCATTTAGAACATTGAAATACAATGTGGGGATGATTTACTTCCATTCTGTCAGAAAAGACCTGGTGCTGCAGGAACTTTTTTCAAGATTGGCTTTTTTCAATATTGTGGCGGTTGTATCAGAAGGACTTTGCAGCACGCACTCAAGCAGGAAATATCCATATAAGGTCAATGCGGCAAAAGCGGTCCTAATATGCAGAAAGCTATTCCT
The DNA here is from genome assembly GCF_900086585.1 of Emergencia timonensis. Taxonomy (GTDB): domain Bacteria; phylum Bacillota; class Clostridia; order Peptostreptococcales; family Anaerovoracaceae; genus Senimuribacter; species Senimuribacter timonensis. The sequence goes on from NZ_FLKM01000009.1 coordinate 1,127,475, forward strand.
AAATCAGATTTCCCCACATTCCGCTTATCGGTTATTGTTAAAATCCGTAATACCAATACGGAAAGACCGCAGCTTTGAGAGAAAATCACATTCAAGAATAGCAATCAACTTCATTTACAGGATATCATAAATCCGGGCATCTGCATACTGGTTTTTCTGCCATCTGTGTGGCTTTTTTGGCATGCCGTAAAACGAGTATGCGGATTTGATTTTGCTAAAGTAAAAAGACCCCATACTTTTTTTAGTATGAAGCCTTTTTTTACTTTCCACTAACTTAATGACATTGTGCAAAGCACCTCTCAGTTTTTTTATGAAATAGAGACTCGAACTCGAAAGAGCGCGAGCAACATAAATGCAAGGCGGCGATACAGTCCAATGCGCTTATATTTATAACCTAGGGAATATCATCTGATGGGCGAATTTCCGTATGTTTCATCGTTCGATTTGCTAACGCTCCTTTCGCTGTCCGATTCGCCTAGCCAACTAAAGCTGAGGTGAAAAGGCAAAGAACGTACCTTACAAAGCGTCGTCCCTTGTGGGCGATATGAGTGCATACTCCTTCGTTATGCACTCGTTTTTTATTCTCTGATTATTTCTTTGCATGTGCGGATCAGTTTTAAGAGCTTCGATAATTCTTCTTCTGTGCAGTCAGCCACAATATAATTCATCTCGGAGTGAAAGACCCTTCTACTATTACCTGCACTTTCCTGTACGAGATAGTCGATAGAAAAATCAAGGGCGTTAGCAAGCTTTGCAGCCGTATCTAACGATAATCCTTTGTGGCCATTTTCGACTTTAGATAAGTGTGGAACAGATAGGTTGACAATTTCGGCAAGTTGTTCTTGTGTTAGACCCAATTTAAGACGACTTTCTTTAATACGCTGACCCATAATTTTAAGATTTATATCGTACTGCATCTATCCACCTCTTTTTAATATTATTGTATCTACAAAGCAAATGTATTATAATAATCTTACAATTAAGATATTTAATTGTTTGGACAAGTGAAAGAGCGAAATATAAGTAAAAGGAAAATGTCCCCTTTGTTTTATATGACAATATTCTTGACTGCACGCAGTAATTCGACTAGTTTAACGGCATCCTCATTTGAACAGTCATTTAGAATATTTACTATTTCATGGATATTAACGCTTTTCGTAGCTTTTAGATTGCCTTGTAACAGCCAGTCTGTCGATACTTCCAAAGTGTTTGAAATATCTATTAGCGATTGTATACTCAATTTTGTGCGTCCGTTCTCTATGCAGCTGATGTGTGTTGTGGATAAGTTAGTTTTTTCTGCTAACTCCTCTTGTGTCATTTCCTGATTCTTACGAGCTATTTTTACTCTTTCACCTATTAATCTATAATCTAATTCCATATTTATTTACTCCTAACCAGTTATTACAATTATTGTAACAATTTGGTGCGCTTTTTATAACAAAATGAATAGGGAATTAGTACGTATACAGTTTATAAAAGAGGTGAAACGATGAACGACGACGATTATGACAAATTAATAAAACAGCGGATTGGTGAAGCTTTAAGGAACCAGTCGAGAAAAGAAAAGCTTGATATAAAGCTATTGGAGAAATGGGTTGAAGAAGATAGGAATCGGCGCAGGCCAATCAATCGAATGAAAAAGCAGATGAGAAGGGCGGTACAGGCCATAAATAAAACATTGCATCAGATAACCCGATATTGTATGATGATATCAAAGAGAAAAGGAGATTGAACATGAAGAGAAAAGGATTGATCTTGTTCTTGGCAATTACCCTTACAACGGTATTCATGCCGGCTGAAGCCATGCAGATATACGGGGCTAGTGCAATCAATTATAATTCCTCCGATGCGCTTTCGTACGCAAAAAATCATTGGAATGATGGAAAAGGGGACTGTGTCGCATTTGTGAGAAAATGTGTGGAATCTGGTGGAATTCCAAGAGACAACAACCGAGGCTATAACTATACTGCCAAACAGTACAAGGACTATCTGGTCAAGAAAGGTTATGCTGTTGTTTATAAACTTCAAACGGCTGTTTATTATGACGACTATTACGGGATAAAAGCAGATGACAATAAAGGAAAAATTGCTGCTGGAGATATAATTCTCTATCGATGTAATAATAAGAAATGTCCGAAGCCGGATTTTCATCTTTCAATCTGCAATGGAGCCAAGGGGACTGCCCAGGGCAAGTATCCCGGATGGATGACCTGCTATGCCCATAATACGGCGGTCAATAATAAAGTAGCCTGTAAAATTAGATGCAGCAAATGTGGAGCCAGTAAAAATTCTATCTCTCTATATGCGATCCACTTTAAATCCAGTGAAAACGGTTATAGCGTTTACAATGGAAAAGTACTCGGTGTCAAAGCAAAAGAGTCCTCTGATAAAAGCATAACTGTCAGTTGGAAGAAGCTATCGACAGCCAGCGGCTATAAGGTTTATAGAGCGACGAGCAAGTCCGGCACTTATTCCTACATCGCATCCACTACGAAGACGAAGTATACTGATACTGTGAAAATAGCTGGAAAAAAGTATTATTATAAGATAAAACCATATAAAAAAGTAAACGGTCTGGAAAATCTGGGGAAATATAGTGCTGTCGTTTTTGCTAGAAGCAAATGATATTTTTGATTTATCTCACATGATATATTGATACTTTTCTGATAACATTGTATAATATAGCTAATAAGTTGTATCTGTTGATATAAAAAAGAGGTACATATGAACAGTAATTTTGCAAAACTAGGACTCAGAGAAGATGCAACAAAAGAACAGGTGAAGCAGGCCTATGAGCTGAGACTTCGCAAATATAAATCGTCGGACTATGATGATGACCCTGATTATGTCAGAAAAAAGATTGCAGAGTTGAAGACTGCTTATAATGCCGCTTATAGTGTGGCGGGCAACAATCGTACAGCGGACCATTCTGACGACTACGAACGGAAAGAATTTAAACCGAGACGCTACGAGCCGGAGAAGTACGATCACGATAAATTTGAGCGAGACAGAGACCGGGCCGCTAGACAGGGAGAAGAACGTCGTTTTAAAACGCCGGATGTATCCAAATTGAGAGACAAGATGGACACCCTGAAAAGCACTGTATCAGAAAACGTAGGCGGTTTTGTCGAGGATATTCGCAAGGCTTCTGAGCAGCGAGATGGGGAGCCGGAAGAAAGGCGTGAGACATCTGCCAGGGCTACCGCCAATGTACGCAGGCTTAACGACAACCAAAGTGGCAGGATCATAGAACCGACACCACAGCCTGTCCATACGCCGAGACTGGATGACAGCGGATCTGGAGGGATTATACAAACGCCGACTGGAGCAGATAAACCGGTTTACGACGGAAGCAGTTCAAGTGCAAAAGGCGGATCAGTGGCAGGGATGATTATTGCACTTTTAATCGGCGTGGTAATCATGTTTGCCAGTATGTGCGATGACGGAGGCGACGATTATAATTATGACGATTATGATGATTCCTCCTATAGCTTTACATATAACAACGACGGCGATGAGAATATTTATAACACCGCAATAGACGTCAACAATCTGCTCTATGCACAGAGTTCTGCAGACTCCTATAGCTCTGATGGATACACCGAAGAGGAAATCAAAAAAGCGGCTGATCGTTTTGCCAAGAACTATTTGAAAATGGACGATATAACATCTGTAACGTCATACCTCTACGATAATTACGAAGAATATGCCACGGATACCAGTGAATCTTATGAAGAACAGATAACACAGGTTTTGGCGTTTTATGGCTTTATGGATGTATATGAAGCAGAAGGAACTCTTAGCCCGTATACCCATAAACCGATTACCGATTTACTGGCCTACATAAAGTATATCAATAAATATTATCGGGAGAACGGCCTCGCAAACGAAGGTGAGGAATTATAAAGACAAGAATGAACAGCAGAGCTTTACACTCTGCTGTTTTTTTAATTCATAGGAAATTGCATTTTTACTATTTCCTATGAATTAAAAAGTGGGATGTGCAGAGGGGAATGCCCTCGCCGCCCTAAGGAGGGCGCTCAGCCTGCAAAGCAGGTGCAGAAAGGAACCTAGCCATTTTTTTATCCAAAGTCCTTGACTTTTTATTAATATGATCTATAATGAAACATATGTTTTAAAACGATAGTTTTATATAGCGAGGAGGATTCTGATGCCGCCAAAAGCAAAATTTACAAGAGAAGAAATCGTTTCTGCCGCCCTTGAAATCACCAGGGCTGGCGGAATAAGCGCTGTCACTGCCAGAGCAGTCGGCAGCAAACTGGACAGCTCTGCCAGACCGATTTTTACCGTATTTCAGAACATGGAGGAAGTCCAGTTAGAAGTATCTAACGCTGCGAAGCAGCTTTACAATGAATACGTCGGGCTGGGTCTGCAACGGGAACCTGCCTTTAAAAATGTAGGAATGCAGTACATCCGTTTTGCCATAGAAGAACCGAAGCTTTTTCAGCTCTTATTCATGTCAGAACAGAAAGCGCATCCTCGCTTGTCCAATGTGCTGTCTTTAATCGACCAGAATTATCAAAGCATTTACCTGTCCATTCAGAAGGGATACGACGTGAATCAACAGACCGCAGAGAGGTTATACCGCCATCTGTGGATTTACACACACGGAATCGCTTCTCTCTGTGCAACAAAGGTGTGCGAATTCAGCGAGTCAGAGATGAACGATATGCTGACAGAAGTTTTTGCCAGCCTTTTACAGCGCGTAAAACAGGAGGGCAATCATGATTGAAATTCATAATATCACAAAATACTATGGCAGCAACGAAAACAAGTTTCAAGTTCTGAAAGGGCTTTCACTAGATATCAGAGAAAAGGACTTCGTGGTAATTTTGGGAGCCTCCGGTTCTGGCAAATCCACGCTGCTGAATATCATTTCCGGCCTTGAACGGCCCGACGAAGGGACAGTATGCCATGATGGGACAGATATTACAAAGCTGACCGACGGCCAATTGACCCAGTTTCGCAAGGAAAACGTCGGTTTCATCTTTCAACAGTATTATCTGCTTGCTGACATGAACGTCGATAAGAATGTAAAAATGGGCGCAGACTTAGCGGGCAATGGCGAATATCGGCAGATTATAGAAGCTGTCGGCCTTGGCGATCAGATTAACAAAATGCCGGGCGAACTCAGCGGAGGTGAACAGCAGCGGGTATCTGTGGCCAGAGCGCTGGCGAAAAGACCGAAAGTGCTGTTTCTCGACGAGCCTACCGGCGCTTTGGATGAGGAAACCGGCCGCTTGGTGCTGGATTATATTTGCAGACTGCAGGAAGCGTATCACTTCACCATCGTCATGGTGACACATAATTTAAACATTGCAGAGATGGCTAAGACTGTCATGAAAATGAACAGTGGTAAAATTACAGATATTTATGAGAACAAAACGCAGAAAACTGCGTATGAGATCGGGTGGTGATGAAATGATAATCGGAATCAAGGACGCGGCGAAGCTGATTGGCATTTTCATCATATCCTGTTGCGCAGTCTTTGTCTGCACACTTTTTCTGAACTTTAATTTAGATATTGTCAGCATAAAAGCTGCTCTCACTGCTGGCCCTATGACCATGTTCTACGACGCGCAGGTATCTACCGGCAAAGTGATCAGTGCCATCAGCGGAGGATGCTTGCTGATTACTTCGATTGTCATGCTGTTTTTCTATATCAAGCATTATACCGATGCCCACGGAAAAGAGCTGGGGATTTTAAAAGCGTTGGGTTACTCGGACATGAAGATAGCAAAGGGATTCTGGGTATTTGGCAGCAGCATCTTTTTAGGGACCGCGGTTGGATTCAGCACCTCATTTATGCTGATGCCAACCTTTTATGAAGTCATGAATGAAGATCATATACTTCCCAGGATTTCAGTGCATTTTCATCCTATACTGGCTTTCTGTCTAGTTGTCTTGCCGACAATCCTCTTTTCTATGCTTTCCGTCCTTTATGCAAAACACAAGGTGAAAAGACCGGCGCTGGGATTGATGCAGGGGACGTCAGCTTTAAAAACTAAGAAACGCCGTAATAAAGTCAAGGATAGGGATCGTTCTTTTTTATGGGAACTGAGACACTCTATCGTTAGAAGCCGTATATCACTGGCTTTCTTTATCGGCTTTGCCTCTTTCTGCTATTCGGCAATGACACAGATGTCGTTCAGCATGAAGGACATTGCCAGTGAGATGTTCGCGATCATCGTGATTGTAATAGGACTGATACTTGCCTGCACGACGCTGTTTCTGGCCATCACCACAGTGGTCAGCGCCAACACGAAGACCATTGCCATGATGCGTTCGATGGGATATCCGCTGAGCCAGTGCAGCAGTGCGATTCTGGGCGGATATCGGCCCATAGCCTATATTGGCGTCATATTAGGAACAGTATATCAGTATGTGTTGCTGAAAACCATGATATCTGCCGTCTATCGTGATATCCAAAACGTGCCGGAATATCATTTTGACTACCAGGCTATGTGGATTTCTGTCGTCTCTTTTGTAATTATCTATGAAACGATCATGTATTGCTATTCGATCAAAATCGTAAATGTTCCAATTAAAGAAATTATGGCGGAATAAAAAAAAGAGTGCGTGACGGAACCAGAGGTTTACCATTGCACTCTTTTTTGCTGCACTATTTATTTTCTGCCTGTTTCATGATTTCTACACTGGCGCTTGCACCCAACCTGTCCGCACCTGCTTCGATCATCTTCCTCGCGGTTTCGTAATCACGGATACCTCCTGAGGCTTTGATTTTTAACAGGCTGCCTATAGTTTGTTTCATCAGCTGCACCGCTTCTGTCGTGGCACCTCCTCCGCAGAACCCAGTTGAGGTTTTGACAAAATGGGCGCCGCCTTCAGCAGCGAGTTGGCATCCTTTGACGATTTCTTCTGTCGTCAGAAGGCCTGTTTCCAAAATAACTTTTACGATAGAGCCGTATTCAGATGCAGCGTCGACGACTTTTTCAATGTCAGCCAGTACATAATCGTAATCCCCAGATTTTAATTTTCCGACATTGATGACCATATCGATTTCAGAAGCGCCAGCTTTACAGGCTTCTTCTGTTTCGAAGGCCTTCGTCTTGGTGGTACATGCTCCCAGCGGGAAACCGACGACTGCGGTAATTTCCACGTGGCAGCCAGCCAGTTCCTTTGCAGCCAGATTGACGTGACAGGAGTTGATACAAACAGAATAAAAGTCGTATTCTCTTGCTTCCTGACACAGCGTTTTGATTTGTCCATCAGTTGCGTCTGGCTTTAACAGAGTGTGATCAAAATATTTGTTTAATGCCATCATAAAATCCTCCCAATAACTTCTTTATCTCAACGCGATAATACAAATATCATAACATGACGAAACCTTTGAAAAAAGAATCAGAAGTCATGTTTCAACGATTCCTACCTCTCGGCAACGCCGGTAAGATTATGGAATCATTATAACATGACGAAACCTTTGAAAAAAGAATCAGAAGTCATGTTTCAACGATTCCTACCTCTCGGCAACGCTGATAAGATTATGGAATCATTATAACATGACGAAACCTTTAAAAAAAGAATCAGAAGTCATGTTTCAACGATTCCTACCTCTCGGCAACGCTGATAAGATTATGGAATCATTATAACATAAAATCCACTTGAATGGTACTGCAGAAAAACTTTGGTTCTTTTTTTAATTCTTGGATAAGCTAAACTTTGTCTTTTTGTTTTGACATTATGCGTATTTGAGCATATAATAATTAAGAAAATCCAGTGAATAGGAAATAAGAGGTATAGGATGGAAAAAACAGTTAAAATTATTGGAGTATCAAAATGGTTGTGTTTTCCTCTGGGCTTCATCATGTTCTTCTGCACACAGGGAAGCTTCGGCAATATCATTTCTGTGATACTGGCAGTCGTTGCGGCCGTCTCCTTTTGGGTAATGATGAGGAGCGAGCAGACTAGACTCATCGGTCAGACCATTGCGAAAGAAATCAAAGAGGCGATTTCAGAAACAGGAAATGTGGAAAGCTATATTGAGATTAAAAGACTGAAAAGCGGCATCATAGCCAGGGTTTATCTCATAAATGGAAGAGATAAAGTATCAGCCGTGCACAGAGCGATTACGAGAAGACTGGAAGAATGCACATTTAAAAAATATCTTTGGATTATGCAGTTGACTGACATGCCGGGCAAAGGAGCACTTAAGGAAACGCAGAGAATGCTCAACGATCAGCTGTTAGAAGAACTAATGAGTAAGCGCAAGGGAGACAAGGATTAAATGGATTTGATTTTCGGTTTCACTATTTTTATTGGAGCAATGATATTTTGTATCGCCAAGGGATACACGATGGTTATTGCTCTTTTTGTTGGCTTAATAGCCTTTATCATCGTGGGAATCCGCAAGGGATTCACCTTTAGAGAACTGATGAATATGGGAAAAGACGGACTGAAGGACGCCATCGTCGTAGTGGAAGTCATGTTCATCATCGGCTTTATCACAGCAGTGTGGAGGTCGGCGGGCACCATCACTTTTTTTGTCTATTATGGTATCAAAGTGATCACTCCCGGGTTGTTTTTGATTATCACCTTTGCCTTGAGCTGCCTGTTATCCTATGCCCTGGGCACGTCTTTCGGCGTAGCGGGCACTGTAGGGGTCATCTTTATCGCCTTGGCCCGCAGCGGGGGCGTTAACGAAGTAATTACGGCAGCGGTGGTCATGAGCGGCATCTACTTCGGCGATAGAAGTTCTCCCGTATCTTCCAGTGCAATTTTGGTGGCTGCCATCACGCATACGAATCTTTTGGATAACGTAAAAATGATGATGAAGACGGGAATTGTGCCACTGCTGCTCACCTTTGGCATTTACGCGGTATTCTCCTTCTATAATCCAATACATACAGTCGACCAAAGCTTTTTAAATACGCTGCAGAGTGAATTCAGTGTCTCTGTCTGGTGCATCGTGCCGGCAGTCTGTATGCTGGTTCTGCCCCTTCTGAAGGTCAAAGTCATCGACGCCATGCTGGCCAGTATCGCCAGCGGCATTTTGATCAGCATCTTTGTGCAGCACATGGAAATTTTACAGCTGATAAAGGCCATGTTTTGGGGCTATCAGTCAACTGGCAGTTTAGGTTCTATCATCAATGGAGGCGGGTTGGTATCCATGATTGAGGTGGTATTCATCGTCGCTCTCTCCAGCACCTATTCCGGCGTCTTTTCCGGAACCGACATGCTGGCGGTGCTGCAGGATAAAATAAAGCCGGTTATGGGAAAAGCAGGGCGTTTTGGCGGCATGATCGTGGTCACCATGGCGACCTTATGCATCTTTTGCAATCAGACTATTGCGTCCATGATGTGCAACGACATTATGAAGAAACCTTATGAAGAGTCTGGCGCTTCCAAAGAAGAGCTGGCTATGGATATTGAGAATTCCGTGATTCTCCTTGCGGGCATCGTACCTTGGGCTATCGCTTGTTCCGTGCCACTGGGTTTCATGCAGGTTGGCTTCCAAGCAGTTCCCCTCAGTTTTTACCTCTTCCTCGTACCGATTTGCTATGGGATACAGAAAAAAGTGGCAAATCCCTTTTCTTCTGAATAAAATAATGTGAAACATATTATTTATTGTGCAATCAGACTTAAACCAATCGAACTTCGCTTGACCGCTCGTTCTCTTGGAAGGTGATTGCATAAGGACTTCCCAGCAATTTCTTTCAGAAATTAGGGCAAGTCCATTAAGGAGGAGAACATGAATATTGCCATTGTTGGCAGCGGTACCATGGGCCGGATTGTACGGGACATGGCTCTGCAGAACCCGGGGATAGAGAAGGTCTGCAACATTGAGCCTGCCCTGGGGGAAACACTCTGGGATGTGGATCAGCCTGACATTGTCATAGATTTCAGCCATCCGGATGCGCTGGATGGAATCTGCAGCTATATTGCAGCTAAACAGGGACACGTAGGAATCGTTTTTGCGACTACGGGATTCTCAGAAGAAGATGAGGAAAAAATTAGAAAGCTGGCGGAAAAAGCGCCGGTCATCAGAAGCTATAATTTTTCATACGGCATCAATTCCCTGAAAAGAATTATTAACTTTACCGCGCCCCTCTTGAAAGATTGTTCAGATATTGAAATCGTAGAAAAGCACCATAACCAAAAGGCCGATTCGCCCAGCGGCACGGCTCTGATGCTAGCTGATGTGTGCGATCCATACCATGAAAGGGAACGAAAATGCGGACGCAAAGGAGAAGAAAAGAGGAAGAATGAGATTGGTATTCACAGCGTTCGCGGGGGTACCATATTTGGTGAACATACTGTTATTTTTGCACTGAAAGACGAAGTGATTGAAATCAAACATACGGCTTTCTCAAAGAAGATTTTTGCAAAAGGCGCCCTTGAAGCGGCCCTTTGGTTAAAGGAGAAAAAACCGGGTTTCTACCCTATTGAAGACGTCTTCTATTGACTAATTCCTAATTTTGTGGTAGAACATATGTTGCAAATAAACAACAGAAAAAAAGAAAAGAAGAGGACCATATGGAAATTGAACTTAAATATCTAATAGATAAAGATGAGATAATCGAGCAGATATTTCAAGATCCCTATTTGTCAAAGATTAAGGATAAAAATTCCGATGAAGAAATAGAAATGCATGCTGTTTACTTTGACACAGAGGACAGAAGGCTGTACCGCGAAGGGATGGCTTTCAGAGTTAGAAAAGAAGGCAACAAGCTGGTTGCAACATTGAAGTGGAACGGAACCAGTGAGGATGGTATGCATAAGAGGGAAGAAATCAACGTTCCTGTTGACGATGAAGAAAAACTCAAGATGCCGGATATTCATATCTTCGATCAGAGCGAGATGTGCCAGGTGCTCAGTCATGTCGTCGGCAAACGAAATCTGATTCCACTGATGGACATTTATTTCAAACGCAGACAGATGCGCCTCGACACGGGAAAATCTATCAGCGAGCTATCTGTGGACTTGGGTCAGATTGTCTGCAATGGAAAAGTTGCGCCTATATCTGAGATGGAAATAGAACTTTATTCCGGTGAGGAAGAAGATATGAAGGCTCTAGGCGACGATGTGGCAGAGAAATACGGTCTGATCGCCGAAAATACGAGCAAGTTTAAAAGAGGTCTCGATCTTATGTGATAAAAATGACTGCTTAAAAGCAGTCATTTTTGTTAAGATTTCCTTTACTTTAGGCGCCAAAAAAGGTATAATAATATGCATTCTATGTTCGGAATTGGCCAAGCGCCTACTTATTTGCTATAATTTTAGGAGGATATATATCAATGAAAACAACATTTGTTTCAAAAGAAAAGAATGATGTGAAATTTACTATGGATTTTACAGCTGAAGAATTTGACGCTGCAGTAGTAAAGGCATACCAGGCATCAAAGGATCAGTTTGTGATAGACGGTTTTAGAAAAGGAAAAGCCCCTAGAAGCATCATCGAAAAGCATTATGGAGAGGGCATTTTTTTTGAAGATGCTATCAATAATCTGTTTAAAGACGGCTACCCTGGGGCAATAAATGAATTAGACTTGGAAGTAATAGACAGCCCGGCAGCTGAATTCAGCGAAATCGGAAAAGGCAAGCCGATGACCATTACCATCACTGTTCCCGTATATCCTGTCGTCGAGGTAAAGGACTACTTTGGCGTAGAGGTTGAACAGGTAGAGGCAAAGGTGAAACCAGAGGACGTTGAGAAAGAAATTGAAGGGCTGCAGAAAAGAAACGCAAGAATGATCTTAGCTGACAGACCAGTTAAAGAAGGAGACACCGTTCTTCTCGACTACTCCGGCTTTGTGGGAGAAGAACAGTTCGAAGGCGGCACTGCGGAGAGACAGGAACTGAAGATCGGTTCAGGCATGTTCATTCCTGGCTTCGAAGAGCAGCTTGTCGGCGCTACGCCTGGCGAAAAGAAAGACGTAACCGTTACTTTCCCAGAAGAGTATCATTCAGAAGATCTGGCTGGCGAAGAAGCAGTATTCCACTGCTTGATTCATGAGGTCAAAGAAGAACAATTGCCGGAACTTGACGACGAATTCGCGAAAGATGTCAGCGAATATGACACTTTAGATGAATTAAAGAAGGAAACTGAGGCAAGACTACAGAAGTACGCTGATGAACAGTCCGTAAACGCTGCAAAAGACGCTGTCATCGAGAAAGTTTACCAGATCAACAAGACAGACGTTCCTAGAGTCATGGTAGAAGATGAAATCGACCGGATGGCTCAGGATCTCGACCACCAGTTGAGATACCAGGGATTATCTTTAGAACAGTACTTACAGTTTATGCAGAAGGACGCAAAAGAGTTCCGCGAAGAGCTGAGAGAGGACGCTACAAAGAAAGTATCCACCAGATTAGTTCTGATGTCCATCGTAGAAGCTGAAAAAGTCGACGTCACAGAGGAAGAACTGGAGACAGAGCTTGCCAACATGGCAGTCCAGTATAACATGGAAGCGGCCCAGGTTAAGGAAATGATCGGCGCTGACAACATGAAATTCTTTAAGAAGGACATTCAGCTGAAGAAAGTAATCGATATGCTCTATGATAAGGCAAAGGTTACGAAAGTAGAAAAGGCTGAAGAAGCTCCGGAAACAGAAGAAAAGTAAAGAAAATATTTAAGGGGGACATGAAGAATGGCTTTAGTACCATACGTGGTTGAACAGACCAGCAGAGGAGAAAGATCCTACGATATCTATTCGAGATTATTAAAGGATAGAATCATTTTTTTAAGCGAGGAGATCGACGACCATATCGCCAGCCTCGTGGTAGCTCAATTGCTATTCTTGGAAGCAGAAGACCCTGATAAAGATATCTGTATTTACATCAATAGCCCCGGCGGTTCTGTAACCGCCGGCATGGCTATTTACGATACGATGCAGTATATCAAGTGCGACGTATCTACAATCTGCGTCGGACTTGCAGCAAGCATGGGCGCATTCTTGCTGTCTTCGGGGAAAAAGGGGAAGAGATTTGCTTTGCCAAATGCGGAGGTGATGATCCATCAGCCTCTGGGCGGAGCAAAAGGCCAGGCCTCAGATATCAAAATTCACACTGATTGGATTTTGAAGACGAGAGAAACACTGAATAAGATTTTAAGTGAGAACACGGGGCAGGATATGGCCACCATCGAAAAAGATACTGACAGAGATAACTTCATGAGTGCAGAAGCAGCCTGCCAATATGGTTTGATCGACAAAGTTATCACATCTAAATAAAGGGGGATTTTTATGTCAGATAAATATGACGACAACAAACAATTGAGATGCTCTTTTTGCGGGAAACCACAGAGCCAGGTAAGGCGTTTGGTTGCAGGCCCTGGGGTATACATCTGTGACGAATGCGTAGAAATGTGCATGGACATCGTAGCAGATGCAATTAAAGAATCTGAAACGACGACAGAGAGCATCAAATACGACTTGCCAAAACCAAAAGAAATTCACGAGACACTGTCTGATTATGTTATCGGTCAAGACCCGGCTAAAAAAGCTCTGGCAGTTGCCGTATATAATCACTATAAAAGAATCAATGGGATTGGCGATAAAGACAAGGATGTTGATCTGCAGAAGAGCAACATCGTCATGATAGGACCGACTGGTTCTGGTAAGACACTTTTGGCGCAGACATTGGCCAAAATCCTTAACGTACCGTTTGCGATTGCCGATGCAACAGCTTTGACAGAAGCAGGCTACGTTGGTGAAGACGTTGAAAACATTCTGCTTCGTCTGGTACAGGCGGCAGATTACGATATAGAAAAAGCGCAGAAGGGCATCATCTATGTAGACGAAATCGATAAGATTGCCAGGAAATCTGACAATCCGTCAATTACAAGGGATGTCAGCGGTGAAGGCGTACAGCAGGCGCTTTTGAAAATTTTGGAAGGCACTGTTGCAAACGTACCGCCGCAGGGTGGAAGGAAACATCCTCATCAGGAATTTATCCAGTTTGATACCACAAATGTTCTGTTTATCTGTGGAGGCGCCTTTGACGGTCTGGATACCATCATCCAGAGAAGAATGGGCGAGCGTGTCATCGGGTTTAATTCTGAGTTCGTTTTAAACAAGAAGGACGAAGAAGATTTACTGAAGCACATTCAGCCGGAAGACCTGCTGAAATTTGGTTTGATTCCGGAGTTTATAGGCAGACTGCCTGTCATCGTAACCTTAGAGGAACTGACAGAAGAGACTCTGGTTCGAATTATGAAAGAGCCGAAAAATGCTTTGATCAAGCAGTATAAGAAGCTGTTCGCTCTGGACCATGTGGAACTGGAGATCGAAGAGGATGCGGTAAGCGCGATTGCTAAGAAAGCGATTGAGAGAAAGACCGGTGCAAGAGGTTTAAGGAGCATCTTTGAGAAGGCTATGACGGATATCATGTTTGAAATTCCCTCGAGAGAAGATGTACAGAAATGCATCGTAACCAAGGGAACCATAAACGAGGAAAAAGAGCCGACCTTGGTTCTTGGAGATGAGAAGAATAAGAATAGCGAGGCAGATGCCTCTTAACGAAGGCGGCTTATGTCGCCTTTCTTTGGAATATTACAGCCCGAAAATTAAAGATTTGGGCGTGGCCGTAGAGTGCTGCGGAGCATAGCTCCTGCACTCCTGACCGAGGACCTGCCGACGATTCCTCAGTGCTTGAGCACGTGGCAATCCACGGCTCATAAATTGGGGCCAGACCATTATACGACTAACGCCTAGCTGCTCGTGATCGCTTGCAGGGCGTTAAAGCATAAGGAGTTCCCAGCAATTTACGAAGTAAATTGGGGCAACTCCATTAGGAGGGTGAATGAATATGAGTGACGAAATCATGAGAGAGACCGAAGAACGAAATGAAGAACAAGAGGAGAGAAAAGATCTTTTTCCCTGCATTCCGCTCAGGGGTGTATCGATATTTCCGAACACTGTTGTTCATTTTGACATAGGAAGAGAGAAATCAATCCGCGCATTGGAAAAAGCTATGGCGACGGATAAATTGATGTTTGTATCGACCCAGAAAGAGGAGGGCGTTTTAATTCCGACATTTGAGGATATTTACGCCATCGGATGTATCGTCAAAATCAAACAGATGCTGAAGATTCAGGGTGATGCTGTAAGAGTTTTAGTTGAAGGCGTCTGCAGGGCAGAGGTCATCGAACGCATTACAGAAGAGAGCTATATGTCCTGCACAGTGAAAAAAATTGAAGAACATATCGACATGAACAGTCTGCCGGTTGAGGATAAAGCTGCAATGCGGATTTTGACGGAGAGCTTTATCGAGTATGCAGCGCTGACCGGACAGGTTACAGACGAAGTAGTAGATAAAGCGGTATCCAGCGAAATGCCGGCAGTGGTGGTTGACAAGATTACCAGTGAATTGATGATTTCCTGCAGCAAAAAACAGAAAGTGCTGGAAACCTTAGACTTTTCAGAGAGAATTCGGGTACTGACCGGGATTATCGCTGAGGAAAATGAAATCGCTGTCATAGAGAAAGAACTTTCCCAGAAGGTGAAAGAGAGCATCGACAATAACCAGAAGGAATATTTTCTCAGAGAAAAGATGAAGGCGATTCAAGAAGAATTAGGCGTCAACGAGGATGCCGGCATTGAAGCGGCGGACTGGCTAAAAGCCTTAGAAGAGCTTCATCTGGACGAGAAAGTAGAAGCGAAAATAAAGAAAGAAATCGACAAGTTTTCTAAGATGATGCCGTCCTCGGCAGAGGCTACTGTCATCAGAAACTATGTGGAGACCATTTTGGCCTTGCCTTGGAACGAATCCTCCAAGGTGAATGTCAACTTAAAGAAGGCAGAAAAAATCCTCAACGAGGATCACTATGGTCTCGATAAAGTGAAGGAAAGAGTACTGGAGTATCTAGCCGTAATTCACCTTTCCAAGGCCATTAAAGGACCGATTCTCTGTCTAGTAGGGCCTCCGGGTGTCGGCAAGACCTCCATCGCCAAATCCATTGCCAGAGCTTCTGGCAGGGAGTTCGTGAGGATGTCTCTCGGCGGCGTGCGCGATGAAGCAGAAATCAGAGGCCATAGAAGAACCTACATCGGGGCCATACCTGGCAGAGTAGTTTCCTGCATCAAAGATGCAGGCACGAACAATCCCGTATTCCTCTTTGACGAGGTGGATAAGATCGGAGCGGACTTCAAGGGCGATCCAGCTTCCGCATTATTAGAAGTCCTGGATCCAGAGCAAAACAACACCTTTACAGACCATTTCCTGGAGATTCCTTTTGATCTGTCCAAGGTGATGTTCATTACCACAGCCAATTCCACAGACACCATTCCCAGACCACTTCTCGACAGAATGGAAATCGTAGAGGTGCCGGGTTATACGGAAGAAGAGAAGGTGAAGATTTCTCAGCGATATCTGATACCAAAGAAGACCAAAGAGCACGGCCTCAAGAAAGAGAACATCAAAATCTCCGAAAAGGCTTTGCATGATTTGATCAATTACTATACGAGAGAATCAGGCGTGAGAAACTTGGAGAGAGAAATTGCAAATCTCTGCCGTAAGGTTGCGAGAAAAATTGTCACCAACAAAGCCAAGTCTTACACCATTACACCGGGAAATTTGGAAAAGTATTTGGGCAAAAAGAGATATCATTACGATATCGTAGAAGGTGAAAACCAGGTAGGCGTTACAACCGGACTAGCCTGGACAATTGTAGGCGGTGATACGCTGCAGATTGAAACGACGGCCGTAGCAGGCAGCGGCAAATTGGTATTGACGGGACAACTGGGCGACGTGATGCAGGAATCTGCTAAGGCGGGCATCAGCTATATCAGATCCGTAGCAGACAAGCTGAATATTGAAGAAGACTTCTATAAAAAATACGACCTTCACGTCCACATTCCAGAAGGAGCTGTTCCAAAAGACGGGCCTTCGGCTGGCGTGACTATGTGTACAGCGGTCATCTCCACTTTGACCAATACGCCGGTGAGAAGAGATGTAGCTATGACCGGAGAAATAACCCTGCGTGGCAAAGTTCTGCCAGTAGGCGGCATCAGAGAAAAGGTACTTGCCGCCCATAGAGCAGGTATTAAAAAAGTGCTTCTGCCGAGAGAAAATGAGCGGGACATCAGCGAAATTCCAAACGCAGTCAGAAAACAATTGGAATTCGTTTTGATCGACGATGTCAGCAAGGCATTGGAAGAAGCAATGGTAAAGTAAGTAGGTAAAAAATGAGAATTATAAAATCAGATCTGGATACCGTCGGTGTGAAACCCAGCCAATATCCTCCTGACACCCTGCCAGAAATCGCATTTGCGGGGAGATCAAACGTTGGTAAATCCTCGCTGCTGAATCTTCTGACCGGAAGAAAAAAATTAGCCAGAGTCAGCGGAAGTCCGGGCAAAACCAGGACCATCAATTTCTATCTGATCAACGATTCTTTTAGAATCGTCGATTTGCCCGGATATGGTTATGCTAAAGTTTCCAAGTCGGTGACAGAGAACTGGGGCGATATGATGGAAACTTATTTTGACAATAGAAAAGGGCTGCGGAAGGTAGTTCAGCTGGTGGATGTGAGACACAAGCCGACTGCACAGGACATGCAGATGTATGAATATCTGCGGCATTACGGGCTGGACGGTATCGTAGTTGCAACAAAAGCAGATAAGGTTTCCAAAAGTGAACTGAGCAAGAACATTTCGATGATTCGAAAGACTTTGGGGCTATCAGCAGAAGACAAGGTGATTCCCATATCCGCCTTGAAAAAGACGGGATACGATCAATTGCTTTTGGAGATCGAGAAGATCTTGGAGGAATAAATGCAGTTTATCAGTTTTAGAGTGATATTGAAACGAATCAAAGCGGTGCCTTTCTTTTTGAAAGACAAGACGGTGCCACTGCGGAAAAAAATTCTGGTAGTTTTTGGTATCGTGTATTTATTCCTGCCTATCGATCTGATACCGCCGATTTTATTCCCATTCGGATTTATAGATGATTTAATTTTATGGATTTATATCCTTTGGCATTTAAAAGATGAACTAGATTCGTACTGGGACGGCGAAAAAGCAGAGGACCTTTCAAAAAAATTTCGTGGCAAAAATATCGTTGAAGGTGTAGAATTTGATGTAGAAGACGATAATGATGATAAGAAGGATAAGGAGTAAGTGATGGCAAACAACGATGTGGTAGGTAAAATCTTATTGACCCAGGATCAAATCTGGCAGAAAGCCAAAGAAATGGGCGCACAGATCTCAGCCGACTATGAGGGAGAAGAATTAATTCTCATAGGCACTCTCAAGGGAGCCATCATGTGGATGGCTGATATCATGAAAAACCTGTGTCTCGATACCCAGATTGATTTTATCTCAGCCAGCAGTTACGGCAGCGGAACCACCAGTTCAGGCAGAGTCAAAATAAAAAAAGACATCGAACTTGATATAACTGGCAAAAACGTTTTGATTATAGAGGATATCATCGATACTGGAAACACGCTGAAATATCTGAGAGACTATTTTCTAAGTCAAGATCCGAAGAGTGTGAGGATCTGTACCCTTCTGGATAAACCGTCCAGAAGAACGGCAGACGTCAGGGCTGACTACATAGGATTTACCGTAGATGATCTGTTCATCATCGGCTATGGTCTCGATTTTGACCAAAAATACAGAAATCTCCCATATATCAGCTATTTGGACAACTAAAGACGTTTATTATTTTTTAAGCAAAGGAGATATATTTAAATGAGTTACAAAGTTAACATTGGATTGTCAAACAAGCACGTGCATCTGAGTCAGGCAGATTTGGAGAAGCTTTTCGGAGAAGGTTATGAATTAACGCCTTCAAAACCGTTGGTTCAGCCTGGACAGTTTGCGGCTGAAGAGAAGGTCGATATCGTTGGGCCTAAGAAGACTTTGGCAGGAATCAGAGTGTTAGGACCAGTTCGTCCAGAAACACAGGTGGAGCTTGCACTGACAGATGCTAGAACCATCGGCATCAAAGCGCCAGTAAGAGAATCTGGAAAACTGGAAGGCACGCCAGGATGTAAGCTGGTAGGACCATGTGGAGAAATTGAAATCGACCACGGTGTAATTGCGGCGCTGAGACACGTTCACTTGAATGACGACCAGGCTAAAGAAGCTGGTGTAAAAGACGGCGATTGGGTGAGCATCAAAATCGAAGGCGAGAGGGGATTAGTCTTTGATAATGTTCTCGTAAGAGCTGGTGTAAAACACGAGAAAGAAGTACATCTTGATACTGATGAAGGAAATGCGGCTGGCTGCGGTCCTGATACAGTATGTGAAATCATTAAATAAAACAAAGGGCAACGGGAGGATAGGCTGCACGCGGCCTATCCTCTTGTCATACTATGTGGGTAGGAGTCAAAATGCATAAGTTTAATTATTTTTGTTCAATCGTGCTGGTAGTTACATTACCGCTGATGATAGTTATTTTAACTTCCAATCTGATCTTAAGAGTGTCAGAAACTTATACGTATCATTTTAATGACAGCCAGGTGATGGATGAAGTACCGTACAGTGTTACGGGGTCCGAGATGGGCAAGGAAATCGCCTCTTACTGGTCATCCTTCAGTTCTAAGGACTTTCAAGTTTACGAGGACAACGGCATCTATAAGGACAAGATTTTTCAAAATGATGAACAACAAGTGATGAGAAAGACAAAGAACATTCTTAATATTGAATTGGCGGCAGGACTTCTCTGTCTTGCAATATCCTTAGCAATCTATATTTATTTACTGCGCAGCGGTTTCAGAGATGCGCTCCGAAACCGTTATCGAGTGGGGGCGGGGCTGACCTTGGGTCTTTTGATAGCACAGGCGGCATGTTGGATGTCAAAAGGCTTTCGGCTGCAAGCGTATCATACCTTGATCGGCATTAAGCTTCATAAAGACTCTACGACTTTGGCACTCGTATTGGGGGACCCATTCTACAAAACTTATGTACTGTTTGCATCAGTCTTTGGGGTAGCGCTGTTAGCAGTGCTGACTTATGTAAACTACAGCCTGACAAAACCGAGCAGAATATTTTATTAGAGGAGGCGCGTGAAACTATGGTGTACGTTTTTTTAGCAAATGGATTTGAAGAGATAGAAGCCCTGACAGTGGTGGATCTGTTGAGACGGGCCGATATTCAGGTAAAGACGGTTTCCGTCATGGAAGACCGTCTCGTGTACGGCTCGAAAGGAATCGGCGTAGAGGCAGATATCCTGTTTAAGGCGGGAAATTATGACTGCTGTCAGATGCTGATTCTTCCTGGCGGCATGCCTGGAACGACCAATCTGTGCAATCACAAAGACTTGAATGAAGAATTGAAGGTCTTTTATGGAAAAGGAAAACCGATCGCTGCGATCTGTGCAGCGCCGATGGTCTTGGGAAAAGCCGGTCTTCTGGCTGGTCATAGGGCGACCATCTATACAGGGATGGAAGAGGAACTGATCGGCGCCCAGCCAGTCGACGCCAATGTTGTAATCTCTGAGAATATCATTACATCAAAAGGACCGGGAACTGCTATGGATTTCGGTCTGACCATTATTGAATATATCAAGGGTACGCAGAAGGCTGAAGAGATTGCAGCAGAATTGCTCTATTCGGCTCAACGAACGGAAGGTGCCTTGTAAGGGAGAAAAGAGGTTTTATGAGTTATAAAGTGGATTACCATATGCATTCCTATTACTCTGACGGAACGATGAAACCGACCGATCTGGTGAGGATGTACAAGGAAAAGGATTACGACATGATTTCCTTGACCGACCACGACGGGGTCGACGGCATTGCAGAAGCGATGATTGCCGGAGAGGCTCTGCAGATCAAAGTGATTCCGGGCATTGAATTTTCAACCGGTTATGATTTTGATGGACGGGAACTGGAACTGCATGTGCTGGGTTACTATATTGATATTGAAAACGAGGCTTTAAAAGCGAGGCTTACTGAAATCCGCAAAGACCGGGAAGTGCGCAACGAGAAACTGCTCGCCCATCTCAATAACCTGGGTTACGAGCTGACTTATGAGGACTTGCTGCAGAGACGAGGTCAGACTTATGTGGGCAAGCCTAATTTTGCCAGAGCCATCGCCAGGAAAGGCTACGAAATTGAAAACCTCTGGGAAGTGTTGGATACAGTCAAGAAGGATAAGATTTCTACTTTCGAGGCTATAGAATTGATCAGGGAGGCAGGCGGCATGTCCGTTCTGGCGCATCCCATGAAGACAAAGAACCTGGCCGAGCTTCGCAGCGACGTATTCTGGGAGGCGCTGGAACAGATTCTCCGTGACCTGAAAAAGCATGGGCTGAAAGGGCTGGAATGCTATCATCCTTCGGCAACAAAGGAGGACTCTTTGCTGCTGGTGGAATTGGCAGGAAAATATCACCTGCATATCACGGAAGGATCGGATTTTCATGGGGAATAACAGCGCTCTGAACCGGATGAAACGCTGCGGTAATGGAGTGGAAACCTATGGATAAAAAAATACTAGTCAATCAAAGTATAGATTACATTATGCAGCACCTAGATGAGCAGCTATCCGTCGATGCCATATCTGCTCATTTTTTCATATCTAAATATCATTTCAGCCGAATATTCAAGGAAGAAACTGGTGAAAGTATCTATTCGTTTATTAAACGCTGTAAGGTTGATCAGAGTGCTATAGATATAAAACTGAATCCGACGAAAGCGATTACGGACATCGGGTTAGATTACGGATATAGCTCCTCCAACTACAGTTCTTTATTTAGAAAGCACCATGATACTTCTCCCACTCTGTTTAAGCAGTCAATCCCAACTGATCGGATGGCTATTCCCTTTACCCCCGGGCAAGTTGCTCATTTTAAGACTGCAGAGGAATACGGCGCTCAAATTGAAATACAAGAGTTTCATGACTTATTTGTGATATATGAACGATTTATTGGCAATTATGTGGATATTGAAAAACACTGGTATCGATTTCTGGATAAATACGAAACAGTTTTTAATGAGAAGACGATTCTAGTAGAGCGTTTTTTTCATGACCCGTCTATTACAGATCTCTCACAATGTATCTGCGATATTTGTATGACGGCAGGTGAAGATTGTAAATTGGATAATGTAATGTGGATCAGAGGTGGCAAATGGCTTGTATATCATTTTGATGGAGAGATCAAAGATATTTTTGCAGCATTACAAGGAGTCTTTAGCTTATGGTTGCCCCAAAGCGGTTACAATATGGCTGAACGATATGGACTGAATATATATCGCCAAATCGACAGAGAGAATCATCACGTTGTTATGGATTTATGTATCCCCGTTTCATAAAAGCAAGAATTCAGAAGTCAAGAGGACGACTTTTTTTCTATAATTAGAAGTACTTAAAAATACTGTGATGGAAAGGAGGTCGTTTTCTAATACTTAATGAATTAGTGAAGGATACGGAGGAAAAGATGTTTGATATCAGAAAAATTCAAGAGAAGATTATTTATGAATCTGTGAAAGCTGAAAGCGATGCGGAGGTAGCCGATGAAGTGGTCTTTGGCAAGAATCCGGCGGAAAATGAAGAAAATGATTGTAATTGGGTAACCTCTGCAATGCAGCGATTGGAAAGCAAATTTGAATTGGAGGACATAAAGAGAATACGAATGAACTGCCAATGCGGTTACGGAATGGACGAGAAATTGACACTAGTTAAGGAACTGATGGCAGCTGCAATAAATATAGAGGAATTTGCAAAGGCAGAGAAAGCGAAAGATGCGGGGCTTTTCTGCAAAGATGGTGAACTTTTTTTACAATTTCAATTTTGTCCTTGCCCTATGCTTGCGGAAGTGGAAAAATTAGAGACGAATACATGGTGTCAGTGTACCACTGGTTACAGCAAAGTTCTTTTTGAAAGAGCGTTTGCTTGTGATGTTGATGTGGAATTACTGAAAAGTATAAAGATGGGCGATAATGTATGCCTTATGAAAATAACGCTTCATGATCCTATTTGGCAATAAAATATGTTCTGAAAAGCTTATGACTTCATCCCGTATGTGATTTTTTTTCATGCGGGATTTTCGTATGCATCGAAGGAAGCACATTAATCATTGCCGCTCTTGTGGCGGTATAAGTGCATAGAAATCTTTGATTTCATCATTTCCACGTTTTTTATTTGTAAACCCTGCCATAAAGTATTATAATTATAAGTAATTGAAGATACCCTGAAGGAGAAGAGGAGAAAAAATGGTGGTAGATTTCATGAAAAAACCCATTGCTGCGGCAATCAGAACAGAGAGAGACTTTAGTACCGCATTAAAATCAGATGTGGACATGGTCTTTTTACTGCATTCCAATATTATGACGGTCAATCAGTGCATCAAAGAGATACACAGCGCAGGGAAAAAGGCCTTTATCCATGTGGATTTTGCCGAAGGGATTGGAAAAGATCGGTTTGGACTGGAATTCCTGTCCAAACAGGGCGCCGACGGCGTTTTGACGACTAGAACCAACATCATCAAGGCTGCGAAGGAATTCAATCTCATTACGGTACAGCGATTCTTTATGATTGATTCCCATTCGGTAGGAACGTCCATCGAATCGATCAAAATATCAAAGCCGGATATCATTGAGATTATGCCGGGCATCATTACGAAGAAAATCAAAGAGTTTTCGGAAAAAGTTGATATGCCGATTATTGCTGGCGGCATTGTGGAGACCATCGAGGAGGTGAGAGCCGCTTTAGCAGCCGGCGCCACGGTTGTTTCCACAGGAGAAGCACAGCTTTGGAATATCACAGTATAGTGGAGGAAGTATGAAGATTAAATTTTGTGGTGCGTCATCAGGCGTTACCGGATCATGCCATTTATTAACTACTGGAAATCACAAGGTATTACTTGACTGCGGCCAGTTTCAGGGCGGCAAAGCACAGGAAGCGCTGAATTTTGAACCTTTTCCTTTCGAACCTTCAGAAATTGAATGCGTCATACTGAGCCACGCACACATCGATCACTGCGGCAGACTGCCCCTTCTCGTAAAGCGAGGCTTTACTGGGAAAATCTATTGCACTGATGCCACAGGAGATCTGCTGGACGTCATGCTCAAGGACAGCGGATTCATACACGAAAAGGATGCAGAATGGAAAAGCAAAAGAGCAGCCAGAGCCGGCAAACCGCCGGTAGAACCGCTTTATACATATAAGGACGCTTGTGAAGCCTTAAAATACGTTGAACCGATTCTCTACGATCAGCAGATTCAGATTAACGACGATATGAAAATCGTATTTAACGATGCGGGTCACATTCTCGGCTCCGCCATTACCGAACTGTGGGTAAAAGAAGACGACAAGGAATCAAAGATTGTTTTTTCAGGCGATTTGGGTATGGTCAACCGACCGATTCTCAGAGACCCGACCATCATCAAAAAGGCTGATTATGTCATCATGGAGACCACCTATGGCAACAGGAATCACCCGCAAAATGCCACCAGCATCAAACAGCTGCTTGACATCGTCCTAAAGACCACTCGCCGCGGCGGCACGGTGGTCATTCCATCCTTTGCCGTGGGAAGAACTCAGGAGTTGATTTTTGAATTCAACAAGTTCTATGAGGAGCACAGCGACTACAAGGACGAACTGGATAAGCTGATGGTCTATGTTGACAGTCCTATGGCGACGACGGCAACGGAAGTGTTCAGGAAGAACGCCCAGGTCTTTGACGAAGAAACGAGAGATTATATCCTCAGAGGTGACAACCCTCTGGACTTTAAGAATCTCAGATTCACCAGAAGTACGGCAGAATCACAGGCTCTGAACTTTGACAAGAGCCCGAAGATTATTATTTCGGCCAGCGGCATGTGCGAAGCGGGAAGAATCCGCCACCATCTGAAACACAATCTTTGGGACGCCAGATCCAGTGTGATTTTCGTCGGTTATCAGGCAGAAGGCACTTTGGGAAAAATTCTGGTAGAGGGAACGAAGGATGTCACTTTATTTGGCGAAGAGGTTCACGTTAACGCTGAGATTTACAATTTGGAAGGCTTTTCCGGCCATGCGGATCAGAATGGACTATTTGCATGGATTGCTGGATTCAGACAGAAACCAAAACAGGTATTCCTGGTTCATGGCGAAGAGCAGTCGAAGATCGACTTTGGCAAGCTGATTCATGACAAGCTGGCTTATGAACCAGTGGTAGTCTTAGGAAACTCCGAATACGAACTGGATATGAACACCGCGACCATACTCAACAAGGAACAGGCTGAAGCGGACGCGATTTCAGACGAAGAAATTCACGATGTAAGAAGCAAAATTTCGGGTATTCACAACGACATTGAGAATATCCTCTACAATGCAGATTTGGTCATGGGCAGAAATATATCACCTGAAAAGCTAATCCGCATCAACAATATTGTACAGGAACTGGAAAAGGCGACCATCAATCTGGGATCGACTGTAACGGAAGAGGATCGCAGTTCAGTGCAGGTATAAAATATGGAAAAGAACGTAATTATTATAGGCATTGCCGGCGGTACTGGATCGGGTAAAAGTACGATGATCGAGAGGATTGAAAAACAATTCAGCAGTCAGATCACCATTTTGAGCCATGATTTTTACTACAAGGCACACAATCAGATGACTTACGATGAGCGATGCAAATTGAACTATGACCATCCGGATGCCTTTGACACTGATTTGATGATTGAGCATATCAAAAAGCTGAAGCAGTGGCAAAGCATTGCGCGTCCGGTATACGACTTTACCATCCATAATCGGGTGGAGGAGACGGTGACGGTTTACCCTGCCAAAGTGATCGTGGTAGAAGGCATTTTAATCTTCGAGAATAAAGAACTTTTGGATCTCTTTGATATCAAAGTCTTCATCGACACCGACGCCGATGTGAGAATCATCAGGCGAATCATGAGAGACGTACAGGAAAGAGGCAGAACTCTGCAGTCGGTTGTCAACCAGTATCTGACCACCGTCAAACTGATGCATGAGCAGTTTGTAGAGCCGAGTAAGAAAAACGCGGATATTATCGTACCAGAAGGCGGCTATAACCTAGTCGCCCTCGATATGCTCAATCAAAGAATTCATGCGCTGCTGCACGATGAAGATGAAATTGGAGGATTAACGAGATGAATGATTTAAAACTTGCCCTGCTGGGTTTTGGCAATGCGGGACAGGCTTTTGCGAAGATGCTTTGTGAAAAGCAAGCGGAAATCAGGCAGGTCTACGGCCGCGGTGTCATCGTAACGGCCATCGCTACCCACTCAAAAGGTACGATTGTCGATGCTGCGGGGATTGATCTAGTCAAAGCCTGCAAGGATGTCACCGAAACAGGAAAGTTTGCAGCGGATACAAGAGGCCTCTGCGGACTGACTACCTTTGCAGTCATCGAGCAGGCGGATTACGACGCGATCTGTGAACTGACGCCGCTGGAGATTTTTACAGGACAGCCTGCCATCGACCACATCAAAGCGGCTTTTGGCCGCGGTAAGCATGTAATCAGCGCCAACAAAGGCCCTATTGCATGGGCTTATGATGAGCTTTCAGCGGCTGCTGCTGCAAAGGATCTGCTGTTCTTCTATGAAACCACTGTGATGGATGGTACGCCGATTTTTAATCTGGTTGAGCACACGCTCAAGTTCTGCAAAATTACAGAGGTTTCCGGTATTCTCAACAGCACGACCAACTACATTTTAGAGGAACTGGCGGCTGGCAAGGAATACGATACGGTTATAGAAGCGGGGAAAAAGCTGGGGTTCATCGAGGCAAATCCCGCTATGGACATTGAAGGTTACGATGCGGCGGCAAAGGTGACTGCGTTGCTCAACGTTTTGATGAAAGCGGGCATTACACCAGATGATGTTGACCGAACTGGCATCGAAAATATTACCCTGGAGGACATTCAGGCGGCTGCAGCCAAGGGAAAGGTAATTAAGCTTCTATGTAAGGGGCGTTTGACAGACGGAAAGGTAGAAGCTTCTGTAAAACCTGTCGAGGTGGATCAAAGCGATATGCTGGCTTCTGTGGACAGTACCACTTCCATCGTATCTATTACCACTGATCTCATGGGGAAACTCTCTGTCATAGAGCATGCGCCAGAGATTGAACAGACTGCCTACGGCATCTTCGGTGACGTGATCCGAATAATGGAGTTGGCCCCAACTTCTGAGTCGTAGATTGCCACGTGCTAAAGCACTGCAATCTTGACAGGGGACCTACCATACATTTGTTGCACAAATGTGGTTAGGTCTCCCAAGAAATTGATGGGCAGTCCTTATGCTTTTACGCCCCGACTTTTGGCGGAATGGCGTAAGTCGTATAATGGAGCTAATAAATTAGAAAAGGACGTTAATACGATATGAAAGAAAGAATAACCGATAAAAAGTGGTTTGTTTACGCATTGGTACCGCTCTGTGCGCTGTGCTGGGGATTCTCCTATCTTGGAATTACAGTAACCCTGAAGAGTCTTGAGCCGATTCAGCTCCTGGCCATGCGCTGGACAGTATCAGCGCTGATTTTTTTACTTTTAGCGGCATGCAGGGTCATAAAGATTCAATACAAGGGAAAGGACATCAAACTGGTCTTGACTGTTGGTATTTTACAGCCTTGTATTTATTCCATCTTCGAGACTGTCGGCGTCAAACTGACTACGACCTCAGAATCGTCCATCTTTATTGCGACGATTCCTTTGATGGTTCTGATTATCGGATCTGTAATATTGCATAAGAAAAACAGCAGGAGAACGATTCTCGCCATTATCATGGCCTTTGCCGGCGTGGTTATCTGCGTTGCCTTTTCCCCGAACTTTTCAATTGGAGGAAAGGGTCTGGGCTATTTGATTCTGTTCTGCGCCGTGCTGACAGGCGCGTTCTACACTTACTCCAGCAGTAAAGCGGCAGAACAATTTGACGCCGTCGAAGTCACCTTCAGCATTTCTGTCATGGGAGGCATTTTCTTTAACTGCGTCAGCTTTGCTATGGGTTATGGGCTCAGCGGCTATAGGGCCTGTCTGACAGATATAAAACTGCTGATCGGCGTGCTGTTCTTAGGTATCTGCTGTTCCTGCCTTTGCTACCTGATTTTTAACTTCGTGTTGGGCAAATTGCCGACGGCCATCGGTACCAACCTGGTTACGAACTCTACTACTGCGGTAGGCGTCATATCAGGCTGTGTCTTTGCTGGGGACCCCTTTGGCTGGTATACGGTTGCAGGCGTCGCCCTGACCATCACAGGCGTTTGTCTTTCCTCTTTGGGAAACAAAGAGTTGACGGAGCCTGCTGCAGAAGCAGATGCAGGGCCAATGGCTGAGATTGCGGAAGGAAAATAAGTCTTACGAGATAACAGAGGTCTGACAAGGCCTCTTTTTCTTTGTTCATTTGTTGGGTGTACTGCTCAAAAAGGATTTGACATTATATGTAAAATATGATAAAAATTAGATAGAGGTTTCGGAAAGAGGAAGTTATGGCTAGAGAATGGCAACAGACCAAATTTAAAGAATACGTGATGCCAGATCCAGTATATTATCAGAGTCTTTGGGCTGTCAGGGACTTAGAGAGAATGGAGGTGCGATTAGAGGAACTGAAAAGAGAGAAGAAGGCCTGCAGCAGCAGTCTGATCTGTGAAGGCAAGCACACATCGCTGGTGAGCAGGCCCACAGAAAACCACGCTTTAGAAATGGCCATTTTAGAGGATCGAATCAAGGCGATTAGAGAAGCGCTTACCATTGTACCCGAGAGCTATCGGACCTTTGTCTTGAGCAATATCATTTTTAAGACTTCAGGAAAAGGATATCCTAATAAGCTATGGCGGGTATGGAAACAGCGGTTTTTATATCAAGTCGCAAAGAATCTATCTATTATGTAGAATCTGTTTGTGGAAAATAATTACTTAAATACAAATAAATGTATTGAAAGAGGAAGAAAAGTGTGGTAATATGATATTGAGAATAAATGGAAGTAAATGGGAAGAGACTGCGGCTGCAGTCTCTTTTTTCGTTGATTCTCTAATGATAAAGAAAGGAGGAATATGAATAGAGCGAGAATTTTAAGGCAGGGCGCAGGAGGGATTTTTCTGTTGACTTTTATGGCAGTCTTCACATTTGCCGATTACACGTACGAGGACCAACCGTATGTATCCCAAATGGCAAGCGTCAGCGAGTCAGAGGACACGCTAGAGCAGGAGCCATCTATTGAACCCCCTGATGACGGAGAAAAAGAAGTTGCGCAAGCGGTTTTAGTGGGAACGGTATCTCACACAGAGGAGTGGGAAAATAATCGAAACTCGTTTAATGTTTACTGCAGAGACAGCGGGGAGGAACAGTGGCTGAGAGCGTCCGATGTCTATTGGTCTGGAGAGAAATTCTGCCTATCGGCTGTGGTGTCAGGAAAAAAACAGCCATCAATGATCAAAGTAAGGATTGAGGACAGTCCATATGAAACCACTCTTCGCAGAAAAAGAGGAATATGGGAAGGCGCACTCTTTGACAACTCCATGATAAACAGATGGGGCAGAGACGGAAAAGAGAGTCTGCAGTTTGTTTTTTCCGCCGTCATAGACGGCAATCACTGCGAGGACATGCAGCAGGTAACCGTAGACGATCTGCACAAATACTGGTTGATGCATAGAAAGGAATAACTGTGGAGAAGGGAAAGAAAATCATTGGAATCGTCTTAATTCTAGTCAGTATTGCAGCACTGTTCACCTGGGAAAAGTGGGGAAAGAACAGATTTCTGTATGAAGATGTATTGGCGTTTTCACAGAATGTAGAAAAAGGAACTGTAATTACAGAGGATATGATCAGCACCGTAAAGATGGATATCGGTGAGGAAGATCAACTAAAAAGTGCGGATAAGAAAAGTATTATTGGCCGCGAAGCAGCCTTTTTTATCCACAAAGGAGCACCGCTGTTCAGAGAATACTTCGTCGAAGAAGGCTTGACTGCAGATGAAAAACGGGATCGCTACATCTTATCCATTCCAGCAGACTGGCTGCTGTCTGCACCAAAGACTATGACTCGCGGCGACAGGGCGTATTTCTACTCTAATGGCAAGTTTGTAACTTCCGCAATACTCTCATATGCGGAGGAAGAGGGGAAATCCTATGAGGTTGTGGTTTCCGCCAGCCAGGCTGAAACGCTTTCTAAGATTGCCAGCCGCGGAGATGAAATCGTCATAACTTATACGACAAACGCAGCAGAAGCAGTCGGCGTATCATAAGCATGAGGCGTCGCCCCGAGTTCTCTCTGATCTTGGGGTGACGCCATTAGGAGGAGAAATGAAAAAAATAATTGGATTCTTTGGCGGAGACAGCCAAGTCGGCACGACGATGATTTCTCAATCAATTGCCGAATGTCTCAAAACCTGCGGTAAGCAGGTGCTTTTGATTAAAGGAAGCGGTAAGTACGGAGAGGAATTTATGAACGGAGACGGCAGATACTCTCTCGATGATATCAAGGCTAATATTATCAGCGGAAAAGTATCTTATGAAGATATGGAACAGGTGATAATAGAATCCAAGGGTCTCTTTGTCATATCTTCAGTAAGAAATCCTTTTACATCCAAATACTATCCGGAGAACACCTACGAAGTCATGCTGGCTTCTGTGGCTGACGAGTTCGACTATATCGTCATCGATGCGGGAAACGATGCAAATCTGGGTCTCATGATATCTGCACTGAATGTATCGGATAGCCGCTATTTTGTTACAACCCAGCAGTCAAAGGCGATTCACCGTCTGATTCAGATGAAGAAAAATATTACACAACCCCTCGGCCTGGACGGTCATTTAATTATCAACAAATATATGAAAGATCCAGCGTTATTCTTAAAACGGGATATTGAAAGCCTCTGTGAAATACAAAACGCATCCATGGTACCGTATTTGGAATATGGCTGGCAGATGGAAATGGAGGGGAGAACACTGATGCACTTTCACAAATTTGCAAAATCCATAGAACAAATCGTAGCGGATTTTGAAGAGACCCCCAAGAAGGAAAAGACATGGAAAAAGAGTTTTGCTTAGAGGATTATCTCAATAAGGCCCTTTCTAAAGAAGAGGCAGCGGAGTCTTCGTACATTGATCAGTTTTATGCGGTCTGCCAAGTCGTAGAAGCAGAGTTTGATAAAGAGTGGAATGAAACCAATGACGAATCTAAGAACCGAAAGCTAGAAAGGGAAAAGCGGGCGATCATGGGGTTTGAGGAGGAAACCAGATTTTATAAGGAAAAGATAAAAGAGATCCTTATAGACAAGAAGCTGTCAGATCGGTGGCATCCTGACTGGTATCCCAATCTCTGTGAAGGTGTATTTGCTGAGCTATATGGTCTTGCAGGCCTTGCACCCTGGGCATACGATATGGAAGAAAAGTATCGAGCGTCGTCCTCTGCTAAACTGATTGGAGACCGGCTTTACTGTTTAATTGACGGCAGGTCACAGCTTCAGCCTCAGAGAATTTCTGCACGCCGCAGACAACAACTGAAGAGGACGTTGCTATTGGCAACACCTTACGAACGACTAGAGTACGGATTTCATGAAGTTTACCTTCACAATGGAATCCGCATTACCATCTATTCTGGCGAAAGGACCAAGGACGGGCAGGACGTTATGGTTTTTCGAAAATACGTATTGGAGGATTTGACCTTTGCGAATTTAGCAGAGAAAGGCACGATACCGGAAGAGGCGATCGCATTGTTTCTCAAGATGATTGCCATCGGCTTCAACGTTATTTTTGCTGGACAGGTTCGCTCTGGAAAGACGACATTCATGCAGATCTGGCAGAGAAATGAAGATCCAACCCTTGAGGGATTGGCTATTGCCACAGACCCGGAGACGCCCTGGCACAGAATCATGCCGGAGGCGCCAATTATGCAGCTGGTCGCTGATGGGTCGCAGTTAGAGAGTATTACAAAATCTCTTCTGAGAGGGGACAACGATTACGTTCTCTTAGAAGAGATGAGGGATGCGGCAGCTTTCAGCCTGGCTCTCGATATCACTTCGACAGGCACTACCAGGAGCAAAGCGACCATTCACGACAACGACGGCCTGAATATACCTTACAAGATGGCCTCTAAAATCAGAGAACGATTTGGCGGTCATACAAAAGAGTTAATTGCACAGGTCTTTAAGAATTTTGATTACGTCATAGAGCTAAGTCAAATGCCGGAGGACAAAGGGAAAAAAGTCATGAAAGGCATCTTAGAATACTCCTATGATATGGAAAACGACAGAGTTCTGGTGAGAAGGCTCTGCAGTTACGATTTTATGCAGAGGCAGTGGTATTGGAATGGCGGCAGCTGCACAGCAAAGATAAAGAAGTATCCGGAACAGAAAGAAGAGATTGAGGAAATGGCGGACATGCTCCATGACTTGTCTTTGAAGCACTGCTTAAGAGAGCAGACGATGATCCACCCCGCTTATTATAAGGAGTAAAAATGAATATGACAAAATGGATCTATGCAGTTTATTTTGCAGGCCTTGCGCTTTGGCAGTTTCCTCTCCTCTATTCGCTGTATCTAACAGTCAGAAACAGAATACAGATCAGGCGGAACTTGAAGCATATGACTGATGACGAGAGGTTAAAACAATATGGAAGTTTCAGCGAACATGTGAATATCGCCATCGAGGGAGCAGATATGAAGAAGTTTTTCAATAATCCAGAAACCTTTTACCTGGTTAGTGCAATACTCTTTATCGGAACGGCGGCCATTGCAGCTTTGGTGGTAGAACCGACTATGGCATTGTGTTTTGGCAGTTTCATGGGTGTTCTGCCTTATTGCAGCATTATGGCACGGTTATATAGTCAGAGAGTTACCAGGTCCAGAGAAGGTGATGTGCTGGTGCAGGAGCTGCTGAACAACTATAAAATTCACATGTATAACATGAAAGAGGCCATAGAAATTACGGCATTTACCATAGAAGGCGCACCAGGAGCAAAACGGATTCTTTTAAATCTGGCAAAAGGACTCAACAATGCAGTGACAGAAAAAGAAGTGGAAAAACTTCTTTCCGTCTTTCGTTACTCTATTGACACTGCCTGGGGTAATGTTCTGTCGTCTAATATTTTTTTTGCTTATATTCACGGCATCAGAGTAGATCAGGCTTTAGAAGATCTGTTGTCCAGCATTACGAAAAGCAGAAAGGTGATTGAACATGGAAAGAGGGAAAATAATGAGGCCAGATTGATGCTGAAATATCTTGCACCGATCAGTTTTCTGCTATCTATCATTGGCGCTTGTAAATATTTTGACTTTACTATCGCAAAATTCATCAAATATCAATTGGGAACGGCTTTAGGCTTAAAGTGGTTCATGATTATGGTGATGTTCTATGTTGCAGGAATTCTGGTAAATGGATTTTTATCCAGAGAAAAGATGGATATATAAGGAGCAGAAAAGATGAAAATAAAAACAACGACAGGTTTTAAAGTCAGAAGGCTGGCAGGATATACAAGAAATAGGCTGCCAGCGATGTCCGAAAAAAGTCGCCGTGATCTAGTGGCAAAATGGAAACTGCTTCACAGTGATAAGGCTGAAAAAGAAGTCTTGAATTGCTGTATCGTCCTTAAAAATTTGGCAATTGTTCACCGGGAGATGCCTATGGCTTCAGACTTTATATTGGAACAGCTAATGGAGAGCAGCAAAGCGTTGAGGAATACTTTTGCCGATATGCTTTCCGCATACAGAAATGGGAAGGGCGAAGAAGCCTTTTCCATTCTCTATGCCAGAGTTCCAATAAAAGAGGCTCAGATATTTGCAAATATCCTGAATAAGCTGGACCAGATCAATCCGGCAGAACTCGTTACGCATATGACGGCCTTTGAAGAAACCTTTGCTTCTCAGCGCATGACAAAAGGGATGAAACGGGCAGAACGAAAAAGTTTGCTTACCACGTTGCTGGCGACAGCTTCCGTCTTTACTATTCTGTTAAATTTTACGATTGTAGTGGTCTTCATGGATGCGCTGACTTTACTGGGGCAGGCATTTTAAGAGTTAGGAGGGACTTATGAAAAATCTGATCATTATCATCGGCACCATCTTGCTTGGCGTCATCATTGTAAATACGATGGTGCTGGGTGAAAGCGATACTTCACTGCAGGGAGCGGCTCAGAATGTGGTGGAACAAGGTGTCAACAGCATTAATTCTATGGAAATAGGTGGATAAAGATGAAAGACCTCGTGATCATTATAGGAACCATCGTATTGGGCTGCTTGATTTTTAATATGATTGCCGGCGATCAAGATAGTCTCAAAAGTGCAGGTGCGGACGTCATGGAAAGGACAATAGAACTGTATGAGGAGTAACGGAAATTCATGAAAAATCTAATTACCTCGACGGCCTGTATCATGATTATGTTAGTTTTTGTATTGCAATTCGCACAAAATCAATTATTATATCAACGGGTTACTGCAGTGGATCAAGCCGTCAATAATTTTAAGGAAATTGTCAAGCAGCAAGGCCGTATCGAGGAGGAGAATGAAAAACGGCTGAAAGAAGAAATCGCCCAAATTTTGTCCTGTACCATAGAAGAGATAAAGGTCACCGGTGATCGAGAGGCTGTATTCCGCGGGGAGATGATTCACTACAAGGTGGAAGTTCCCATAAAAAACATCATCAATCAGCCGGGATTCTGGGGGCTTGCTGAAGAAAAGAATTCGATGGAGTATAAGGTGGATCGATATACTACTAGTGAATACATAGGAAGATGAGTTATGAAAAATTTTATCATTACCACAGGAGCCGTGATTTTAATTGTGACTATAATGAGTTATCAATTTCAATGTAATCGGCTGCTGCGTGAAAAACAGCAATTAAAATATGTGGCGGACGAAGCAGCGGCGACAGCCGCTTTATGTTTTGACGAAGTAAGTTTTGGTGAGGGAAGACTTCTGTTTGATAGAAAAAGGGCAATGAAAAAAGCTGAGCAGATTATCGCCTATAATCTGCAGAATTCTAAGCTTATCTGGAAGATAAGTTTTGCAGATCAGGACGTTCAACGACCATCTGTCACCATAACTATAGAAAAAGATAGACTAAAAATTATGTCAAAATATGATTATCTGCCATATTAATTTGAAAAAGCGGCAATAATATGATAGAATTTTCCTAACAGTTGAAGCCTGCTGAGATAAGGAGGAACATGGTATGATCAAAGATATTTTGACTTTGGGAAACCCGCAGCTTTATGTTACCTGTACGGAATACCGCAAAGAGAACATCAAGGAAATCGAATCGGTAGTAACGGATCTGCACGATACGATGATGGAGTACAAAAGAGTTCATGGAGCGGGCAGAGCCATTGCTGCACCACAGATTGGCGTGCAGAAAAGACTTTTGTATATGTACATAGACCGTCCTGTCATATTAATCAATCCGGTTCTGCGCTTCCCGACAGAAGAGCAAATGACTGTCATGGACGACTGTATGTCATTTCCAGGGCTTTTAGTAAGAGTAAAACGATATAGAGAGTGCACTGTAGATTATTATGATTTGGACTGGCGTAAGCAGCAAATGCATCTGGCAGGCGATCTTTCAGAGCTGATTCAGCATGAGTATGATCATCTTGACGGTATATTGTCCACAATGAGAGCCATTGACAGCAAATCATTTTTCTATGGGGATATTCATGATTATAGATAATACGGTAAATTAAAAATCCGGCGACTGCCGGATTTTTGTTTTAAAGTGGCATGTGCCACAGTGAAAAGGAGAATTTTATGATGGATTATGAATCCTTTAAAAAAGAGCTGATAGAGAGGTTAAAAGAATTTTTACCTGAAAAATACCGAGAATGGGAAATTACAGTGAGCAAAGTGCCCAAGGTAAACGGATATATGGAATCTGTCAATCTGATGCCGTCATCAGAAGACTTTGTCGCAGTTCCAAATCTTTATGTGTCCGAACTGTACAGTTTCTATCAAGATTGCAAGGATATGGAACAGGTTCTTGAGAAGACTGCAGATTTTTTTGTAAAGGGAATGGAATATGTGGCAGGCATGGCGGCAAAGGTAGAACTGGGAAATCCACAGGAAAAAGTCATCATGGCTTTAGTCAATTCGGAAGAGAATAAAGAACTGCTGGCCCATGTACCTAATCGCAGTCTCCTGGATCTTTCTATCATCTATAGGATCATGGTAGAACTGCCTGACGCTACATTTAACAGTGCAATCATCACCAATGACTTAGCAGACAAATTTGAACTTTCTGAGCCAGATCTTTACGATATGGCAAAAGAAAATACGCCGAAGCTGATGCCGAGGGCTGTAGATTTTGCCAGCGATGATTTTTATATTTTGACCAATAAATACAGAACCTTAGGCGCAGCTGTCATGCTCTATGAGGATGTGCTTGCAGATATCGCTGACGAATTTGACAATAACTTGTATGTTCTGCCGTCTTCTATCCACGAAGTCTTCATCGTACCAGATTATGTAAAGGGAGCGGAAGAATTGCGGCAGATTGTGGCGGAAGCCAATGCCACAGTCGTGAAGAAAAATGAAATTCTATCCGATAAAGTTTACTTCTATGAGAAAAAATCAGGAAAGCTTTCAATTGTATAGGTAATTTAGTCATCAGAAGCAAAATTTAAAACGACGGATCATATCATGATTAGTGAGATGATCCGTCGTTTAATGAATGTAAAATAGAATATTAATGTAATTATTACCTTTTAATAAAATATTCGTCTCTTCCCCAAAAATATAATCCTTTACCTTTTGAACAAATAGTTCTATCTTCAATATAATATTCTTTTAATAATTCTTCTAATTCTTGAATTGATGATATAATTCGGTTCTTTTCAACTACACCAATTTCTTTTAATATTTTTTCCACGAAAGTTAAACAGGTATATCCTTCTCTGCTAGAGGTTTTTTTGTAATTATCGATAGCATATCATATCTGCATCCATTCAACTTTATATTTTTTAATATATCTTCTATTTTATTGTATTGATGCTTGTTAATCGAAATAGAATAGATTGAAACTGAAATATCGTTATCTCTATATAGATAACGCAGCCAAGATTCCTCTACAAAGCCACCATGAAAAGGCGAGTTATAATTATATCTTGCAAACGAGAATAAAGGAACCAAATCATCATTTAAGGAGATTGACACATGATTATGTTTGAATTTTGTGGCCAATCGTATGATTTGCCCGAGGAAAGAAGGCGTTCTGCTTGCAACAATGTTTAAGTGATAGTTCGTTTCAGTCATTCAATTTCTCCCGTATTTCACAAAATAAGAAATCCGATCGTATTTATTCCAAGATTAGCCGCAATGTGTATTGGCCATGAAGATAAAAAGGACTTTCCTTTATAGGCGAACCAGTTCAACAATATGCCAGCCCCAAACAATGCCGACAAGGTAAGAAGAAACATATAGATACTGAACCAGCTTGACATGATACCTATATGATATAATGAAAACAAAAGCGCACTGTATATAGCACCTAACTTACAAAACCCCAATGTTTTTATGTTCAGAAAAACGAATCCCCTGAAGAATGCTTCTTCGATAAAAGAATTAATTATAGTGATATACATTGCCACATAAATAAAGTTACTCCGATTAATGTGTTCTTTTCCCATCAGACTATTTTTGATTTGTTCTGCATCTATGTAATTTTGAAATAGTAGGTAGGATACGATTATCAACAGGTATACAGCTATAGCGATGTAAATGCTTATTTTAACATATTTCTTATCAAATTTGAAAATTTCATTTTTTTGATGAGATATCTTTTGATATATCATGATTGGAAAGAGAAATATTCCCAGTTTTAATATTGATTTGACCCAATATGACGGTTGCATGATTAATTCAATTAAAACCATTAATAAACAGGCTGTGATTGAGATTATAATGATTCTAGTTAGATTGCTTTTTGAATAGGCGTTTATCATTGGATAGTCCCTCCTTCTTTATTCTAAAATAATTCTAACACAAACGTATCTGATGTAAAAGAAAATAACATACAATAATTAATTCTTTAATTAAGGAATATATCAGATTGCTTTTATGACGAGGTTAAATTTTCAAAAACGGACAGGGACTCCTTCGATTTGGAAGAGCCCCTGTCATAGATAAATTTTTTATTCTAATTCCTTAGTTGTGACATTTGTGCTCGCCGCAGGAATGGCCTTCGCCGTGTCCGTGATGGTTGCACTGTACATTCTCGTTGTATTCTAAGGTTCCTTTTAAGAGCGCTTCTGCCGCTGCATCAGCGTCACCTGAAACACCGCCGAAGAGTTTGATACCAGCCTCCGCAAGGGCTGTCTTTGCACCGCCGCCAATGCCGCCGCAGATCAAAGTGTCAACGCCCAGGTTCTTTAAAAAACCTGCAAGTGCGCCGTGTCCGCTGCCTGCAGCATTCTCTACCTTTGCGGATAAAATCTTTTCTCCCTCTACATCGTAAACTTTAAAATTCTCACAATGTCCAAAGTGTTGGAAAATCTGACCATTCTCATAAGTAACTGCAATTTTCATTTTTTCTTTCTCCTTTTCTAATCTGCCTATTTTTTTGTTTTCATGAAAAACATCGTAATCCCCGCCCTCGATGAGCAGGATCTTTTCGTTAATCAAAGCGTCAGCCAATTTATGGCGAGCCGATTCATAAATGTTGGTGACAGTAGGCCGCGAAATCTTCATGCTCTCTGCACACCCTTCTTGGGTCATTCCTATAAAGTCTATGAGACGAATTGCTTCATATTCGTCCACCGTCATGGTTACACGCTGGCCGCACTTAGATTCTGCATATCCCAAAGGAACAAATCCTTCTGTGCTGGGCATGGAATAGACGATTCTGCTTTTTCTCGGTCTAGCCATATCTGCCTCCTTCTGTTATTAACATATGACAATAATATTATAACGCCATTTCTAACATATGTCAATTATATTGTAATGGATTTCTTTAGACAAAAATGATAAAATGTATAAAAGTACAGCAGATGCCGGAGGTTTCCGGCATCTGTTGCGAGCGTTTGCTTCGTCCTTGAAAAGCCTGCTTTGCCAGGGGCGATGCGCGGCTCTTATAAAATAGTGGAAAGAGGTTAATCATGCTAAGAATTAATAATTTGACTAAGATTTATGGCGAAAAAAAAGCGGTCGATAATCTTTCACTGCATATTCAAAAGGGTGAAATTTACGGCTTTATCGGCCACAACGGAGCAGGTAAGACGACGACAATCAAGTCCTGCTGCGGTATTTTAAAATTTGACGAAGGTGAAATCTTTGTAGACGGTGTGTCCATCAAAGATCATCCTTTAGAATGTAAGCAGACAATCGCTTATATTCCGGATAATCCCGATCTCTATGAGTTTTTATCTGGTATTAAATATCTGAATTTTATAGCGGATGTCTATAAGGTTTCAACACAAGATCGAGAAGCACGAATCAAGAAGTATGCGGATATGTTCCAGATCACTTCTGACCTGGCACAGCCCATCAGCGCTTATTCCCACGGAATGAAACAGAAACTGGCTATTATTTCTGCTTTGATCCATGAACCGAAACTGATTATCATGGATGAGCCTTTTGTAGGTCTGGATCCAAAAGCCGCCCATCTTCTAAAGGGACTGATGCGGGAGATGTGTGACGATGGCGGCGCCATCTTTTTCTCTACCCACGTTTTAGAAGTGGCGGAAAAACTCTGCGACAAAGTGGCCATCATCAAAGGCGGTAAGCTGATCACTTCGGGTACAATGGAAGAAGTCAAGGGAGACACCTCTCTCGAGACAGTATTCCTGGAACTGGAGGAATAAAATGCTGAAAAATTTAGTTTTCATTAGAATTAAATCCATGTTTGCAGGCATGTTTGCCAGGAGCAAAAAGAAGATCAGCGGTGGAAAGATCTTTTTGTTTGTCCTTTTGGGTATCTATATCATAGGCTGCTTCGGCGTTCTATTTGGAGGCATGTTTGCCAGTATCGCAGACGTCTTTGCGCAGATGGGCATGTCTTGGCTGTATTTTGGTTTGATGGGTGTGCTGGTCTTTGCGCTCTGTTTTGTAGGCAGTGTGTTTATCACGCAGAATCAACTTTACGAAGCCAAAGATAACGATCTGCTGCTTTCCATGCCGATTCCTGTAAAACATATTTTAGCTTCCAGATTGTTATCCATCGTCATATTAAACTACGCGTATGAACTTCTGGTGATCATTCCGGGAGCTGTTGTTTATTGCAGCAAATTTCCGGTCACTTTCCTGGGATGCGTGTTTTTCCTCATCGCATTTTTATTGCTGCCGCTGCTGGTAGTTGCAGCCTCTGCTTTGTTCGGCTGGCTTATCGCATTGGCCAATACGAAGATGCGCAACAAGAACGTGATTATGATGGTTCTCACTTTGATTCTGTTTATGGCCTATATGTATGTTTGTCTGAGACTGCAGTATTATCTGCAGAAGCTGATTGAAAATGGCAGCGCTATCGGCGAAGCCATTCAAAAAGCGCTGCCGCCTTTTTACTATTTAGGAAAATCCATAACAGATGGAGACGTGGTCGCATTCCTGATCTTTCTGGCCTTCTGTATCGTGCCGTTTGCACTGGTATATTACATACTGTCCAGAAGTTTCATCAAAATAGCGACGACCAACCGCGGCCATAAAAAAATTGTCTATAAAGAAAAAGCGCTGAAGGCCAGCAGTATTAGAAAAGCTCTGATTATCAAAGAGTCAAGACATTTTCTTGGCAGTCCGATGTACATGTTTAACGCTGGCATTGGCCTGTTGTTTATGCTCATAGGGGCTGGTTATCTTTTCGTCAAGGGCGGAGACATGCTAAAAATAGTGCAGATGTTTCCTGGTGCAGACAATCTGATAGGACCGTTGATTTGCGCAGGCTTTGGAGCTATGGCCTCTCTGACCATTATTTCAGCGCCGACGATTTCCATCGAGGCGAAAACACTGTGGATTTCCCAATCCCTGCCAGTCAGAGGAAAGGATGTCCTTTTGGCAAAGGCTGACGTTCACATCTTGATGAGTCTGCCATTTATCGTAATCAGTGCCATCTTGCTGGAATTTACTTTTGATATGACGATTATCAGCAGGATCATGATTTTGCTCTTCCCGTTGGTGGTGACCATCTTCAACGCTTATACGGGAGTCGCTCTCAATTTGAACTATCCAAAGTTTGACTGGGTTAACGAGACGGATGCAGTCAAACAGGGAGTCGCTCCATTTCTAGCCATGTTTATTGCGATGGCAACTGTTGCGCTGCCTGTTCTGCTCTACGCTTTTTTGCTCAGCGATCTGGTATCGGCGGAAATCTATCTCTGCATTGTTTTCCTAGCGTTTGCAGCAGCTTCAGCCGTTTTATACCGTTACTTGGTGACAAAGGGAGCAGAAATTTTTAGAACGCTCCAGAACTAGAGGTTTGTAAAAAAATAAAAATAGACAAATAAAATTCTGACATTATACAAAGAAATGTTTTGCAGATATTGATATACTGAAAATAACAAGTGTGAGAACTTTGAGAAAGGAAACTGAATTATGTTTAATTTAAAAGTACTGAGCAGAGAAGTGACGGAAGACGTTCTCAAGATGCCTGAAGTGATCGATACTGTTAGGGAAGTATATCAACTAAAAGCAAAAGGAGACACCACTGTTTTTCCTCTGGTATTTCACGAATTTGAACCGGGGGTTGCCGACATGGACATCAAATCCGGCTGGCTCAAGGGC
Source organism: Emergencia timonensis (assembly GCF_900086585.1). Classification (GTDB taxonomy): domain Bacteria; phylum Bacillota; class Clostridia; order Peptostreptococcales; family Anaerovoracaceae; genus Senimuribacter; species Senimuribacter timonensis. The sequence goes on from NZ_FLKM01000009.1 coordinate 1,169,031, forward strand.
AGCGACATCTTTGGCCTGAAAGTCGTCTCCTGGTTTGGTGACAACGCTGACAAAGGCCTTCCGGCATTGATTGGAACTATCATGGTCATGGATGCTGCTACAGGTGCGCCGATTGGAATCTTAGACGGCAGCCACATTACCGGAATCAGAACGGGTGCGGCAGGCGCTATCGGTGCGAAAGCCCTGGCCAGGGAGAATTCTGAGACACTGATGGTGGTCGGCGCAGGCCACGTGGCGACTTTCCAGGTTGCAGCGACACTGATGCTGTTCCCGGGACTGAAAAAAGTCTACGTCTACGACGGCCTGAGCATGGAGAACGCTGAGAAATTTGCGGCTTCCATGCCGGATACCCTGAAAAACAGCTTTGACTACGATGCCTGCGGCGTGACCTTTGAAGCGGTCGCAGACCTGCCTAAGGCCACGGGAGAGAGTGATATCATCATCACGGTGACGCCTTCCCATACGCCGATCATTCAGAAAGAATGGGTTAAACCGGGCACCCATTTCAGCTGCATCGGTTCGGACATGTCCGGTAAGGAAGAAATCGATCCCGAGATCTTTGCGGATGCCCGCGTCTTCACCGACGACACACCGCAGTGTATCAACGTAGGAGAGATTGAAATTCCAATCCAGAAGGGTATTTTGAAAAAAGAAGACATTGCAGGTGAGATCGGAGAGATTTTGATCGGCGAGACCGTCGGCAGAGAAAACGACGAACAGATTACTGTTTTCGACGCGACAGGTACAGCGCTGCTCGATCTACTCACGGCAAAATTGGCGTTAGCAAAAGCGGAAGAGAGAAATCTCGGAGAAACAGTAAATTTGTAAGAGGTGTGAAATGAAAATCAAAACATTTAAAGTAGAACGTTGGATGAACGAATATGAGGACGATGCGGTTTACAATCTGGGAGAAACCTGTATCGATTCTATGACCATAAAAGAACTGCTGGAACTGGCGGGAGAGGATGTGGAGAAATACATGGTAGAGCTGGCAGATACCAGGCTCTCCTACAGCCACATCTTCGGTTCTCCTGAATTCCTGCAGGGCGTTGCGGGGCTGTATCAGGACCTCAAACCGGAGCAGGTCATCCCGACCCATGGCGCTATCGGCGCAAACAACCAGGTCATCACCACTTTGATCGGAGCAGAAGACAACATGGTGTCCGTCATGCCGACTTATCAGCAGCACTATTCCATTCCGGAATCCATCGGCGCTGATGTGAGACTGCTGCAGCTCACATTAGAGGACGACTTCCTGCCAAACCTGGACGTGCTCAGAAGCCTGGTTGATGAGAATACCAAGATGATCACCATCAACAATCCGAACAACCCGACAGGTTCCTGGATTCCGGTAGACGTCATGAAGGAAATCATCGAGATTGCGAAGAGCGTGGACGCTTACGTGCTCTGTGACGAGGTGTACAGAGGGATTTCTGAGGACGGAAGCTACATGCAGTCCATCGTAGACCTCTATGACAAGGGCATTTCCGTAGGAAGCATGTCCAAGGTCTTCTCCATGGCCGGCCTGCGTATGGGATGGATCGCAACAAAGTGCGAAGAAGTGCTCCACCAGTGCCACGAGAGAAGAGACTACGATACCATCAGCTGCGGCGTTCTGGACGATAAGCTAGCGGCTCTTGCCCTTGCTCACAAGGAGCAGATCTTTGCCAGAAACAGAAAGATCCTGAACACCAACAGAGCTATCCTGGACCAGTGGGTACAGGAAACGCCGGAGGTCCGCTATCTGAGACCAGTAGCAGGTACCACAGCGCTTGTTTACTATGATAAGGATATCCCGTCCTACGATCTGTGCGTCAGACTGATCAAAGAAAAGGGCGTGCTCTTCACCCCGGGCGAATGTTTCGAGATGGAAGGCGCAGTCAGAATCGGTTATGCTTATGATTCCAAGACCTTAAAAGAAGGATTGGACAAATTCACCGAATTCCTCAGAGAATTATAAAATAAAATCACGAGTTAACGCAATCCGCCATATCTTAAGATGTGGCGGATTTTTTCGTTTTATTGTGTTGCATTCCGTACAATCCTGGGTAAAAATATATAAAAGAAGGTTGATTAATGTTTTACTTTATGATTTCCATCGGGCTGGTTACAGCGTACATAGCAGGGATGCACGATGGCGGCACCATCATGGCTACCGCAGTTTCGTCGCGTCTCTTTTCTGCCAGGAAGGCAGTTCTCCTGGCGGGACTGGCAAACTTCCTCGGCGCAGTGCTGCTGGGCACGGCGGTGGCTTACACCATTTCCGGCGATATCATCGACACTGCTGCTGTTCTTTCTGGCAGCAGAGATATGTGCTGTACCTTTGCGGCAGCTGCCTTTGCAGGGGCAATCGTATGGAATCTGATTACCTGGAGACTGAAGCTGCCGTCCAGTTCCTCTCATACGCTGATCGGTTCTCTCATCGGCAGCGGCATTGCGGCTTACGGAACTGTTTATATCAAATGGCATCTGATCTTTGTAAAGGTGATTTTGGCCATGATCATTTCCCCGATTCTGGGTTTTGCACTGGGTTACCTGATTCTAAAGTTGGAAAAGCGGGTTTTGCAAAATGGCACCATCGTATGGAGCGGACGGATCAACGTTCTGAGCAAGATCAGCAGTTTTCTGGTGGCCTTTTCTTATGGCAGTAACAACTCGCAAAAGGTCATGGGGATTATTGCCATGGGGCTTGCCGGCTATCTGGGAAGAGCTGTCTTCGTGCCGGCATGGGTCGTCGTAAGCTGTGCCTTGGCACTGGGACTGGGCACCATCACAGGCGGTTATAACATGATCAAAACAGTGGGCATGGATATCTGCAAAATCGATACACAGAATTCTTTCGCTTCTCAGCTTTCTACCATTTCTGTCGTGATGACAGCTAACGTGACGGGGCTTCCCATCAGCGTTCCCCAGATCATCACAGGCTCTGTCATGGGAGTGGGGACTGAAAAGACGCCCAAGGCAGTAAACTGGGCGGTTTCAAAGAAAATCATCGTTGCGTGGATCATCACCATTCCGATCTCGGCTGCTATCGGGGGCGCCGTATACTTTTTGCTGAGACTGCTATGAGGAGGCTGTTATGAAGAAGAAAAATTTTTTTAAAAAAGAAGAGAGGCCGGACTTTTATTCTCTTTTGATAGACCAGTGCGACCTGAACGACGAAATCATGACCTTGTTCATCTCCTATATGGAGGAACAGGAGGAGGAGACGGCAGAAGCCATCGGCCAGTGCGAAAAAGAAGCGGACCAGGTTCGGCGGAAGCTGATCGACTACGTGGAAAATTCTTTCATCACGCCCCTCGATCGTCACGATATCTATGCGGTATCCCGCAGAATCGACGACATCACCGACAAAGTGAAGGATCTCACGGATTTTATCGAGTTCTTTGAATTTGTTCCCATCAAAAAGAACATCGAAATGGCGCAGCGAATCCAGGTTACGGTCAGCGGCATTACGGAAGCAGTCAAATGCTGGGCCGTCGGTGATGACGATGGGTTCTGGGATGCCATTATGGAGGCCAAACGGAAGAGCCGCATCATCAAAAATCTTTACTGGGAGAGCCTGAAAAAGCTGGACAGCGACATCTTTACCTTGGAAGAGATTTTGATCAAGAGGGAATTTTTCCGCGATCTGAATCAGCTCTCCTACAAGACGAAGAAAGCCATCGACCGGATCAGCGATACCAAGATCAAATCCATCACTTGACACTGCCTGTAAGGTTCCCTATAATAGTGGACAAGGTGTATGCGACACGTTCCCCAGCCTATGGCTGGTATGGCGTTTGTCGCACTAGAAGGGAGCAATAACGAAATATGAAAAAAATAATCTGTAGAGACGACTTTTGGGAGATGTTTCCTGACTGCAAGATCGGTATCGTGGTCTGCAAAGGCATTGACAACGTGTACAAAGAGAACGAGGCGGAATATGAAGCCCTGATCCGCGAGGGGGAGAAGAGAGCTCTGACCTTCTTGACGGAAGAAAACTTTACGGACAACAAAGTCATCAAAGTGTGGCGGGAAGCTTACATGAAGTTCAAGACGAAAAAAGGAGCCAGATGTTCCATCGAAGCTTTGATGAAGCGGATCTCCAAGGAAAATCATCTGGGAACCATCAATCCGATTGTGGATATCTATAACAGCGTGTCCCTTTCCCACGCCATGCCTTGCGGCGGTGAAGACATCGACTGTATGGAAGGAGACCTGCTGCTGACAAAGGCAGATGGCGATGAACCTTTCCAGGTCATCGGCAGCGACAAGAACGAGCCGCCGTATCCGGAGGAGCTGGTCTACAAGGACAAGGCAGGCGCCGTCTGCAGATGTTGGACCTGGCGGGAAGCGGAACGTACCATGCTGACAGAGAAGACCAAAAACGCCATGCTCTGCTGCGAGCTGGTAGACACGGACCGCTATGAGGAACTGATGGAAGTTTTAGAAGATCTGAAACGGGAAGTGGAAGAAAGACTGGGCGGCCAGTGCGAAATCAAGATATTGGATCGGGAGCACAAAGAGGCAGAGCTGTAAGAGATACATCTTGACGATTTCAAAATGCACATTCCCTGTGCCCAGACATAAGAACGAAATAAAAGTCGGACCCTTGATAGCATTCTTAAAGCAGCGGGTTTAAAATAGGAGGTAGGAAGAAAATGAAGTACGTATATCCAGCAGTTTTAAAAAAAGATGATGATGGATATTTCATCTCCTTCCCTGATTTACAAAATTGCTTTACGGAAGGGGAGGACTTGAGTGATGCAATAGCCATGGCGGAGGATGTTTTATGCTTGACTTTATATAATATGGAAATAACAGGCGAGTCGATACCTGAACCTTCGGATATCAAAGAGATACAGCCAAAAGAAAATGAAACAATAACCTTGATTTGCTGCGATACGATGGAATATCGAACTTATTATAATAGCAAAGCAGTAAAGAAAACTGTATCTATACCAGAATGGATGAACGAAGAGGCAACAGCAAAAGGGATAAACTTTTCTGCTTTGCTCCAGGAATCCATAGCAGAGAAATTGGGATATAAAGTAAGCGACAATAAAAAATAGGTAAAGATGAAAAAAGGGGTTGTTGCACTAAGACCGAGTAATCCATGGATCAGATCAAACGGCGCAAATGTCTATTTTAGATGCATTATGCGCCGTTTTTCCGTTGACAGAAATGATTTGTATCAAAAATTATTACAAGATAATACAGAATTGGAAATTAATTAATGGTAAATTTAAGAAATTAACATTATAAAAGGAAAAAGAGTGCCTGAAAGATCTTGTTTATTATGAAACGCAGCGAATCTGCCTGCTAAATCTGCTCCCAAACGGCGTAACGTATCCAGAAAACAATACTTTACGCCGTTTCTTCGTTAATGCGACAGCCCCTTTTACATCTTAAGCCGACAATTTCTTGATTTCTTCGTATTTTGGAAGGTCTGTGTAGAGTTCGCCTTTCCAAGGGTTGCGATGGGTCTTCTTGATTTTGTAAATCATATAGAGGAAGACCAGCACATTTGCCGCCAGGGCAGCAAAGCTGACAATGAAGTAAATGGTCGGATTGTAGGTGGAATCCACTGCATATTTGCTCACGTCCTGGAAGGCAGGGAAGGTCTGTGCGAACATGCACCAGAGGGCCAGAGTATGGGCTCTGTGCTGCAGCCATGCGCCTTTGCCTACTGTGAATGCGCAGATGGTCGGCGCCAGGAGCAGGGCAAAACCGCAGTACCATGCGTGGTGCGGCAGGCAGTTGTATGTATAAGCGAAGTTCCAAAGGTCATAAGCGACAATCCAGAACCACAGCATATCAGGCCAGAGCATGTCTTTGCTGCCGTCTTTGGCAGTCTTTTTTCTGATACAGATGCCCAGCCAGCCGGTGATGGTGAGGATGTTCAGGATGCCGGCTGCTGCGTTCATGTAGTTCCAGGAGCCGCCCAGCATGTAGACGTCCTTCATGGTATCGGCCATATAACCGCCGCCGGTGAAGGTCATGCCCACTTCGATGTCGCGGGCTACGGCTTCACAGATGTTGATTGCCAGAATCAGAGGCGGGAAACAGAGGGCGATCTTGTTGTCAGCCAGTCTCCAGGTCACTTTTCCAGTGAGCTTATCTTTTTTCTCAATGTGCCTGATGCACCAGAAACCGATACAGCCTGCAGTAGACGAGTAGACCTTGGCGAGATGGAACCAGTCGGTGTAGGTCACATCCTTCAGGGCTGTAAACCAGAGAATGGACAGGACGATCGGCAAGATGATGAAGCAGAGGAAACCTGCCCATTTCCAGCGCCTGGATATCTCATTCAGTCCAAATAATGCTGCAAATACGACGACCCAGACACCCCATACAGCCAGGGTTTCTGCACCGGCTTGATAATTAAAAGTAAACATAGGTGTACCTCCATTAAATAAATTTCGCATCTACATAACGTTTGTTATGCTCTATTGATAAAAGAATAACACATGTTATTCTTTTTGTACACCCATTCATTAAAAATTTTCTGAAATCCAGTCTTTGGTGAAGGTGATAAAGGCTCGTGCTGCATCAGAGGCGCTTTCCAAGGAGCGCAGGACAATCCCTATTTCCCGGGAAAAAGATATTTCCGGTTCCTTGACGGCCAGTGGAAAGGTGGGCGACTTGAGCATCAACGCGGGAAATACGCTGAAGCCAAACCCCTGGCTGACCATGGACATGACGGCAAAATCGTTATCCAGCATGAGGTAGGTATTGGGTTTTACGTTATTGTAATAAAACAGTGCGTCCATCTCTGAATGATCCCCGACACTGATGTAGGGCTCCTCGGACATGGAAGAAGAGGGAAAATAGGGCAGACCGGCCAGGGGGTGGTTCTCTGCAAGAACGATCATCATGGGATCTTTCTTTAAAAAGACTTTTTCAAAGCTGGCGTCGGCATCGGGCAATACGGTGAACCCAAAATCCACATCGCCGTTATCTAACATTTCGTCCAGGACGGCGGGCTCTTCGTAGCACTTTACATCAAAGCGGATGCCGGGATGCTTTTCGAGAAATCCTTTCATGAGATAGGGCAGCCAGTAAACGGCGATGCTGGTAAACACTGCGATGGTGATATTTCCCGACTGCAGATTCTTCAGTTCCGAAAGACGGGTCTTGAGGCGTCTTTGATCGTTGCAGATCGCGTGCGCCAGAGGGAGCAACTCCTTGCCACCGCCAGTGAGATAGATTTTGCCGTAATCGCGAAAGAAAAGGGAAATATCCAGTTCCTCTTCTAATGTCTTGATGATATAGCTGAGACCGGCCTGGGTATAGCCAAGTTCTTCCGATGCTTTCTTGATACTGCCCAGTTCGGCGGTTTTGATAAATGCCTCGTATTTTTGGATATCCATAGTTCCTCCTAGAATGAAAGAATCTCTTTAAATATTTAAAAGAAACTCTAGCTTTACTTTTAATTATAGGGAAATTATACTATAAACATGAGTATTTCACAAGACATAGAAAGGAAGACATGATATAGATGAAAAACAAGACTTTACTATACGGTAGCATGGTAGCGATGCAGGCGCTGATCTACGGCATGGGCAATGCCGTGACAAAAATTGCTTATGAAAGTATCACTCCCTTTTGGAGCATGGCATTGCGGTTTGGCCTGGCATTTGCCGTATTCCTTATTTTCTTTGGAAAGGGTATTTTGAAACAGCTGAAGGATGTGCCGCTGATGACATGGCTGCCCAGCAGTCTGTGCGTAGCAGCTACATACATTACCTGCAATGTGGCTTTGGATATGACGACGGCAACCAATGTGGGCTTCTTTATTTCCCTTTCGGTCTTATTTGTACCGTTCATGGAGACCATCATTTTGAAGAGAAAATTCAGACTCAAATATCTGCCTGCACAGCTCATGGTAATCGTAGGTCTGTATTTTCTGTGTTGCAACGGCGGAAGCTTTTCCTTCGGATGGGGCGAGGCTTTAGCGCTGCTTTCTTCTGTTACCATGGCGGGCTCTCTTGTCTTCGGAGAGAAAGGCCTTCAGGATATGAATGTGATGACCATCAGCACCATGCAGGTGGGTCTGGCCTTTGGCGCTTCGTTGATTGGCGCGTTGGTTTTGGAACCGAACTTCAATGTGATGAGCGTAGAACCTTCTGCCTGGATGGTACTCATCTACCTTGCAGTCATCTCCACCTGCCTGGCATTCTGGCTGCAGAACAAAGCTTTGACCGGTATCTCATCGACGCAGGTTTCTGTCATTCTCTGCAGCGAGCCTGTCTTTACGGCCGCTATTTCCTGGGTAATACTCGGGGAAATACTCAGCGGTATCGGTCTTCTGGGTACCGTCATCATCATCGGATGCATCGTGGCAGAGACGTGGGTGATTTCCACAGTCAATGTGGAACCTGAACCTGAGGCAGCCTGCGAATCCATCACCACAGCCTATTTAGAAGAAGAAGCAGTATAGAACTGATTATGAAAATTCCTAATAAAATAGTAAAATAAAATAAAATCCAGAAAAACAGCATTCTTAGGGAGTGTTGTTTTTCTTTTTTGGCAAAATAACTTTATCACAGAAGAATTCGAAGGGGATAAGGTGCATGAAAGATACGATAAAGACGTGGCTGCAGACAGCCCTTCCAAATTGGCTGACGCTGCTTTACTTTGAAATATTTTATAAGGTCATAGGAATGACCCTGCTCACCATGCTGGCAGATGAAGGCAGCCTGATGTCTGCCGCCGCTGTCCTTTTGTTTTTTTATTATGTCTATTTTGAAATTACAGCAATCATCGTCTATTGTGAGGCAGGATGGAGAGCGGAACGCCTTTCTGTGTGGAAGCTGTTCAAAGAAACCTTTCACCATTCTTTCCGCCTGTTTCACATAAAAAATTTCCCCATACTGGTTTTGCTCCTTCCCGTGATCGCTTTATCAGCATTTCCGTTGACCAGTGGATTGTTGAACAAGTTTCAGATTCCCGAATTTTTATTGGATTTCTTGCAGGATCGTCCGATTCTCTTTATCGTTTTTGCAGCAGGAATGCTGGGGCTGAACATTCTGTTGTTCTTCTCCCTGTTCCGATTTCCGGCAGTGATTCTCCACGAGGAGCTTTTTTTAGGAAAATCATTTCAAATCCCTTTTCTAAAGGGGCGGAAAAAAGAAGCCGCAGGGTATTTGCTGCTCAGCCTGCTGATCTGCGCGACTGCGCTGTTTTTTGCTTTTATCTGCATGTGCCTTTTGTTCTGGTCTCTGAGTAAATGGCCTGACGCAGTTGACGGGGGCAGAGCCATGTTTCAGTTTTATTACACAAAATGGAGTGTGATGGGAGCCATTCTCGTGGATATCTTTGCGACCTTAGCGCTGTTTGCCATGGTTGTAACACTGTATCATCTGTATCGCAGAGATGTACGCCCCGTCCAGCCTAAGGCAAAGTGGTCTGCAAGAGCCGTACTTCTGCGGTCTGCCGCGGTATTTGTCATGTTTGTTCTATTGGCTTTTTACAGCGAAACGGAATTAGGAGGGAATCTGTTTTCTTCGGAGCATGATACGAAGATTGTCGCCCATCGGGCAGGTGCCGCTTTTGCGCCGGAAAATACAGTGGCTGCGTTGAAAACGTCAATCGAGGCAGGTGTCGAACTGGCGGAAATCGACGTACAGCAGACGAGAGACGGCGTGCTGATTGTCATGCACGATGCCAGCTTCAAACGCACGGCGAATCTCAATCAAAAGGTCTGGGATACAGAGTATAAGACGGTAAAGACCCTGGATGCCGGCTCTCATTTTTCCTCTGATTTTGCTGGCGAAAAGATCCCCACACTGCAGAAAATGCTTTTGACAGCAAAGAACCGCATCCATCTGATGATTGAACTAAAGGCCACAGGCCACGAGAAACATCTTGTGGAAAAAACAGTGCAAGAGGTGATGGCAGCGGGGATGAGCCGGCAATGTACCATCGCCTCCATGGATTTAGATCTGCTGAAAGAGAGCAAGTCATTGGCGCCTGCGATTGATACCGTCTATATCACCACATTTTTGAAGCTGGATTCCTTTGACCACAGCTATCTTGACGGATACAGCGTAGAGACTACCTTTCTCTCTCCCAAAATTGTGGCAGAAGCACATGCAAGAGGCAAAAAGGTCTACGGATGGACGGCCAACACCAAGAAGAATATGAAAAAAATCCTCCGCCTGGGAACAGACGGTTTAGTGACGGATAACCCTCTGTACGGCATGTTTACCTCAAAGAATGCCGACAAAGACCAGACCTTGGAATTTGTGACAGACTTGCTGTATCCGGATTAGCTCAGTTCATGTTTTTGACGGCAGTTGCCTTCATTGATTTGATTGACAATACACATACCAGAGTCGTTAAAATATCAGCGGCAGGCTGTGCAAAATAAATACCCGCGACACCCCAGAATTGAGGCAGAATCAATATGAATGGAATGTAAAACAGCCCTTGCCGCACTGAGGAAAGAAACAATCCATATTTGGAAGCACCAATCGTTTGATAAGTAATTGTCATCATATAGCATAACCCGAAAGCCGGGTACAAGATTACTTGGGAAATGAGCAGCCATCTGCCATACTCTATAATGGCCGGATTTCCATTGAAGAGACTGATCAACGGTTTCGCCAAAGTGATATATATGATTGCTACGATGATTGTTAAAAGAACTGCTCCCTTTAAAGCGAACCGGACTGACTGGTGAAATCTTTTTTCTTCTTTCGCGCCAAACGCATAAGAAGCTACTGGCTGATACCCCTGCATAAAGCCCATAATCACATAGCAGCCGATTAAGACGAGCCGTTGGACTACGCCATAAGCTGCGATAATTTCATCTGATTGGGGCAGCGCCGCGGCTGTCATGTTTGTCAAAGAGGCTGCCACCGATAAACATATTTGTATGACTGCCGTTGGAATGCCAATGCACGTAACTGTTTTGATCAATTTCCAATCAGGTTGGAAAGATTTTATTTTTATTTTGATGATAGAGTTTCCGCTGGCATAAAACCACAGCAAAATAAAAAATGTGACAAACTGAGATATCGTGGTCGCAAGAGAAGCCCCTGCTACACCCATATCCAGTCCCCAGTTGAACATGAAGACTGGATCTAGAACGATATTGAGTAATGCTCCGGTAATGACGGAGATAGAAGATATTTTCACAGAAGATTCTGCTCTTGCAGCACAGTTCATACTTTGTGCCGGGAGGTTTGCTAATGCTGCTATGAACATCCAGAAAGCGTAGTCCTCTGCCAATGGCAATGAGCTTTCGGATGCGCCAAAGGCCCGCATGAAAGGCTCAAGAAACACAATGCCGCCTATACATAATGTCACGCCGATCATAACCGATAAGCCAACGATTGTTGTGACAGTACGGCTGGCTCCTTCGCTGTCCCTGCCGCCTAACTGCCGCCCCGCTAAAACGGCAGCTCCGGCAGCAAATATATTTTCGATTGAAACCATGATAAGCAGGAGAGGAACTGTAACGCCTACTGCCGTCAGCGCAATATCAGAGTTCAGCATTCCAATATAGGCAGTGTCAACTAAGTTATAAATTGCTTTGGCCAATAGCGCAAGTGTAGCCGGTATTGCCAGTTTTACGATTGATTTTGAAGGGGGAATATCACCTAAAATAGAATTTGATCTGTACACTTCTGCCATTATGATTTCTGCTCCCTTCTGTCAATTACCCCGTATAATAATATGTTCAGTGCTCTTTTGCAGCTTTGTTCATGGGCTTCAAATTCCGTGACCGGATACTTGATATTGATAAAGTCCTGAAACTGTCTAAAAGTTTCTATTACTTCACCCTTTGTCATAGGAGGCCTCAGAGAAAGTGGTGCTAATAATTTGTCTAAAATCTGGATATTCAACTGATCAAAATTTCTCTTGCACTCTTGTATTTTTGTTTCAAGGTGGGTCGGCGGAGTAATCATCACTTCGCAAAAAATTCGCTGATAAATAGGATATTCTGTAAAGAAAGACATTCTTACAGCAAAATATTCTTCTAATTGTCTTTCGATATCACTTTCTGCATCCTGCATTTTGCTTCTTAAATATTCTGTAAGCAGGCAGAAGCATTCCTCTACGCAAGCCAAAAACAGATCATCCTTTGTTTTAAAATAATGATAGATAATGCCCTTGGAAATGCCTTGGGCAGAGCAGATCGTGTTAATAGAACTTGCACCGTAACCTTGTTTAGAAAATTCGTTCAAAGCACTATCCATAATACGTCGTCTTGTTTGTAAATTTTTTTCTTCTCGTTTCATAACTCCTCCAAAAATAGACCATGTAGTCTGTTTTCTATATCTTAACAAAAATAGACCATGTGGTCAATATTTATTCTTGAAAATCTTGTGACAGCTCATTATTTGCAAAAAAAAATCGGCAGCGTCCTTTCTAAAGAACACTGCCGATTAAATTACCAGAGATGCATCACATGCTGCAAGAGCAGGCTGACACCAGTGATTCCAATCCAGCAGCAGAGACCCATAAAGAGCGGTTTGCCGCCGGTTTTGACTAGCTTCACGATGTTGGTGTTGAGGCCGATGGCTGCCATGGCCAGTACGATGAAGAACTTGGAAAGTTCTTTGATCGGCGCAAAGAAGTCAGCCGGCACGCCCATAGAGGCGGCTATGGTGGTGATGATGGAGGCTGCGATGAAGTAGAGGATGAAGAACGGGAAAATATCTTTCATAGAAACTTTTTTCCCCGCTGCTTCATCTTCTTTCTCCTCTTTTCTTGTCCTCCAAACTGCCAAAATCAAAGTAATCGGGATGATAGCCAGGGTTCTGGTCAATTTGACGGTGACGGCCTTATCCAAGGTAGCAGCGCCCAGATTCCACATGCTGTCCCAGGTAGAGGCGCATGCTGTGACGGAAGAAGTATCGTTGACAGCAGTTCCGGCAAAGATGCCGAAGGCTTCCCCGGAAGTAGTGTCAAATCCGATAGCATGTCCAAATGCCGGAAATATGACGGCAGCCAGCACGTTAAAGAAGAATATGATGGAAATCGCCTGTGCGACTTCCTCATCGTCTGCTTCTATGACCGGGGCAGTGGCGGCGATGGCAGAACCGCCGCAGATAGAAGATCCTACGCCGACCAGAGTCGAGATGTTGGCCGGTGTCTTCATAACCTTGTGCAGCACATAGGCGATGAGCAGAGACGTAGATATGGTACATATGATAATCGGAAGAGATTGCTTTCCGGTTTGCAAGATGACGTTTAAATTTAATCCGAAACCAAGCAAGATGACTGCCCACTGCAGAATCTTCTTTGATGTGAACTTGATGCCTGCTTCAAATGAGGTTTTATCTCTAATCAGCAGAGTCACGATCATCCCTGCCAAAATTGCAATGACGGCGCCTCCGACGATGGGGAAGGCTTTGCCGAGAAACCACGAAGGGACGGCTAGAGCCAGGCAAAGAAACAGACCTTTGCCGTTTTTGTTTATAAAGTTCATAGTGTATCCTCCTAAAATGATATCGCAAAGAATCATTATAGCGAAAAATGTCAAAAAAGTAAAATGTGTGAAAATTGAAATAATGGGTATTTATATAGAATACCGATAGAAAGGCAGGGATCAAACGTGAGTATTGAATTGACGCAGGCGGCAAAAGACCAATTAGACAAGATGCTGAGTGATGACAGATATATGAGAATCGCCTTGAACAAGACAGGCTGCTGTAACTTTACATTGGACTTTTACGTGGACCGGATGAGATCAAAGGACGAGTTGATCGACGTAGACGGATATGGATTTCTGATTTCGGAGTTAGAAAAACCGATTTTGGACAGCGTAGTTAAAATTGACTATGGCAGAAAGGGCATATTCAAAGATTTCAGAGCCGTCATGAGGTAATCTGAAGTTGCCAGATTCTAAAAAACCGATAAGAAGATGCTTATCGGTTTTCATTATATTCTCTTTGTTCTGACAGCAGATCCCTGATTTCGGTGAGAAGCTGCACCTCTTCTGACGGTTTTTCTGGCTCTGGTGCGGGTTCTTCTTTCTTTCTCTGCAATTTGTTAAAGGCTTTCATGATGCTGAAGATAACCAGAGCAGTCAGCAGGAATACGATGACGGCCTGTACAAAATTTCCAATTAAAATCATGCTGTCGCCTACCGAGACGGTGATGCCTGTAAAATCCAGACCGCCGATGATGATGCCCAGTATGGGCGTGATGATGTCATTGACGAGAGATGTCACGATGGCGGTAAAAGCGCCGCCGATGATGATGCCGATAGCCATGCTCATGGCATCGCCCCGTGAGATAAATTCTTTGAATTCGGATAAAAACTTCTTCATCATAACCCTCCATTACATGTTCTTTTAACGATATCATCATACTAGATTTTCGAAAGAAGTCAAGTCTTGTAATTATTTGATTTTTCTTGAAGAAAAGGCCTGATTCATGTATACTGCTAGTATAAAAGTTTCTAGGAGGGAAATCTATGTTAGAAGCAGGCATAAAAGGAACACAGGAAGTTAAGGTGACAGAGGAGAATACAGCATTGACCATGGGAAGCGGCACCCTCAAGGTTTTCGCAACACCTTCCATGATCGCGTTGATGGAAAAGACGGCATGGCAGAGCGTTGCACCGCATCTGGAAGAGGGCAGCGGCACCGTAGGCACACAGCTCAACGTAAGTCACCTGTCAGCGACGCCTTTGGGCATGACAGTCAGATGCGAAAGCGAGCTGACCGAAGTCGATGGCAGGAAGCTGGTGTTCAAGGTAGCAGCGTATGACAATGCGGGCTTGATCGGAGAAGGTACCCACGAACGTTTCATCGTCAAAAACGAGAAGTTCCAGGCAAAGGCTGACAGCAAGGCAAATGCATAACAGGCTGTTATTACAGAACATCATCAATGATATTGAAGAAAATCTTGCAGAGAAGCTGACGCTTGCGGATTTGGCAGGCAGATTTGGCCTTTCGGAAATCTACATCCGAAAGCTGTTCAAATCTGCTTTTCATATGCCGATTTCTACCTATATCAAAAAGCGAAAACTTTCCAGCAGCGCAGGACTGATGCTTGCAAGTGATTTTCGCATTGCAGATATTGCGGCGGAATACGGCTATGAATTTCCCCAAACCTACATCAACGCCTTCAAAAGGGAATACGGCATGACGCCTTTTCAGTGGAAAAAATCAGGAAAGCCTCTTGCTATCACTGAAAAAGTCTCACTGGAGCAGATGATTGCCATTGGAGAAGAGAATATGATTCTGCCAGATGTATGCATCCTGCCGAAAATGATCCTGTCGGGGGTGAAGCATAACCTGGGGTTTGCAGAATCCCACAGCCTGGCTCCACAAAGAGCCTTGGAATTCTGGGATCTTTGTTACCCACATTTGGATCACGTAAAGGAGAAGGGTGTCTACTACGGTGTAACGAAGAATTATGACGCAGAAAAACAGCGCTCCGATTATTATTGCACAGCTCACGTTTCTGCTCCAAACGAAAAGTATTGCAATCTCCTGCTGGCCAAGTCCCGTTATGCAAGATTTACCTATATCGGCAGCCATTCTTATCGGGAGCTGGACGTGAAAAGGGCAGAGGAAATGTATCAGGCCATAGCGTCCTATTTCCGCCGCCAGCCTGAAGGGCAGCATATATTTGACCAGAACATGTATTTTGAGCGGGTAGATACAAAAGCCTGTACGGAAGATTTTTGCACCATGGAATGGTATATCCCGTATAAATAGTATCTCTTTCGTTCATTTTTCCGTAATGGAACATGATACGATGAATGAAAGGAGGATTTGACTATGGAATTGAAGAAAGTGAATTTGGACAACCTGGAGCAGGAGCATATCTGCTGCGCGATATCGGAGAAGAAAGGGGAAACTTCTGTCTCCTCAAAAAAACAGTGGCTGCGGCAGAGGATGGAAGAGGGATTGGTTTTCCTCAAACTGGATGAGAGGGGAAAAGTCTTCATCGAATATCTGCCGGCGGAGGCCGCCTGGGCGCCTGTCGAAGCGCCGGGTTATCTCTATATCGACTGTTTCTGGGTTTCTGGAAAATATAAAGGGAAAGGATATGGCGACGCGCTTCTGGAAGAATGCATCGCCGATGGAAAGGCCCAGGGTAAGAAAGGACTGGTCGTTTTGTCGACCAAAAAGAAAATGCCCTTTCTCTCTGATCCCGGCTATTTGAAATATAAGGGATTTATCGTAGCGGACACCTGTAAGCCGTACTACGAGCTGCTCTACCTGCCCTTTGAGGAGGGTGCGCAGGTACCGAAATTCTGTCACAGTGTGAAGAAGGCTGCGGTTCCAAAAGACGGCTGGACGCTGTACTACACCAATCAGTGCCCTCACACGGCAAAATACGTGCCTGTCCTGGTCGATGCAGCGGCGGAACGGGGGATCAAAATCCAGCCGGTTCATATTGAAAGCAGGGAAGCGGCGCAGAATGCACCGAATCCGTTTACGACCTATGCTCTCTATCGTGATGGAGAATTCCTGACCAACGAGATCTTGTCAGAGAAAAGCTTTGATAAACTCCTGACCCGGATGAATGAAACCGGCAAATAGGGCTGGATTTTCCCGCCTCCCCATGGTAAAATAAAGTCAGTAAATTCTGAAAAATGGAGGCGATGGAATGAAGACTTTATTGAAGAACGGATTGATCTACGACGGAACCGGCGAAGAACCTTTTCACGGCGATATTTTGATCAAAGACGAAAAGCTCGAGGAAATCGGCGAGAACTTACAAGACGATGAGGCGGAAGTCATCGACCTTGCGGGACTCTCGGTTTCTCCGGGCTTTTTTGATGCCCACTCCCACAACGATTTCTTTGCCATAAAGAAGGAACCGGAGAAATACTTCGATCCTTTCGTCAGGCAGGGGATCACGTCCTTTATCGCAGGAAACTGCGGGCTTTCCAGCGTGGGTTTTGAGAAAGACAGCCCCTACAAGGAGGGCGTCGGCGGCGGCCTTTTCCACAACTGGGATGTGACGGGCGAATACGGCACCGTCAAAGAATTCTTTGACGCCATCGACAAGAATACGCCGCTGAACATCGCAACCCTGGTGGGTCACTGCTCGGCGAGAAACAGCGTGTCCGGCTTCGAGAACAGGGAGCTGACGCCCGAAGAGCGCGGCCGCATGCTGGGCATCATGGAGCAGGGTCTGAAAGAGGGCGCCTGCGGCTTGTCACTGGGGCTGATGTACGAACCGGGGGTCTATGCCAAGACGGGAGAACTGCGCGACGTGGCGAAGCTCTGCGAAGCTTACGACGTGCCCATGACCGTCCATCCGCGTGCCAGCAGCGCGGTGTCCCTGGCCTATTCCAGCCCATTTGGTAGACCCCATATTCTGCGGGCCCTGGACGAACTGGAGGAGGTTTCTCGGGGGACCCATATGAAGCTGCAGTATTCCCACGCTATCTTTGTGGGGCGTTCTTCTTTTAAATGCAAGGATGAGCTGCTTCGGATTTTGATGGGAATGAGAGAAAACGGTATTGACGCCATGTTCGATATCTATGCAGAGGATCGGGGCGTATCGGTCATTACGGTCATCATGCCTGCGTGGTACCAGTCCATGAGCAAAGAAGAAAAGCGTAAGCCGTTCAACAAGCTGAAGTTCACGCTGCTCGCCAAGCTGAGCATGAAGATGCTGGGTTTCAATTTCGACAATATCCTCATTGCAGACGTCGGGGAGGGCTATGAGAAATATGAGGGAAAGACCGTTCATCAGATTGCCCGTGAAGAGGGAATGAGCGATATCGACGCCTACTTGCATCTCTGTGAAATCAGCAACAACACAGGCCGCGTCATCATGGAGCCTTACAGCACGGCGGAAATCATCAGCGAGTTTTCCAAACATCCAAACGTACTCTACATGACCGATGCCTGGGTCGAGGAGCGGGGCGTGCAGAACCTGGCCATTTACGACTGCTTCCCGAAATTCCTCCACCTGTCGCTCAAAGGCAGCGGCGATACCATGGCTGCTACCGTCCGCAAGATGAGCGGCGCTGTGGCTGATCGGTTCTGCATTGGGCAAAGGGGATATATCAAAAAAGGCTTCTTTGCCGATCTGACCGTCTTTGATGAAGAAAAGCTGAAGAACGGCGTGCCCGATCAAAATAAACCCTTCGGCATCGAGAAGGTCTTTGTCAACGGCACGAAGGTCCTCGACGGCGAGACTCTTGACCGCCAGGCTTTTGCAAAGGCAGGAAGAGCCATGCCGCGCGAAAGATAAAGTGTGATTTTTTTCTTGTCATCTGCTTTCGTTGTGCTATAATAGTATGGTAAAAATATTGACAGATAAGAATTTACTTATAAATAAACACAGGAATGGAGAGTAGAATGATGGAAAAAATTTATCAAGGAAAAACAAAAGACGTATTTGCACTGGACAACGGAAACGTGATGCTGCAGTTCAAGGATGACTGCACGGGAAAAGACGGCGTCTTTGATCCGGGCGAAAATACAGTGGGACTGACAATCGAAGGAATCGGCAGAGCGAACCTCAGAACTTCAATCAGATATTTTGAGCTGATCAAAGCTGCAGGCATCAAGACGCATTATGTCAGCGCTGACGTCGACAATGCGACCATGGAAGTTCTGAAAGCGACTCCATTTGGAAAGGGACTTGAGGTCATCTGCAGACTGAGAGCGACCGGAAGCTTCATCCGCAGATACGGCGCATACATCGAAGACGGCACCGTTTTCGAGAACGGATATGTGGAGACGACCCTGAAGGACGACGAAAAGGGCGATCCCCTCATCACAAGCGAAGGCCTTGAGGTTCTGGGCATCATGAGCCAGGAGATGTTCAACCAGATGAAAGAACAGACCCTGAAGATCACCAGGATCGTTGCTGACGACCTGGCATCCATGGGACTGGAGCTGTGGGACATCAAATTCGAATTCGGATACAACAATGACGAGGTCATCCTCATCGACGAAATCGCCAGCGGCAACATGAGAGTTTACAAGGATGGAAAGATCGTAGATCCAGTCGATCTGACTGACATCATTCTGAGCCATACAAAATAAATAGTAAAAACGAGTGCAGGAGAATCCGCACTCGTTTTTTTATTATGCAGGAAATAGTGGGTGAAACTGGCAAAAGTGCCATAAAAGCACCAAAAAAGCTCGTTTGTGGCACTTTTTCGCAAAATGAGACGAAATATTGAACAAATTATCCATTAAAAGGGAGAAATGCAATGGACTAGAAAACTATATAATAAATAACCTTTTCAAAAAATAAGGGTTTAGAAACATATTTAGCGCAAATCATTGCCTTTTTTGCTTCTTAAAAGCTTGATGTAAACTGAAAAATGCCACAAAAGCGCCAAAAATGCTCGTTTGTGGCACTTTTGCCAGATTTAGAAATTTATCGGCTCACAGCAGCCGCTTGCTCAGTCTTCCATGATGTAATATCTTCGCCTATTTTTGGAGGATTTTTTGTACTCAATTGCTTCGGCAGGGCAGCCTCCGATACAGGCCATGCAGTGGGTGCAATTTCCTTTCCATAAAGGTCTTCCATTTTCCATGCTGATATTATCGAGAGGGCATCT
Source organism: Emergencia timonensis (assembly GCF_900086585.1). GTDB lineage: Bacteria > Bacillota > Clostridia > Peptostreptococcales > Anaerovoracaceae > Senimuribacter > Senimuribacter timonensis. Next base: position 1,188,523 of record NZ_FLKM01000009.1, read on the forward strand.
TTTCTGGCATTTCCCGCAGGAAACACAGGCGTCAGTGGCTGCAAACCCCTGATCGTGGACAAAAAGGGAATAATAGAGTGTGTTTACAGGTCCGCTGGACAGCTTCTCCTTAAAGGAAGCGTGGGATTCAGGGAACGGTCTGTCCTGCTGAATCAATGCGATCAGTTCGTCTGTCTGTTCGCGGGCTTTTTCTAGGATCTCATCGCACTCTTTTTTGTCCGGCGTATTGGACAAGGCTACGTAATTATTGGGCATGATGACGGGGGCTAATCCGCAGAAAAGCAAATTCTTTTCCAGGCAGAGTTTTTTTGCATAGGCGGCGGCATTGCCGATGCTTCCCGCGCAGGTGAGGACGAAATAGGCCTTTTGCCTGTTTTGAAAGCCCGACTCCTGAATCCAGCGATGAACGACTTTGGGCATCTGCCAGGCATAGGTAGGCGCAACAAAGATCAGGGGCTCTTTAGCACGAAAGATCTTTGTTTCCTTCTCTTTCAAACACTGATTGATGGAGATCATTTCATCTCCGAGACTTTCTGCAATCTGTCTTGCCACAAGGGCGCTGTTTCCTGTACCGCTAAAATAAAAAACCATAAAATCACTCCTTTTTATAAATTTGAAACCGTCTGTTTCTCGTCGATTCCGCTTACCATCTGCCGGAGATATTCCTTTGCCTGCTCTTTTGAGCATTCCCGCTTTTCGAGGTATTTCCATTCCAAAATGATCACGATCGCCTCGCTGTATAGTTTTGCCGCCATTTCCCGGGGGACTTTGAACTGGTGAGAATTGGGATTGCTCTGAAATGCGGCGGACATATTTGAGAGCAGGTAAAGACGCACCTGGTTGATCAGGTATTGGTTAGCAGGGTTGTTCCTTAAAATTTTCTGTACTGTGTCGATGTTCTGATCCAGGTAATCAAAGCAATTTTCCATCAGGCAGTTCATGCGTTCACTGCAGTTGTCCATGTCCCGGTATCCGCTATCCAGCTGATCGCGAACAGTCATCAGACAATACTGCAGGAGATCGTATTTGTCGTCAAAATAGTTATAAAAGGTGGCGCGGGGCAGCATTGCCTTTTCGCACAGCTCACCGACCGTGACTTCTTCGAAGGCTTTTGAAGACAATAGCGCTCGCATTGCCTGCTGCAGGGAATGCAGGGTGCGGGCCGCTCCAATGGTCAGTTTTTTTGAAAAGTCGTATTTCATATTCAAATCTCCTTTGACAATTTTCTGTTTTTGTCTAAATCTGCACGTCTGTTTTATTCTGTCACTTGTTTCACCGTTTTCTATAGTATAAACTAAAGAAAAAATTTATACAAGTGCAAAAATAAAATCGACTGCAAAAGATTTTATGTTATGAATTTAGAAAAGAAACTTTGGGAATTCTATACTTGTTATCATGAATGGAGGTCAATCAGATGAAATACCCCAACTTATTTACATCGATGAATATAGGCTCTGTGCCAATCAAGAATCGAGCCGTCATGACGGCGATGTGTGTGGGTCTTGCCAATCACGACGGCAGTGTCAGCGAGCCGCTGGCGGCGTATTACGAAGAGCGGGCGAGGGGAGGCGCGGGCCTCATCATCACGGAATGCACCAGGATTAATGAAGACGACGCGGTCTCACATTCCAGCATGCTGTCAATGTCCCACGACAGATATATCGCACCGCTTAAGGATGCGGTGGACCGGGTCCATGCTTACGGTACAAAGCTGTTCGTGCAGCTCTTTCATCCAGGCAGGCAGAATGTGGTCATGTTCCCTGCGCTATGGCGTTTTAACGAGAGGATGGCGCGGATCTTTCCGCGGTATTGGGATCTCTTTTTTAAGATTACCGGCGGTTTTGACGAATCTGCCATGGACGATCCGAAAACGGTGAAGCGGATGAGGCGTTATATGAAACCCCTTCTCGCACCGAGCGACGTTCCCTGCGGACTGGGCGTCAATCCAATTCGCAATCAGGCGACAAAAGCGATGACCATACCGCAGATTAAAACTTTGATCGGCCAGTTCGTCGCTGCTGCGGGGCGTGTGCAAAAAGCCGGCGCCGACGGCGTAGAGCTCCACGCGGCCCACGGCTATCTGCTGCAGCAGTTCTTAAGCCCGTATACGAACCGGAGAGAGGATGAATACGGCGGTACACTGGAAAACAGAATGCGCCTTTTGAAGGAGATCATCGACGGTATTCGCAAGGAATGCGGAAAGGATTTTCCCATCAGCGTCCGCCTCTCCGTCGAAGAATATTACGATATGATCGGTTATGCAGGCCAGGGCATCGTTTTGGAAGAAGGGGTGAAGATGGCGAAATGCCTGGAAAGCTTCGGAATCGACGTGCTGAATGTCAGCAGTGGAAATTATGATACGGCGCAGACTTCCTGCGAACCGGTCAGCTTTGCTCAAGGGTGGCGTAAGTATCTGGCAAAAGCAGTGAAAGACGAGGTCAGGATTCCTGTCATCGCGGCAAATCTGATTTGAACCCCTGAGCAGGCAGAGGCGCAGCTTGCAGAAGGAGTACAGGACTTCATCGGCATGGGGCGGCCCTTCCTTTCTGACCCGGCATGGGTAAATAAGGCAGAAGAGGGACGAAGTGAGGACATACAGCGGTGTATCTGCTGTCTTCGATGCATGGAGTATTTCCAGGATCATATCATGAACGGAAAACCCGTCGGATGTGCGGTCAATCCGCGAGCCTGCAGAGAAAGCGAGATGATGGACGCAGCGCCGAAGAACGGCGGGCATCGGCAGATCGTCATCGTAGGAGCGGGACCTGCAGGACTGACGGCGGCAAAGGAACTTGCGGCGCGTGATTTCAAGGTGACGGTGCTTGAGAGACAGGAAGAACCTGGCGGACAGCTTCTTCTGGCAAAGATGCCGCCGCTGAAAGAGAAAATCGCCTGGCCCGCGGAGACTCTGGCACGCCAGGCGTTACAGGAGGGCGCAGAGATCCGATATCACGTCGACGCGACCAAAGAGATGATCAATTCCTACCAGCCTTATGCTGTGATTCTCGCTACCGGCGGTGAGGCAGTTGCGCCTGCAATACCGGGATCCGACGCGGAAAATGTAGTCACGGTAACGCCGATTTTGATGGGAGAAAAGAAATATCAGGGGAAGGAAATCGCAGTCATCGGCTCGGGGATGACGGGATTAGAGACGGCGGAGCTGCTGCAGATACAGGGAAACCGAGTTACCATTATTGAAATGGCGGACAAAATTGCCCCCGGAGCATATCCTGTCAATGCAGATGATGTCATTGGGAGGCTGAAAAAAGGCGGCGCACGGTTCATGCCTGGCAGAAAGCTGGAACGAATCAGCTCAAATCAGCTGCATTTAAGCCGTAAGGACGGCGTGATGGAATCCATCGCGACAGATGCGACAGTGCTCTCTATCGGCGTGCGAAGCAGAAATGAACTTGAAAAAGAAGTTTCTGGCTGTTGTGACCGGCTCTATGTAATCGGTGATGCCAAAAAGCCGGGACGTATCGGAGATGCCACACGCAGTGCCTTTGAAGTGGCAAGAAAAATACAATAATAGACAAAAATTTATAGAAAAACGAGCAGATCATCCTTATAGCGAAATCATCGTTCAGGAAGAACTGCTCGTTTTTTATAACATAGGAAATATCGTTCAAAGGACGTATTTCCGTATGTTTCATCGTTCGCTTTGCTCACTCCTCCAGTCGCTAATGCTCCTTTCGCTGTCCGTTTCGCCTAGCCAGCTAAAGCTGGGGCGAAAAGGCAAAGAACGTACCTTACGAAGCGTCGCCCCTTGCGGGCGACATGAGTGCATAGGAGCGACGCTCCGTTATGCACTCGTTTTTTATTAAGCGGCTATTGTTCACGGCCCATTTTGGAATCAGCAGAAATCAGCCGCGTGCGTCCTGGGACTTTGACCAGGTTCTCTAGCTCTTTGATGGCGTCCTTTCCGATCCAGACCTGTGCTTTATTGCCGTTCTCTTTGAGATTGTGCGCTAGCAAAAGCGCCTTTTCGTTTGTGTCAAAATCATGTTTGCCAATTTCGCGCAAGGCCCAGGAGACGGATTTTTTGACATGATCTTGTTCATCCTGTGAATGCTCTTGAATGAGCGCCAGATAAGCGTCGAGAGTTTCCGCTGTGATGTCTTTTTGGTGGATGGCCGCAGAAGCCATCAGCGTAAAAGCGCCCCGTTTTTTGTAAGTGTGTTGGGAAGTGATCCACAGGGTGATCAACTGGTCAAAGTCTTTCATCTTCACGATTAAATTTTTGCACAAATGATCGCACAGATCCCAGGAAACTACATCAGACATCAAAGTATCCACTTCTTCGAGGGTTGTTTTCTTTTTGTCGAAGAGCAGCACTGCCAGCAGCCTGGCTTCGTGATAGCCGGATTGCCACAGTTCATATGCCAGATCCTGAGATTTTTCAATTTTTTTGGCTAGAGCCCGTATCTCTGTCGTTGAAACGCCGATGCTGTTTTCTTCCGGAATTCCCAATTTGATGACATTGGCTTTGTGCTTTTCGCTGGACATGGCCTGAAGCTGGCTGATGATTTCGTTACAAGTCATAAGTGTAGTCCCTTTCATCTGTTAAATTCGTTAAATATGGAGCCATTATATTGTGACGATTCATTTAAAAATAAAATTGAACATCTTGATTGAATGAACGCTTCCTTAGGCAATATTCTTAAAACTTTGCGTTCATTATAACATAAATCATGTAGAAATAGTTAAAATCCTTTAATTATCATCGAAAAAGAGGTATAATGATGGATATCACTGGCAATTTTTGAGATACTAGAGATCATATGAAAGGATTATGCAAAATGAAAAGTATAAAATATTATATGAAGGCAGCAGAAAGACGAAAAATTCTATCTAATCGAAAGGAATTTTATCTCGATTACGTTTGCAGGCAGACTGGCTGGGATCGAGCAAAAGCAAAGGCCGAAATGGACCTGTATCTTGAACAAGGCGTAAATTATCGATTTTACGTTAAAAAGAGACTTTGGTGCAGAACTGGCAAAAAACTGGAAGCGAGTTTGGCAAATATTCGTAAAGACAGCCGCTACGACAAAACCAGTACGAATAAACACGCTCGCCTGGTTGCAGAGGAAAGTGGCTGGTCTCAGAAAAAGGCCGTAGAAAAAATATTGGAATCAAATTTATATACGGAGTGCTCTCCGAGGGATTACTATCAGTTTCGGTTTTGGGAAAAATCCATCGAGGAACAAAAGCAATACTATACAAAAGGTACGGTAGAGCGGATGATTATGAAGTATAACACCAATTCTGAAGAAATAGCGATGATTCGAAATAAGGAGAAGTTTGCTAAAGTATTCGGAGATTTGTTTCATCGGGTCTGGTTTTCTAACAGAAAGCTTACGTTTGAGGAATTTCTGGAGAGGACAGAGGGTTTATCCAGTTTGATTTGCAAACCGATATTTGGCACCCATGGGGAAGGTGTTGAAAAGCTTGCTGTCCCAGAAGATATGGAAGGAAAACGTCAGCTTTATGATTTAATCATGTCGAAGCCAAAGAGTGTGTGTGAGGAACTGATCGTACAGCACCATGAACTTGCCGAAATGTGCGAGACTTCAGTAAATACAGTCAGACTGGTAACCATCTTAGATAACGACGAAATCCACTACATGTATTCTGTCCTGCGAATGGGTACTGGCGGGCTGATTGACGGCTACGAAGGGGGAGGAATTTTTGCACCTGTTGACGTTACAACTGGAACCGTCTGCAGAGACGGTATGAATTTGGACAGCGAATTCTATCAAGTTCATCCTGTATCGCAAAAGCCGATTAAGGGTTTCCAGATTCCCAACTGGGACAAGGTCCTTAAACTGGCAGAAACAGCCGCCAGAAGGTTGACAGGCGTCCATATGGTTGGTTGGGATATCGCAGTGACCGAAAATGGAGCTTCCCTAATTGAAGGGAACTCTGAATCTAACTATCAATTTGCGCAGTTGCCATATATTCCAGAGGGGAAAGGCGTAAGATATAAATTTGAACCTTTCTTAAAATAAGAATGCGTTAAGGCACCATAGGTATTGTGAAATTCAATACTTATGGTGCCTCTTAACTTTTACAGTTCTTCGGTTTATTAGACTTAAGGTGCTGCATAGTACCTGCGTCTGACGATTTCTACATAGCGGTCCGGATTTTTGGTTCCGAGTTCGCAGCGGCACGGTTCGCTCTCTCTGTTTTCACCGGTAGGGACAAAGCCCAGGGATTCGTACATGGCGGCGCCAATTTTGTTGTCGGGATAGTGCATCAGTTCTACGCAGCCGATGGAAGGGTATTCTTCTTTGAACAGGTCCATGGAGGCCTCCAGGGCTGCGCGCCCCAGGCCCTTGCCCTGCTGGTCTTTGTCGATCATATATCTGTGCAGGAATACGTAGTCGGGATCGTCTTTGACGAAATAATACAGCAGGAAGCCGACGGGCTCGCCGTCGCTGTAGACGACCTTTGTCCTGAAATCCTTCTCAAAGGCACATTCAGCAATAGAGAAAAGGTTGTCTTCCATAAAGCATTTCTGATTCTCATGAACCTCCAGGCTGATGGCAGCTTGAAAGTTATCTTTATCCACATCTCTAAAAGTAATCATCAATCTCATCCTTTCATTTATCTTTTTTACAGTTTACCATAGTTGAGATGCAAAATCTTTGTAAGGACAACAAAATTTTTTGAATTTGGTGAAAATACAGCTTGACTATGGTCTTAGACAATATCTTATATTGACAATAGAAAGATTGAAATGAGGTGATTTGATGAGTTGCTGCTGTAAAGAAAAAACACAGGACTGTAATTGTGCCGGACAGGAAATCGAAGTTCTGGGGAAGACGGCCAGAGCCGATATCCAGTTCGACCAGATAGCAGAATTACTGTCCACGGGAAAAGAAACTTTTGCCATGTACGAGAACCATAAGCTGACGGAGTCCGCGTTGGCCATGTGGAATCTCCATAAGGAGGTCATCGATGCGACCCTGGACGGGGGATGGGACAACCAGAGACATCCCTGGTGCAGAGAGATGCAGGACTTTTGGCGATACGGCCTGGCGTTCTGCGACTACGGCATGCTTTCTATGGCTATGATTGATCCTTCTATGAAGGACGAAATCTGTGAGTACGCTCGAAAGACCGTTCTTCTGATGAAAGACACGCCAATCTGGGATGAATGGGTGCGGTTTGGATTTAATGACAATCCCATTACGAAGGACAACATCATGTACAAGGGACATCTCCACTTTACCTATGGTGTTTACGAACTTTTGTCAGGGAGCAGGGAGTTTGAGGAGGAGTATCAGTTCCTTACCGACATCATGGTGCGGGAATACGAAGCCAACAGCATCTGCGAGACGCCTTACTGGGGGATTCAATGTGAACTGGATCAATATTTTCCGCAGTGCAATTCCGTAGGCATGCTGGGAATGAAGGTTTACGATCTGATCCACGGGACGGATCTCAACGAAAGGTACAGCAAGAAGATTTATGAGTTCATCTATGACCGGGTCAGCGACAAGGAGACGGGACTTCTCTTTGCCAAGTATCATCCCAGCCACGACCAGGGAGAACCGTACATCACGGGATTCTGCAACGCCTGGGGACTGAACCTGCTGCATCCGTACTACCCGCAGCTGTTGGAGGGAGCCTATAGGACTTTTATCCGGTACTTTGGCAAAGAGCTGATGGATGGTCAGGCTCTTTACATCAAAGAATATGCAAACTTTGATGAGGCTTCCACGGGCAGAGAAGAGAGCATGGGTGTTTTTTACTCCATGGCTCTGGCAAAAGAGTATCAGGATGTGGAAAGCTGGGAGAAGTTCGCCAGATATTTTATCGGCGTATACGGCATTGAAATCGAAGAAGGAATCGCCCGATTCAAGAAGGCGGAACCGGTAGACGAGACCTTTGTTCACAATTATATTCTCTTCGGCCAGGTGCATCAGCCGTGGGAAAAAATCTTTTCATACGACTGGCAGGCCTTTCGGGAAGGGGGACGAGACTGATGGAAAAACCGAATTTTGATCATCCATTATCTGTAACGGCGGAAGAAATCTGGCAGATGGAAGAAACCCGAGAATTTCCTATAGATATTGAGAGCCACTATAAGGGACTTTTGAACATGATGGACGTTCTTTACTACAGGAACGGCAATTCTTTTTATCCGGAAATCAAAACGAGACATGCGGCTTACTTTCTGGCGCTTGCCATGCCGTCCTTCGCCATCATCGACCCCTGCAGAACCAGGGAGATGAAGTACAATCTTCATGTCGCAAGCCTGGTGATTGAAAGCGACAACTTATCAAAGCAGTTAGCGGTGTATGACGCGCCGTCTATCCGCAGGCTGGAGGTCTTTGTGATTCTTGCCCTGTACAAATTGGTCAGTGAGAAAACGATCAATGACGAACGGTTTCACGCTTATGCAGAGGAAGTATATGGACGCATCGTGGAAAACGGACGGTCTGCTCAAAATGTCTTTGCCTATGATACCATCGAGGGCACCTATGAGGCCTACCCCAATTTGGCGGCGCTGCTGGCATTTCGGATTCACGACCGCTGTTTTGGCACCGATTACTGTGGGTGCATTGAGGACACCTTGCTGACCTTTATCAGAGAAAAGCTGCTGGATGAGGAGACCGGCTTGTTCCTAGAATTCTATAAAACCGGTTCCTTAGGCATCAAGGGAGAACACTTGAGCAGATCGGCATCCTGGAGCGGAAGAGAGCAGACGGCGGCGTGTAACGCTCTGGCCATCGCTTTCATGAATTATTTTGATGAAGCGGCAAGTGAGAGGGCATGGAAAGCCTTCAAAGAGAAGTTTACAGATCAGCAGCTTCATGTGACGGCAGAAGAATTGCAGGATGCAGAGACATCCTCTTATGTTTCACAGCTCACGCCCATTGCCCAGGGTCTTTACGGCAGTCTGCTTGCGGCAAAGGAGATGGGTGACAGAGACTATTTTGAGAAACTGCAGCGTCACATTCTGACTGTCGCTGAGCCGGATCAGAGAGAGGGGAAGATTTTCTTTGACGCCCTGGGAAATGAGCAGAAACTTCACGGCGATTTTCTGACCGTGGCAAGAGTTCACGTGGGCTGGAAGAAAATATTGGAACATAATTGGGAAGATTATTATGATTTTGACTATGACAAAGTTCGTTAATGCAGAAGATAAAATTGGAAAGAAGGAATAAATATGGAAGGTAGTTTGATTTGTTTAGTTCCTATTCTGGTAGGACTGATTTTAGCCGCAATTACTAAAAATGCGATTTTTTCGCTTTTGATCGGTGCTGTGACAGGCTGTGTTATTTTGGCAGGTGGAAGCATTAGCGGCAGTTATAATACATTTATCGATATCCTATATCAAGTGCTGATGAATGCTGATACGGTATGGGTGACAGTGTTGATTGCACTGTTTGGCGGACTTATTTTGCTGATGAGAAAAAGTGGTGCCGTCATGGGCTTTTCCGGGTTTGCAGAAAGAGTGGTCAATACGCGTAAGAAGTCGATGCTGGCAACATGGATTCTTGGGATTATCATCTTCATCGACGATTATCTTAATAATCTGGCAGTGGGTACGGTGATGGCTAATCTTACAGATAAATACAAGGTATCGCGAGAAATGTTGACTTTTTTGGTAACATCAACGGGAGCAACTGTGTGCGCTCTGATGCCAATGTCTTCTTGGGGTGCTTTTATGATGGGACAGATGGACAGCACAGGAATGGCAGAAGGTCTCAGTCCTATGGAAATGTTCGTAAAGACCATGCCTTTTATTATATACTGCTGGCTGTCTGTCATCATGGTGCCTCTGATCATCTTTAAGGTCGTACCGCTCTTTGGTCCCATGAAGAAGGCGGAGAGATTGGCTGCCAATTCGGAGCGGCCGGTTCTCGCAGGCGGACAGGAAATTGCTGAGGAGGAAATTGATGTTCCACAAGAAAAACGACGCGCTATAAACTTTGCCGTACCGATCGTGATTTTAGCTGCCATAGTCATCGGTACGGGGGATATGACTGTCGGCATTATTGTTGCCAATATCATCGCGGTCATTATGCTGGCAGCACAAAAAATTAAATCACTGTTGCAGTCATTTAATCTGATTGTTGACGGCATGACAGAAATGTTCAGCATGATTTTGCTCCTGGTAATATCCTATGGTTTGAATGAGGTTAACGCTAGGCTGGGTGTAACAGAATATGTGATCAACAGTCTTGCCCCTTATATCTCTCCGTCCATGTTCGCCTTATTTACATTTATCATCGTCACGCTGTTGGCTTTTGGGACAGGCACCTTCTGGGGTGTGGCCATCGTTGCTTTCCCTGTCATGATTCCTATGGCACAGTCTATTGGAGCAGATGTGTTCCTCGTAGCAGGGGCTATCATCTCCGGGGTTACGGTCGGTGCGCACACCTGCTTCTATGGAGATACGGTGATTCTGGCCTGCTCTACGACAAAGGTCAACACGGTGGACTATTCGAAATGTGCGATCCCCATTTGCGCCATCTCCATTGTGCTTTCGATGGTTTTCTTCGTAGTATGTGGATTTATCTTAGGGTAAGGAGTGAAAAAAATGAGAAAAATACAAATGGCAGTTTATGGAGCTGCAGCTATTCTGATGGGAATTTTACCAAAGGTATTCGTTTGCCCCAAAGGAAACGGGGTGGACATTATGCGCTGCTGGCAGTCGGCAGCGGCTGAAGGGTTGGTTGCTTTGGGTTTTCTGCTAACCGGCATAGTCCTGGTCTTTCTTAAGTCAGAAAAAGCAGGGGCGGGCGCGAATCTGGCAGCGATAGCTGTTTCTGTTGCAGGTATTTTGATCCCGCTCAAATGGATTGGAGGCTGCATGAGTCCGTTGATGCCTTGCCACACCTTGGGGTTTCCAATCGTCTATGGAATCTGCACGATTACTTTTTTCACAGCGGTGATTGGATTGACTGTGCAGCTGTCGAAATGTGCACAAACATCATTGAATGCTGTTTGCAGGAGAGCTGAATAAAAATTTCATGAAAGAGCACCGGTTTGTCCTTCTTGGATGAACCGGTGTTTTTCTATTACTATTCTATCTGAATTGAAATGCGGGTCTTGTAATCTTTTCGGTCGGAACAGTTGAGCCAGCCGATCAGAGTCTCTTCGTAAGAGTTTCCTGCTATGGACAGGTGGTTTTCCTGTATATACTTCATCATGATTTCGTATGATTCGCTCATGTTGTGGTAATCACCCCGATGGAGATAAGTCAGATATTTGCCGGCAGGTTTGTGCTGGCTGTCGCGGCTGTCTGTCTGGAAGGGGCTGACTGCATAGAAATAGTCGGGATTATAATCATATTGCTTCAGCCGATCTTTGGAAATCAAAGCGCTGAGATGAAAATCATAGGGAACGTCGTATTTGTGACACGTTTTCAGCAGCTCTGAAAAGACTGGAAGGAAGGATGCCGGATTATTGTGATCTTCCACTGACATGACGATCAGGTATTGCTGCTCTTCAAAGCAAATCTGCGGCTGCAGGGAATCCTGCTTCATGCCCTGCTCTGTAAGCGCAATGGTCTGGCTGATTCGATCTTCAATTATCTTCAGCTTTGTCCGTTTTTCGGCCAGATCATCTCGCTTTTGAGTAAGATATTGCACATACTTTTCTGGCGACGGCTGATCCATGAACTCGCAGATTTCTTTGATGGAGCCGTCTGCTTCTCGCAGGGAAAGGATCATATCCAAGTCGTAGAAATTGTTGAGATCGTAATAGCGATAGCCGTTATCGTCGATAAAATACGGTTTCACCAGCCCTTTGCGTTCGTAAAAATACAGGGCATCCTTTGTCGTCCGGCAGAGGGCGACCATTTCGCCGATGGTAAAAAGGCCTGGTTCCCCTTTTTTATTTTGGTTTTTCATGGGAAGATACTCCTTTGGGCTATATATTTCTAATCAAAGTATAACATAAAATCGCTTTGTGTGATGCACTTTTGAAATTGTCTATCGTTTCTTATCATACGATTACTTGTTTGCCTTAGCATATACGGGAGGGGGGTATAAGTCAGGCGTTCTTTACAATAAAATTAGGTTTTTTGATGCTTTTTTAGAAGTTTCGCGTAACGCTGCGGCATCATCAGACGCTAGATCCTGCTATTTCCCTTGGGATAAGACTTGACTCCTTACAAAATCCATGTATATGTCGCGCCTGGTTACTTTTAGGGGACTGCAAACAGCCTTTTTGATAGAGAAATTGAGAGGAAAAGTAACTGAAATCGAATATACTCCCCTGTTGAAGCCTTCTGACAGTGTTTTGGTTATGCGAGGATACGCAAATATGTCCAAAAAGCGTAAAGCTATCGTAAATTGTGGTATAATTGGTATAGAGAGCAGATACAGGGAGTGCTCCGTAATGGCAAAAACAATCAAAGCCGGTGATATCAATGGAACCATTGGAATCACCGGCTCTTTTGCTTTTTACACGTTGAACAGGAAGTTCAGCACGTCTCCGTCTTTGACGACATACTCCTTGCCCTCGGAGCGGAGCAGGCCTTTTTCTTTGGCGGCGCTGAGACTGCCGCCGCATTCGATCAGCTTGTCATAGGCGATGGTCTCTGCCCTGATAAAGCCTCTCTCAAAATCGGTGTGGATGCGGCCTGCTGCCTGAGGCGCCTTTGTTCCTCTTTTGATGGTCCAGGCGCGGCATTCGTCTTCACCGGCTGTGAGGAAGGAGATCAGATTCAGCAGGTGGTAAGAAGCTTTGATCAGCTTGTCGAGGCCCGATTCGCTGATGCCCAGCTCTTCCAGGAACATAGCTTTTTCTTCGTCCTCCAGTTCAGAGATTTCCTGCTCGATTTCCGCACAGATGACCACCACCTCGGCATCTTCTGTAGCGGCAAATTCGCGGACAGCTTTGACGTATTGGTTATCTGCACTGTCAGCGGCATCCTCTTCGGAAACGTTGGCTACATAGATGATCGGCTTGTAAGACAGCAGATCCAGGCTCTTTACAAATTCGTCGTCTTCTTCAGTCAAATCCATGGCTCTGGCGGATTTACCTGCGGCCAGGAAATCGCTGATCTTGGTCAGAAGATCCAGTTCCTTTTGGAGGGATTTGTCGCCTTTGAGGTTCTTTGTGGTTTTGGCGATGCGTCGTTCCAAAACTTCCATGTCGGAGAGAATCAACTCGGTATTGATGGTTTCGATATCGGACAGCGGGTCGATTTTGCCGTCTACGTGAACGATGTTATCATTTTCGAAACACCGGACTACGTGGACGATGGCGGCAACCTCTCTGATGTGGCCGAGGAATTTGTTTCCCAGTCCTTCACCTTGGGAAGCGCCCTTTACCAGGCCGGCGATATCGCAGAATTCGATGGTGGTGTAGATGGTTTTCTTTGAGTTATATATCTCGTGGAGGGTTTTGATGCGTTCATCCGGAACGGTGACCACTCCTACATTTGGTTCGATTGTGCAGAATGGATAGTTAGCGGCTTCTGCACCGGCTTTTGTAATTGCATTGAATAGTGTACTTTTGCCCACATTAGGAAGGCCCACAATACCTAATTTCATATTTTGTTAACTCCTCTTTCTTTTGTTTCTTAAAATGATATATAGTGCAAGGCAGAGTACGAAGACGAAGAAGCTCAGTACCTGTGCCTGCTTGAATGATCCGATCATCAGGCTGTCTGTGCGAAGCTGTTCTACCAGGCCTCTCTCCAGCGAGTAAAGCATGCCGTAAAGACAGGCGATCTGCCCTGGGAAAGCTCTGCGTTTATCCAGCCACAATAGGAACCAGAACAGTGCAAAGCACCAAAGTGATTCATATAAAAAGGTAGGATGGACGTACTGTCCATCAGCCCAAACCGCCCAAGGCAGGTCAGTCGGTCCGCCGTGGGCTTCTGAGTTGAAAAAATTGCCCCATCTTCCGATGGCCTGTGCCAGAGCAACTGTGGGAAATACCAGGTCGGCTAACTCGAGAATGTCGATCTTGTGATATTTACAGACCAAAAGTCCGACGATAAATCCGGCGATGATGCCGCCGTGAATTGCCAGTCCGCCGTTTCTGATATTGAGTATTTTCCAAAGATCGCCAGCGTAATTCTCCCAGCTGAATAGGACGTAATAGGCCCGCGCCCCGATGATTGACGCCGGGATTAAAAAGATGGCAAAATCGAGAATATGGTCGCTCTGAATGCCGTGTTTCGGCGCCCGCTTGTAACAAAGTATAATTGCCAGTACGAATCCTGTCCCAATCAGAACCCCGTACCACATGATGTCCATCCCAAATAAAGTAAAAGCTACCGGATCTGGTGCTCTCATAAAATCTCCCCTTTCCCTTGAGACTTCTTACGGACTGCTGGGCCGCTAATCCGCTTAGATGCTCAAAGTTAACTCTTTTTTTATTTTTTGAAGATTGGTATAACTTATGGTGCCGATAATGGATTAAATTAACAAAATTGCTAATTATTATATGTGTTTTTTGTTTTTTTATCGCCTGGTTTCACTTTTTTATTGAAAATATGTGAATCTGCTTATAACGGTTATCCTTAAATCCAGTAAAATCGGCTATAAAGGTTAACTTTTAGTTTCAAATGCAGCTTTTATTATATCATGTGCAATCCGTTAAAAAAAGCAATCGCAGCACATGATGCAATGGAAGCCACATCTTATTTTCAAATGACCGCTTCCATTATATCGTGACACATCGATTGAAATTAGAATCGGAAGTCACGATGCAATAAAAGCATCCACTTAATTTTCAAATGTAGCTTTTATTATATCATGTGCAATCCATTAAAAAAAGCAGTCGTAGCACATGATGCAATGGAAGCCACGTCTTATTTTCAAATGACCGCTTCCATTATATCGTGACACATCGATTGAAATTAGAATCGGAAGTCACGATGCAATAAAAGCATCTACTTAATTTTCAAATGTAGCTTTTATTATAATTGAATTTTTGATAAAATACAATGCATGAAATACGAAAACATATGTAAAGGAAATTTTATCGCAAGGCCAAACCGTTTTATTGCGGAGGTTTTGACTGATGGAAAAAAAGAAAAGGCCCACGTTAAAAATACGGGCAGGTGCAGAGAACTTTTAATTCCCGGCGCGGAAGTATATTTGGAAGATTTTTATGGGCGAATGGGAACTCGTAAGATGCGCTATTCTCTGATTGGAGTGAAGAAAGGGGAACTTTTGGTTAACATGGATTCGCAGGCGCCGAACAAAGTCTGTGAAGAGGCGCTCCTGGATGACAGTCTGCAGCTGCCGGGTATGGGAAAACTCACCTTTGTTAAAAGAGAAAAAACCTTT
Source organism: Emergencia timonensis (assembly GCF_900086585.1). Taxonomy (GTDB): domain Bacteria; phylum Bacillota; class Clostridia; order Peptostreptococcales; family Anaerovoracaceae; genus Senimuribacter; species Senimuribacter timonensis. The sequence continues at coordinate 1,203,792 of NZ_FLKM01000009.1, forward strand.
GGCGACTCTCGCTTTGATTTTTACGTGGAAGACGAGAATGGTGTAAAAGGCTGGCTGGAGGTCAAAGGAGTGACTCTTGCAGAGGGTCATATAGCCAGGTTCCCCGATGCGCCGACGGAAAGAGGCGTTAAACACGTTTATGAGCTTTGTCAGGCAGTGAAAGAAGGTTATAGGGGTTTTGTACTCTTTGTCATTCAAATGACGGGAATTCAGCAATTTGAGCCTAATGACAGAACTCACAGAGCGTTTGGAGATGCATTGCGTCAGGCAGTGAAAGAAGGTGTAGCGGTTTTGGCCTATGACTGTAATGTAACGGAAGACACTTTAGAGCTAAAAAATCAAATTCCAGTAATGTTGGATTAGGCAGAGCAGTCTTTAGACTGGCTGTCTTTTTCTTGTTTAACCCCAAAGGTGATGTAAATTTTTCCAGTTGAAAATGAGGAGGGCGGGTGCTATACTAACATCATAAAGAACATATGTTCTTTTAAGCGAAGGGAAGAGGTGAGCAGTGTGACTGTCATGCATGTAGACGCTAATTCGGCCTATCTCAGCTGGACGGCAGTAGACCTTTTAGAAAAGGGATATCCATTGGATATCAGAACAGTGCCTGCAGCTATTGCAGGGAATCCAGAAGACCGGCACGGCATTATTTTGGCAAAGTCCATTCCTGCAAAGAAGTACAAAATAGGCACGGGAGAAAGTTTATACGAATCAAAACAACGCTGCCCGGAACTTTTGTTGTTTCCGCCCAATTACGATCTGTATCTGTCCTGCAGCAACGCAATGTATAGCATTCTGCAGGAATATTCGCCAGTGATTCAGAGATACAGCGTAGACGAATGTTTTGTGGATTTTGACCACTGTGAAAAGCGATTTGGCAGACCAGAGGAGGCGGCCTTTGAAATCAAAGAACGAATCAAAAGGGAATTGGGTTTTACCGTAAACGTGGGTGTGGGCAACAATAAACTTCTGGCAAAGATGGCAGGGGAGCTAAAAAAGCCGGACCTGGTTCACACGATTCTCAGCCAAAAAGAGTTGGAAGAAAAGTTATGGCCTTTGGATGTGAGAGAACTGTTTATGGTAGGAAGAGCTTCTGCCAAAAAATTGAACAAAATCAATATTAATACCATCGGCGATCTAGCGTGCAGTGAACTGGTTTTGCTGCGCAGCCTCCTTAAAAGCCACGGACAACTAATCTGGGAATACGCCAATGGCATTGACCACGACCGGGTTACGCCCAATGATGAGGTTCTGCAAAAAGGTCTCAGCAACAGCATGACGATCAAATACGATGTGACCGACAAACGGGAAGCAGAAAATTATCTTTTGTCACTGACTGACAGAGTCGCGGGACGGCTCAGACGCCATCAATGTAAAGCCTCTTTGATTGGAATCGGTGTGAAAACCAACGGCTTTGTCCGATATACTCACCAAATACAACTGCCGTTTTTCACAGACGATACGACTAAAATATACAGATATGTGTGCAGTTTATTTGAAGAGTGCTGGAAAGGGGAACCGGTGCGGCAGCTGGGCATCAGACTGTCTGAATTTACTAGAAAGGATGAATATCAATTATCGGTGTTTGATATTCGACAAATAGAAGAGGATGAGGCTTTGAACAAGGTGGTGGATGAAATCAGAGATCGATTTGGACAGACTGCTATTTACCGGGGGACTTTTGCCAATACCGATATGAAGCCTTTGGAAGGCGGGATTAATGATGGAAATTATCTTATGATGGGAGGATATAAGCAGTGAAGATTGTGGCAAAACCGATAGATGTAATTGCTACATTTAGCGATAATAAAAAACCAATACCATATAAATTTAAATTTTTTCGAGATTCGGGGGATAAAATAGAGGTGTATGTGGACAAAATAGTAACCGTTGAAGAAAGCAAGCTTGCAGGAATCGACACATTAATTTATACTTGTGAGTCAAAAGTACTTGACGAAAGCAGGCTTTATCAGTTAAAATATGTAATCGAGCAGTACCGATGGGAATTATATAAAATATAGACTGCAATTGCTGTATATATAGGATTCCGAAAATACGCTCTAAAAAAATCCAATAAAGTTGGAAAAAAGTTGTTGACAATCGTTGGATGATTTGGTAATATATTTCTTGCAGCGATTTGAAACAAACTCGCGTGGCGGTGTAGCTTAGTTGGCTAGAGCGTCCGGTTCATACCCGGAAGGTCGGTGGTTCGACTCCACTCGCCGCTACCATTTTTTTATGGGCGTTTAGCTCAGCTGGGAGAGCATCTGCCTTACAAGCAGAGGGTCATAGGTTCGAGCCCTATAACGCCCACCATTGTTTCAAATCGAAGCAAACAAAACGTGCAGGGAATTTGTTTGAATTGCGAGCAGTAATACGGCAGTTCAGCAAATTAACAAGCATGGATGCGGCCTGGTAGTTCAGTTGGTTAGAATGCCAGCCTGTCACGCTGGAGGTCGACGGTTCGAGCCCGTTCCAGGTCGCCAATTTTTAAAAAATTTACATGAATGTTTTGCATTCTGTAAAGAAGTGTGCTAAAATATTTATTGCAAATGTTGAGCACAATATGTATGTGACAATGAATTGCAAAATTTTAGCAACAAAAGCGTAGATTACGCATACAATATGGTGGGTATCGTCAAGTGGTTAAGACACAGGGTTGTGGCTCCTGTATACGTGGGTTCGAATCCCACTATCCACCCCATAAACGTTGGGGTATCGCCAAGCGGTAAGGCAATGGATTCTGATTCCATCATGCGCAGGTTCGAATCCTGCTACCCTAGCCAACAATTAGGATGCTGATTCAGCGTCCTATACATATGGCGACATAGCCAAGTGGTAAGGCAGAGGTCTGCAAAACCTTTATTCCCCAGTTCAAATCTGGGTGTCGCCTCCATAAAATTGCGAGATGCATTTTGCGTCTCGCAATTTTTTTAGGTGATAGTCAAGTTAAGAGAAAGTAAACGGCAACAAACTTTGTCAGCGTCATAACAAGCTTTTTCATTTTTTATTTCAGCTTTTTCTTTTCTTCCTCGCGCTGAATTTGCTTAATGCTTTTCTCAGGAGTAGGAAGATCCTCCGGCATCGTACCACCGAGTTCTTTTATAGTCTGTCTGACTTTCTTACCTACATCATATTGCGTCTGATTTGCGTTTTCTTTGCGGCATCAGCAAGTGCTTTATTATGTTCGACCATTTCGCTACGTATAGCAAGCTGCTTCTGATTATCAGAAAGCTCTTCATATCATGGAGTTCCTACTTTCTAGTCTGCACGGCAAAGTATGTTTGCGCAAGAGCGATAACCTTTTTTCGGGAATCGCCATTTTGGGCAATAATGTCATCTATCTCACGTGGCTATACCGGTAGTTACTATTTTGTTGATGCCAACAAAATAGTCATTTTCAACGTTTCCGGTATTTCTACAAGCAGCTTTTGCTTTATCAATTACTTTTACAAAATTTCTCCACTCTTTATACTGAAGCACTTCCTGCAGTTCTCTTGCAAGCCAGTATTCTTCACCATCTTCATCTGTGTGTTTGACATCTTCGAATAATTTTTCTCTGTTATCAGTTTCGATGCCACTCTTTTCATCATCAAAAAAGTTTCCCATTTCATTACTTCTTCTGCTTCCCTAACTAATAAACATTGTTGTACATGTTTTATAGGGGATAATTCCCTCTATAGATTCACCTATGTTTATAAATCCTCAAGAACATCCCAAAAATCAATCTCATTTACAATTTTGATTTTACCTCCAGCTTTACGCAAATCTACAGCCTGCTCAATTTTACGCCCGTAACAGGAGTAAGCCCAACATGGGTTTCCGGCATTTCCAACAATGAGGTAATCAGTGTTTTTTGTAACTCGGTCATTATATGTACCACCGTTATTTGTTACGATTTCGGAAATTTTTTGTCTGGTAGCATTGAGAGACTTGCCGGTAAAGCAGAAGACCCTGTCAGCGAAATCAATTTCTTGGCATATCATGCACACACCTGAAATGGTATATTTCTCCTTGAGTTGATCAAGTTGAGGTTGATTGATATTATAGGACATAGACGTATCGATAAATTCGCCAATGAAGGCCATAAGCATTTCACGTTCTTCGGTGGTTATAACACCGTCCAGAAGAATTGCAGATACAAGACTTTCGATTTCGTCAAATGGATAGCATCCGGAAAGAAAAGAGTTGGCAGTCAACCATGTTTGCAGATGTTTTATCTCCTCATTTGTCAATTCTCCATCGGCCATAATACCATGTAAAAGGCCGAATAAAAATTGTATTGAAGAGGTTGTTAAATCATAGTACGATGCATCAGAAACAAAGTTGTTGCAGAGCCAGATAATATCGCTTGATTCTTCCAAGCTTATCACGCCATCTGCATAAGCAGATCGTATCATTGGAATGAGTTCATTGAATGGATGCTTGTTAATTAAGTGTTCATGAAGCAAGCACCAATTTGATAGTTCTTGTATCTCGTCTTCACTAATCTTAGCATCCGTCGTGATACCTGCCACAATCCCACTTAGCGTATTAACCGCCTTGTGTAGTTCCGCAGGTCCAGTAAATCTTCTGTAATCGCTGATTTCTTGCAATTTTGTCATCATATATCCTCCTATTTTTATACCTAAATGTTACAATAACCTTGTTGCTATTTACGCCACATTTAATGCGTCAAATATTATTATCGTACATATGACATTTCCTTCATTTGGTTCTCCGTGCTCTCTTTAATTATAACAAAATGTGGAACGTTTTAACACCATGAAATTGTTTATAGCGCTTTCTCATAAAGCAGTAAATCTTCTATCAGTGATGGGGATGCCTATGGATATAAAAAAATTGCTTTCCTGCTGACCGCGATGGATTCAGACAGTCTCAGGAAAACGGCAGAGAAGCTGGGTTACACACAGGTAGGGGGTTCCTTTGAAATCAATGAGTGGATATCTTGACGGAAGATTTATTTTTCGTAATCCTGCTTGCAGGAAAAGTAACCTTATTGCAAACTTTGCATTTCACTGAAAGAGGAAAAAAGGGATGAATGGCTGATCAGTACATTTCTCAGGTGCCTAAAGGAGACAGCCGGAAACGACTGTCAGCATGGATACTATCAATTAAAAAGATAAACCATTTGTGTATTCTTATATCCCTTTTATAGGATCTGTGCTAAACTGTAAACAGCAAAAGATTAGTGAAGCGAAGGAGGAGATACCAATGAAATTAGCAACGATTCGTTATCAGGACAATGTCCATGCAGGGCTGGTCAAAGACGGGAATTTCTACAGTTTTCAGGGAATTGACGAGAGATTGCCTAACGACATGATAGAATTTATCGAGAAATATGAGGATTGCAGACCCCTTATTGAGGAAAAGCTGGAGCAGACCACGCCGACATGCAGCGTCAATGAGGCAAAGTTTCTGTCGCCGCTTCCAAGACCGAGGACGTTCAGAGACTTTATGAGCTTCGAAGAGCACGTCATCAACAGCGGTGAGGCTGCCGGTTTTGACGATGTCACCATGAAAAACATGCTCGCAGTCTGGCGCAGACTGCCTGCTTTCTACTTTTCTAACACCAACGTTTTCTTTGGCCCCGATGAGCCGATCAAAATGCATCCGCATTCGCAGCGCTTTGATATGGAGTTCGAGATTGCAGTCGTCATCGGAAAAGAGGGCATCAACATCTCCAAGGATGAGGCCTCGGATTACATCTTTGGCATGACGATTCTGAACGACTGGAGTGCCAGGGACATTCAGATGGAAGAGATGCAGATGCAGCTGGGACCGGCAAAGGGCAAGGATTATGCCAATTCCATGGGGCCAGTCATCGTCACCATGGACGAGCTGCAAAAGTACGCACTGCCCGACGATCCATCAAAATACGATATGGCGACAAAGCTGTACCGCAACGGGGAGCTGATCAGAGAGAACAACACGAAGTCTATCTACCACACTTACTGTGACTTGATCGCCTATTCCTCGCGCGAAACGAAGATCTACCCGGGCGATGTGCTGGGCTCCGGAACCATTGGCGGCGGCGCTATGTTGGAATATATGGGCAAGCAGCCTTTTGTCCATGCAGGTGACAAAATCGATATGGAAGTAGAAGGCATCGGCACCTTGAAGATGTCCGTAATATAGGGCGGTCAAATTTTTGTTCCGCTGGCAGCCAATTTGTGCTAAACTAGAAACAGATTAAACAAGAGGAGAAATGCTTATGAAACAAGATATGATTGTAATATTAGATTTAGGAAGTAGTGAGAATACAGCACTGGCAAGAGAAATCCGTGCTCTCGGCGTATACAGTGAGATTTACCCTCACGATATTACAAAGGAGGAGCTGCAGAAGCTGCCTAACGTAAAGGGCGTGATTTTGTTCGGCGGTGAACATCGCAATGTAGACGGCAAAGACATCGATGTTCTGCCGGAAATTTATGATGCCGGATATCCTGTCATGGCCATCGACCATGCACCAGCCCTCTGTGAGACCAAGCTGGCGGCGATGCCGACAGAGGAGCAGCTTCGCGGATTCGTCTTTGACATCTGCAAAGCGGACACCAACTGGAATATGAAGAATTTCGTCGCTGATCAGATTGAGTTGATTAAAGAGCAGGTAGGCGACCGCAAGGTCTTGCTGGCGCTGTCCGGCGGCGTGGACAGTTCTGTGGTAGCGGCGCTTTTGATTAAAGCCATCGGCAAGCAGCTCGTCTGCGTTCACGTCAACCACGGCCTTATGCGAAAAGGGGAGTCAGAGAGCGTGATCGAGGTGTTCAAGAACCAGATGGACGCCAACCTGGTCTATGTTGACGCCAGCGAAAGGTTTCTCGGAAAACTGGCGGGCGTCGAGGATCCGGAGCAGAAGCGCAAGATTATCGGAGCGGAGTTTATCCGCGTATTTGAAGAGGAAGCCCGAAAGCTTTCCGGTATCGATTTCCTGGCACAGGGAACCATCTATCCTGACATCGTAGAGAGTGGAACTAAGACAGCAAAGGTGGTAAAATCCCACCACAACGTTGGCGGACTTCCGGAAGACCTGGCGTTTGAGCTGGTTGAGCCGCTTCGCCAACTGTTCAAGGACGAAGTGAGAGCCTGCGGCGTGGAATTGGGACTGCCGTATGACATGGTTTATCGTCAGCCGTTCCCGGGACCTGGACTGGGCGTTCGCTGCCTGGGCGCGATCACAAGGGACAGGCTTGAGGCTGTGCGCGAATCCGATGCGATCCTCCGCGAAGAGTTTGCAAAGGCCGGACTGGACAAGAAGGTATGGCAGTATTTCACCATCGTTCCGGATTTCAAGTCTGTAGGGGTGAAGAACAATGCCAGAAGTTTCGAATATCCGGTCATCATCCGTGCCGTCAATACCATAGACGCCATGACTGCGACCATCGAGGATATCGACTGGCCGATCTTACATAAGATTACAGACCGCATCCTGGCAGAGGTCGAAGGGGTCAATAGAGTTTGTTACGATATGACGCCAAAACCGTGCGGGACCATTGAGTGGGAATGATAAATATTGAAATTTTAACGTTTATAGCGTAGAATATGAAAAATGGGCAGCCATGAATTACTGAAAAACAGTAATCGTGGCTGCCTGCTTTTTTGCAACATAAGGAACATTGTTTGAAGGGCGTACTATCTATACGATGAAGCTGTGAATCGTTATATTTTGAAAATTTTACCGAACTTATGTAATCTAATCTCAACAAAAGCAGCCATAGAAATTGTAAAAACTCATAATTCCATGTATAATGAAGATGAAATACCTGAGTATAAAAACTTAAATTTGAGGAGCGTATTATGGAAACATTTGATTTTACTTATGAATTGCCTGATAATTTTCATAAGCGTGTGGTTCAATTACTGCAACAGATTAGTAGTATTGATTGTGCAGAAGCATTTCAACGATGTAACGTTGAGTACGAGGTCATTGATTTTGCCTATTATGCTGGGCTAAAAGGTGACAATTGGAATAAAAAGGCGGTTGATTTTACTCTTGAGGGATTAAAAGACGATATATCAATATTACAATCTGAAGATAGCAAGCTAAAAGAAGCAATAGAAAAAGCACTTAAGCCGAATGAGTCGGGTTATCTTGTCCGAAAAGTCTTTTATTTTGATGGAGATATTTCTTTTGGAGGAACAAGAGTATCTCTGTCAAATGAGAAAAGACTAAATGATGATATAGAGACTTCTAATAATGTGCTTGGTGATTTGATACAAATAGGTGAGCGTATATGTTTAAACAATTTATTCAACGCCTCAAGTACTGAAAATAGTATTAATGACTATTTTAGAGATATGCTTACTATTAAGGAATACAATGAAGTAAAAGATCAAACTCGTCACGGCACGTCAATAAATCAAAAAGATGCTGGAGAGGTTGATATATTATTAACCAAAGATGGAAGAGAAATTGCAATATTTGAAGGATTGAAGTTAGACAGTGTGGATAAATCATATATTGATAAACATATAATTAAAGCTATTATCAATTATAATGCGTTAGGTACAGCGACATTTATTGTCGCTTATGTTAACTCGAAAAATTTTAAATCGTTTTGGGATAGATATTCTAATTACATTAAATTTTACGAATTTCCACTTCAAATAAAGAAATCGTTCAGTATATTAGCTCATCCAAATGCAGCGACTCGTATAGCAACTCTAATTCTTACAAGGGATGGATTTGACTTTCCGGTGTATTTTATTGCTCTTAAGATAAGTTAGTACTACAAATTTCTGTTTATTGGTAAAGTGCTTAAGGGCTAATTTCATGTTAAAAGTAACTTTTTGCATTTGCGTTTGAACAGAGAGGGGGAGGCGCTGTGACAACAAAAATCTATACGGTTTCGGAAATTCAGAAACTCCTGCTTTCAATCTTTCTAGAGTATGATGTCAAGCGTGCTGTTCTTTTTGGTGCTTAAAGGAAGTCTTTAGCTACAGCGAGTAGTGATGTAGATTTGCTAGTGGACGGTGGCCTTAGGGGGCTTAAATTTATCGGCCTGTCTGAAAAGGTGAGAGAAGTATTAGACAAAGAAATAGATATATTTGATATTACCCATATTGAGCCGCATTCCTAAATTGATTATGAGATAAAGAATACAGGGGTGCTATTGTATGAAAGATAGAAAGTTGAAATCGTTTTAGATGGCAGGTAATCTATGAGATTGCCTGCTATCTTTAGCTTATCTTATATTTATCAGTAGCACAACTTTATCCGCTCTTTTGAAAATAAGAACGAGAAGTAATGTTGACAAACCTTCTCTTTCTACGTATAATGATATTACATTACTTTATCCGCTGTTTGATCTATTAGAGGAAAGAATGATGTAGGTGTTTAGGAATGAAAGATACTACCGAATACAAAAAAATATTTGATCAATACGGTGGCATGATGCGGACGAAAGAGCTTCAGGCAGAGAATATCCTGTACCGGCCACTGCAAAAACTGATTGAACAAGGCCATGTAGAAAAAATCCGCTACGGTTATTATCAATGGGTCGATTACGAGGACTTTAGTGAAGTCGACATCGTGATCCGCCTATTCCCGGATGCGATCCTATGTTTTGATACTGCACTGCGGTATTACGGATATAGTGACCGTACTCCCGCCGATTGGCACCTGGCCGTCAGCAAAGATTCTGGTAAATCGCGGTTCAAAATCGACTACCCATTTGTGAAGCCGTATTATGTGGAGCCCGCGCTTTTGCAACTTGGACTGACTACCGGCGAGATTGACGGACATGAAGTTCGCATCTACGATAAAGACCGTCTGATCTGCGATTGTTTGCGATATCGCAACAAGATGGACAAAGAAATTTTCAATAAAGCGATACAGAACTACATTGCAGATCCAAGTAAGCGTATTCCCAAACTATTGGAGTATGCTGAGGCACTGCGGGTCAAAAAGACCGCAAAAGATTTGATAGGAGTGTGGCTATAATGGCAGATCTTGCAGCTTCTGTACTTGCAAAACTGAGAAACAAAGCAAAGGCTTCCGGCACCAGCTATCAGCAATGCCTGCAGCTATTTTTTCAAGAAGAATTCCTGCGTAAACTGGCGGGTTGCAAATACGTGGAAAACTTCATCCTCAAGGGCGGTCTGTTTATCTATACGCTGACCAACTTTGAGAGCCGTGCCACCGTGGATGTGGATTTTCTTATGCGGGGTTTGAACAATGATCTGAACCGAATGGATGAAATCATTGCTGACATTCTTTCAGTGGATACTGGCAATGACTTCGTGACCTTCCAGGCATCCCAGGCGAAGCCCATTGCGTTGAAACAGAAGTATGATGGAGTCAGCACTCAGATTACAGGCTATATAAAGAATGTCCGTGTACCTTTCAATGTAGATATCGGCGTGGGAGATGTTATTATCCCTAAAGCAGAACGGCGCAATATCCAGACGCAGCTTGATGGTTATGAGAAACCGGAGATCCTTACCTATTCGCTGGAAAGCACCATAGCGGAGAAGCTCGACGCCATTCTGCAGCGCTTTGAGCTGACGGGCCGTATGAAGGACTTTTACGATATTTACTATCTGTCTAAGACTTTTGATTTTGACGGGCTGAAGCTGGAGACGGCGATTCAGGAGACCCTGCAGAACCGAGGCACAGCCTATGAGAAAGGCAGCTTTGACCTTGTGCTGGCTCTGGCTGATGATGCTGATATGCAGACTAAATGGAGGTATTTCCTCAAGACTTTGGGCGATGCACCTGTGCCCTTTTCGGAGATCATAGAGGGAATAGATGTATACTTGGGACCAGTGTGGGAAGCAATCGTTGCTGAAAACGAGTTTACAAAGAAGTGGAAGGCATCGGAAGTGCAATGGCAGAGCAATCTGGACAAAGTATGAGCATCTGTGTTATACTTTTCCTAGCAATTTATACAGGAGAAGAATCATGCTGTTTAACGTTTTGCCAGGGAACTTTTTTCTGTTTTGTCAAGTAAGAACAAGACGCTCTATTGGGAGTGTATCTTTAAGCTGTTTACGATCACAAGTAAACGGTTTTCTTTTGGTTTGAACAGAACCGGTAATCATTCTCGTAAGGTTTTTCGTGCACACATCAACTGATTTTTGGAGGTGTAAACTTTATGGACTATACATATCATTACAATTCACTGCTAGGCGGTATCACCCTTGCAAGCAATGGGACAGAGCTTACAGGGCTTTGGTTTGACGGACAGAAATATTTTGGCGCTACACTCCCAGTGGAATATGAGGAAAAATCTTTACCGGTCTTTGAAGAGGCTGCCTGCTGGCTTGACATTTATTTCAGCGGCAAAGCACCCGACTTCACACCACCGCTATTGACAAAGGCGACGCCGTTTCGCCAAGCAGTGTGGGAAATACTGCTGACGATTCCCTATGGCAAGACTATGACTTATGGCGAGATTGCAGATAGAATTGCGAAACAAAAGGGACTGTCTAAAATGTCTGCACAGGCTGTGGGCGGTGCAGTAGGGCACAATCCGATTTCGCTGATCATCCCTTGCCACCGCGTTGTCGGCACAAAGGGCAGTCTGACAGGTTATGCGGGCAGTATTGACAAGAAGGTACAGCTCCTCACGTTGGAAAAAGCAGATATGTCCTCTTTTTTTGTACCGAAGAAAGGAACTGCCCTATGATTTCAACAAATGCGAAGGCAATACAAGCATCTTTTACCCGGCAGGCAGAGAATTTTGAAACCAAAGCAATGAGCTTTTCAAAACAGGAATATCTGGAGCATACCGTTTCTTGTGCCAATCCGAAAAAGACGGAAACTGTGCTGGAAGTAGCGGCAGGCACCTGCGTTTGTGGACGCAGCCTTGCTCCTTTGGTGCAAAAGGTGACTTGCCTCGATATGACGGCGGCTATGCTGGCAGTTGGAAAAGATATGGCGGAGAAAGAGGGACTCTGCAATATGAACTTTGTCCAGGGTGACGCCGAGAGGCTGCCCTTTTTAGATGACGGCTTTGACATTGTCATCTCTCGTCTTGCATTCCATCATTTTGCTAACCCAAAGCGCTGTTTTTCAGAAATGGCAAGGGTTTTGAAGCCAGGCGGCAAGCTCGTGGTGATCGACATGGAGGCGGCAGAAGAAACTCTGCGCGCTGTTGAAGACGAAATTGAAACCCTGCGCGATCCATCCCATATGCGCAATCTCAGCAGAAATGATTTTGCAGGACTATTTGAGAATTATCATCTGACCATCACGGCTGCAGACTGCACTGAAATTCCGGTATCCTTAACCGCCTGGCTGGCCCTTACACAAACGTCTGAGGGGGTGGCTGCAAAAATAACACAGCGCCTTCGAGACGAGATGGCAGGGGGATCTTTGACCGGGTTTCAGCCCTATGAGAAAGACGGAGAAATCTATTTTAATCAGCGCTGGCTGATGATGATTGGAGAAAAAAGCAGCCTCCCGAGACGCCTGAAAGACGCGATCGCAAAATGTACAGAGGATTTCGACAGCTTTTATCTCTATGACGAGAGCGGTATCCATGCACACATGGAGCGCCTGAAATCAAATTTCCCCAATGTCGATTTTCTCTACTCCATCAAGTGCAATTCCAACCCCCATGTTTTGCGCAGCATCTTTGCCGCAGGCTTTGGGGCTGATGCGGCGAGCATGGGCGAAGTGATGCTGGCAGAGAAAGCAGGCTTGACGAAGGAGGATATCTTTTATTCTGCCCCCGGAAAGAGCAGGGAGGATATCGAAACGGCAGTTTCCAGGGCCGTTTTGATTGCCGACAGCATCGACGAAATAAAGCGGATAGAGGCGGCAGCGGAGCGGCTTGGAGAGAATGTGGAAATCGGAATACGCTTGAATCCTGATTTTTCTTTTGACGGCAACGCGGGCCGGCCGTCAAAATTCGGGATCGACGAAGAGCAGGCGATTGCATTTCTAAAGAGCAGTGACTTGCGCCGCATCAAAATCACGTGCATCCATGTCCATCTCAAAAGCCAGGAGCTGGGGGCGGATGTGCTTGCCTCTTATTACAGTAAAGTGCTCCGCCTGGCGGAGAAGTTTGAGAACCTGTGCGGCGGGTTGAAATACGTGAATATGGGATCGGGAATGGGGATTTCCTATTCCCCGCAAGATACGCCACTGGACGTGATGAGGCTTGCCGAGGCTGTCGAAAGCCGGCTGAACACCTTCCGCACCCGCTATCCGAATACGAAGATCATCATTGAGACTGGCCGATATGTAGTAGGCAAGAGCGGTTTTTATGTGACAAAAGTAGCAGATCGAAAGACCTCTTACGGAAGAACTTATCTCATTTTAAAAAATACATTGAATGGATTTCTGCGGCCATCGCTTGCAAAACTAGTAGCACATTATTCTGGCGAAGCGTCTCCGGATGGATCAGAGCCACTGTTTACATCGACAGATGCATTTGAATTTCTGACATTGAAGGAGGACGCTCGGTTAGAAACTGTCACTTTGACCGGCAATCTCTGTACTGCTTCTGACGTTGTAGCAGAAGATCTCCAGATGCCGCACCTTGTATGCGGAGATTCCGTGATCATCACCAACGCCGGAAGTTATGGAGCGGTTTTGTCACCGATGCAGTTTTCTTCCCAGGAAAAGCCAATCGAACTCTTCCTGAACAAAAATGGACAAATAGAAAAATAAAGCGCCGTTAGAGGCAGGCTTTATCTAAATCTCACTTTTGAGAAACTGTTAATTTATTATGGAACGAAAGGTTTGAGGTTGAACCCGGAACCCTTTAGAAAAAAATTATCCGTGTATACTTAGGGCATCCATCTTTAGGCTGTCGCATTAACAAGGAATGACTGTTAATGCGACAGCCTCTTTTAATGTGCTCATAGACTGAAGTAAAAATTTAGGATAAAGAGGTAAAGATGGAACAATTTTAAGACAATGCATCATGTTAGAATACATATAAAGCACTAGTGTAAATGAAATTTAAGCAATATTATACGAGGAGGCGTTTTATGGACAACAACAAAAACCCTGTCATGACGAATGAGAAAATTGAAAGATCGAAATATGTCAAATTTCTTCTGTTCTCTGCAATCGGCATTGCGATGTTCCTGATTCCGGTTTCTAAAGATGGAAACATTACAGTGTTATCAGCGTTTATTTCAGACAGTATTATCTCATTTGCAGGCGACTACCTGATGTGGTTTGCTGTTTGGATTACAGCCCTATGCGGAGTGATGTCGCTGTGGACAAGCATATTTAAGCCGAAATGCATCATGAAGCATGAATTGCTGAAAAGCTGGTTTTACACATCGCCTTTGTACTACATCAGCAGGGCGGCAGGCGGTGTCTTTGCCGTCATGTGCGCATACAATGCAGGGCCGGAATTCATCATCGGAGAGGCGACCGGGCAGACCATTTTAGGAATTGCAAAGCCTTTGGTTGCGGTTTTGCTTTCAATTATATTTTTTGTGCCGTTCCTTACAGATTATGGACTGATGGAGTATATCGGGGTGTTTTTAAGAAAAATCATCAGACCGCTGTTCACACTGCCGGGCAGATCGGCAATTAACCTGATCACTTCATGGTTTGGGGCGTCAAATGCCGCTGTGATTATCACAAACCTGCAATATGAAAAAGGTTATTACACCAAAAGAGAGACTGCGGTGATTATTACCGCATTCTCTGCAGTCAATATACCGTTTTGTCTTGTCATTTTCGAAACAGTAGATGCAGCATCCTATTTCGTGCAAGGATATGCAACCATCTGCATTGCCGGCATTATCTTGGCAATGATTACGCCGCGCATCTGGCCTCTCAGAACGATGCCGAATGTGTATGCAAAGGGAAAAGAAAAGGCGAAGGTAAACGAGGAAATTGTCCCAGAGGGGATGAAACCTCACCGCTATGCGCTGAAGCTGGCAACGGATAAGACAGAAGATTTTTAATATAAACAAAGTATAAATTTCTAATTATCTTTTTATATTTTCTTAAATGCTCGTAAAGCCTTATTCTATGTGCTTTCGAGTATTTTTACTGTAGGAAGATACTTCACGTTTCTTTGCATATTTCCTCATGTCTTAGCTGTCAGAAGTGGTAAATAAGTAGTAAATTCATTTGTACTACTAAGCAACAAGACGCTCCTGTTGCTTCTCTTTATTCAAGCGTTTCATTTCTGCCATTGCAGAATCGAATGTTGCATGTGCGTAATAGTTCAGCGTCATGGCTATATTAGCATGTCCCATAATGTACTGTAATGCCTTTGGATTCATTCCTGCATTTGCATAGTTGGTACAGAATGTATGTCGCAAACTATGTGGAGTGATGTGTGGCAATTTATCCTCGTTATACTTATTGTATTTCTTAACAAGACCTTTCATCATGCCGTTGTAATCACTTGCCACTTTTGGATAGTTCTTTCTATTAAGAAAGAGGAAATCACTATATCCATCAATCTCAACACGCTTATCATTCTTTCGATTCGCTAACACTCGCTTAAATGCTTGATAGGCTTCTTCAACCATAGGAACTTGACGTTCGCCACTTTTGGTCTTTGGTGTTTCAATGTAGTACCCAATTTCAGTATCTCTCAATAGCTGATGGTCTATATTGACAAGACGATTCTCAAAATCTAAATCTGGAAGTGTCAAACCACCAAACTCTGAAATACGAAGACCTGTTTTTAAGAGTATCAGAATTTCATCATAATTTTTGCTGTAGGTTTTATCAGCTTTTGCAAAGGCTAACAGTTTTTCTTCCTGTTCTTCTGTTAGTACGGTCTTAGGGACAGTATCATCATCAAGAACTGCTTTCAGTTGAAAGTCAAATGGATTCTTCCGAACACAATCATCTTGTATAGCAATATAGAATGAAGCCTTTAAAGAACGTTTGTAGTTATTGATGGTTTGATAAGCATAACCATTTTCACTCATTCTAATAGCCCATTCTTTAGCGTCTGATGGCTTAATACTGTCAATACTTCTTACACCTAACTTGTCTTTCTTCAAAATATCCATAAGATATTTGCGTCCAGTTTCAGTGTTTTTTCTAACCTTTGGTCTTTGAGCGTTCTGTTTTGCGTAAAGCTGGCAGAGTGTCATTTTCTTTCCTACAACATCAATACCATCATGAATGTCTTTCTGTAACTCTGCGATTTTCTCTCTAAGTGAGATACAATCACGCTTTCCTGCTGGTACTCGGTCTGTAGCCACAAGTTTCCACGAGTAAACAAATTGCGGTTCTCCAAATGAATCTATATATTTGTATAAGTATCTTCCGTCTTTTCGTTGGCTCTCTCCAGTCTTTAAGATTCGACCTTTATTGTCACGTCTTTTTTCTGACATGGCATTTGCTCCTTTCCTTTATGGAAAGAGCCTTGATACGACTTAATACTATTTTATCATATACAAGACCCTTTGGCGACGCTAGATTGCGTCCAATGTATCTATAATTTTTTCAAATTGTTTTCGTTTAATCTGAATACGATTGCCATTCATAATCAGCCAATTTGCATTTTTATTTTCCTCTGCCAAGCGTCGTAGCTTGTTTTCGCCAATACGAAAATATTTTGACGCTTCTTCAATGGTTAGGGTATAACGTTCCCAAATAGGAATGTCAGTCTGCTTCATAAAATCCTCCTTTCCAAATCACTTATTTGGATTTCATAAAAGTTGTTTTACCAGCAATCGAACAGCTTTAGCAAAGCTCACGGGAGTTCCACCCCTGCATGGTTCTCATGTAGCCATACTCATTGCCTGCGACGGTTTTATCACGCTCGGACTATTGACTGTATGGGAGTATCATTATCACGATAAGAATGTCGTTGCAGGCAATCCTGCTAAAGATTGCTTCTCGGATCACTAACATGAATCGCTCGCTATCTTTATAAGATAGGTCATGGCGGTTAGTTCCGTTGGCTCTTTTCTTATCGAAACGTATTCGATTACTTTTATTCAGTTTTCAAAGAACAATGGCTCGTTAGCCTATCAAAACACATTGAAAGCTCAATATGCTTTGGTGGAATAACAAACCTCCCTGTTCGGGAAGCGTGGAATGGTTTAGCACGCTTCCACGAAAGGAGAGAGGATATTACTTAATTTCAAATGACAAAATCTTTGTAATCAGTCTGGTTTCCATTCTTCCACGTAAGACTTCATCAACGACCATACTTTGATTGCCATATTCATCTTTCATAAGTCGTAGGGAACGCTTCGTTATGTACCCTCTGTAATGATGTAGAATCTGGTTAATCGCTTCGGTATCGCCATCTGTTGCCTTTACAATGAGAGGAAAGGGAATCATAGGATATTGTGTTTTCATTCTTCAAATTCCTCCATAAACTTTTTAATTAAGGCTAGTCCACTGGTTCTATGCCGATAGACAGTAGAACGGTTCAATTTCAACAGGTCTGCAATTTCTGAATCGCTCATGTCCATAAAGTAAAACAGCAGTAGAATTTCACGTTTCTTGTCTGGCAACTCACGTAATGCTTCACTCAACAAATCATTTTCAACGCCTACTGATAACCCATTGAGTGTAAAAATCTGAAAGTCAGTTGAATAGTTATCTGTTGTCGCAAACTGGCTAACAAGATAATCGCCAACATCCGAAAAGGACACCTCACGCTTTGCAATCCTTGAAAGATAAAGCATATAATTCTTTCGCTCGTCTTCCATAGCACGTTTACAGATATAGTCAAACTGATTTTCTATTGTGGTCTGAAAAGAAGATGGTTTCATGTTTCTCACCCCCTTTCTGTCTAGGAAAGGAAGTGAGCCTTGCTCGTTTATCTCCTTTCACTCTTAGTCCCAATGTGAAAGGGGGATTTGTTGCATTACTGATAAATAAACTTTGTAAAAAAGTTCTGAATAGCCAAAAAAGCATATAAACAGATTTATTTCTCTGTTTACATGCTTCTGTTATTCTATCTATATGATTTATAAAACCACATTGGTGGACGTACTTATCTATTGCAGATAGACGACTTTTTTTGACAAGAACCCAATGTAAGGAAATTTATTGTATATGATGTACTTCATGGCGACGTTGACCTCCAACAAACCGCCATTTGGAAGTAATATACAATATTTTAACAGCGTAAATAGCACTACCATATAACGGTTTTTTTTATTGGCGTTTAGTAGTGCTTTTTATTAAATATAAACCTATAAACCATATAACACGTTTTTCTATACCTGTTTTTAATTCAGTAGGAACAATAAAATGTATAGAGGTGGTCTACTATGCGTAAAAAAGAAGATAAATATGATTTTAGAGCCTTTGGTTTAGCCATTAAAGAAGCTCGATTGAAACGAGGTTTAACTCGTGAACAAGTGGGAGCATTGATTGAAATTGACCCACGGTACTTAACTAATATTGAAAATAAAGGGCAACACCCCAGCATACAAGTTCTTTATGACCTTGTATCGTTACTTCATGTTTCCGTTGATGAATTTTTCTTACCTGCTAATAACTTGGTAAAAAGCACCCGACGATTACAGATAGAGAAATACATGGATAGCTTTACAGACAAAGAACTATCCTTAATGGAATCTTTAGCCAGCGGTATCAACGAAGCAAGAAACATCGAAGACTAATTAAAAGAATCCATACATAACGGAAAGAGCCGATAAAATGAGATTGTATTAATCTCATTTTATCGGCTCTGCGTCTTTGCGTCTGGCTCTGTAATCACAGTTACTTTGAACTGCTTTATTTCAATTAAATTTTCTTGTCTGCATTTCGGACAATAGAGGGGGAATTTTTTTAATTCAGTATCTTCCCTTATCTTTAATCGTGTTTTATTTCCACATACAGGACACAATATCCACTTGTAGTTTATAATAACTATCTCCTCCTTTACACTTTAATTCAAATCTTTATTAAAAAATATTTCATCTTATTTAACAAGAAACCATATTTATATAACAACATAAAATACACTAAGTTATTTTATTGAACATATATCGTACTTTATCTATCCGACTATT
The DNA here is from genome assembly GCF_900086585.1 of Emergencia timonensis. Taxonomy (GTDB): domain Bacteria; phylum Bacillota; class Clostridia; order Peptostreptococcales; family Anaerovoracaceae; genus Senimuribacter; species Senimuribacter timonensis. The sequence goes on from NZ_FLKM01000009.1 coordinate 1,222,713, forward strand.
TGGACGACGGGGCTGGCAAACAGGTTCACCGGTAGTAACATGGTACCCTTTTAACTCTGTTAAACAAACACTACGTCCATTTGTAAAGAAAGTTAAATCACTACGATATTCTTGAATACACCGAGCAGGGATTTCTCCACTAAGAATGACCTCATTATTTTTCAATTGAGTGTCTACGATGTTCGCACAATATTTAGGAGCATCGTTGTATGCTCGTGAAAGATATTCCTGTGGCGCATAAATTTTAAAACTAAGATATGGCTCTAACAATTCTGTTCCAGCTTTTTTTAAGACTTGTTCCAATACAATAGGAGCAAGCATCCGAAAATCTGCTGGGGTACTAACAGGGCTATAGTATAAGCCATACTTAAAACAGATTTTACAGTCCGTCACATTCCAACCATACAATCCTTGTTCACAGCCATAGCGTATCCCCTCCATAACTGCATTTTGAAACGATTGATTTAAGTATCCAAGAGAAACCGAGCTCTCATACTGTACTCCGCTCCCTAATGGAAGCTGTGCTACAGATAGACCAATGGAAGCCCAGAAAGGATTCGGTGGAACTTCGATGTGAATGGTATACTCTGCTTTTTTTAACGGTCTTTCCATATAAATGACTGTAGGCTCTTTTATTTCTATCTCCACATGATACTTTTCTTGCAGCAGAGCACAAGTCACTTCCATTTGTACTTTCCCTAAGAAAGAAAGTATGATTTCATGTGTCGCAGAATCCACATAATATCGCAGAAGCGGGTCACTGTCGGAGATTTCTAAAAGTGCATCAAGTAACATTTCCCTTTGTTGAGGTTTGCTCGGTTCAACAGTCGTTTGCAGCAGAGGGAGGGGATTTTCAATTCTCTCTCTCTGTGGCAATAGCTTTGTATCTCCAAGAACACTATTTAACTTCAAAAACTCATTCTGCAAAATAACAATTTCCCCGGAATAAGCCTTATCGATTTTACATAATTCACCATTTATTGAAGTATACATTTCTGTAATTTTTATTTTTTCCTTTTCCGATATTCTAACCGAATCTCGCAAATGCAGTACGCCACTATAAAGACGTATATATGCAAGACGCTGTCTTTTTTCCGAATACTCAATTTTGAAAACTTTTCCGCAAAGTTCAGACTGACCTCGATGTGTTGATGAATAAAATTTATTCGTAATCACTTCTATAAGGTTATCAATCCCTATATTGTTTTTTGCACTTCCGTGATAAACAGGGAACAGGGAACAATTATGAAATCTTATGCTTTCCTCTTGTTCGAGTTCTAATGCTTCCAATAATTTCCCAGACGTATATTTCTCCAAAAGGTAATCATTTCCTTCTATTACCATATCCCATTGTTCAGATTCGGTAAAGTTCATTACACGCATATTAGGATGCAGTTCTACCTTCTGTTTGATTACAATTTCCGCAGAAAGTTTCTCTTTAATATCCTGATAAACCGTTGATAAATCAATTCCATTTTGGTCAATCTTATTGATAAAAAAGATTGTGGGAATACCTATTTTCCTAAGTGCATGAAACAATATACGAGTTTGTGCTTGTACGCCATCTTTTGCAGAAATCAGTAGAATTGCCCCATCTAATACTGATAATGAACGATATACTTCTGCTAAAAAATCCATATGTCCTGGCGTGTCTATGATGTTCATCTTAGTATTTTTCCACTGAAAAGAGGTTATCGCCGTCTGAATTGTAATTCCTCTCTGACGTTCTAAAAGCGTATTATCCGTTTTCGTTGTACCTCTGTCCACGCTTCCTAATTCTGTAATCGCTCCACTGTTATATAATAAGCTTTCTGTTAAGGTAGTTTTTCCCGCATCAACATGAGCTAAAACTCCAATATTAATAATTTTCATGTGATTTTCCTCCATTCAAAAGCCCAAAAGGGCATAAAAATCCCAGTGATAAATACTCTTATCACTGGGATTTTTATGCATAACCATAGGCATACAAAGCATACAGATATTCTCCGGATACTTTAGAATCACATGATAAAGGTATTCTTAAACTGGGTACAAAAAACTAAGCCCTCCTAAAAAAGGACATCCAATTATTTGTTCCCACTATCAAATTGACAGTTTATTTAAGAATACCTTGCCGCATATTTATTAACTCCTTTTAAATAGATACTTAAATAATAGCACGTAAGAGCATATTTGTAAAGGAATCTCCAATTTTTTATCAAAGAGAGTACGTGATTACAAAATAGCTGTAATAATGTACCAATATTTGTTATTCTATAATCTTCCAATTACTCCCGTTCTTTTCAAGTACCAAATCAAATTGAGATACCTGCGTTGCTTTGGTCTGCTGGTCGATATACTCCACTGTCAGCGATACCGTGACTTGATTATCCTTACGATTGTGAATAGGATTTACCAGTTCTTGAAAGATGTACTCTTTTCCGATTGGTTTTAATATCCCGTCATTCACATAGTAGGAAAGTTCACTGGCTGTCGCTGTAGGATAGAGCTTGAAGAACGTCGTTAAAAACTCATTGATTTCATTGGTTGTAATGGAATCAACCGTCCCCTCACTTTCAATGGCTTTTGGTTTATAACTTGATTTCTTAGGTATGTTGGTAATGGTCGGATTCTTAACCAGTACCATATTTCCAGAACCATCTACATAGACACTCACTATATAAGCAGAGTGGACGGTCTTTGTATTTTCTCCCTCTGTAATGAGCTGGTCTACACTGTAGGTTACATTAAACTCATTGTCGCCAGTTGGCTCTACCGTCCATATCTGAAATCCTCTTACAGAAGACGATACAGGAATATCTTTGCGTACTGTATCAACATTGAGAGCTTGAAGTTCATCTGTCAGATAGCCTTTTAGACTTTCCATTCGATTATCAATGGACTTATCGGATTGCTCCCATGAATAGTAGACTTTCGCAAAGTTCTCTACAAAATTTTCTACATGATGAGTATCAACGTATTCCTTTTCTATGATAGTTGTTTCGTGAATAGTATGAGTATCTATAGCTGTAAAGTGCTTGAATATCGCAAAGCTGAAACTAAGCCCTAAAAGTACCCACAAGGCAATCACAACCTTTTTATGAGGATTGACCTTATAGACACGAGGTTTCTTTTCCTTTGGTATCTGTTTTTCTTTATTCTGATTTTTTCTAAATTTCATCATTAAATCTTCCTTTCTCATTGTTTGATTCGTCCTGCTCCCACTAAATGCTGTTGCCAGTAGGGGCTTGTTAAGTCGGCATAACCGATTGGGTCGCCTGCATGAAACATACGGTTATTGCCAAGGTATATCCCAACATGAGTAATATAAGAGCCAGCGTTATAGGTAGAATGAAAGAAAACCAAATCGCCAGCTTGTGCTTCCGATAGTGGGATATGCTGGGTCACATCATATTGCTGTTGTGCGGTTCGTGGTAAGTTAATTCCAGCTTTTCCATACGTCCATTGTGTCAGTCCGCTACAATCAAAAGAAGTAGTCGGGGAAGCTCCACCGTAAACGTATCGCCAGCCCTCATATTTCAGTGCTTCGTCCATGATGGCTTGTACCGTATCATCATCAAACTCTGTTGTGACAAGATACTGCGTTACCAGTTGCACATAAAACATATTGCCATAGTTGTATCGCCAGCCCCCATTGATAGGTATGGCTATGGGATTGGGGTAAGACACTTTTTCGCCACCTGAATACTCTTTTGAGAAACTTTGAGCCAGTTCAAAGGTATATTTATTTCCACGATTAGCCACATACCCTAAGAAACCACCACCATAATTGTAGGACTGGATAACCGATTCTAAATCTACACTGAGCCTTTCGCTACTGGCTAATAATTCACTGAAATACTTCACACCTTGCTTAATGGATTCTTCTGTACTCAATGAATTAGGTGGAAGACCGAGGGATTCCGAGGACTGCATAACATCTTCCGCAGTACCGCCCGATTCCACCTGTATAATCGCAAGAAGTATGTTGACATATTCTTCAACGCCATATTCTTTGGCATATTTTTCTACCATAGGCTTATGAGCCAGCACTTCTGCGGAAACATTCACACCTCCATAATGAATATTGGAAATTCCGCTGTCCTGTTCATCTGAAAATAAAATGGCAACAAACAGAAGCAGTGAGAAGACCATCAAGAATAATCCAGAACCACCAATCACTAAAGTTTTCAACTTCATGGTTTCTTACCGACTTTCTTAATGGTGGCGGTTTTGATTGGTGGTCTACTTCTTGTATTTTGTAGTGGTACTCTTTGAACAGTAGACGGACGTTCTTTTGTGATTGGACGTTGTGAAGTTCTATCTGCTGTAGTGGTTGAAGTTGCTGGCTTTTGAACGGTTTTTTCTTGAACGGTATTGCCTTGGCGTTCCACTTTTGGACTTGAAAAATCGGACTTAACTGCTGGACGCTCTTGTTTGGCTTGTTGAGATTCCTTATATGAAGTCTGAATATTAGACTGTTTTGAGGTCTGTTCATCATGATATTGTTCTTGTCTTGTAGTCGGTCTTTCATGAACAGAAGAAGCAGGCTGTTTTTTCTGTTTGACCTGTTCCATTTCAGAGCGACGCTTCGCAATGGTTTTTCGCCTTTGTTCCTGCTGTTCCTTGCGTCCACTGGCTCTGTCCGCTTTGGTTTGAGAAATACTACTGGTTAAATCACGGACATTCTCTTTTACTTTGGATTTTCCTTGATATACTGCATATCTTGCATTGGTCGGCAAATCTTTAACCTGTTCTTTCAAACCACTAGCAGTGTCTACCATTCTGTCTTTGGTATCAGCTACTGTACCGATGGTTTGACCGATACGTTTTCCAAGTGTTGATTTTTCCTTTCCGTCTGGTCGGGAGTGATCTGCTTGTGTCCTTGCAGAACTCCCCGAACCCGACTGTCCTTTTTTACCTGTAACAATGGCAGACCCAGCCCCTAGAGTAGTCATGGAACGTCCAAGTTTCCGCTGTAGACGGTGCATGTGAGCGTGCATAAGCATACGAGGTTTTCTCATCACACGACTTCCCACACTTTGAGAATCGTTACTCTGTAGAGAAAACATACTCATTAAATCGCCCAGCTTGAAGTAGATTCCTGCAAAGGTCACAATCTGTAGAAAAGCAATCAAAAAGAACGGATAACCAGCCGATAAGGTATAGAGCATGGTTGAAATACTAAATGCTGTCGTAATAATCAATGTGATTCCAGCTCGTGTCAAAATGGTATTAAAGAGCTTTGTTATGGCTCGTTTTGACATACCATCAAATGATGGAATCATGCTTAAAATAAAGCTCACAGGCAGAAACATAGCATAGATGATAAAAAGTACCTGCGAGAAAATCATGATTCCTGTTAATAGGAATACAAATATGGAAATCCCAATATTGAAGACAAATAGGAAGAAGACTGTACCTAAACGGTTAATGGTCTTTGTAATGGTTAGATTGGTATTGCTTCTGTCTTCAATTTCTTCCGCAACAATTTTTTCTCTGTCTTCGCCATTGTTGGAATCTGGGCTGGTGGAGAGCAGGCTTTCCACACGGTCAATACCGATACTTTCAATGTCTGAACTGTTGTATTGAAGCAGTAGCCACGGTTGCTGAACCTGTATGGAAAACAGGCTATCTCTGATTAAGTCCACGCTGTCCTTGCCTTGACTATCGGAATGGGGCATGACAATCTTCGTGCCAAGTGATAAACTGGCATTACTGATGTCTGATGAAAAGTCATTGATTTTTTTAATGTAGTCGGGAGCGTAGGCAATAAAGGAAGCCGATAGGATAAACACCAGCACAAAATTCATAATGGCATGAATTGCCTTTGTGGTTTCTCTCTTTATCAGTCCCGTATAGGCAACATAAACCCCAAGAACCAAAATCAAGAGTAAGAGGAATCCAACATAGAAACCCTCTGTTGAAAATCCGTTTGCACTCACACCAGCTAAGGTCTGCATATTCTTACCAATGGAATCTGCTGTAGCGGAAATGAAGTCTAAGGAATAGGCTTCCTGTACTAAGTAACCTGTCGCATTGGAAACATACAAACTGATTGTCCAAATAAAATTGGTAATGGCATATAGTCCATACATGACCTGTTTTCCAATCCCGTCCGACCAGTTCCACGGAAGCCAGCCCCAGCTATTATCCACATAAAAATCCAGTTGATAGTTTTCAAGTGGGTATCGGCTGTATTCATTTGCCACATTGACCGTATCATCTACCAAGCCCGCAGCTTGAACCACCGTTCCCAGCATGGCTAAAAGAAAAATGGCAATCACAAGTGTGAAAGCCACTGTCATTGCCACTTTACCTAGACGTTTCAGCGTCCAGTTTGATTTTATTCTGTTTACTATTGATGGTTTCACATTTACACCTCTTTTCGCACAGGTGGTCTGGTATCAAAGGCATGGAGCAGTTCTTCAAATACAGGGTGGAACTGTATCACACCGACACGACCATATAAATCACTGATAAGGCATTGCCCGTTTTCCAAATCACGCAATCGCTTCTGATTGTTTTCGTCCTCTGGGTCTACACCAAAAAAGGCTAAGGTCTTTTTAATCTCGTTAAGGTCAGTGGAACGAAATGCAAATTTTAAGCCGAGGTTATTTTTCAGTTTTTCATCTAAGAGGTCGTCTGTATTTTGGGTCACGAAATATACCCCAGCGTTCATAGCACGACCAGCCCGAACCAGCTTCATAGATAGTGTTTTTCCTTGTGCTACCTGTAAAAAGCTCCATGCTTCGTCTAAATCTACAATCTTGAAAATGCTTCGGTCTGTATGGATAAAGTCTAAAGCAAAGGTACTAATGACAATCAGCATAGCAACGGATAAAAGCTCCATAGTGGTATATTCCTCAAAGGAAGTTTCCTTGTCGGGAAGTACCAAGTCCGCAACCTGTATAATGTTCAGTTGTTTTTCTAAGCTGATAGACTGCTCCACATAACCATTACTGAATAATAAATGTGCAAAGTCATAGTCTGTAAAACTTTCGATATGGTCGGCTATACTGGTACTTAGTGGCGTATTCTCAACCCGTAATTCCTCAATCACTTTCATCAACCCTCGTACTTCACTATTGGTTACTGCACGAATGGCTTTTCTAAGGATTGGGAAGCGTTCCCCATCACGAGAGGAAATCCCCGTAAGGAATGTCAGAATATCAATAGCCAGTGATTCAGAATCTTTGGGATTTTTCATAATCACATAAGGGTCAAGTAAGCCTTTGTTTTTCTCATCAGAAGTCAGAGTGACGATATTGATTTCATGGGAAATCTCTGGCAAGGTTTCTTTCCATCTGCCACGTTCTGCTTTTGGGTCTACAATCACTGCTTGTGCCCCATAAAGCACCGCATAATAGACGATAAGGTTATTCGCAAAGGATTTACCACCACCCAGCGAACCAACAAAAGCCGACGCTAACGCATTGGTTACTGAACCCTTAACCCCTTGACTGGCAAGAGCAGGTTTCAGATAGACATTGCGTCCAGTATCTAAGCTGTAGCCAACATAAATCCCCTCATTTTCCCCCAGCATTTGAGTAGCACCAAAACCTAAACCAGCGAGGAAATCAGAGGTCACGTATTGAATATAATCATTCATATAACGCTTGCTGGCAGGTAAAAATTCTTCATGTAAGCCGAGCATATCCCCAAATGGTCGTACCAGTTTTACGCTTAAATCGTCATAAAAATCTTTCACTTCATTACAACGACGTTTGAGTTCGTCAAGATCATTTGCTGATACCCTTACCACATAAGACAGCTTGTACATAGATTCCTTGCTTTGGTCTAAATTGGTTTCCAGCTCATTCACACTTTCCAGAGCTTCCGCCACATTGGAGCTGGTTTCATTATCACTTTGCCAAGCGTGGTTATCCAAGTCTTTCAGTTCTTTCTTTTTATTGCGGACAGTAGATAGGGCTTTACGATTCGCTACAATTTCCACATTCATTGACGTATCAATCGGGAATGTAAATTGCTGTTGCTGGTAGTAGAAGATTTCAGAGGACGGGAAGTCCAGTTCTCCGACAATGCTGTTAATGGTAAAGTAAGCTACATAGACGGTTTCATCTTCCTGCTGGATTTTCAAATATCGCTGTTTTTCTTCCACCAAACAGCGAGTAGGCTTAATCAAGTCATAGTATTTAATCAGCGTTTCATTATCCAGCTTTTTCTTTGATAGATGGTACTCATACTCTTCATAGGCAGTGCCTGTCTGTCCGTAAAGGTGTTCAATCAGATAGCCGAAGTCGTCCTTATCTAACCTGCGGATTTTGAAACGACGAGAGATTTTATTTTCTAAGAGCTTTTCCATCTTCTGAAAACGCAGGATTTCATCATTACTCATACTAACAAAATCGCCCATCAGCTTATGGTTCACATCATAGACAAAATCAGACAAAGCATTTTTTGCTTCAACGGTAAGACTTTTCATAGAAAACTCCTGATCGTTGAGAAGCAACTTAAAGCCGATAAAGAAACGGTAGTTCACTTGATTTTCGCCAATCATGGATATTAAAGCGTCTGTCTGTTGGTCGATTTTGTCATAGGCAACCGCTTTGAGCTTGCCAGTGACTTCATTTTTGGAACGCTCTTGTGCAGAACGTATGCTGGATTCTGTACTGATTTGTAAAGCATGAATTTTGCCATCACGATTTTGTGCGATAAGCTGTCTGAAAGAATCATGCACTTGTATTTTCTGTTCTGGACTTAGAAATGAGTAATTGTAAGGAACAAGCTCATAGTAAGCATAACATTCCCCGTCTTTATTCCAGACGAGATTGTTTTCAATGTATTTAATTGGATATGCCATAAAATTCACTCCTAACTGCTGTAATGGCTTCTTGTGGCTGGTTTCTGCCAAGCGTTACTTTTTTTCCTGCATAGGTCAGCTTTGGTCGCAGTGCATAAGCAATGACAGACTTCAAAAATCCATAAGGCTTTTTACCATCAAAAGTTTTTGTAGACATAAACCATGTGAAAGCCACAGGAATCCCAAAGTATTTGAGAAATGCTCCCTCTATCATGGAAAGAGGGGGCAAGTTGCCAAGTATCATCACTGCAAAGAGTGACACGACAAACCATGTCATTTGCGTAAAGGTTATGGGAAACGGAAGTCTAAAATCATTGATAGAATACAGTACCTTTTCCACAGACCAGATACTGGTATAGCTTCGTATTTTCTTCATGTAATCAATCCTTTCATAAAAAATAGGGGTAGCTGATTGAGCCACCCCGTAAAATAGAAAATCTGCCAGTAGTAATGTACCGACAGATTTAATAGACGATTTCAAAAATCCCATGATTGGTTGAGATAAACGTTCCTGAAAGGTCTAAATCCCGACCATAGGCTTGATAATCAATATAGTTTTGAAGACTAGCTGGTACTTCGCCTAAAGCACCCGTTTCTTCAATGTAGTAGCGTGCCACGTCATACATATCATCACAATCGGAATGAATGATAATATCCTCTTGATGTTCGCTTAGTTCTTCAATGCTTGAAAAATGAGTGAGCAGAGCAGATAGCTCCGATTGTAATTCTTCGGGTAATTCCGATACCATTTCCCATAGTCGATTGAGTTCGCCAATGGAAGTGTATTCGTCAACCGTAAAGGGTAACTCGTAGTCATGAATGGCGTATTCCTCATATTCATCATTCAAGCCGATTTTCTCTTTGACTTCCTCAAAGTCAATGGGAAAGGTAAACCACGCACCGACCAATTCGCCCTCATTGTATTTGCCTAAATTCGCAATATAGACTTGCATATCGTCCATATATTCACGTCCTTTCTTTGTAGAGATTCAAAAATCCCTACCGCACTTCGTTTGGTGTACCATTCCTTTGCGGAACATAAGAAAACCACTTATATTCCACAAAAGAACGGTTTTATTTAAGCACCAATAATGCGATTGAATAGCTCTAGTAAAATGTCTTTTACTCCAGCAGCGTTGAAGACTAAGCCAACCGCAATAATCGCAATAATTAAAAAGCCAATCAGTTTGCTAAACTCACGCTTGAAGCCAAGATACAAGCCAATCACAACGATTGCTAAAAGCACCAGTGATTGAGCGTTTGATAGAAACCAGTTATAAAGGTTTTGTCCAAAATTCATAAAAATGTTCTCCTCTCTATATTCAATGAATTTGTATTTGAGTTATTTTTTTGTTGTTATCACGTCCTGTTCTTTTACTGACTGTTGCTTCAAAATCTGCTTGTGTCGGTCTGTCAGTTTCGCATGGTCGAGAATGTCTTTTACAACCTGCGTCTGGTTGATTTCATCAAGTTTAATCGCAACCTTTAAGGTCGGGGCAACTTGATGAGATAGCCAGTTCAGCGTCCTTTGGAAGGAGTAAGGCTCTGGTTTTGTGGTTAGTTTTAATCGTTCACGATTGTTCCCAATAAACCAAGCCCATTCTTCATTCAGTTTCCAATCAGAACGAGGTTTGGAATCGTCTTTATCTACAAAACGGATATACCGATTGATAATTTTAAAGGCGGTATGCTCTGGATTGTCATAGACGAGTAAATCACGGACTGCATAATAGGCACGCTCATTTTTCAATCGAATCTCAAAACGGTTTTTTACTTCTGCGTCTTCAATGGGAATATCATTTTTCTTGTACTGCTCGTAGTCCTTTTCATAGATACAGAAATAAACTTCACTTTGTAATGAACCGATATAGAGGGTGTTTCCCATACATTCCTTTTCCTCTTTGCGTACCAGTTCGCCACTGCGATAGCTTTTAAAACTGCGGAAGACGGAGATACATTCTTCCTGTTGGCACTTTTCAGTGAGTACAGGGATATTTAAAATCCCTGTCTTATCGTTAATGGCAAGGTCAAGGCGTTTCATCACACCGCCAGCCACCAAAACGTCCATAAAGAACTCATACCAGCTTCTTTGTTGTGCCAGAAGATAGCTTTCAAATTGTCTGCACCCACGACCTTTCAATTCCACCAGAACTCCTTTGTCCAGTTCATGGGAGCAAAGGACGAATATGTCGCCTAAAGCATAATGCTCTGAATAAGAATAGAAACCATAGTCCTCATGAAGAAAATAGGACAGTTTCAGTTGTAAGATGTTTTCGACCACCTGCTGTACGTCTGTTGTCGGAAAGCGAATTCTTACATAATCAAACAGCATTTCAAGGGGAGCGTCGGGATTGAAGCGTTCCAGAGCTTCCCAAAGGGACTGCTGTAAATCCTCTGATGGCTTGACTTTTCCTGTTTCAATATCGCTTAGATACTGCCTTGTAATACCAGTCGCAACAGCTAAACGGTTTTGAGATAGTCCATAAGCCAAGCGTTTTTCTTTTAAATGCTGTAACCAAGTTTGTTCATTCAGTAAAAATCCCTCCAATCAAAAAGGCGTATGTCAACTTTTAAAGCCCATTTGACATACGCTGAAATTTTGTAAATCCCTTGTAACCAAAGGATTTTCTAATGTTTTTTTGACTGTTTCCTGTCGATTTGTACCCCCCTGTTAGATACGGGGGGTTAAGTGCTGGCGTGGCTATTGCCACACCAGCCAGCAAGATCAGTCCACACCTGCGACTTCCGCTTCGCACGTCGCCTGCGTGGACTGTCTGCTGTTGGATAACTTTTTAATTTCCTCCAAGAAATCATATCCTTTTGGTACAAGGGGAGTATAAAACTCTGATATGACACTTGTTCCTACATCAACATAGCCACGACCTTTGATTCGCTTTAAGAAGAAATCCTTTTGTACGTCACTGCCAAACATCATGCCATAGCCCATTTCAGACATACGACCTAAAGCCACTCTGAAATTAAACTGATCACGGATTCCGTCGCCTAAATATTTTGCGTCTGGACGTTGACAAGCCAGTATTAGAAAGAAGCCAGCTTGACGACCTAACATGACAATCTGTTTCAGCTTATTCATAACTGCGGTGTTTTCTTTTGTTCCCAGCATTTCCATGAAAGCGACGTATTCATCAAAGATTAAGAAGTGTGCCGGGAGACCTAAGTAAGCATAATTTTTGCCAGTCTTATAGTTCTTCATCTGCTTCATTTCCTCACTACGTTTCATCATTTCTTCATAGAATGTTTCAATGCAAGAAAGCAAGTCTTCTTTTCTATAGTAGACATTTGCCATCACAGAACCTAAGTCCGCAAGATCAGCATTTTTCGGGTCAAGAATATACAGTTTTGAATCTGTATGAAGCAAGGCTTCAATCAGTGTCAGTATAAAGTAAGTTTTACCGCCACCTGTACCACCAGCAATCAACATATGAGGGAGCTTATCATATTCCCACCATACGTTTTTCATTAAGCGAAGTTTACCATCTTTAGCTTCTACTTCATCAATAGAAATACGACTGGCTATGGTGTCATAGAGCAAAGTATATTCCACATAGGAATCCTTTAACTCTTTATCCGTCAGCTCACAGTACAAGCCACTCTCTAATTTCTTTTCCAAGTGTAAGAGTTGGTCTTGATATTTTCCCAGCGTGATTTCCACCCGTATCTGTATCAAGCCATTTTTAAGTCGATAATACATTTTAGGGAAGTAGGTTATCTTTTCCTTTGTACGACCAGCACTATCTTTAAAGAAACCCTCTGTTTTGACCTGTTCAGATTCATACCACTTGTTTTCAAGTATCATCTTTGCCAGTTTTTGACGGTGGTAAAGTTGTTTAACCGTATCATAGCGAACCCGTTTGAATACAAACGCTACCAGCAAGCAGATAAGAATTGCGACACTGAAACTGATAATTAAATAGGGAATGTCAATCTTATCTGCTTGTGATAGGTTAAAATCCTGCCAGTTGATCTGCTGGATTGTCTTCACATGAAACAGTCCGACAACCAGCAGGAAAACAGGCAGGAGTGACGCTATCGTAAAATGAAAGACTAAATCTTTACCAGATGGGCGAATCCTTTTACCACGCTGTTTCATGCGAAAAAGTCTCCTTTCTACCTAGCGACTATTTGTCTTGTGTCGGTTCTTTCTTTGCTTGTGGTTGAGCTTTGAATGAACTAGAATCCTTTGTCAGCACAATATCGTCTGCCTTGATATACCAGTCAACATCTGCTCCTTGATAGGTGGCAGTAGCAACGGTGTCCGCAATGGGATTGATAAGTTCCACCCGTGCGTTATAATCAAACTCTTTCAAAGGCACGCTGGCAGGAATACTTACTTGAATCATGCGTCCTTGTCCTTTGGATTTTAAGTCATAGGTACGTTCCTTGATTTCATCTGAAACCGACCCGTCTTCATTTTGGATTCTCACTTCACGACGTAGAGCAGAGAATTTCAATTCTCCAAAAGTCGTGTCTTTATCTAATACAATGCCATTTGCTAATCTCATCATTTTTCCTCTCTTTCTTTATTCTTTTATCATGTCGTCAGCATGTAAAAGGTAATTTGTAAAACCACGAGTGCCGATTTTGTAGCCCTCTGCGGTAATACGTGGATTGACTAACTTCACACGTTCCTCAAAGCCGAAATGTTTTTCGCCAGCTTCAGCAGGAAGCACCACCACAATATCATCTGCTCTTTGAACATCAGAATAGAGATTATAGCTTCTTGATAAGACAGTTAGCCGTCCGTTGATTCTTCGCTGAACGACTTTATCCTCGCCAGCAAATTCTAAATTGCCGAATGTTTTTTCCATGTTGGGAATCACAAATTTAAGTTCCATATTTTTACCTATCCTTTCTTTTTTATTGGCTGAATGAATGTTTGATGGTCTTAAAGAGTGGGGAACGACCTTTTGATTCTTGATTTTTTGTTTTCATAAGTTCACTTCCTTTCAAAATCGGGTAAAAAAATAGACACCTCATTTTTTGAAGTGTCTACCTATTAAATATTCAAATTTTATTGGAAGTATCTTTATATCTTCACTTTTCAAGGATAAATCGTCGTATCAAAGCTCATTCATAAGTAGTAAATTAGTAGTAAATTGAGTGGTTTTGACCTTGATAAAGTGTGATAAGTCCAGTTTTTATGCGGATAACTAGATTTTTATGCTATTTTTCTATTAAAAAAATCATTGTAGATGGAACAAAGCTGCTGATCGGTATCTATCTTGCGACATTCCCGATTGTCTTCGCATGGGGAATTCTGGCATGCAGTTTGGTGGAGTATACACCGATTTTCGAATGGGTTTCCTATCCATTTGGCTTCTTTATGGACGTTCTTGGTGTCGAAAACGCTTTTGAAGCGGCTCCGGCTGCCATCGTTGGGTTCATCGACATGTTTATTCCGGCGTTGCTTGCAATCAATATCCCATCGATAGCTACAAGATGGATGATTGCGGTATTGTCTTTGGTACAGATCATATTTATGACAGAAGTAGGCGTGCTGGCAATGCAGACAGATGCGGGACTGAATGTAAAAAATTTATTGATCATTTTCCTGGAAAGGACGATCATTGCGATTCCAATTATCGTGTTGGCTGCGCATTTTGTATTTGCATAGCGATATTGAGAAGAGGACTCGGGAATTAACCAATGAGTTGAAATATGATAGAAAGAGAGAATTTTGATATGAAATATGATTTATTATTGAAAGGTGGGCAGGTCTTTACAGAAGGCAGATTGCAGGAGGCAGACATTTATGTAAAAGATGGAGTGATTGCACAGATTGGAAAGGATCTTGAAAAGGCGGATGCGGAAAAAGTTTTAACAGTGGACGGAGATTATGTGCTGCCTGGATTCATCGATCCCCATGTGCATTTGAACGATCCGGGATTGACCAACAGCGAGGATTTTTACACGGGGACATGTGCAGCCGCAGCAGGAGGCGTCACGACTGTTTTGGAGCATCCGCTCACAGCACCTCTTCCTGCAACAGAAGATGCCTTTGTCAGCAAAAGAAAAATTGGTGAGAGCAAGGTTGTTGTAGATTTTGCGTTGTTTGGGGCATGTGCACCTGACAATGAAAGGTCGATGAAAAAAATTATTGATAGCGGCGCCGCTGCATTTAAGACATTTCTGCCGTATTCCTCAGAAATACCGATGCTCAGTGATAATCAGGTATTGGATAAGATGCGCTTTCTCAGTGATAAAGATATCGTGTTGGCGATTCATTGCGAGAATAACGATATTGTTGAGAAGTCTACTGCAAGGATGCAGGAACTGGGGAAAACAAAATTTAGCGATTATCCTGATGGAAGACCGGCGATAGCGGAGATTGAGGCGGTTTCAAGGATGTGTCTCTTTGCAAAAGTTACGGGATGCAAAATCAATATTGCCCATTGTTCTCTGGCTGAGGCAGTCGATGTCGTGGAACAAAACAAACGAGAGGGAGTAAACGTCTCTGTAGAAACTTGTCCGCAATATCTGTTGTTCGATCGCAGTACCTTGGACAGTTGGCGGGAGTTTTCCATCTGCAATCCGCCGGTTCGAGAAGCGGAAGATGTGGAAAACCTCTGGAACCGTTTATTCGATGGGAAGATAGACTGGGTATGCAGCGATCATTCCACCTATACTATTGAAGAAAAGATGGCAGGTGGAGGAAATCCTTTTGGCACGCCGGCTGGCATAGCGGGAATTCAGCATACTTACCAGCTTCTTTTCTCTGAAGGGGTAGTCAAAAGAGGCCTGCCTTTAGAGAAATTTGTAGAACTGTCCAGCAGTAATGCGGCGAAGAGGTACAGGCTTTATCCGCAAAAAGGCTTGATTGCTGTTGGAGCAGATGCGGACTTCGCGATTTTGAATCCGGATAAGGAGTGGATCATTCGAAAAGAAGATTTAAAGCAGATGATAAAGTGGACGCCGTATGACGGCATGACGCTGAGAGGAAAGGTGGAAAAGACCATAGCAAACGGCAGAGAAGTATATGACGGAGAGGACGTCCTTGCCAGACCTGGAAGCGGCAGATACCTCACGCCGCTTCCAGAATGAGAGGAGATGAATAGAAGATGGATATAGAAAAAGAACTCACCTGGATAGAGAATGCGATTGAGGAACTTTCGAAGACAGCAGAGAAGGATGGAATCAGTTGGAGGGCGTCATATACGCCCGAAGATCAAAAAGGGACGGAGCTTCTGAAAGCGTGGATGGAAGAGAAAGGGTTTTGTACTTATTTTGATGAAGTGGGGAATCTTTTCGGCAGGATAGCAGGAAAGAAAGAGGAAGTGATTTTGACCGGCTCCCACAGAGATACCGTAAAAAATGGCGGAAAATATGATGGAGCGCTGGGCGTCATTACGGCGATAGAAGGTATCAGTGCGCTGTACCAAAAATATGGACGGCCGGAGAAAACCGTAGAAGTCGCCGCGTTCTGTGAAGAGGAGGCTTCCAGATTTCCTACAGGATTTATCGGAAGCTCAGGGATTACCGGAGAGTTGAGCGAAAAGGATTTGAATGAGAAGGATGATGATGGAATAACTGTGAAGGAGGCAATGGAAGGAGCAGGCTATTATAAAGAAGGGGTTTTGCCCCAAAAAAGAAGCGACATCCTAAGGACGGTAGAATTGCATATTGAACAGGGAAATGTTCTCGAATATCAAAAAAAGGACCTGGGTATCGTAACATCCATTGTCGGAGTACATCAGGGATATCTCTATTTTGAGGGTCATCAGAATCATGCAGGAACGACCCCCATGAGCATTAGGAACGATCCCGTACCGGTTGCGGCAGAGTTGATATCCAAAATGTCAAAGTGGGCAGACGCAAAGGAGGATCGCGTTGTCTGCACCTTTGGCAGCATGAGCTTGGAACCGGGGGAAGCAAATGTCATTCCAGGCGCTATGAAAATCACCTTTGATATCAGGTCTGTTGACCAATCGCTGTTGGAAGAGGCGGAAGCACTGATCGCTTATCTGAAAGCGGCCAATGGGGAGAAAATTAAAATTGGAATTGAATATTTGGTAAAGGATGATCCGATCAGAATGGACGATGAGGGAATCGCCATCATGCAGAAGATTGCCGATGAAGAAAAGTATGCCTATATGCTGATCGATAGTGGGGCTGGGCATGACTCTCAGTTGTTTGCAAGATATTTTAAATCTAATATGATATTTTTGCCGAGTAAGGATGGGATTAGCCATTCTCCAGAAGAATTTACAGATATTAGGCGGTCTGCGGACGGATATCGGTTGCTGAAGGCATACATGAAAGAGTTGGCATGGTAGAAATTGGTGCAGACGAAGGCAAGTTGATTGTATTTGAATTTCTATCGTAGTATGCTAAAATAGAATCGTTCTATTTGATGATAGATGTATACTTGAAGGAGCAAGAAGATGGTGAAAGAGTATTACGACATATGTAAGTTTGGCTGTTTAAGCATAAAAAGTACGCCTTTTCATGTTCTGCAAGGGTTGGCAATTATCATGATCATCGAGGGCGAGTTAAAATTTACTACAGTAGGAAACACGACAATGCTGACAGAAGGACAGATTGAGATTATAAATGTAAAGGAGCCTGTGAAGTTAGAGGCTGTGGCAGACGAATGCAGATTATGGTTTCTCTATTTTGAAAGAATCTTTGTGGATTCCATTCGAGATGACTTTGAATACGTCCTTTATAACTGCAATGAAGGGAACTTTTTTGGAGTAAAAGCAAGTAAAGAGCAGATTGATCTGCTGAAACGCAAATTTCTTGCGATGCTGACAGCAGGGGAAGAAGGAGAAAACTCGATTACGATTGAAAAAATGGCAAGAGATATCTTAGAGTTTATCTGGCCTAATTTCAACGTAGTGGAATATATGTTTGCGGATAAAACCGAGAGCGGAGAACGATTCAAAGATATCAGTATCTATATGTTTAAAAATATAGAGAAAAAGTTTTCTTTAGGAAATATTGCTCAAAATGTATACCTCAGTGCGCCTTACCTTTCCAGGGAGTTTTCTCTTAACTTGAAGAAAACCTGCAGCGAAATCATCAATTACTATCGGACGATCAATGTAGTCATTCAACTGATCGATACAGATAAGACACTATCATATATTGCGGAAACCAGTGGGTTTTCATCGACGACCTATTATAATAAGGTGTTCTTAAAATTCCTGGGTTGTTCACCATCTAAATTTCGCGCCGCAAACAAGAATCAGCGATTTCATTATGTGGTTGAACCGCTGAAACTGCAAGAATTAGAGAATGTGCTCAGTTATATGAGACAAAAGGAAATAGCTGGAAGAAATGTAACGATCGCATACTCTGCAGACAGAGAAACCTTTGAGGAACAACTTGTAAATGACGGAGAAGAGCAAAGGGAATATACAATTAAAGTGACTTTAAATCCAGGAGAATCTCTGCGTATTGTAAAGAAAATATAGAGAAACTGGCGCTGAGACTGCGTACTGATATGGGAAGGATTCATCAGTACGCAGTCTTTTATATTGATTAATATATAACTGATCAAAAAAGAACATTTATTATGTAGCACAACAGAATCAGAAAAAGGTGAGGGAAAGGACTGCGGCGGCTGCTCGCTTTTTTCCCTATCCCTGCGGGGAAAAATGCTGTTGATTTTGCCATAGCAGTGCGGGCAGGCCGTTTTACAGCAATAGCGGAAGAAGCAATCGTGTATTTAGTGAGCCAGGACAAGGATTTTCAGTCAATTGCAAGTGCGGTGAAGAGAGAAACATATGCAGATTTTCAATTGAGAAAGATCGAGAACGTATTGCAGGGTTACAGCAAATACCCGAGGGATTACGAACCTGCAGGCCATATATCAATTGCTGCTGGAGGAGTTTAGCCGCGAGGCGGGAAAAGCATTTTACCAACGGACAAAAGAACTGTTTTACGCGCAGTTCTAGTTCGCTGTGAAGTGTAAAAGAGAACATAAGCAATATGGTGGAGGATTAGCCACTCTCTGTAGATTGGCAGAAAGATTATGGGGAAACGTGGTTTGATAACTAAACGGTAAAGAAAAACAATTGCACAGCCACTTCTTAATCTGTATAATAGTAAGCAGCTATATATTTTATTTAATTTAAAGCGTACATACTGCCATATTTTCTCTTTGTCATTTTGATCGGTTCCACTGCCTCCGCATGGGGAAATAACCTGTGGCTGATTGTTTCAGTAGCCGTGACCCTTGCAATCATGGCCTTTGGCGTTGCAGGTGTTATGGAAAAGGTGAACGAAGTGATGATGGCTGCATTATTTGGACTGTTTATTTTGCTGGGAATCTATATCTTCACCCTGCCAGGCGCAGGAGACGGCTACAAATACATATTTACACTGAACCCAAAGGGTCTGCTGAAACCGGAGTTTTGAATCTTCGCCTTTGGACAGGCGTTCTGCCACTTTCTATCGCGGGCAACGGAACAGTGATTTATGGTTCCTACCTGGGCGAAAACGAAAACGTGGTGAAATCAGCGAAGAACATCGCTGTATTTGATACTATTGCTTCTATGTTGGCGGCTTTGGCCATCATCCCAGCGATGTCAGTAGGCAGAGCGGCGCTGGATACCGCAGGACCGGGGCTGATGTTCATCTACCTGGTAAATGTATTTAACGGTATGTTGGCGGGCATCATGTTCTTCTACGTGGCAGGAAAAGAGTATTCCGAAAAAGCGGTCAATGAAGGTGCAGGCAAACCCATTGAACCGTGGTTTGTAATCATGGGAAAATTTATATTTGTTCCGCTGGCCCTCATCGCTCTGATTGCAGGGGCAATTTTGGCGGAATCGGCTAATCAATCTGAAAGGGGAAGATAATGAGTACGTGGAAAAAAATAGATGTGGAGAACTGGACTCGCCGAGAGCATTTTGAGTATTACACAAAAATACTCAAAGTTCAATATAATATGACTGCCAACATCAAGGTGGAAAAACTGCTGGACTACTGTCATCAAAACGGAAAAAAGTTCTATGCGTCGCTGCTTTATCTGGTGTCAAAGACCGTAAACAGCATTGACAATTTTAAGATGTTTCAGGATAAAGAGGGCAATTTGTGCATCTGGGATCATGTAGTGCCAAACTATACGATTTTTCACGACGACGATAAGACCTTCTCCGACTGCTGGACGGACTATGACGAAGATTTTGAAACATTCTATCAAAACATCACTTCTGACATGGAAAAATATAAGGATGTAAAAGGCATTAAAGCGCGGAAGGATCAGCCTGAAAATTTCTACTGCGTTTCCGCTGCGCCGTGGACTACGTTTACAAGCTTCAACAGCAGGATCGTCGGCGGAGGTCTGCAGTTTTTCCCGGTCATAACTATGGGAAAATATGAACGAGCAGGAGAACATATCCTGCTGCCAGTAAACCTCAACGTCATCCACGCTGTTTGCGACGGCTACCATGCGGGGCTATTCTTTGAAACCCTGCAGCAGGAGATAGATGCGCTGGGATGAATGATAATAGATTGCCAACTGTATGATAAAGGAGAATTTACCAGTGAGTTTGTAATAAGAAGCATAAGGAGGTTTTTCATGGAGATAGAACAGTTTGTAATGGCATACAGAGCAGATCACGAAAAGATCAAAGCATTACTGGGTCAGGGTTATTCGTCCCTTCGTCCTGTTCTGCGAATCAACATAGAAATCATACACGACGAAAGCAAAGGAACTTATGTGAGGATCGAACACAACACGCCGGCAGCATCTCAAGGTAAAAGGGGCTGGCTCAATCTGAACGTATGGGAAAGCCCATGCACAGAGATCGACTATGCCGACGAAGACAAGCACTTTGGTGAACCGACGCCAGGAGCCGAAGGGAAGACCAAAGGTTTGACAAGGATATTTCGAACTGATTTTCTGAACATAGAATTTACCGGCGTGGGTATCGAAGGCGGCTGTCCGGCCGAAGGCGACAATGACGGTTGTTTCTATATTGAAGAGGAGAAGACGACTTTCGTCCCATCTGAAAAAATCACTTCACGTAAAGAATACTGTGACTGTGCATTTTCGTGGACAAAGCCAGTCACTGAAGCCATGGGGATTCCGCCAGAAGAGTTGCTGGGTGCCTACAAGGTGACTTTTGAGCGGTAATGCATGACGAGAAAGGAGCAGAAGTATGAGATTTCTTACATATAAATATGGAGAAAAGACGTTCCTTGGCGTATTGACAGAGGATGGGGCGAAGGTGTTGGAACTGTCAAAGATTCTGCTGGGGACAAGCAGCAAAACCATGATAGAGTTTATCGACGGTGTTTCTAATGCGGACCTCGATGCGGTCAGGGAAACGCTGGACGGCGATGCTGACCATAAGGGCATTCCCCTGGCACAAGTGAAGCTGCTGGCTCCCATTACCAGACCGATTCACGATATCCTCTGCGTGGGCGTCAATTACAAAGAACATCTGGAAGAGACGAAGCGGTGGCTGGGAGATGAAAATTTTCAAAAACCGCCAAAGTCCATCTATTTCTCAAAGCGGGCAGTGGAGATCATCGGACCGGGAGCAGATATCGTTAGCCGTATGGATTTGGATGAAGAACTGGACTACGAGGTGGAACTTGCCGTGATCATCGGCAAGAAGTGTAAGGATGTAACCCGTGAAGAGGCAGAGGATGTGATCTTCGGTTACTCTGTCTTCAATGATATCTCGGCTCGCACTCTGCAGCGGGATCATCAGCAGTGGTCGCGGGGCAAAGGGCTTGATACCTTTTCCGCTATGGGTCCTGTCATAGTGACCAGGGATGAAATGCCGTTTCCAATCGAGGTGGATGTCATCAGTTCTGTGAACGGAGAAGAACGGCAGCATTCCAACACGGCGCTGTTTCTCAATGACATTCCGGGCATCATTGCAGACCTTTCTGCTGGCACGACGTTGGAACCGGGAGATATCATCGCCACAGGCACACCGTCAGGCGTTGCCCTGGGCATGAAGGAACCCAAGTTCATGAAACCGGGCGACTGTGTCACGGTTGAAATCCCTCAAATAGGCAAACTGACCAATTATGTGATCTGAAAAATAACTGATATTAAGCTGTAAGTCTTGATGACAGAGATTTGCAGTTTTTTTGATGCAGCAATGATATTGTGAATTTTGCCGTTTATCTCAGATAATCTATGGCAAGGAGACAAATAATCTGATAGAATAACTCTAAAGCAAAAAAGAGAAGTGAGAAACGATCAACAAAGAATAAGAATGGGAGAATACTTAATACGGCGAAAACAGCTGGGAACAACAGCAGGCCAGGGAAAAGAAGTTACTGATTTCGCAGTTTGTTAAAAAGTATGAGTGGTTTTGATATAAAGACAGAGAAATGATGATTAGAGAATACCGAGAGACGGATTGTGCAGAGTTGGCAGAGCTGTTCTATCATACAGTTCATACAGTGAATGCAAAAGATTATACAGAAGAACAATTAGCTGCATGGGCAACAGGCAAGGTGGATTTGAAAAAATGGAATCAAACTTTTCAAGCGCATCACACTGTAGTTGCAGTTGAGAATAAAGTGATAGTTGGCTTTGGCGATATAGATAAATGTGGCTATCTCGATCGCTTGTATGTTCATAGGGATCACCAACAAAAAGGCATTGCCACGGCTATTTGTGATGTATTGGAGCAGGCAGTTACTGAAAATATTATTACTCATGCGTCTATTACAGCAAGGCCGTTTTTTGAAAAAAGAGGCTATAGGGTGATCAAAGAACAGCAAGCGGAACGACAGGGGATTATGCTTACAAACTATGTCATGGAAAAAACGATGAACGACTATGAGATCATACGCCTTTTGGACAATCCTGAAATAAAAGAGCAGGCAGCACAGTGGTTCCACGAAAAATGGGGAATACCTTTAGAAGCATATGCAGAAAGCATGGAGGAATGTCTGGCTAAAAGGAAAGCCGTTCCTCAGTGGTATGTGGCAATGGATGACAGGCGAATTATCGGCGGGCTGGGGGTCATTGAGAATGATTTTCACGACAGAAAAGACCTTACCCCAAATGTTTGTGCTGTTTATACAGAGGAAGATAAGCGCTGCAGCGGGATTGCCGGTGCTTTGCTAAAATATGTGTGTGCAGATATGAAAGCGCACGGCATTGATACATTATACCTTATAACCGATCACAGTTCTTTTTATGAAAGATATGGATGGAAATTCCTTTGCATGGTACAGGGAGATGGGGAACCTGATATGACAAGAATGTATATTCACAGAGGGTAACATGGATTATATGATACGAGAAATGAAAAAAACAGAATATCCTTTGCTCAGTGATTTCCTGTATGAAGCGATATACATTCCGCAGGGGGTAGAAGCGCCGCCCAGATCCATCATAGAAAGCCCCGAACTGCAGGTCTATGTGGAACACTTTGGGACAAGACGAGCAGACTACGCCTTAGCAGCAGAGGTGGACAGCAAAGTGATAGGAGCCGTCTGGGTTCGGGTCATGAACGACTACGGCCACATTGATGCGGATACGCCGTCCCTTGCGATTGCCCTTTATAAGCCTTATCGGGGACATGGCATCGGAACCGCTTTGATGGAATCAATGCTTACCCTCTTAAAAGAGAAAGGTGAGAGCGGCGTCTCTCTTTCCGTGCAAAAAGCCAACGATGCGGTCAGAATGTATCAGCGACTTGGGTTTCAGATCGTCGATGAAAATGAAGAAGAATACCTTATGATGAACGAGTTAAACAGGAGGTGTTGATATCCAAAAGTTTAAATCCTTAATAATCCCTGTCCTATGTCTGATGTTGGCGGATCAGATAATTAAAATGGTGATTCATCTAGCATATATGGAGGAACAATTTTATATACTAAAGAATTTAGTAAAGTTTAGCCCGCAGTTAAACACGAAGCTATCGTGGGCTGGAAACTATATCGAGATCTTTGCAAATCCAGTGGTGACCATTTTATTAAATTTGATTCTTCTCTTTGTTTTTTTATCGGGATATTTATTATATAAATCGAAGAGAAAGCAGACGGGGGTTTCGATAAAAGTAATCATGATTTGTGGAATTGCAGGCTGCTTATGCAGTTTGATCGATAAACTGTTTTGGGGAGGCAGCTTAGATTATCTGCAGATAAAAGACCTTTTTGTTTTTGATCTGAAGGATTGTTACCTTACCGTTGCAGAAGTTGTATTTGTTGTAGTTGGATTCGTGCACAGCAAAGAGATATCAGTGAAAGAGTATGTGTCTTTTTGCTTTCATAAGTTAAGAAAGGAGCGTTTATGATGCTTGAGAAAATACCTACCGCAGATGAGATGACGACGTTAGTCGGACAAGATTTATATGATGTCTGGCAGAAATTGTGTACTGCCATTGATGAAAAGTACGATATGGAGTGTCTTTGGAACAAAGGCGGCAAGGCGTGGACTTACGAATACAAATACCGCAGGGGCGGAAAAACGTTATGCGGGCTGTATGCAAGAGAACATTGCGTAGGATTTATGATTATCTTTGGAAAAGATGAGAGAGCAAAAGTGGAAGCAGTCAGAGAGAAACTTTCGAAAGAAGTCCAAGTGGTTTATGATGAAGCCAAAACCTACCACGATGGAAAATGGGTCATGTTCGAGCCGGTCGATACCTCCATGTTCGACGATTTCCTTCAATTGCTGGCAATCAAAAGAAGGCCAAACCGGAAGTAGCGATCAGGCTTGCTACAGCTTTGGCGGATAAGGCGCACAGCAGGCTTTTGTATTAGACGGAGGGTTTACATTGAAAAAAATAATGAAGTCATTTACCTTCTGGTGTCTGATCCTATCTGTTATATGGCATTGTTTTTGATGGATTAAAAATGCTATTTCGTAAATTTAACCGAAAAAAGCAAGCGGATTGATGTGATACGCCTTCTCGAAATCGTAAAAGGACAATTAGAAAAAACAGAAAAAATCCAAACGATTATTTGTGGCATAGTTTTTGGTTCGCAAAAGCGATCGAGTTGTTATTGGCTCTGCCGATTTTAAGGATATTCCCAATGAGGCTCAAGAAGTTGAAATCGGCTATGGGCTGGGAAAAGATTTCGAGCACAATGGGTATATGACAGAAGCGGTGCAGGCCATGTGCAAGTGAGCTTTATAACAAGTAAATGTGTCCCATATCATCGCGGAAACGGACATTGACGGGTTTGCCTCACAACACATCTTGCAGCGCTGCGGTTTTGTAGAAAAAAAGCGGGAAGAAATCATTTGGTGGCGACTATGAATATTTTGCTGAATGGGTCTGTTTGGGAAGCATGCATTTAACGGAGAAAGCGAAGCAGGATAAATTAAAATTGGTTGAGGGAGCAAAGAGAGATAATGAACGATAAATTAAAGCCCAAAAAAGTAACTAAAATTGTATATAATTGTTTGATTTTATTTGCTGCTATACTAGCATTCATACGTTGGATGAATGCCTTTAATAGTGGCATAGTAGTTATTAATGCTGAAATAAATTCTCATATTTCAAATTTTGCATTAAGTTTGGTGTTCTATTTAGGTGTTGGCTTTCCTTGGATTTTGCAAGAAAAGACATTTAATAAAATAATATTATTGGGCTTGTTCATTATTATTGCAAATGTTATATGCGAAACAGTAATGGGTTTTATGAACACAACGGATATCCTAGATGCAATATATGGTATAGTTGGAACTTTAATAGGTTTTTGTTACTTCTTAGTGATAAATAAATACGGACTAGAAGTGGTTCATGACGAAAGTTAAACTGGAAAATTAGGATTTATTGGGTTGAGTCAGTAAAACGGATGCCCATTGAATCAGAAAGGATATAAGCGTATGATTACGGATTCATTTGACAACATAACTGAGCCTGTATTTACATTGAAGGATTTTTATGGGGAGAAGAAAAAGATGCTCGATACCTGCATCATCATTTTTTCCATTGAAATCTACGAGACAGTTCTGACTACTTTTTTATGCTCAAAAATCACGGAAATCAATGCACCAAATGGAGCTGTTCCAATTTATAAATTCAGCTACAAAGGAAAGGAAATTGCCTTCTATTTATCTGCAATCGGCTCTACAGGGACATCTGAGTATTGTATTGAGGCAAACTGGCTGACTGGCGCTGAGAAGTTTATCATGTTTGGCTCGGCAGGAAGTCTCAATAAAGAAAAAACTCAAGGGAAATTTGTTGTTCCGACAGAGGCATACAGAGACGAAGGCATGTCCTATCATTATGCGCCGCCAAGTGATTACATTGAGATTCAAAACCACGAAAAGATCGCCGCTATTTTTGAGGAACGGCATTTCCCTTATGTGAAAGGAAGGGTATGGACTACAGATGCATTTTTGCGTGAAACAGCAGGGCAGGTTGCTATGCGACAGAAAGAAGGCTGTATTGCGGTGGAAATGGAACTGGCAGGAGTACAGTCCGTTTGTGATTACTATGGCTTTGCTTTATATGATTTTCTTGTAACCGGGGATGTGTTATCGGAAGAGAAGTACGAGGTGGAAAGTTTCAACGATGCCAATCACAATTTGGATAAATTCTATATCGCTTTGGAGATTGCGAAACGAATTTAATCCGTATATCCATATAGATTCTTTTGGATAGGAAAGATTAATAAATTTTAGGACGACTTCTCATTTATTGAACTGTTTAAAGTTTAGCTTCTTGGTAAAGGATGCCATAGGAAGAGAATGGGAAATCAACAAACTGGAAATTTTGGAGGAGATTTGAATATGGAAAAATCGATGTACATGATGATGATTGAGAAGAGCAAGACCTACAATAGAATCACAAAAAAAGTGGTTGAAGAACATGTTGCGAACATAAGAAAATTAGATGACGAGGGTAAGCTGGAAATATGCGGAGTGTTTAAAGGATATCCGGGGGTGGCAGGCATGTACATCTTGAAGGTGGAAAGCCGCGAGGAAGCTAAGGAACTTTGCGATGGTGAACCATTGGTTGCTGGAGGATATGCAACATACAAGCTGATAGAGTTTTTTGCTGCAAATCGGGAAAACAATTATTTACTCTAATAGAAAATGATCAAATTAGAATCAGATGAGGTGAGAAGATGATAACGGGATATTATTGTACAAATATTTTTTCTGAACGAGCGAAAGAACTGATAGATTTCTATAGAGAGGTATTAGAAATACCCTTTATTAAGACAGATGTGGATGAATCAAATGGGGTTTATCTTGGCTTTTTAGAAGACGCACCAACTCTTTGTATATGGGATTGTAAAGTGTTTGATGTACAGCCGACGGGACATCAATCATTTGTTTTTCAAACAGATAATCTCGATGTAACGATGGAAGGCTTGAAGAAAAAAGGGGTTGCCCTGTCAGAAGCCATAAGGTATGAGTGGGGAACTTATGAAGTTCGCTTAAACGATCTTGATGGAAATGAGATAGTAATAACAGAGTTTCATTTATAATTCCAGTTTTCTGAGCAGATTGATAAAAGGAAAGGGATTAGAAAAGCATGAAAGATACTTATGAAAAATTCGCATTCGATTATGATGAATTTGGTTCTATTGAAAATTATTTAGGAGATGAGAAGAATTTTTTCAGTAGGTTGTTCAATGAACACAATGTCAAGACAGTCTTAGACTGTGCCTGCGGAACAGGGCAGCATGTATATATGTTATCGCAGTTGGGATACCAGGTTTGGGGGTCTGATTACTCTCAATCCATGCTGAAAATGGCAGAAAAGAATTTGTCTGCGCGTGGGTATGAAATACCATTGAAGCAGTGTGACTTTCGTTATTTAGAAAAGGAGTTTGATGACCGCTTTGATGCAATTGTATGCTTAACTACATCGTTACCTCATTTACATACGGATGAAGATCTGCTGTTGGCAATTCGATCGATGAAAAACAGGTTGAAGGAGAACGGCCTGCTGATATTTACATCGGGAACAACGGATTACACCTTGTCATTACCTCCTATTGAAGTCGTCATAAATCGAGAGGATTTCTCGAGGATATTTGTGAAGGCGCACGATGACCGTTTTCAGACTATCCATATCATAGATTTGTATCACAGTTTGCAGCGTATGGAAGAAAATCAATATGATATTGTATATCGTATTTTATTAGACAATGACTATCAAAGGTTGTTATCTCAAGCCGGATTCACAGACATCGAAATATATGGTGATTATGATAGAAACCCTTACGATGCAGGCAGCATGCGACTGATTGTCATAGCCAAGCAGACGAACTAGGAATGGAGTACGGTGGCCTGGCTACATAAAGCAATGCTTGTAAATTTGATAATAAGAGGTGTAATCAATGATGAACTACATAGTAAACGATCAAAGTCTCGATGCGGTGGTGTTTATACCCTTCGCCAACAAAATTTGGCCGGGAGATTACGATCTCGACAAAACACAGACCGCATTATCGAAAACACAGAATATAACGGCATATGATGGCAAGACGTTGGTAGGTGTCTTGCGGATACTGACAGACGGATATTTTTTTGGAACCATTACAGAACTTCTCGTCCACCCGGAGTACCAAAAACAGGGAATCGGCAGCAGACTTCTACAGCTTGCCAAAGATAATACCCCGACTATGCTATATTTTGGCGCACAGCCGGGGCTGGAAACGTTCTATGAGAAAAACGGCTGTCAAAAAAGCCTGCAGTCCTACATGATTAAATAATATAATAAACCCTTTATGGAGGATATCATGAAGAGCAAAACGCAAGAAAAGACATATACAAAATGGAAAACGGAATTCCACTATGAGGACAAAGTCTTCTTTTCCTTGACAAGTAATACCTTTCTTGTTCAAATGACAGGCGGCAGTGTTATCATAAAGGATCTTCGTACCGGAAATGAAATAAAGAGGTTTAAAGGATATAATTACCTATATACTGGTGATGTAAAGCCTGATGAATCTGAATTATTTGCGCTAGAGAATGGAAAACATTTTTACATTTTCTCGTTAGAAGATTATTCTGTAAGAAAGCGCGTGACACTTCCAAGGAATTATGAATCGATAGACGTTTGTGGTATGTATTCCGCTGATGGCGCGTATCTATATGTACCAATTCAGAAATATGAAAAAGAAGCGTATGGGTATTGGTTATGCAAATATGAGACGGAGTCATATTCATTGCTTGGGATGGAACGCATTTCGGATATCGAGGAATTTAGTTGGCCTCAGTGGTGGGTTATATAATGGAGGATCATAAGAAATGAACATATTACATCAACTGAACAGTATCCCTATCTACGTTATCTGCGGCAGCATCATCGCGTTTGTCGCTGCACTATGCGTCATCTTCATGGTGCGGGCTTATCGCGCAGGGCTTGCCATGGGAATGGACAAGGCAAAAATGAAGCGGGTCATCACTTCCAGCGCCACCTTTTCTCTGCTGCCCAGTGTAGGGATTTTGCTGGGTGTCATCGCCTTGGCAGGAAGTCTCGGTACGCCGTGGCCGTGGCTTCGCTTGTCGGTCATCGGCGCCCTTCACTACGAAACCCAGGTGGCGCAGGCCGCGGCAGAACAGGTAGGCATGGCGGAGCTGTCGGTGAGCCAGATGACGGCCTCCGGCTTTTCTACCATCGCCTTGCTCATGAGCATCTGCATCATGTGGGGCATGATTCTGTCGGTCCTATTCAACAAAAAATACCTGAAGAAGCTGGGAAGCGGCGCCAAAGACAGCGCCGGCGGCGCAGGCTTTGGTGACAGCGCCATGACTGCCATGTTCATCGGATTGGTTTCCGCTTATATTGGCAGCTACATCGGGGGCTTTGTTTCCGGCAACGGCATGTTTTCTTTTGCTGGCAGTTTCCTGCCGCTGATCGTGGTAGCAGTTTCCGGCTGCGTCATGGCAGGCTTTGTCTATCTGGCGGAGAAAAAGAATATGGCATGGGTCGAAAGCTTTTCTATCGCCTGCAGTATGCTCATCGGCATGGCTGCAGCCGTGGTCGTCAAGCTGTTTATATAGAGAGGAGAAGAACAAAATGGAACGCAATTCTTTTGAACAATATAATTCCCGCACCCACACCATCGGGCGCATCAGTTCAGTTATCGTTCTGGTCATGCTGGTAGGCGCGCCGTTTTTGATGGGGATGGTTCTCGGCGCATCGCCTGATCTGGGCGCAGTGGCAAAAGCATTCCTATCTGTCGGCCTGGTTTGGACGGTGAGCAGCGTGGTAGAGTTTCTGATCTACACGCCCATGCTGGGCGCAGGCGGCGGTTATCTGGCATTCATCACGGGGAACCTGATTAACATGAAAATACCTTGCGCGGTCAACGCGAGAGATATCGTGGGAGCAAAAACGGGAACGCCGGAGAATGAGATTATCTCCACGCTTTCTATTGCGACCTCTTCCCTGGTGACGATTCTCGTACTGGCTCTGGGGGTGCTGCTTCTGGTTCCGCTGCAGCCGATCCTGCAGAGCCCTGCCTTGCAGCCTGCCTTTGAAAACGTGGTGCCGGCCCTTTTCGGCGCTATGGCTTATAAATATTTCCGGGGAAATATGAAAATCGCCGCCGCTCCCCTGGTGGTCATGGGACTGCTCTTTATTCTAGTGCCGTCACTTACAAGTTCCACCAGCTTTATGATTATACCGTCGGGAGCCATTGCCATCGCGGTAGCATACTTCTTCTATAAGAAAGGGGGAAGCAGAGAATGAAATACCTTTTGCTGATACCAGCCGCGATCATCGCGCTTTTGCTGATCGCTTTGATGCGGACGCTGCTGACGCCGAAGAAAGCGTCTACCTATACTGCGCCTGCTGATGATGACCGATCCATGATGCTGGCCGAAAAGCTGGCGGAGATGGTCAGGTGTGATACCACGTCCTATCAGGACATGACGGAGCGGGCGCCCTTCGAAGCCTTCCACAAAGTGCTGGAAGCGCAGTTTCCACTGGTTCACCAGAAGCTTGAGCGCACCGTGCTCGACGGAAATCTGCTCTATTACTGGAAAGGGCAGAGCAGAGAAAAGCCTATTCTGCTCATGAGTCACCAGGACGTGGTCCCGGCAGAAGGGGAGTGGAGTTATCCGCCATTCTCTGGGCAGATTGCAGAAGGGAAAGTCTGGGGCAGAGGTACGTCGGACACCAAAGCCTCTCTGATGGCATTTTTCCAGGCAGCGGAAGAATTGCTAGCGCAGGATTACATACCGGCGTGTGATGTCTATCTGGCATCCTCCTGCACAGAAGAGTGGAGCGGCGACGGCGCGCCGAAAATCGTAGAGGAGCTGAAACGCCGCGGCGTAGAATTGTTTCTCGTCTGTGATGAGGGCGGCGGCATTATAACAGAGCCGATCGGCGGCATCAAAGGCAATTACGCCATGGTGGGTGTCTTTGAGAAGGGAAAGGCGGATGTTAAGTTGACGGCCAGGAGCAACGGCGGCCATTCGGCAGCGCCTACGAAGCACACCCCGGTGGAACGTCTGGCTGCTTTTGTGACAGATATCGAAAAACACAAACCCTTCCGGCGCAAATTCCTGCCGGAGGTTTCAGCCATGTTCAAGAGACTTTCGCCCTATGCGCCTTTTGGCCTGAAGCTGGTTATGGGAAATCTCTGGCTCTTTGGACCTTTGATGAAGCCGGTTCTCGGTTCCATCAGTGCCCAGGCAGGGGCAATGCTGCAGACTACCATCGCTTTTACCATGCAGTCGGGATCGGATGCCTACAACGTGCTGCCACAGGAAGCGACCCTGGGCGTAAACTTACGCTTCATTCCCCATCAAGGCATGGAAGAAAGCCTATCCATCCTGCGCAAACTGGCGGAGAAACACGGTCTTGAGATGGAAGTCATCAGCGCCAACGATTATTCGAAGCCGGTGGACATCAAAGGGGAGGCCTTTACCCAGGTGGAGCGGGTCATTGGCGAGACATTCCCGGGACTTGCTGTAAGTCCTTACGTCATGACCGGCGCGACAGATGCCTACTATTACCAGGAGATTTGTCCGAGCTGTATTCGTTTTGCGCCGGTCATCTACGGGCCGGAGCAGATGAAGGGCATGCACGGGCTGAATGAGAACATCGAGCATAACTGCCTGCCTGGGGCAGTGGATTTCTATAAGAACCTGATTCAGGGACAGGTGCGCCTTCCATAGCTAAGGCGTACCTACCATTCTAAACCTAAGACATAATCTACAAATGCCTGAGCGGCAAGAGATCCGTTTTCATACGATCTGACGCCAAGTGATATGGGCGTATATGAACCGTGATCAATAGGGATTGCTTTAACTGGAAATCTGCAGTTTTCAGCAATCATTCGCGGATAGATGCCAAATCCTAGATTTTGACTGATCATAGAAAGATTTCCATAATCATTATCTACCGTCATCACCTGATTGAATTTAATACCAAGTTCTCGTGCCATTTTATAGACATAAGGAGCCTCTACTTCCGGGTATCCGATAAATGGGTAATTTTCCATTTCTGCCACGGGAAAGACTGCTTTATCCGCCATAGGGTGATTTTCTGCGACGACCGCTACATCTGGCTCCTCCCTCAGTTTAAACAGCTCTATATCATCAGCTGTATCTGTTGCCAAAAATCCGCAGTCAGCGTCATTCTCCTGTATCATACGGATCCCTTTGGCAGGGCCCTCACACGAAGTCAGCTCGATTTTTATTCCCGGATACTTTTCTTTAAATCCCCGCAAAATGGAAGGCAGCCAGCAGACGATCACTGTATTAAAAGAAATCAATCGAATATACCCTGTCGCAAGTCCTTTCATCCTGTCAATCTGCTCATTTACAGTTTGCTCATAATCAAAAAGTTTCTGCATAAACGGCAGTAGAGCTTCTCCTTCTGGCGTCAGTCTTACACCGCCATATTCTCGTATAAACAGACGAAAACCAGCCTGCTCTTCCATATTTCCAACAATGTAACTGATTCCTGCCGTCGTATACCCCAGTTTTTCTGCAGCTTTTCTATAGCTTCCGAGCTTTGATACTGTAACAAAAACCTCAGCGTTGATTCGCTCCATTTGCTTTTCTCCTTTTGCAAGTGTTAAGTTTTCTTTATTTTTATATAAAGTAACACTGAATTTACTTTATGAGATGGCTATATTATAATATAAGTATAGAAAAATGGAAAGATAATTTCTAAGCATGGTGATAGAATGAAAAATGCAAAAAACATAAAAACTAACAATTTACTAATCGGGTGCTTATGTGCTTTAGCCGCAGAAACCCTTTATGGTCTCAGTTATGTCTTCACGAAGGACGCTACAGAAGATGCAAGTACGCTATCCCTTCTCGGCTGGCGATTTTTTATCGCTTTTGTCGTGATGAGCCTTCTTGCAGTTACGGGCATGATTAAGATAAATCTGAAAGGGAAAAGTATTAAGCCCTTATTAGCCGTGGCAATTTTTAATCCTGTCCTATATCTCATCGGAGAAACGATTGGGATTAGTCACACGACGGCATCAGAGAGCGGGGTTTTTCTTGCGTGTATACCAGTAGCCTCTTTGGCGGCATCCACTTTGATCCTTCATAAGGAACCTACAAAACCTCAAGTTCTCGGAATCTTAATAACGTTAGTTGGCGTCCTTATTACGATATTGGCAGTTGGAGCATCATCAAGTCTTTCGATTGCTGGCTATCTGTGCCTTTTCCTGGGAGTGATCTGTTACGCACTGTACAGTGTATACGTTGAGAAAGCGTCAGATTTTGCTGGTACGGAAATCACTTACGTTATGCTTGTATGCGGCGCAGCAGTATTTACGCTATTAGCTTTTATAGAAGGCTGTGTGAAAGGAAACTTGACTGATGTGCTTCTTTTGCCGTTCCACGATTCAGGGTTTTTGACTGCAATTTTATATCAGGGAATCGGATGCTCTGCCATTGCATTTTTCTTATCAAATATAGCCATTACGAAGATTGGAGTTAATCGCACGTCATCTTTTATCGGTATCGCAACGGTTGTTTCAGCCTTTGCAGGAGCCGTTATACTGAAAGAAGCGTTTACAACATATCAGTCCATTGGCGCGGCCGTTATCATCGCTGGTGTTTATACTGCAAATACGCAAAAACAAGTAGGAGGATTAGAAAATGAATCTGTACAAGAAAGTTGAAGAAACCCTCGCGTCTCTTGAAATCCCCTTTGAAATCGTCGAACATGAACCTGCTCTGACGACAGAACAGGCAGACAGCTTTATTGAAGGGATTGAGGGAGTCCGTACCAAAACCATGTTTCTGACAAACAAGAAAAAGACTGCCTATTATCTTTTGATTATGGACGACCATAAGAGACTGGATATGAGCGCGTTTGGTCAAATTGCCGGGAGCAAAGGCATCAAAATGGCTTCCGGAGATAGCCTTTATGAGAAGATGATGCTTCCGCCAGGGGTGGTTTCTCCTTTCGGACTTCTAAATAATGAGGAGAAAGATATTTCTGTCTACATCGACAAAGAAATCATGAACGAAGAAAGAATGAGCTTTCATCCGAACACCAATGAAAAGACAATCTTCATAAAGACGGCCGATTTGCTGCGGTTTGTCGAGGCGATCGGCTATCAGGTCAACGTGATCGCATTATAACTCAGATCGGAAAGGCAAAATCACGGAATCTGCCATAAAATCCGTTTTTTGATTGTTTTTAGGCAGATTTTTCATTTTAAAAAAGAGTTGATTGACATTATTTCCTATAAATGAGAGTGATTTTATATGAGTGTATATTATATGATGTGATACTTATATATAAAATCAGTGCTTTTTTCGTGTGAATTTACGTGTACAGCCTGTCAGAACTCCTAAAATGAGTCTGCTGGAATCAAAAAGTGCCAGAAATGTACTTAAAACAGCGCATTTCTGGCACTTTTGATGATTTAGAATAGCAAAGCTTTGGATCAGCTTCAATTATAAGTTGAAATATCTGTCGAATTCACCAGGATGAGGAATGGCTGCCAGCTGCAGGCATTCTTTTCTCTTTAGGGCGATAAAATTTTCTATCAGGTGGAGAGGGAAGACGCCGCCTGCTGTGAGATAATCGTGGTCCGCCTCCAGAGCGTCGAGCGCATCGTCAAGACGGGTAGGCAGCTGGGTCAGCTTTGCCTTCTCTTCATCGGACAGGGAGTAGAGATTCATATCATATGGTCCCCAGCCGTTTTTCTCCGGGTCGATTTTGTTTTTGATGCCGTCCAGTCCAGCCATCAGGATGGCGGCGTAGCACAGATACGGGTTGCAGGTGGCATCCGGGTTACGGATTTCGAAGCGGCGCAGCTCCGGCGTCTTGGCATAAGCCGGAATGCGGATGACGGCGCTGCGATTTGATGTGGCATAACCAACCGTTACGGGAGCCTCAAAGCCTGGAACCAGGCGCTTGAAGGAGTTGGTGCTCGGATTGGTCAGAGCGCACAGGGAGGCAATATGCTTTAGAAGTCCGCCGATGAAGTAGTGGGCTTCTCTGCTGAGGTGGGAGTAGCCTTCATCATCTGAGAAGACAGGCTTTCCGTCCTTGAGCAGGAGCATATGAACGTGCATGCCGTTGCCAGCTTCGCCGTAAACCGGCTTTGGCATAAAGGTCGCGACTTTGCCGTACTTCAGCGCGGTGTTGTGTATGACGTATTTGATCATCATGGAAGCGTCAGCCATCTTTGACATCTGACCCAGCATCGGTTCAATTTCAAATTGACCGGCAGCGCCGACTTCCGGATGATGGTATTTGATTTCGATGCCCATTTTTTCCAGCTCTAAGCACATTTCGGAGCGGCATTCATAAGTGCCGTCAAAAGGTTTTGCCATGTGATAGTGTTTCTGATGGGCGACCACATTGCCCTGTCCCTGGGAGTCACTGTTCCAATAAGCCTGCTCCGTGTCGAGATTGGCGCTGATGTCGTAAGGTTTGACTGACCAGGCAGCATCATCAAACATATGGAATTCGAATTCAGGCAGAATCAGCATCGTGTCTGCAATACCGCTGTCTTTCATATAGTTTTCCGCAGCCCTTACAATGTTTCTCGGATATTGATCCAATGGCCGGTTCTCAGGATAATCGATGATCATCGCATTGCCAGTAATCGACAAAGTGGAAATCTCGCAGTAAGGATCCATCACAGCGGTGTCTAGGTCCGGAATAAAGACCATATCGCTTTTTTCAACGACGGCATAGCCGTAGTTAGATGCATCAAAACCGATGCCGTCCTTCATGGTGTCTACGGTAAACTGAGATGCAGGAATCGTTACATGACGGAACTGACCGTTTATATCGACGATCTTAAAGTCCACCATCTTAATATCCTCTTCTTTTATGAGCTTCATAATATCTTCAGCGGTTCTTTTCATTTTCTACCTCCCCAAAATTTTGGAATTACGGTGCCGTAATGGCCCATGCTAATAGGATAATTCAAAACCATAGCAATTGCAATGTTATTTTGCAGAATTTTCTATTTTATACTATGCTGAAACCCTTCTCTGAATAATTCTATAAATCGCTGCACGGGATGGGTCATGATGCCGTCGCCGTTGGTTATGATGGCGACTTCTTGTTGAGGCGTGCCTGACTGCAGGGCGTAGTAATCTAAGTCGTCGTTAAAAGGGTTCTTTACCGCCATCAGTTCTGTAATCAAAGCGATACCCAGCCCCTGTTTTGCGAGATGATAAGAGGTCTGCACGTTTGAACATTCGATAGAATAGCGGGGAGAAAAGGCTTCTTTTTCGCAGAGAAGGCGCAGCGTTTCTCCCAGAAAGGTGCTGAGGGGCAGGATGATAAACGGAAGCTCTTTTAACTGATTCATGCGGATTCGGGGATAACTCTTTTGCACCTGAGCCTCTGCCTTACCAGGAAAATCAAAGGCCTTTGGGATGGCAAGGAGCAGAAGCTCATTTGCGATAAATTGACTTTTGTATCTGACGTTGTTATGAACGGGGCTGCCGATCATGACGTCAATCTCATTATTTTCCAGCATAGCGAAGAGGCCGTGCTCGTCCTTGCCGTCTTCCAGAGAGATGATGCAGTCAGGGAACTCCTCTAGGATAGAATAGATGAGCTCTGGCATGATCAGCGCGCTCTTTGAGGGGGAGATGCCGATGCGAATGCGCATTCGTGGATTGGAAATGGTATTGTTGATCTTGCGGTTGATCTGTGACTCCGAAAATAGAACTTGTTGGGCGAATTCGATGTACATCTTTCCTGCATAAGTGGGCATGATGGGATAACTTTTTCGATCAAAGAGGGGTGTGCCCAGTTGTGTTTCCAAGGCCTGGATGTTTTGGCTCAGAGTTGGCTGCGAAACATATAGGCTCTTGGCAGCCTTGGTGAAACTGCGCTCTTTCGCGACAGCTACAACATATCTCAAGGTGTTAAAATTCATATCATCTACCTCATTTAGCTTTATTTCTTGCATTGTAGCACACAGCCCTTTCTTTTACAAGGTGATTTCCAATTTAAGGAAATAGACCCTGCAGTAAAGAATCTTTTAACGAAATGTTATAGTTTTTTCTTATGGGTTATTTTGAAAAATGTAAAAAAATAAATCGAAAATATAAATAAATATACAAATAATTTTATAAAAATTAGAAATTACTGCTGAAAATAACGAATTTATTATAAATATTCATAAAAATATAGAGGGATGGAGAAAGATGTCGAAAATAAAAGAATATTGTAAAAACTTATAAAAAGACTTATAATGATGAAAACGAAGTTTAAAGCTTTAAACCGATGAAGGAATTACCAAAAGTAGTAACATGCAAAGCATTTATAGGAGGAAACAATTATGGGAGACGTAGTAATCAATGGTTATGTGGCAAAAGCGGGGGAATACGCCTTTTACCGCATGCCTGTTTCAAAACTGGCAAGCGGATTAGAACTGGAACTGCCTCTGCACATCGTAAACGGCAGCGAGGAGGGGCCGACCCTGATGCTGAGCGCTTTATCACACGGCGATGCCACGACGGGATTTGAAGCGATCCGTCAGGTCATCGAGCAAGTGGATATCAAAAAACTGAAAGGTACGATCATCGCAGTACCGATGCAGAATCCACTGGCTTTTGAGTGGGACTGGCGCAATACGCCCCAGGACTGCTACAACATGAACCGAACGTATCCGGGCAATTCCCGCGGGTGGGTGACGGAGCAGATGGCATCGGTGGTTTCGCCCCTCTGCGATTATGCGGATGCATTGATCGACTGGCACGGCGGCGGTTATGGAGATGCGATCCATTATGTCTTGTCCAAACTGGGACCCAGCGAAGACGCTGACGATGAGTTACTGAGCAGAATCAACCATATGGCAAAAACTTTTGGCCTTGTCCATATGTACGGCGGAAAACCTGCCGGCCCTGACGCAGCATATGCCGGTACGCTCAGTGACTATATGATTATCAAAGGCAAACCTTCCATTGTTGCCGAGATCGGCACTGGTGTTGCTTCCCTACACGATAAATTTATCGAAAGCAGCGTGAGGGGCGTGTTCAACGTCATGAAGGATATGGGCATGTATCCGGGCGAGCCGGTGATCCCTGAAACCCAGTGGATCGTCAAGACCCGTTCTGTCACACGTCCTAAGAACGGCGGTATGTTCTACCCGATGGTCGGCCCGGAATATGTGAACAAGACTGTGCCAAAGGGGACTCTCATCGCTGTCATCCGTGATCCGCTGACCATGGAAGTCATCGAGGAAATGCAAGCACCATTTGAAGAAACCGTATTTCTCGATATGCGTGTGATGATGACCAAAGTACATCCGGGGGATTACGCCTATATCATGGCAGATATTTCGGATGCACAGCGCATCGATAACAAGTAGCTTGTTTACAACTTGGCCAGGAGGGCAGATGTACAATGATAAGGTATATCATAAAAAGAATTTTACAGACCGTACTGGTATTGTTCCTCGTGATGACGCTGGTCTTTGTCATCCTCAGAGTCGTGGGCGATCCGACAAAGATGATGGTGACGCCAGACAGTACCTTTGAAGATCTTGAGAAGGTTCGTCATGCTTTGGGCTTAGACAAATCCATCTGGCAGCAATATGTTGAGTACGTGACGAATATTTTACATGGAGATTTTGGGGATTCCTATTATTTCCAAAGACCGGTGCTGGATCTGCTGCAGGAGCGTCTTCCGGCGACATTGAAGATTCAGAGCATTGCGCTTCTCGTATCGCTGCCGCTGGCGATTCTCTTCGGCATCATCTCGGCGATTAAGCGAAACTCTATCCTAGACAATGCAGTTACCATTTTTGTCGTTGCAGGGCGGTCCATTCCATCTTTTTGGTTCGGGCTGCTGATGGTCATGATTTTTTCTGTGAATCTGGGCTGGCTCCCGCCATCTGGTTACGGTGAGCCAAGCCAGCTAATCATGCCGGTGATTGCTATAGCGGCAGGTATGGGGGCCAGTGTGACCAGGCTTACCAGATCCTCTATGCTGGATGTCATGCGTCAGGACTACATCACGACGGCCAGGGCAAAAGGTGCCAAAGAAAACACGGTGATTGTCAAACACGGATTACATAACGCTTTGCTGACCGTGGTCACTTTCGTGGCGCTGCAGATCGGATATATGTTTGCGGGCTCTGTCGTCGTCGAATCCGTCTTTGCCCTGCCAGGGCTGGGAAGGCTCATCGTAACAGCCATCAAGGATTATGATTTTCCACTGATACAAGCCAGCACGTTGGCATTCGCCCTCATTTTCTCGCTGATCAACTGCATTGCCGATATCTGTTACACGTTGATCGATCCGAGAATATCCTACAGAAACAAAGGAGGCGCGGCATGAACGATGTTTGGAAGATGATAAGACACAGCACGCGAACAGCAAAGTTCGGCCTTGTAGTAGTGGCAGTCTGGATTGTCGTGGCAGTTCTCGCGCCGATCCTTGCTCCATATGGAATGAACGATATCGATGTTGCGCAGCGGCTGGCGCCGCCGTGCTGGATGGAGAGCGGTTCCATGGACCATATCTTCGGTACAGATCAGTTGGGCAGAGATGTGCTTACCAGGCTCATCTATGGGTCCAGGATTTCTCTCATCGTCGGTATCGTAGCTGGTATTGTAGGCCTGGTCATCGGTGTGATTCTGGGGTTACTGGCCGGATATTTTGGCGGATGGATCGATGTGGTGATTTCCAGAATGATTGACGTCATGCTGGCATTTCCCTTTATCTTTCTGGCACTTCTGCTGGTAGCCGCCCTGGGGGCAAGCTTGACCAATGTCATCCTGGTGCTTGGAATCACGGGCTGGGTGCCCTATGCGCGGACGGTTCGCGCCCAGGTGCTTTCAGTAAAAGAAAAAGAATTTGTAAAAGCCGCCCATGCCCTCGGGTGCAGCGATGGGCGCATCATTTTCAAACAGATATTGCCTAGTGTCATTGATTCGGCGATCATACTTGGGACCATGGACATAGGAACCATCATACTATCTGAAGCGTCCTTGACTTTCCTCGGTCTTGGGATTCCGCCCAACATCGCGACCTGGGGAAATATGATTGCCAATGGAAATGACTATATCTTCAGTGCCGGCTGGCTGACCATGATACCGGGCATCGCATTGCTGATCGGCTGCATCTCTATCAACTTTGTCGGCGACTGGCTGCGCGATGTCCGCGATCCGAGACTGCGCGGCGTAGATTAAATCTTACGACTAAATCCATCCAATCGAGCGGCGCAGGAATGCTTGCTCTCTTGGGGATGGCCGTCGAGTGCCACGGAGCATAGCTCCTGCACTCTTGACAGGGGACCTACCAACGATTCCGCATTGCTGAATCGGGTTAGGTCTCCCAAAGCATAAGGTCTGCCAAGCCAAATCAGCAGTAAAACTCACCAAATCAAAGATTTGGGAGTTTCTTGCATGAGACCTGCCATCGGTTTGCGATGCAAACCGGGCTAGGGCTTCAAGATTTGGGGCAGAACCATTAGGAGGAAAGAACAATGTTAGTAAAAAGAAGTAAAATGCTGGTACTGCTGCTTGCATTATGTCTGACAGCGGGAACTTTATTTGGATGTGGCTCTGATTCTGAGGGAAAAGATGAGCCTGCCACTGTAACCATTGCACAGAGTTCTGATCCGCAGACTTTGGACCCTCATAAAGTTGGAGGGGACATCAGTGCGAATATATTTAGAAATGTCTGTGAGACACTGTTAACTTATGATGAAAATTGGGAGATTTCGCCTTTGCTGGCAGAGTCCTATGAACAGGTATCTGACACAGAGTGGGTCTTCCATCTGAAAGAAGGCGTCACCTTCTCCAACGGTGAACCCTTTGATGCAGAGGCTGCCATTTGGAACTTCAAGCGCGCCGCATCGGACAAACATCCGCGTCAGGCCTTTGAGTTCAGAGATTATGTGAAAGCATACGAAGCAGTGGACGAACTGACCCTGAAATTTACCCTTTCTAAGCCGGATATTTTCTTCACCGCACACATCGCAGAAGTCCCGATGCTGGAACCAAAGCACAGTGAAGAAATCGGTGAAGAAGCCATTGGCAACGACATCATCGGCACTGGCCCATATGTATTCAAAACTTGGGAAGCAGACAAAGAGATTTTACTGGAGAAGAATCCTACATACTGGGGAGAAGAGCCGGATGCTGACCGCGTCGTATTCAAGACCATCCCTGAAGCGGCAACCCGTATCGCAGAGATGGTGAACGGCAACGTTG
The DNA here is from genome assembly GCF_900086585.1 of Emergencia timonensis. Taxonomy (GTDB): domain Bacteria; phylum Bacillota; class Clostridia; order Peptostreptococcales; family Anaerovoracaceae; genus Senimuribacter; species Senimuribacter timonensis. The sequence continues at coordinate 1,264,058 of NZ_FLKM01000009.1, forward strand.
ACATCATCATGAATGTCCAGAATGAATCCGTAGAGACTCTTGAAAAATCTGACGGCATCAAAGTTTTCCCGAAGAGGCTGAACCGGACGGAGTACATCGGATTTAACACTTACGACTGGTGTGAGACGCCGGAACTGCAAAACCCGAAGGTGCGTCAGGCGCTCAATTACGCTGTGGACGTAAACACCATTATTGAAACCATCATGGGCGGATATGGCGAACGAGTATCCAATCTGTGGCGTTCGGATTATGACGGCTTTGATGAAAAACTTTCCAAATACTATTCCTATGATCCGGAGAAGGCGAAGAAACTGCTCGCCGAAGCAGGCTATGCAGACGGCTTTGATCTGACACTGATGACCGACGTCGATAACCACGCAAAGGCACAGGAAGTGACGGAAGCCGTAGGCTCCTATCTGGAAGACATCGGCATCAACGTAAAGGTAAAGGTTCTGGACGATACTACTGCCTACGCTATCATCGTAAACGGACAGAGCGCAAAGAAATGTCCGGGCATGTTCGACTGGAACTGGGGAACAAAACCTGGCTTGTACGAATCTACACTGACGGGCGTACTGAGCTCTGAAGGTATGAGTTCCTACAACAAAATCGAAGGTTATGACGAGTTGATTGAAAAGCTGCTGGCGGAGACCACAGAAAAAGGACGTGCGCCTTACATCAAAGAAATCCAGGAGATGATGGTCGAAAATCCAGCCTGCTTATATCTATTCAGATTATATGACATTTACGCAGTATCAGAGCGCATTCAGTGGGAACCAGAGGCTCATTATGCGATGCTGGTAAAGGAAATGAAAATCACAAAATAAAGTGTTACTCTGAGGAAAGAAGGATGACTGGTGATGGACTATTTACTAGAAGTCAATCATCTTAAAACCTATTTCTACGGTTCAGAAAAGCAGGAAATTCCGGCAGTGGACGACGTCAGCTTCAAAGTGAAGCAGGGCGAGACCCTGTGTATTGTCGGCGAGAGTGGCTGCGGCAAGAGTGTCACCACATTATCGGTGATGAAGCTTGTCCAGACGCCTCCCGGCAAATACGTCTCCGGGGAAATTCTCTTTGAGGGAAAAAATCTCTTAGAAATGAGCCAGAGAGAAATCAGAGATTTAAGATGTAAAGAGATATCGATGATATTTCAAGAACCCATGACGGCGCTGAACCCCGTACATAAGATTGGAGCGCAGATAGCAGAAGCGCTGATCATCAATGAAGAAATGGATAAGAAAGCAGCGCGGCAGAAAGCGGCAGACCTGCTCCGCATGGTAGGCGTGCCTGACCCTGTGCGATGTGCCGACTCCTACCCACATCAGCTTTCCGGCGGTATGCGGCAGAGAGCCATGATTGCCATGGCTTTCAGCTGCAATCCCAAACTGCTGCTTGCTGATGAGCCTACCACGGCTCTGGATGTGACCGTGCAGGCACAGATCCTGGATCTGATTCAGAAGCTGAAAGAACAGCACGGCATGACGGTAGTCTTCGTCACCCACGATCTGGGTATCGTGGCCGAAATCGCCGACAGAGTGATTGTCATGTATGCCGGACGTGTGGTAGAAGAGGCAGCCTGTGACCAGCTCTTTGCAAAGCCCCTTCATCCCTATACCAGCGGTCTGCTGAAATGCATTCCGCGTATTGACGATACCAGAGAGACTTTGGAGACCATAGAGGGACAAGTGCCTACGCCGGCTGATTTTCCCAAAGGCTGCCGCTTTCATCCCAGATGTCCAAAGGCCATGGAGATCTGCAAATCCATCATGCCGGAGCCTGTGGATGCAGGCGGTCATTTGGTTTCCTGTCACCTGTACTCATACAATGACGGTGAAAAGAAAGAACAAAGGGAGGTGCAGCCATGGAAGATTTGAAAAAAGAAGCCCCTTTGTTAGAAGTGAGGCATATCAAAAAATATTTTCCTGTATACGGGGGTTCTCTGTCCAAGCTGCAGGGTTATGTACATGCGGTAGATGATGTATCCTTTTCTGTGGAGCAGGGGGAAACCTTTGGTCTGGTAGGAGAATCGGGCTGCGGCAAAAGCACTCTGATGCAGACCATCATGCGCCTGACGCCGGCTACCGCGGGCAGCGTCACCTTTGACGGGAAAGAACTTTTTTCTTTAAAAAAGAGGGAACTGAGGAGCAGCCGCAAGGAATTTCAAATTATCTACCAGGACCCGTTTTCTTCCCTGAATCCAAGGATGACCATCGGTGAAATCATCTCGGAACCGTTGCTGGTGCACGGCGTCAAAGAGGCGGAAGAGAGAAAGCGCCGTACCTTTGAAACCATGGCCGATGTCGGTCTGCAGAAATCCTTTTATGACAGATACCCTCATGAATTCTCTGGCGGACAGCGGCAGCGAGTCAGTATCGCCCGTTCCCTGATTCTCAGGCCAAAGCTGATTCTCTGCGATGAGCCGGTTTCGGCGTTGGACGTATCCATCCAGTCGCAGATCCTGAACTTGCTGAAGGAACTCAGGGCGCGTTACGGGCTCACCTATATCTTTGTATCCCATGCCCTCAACGTGGTGAGACATCTCTCCAACCGGATCTGTGTGATGTATCTGGGTAAGATTGTAGAAATCGGCAGAACTGAGGATATCTTTGGCAATGCGCTGCATCCTTATACCAAAGCGCTGGTCTCTGCCATACCGGTACCTGATCCGGCCTTTCAGCGAAACAGAATCTTACTCAAAGGGGATGTAGCAAGCCCCAAAGATCCGCCGAAGGGCTGCCGATTTCATACCCGTTGTCCTTTTGCCGGTGAACGCTGCATGGAGGAAGAACCTGTCTTGAGGGACTATGGAAACGGACATCAATGCGCATGCTTTCTAAATGAAAGGTAAAGGAGATGATGACGTGAAAAGAAGATTAGAAATTGAAGATCTGCTCCGCTATCGCTTCCTTTCTTCCCTCAAGGCTTCTGAGAACAAAAAACACTGCGTGTTCAATGTTCATCAGGCGAACCTGGAGAAGAACGGCTATGACAGCGATCTCTATCTATACGATGCACAGACAGAGGGGATCAGACGCCTGACCGATTCCGGGTCGGCAGGTAGCGCCATCTGGCTTGATCAAAGTCATGTCCTCTTTGCATCAAAGGAAGATCTCGGAGCGGAACCGGGGAAACCCGTCACAGAATATTTTGTCATGGATATTGACAGCGGTGAGAGCCAATTCTATATGCGAATTCCGGCGGAGGTCAACTGGATCAGCGATTTGGGCGGCGGTAAATTCGCGTGTTTGGCCAAGTCCTACATCCCCGACGAAGGCGGGCCTGAGCCAAAGACAGCGGAGAAAGAAACCTGGTACCACGAGGAAAGGGACTATATCATAGCCGATGAATTGCCCTTTCGGCAGGACGGCATGGGGATCACCAACGGCATGCGCTATCGCGTCTTTGTCTATGACAGGAAGGAAGACACGCTGAATGCTGTCAGCGACAAGTGGCAGAATGTTGAATCCATCAATGCAAAAGATGGGAAGATCATCTTCAGCGCGCGCAAATTTCAGAAAACGGAACCCTATCTGTTTTACGGCGACGTGGAGGTTTATGACTCCAGTACCGGAGTTCTGGATGTTTTGATGGACGATCACACCTACAGGGTGTACGGCGTGGATTTTATCGGGGGAGAGCCTGTGTTTATCGGAACCAGGGGACTGCAACACGGCTATCAGAACGAGAACAGTTCCTTTTACCGCTTTGGTAAGGCGGGTGAACCGGAAAGATTCTGCTATAACGACAGAAGCGTGTCAAACACCGTAGGAACCGACGTGAAATATGGCGGGGTGACAGAATACATCGCAGATGAAGAAGGCGTTTATTATCTGAGCACCGAAGAAGGCGATGCCGTGATCAAGCTGGCAGGGCTAGATGGAAACATAGAAACTGTCAGCTGCGAAGAGGGCAGTGTTGACGACTTTGCTCTTTTGGACGGCAAAATCATCTACGCGGGGCTTCATGAGAACCGGCCGCAGGAGCTGTACCTTTTACGAGAGGGAGAGACTGTAAGAGTCAGCAGTTTCAATAGTGAGATTGCTGATACGTGTACGCGCAGCAGACCTGTGGCAATTACTTTTCCGGGAAGAGAGATGTCGCTGACAGGATTTGTGATCAAGCCTGTGGGTTTTGAAGAGGAGAAGGCAGAGGCGGAGAGCTATCCTTCTATTCTGTATATCCATGGCGGCCATAAGTGCGCGTTCGGTCCTGTTTTCTTTCACGAGATGCAGGTTTGGGCCAACCGGGGATTCTTTGTCATTTACTGCAATCCTCGCGGCAGTGACGGCAGAGACGATTGTTTTGCCGACGTCATAGGACGTTATGGCTTCTATGAAGAGGCAGATCTGCTGGCGTTCCGCGATGCCTGTCTGAAAGCTTATCCTGCCATGGATCCGCAGCGCATGGGAATTGGCGGCGGCAGCTACGGCGGCTTTCTGACCAACTGGATGATCAGCCGCACGGACTGTTTCAAGTGTGCCGTGTCCCAGAGAGGGATTGCCAGCTGGAACGGCATGTTTTTCACATCAGATACGAATTATTTGTTCCCGTGCTGGAGTTTTGAAAACGACGTCTGGATGGATCCGGAGAGATACTGGCAGCATTCACCGCTGAAGTATGCAGAAAACTGTCATACGCCAACGCTCTTTATTCACGCAGAGAACGATTATCGCTGTCCGGTCAGCGAAGGCATCTCCATGTTCCAGGCGTTAAAATTCAAAGGCATTGAGGCGAGACTCTGCATCTTCAAGGGGGAATCTCACGGATTGAGCCGCAGTGGAAAGCCGAGAAGCAGGATCAAGCGTCTGAAAGAAATGACGAACTGGTATGAAAAACATCTGCAGCCGTAATGACTGCTGTAATCAATAGCAAAGTGAAAATTGGAGGTAAGATATGGTTATAGATTCTCATACACACATTCGCGAAGGGAATGAAGACATCGGTGCGTTCCTGGCAGGAATGGACGAGGCCGGTGTGGACATGGCGGTAGTTTCTCCCATCGCGCCAGTGGAACTGGGATTTCACGACAATAAATACATCGCAAAGCTGGTAAAGGAGCACCCTGACCGCATCATCGGTTATGCGTCGGTTCACCCGGCGGATTTGAACGCCCTCGATGAACTTCGCCGCGGCGTAGAGGATTACGGATTGAAAGGCCTGAAGCTGCACCCGCCGATTCAGAACTTCTCGATGTTAGATCCCCGCGTCGGTCCTATCGTAGAAGCGTGCATCGATTACGACATTCCCATCCTGGTGCACACGGGGCCGGTCTATTCGAGAGAATCGAGGATGATCTTCAGCAATTCCGTGGATATCGACGAGTTAGCCATTCGCTATCCAGAGGCAAAGCTGATTATCGCCCACGCCCATCCCTTCGGCATTGATCCCGTAATGGTGGCGAAACACGAAAACGTGTATATCGACACGACCAGTACGACTTCCGAGTATCTGACTTTGTTCCCGCAGTTAGACCACATGCTCTACGATTGGATGCGCAGAGACGACCGCATTCTCTTCGGTTCTGACTCCAATCAAAACCACCCTGAGCGCTTTGCAAGCGATCTGAAACCTCTGCGAGCGATGGATATCCCAGAGGAAAGCAAGGAGAAGCTGTTCTCCGGCAACATCAAACGTCTGCTTCACATGGACTGAGAGAGAGAGGATGATACGTATGGAAAACTGGCTTCCAAAGATTTATGATGAAATTGAAAAACGTTTTGAAGGGGAGCATCTCCCAAAGGTGCTGTCTCTTGTAAGGCAGCCCAGCATCGCTGGCACAGGAGAGGGAATAGAAGAATGTGCGCGGATGGTTCTCGACATGCTGAATGACCTGGGCTGCGAGGAGGGACATCTGGAGCACTATGTCTACAGCCCGGTAGTCAGCGCTAAATTGAAATCGGAGGTCGAAGATGCGCCGACTTTGGTCATCTACGGTATGTACGATGTGCAGCCGCCGGAGCCGCTTGAAGAGTGGCGCGTGCCTCCTTATGAGGGCGCGATCATCGATGTGGAGCCTTATGGGGAATGCGTCGTCGCCCGCGGAATCGCAAACTCCAAGGGACCGCTGGTCTGTTTCTTCAACACGGTAAAAGTAATCAAAGAGACTCTGGGTTACTTTCCACTGAACTTGTGGTTTGTAATCGAAGGGGAAGAGGAGATGGGCAGCGAAAGCCTGGCGCCGTTTACAAAGAACCATGCCGACGAGCTATCAAAGTGCCTGGGCGTATACCTCTTATCCGCCAGGCAGGACGAAAACGGCAAGCCGTTTACAACCTTGGGAAATAAAGGAATTCTCTATTTTGAGATGGAAGCCCGCGGTGGAGAGTGGGGCGGGCCGCAGAAGCTGGATATTCACGGCAGCAACGCAGCCTGGGTGTCCAATCCGATTTGGAGATTGGTGAACGCGCTGGATACCATGCGCGATGAAAACGATCACATTTTGATCGAGGGTTTCTATGACGATGTGGCGCCGCTGAATGAAATGGATGAGTTTTATACAGATCGCATGGCGCAGGTCTTTGATGAGGATATGTATCTCAACAAGCGACTATATACCAGCCGTTTCCTTCACGACAAGAGAGGCAGGGATGCGCTGCACGCGCTGCTCTGGGAGCCGACGCTGAACATCGACGGCATCTGGGGCGGCTATACAGGGCCTGCAACAAAGACCATCGTGCCATATCATGCGACGTGCAAGGTCGATGTGCGCCTGGTTCCCAATATGAGACCGGAGGAGACGCTGGCAAAAATCAGGAAGCACCTGGACGATCACGGATATTCTGATATCGAGCTGATCACCAGACAGGGAACGCCTTATTCCAAGGTGGACGCAGGCAGTGCTATCGCCAGGGCCTGCATCTCGGCCATGGAACAGAGCGGCTATCCGGAAAACACCGTTTGGCCGATTTTCCCTGGCAGCGGTCCCGCCTACTTATTTACAGATCCGCCGGTATGCCTGCCGCTAGTTGACTACAGCCTGGGAATCAGCGGCCAGATACATGCACCGAACGAATACTTTACCGTCAAGGGACTGAAAGAAAACGAGATGTCCGTTGCGGCGGTGATATGGAATCTATGCAGGATTTTGGAAGAAGAGGCGTGAAAATATTATTGTAAAATATTGACATATAAGGAAAGTTGATGTATCATTGTTATGGAAATTAATGTAAAATTATGTGCTGGAATTCATACACTCGTAGTAAGAATGGAGGATCTATGAATAAACACAATCCCAACAATGAGAACATCCAATTCCCCTTGACCAACGACCTGGTGTTCAGCCTGGTCATGCAGGATACTGACCTCTGTAAAGAGCTTATCCAACGCATCTTTCCTGAACGAAAGATTGCTGAGCTTAAATTCAGCGATACATATGTGGAAAGTCAGAAGAGTTTGATCAACGGCATCATCGAAAAAAGCGTTCGCCTGGACGTGTTATTTATAGGGGATGACCAATGGTATAACTTGGAACTCCAGACCACCTTTGACGAACATCTTCCTATGCGTGGCCGTTATTATGGTTGTTCCATGGACATGGACCAGATAAAAAAGGGTGAGCGGTACAACCAATTGAAACCCAGCTATGTTATCTTTATCTGCACCTTTGACTTTTATGGTCTGGACCAGGCAATCTATAGCTTTGAAAACTATGATATGAGAAACAGCTTGCCATACGGCGATAACTCCTATAAAATAATAGTAAACACAACCTGTAGTGAAGAGAGTACCCCACCAGAACTGAAGGCTTTCTTTGACTATATCAACGATATGGATGTGCCGGAGGACGACGGGTTCATTAAAGCCCTGCACAGCCAGGTGGAGAACTATAACACATCGTATTGGAGGCGGAAGCTGATGACATTGGAAGAGAAGATGAGGATTGACCAGGAACAGGCATATGCAAAGGGTAAGACGGAAGGAATCGCGGAGGGAATTGAAGAAGGCGGGGCGAAGAAGAACTTGGAAAACGCCCTGAAGATGAAAAGTGAGGGGCTTGAAGCTGACTTAATTGTCAAGATTACAGGCCTTACACCAGAAGAAATTGAAAAATTATGAAGATTTTCCGCCTTTAGCGGCCAGCCTTACATTAAAATCACCAGTGAAAAGAGTTAACTGGTGATTTTTAATATCATTATGTGATTTCAGAATTAATAGAGGGTGCATCATAAAGGGTAAATGGATCAATCTACTGGTTCCTCTTTTTCACTTTCTAATTCTCCCAACCTCCGATTAACCTTTTTCACTTCGTTTCTGTTATGAAAATAGAACCCGGACCAGATAGCGGCAAAAATCAATATGCCCAGCAGGAAATAAGACGCGATATAGACTCCGTTGGTGACAGGCATCCAGCCTAGTTTATAAGCTACAGAGAAGTAACCCACGAGGCCCACAATGAAGTGGATGGTGATTTGCTGCCAAAATTGCATTTTGTCAAAGGTGTATACGATTGCAGAGGAGCCGCAGCAGATGCCCACTAGTGCAGAACCCAGAGCCTGTCTGACGAAATCGTCCATGATGGGCTTTAGATACGAGTCTCCCGTCAGCCAGACGCCGAGGAGATTGATAATCATGAAAAAGCTCCAGCCCCAGGAGATGCCATAAAAAAGATATTTCAATACTCTCTTTAACATATGCTAGACCCCCAATCGTTCTTTAAACTGCTTTTTGTAACTCCGGGTGATGACCTCTTCAATGCCGTTCTTCATGACGACCTCCATAGTCCCATTAAAGGATGCTTCGGCGTGATGAATGCGGCGGAAGTTGATGATGGCCGACTTCGAAATGCGGATAAAATCATTGCCAAGGAGCGCTTCCAATTCATACAAAGGTTTGCTGAGAAGATAGCGCTCCTTCGACTTGCTGTATAATACCAATTCCCGACCTTCGGTACGAATCACCTCAATCATTTCAGGCTCGATCACAAAGACTTTCCCCTCTGCTTGTGCCGTGATCATTCTTTGAATACCTTCGTTTTCCAGTATCTTAATAGCCTCCTGCACTGCGGGAGTTAGTTTTGATATATGTAATACTGCAAAGGGTTCTTCGCAGTTTGCGTCTATTTGCAGTTCCACTCTCATAAGCGACCTCCTTCCACTCGCCGGGTAAGAACATTGTACCATAAGCACTAAGCTCTGTCTTCGCTGACGTTCGCCACTCGCTAAGTGCTCTGGGCACCTGTCGTACCTCGGCTCTGTCTTCGCTGACGCTCGCCACTCGCCGGGTAAGAACATTGTACCATAAATCCGAGCCCCTTTTCATGCATTTCATCTCCGAATTTACGCAACTTACACAGGAAAAGCGGCGGAATATGCCGGGGCCATTGCGCCGGACGAGTGCGGCGTATATGATGAAAAAAAGAAGGGAGGGTGTCTGATGAGAGAAAAACTCGCGCAAATTGAACGCCTAAAAATGCGTTACGGCACAGTCAATGCCGTCACTGACGTCTCTTTCGAGCTCTACGAGGGAGAGATTCTGGCACTGATCGGTCCCAACGGCTCCGGCAAGACTTCAACTGTAGAATGCCTGGAAGGTCTGCGCAAACCGACCGGCGGCAAAATAGAACTATTGGGCTGTGATCCCCACGAAAACCGCCGTCAGATTTATAAGGAAATCGGCATTCAGCTGCAGGAGACAGAGTATCCTGACAACATTCGAGTAAAAGAATTGTGCAGGTTGTTTTCGGCTTTTTACGATCGTCCTGTCAATTGGCAGGCGCTGCTGGAACAGCTGGGGTTATCAGAAAAAGCCAATCGGATGGTAAAGAAATTATCTGGCGGAGAAAAACAAAGGCTGTCAATTCTGCTGGCCTTGCTGCCCCATCCGAAGATACTGATTCTCGACGAATTGACCACGGGGCTCGATCCTGAAGTGAGACGGGGCATGTGGGAAAGCCTGAAGCAGATCCGTCAAAGCGGGACCACGATTCTCCTGGTATCCCACTACTTGGACGAAGTGGAATACCTTGCAGACCGTCTGGTCTACCTGGAGAGCGGCCGTTCCCGTTTTGTCGGCTCTTTAGATGAATTCAGACACTTTGTCAGAAGCAAAGTGCCGGCGGAGGACTGGAAGGAATCACTCACCTTAGAAGAAATATATCTTTTGATGTCTCCGAAAACGGAGACATTGAGATGGGAGGGAATACTATGAAAAAAGTAATTGCCATCTTTCAAACAGAATCGAGGCTTTTTATGAGAGACTTTTTTGCCTTTTTCTTTACCTTTGCGTTTCCTGTCTTCATGCTGCTGCTCTATGGGAGCATTTATGGAAACGAGCCGACACCATATTTTGAAGGACAGGGAACCATGGACGTATCAGTTCCCGCCTATGCGGCCATGATTATCGGCGTTACGGGTTTGATGGCTTTTCCCCTGACCATTTCAACCTATAAGGAGCAAAAGATATACAAACGTTTTGATGCATCGCCCGTAGGAAAAGGAATGATCATGGCAGTACAGGCAGCGGTGAATGTTTCCATGACGGTGATCGGTTTTATACTACTCTTTGTCATCGGCAAGTTGGTATACGATATCCGGATCCAAGGTGACTGGTTTACCATCGCCCTAGCCATGTTGCTGTCCATTGCATGCATATTTTCACTGGGCTTTTTCTTCACAGCTCTTTCGCCGTCAACGAAAATCAACAACCTGTTGTGCTACATCTCTTATTTTGTGATGATTTTTTTATCCGGGGCGACCATGCCAAAGGAACTATTCCCCGACGTCATCATCAAAGTATCGAAGTTCCTGCCCCTAACCCATGTGGTAAATACCTTGCAGGGGACCTTTCGAAATGCACCTGTAGGCCAGTATCGAGACAGTCTGGTCGTATTGGCGGCCGTCATGGTTTTCTGCGTCGCGGCCGGTGCGCTGTTGTATAAAAAGAAAAGTTGGATGTAAGTAGGAAAATCTTAAGAAAATCATAGATAAAAAGAGATAAATGCAGGCGTATGAACTGATATAATGACAGCAGCTTAATGAAAAGGAGAATTGCTGGTGTCTGATAAAATACTGATCGTCGATGACGAACACGAAATTGCGGATCTGATTGAAGTCTATCTGAACAATGAAGGCTATGAGGTTTTTAAGTTCTACACTGCCAGAGAGGCCCTGGACTGCATTCATAGGACTGCATTGGATCTGGCTATCTTGGACGTGATGCTGCCGGACATAAACGGTCTTGCACTATGTCAAAAAATCAGAGAAAAATACACCTATCCCGTCATCATGCTGACGGCTAAGGATGGAGAAATGGACAAAATCACAGGTCTCACGCTGGGGGCTGACGATTACGTGACAAAACCTTTTCGGCCGCTGGAAGTGGCAGCACGGGTGAAATCACAGCTGCGGCGGTACAAAAAATATAATTCGCCACTGGATGGAAGGGCTGCGGATGATGTGATCATCCATTCTGATTTGGTTCTCAACCGGAAGACCCATGAATGCTGCTTAAATGAGAAAAAAATCCCCTTAACACCCACCGAGTTTTCTGTTTTACGCATCCTCCTGGAAAATAAGGGGAATGTGGTCAGCGCAGAGGAACTGTTTCATCAGATTTGGCAGGATGAATATTACAGCAAGGCAAATAATACGATCACCGTTCACATTCGCCACCTACGGGAAAAACTAGGCGACGCAGTAGATAAGCCTAAATATATTAAAACAATCTGGGGAGTTGGGTATAAAATTGAAACTTGACGAAAAAGTGGACTATAGAGCCTTTCAGCGTAAAATCATGGAACGTTTTTGTGCGATTGCGCTGATCGCATTCTTCTTGGTGATCGTATTATATGTGCTCATTTTGCAGCAGAGGGTAGGCAATTGGATTGTCGATCTATTAAAGTTCTTTATGAGGATAGAGGAAGAAGAGGCTCTTCTCCTCTACTATTATTATTTTCGAGAGTATAAAGAGGTCTTCTTTTCTGTTGTAATGATTGCCGTCTTCGCCTTTTTGCTTTGGCAGCTGTTCCGGTGGATGACAAGATACTTTAAAGAAATTGACCATGGCATTGATGCTCTGCTTGCAGAAGATGAAAATGAAATGCACTTATCCCCTGAAATGATGCCTTTTGAGAAAAAACTCAACACTGTGAAACAGACACTGTCGCGACGCAAAGCCGAAGCGCAGCTGGCGGAGCAGCGAAAAGATGATTTAGTGATGTACCTGGCGCACGATATTCGCACGCCGCTTACATCCGTCATCGGCTACCTGAATCTTCTTGAGGAGGAACCCGACATGTCAGTGAAGCAGCGGGCAGAATATGTTCAGATTACCCTTGACAAGGCATATCGATTAGAAAAGATGATCGAAGAGTTCTTTGAAATTACTCGCTACAATCTGCAGCAGATTGAACTGTCCAAAGATTCGATTGATCTCTATTATATGTTGGTGCAGCTCTCTGATGAGCTATCGCCGGTGCTCGCAGCTCGTGGGAATTCTGTGGTCCTGAAGGCGGATGAGAACCTGACTGTCTATGCCGATGCCGATAAACTGGTGCGGGTATTTGGCAACATTATGAAAAATGCGGCGTCCTACAGTTATTCCAACACAGAGATCGTCATCACAGCAGAAAAAACAGAAGGGCAGCTGACCATATGCTTTCAAAACAGAGGGGAGACGATACCAGATGAAAAACTTGCTTTACTGTTTGATAAGTTTTATCGCCTGGATGTATCTCGCATTTCTGATACAGGCGGTACTGGTCTGGGACTGGCAATCGCTAAGGAAATCGTCTCTTTACACGGAGGCAGGATCTGTGCGGCCAGTGAAAATGAGGTGAATACCTTTTCTGTCGTGCTTCCCGCTTCTTAGGATTTTCTTAGGAAAAAAACAATTTCATCTTAAAACTTACAACGCTCCTGTCCCTTACAATAATGGTGACAGGGGCGTTTATGATTGCACCTTGTACATCATGAAAGGGGTTTTGATATGAAAGACAATATGAAAAGAAAAAAAGTACAATTTAAGGCGAGGATCCTTTTTGTCCTGCTATGCGTTGCTCTCATTTTAAACACAGGCTGCAAGACAGGGGGGGCAGAAGACCGGCCATCAGAAGTACCGGCGAACACATCCCACAGCGACAAGCAAGCTGATAGCGGACCGTGGTATCTGACGCTGGTTAACAGGTGGAATCCTCTGCCGGAAAATTATGATTTGGAACTTGCAGAGGTAGAAGGTGGTGAACTGGTAGACCAGCGTATCTATGATCCGCTGATGGAGATGTTGAAAGCTGCCGAGGCTGAAGGATTGGGACCAATCGTAGTATCCGGCTATCGAACGAGGGCGGTGCAGCAGCGGTTTATGGATGAAAAAATCGCGGAATTCCGACAGGAGGGCTATTCCAGGAAGGATGCTGAGGAACTGGCAAAGCAGTGGGTGGCCATACCCGGAACCAGCGAACATGAACTGGGGCTTGCCGTAGATATCAATGGCGATACGTATGATATCTATCCGTGGCTGCAGGAGAACAGTTACAAGTACGGTTTTATTTTCCGCTGTCCCGCCGATAAGAAAGATATTACAGGGATTGCCGAGGAAGTGTGGCACTACCGTTATGTAGGCCTGAAGGCAGCAAAGGAAATTTACGAAAGCGGGCTCTGCCTGGAGGAGTATCTGGACAGAGACTAAACAATCCATCGATTGAGCATGACTGTTTATTCAGCATAAAACACCTGCAGATACTTTCGCCCGTAATGGAGCCGGGAGAAAAGATACAGGGTACTGTTCAGTTTGATATCGTTATCGATATGGAGCAGCGTGCTGATTTTGTTGATACGATAGCGAATGGTGTTCTTATGTTGAAACATGGCATTGGCTGTCTTCTCGATGTTTCCGCCATAATAGACGTAATGAAGCAGGGTATCAATCAGAGCTGAGGAGCCGCTTTCTGTGGAGGATAAAGCATCTAAAATCTCCCCATAGTATTTGTCGTAGTACGGCGTATAGCAATGAGCGAAGAGAAGGGCGTCTATACCGATGTCTGCAAACTTGGCGAAGCGATCCTCTTCTAATGTGCAGCTGGTATTGGCAAAGATCGCTTCCAGCAGCAGGCTGGAAATATCGGCAAATCCGTGAATGGGATTTCCGATGCCGACCTGATAGCCGTCGAATATCTCTTGTGTGAAGAATTTACTGCGCATCTCATCCTGAAATGCTTCTACCACAGCGTCGTTTATTGTATTGCAGGTACTGATGAGGAACATTCCACGTTTATATGCTGCGAAGGAGTGAACGAAGGCGGTGTCGTTGAGCTGAAGGGGGATGACGTCTCGCAGTTCTTCCATAATTTTGTTGTAATCTGACATGGCCGCAGGGGAAATTGCGGTTGTGTCAGATTTTTTTGATATATACGCCGCAAGGACCGTATCTGAATAGAAAAAGGAGTTGATTTTCCGCAGCAGAGATTCTTTCTCCAAAGCGTTCTGGTTTCTATCAAAAATCAAAGCCTGGAAGATGGAATTACTCAGTGTCGTATGGAGATTGTCCGATAATTCATTGCGAATGGCCACGATAATATCGTCGATGTACAGATTTGAAAAGAAGAGAATCGGCACATGGTGCTGATCGGCGTAATTCTTGATATCATCAGACAGGTCATCATAATAGAGGTCTTTGATAGCGATGGCTGCAACATGGTTGTTGATCAACAGCTTGAGACATCTGTTGGCAAAGGCCGCATCGTCTTTTGCCGCATAGAGGGTTGTGACGACAAATTCTCCCCTGGGAAAGTTTTTGACGATGTCCAGATCTTCCTCCCACTCAAAATAGCCGGTACTGTGAACGTCGTTATGCAGACCGCTCCTGCCGGCTGCGATGCGGAAATCCTTGAATAAAGATTGAGAGAGAAAGGTTGAAACCATTGCCATATTATGAAACCTCCTATTGTCATTTACTATATAAACACATTATAATGCAGCGAGAAGAGAAAGTCACTGAAAATTCAAAAAATGATTGGATTTTGTACAAAAGTGAAAAAGAGGAATTTCTTTTTGTACAATTGAACTCTGTGCTGAAATTGATATAGTTAATGTAAGAGATGTTGGTTTTCATGAAAGGAGAAATAAAATGGCAGTTAATTTTAAATTCGATGTAGATTACATAAGAGAACAGTTTCCGGCACTGAGCATCACGGTAAACGGATTACCGGCGGCTTTTCTCGACGGTCCGGGCGGAACGCAGGTTCCAAAGCGGGTGGCAGAAAAAGTAAATGAATACATGTTCTATCGGAATGCCAACGAGATGGGGGCTTTTAAGACCTCTCAGGAAAGCGACCAGTCAGTTCTCGATGCGAGAGGCGTATTTGCTCACTTTTTCAACTGTGACCCGGAAGAGGTCGCCTTTGGAGAAAATACTTCTTCTATCAACTTCAAGCTTTCCTATGCCTTTGCCCGGGCGCTGAAACCGGGAGATGAGGTTTTGATCACCAATATCGACCACGAGGGAAACCGGTCACCATGGCGGGTGCTGGAGGACTTCGGCATCGTCGTGAAGTGCGTAGACATCGACCCGGAGACGATTACCTTGGACTTCGAGGATTTTAAAGCAAAGCTCTCCGACAAGACGAAGATTCTTGCCATCAACTGGGCGGCTAACTCCTGCGGAACGGTCAGTGACGTGAAGAAGTTCATTGCAGAAGCCCACAAATACGGGGCGGTCACCGTGGTAGACGCGGTTCACTATGCGCCTCACAAGGTGATCGATGTCAAAGAAATCGACACAGATATCCTGGTCTGTTCCGCCTACAAGTTCTTCGGCCCGCACCTGGGCGTAGTATATGTACGCAGGGCTTTGGGCGACAAATTGGTCTCCACCAGGGTCATGGCTGGCGACAATACGGAAATGCCGCTGAAGATGGAGACGGGAACCCTTGCCATGGAACTGGTCAATGGTGCGGCAGAAGCAGTGGAGTTTATCGCCGACTGCGGCAGATGTCATGCCGAACAACTTACGGATGAGCTGGAAGGCTTATCGGGTCTGAGAAGAGATATCGTCGCAGGCCTCAGGGCTTTTGAAATCTATGAAGAGGGCCTTGCCAATAAATTGAGGGAAGAGCTGAGCAAAATTGACGGCCTGAAAGTTTATGGTCCTGGCGCAGAGGCTCCGAGAACGTCTACAGTTTCCTTCACGATAGAAGGCGTCAACTCCAATGAGATAGCAAAGTTCTTTGCAGAAAGAGGGTTGTTTGTCTGGGACGGCGACTTCTACGCCATAGCGACAATCAACAATGTATTGGGACTGGAACCTGCAGGCGGCTTCCTCAGAGTCGGCTTTGCTCCATATAATCTCATGTCAGACGTGGAGAGAGTTATCGAAGCAGTAAAAGACTTTATCAAGACAAAATAGCCGTTAACAGCAGGAGCCTGGGTTTCTACCTGAGACCCGGGCTCCGTTTCTTCATTGGAGGTAATGATATGACATTAAACACGTATTCTTTTGAGCTGGCGACCAAAGTGATCTTCGGTCCGGGAACCATCAGAGAAGCTGGACGAGAAGCAAAAAAACTCGGTATGACAAAGGCCATGCTCATCGCTGACCAGGGCATTATCGGTGCCGGGTTGACTGCGCCCGTAGAGGAGGCTTTGCAGGAAGAGGGCATCTGTTATGTCATCTATGATAAAATTGTGCCAAATCCGAGGGACTTTCACTGCCTGGAAGGAGCTGAATTTGGCAGGGAGCACGAGATAGACGGCATGATCGCCATCGGGGGAGGGAGTTCCATCGACACGGCAAAGGCGATTGGGACACTGATGACAAACGGCAGGGATATCAGAACCTGGGCTGGGGTGGACCTTTTAGAACGAGAAATCCCGCCGCTCATCGCCATACCGACGACAGCAGGAACCGGATCAGAGGTGACTTTTGATGCAGTCATCACAGATACCAAGACTCATGAGAAACTCAACATTCTCGATCTGAAAATTGCACCAAAGGTGGCGTTGGTAGACCCACAGACGCTGCTGAAGCTGCCTTCGAGGACCATGGCAGCCTGCGGTATCGACGCATTGGTCCATGCGGTAGAAGCCTATACCTGCAAGGCAGCCTGCCCTCATACTGATGCTTACGCCCTCTACGCCATCGACATCATTCAAAAAAACCTTCGCGGCGCTGCAGCATCTCCTGACATGGAAAACTGTACGGGCATGGCGCTGGGCAGTACCATGGCAGGCATCGCTTTTGGTTATTCTGATGTTGCGGCAGTCCACTGTATCGCCGAAGCCCTTGGGGGCAGATATGACACGCCCCACGGTGTGGCAAATGCCATCATGCTGCCGGTAGTGACGGAATTCAATATTCCGAGCAATCTTGAGAAGTATGCAAATATGGCAAAATACCTGGCAGTGGATACTTCCAATATGACAAAGGAAGAAGCGGCGTATAGCTGCGTTGACGCTTTACAGAAATTATGTGAAGATGTAAAGATCCCGAAAATGAGGGAAGTAGAAGGCATCAGCCCCGTAGACTTTCCGGAACTTGCCGAAGCTTCTTTCCGAAACATTTCCACTCTCGACAATCCGAGAGAAATCACCGTAGACGACTATCTGCAATTGTTAAATAAAGCCTATTTCGGATAGGACGATTGACGGCTGTTCATATGGGGTATTCTATCGAAGTGTAAACAGAAACACTGAAATAGGAGGACATATGAGAAAAGTCGTTTTATATATCGCGATGAGCCTGGACGGGTTTATAGCAGAACTGTCTGGAGGAGTAGACTGGCTGAAAGGTGATGGCTCTGAGCCAGATACCTTAGGAAGTTACCCAGCTTTTTATGAGAAGGTTGATACGATCATTTTGGGATATACCACTTATCATCAGGTGGCCACAGAGTTGTTTCCAGAAAAATGGATTTACAGCGGAAAGAAGAGCTATGTATTGACACATAAGGATTTACAGTCAACGGAGGATATCGTCTTTACTGACAGGCATATGTCGGAGCTTCTGCGTGAATTAAAAAATGCAGAAGGCGGGGATATCTGGATCTGTGGCGGAGCTGATATCGTAAATCAATTGTTAGAACTGGACTTGATTGACAGCTTTTGCATTTCGGTCATACCGACGATTTTAGGCGAGGGGATATCACTCTTTCAGAACAAGCGCGTGCGAAAAGATCTGAGATTGATTTCGACTTGCAGCTATGACGGTATTGTAGACTTGGTTTACGAACCTAGATAAGAGCAAAATATGACAGGACTGCATACTCTATAAATACATAGCAAAAAAGAGGTGCATAGTACATGAAAATCAGAACGCTTGAAAAGAGCGATATGAAGAGACTTGCTGACTTATACCGCCAGTTTTGGAATGAACAATCTGACGTTGAAAAGATGGAGGCACAGTTTGATGCCATACAGCGGGAAAACAGCCATCTGCTTTTGGGAGCCGAGCAGGATGGCCTTCTGATCGGCTCCGTCATGGGCGTAATCTGTAAGGAGTTATATGGAGATTGCAGACCATTTTTAGTTATCGAAAATATGATTGTCGATGACCTTGGACGGCGGAAAGGCGTTGGCAGTGCGTTGCTGTCTGAGCTGGAAAAAAGGGCGAGAGAAAGGCAGTGCACTCAGATGATTTTGGTTACGGAAATCGAAAGACAGGATGCCTGCGGGTTCTATGAATCCTTCGGCTTTCAAAAGAATAACAAGGGATACAAGAAAAAATTATGACCGGAATCATTACATGAAAAACGGCAGATCGCGCGGAAATGCATCTGCCGTTGGATTCCGTCATATGTTGCGATAAACGATTTTCTGCTCTTTTGCGTACTTTTCCGCTTGTGAATCTTTTTCACACAGCAGAGTGAAGTAGTTGAGCTTATAAGCTCTGGCGTGTTCGTACATGTAGCCGAAAGCACATTGTCCAAAAGTCACCACGGAGGCGGGGATGTAGAGCTCTGTCAGATCTGGACAGGTGAAGATGCCGAAGTCGGCAATTTCTTTCAAACCGTCGGGGAGGGAGAGCTTTTTTAAATAGCGGAGATCAGAAAAAGCTCTTTCTGAGATTTTGATAAGGGTCTCGGGCAAAACGATTTCCCGGGCAATGGATTTTTTCCCTAGGGAAATAACGTCTGTCCCGATTTCGGTGACGGGACAGCCCTCAACGAAGGAGGGCAGAACTATGACGGCTTCCGGCTGAGGAATTCGCGTGATGGCCGATTCCTGCAATCCCTGATATCGTATTCTAATTGCATAGTAGAATTCCTCCCTTATTTTTCGTTGAGACTCATCAAATCA
This sequence comes from Emergencia timonensis, assembly GCF_900086585.1. Lineage (GTDB taxonomy): Bacteria > Bacillota > Clostridia > Peptostreptococcales > Anaerovoracaceae > Senimuribacter > Senimuribacter timonensis. The sequence continues at coordinate 1,283,287 of NZ_FLKM01000009.1, forward strand.
AAATGAGCGTTTTCAGGCGCCCAGTGAATTTCTGCCAGGTATTTTGAAACTTCGTCAGCCTTGTATTCCTTAAAGAGCTCTAATATTTCCTGGTGTTCGGCATTGGTGGCCGTCAAAGTTCTGCTGATTTCACCCTCAGGATCATCCAGATAGCTCTTTTTTAGGAACTTGTTTTTGATCTTTGCCAGTTCTTCGATCAAAGCGTTGTTGCCGCATTTGTCGATATAGACTTGATGAAAGATTTTTTGCTGCGTTAAATACATCTCATAGTTCTTTGATTCGATGGTAAGGGTCATACTGTCGATATAGAACTGCATGTCTTTAAAATCTTTTTCCTCTAAATTTGGACAGGCTAATCTGGCAGCCAGACCATCCAGGTCTCCGATAATTACATATAGATCTGTCGCTTCTTCTTCTGACAGACTTTTTACGACAAAACCCTTGCGGGGAACGTTGTCTAAAATACCTTCAGAAGCGAGTTGAATCAGCGCTTCTCTGACAGGGGTCCTGCTGATGGAAAGTTCCTCACAGATGACATTTTCATTTATTTTTTCTTCTGGTCTGAGATTACCTACTAAGATTTGATCTGCAATGTAATCATATACGTGGTCTTTTAATGTCTTAAACTTGTTCATAATCCTTCTTTTACTCACTTTCTGATATCTTGTAACATAAATATAACATATTTTATATAAATAGTGAATCCCATTTCCTGTTATTGTATATAAAATATTTTATATTTTCTGACGATAACTCTTGACAAAATATTAAAATATTGTATATAATATATCTATAAAACAAAACAACTTGATTTTGAGAGGAGAAACAAAATGAAAAAGTTTAATCACGTAATCGTAAGAAGACCGTGCAAAGCAATGGTAGAAGGCATCACAAGCGGACTGTATCCGGGAAAGCCTGATTTTGAGCTGGCCCTGAAGGAGCATGATGATTACATAGAAGCGCTGAAGCAGTGCGACGTAGACGTTACCGTATTAGAGGCTGACGAGAGATACCCCGATTCCTGCTTCGTCGAGGACCCTGCCCTGATTACAAGGAAGTGCGCCATCATCACCAACCCGGGCGCAGAGTCCAGAAACGGTGAGAAGGACGAGATCATCGGCGCAGTGAAGAAGTTCTTCTCTGACGACCAGATCGAATACATCAAGGCCCCTGGCACTCTGGAAGGCGGCGACGTCATGATGGTGGGAGATCACTTCTATGTTGGAAGATCCGCAAGGACCAACGAGGAAGGCATCAGACAGCTGACAGAGATCCTGGCCAAGTACGACATGACCTGCTCCGAGGTGAAGCTGGAAGAGGTGCTGCACCTGAAGACGGGCGTCAACTACCTGGAGGACAACAACATGCTGGTATCCGGCGAGTTCGTGACAAAACCGGAGTTCCAGAAATACAACTGCGTGCAGATTCCGGAGGACGAAGCATACGCAGCGAACTGCATCTGGGTCAACGACACGGTCATCGTACCGGAAGGTTATCCTGCAGTGCTGAAAGCGGTACAGGACCTGGGTTACAAGACCATCTTAGTTGACACATCAGAATATAGAAAACTTGATGGTGGTTTAAGCTGCTTATCATTGAGATTCTAGTCTCTTTATAAGAAGAGGAGGAACTTAATATGGGCAATAAATCCAATAATCAAGGTTTGGGCGTCGCCAAATTGGCGCTATTCTCCATAGGATTGACCTTAGCCAGCGGTGTCTTCAGTTTATCTGGAGACTTCGCCGCAGGCGGGGCACATACACTGGCAGTTCTGCTGGGATGGGTAATCTGCGGTGTCGGTATGTTGGGACTGACGATGTGTTTCTTCAAGCTGAGTGTGGTAAAAACAGATTTGACCAGCGGGATCTACAGTTATGCAAAAGAAGGATTTGGAGAGTTCGTAGGTTTTAACTCCGCATGGGGTTACTGGATGAGTGCAATGCTGGCACAGCTTTCTTTTATCACCCTGTTATTTGCAGCATTGGGAAATTTCTTCGATATTTTCGGCTCTGGCAGCAACTTAGCTTCTATGGTTGTCGCATCGATTATCATCTGGTTGTTATCTCTGCTGGTATTGCGGGGTGTAAACCAAGCGGTAGCCATCAATGCGGTCGTTGTTATAGCAAAATGCGTTCCCATTGTCGTAATGGTGGTTGCCATCATTTTGGCAGGCGCGTTTAAATGGGATATCTTCATGGATAACTTCACTGGCGAAGGCAGCGGAATGACCTTGTTAGAACAAGTGAAATCGACCGTATACACCACAGTATGGACGTTCATCGGAATTGAAGGCGCCGTAGTGCTTTCGGGAAGAGGGAAGAATACAAAAGTTGCAGGTATTGCGACCGTTATTTCCTTCCTTTCACTGTTCGTACTCTACCTTCTGATTTCAGTGCTGAGTATGGGCGTTATGCCGGCAGAAGAACTTGGAGCACTTACCAATCCTCCTATGGCGGGACTGCTTGAATATGTTGTAGGCCCTTGGGGCGCGGCTCTTGTAAATATCGCCGTTATTGTTTCTCTGGGCGGAGCATTGTTCTCCTACACGATACTTTGTGTTGACAGTGCGTATGGTCCGGCAGAACAGGGAGCATTTCCTCCGGTATTTAGCAAATTAAATAAATTCAAAGCACCTACATGGTCTGTCATTATTTCAGCTATTTTTATTCAGGTCTTCATCGTCGTTATTTACTTTAACGCTGGAACCTATCAGGCTGTCTATGCAATGTCGACCAGTGCGATCATGGTGCCATATGTATTCTCTGCATTCTATTACCTGAAACTTGTAATCAAAGGACAGGGACTGGAGCCGGGAAACAACAACAAAGCAATGGCATGGCTCATCGGTATTGTCGGTTCTATCTATGGAATTTGGCTGCTTTATGCAAGCGGGTTGCAGTATATCTTAATCGCGACCATCTTGTATGCCCCTGGCAGCATAATGTATTACTACAATAGAAAGAAAAAAGGCCAGAAGATCTTTGAAAGTACCGGAGACGTCGTTGCATGCGTGGTACTTGCGGCATTGATCGTCACTGCGATTATATTTATCGCCACTGGCAGAATCAATCCGTTTGAGATGTAAGGGAAAATGTAAAACGACTTTTGAGATTTTCAAAAGTCGTTTTTTCTTTGATATTCTTTGCATAGTATAACCTAAAATGGAAAATACTATCTTTAATCAAAAGATAAAGGGGATGAAATATCAATGAATTTTAATAACAGTGAAACGAAAGATAACCTGATGAGAGCTTTTGCAGGTGAAAGCCAGGCAAGAAACAGATACACCTTTGGCGCCTCACAGGCAAAAAATGCAAATCTTCATGTTATCGAGGCTGTCTTTACATTTACAGCAAACCAGGAGAAGGAACACGGCGAGATTTTCTATAATCATCTAAAAGAACTGGCAGGAGACACAATCCATATTGACGGAGGATATCCAGTGGATATCACAGATTCAATGATCCAGCTTCTGCGTTACGCACAGCATAACGAATATGAGGAACATGACGACGTGTACAGCGCTTTCGGACAGAAGGCTTCAGAAGAGGGATTCCTCGCTGTTGCAAACTCATTTAACCAAATTGCGAAGATTGAAAAAATCCATGGGGACAGATTCGGTATGTTTGCAGATTTGCTTGAGCAAAACAAGCTCTTCGTCTCTGACGTGGAATGCGACTGGATGTGCCTGAACTGCGGACATATTCACAAGGGCACTAGCGCCCCGCAGATCTGCCCGGTATGTCAGCACAATCAGGGTTTCTTCGTCAGATTGGAATTAGCGCCGTTTACAGGAGTGATTTAAGTACAGAAGGAGAAAAGACTGGTAGCACCGCAATGTCATTAAGTTAGAAGTTGACATAGGCATTGTCCAGACCGTCAAACGAACTAGAAACAGAGTATACAAATTGTATACTCTGTTTTTTCAAGCAAAGAAGCGATTTTCAACTATTTAAGCATACGATGCATTGTTGCCCATAATTGGCAATTCTTTCTTATATGGACAGCGCTGCATATGAGCGCGTTGATTCGTCAAATATTTTGCAAAATAATTTCTATAAAGAGGTACTCATTTATTTTTGATTTCTTTGAGATATCTGTAAATAGTTGGTTCCGACGTGCATAGTTTTTCTGCAACAAAAGGAATCATTCCGCGTACGGCAAAAACACCATAGTCATTTAGCTTATTCACAATCACCTTTCTTTCTGATGCCTTCATGCGATCAGGAGAAATAATTGAATCATTGATTTCCCTTTCGACAATATCATACATGTGCCCATTGATATTGGTATCAAAGTTTTCCTGATATTTAGCTTTGTTAGACTTTGGGTAGAGTGCATGATTTTCAATGAATTTTTCAAGATCGTCAAATATATCCTGTATTTCATGAGTATCGTGGTTAACACATAAAAGCCCAATGAGTTTATTGTTTTCTTTAATAAAAAAGGTAGATGCTACCAGGTGTCTGCCTTCTTTCGTTTTGCCCAGGTAATTTGCTACATAACTTTTAGTTTCATATTCTTTTGATTCAATCAGATTAATTGCCAGGTCTGTAAGAGGGCTTCCGATTTCCCGGTGACTGATGTGGTTGTTCACAATTTTAACGACCGAATGATTGGGTTCTGACACATCATGTAAAAGTATTTCATAGGCAGGACCACATACCTCGCCCCAAAAATCAACCAGAGGAAAATATTTTTCAAGTTTTTTCAAATTACTCATCATATGCTCCTATTCTTTTATTCTAGCTTCAATTATTCTACCTTGTTAAATCCAAAACGTCAATAAAATATTATTAAAATAATAAAAATAAATCAATGTAATAAAAAATTATTGACAATATGATAAAAATATATTAAAGTGTAATTGAAATCGAGATAAGATGGCCAAAAGGTGTACTAGTTGTAACCTAGGCCATTGCAGCAGGATAGAGTGGGGCACGAGGAGGTTGTTCTATGAGAAATAAGATGAAACCATACTTTCGTACACTGAAAGGTGGATTGTTTGAAGCTGTAAACAAAGCAGATGTCGGAGACAATGCTGACAAAATGAAAGAAGACGGTGTTGTAATGCTGAGCTGGGCAGATCCTTTTTTTCCAGATGACAAGTTAGATTATGATGTGCGCGCTGCGATAGAGAAATCACTTTCAGACGGAACAGCACAGCACTATACTGCGCCGATTGGAAATACAGAACTTAAGGAAACCATAGCCAAGAAGCTTTCTGAGGATAATCACCTCAGTGTGAATCCAAAAAGGAACATTGTCATCACACCAGGATCAGATGCGGCATTGTTTTATTCGCTGGTTCCATTCATTGGGCCAGGTGATGAGGTTATGAGTGTCGATCCAAGCTATCCGAATAACTTTCAGGCCGTACAGATACTAGGAGGTATTCCTGTATCAGTACCGGTAAAGCCAGAGACGGGATTTGAAATTGAGGTTGAAGAATTTGAGAGAAGACTTACTAACAGGACAAAGATGGTGATCCTTACAAATCCAAACAACCCAACTACGGTTGTTTATTCGCGCAAATCAATGGAAGCATTGGCCGATTTCGTGAAAAAGAATGATCTCATCATTGTTGTTGACCAGGCGTTTGAAGATATCGTATTTGATGAAAAAGAAATGGTAACCATGGCATCCCTTGAAGGAATGTTTGAGAGAACAATTACAATTTTCTCCATATCTAAGGGATTCGGACTTAGCGGTCTGAGAGTTGGTTACATAGTTGCTCCAGATGTTCTCATTGATACAATGTTTGCTTCTGCTGTTAGTGTGATAGGGGCAAGCAACACTGCATCACAACTTGCAGCTATTACGGCTTTACATAAGAGAAAAGCTTTGTTAAGGGATTACAAAGAAACATTTGATTATAGGAGAAAAGTGCTGTACGATGCGTTGCGTGATATTCCCGGCGTAGAGATGCAGATTCCACAGAGTGCATTCTTGTCGTGGATTGATGTGTCAAAGCTAGGCAGTTCAGATGAAATCGTCAACTATCTTATAGAAGAAGCAAAGGTCTTCGTTAATTCAGGAAATTGTTATGGAGGTATGGGAGAAGGATATATCCGACTTGTACAAGGATGCTACAGAGACGATAAAATGATTGAAGCTATTATACAGCGCATTCGAGCAGCGCTAATAAAGAGGAGTCTTGAAAAAGGACTCAGATAGGAGAAGATGATGGAAAAGAGCAAAGAAAGATATGTTGCGGAAGCGATGATCAACGAGTATCTAAAAATGAAAAAGGGCGAGTATCTCGCAATTACTGCGGATCAGGATTCTAATTTTAAGCAACTGGAAGCTTATCTTGAAGTTTGTCATGAAAACGACGTTGCCTGCACCATTCTGAAGACAGCAACGCCTCCAGGACAGAGCAAGGCTGCCGAAGCAACAGTCCCTGTAGAGGCGACAAAAGAATTTCTCATGAACGTGGACTGTTGGATTGATGCAGGCTCAATGGGATTGCTGTACTCTGACATCTATGAACATGTTATGGAAAACAACAAGAAAATGCGGTACATGCTGACCATTCATCTTCCAACCGACATATTATATGATATGTACTGCAGCTTCCATGTGGAAAAGATGGTGGAACTGACCAATCTTATAAAAAAACGGTATAACGAATCAAAGACGATAACTGTGCGCAATAGTGACGGCATGGATATTACTTTCGAGGTGGACACAAATAATTTCATTGCTATAGATAATGGGGATGCCAGCATTCCGGGAATGTATACGCCGCCTGCAGATATCAACTTTATCCCAAAGCAAGGCACTGCAAAGGGAACGATTGCATGCAGGGTCGTGTATGCAGCGTCTCAGGAACCTGACGCCATCTCAGATGAACCAGCATTTATACATATCGATGAAGGAAGAGTGGTTGGTATTGATGGAGAAAAAAACGCATCAGAATTCCTTAATAATTGGTACAAGAAGTTCGAATATGATAAAAATGCAAGAATGATTGCGCATGTTCTTGTAGGATTGCTGCCAGGCTCAAAAGAAATAGCATCATACTGCGTGATAGATGAACGCATATATGGAGCTGCATGCTGGGGAATCGGTCATGTCAGTGCACTGGATATGCCGCCGGAAGGGCAGCCTTCAGATACACATGTAGATGTTATATGTCCAAGAATAACTATTTTGTTCGATGATCAGGTCATAATGGAAAATGGTGAATTTACATGTCCTGAATTTAAGACGATTGCAGATGTAATGGTCAAGTAAAAAACAGTTATATCATAAAGTGATTTGTCAGGAGAAAGAAAATGAATGAAAGCAAAGGAACAATGGAAAGTGTAACATTAAGTCGTGTACCGGACGAGCAAAGAAAAAACTGGTGGACAGTGGCATTGATACAGGCGGGAATCATGATTAGCATACCTTGTCTTATGGTAGGATCCACGCTGGCATCCAGCCTATCAATTGATGAGGCTATCATTGCAATTATTGTGGGATTTGCAATCGCAGTGTTCTTCATGACTTTAATAGGCATGCAGAGTAGCGACCTTGGAAGGCCGATGTGCGTAGTTGCTTCATCAGCGTTTGGCAAAACAGGAGTTAGAATTTTTATGATGATACTTTTTTCTGCAGCGTTGATTTGCTGGTTTGGATATCAGACAGTCGTATGTGGAGAAGCCTTTTCAAATCTTCTCAGCAAATTCTTTGGTGTTCATTTCAGCGTAACAGCATCAATTATCATTTGGGGCATCATTATGTTGGTTACAGCAGTATGGGGAATCAACGCGCTGGGATGGTTGAATGATATTGCGATTCCTGCCCTGATTATCGTCATCGGTATTGCGTCAGTCATTGCCTTTAAGACATATGGCACGGCAGCACTTGCAGGATATCAGCCACCTGCAGAAACACAGATTTCGGTTATTGCAGGTATCGCTATGGCATTTGGCGGACAGTCCTGCGGGATGGTTGTAACGGGCGATATCACAAGATTTCAGAAGACAAGAAAAGATACTGCTTTAGCGACAATTCTCGGAGTATTTCCGATAAGCATCATGATGATTATTTTGGGATATATATTATCCGTTATGACAGGGGATTCAGATATCAGTAATATCCTCTGCACATTAGGATTGCCTGTTCTTGGCATGCTCGTACTGATTGCCGCTACATGGACAACGAATACGACCAATTCATACAGTGCCGGCATCGATATGGTTATGCTTTTCAATTCAAGTGATAAGAGTAGAGTAATTATGACAGTGATTGCAGGGGTGCTTGGAACAATTTTAGCTCTGACGGGTATTATGTATCATTTTGGAACATTCCTGACACTTTGCGGAGATGCTTTTGGTCCAGTTGCAGGAGTCATGGTTGCTGACTATTGGATCGTAAGGAAAGGAGATCCTGAAAAGTGGTTCTATAAAGATGGTTTTGACTGGGTTGGAATCATTTCTTGGGTAGCAGGTGTCGTATTTACATTTATTTTTGGCACGGATTATGCGATCTTTATCGGCATTGTTATTTCATTCGTACTGTATCTGGTTCTCAGAAAATTTATCAGAGAGAAACAGAATGTTGTTGATGAAACGGAGCTATAGCAATGATAAAATACGATTACTTAACTTATCAGAACAGAATGATCGATGATTTGTGCGAACTAATTTCACTGCCAACTGTTAACAATGATAGCCCCGAACCTGGGATGCCTTTTGGTAAAGATGTTGAAAAAGGGTTTCAGTGGGTCAAAGAAAAGTCTGCGGAATTCGGTTTCAAAATTACGGAATATGATGGCTATGCTCTTCAGGCTGATATTGGTACAGGAGAACACGTCATAGGAATGTTGTGTCATGTGGATGTTGTCCCAGCAGGCGAAGGCTGGGATACGGATCCCTTTCAGGCAAATATAAAAAATGGCAGAATCTACGGCAGAGGAACGGTAGATGATAAAGGTCCATTGGTTTGCTGCTTCTATGCTGCTAAATACATGAAAGACAACGGATTGATTCCAGCGGATATCTGCCTTAGAATGATAGTCGGCGGCGATGAAGAAAGAGAATGGAAAGACATTGCTTACTACTGCAAGCATGCAAAAGCTCCAGAAATATCTTTCGCAGCTGATGGAAAGTTTCCTCTCGTATTTGGAGAGAAGGGTCTGATCGACTTTGACTATATCTGGAACTTGGAAAGAGACAGCAAATCAACGATGAAATTAATAGCATTTGATGGTGGAATGGCCAGAAACAGTGTTCCGGCAAATGCGATATTCTCTATCAGAACAGATAATGCAAAAGCTTTAGCAAAGACAATAAAAAACACCGCAGACAGGCTTGGGTATGATATAACAATAACAGTTAGTGATGATAAATTGAATGTCAGTGTAAAAGGTCGTGGCTGTCACGCCATGTCACCGGAGAAGGGAATCAATGCAGTCTCAAGGGCAATCCGTCTTATGTTGGAACTGGGAAGCAAGCTGGATTGTCATGCTTTTGTAGAATCGTATGAAAGATATATCAGTGAAGATTATACAGGAGGACTTTTAGGATGTGCATGTAGTGACGAGGAATCAGGTTTGCTGACTTTTAACCCGGGACAAATCTTTATGAATGATGAGAAGATTCAATTGCGTGCAGGAATAAGATATCCAATCAGCTCTGATTACGAAAAATTTGCTGCGTGTATAGAAGAAGCTGCAGCAGAAATGGCTTGTCAGTATGCGATAGTTGATCAAATGAGACCAATTTATTTCAAACGGGACGATGAGGTCGTGGCGCTTTTAGAAAAAGCGTACCGTGATGTCACAGGTGATGTAATCAATCAGCCGTTTACTGTAGGCGCAGCCACATTTGCACGGGCAATGCCCAATACAGTTGCATTTGGACCGATTTTTCCGGAACAGGAGGAAATGTCCCACTTGCCTAATGAATATATTTCTGTAGAAGATTTAAATAAGACAACGGAAATATATATTAATGCGTTAAACAATCTTGCTACACGTCAATTCAGATAAGACAAATTATAGGAGGAAAAAATGATTAGAACAGAGATCTTAAATGTTAATGGGAATGATGTACAGGGAGTGCAGATCAATTCGCCTGGTGGCGAAGGGCACCCAAACATGATTTTACTTGTTTGTAAGAAGGGTTATATTATGTGTGGATATCTGAACCAGGAAGCGGCGACCAATTTTGGTGATGCGGCATGTGTCATCGGGGGAAGTTCATTTGATGAAGTCCTTAAAAATCCGGTAAAGGCTGTTTTGCCAGAAGCGGAAAGGATTGGAGTCAAAATTGGTATGACGGGTGCGGCAGTGTGTGATATTCTGAATTAGAAAAATGTCTTTCTCTATAGTTAAGCTGCGGTTTGCCGGATGTTAACATCCTAATCAAAAAAAGGAGGGGAATCAAGTTTTTTGCGAGGTTTCCCAAACTTTCATGGGGGATGAAATGTAAACGATAAATCATGCGTGCCTCGAAAAATCAACGCCGTCAGGTCAGCCCTGGCGGCGTAGTCCATTAATCGGATTCTCTTGTTTTCTTTTTTCGGCATTCATTTGATCGCTCTGCCAATGTTCAACTTCGCTTAACTTAATGAAAATGATTCCAGTCCTTTCTCTTTTAATTAATTTTCTGACTCTGCAGCCATATCATCTAAAATCATCTGCAAATCTTCACGGCAGCCGCCGCATTTATCTCCTACCTTCGCAGTTTCACAAAGCGTTTTCAGGTCTTGTACACCGGTTTCCTTGATAATATCCTCTATTTCTCCGCGGGTTGTATGATAGCAGAGACATACTTCGTAATCCCTTGATTTTTTATCCATTATGATGATCTCCTTACAATTTAATTTCTTACTTTAATATACCACAAAAGAGAACTTCAAAGCATCACAACTTCTTCACATAATCAAAATAGAAAACATACATATGTGCTGTAATATGATAGTAAGGCGTAGTGTACCACAAAATCCAACCAATTGAACATCGCTGTGTGCTCGTTCTCTTGGGGATTTTCAGCATAAGGAGTTCTCAGCAATTTACTGCGCAATTGGGGCAACTCCATTAGGAGGTGAGAGAATGAACGGTTTCAAATACAAACTATACAGATTTATGCAGGGCAGACGAGGTCTTGACAATCTAGGCAGATTTCTGATCATGGCAGCAATGATTTTAATGATCGTATCTATGTTCCTCATCAAGTTTCCAGCAGTATACAGAGTGGCTTACTATATTGGAGTGTTTTCATTTATTTATGCGTATTTCAGGGCCTTTTCAAGAAATATTTATAAGAGAGAAATGGAAAATAACAAGTATTTAGCTCTGAAATATAAAATCACAAAAGGTAAAACTCTAAAACAGTGGCGTTACGAACGTAAAATATATACTTTCTTCAAATGCCCCGGATGCGGACAGAAGATGAGAGCGCCCAAAGGAAAGGGTTCTATCAAAGTAACATGTCATCAGTGTGGAAATGAATTTCAAAAACGAGTATAGATTGCCGATAGCAAAAGACTAGACCCAGAGGGGATAGTCTTTTTTTATTCATAGAAAATTGCTTTTTCACATTTACTCATAAATTGACAATGTGGAATGTGCAGAGGGAGACCCCCTCGCCGTCCTAAGAAGGGTGCTCAATCTGCAAAGCAGGCGCCGAAGGGAATCTAGGGTTCCTTAGCGGAGTGGCGTTGAAAACACTCTGTCAATAGCTGAAGACTGCCGTAGGATTTTCTGCACAAAAAGAAGGAGAAGCATATTCGTCATTTCTCTGATGATCGGTAAATGCATCGTCAGACTTTAAGAAGTAAGCGTATTCAGATCTCCCCGCATCCCATGTGGCGTCGACATTATAATACACTTCACCCAGCTTGACGATGTTCCAAGCATGATTTTCGTTTTTGCCGGTACCTGCCACAATTCGCACAGGAATATCAGCAGCCTTGCACATTCTGTACAGCAATGTGGAATACCCCTGGCAGACGGCGCTTTTATTTACGAGTGCGGCGTAAGCTGTATATTTTTGTGAGTAGTTTGGTCCATGGGTATTATCATATTTTACGTTATCGCATATGTAATCATAAATGGCTTTGACTTTACCGTAATCACTCTTTTTTTCTAACTTTAAGGAATCTAAGGTACTCCTCAGTTGTAGTTCGAATTTTTTTTCTTGAACCTTGGACGTCTTGTAAGATATTCGGTACCTGAAAGTATAATAATGCTTTTTATCTTTCTTCAGATAATTGCAGTTCGCTTTGTAACCGTCAAAGAGGCTGTACCTGAGGTAATCTCCCATCAGAGAAAAGTTACTGCCCTCATCGGCGAAAGCATCGTCATTAAAGAATTTGCATACCTGCGAAGTATTGCTGTTATCTGTGACATAGGTGAACTGTATTTGTTTTGTGTGCTTTAAAATCTGTTCGCAGTAAAAGGCTCTGGCATCAGAGCGTGAAGTAAATACAGGGATATTGTCCGATTTGACCGTTGAAATTGTGACGGCTAACAATGCAGTGATAGCCGCGGCAGCAATGATCATAGTGACTCCCTTTCTAGGTGCTACATATTTCATAGATAAACCTCTAATTAAAGTGTTTTCGTAGTTAATTGTATGCGAGTGGGAATCAAAAGTTTCAGAGATGTTTCTCCATGGCAAAAGCATGAGGATTCATATATAAAGCAACTTAAAGGTCTCGACTAGAAGGATCTAACCTTTTGCTGTCGTTTGAGTCGGTTCCTGAAAATCGTTTTGTTAAAATAGTGATGAATATATCAAAAAACACACTGTATTTTACAAATACTATATTTTCTGTCAAGCAGAAGGGAATTAGAGAAGAAACATCGAATAAGTAAGAAAAAGTCAGGAGACAGGAGCGGAAAACGAAGCGTCAGCTAGAGAGAATATCCTGTTCATAGCCGTCCCGTTACGCAGATTGGCGTGTATGGAAAGGGGCAGCGTAACGGAAATGTCGTATTTAGGTCAATATGCGTAACGAGCTCAGGCCCTACGCCGTCCCGTTACGCATATTAGCGTGTATGGAAAGAGGCAGCGTAACGGAAATGTCGTATTTAGGTCAATCTGCGTAACGAGCCCAGGCCCCAAGCCGTCCCGTTACGCAGATTGGCGTGTATGGAAAGAGGCAGCGTAACGGAAATGTCGTATTCAGGTCAATCTGCGTAACGAGCCCAGGCCCTAAGCCGTCCCGTTACGCATATTAGCGTGTAGGGGAAGGGGCAGCGTAACGGAAATGTCGTATTCAGGTCAATCTGCGTAACGAGCCCAGGCCCTACGCCGTCCCGTTACGCAACAATCATGGCTGCCCTGCATTTTCATGCCTTTGTCGTGATGTTTTCCCAGACAAGGCTGTTGTCGATCGGGAGAATATGGTATACTAATGTCTAAAAGGAAGGTGAGATAATGGAACCATATGAAGCAGAACTCTATGATGTATTTCAAAGAATTGGAATTACAGAGTACAAGGTTCATGAGCATAAAGCAATTTTTTCGACCAAAGAAGCGGAGGAGGCGGGACTGGTCATGGCCGGTCTCAACCTGAAGAACCTCTTAATCAAAGACAAAAAAACAGAACATTTTTTCATGATTATACTGGAGGATCACCGTCAGATGGATGCGAAACATTTCAAATCTTTGACGGGATGGGGCAAAATACGATTTGCAAAGGAAGAAGAGATGTGGGATTTGCTGAGATTGACGCCTGGTTCGGTCTCTCCCTTTGGCCTTCTCAGCGATAAGGCGCATCGAGTTACCGTGGTGCTGGAAAAGTTGATTACCGAGGCGGCGGCAGAGGAATTGGTGAACTTTCACCCTAACCGCAACACTGCGACCTTGTCCCTACAGAAAAGAGACTTTCTGAAGTTTTTAGAATATATAGGAACTGAAGTGATCTTTGAAGAATAAAAAAGAGTGCATGATGGAATCGGTGATTCTCATGCACTCTTTTTTATTTACTTCATGGTACCGTTTTTCATAAAACTGACGTGCCAGGACAAGGCTTCTTCTAAAATATGCGGCGTCTGCAAACCGCTGGTCTGGCAAGCTCGGCTGTAATAATCCATTAGTTTTTCCCGATAGTCAGGGTGGGCGCAGTTGTTGATAATTTTAAGCGCCCTTTCCTTTGGACTACACCCTCGGAGATCAGCATATCCTTGTTCTGTAACAATAACCATGACATCGTGCTCGGTATGATCTACATGGGATACCATCGGTACGATGGAAGAGATATCGCCATTCTTTGCCAAAGATGCCGTTGTAAAAATGGTAATAGATCCGTTTCTGGCAAAATCCCCGCTGCCGCCAATACCATTCATCATGCTTGAGCCGTTAACATGGGTTGAGTTCACGTTGCCGTAGATGTCCACCTCCAGAGCGGTGTTCATGGAAATGATTCCCAGTCTGCGAATCACCTCTGGATTATTGCTGATTTCCTGCGGTCTGAAGATCAGCTTGCCCTTATAGAGTTCAGCTTCTTGATCGAATTGCTCTTTCATTTCCGGTGATGGTGAGATTGCAGTAGTGGAAGCACATTTTGCTTTACCGCATTTCAGCATCTCCAACATGGAGTCCTGTACGACTTCGGTGTAACAGCAGAGATCGTGGAACTCTGAGTCAAGCAGACCATAGAGCACTGCGTTGGCCACACTTCCTACGCCGGACTGAATCGGCAGCAAGGTGTCTGTTAACCTGCCCGCCGCTACTTCTCCTTCGAAAAATTTGATGATATTCTGGGCAATTTTTTTCGCATTATCATCGATGGCGGCTAATGGGCGTACGCCATCCTGTAAATCGGTTATGACGATGGCGGCAATTTTTTCAAAACCACACTCCATATATGGCTTGCCGATTAAATCGTCAGCTTTTACTATATTGATTGGCTTCCTGTTTGGAGGATTCTCCATAATGAGACAGTCGTGCATGCCCTCTAAGGCCATGGGCTGGTGTAAGTTCAGTTCCACAATGACCTTGTCAGCCTGCTTGATAAAAGAAGGCGAATTTCCGATTGCAGTGGTAGGTATCAGCGAACCATCTTCTGTAATAGCCAGGGCTTCTACAATTGCAATATCAACCTTTGGAATCGCTCCATAATTTATGTATTGAGTGGAATGAGAAAGATGCATATCAGTATATTCTACTTTCCCCTTATTGATGGCTTTTCTGATTGACGAGTTTGTGAGGTATGGCAGTCTTTTTCTAATGATGCCGGCTTCTGTCAGTGCAGTGTCAATTTCTGGACCGACAGAGGCACCGGAATAGAGATCAACTTTTACTGCATCACCTCGTTTTGCTCTTTCAGCCAGAGCCAGGGGCACAGCTTTGGGATATCCGGACGGGGTGAAACCGCTGACCCCCAGAACCATACCGTCCTCGATGAGTTCAGCTGCCTGTTCTGCACTTTTGATTAAATCGTAGGCTTTTTGATTTCTTATTCTTTCGCTTACTCTTGGGTCCAATTCCATGATAATTCCTCCTCAAATTGGTGTTCATTTTTAGCCGATTGGCTATTTTTCATGATAGCATCATTGATAATAAGTATCAACCTAGAACTTTGTTCATTTTTTGCACATTGTTTTTGCAGAATGTGGAAGAATCATGTTATAATGGTTCCACAATCTAATATCGTTGAGGCAAGGAAGGAACCATTGAATCATGTGCTGCGATTCAATTTTCAGTGGAATGCACATGTTATAATGGTTCCACAATCTAATATCGTTGAGGCAAGGAAGGAACCATTGAATCATGTGCTGCGATTCGATTTTCAGTGGAATGCACATGTTATAATGGTTCCACAATCTAATATCGTTGAGGCAAGGAAGGAACCATTGAATCATGTGCTGCGATTCGATTTTCAGTGGAATGCACATGTTATAATGGTTCCACAATCTAATATCGTTGAGGCAAGGAAGGAACCATTGAATCATGTGCTGCGATTCAATTTTCAGTGGAATGCACATGTTATAATGGTTCCAGGGTCTAACGGCGTTGCGGCAAGGAAGGAACCATTGAACCATGAATTTCAATTCTATTCTGAAGGGAATATTCATGATATAATGAACGCATTGATCCTACAGCTTCGCTGCAAGGAAACGTTCATTGAATCATGTGCTGCGATTTTAAAATCAGAGGAATGCACATGGTATAATAATAGGAAAACTAGGCTTACGAGGTGAAGAAAATGAGAAAAACGAAGATTGTCTGTACGATTGGACCGGCATCTAAAGAGAGGGAGACTCTCAAAAAAATGCTTCAGGCGGGAATGAATGTAGCACGAGTAAATTTCTCCCACGGCACCCATAAAGACCACAAAGAGACAATAGAGACTTTTAGAAGTGTAAGAGATGAATTGGGGGTTCCGGCAGCAGTTTTACTCGATACCAGAGGACCGGAAATCCGCATCAAAGACTTTAAAAATGGACAAGAAGTGCTGGAGCATGGGCAGCGTTTCACCATTACGACTAGAGAAATCATGGGTACGAAAGAAATCGTCTCTGTGACGTACAAGGATTTCCCAAAAGAAGTAAATGTGGGCAATCTGGTTTTAATCAATGATGGAAAGATCGTCATTAAAGTAGAAGAAACTACAGACACTGACGTAAAAGGATTGGTAATACACGGCGGCAAAATCAGCAATCACAAAGGCATCAATCTGCCCAACGTGAACCTCAATATGAAATATATGAGCGAACAAGACCGGGAAGATATTCTGTTCGGCATTGCGCAGGATGTTGACTATATTGCAGCTTCCTTCGTTCGATCAGCTAAAGACGTAATGACCATCAGAACATTGCTGGATGAAAACGGCGGTCAGGAGATCGGGGTCATAGCCAAAATTGAGAGCACGCAGGGAATCGAAAATTTTGAAGAAATTTTACAGATTGCTGACGGTATTATGGTCGCTAGAGGTGATATGGGTGTAGAGGTGGCTTACGAGAAGTTGCCAGGCATACAAAAAAGGTTTATTAAAAGATGCGTTCAGTCAGGTAAAATAGTCATAACTGCAACACAGATGCTGGAATCTATGATTACTAGCCCCATGCCGACGAGGGCGGAGATTACCGACGTTGCCAACGCCGTTTTTGATGGAACCTCTGCAGTGATGCTGTCTGGCGAGACGGCTGCAGGGAAGTATCCGGTAGAAGCGGTGTCTACCATGGCAAAGATAGCAAAGCAGGCGGAAGAGGACATGCCGAGAAAAGAAATGATCTGGCATGAAATGGATGTCATGGACGTGACTAACGCTGTAGGCCACGCCGCCTGTACTTTGGCGAAAGATATACAGGCAGGCGCTATCATGGCGATCACCAAGACCGGATATACCGCAAGGAGAATGTCTAAATTCCATCCTGATATCATGGTAATCGGGGCTACGCCATATGAGAAGACCTACCATCAATTATCCTTAATCTGGGGGGTATGTCCAATTATTGCCAACTATAGATTTGATATTGAAGATTTGTTCAGTCATTGTGCAAGAAAAGCGATTAGGGCGGGACTTATTAAAACTGGCGACAAGGTTGTTATCAGTGCTGGTTTGCCGGTAGACGTACCTGGTAATACAAATATCATTCGAGTCGTGGAAGCAGAATGAAAGGATTAATACTTTAGTCTTAATTTCATAAATACGCGTATCAGACTGAAATTTGAGAAAACTTTTGGTTGAACTGATTTTTTCCAGATAGTATACTTAATATATACGATTAGCGCCTGGCCACTTGTTATCACTTGTGGGGCGCTAAAGCATAAGATCTGCCTAGCCAAATCATAGATTTGGGGCAGAACCATTAAGGGGGTATATTGTCTGGATAGAAAAAAATTAAATCTATTAAAACAGAACAGAACGATTCTCGTTGAGAAAGTCCGAGAATCTCTCACATCTGTTCTTCCAATCACCGTTATCGTTTTTCTTCTATGTTTTAGTCTGATTCCAGTACCTAATAGTATCTTGATGGCCTTCGTCATTGGAGCGGTTTTTCTCATTTTGGGAATGGGGCTCTTTACGCTGGGTACTGACCTGGGCATGACGCCGATAGGGCATCACGTAGGGTCTGCCATCACAAAATCTAAAAGTATATTTTTGATTGTTTTAGTTTGTTTCTTAGTTGGAACAATTATTACCGTATCAGAACCTGATCTTCAGGTTCTGGCTGAACAAGTACCCAACGTTCCTAATATGGTGCTGATCTTGGCAGTAGCGGTAGGTGTAGGTATTTTCCTTGTAATATCGCTCTTGCGTATCCTTTTAAAGATAAAGTTGGCGTACCTGTTAATTGGGTTTTATCTGATCGTTTTTATATTGGCACAGTTCGTTCCTCTGGATTTTCTGGCAGTGGCCTTTGACTCTGGCGGTGTAACGACGGGGCCGATGACGGTACCTTTTATCATGGCGTTGGGTGTCGGCGTTGCTTCCATCAGAAGTGACAAAGATGCGACCAATGACAGTTTCGGTCTTGTTGCACTCTGCTCTATCGGACCTATTGTTGCAGTCATGATTTTGGGGATACTGTACAATCCAGAGTCTGCTGTGCAGTCAGCAGTAAACATGCCGGATGTATCTAACTCCGTAGAACTTTGGAAACTGTTCATCAGCGCTCTGCCCAGATATTTTGAGGAAGTAGGAATCGCCTTATTTCCGATGGTCGTATTTTTCCTTGGCCTGCAAGCCTGGAAGCTAAAGCTTTCAAAACATCAGCTGATACACATCATCGTAGGCGTGGGATACACTTATATCGGGTTGGTCTTGTTCTTAACTGGTGTAAATGTAGGATTTATGCCGGCAGGAAATTATCTCGGCCAGCAGCTTGGTTCTTTGGCGCATCCAGGGGTCTTAATTCCAATCGGTGCGCTGATCGGTTACTTTATCGTAGCGGCAGAACCTGCGGTTCACGTGCTGAATAAACAAGTATTTGATATCACTGCGGGAGCAATCCCCGCAAAAGCTTTGAGCACTAGCCTATCCATTGGCGTGGCCATTTCTGTCGCGCTGGCAATGATGCGAATTGTAGTTGGAATGCCGATTATGTATCTATTAGTGCCGGGATATCTGATTGCGGCAGTGCTGACATTTTTTACTCCTCCAATCTTTACGGCCATCGCTTTCGACTCTGGCGGCGTAGCCAGCGGTCCAATGACGGCCACATTCCTATTGCCGCTGGCCATGGGAGCATGCAGCGCATTGGGGGGAGATGTAACGACAGACGCTTTTGGCGTCGTTGCAATGGTTGCCATGACACCACTGATTACCATACAAATTCTTGGACTTTATTTCAAAATGAAAACCAAGCCAGGTGAAGAACACGCTGGAGAATCTGCATTGATCATGGACAATAATCACGAAAAGAGGGAGATAGAGGATTGAATCGTTTGTATTTTTTAATTACCATTATACGTCGTGAATTAGGCGAACTATATTTTAACTATTTTCACGACAATCATGTATGCTGTTCCTTTGCTGAACTATGTAATGGTACGGCGCAGGAGAAAATGCTTGATCTTCTGGGTGTAGAGCAGACCGAAAAAATAATGCTGCAGGCTATCGTAAATCATGAAACCAAAGCTAAATTGATGAAAGGCTTTGTCAGCGATATGGGAATTAACATGGTGGGAAACGGGATTGCTGTTTCTATTCCCATTGATGGTATCGGCGATGAGTCCGGTATGAACTACCTGCTTGAAGGTCAGGAAAAATGTTGCAATGAGGTGAATGAAATGGACAATGGTGTAAATGATGCACAGTATGCACTTGTAATAGCGATTACGCGTGGCGGTTATGCCGAAATGGTCATGGATGCCGCCAGAAAAGTTGATGTGAAAGGCGGCACAGTGGTTCATGGGAAGGGAATTGGAGATGATTTTTCTGCTAAATTCTTTGGTATTTCCATCGCCAGTGAGATGGAATTGGTCTATATCGTCACAAAGAGAAAAAATAAAGATGAATTGGTCAATGCCATTAATCAATATGCCGGCATGAAGACAGAAGCCAATACTGCGGTACTGACACTGCCTGTAGAGGATGTAGTCGGACTTCGGAGTGTGTCAGAAGAATAACGGCTTCTAAGTGACAAGTTAAGACATAGGTGCCAGGCAATACAGGCAGACGAGCTGAAGTAAAAAGCTTGTCTGCCTGTATTATTTTGTATGACATAGAAATGGTGATTTTTCTTATAAAAAACATCTCCAGCCATGAAATGACTGGAGATCAGAAATATTCGTATTCTATTCTTCTGGCGCTTCTGCATCCTTTTCTGCCAGAACCTTTTCGTATTCTGCAAAGATCGCTTCTTTGATCTTATTTCGGGTTTCAGACAGAAGTGGGTGAGCAATGTCTCTGAAGTCACCTTCTCCCATTTTTCTGCTAGGCATGGCAATAAAAAGACCGTTCTGGCCTTCAATTATCTTGATATCATGTACTACAAATTCATCATCAAAAGTAATTGATACTACGGCTTTCATTTTACCTTCATCATTGATTTTACGGATTCTTACATCAGTTATGTTCATACTTGACCACCTTTCTTGCCTTCTCCTACTATAGATAGAGATATTATACATCATTTAACAAAATTTGGCAATACTAATAACTAAAATATCTGATAATTCGGAATGACTTCAATGGTTTTTTGCTCTTCATCTACGTCGCCTAGGAAGACAATGGCCGTATAATCATCTATTTTCTTTTTTTCTGGCAACATGCTGGCGATGGCGATGCCAGTGCCGACAACAGTAACTTCGAATTCGGACAAAATATCAGAAATCCCTTTGGTACTGCCGCCCCCTCGCATAAAATCGTCTATGATAATGGCTTTTGATCCTGGGACTACAGCTCTTTTGGATATGGACATTTTTTGCACTCGGTCGTAAGAGCCGGAAAAGTAATTGATACTGACCGTAGAACCTTCTGAGACTTTTGCTTCTCGTCTGATGATAATCAGAGGAAGATTTAATTGGCGTGCGACCATAGAAGCGAGGGAAATACCCTTTGTTTCCACCGTAGCCACGTAATCGGCCTCTTTTTCTTTAAATTTCTTAGCAAAGACTGTTGCCAATCGATTCATAAGGTGGGTATCGAACATGATGTCGGAAGTATAAAGAAATCCTCCGCCCAAGATACGACTGCTGTCTTTAATGCGGCTGCAGAATTCCTCTTGCAAAACCAAAAGCTGTTCGGGAGTAATATCGGGACTGAACCTGACGCCGCCCTTTGCACCGGAAATTGTTTCTATATAGCCTGTTCCTGTAAAACGTACAGCCGTATCGGCTATGTTGATATCTTCACTGATGCTGGATTTTGCAACATCAAAAGCATCGCAAAAGTATTGCAGCGGGTATAATTTGTTAGGCGTATCTGTCAGAGTTTTGATGATTGCTCCAACACGTTCTGTTCTTTTCATATTCTGCCACCTCCAGTTTCCTATGTACATATTATTTCTTTTTTTATTTTTTGTCAAATGGTAGGCAAATTTAATGGAAATATGTTATAATGATTCCGTTAATCTTAACGACTGCGTCGCAAGGAAAGAATCATTGAAACACGAACCGCGATTTGAATCGCAATGGAATGTTCGTGTTATAATAAACGCAACGTTCTCACAGCCTCGCCTTTTTGCCCCGACTTTAGTCGGAATGGCAAAACGGACAGCGAAGCGAGCCGTGCGAGCGTAGGAGTATTGCGAAGCAATACGTTGCTGCAAGGAAGCGTTTATTGAATCATGAATTTCGATTCTATTTTCAGAGGAATATTCATGGTATAATATTGCCGTATGATTATAAAGACCTTGCTGTAAGGTAAGCGACATTGAATCATGATAATCGATTCAGGCACTTTTGCCGGATTTAAAGCGAAGGGGTATATCTTAGGGCTTCATGCGTTTGCCGTGGAGTCGTGTAATAATGCTCTTGCCATCGAGCGGGGTTTATGGCAGAATGATGTTTGTATTTAACAATTTCACCGCAAATCAGGAACCATTGCGGTGGATTTATACTATTATGTATTATAATGGAAAGTTTGTGAAACAATAAAGAAAGAACGCATGACGGAACCAAAGTTTCCTATGCACTCATGCCGCCACGGGGGCGGCAACAATTAATGTACCTTCTTTGAAACATAGGGAAATATGTCCTGCAGACGATAGTTCCTATGCTATAAGAATAAAAATTGGATCTGGAGGATTAGGTTGATGATTAATTTATCTGAATATAAAAATATACACTGTATCGGTATTGGAGGAATCGGTCTTTCTGCCATAGCAGAAATTTTGATTTCGCGAGGATGCCACGTTTCCGGGTCAGATATGAAACGATCAGATATTACAGATAATTTAGAAAAACATGGAGTAAAAATTTATATAGGCCATAGAGCGGAAAATGTAGAAAACGCAGACTTGATTGTATATTCTGCAGCCATTGCAGAAGAAAATCCTGAAATCATCAGAGCCAGGGAAAAGAATATCCCTTTGGCGGGCCGGGCTGAAATCCTGGGGGTACTGATGGACGACTTTGAAAACAGTATTGCAATCAGCGGAACCCATGGGAAGACTACAACCACTTCTATGGTTTCTTTAATTTTAGAGCAGGCAAAGCTGGAACCAACCATTTTGGTAGGCGGTAACCTGGCAGAAATTGGCGGAAATGTAAAGGTGGGTCACAGCAAGTATTTTGTTACTGAAGCCTGTGAATACAGAGACAGTTTTCTGCAGCTGAGGCCGAAAATTGAGGTAATACTTAATATCGACTCTGACCACCTGGATTATTTCAAGGATATTGAACATATCGTAAGTTCCTTTGATAAATTTGCAAAGATTGTGCCTGAGGATGGAAAAATCATCGCCTATGATGCAAATCCTTTTGTCAATCAGGTCATCAAGGACATACCTGGTGCAATTACCTATGGATATAACGAAAACTGTACCTATTATATCACCAATGTGGCATTTGATGGAAATGGAATGCCTGTTTTTGATGTGAATTACCAGGGAGAACATTTGGGAAAAGTGCAGCTTTCGGTGCCGGGAGAACATAATATTCTCAACGCAGTAGGCGCTTTTGCCTGTTGTCATCAGCTGGGTGTTGCGCCTGCGGTCATCATTGACACACTGGACAAGTTCAAAGGCACGCAGCGGAGATTTGACATCGTGGGAACTACAAGTGACGGCGTAAAGCTGGTTGACGACTACGCCCATCATCCGACAGAGATCAAAGCGACCCTTTCTGCCGCCCACAATATTCCGCACAACAGACTTTGGTGTCTCTTCCAGCCGCATACCTATACGAGAACGCTGGCGCTTTTTGATGACTTTGCAGAAGCGTTTGCAGAAGCGGACATTTTGATCTTAGCTGAAATATATGCGGCAAGAGAAAAGAATATCTATAAAATTTCTTCCAAGGAGCTGGCGGAAGAAATTAAAAGGGTACATCCTGATAAGAAAGTCTACTATATGGACACTTTTGAAGAAATCGCCAATTATGTAAAGAAAAATGCAGAAAAGGATGACCTGGTCATCACCATGGGCGCAGGCGATATTTACAAAGTCGGCGAACTGATTATTTCAGAATAATGGAGAGGGCATATGGATTTTAATCAATACAAAGAAAAAGAACAAAAGCGATTAGAAATAGCCATCAAGCATCTGGAAAACGGGGTTGACTTTGTGGATATCAATACCGCTTATATCGATGAAGGTGTGACGATTGGCAGAGGAACACTGATCGGTCCCTGCGTAACAATAGAAGGCGATACTGCCATCGGAGAGAATTGCCGGATTCTGCAAAACAGCAGGATCAAAGATGCAAAGATAGAAGATGATGTGGAAATTCAAACGTCTGTTGTGCTTGAGAGCCAGGTCGGAGCAAAGAGCAAGGTCGGACCTTTTGCATACCTGAGACCAAAGAGTATTATCGGAAAGGAATGCAAAGTGGGGGATTTTGTGGAAGTGAAGAATTCGTCCTTTGGGGACGGTTCAAAAGCATCTCATTTGACCTACATTGGGGATTCAGACGTGGGCAGGGATGTCAATATAGGCTGCGGCGTCGTATTTGTCAATTACGACGGCAGCCAGAAACATCGTTCAACTGTAGGGGATGGAGCTTTTATCGGATGCAACACGAATCTGGTATCTCCAGTAAAGGTTGAAGACGGTGCATATATAGCAGCGGGAAGCACGGTGACGAAAGATGTTCCAGAAGACGCGCTGTGTGTAGCGAGAGCAAAACAAAAGAATATTGAGGGTTGGGCAGCAAAAAGAGGACTTTACAACAAGAAATAATTCAAACAATGAACAAGCGAAGAAAGAAGAGGTGTACTAGACATGAAAAATGGCGCATTTTCAGATTACAAGGTATTTACAGGCAACTCACACACTGAACTTGCTGAGGAAATTGCATCAATTATGGGAAAACCCCTGGGAAAAGCTACAGTGACAAAATTCAGCGATGGAGAGATTTCCGTGAACCTTTGGGAATCTGTAAGAGGTATTGACGTATATATCGTTCAGCCTACTTGTAATCCGGTCAATGACAACTTGATGGAACTGCTCATCATGATCGATGCGATGAAGAGAGCTTCTGCAGGAAGAATCAACGCAGTCATTCCGTACTATGGTTATGCAAGACAGGATAGAAAAGCGAAAGCGAGAGATCCAATCACAGCAAAGCTGGTCGCTGACCTGATCGTTGCGGCTGGAGCAGACAGAGTTGTGACCATGGATCTGCACGCAAATCAGATTCAGGGATATTTCAACATTCCTGTAGATCATCTGGTCGGTATGCCGATTCTGGCAAGATACTTTAAGGAAAAAGCGCTGGAAGATGTCGTCATCGTGTCTCCTGACCACGGCAGTGTAACGAGAGCGAGAAATATGGCAGAATATCTCAATTGTCCAATCGCTATTGTAGATAAGAGAAGACCGGAACCGAATAAGAGTGAAATCATGAACATCATCGGAAACATTGAAGGCAAGAATTGTATCATCATCGACGATATGATTGACACTGCAGGTACGATTACCAATGCAGCCAATGCAATCAAGGATCTGGGGGCTACAGCAGTCTATGCCTGCGCAACGCACCCTGTACTTTCCGGCCCTGCCGTAGAACGAATTGAGAAGTCTGCCATTGAAGAACTGGCTCTTCTCAATACTACCCCAATTCCAGAAGAGAAAAAGATCGACAAGATGAAATTCTTGTCTGTAGCGCCGATTTTTGCAGAAGCGATGACAAGAGTATTCACGAACGGATCAATCAGCAAATTGTTTGATTAGTATTAAAAATGAATAAATAGAAATAGAAGGAATAAATTTATGTATGTGATAGCAGGACTGGGCAATCCCGGCAAGAAATACGAGAATACGAGACATAATATGGGATTCATCACCATAGACCAGCTGGCGGAGAAGCACAACATAAAGACTGATAAGTTAAAATTCAAGGCTTTGGTCGGCGAGGGAAGAATCGCCGGCCAGAAAGTCTTGCTTGTAAAACCGCAGACTTACATGAACCTCAGTGGAGAGTCTATTCGAGAGGTGATGAATTTCTACAAACTGGAACCGGAAAATCTGATCGTCATCTATGACGATATCGATATCGAAGCGGGGACCCTCCGCATCCGAAAGTTTGGCAGTGCGGGAACACATAATGGAATGAAATCTGTGGTGTACCAGCTGCAGTCAGATCGGTTTCCACGAATCCGACTGGGCATCGGCAGCCAGAAGAAAGGCGACCTGGTCAACTTCGTCATCGGCGGATTTTCCAAAGAAGAAGTTCCTGTGCTGGAAGAAGCCGTGAACCATGCGGTGCTTGCCATAGAATGCATCATTGAAGATGGCATCGATAAAGCCATGAATCAATACAATACTAAGAAAAGGTCTAAGAAAGACGATGAATAAAAAGGGAATTATTAATATTTCGGGTGTTTCCGAAAGCTGCTCAGCGCCGATAATTTCTGATATCGTAAAAGAAGAAGGACAAAGCTTAATTGTAACAGCGACTTTCGCAAGAGCAAATAAATTAGCTTCGGATCTTTCTTTTTTTTCGCAAAAGGAAATTTACGTGCTTCCGGCAGAAGATCAGGTCTTCCTGCGTTATGAAGCGAAGAACCACGATCAGTTAATTGAGAGATTAAAAATATTAAAGGCGTTACGAACCAACGAGGATTGCGTTGTCATAGCGCCTGTTTCTGCTGCCGTAAAAAAGATCACGCCGCACAAAAACTTTGAAAGCGCTTCGCTGAAAATCACTTTAGGTGATGACATCGATCCGGAAGAAGTGAAGCGGACTCTCGTAAAATTGGGATATGAGAGGATGGAACTGGTCGATACCAGGGGACAGTTCTCCATCAGAGGGGGCATCATCGATATCTTTACGCCGGACAGTGACAATCCGTATCGAGTGGAGCTCTTCGATACAGAGGTGGACTCTATCAGGACCTTCGATATCGATACCCAGCGTTCTGTGGAAAATCTCAAGTTCATAGAGGTGTATCCAGCAGAGCAGATGCTGGCGGACAAGAGTATCTTCAACGATGCGGCGGATAATTTGTATAAAGAATACACAGCTCAAGTGAAGCGGCTTGTGAAAAAGGGCGACGACTTTACGGAGGCTGCGGAGAACCTTACGAAACGCCGCGATGAACTCTGCGAATATATCAGAAACGTGTCTAACCTGCAGCTTTTGGAGAATTATCTCCATTATTTCTATGAAAAGACAGAGTATCTCTGGGATTACATGGAAAAGGGCATCGTCATCGTCGATGATCCCGACCGGATCTGTGAATATCTTGACACGAGAAGTGCGGAGACCAAGGACGATTTCAAAGTATTTTTGGAGAGGGGCCAGGTCATCCCCAAGGATATGGAGCTGGTTTCGGGCAAAGAGGACTTTTTTAAGATCTACGACAGGGAATCGGTGTACATACTGACACCTTTCCCCAAAGCGATCAAAGGCGTGGACTCCCTGGCAGAAGTGAGAAACCTTCACAGCAGACAGATGATCACCTTCAGCGGACGCATGGATGTGTTGGAAAGTGAGCTTGCCAGCTTTGCGAAAAAGGGTTATCAGATCCACATTGTCTGCTCCAGCAAGGAAAGAATCGACAATTTAAAAGAATTTGCCGACCGTATCGGCCTTTTAGAGAAAGTGATCTTTGATGAGGGGACTTTATCGGCGGGAATGGATTTTCCTAATGAGAAAATCTGCTATATCAGCGAAAACGATATCTTCACCGGTCAAAAGTCTGTCAGACGTAAGAAGAAAAAGAAAAAGACCAAGTCGGAGCAGATCCAGTCCTTTGCCGATATGAGCAAGGGAGACTACGTCGTCCACGAAAATCACGGCATCGGTAAGTTTTTGGGTATCGAACAGCTGACGGTCCAGGGTGACAAGAAGGATTATCTGAAAGTCAAATACGCTGGCAACGATATGCTCTACGTGCCAGTGGAACAGATGGACATCATCCAGAAGTATATCGGTTCTGACGGTATGTCTCCTAAAGTCAATAAGCTTTCCGGCGGAGACTGGAAGGTTACGAAGGCGAAAGCAAAAGCGGCTATTGCCGAAATGGCAAAAGAACTGCTTGATCTTTACGCCCAGCGAAAGATGCAGAAGGGCCACGCTTTCAGTGAAGACACCGTCTGGCAGAAAGAGTTTGAAGACGCCTTTCCTTATACGGAGACCGACGATCAGCTTCGTTCCATTGAAGAAATCAAAGAAGATATGGAGCGTCCGGCGGCTATGGACCGGCTGCTCTGCGGTGATGTAGGCTTCGGTAAGACCGAAGTTGCGGCAAGAGCCCTCTTCAAATGTATCGCCGATGGAAAGCAGGCGGCAGTTCTGGTTCCTACGACGATTTTGGCCAATCAGCACTACTACACTTTGAAGGAACGATTTGAGCAGTTTCCTCTGAAGGTGGAAATGCTGTCCAGATTCCGTTCCGATAAACAGCAGGAGCAGATCATCGACGAACTGAACAAAGGGCAGATCGATCTGATCATCGGAACCCACAGGCTGCTTTCGAAAGACGTGAAGTTCAAGGATCTGGGCCTTTTGGTCATCGACGAGGAGCAGCGCTTTGGCGTAGCCCACAAAGAGAAGATCAAACAGATGAAAAAGAACGTCGATGTGCTGACCCTGTCTGCAACGCCGATCCCGAGGACTCTGAACATGTCCCTTACGGGAATCAAAGATATGAGCCTGATCGAGGAACCGCCGGAAGAACGGTATCCCGTACAGACCTACGTTTTGGAGCAGGATGACTCTATGATGAAGGAGATCATCACCAGAGAACTGGACCGGGGCGGCCAGGTCTTTGTGGTGTACAACAGAGTCAGAGGCATCAATAAGATTGCAGACACCATCCGGGATCTTGTCCCAGAGGCGCGGGTGGTAGTGGGCCACGGGCAGATGAACGAACACGTCCTGGAGGACGTGATGCTCAGCTTCATCAACGGCGAGAACAACGTGCTGGTGGCCACGACCATCATCGAGTCCGGCATCGACATCTCCAACGCCAACACCATGATCATCATCGACGCCGACAAATACGGACTTTCTCAGCTCTATCAGCTCCGCGGGCGTGTAGGACGCTCCAACAGAATGGCTTACGCCTACCTGATGTATCAAAAGGACAAAGTCCTCACCGAGGTAGCCGAAAAACGTCTCAAAGCGATCAAAGAGTTCACCGAATTCGGCGCTGGTTTCAAAGTCGCCATGCGAGATCTGGAAATCAGAGGGGCGGGAAATCTGCTGGGCAGTGAACAGAGCGGCCATATGATGAACATCGGATATGAACTGTATTGTAAGCTGGTAGACGACGCGATCCGCTCCCTGCAGGGTGAAATCGTCAACGAGAACAAAGAAGAGATTTCTGTTGAGCTGATGGTAACCGCCAATATTCCGAATTGGTATATCGAGAATGAAACCCTCAAGCTGCAGATGTATAAGAAAATCGCCGGCGTCAGAAGTGAAGCCGATGAAGACGAAATGATCGACGAGCTGATGGACCGTTTTGGCGATGTGCCGAGAGAAACGCTGAATCTGATCAGAATTTCCAGAATCAGGAGTCTGGCAGAAGATCTTTCTGTCACTAGAATTCACGAGCAGCAGGGCAAGGTGATCGTGACCTTTGCAGAAAAGAACCCGCTGAATGGCTATGCTTTGATGAACGTCAATGATGCCTTTGGACAGAAAGCCTTTGTCCACGGCGGCAAGGAACCGTTTATCAGACTGACGGTGAGAACTGCAGATAAGCTGCGCGACACGGTCAGGCTGCTGCAGATTTTGGAGGACCAGAAGAGTGGCGTGAAGGTAAGTTAATAAAAGTCGTTGACCAGTGATCGGGAAGATCAGGTCAACGACTTTTTTCTTTCTAAAAGGCTACAGCTTGCACATAGGGATAATAATTTTCTAATAGTTTGACATTTATTTTTTTCCCCTCATAGGATGTACGCCAGTTTTCAAAATCAGGGTTTTTCCAGAGACTGCCGTCCTTGCATTCGATTTCTTTGTCACAGTAGAGCACGTAGGCAATCTTTGCTACGTTAGCATCTGTTCCGAAAATATTCAGCGACCAGCCGCCGAACTCATCAAAGGTTTCACCTGGCAAAATCTCAATCAAAGTATCTTCAGAAAGGCAAAGATAGGTCTTATCTGATTGGCTGTCTGTACTCCGCCAGTCGATCTTCAGGGGATTTCCTTCTTTATCAAAAGCCAGCATTCCACATTGAACTCTGATGATTGTTTTTTTCGTATTATTCGTCCTCACATCGTGAACATAAGGATGTCCGTCTTCTCCTTCATAGCGTTCCATGGTCACACGTTCTAAAACCATCGTCTCTGCGGCAGGAGCAGCGGACTGCATGGGAGCGCTTTGTCCATCCTCCTTTAAGGAACAGCCGGTGGCCATACCTGCAGCTATGGCTGCACAGAGCAGAACCACAGTCAGGGTCAGGGTCAAAAAACGGACAGACTTGGACGCCTGTTTGTAGTGACTGATTGCTCGCAGTCTTTCTGCAAGCAGCTTCCCATCCTCATTGAGGGAAAGCGCCAATCGATCTCTTTTGTTCTCAATGCCTGAACCTGCCGCATCTAACAAGACGTTGCCGTAGCTTTTGCGCCTGTCCGAATCAAAGCGGGAGATGACGGCCTCATCACAGGACAGTTCGCAGTGACGGCTGACCTGTTTCCGGATCCAATAGACCATAGGATTGAACCAATGCAGACATAGTGTGATTTCGACCAGCCATTTGTAAAAAAGGTCGCCGCGGCGGTAATGGGTCAGTTCGTGCATAAATATGTATTCCAGTTCTGTATTGCTGTAGACTTGCGCGGGCAGGACCATCGTCGGTCTGACCAATCCTGTGAGCAGGGGAGCCTTTATGAAGGAATTCGTACACACGGTTATACTTCTTTTGATGCCCATGGCAGCCTTCACCTTTTGCAGCACAGTGGGTAACGGACCTTCGGCAGCCTCCTTGCTTTGACTTCTTATAGCAGAAGCAGCCTGGCCGTATAAATAGAGTTTGCGCAAGAGCAGAAGCAGGGCAAAGGCCAGCCATGCCGCACTGAAAATGTGACTTTCCAGCATCGAAGACAAGGAGACCGCAGACATCGGACCGCCGGGATCTGAGATAGAAAATCCATTTCCATATTTCAGAGGGCTAAGGCCAGCAGCTTCTGTCAGCGGATTTTGCCCTACAGACTGCAAGATAGGCTCCCCTTTGATTTGTGGACCGAAAGGCAGCAGCATACGCATCAAAACAAGCAGCCAGATATAATAGTTCCATCTTTTGCTGAATTGACGGAGGATCGGTCTTAATAAAACCAAAGCGAAAGCGAGCAGGGTACCAGACAGTGAAAGTGAGAGGCAGAGTGTGAAAAGATTATTCATGGTTTTTACCTTCCTCTTCCCAAAGTGCGTGCAATTCTGCCAGATCTTCTGAAGTCAGATTCCCGGAGGTGATCAGCGCCGACATCAGACCTTTTACACTGCCGCCGTAAACCTTTTGGAGGAAGGATTCCGTCTTCGCTTTCGTGAATTCTTCCTCAGATATGACGGCGGTGTAGTAATAGACCTCTCTCTTTTCCTGGATTAACGCGCCTTTCTTGACCAGTCTTTTGACCAATGTATTGACGGTAGGGCTTTCCCAGTTCTTCTGCTGGGTCAGTACAGTACGGATATAAGAATAAGTGACAGGGCCGGGATGTTCCCAGACTACCCGCATGATTTCAGCTTCAGCATCAGAAATCTTGTTTACCTTCAGGTTCAAGAGACTCACCTCCATATGACAATTGTTATATCTATGATTCCATGTTACAACTGTCATATGTGTTTGTCAAGGGAGATTTCGCAGCGTCATATTTTTTTGCGGCTAGTGCGATCCCGGCCGTGATCATCTGAGAAAGCGGAGCGGAGACCCAGATGCCGGTGATGCCCCAGAATCTTGGAACGGCCAGGAGGAGCAGAAACAGCATGACCGGCTCTGCGTAGACCAGAATATAGGCGAAGTTATTTTTCTCCGTAGCGTAAAAACCAGAAGTGGTGACTCTGACAAAAGCCAGGAACAGAAATCCGGCGATGAAATATGGCAGGATTTCTGCTACTTCTCTCTGAACAGTGTCTGATGCGCCGAAGAGAGCTGCTGCATCAGAGCGGACGGCGAAGAGCAGAATCATGCAGGCGAGGGCGATGAACCCTGCCGTGACATAAGCCAATCGCTTGGTCTCTCGCACTTCTGCAAATTCCTTTTGCCCATAGTAACGGCTGATCAAAGGCTGGCAGCCGTCGCCAACGCCCTGCAGCAGCAACACGATGATCATAGTGATATAGGCGATGGCGGCGTAACAGGCTACAGCATCTTCTCCGCCGTAAAGCATCGCAAACTTGTTCATCAATATCAAAATGATATTGGGCGAGAATGTGAGCCCAAAAGGGGAAAGGGCAATTCTCAAAATACTGGTTGCCGCTGTTTTGGCGGCGGACAAGCTGGGAAATGAGAATCCTGTTCTCACTTTGATAAAGTAGCAGATGCAGACGGCCATGGTCACGCCCTGACCAATGATGGTGGCTGCTGCCGCACCTGAAAGACCGTAAGGAAATACCCATACCAGCAGATAGTCAAATATGATGTTAGTCAGGAATCCTGCGATCATCGCGTACATGGCAGCCATGGAACCGCCCATATTTCTGATCAGGGGGATGAATCCGGTGCCGAAAATCTGAAAGACTGCGCCCAGGACGATGATCCTCAGATATTCCTCTCCCATGGTGAGCAGTTCTCCTCTGGCGCCAAAAGCGCTTAAGAGGGGATGTATCGTAAGGGTCAGCAGCGCCATCGTCAGGAGACAGACGGAAAACAGGAGAAGGATGGTGGTATTAAAGTAATCCTGTGGATTTCCATTCTGTGCTTTTCCCCTGTGGATGGAATACTGCACGGCTCCGCCCATGCCGATGCCTGTTCCAAGCGCCTGCAGAAGTGCAGTAACCGGGTAGGCGATATTGATCGCGGCAAGACCGGCATCGCCGATGCTGTTTCCGATGAAAAATCCATCGACGATGGCGTAGACGCCTGAGAGCGCAAAGGCCAGTACGGACGGAATCACATAATAGAAAAATTCGGCTTTTCTACTCATGGTTCATGCCCTCTTTGAAGTAGTCGATAAACAGCGCCGTGTTCTCGATCAGGGCGTCCGCCCGGTCTTTCCCCATTTTTTCCATCGCCTGTGTCTCCAGTTCCATGAGCTTTGGAATGACGTCTTGTGCGTATGCAATGCCGGCATCGGTGAGACGGATGCCGCGTTTTCTGTGGTCGTAAGGAGTGGAACCGAAGAATACCAGCTCTTTTTTCTCAAATTCCTTGAGAATCGTATTGACCGTCTGCTTCGGCAGCATCCATTGGTCACAGATCATCTTCTGCGTACAATAGTGCTTTGCGTTCCATAGAGAGTAAAGGATGAGCAATGCGTTATAAGAGATGTCGTGTTTCTTTGCCCAATCTGAATAAATTCTATTCGTTTCACGCCAGACGTGATAATAGCGTGCGACTTGTTTTGATGCTTCATTCGTAGTCATATGTATTACTCCAATTTTAAATTAGTCCGAGTTCGGACTAATTGCATTTTACAAAATATAGATGTTTATGTCAAGTGAAAAAGATGGTATGATAGAATAAAGAATAGAAAAGGGAAGAAATTGATGAGAATTAGGATAATCAGACATGGAGAAGTGGATTATAACTGGGGCCGAAAACTGGATTCCAAGGGGTATGACAGAAGCTGCCGGGAATACGACGAGAGTCCGATAAAAGACAGCGAAAAAAGATTGATATTAGCTGAAGGGGAACCGATTTTTATCAGCAGCCTGGAGCGTACCTTCCACACCGCAAAGCAGGTCTTTGGCGATGAGGAAGTGCACCGAAGCAAAAACTTTGACGAAGTTCCTTTGCGTTCCTATAAAGATACCGAGAAAAAACACGCGGTGTGGGTCTGGAATGTTCTTGCAAGGGTGCAGTGGTTTTTCAACTCCGGTAGACAGCCGGAAACAAGAAAGATGTCCCAGCAGAGAGCAAGAACTGCCATTGCAGAACTGGAAGAGGCAGGAACAGACTGCAGCCTGGTCTGCCACAGATTC
This sequence comes from Emergencia timonensis, assembly GCF_900086585.1. Lineage (GTDB taxonomy): Bacteria > Bacillota > Clostridia > Peptostreptococcales > Anaerovoracaceae > Senimuribacter > Senimuribacter timonensis. The sequence goes on from NZ_FLKM01000009.1 coordinate 1,316,875, forward strand.
TTTATGATGGTTCTCTGCCATGAATTAAAGAAAGCGGGATATAAAATAGAGAAATCCCGGAGGATCAACATTAAAAACTTAGACGTGATTGAAGCGATAAAATAAAGGAGATATCATGAAAGAGAGGAAGGAGTGCCCCTGCAAACGAGTGCACTGCCAGCGTCATGGGGACTGTGAAGCCTGCTGGGATCACCACCATGCGCCAGGAAAGAAAATGCTGACCACCTGCGAAAGGCTGAGAGCAAAAGAAGAAAAGAAAAGGGCTAAAGAAGAAAAGAAAGAAGGTAAAAAGAAATGATGAGAGATCCGGTACAGACCATTGGAAAGCTGATTGACAAAGCCAATATGGCGATCATCAGTTATGTAGACGATCAGGGGTTCCCGATCAGCAAAGCCATGCTGCCGCCTAGAGAACGAGAAGAAATCAAAGTATTTTGGTTTACGACCAACACGTCCTCAAACAAGGTAAAGTTCTTTAAAGAAAATCCCAAGGCCAGTATTTATTTCGTTGATAAACGCTTTTTCAGGGGAGTGAGCCTGGTGGGGACTGTGGAAGTTCTTGAAACAGCTGAAGCAAAAGAGAGAATTTGGAGAGAGGGAGATACCATGTACTATCCGGAAGGCGTGACGGACCCCGATTACTGTGTCCTGCGATTTACTGCGGAAAAAGGAAGATATTACAGCAACTTCAATTCAGAGGATTTTAAGATATAGCAGGGAGGATTGCACGATGGCACAGCACGTCAAAGTCGTTTCATATGATTCAGAGTGGCCGGAAATATATGAACGTGAGAAAAACTTGATTTTACAGATCTTAGGAGAAGAAGCGGCAGCTATTTATCACATCGGCAGCACTTCTGTGCCGGGACTTTGCGCAAAACCAATCATCGACATCATGCCTGTCGTCAGGGATATCAGCAAAGTGGACCGGATGCAGAGCCAGTTTGAAGCCATAGGTTATGAATATATGGGAGAGTTCGGTATTCCGGGTCGGAGATATCTGCGAAAAGGCGGTGACGAACGGACCCATCAAATACATATTTTTGAGGAGAAAAATAAAAAGGACGTTCTGCGCCATCTGGCGGTGCGGGATTATCTCAGACTTCACAGCGAAGCGAGGAAGGCCTATGGGACGTTGAAACAGGACGTTGCTGCCCAGCATCCGGAGGATATAGAAGGCTACTGCCATGGAAAAGATGCTTTTGTCAAAGATCTGGAAACAAAGGCGTCAGCCTGGTATGAACGGACGAAGGGAGCTGCTTATCTCTTTGACGGCTGGCAGGAGACCATGATATGGTCCTGCCTGCAGGAACACATGGGCAGCGTAGAGACAGATGGCAGTCTGCCGCCTGCATCGGCGCGAATCAGCGTGGGCGATTTCAGTTTTTTTGCCGGGATGCCCGACGAAAACCTGATTCAAGGCGCCAACACACCCATACTGGGTCCAAGAACCGAAAACTGGGAACCTGTAATCGAAAAAGTGCTGGGGGCTGAGGCGATCAAAGCGCAGCGCTACGCCATCAAAAAGGAGCCGGAAGCGTTTGACTGCGAGATCCTGGAAAAGTATGCAGCCAGTCTGCCAGCAGCTTATGAGCTTAGGCCCATAGACCAGGAACTTTATGAGCAGATTATGACTAAGCCCTGGGCGAAAGATCTCTGTTCGCAGTTCCGTGACGGCGACGACTATGTACGGCGGGGACTGGGATTTGCTGCGGTACTCCGCGGAGATGTGGTAGCCGGCGCGTCTTCCTATACAATTTACGATGACGGCATCGAAATTGAAATTGATACCAATAAAGAGTTCAGAAACCGGGGCTTTGCTTCGGCTTGTGGCAGCCGCCTGATTTTGGAGTGCCTGAGTCGGGGGCTTTACCCTAGCTGGGATGCCCACGATCTTAGATCTGTAAGTCTTGCTGAAAAGCTGGGATATCATAGGGATCAACCCTACAACGTTTATTTTCTTAAAAGCAGCTGTGATGATCTGATAGATGCTTAAGTGTTTATTACAAACGAAATAAGGCGCGCTGGATGGTGGTGAGTTCACGATCCAGTGCGCCTTACATATTTGGAAATGACAGTTTAGTCGTATAATTGCTTTGCAAGAAAATCAGCACCGATTTCTGCAGCTTTCAGTTCTACTTCGCTCAGTGCTTTTTCACCCGGTGAAATGACGGTGACCGAGCCGATTGCATCTCCCTGGACGACAATAGGTACTACCACTTTTTTGTCGCTGAGGAATTTGTCTTTGCTCTGAATGATATGATCCAGTTCTGTATCGATTTTATCGTGATCGAACTGTTTTTTCTGTTTGCCGGATGCCGCGATGAACTGGTCTGTATCAGATACTGCTACGGTTCCTCCTAATATGGAAGAAGCCGTTTCTGCAAACTCTGCGGCCACCTGACTCATATCACCGATAGGTGAATATTTTTTCAAGATAATTTCTCCTGAGCTGTTTGTGTATATTTCTAACGGATCTCCTTCTCTAATTCGTAAAACCCTTCTAATTTCTTTAGGAACAACAACTCTGCCTAGGTCGTCAATTCTTCTTACTATTCCCGTTGCTTTCATGTAATTAATTTCTCCTTCTTATCAAATGTTATATCCCTATTTTTTACCTATGTGAGAAAAATATACCGGTTATTTGTAAATTATTTATTATGAAGAAATGATGAAAATGCTAGGAAATAGGTAATACTTATGATAAAATATTATGATTGATTTTACGTTATGAGTAAATACCCCTTGTACACGAAAGGTTGCATAACTGGATGGAGGAGTGAATATGCTTTTTAAAGAGATAACGATTCTAAATGAAAATTTTGAAATTGAAGAAAACATGTACGTCGGTGTCAAAGAAGACATTGTCGAATATATTGGGAAAGAGAAGCCTGCTAAGGATTTTGGCCAGGAATACGATGGCAAGAACAGAATTTTGATGCCTGGCTTTTATAATGCCCATGCTCATTCGCCCATGGCGCTGATGAGAGGTTACGGTGAAAACCTGGTACTGCAGGATTGGCTGAACACGAGGATTTTTCCTTTTGAGGATAAGTTGAATAGCAATGCTGTATATTGGGGCACCATGCTCTGCATGGCGGAATCCATCCGCTTCGGCATTGTCTCTTCCTCTGATATGTACTATTTTATACCAGATATGGTGCAGGCTGTAACAGACAGCGGAGCGAAAAGCAATATTTCAAGATCGGTGGCAAACCCCATGGGTGTGCCTTTTGTGAAGCTGCCCTCCATCAATGAAGCGTTGGACTCCATTAGACTGTACAACGGTTATGCAGAGGGAAGAGTGATTATAGACACCAGCATTCACGCAGAATATACGACCAACGAGGAAACCGTCCGCGGACTGGCTGCAATCACAAAGGAACATGATCTGATCATGCATGTACATGCTTCAGAAACAAAACTGGAACATGAAGAGTGTAAAGCGAGACACGACGGCTTAACGCCGATTCAGTATTTTAACAGGTGCGGACTCTTTGACACCAAAGCCCTGGCTGCCCACTGCGTATGGTGTGAGGGTGAGGACTTTGACATATTGAGAGACAAAGGCGTGACAGTGGCGGTCAATCCGATCAGCAACCTCAAGCTGGCCAGCGGCATCAGTGACGCTCCAAAGATGATGGGGATGGGAATCAATGTCGCCATTGGAACCGACAGTGTTTCCAGCAATAACAGTCTGAACTTTTTAGAAGAAGTGAAAGCTTTTGCCACCATCGCAAAGATCAAAGCAAAGGATCCTACGGTCATTACACCGAAGCAGGCTTTAAGGGCAGCGACGAGAAACGGCGCCCTGGGCCAGGGACGCAAAAACTGCGGCTTAATAAAAGAAGGCTTTCAGGCCGACTTGATCGTACTGCGGACAGACGTACCTAATATGCACCCGATTCACAATCTGACCAACAATATCGTTTATGCCGCTTCTGGCAGTGACATCGCTCTGACGATGATAGACGGAAAAATTCTCTATCAAGATGGAGAATATACGACCATAGATATTGAGAAGACTATTTTCGAAACAGAAAAAGCTACGGCTGAAATTTTAAGACAATTATAGAAAGTGAAAGAGACTATGTCAAATAAGGGAAACAAGTTCATAAAAGGCGCGGCGATTTTAGGGATAGCCGGTGTCGTAATCAAGTTACTTGGAGCGGTATTCAGAATTCCTCTCACCAATTGGATTGGTGATGACGGAATGTCCTATTACGGCTTCGCTTATTCCATATACGGAGCATTGCTGGTTCTGTCAACTGCAGGTATACCGGTGGCAATTTCCAGAATGGTGTCAGAACGGATTGCCGTAGGCGAATATAAAAACGCCCATAAGGTGTTTAAAGTAGCGACCGCCCTCCTTTTTTTCATCGGTATTTTTTCCTTTGCCGCATGCTATTTTGGAGGGGAATACATTACAGCCAAACTGGGAAATCCAGACGCTGCTCTGGCGGTGAAAGCCATATCGCCGGCTCTGCTGTTCGTACCGCTGTTCTCTGCCTATAGAGGTTATTTCCAGGGCAGACAGAACATGAATCCTACTGCCATATCTGAAATTACTGAACAGCTAGTACGGGTAATCGTAGGATTATATCTGGCATATAAACTGCTTCAGACCGGCCTGAAGGAGGCTGCAGCAGGCGCGTCTTTCGGCGCATCGGCAGGTTCCATCGCCGGGCTTGGCATCATCGTTGTCATTTACATGTTGAATCGCAGGACGATTCATAGAAAAATTGATTTGAATAATAAACAGGTAGAAGAGACCAGCGTGATTTTACGTAAGATCATCAGTATCTCTGTGCCGATCATCATCGGATGTGAAATCATGCCGATCATGACGCTGATCGATACGGGTATCATCATGACTCGTTTACAGGCGACCGGCTGGTCTTATGCAGAGGCAAAGAGCCTGTACGGCCTGCTCAGCGGCTTCTGCAATTCTTTAATCGCTTTCCCGCAGGTTTTCACCCAGGCCGTAGCCGTCAGTCTGGTTCCAGCCATCGCTGCCGCCTTTAAACTGAGGGATAAGAAGAACGTACAGGAGAACATCAAGCTGGGATACAGGACGACCATGATTATGGCCTTTCCATGTGCCTTCGGCATCTTTGCCTTGGCGGAACCGATTCTGCTGCTGCTGTATCCTGCCCAAAAAGCCAGCGCCATTGCGGCAGTGCCGACTTTGATGATTATGGCTATCAGCGTCATCTTCCTTGCCATTACACAGACTTCCGTCGGCGTTCTGCAATCCATCGGCAAGCAGATGGTGCCTGTCGTTCATCTAGGCTTAGGCTGCGTAGGAAAAGTGATCATAACCTACATTCTGGTCGGTGTGCACTCTGTCAATATCAAGGGCGCGGCCATCGGCACCATGCTGGCCTACTTTGTAGCTCTGGTATTAAACAATATTTCCGTAAAGAAATACACTGGAACGAAAATAGACTACGACTTGACCTATGTGCGTCCATGTATTGCAGCCGTCATCATGGGGGTCTGTGCCTATGCCTTCCAGAAGCTGGCCATGGGGCTTCTTCACAGTAACAGCATTGCCACGCTGCTTGCTATCATGGTAGGCGGCATCGTCTATCTCATTTTGATCTTTACATTGAAAGCGATAACTCTGGCAGAGGTGGAAACCATGCCTGGCGGAACAAAATTAGTCAAAATACTGAGAAAGTTTGTGAAATAAATTATGAAAAAAGAGTATGAAGAATTATATATTACAAAAGATAAGGAAGGAGAAGCGCTGAAACGGCTGATTGAGATTGTAAAGGTCCTTCGCAAGGAGTGCCCCTGGGACAGGGTGCAGACGCACGAAACCCTTACAAAATGCATGATTGAAGAGGCATATGAGGTCGTCGACGCCATTCAAAATGAGGATTCTATCAATTTAAGAGAAGAGCTTGGCGACGTATTGCTGCAGGTCGTTTTTCACAGTAACTTGTCAGAAAACGAAGGAGACTTTACGATTGCAGATGTAATAAATGAAGAATGTGAAAAAATGCTGCGCAGACATCCTCACATTTTTTTAGAAGAAAGAGCAAAAACTATTGACAAAGCCCTTGAAAAATGGGAGAATATGAAGAGCAGAGAGCACGGAGAGCTGAGTTACAGTGACAGACTCACTCGCGTGCCGAAAGCATTACCTGCTCTTATCAGAAGTTCCAAGGTACAGAGCAAGGCATCCAAGATAGGTTTTGATTGGAAAGATGCCAGCGGGGCTTTTGATAAATTAGAAGAAGAACTCGATGAACTGAGAGAAGCCTGGGAGCAGGGTGGCGGAGAAGCAATGTCCGAAGAATATGGCGACTTGCTTTTCTCAATGGTGAATGTTGCGAGATTTTTAAACATTGACCCAGAGGAATCGCTGAATAAATCTACAGCTAAATTTATCGAGCGATTCGCTATTATGGAAAAAGTGTCTATCGATAGAGGTCTTGATCTTGAAAGCATGAGTCTTGAAGAAATGGACAACCTTTGGATAGAAGCTAAGAAAAAGTAAGTTCAATGCTTATGTATACGATTTAAGGAGGATTTATAATGAATAAGGCTGAACTAGTTGCTGCAGTTGCAGAGAAAACAAACTTTACTAAAAAGGACGCAGAAGTTGCTATCAATGCGCTCCTGGCTAGCGTAGAAGAAGCACTCGTAAAGGGAGAGAAAGTACAGTTAATCGGATTTGGTACTTTTGAAACAAGAGAAAGAAAAGCAAGACAGGGAAGAAATCCTAGAAAACCTGATGAAATCATCAAGATCGCTGCTTCTAAGGCTCCTGTATTCAAGGCAGGCAAAGCTCTGAAAGACGCAGTTAACAAATAATCACGTAAAAAGAAAGGACAACCTAGGTTGTCCTTTTTAAATACATGAAGAAAGATGGAAGAGAGGAAACATGAGAATTGATAAGTTTTTAAAAAATTCCAGATTGATTAAACGAAGGTCAGTTGCCAAAGATGCCTGCGACCAGGAGCGAGTATCGGTAAACGGCAAGGTCGTAAAAGCTGGCGCGGAAGTAAAGGTGGGCGATGAAATCCATATCGCCTTCGGCAACAGTTCTATTACTGCAAAGGTGTGCAAGCTGACGGAATCCTGCAAAAAAGAGGATGCGGCCGATATGTATGAAATTGTAGAATCATAAAAAATCAGAAAGAGACGGATTCATCATGATGAATCCGTCTTTTGTACGTTTTTTCTACAGATGTGCGTAAGTAGTTGCTATTTTCATCCATTTTCGATATACTTTATGTGATGTTAAACAAAATAAGATAATTTTTTGCAAATTTTTCTCACCTGATAGTAGTAGACAGGGCTGAGAAAATTGCCTGCAGAGGAGATAGAATAAGTGAACAATCAAATGACAGCAAAAGAGGTCGTGCAGACATTCTGCCGCCAGTGGTTTGAACAGCGGGATGCTGATGGAGCAGCCGCTTTCTTAGCAGAAGAGGTTGATTTTGTCGGCACCGGAGTAGGGGAGTCGGCAGAGGGAAAATTGGAATTGATGCAGTATATCCGCAGCGATATCGCTGAAATAGCAGAACCGTTCCAGTCCAAGCTTTCCTTTATTCATGAGAATACCATTACAGAGGACGTACACTGTCTTTCTGCCGAAATGACTTTGACAAACACAGCCTACACCTGGTATTTACGCGGTTTTTTTACTCTGCATGCAAAGGCGGGCGACTGGCTCATAAAAAGCTTTCACTTTGCTGAGCCAAGCAGCAGCCAGCAGGGAGAAGAACATTATCCGGGAACCTTAGTGATGGAGAATATCGCCAGGCAGCGTCAAGAATTACTAAATGATTCTCTGGCAGGCGGCATGATGGGCGGATACATGGGAGATGGTTTTCCTTTTTATTTTATTAACCGACGCATGCTCGAATATCTGGGTTATACAGATGAAAAAGACTTTATAGATGATATTAAAGGCTTGATTTCTAACTGCATGCATCCGGATGACCGAAAGTCGGTGGACGAATCTGTCGCCGGACAGCTGAAAGCTGGAAGCGAGTATGTAGTCGAGTATCGGATGAAAAAAAAGGATGGCTCTTACATATGGGTTCATGATATAGGCCGATGTGTGACAGCTGAGAATGGGCATCCTGCTATCGCGTCAGTGTGTATAGATATTACAGCACAAAAAAAGGCACAGGACGAGGTACTGCATCTCTACAATAATATTCCCGGCGCAGTTTTTCGCTGTCGTCCCGACGCAGAACTGTTTATCATTGACGCTAACGATGGATTTTATGAATTCTTCGGCTGCAGCAGAGAGGAATTTGCAGCGGACGGCAACAAGATGAGGCCTTTTATCCATCCTGAAGACCTTCCATATATAGAAGAGATGCTGCAGGACCCTGAGCAGTACGATCAGACCATTCATCTGGAAAATCGTGTAGTCTGTAAAGATGGGGCCGTCAAGTGGATATCGGCAAAAGCACAGCTTTTCATAGAAGACGGGGAACCTTATTTCTATTGCGTTTTTGTAGACGTGACAGAAGAAAAGAAACTGCAGGAACGAGTCAGAGAACTCTATGAGCAAGAACTGTCCTATTTTGCAGAGTTGTCACCGATGGACGGGAATATTCAAGGGGTGTTCAATATTACCCAAGACAGAGTGGAAAGCTACTTGTCAACTTCGAGTGTGACTGATATCCGAGTAGGCGACTCCTATACGGAAACGCTCAGGCACTTAGCCGGCTCTGCTATGGACCCGGCCGAAGGAGAAGAAATATGGCAGACTTTGGAGCGAGAAAAAATACTGGCAGAGTATGACGCTGGGAAAGTGGATTATCACATAGAATTTCTGCGCAAAAAGAACGACGGAAAACCTTATTGGGAAAGCACAAATCTCCGCTCCTGTCTAAATCCGATGACAGGAGATATCATGGTCTTTTTCTATTCCTCCGATATTACTGAGCAAAAGGCGAAAGAACTGCTTCTGAACAAGATTTCGGAATTGGATTATGAATATATCACAGAGCTGGATATTTTAAAGGGCACCCATCGAGTGTCATCGTTTAGCAATAAGCAGAAGAATTTCCTCTCTTATGAAGGAGATTTTAGAAAAGAGACTCTCGATTTGGCCAACCGCCGGATGGATGAGACGGCAAAAAAAGAATATCTTAAAAAATTGGATTTCGGTTATATAAAGAGTCACTTGTCGAATCAAGATTCCTATACCTTCCTCGTGGAGATGAAAGACGAGGAAGGGCGGATGCGAGTGAAACGATTCCGCGTCTTTTACATCAGCAGAGAGTTGTATCGGGTAGGCATCGCTCGCATTGACGTAACCGACATTGTCAGACAGGAACAGAGACAGAGGGACGAATTAGCGGCAGCGCTGGTAGCGGCGGAACAAGCCAATGCTGCTAAGACAGATTTTCTTTCTCGGATGAGTCATGAAATTCGTACGCCGATGAACGCCATTATCGGTATGAGCGCCATCGCTGCAGGCGCCATTGGCGATGATGAACAGGTAGCAGACTGTATATCTAAAATTGGAATTTCTTCCCGCTTCCTGCTGTCTCTCATCAATGATATACTGGATATGAGTCGGATTGAAAGCGGAAAGATGCTGCTAAAAAGTGAAAAAATACCGACAGAAGAATTCTTAAACGGGGTTAATTCAATCTGCTTTGCCCAGGCAAACGCTAAGGGCGTAGAGTACGAATGCATCGTAGATCCGGTGTTAGACGACTATTATATTGGCGATGCGATGAAGCTGCAGCAGGTGCTCATCAATATATTAAGCAACGCCATTAAATTTACTGGTGAAGGCGGTAAGGTCACCTTTTCCGTAAATCAGAGAAGCAGGGCCAAAAATGATGCAGTCCTTCGATTTATCGTAAATGACACGGGAGTCGGTATGAGCGAGGAATTTCTGCCTCGTATATTCGAGCCGTTTTCACAAGAATCAACGGGAACTACGACGCTGTATGGTGGGACAGGACTGGGGCTGGCCATCTCCAAGAACATTGTAGACATGATGGATGGAAAGGTAACTGTGCGCTCCATTAAGGGCATCGGCACGGAATTTACCGTAGACGTGAAGCTGGGCATTACTGATGAAGAAAAACTGCGCCATAATCTGAAGAAACCAGAATACCATTTTTCTCATTTAAAGACGCTGGTCGTAGATGATGATGTGACAGTCTGCGAGTGTGTTGTCGCAACCCTGAAGGAAATGGGCGTCACGGCGGAATGGACGGACAGCGGGCAGAAAGCGCTTGACCGCGTAAAAATATTACGAGACAAAGATAAATATTTTGATATGATCCTCATCGACTGGAAAATGCCAGATATGGACGGCATTGAAACTGCTCGGAGGATTCGTGCCATTGTGGGACCAAATGTTACGATTATCATCATCACAGCCTACGACTGGATTCCTCTTGAACACGAGGCGAAGCTGGCAGGCGTCAACCTGCTGATCAGCAAACCGATGTTTAAGTCTTCACTGATTTCTGCTTTCTCGAAAGCGCTGGGTGAAAAAGAAGAACAGGGTCAGCAGTTGACACCGGCAGAATACGACTTTTCCGGGAAGCGCATACTGCTCGTTGAGGATAACCCGATCAATACGGAAGTGGCAGCGATGCTATTGAAGAACAAAGGGTTCCTCGTTGAGACGGCGGAAAACGGCCTGCGTGCGATGGAACTGTTCAGTAAATCAGAAGAAGGGTATTATCACGCAATCTTGATGGATATCCGAATGCCCCTGATGGATGGCTTGACTGCTGCCAATAATATTCGCCATTTGAGCAACGCAGATGCAGAGACGATTCCGATTGTCGCCATGACAGCCAACGCCTTTGAAGACGACATTGAAAAAAGCAAGGCGGCCGGAATGAATGCGCATTTAGCAAAACCCATCGAGCCGGAGAGGCTATATCAGACATTATACGACTTTATTTTTGGCCTGGATGATTAGAGAGAGGAAAGGAATATGGCAGAGAGTAAAAGACTAACCATGGACCAGATGACGGCAGTTTTGGACAATGAACCAGTCGCCATCTTTGTTACAGCATTGGACGATAAACAACTGCTCTATGCGAACAGTCTGGCAAAGGAATATTTAAGGCAGCCAGACGGACAGATTGCTTCCTGCTATCAGATCGCAGGCTTTGACAGGCCGTGCCCTTTCTGCAAAGCGGAGAAGATGAGTCGGACAGAGCTTTTAGTTCGCGAGTATACCCGCCCAGCGGATGGACGCATCTATCAACTCAGCGGCAAGATCATAGACTGGGCAGACAGAGTCGCACATATTGAATACATACAGGATATCACCGCCAAGAAAAGGGAAGAAGAGCAGATCAAAGCGCTGAAAGAAGAGCTGCAGACGACCTTCAGCAGAATACCATGCGGTCTCTGTGTTTACAGGATGGATGGGAGTAAAATCTATCCTGTATTTCATAACCCGGCCTTCTATGAAATCATGGGATACTCTCAAGAACATAAGTCAAGCGTTGAGCAAGAGACGACTTATTTGGGGGTTCATCGGGAAGATCTGCCCTTGCTGCGGAAGAAAATAGGGGAGACAATAGAGCAAAATGGCATCATGCGGCATACTTACCGCCTTTGGAATGATTTAAAAGGAGAATATCGGTTCATACAGCTGGATGCGTCAGTGAGAGTCGAGAACGACGGCAGCAAAACCCTCTACGGTGTGTACAGCGACGTCAGCGGGCAGATGCAGCTGGAAGAGGAGTTAAAACTTGCTAACGAAAAAATGCTGGATATTGTAAACGCTATTCCAGGCGGTGTAGCCGTTTACCAGGTGTCAGAAATCTGTGAGACCGTCTATTTTTCGGACGGTGTGCCGGAGCTATCGGGATATACAGTGGATGAATATCGTACACTCATAAAAGACGACGCAATGAAACTGACCTTCCAGGAAGACGCGGCAATGGTATCGGAGAAGCTTAAGGAAGCAATGCAAACTGGTACGGCCGCCGATTTTGAATTTCGAAAACAGCATCGAGACGGTCGTATCGTCTGGGTCCATATGCAGGCCAGACAAATTGGAGAGGAAGACGGTTATCCCCTGATACAGTGCGTATACCATAATATTTCTTCTTTTAAGGAAACGCAATTGGAGTTGAATCACCTGATCAACTCTATTCCGGGAGGAATCGCCAGTTTTCGTGTGGAAGAAAATTTATTTCTTCCGGCTTTTTTTTCAGATGGCATGATAGATTTAGTGGGTTATAGTCGTGAGGAATGCGAAAAGCTGGCCAGGGAAGATCTACTGAGCATCGTTTACGACCCCGATCAGACCAGAGTCGCCGAGGCAGTTAAAAACGCTCTTATTAGTGGAGACGTGCTGGATTTATCTTTCCGTCTATGCCAAAAGGACGGAACTTTAATATGGGTCCGTCTCAATGGGCGCCGCATAGGGCCGCTGCTGGAAAAGGCCAAATTTTATGCGGTCTTTACGGGTATGTCGACAGAAGCGAGATTATTCCAAAGTATCGCCAACGAGACGACAGACGGCGTCTATGTCATTGACAAAGAGAGTTATGAACTGCTTTATGCCAATGAATCAAAGACGCTGTTTCGGGAAGGTCCCCATTCTGTCGGGCAAAAATGTTATACAGCGTTGCACGGCAAAAATGCACCTTGTGCGTTCTGTACGTTAAGAAATCATCTGCCTGACGGGGAAGAACATGAAATCAACATAGACGGCACGGAGAAATTCTATACCGCCCGCTTCATAGAAACTGATTGGAGCGGAATTCCCGCATATGTTCAGTATATACGGGATGTGACAGAAGAAGTAAAGACTCGTAACGAAAAAGAACGTCTGGAACAGTATTTCCAGACAGTCATTCAGAATCTGCCTGGCGGCGTGGCGGTAATCCGCTATGAAAAGAACGGGCAGATGATACCTGAATATTTGTCTGACGGTTTCGCTCTGCTGACAAGGATGTCAAAAGAGGACGCTTGGAATTTCTATAAAGAAGACGCATTAATCGGTGTACATCCAGATGACAGAACGCGTGTCAAGGAACAGCTGGCAGATTATATGGCGAAGGGCGGCGCGCAGTATGAGCAAATCTATCGTTTGAGAAAAGGCTTTGAAGGATATATGTGGGTTAAAACCACCTTTTCCATCATCCAGAACAAAGAAGGTGCAGGGCGAATCTATGCGGTCTATCACGATATGACCAAAGAGCGTGAAGAACAGGAAAAACTTCGGCAGCAGTTTAACGATCTCATCGTACAGCACTACCGTACGCCTGGACCTGACGCTTTGATTGTTGGCCATTGCAACATTTCTCAAGACCGCATCTTGGAGATTATCGACCATACGGATTCCAGACTGCTGGATCATTTCGGAACGAGACGGGAAACCTTTTTCACCGGACTTTCAAGTCTCATTGTAGAAGAAGCAGAACAGCAGAGATTTCTCAATACGTATCTCAACGGCCCTGCCCTCGATGCGTATAAAAGAAAGGATACGGAACGAATTCTCAGATGCTTTGTGAAGCTTCCAAAGGACGAGCACGGCAGATATGTACAATTCAAGGTGAATTTGGTAGAAGCGCCTGACAGCGGCGATATCACAGGGATACTTACCGTAACGGATATTACCGAATCTGTGGTAGCTGATAAGATCCTCCATCAGCTCACTATTTCCAGTTATGACTATGTCATAGATCTGGACTTGATACACGATACCTTTAAGATCTTGACCTGCAGTGAAGACGCATGGTGTCTGCCTTCCGCTTGCGGCAGTCATTCAAAGCGAGTAGCTGACATGCTTCAGCAGAGGATTGTACCGCGTGATCAGGAACAGTATGCCAAAGCGCTGGAACCTGAGGAGATACGAAAACGGCTGGAAGAGAAAGACCACTATACCTTTGCTTTCTCAGGGGAAGTCGGTAATGGCGATATTCGCACGATGAATCTGACAGTCTCAGCTATCGATCTTCGCTTAGGGCGGGTCTGCTTGGCAAGAACTGATATTACGGAGTCTGTACGGGAACAGCAGGGACTTTTAAACATGATCGCCTATACCTTCGAATTGGCAGGCTTTATTGATATTAACAGCCGATCTTTTACGATGTATACCCGACAGACCGTACTGCAGAATCTATCTCCCTTTATTGAAGAGGATTACGCATTAGCAGCCGAACGCTTTACCAGCCGTTTTTGCACAGAAGAGGAGCGGGAAGAAGTGCGAACCCAGTTTAACATGGAGACCATGCAGAAAAGACTTGCTGAAAAGCCGGCAGGCTATGACTTTGTTTTTAACTATCAAACAGAGGATAGCACGCGCTTTAAACAGATTAACGTACTATGGGGTGATGAGAACCATCAGACGATTTGTATGGTGCGGGCCGATGTGACCGACATGCTGACAGCGGAAAGGCAAGCGAAACAGGCGTTGGAGCAGGCGCTGGATCTTGCAGAGGAGGCTAATCGGGCAAAGAGCGGATTTCTATCCTCCATGAGCCACGATATCAGAACACCGATGAACGCGATTGTCGGGATGACAACACTGGCAGCAGCTCAGATTGATAATCGGGAGCGAGTGGCAGATTGCCTGCAGAAGATCTCTATTTCCAGCAAACACCTATTGAGCCTCATCAACGATGTGCTGGATATGAGCAAAATCGAACGGTCAAATATCACATTAAATCATATGAAGATAGATTTGCCAGAGTTGGTGGAACAGCTATCGGCCATCATGTCTCCGCAGGCAAAAGATGGGGGCCTGCAGTTGAACATTCGATTAGAAGCGCTGAAACATCCGGCGTTTTACGGAGATTCTCTGCGTATCAGCCAAATTTTCATCAACATCCTGAGTAATGCAGTCAAATTCACACCAGAGGGCGGAAATGTGGACTTCCTCGTGGAAGAAGTAGAGCCGATAAACGGCATAGAATATGCTCGTTATCGTTTTACAATCAGTGATACCGGCATTGGAATGCCGGAAGAATTCCTTGAAACCATCTTTGAACCATTTAATCGCAGTCGCGCCGTATCAAATATCGAGGGTACCGGACTGGGCTTAAGTATTACAAAGGGACTGATCGATCTGATGGATGGCGTCATTTCTGTAGAAAGTGAAATCAATAAAGGATCTGCATTCACAGTGGAACTGGAATGCAAAGTGGCACAGGATACGGGAGAAACCAAATGGGAACCCAGACAGACCGCCCCTGCTTTCGAAGGAGACAGTCGATTTAATGGCCGCCTGTTTTTAGTTGCAGAAGATAATGCAATCAATTCAGAGATTCTCTGTGAGCTGCTGCTGATGTACGGTGCAAAATCGGTGCTGAAGAAGGATGGGCTTCAAACGGTACGGGCGTTCCAGGAAGCAGAACCAGGAACCTTTGATGCCATCCTCATGGATATCCAGATGCCGGAGATGGATGGATATCAGGCGACTCGTGAGATTCGCAAGCTGGACAGGCCTGACGCAAAAACGATTCCCATCGTTGCGATGACGGCAAATGCTTTCTCAGAGGACATCCAGCAATCAAAGGAAGTCGGAATGGACGCACACGTAGCAAAACCGATTGACATCGATGTATTGTGCAGTACTTTAGAAAAAGTGCTGCATGGCTGATCGTGAATAACGCAATAGAAAGGGAACACCCTCATTAGAACGAGAAAAGTTTTAATGAGGGTGTTCCCTTATCTAATAGATGCAGTTATGCAGGGAATTTTATAAAATGTTTGCAAAGCTGATTTTTTCATTCTCATGGAGAAATTTTAACTGCTCTTTTAAAGCCAGCAGTTCTCCGCTGCCGTTTGACACGTCTTTCGCCTTGATATACATCAGGGTCTTAGCAAAAGTGCTGTCTGCATCGTTGACTTCCTGCGTATCAAGAAAGAAAAGAGCCCCTTTTCTGTATTCGTGCCAGCGGTCGTACTGCACTTTAAAATTGTCGTAGGCTTTGTCCCAATCCTCACCTTCAACGGCCGGCATGACAATATCCTCGCAATCCTTAATAATCTGATCTAAGTCCTGGCCGGAACTGTAATAGAAGATACCCCAGCAGCCGACCAGAATAGCCAGGGACAGAATAGAAATAAGAAGTGATCTCATTTAATATGCCTCCCTTGAAAATTTTTGCCGCGGCTCAGGGTTAGGATATACGTGAAACATGCTATTGCCGTCATAGAAGGCGACAAAAACTTCGTTTAACGCAGTAATACCTTTTGCTTCGATCATGCACATCAAAGTGTCATAGTCGATGCCTGCCTTCGCCAGATTTTCTTCATAGATTGCCCCGTCACTGACGACTACCAAAGGCAGCTTCTCTTGATCCGTCTTAGCAATAATTGATAGCTGTCCGTTTGATTCCATCACCGCGTATTCCACATCGGTAATAGAAGGACAGTTGCCGATTCTCAGTTGCTCGAAGAGATCGTTGATCGTAATACGAAGCCGCTCCATCTCTTTTACATTTAACATTCCTTTATCGATAATGATACTGGGACGACCGTTTATAAAGTTTTTGAACTTCTCATTTTTAATTGAAACATAAGACAAGAGTACTTGTAAAAAGAGAAGTGTAAAAATCGCAACTGCACCATTGATCAGGGATGAAGACGGCGAATCAATCGGTATTGATGCCAATTCGGCGATCATAAACAGCACCACCATCTGAAATGTCGACATCTTAGACAACTCTGATTTTCCCATGACTCTCAGCGCAAATAACACGACAACATATAAAATGAAAGTTCTAATACATACGATTAACAAAATGCACCTCCAAATAATTAATAATACTATTGTGCACTCTGAAGGCATTTGATATACTTATATTCATGCAAAAGAAACAAAAGAAAAATGAAAAATTGAATAATACAAGGAAATTTAAAATTGCATATGTGTTCACATATGCGCCAATTGGCGTACTCTGTCCTCTAATTGGCCAATATTTGAGCAGTATCGGATTTTCAGGCACGCAGATAGGAACGGTCACAGCAGTGAGCACGGCGGTAGCAATTTTTGCTTCGACGTTTTGGGGTGACAAGTATTCTAA
The DNA here is from genome assembly GCF_900086585.1 of Emergencia timonensis. Taxonomy (GTDB): domain Bacteria; phylum Bacillota; class Clostridia; order Peptostreptococcales; family Anaerovoracaceae; genus Senimuribacter; species Senimuribacter timonensis. Next base: position 1,333,881 of record NZ_FLKM01000009.1, read on the forward strand.
CTGCCGGGATGGAAGAAAGGTTATTTTCTTTTTATGCATCGCTGCTGCAGTTATGGCCTTGTTCAATTCCTTAATTACATCGTTTACAGTATTTACTGTTTTTTTTGGTGTCATGTACTTCTTTCAGGGGCCTGTTATGGGTTTAGCTGATGCTATGGTCCTCGAAACAGATGAGAACTTCGCTTCGATCAGACTGTGCGGGGCCGTCGGTTATGCACTGTCAGTATTTGCAGGCGGAAAAATCGGCGGCTTACTAGGTCTGGACAAGATCTTTTTCGTTTACGCCGTTACATTTGTCATCGGCGGTTTCATCGTAATGACAATTAAATTGCAGAAGGTTCCTCTCCATAAAATAGAAGAGACTGCAAAGGCGAGGGAGAAGATCAAATTCTCGGAACTGCTCAAGGAGAAAAAAGCAGTCGCTTTAATTATCTGCGGGATCTTCATGTTTGGTACAAATGTAGCTAATAATACTTATTTCAGTTTCTTATTCAGAGATGGAGGGGGAACTGTAGCAGGCGTAGGAACCGCTTTTTTGCTAATGGTAGGAAGTGAAGCGCCTTTTATGGCTTTGGCGCCAAAGCTGGCAGGCAAGTTTTCACAGCAAAGATTGATTGCAGCGGCTATGATTCTTTCTGCCTTACGGTTTGGCTGGTATGCCAGCGGGCCATCCCATCAATGGCTGATTGCTTTGTTCTTTTTACAGGGGATGGTAAACGGAGTCCTGCTAGTAGAATATATGAAATACATTTCTTCCGTGGTTAACCCCAGAGTTATCGGTATTGCAGTGTCTGCCTTTTACGCCATCAGTTCCAATGGCGGTACGATTTTATGTAATTTCTTTGGCGGCGTAGCAATGGATCATTTCGGCAGCGTCGGCGTATATGGCTTATTTTCAGCGCTGAACGTGGTTGGTATTATCATGTATTTTGCTTTCGGATTGCAGAAGAAGAAAAAATAGAAAAAAGTTGAATAAATCATATTGACAAAGGTAGAAATAGATGGTAAACTAGTCAAGCTGTCTGAGAGAGACGGTCAGTACCAGTATCCACACCAGAAAGCGGTGAAAAAGGAAACTGAAAAAAGTGCTTGACAAGTCACCCTGAAAGATGGTAAAATAATCAAGCTGTCGCAATGAAGCGGCGAGCACTTACGGATTGAAAAAATTGAAAAAAGTGCTTGACAGAGTTTCACGAAGATGGTAAGATAATAAAGCTATCGCACGAGGTTAACACTTCGGAACGACGAAAACTTCTTAAAAAAGTTGTTGACAAAATTCGTCAAAGATGGTAAAATATCAAATGTTCGCTGGAATGCGAACCACAGCAATCCTAAGGGGTTGCGGAGAACCTAGAAAACTTCATAGTGTAGAAATTTAGTCAGAGAGGACCACGGTCCTCAAAAAACTAAAAAGTAAGAAACAATCAACACAGATTGGTAAACAAGATGTACATGATTAGTTTCCGACAATTCTAAACAAAACAACAATAATTTCGAAAGAAATGAATTGCGAACGCAGAAGCGTTTGATCCGAATCGGATCTGTTAATTAGATTTCAGAACCCTAGCGGGTTATGATATACCATTTAATTAAGAGTTTGATCCTGGCTCAGGATGAACGCTGGCGGCGTGCCTAACACATGCAAGTCGAGCGAGAAGCCATTGACTGAAACTTCGGTAGAAGGATATGGTGGAAAGCGGCGGACGGGTGAGTAACGCGTAGGCAACCTGCCCCTTACAGAGGGATAGCCATTGGAAACGATGATTAAAACCTCATAACGCATCCCCCCCACATGGAGGGGAAGCCAAAGATTCATCGGTAAGGGATGGGCCTGCGTCTGATTAGCTTGTTGGCGGGGTAACGGCCCACCAAGGCGACGATCAGTAGCCGACCTGAGAGGGTGATCGGCCACATTGGAACTGAGACACGGTCCAAACTCCTACGGGAGGCAGCAGTGGGGAATATTGCACAATGGGCGAAAGCCTGATGCAGCAACGCCGCGTGAGGGATGAAGGCCTTCGGGTCGTAAACCTCTGTCCTTGGGGAAGAAACAAATGACGGTACCCATGGAGGAAGCCCCGGCTAACTACGTGCCAGCAGCCGCGGTAATACGTAGGGGGCGAGCGTTATCCGGAATTATTGGGCGTAAAGAGTGCGTAGGTGGTTACCTAAGCGCAGGGTCTAAGGCAATGGCTCAACCATTGTTCGCCCTGCGAACTGGGCTACTTGAGTGCAGGAGAGGAAAGCGGAATTCCTAGTGTAGCGGTGAAATGCGTAGATATTAGGAGGAACACCAGTGGCGAAGGCGGCTTTCTGGACTGTTACTGACACTGAGGCACGAAAGCGTGGGGAGCAAACAGGATTAGATACCCTGGTAGTCCACGCCGTAAACGATGAGCACTAGGTGTCGGGGCCGCAAGGCTTCGGTGCCGCAGTTAACGCATTAAGTGCTCCGCCTGGGGAGTACGCACGCAAGTGTGAAACTCAAAGGAATTGACGGGGACCCGCACAAGCAGCGGAGCATGTGGTTTAATTCGAAGCAACGCGAAGAACCTTACCAGGACTTGACATCCCACTGACAGATCCCTAACCGGATCCTTCTTCGGACAGTGGAGACAGGTGGTGCATGGTTGTCGTCAGCTCGTGTCGTGAGATGTTGGGTTAAGTCCCGCAACGAGCGCAACCCTTGCCATTAGTTGCCATCATTCAGTTGGGCACTCTAATGGGACTGCCGGGGACAACTCGGAGGAAGGTGGGGATGACGTCAAATCATCATGCCCCTTATGTTCTGGGCTACACACGTGCTACAATGGCCGGTACAGCAAGAAGCAAAACCGCGAGGTGGAGCAAATCTCAAAAACCGGTCCCAGTTCGGACTGCAGGCTGAAACCCGCCTGCACGAAGCCGGAGTTGCTAGTAATCGTGGATCAGAATGCCACGGTGAATGCGTTCCCGGGTCTTGTACACACCGCCCGTCACACCATGGAAGTTGGGGGTGCCCGAAGCCGGCAGGGAAATATGCTGTCTAAGGCAAAACCAATGACTGGGGTGAAGTCGTAACAAGGTAGCCGTATCGGAAGGTGCGGCTGGATCACCTCCTTTCTAAGGAGACGAAAGTTTCTGCACTATGAGTTTTATATGGGCTTGTAGCTCAGGTGGTTAGAGCGCACGCCTGATAAGCGTGAGGTCGGAGGTTCGAGTCCTCCCAAGCCCACCACAAACCTTTATGGTTTGCAAAACGTACCTTGAAAACTGAATAACGTATATCAAACAAACACAGAAATAACGAAATCGAGAAAATACAAACTAAGCAAGGTCTAAAAGACAATGCGGAGGGTATGATCTATGATTTCAACCGAGAAACCAGAAAAAGAACTAGAAAACCAATTCACAAGAGTTAGTTAACATAGTCAAAGAAGCCCTGATTAAACGCTAATCAGGCAGTTCACTTGGTCAAGTGAAGAAGAGCATAAGGCGGATGCCTTGGCACTGGGAGCCGAAGAAGGACGTGACAAGCTGCGAAAAGCTGCGGTGAGGAGCAAATATCCGTTAACCCGCAGATGTCCGAATGGGGGAACCCGCTCAGGGTAATGCCTGGGCGCCGCACGGTGAATACATAGCCGTGCAGGAGGCAACCCGGGGAACTGAAACATCTAAGTACCCGGAGGAAGAGAAAGAAACATCGATTTCCTGAGTAGCGGCGAGCGAAAGGGAAAGAGGCCAAACCATGGATTCGTCCATGGGGTTGAGGACACTCATCAAGTATGGCGTTCATAGCCGAAGAAGCCTGGAAAGGCAGACCGCAGGGGGTAAAAGTCCCGTAGGCGAAATGAACAAGATGCAGAGTGGATCCAGAGTAGGACCGGACACGTGTAACCCGGTCTGAAGCCGGGGGGCCCACCCCCCAAGCCTAAATACTACCCAGTGACCGATAGAGAACAGTACCGTGAGGGAAAGGTGAAAAGAACCCCGGGAGGGGAGTGAAACAGAACCTGAAACCTTATGCTTACAAGCAGAGGGAGCGCAAGTGACCTCGTACTTTTTGTAGAACGGGCCAACGAGTTATGGTATGCAGCGAGGTTAAGTTGCTGGAGCAACGGAGCCGTAGGGAAACCGAGTCTGAAAAGGGCGGATTAGTTGCATGCTGTAGACCCGAAACCGGGTGACCTATCCATGAGCAGGTTGAAGTAACTGTAATAGGTTATGGAGGACCGAACCCATATCTGTTGAAAAAGGTTGGGATGACTTGTGGATAGCGGTGAAATTCCAATCGAACCCGGAGATAGCTGGTTCTCCTCGAAATAGCTTTAGGGCTAGCCTCGCATGCTGATACCCGGAGGTAGAGCACTGAATGTTCTAGGGGCCTTCACCGGTTACCGAAAACTATCAAACTCCGAATGCCGGAATATCGAATGCGGGAGTCAGACTATGGGAGATAAGTTTCATAGTCGAAAGGGAAACAGCCCAGACCAACAGCTAAGGTCCCAAAATGTAAGTTAAGTGGAAAAGGATGTGGAGCTGCACAAACAGCTAGGATGTTGGCTTAGAAGCAGCCATGCATTCAAAGAGTGCGTAATAGCTCACTAGTCGAGTGGCTCTGCGCCGAAGATAAACGGGGCTGAAACTTACTACCGAAGCTTTGGATACAGTAATGTATGGTAGAGGAGCATCGTATGCGGGCTGAAGCCGTGCCGTAAGGCATGGTGGACTGCATAGGAGAGAGAATGTTGGCATGAGTAGCGTAAGGCAGGTGGGAATCCTGCCCACCGAAAATCTAAGGTTTCCTGAGGAAGGTTCGTCCACTCAGGGTTAGTCGGGGCCTAAGCCGAGGGCGAAAGCCGTAGGCGATGGACAACAGGCAGAGATTCCTGTACCACCGAGGGCCGTCCGAGCGAAGCGGGGACACAGAAGGACAGACTGAGCACGCCGTTGGTAGAGCGTGTCCAAGCGTCGAGGGAGTCAGAGCAGGCAAATCCGTTCTGGCAATCCTGAGGCGTGACGGGGTGGCGATAGAGCCGGAAGCAGTCGATTTCACGCTGTCAAGAAAAGCCGCTAGCGAGGCCGGAGGTGCCCGTACCGCAAACCGACACAGGTAGATGAGGAGAGAATCCTAAGGTGAGCGAGAGAACTATTGTTAAGGAACTCGGCAAAATGACCCCGTAACTTCGGGAGAAGGGGTGCCTGCTTCGGCAGGCCGCAGTGAAAAGGCCCAGGCAACTGTTTACCAAAAACACAGGTCTCTGCAAAAGCGAAAGCTGACGTATAGGGGCTGACGCCTGCCCGGTGCTGGAAGGTTAAGGGGAAGTGTCATCTTCGGAGAAGCACAGAACTTAAGCCCCAGTAAACGGCGGCCGTAACTATAACGGTCCTAAGGTAGCGAAATTCCTTGTCGGGTAAGTTCCGACCCGCACGAAAGGCGTAATGATCTGGGCACTGTCTCAACAATAGACTCGGTGAAATTGTAGTACCGGTAAAGATGCCGGTTACCCGCAGCAGGACGGAAAGACCCCGTGGAGCTTTACTGCAGCTTGATATTGAGCTTCGGCGTTGCATGTACAGGATAGGTGGGAGACTGAGAAGCGAGTACGCCAGTATTCGCAGAGTCACCGTTGGGATACCACCCTTGTAACGTTGAGGTTCTAACCACGTGCCGTGAACCGGCACTGGGACAGTGTCAGGCGGGCAGTTTGACTGGGGCGGTCGCCTCCTAAAGAGTAACGGAGGCGCCCAAAGGTTCCCTCAGCGCGGTCGGAAATCGCGCGCAGAGTGCAAAGGCAGAAGGGAGCTTGACTGCGAGACATACAGGTCGGGCAGGGACGAAAGTCGGGCTTAGTGATCCGGTGGTACCGAGTGGAAGGGCCATCGCTCAACGGATAAAAGCTACCCCGGGGATAACAGGCTGATACCCCCCAAGAGTTCACATCGACGGGGGTGTTTGGCACCTCGATGTCGGCTCGTCTCATCCTGGGGCTGGAGTAGGTCCCAAGGGTTGGGCTGTTCGCCCATTAAAGAGGTACGCGAGCTGGGTTCAGAACGTCGTGAGACAGTTCGGTCCCTATCCGCTGTGGGCGTTGGAAATCTGAGTGGAGCTGTCCTTAGTACGAGAGGACCGGGATGGACATACCTCTGGTGCACCAGTTGTCTTGCCAAAGGCATGGCTGGGTAGCTAAGTATGGACGGGATAAGCGCTGAAAGCATCTAAGTGCGAAGCCCCCCACAAGAAGAGATTTCCTCCTTAAAGGTAAGACCCGTGGGAGACTACCACGTTGATAGGCCGGAGGTGGAAGCATGGCAACATGCGGAGCTGACCGGTACTAATAGGTCGAGCACTTGACCAGTGGTTTCAAGGAGAGTGTAGGTAGGATAGACGTTGTTCAGTATTGAGGGTATCCTCAGAAAAAAAGCATAAGAAGAAGAAATCCGGTGACAACAGCGGGGAGGGCACACCTGTTCCCATCTCGAACACAGCAGTTAAGCTCCCCAGCGCTGATGATACTTGGCGGGCAGCCGCCTGGGAAAGTAGGACGTTGCCGGTTTCTGTGGCTCCATGGTCAAGCGGTCAAGACACCGCCCTTTCACGGCGGTAACCCGAGTTCGATTCTCGGTGGAGTCACCATTTTTTTTTATGCGCGATTGGCGGAATTGGCAGACGCACTAGATTTAGGTTCTAGCGGGCGACCGTAGGGGTTCAAGTCCCTTATCGCGCACCATGAAAAAAGAGCAGAAATACTCTGCTCTTTTTTCATACGTGCACAATAAAGAATCGTAGGGACTTGAACCCTAAGAGGGCGTGAGCGTGAAGTGAGTCAGTCCGGTGGAGTGACGAATAGCGAACGTTCTGAGGCGACTGAAAAAGGAGCCGAAGAGGAAAGTCTTGAAGGCAAAGCCTGAAAAGGCGTGTCCCTTATCGCGCACCAAAAAATCCCTACACCTTTTGGTGTAAGGGATTTTTTTATATAATCATAGGGACTTGAACCCTGAGAGCGCGAACGTGAAGCGAGACAGTTCGGTGAACTGTCGAGTAGAGAGCGGTCCAAGCCGACTGAAAGAGGAGGCGCAGGACGGCAGACTTTGCGAAGAAAAGGCTACTTGAAATCTAATTTGCAATACAATTGCTTGACAGGGGAGAATATATGTGTTAATATATTACTGTAAATAACTGTAATTATGTGACTGCGCATATGATGTACAATATAATAGAGTGATATTGTGTCTGCACGGTTATTCAAGGCGTATCGAGAGGTACGCCTTTTTATATACAGCAAAATATTTATATTATCTAAAACGACTGCAACTATTGCAGTCGTTTTTTCTTTGACGAAAGGAGAAAAAATGAAGAAACAAATGACGGATTTTTCAAAGCGAATCTGGCTGATATTATTGATTACAGCTTTAATGGTTACTGCGATGCCGTTATCCCTCTTGTCAGGTGAAGGCATCTCTTATGGAGCTACTGTCGGAACTTTCCGCTATGGCAGCGCCATTCGAGATGCAAAGGGCAACACATACAGCTGGAAGAAGAGCCAGATGGCGCCAGCCTATTGGTGGGATGCGAAGGGCAATAAAGTGGCCGATCATGCCGCAACCTATGAGAGTTCCACCGCAGGAATAGAAAAATATATGATTAGGACAGAGGGTAAAACACGGACTGGATATTGCATTGCTCATGGAATTCGAGTAGACACGACTACAAATCTGACGGGAAAACAATCATTGGAAAGCTGGGCTCATACTGGCGGATATCCAAAATCTTCACAAGATGGAATCCAATATTCACTGATATATGGCTACCAGCCTGGCAGGCATCTTAGCGATCTTATCAACATGGGCTTTTCAAAAAGCAACTACTGGCACAAAAACGCTGGGACTTATACTCTGGATGATTGGTACATTGCTACACAGGTATTGATTTGGGAATACCAGCAGCTGATCCGAACGGACTCAATGAAAGGAGGCCACGGCAGACAGGAAAACGGCCTAGTGAGTGCTAATCATTATTACAGCATCATCAGCGGCAGGGCAGCCTCCGACATCTATCATTTCATGGCAGCTTGTATTAAAAAGCATTGGCAAGTGGCTAGCTTTGCCAAAGATAATAAAAGCGCAGCTGAGAATACTAAAGGCTGGCTGATGAAGAAAGACCCTGCTACAGGATATTACACTTGCACTCTAAAGGAAGCTAATAAAATCGATGTGGAGATCAAAGCAAGTGGCACTTCCTCTAAAAATTGGGAAGTTAAAAAAAGTGGCAACACTTACACTTTTATCTATAAAGGCAAAAACCTCAGTGAGGATGGAGCGGTATTTAAATTTGCGAAGAGGATTCCAATTGAAGAAAGTTATGATGGCAGTAAAATGCTGATTTGGTCTTGGTCCTCAAGCGGCAGTCTGCGACAAGCAATTGCCACCGGCGTGCCCGAACATTCAGTGCCTATGTATCTAAAATTCCGTACTGGAGGCATTGAAGAATTGCCAAAAGAGGGGGAGCCGGAGCCTGATTATTGGCCGGTCTTTGAATTTCCAGTACATAAAGATGACAAGAACCCTGGCTGGGATGGCGACAAGTGCACGCCTATGGGTGACGCTGTGCTGTCGTCTACATTTGTTCTTTATCGCAATGGCAAAGAAGTAGATCGCGTAACCTTGGACGAATACGGTTCTACAGAAATTCTCAGTGACCAGCCATGGACTTCACCTGCGGATCTGACAAAGACACGGTCCGGATCCTATTTCCATACAGAAACCGACAACGACGGCAATGAGATCACCCACTGCAGCGTAACGCCTATCCAACTGGAGTGGCAGAATACTCAAAATGTAGAATATGAGGTAGTTGAGATACCTGCCACAGCAAGACTTTCAGAGACCGCAAGCGGAACGGGAACGAATAATCGCAAATACGAAGTCAGCTATCATGGAATCAGCAAAGATAGCCGCACTTGTGTTACCCAAGATCCAAAGTGGTCGGATATTCAATATAAGATAAACTATAAGACGACCTTGGGAACCAATGCCGGCGATGGGACAGCACAAGGAGTCCAGGAAGACCTAGACGATCAACTGACGCTGAACGAAGAGACCTGGATTAACGACAATTGGCGGGGAAAACTTCTCATCAAGAAACAAAAGGAGTCAGAAGATGTGTTTGATGAAGAAGGGAATGCAGGTTCTTTGAATCTGTCCACCAAGTCTAAGTGGAGGATGTATCTAAACTCTGGCGGCTTCGAAGACCACCCGTATCTTCGTTTTGTTGAAGATGGTTATACGGAGGATGGAGCGAAAAAATACAAGGTGGTGAGGGATACCTCTGGCATGAATAATGCCACTACAGATATGGTCGTATCTGATACCGGCTCGCTTTTTATTCTCGACATTCCTTATGGTGCCTATACGGTGGAGGAAGTGGCTGCTGACGATGAGAGCTTCGTACTGGAGAGGTTCCAGGTATCCATTGCAGAGGATAGCAGACAATATACGAAGAGTATCACTAATAAGAAAAAAGAAAATGTCATCAAAGTAGTGAAGACCGATGCAGAAACCGGGAAGACCGTAAATATGAAGGGGACCAAGTTCTATATCCGTTATATGGGCAACCATCTGCTGCCAGATCCGACCAAATCAGAAAATTACGGCAGATTGCTGCCCAACGCATCAGATATCAATTCCACTTCAAAGGACTATACGTTTACCTGCAATGCTTACGGTGAAATAGTATTACCCTATGATCTGAAGTTTGGCACCTATCGTCTGGAGGAATTCTTACTGCCAGACGGTTATTTCGTGGGAACCTATGACTGTAATGGCAATGGAACCAATGCGGACTATGGTGAATCCGGCGAATATGGAAAAGATGATGACGGAAAAGCTGACTCCAATATGAACTGGGAGACGATTAAAGACGATGATCCGGCTAATGATATGATAGCCGTTTACGATAAAGATGGTAACAAGGTGGAGTACAAAGCTGGCGATATCTTTAACTTCTACACCTTTAAAGTAGAAAAACAGGAAGGTCATCCAGACGGTGATGAATACGTAAAGTACTATAAGGCGGTAGCCATGAAAAACAATCCGGTCAAAGGGAAGATCGAAATTGAAAAGGAGGGCGAGATTCTGGCGGGCTTTGAGAAAACCCAGAAGGATGGTTACACCGTATGGACGCCGAAATACGTTTGGAGTAAGCTGAAAGATGCCGTCTTTGGAATCTATGCAGCCATCGATCAATGGCTTTCTGACGGCAATGACGGCTGTCAGGTTTTTGACACAGAAACTGATAAGAAAATTAAAATTCTGACCGACAAGAAGACGCATTCAGGTACTAATGGCAAAGGGGAAATCTACGAGGAAGGCACTTTTCATCATGAAAGCGGAGCAAAGCTTTACTATAAGCTGGGCCGTGAAGCATCCGCTGATAACCGATACACCAGAGTCTATACCACGCCAGAGCAGAGACCGGCCAGCTATAGCTGCAACTTTGAAAAGACTGAGGATGGTCTTAAGTATCGCTACGATCTAAATGTGCAGATGAAATATAATGCAGGCGGTACAAATTATACCGACATCACCGTTTCCAAAGTGACATCGGTGCTGAATGGCTATCGTGTTAATATTCCTACGACAGAAGCGACTGCAGTCGTGGGTGGCAAGGCATATAAGCCAGCCATTAACGTAGGAGATGATGATGGCAATGTCTTTGACATCTTCAAGTCTGCCGACATCTATGAGAGTACGGGAGAGAAGGTTTATGACAGTGACGGTAAGCTGATTGTCGATTTGGGAGATATCGGCGCGACCCGGTATATCGTTAAGGATTATGAATTTTATAAACTGACTGCTGAAGACGTCAAAATGATTGAAAAGATAATTGAAGAAGGCATAGACAATAACGGAGACGGAAAATACGATGGAGACGGCGAAAAACCGCCAGTAACAGTAACAAAAACTGCTTTTGAGTGGGACAACAATGTGACGCTGGTCAATCCGGGAAAGGGCGGCAGAGCTATAGAAAAGACAAAGGAAGGGACCTATCGTGTTTTGACAGACAATTATGACTGGACGGCTAGTGACGAAGAAGGAATACCGGCAGCACAGTATACAGTTCCCAACGGGTGGATAGAAGTTCCATATATTCCAAATATAGAAGTGGATGAAGGGGTAGCAACTGTCAAGAATCCTCACTATGCTATCATTGCAAAAGTGGAAGATCAGGCAGTGATTTATCAAGTATTGCTGCAGGATAAAACTTGGCAGGAATGCACGGCGGACGGTAATTTTCAGAAGATGGTAGTAGAAGAATACAAGGCCAGCTACACCCAGCAGGCCGACAATGAAAGTGGTTTTACCTTCGAACTAGACGGAATTACGATATCATCCCAGGGTCACAGAAACGGTAAGGCGATTACAGCGATTTACAATCCCTTTGATGCAAAACCTGTCGTTGAGCTAGGTATTGGATACAGCCAGAAGGCAGAGGGCAGTACGACGACCTTCACAGCGCAGGAGCCTTGCGCGCCAATCTACTTTATGACAGAAGACGGAGTTAAAACGGAAATGTACTACTTTGGCACCACAACCAAAACCTTATTGACCATTCCAATGAAAGCCGTAGAAGGAAATTACGAAACAATCATACCGTCCATTGTTTTTACAAGAACAGGTGAAGTGATCGACTGGTATAGCCAGCTCAGCCCGGATAACCCCGTGTACAAACGAGAAGCTGCCTATCATAATACCGTCACTGCCACTCGTCATGAAGGTGACAAGAACAGTGAAGTATATTACACCGTGGAGATTGTTTCCGATCAAAGCATGGCTGATGGGGACGGACCTTTTGAAATCACCTATGCAGATGGTTATCAGGCGAAAATTTACAAGGCTGAATCTGATCAAGGCAATGACCTGGGGATTATGCTTCTCGACGGCATTTACAAGACCTCCACTGCAGCACTTTCTGATTTAATTGAAACGATTACTACAGGAGAAGATGGTAAAGCAGTGAGTTCAGCATTACCGCTAGGCAAATATATTATTCGTGAGTTGTCCGCCCCAAATGGTTATATTGCGGATACGGAACATAGCTGGGAAGTAAACTTGCAGTACAAAGATCAATATACACCGCTGGTATGGGATAGTATCAAAGCGAGAAATGATTATGTAAATGTGGAATTAGATTTATCAAAAGTATTTGAAACGGGACATGATACGAAGCAATATCTGCCAGGCGGAGGTGCGGTCTTTGGAATCTACAATGCAGCCCCGATTCACTATGGGAATACAGCCCTGCAGCAAGACTCACTGATCGATATACTTTCTGTTAACGACAGCGGCAAAGCACACAGTCTGACAAAAATTCCTGCAGGAGTCTATTATTTGAAAGAGCTGAAGACGAAGGACGGGTATCTTCTCAATGACACACCATACTACTTTGTGGCCGGCGATAGAGTAAAGTCAAAACCACTGGAAATCAGCAAAGATGCTGATGGTAAGGATGCCGACGGTATGACAGCAAAGGCAGTCATGGACGGATATGGCCGTGGAACGATTACCATCGAAACTTTGACGCAGTATCCTGCAGCTTCCATGATAATCAACGGCAGGACCTACAGCATGGATCAGGAAGCAGAGGGGCCTTATACCACTGTAAAAGCTCACAAGGATATGACGAGAACCAAAGTCATTGTAACGGAAGAAAATCCGGCAGAAATTACCCTTGCCAACGGCAAGAATCTGACACTGCAGATCAAAGGCAATACCTACAGCTACAGCTACGACGGTACAAATGGGGTCTACATACCAGAAGTAACTGATACGGGTTACTATGCGGATTACACCCTCGCAGACGATCAGGTCGATTTAGAGAATCCAGCAAATAAGACCCTTGTTCTCACTGGGGCAGAGGGAACTTCGGCTATTACTGTGACGACGGTTTATGAGAAAGATCGCTATAAGGAGCCTTTCAATGGTTATGTCAACGTATCAATGACGACAGGCACATTGATGAATGGGACTATGGGAAAAGATGTAATTGATGTGGACTCCCTATCGGGACCGATCAAGCTTGAAGAGGGTAAGACGTTAGTTCTGCAGGCTGAAGATGGTGCGACGTATATCGTCAAAACTGTCAAGAACAACGGTGTTAAGTGCAGTGTTCATAATACGCTTGCGACAGTTCTGACTGCTGATAACGGACCAAAACTGACCATTGATGGCGCTGCCATTTACGAGGGCTTCCATATTGCTAAGAACATTACCACTGCTCGTCAGGATTCATCTGCTAAAACGGTTCAGGTAAAAATAAATACGACAGATAATATAAACGCAGACGGCATCCAAAATGAAGCTGGCGAAAAGCCAAACGTGCCGGAAATTCCGATGCCAGAAAGACCATCGATTAAAACATCTGCCTTAGATAGCGAAACCAAAGCGCACATTGCAAGGGCAGATGACAGAGTTACAATCGTGGATACTGTGACCTACAATAATTTAGAGCCAAAAAAGGTCTATACGCTGAGAGGCAGTCTCATAGATAAATCCTCTGGCAAGGTCATGAAACTAGATGGAGAAGAAATTCGCGCAGAGAAAGTTTTTATACCAGAGGAAGCAAGTGGCGTGATTGACTTAGCTTTTACATTTGACGGGAGCAGCCTGGCAGGAAAAGAGATCGTTATATTCGAAAAGTTATATCAAGAAAACGAGGAAGTAGCCAAGCATACAGACATTGAAGATGCTCATCAGACGATTCTATTTCCCCAAATTAAAACAACGGCCAAAGATAGGGATACGAAAGACCATATCAGCAGAGCAGTCACAGAGCGGACCATTATAGACACTGTCCAATACAGTAACTTAATCGCAGGTGAAACTTATTCCATAACGGGCACTTTAGTAAATCAAGCAACCGGCAAGGCGGTCAAACTAAGGGGAAAGGCTGTATCAGAGACGAAAAACTTTACTGCAGAAAAAAGTGACGGCTGCATTGAACTTGCTTTTTCCTTTGATGCGACGCTTTTGTCCGGCACGACAATAGTTGCTTTTGAGAGCCTGAAATACGATGGGGTAGAGGTTGCCGCCCATAAAGCGATAGACGACCCGGAGCAGACGGTATACGTCCCGGAAATTAAGACCAGCGCATCTCATACTGTGGACGGCACGATTACGGATATCGTCAAATATTCAAACTTACTGCCAGAAAGAACTTATACCGTGAGCGGTATTTTGATGGATCAGGCTACGGGAAGACCGGTGATCTCTGACGGCAAAGCTATTACTGCTGAAAAGACATTTGTTCCGAAGATGTCGGGCGGAAACGTGGAACTTTCATTTCAATATGATGAAAAAGAACTTTACGGCAAAACAGTCGTGGTATTTGAAACTTTGAAGTTAAATGACAGCATCGTGGGCGTACATCAGGATCTCCATGATAAGGGACAGACGGTAGAAATAGACTCTCCCAAAGAAATAAAAAAAATAAAAATTGATCGACCTAAGACAGGCGATGAAACCGATCTGCGCATAGTTGGAATCTTTATTTTAGCTATTTTGTTGTTAACTTTTTTGATGGCAAAAAGAAAAAATTATAAATGAAACGATGCTTCTTTCTGAATATTTGTACGCGATTTACAAATAATTAAACTTATAACAAGAAATTGATTTTTCTTGAAAAATGAAAGGAGCAAATTATGTTTAAACATGAAAAACAATTATTTCATCCAGTAGCCGTTGAAGGCCCAAATCCACAATATGCAGTGCTTCTCCAGGAACAGCTTGGAGGAGGAAATGGCGAATTGAAAGCAGCGATGCAATATATGTCACAGAGTTTTCGAATCAAAGATCCAGAAATCAAAGATTTATTTATGGATATCGCAGCGGAGGAACTAAGTCATATGGAAATGGTCGCACAGACGATTAACCTGTTGAACGGTCATGATGTGAATGCAGAGGCTGTTGATGCGGGAGAGATTCAATCCCACGTTATTTTAGGGTTAAATCCGGGTCTGATTAACGCGTCTGGGTACTCTTGGACTGGTGACTATGTGACTGTGACAGGAGATTTATGTGCAGACTTATTGTCAAATATTGCCTCTGAACAGAGAGCGAAGGTCGTATATGAATATCTTTACAGACAAATTGACGATAAGAAAGTAAAAGAAACGATAGATTTCCTTCTCAACCGTGAAGAGGCGCACAACGCCATGTTCAGAGAAGCATTTAACAAGGTACAGGATACAGGCTCAAATAGGGACTTTGGAACGACAGAAGCGGCAAGACTCTATTTTGATATGTCTACTCCGTCACCAGCTGGTACAGATTTTCCCAATGTGGATGTTAAACCGCCTTCATTTAATATGTAAGTTAGAAACAAAAACGACCGATCTGCCAAACTTATTAGGCAGGTCGGTCAATGTTATAATGTTATATTGATTCAGTTTTCTACGTTATAATCAGATTTATATAGATAATCCACTAGATTTTGCAGAACGGCAGGTGGATTCTTCTCTTCAATTTCATTCTGCACCAGTTTAGAACCTTCTTTTCTCGTAATCGAGGCAGTGTGAAGTTCTTTATTACCGGGGACTGTTTCTGTGTAAGTCCAGGTAACTTTATCTAAATTTCCGACTGAAGCCATCAGCAGGCAGGCATAGGCTTCCATCTTTCTATCAAAGCTGATCGGATCAGAAACTTTGTCCTTAAATTTAAATGTCCAGTTATAAGGTTCTTTTTCCGTCTGCAGCTCATTTTCATAATCTCCGAGGGTGCCGCGAATACCTAATATCTGCGCAATTCGATTATTTGCAGACATGTCACCGACATAAGGGTTCCATGCTTTATATAATTCGTTGGCCAATGAGCTGACAAAAAATCCATGCTGATTAATAGTTGCTCCGTACACTTCCAGACTTTTATCGATAGCGTCAAATGGTATTTCAAATTTAAAATCTTTATCTTTATTCCAAAGAGAAGGGCGGCAGCCATAGATGATGACTTTTTGCGTACCATCACTTTGCGTGACTATTTCGTAGCGGCTATAGACACTTTTGGTTCCTGCAAAAGTGCCTTCAACAAGAACAGAATTATGATCTATAAATTTGCTGATATTGGTAACGGTATAGCTGTCCGCCTCATATCCGATAATATAAGCTTTTATGAAGACCGCAATAAAAATGATGAGCAAAGCACTGCAGAAACCGAGCAGAAGTTTTTTCCGATTGTTGCTTTTTACCTTTCTTAAATAATCAATTTCTTTCTGATCTTCTAATTTTTTTTCTGTTTCTTTACAGCCGATGGATGCATTCAATTTTTCGTATTTCTCTTTGCAGATTTCACAAGTCTGCAGGTGCTCCACTATGTGTTTTTTCGTGGGATCCGAAGTGAGGCCTTCTACGTACAGCGGCATCAGATCCTGAATTAGTTCGCAAGGTATTTTATGTTCATTCATGGTTGACCTCCTCAATGATTTTTTCTTTTCCGCGATAATAGGTTACTCTTGCCCAGTTCTCGCTTTTCCCAAGAATTTCGCCAATTTGTCCGAAGGTAAGATTGCTGATTAACCTGAGATACATGACTTCACGCATGGGATCACCGAGCCGGTGTACCGCTTTGAGAACTTCTAAATCATCCCATTTAGGAGAGGTTTCATCTACTGTAATCGGCGGCGGGACGCTATCTGCATCAAACAAGGCCTCCTGTTTGGCTTGCTTTCGCAGATGTTCCCGCCATAGATTCTTTGCGATTGCGCAGAGCCATGTTGAGATATTGCAATTTCCCTCAAATTTGTCAATGCCTCTGACTGCCTGAAAAAATGTTTCCTGGGTCAGTTCTTCGGCCAAATCAGAATTATGAGTTCTGGACAGGAGAAAACCATATACTGTTTTCGCATGTTCTAAATAGATTTGTTCCATTGCATCCATATATGCTTCCTCCCTTATTTTTATTGCTTTCAATAGTTAGTGGTACTCTGCCACAATTCGTTACAAATTATTATAAATTTTTTTAGAGACGGCGAACATCGTGCGCACCATAGAGCTTTTCACCGCAAGAACGCTTATAGGCCCGGATGCGAATGACCTTGCAAACCGCATTTTTAGGAATGGTGATCTTTGTGATGCCTGTTTTGGCAGAATTGACCGTCTTCCGGGCTGCAATCTTAGAAAAACTGACGTCAGAACCGATCTCAATTTCGTAGCCGGAACATTTTGTATCTGGTTTCCACTTCAACTCGTAAGATTTTTCCGCTTTTTTTCTAATAGATAGAATAGGAGTGGCATTGGGTTTTACTCGAACTTTTACTTTCGCAGTTTCAGCAAGATATCGGTCTGTTTCTGGCAGAGTCAAGGTGACGGTAGCAATTCCTTCTCCCTTTATTTTGCAGAGGCCGGAGGTTTTGTCGATGGACAATACCTTTGCGTTTGATGACTTATATGACACGTCTGATGCTTTTGGACAATTTGGCCAAAGTGCGAAATTCGGGTTGCCATATACTTTGTCAATGTCTTGTGGAAATTGTACTTTGCGCAGAGTTTTTGCCTTGAACTTAGGATAGAGATCGGCCGACTTGCGAGGTAAGTTATACAGCTGCGTTGAAAACATCACCTTATAGCGGCTGACTCCGTAAAGCTTGCGTAAATACTGTTTCATTTCATCTTGGTATCTCTTCTTAGTGTAATTCTTATAGGCAGTATTGTCAAAGGACAATAGATAGTCGTAAGCATATAGCCCATCTACGGTTATCCTGATAACGTCGATATTTACCGGCTTCATCAGCAGCTTTGCACCCGACTTGTCATAGAATCCGTCAAAAAACCAGCCGTCGTCCGCTTTAGGAACAATCCCCCGGTCTATGAGCGTGGTGAACTTATAAGATTCGCTTTTTTTAATTCTACAGTTTTGATTGTAGGTATCGCTGCCGTTGCAGAGAAAAAATTCCATATTTTTTCCGTAGTTCCAATAGAGCTGTCCGCTTCCAGAGGAAGTGACGGATACCGTGTAGGTGAGCAGGTCTTTTGGCATACTCAGCGCCCAGCTTGAAACGGGGATAACAGCCGCAAGTAAAACGACGGCAACAACACTCCATAGTTTTCTATTCATAATATACCTCCTAAAAAGTGGAAAATAATATTATAAATGGAAGTAAATGTATTATAATTATACATTGCATCGAAAGGAAAATCAAGGTAAAATATAAATCATGAATAGATTATTAGAATTAGAAGTGAAATTAAACCAGGTCATCGATCAGCAAGAAGGCAAAGTCAGTGAAAGAGATGAGACCTTGGACTGGGAAAGAATCCATATGGCTTCTTCGGCCAGATGTGCATGGCTGTTAGCTATGCAGCGGGGCATAGAACCTGAACTTGCCGCCTGTGCAGCAGCCGTTCACGATTATGGGCGTATTCTCACGGGCAAACAGAAGAATCATGCAGAAGCTGGCTACGAGCCGGTAAAACGTTTTCTGAAAGAGGTTGGAACTTTTCATGAGGAGGAAATAGAGATCATTGCGCATGCAGTGAAAAATCACAGCCTGAAAACAGAAATCGGTTCACCAATCGAAGAAATCGTCAAGGACGCAGATGTCATAGACTGCTACCAATATGGTTATCCTTTTGACCGGCCTGAAAAAGAAGCTCGTTACAACAAATGGAGAGCAGAAAATCAGTTCTAGCAATCGTATGCGAAAGAGAAGGGATAAAATAATAAACCAGGGGCCATTTAGACCCCTGGTTTTGTCTTTTATTTATCAGGTAGCCGCTGCGCACCGGGACAGCCAAATCTTTTTGCGATGAAGCTGGTGACAATGGGACAGAGGATTGCAGTTACAATGACAGCCGTAGCAACGGCAGCTGTTGCAGCCTCCACCTGACCTGCCAAATTGGGCGCTGCTTCAGCCAAAATTGCAGGTGTTGCCACGGCGTTCCCTGCAGTGGTGCAGAGGGCAGCGCCAGCATATCCGGGCCGTCTCAATATCAGCTTATCGGCAGAAATGGTAAACAAGCCTGTTAAAGCTACAACCAGAATACCCAGGAAGATGCCAGTTAACCCGCCAGTAACAATGTTTTTCAAGTTTAGGCCGGTCCCCAGACAGAAAGCCAGAAACGGCAGGGTAAATAAAATTCCGGGTTTGAGAAATTCGCGAATATCTTTGTCTATATTGCCTAAGAGAATACCGACCAGCAGCGTTCCTACAGAACCGAGCAGCGCCATGTAGTCAAAGCTGGCAAGGCCTGCCAGACCCATGCCAATTAAGGTCAGGAACGGACCATCATTGATGCCCAGAAGCGATTGAGCGCCTAAATCGTTTTCATCGCCGAACTGGGTCATCAAGCCTAAGTACATGCCGCCGTTGCTGTTGGTAACCGCAGCCAGCAGCATCAACGGTGTGATACCGAGTACACCGGCAGCGCCAAATAATTGGGAGACCAACAGAGTGGGGAGAAAACCGGCCAGGAATTTGGCTGCCAATAGGACGAAACCTCTTTTTAACGGTTCTCCGACTCTGTTGATTGTAATCTGTGAGCCGACGCACATCAAGCTGGCTCCGATAAAAGAGGAAGCTCCAGTTTTAAAAGTAGCTGTGGTCATACCGCCTACGTCTAGGATTTCAGGAAAGAGAAGATTGATGATAGCGCCTAGGAAGAGGGGGACTACCATGAGTCCGCCTGGTATTTTTTGTACTGTCTTTAGAATTTTCATATAAACTCCTTTCTTTTTTCATGCAGGTTAGCAATAACTGTGCAGCTGATTGATGGCCATATCAGAAATGTCATTTTCTTCTGCCTTGACCAGTGTTCCGTTACAGACATCTAAGATATATTCCAAGAGTTCTGCGCCCAGATCCTCAATGGATGTATCACTTAAGAAGCTGCCGCTGGTATCAAAATCCATCATATCGTTTAAATGAGTGAAAGTATGGTGGTTACCGGTGATTTTGATAACCGGTGCTATGGCGTTGCCCACAGGGGTTCCACGACCAGTGGTGAAAGCGACAATCTGTGCACCGCCGGCAATTTTGGCGACAGTAGATGCTACGTCGTAAGCGGTACTGTCCATAAATAGCAGACCTTTTTCTGTAATTTTTTCACCATATCCAATGACATTGGTAAAAGGTTTGGTTCCGCTCTTGTGGATACAACCGATCGATTTTTCTTCTAATGTGGTGATACCGCCCGCTTTATTCCCAGGCGAAGGGTTGGTATTGCGTATATCCTCTCCTGCATTGAGATAGAGCTGTTCACATTGTTTGACGGTATCATAGAGTTTCTGTCCGATTTCCGGAGTGATACCGCGTTTCCTCAAAATATTCTCTGCGCCGATGGCTTCTGGCGTTTCACTGAGTACACTGGTTCCACCCAGATCAACCAGCCTGTCAGAGGTATTACCCAGAACTGTGTTGGCTGAGAATCCAGAGGTAGGATCTGAGCCGCCGCATTCCATACCTAATATCAGCTCAGAAATATCGCAATCCTCCCTCTGACATCGATCAGCATCGGCACGCAGCTTCTCGGCTAATTGTGCCCCTTTGGCTACGGTCTTTGCAAGGCCGCCTTCTTTTTGTATGCTGATGTAATAGACTGGCTTGTCCGTCTTCTGCCGAATAGCGTTCAGGTAGGTTTCTTCCTGGATAATCTCACAGCCCAGACCGACAATCAAAGCGCCGTACACATTGCCGTTGGCAATCATGCCAGAAAGAATCTCCAGGGTCAGCGCCGTATCTTCGCTGTTTTGTGCGCATCCGTTAGGATTGTAGAGATAGGTTGTACCTTCCACAGCTGCAGCAATTTTTCTTGCAGCGCCGGCAGAGCAAATACAGCCTGGCAGGATTACGACATGGTTGCGTACTCCAACGCTTCCGTCGCTGCGTCTGTATCCCTTAAATTTCATGATCGTTACCTCCTACTTATTATTTACGTTGTGAGTGTGGACGTGCTGCCCGATAAAAATGTCTCTTGTTGCATAACCGATTCGTTCTCCGTATTTCAAAACATCAGCTTTCGCTTTGATATCAGTGATGGCCATTTTGTGATACTGTGGAATTGGCTCTGTAGCGAAAATCTGCTTTTGTCTGCCGCTGAATACAAAGGAGACAGGACCGCCTGCCGGGATATCTTCAGTGACAGTAATTACTGTATCAGCATTGTTAAGTAAAATTCCATTCATTTGTTGTACCTCCTTTTTAATTTCTTTATTCGTGATCGAAAGATATACGATTTTGAATAGAATCGTCAGTAGCTGAAATGAATTGAAGATGAAGAGGATGATTGAGATAATCGTTTAACCCCTTTTTACTTTTCAGCTCGATCGTAATCATGACGTCCATATTAGAATCTCTATTGACGCAATTCTCCTTAAAAGAAATGTTCTCTACTTCAGGCAATAGTTTTTCCATCTTTAGATAAGTTCTCTGGTAACAATGAAGAATTTCGTCAATGGCTGTGCCAGGCTTAAATTTAAAAAGCACATAATGTATCAAGATTTCACCTCCCTTGGCTTTTGCAAATTAAATACGCAAATATCGTGCCAAATTGTTAAAAGGGGAAACGGACTAAAAATGCAGCAGCAATTCTAATCGTAATAAATTAGAATTGTTTCATATATGTAATGTTGGTTGCAATTTTGAAATAAGTGTTATATCATAAAAATACCTTTAGAACTAAAATCAAACATTTTGATTCATGAATTATATCATCAATATTTCTTTATATAGTAAAAGGAGAGCGCATATGAACCAGGAACTTTACGATCAATTTCTAGTCATCGTTCCAGAAAAACAGCATATTATCAAGGACTGTCCGGAAATTACCCGGTACATCCACAAATTTATAGTATCCAAACCCTGCGAGACCCTCGTAGAAGAAATTGAAAAGATCACTGCCAAGAAAACCATCTTAGGTATCCTCACCAGAGGCAGCCTGGCTCAGTATCTATACAGCTGCGGCCTTGAAATTCCAATCTTCCAACTGGAATATGATCTGACTAATATTTTGGACTTGCTGGCAGCCTGCGGGAAACGAGGTTATAAGCGAATTGGCATGGTGGAAATCGGCTATAATACCAGCAGTGAAGAGGCTGACCCAAAATTGAAATCTGAGATGGCGCTTGGTGATTTTTATTGTATCTACCATAAGCTGTTTAACAACAGGAACATAAAAGATACCATTTTGGAATTGAAAGAGAAGAAAGTGGACTGTATTATCGGCGATGTGGAGCCCATCAGTATTGCTGCGGAATGCGGAATTCCCAATATGGTATTCAAAATTGATAATAATTGCTATAGAAATACTATCGTTAAAGCGCTATTTGCTACAACCTCCTCAATTATGGAGAAGTCGAAAAATAAGTTTATCGAGGATATTACCAATTTGGTAACAGAAGCCATTCTCATCGTAGAAGAAGACGGTACTATACGAGATTATAATCAGACTGCGGAGAAAATGTTTTTTTCTGAGAATCATTGGGTCAATATTTCGGCGCTTTTTCAAATGGAAGTGGAAGAAATCTTTCACATGGCAGCCAATAATGTGGTGACAATTCAAGAAAAGAAATGTATCGTTAATTTAATTCCAGTAATCATCGATGAAGTACAATTATACGCGGCAATGATTAACAATGTCAGCTACATTGAAAAGATGGAGATGTCTATCAGAGTGCAGAATAAAGCAAAAGGGCTCTCGGCAAAGAAACGGTTTGCAGATATGATTTACGAGGACGAAGGCATGGTTGAATTGGTAGAAAGGGCTAAAAAATATGCCAGATCATCGGCGACCATTATGATTTGTGGTGCAACTGGCACAGGAAAAGAAGTCATGGCTTCCAGCATTCATAACGAAAGCTTACGGGCAGAAGGGCCTTTTGTGGCTATCAACTGTGCCACCTTCACAGAATCACTGATTGAAAGTGAGCTCTTTGGTTATGAAAGAGGAACTTTTACTGGGGCGCTTTCCAGCGGAAAAAAAGGACTTTTTGAGCTGGCTCATAAAGGTACGCTTTTTCTCGATGAAGTTGCCGAGCTTCCTTTCAGCATGCAGGCAAAGTTGCTCAGGGTTCTGCAGGAAAAGGAAATCCGCAGAATTGGCGGAGAGAAAATGATTCCTGTCGATGTCAGAGTCATCGTCGCTACCAACAAAACCCTCTGTCGAATGGTGGAAAAAGGGGATTTCAGAGAAGATTTGTATTACCGGCTATCTGTCCTTGAATTGATTATTCCTCCTCTTGAAGAACGGCCAAAAGATATTATTCCTCTGTTCAAAGATTTTGTCCACGATGCGGCCAAAAAAGAAAACAAGTCGATCTATTGGAAAGAGGATTCCATTTTCAACGACTTGCTGCTTTATAACTGGCCTGGTAATGTGAGGGAACTTCGCAATTTTGCGGAACGGATCGTCCTGCTGGCCGAATCCTATAAGCTGTCTCAGGATTTTATCCACTCGATGATGCAGCAGAAATATCAGACTGGCCCAAGAAAGGAGTTTTCCATGCCCATTACCAATGACTTCAAAACTCTGGAAGCAGATTATATTCGCTATTTGCTGAACTACTTTGACCATGACAAAGAGAAGCTCTGTCAATATCTAGGCATCAGCAGGACGACCTTATGGCGTAAGCTGGGGAATTCATAACTGCTTTACTTCTTGAAGAATGTCAATAAGAATGCGTTGATATCCATGTGATTTATCTTGCCATATTCTTCTGCTATTAGATACCCGTTTGTAACAGACGGGTATTTTTCAATCTCTTTTATTTTTTCTCCCAGAATAGCCTGTGCGTCAAAATAAATGGCGCCTGCTTCTGCCTGGCCGGGAATCGTCAGTTCAAATTCACGGCTGGCACTGTCCATCATCAATGAATAGGGTTGTTCCTCTGTTGGGAAAGATATGTAATCGACGGGTTCTGCCAGTTGATTACCCAAAACATGGAGATCGCGTCCTGCCATATTCACTCGTTTAATTAAGTAGTCTCCAGCAATAAAACCCAATTTGAACATGGCTCGATGAAAATTCACTTTCGAAATGATTGGAAGAATTCTGTAGAGCTGAATCAAATCGTCGTGATTGTGCAGCAGGATTTTTCTTTCAAGGTCGAAGGACTTGGTAGTCATATATCGATTATATAAATCTACACTTTCTTTTCCTGATATTTCATCATCTCTTCCGCTGGACAACCCCATAAAAATTTCGACGCTCTTTTGCTTCAGATTCGGCAGAACAGATTTTAATTCGGAATGTCCGTTGATAATCAGATATAAATCCAGGTCGTAGGGACAGATACCGATATCTATCTTATATTTACGCGCCCGCTTTTCCACAAAAGGGATGTCAAAATGCCTGCCGTTATAGGTAATGATATAATCTACTGATTTCAAGATATCCACCGTTTGCTGGAGTATCTCTTTTTCGTCACCGGCCTGATCTGCAAAGAATTGTATCACCTGGCATTCATCTCCTTTGACCAGGAGGATGCCTGATAAAATTACTTTGCAGTAGGCGGGAGAAAGACCCGTCGTTTCAATATCAAAGACGGCAAAGCTTCTGTCTTTGAAATACATATTAAAGGTCTTTGACGCATATCTATCTATATGGAGATAATCGATTATTTTTCTCATATGCTGCCTCCTGACTTTTATGTATATAACAAAATAGACCGCAGGGGTGCAGTCTACTTTGTTCAAAAGGGGTATTGGGATTAGAGATTAATGAGGTTATCAGGGGGATAACCACAATTGAATTATACATAATTTAGTCGAAACATGCAAGTATAAGTGTGAAAAAAATGAAAAAAAGATTTTTTTGTTGTACGATAAGCTCACTTTTTGTGAATAACCACAAGTATAATAGAGAAAATGATAAATTTTTTAAGGGAGGAAATATTGATGGAAATATTAAAAGTTTCAGCTAAGTCGAATCCGAATTCGGTAGCAGGTGCTCTAGCAGGGGTCTTAAGAGAAAAGGGAGGTGCAGAAATTCAGGCCATAGGTGCAGGCGCGTTAAATCAGGCAATTAAG
The DNA here is from genome assembly GCF_900086585.1 of Emergencia timonensis. GTDB lineage: Bacteria > Bacillota > Clostridia > Peptostreptococcales > Anaerovoracaceae > Senimuribacter > Senimuribacter timonensis. Next base: position 1,358,872 of record NZ_FLKM01000009.1, read on the forward strand.
GCCACCGCCATAGCAAGAGGCTTTGTTGCACCAAGTGGTATTGATCTGGTTTGCGTTCCGGCGTTTACAGATATCCAAATCGATGGAGAAGAAAGAACCGCTATTAAGCTGATTATTGAGCCACGGTAAGCGTCTGATTGATAATACATAGGGAACTTGGAGAGTTATTTTTCAAGTTCCCTATTTAATTTAAGAAAGTTACGTGGTAAAATATATCCAAATGATGAATGAGGTGGTTTCATGACTTTTGAAGAAAAAACGCTGAAAAGCGAAAGAATATATGAAGGCAGGATTATCAATCTGAGAAGAGATACGGTGACTGTGATCAATGGAGAATCTCAGAGGGAAATTGTTGAGCATGGCGGCGGTGCCGTCATTGCGGCAGTCAAGGATGACGGTAAGATGATTATGGTAAAGCAATTCCGTAAACCGGTGGAGCGGATTATGTTAGAAGTCCCTGCCGGAAAGCTGGATCAGGGCGAAGAACCAACTGCTGCGGCTTTGAGAGAACTGAAAGAAGAAACGGGTTATCGTGCTGCTAATATAAGACTTTTGACAAAAATGTACCCTTCTGTAGGGTATTCAGAAGAGCTTCTCTATCTTTATCTCTGTACGGAGTTGACAAAAGGCGAAACCGCCTTTGACGATAACGAGGCCATCGATATCGAAGAATACGATATCGACGACTTATATAAGATGGTTATGAACGGTCAAATTGAAGACGGCAAGTCCCAGGTGGCGATTCTGATGGTCAAAGGACTATTTGCAGAAGGAACGTTTCAAGGATACTTGAAACGATCAGGGCTGCCAGACAGAAAAGAAAATGAAACAGATGTGGTTTGATTCCCTTCAGTGCGGCGGGGTTGTGGTAATTTTTTCGTACAAACTTTGCCGTTTCATAAGAAACGATAATGAGGGCGATATAAGCTGGCAGCTTAAATAGGCCTCGAGGCAGAAGTGCTGCAATTACCAAACTGAACCCTTTTTCTTCGAGGGAAGACAAGATGTATGCGGCGGTAAAACCCAGGGAAAAGGTCTTACCGATTACCATGAGAATCACTAGAGGCATTAAAAAAAACAATGCTGAAAAAATCATAGCAGCAAGGATGGTAATGATATCACTTTTTATGTAATCTGCAAGACTGGCTGCAAGACCAGGCAGCTCGGTGGAAATCATCATTTTTTCTGAAGGCACGGCGATTTTCGTAAAAACCCCGGCAGAAAAACTGACGATTAAAAATAACGAAGCCAAGAATACAAATTTTTTATCCATAGACAACCTCCCCTTTATAGGAAGCATATGTTGTTTTGGAATAAATATGACATGAAAAAAGACAGGATGAAAACGGAGATGACAAGTATGGAACTAAATGAGTTCATTGATTATTTAAAACAGGAGAAGAAAACTTCGGAAAATACTTGCGAAGCGTACAATAGAGATTTGGCAGCCTTTGAGCGCTTTTTATACGCGAGAGGAATAGACACCTTAGAACAGGCCTCGAACACAGATGTCGTGGCATATCTGATGGAACTAAAAAACAGCGGGAAATCCAGAGCAACGGCGAATCGAAAGCTTTCTTCTATTAGAACTTTTTACAAGTATTTGATAAAGCAAGGACTGATCAGTGTAAATCCCACAGAGGATATCAAGTCTCCGAAAATTGAAAGAAAGAAGCTGGAGTATCTGACGATTGAAGAAGTAGAAGAACTGTTAACTGCGCCAGATGACTCCATCAAAGGGATTCGTGACCGAGCCATGCTGGAGGTTCTTTACGCCACGGGCATCCGTGTAACGGAAATCATCGAACTGAAGATGAAAGATGTGAATCTGCGTATGGGTTTTATCACCTGCAATGGAGATCATGGCAGGGCGAGAATCGTGCCAATGGGAACTATGGCCAGAAAGGCCCTGGATAATTATATTCTGAACAGTCGTAATTTCTTGATGAAGGATCAGGATCACGAAAGTCCTGACAGCGCACTGTTCGTCAATTATGTAGGGGAGCCGTTTTCCAGGCAGGGTTTCTGGAAGGTCCTAAAGCAGTACGGGAGAAAGGTGGGATTGGAAAGCAAAATCACACCTCATATTTTACGCACTTCTTTCGCCGTACATATGGTGCAGAATGGGGCAGACCTCAAATCCCTGCAGGAACTCATGGGTCACGAGGACATCATGGCCACACAGATCTATCTTTCCGTGACAAAAAATCGCATCAAAGACGTTTACGACAAAACCCATCCGAGGGCGTAATCTGAAGGCAAGAAAGTGAACATGACAGAGTACCAAAAAGGGAGGCGGCAATCGTTCGAGAGGATGATTTGCCGCCTCCCTTTTGTTCGTTCATATAGAGGTCTTAGGTTATATTTTTTCAATTTCTTCTATAGAAAGACCGGTGTATTTGGATATGACCTCTGCGTTAAGGCCGTCGACCTTCATTTTGCGGGCAGTATCAAAGGCAGCATCTTTTTTGCCCTCTTCCCGTCCCTCAGCAAGGCCCTCTTTCTTTCCGATGCTGTAACGTACATCCAGTTCCTCTTCCAGTGTCATAATCTGTTCGATCTCCTTTCTGCCGTTCAGTTCCGCCACCATCTGATGGATCTGGCCTATGAAGGGGTCGTTCCCTTCTGTCTCCTGGCTGCGCACATAGCCGAAGAACTCCTTCAGGGGATTCGGAACCTTTTCTATTGGACAGGTTGTGTTCAAGATAATTGTAAACGTTCCGTCCCCGTATGGCAAGGATTTTTTGACATCATATTTTTCGAAAAAGTAGATGGGTTCCTCCATTTCATAGTAGTCGAAGGTGCAGATGAAGATGACGAAGGACGGCCGCAGTTCTGTATAGTCTGCACCTGCGTGGAGCTGGTTGATGTCCATGGCGGCATGGTAGTAACGGCCGCGGAGGGGTAGGTAGGGCTGCTTCTGGACCTGCATTTCGATATCATACCAGGACTCCCCGTCGTCAAACAGGACGTCCAGGCGGACGCTTTTGGCGTAGAGTCCTGGTATGATGGTCTTCTCCGTCTCCGATGAGGGCGGCGCAGGGAAACGGATCTTGCTGACTTTGCGGCCGGGCAGGATGCGTTCAATCAGCTCTTACTTTCCAATTTTTACAAGAAAAAACTTAAAAATTACGTATTTACAACAAACACAACCACGCGTACTATGTTGTTACAACAACAAGATAGCTATTTTACGTTGTATACACAATAGAAAGGGAGGAAATGAATACACGAATCGATAATAGGATCAAAAAGGCCATTTTAACAGAAACAGAGAAAAAAGTTGCGGAATATATTTCGAAAAATTTCGTAAATGTTTGTGCAATGTCTGCCCTGTCTTTAGGTGAAAAAATAGGGACAAGTGATACTTCCGTCATTCGTACTGCGAGAAAACTGGGATTTACAGGTTATTCTGATATGCAGAGTTTTCTCGCAAGTACGATGCAGGAAGAAATTGCACGAAGTGGCGGTATCAACTTTCTGCCGCCAGCTGCAAGATTTGACAAAAAGAGGGATCTGATTAATGCTCCGGACTTATATCAACAGGTCATGCAAAAAATCAATCATAACATAGATACAATCTTTGAGAAAAATGCTGAGGATGTGTTTACTAGTGCTGCAGAGATTATATTATCTTCGCAGAGAAAATTTGTCATGGGTTTTCGTGGCTGTGCAAGTGTGGCTCAATTGCTAGGCGGCTGTTTGAACGATGTTCTCAAAGATGTGCATACAGTTACTGATGCTGATTCTCGTGCGATTGGGGCGGTTTTAGATATTGGCAGAAAAGATTGTCTGATTGCGATAAGTTATCCCAGGTATGCACACATGATATTTACCGCAATAGAAATAGCAAAAAAGGCGGATGCAAGGATTATCGTGTTAACAGATAAGTTAACGGCACCTATGACCAAGCATTCTGATGTAGTATTGCTTTCGGAAGTAGACAGTGCAACGATTAATAACTCTTATGTGGCTCCAAATGTAATCGTGGAAATCCTCATGGCAGCTGTGCACAGAAATCTTGATGAAAAGGGAAGAGCGAGATTGGAAGAGTTGGAACGTTATATTTCGGGAAAAGGCCTATATTAGCAATTTCTAGTAGAGAAAGGTAAATCTATGGATAGAAAAGAAGACAGAGGATTATTGTTTGATGAAAAGACAATTTCTGCAATCAGGGATAAGTTTTGTCGTATTGATGTGGATGCGGACGGAAGTCAGAGACTATTTTTTGAAAACGCAGGGGGATCTTTACGTTTGAAATCAGTAGTTGAAATTTCTGATGAATTGAATCGGTATCCTGATTGCTATGCGCGAAATCACAAGTCGTCATTGATGCTCCATGAGTATGAGGAGAGAGGACGACAGGATCTGCGGCTTTTGTTAAATGCCCAGGACGGAGCTATCGTTACGGATTTGACCGCATCCAGCCTCATGTTTAAGATTGTCGAACCCATTGTACAATATGGCAAGGGGACGAATATCGTGACCTCCGTTTTAGAACATCCATCGGCTTTTGACGCATGCAGATATTTTGGAGAAAAATATGGCAAGGAAGTGCGGGTCGCCCCATCAAATAAGAAGACTGGAGGAGTGCTTGCAGAAGATGTAATCGAGCTTGTGGATAAAGATACGGTTCTTTTAAATGTGATCGCTGCGTCGAATATGACTGGCGCAATTACAGATCTTAAGACCATCGTGTCAGAAGCGCGGAAAATCAATCCGGATATTTACGTCGTAACCGATGCAGTCCAGCATGCACCCCATGCAGTCATCGATGTAAAGGCTTTGCAACTCGACGGAATTAACATCGCTCCATATAAATTTTTTGGCAACAGAGGTATTTCCTTCGGATATGTTTCTGATCGTGTAAAATCACTGCCTCATTGCAGGATTCTGGATGACGAGAAGGATATTTGGGAGCTTGGCAGCATCGTCCCGGCACATTATGCAGTCATTAGTGAAATCGTCAATTATGTGGCTTGGATTGGAGCGCGCTATACGGATTTAAAAGACAAAAGAAAGCAAATCGAAGAAGGAATGCGCCGCATACATCTTCAGGAACAGGCATTGCTGGCTAGAATGCTTTATGGTGACAAAGGAAAAACAGGGCTATTGAACTTAGATGGTGTAGATTGCTTTTTTGACTACACGAATTTGGCTGGCAGAGATCTTATTCTCGCAATGAAATTAAGCGGATTCGATTATGCTGAAGCGGTCAGCGAGTATGAAAAACGTGGCATCATCGTCTACGAAAGGGTGGCAGAAAGTTCATATTCTAAGAGAATGGTAGAATCATTTGGATTGGATGGGATTATAAGAGTTTCGCCGCTGCATTGTAATACGGCAGAAGAGATTGATGGATTTTTAAATATCACAAATGAAATCCTGGACAGCAAAAGAAGTTAATACCCCTATGTATTTTCACAGGAGGTTTTTATGAACGAGCAAAACAAAAAAATTGAGTTTTTTGGAGGAAAACTTGGTCCATGGATTCCGATTATCGTTCTTGTTATCGGAATGATTACTGTGGTCATATTAAATAAAACCGATTTTTATGTCTATAACTTACTTACTTTGGGTACAATTTTAATTGCTTTCTTCTTAATTAAGAAAAAGAAGAGCTTTGGAGATGTTGCGATTGCGGCACTTCAGGATTCCATGTTATCAATTCTGATTATCGCATTTCTGCTGGCAGGCATCTTGTCGAAGTTATTGCGCCTAAGTGGATTAATTGAGGCTCTGGTGTATCTTACAAGTGTCTTTAACTTGGATCCGGGATTTATCCCGGTGGTCTCTTTCATCATATGTGCGCTGATTTCAACAGCATGCGGAACTTCGTCGGGGGCAATTGTTGCAGTGCTCCCGGTGATGCTTCCTATTGGAATTGACTTGGGATGTGATGCGTCCCTTGTATGTGGTGCAGTGATAAGCGGAGCGCTGTTTGGTGACAATCTGGCCCCAATTTCTGATACGACCATTGCTTCAGCGCTCACACAGGAATCTAAAATCAACGACGTTGTAAGATCCAGGCTGCCCTATTCTTTGATTGCTGGAGGAATTTCCGCTGTACTGTTCATCATTTTCGGAAAGCTGACAGCGGATGTTGGTTCTACTGTTATCAGTGCTGATGGCTCTACGGTTCGTGCTTTAGTCCTTTTAATCGTGCCAGTGATTATGATCGTTTTGATGAAAAAGGGTTGGGATCTGGCAGGAACATTAATTATCTGCGACACCCTTGCAATCGTCATCAATCTGGTTCTGAGATTGATAAGCCCGGCTCAGATGGTGAATGCAGAAGGACCTGTTGTCGGCGGGATTAATAGTATGATGGATATGATTGTCTTCTGCATCCTGTTCTTCATCATCATAGAGTCACTGAAAGAAAGCGGGGCACTGGATAGCATCAGCAACGGATTGTTGAAATTATGCAAGGGCATACGATCTGTTCAATTTATCATTATGATCGCTTCTGTATTTGGCACAATTGTTACTGCCGGAAGTTCTACAGGAATTACCTTTGTCGGACCCATGGCTAACAAAATTGCAAAGAAGTTTGGAATTGCGGGCACTCGTTCGGCAAATCTGTTAGACACTACAGCTTGCGCAACCTGCGGATTCGTTCCGTTTTGTACACCTTATTTGCTTTCGTTGAGCATGGGGGCTGAAGTTACAGGAATTCCTGATGACTTTTCTTTCCTGAGTATTGTAAAATATGCTTTTCATCCTCTATTTCTCATGATTGTATTCATAATTAGTATTTTGACTGGAAAGGGAAAAATCTTAGAAAAAGATCAGTAAGGAATGGCAAATTTTATAAAACTTGTGCTTGCACGTCCACTTTGTCTGTGATATAATACTCATGTTGTAATTACGGGCGGTCCTCTGCATACAGAAAATGAGTGGCAAGAACGTCTTGGAGGGAAGGAGGAACCATACAATGAATATTTTAGATTCAGTTGCACAGGATTACTTAAAGAAAGATATCCCTGCATTTAACGTGGGAGACACCGTCAAGGTACACGTTAAAATTAAAGAAGGTAACAGAGAGAGAATTCAGATTTTCGAAGGTTTTGTTCTGAAGAGACAGAACGGCGGAATCGCTGAGACTTTCACTGTTAGAAGAATTGCTTCCGGCATCGGCGTCGAGAAGACATTCCCACTGCACTCGCCATGGGTAGAGAAGATTGAAGTGGTCAGAAAAGGCCGCGTCAGAAGAGCTAGACTTCACTACATGCGTGGAAGAACTGGTAAAGCAGCAAAAATTAAGACAGCAAAATAATTGTGTCTACGAGAGGAACCGTCAGGTTCCTCTTTTTATTATATTGTGATAAGCATTTTTTGCCAAAATGTGTTTTTTTGGTCTTTTTAGGAAAAACTCTGTGACTATTGGAATTTCAGCGTTTTCTTATGCAGATTGTTGAAAAAGCAGGCACCAAAATGACGCTAACCCTTGCAATTGCTTGATCAAATTATTTTTTCCAAATCCGCGATTTTTTGCCGTTTTTGCAAAAATGAGTATAAAAAATACTAGTAAACTCCATATATAGTAAAAATTGCATCTACAGACTGACTTATGATTATTTCCTAAATAGGCGCGAACTTTTAACATCATTTTGTATTTTGCCCGAAAAACCGAAAAACATATAGCCATAAAGCGGCGAAAAGTGGTATACTAAAGAGGATTTCGATTGAAGAAAACAGCTATTTTAGAAAGGAATTTTATGATAGAAAATATAAACTGGTATCCTGGCCATATGAAGAAGACCAGGGAACTGATTCAGGAAAACCTGAAGATGGTGGATCTGGTCATCGAGGTGATTGACGCTCGGATCCCTGTTTCCAGCAGGAATCCGATTATCGACGAGATCGTCAAGGATAAGAAGAGGGTCATCATCCTGAATAAGAGCGATCTGTCAGATCGGATAGAGAATCAGAAATGGTCTGACTACTTTGCCGAGAGGGGCAGTCTGGTTCTGATCATGAACTGCATGAGCGGCGGAGGCGTGAATCAGCTTTACAAGCTGCTGGCAAAAGAACAAGATCGGAAAAACGAAGGTCAGATCAGAAAGAAGCCGCTGCGCATGATGATTGTGGGGGTTCCTAATGTAGGGAAATCCTCTTTGATCAACCGAATGACCGGCCGCAAGAGCACGCAGACGGGAGACCGTCCTGGTGTTACGAAAGGCAAGCAATGGCTGACACTGACGAACAATATGCAGCTATTGGATACGCCGGGCATCCTCTGGCCTAAATTCGAAGATCCTAAAGCTGGGCTCAATTTAGCGTTCTGTGGTTCCATCAAGGACGAGGTTCTCGATACGGCGACTCTGGCAATGGAGCTCATTGGCGTTCTGCAGGCAGAATATCCGGCAGAACTGATGGAACGATATAAACTGACAGAGATATCAGAAACGCCTCTTGCCACCATGGAGGACATCGCAGGCAAGCGAGGATTCATCTTGCCGGGAAAACGCATCGACTATGAGAGGTGCGGGCGCACGGTGCTGGATGAATTCAGAAGCGGCAAAATCGGGAATATCACTTTAGAAAAATTGTCAAAACAGGTGTAGCAGTGAAAAAAGCAGAACGGGAAATTTTTTTAAAAAACAGATTAGAAGAACTGAAAACCATAGAGAATCAATTGCGAGCAGAAGGTTTTCAGTACATAGCCGGTGTCGATGAGGTCGGCAGAGGACCCTTGGCAGGTCCGGTAGTTGCGGCAGCAGTCGTGCTTCCGGCGAATTTTGACGTATTGGGCGTGGACGACTCAAAGAAGCTTTCTGAGAAAAAGAGAAACGAGCTCTTTGATGCGATTATCGAAAAGGCAGTTTGCTACGGAATCGGACAGAAAGACCAACAGGTGATAGATGATATCAACATTCTGGAAGCCACCAAGTTAGCCATGATCGAAGCCATTGAAAACGCAGAGAAGATGCTGGAGGAAAAGTTAGAGAAACAGATTGACTTTGTCCTCTTTGATGCCATGAAAATCGATGCGGTAGAAAAACCGCAGCAATCCCTGATTAAAGGCGACAGCAGGAGTATATCCATAGCCGCAGCTTCTATCGTCGCAAAGGTGACCAGGGATCGGCAGATGATTGATTATCATCGAGTCTATCCCCATTATGGCTTTGAAAGCAACAAGGGATACGGCACCAAAGCTCATTACGAGGGGATTGTAGAGCATGGAATCACACCCATTCACCGAAAGACATTCTTAAAAAATATTATTAGATAAAAGGAAAGAAAAGGAGAGCACAACATGGAAATCAAAAGCGATATTCAGATTGCACAGGAAGTCAAAATGGCCAATATCAAAGAAATTGCCAAAACTGCAGGGATTGATGAGAAATATCTTGAACAGTATGGCAACTACAAAGCAAAAGTGGATTACAATCTTTTGGATGATAAAAAAGACACGCCTGACGGCAAACTGATTTTGGTGACGGCTATTTCACCGACACCGGCAGGCGAGGGAAAAACCACCACATCTGTTGGTCTTGCAGATGCGCTGCACAAAGCAGGCGTGAATGTGATGACTGCCCTCAGAGAGCCTTCCCTCGGTCCGGTATTTGGTGTCAAAGGCGGCGCGGCAGGAGGCGGATATGCTCAGGTCGTTCCAATGGAAGATATCAACCTGCATTTTACAGGCGATTTTCATGCGATCGGAGCTGCAAATAACCTGATTGCAGCAATGGTCGATAATCATATTCAGCAGGGAAATGTGCTGGGAATCGACCCTAGAAGAATTACCTGGAAGAGAGCTGTAGATATGAATGACAGACAGCTGAGAAATATAGTCGACGGCATGGGTGGTAAGATGAGTGGCGTTCCAAGAGAGGATGGCTTTGAAATCACCGTTGCCAGCGAGGTTATGGCTATCATGTGCTTAGCTAAGGACATCGACGATTTGAAAGAGAAATTAGCCAGCATCATCGTCGGATATACATATGAGGATAAGCCGGTTACTGTGCGCGATCTCAAAGCCCAGGGCGCAGCAGCAGCATTGCTGAAAGACGCTCTGAAACCAAATCTCGTACAAACCTTGGAGAAGACGCCGGCTTTCGTCCACTGCGGACCTTTCGCCAATATCGCTCACGGATGCAACTCCATCATGGCGACAAAAATGGCTTTGAAGCTGGCTGATTATGTGGTCACAGAGGCTGGTTTTGCAGCAGATCTGGGCGCAGAGAAATTCGTGGACATCAAATGCCGCAAAGCGGGATTGACGCCGTCAGCCTGCGTTATCGTAGCAACAGTCAAGGCTCTTAAGTATCATGGCGGCGTAAAAAAAGAAGATCTGGCTGCTGAGAACCTGGAAGCTTTAGAGAAAGGCTTGCCGAACTTATTGCAGCACGTGGAAAACGTGACGCAGCACTTTGGCCTGCCGGCTGTGGTAGCCATCAATGAATTTCCGACAGATACAGAAGCAGAATTGAAACTGGTAGAAGAGAAGTGCAAAGAGCTGGGCGTCAACGTAGTATTGAGCCAAGTATGGGGCAAAGGCGGCGAGGGCGGCCTAGCATTGGCGGAAGAAGTGTTGAGGCTCTGCGAGAAAGAAAACCACTTCCAGTTTGTATATCCTCTCGACGTATCAATTGAATCAAAAATCCAGATGATTGCGCAGAAGATTTACAGAGCTGACGGCGTTATCTTTGAAGGAAACGCAAAGAAACAGCTGAAACAATTAGAAGATCTAGGATTCGACAATGTGCCAGTCTGCATGGCTAAGACCCAGTTCAGTTTTTCAGACAATCCGGCTCTGCTGGGAGCCCCAAGAGGATTTCAAATTACAGTCACAGATTTGAAAATAGACGCGGGAGCAGGTTTTATCGTGGCTAAGACGGGCAATATCATGACAATGCCTGGTCTGCCAAAGGTGCCGGCAGCGGAAAAAATAGATGTAGATAATACAGGGAAAATTACTGGACTATTTTAATCCCGTACTTGAATGGGAGCTTGCAGAATGCAGGCTCCTTTTCTACCTTACTGCAAAGAAAGAGAGCGATGGATGATATATTTAAATGCAGTAGAATGAAATCGTTAATTGAGGGAGGACACGATGGTTACATGCAGGCAGCTTATGGAACTAGATATATTTCATAACGTAAAACTGAAAGCGGGCAGGAGAGGTCTCGATCGGACTGTGTCCTGGGTATATGCAAAACACACGAAGACCATCACTGAGTGGGTTCACGGCGGAGAATTTATTCTAGTTTCTGGATACGAGTATGGTATAGATGAGACAGAACTGCTGAAACTTGTAGAAGAAGCCGCTCAAAATGACTTATCCGGTATTTTAGTTGAGGGCGGAATTAACTTTAAGGAAATGCCGGTTAGCGTCATTAAAGAGGCAGATGAAAGGGAACTGCCCTTATTCTTTGTACGCGGGGTGATTAGCTTTTTGGATGTCACTCACGATGTTTTGGCGCTTATCATGGAAAACAGATATTTAAAAATACAGAACGTATCCCTGCTGGATAAACTGGTCAATGGGGCGTCATTGAGCCAGAAGGAAGTAGACAATTTGTTCTGCGGCACAGGGATATCGCCCGACTCCTGTTTTATGCTGGCGGTCTTTAAAATCAGCAATTCCGATGCACAATCGGAGCAGCAGACGGCAGACCAGGCAGACGCTCTGATCGGCATCGCCAGAATGCTGCAGAAACACATAGCTTCCTTATTTGAACAACTGGGTAAGAGCACGATTTACAAGTTAAATTTGGCTTCTGTAGATTATTTGCTTTATGCCGACACAGAAGAAGGGCTGATAAAACTTGCAGACGCCTTAAGTCAGATCAATGCCAATGTCAACGCCGAACATCATGACTACGATATTTATCTCTCTTTCAGCAGTATCCTATCGGAGAGTCGTAACGTGTTAAACGGCCTCAATGAGGCGTACTTTACCGGAACCCTTTTGATGAAGAAAATTTTTCCCGATATCAGCAAGCATTTTACAGATATCGGAAGTTACCAGATGCTGTTTTATGCAGAGGATAAAGCAAAATTATTGACTTTCAGGGATCAATATTTACAAAAGCTGTACGAAGCAGATTTAGAAGGCACTTCCCAGTTGATGGAAACCCTGCATGTGTTCCTGCAGCAAGGCGGAAATATGATGCAGACGTCTAAGACATTGTTCATACATAGGAATACATTACAGTATCGTCTCGAACGAATAGAGGCCATTACAGGCAGAAACGTCAATGCCCATGCCGAGCGAAGAGACTTTATAAACGCCTTTTTGATACACGACCTGTTCCCTTATGAATGAATTAATGCTCGTGGGCAAATCTAATCCCCCCCTTAAGACATCAGGCCTGATAGTATTTACCGGGGATGACAGCAAGCTGAATCGGCAGCTGCTTTTTCGGCTGTGCCTCGAGCAAGAACGGTACGATTCCGTCCTCCGGCAGACGATTTCCCGGCAGGATGGTCTGTTTGCCAAATTGATAGGTGACGCACCATGCTTCCGCGCCGTCAGAAAGGGAAGGCCCCAGCGGGAAACAAAACTGGCTCTGATCGTCCCGCAGAATGTCGATGAATTCTCGGCAATCGGCGGGCACGTTAGGGCTTTCTTTCATTTCGCTGATTTTTTCCGCCGTCGCTGTCAGCCACTCTACATCGTAGATATGGGTGCGATCCAAAGCGAACACGAAGACTGCGGGCAGATCGTCCTCTCTGCCGGGGAGCCAAAGGCCGCTGTTGGCCTGCACCACTGCGCCGTAAAGCAAGGGGGCGGTGGCAAACTTTTCACGCCACTTGTCCTTGCCAAAGAGGGGCGCTTTTCCTGCAACATCCTTGAAAAACTCGCTCTCAGTGCTCCGGGGAGTGGAGCGGTAGGAAGTCAATTTGTTCAAATCGGTAGGGACAGCAGTTGCTTTGCGCTGTTCCATAAAGGCGGCCTCCGCAGCCTCCTCCTGTGCTGCGATTTCCGCTTGCTTACAACGGACGGACGACATATCATAGCCCTTTTTCTCCATCTCGGTAATTTCTTCCTCGGTCATGGCAGCCTCCCAGCCGCCAGCCTCTTTTACCAGGTCAAATCCAAACAGTCCCATAATTTAAATCTCCTTTTCTGTATTTTACAATAGCCGCACTAGGCTTTCACATCAGTATCCACAGCACTAGGCCGCATAAGATAATGAGGGCTCCGCTGATCCCTTGAATAACGCGATACCCTTTTTCTCCAAAGTTGCGATAAACAAAGGCCCGAAATCCCAGCACATTTTCGCCCTGCGGATCGCAAACCCATTTCCAGCGAAAGATCGCCCCCAACAGGAACAGTGCACCTGTTACAATGAAAAAAAATTGCCAATTTGCCTGCAGGAAAGGCATAACCCATTCCATAAATCTTGTGTATAGTTCGCTCATGGTTTCCTCTTCTCGATCACTTACGCTGTATTACTCTGCCCTATGTTTACCATGGTCGCAGAAAGATAAAATTAATTACTTTATTGTGATTAAAAGTAATTAAATGAATTATACCTGAACGCAGCGGAAAAATCAAGCCCTTGTCCATAGAAAAACAGCGCATCGTCTAAACGATGCGCTGCGTGTTGTTATTCTTCTGTATCTACCAACGACGCCAGATATCGGGAAAGAGCAGTTACTTGAGCCTGGGCTGTCCGTTCCAGCTCTTCAGAGAAAAAGAACGGGAGTGAGCGAGCAGCCGAATTGTAGATTAGTACCACCGAGAGAATCAGGTTGCCCAGCTCTTTTGGAGTGCATTTTTCCTGTGATATGTGCCAGAGAGAGAGTACTTGTTCATAGAGCCGCACCTGTCCTTGCTGATAGGTAGCGAACTTCTCCGGGCCTAAATGCTTATATACCCACATCTCCTCCTCCTGGGTCATGACAAAGAGATGGTGTTGGCGGCTGTGCGTGACCCGATAAAGAAGCCTCTCGATTTTTTCCTCCGGCGTTATGTCCTGCCTTGCCGCATCCTCCCGAACCACCTGAAGCAAAAGTGGTACTTCATAATTGATAATGTGGATCACCAACTCGGCCAGGGAAGTGTAATAATTGTTGTAGAAAAATGGTTTGGAGATGCCCACAGCTTGGAGAATATCTTGTAGTTTTGTATTTTTTAAGCCTCGCTGGGAGAGCATTTCCAATCCCACCGCCAGCAGATCCTGTCCGACCCGTTCACGATCCTGCTTGGAATAACCTTTCTTTGACATGTCCTCACCGCCTTTATTATTGATCTATCAAACAGTTTACCACAGCGACGTAAAAATGTCATGTGCTCTTTTGGGGGATAATTGACTCCCGCTGTATGACCTTCCTTTTGAAACGAAATTATTCCCTGAAATATAATTTAAAGCCAGCCGTTGTCATTGTGCACTTTGTACAATGAAATCATAAAATGATGTACAAAAAGTTGCAGAGAATCTGTGAAAATTCTTGTGAATAGTGCGAATTGACGATTGAAAGTTGATGAACTATTCTGTTAATAAGTACTAACTGTTACCGTAGAGGCTCATATAATGGGCAAACCATTCAGATGTGCGACCGGCGGCGCTCCCCAGCTTGAAAGAAAAACAAATGGAAAAAGGGAGTCCTTCCGTGAGCATGAGGTCTGATTGAGGGAGAGCGCAATGGTTACATGCAGACAGCTTATGGAACTTGATATATTCCATAACGTAAAACTGAAAGCGGGCAGAAAAGGTCTTGACCGAGCCGTGTCCTGGGTATATGCAAAACACACGAAGACCATTACAGAATGGGTTCACGGCAGAGAATTTATATTAGTATCAGGCTATGAATATGGCATAGACGAAGCAGAACTTCTGAAACTGATAGAAGAAGCCGCTCAAAACAATTTATCCGGTATTTTAGTTGAGGGCGGAATCAATTTTAAGGAAATGCCGGCCAGCGTCATCAAAAAGGCAGATGAAAAGGAACTCCCTTTGTTTTTTGTACGTGGGGTAATCAGTTTTTTAGATGTGACCCACGACGTATTGGCGCTTATCATGGAAAACAGATATTTAAAAATACAGAATGTATCCCTGCTGGATAAGCTGCTCAATGCAGCGTCACTGAGTCAGAAGGAGGTGGATAATCTGTTTTGCGGCACAGGGATATCGCCTGATTCCTATTTTATGCTGGCGGTATTTAATATCAATACTCTCGATACGTTATCAAAGAGACAAACGACAGACCGGGCTGATGTGTTAATCGGCGTTGCAAGAATCTTGGAGAAACACATTTCCTCTCTATTTGAACAAATGGGTAAGAGTACGATCTACAAGGTGAACTTAGATTCTGTAGATTATTTGCTCTATGCCGATACAGAAGAAGAACTGATGGAAGTTGCAGATGCCCTAAGCCAGATCAATGCAAATGTCAACGCTGAACATCATGACTACGATATTTATCTCTCTTTCAGCAGTATTCTATCTGAGAGCCGCAACGTATTAAATGGGTTAAATGAAGCATACTTTACTGGCAACCTGTTAAATAAGAAGATTTTTGCCGAGACCAGCAAGCATTTTTCTGATATCGGAAGCTATCAGATCTTGTTCTATACAGAAGACAAGGCAAAATTATTGGTTTTTAGAGATCGGTATCTAAAGAAACTGTATGAAGCGGATTTAGAAGGCACATCTCAGTTGATGGAAACCCTGCATACGTTTCTGCTGCAGGGCGGAAATATGATGCAGACGTCAAAGACATTATTCATACACCGCAATACATTACAATATCGTCTGGAAAGAATAGAGACGATTACAGGCAGAAACATCAACGGATATCAGGCCAGAAGAGATTTTGTCAATGCTTTTCTAATTCACGACCTGTTCCCCTATCCTGAAGTATTATAATGTAAATATGAATACAAGAAGTGAGAGGGCATCGCGCTAACGGATTTATAATCCACTGGTGCGGTGCTCTTTTTGCCTCTGATTTTTATCAATAAGGCCTTTATGCTGTACATTATGCACAATGAAAACATAAAAAATCATACAAAGTGTTGTAGAGAAACTGTGAAAATCCTTGTGGATAGTGCGAATTGACGGTAAGGGTCTGATGGACTATTCTGTTAATTAATAAATAAACAATCCATGGATCAATAAAAAATGTTATTGCTAAAATTATGGAGGGAATTTAAATGAGATCAGAAAAAACCCTATTTACCGTAGAATCCCATACTATGGGCGAACCACTCAGATGTGTGGTGGGCGGCGCTCCCCAGCTTGCAGGAAAAACCGTCATGGAAAAAAAGGAATACTTCCGCGAGCATTACGACTATTTGAGGCAGGCAATTATGCTTGAGCCAAGAGGCCATAAAGACATGTTTGGTTCTATTTTGACGCCACCGACTATGCCGGAAGCAGATTACGGCGTGATTTTTATGCACGGGCAGGGTTATCATAACATGTGCGGTCACGGAACCATTGCGACATCGACCATTGCAATTGAAACGGGTCTGGTAGAGGTAAAGGAACCCGAAACCATTATTCGTCAGGAGGCTCCTGCCGGTCTGGTAACCATTAAGGCGAAGGTCAAGGACGGCAGAGCGGAACAGATATCCTTTCAGAATGTACCGGCGTTCCTATATAAACAAGATGTTGTGATTAACGTACCGGGTTATGGGGAGATAAAGCTTGACATATCCTTCGGCGGCAGTTTCTTCGCAGTGGTGAATCAAGATCAGCTGGGAATGGAAATCTGCCCAGAAAACGGATCAAAATTTGTGGAAGCAGGGATGGCCATTATCAAAGCGGCCAATAAGCAGATTCAAGTAGTTCATCCGGAACTGCCGGACATCAATACCATCGATCTTTGTGAAATTTACGGACCGGCAAAGTCAGCAGATGCAGACATGCAGAATATCACTATATTCGACTATCAAATCGACCGTTCTCCTTGTGGTACTGGCACCTGTGCAAAGCTGGCTACACTTTATGCGAAAGGAGAACTGGGCGTCAACCAGGACTTTGCTTATGAAAGCGTACTGAAGACAAAATTCACCGGCAGAATTATCGGAGAAACAACAGTCGGCGATTATCCCGCAATTATCCCGCAGATAACGGGCAGCGCTTATATCACAGGGTACAGTCAGTTTATGATCGACCCAGAAGATCCGGTAAAATACGGATTCGCATTAGGCTAGAGGAAGGAGGTCATTTATGCAGCTTTTAAATAAAGCAGATATCGACAAAATATTTTCAATGAAAGAAGCGGTCGAGGCGGTAAAAGAAGCTTTTGCCCTTTATTCTCAAGGTAAGGCTGAAAATCCTCTGAGAACAAACATATACGCTAAAAAATACGAGGGGAATCTCTTATTTATGCCCACCTATGCAGAAGGTGCAGGCTATGCATCTTTAAAGATTATCAATATCTACCCAGAGAATATGATGAAAGGCATACCGACTAGTTTTGCCCAGGTTATCCTGATTGATGCAAAGTCGGGAGATATCATAGCTATGCTGGACGGCACCTACGTTACCCAACTTCGAACAGGAGCCGCCTCTGGCGTATGCTTCGATGTATTGGGTCGGAAAGATGCGAAAATCGGAGCCTTAATAGGAACTGGCGGTCAGGCTCAAACCCAGCTGGAAGCGATGCTTGCGGTTAGAGATCTGGACATCGTCAAAGTACATGACCTCTCCATCGAACGAACAGAGGCCTTTGTAAAAATGATGAAAGAAAGACTTAACGGATATGGCACAGAGATTGTTGCGGCAGCTTCGGCCGACGAGGCTGTAGAGGAAGCAGATCTGCTGATTACTGTAACGCCGTCGAAAAAGCCGGTATTCGACGCATCCAAGTGTAAGGCGGGCCTTACTGTCAGCTGCGTAGGGGCTTATCAGCCTGATATGCAGGAGATGGATCCAAAGATTCTCACTTGTGCAGATAAGATTTTCTTTGATTCTAAAGATGCCGTATTAGAGGAGTCGGGCGATATTCTCATTCCTATGGCCGATGGAACAATCACGGAAAATGATTTCACTGGCGAGATTGGCCAGGTGATTTGCGGCGAGCTTACAGGGCGTGAACATGATGAGGAAATCATCGTCTTTGAAACAGTAGGAATTGGAATGCAGGATCTGGTTACAGCGAAAACAATTTATGAAAAAGCAATCGCTGCTGGAATTGGCACGGCGTGGAAATAGATAAAACAGGAAAGGAGCTGTCTATGCCCCATATCAGTTTATCCCTTTATCCGGGAAGAAGCAGAGCAGAAATTGAAATGATGTGCCGCAATTTACAGCAATGCTTAGTACAAACGGCTGGCTGGAAACCCGACGATATATCCGTATCGGTGGAAGGAATCAGCGCAGAAGCGTTTGCAGCCAAGGTAAAAAGCAAAATGCAGAACGAAACAATCGTTATTTCATCAGATTATATTAGATAGGAGATTCAAAATGGATACTACAAGAAGCTATTGGAACGGAAAAAAAGCAGTTCACAGACGTACGATGATGAAAGGAGCAGGATATTGCGATTGTGATATTAGAAATAAACCTCACATCGGCGTAGCCAACACCTTTATGGAAGGTTCGCCGGGAACAGCGCACCTGCGCACTCTGACAGAGAAGATCAAGCAGGGAATCTGGGAAGCCGGTGGAATTCCTGTGGAGTTCGGTGTACCTGCGACTTGTGGAAACGTAGCAAACGGAGCCCCTGAGCTGAAGTACGAACAGGCGGCAAGAGATATCGTAGCGGCTTCCATCGAATTTGTAGCCAAAGTCCACAATTTTGACGGTCTGGTTACTGTTGCATCTTGTGACAATATCATCGCGGGATGTTATCTGGCAATGGCCAGATTGGATTTACCTGCACTGTGCGTGACAGGCGGTTCCATGACAGCCGGCCTTTACAAAGGAGAAAAGATGGTACAGGCACAGCTTGACGTCGCTGCCCTCAGCGTCGATGATGAAGAGGTCCTGAGTGAAATGGAAGAGTGCGTCTGCCCGTCCTTTGGTGCATGTCCTTCCATGGGAACTGCAAATACCATGCAGATGACAGGAGAAATTCTGAACCTGGTATGGCCGGGAACAGGAACCATTCCATCTATTGACAATCTGAAGCTGAGAAAGTGCAGAGAAGCCGGCAGAGCCATTGTAAAGATGACCATCGAAGATCGCAAGCCTTCTGTTCTCATGACCAGGGAGACCTTCATGAACGCTATCGCATTCGCCATGGCCACTGCCGCATCGACGAATATCGTATTACACCTGATTGCCATTGCCAACGAGCTGGGCATCAAAATCACTTTAGACGACTTTGACCACTATGCAGATAAGATTCCTTGCATTACCGGGGTAATTCCAAGCGGCCCTTATACCGTAGTTGATTTCCACTACGCTGGCGGTCCATTGACAGTAATGAAGATGATCGAAAAGGAAATCTACACAGACGTGCCGACCATGGATGGACGTACATGGAAAGACCTTCTTGCAAATATAGAGGCTAAGAGCTCAGATATTATCAGAACTCTTGATAACCCGCTGTTCGACGAACCGGGACTGAAGATCCTGAAAGGCAACTTATCACCGACAGGCTCCATCGTTCGTCCGACAGGGGTTCCTGCTGAGATGAAGCAGTTTTCGGGCAAGGCGAAAGTATTCAGCAGTGACATGGAATCCTGGGACGCCATTGAGCGCGGAGAAATCAAACCGGGAGACGTAATCGTCATCCGTTATGAAGGCTGCGTAGGCGCTCCAGGTATGACCGAACTCATGTCATCTACGGATGCTCTTCTTGCAAAGGGCCTAGACAAGAGCGTAGGACTCATTTCCGATGCCAGATTCTCGGGCTTCAACTACGGCGCTATCGTCGGACATGTGACACCGGAAGCTGCAAAAGGCGGCTTGATTGCACTGATTGAAGAGGGGGATATCATTACTGTGGATACGGTGAAAGGTACCATCAACCTGGAAGTTCCGGAAGAAATCATCGCAGAACGCAGAAAGAACTGGGTCTGCCCTGAACCAAAGGTGAAAACCGGCCTGCTGGCAATCTATGCAGAAAACTGCAGACCTGCTGATGAAGGCGGAGCCATGCAGCCTTGGGACATTGATTTTAAATAGACGCCGCAGATATTTTGATAATTTTGGAGGAAATCATGGAAAACAATACAGGCAGAATACCTGAAAAACGTGAAAAAGAGTTTGGAATAGGAACGTTTATCTTCCTGATCATATTAATTGGAGCCATCGCTTATATGGCTTCGGTCATGGGCATTGGACCTATGTTTAAGACTTTGCTGAATACAGCGTACAGTGTTCTGATTGAAACCGTTCTTTACATCTGCGCCATCTGCGTCATCATGGGTGCTGTTTCTGCCCTGCTGACTGAATTCGGAGTTGTTGGCCTGGCCCAATGGCTGATTAACCCGATCATGAAACCGCTGTACAACATGCCAGGCGCAGCTTCCTTGGGTATCGTAACCACCTTCCTTTCGGATAATCCGGCAATACTGGCGTTATCGCAGGATGCGAAGACTCGCAAGTACTTTAAGAAATATCAGACGCCTGCCCTGTGCAACCTAGGTACGGCCTTCGGTATGGGTATGATTGTCTGCACTTTCATGCTGGGCCTTGGAACGGAGTTCCTCCCGGCAGTGGCCGCAGGACTTGGCGGATGCGTCATAGGAAGTATCATATCGACAAGATTGATGCAGTTCTTTACCAAGAGACACTATGTGAAAGAAGGCGTCTGGGAAGAAATGCTGGAAATGGAGGAGTTTGATTCTCCTGCAGAACCTACGGAGAACACATCAAAGTCCGAAGAAGTCAAGAAAAAAGGTCTCTTCAGCAGAGTAATGGACTGTCTTCTTGAAGGCGGCAAGCTGGGGTGGCAGATCTGCTTCGCAACGACACCGGGCGTTATCTGTATCTGCACATTGGTCATGATTTTGACCTTTGGTCCGGGAACAGGAGAAGACGGCGTAGCTGCGTATACGGGCGCTGCATATGAGGGAATTGAAGTTCTCCCTAAGCTGGGGGATCTGATTTCACCGGTCACGAAAGTATTATTCGGCTTCCAGGATGGAAGCAATATCGTAGTTCCCATCACTTCACTGGGTGCTGTAGGCGCAGCCATCGGCATGATTCCGCAGATGGTTACAAGCGGCCTCGTGGGAGCAAATGAAATCGCAGTATTTACTGCAATGGGTATGTGCTGGTCAGGTTATCTGAGCACACACGTTTCTATGATGGACGCCCTGGGCAGAAGAGAGTTGATTCCATCCGCTTTGATTTCTCACACCATCGCCGGACTATGCGCAGGCGTTTCCGCTCACTACATATTCCTTCTCGTAGGCTAGTCATGAGAAGAGAACGCAACGAAAGACACGAACATTAACAGGAGGCAGAAATGAACGAATATTTAAGTTCCAAAATGGACGTCTTTTCAGGGGATAAAGGATTGTTTGCAATCTACGACATCTCGACAAAACTGGAAAGAAGCGGACAGAAAATTATACATATGGAGATCGGCAAACCTGACTTTGACACTCCTAAGGCCATTAAAAAGGCGGGAATTCAAGCCATTGAGGAAGGCGTTGTGCAGTATGCGCCTCCTGGCGGGATTTTCGAACTAAAAGAAGCCATTACCGATTGGACACAGAGAAAATACGGATTGGAGTACGATCCTGAAAGTGAACTGCTGATTACGGTCGGCGCAAGTGAAGCGATTCATCTGGTTTGGAGCGGATTATTGGATCACGACGAAGAGGTGATGATTCCAAGTCCCTACTACGGTTCCTACGTATATCAGGTGGTTTCTGCAGACGCAAAATACGTTGAGGTGCCAGTCTTAAAGGACGGAGATATCAGGTACGATATTGCCGAATTCGAAGCGAGAATTACAGATAAGACCAAAATATTGCTGATCAATTCTCCCAACAATCCGACCGGATATGTGATGAGCGATGAAGAGATGCAGGCAGTTGCTGACTTCGCCATAAAGCACGACCTGATCGTGGTGTCAGACGAATGTTACGACCACTTCGTATTCGACGGTGAGTTCAAGAGCATTGCAACACTGCCGGGAATGAAAGAACGGACCCTGGTGGTCAATTCTACCTCGAAGACCTTCTCTATGACAGGATGGCGAGTCGGCTATATACTGGGTGATGCGGGCATTATCGGCACGCTGCAGAATATTCACGAGCATCTGGCCATCTGTCCTACATCCTTTGCCCAGCAGGGCTCCATCGCGGCGTATAAACAGGAACTTCCGGAGACGAAGGTCATGGTGGACGAGTACAGGAAAAGAAGAGAGTACATTATCGGCGCTCTTGACAAAATTGAAAAGCTGTCCTTTTATGAACCGCAGGGCGCTTTCTATGTATTCATAGACGTCAGCAAAACGGGACAGAGCGGAGCTGACTTCTGTCTGGGTCTGCTGAACAAGAAAGGCGTTGCCACGGCTTCAGGAGAGTCCTTTGGAAAACAGTGGGTTGATTATATCAGAATCTCCTATTGCTGTTCCATGGACGATATCCAGAAAGCCATGGAGTTGATTCAAGAATATATAGACGAGATAGAGAAGCTACAGTAATCATGAAGTTACCTGATAATTTCGGTCTCATATAAACGGAGTAAGGAGTTGGAGCAAGCGCTTCAGCTCTTTACTTCGTTTATATTTAAATACAGACTGCTGGCGTTTTGTGCTCATTGACTTTCCTATAGAAAAAAGATAAAATAGAGTATCAAACATAGGAAGGTGAATGCAAATGAATTTTACAGATATGAGCTGCAAAGAGTTTACAGAGGTTTTAGCGAGCAAAGCGCCTGTTCCCGGCGGCGGCGGCGCATCTGCCCTGGCAGGCGCTTTAGGTACTGCCTTGGGCAGTATGGTCGGCCAGTTGACCTTGGGTAAGAAAAAGTATGCCGAGGTAGAGTCGGACATCAAAGTCTTGATGGAGAAGGCCTCTAAACTGCAGATGGAGCTTTTAACCCTGGTAGAAAAGGATGCAGAAGTATTTGAGCCTTTGTCAAAAGCCTACGGCATGCCCAAAGAAACCGAGGCGGAAAAAGCGAAGAAAGAGGGGGTCATGGCAGTGGTTCTGAGGGAGGCAGCAGAAGTGCCTCTGGAAATCATGCGCAAATGTTGTGAGGTCATCGACCTGCAGGCTGAATTTGCGGCGAAGGGCAGTCGTCTGGCCGTCAGTGATGCGGGAGTGGGCGTCATTTTCTGTAAGTCCGCATTACAGGGCGCCAGTCTCAACGTCTTTATCAATACGAAGTCCATGAAGGACCGGCAGTTAGCAGAGAAAATCAACAGTGAAGCAGATGAAATGCTCTGCGAATATACTGTGAAAGCAGATGAAGTTTTCGCCTCCGTATTCCACCAGCTGAGAAAATAGACTAGAAAGGAACACTATGGAAAAAGTATTAAAAGGAAAAATCGTTGCAGATGCTATCAATCAAGGAATTTTGAACAGGATGCCGGCCCTGTATGAACGCGGGATCGTACCGACACTTGCCATCGTCAGAGTTGGTGAAAATCCTAGTGATATCGCCTATGAAAATGGGGCGGTAAAGAAGGCGAAGACGCTGGGGCTTCAACCAGAAAAGTTTATCTGTCCTGCCGATATCGATCAGAGAGATTTGATTGAAGTCATCAAAGCAATTAACAATGATGAGAAAATTCATGGAATTTTACTCCTGCAGCCGCTTCCCGAATCAATTGATGCAGACGCAGTCAGAAACACGCTTTGTCCGGAAAAAGATCTGGACTGTATTTCTGACGCTTCTCTCTCTCGCTTGTTTCTTGGCGAAACAACAGGTTTTGCTCCCTGCACGGCGGAAGCCTGCATCGAAATTCTCAAATATAATCATATTGAAATAAAAGGGAAAAAAATAGTGGTAATCGGCAGAAGCATGGTGATTGGAAAGCCAGTGGCCATGATGCTTCTTAAAGAGAACGCCACCATTACGATCTGCCATACGAAGACAGCAGAAGCAGATTTGAAGGATCTCTGCCGGGGAGCGGATATCGTTATCGCGGCAGCGGGTCATGTCGGTACCCTGACGGCGGATATGGTCAGCCCTGGACAAGTAATCATCGATGTAGGGATTAACTTCAACGAAGAAGGTAAAATGCTGGGAGACGTAGATTTTGAGGCTGTCAGCAAGATTGCCGCTGCAGCTACGCCAGTTCCCGGCGGTGTAGGCAGCGTAACCACCACGCTTTTAATGAAACACCTGGTGGAGGCTGCTGAAAGAACAGTAAAATAAAGCCGCTGAGCAAATCACATCTAATCCATCATACAAATCGGGGCAAACGCCTTCGACTGCATCGCCGCCATGGAAATCTTTCAGGAAGGATAATTTTCTGCAATGCATTAATATTCATATTGACGAAATTTTATTTATGGAGTACAATACTAAACAGTATAAATAAAATGGAGGAAAAAATATGAAGCGGAAAGTAATCTTGTATATGGCGGTAAGCCTTGATGGATATATTACAGACAAAGACGGCCGTACCAATTGGCGTAATGGTGAAAGTGAGTTTTACCAGGGCGATTACGGTAAGAGTGGTTTTCTCTCTATCGTAGACACCGTCATCATGGGAAAAAATACTTACAAGAAAATCATGGACAAGGAGGGTGCTGACAACTGGCCATACAAGGATATGACCACCTATGTCATCACCCATTTGCCGGATGAGGATACGGAAGCGATTAAATTTGTCAACACAAGAATGAGTACTTTCTTACAGAAGTTATTACAGGAAGAGGGTAAGGATATCTGGATCTATGGCGGTTCTGATATCGCTAACCAGGTCATCAGAGAGAACATGGTAGACGAATATCATCTGACCATTCACCCGATCATTCTCGGCGGCGGCGAGAGATTATTTAACGACAAGAACAAAGAAATCAAGCTGCACCTTGTAAAGAATGTGGCGAAGAACGGGGTCATCGACTGCCTCTATGAGAAACAATAGTCATAAAGAAAACGCACACTTCGTGATATGAGGTGTGCGTTTTGCATGGGCATCTTATACGACGCGTTCCAAGCCAGCCATAGGCTGGGGAACGCCAGCATAAATTCTGTCACGCAAATCGCCTTGGCTCTTTGGACAGAATATTATGAGCTGAGCATCATTTCGAGGGAATTGTCGTTGAAGAACGTATTTGCATTGTAGAGGAACATCACTTCTGTGATTTCCTCCGCTTTGATAATATCATCGATATTATCGAAGAAATATCTAGGGTCCACTACGACAATTTCTCTGTAGCTCTGTGCCAGGAAAGGTATAAAGCTGTTGGCATAAGAATCCTTGACCAGAAGCAGTCTCTTCGATGATTTGGTCGGTGTTTTGATGGTATACATCGGGTGGTTGCTGCCGCCAAAAACAGTGTAGGCGTCTTTGGTATCCAAATTATCCAGCTGATAAAATTCCGTGGTCTTTGTCTTTGTATCCGCATAGTAGATGACAGAGTTGTTATAGTCCTTATCTTTATACGGCATGTAGATTTTGATTGCGTCGTTGACACCGTTGACAAAGCCGCTCTTTGAAGCCAGTGTGCCGCGGAAATCATTCTTTACTACGTAAGGTTTGTAGGTCACCTCGTCTGTCAGCTTCATCTTTTTAACTGCCTGCTTATAAGCTAAATAGGCGCCGTCGGTGGTCCAGTGATGGTCTGTTCTATAGTAAATTTGTGTATCTTCCGTGTGTTTTGCAAAAGTATCCCGCACGTCGATCGGTGTGTAACCGTAACGCTTGATCTCCTTGAAAAATTTATCCATGGACTGATCTTGATCGTTGAGCCTTGTAAAATTAGGCAGCTTCTCTTCTAAGATATTTCCTGCATTGGGAGCCAGCAGAAAAAAGGCGTCTAGTTTTTTGTATTGCCTTTTAAATTGTTTCAGACTGGAGAGGGTGTTCTCCAGCAATTTATCGCTCGGAACTGTCAATTCTTCCATCAAGTAATTATCTTTACAGCGATAGACTCCGTTAGACTCCAGCTTTCCGGCTGTGACGTCAGCGGTCGCCTTGATTTTAATAAAGGCATTGCGCAGCAGGAATTGATCGTTGACGTAAGTCTCTAATTTGCTCTCGTAACGGCCTTCCATATAATTTGAAAGAGAGAATTCAGGTTTCTCTTGCAATACCCGGTTTTCTTCCTCAGAAAAGCCTTTGTCCGGCGTAAAGATATTAATGATGAAGGTCACTGCGAGGAGTACAATGAAGCATAATCCCAGAATAGACGACATCGCTTTTTTGTTCATTTGTAATTCCTCCTCTCCTTAGAATCTAAAGTACAGGAATGGGTTGTAGCTGCTGAAAATCAGATAAGCTGTAGCCAAAACCAGTACTAACAAAATCATTATAATAGCAATCACTGCATTCTTTTTGCACAAAATATTGAACTGCTTCATCGGCTCCGGCGTAGACGTCAGGCATCCGATGGCAAGCAGAATCAAATTCGTTCTCAGCAAATAGAGCGTATAGGTGTTGGCAAAAGGTACGCCGCCCATGCAGAACAAGACCTTCAGGTATTCTAAGGCTGCTGAAAGATCTGTACTGCTGAAGAAAACCCAGCCGATCATGACGATAATCATGGCATAAAGATGCTGTGCCCAGGTCGGGGCTTTTTCTATATATTTTCCAATCAGGTACTTTTCCAAGATCAGAAGTACGCCGTAATACAGTCCCCAGACGACGAAATTCCAGCTGGCGCCGTGCCAAAGCCCTGTCAGCGACCACACGACCAAAAGATTGATGATATGCCTGTGCACGGAAACACGATTACCACCCAACGGAATGTAAACGTACTCTCTAAACCAGGTGGAAAGAGACATATGCCACCTGCGCCAAAATTCCGTGATGGTCTTTGAAATATAAGGATAGTTGAAATTCTCCATAAATTCAAAACCAAACATCCTTCCAAGACCGATAGCCATATCGGAGTAGCCGCTGAAATCAAAGTAAATCTGTAAAGTGTAAGCGATAATGCCAATCCAGTAGGTCAGCACGGAAACCTGACTGTCCGATACGGCCATAATCTGCGTATAAATCGCTCCCAGATTATTGGCCAGAATGACTTTTTTGCCGAGGCCGAGAAGGAACCGCATGGTGCCGTCACCAAATTTTTCTAAGGTTACATGCCTTTCATCCAACTGCTCTGCGATGTCCTTGTATTTTACGATAGGACCGGCAATGAGCTGCGGAAACAGAGAAAGGTAGAGCGTAAACTTTAAAGGGTTTACCTGCACTTTTACATTTCCTCTGTATACATCAAAGATGTAGGAAAGAGCCTGGAAGGTATAGAAGGAGATACCAATGGGCAGCGCTAAAGCGGTGTATTTGATATCTGTACCGAGAATTCCATTGACGGTATCCATCAGGAATCCGTAATATTTGAAAAAGGAAAGAATGAAAAGGTTTACGACTACTGTAAATATAAGAGTCGATTTACCTGAACTCTGATGGACTTTCGCTCTTCCAATATCGATGGCCATAAAATAGTTAAATATGGCGCTGAAAATCATTAAAAATACATAAACAGGCTCTCCCCAGCTGTAGAAAAAAATGCTGGCGATGAGGAGCACGATATTCTTTGCTTTTTTCGGTACGACGAAATAAGCTAGCAACACGATAGGCAGAAAGTAGAAGAGGAATACAATGCTGCTAAATAGCATCTTTGAACACCTCCTCATACTTTTCCGGAGTTTTGCTGACACAGTAGAACAGATAGTTGCCTTTTGTCGTTACAATGGCGTTTTTCAGCATCGCCACCTGTTCTGGTCCATAACCTTCAAAGGTCTTAATCTGTGAAGCGATTCTAGCGTCGACCGCATCTTTTACTGATGTCAGGTCGTCCTTGCTGTGTGCTTTTACAACCAGTACTTCTTCGACGCTGAGCGCTTCTTTTCCTTTATAAAAGATATGTGATTCGTACTGTTCGTAGTCAAGTCCGAAAAACTGCATCAGGTTGCGGTTATCGCATTTGGCCATTTTCTCTATATTTGTTTTTTCTTTTAACTGGTTCTCTATATCCTCCATAGGCAGGTCCTTTGCATTTCCATCAGCGTAAACCATTGCAAGGAATCCGACCAAAACAACGACGAAAACTATTTTCTTTGTCATCATAACCCCGCTTTCAATATCATGTTATTCATCCAGAGTGGGTAGAATTCGGATACAACGTGAATTCCGTCTCCTGCATAATAGTTTGGATGATCTTCAATGATATAACTATTGTCAATATAAGTTAATTTTAAGTCCTTGCACATCTCTTTCAGCCCATTGTTGAATTTTTTGTAGTTTGATAAAATTGTATTCTTTGCAATGGCGTCCTTAGATGGCGGGGTAATTCCGTTGATTAAAATTCTCGTGTCTGGAGAAGTTTTTTTGAATTCTTTGATTAACTTTGTATATTTTTCGATAAACAAATCTGCGTTTCCGGAGTAGTTTCCCATATCGTTCATACCGAAAGACATAAAGGCAAACTTAGGGTAGGTATTTGCGGCAGATGAGAATAAATCGTCTCCTGAAATGATCGACGCGCCGATTTTACAGAAAACCTGATCACTGCCAAGATAACCATAATCCACCAGACCTTCTGTGATGGAATCGCCGAGAATGACGCTGGTGCCAAAGATTTTTCTGTATTGCGCTTTTGTCAGTCTTTTCGTGACATCAAAAGTTCCCCTGGCTTCTGTTGTCTCAAGTTTTTTGATCTTTGATTCCACTGTGGTCACTTTTGAGTAATCGAAAGTGGAAATCGCCGACAAATTGGTATTAATTGTCTTTGAACTGTAGTCGGCGGAGCTGTTCTTTTTCATAAAATTTATAAAAAATAGACTTACCAGTATCAGTAAGACTAAGATAAAGATCAAATATTTCTTACCATGTGTTTTTCTTGCTTGCGTTTTTACTCTCATTTTTTCCCATTCCCTTTCAAATACTTAAATAAAGATTACCTATATAATAATAGCAAAAAAAAAGTAAAAATCAATAGATAGAGGGGACTTTTTTCTTAATAATTCTTAAGGTATATTTTGCCCGAAAATTGACTTTTATGTTAACTAGGAGTGGAATGTTGGCAGAAGGTTTTTCTTGACAGGTGTCTACTGAATGATGTAAATATGCAATATAAAAAGACTTTGCCGCCGGTTACGGAGCAAAGTCTTTTTTTCCTCATTAGATTAATGAAGCGATTTTATCACCGGTTTCTTTCGTACCGATAGATTCTTTTCCGGCGCAGATGTCAGGTGTTCTGTAGCCTGCGGCTAAGAACTTTTTGACGGCCTCTTCGATATCGTCTGCTTCTTGAGATAATTCGAAAGTATATCGCAGCATCATGGCCACGGAAAGAATTGTGGCGATAGGGTTTGCCAGATTTTGTCCCGCAATATCTGGAGCAGAGCCGTGGACTGGTTCATACATTCCGAAGTTACCAGTTGCTAAGCTGGCAGAAGGCAGCATACCGATGGAGCCGGTAATCTGGCTTGCCTCATCGGACAGAATATCGCCGAAGATATTGCTGGTCACTAAGACGTCAAACTGCTTTGGATTTCTCACAAGCTGCATGGCAGCGTTGTCTACATAGAGGTTTTCCAATTCTACTTCAGGATAGTTTTTCCCGACTTCTGCAACAACTCTTCTCCAGAGTCTTGAACTTTCTAAAACGTTGGCCTTATCCACGCTGGTCACTTTCTTATTTCGCTTCATGGCCATGTCAAAGGCGACTGCGGCAATTCTTTTAACTTCACCTTCCGAATACTGCTCAATATCGTAGGCAGCAGGTCCCATGTCCGTTTTTTTTGTGCCTTTTTCGCCAAAGTAGATGCCGCCGGTCAGCTCTCTGACGACGACGATATCAAGACCTCCGTCTATAATCTCTGGCTTGAGAGGGGAGGCGTCGGCAAGTTCGTCAAAGACCATAGCAGGTCTCAGATTTGCGAAGAGTCCCAAGGCCTTTCTGAGACCGAGAAGGGCTCTCTCCGGTCTTTCGTCGCCTGGAAGGTCATCCCATTTGGGACCGCCTACTGCACCAAGCAGAACTGCATGGCTGCCTTTGCAGATATCTACTGTATCCGTCGGCAGGCATTTGCCTGTTGCATCGATGGCAGCGCCGCCGGCCAGTACGTAATTGTAGTGAAAGGTGTGTCCGTATTTTTCGCCGATCTTGTCGAGGACTTTAATGGCTTCGGTCACCACTTCCGGACCGATCCCATCGCCTTTGACTACGGCTATATCGTAATTCATATCTTCCTCCATTTGCTTGTCTTTTTTCTGTCAGGCGGTGACGGCTGACTATTTAATACTGTTCAGCAGGCCGCCTTTTGCAATCATGTCTTTGATGAAATCAGGGAAGGGCAGAGCCTGGTAGGTTTCTTTTTTAGTAACATTGGTGATGATTCCAGTGTTGAAATCGACTTCTACTGTATCTCCGTTTTCAATGCTTTGGCTGGCCTCTGCACATTCTAAAATGGGCAGACCGATATTGATGGAGTTTCTGTAGAAGATTCTGGCAAAGGTAGTTGCAATGACGCAGCTTACACCACAGGTTTTTAGAGTTGCCGGCGCGTGTTCTCTGGAGGAGCCGCAGCCGAAATTTTCGCCTGCGACGACGATGTCTCCTGTTTTCACCTTGTTTACAAAGTCAGCGTCGATGTCTTCCATACAGTGGCTGGCCAATTCTTCAGGGTCATGAATATTGAGATATCTTGCCGGAATAATGACGTCTGTATCAACGTTATTTCCGTATTTATGTACTGTTCCTTTTGCGTCCATGGTTAAACTCTCCTTTCAGGTGCCACAATTTTTCCAGCGATTGCAGAGGCTGCCGCTACCGCAGGGCTGGCCAGATATATTTCCGATTTAGTATGTCCCATTCTGCCTACAAAATTTCTGTTGGTGGTGGAAACGCAACGTTCGCCTTCGGCCAGGATACCCATATGGCCGCCCATGCATGGGCCGCACGTAGGTGTTGAAACGACACAGCCTGCGTCGATGAAGGTTTCCAGGTAGCCAAGTTTGATGCATTCCTTATAAATCTGCTGGGTTGCAGGGACGATAATGCACCTGACATCGGGATGAACTTTTTGACCTTTTAGAATCTCTGCCGCAATTCGCATGTCAGAAAGCCGTCCGTTGGTGCAGGAGCCGATAACCGACTGCTGAATAGGTACATCGCCGACCTTGTCTATGGTTCTGCTGTTTCCTGGCAGATGTGGGAAGGCGACAGTCGGTTTGAGAGTACTGAGATCAATATCGTAAACCTGATCGTATTCTGCGTCTGAATCAGCTTCATAGATGGTATACTCTCTGTCTACCCGGCCTTCCATGTAATCTTTCGTAGTCTTGTCTACCGGGAAGATGCCGTTTTTGCCGCCAGCCTCGATAGCCATGTTGCAGATTGTGAATCTGTCATCTATGGACAGGGAAGCGACGCCGGGTCCAGTGAACTCCATGGATTTGTAAAGAGCACCGTCTACACCGATCATGCCGATAATGTGGAGAATCACGTCCTTACCACTGACATCCTCTTGCAATTCTCCCGTAAGGTTAAACTTCAGGGCGCTTGGCACTTTGAACCAGGTCTGTCCTGTAGCCATTGAGGCAGCCAGATCAGTAGAACCTACGCCTGTGGAGAAAGCGCCTAAGGCACCATAGGTGCAGGTGTGAGAATCTGCGCCTACGATGATTTCCCCGGCTGCTACCAGGCCTTTCTCTGGCAGGAGAGCGTGTTCAATGCCCATGGTTCCCACATCATAATAATGGTCGATATCAAATCTCTTTGCAAAAGTTCTGCATGTTACACACTGTTCTGCACTTTTAATATCTTTATTGGGTGTAAAGTGATCCATGACTAGCGCGATTTTGCTCTTGTCAAAGACTTCCTCAAAGCCTGCATCGTCAAATACGTTGACGGATACGGAGCCGGAAATGTCGTTGGCAAGAAGCATATCCACTTTGGCAGTGATTAATTGTCCGGGCACTACATTATCAAGGCCGGCGTGTGCGGCCAAAATCTTTTGTGTCATTGTCATTCCCATAATTTTTTACCTCCTAATGAAGCCCCCTCAATTTGGGAAACAAATTGCAGGAAACTTCTTCTTATTTTCTATTTTACGAAATGTATTTTTTTGTTCATTCTGTTCAGTGCGCTGACGAGAGCATTGACTGATGCCAGGATGATGTCGGCATGGGTTCCGATACCCCAGTACTGGTTACCGGCTTTGTCAGCGATGCAGACATAAGCGGCGGCCTTGGAGTTGGAGTCAGAACCGATAGCGTGCTCTGAATAGGTGATGAATTTATAGTCAAAGTGGTACTGCGTCTTTTTCAGGGCGTTGCTGACTGCGTCAAGACGTCCGTTTCCTTCCGCCTCCAGATTGAAGGGTTCTCCGTCGATGACTACTCTCATTCTCACGCCCACGCTGTTGGCTTCTTCCGATTTTGTCGAAGAAAAATGGCTGAACATAGCTTCAGTGATATCGATTGGAGTAAAATCGTTGATATACTCTTCTTCAAAGGCCGTAAAGATTTCGGCAGGGGAAAGCTCCTCATGACGCTTATCGGAAATATCCTTCATCATATATCCTACTTCTGCTCTCATGGCCTTTGGAATCACGTACCCATAGTCGCGTTCAATGATGTATGCGATGCCGCCCTTGCCGGACTGACTGTTAATCCTGATGACGTCGCCTTCATATTCTCTGCCCACATCGTGAGGGTCGATCGGGAGATAAGGCACGGTCCATCTGGACGGATCCATCTCTTCTCTCCATTTCATACCCTTGGCGATAGCGTCCTGATGAGAACCGGAGAATGCTGCAAATACCAGGTCGCCCGCATAAGGCTGACGAGGATTGACCTTCATACCGGTATATTTTTCGTATATCTCAACAGCCTGCGGCATATTGGTAAAGTCCAGCTCAGGATCGACGCCGTGGGTGAACATATTCATGGCTAAAGTCACAATGTCGACGTTTCCCGTTCTTTCACCGTTTCCAAAGAGGGTTCCTTCAATTCTGTCGCCGCCGGCCAAAAGTCCTAACTCTGCATCGGCCACGCCGGTGCCTCTGTCGTTATGAGGATGGAGGGAAACGACGACGTTCTCTCTGCTATGAAGATGCTTACACATGTATTCGATTTGATTTGCGAAGACATGGGGCATGGACATCTCTACGGTAGCCGGCAAGTTGATGATCACCTTGTTATCAGGCGTCGGCTGCCAGATATCTATTACTTCGTTACATATATCTTTTGCAAATTCCATCTCTGTTCCAGTGAAGCTTTCTGGGGAATATTCAAATTGGAACTGTGTCTCAGGAAATTTCTGAGCATATTCCTTCATTAATATAGCGCCGTCTTTTGCAATCTGGATGATTTCTTCTTCAGAGGCTCTGAACACCTGCTGTCTCTGCGCAAAAGAAGTGGAGTTGTATAAATGTACGACTGCTCGCTTAGCACCTTTCAGTGACTCAAATGTTTTATCTATGATGTGTTTTCTCGACTGTGTCAAAACCTGAACGGTTACATCGTCAGGAATCATGTCGTCTTCGATTAATCTTCTTAAGAATTCGTATTCTGTTTCTGACGCGGCTGGAAAGCCGACTTCAATTTCTTTAAATCCTATGAAAACCAGGAATTGAAAGAATTCCAACTTTTCTTCTAAACTCATGGGTACAATCAGCGCCTGATTACCGTCGCGCAGATCTACGCTGCACCATCTGGGCGCTTTTTCGATGTGATTTTTCTTTGGCCATTCCATTTCAGCCATAGGGGGATTAAAATAACCTACCCTGTACTTGTCGTAATTTTTCATTGCTGTAACCTCCGCATTTCATATAATGATCATTTTGAGTGACAAGAAAATCGTCTCTTCGGCGATTTTTACTAAATCACTAAAGAGACGAAAACACAATTCTTATTGATTGCTTCCGCGGTACCACTCTTTTTGACATAATCTAATTATATGCCCTCTCGTTTTAGTCGCTCAGGGGTGAGACATTATATAAAGGTTTGCGATCTTCCACCAATCGGCCGCTCTCTGTAAAACCTTTGCATATAATTTATTCCCGTCATTGCAACTTTTTAAATTTATGCTATGATAATAATATAAATGAAGAAGAGCTCGATGTCAACCTAAATTTGTGTTCAATCTTAATTATTGGTGCATTTTTTTGTGAACAAATAACAAAAAGAGTTGACTTTTATAGTGCGAAGACTATAATAGATATATGGGCTACGGAGGTTAGCCCGTTTAATGCTAGAGAAAAGGAGAGAGAGTATGAAAATGACAGGATCACAAGTAGTGGCAGAAGTATTGCTTGATCATGGCGTTGACACTGTCTTTGGATATCCAGGAGGAACGGCTCTGAATATCTATGACGAACTATACAAATACAGCGATAGGATTAAGCATGTTCTCACTGCGCATGAACAGGGTGCTGCACATGCTGCCGACGGGTACGCAAGAGCCACGGGGAAAACCGGCGTGGTCTTTTCTACCAGCGGTCCAGGTGCTACCAATCTGGTAACCGGTATCGCGACGGCATTCATGGATAGCATTCCAATGGTCGCTATTACGGCCAACGTGCCTGATTCCCTGATCGGTCGCGATACGTTTCAGGAAATTTGTATCACGGGAGTCACACTGCCGATTACAAAGCACAATTACTTTGTAAATAGAATAGAAGATCTTGAACCGGCCCTCAGAGAGGCGTTTAAGATTGCAAATAGCGGGAGAAAGGGTCCTGTCCTCGTGGACATTACCAAGGACGTAACTTCCGCGAGCATTGAATATACATCAAAACCGCCGTTAGAACTGAAACCACGCCCCGTCATGGAGCGAGACGACATCGCGGCAATCGTTAAGCTGATTAATGCTGCAGAGAAGCCGGTCGCTTATATCGGAGGAGGCGTCGTAGCATCGGACTCCTGTAAGGAACTGACTGCATTGCTGGAGAAGGCGGACATTCCAGCCACCTATACTTTGATGGCAGCAGGCGTTGTAGGATACGACAGTGACCTTAACCTGGGTCTGATCGGCATGCATGGCAGCGTAGCCGCCAACAGAGCCATCGACCAGGCTGATTTGGTCATCGCATTTGGCGCTAGATTCAGCGACAGAGTCGCACTGAATCCAGATAAATTTGCAAAGCGGGCAAAGATCGTACAGATCGACATAGACCGCAGCGAAATCAACAAGAACGTCATGGTTGACAAGTGCTGTGTCGGTGATATCAAGGAATTCATTACCAGGGCGCTGCCATATATAGAGGAACAGAATCACACAGAATGGCATGAACGTGTTGTGGGCTGGAAGAAGAAAGAGCGGATTGTCAAGTCGCCGGATTGCAAACTTCATCCACAGGAAGTCCTATCTACCATTTGTGATATGACCGATGAAGATACGATTTATGTTACTGATGTTGGACAACACCAAATGTGGGCAGCCCAATATCTCAAACATAACAAAGCCAAGAAGTTCATTACCAGCGGAGGCCTGGGCACCATGGGATTCGGCTACGGTGCGGCCATTGGCGCACAAATGGGATGTCCCAAGGACAGAGTCATTCATATCACAGGTGACGGCTCTTTTCATATGAATCTCAATGAGGCTTGTACTGCGGTCAGTGAGAACCTGCCGGTCATCACAGTTATTATGAACAACCGAGTTCTGGGAATGGTTTACCAATGGCAGACTATATTTTATGAGAACAGGTATTCCAATACAACGCCTGAGAGAAAGACCGATTTTGTCAAGCTGGCAGAAGCTTTTGGCGCAAAAGGCTACAGAGCAGAAACCGTGGAGCAGTTTGAGGCGGCGATGGAAAAAGCGCTGCAGTCCGATGGACCAGTCTGGATTGACTGTCTGATCTCGAGAGAAGAACGGGTACTTCCGATGATTCCGGGAGGAAAGACCGTCGAAGATATGATTATCGATTAGGAAGGAGGACGCGAAGCATGTATAAACCACTGAAAAAAGAAATCGTCAGCGTTCTTGTCCTTAACCAGGCAAATGTACTGACGAGAGTAGTCAGTCTCTTTGGAAGAAGAGGTTTCAATATTGATTCTCTGACTGTATCGGCTACCAATGATCCCACGCTTTCAAGGATCACCATCGTTTTTAACGCGACAGAGCAGTCCATGCAGCAGATTATCACCCAGACAGAAAAGCTGGAAGTCGTAAAGAGTATCTACATATTGAACAGAGAAAACAGCCTTTACCGAGAATTACTGCTGCTGAAGGTCAATGCTACGCCAGCTGAACTGTCGACGATCAAGGATATTGTCGACGTCTACAGAGGCAAAATTGTGGATCTTTCTACGGACAGCATGATTATCGAATTGACTGGAACACCTGAAAAAATTGACGGCTTCATGGATGTCATAAAAGACTATGAGATTTCTGAGGTGTGCAGAACGGGTATTACAGGAATCGAAAGCAAAGTCGTAAAAAACAAAAACGATTACTTATAACATAGGAAATATCGTCCGAAGGACAGATTTCTGTATGTTTCATCGTTCGCTTTGCTCACTCCTCCAGTCGCTAACGCGCCTTTCGCTGTCCGTTTCGCTCGAGCCAGCTAAAGCTGGGGCGAAAAGGCAAAGAACGTACCTTGCGAAGAGTCGCCCCCTTGTGGGCGACATGTGGAAATAGGAATCTTTGATTCCGTCATTTCCGCGTTTTTTATAACGATTATTTATTAAAAAGGAGATTGATAAAAATGATTAAGAAGTATTATGACCAGGATTGTAATTTAGGATTATTGGACGGTAAGACCGTTGCCATTCTTGGATTTGGAAGCCAGGGCCATGCTCATGCCATGAACCTTCACGAAAGCGGCGTCAACGTTGTCGTCGGACTCAGACCAGGTTCCGCACATGCTGCAAAGGCTGAAGCGGCTGGTCTCAAAGTTATGGGCATCGAAGAAGCAGCGGAAGCCGGCGATCTGGTAATGATGCTGACACCGGACGAACTGCAGGCAAAGATTTACAAAGAACAGGTAGAGAAGCACATGAAGGAAGGCAACGTATTGATGTTTGCCCACGGCTTCAACATCCATTATCAGCAGATCCAGCCGCAGAAAGACATCGATGTCATCATGGTTGCGCCAAAGGGACCTGGTCATACAGTTAGAAGCCAGTATGTTGAAGGAAAAGGCGTTCCTTCTCTGATCGCAGTTTATCAGGATGCATCCGGCAAAGCAAAGGATTATGCGCTTGCCTATGCTTCCGGTATCGGCGCTGGCAGAGCAGGTATCCTGGAGACGACATTTAAAGAAGAGACAGAAACAGATTTGTTCGGCGAACAGGCAGTTCTCTGCGGCGGCGTAACAGAACTGATGAAAGCCGGCTTTGACACATTGGTGGAAGCAGGATATGAACCGGAAATGGCATACTTCGAATGTATCCACGAGATGAAGCTGATCGTAGACCTGATCAACACAGGTGGTTTCGACAAGATGAGATACTCCATCTCCAACACTGCTGAATACGGCGATTATAGAACTGGTACCAGAATCATCACAGAAGATACCAGAAAAGAAATGAAGAAGGTTCTGGAAGAAATCCAGGATGGCACGTTTGCCAGCGAATTCGTTCAGGAATTCAACGCAGGCGGAAAAGCAAGATTCCTTGCTACCAGAAAGAAAGAAGCTGCACATCTTCTCTGCAAGGTTGGACAGGAACTGAGAGATATGATGAGTTGGTTAAAGAAATAGTTTGAAATTAATAAGAAGAGGTTTATGTTATTATGTCAAAACGAAGTGATAACGTAACCAAAGGTATAGAAAAGGCTCCGATGCGTAGCCTTTTTTATGCTATGGGTTACACAAAGGAAGAATTAGAAAGACCGCTGATCGGTGTCGTATCGGCCCACAGTGAAATCGTGCCGGGCCATATCAATCTGGACAAGATTACAGAAGCCGTCAAGGCTGGCGTCAGGATGGCAGGCGGCACGCCGATCATGGTTCCAGCCATCGGTGTCTGTGACGGCATCGCCATGGGCCATATCGGCATGAAATATTCTCTGGCGAGCAGAGAGCTGATTGCAGACAGCGTGGAAACCATGGCCATGGCTCATCAATTTGATGGACTGGTATTGGTTCCTAACTGTGATAAGATTGTGCCGGGCATGGTGATGGGGGCAGTGAGACTGAACATCCCGACGGTTGTATGCTCTGGCGGACCGATGATGAGCGGCCTGGTTGACGGCGTAGAGACATCTCTTTCGAAGATGTTCGAAGCAGTCGGCGCACGTAAAGCAGAGATCATCGACGATGCCGGTCTGGAAGAATTTGAGCAGAACACTTGCCCGGGCTGCGGCTCCTGCTCCGGCATGTATACCGCCAACAGCATGAACTGTCTCTGTGAGGCCATCGGTATCGGACTTCCTGGAAACGGAACGATTCCGGCGGTACATAGCGGCAGAATCATGCTTGCAAAGCACGCAGGCATGGCCATCATGAATCTGGTGGAAAAGGACATCAAAGCCAGAGACATCATCAACGAAAAATCCATCAGAAATGCCCTTGCCTGTGATATGGCTTTGGGATGCTCCTCCAACAGTGTATTGCACCTCCTCGCTATCGCCCACGAAGCTGGCGTGGAACTGAATCTGGAGCTGTTCAACGAGATGAGCGCGAAGACGCCGAACCTGTGTCATCTGGCACCAGCAGGCGGCACCCACATGCACGACCTGAACAACGCAGGCGGTGTGCAGGCAGTCATCGCGGAGCTATCCAAAAAAGGACTGATCGACACATCCTTGATTACGGCTAACGGCAGAACTGTAGGCGAAAATATCGAGGGAAAATATATCAAAGATTCCGGCGCCATCAGAAGCGTTGAAGATCCTTACAGCGAAACAGGCGGCCTTGCCATCATGTGGGGGAACATCGCCCAGGAGGGCTGTGTCGTCAAGAGAAGCGCAGTAGCTCCTGAGATGTTGACTCACACTGGTCCAGCAAGAGTCTTCGATTGCGAGGAAGACGCCATTGACGCCATCTACAAAGGAAAGATTGTAGATGGAGACGTCGTTGTCATTCGCTACGAAGGACCGAAGGGTGGTCCCGGCATGAGAGAGATGCTCAACCCGACCAGTGCTTTGGCAGGGATGCAGCTCGACAAGACTGTTGCCCTGATTACAGACGGACGTTTCAGCGGCGCCAGCCGTGGAGCCTCCATCGGGCACGTCTGCCCAGAAGCCGCCAGCGGCGGAAACATCGGCTTGCTCCAGGAGGGAGATATCATCGAAATCGATATCCCAGGGGCAAAGATCAACGCCAAGGTTTCTGACGAAGAATTTGCAAAGAGACGCGAGACTTATGTACCTCGCGAGCCGAACGTGAAGAGCGGCTGGTTGTACAGATATTCCAAGATGGTTGCACCGTCCAGCAAAGGCGCTGTGATGAAGGAGGACTAATATAATTGTCTGAGCGATCAAATGCTGCAAGCATTTTGAGAGCGAAAGAGAATTACTGGCAGGCCCCCGTCAGGAGTTCCCGAGAAGACGAGCCTTGGCGAAGTCTGATTGGAAGAACTCTACGGCGAAGAAGATTAATTTAAAAGATTTTTTAGAGCTGTCAATACTGATGATTAGTACTGACAGCTCTTTGTTTTGCCTTATCATTTAGCAAATTTAGAAAGGCAACTTTAAAAGAATTACAAAACGGAACGAAACGGCGCAAATACTGAAAAAAAGCGGTTGGACGCCGTTTTTCGCCTGTTTTCATGTAAAAAATGTATAATATGAGGCTAAACAAGGTAAAAATATAAATCGCATAGCTAGGTATTGTGAATACAATGTATGAGATTTGACCAATCTGATGAAAGAATCCGGCGTTACAGGAGTGATTTTTTGACAAAAGCGCCGTTTTACTCATGAGAACTTGTCCTGGCTGGGTGCAGTTCTTTATGAAGCCGCGTCGCCATCAGCGCAGTTACCGCAGCAGTGAGCACGTCAGCGACAGGCTGGGCGTACAGAACGCCGTTCAGACTCCAGAACACCGGTAAGATGAGGATGACAGGCACAAAACAGATTCCCTGTCTGCAGGCTCCTAGAATACAGCCTTCCTTTGCCTTTCCCATGACGAGGAAGAGGAAAGAATAGACCGTGTAGAAGCCGAACAGAATGAAAGAAAGGCCATTTGCACGCAGGGCAGCAGAGCCGATGGCGATCATCTCCCGGTCTTCTTCTGTAAACATGGACATGATTTCTTTGGAGAAGACTGCTGCGAGGAGACCGTAGATTACGCAAAACGCTGTTGACCACAATATCGAAGTTTTGATCGCTTCCTGCAGGCGGTCGATTTTTTTTGCGCCATAGCTGAAACCGGCGATGGGCTGAAATCCTTTTAAAAATCCAAACACGATCAGAGTACCCATAGACATGATCTTTGTCACGGGTCCCATGGCGGCTAGAGCAGAACTGCCGAATTCTTTTGCTGCATCGTTGATCATACTGATGGAAAGACTGGTTAAAAGCTGAAAGAGCAGTGTAGGGATTCCGATTTTTAGTATTTCAGACATGATTTCTCTTGAAAAACAGCACTCTTTGATGTGAAAGCTGAAAATGCTTTTCTTTCGCAGAATATAAATGATATAGATTATGGTGGAAACAATCTGTGAGATAGCAGTGGCAATGGCTGCACCAGCTACACCGAAGTCCAGCACATAGATAAACAACGGGTCCAGCAGTACGTTTAATATTGCGCCTGTCATCAATGCGCACATGGCTGTTTTCGCGGCGCCTTCACTGGAGACGATATTATTCATAGTAACATTGAAGACATTAAAAATAGAGAAAATGATATAGATGCGCGTATAAGCGGTGGCATAAGGCATGACGCTGTTTATGGCACCGATCCCCTTCAGGATGGGATTTAAAAAGATAATGGAACCGAGAATGATGATGGCTCCAACGACAATACTGCAGTAAATGGCAGTGCTGGCTGCTTTGTCCGCAGTCTCGTGATCTCCGCGTCCAAGGAGCCTGGAAAGATAAGCTGCAGCGCCGTTCCCAAATAATAGTCCTAATCCTACGATAACCTGCCCCAGGGGGAAGGCTACGGTGACTGCTCCCATTTGATCGGTACCTAATCCCCCCACAAAGTAAGTGTCAGCCAGATTATATAGTGCGTTGACAAGCATTCCGATCATGGTTGGCACTCCCATTGCCAGCAAAGCCTTTGATATGGGGGCACTGCCCAGCAACTCCATTTTTTTCTTTTGTTCATTCATAGTAAAACTCCTTCCTATTGACATGAGGTGTAATTTATATTACTATAGTTTATAGTAACGGAATCATGTGGCATATACTACTATAAATTATAGTAGATGTCAAGAGGGAAAAAGGAGGCTGTGATGGCAACGATTGATTTGATTGTGCTGGGAATATTGAAAAAAGAAGCTTTGAGTGCATATGACATTCAAAAATTGGTGGAATATCGAAATATCTCTAAGTGGGTGAAGATCAGTACCCCTTCGATTTACAAGAAGGTGATTCAACTGGAGGGCAAGGGATACATCAAAAGTGATATCAAAGAAGGAAAGATGGCAGAGAAGGCCGTCTATTCATTGACAGATGCCGGGGATAAAGAATTTCAGCGACTGATGCTGGAAATCGCATCCAAGCCTATTCGTATTTTTTTGGACTTTAACGCTGTCATCGTCAATCTGACCAGCCTGCCTCCAGAGGAGCAAGGGACGTGCCTGGATCATATTGAGGATAACGTTAAAACGTTAAAATCATATATCGAAGAAAACATCAACAGAAAAGAAGGGCTGACGGAAATCCCAGAAACAGGCATGGCTGTTTTAAAGCAGCAATTCATATTGGCAGAAGCAATCGAAACCTGGATTGCTTCTCTGAGAGATTGATAATTGCAGGAGCACTTTTTTTGTGATAGACTAGAAATATAAATCTTATTCGATATTTTGCCTAATAACGAATTATAGACATGTTAAGAATGAGGCTGTCATGACTGGATATAGACCCCAAGGCAATCATAATGATATTAGAGAACAGAGGCTTTTAAGAGAAATGAAAGCCTTTGCTTATACTGCAAATGTTCCTGTTACGCTATATGATAACAATATGAATATTTTATGGGAATGCCGGCCGGAACTTAAAATTTGCACCATGTTTCTGGCCCATGATATTCGAAACAATCAATGCAATGAGAACCTGAAGGATGCCATTGCAACAGCAGAAAGTCTCAACGAACCATATGTCTTCATGTGCGCATCCAGACTGACGCAAATTGCATATCCGGTGAAGATAGAAAATTCTCTGAAGGGAACCATGATTGCAGGACCAATCATAATGGGAAAAAATCGAGAAAATGCTCTGAAACATATTTTTGAAAATCTGCCGGATTATAGGACTCACATCAATGAGCTTCTCGAAATCATTGAAGCAAACCCGATCAGGACTACTTTGGAAGTTTCGTGCATCTATGAGGTGTTTTGTGATTGTATCTTCGCCCATAATTTGATGGAGAACAGTCAGCCCTCAGGAGATGCGGCTATCGATGACCTGCTGCAGTCCCTTCAAAAGCGAGACTTGTCAAGTGCCGTGGCAGCGATGGATATTATCTTTCAACATGCCTATATCGCAAACGGGGGGAAATTAAATCTGATCAAAGTGTACCTGTCAGACTACATTGCTTCTTTACCAAAGCAGACGCTGCAAAATTATGTCTTTACAGAAGGTTATGAAACCCTGTTAAGTGAACTTAAGGGTGCGGCAACGGCCGAGAAAGTTCACGATATATGCAGGAAAATTGCCGCGTTTATGACAGATGATGACGATCGCCATCCGCAATACAAAGGATCGTCCCATGTCATTGAAGAGACGATTTTGTATCTGGAAGAACACTATGCAGATGATATCGAGTTAAAAGGAATAGCAGATCAGGTTCATGTCAACACTTCCTATTTGTCTTCTCTATTCAAAAAAGAAACATCCATGACCTTTTCGCAGTACCTGAATATGATTAGATTGAATCAAAGTGTCAAATTATTGAAAACGACTGATCTGCCATTAGAACAGGTTGCAAAACGCTGTGGATTTGCCAGTCAGAGTTACTACATCAGAGCTTTTAAACTGCATTATAAGGAAACGCCTGGTAAATATCGGCGGGATTTTAAGGATAAAAGTAAAAGGGAGAGGTTATTATGATTTCAGCTAAGATCAAAAACAGTTTTTACGACGGGGTGCGAACCGTTATTTTTCACAAATCGGAACTTGTAGAAACGATTGCAAGCCTGCACAGCTTATATGCCGAAAAGAGTGAAAAACTTCACAGTTTAAAAAACCTGGAAGAGAAATTAGATAACCTGGATCCAGGTGTCAAATATAGCTTATGGAAGTACGGAGAAAGCTATGCAGGATGGCTTCTGATCATGGATATCGCAACCTACATATCTTGTATGCATTACGAAGAGACTGGCGAGACCTATCTGACTTTTGAGGCGGCAATGAAAGAATACGACAAGATCGATCTGGTCACTTACTTGAATATCTTCCTGGGCATGCCGGCTTTGGGATACGAACGCAGTGATGCGGTTCGATGGCTTGAAAACCCAGATACGATGTCATCAAAAGATATCAAGACAATAGGACAATACATCGCCCAGAAAGACGTGAGGATATTTATTAAAAATATAAAAGAATTGAAG
This sequence comes from Emergencia timonensis, assembly GCF_900086585.1. Lineage (GTDB taxonomy): Bacteria > Bacillota > Clostridia > Peptostreptococcales > Anaerovoracaceae > Senimuribacter > Senimuribacter timonensis. The sequence goes on from NZ_FLKM01000009.1 coordinate 1,402,495, forward strand.
GACGATTTGCGAGATTTGCTGACAATCTATTGGAACGATGTTTTTCAGTCTGTTTGGCGTGACATAGAACTGAGCCTGGATAAGACAATCGATTCTGCAAATTACGAATGCGGCCTTTTGGGCGATGTAACGCAATATATCGCCAATGTACACAGCAGCATAAAGGTATCGAAAGGAACAATCTTTATTCAAAAGGATGTTCCCTATATGATAGACTTGGATCATGTGAAAAAAGTTCATGTTTTCCCATCCACCTTTTCAGGAGAAGAGTTACTGATAGACACCTTTGACGAATCGCTGGTGATTTACTATAATTTGAATTTAATGGATTCGAAATATGTAGGGCAGCAGGGGAAGGAACTATGCAAAATATTCAAGGCTCTGGGTGATGATACGAGACTGAAAATAGCAAAGATATTGTGGGGAGCGCCTGCAACCACTCAATATCTGGCGGGAATGCTGGGAATGGCGCCAAGTACCGTGTCTACACATCTCAAAGTGATGAAGGCGGCAGGACTATTAACAAATAAGGCGATCAAAAAGTTCGTTTATTATGAAGTCAATCAAGAAGCCTTAGTGCAGTTAGGGGAGCAGCTAGTTCGTTATTTCAAGGAATCGTAAAAATTAGTATAGGACAAAAATAAGTGCAATTTAACGTCTGAAATGGCTTAAATTGCACTTATTTTATGTGCAGGTGAGAGACTATCAGGCTGCATAAATATAGATAGAGTGAAATTGTGAAAATATTTCGGCAAATCTGATATCGCGTTGACTTTGTACTGCCAAAGTGGTAGAATATTCACAACTTAAAGATTCGATGATTCAAAAAATGTCGAATCAAAAAATGGAAGTTAAAATAACAAAGGAGGCACACTTATGATAAAGTTTGATGCAGACAGTGCCATAGGCAGGTTTGAAAGATGGAGTGACGAGGAAAAACAGATGATACATAAAACCTCAATCAAGATTCTTTCGGAAATAGGTATGCATGTATTCCATCAGGAGGCCAGAAGTCTTCTTCAGGATGCTGGCGCTGTAGTTGATGGAAATTTAGTAAAGGTTCCGGAACGTATGGTAGATGAGGCGCTGAGAAGTGCCCCATCAAAGTATTCTATCTATAACGTCGATGGATCAGAGGCGTTCTGCCTTGCACCCAATGTGGTCACCTTCGGAACAGGAACGGATATGCCGGAATTTATTGACCTATATTCAGGTGAGATCAGGCCAGGCAGGCTGGAGGACTGTGAAAACGCTGCAAAGATTGCTGAGCATTGTAAATCCATAGACTGGCTGGCTCCCTATGCTCTGGCTAATGATAAAAATCCAAGGACAGCAGATGTACACCATTATAAAGCCATGCGCAAGTATTGCAGCAAACCAATCCTCACTCTGGCTACAGATCCTTATAGTCTGCAGGGCATTATCGATATGGCGGCGGCCCAGGCCGGAGGTTATGAACAATTAAAGGCGAAACCGACATTTGTGCACTACGCGGAACCGATTTCCCCTTTGCAGCATTCTGAGGAGTCTTTGGGAAAATTGCTTCTCTGTGCGGAGTACGGCATCCCAGTTACTTATACGGCAGGTATCACCGCAGGTGCTACCGGTCCCGTGACGCTGGCAGGCACTTTGGCAGTGGGCAGTGCGGAGTGTCTGATGGGGCTGGTGATTCACCAGCTGAAAGCGCCGGGGGCGCCATTCATGTATGGAATAGAAGCTTCCATCATGGATATGAAAACCACAGTATGCATGTACGGCGGACCAGAGTACGGGCTCATGAATTCCTTTGTTGGTGAAATGGGCAGATTTTATCAGTTACCGACTTTCGGCATTTCCGGCGCTACGGACGCAAACCAGATCGATTTTCAGATGGGCGCGGAAATGATCTACAGCATGATGACCGCCATTTACGGCAGACAAAACTTTGTCCATGACAACGGCTATATGGGAATCGGCCAAATGGGCTGTCTGCAATCGATTCTTGCGGCCAATGAGTTACTGACTTTTGCGAAGCGTTATGCGCAGGATATAGAGATTACAGAGGAAAGCATCGGTTACGATCTGATTAAGAAAATCGGTATCGGCGGCAATTATCTGCAGACAAAGGAAACCGCGAGAAAGTTCAGAAAGGAATTCTATTTACCAGAATTTCTCAACCGCAAAAGAAATGTGGCGTGGATTGCAGACGGCTGTCCGAATATTCCTGATCAGTTGACGGCCAAAGCAAAAGAAATCATCGAAGGGGATGTACCGACTTTTATTTCGGACGAATTAGAGGCAAAATTTGACGCCATCATAGAAGAACACGAATCATATTATTTCACTTAACCACAAATAAAAAAATAGATTTCACACACGAAAGGAGATTGAAAATATGTATGTAAATCAAACGGGAAATTTCACTCACGATTTTAAGATGTGTTCTTATGAACAGCTGACACGTCTTCACAATGCAAGCTTAGAGGTGCTGGAGCGGACAGGAGTGAAAATTTATGAAGAAACTGCGCTGAAAATTCTGGCAGAAGGCGGCGCCTATGTGGACTTTGATGAAAAGGTGGTCAGAATACCGGCGGCTATGGTAAAAGCGGCCATCCAATCTGCACCATCCAGAATCGTCGTTGCAAATCCACAAGGCAAGAGAAGCCTGTTCCTGGAAAGAAACAATGTGTATTTTGGAACCGGCACAGATCTTCCTACTCATATGGATCCATATACAAAGGAAGTCAGGCCGACGATGCTGAAAGACGTAGAAAACATTGCAAAAGTGGTGGACAAAGCAGATAATTTTGCTTATGTATCAAACCAGGGGCTGGCCCAGGATATCCCGCAGCATCTTCACGACATGATTACTCTGAAAACCATGAGAACCTACTGCAGTAAACCGAATCTCTGCACGGCGACGGACAAAGGGAATTTAATGGCTTTGATCGACATGTGTGCTGAGATGGCAGGCGGTTACGATGAGCTGAGACGGAATCCGACATTGATGCTTTACAATGAGCCGGTTTCCCCGTTGATGAACAGTGAGGAGGCAATCCAGAAGCTGATGCTCTGTGCCGAGTATGGGATCCCGACGACTTATGCATCAGGCGGTGTGTCGGGGGGAACCTCTCCCGTTACATTATCCGGCTCCATCGTATGCAGTAATGCAGAGTGCTTAGCCGGCTTAGTCCTCCATCAGTTAGTCAAGAAAGGCGCTCCATTTATTTACGGTTACATCTTCGGAGCCATGGATATGATGACCACCATGAATGTTTACGGCGGACCGGAACTGGGCATGGTGCACGCTGTAATGGCGGATCTGGCAAAATATTATGATCTGCCTGTATATGGGACATCAGGCTGTACCGACGCCCTGGAGGTTGACGCTCAGGCCGGTACAGAGGCAATGTACAGCATCATGTGCGCGGCACTTTCTGGAGAAAATCTGGTTCACGACAATGCCTATACCGGAGTCGGCGCCATCGGAAATCTGTCCATGATTCTATTGGTGGATGAACAGATCAGTTTTGCAAAGCGATTCGTTCAGGGAATCAACTATGATGAAGAGTCCCTCGCCATTGACCTGATCGACAAGGTGAGCTACGGCGGCGCCTATGTATCACAGAAGCATACGGCAAAGAACTTCAGAAATGAGGTATTCTACCCTAAGTTCTTCAACCGAAAACAGTATCTGGCATGGGAAAGCGAAGGCGGCCTCAGCCTGAACGAGAAGTTGGACAATGCAGTAAAGACGATCATTGAGGAAGAGGAGTACAGTTATATCGACGAGCGTACTGCCAAAGTCTTTGACGAAATCATCAAAGACAGAGCGAAAGAGTTGGCGATCGAGTATTAAAAGGAGGAGACAAATGTTATTAGAAAAGATTGGAAACGCAGTTTTAGAGGGCGATGATGAGGTTGTTTGTGAATTGGTAGAAAAGGCGTTGGCAGAAGGTACAAAGCCGCTGGATGTCTTGGAACAGGGCCTGGTACCGGGAATGGACGAGGTCGGAAAACTGTTTAAGACTGGAGAGATGTTTGTACCGGAAGTATTGATGGCTGCAAATGCCATGCAGGCGGGAAATGATATTCTGAAGCCGCTCATGGTTGGCGAAACCCGAGAAATGAAAGGAAAAATCATCATAGGCACAGTAAAAGGCGACTTGCATGACATCGGAAAGAAGATTGTGGGCATGATGTTGGAAGGCGCAGGGTATGAGGTGATCGACCTTGGAATCGATGTCACCCCAGAAAGATTCCTGGGCGCGCTCGACGAGACCCAGGCTGACTGTGTAGGAATGTCCGCCATGCTGACCACGACGATGACAGTGATGGATGAAGTAGCTGCGGCAATAAAGGCTGATCCTAAGTATGCTGATGTGAAGATCATGATCGGAGGAGCACCTGTCACAGCGGACTTTGGAGAAAAAATCGGCGCAAAATTCTCCTATGATGCAGCTTCTGCTGTAGACCTGGCCAACGAATTGATGGCGTAAATTGGAAGGGAAGCGAAAAAAATGAGTAAAGAATGGACTCCAAAAGAATTACTGCTGGATCTGGTTTCGGTACAAAGTGATACATACACTACCTTGGAAATAGATATGGCAAAACATATCCTGGAAGTCATCAAAGGACAGGACTATTGGGAAGAGCATCCCGATTGCTGCGGACTTTACGACGGGAATGACCGGATGGGGCGTCTCATTCCCTGGGCGCTTCGAAAAGGAACATCCAACAGGTGTCTGGTTCTCTCAGGTCACTTTGACTGCGTCGAAATCGATTGCTATGATACGCTGAAAGAATTTGCATTGAGGCCAGATGAGCTGAAAGAAAGAATGAAGACCATGGAATGGAGCGATCCTGATGTGGTGAAGGATCTGCATTCAGAGGACTGGCTGTTCGGAAGAGGGACAGCTGATATGAAGGGTGGTACCGCCGTCATGCTCTGCCAGCTGTTCGAGGTCGCTGCAAAGCACATCAATCCAGAACTGAATCTTCTTTATGTGGGCATCCATGACGAAGAAACTGCAGCGGAAGGAATCTTCCAGAGTGTCGGATTGTTCACGGAACTGAAGAAAAAATATGGCTTTGACTACAAGCTTCTCGTCAACGGAGAACCGACGTCCAAAGACAGCCCGGATAAATACACTTATTATGACGGATCCATCGGCAAAGGACTTCCTTTCGTCGTCATTAAAAGTAAGCTGGTTCATGTAGGAAATCTGATGCAGGGTCTAAATGGATCGCTGATTGCAGCAAATATCGTCAGACGTATTGAATTGAACACAGATCTTTGTAGTGAAGATTACGGCCAGAAATGTGTGCCGCCGACAGTGCTTTATATGAAGGACAATAAAAAGTTCTATAACGTTTCGGTTCCCCTCTATACGAATTTGTATCTGAATACTCTATTTACAAATTCCAATAACGCGTTGAAAATTCTCGACTCCATTGATCAAATCTGCCGGGAATCGGCAGCAGAAGCGGTGGAGATCTACAACAAGGCATACACCTTTATGGAGCCGAACCATCCGAACCCCAATCACAATGTGCGTGTGATGTCTCTGGCAGACCTGCAGGCGTATAACCAGGCAAATGTAGAAAACTACGAAGAAGAGAAGGCTGCTTTTGTCAAGAGGCAAATCGAAATCGTCAACAGAGGAGACTCTCTTACCCAGCTGGCGACGGGCTTCGATATCGTGCAATGGGAAATTCAACAGTCCAAGATTACAGATCCGATGATTGTTTACGGTCTGATGGCGCCTTATGTGCCGGCAGTAAATAATCACGCCTTTCAAGATTTTGACAGAGAGGGCACCATCAATATTGTTCAGGGCGAATTGAAGAAATATGGAATTACCGTTGAGGTAGTACCTTATTTCATGGGACTTTCTGACAACAGCTACATATCATGCGTGGATCCGACTGAGGACCTGGAGGCCCTAAAGAGCATGGTCACGCCGAAAGAGGTTTACGATATCCCGCTGAAAGAGGCGGAATATATCGCACTCCCGTCCATTATCTGCGGACCGTGGGGCAAAGATTATCACACAATTACAGAGAGGGTTTATCTTCCTGACTTGGAAATTCATACACCGGCGGTAATGAGAAGATTAATCGAGTCGTTTTAACCTTAAATAAGGAGGAGGAAAACGCAATGGATACGAATCAACCAAGAGTAAGTTTGAAAAATGTAATAAAAATTGCCGGAGTATGGATTTCCTACTGTATTGGATCCGGATTTGCAACAGGGCAGGATATGATGCAATACTTTGTCGCCTATGGCATGAAGGGCTTCATCGGAATCCTGATCGGTATTGCGATTCACATTTATGTGACCACGTCCTACATGTCGCTGGGGAAAACCATGCAGTTTGAAAATCCCATGGGTGTTTTCGATTACTTCTGCGGAAAATACCTGGGCAAGCTGGTGGCAGCGCTGACAGTGGTTTATGCCCTGTTTGCACCATCTGTCATGATTTCAGGCTTTGGCGCCACCATCAATCAGCTGACGGGATTTCCCATGGTTGCAGGAAGCATCATCATGGGTACGATCGTAACTTTGACGGTTATGCTCGGCCTGCACCGCATAGCTGACATCATCGGAACCATAGGGCCGTTATTAATTATCGTATCGTTATTAACTGGCGGAATCTATCTGATTGGCAATTGGGAGAAGCTGAAAGCCGGTGCATTGGCGGCAGAGGACATGGATTTGTTAAGTATTGGAGATAACTGGTTCATGGGCGGTGTGTATTTTGCAACTTGGGCGCCTCTGATGGCGGCACCATTTCTGACGACGACAGCCAAGACCATCGATACGAAAAAAGAAGGCATTACCGGAATGATTGTAGGAAATGTAGGTTATATGTTTGCAGTTTTCATCATGGTAGCAGCATTCTTATGTGATATCGAAGGTGTTTCAAAGGTCCTTGTACCGACACTATATCTGGCGCAGCAGATGTCGCCATTCCTCACGGTGCTTTTTATCGGCGTCATCATCCTTGGAATTTACTCCTCTGCAGTACCGGGCATGTTCACCTTTGTGGCAACCTTTGCAAAGGAAAAGACGAAGCGGTATATGATGATCTCCATTGGAACAGGAATCTTTGTTACCATCGTAACTATGCTGATTCCATTTGATTTCCTGACCAATTACATGTTTACGGTCTACGGCGCATTGGGATTGCCGTTTATCTTCCTGATCGCGTTTGCACAGATCAGAACGAAACTGGCGAAAAATAAAGTGATGAAATAATGTATCTGTTTCTTACAAAGGGGCTTGCCTGTATAGGCGGCCCCTTTGTAGTTTTAAACTTTGGGAGGAATAGGACATATAGGGTATGGGGGTATGCTAAAGGAACTTTTTACAATGCGGTTATGCTTTTTGAGGTGTATCTCAAGGACTCTGCGTAACTCTTTGTCAGTTATTGGAGTCATTCTGCCGAAAACCTGCACGAAATTCCGCGAATGTTAGTAAAAATATTACATTTGATTACTTTTCCAGAGGCTCTGACATAAAGCAGGTAGATAAATCGGTATAATTTAGTTACCCAGATAAGATATACCCCCTCATTTTCCTGTCAGGAAATGCTCCGGTTACGCGAAATTAGCCGCAAGGGTCCAAAAAGCGTAACTTTATCGTAAAGAGCTTCATTAATAGTTCTATTTGACAAAATCCGTCAATGAATTTACACTGATAGTATCTGAGATTAAGAAAGAGGTACTTGCGATGATAATTGATTTTAAACAAATTGAAGAAACAGTCATTCCACATTTTCGAGGCGGGGAAAAGGAGACCAGGTCCAGGATGTTTGCAGACCCTGCATGCAAGATCATGCACGGAAGACTGGAACCTGGAGCCTCAATCGGCCTGCATACCCACGATACCAGCAGTGAAATCATCTATATTCTGAAAGGAAGAGGCAAAGTTCTTTATGATGGCGGTTATGAAGAGGTAGAGGAGGGTTTGTGCCATTACTGTCCTAAAGGCCATGAACACAGCCTAATCAACGACAGCGATGAGGATTTGATCTTCTTTGCCGTGGTGCCGGAGCAGTAAGGGGGACGAAAGATGATCAATACCAGCAAAGGCAGGATTGCATTGATTTTGATTGTTTTCCTAACGATGATGACGGCAATCTCACAGCCGGTTTCGGCTTCCACATCCTACATCGTCAGCCGCAGCGACAAAAAGTACAGCTATACAGATATGAAGAAGGACATTGAAGAGCTGACGGCCAAGTATCCGGACAGGCTGACCAGCCAGGTTCTGGGAGAGAGCGCCGACGGCAGAAACATCTACGCTCTCTGCCTGGGAAATCCAGAGGCGGAGAAGCAGATATTTGTCACGGCGGGAATGCATGCTCGCGAATACATCAACTGCCAGGTTGTGATGATGATGGTGGAACGCTACTGCCGAAACTATGGCGGCAAGTATAAGGGGAAAACCTATCGCCAGCTCTTTGATGAAGTCGCTGTCTACATCATACCGATGGTCAACCCTGACGGTATCGCCATCAGCCAGTCGGGTCCAGGCGCGATCAGAAATGCAGCGCTCCGCAAAAAAGTACAGAAGATGCCGAGGAGAGGCGGCTACAGCAATTGGAAGTCCAATGCCAGAGGCGTGGATCTGAACCATAATTACAAGATGTATGCCGGAAAACACCCACAGAAGAAGCCTGCCAGCGAAAACTATCCGGGGCCGTCCAGGTTTTCGGAGAGTGAGACGAAAGCCGTTCGCGATCTGATGAAATCCATGACCAATATGAAGGCCTGCCTCAACTATCACAGCATGGGACAAGTCATCTATTGGGGATACAAGAACAAATCCTACAAATCCAAGAGTTATGCCCTGGCAAAGATGTTCCGGCAGATGACAGGTTACTATTTGATCGACGAGAGCTACACCAAAGCTACCTACGGTGACCTGGAGCACTACGTCATCAATGAATACCGCATTCCTTACGTCTGTATCGAGACAGGCTATGGAGGGGTACCGGTGTCCAGCAGACAGCTTCTGCCCATCTACAAGAAAGTCATGGATTCCTTTGAAAAGACTGCGTATATGTATCGCTAGTGACTATCCTTTTCCGCAAATTTGTGGTAAAATAGAAGACAAGATTTACATAGGGAAAGGAAGAAAAGTATGTTAACTTTAGATGCGTTTGAAGAAGCCACCGAGGTGGTGAAAAAAGTTGCCATAGAGACGAATTTGCTATATAGTGACTATTTCAGTGAACAGACTGGAAATAAAGTATATTTGAAGCCGGAAAACATGCAGAAGACTGGCGCATATAAGCTCAGAGGCGCTTATTACAAGATCAGCACTCTGACTGACGAGGAGAGAGCCAAGGGGCTGATTACAGCCTCAGCCGGAAACCACGCCCAGGGTGTGGCTTATGCGGCAAAAGCTTACGGGTGCAAGGCGACAATCGTGATGCCGACGACGACACCTTTGATGAAGGTCAACAGAACCAAAAGCTACGGCGCGGAGGTTGTGCTTTACGGTGACGTCTACGACGAATCCGCAGCCCATGCCCAGAAGCTGGCAGAAGAAAAGGGGTACACATTTATACATCCTTTTGATGATCCTGTGGTCGCGACAGGCCAGGGTACCATTGCCATGGAAATCGTCAAAGAACTGCCGCTGGTAGACTACATTCTGGTGCCGGTGGGTGGCGGCGGTCTGGCGACAGGTGTTTCCACATTGGCTAAGATGCTCAACCCGAAGATCAAAATCATCGCTGTAGAGCCGGCAGGAGCTGCCTGCTTACAGGCGTCCTTCGAGGCGGGAAAGCCTGTAACCCTGGATGGTGTCAGCACCATCGCCGATGGTACTGCCGTAAAGACGCCAGGCATCGAGATCTTCCCGTTTTTACAGAAAAACATCGACGAAATTATCACAGTGGATGACGATGAGCTGATCGTTGCCTTCCTGGACATGGTAGAGAATCACAAGATGGTAGTTGAGAATTCCGGCCTTCTGACGGTGGCGGCCCTAAAGCACTTGAAGGTGAAGGACAAGAAAGTCGTGTCCATTTTAAGTGGCGGCAATATGGACATCATCACCATGTCCTCTGTCGTGCAGCACGGACTGATTCAGAGAGACAGAATCTTTACTATCTCTGTACTGCTGCCTGATAAACCAGGTGAACTGGTGAGGGTGGCAAGCACCATTGCAGAAGCACAGGGCAATGTCATCAGGCTGGATCACAATCAGTTTGTCAGCACCAACAGAAATGCGGCGGTGGAACTGAAGATCACCATGGAGTCCTTCGGAACAGAACACAAAGACAAGATCATCAAAGCCCTCAAAAAGATCGGCTACGACCCAAAACTGATCAGCGTCATGATATGATTATTTTTGCAGCAAGGCAGGCAGCCTTGCTGTTTTTTTTTGCTGTGGTTAGATGTCGGGTTACGCAACTTACTGAATCACAGACAATGTAAAAGAAAAGCAGACCATGTCTTCCTTTTGTGATACTGTATAATGGCTATGATGGGCGTCTAATATGCTCTTCACAATATCCAGGCCGATTCCCTGACTGGGAAGACGGGCCTGGGTATGTTCGTCGATGGAGAAATCACGATTCCATATTTTCTCCATGATGTCCTCGCTGATAGTGCCGCTGTTTTCAACGGAGATGATCAAGTTATTGTCGTTTACTTCCATGCGGATATAGAGCAGGCGGCGAGCATCTCCATATTTGATGGCATTGCTGATAAAATTGGAAAGAACCTGATCAATACGGTGGGCATCTGCTGATACCATGACGTCACAGAGCCATGTCTCTACAACAAATCTCAAATTTTCCAGTCGGCGGGAAAAACGCTCTAAAACAGCAACCACGATATCCTTTGATGAGTATTCACCGATATGGACGCTCCAATAGCCGGATTGTATCCTTGTCAGTTCAATGGCTTCATTGACCATATCGGTCAGGTTGGCCGTTTCATCCATGATGATATCTAAATAGTAATCTGGTTCCTGCTCATTGATGCCGCGCCTGAGGACATCGGCATAACCGCCGATCAAAGCCAAAGGGGTTTTGAATTCATGGGAAACGTCACCGAGGAGTTTTTTCATCCTTTTTTCATTGTTTTTTGCATTTTCAGAGGCGATTTCCAGATTTTGATTAGCCGTCTTCAGTTCCTGCAGTGCGCTTTCCAGGCTGGAGGCCATGGTATTGATATTTTGGGAAAGCTGGCCGATTTCATCTTTTCCCTCATAGGTGGCTTTTTCACTGAAATCCAGGTGGGCGATCTTGTCGGTCACAGAATTGAGATTTTGCATCGGTTTGGAAATCTGACGAGCCAAAATGTAAGCGCCAGCCATCAAAATAACGGCGAGAACAACAAAAGAACCCTTGAAGATATCGCCCAGATAGGCGCTTTCATAGCCGGTAACGATGATGTTGTGCAAGGTCAAAAAATAATAGTGATTTCCATCCCTTGCTGTAGATGTGGAAATAAAATAATAAGAAGAACCGTTCAGTTCCTCCGATTTTCCTGTTTTCTTGGACATAAAGTCTGCCAGACTGCTTTTGGTAATCAGACAGTCCCTGATATGTTCATAGATCAGTTCTGCCCGTTGATTCTGGGTAGAAGGGTTAGAAGAGTAATCTCTGAAGGAAAGAACTTCGGCACTGCATTTAATGATTTTGACGTCCCTGTTAGAGACGGTGTATTGGTGCATGCTGCTGCGGTTGGAATAGGGGACGCCTTCTATAGTCAGCAGCAGGGGTTCATAGAGGTCGCTGCTTCCTACCCGGACTAATTTGGCCTGGATTTTGGTGCCGTGTTTAATGGAGGGCAGCACATCTTCATCCAGCTGTGTCAGGTAGAAGACGGGAATCGTATAAATTTTCCCATTATCCTCACATTGCACCCGAAGAGCGGTCAGTTTATTAAAAAAGCCGGTATCGGCAAACTTGAAGTCATCGCGAAGAGCTAAAACAGGAGAGCCGGTCGATAAGGAATACTCCTCAAAGGGCCTGTAGTATGTCTCGGAACCAGCCTCGTGGAAGTCCTCGGTCACTTCGTCCAGACTGGAATAGATGTTTGCATTGATATTCTTGATGTAAAGACGATCAAAAAAGCTGCTGACAAAAATCCACTGTACCACCAGAATCAAGAGAAATAACCCGGTCACGACAGTAAATATTTTCAGCGTAATGGATTTTTTCATAGGGAATCCTCCATTTTGTAGCCTACAGAAATCACGGTTTTGATCAAAGGCGCCTTGTCGCCTATTTTTTTGCGTGTTTTCTTGATCAAAGTATCTACGGCCCTGATATCGCCCACATAGTCCATGCCCCAGATCTTTTCTAAAAGGTATTCTCTTGTCAAAACGCGTCCGATATTTTCCATCAGTTCACGGAGCAGGGCGAATTCTTTTGGGGTCAGCTCCACCGCTTTCTCGTGTACGGTGCAGGTATAGGCGTCCAAATTAAGAATAATGTCAGAAAACTGCAATGTGTGAACAGACTGCTCATGGCTGGATCTGGACAACATCCGCTTTACTTTTAAGGCAAAGATGGAAGATTGAAAGGGCTTTACCAGATAGTCGTCTGCGCCGGCATGATATCCCACGATATGATAGCCCTCATCCTCTAAAGCGGAAAGAAATAGAATGGGCACATCTGATGTCTGGCGTATTTTCTTGCAGACATCAAATCCGCTCAGATCCGGCAGCATGACATCAAGGACGATCAGGTCCGGATTTTTAGATTGAAATATTTCTATGGCGGAAGCTCCGTCCGCCGCTTCCAGGACGTTGAGTCCTTCTGAGCGCAGGTACAGGCTGATCAATTCTCTGAATTTCTTTTCATCGTCAACGACTAATACAGTGTTCATGTTTCTCCCTTTCTCAAAGCGTTTCCTTATGAATTCAGTTTACCAAAATCCACAAAAATTACAACAGTTCCTATAAAAATGCAATAAAAAAGAAAACTAGGTACACACCAAGTACAAACCGATATGCTATGATTTGATCAAGATAAAAAAACGAAAAATTGTGATAATTAATTAGGAGGTTGAAATTGTGAAAAAAATCATTGTATTATTGCTGGCCCTGTGTATGGCAGGAGCCTTTGCCGGATGCAAGAACGGCAGTTCCTCTGGAGACGGCGGTGGAAAAGCCTCTGAAAGAGAAGATGTTGTGATCAGTCTCAAATCGGACCCGAAGACTTTTGATCCAGTCAGCACATCTACGAGCAGTGCCAACACGGTTATGTTTCAGATCTACGATTCCCTGATTCATATGAACGAGGAATTTGAGGTGGAGCCACGCCTTGCGGAAAGCTATAAGGTATCGGATGACGAAAAGACCTATACTTTCAAATTGGCAGAGGGTGTGAAATTCCACAATGGGGAAGCGTTGAAAGCAAGCGACGTAGTTTATTCCATCAAGCGGGCGCAGAAATCTCCGTACACTTCGGCTTATGTTGATTCTGTGGATTATGCCGAAGCAGTCGACGATAATACTGTTGCGGTTCACCTGACTGACGTGGATGCGTCTTTCCTGGAAAAAATTCAGATCATCATGATTGTCAATGAGAAGACGGTAAAAGACGCGGGGAAATCCTATGCTGATCATCCGGTGGGAACAGGTCCATACAAATTTGTCTCCTATAAAGCCGGGGTGGAAGTCAAGCTGACCAGATTCGACGACTATTACCGCGGTGCGGCGAGAATCAAAGATGTGGATTACCAGATTATCACCGATGACAATACGGCTACGGTAAATTTACGTACTGGGGATGTGGACGCTGGAAGTTTTGCCAGAGCATCCTATGATGAAGTGATGAATGAGCCGGCTCTGACTGTAGCCGACTGGAGTGCAAACAGTCTCTACTATTTTGCAGTCAATAATGAAGTCGCGCCGTTTAACGACCCGATTGTAAGACAGGCGATCAATTATGCCATCGACAGAGAATACATCGCTGAAGTTGAGACCAATGGTCTGTCAAAGATTACCTCCGTCATGCTGCCGCCTTCTGTATTCGGTTACTCTGATGAAATCAATCAGACCTATACCTATGACCCGGATAAAGCCAGAGAACTGCTGAAAAAAGCCGGCATCAAAACACCGATGGAAATCGGTACGATTAAAATTCCTGAAGGAGATGGCAAGAATGCGGCAGAAGCGCTGCAGCAGTGTCTTTCTGAAATCGGCCTGGAGGTGGAAATTGAAATCTTAGAACAGAACAAGTTCTATGATGAAACCGATTTTGGTGATTATGAAATCGCATGGTGCCAGATCAGTCTTCTGCGGGACGCGGATTCTTATTCCATCCTCTTCACTTCAGATCAGATTGACGGTATGAATACTGCCCGTTATAGCAATCCGAAAGTAGACAAGCTCTTTACCCAGGCAAAAGCTACCACGGATCAGAAAGAACGTCTGAGACTATATGCCGAAGTTTTTAATCTGATCGGTGAAGATGCCGCCTATATTCCGGTATATGTTCCAACAAATATCTACGCATATAATAAAAATCTAAAAATTGATGTGCTGGAGCCATCCGTTCAGTTTGTCTACGATATGCACTGGAATTAATCTAAACAAAAGGGCTGGAATGATGCTGAAGCGGAAAATCATCATTTCGGCCCTTCGTTTTTCGAGAGGAGAACTGTAATGACCAAATATGTATGGAAGCGATTATTGCTTTTGATACCGACGATATTAGGTGTCATGTTTATCGTGTATACGATTTTATCTCTGACACCGGGAACACCGGGGAAATTGATCCTCGGCCAGTCGGCCACGCCGGAGGCAATTAATCAGCTAAATGAAGAACTCGGATTTAATAATCCCTTTTTAGTCCGTTTTTTTGACTATATTGTCGATGCACTGCACGGAGATTTTGGCGTATCCTACAATACACAGAGACCGGTCTTTGACGAAATCTTTCCAAGGTTTCCGACGACCGTGATCATCGCCTTCCTCAGTGTCATTTCTGCGGCCATCGTCGGCATTCCCATTGGAATCTTGTCAGCGGTGAAACAGTATTCCTTCATAGATGGATGCAGCACCACCTTAGCCCTCTTTATGGCGGGAATTCCATCCTTCTGGCTGGGTCTGATGCTGATGCTGGTATTTTCTCTGCAGCTGGGCTGGCTGCCGCCCAGTGGCACAGGATCGTGGGAAAATTACGTACTGCCGACTTTGACGCTATGCATTACCGGATCGGCGCTGATCGTGCGCATTACGCGGACCATGATGCTGGAGACCATCCGGCAGGATTATATTAGAACGGCAAGGGCAAAGGGCGCCAGTGAAAAACGAGTTATTTTCCACCACGCTCTCAAAAATGCCCTTCTGCCGGTGATCACTTCTCTGGGCATCCAGTTTGGAGGCATGCTGGGCGGTACCATTGTCATCGAATCAGTATTCAGTCTTCCGGGACTGGGCACTCTGATTGTCGATGCAATCAGAATGAAGGATATCCCGCTGGTCATGGCATCCGTTATTTTTCTCGCTGTCTTATTCTGCCTGATTCTCTTGCTGATGGATCTTTTCTATGCATTCATTGACCCGAGAGTGAAAGCCCAATACGTGAAATAGGAGGACGCCATGAATACAATACAGACTAGGAAAACAGAAAAGAGAAAAAGAAAAAGCCAGGCTCGTGAAATCTGGCACAGAATGAGGAAAAATAAGCTGGCGATGATCGGTCTGGCCATCCTCATCGTATTCCTTCTATTAGCCATCTTCGCCGATGTTATCGTCGATTACGATACGGATGCCCTGGGCAGGGGCCAGGATAGATTAGCAGGTCCCAGCGCAGAGCACTGGTTCGGAACCGACTATCTGGGCAGAGATGTATTTGCCAGAATCGTATATGGCACGAGAGTCTCTCTGGCGCTGGGACTGGGAATCACGGTCATCGCCCTTTCAATCGGCGGCTTCCTCGGTGCAGCAGCAGCCTATTACGGAGGGATCATTGAAAGTGTAATCATGCGTATCGCGGATATGCTGATGTGTATTCCGTCAATTTTGCTGACACTGGCAATTATTGCAGCTCTGGGAACCAGTCTTCAGAATCTGGTCATTGCGGCAACCATAGCTTCGGTACCAGCATTTACGCGGATCATCAGATCCTATGTCTTCACCGTCATCGGAGAAGAGTACATAGAAGCCGCACGGGCAGGGGGAATGAATGATTTTCAGATCATCACTTCTCATATCCTTCCCAACGTGATCGGACCCATCGTTGTAGAAGCCACCATGAATGTGGCGGGAACCATTCTCTCCATCGCAGGACTCAGTTTTCTCGGCATGGGCGTACAGCCTCCGCAGCCGGAATGGGGCGCTATGCTCTCTGATGCCAAAGATTTTATGATGAACCAGCCGACCCTGGTCTTCTTCCCGGGACTTGCCATTGTACTGGCGGCCCTATCGCTGAATTTGCTGGGAGACGGACTGAGAGATGCCATTGACCCAAGATTAAAGGATTGAGGATGAAAGTATGAAAGAATCGATGTTAGAGATAAAAGATTTACATGTGGTATATCGCACGGAAGCCGGAGAAGTAAAAGCGGTTAATGACGTTGCTCTTTCGGTAAAGAAGGGGGATGTGCTGGGAATCGTGGGAGAAACCGGGGCAGGAAAATCCACCACGGCCCTTTCTGTGCTCAGACTGCTGCCGGAGAGAACGGGAAAAATCACCAGAGGCAGGATCCTATTTGACGGGGAAGATCTGCTCACTATGACAGAAGCTGATATGCGTGCGATTCGAGGAGAACGGATCTCCATGATTTTTCAAGACCCCATGACTTCTCTCAATCCTGTCATTCCGGTGGGCAAACAGATTGCGGAAGCAATCCGACTCCACCAGGCAGACAGCAAAGGGCAGGAAAGCGTAGAAAAGCGGGTTGACGAAATATTGGAACTGGTTGGAATTCCAAGCTCCAGAAAAAATGAATATCCCCATCAGTTTTCCGGCGGCATGAAGCAGAGAGTGGGAATTTCTGTGGCTCTGGCCTGCGAGCCGGAACTTCTCATAGCAGATGAACCGACCACAGCCTTGGACGTTACCATACAGGCTCAGGTTCTGTCTATGATGCAGGACCTGAAACAGAAGCTGGACATGTCTATGGTTCTGATCACTCACGATTTGGGCGTCGTAGCTGAAATGTGCGATGACGTTGCCGTGATGTATGCTGGAGAAATCATTGAATCCGGCACGGTGGACGATCTTTTCCTCAGCGAAAAAAGACATCCATATACAGAAGGTCTCTTTGGATCTATCCCCGATATAGACAGGGAAGAGCGGAGGCTGCATCCTATCGACGGACTGATGCCGGATCCTGTGGATCTGCCAGAGGGATGCAAGTTTCACCCCAGATGCACTCGCTGCATGGAAATATGCAGAACTGAAAAACCGCCGCAGAATGCAGACGGAACCCATATGATTCGCTGTCACCTGTTCAGTGAGGAAAAGGAGATGATTAAATGAACGCCCCATTGCTTGAAACGGTAAATCTGAAAAAGTATTTCAAAACATCAAAGGGAAATCTCCACGCGGTGGATAACATCAATCTGCAAGTTGCAGAAGGCTCCACTCTGGGCATTGTAGGCGAATCCGGCTGTGGAAAATCCACCCTGGGACGGACAATCCTCAGATTGACAGAACCCACAGAGGGGCAGATTCTCTTTGAAGGCAATGACATCTGCAAATTGTCCAAGAAGGGGCTGAAGGATCTGCGCAAGAGCATTCAGATTATTTTTCAAGATCCCTTTTCCAGCCTGGACCCCAGGAAGTGTGTTCTGGACCTCATAGCGGAGCCTTTGCTGGTCAACAAGAAAGAATATTCCAAGTCTGATGTCTATGCCAAAGCCTATGATCTGATGGATACAGTAGGGCTTGCGGAACGTCTGGCTTATAGTTATCCCCATGAACTGGACGGCGGCCGCAGACAGAGAATCGGTATCGCCCGTGCTTTGTCCCTGGAGCCAAAATTCATCGTCTGCGATGAACCAGTATCGGCTCTGGACGTGTCCATTCAGGCGCAGATCCTGAATCTGCTGATGGATCTGCAGGAAGAGATGGGGCTGACCTATCTTTTCATCACCCACAATCTCAGTGCAGTAAAACATATCTCAGATGAGATCGCCGTTTTATATCTGGGTCAGTGTGTGGAGAAAGCACCCACTGCCGAATTGTTCCGCAGCCCTCAGCATCCCTATACCAAAGCCCTCCTTTCCGCTGTTTTGAAACCGAATCTGAACGAGAGAGGACGCCTTCGCAATGTGATTCACGGGGAGGTGACCAGCCCCATCGATCCGGCGCCGGGCTGCCGTTTTGCGGCTCGCTGCCCGCATCGCACGGAAAAATGTATGACCGCAGATGTTACGTTGAGAGACGTGGGTGCAGGCCATCAGGTCGCCTGTGTCCTGGCGGAGAATTGACAAGGAGAGATTATGTTTCAGGAACAGTTGCAACAGATTTTGGATGATATCATCAATCGCAGCGGGACGGAAGTCAGCGCGGCTATCTATTATAGAGGAAAGTGCGCAGCTGCAGCAGCGGCAGGAGGCGGGGACGTGAGGGCGAAAGCTACAGATCGCTTTAACATAGGGTCCATTTCAAAGATATACTGTGCTGCCGCTGTAATGAAATTAGTAGAAGAAAAGAGAATTACACTGGATACAAAAATCTGCCAGGTACTTCCGCAGTTTCAGATGGCGGACCGTCGCTACCGCGACATCACTTTTCGCATGTGTCTCAATCATTCGTCGGGATTGCCGGGAACGGGGATGAGACTGGCTTTTCAGGCAGAGTTTCTCTACGACGAATTCAAGGAAGCCTTTTTTGACTACCTGTCCCGTGGGAAATTGAAGGCTGATCCGGGCAGTTTTTCTGTCTACTGTAATGACGGCTTTGATTTAGCCGCCTTTGCCATTGAAGAGATAACAGGGAGATCTTACAGCAGCTACCTCAGACGGGCAATTTTAGAACCTCTGGGTGCAGGTTCTACAGGATGCGGAATAGAGGTCCTGCCGGGCAAGCTGGTCAGACAAAATGGCTGCCCTCTGGAATATCTGGCCTGTCTCGGGTCTGGCGGAATTGTGACCAACTTGACCGACTGTGCCAAGTTTGGAGCGATGTTTGCTGTAGAAAGCAGCAGTCAAATGACCTGCCCGCAGGGAAAATCCCGCACGGGGAATACCCAGTCTCTGTATTACGGATTGGGCTGGGATACGGTTTCACTCTCTACAGAACACTATGATTTTGGACCAGGCACTTTGGGCAAGAGCGGCGGCACCAGTCAATTCGCCTCCTATCTGCTGGTCAGCCCTCGATATGAACTGTCCATTGGTATTTCCGCTACAAAGGATACTGGCATTGTCCCTCTTGAAGTGGCCTCTGAGATTGGAGCGGCTTTTCTGAAGTCTGAGGGCGCTGATATAGTAAAACCGCAGATGCCATCAGAGCATGTAAGACCAAGGGCAATGGATGGACTATACTTTGGAAACAGAGGCCTGTATCGGGTTTGTTCAAGGGAGATGGATTTCGCGGTTGATGAATTTACACCTGACGGCTGGAAGAAATTTGCAGAAACTGGAGAGGATTTTTCGTTTCAGGAGAGGGAAGGCGCTGTGGATCTGATGATGAGATGGCAGGGGGCGGATCTGGTTCTGGCTCAAAAGTTTGAGTCAAAAGAGACCTTGCCAGTGAGAAAGAAAACCGCCTGGGAACAGCGGATCGGCAAGTCTTATCTCATTTACAACGGGCATCCCGACGATTTGGATATTGGGGATATGGTCAACGGGATTACCATCTATCGGCCAGAGACTGCAGAAAGTGAATTTGAGAAAAACATTATTCTCTTTTGCGCAAAGGAGGAAGGCGGCTTTCGGATGATGCCGGCTATGCCCGCAGGTGATTTCGAGACAGACTATGTGCTGGACGGAGAGGGTGGTTCAGGCTGCAGAGACACCTTCACTCCCTTTGTGGAGATAGAATATGGGATAGAAATCCTGTACGACTGCGGTGTGCGCTATATCGACACCGATAGTCTGCCGAAACTGGCATCTCAGACGGTCACATCTCGTGAGCCGCAAAAAAATCCCGCCTTTCGAACTGATGCAGGTTATCGTATCACGGCCTGTAAGCCACAGCATGTAAAGATTCTTCTCTTTGATGAAGAACTGTACCCTTATTATGATGAACGCCGTGACTGCGTTTTTCCTATGACGAAAAAGGGCTACATCGTATTTCTGGCCAAAGAACCTTTTTCTGCGGAGGTCTCTTATGAACAAAATGAAATAGGTGAAGAAGATGAATATAGAAGCAATTGACCGCTATGCAGCGGAGCAGATGGAACGATTTGAGGTTCCGAGCCTTTGTTATGCCCTGGTGCAAAGAGGAAAAGTGATTCACGCCAGCACCCTTGGCACTGCCGATCTGTCAACTGGCAGGAAAGCGGATTTACATACCAGGTATCCCATCTGTTCTCTGACAAAGTCCATGACCGCCCTCTGTATGGGCATGCTTGCAGACGAAGGAAAGCTCAGCTTCGAGATGCCGGTAAGAACTTACTTGCCGGAATTCAAGATGGCAGACACCTATGCGGGTGAACATGCCACGATTCGCGATCTGCTCTCCCATATGACGGGGCTTCCCCGGCATGATCCTGCAATCTTCAAAATCGGTGAAGAGAAGGAATCTCTGGAGAGAGTGGTTGAAAAAATCGGAATGCTGCCTATGAATCGTGAATTTCGCAGCCGTTTTGAATACATCAATCCGATGTACCTGGTCTGCAGTCTGATCATCGAGCGGCTGTCGGGAAAATCTTACGGAGAATTTCTCAAAGAAAGGCTTTTCAGGCCAATAGGAATGAAAGAGAGTTCTGCCTTCACAGAGGATATGCTGAACTCGGCCAACCGTGCCAAGCCATATATTCGTCTAAAAGACGGATCAATGGTTGAAACACTCAGTTTTTGCAATGACAGCCTGTCTGGGGCAGGGAATGTGAACTCCACCCTGGCAGACATGGCAGCTTATATGGGTTATTTGATAGAACAGAAGACGGAGAAGGGGGAGCAGCTGATTTCTGAACAGACACGAAAGCAGATTTTTGCTACCCATACCATTGACTGGTGCGGGTATGACTACAAGTGGCCGGAGATGCCAGTAGCCTGTTATGGTCTGGGATGGACGATTCAGCCGTATCGGGGAAACCTCTGTTTCTGTCATGCAGGCAGCCTCTATGGCTTCACCTCTTATATGTCATTTCTGCCCTATGAACAGACAGGTCTCGTGTTGCTGTCTAATCTGGAGCAGTGTTTCCTGCCGCAAACCATGGCCCATCATCTCTTTGACGTGGCGTTAAAGCTGCCCTATGTAAACTGGGAGGAACGATATGCCGAGAATCAGCGAAATATGGACGCAGCCTATGAAGCACATAACGAGGAAATTTTGCGGACCGATCGGAAGAAAAAAAGTAAACTTGTCTCAGATCCCTCACTTTTTCTGGGAGAATATAAAAACAGCGGCTATGGCAGGCTTCAGGTGTGCCAGCTGGAGGACAGGCTGCAGATCAAATATGGCGGTTGGAATTATCCCCTCATTCACAGTTATGGAAATACCTATTTGCTGGACATCGGCAGGCCAAACAGACCGCTTCTGACCAGAGCTGAATTTTGCCCGGAAAGAGGGGTAAAAGTCTGGTTTGAAGTGAATTTGGAAGAACCGATAGAGTTTTTGATGGAGAGGAAGAGATAAATGTATGATGTACTAATTAAAAATGGGATGGTAATCGACGGCACCGGTGCAGCGGCAAAGCCACTGGATGTGGCATGTAAAGATGGACGAGTTTACATGTTGGAACCTGGAAGCTGTTTTTCGGCAAGGGAAATCATCGATGCTGCCGGACTGTGGGTTTCTCCTGGCTTCATTGATACTCATTCTCACGGAGATTTCCCTTATGGCGTTTCCTGCAATTCCCTCGCGAAAGTTTCCCAAGGGATTACCACCCATCTGGGCGGGCAGTGCGGCCTGTCGGCCTTTCCACTCTGCAGGGAGCGGATAGAAGAGGTGGCAGATGCTATCGGCCTTTCCCGCTATCCTGAGCGGCCATTGTGTGAGCATACCACCTTTGCCCGGTATCGGGATTATATGAAAACCATTTCTGCAGCGGAACATATCGGATTTTTTCTCGGCCATGAAACTCTGCGCCAATCTGCCATGGGAGCTGTGCAGAGAGTGCCGTCCCAGGATGAAATGAATGATATGACAGAGATGCTGGAGGAGGCACTCTTGAACGGAGCCTTTGGCATGAGCACAGGGCTGGCCTATCCGCCGGGAGCCTATGCAGAGAAAGAAGAACTATATCAGCTCTGTAAGGTTTTGAAAAAACACGACGGGATATATGCGACTCATATGCGGGATGAGGGAAGACATATCATAGATTCTGTCAAGGAAGTTATCTGGCTTGGTAAAGAGACGGGCTGCAGGGTGCACATTTCCCATTTGAAAGTCTGCGGCCTAAAAAACTTCGGTCTTTCTCAGGAGATTTTTGAACTGTTGGATCAGGCAGAACGCGACGGCGTGCGGATTTCAGCGGATGCTTATCCTTACACCATGTCGGGTACTCAGCTGATCTTCTGTCTGCCGCCGGATTTGATGGAAGGCGGTATAGACAAGGCTTTGGAGCTGATCAGAACAGATAAAGGCCGCGAAACTGCACGGCAGCGGTTATTGCATGACGATAGCTTCGACAATATCTATCAGTCCTGTGGCAGTTTTGAAAAGATGATTGTGGCCGCCTGCGCCGTGACAAAGGACGCCGTGGGAAAATCGGTTGCCCAGTGGGGAAGAAACCACGGTTATGAGGCATTTGAGGCTTTCTTTGCGCTTCTTCTGCAAAACAGAGGGGAAGTGGGCGCCATGTTCGAAGAAATCGGTGAAGAGGATATGCGAAGAATTTTACAGGATTCCAGGGTGATGATCGGAAGCGACGGGGCAATCGACAAGCTCTCTGACGGTGGTCATCCTCGCACCTTTGGAACCTTCCCCAGAGCCATTGTGCTATTTACGAGAGATGAAAAACTGGTGTCCCTTGAGGAGATGATTCGCCGCATGACCTCTCTGCCGGCAAAGACCTTTCAGGTTGAAGGAAAAGGGATTCTTGCCGATGGAATGGATGCCGATATCACCATCTTTGATCCGAAAGAGATACGGGATCAGGCGACGATTTTGGAGCCGGTCAAGATCAGCAAGGGCATTGACACTGTACTGGCAGGCGGAAAAATTGTATTTCGTCATGGTGCCTTGACAGGAGAAACACCTGGGACTGTAATCACGAAAGGGAAAAGGAGCAGCCAACATGAGTAAGATCTTTATCTGTGCAGACATCGAAGGTACTGCAAACATTCAAAATCCTTTGGAGCTGCGGAAAAGCGAACCTCTGTATCATGGATATTTTGCAGAGCAGATGACGCGGGAAATCTCTGCCGCCTGCCGAGGCGCCAGGGAAGCGGGAGCCGAGATGATTTTAATCAAGGACTCTCACGGGGCGGGGGATAATCTTCTGCCAGATCAACTGCCGGAAGATACTGAACTGATCAGAGGGTGGGGGCTTCATCCTTACCACATGATGTTTGGAATTGAGGCGGACTTTGACGGCGTCTTCCTGACCGGCTGTCACAGTGCAGGCGGCACGGATTCCAGCCCTCTGGCCCATACCAACAATTCAAAAAACTGCTGGGTGAAAATCAACGGGGAAATCGCAGGAGAAGCTTATATCAACAGCCTGACGGCAGCCTATGTGGGCGTTCCGACCCTGCTCATTACGGGTGATGCAGGGATCTGTAAATTTATGAAAGAAAAAATACCAGGGGCGGAGATGGTGATTACCACGACTTACGCAGGTAATGCTTCACGCAGCAGACATCCCCGTACCGTAGATGAAGAAATCAGACGAGCAGCGAAAAGAGCGCTGTCCATTTCCAAAGGGCAGTGTTACCCGAAGATGCCGAAAACCTTTCAGGCAGAAATCTCCTTTTTCAATCATCTGCGGGCCAGGGGCGCATCTTTTTACCCGGGGGCGCGGCTGAAAGAAAGTCATATCGTGACCTTTACCCATCAAGACTGGTACGAAGTGCTCCGCTTTTTCTTTTTTGTTTTAAGTGATAATTTAGTATGAGGTATGACGATGAAAATAACAAAGATACAGATAGAAAAGTTTTCGATTCCCTTTACAGAGCCTTTTCAGGTGGCCTTCGGACTGATCACCGATAGCGAAAGCTGGACAGTGAAAGTGATGACGGATGAGGGGGTTTACGGTCTCGGTTCGGCAGCGCCTTTGGGATTCGTCACGGGAGAAACCATGGATACCTGTTATCTGGTTTTAAAAATGCTTGCAGAGGCGATGATTGGGCGTGATCCCATGGATATCCGGGGAGCCCACGCCCTGATGGACGGTTTGATTTACGGAAACGGGTCTGCCAAATGTGCCATCGACACAGCTCTTTATGACATTATGGGGAAAAAGAAAGGACAGCCATTGTATCGCCTGCTGGGCGGAACAAATCCGACGGTTTATAACGATATTACCATTGGAATTGACGAACCGGCAAAAATGCGTGCTGAAGCCGAAAAGCATGTAAGAGAAAGAGGCTTTCGTATTCTGAAAGTCAAAACCGGCATTGATCTGCAGCGAGATATCGAAGCGCTGACGCAGATTCGACAGGCGATAGGAGAAGAGGTCCGTATCCGCGTAGATGCCAATCAAGGATATGATCTGGAAACTGCGCTGACGGCCTGCAAAGAACTGGAATCCTTAGGAATTGAGGCGATGGAGCAGCCTTTGCCTTGGTGGGATTTTGATGGAGCGGCGGAACTGAAACGCAGAAACGAGACGACAGTAGCTCTGATGCTGGATGAATCGATTCATTCCCCTCACGATGCCAGCAGGGCAGCAAAGCTGCAGTGTGCGGATTATTATAATATTAAACTGATGAAGTGTGGAGGCCTTTATCACGGTCTCCAGATTGCGGATATCGCGGAGGGAGCAGGCGTCTCCTGCATGGTCGGATGTATGCAGGAGAACAAGATCAGCTTGACGGCAGGTATCAGTTTGGTGGCTGCGAAGAAAGCTATTATTGAAGCAGACTGTGACAGCTTTATATTTTTCCCAGGAGATGATGACGGAATTGCAGGCGGCTTTACGCGAGAGGGAGGCGTTTTCACATTGACAGAAAAACCGGGTCTGGGCATTGAGGCGGATTTTTAGGAGAGAGAGATGGATGGTGCAATCGGAATAATCGGCGGTATGGGTCCCCTGGCTACGGAACTCTTCTACAAAATGGTCACAACCCATACAGCAGTTCAAAGTGATCAGGAGCATGTCAGAATGATTTTACTCAGCGATACCTCTATGCCGGACAGGACTGCCGCAATTATAAATGGGGATAGCCAAAGAATCAGAGAACAGATGCTGCAGGATGCTTTGTTTTTGCAGGACAGCGGCTGCAGAGCCCTGGCAGTCACTTGCAATACGGCTCATTTTTTCATAGATTCCATTGAGAACGCTCTAGACATTCCCGTGATTCACATGATTCGAGAGACGGCTCTTGAAATGAGCGTGCTTTATCCAGAGGGGAAAATCGGCGTCATGGCGACCCAGGGGACGATTGAAACAGGCCTGTACCAGCAGGCCTTGTCCGCCTGTGGTCTAAAGCCGTACATACCGAAAACTTCGATTCAGAAAGAAATCATGTATCAGATTTACGAGCGGATAAAGGCAGGAAAGTTTTATGATGCAGAACGCTTTCGGCTGATAGAAGAGGATTTCAGGAATGCAGGCTGTGACTGTGTTTTGCTGGCATGTACAGAGTTGTCGGTAATCAGGGAGCAGGAACATCTGAACAACTGGTTTGCAGATCCCATGGAAATCCTGGCAAAAAAGGTAATTCTCTTTGCAGGAAAAGAATATAAGGAGTAAAATAGATGGAAAGAGCTAGTACATGGCAAAGTTATGACGAAGGGCAGCTGCAGCAGCTGGAAGTCCTTTGCACAGAATACAGAGCGTTTCTGGACAGAGGAAAGACAGAAAGAGAATGTGTGAGCATGGTTGTTTCTATGGCAGAAGCTGCCGGATACAGGAATCTTGAGCAGGTGATCAGAGATGGCGAATCCCTGAAAGCAGGAGACAAGGTTTATGCGGTCTGCATGGGAAAGGCCGTGGTTCTTTTTCAGATAGGTAAGAAAAATATAGAAGAAGGGATGAACATTTTAGGCGCGCACATCGATTCGCCCAGACTGGATGTGAAGCAAAATCCTCTTTATGAAGACGCTGGCTTTGCATATCTGGATACCCACTATTACGGCGGAGTGAAGAAATACCAATGGGTAGCCATGCCTTTGGCAATTCACGGCGTGGTGGTACGGAAGGACGGGCAGACAAGCAGCGTGATTATCGGTGAAGTGGATGATGATCCCGTGGTAGGAATTACAGATCTGCTGCCCCACCTTGCAGCAAAGCAGATGGAGAAGAAGGCTTCTGTAGTCATCGAAGGAGAGAATTTGGATGTGCTCATCGGCAGTAAGCCCCTGGCGGGGGAAGAGAAGGACCGTGTAAAATCCAACATCTTGAAACTTCTGAAGGAAAAGTATCACATGGAGGAAGAGGACTTTCTTTCTGCCGAACTGGAATTGGTTCCGGCTGGAAAGGCCAGAGAGGCGGGTCTGGACCGCAGTTTGATCATGGCCTATGGACAGGATGACAGAGCCTGCGCCTTTACTTCTCTGCAAGCCATGCTCGATACAAGAGAAGTGGAAAAAACGGCCTGCTGCATCCTGGTGGACAAGGAGGAAATCGGCAGTACAGGTGCCACGGGAATGGCATCCAGATTCTTTGAAAACACAACAGCTGAGGTGCTCGACAGAATGGGAGAGTACAGTGATCTGAAACTGCGCAGAGTGCTGGCTGGCTCCAATATGCTGTCTTGTGATGTCAATGCTGCCTACGACCCGCTCTTTGCCGATGCCTTTGAGGAGAAGAACGCAGCCTTTGCGGGAAGAGGGATGACCTTCAGCAAGTATACGGGATCGAAAGGGAAGTTCAGTTCCAACGATGCCAATGCAGAGTATATCGCCCGGATCAGAACCATCATGGATAATGCAAAAGTCCACTATCAGTTTGCTGAAATGGGGAAGGTGGATAGGGGCGGCGGGGGAACTATCGCATATATCCTGTCACATTTTGGCATGCAGGTCATCGACTGCGGGGTTTGCGTGCTCAATATGCATGCTCCCTGGGAAATGACCAGCAAAGCGGACATTTACGAGACAAAGAAAGGCTATGAAGCATTTTTGAAAAGAATGTAATAAATTTTAAGGAGAGATGAAGTATGACGTGGTTAAAAGAATATCCAAGAGAATATTATCAAAAATACGAAAGAGTCCAGGTACAGAGCGACTATGGATGGTATCAGGTTTACAGGCTGCCGGGAAATGTGTACGCCATCTGTGAACCCCAGCATTTTCAAGAAGTGAATTTCTTTCTCATCGTGGGAGAGCGCCGGGCGCTGCTGCTGGATACTGGCGAAGGATTCTGCCCCGTCAGACCTTTGATCGAGGAACTATATAGCGGAGAAATCATTGCCTGCAACAGCCATTTCCACTTCGACCATATCGCCTCTAATTATGAGTTTCAGCCAATTCACGTCTATGAGGATGATTACGTCAGACAGGTAGCTGAGAACGGTCTGCCCAAGGAGGCCTTAGGCGCTCAGTTAGACGAAGAGATGTTCCAGTTCGGCTATCCCAAAAACCTGGATGCAGAGCACTTTTACATCAAGCCTTATGAGACGGTGCCTGTGGCGGACGGCCATATCTTTGATCTTGGCGGCCGCAAAATAAAAGTCTTACATACGCCTGGTCACAGCAATGACTGTATCATGCTCTACGATGAAGAAAATAAAATTCTCTTTACGGGCGATACCTTTTATCTGGGAGCCCTTTATGCCCACTTTGACTGTGATGAATTCGGCCATGGCAGTGTGGAGCAATATTGTGAAACCATGAAACGTCTCGCGGCAGAGATTCCAGAAGACGTAAAATTGTACTGCTCCCACAATGACTTTATCGCAGACTGGCATAAGCTGCAGGAAACAGCCGATGCACTTCAGCATATCATCTGCGGCGAAACGGCAGGGGAGAAAGAAGTATCCATCGGTCATACCTATCTGGAAGGCGGAAAAACAATCAGTGAATACCCATGCGATGGGTTTTCCATTGTCTATAATACATCGCATTTGAAGTAAAGACCGAGTGCATGAGGGAGGGCAGCTCCTATGCACACATGTCGCCCGTATGAAGCGTCTTTTGACGACGTCCGATATTATAAAGAGATTAGGACTCTGCAATTTATGAAATTTTGCAGAGTTTCTTATTTTGGTGCTGCATTCCCTATACAATAGATGTAAAATAATGGAAACAAAAGGAGGGGAAGATGTACAACACCAGTGATTATGTAGAAGAAGATTTATGTTTTCAGCGATTGCTCCGAAGAAAATATCTGCAGCAGCTGCGAGGGCTCCCTGCAGGGGGACTATCTACCTCGATCATTAAGAATCAGACTTACTACTATAGGGTTTTAAACGGTAAGAAAATATATATCGGGAAAGCCGATTGTAAAGAAGTAGTGCAATTACAGAAGCGCAGATTTATAGAAAATTCCATTAAACGCATTGATAATAACTGCGTATTGATGGAGCAACTGCTGAAAGGATATCAAAGCGTAGACCCCGAGGAGGTCATGGCAGAAGAAACAAGGGCCTATCAGACGCCGCCAGAATGCAGCTTTTCTATGTCAGGTATTCACAATGGTAAAAAATGGGGTAACATGCCATATCGTAAATATAAAGGATTTCCTGAAGGGTTGAAGCACAAGACCTTGAAAGGAGAAAAGGTTAGATCAAAGTCGGAAGCGTTAATTGCCAACATGCTGTTTGTAAAAAACATAGAATATCATTATGAGGAGGAAATAGATGTTGGAGGGAGAACGATCCCACCGGATTTTCGAATTTATGTGAAGAGCCAAAACAAGTTTAAACTCTTAGAACACCTGGGGCTGCTCGTAAAAGAGAAGTATCGGAGTGATGCTCTGGAGAAGATGGAATTGTATTTTTCCAATGGCTATAGACTTTATGACGACATCTTATTCACCTGCGATGATTTGGATGGACGGATCAACACTCTCGACATCGGAAAGCTCATTGACGACTACTGCGTCTGATTTGTACAATAGAGTTAGGTTTTTTGGGCTTCTGGAGCGTTGCTCGCGTAACTAATATGGATTTTTATAAGAAAAAAGGCCAGGCAGCGTCTACTTTTCGAGATACCTGGTCTTTTTCTACGTTGAGATATAGTAAAATCAGTAAATGGGTTACTTTTCGTCAGTTTTATCAGAACAAATACACCAGATTCTCTAAGAAAAATAACCAATATCCAGTATTTGGAAGGAAAGGTTACGCGAGATTTGTCTGCAACCGCCAAAAAACCTAACCTTATTGTACAGCGGCGGCCAACTGACCTGCTATACTAGCGGCGGCCAGAACCCGCTGCCTAGTCCCTGAACTGATACTGATACAGCTCGGCGTACATGCCGCCGGCTTTGATCAGTTCTTCGTGGCTGCCTCGTTCGGCGATGCCTTCACTGGTCAGGACGATGATCTCATCAGCATTTTTAATAGTGGATAATCTGTGGGCAACGATGATGGAAGTACGCCCGCGGCCGAGTTCCTCAAGGGACTGCTGGATCAGCATCTCTGTCGCGTTGTCTAGGGCTGAGGTCGCCTCGTCGAGAATCAGGATTGGCGGATTCTTGAGAAAGACTCTGGCGATGGAGATGCGCTGTTTTTGGCCGCCGGACAGCTTGATGCCGCGCTCGCCGACCTGGGTATCGTAGCCATTTTCCATGGTCAGGATGTAGTCGTGGATGTTGGCCTTTTTGGCAGCTTCGATGATTTCTTCATCGGTGGCATCCAGATTGCCGTAGGCGATGTTTTCCCTGATAGTTCCGTTGAACAGAAAGACGTCCTGGGCGACCATGCCGATGTTCTTACGCAGGGCGTATCTGGAAATATTGGTGATATCGATGCCGTCAATCGTGATGCGGCCGGAATCGATGTCGTAGAAACGAGGAATCAGATGACACATGGTGGTCTTGCCGCTGCCAGACGGACCGACCAGCGCCAGCGTCTTACCTTGTTTGATGTCCATGGTCAGATTGCTGATGACAGGCGGTTTGTCCTCATCATTGTCACTGGACTCGTAGCTGAAGGTTACATTTTCAAAGCAGATGTTTCCGTCCAGATGGTCAGGCTCCATGAGGTTTTCTGCGTTTTCCTCTTCTTCCGGCATATCCATGATTTCACAAAATCTGTTGAAGCCGGTCATGCCCTCCTGCAGCTGTTCGTAGAACGCGACCAGCTTGTTGACAGGGTTTAAGAACATAGTCATATATAAAAGATAAGCGGCAAATTCGCCAGTATCGATTTTTCCATAGAAGAAAAAGAGTCCGCCGGCAGTCAGGACGACCAGGTAGAGCAGATCCATGAAAAGACCCATTCCGGAATTGAAGATTCCCATGGCGCGGTAGGCTCCTGCACGGGAGCGTTTCAGGTTTTCGTTGACCTGGTCAAATTTTTCATTTTCATGCTTGTCCGCTGTATAAGCTTTGGACACGCGGATGCCGGCAATGGCGGTTTCCACGTTGGCGTTGATTTCGGCGGTTTTTACTCTGGTCTCTGTGAAGGCCTCGTTCATCATCTTCTTTGTTTTGAAAGCAAAAAAGAGCATGAACGGAAGGACGGCAAAGGTAATCAGGGTCAGAGCAATGTTGATCTGCGCCAGCATGATAAAGGCGCCGATCAAAATGATCAGGGAGAGAAAGAGATTCTCCGGGCCATGGTGCGCCAGCTCCGATACTTCAAAGAGGTCGTTGATCATTCTCGACATAACGGAGCCGGTTTTGTGCTCGTCAAAGAAGGAGAAGGGCAGCTTTTGAAGATGGCGGAACAACTCGCGCCTCATATCTCCCTGGATTCTTACGCCGACGATGTGGCCCCAATACTGGATGATGTAGTTGAGGATCGCTTTCAATATATAGATGCCCAAAAGCACGACGGCCCAGGTCACAAAGAGCCGGATGTTTTGATTGGGTACATAGTCATTGATGATGTTCTTTGCAATGACGGGATAAAACAGGTCACAGCATGCAACGATAAAGGCGCAGACCATGTCAATGATAAATAATTTCTTGTGTGGTTTATAAAATCTGGCAAATTTTCGAATCATTCTTGTCCTCCTTATTTCAGAAACGTAATATATATAATATACCACAAAATGGCTGCAACAATCCATGGTTTCCCTTTTTGATTTGCTTTTCCTATGATAAGATAGAATATATGAGAAAGGAAATACGATATGAAGAAACTTGCGATTATAGAGGACGATAGATTATTTAACGAGGCGTTATATCAATTTCTGGTGCAATCAGAATATGAGATAAAACGAGCCTTTTCCTTTGCCGAAGGCATTTTGCTGATTGAAGAAGACATTGATTTAATGATTATCGATATCAATCTTCCAGGCGGGGATGGCTTAGCGCTGTGCCAAAGAGCGCACGCCTTCAATCAGATTCCCGTCATTTTTCTGACTGCCCGCGACGAAGAGGAAGACATGATCCGCGCCTTCGACTTGGGCGCAGACGATTACCTGGTGAAACCCTTTCCCATGAACGTGCTGCTCAAACACATCGAGGCAGTGCTCAGGAGAACAGAAGAGGAAAAAAACATTTTTCACTATATGGATCTGACGGTGGATTTTGACAGCAGACGGGTGACATATCGGGAACAGGAAATTAAACTGACTGTTAAAGAATTTCAGTTGCTTACAATTCTGATTAAAAACAAGGGACAAGTAGTGACAAAAGAACTGATTCTCGATAAAGTATGGGACCAGAGCGGCGCTTTTGTGGAAGAACATACGATTAACGTGACTTTGAGCAGACTGAGAAAGAAGATTGAGCCAGATCCGACAAACCCGAAATTTATCAAGAATGTTTTCGGTCTGGGTTATGTCTTCGGAAAGTAGGGAAGAGATGTTTCGAAGAAAAAGAGAAATGGAAGCCCTTTCCCTGGTATTGGAGAAGTTGATTAATGATGAACCAATCGATAGCATGCAGGGTGATAAGGACACACTGCCATCAAAAATCAGGCACCAAATGATCAGACTCTCTGACAAAATGAGAGGGAATGAAGAGCAGCTGATCAAAGACAGAGATGAAATCAAGGGATTGATTAGTGAAATCGCCCACCAGTTGCGTAATCCTCTGGCTAATATGGAAGGGTATCTGCAGTTGCTGGAGGAAGGGGCGGGCAGCAGAGAGCGGGAGTCAGCCTATATCGACGCCATTGCAGTATCGGAGCGGAGAATTCGTTTTCTGACGGAAAGCTTTATTAAAATGGCCAGGCTGGAGAGCAAGGTCATCCAGATTAAAAAAGAATCGGCGGATCTGAAAAAGACCCTGCTTCGCAGTATCCTGCAGGTCCAGGGGGCGGCAGTAGAGAAGAAGATTGATATTCGGCTGCAGATGGATGAGAATCTGCGGATTCCTCACGATGCAAATTGGCTCAGTGAAGCCGTATTCAACCTCCTGGACAACAGCATCAAATATTCTTCCTCCAGTTCCTATGTAGACATGAAGGCAGAGGTCAACGAAATGTTCGCAGAGATTTCGGTGACAGATTCTGGCATAGGAATTGAACAGGGGGAAGAAAACTTGATTTTTCAGCGATTTTACCGAGGCAAAAAGGTTACCAGCCAGGAAGGCTTTGGACTGGGGTTATATCTGACAAGAGAAATCGTGCTCCAGCACCAGGGGTTTATGAAAGTCACTCGTCTGGAGGAAGGCATGAAGATTTCCATATTTCTGCCGGCTTAAAGGCACAGCAGCTTGCCATTTTTATTATGCAGGAAATATCGATGAAGTCGATATTGACGGAATATAAAAGAACGTACCTTGCGAAGAATCGCCCCTTGGGGGCGACATGTGGAAATAGGAATCTCTGATTCCGTCATTTCCACGTTTTTTTATGTTTGTGATTAGTTTGTTAGTAGTTGCTGCTATGATGAACATATAAGGCAATAGGAGGTCAGAAATGGAAATACTAAAAACAACGGACTTAAAGAAGATATACCAGGCACCGTCAGGTGAAGTAAGAGCTTTAGACGGCGTCAATATCTCTATAGCGGAAGGGGAATTTGTGGCGATCATCGGCTCTTCTGGAAGCGGCAAGACGACGCTGCTCAATATGCTGGGCGGCCTGGATTATCCCACCAGCGGTGAGATAATCGTCAGAGAGAGAAATTTGGCTGAGCTAAAAAATGAAGAGCTGACCGTCTTTCGCAGAAGGAACATCGGCTTTGTCTTTCAGAACTACAATTTGCTGCCCATTCTCAATGTCAGCGAGAATATTACCCTGCCCTTGAAGCTGGACGGTTTGGGACAGGATTTGAATTTCTTCGACCAGATTGTGGACAGTTTAAAATTGCGGGAGAAATTGTACAGTATGCCAAGTACTTTATCAGGCGGGCAGCAGCAGAGAGTGGCCATCGCCAGGGCTCTGTCCATGAAGCCGGCAGTTATTTTAGCCGACGAGCCTACGGGTAATTTGGATTCAAAGACGGGCATCGAGGTGGTAGGTTTGTTAAAGGCCAGCGCCGCTAAATTCAATCAGACCATCGTGGTCGTCACCCACAACGAGGAAATCGCCCAGATGGCAGATCGGATGATTCGCATCGAAGATGGGAAGGTCAGGTGAGAGGGATGAGAAATAACAATCAAGAGATCATCCGCCTGCTTGCCCTGGAAAGTTACAGAGAGAATCGGGGGCGAAACCGGATTCTCATCGGTGCGGTGGCTTTTGTCGTCATCATGCTCTTCGGCGTCTTCAGCCTCTCTATCGGCAAAATTGAAGCAGATTATCTGCTATATATGAGAAATGCCGGTACGGCAGCTTATACGACCTTGGAGCGGCCCACAGAAAAACAAACAGATATGATTAACGCTCTCAGTTATATCAAGGAGACTGGAACCTCTGTATATCTGGGAACTGCCGATGCTTTTACCTGTGAGGTTTTAGACGAGAATGCCTATGAGATCATGCAGCGTCCCGCCTATACTGATATCCACGGTGCTTATCCGTCAGAAGAAGACGAACTGATGCTGCCGATGCGGGCATTGACGCAGATCGGTATAGAAGAACCGGAACTGAATATGAAAATAGAGGTAAAGCTGAAACTGGACAGCGGGAAAACGATTGAGAAAACCTTTCGTCTTTCAGGGTATTATACGGAGTATGTGGATCCTTCTGTGGCGCCGCCGCGGGGATTTTGTTCTCAGAAGCTCTTGGATACCTTGGCTATCGACAGGGCAGAGAACTCTCTTCTTCTGATCCAGCAGAATGATCGGCTGGAAGATGAATTGATAGAAGAGAAGCTGTATGACGATGTGCCCATGAGAGACGATACCCAGCAATTCTTCGGCGGAAATTCCATGTCCTATCAATCCGTCTACGACTTAGCGGGCGGTTTTGACACCGCGTTATTACTGGTGGCAGTGATTTTAATCGGCGCATATCTGCTGCTGAACAACGTGTTGCAGATTTCCCTAAACCGGGATATTCGTCAGTACGGTCTGCTGAAGACCTTAGGGACTACAAAATATCAGCTGCGGCGTATCGTTTACCGTCAGGTGGCGAGGACGGTCCTCTGGGGCTGTATCATCGGTACGGCTGCTGGCAGTGCAGTGACCTTGCTACTAATACCAAAGCTGCTTTCCAGCATGTATCTTTATGGTCTGGGCAGCGCGTCGGCTATGATCGCGTTTAAACCCTGTATTTTGATTTCCTCTATTGTCTTTGGCGCTGCGGTAACCTTTTTCAGTGCTGCCATGGCCATGAGAAAGGTCATCAAAATGTCTCCTGTGGAAGCGGCGAAGTATACGGAGCAGGTGACGGAAAGCAAGAAAAAAGAGAGTCGGGCGTTGAACGGCGGAAATGCCGCTCATATGGCCTGGAGAAATATTTTCCGCTTTCGCAAGCGATTCTTTATCACCGTACTGTCACTATTTTTGGGGATTACCATTTCTCTTGGCGCAGTGGTTCTTTCTAAGGGAACCGATCAAACCAATCGGATTAATTATGAGAATGCTGATTTCAGCATCATATCCCATATGACTGCCATGCAGGTAGAAAGTTACAGTGATCAGGATGTTTTTTTAAAAGATGATCTAAAGGAAAAAGTAGAGAATCTGCCCGGCATTAAAGAGGAAGAAGTGGTTCACGGCGGCTATGGCAGAGTCTTCACCGACGAAGAGGCCCTTGCGCCGCGGATCGCCACCTGGGGATATGAAGACAAGACATCCATTACCTTTGTCGTGCAGGCTTTGAGTGACGATATTCTGCATCAGATTAAGACTTTTACTGAAAAAGAGGAATTGACCGTAGACGTGGATCAAGTGTTGGACGGAGACGGATTTATTATCTTACACTATCACAATTTATCCAAAATTATGACGGAAAAGAGTAAGAAAACCATCGGTATGCCCATGAATATCTATAACTTGGCAGGAAAAAAGACAACCAGTCTTTCCTGCAGCGGTTATCTGGATTTTACGAAGAAGGGTCTGCCTAAGTTTAAGACCACTTGGAACGGCGGCGGTATCTTATACCTTCTCACCAGTGAAGAAACCTTTCAAAAGATGAACTTGACCGAGCAGACCTTCGGTATCGAGCTCAATGTCAGACCAGAACTGGAACCGCTGCTGAAGAAAAAGCTGAACGGATATATTGCAGATTACAATCAGAATCTGCAGCAGAAAAGTAAGCTGGGCGCAAATACGGCAGGACAAGAGATGCTGCTGCTTAATGCGAAATCTGACGTGATGAAATCGGCCAAAGATTATATCACATCCAGCAGGATCGTTTTGGGTGCACTCTGCGCTATTTTAATTCTCATGGGTCTGGTCAACTACGTCAACGTAACAATGACAGGGCTGACCATGCGGAGAAGAGAATTTGCCGTCATGGAGAGCATTGGACAGACACGCAGGCAGCTGCGAAAAATATTGCTCATGGAAGGCCTCTTCTACAGTCTTATCGTAACAGCGGTGACTATGACTGCGGGAAGCGGCGCCCTGTTCGCTCTCCGATGGATTATGAAGCAGAGAATCACCTATTTTGTGTTCAGCTATCCGTGGACCGGGCTGGCAGTCTGCATCGGCGCCTTGTTTTTGATCTGTATCTGCGTGCCGCTTCTGATGTATAAAAAAGCGGAGAAGGAAAGTATCATCGAGCGGCTGCGCTGTTATACGGAGTAATATCGTAATAATTTCGTAAGACATCGTTCACCGTTTCATCACAAAATCATACCTATATACTACATAAATTTTCTGTATAATTGAACTGTCAAAAGGGGTTATAGAAAAAACTGAGACAGCTTAAACTGTCGGGAGGGAATTATGAGTGATAAAATGAGTGATAAAGAAAAGAGGGATTTGATTTATTTATGGCTGTTAAAGCATGCACATGAGAAATCTAGTACTATTACAATGATGAAATCGTGGACTTTGGAACCTCAGAAGTACATATAGAAATGAAAGAGGGGCTATCACAAAAGGGATTATGTGATAGCTCCTTTTCATTAGAGAGCAGGTTACCTACTGCTGTCAAAGGGCACGTAGTCTGCATCGATACCGAAATATCTAGGGCCAAAGACTTCTAGTCCTTTTTGGCACCGCCACATTTCTGGAGCAGGGAGCGCCAGAACATTCATCTCATCACCGATTTGGAAATCCGGCGTGGTCATAGGAAGTCCATTCTTATCAATCATGCAGATGAGATCCGGCACAGTAATATCGATCGATCCATTTCGATAAGATGCGATGTTTTCATTCTTGAAAGTAATCTGATATTCCTCCCCCTGGTAAGCATCAATGCCTGCCAGATAAATGTCACCAAACTGGAAACCATCACGAAGTTCCCACGGCATGTCAGTGACTGTGCCGTGAAAAAGAACTTTCCCTCCCATCTTGGAGGCAATCTGAGCAGTGACCGTCAGACCTGATGTATTAGTCTCCTGGGCTTTGCGAAGCAATTGTCCGATTTCAAGAGCATAGCTGATAGCACCAGGAATGATGGCTTCACGATATTGCTTACCTGTCATAGGATGATCACAGACACTGATATCGTCGCCGCTGACTGTGGCAATAGATCGTACCAGAGTTTCAATGCGAAAGTCGTCAATCATATCTTTCAAAATCATGACTTCGCCAAACTTTGTGACCACGGCCATCGGGTCGCTTCGCAGTCCCTTGAGATAAAAAGTGGACTGTGACAGTTCCGGCACAGAGCGGCCCGCTGGATCGCCGTCTGCCAGAGGAATGCCCAGGAGACAGGCGATATGTAAGGCCTCTGCCGTGTTCATACCACCCAGCTCAGAAGATGACACTGCAAAGAATTTATGTCCGATCTCCTTCTCCAAGGTCTGAAAAGCAACGACAGCCGAGGCCTCGACTTTTGGAAGCCTGTCAAGATCTGGTGGAAGCTCTGCACCTACAGCGGCAGGAGCCCCGCAGCCGTAGGGAATGGTGATGTATGCGTCATCGGGGATTTCATCTAAATCAGCAAGCATCAGAGTTCTGTTCATTTCAAAATCCTCTTTCATAATGTCAAAACCGTGTTCAATTTTGCCGCCGCCGCCCGTTCCCAGGACGGTACAGCCGTACAATAAATCTATCATATCTTGTTTATTTAATTCTTTCATAGTTTTCTCCTAACGTTTTCTTTCATAAAATGGAATGTAATCTGTATCAATGCCGAAGTAGCGGGGGCCAAAGATAGAAAGTCCTTTCTCTGTCGTCCATATTTCAGGAGCAGGCAGAGCGAAGACATTCATCTCATTACCGACGCTGAAATCCGGTGTTGTCATAGGCTGCCCTTCGTTGTCAACCATGCAGATAAGATCCGGTACGGTGACGTCGATTTTGCCGTTTCGATAGGATGCGATATTTTCGTTTTTAAAAGTGATTCTGTATTTTTCACTACTGTATTCTTTGATGCCGTCCAGGAAAATCTCTCCGTAGTCAAATCCATCGCGGCATTCCCAAGGCAGATCTGCTACAATCCCCCGAAACAGCAAGCAGCCGTCCATTGATTTTGCAATAGATTCCGCTACATCTAAGCCATTTTCCAAGGCCTTTCTGCCGATTTTTCCTATTTCCCAGGCATAGGAAATGGCACCGGGGATAACAGATGCAGCATAGTCTTTACCCCTCATCGGGTGGTCACACACACTGATTTCATCACCGCTGACACAAGCCATAGCTCTGACTAGAGACTCTGCCCGGAAATCATCTACGACGTCCTTTAATATGATGATGTCGCCAAAGTTTGTCGCCGCCGCCAAAGGGGTGATAGGTACTCCTTTTAAATAAAAAGTGGAGTGAATCAGTTCCGGCACAGACCGGCCTGCCGGATCTCCATCGGCTAAGGGAAGATGCAGAAGGCAGGCAACATGTAATGCCTCGGCCGTATTCATGCCGCCTAGTTCCGTAGATGATACAGCAAAGATTTTTTTCCCCAGAAATTCTTCCAAACTTTGAAAAGCTAAAACTGCTGGTGAACCTTTCACGCGGGGAAGACCCTGGAAGCGGTTCTCCGGATTAGAAGAAGCAGACGGTGCGCCGCATCCGTAGGGAGAAGCTACGATTGCATCGTCTGGAATTTCGTCTAGTGATACCAATTGCAGGCTACGGCCTTGTTCAAAGTCCTCTTTCATCATTGCAAGTCCCTCTGTCAGACTGCCGCCGCCTCCCGTTCCCAGGACGGCACAGCCATAGAGCAGATCGATGATGTCTTCCTTATATAACTTTTTCATTTTTATTTCCCTCCCTGGACTTTGATGGAATGAACTTTTCAGCAATGTAATATACGGCCAGTGAAAAGAGGATACCTGTATATGCGTATCCGACCAAATATGCGAGAACGGCACCGATGCCCCAGCTTATAATACCTGCCCAGTTTATACCTTCTACAGAATGCCATTTTTTTGGATTGCCTTTCCCTACCAGCCAGTAATCTGCCATCATAGCGCCGCCTACCGGACACACTAGGAATGCCAGAAAACTTAAGAAGGATTCGATATGATCTAATATTCCAAAGGCACCCAGCAGCGTTCCTATGATTCCGGCAACGACGGTAACCTCACGCCTTCTGTTATCTGGCAGGTTGAAGGCCATGACCACATCCAAGCCACCGCTGTAGATATTAGATGAGTTAGTCGTCCATGTGGACAAAATGATGGAGAGAATTCCAATGACAGGAAGACCTACCTGGATCAAAACCAGACTGATGTCATACTCTCCCGATATCTTGGTTAAAACAGCGCCCAGAGAGAGTGTGATGACAGCTACCGGTAATACGCCCAGAATGGTTGATTTAGCAGTTTCTGCTCTGTTTTTTTGAAATCTTGCAACATCAGCGGCTGTTACCACTCCTACGGCGTAGAAATCAAAGGCAAGACTGACGCCGGCCATAAATGACATGCTTCGCTCCACTTCTGCCGTTGCGGCTTCAAATCCGTACTGGCGGAAGGCCAGATAAGTACCTGCAGCCATGACGATTAAAAGAAATGGGATAGAAATGGCGTTGAGTTTTTCCATCGCCCGCATACCATATACGGCGGTAATCAGCATAATCATGCCCCACAATATGTTTGAAGCGATAAGTGGGATATGTAAACCAAAGGTTTCTGCCATGAAGTTAGTAAATGCGTCGCCGCAGATTTCATTGGTTATACCGAACCAACCGATGAGGTTGATAGCAAATACTACACTGACTAGATATCTTGCGCCTTTCTTGCCGAAAGAAGATTCAGAGAGTGTACAGGAGGCGATGCCCAGGTCAGACCCTTGAAAGCCGATAATTGTCATCAATACGACCACGATCAAATTACCCAGTGTACCTGCGAGAATGGCTTCGCCAAGAGGCATCGCTTCTGCCAGCAGTGCGCCCTCTAAAAAAGAGGATGCACAGACACAGATCCCGGCCTGTACCAGAGCAAGGGAGACCCATCCCTGCCTTTCTTTTGCTGGTATGGGAGTAAGTGCGTTGGCTTCAACATGTCTATTGTTATTTTCCATAGTGTTAACTCCTTTCAAGATGATGATTAAAAGGAGTGTATCATTTTCAGATTATTTTGTCTTTGAACTGAAGAATAAGAATTTCTTTATTTTTAGTGATCGTGCACAAATACATTGTGAATACTTCAGTGATGTGGTAGGATAAAGTCAACGGGGAGGTAAAAGCTATGAGTGTAACATTGAGAGACTGTCTGAAATTGCCGTCATTGAGTCTTGGCAAGGTCATTGCTGGACACAAAGGACTCAGCAGCATTGTGACGACAGTGTCAGTTTTGGAATTTGAAGATGGCATGGAAGAGGATATCATGACCCCCAATGAACTGTTAGTGTCAGCTTTGTTTTGCCTGAAAGATGATGTAGATGCACAATGTCAGTTTCTTCGAAAAAGCAAACATAATGGAGATGTGGGCCTTGTACTGTTTTATGCGGATATGATATTGGGCAATATAGACGCTAAACTGTTGGAAACGGCAGATCTGCTCAATTTTCCGATTATTCTGCTGCCAGGAAAAGATATGGGACTGAAGTACAGTGATGTGATCGGTGATGTAATGGAAGCCATATTTTATGACCGAAAGGTTAATCATTACTTTGTCAGCAGTACCATAGAACGGTTGTCGCAGACACCGGAGGCTGTAAGGACGCCATCCCTTGCATTACAAATTGCCAGTGATTATGCCAAAGCCAGCTTCTTCCTCTGCGACAGACAATATCATCTGATCGCCTCATCCTTTTGGCCGGCAAGTAATTATCTGAATTTCGAAATCGTAAAAGAGGCTTTTTCAGATGATCCCTTTACTGACCATACCGTAGTAAAAAATCAGGAGGACGGAGTTTTTTTTCGCACGCCCTTCGTAGAAAAGGACGATAATACTTTGGTTTTGTATGCCGCCTCAAAAAATGAAATACTTTATTCAGGTATCATGAGTGAAGTAGTGGAAATCATCCAGCTGTTTACTGCTCTATGGCATTACAACCTGAATGTCTCCACGAAAGAAGCTGTAATTCCGGCCCTCTTTGATGGAAAGCAGCATTTGGTCAGACATATCTGCCAGCTTACACATTTAAAAGCAGAACTATACAACGAAGCAATGATTGCAGAAGTGAGAGATTTTACACCAGAAAAAGAAATACAGTCCTTCCTGGCAGAAGTCAGATTGCTTTTTGCCAAGTCCTCTATACCGCTGATTGCAGACCTTCATGGAACCCACGTCATTCTTCTCTATCAAAATGAAATGGCTGTCAAAAACAAACTTTTGGAGGAGGACTTAAAAGAGATTCTCAATGAGCGATCCTTTATTCCTTTCTATACATACTATCACACAGAAACGCTATTTGAAGAATTGGGCAAATTTCTCAGGGAATATTCAAAGGTAAAGAATACGGCTAGAGGTATTTATCCACATAAAAAGTGTTTTACTGCTGAGGATATGCGATATGCTTTGCGAATTTTGGATCTCCACAATTCAGTGAGCGCAGAGAAAGAGTATTACTGTAATCTGTTAAGACCTGTACTTGATGACAAGGACATAGATCTTATGCTTACTCTATCCGCCTATCTCTTAGATGCAGCCTCAGAACTCAAGAAAGCCTCAGAAATACTTTTCGTTCACAGGAATACTGTTTTATACAGATTAAATAAAATAAAAAGTCTTTTGGGCTTTGATCTTGCAAAGATGCCTATGGCATACGATATCTATGTTGCTGTCTCGTTATATCGTATCAACGCACAAAATGCATAATAGCAATGAAAGAAAATATCAAAGATGTCTGACGGAAAATTCCGAGGCATCTTTTTTTATGTGCGCATTTTTATATCCGGTTTAAAAACCGTTTATGGGAATTGAAAGAATTTTTTTATAATTATCGGTCGTTTAAAAGCCCAATACACATCAATAGAAACGGATACAGCGTACAATCAGAGTTAAGAAACGGAAGGAGTGATGAATATGAGTGTATTGATCTTAAAGAGAGAAGAAATCAAAAAAGTAATCGACATGAGAGAGGTCATTCAGGAGGTGCGAAAGGTCTATAAACTGAAATCCCAAGGGAAAACGGTTATCTGGCCGCTCGTCAACTACGAGTTTGAAGAGGAACATGCTGCCATGGATATTCGTTCTGGTTACGTCAAAGGAGAGCAGCTTCATGGACTGAAAATGCTCAATAATTTCCCGGAAAATCGGGAGAAAGGGCTGGCGCCGTTTAACGGTATCATGATGGTCTACGATTCCAACACGGGGATTCCCATCGGCATCATGGATGCATCTTATATTACCTGCATGCGAACCGGTGCTGCAGGCGCCATCGGTGTGGACAGTTTAGCGAGGAAGGATGCAGAAACCCTGATGCTCTTGGGAGCAGGCAAACAAGCCCCATTCCAGATTGCTGCAACATTGCTGTTACGGCCAAATATCAAAGAAGTCTATATTGTGGATCCTCTCAGTTTTGAACAGGCCGAAACCTTGGCTTCTAATATGAGAAAAATCCTGCACGAAGACTTTGACATTCAGGCAGATCAGACCGTGTTCCTGGCCGAAAGATCCATTGAGAAGGCAGTTCGCTGCAGTGACGCGATCATCACTGTGACGCCATCAAGAAACCCGCTGATTAAAAAAGAGTGGATAAGACCAGGTACGCACCTCAGCTGTCTGGGGTCTGACATGGAAACCAAACAGGAAATTGAGAGTGCCATTTTTGCAGGAGCGAAGATTTACGCCGACGACAAAGAGCAATGTATCAGGGTAGGCGAGATGGAACTTCCGCTGCTTGAGGGGGTCATCAGAGAAGCAGATATCCTGGGTGAAATCGGTGATCTGCTCTGCGGCAAGATTTCCGGCAGAGAAAACAGCGATGAAACAACCATCTTTGACGCCACGGGCCTTTACATCTTGGATTTGGCAGCGGCAAAGGCGGCAATCGCAAAAGCAAAAAAAGCGCATATGGGTATTGAAGTTGAAATGTAGGAGGATAGAAGAATGATATTAGCAGATTTTTTAGTAGAACAGTGGTTGAACCCTATGGATTCCAAAGCAGAGCATAATTTTGGCACCAGCTGCGTCAAAGCTTTGACTATGGACGAACTTTTCAGAGTGACAGAACAGGATGAAAATGCTTTTTTGAAAGACTTGAGCACCATGAGTCTCCACTATCATCACGGCGATTCTACTGGCTCGCCGAGAGTGAAGAAAGCCGTCGCCGGTCTTTATCCCAAAGCTGACGTAGATCCCAAACACGTGATGATGGTTCACGGCGGTACTGGCGCTAACGATATCGTCATCATGGGATTGCTGGAGAAAGGGGACAACATCGTAGTCATCAAACCGACTTACCAGCAGCACTATGATATTCCAAAATCTATGGGCATTGAGACGAGAATCGTCCAACTAAAAGAAGAGGAAGAATACCTGTTGAACATGAAAGAATTGAGCAAAGCTGTCGATGGAAATACCAAGCTGATCGCTCTGTCCAATCCGAACAATCCGACGGGTGCAACCCTCTATGAAGACGGTTTGCAAGAACTGGTGGAAATTGCTAGAAGTGTGGATGCATACATCCTCTGCGATGAAATCTACAGAGGGATGGATGAGACCT
The DNA here is from genome assembly GCF_900086585.1 of Emergencia timonensis. Classification (GTDB taxonomy): domain Bacteria; phylum Bacillota; class Clostridia; order Peptostreptococcales; family Anaerovoracaceae; genus Senimuribacter; species Senimuribacter timonensis. The sequence goes on from NZ_FLKM01000009.1 coordinate 1,446,295, forward strand.
ACATGCCGTCTATTCTGGACTTCGGTTACGACAAAGCTATCAGCGTCAGCAGTCTGTCAAAGATGTTCTCTATGGCAGGAACCAGAATCGGCTGGATCGTGACGAAAGATGAATACGCGTACAAGAACTTCGAGAACAGAAGGTCCTATAACACGATCTGCTGCGGCATTATTGATGAAATCGTGGGCGCTATCGCCATGGAAAACTACGAGAAGGTATGGGCAAGAGCCAGATCCATATTGGCGCCTAACAAACAGATGGTTTACGATTGGGTGAAGACCCAGCCGCATCTCAGTCTTCATGGGGATGCCAAGGGGACGACCTGCCTCATACGCTATGATTATGATATTACATCTACGGATATGGCAGTGGACGCAATGGAGAAAGCCAGAATTCTGCTCTGTCACGGAGCTTGTTTTGATGAAGAACCTGCCTTCCGTCTGGGTTACGGCGGCTTCACTGACCGAAATCAACTGCAGGAGAGTCTAGACGCCCTCAGTGATTATTTGAAGACCTTAGAGTAACTGTTGAGAAAGGAGAATACGATGAAACAATTTTCAGTAGCAATGCTTGGATTTGGCATTGCAGGGAAGGCATTTTCGAGAATTCTGATAGAAAAACATCAGGAGATCATGGAAAAAACCGGATATGACGTACAGGTGACGGCAATTACCACAGGCAGCAGGGGCACGTTGATCTGCCCACAAGGCATTGATCTGCAGGAAGCCACTCGTCAGGTAGAAGAATTGGGACATTTTGATGTAAGTGGGCCGTGGTATTCAGAAATGAACACCATGGAGGTTGTAGAAAAGGCAGACTATGACGTGGTTTTGGAACTGACACCGATCAATATCCGCACAGGACAGCCGGCCATCGACCATATCAAAGGCGCCATGAACCGCGGCAAACATGCCATTACAGCCAACAAAGGTCCCATTGCCTGGGCCTACAGGGAATTACGGGACTTGGCAAAAGAGAAGGGCGTTTGTTTTTACTATGAAACCACCGTCATGGCCGGTACACCGGTGTTCAATATGGCAGACAACTGTCTGCAATACTGTAAGATTTCAGAGGTAAAGGGGATTCTCAATGCCACGACAAATTACGTGCTGGAAGAGATGACAAAGGGCGTACCGATGGACGTCATCATGGAAAATGGACGCAGAGGCGGCTTTATGGAAGCCGACGCTTCCATGGATATGAAGGGCTGGGATGCAGCAGCAAAATTGACGGCCCTGCTCAATGTCCTGATGGATGCGGGGATTACGCCAGATCAAATCGACAGAACTGGCATCGAAGAAGTGACAGCAGAGGATATCCAGCGAGCAGCAGAGCACGGCTGCAAAGTGAAACTGCTCTGCAAGGGAAAAATTGAAGACGGGAAAGTTGTGGGCATCGTAAAGCCCAGCGAGATAAAAGCAGATGATGCCTTTGCAGGCTCTGACGTGGTGGCTGTAGTTTCCATTGATACCGATTTGATGGGCAGACTGACCATGGTACAGTACGGACTGGAAACGACGCAGACTGGTTATGGCGTATTCATTGATTTAATCAGAGTTCTGGAGAACTGTCAGGCGATAGAATAGGAGGAAGAAATGGAAAACGAAGAAAGAAAAGATCTGAAACAGCCTTCACTGGCCGTGTCAATTATTATAGTATTGTTTTTAGCTGCCTGTTTTCTGATACAACTAGTAACTGTGGGAGAACCTGACGTACATATGACACTGGTATTTGCTGCTGTAGTTGCAATCATATTACTGCTGATTTTCAATAAGACGCCGTTTGCCCTTATAGAAGAAGGCATCATCCACGGCTGCAAAATTGCCACCATATCCATGATGATTCTGATGTTCATCGGCGTCATGATTCCGGCCTGGATTGCAGCGGGTACCATTCCTACACTAATCTACTACGGATTACAGATCATCTCCCCGTCAATTTTCTTGTTGACGGCATCTGTAGTCTGTGCGCTGGCAACACTTTGCACAGGAACCTCCTGGGGTTCGGCGGCCACTTTTGGTGTCGCTCTGATGGGCATCGGAGGCGGTTTAGGTGTACCTGACGCCATGACAGCCGCCGCTGTGGTTTGCGGCTCCATCTTCGGCGATAAGCTGTCGCCGATTTCCGATACTGTAAATCTATCCTCTGGTACTTGCGAAGTGAATATTTTTGACCATATCAAAAGCGTGGCCACGGCCACTTTGCCAGCCTATATCATTGCATTGGTCGTATTTACGGTATTGGGCTTCCGTTTTGCCGGCGGAAACGCCGACAGCGCGGCGGTCAACGAAGTGATGAAGGTATTATCCGAGAACTTTAAGCTGGACCCAGGACACGCTTTAATCAGTCTGGTTCCGATGGTTCTGGTATTAGTTATGGCTCTGCGAAAGATGAACGCTCTGGCGACCATCGTAGCGTCCGCTATGTCCGCCATGATCATCGCTATCATTTTTCAGGGATATTCCATCGTGGACATGATGTCATATATGAACTACGGCTATGTCATTGAGACTGGCAATTTTGATGTAGATAAGCTGATGAACAGAGGGGGGCTGCAGTCCATGATGTGGACCGTATCAATCGGATATCTTGGTTTGTCCTACGGCGGCATACTAGAGAAAACCGGTGTTCTCAACACTCTGCTCTTCAGCGCCCAGGCCATTACGAAGAATGCCAGAAACTTGATTCTGACCCACATGGCTGCAGGATTCCTTACCATCATGCTTTCCGCCAGCCCTTATGTGGCAATCCTGATTCCGGGCAGAATGTTTATCGCCGGATATGAGAAGCTGGGAATCAAAAAGACCGTAGCTTCCAGAACCTGTGAGCATTCTGGAATCTGCCTGGATCCGCTGCTCCCTTGGACCTTAGGCGGCGTATATTTTTCAGGCGTATTGGGCGTCAGTACCTTTGATTATGCACCATATGCTGTTCTGCTGTGGCTGGTTCCAATCATTGCGGCTTTCTATGCCGTCACCGGACTCTTCGTGTGGAGAGAAGACGGCGGTACTGTGAGAAAGAAAAAAGCAGTATAAGAAGGAGGAGGGGAAAGATGAAATTTGACATGACATTTTTGAATGGAAACATCTATACGATGGAAAGAGAGGGCAGCCGCGTAGAGGCGCTGGGAATCAAGGACGGCTTGATTGTCTTCACGGGTAGTAATAAAGAAGCGGCGTTATACGAAAGCGAACAGGTCATCGACTTACAGGGAAAGACCGTCATACCCGGTATGGCAGATTCTCATCTGCATATGTATGCATACTGCCAGAACCAGACAGCGGTTGATCTGGCAGGGGCCAAAAGCATTGAAGAGATGGTAAAGCTGATGTCATCCAAAGCAGCGGTTGTGGAAAAGGGAAAGTGGATCAAAGGCGTCAATTTTGACCAAACCAAGTGGAAGGAAAATCGTTTTCCAACACGCAGAGATCTGGATCGAATCAGCACGGAGCATCCTATCGTCATCAGAAGATGCTGTCTTCACGCCTTGGTCGCCAACACAAAGGCTTTGGAGCTTGCAGGCGTGGGTCCTGGTTATGATGGAGGGGCCGGCGGCATCGTGGAATTTGAAGAAGACGGAACCCCAAGTGGCATTCTGCGGGAACAGAGTACGAAGGTCTTTGATGAGATTATCCCTGATCCACTGGAAGATCCAGAGGAAAGAGAACGGATTATGACAGAAGTCCTGGCGGATATGTCAGAAAAAGGAATCACCACCATCCACACTTATGCGGCCAAAATTTGGCGCTATAATGAGGATATCGAGGCGTACCGAGCTTTGGATAGAGAAGGCAGGCTGCCTGTACGTATTACGGTCTGCATTGACGAACTCTTTGAGCCGGAGATCTTGACAGAGGCGCAGAAAGCGAATCCGTACAGACTGGTACAGTTTGGGGCATACAAGATTTTTTCCGACGGGTCGCTGGGTTCCAGATCGGCAGCTTTGCGAAAGCCATACGCAGATGATCCGGGCAACGTCGGCTTTGTCGTCTGCAATCAGGATACTTTGATCGACAAGGTGATGACAGGTTATGAGAAAGGACTGCAGCCAGCCATTCACGCGATTGGAGACAGAGCGCTGGATATGACACTGACGGCCATTGAGAAGACTTTAGAAAACGCTCGAAAAAATGGTATGACAGATGGAGAGATGGCGGAGAGACTGCCGTTCCGCATCATCCATGTGCAGATGGTTGATGAGAAATTGGTGGAGCGCATGAAACAGCTGCCACTGGTACTGGATATTCAGCCGATCTTCCTGTGTACAGATCTCCACTGGATTGGTGAACGGATTGGAACTGAGAGAGAAAAGGGAACTTACGCCTGGAAAACTCTGCAGGATGCGGGAATGATTATCACCGGCGGTTCCGACTGCCCAGTAGAAACTTATGATCCGATCAAAGGCATCTACGCTGCTGTGACCAGAAAGGATTTTGACGGTTATCCGCCAGATGGTTACTACCCTGACGAAAAATTGTCCGTATATGAAGCTGTCTGTGCGTATACAAAAAACGTTCACTATGCTACGGGGCAGCAGGAAGTACTGGGAACTCTTACGCGTGGAAAGTTTGCTGATTTAGCAGTTTTGGACAGAGATCTCTTTAAAATAGCCGAAGATGATTTAAAGGATATCGTCGTGGAAAAAACCTTTATTGCCGGCAGACAAGTATTTACGCGAAGTTAAGGGAAGGACAGGAGGCGCTTCTGTGGAGGCAGATATCATTATTAAAAATGGAAAATGCATGACCATGAAAAACCGTGAAACGGCAGACTGGCTTGCAATCAAGGATGGACGCATTGCCGCTATCGGAGGAGGCAATCAGTATGAACCCATGGCTGAACAGGCCGGGCTGATACTTGATGCGAAGGGAGGGACCGTACTGCCTGGTTTCATCGACAGCCACTTTCACGTAGTGCAGACAGCTATTAATTCTCAGAGTTTAGATCTGCGCGAAGTCTGCTGCTTCGAAGAAATCGGTGAGAAGATTAGACAGGCATCAATGGAAAAGCCGGGGGAAAGCATCATCGGCATCCGCTTGGAAGTCGGGCAGCTGCGAGAAGGGATTTTGCCGGATCGTCTGGTGTTGGACCAATACTGCAGCAACGTGCCCGTATGGATCAACAGCTTGGATTATCAAGTGAGTATGCTGAACACTTATGGCCTCCTTTATTTTAAAATACCATTTTCCATAGAAGGAGTAGAAATGGATAGTCAGGGCGTAGCGACAGGAATTTTTCGCGGAAAGGCCAATGCGACACTTCGTACCAATATTCTCGATCACATCCCTGATAAAGAGAGAAGGGAGGCAGTGAGCCGCCTGATGCCGCAGCTCCTTTCAACAGGCATTACGACGATTAACGCTATGGAAGGCGGAAACATGTACAGCGATAAAGATGCAGATTTTATCTATGAATACAGTGAGGAGTTTCCTGTGGACATTGCCCTCTTCTATCAATCCATGGATATCGAAAAGATTAAAAATCTCTATCTCAACAGAATTGGAGGGAGCTTGTACATTGATGGCACCATGGGCGCCAGAACGGCAGCGCTTTCCTTTGAGTATGCCGATTGTCCGGGGCGCATGGGCAGTCTGCGCTTTTCTCAGCCGGAATTAAATGAATTTGTCACAGAGTGCTACCGGAATAATATGCAGCTTTCTGTGTACACCATAGGGGACAGGGCCATTGAGATGGCCCTGAATGCCCATGAATTTGCCCTTTATCATACGGGAATCAGGGGTCTGCGTCATCGTCTGGAACATGTTGAACTGTCTGACGATAGACAGATGGAAAGAGCTGCAGAGATGGGCATCATTTTTTCCATGAATCCAACCTATGAGGTTTACTGGGGCGGCAAAGGGAAAATGTACGAACAGAGGTTGGGAGAGCGGTATGTGAGGACCAACTGCTTTCGGGAAATCATCGACAGCGGAGTCTGTATCTGCGGCGGTTCAGACAGCGATATTACGGAATTCAATCCTTTGATCGGGATCAGTGCAGCGATAAATCATCAGGTAGAGTACCATCGAGCTTCGGTATACGAAACCCTGGAGATGTATACTTGTAATGGCGCCTATGCTATTTTTGAAGAAGAAGAGAAGGGAACGTTGGAAGTCGGTAAGCTGGCTGATGTGATTATACTTGATGGCGATATTATGATGACGAAAAAAGAGAAGATTCAGGATATGAGCGTTTTATCGACGATTAAGTCAGGAGAACTGATTTATAACAGGTTGTGACAAATGGAAGAGGGAAATCAATGATGCTGAAGCTATATTTTTTGGGAAAAGCAAATTTTGAATACAAAGGGGAAGACATCACCGAACGTCTGGGAAATAAGACCATAGCCTTGGTCTGTCTTTTAATCCTCAATCAGAATAAATATTTGAGCAGAGAAAAACTCATCACTTATCTATGGCCTGACAGCAATGAAGATGCGGCTAAATACAATCTTCGCTTCAATATCTGGATGATAAAAAAGAATATCGGGACTGATGAAAATGGAGAGGAGTTTCTCTATGTCGATAAAGAGCGTTGTGGTATCAATGAAAAATATATCTTCTATTGCGATATCCTGCAAATCATGAAATTCAAACCGGGAAGGGAAGACTCCATCGAGGGTCTTTTGGCATTGCGGGCCAGCTTTGCCGGGGATTTTATGGAAGGCTGCTACTTCAACAATTGTAACGACTTTAATGAAATCATTATTTTTGAAAGAACCCATTTTGAAGACCAACGGGTAAAAATTCTCAAACGACTGACGGAACTCTATGAGGAAGAGGGTGATACGGAAAAATGTGAAGAGGTCCTGAAAGAGATCCTCGACATTGAACCTTATGATGAGGACATGGCTTTAATGATGATACGCCTTTACGTCAGGTCCGGAAAGCGAAGTAAAGCCATTATCTATTACAATACATTCCGCAACAGGTTGGCTGGCGGCTTAGGTATAGAACCCTCTGAGAAACTGCGAAAGGCATATGAGGAAATAAAAGCTGCTTCCGCTGAACTGTCAGAAAAGGATTTAGCGGGCAGGATGAGCAGAAAGGAGAAAAGCAGGCAGCGAACAATCAAAAAAAGGAAAAGAGAACAGGACGAAATCCATGTCGTTTCTGACTGCATCGGCCAGATCAAATATTTTTGGATGGCAGATGTGGTTTCAAAACTGTCAATTTGCAATCTATTCACCTGCAGCAGCTATCTCGATGAAAATCAGCTGCAGGCTCTGGCCTATATTGAGCCAGAGATTGCAGGTGAAATGGAGGCATATCCTGTTTGTCTTATACCGGATGTGCGGGTTGCGCGCGCTTTTATCAGGCTGATTATTGCAGTCTGTCAGGAGTGGAAATTATTTATTGAGATTCATGATAAAGAAAATATGGATGATGTATCCAGATTAGCCTTTGAATATTTGCTCAATGAAAAAATAGACACATTACATTTTCTGTAAATATTATGGGATGTGTAAGACAATTTTATGTCTATACAATTGGAATTGTCTATTCTAATTCTTAAAAATTCTAAAGAAGTTCAGCTCTGAATTGTAATGCTCAAGTCAACATGATAAGATGGAATCACATAAGAAAATTACTATTGATGAAGAAAGGGCAGGTGTAAGATGAATTTGGGACAAAGTATTTTTGTTGGCTTACTCGTAACCTGCACCAGCTTGATTATCTATGAAATCGGGAAGGTGAAAGAAGAAGTAGCCAAAAGCAGTTCTGAATCTGCAGGAGAGACTGACGGACGATCTGCTTTGTGAATTGACAGGTTGCGGTCAGCAAAAAGCTGCAAAGCTGATTCGCCAAGTACGTTTTTTGCCGTTTCGCCCCAGCTTTAGCTGGCCTGGCGAAACGGACAGCGAAAGGCGCGTCAGCGACTGGAGGAGTGAGCGGAGCGAACGATGAAACATACGGAAATACGTCCTTTGGACGATATTTCCTATGTTATAAGTAAAAGAGCCTGGCTTTTTCGGCCAGGCTCTTCGTTCATAATTTAAGGAGTTTATTTTATAGTATTTATTTGATACCAATACTAACGAGCTGTATGAACTGTTTGGCCGTCCGCGGGCTTCTGCCGTTTGAACGGATTGCAAAGGCTTCTGCTTTGCGGTGCAGTTCGTTTTCTTCCATCTCCACACCATATTCCTGCGCCAGGCTTTTGACGATCTCCAGATAGAGGTCTTTTTCTGGCTTGGAGAAGGTGATGGTCAGGCCGAATCTGGCTGACAGGCTCATGGTCTCCTGCAGGGTATCGTTGAGATGGAGGTCTGTGCCCAACCTGTCATCCATGGACTCTTTGATCAGATGTCGCCGGTTGCTGGTGGCGTAAATCGCGATGTTCTTGGAATAGCTGGTCACGTTGCCTTCGAGGATGCCTTTGAGATAACAGAAGGCGTCGTCATTTTGGCCAAAGCTGAGGTCATCGATATAGAAGATGAACTTCAGCGGGTTATCACATAATTGGTCTATGACAACAGGAATGTCGGATAGCTGCGATTTATCGAACTCGACGAGCCGCACGCCCTGGTCATAGAATGCGTTTGCGCATGCTTTGATGGTGGAGGATTTGCCCGTACCGGCATCTCCGTAGAGGAGGACATTGCTTGCGGGTTTTCCTTCCGCCAAAGCGCGGGTGTTTTCTAATACCTGGTTTCGCTCTCTGGCGTAACCGTATAGCTGATCGATGGTTTGCTGGTCAGCGTTTTTTACTGGCAGAAGCTTTCCATCGTTGACTTTGAATGCCCGGTACTTGGCAAAGATTCCAAAACCTCTTGTCGCAAGGGAGGAGAGCATTGCGTCGTACTCCTTCTTCAAATCTATTTTCTGAGTATCCCAACGAGGAAGGTATTCATCATAATTAATTAAGTCTTTGATTTGAGGAGTGGTTATATTGGCTAGTTTTTGCAAAACAAGCAATTCCTCATCGAGACACTCGTAAATAGATCGACTTATTATGGCATTATTAAGTCTCTTTATCAAAAAGAAGTTTTCATCTTCTATGATAAACGTTTTTACAAATTCCGTTAAATTGCCGCCGCGCTCATATAATGCTCTTGAAAAAGCTCCGTAGAGACTGAGTTGCTCATCTAAGGAGCTTTTTTCAATCGCATATAAAAGTTTTTGAAGGCTCGAGACCACATCGGTTTCGAGTATGCTTCGAAAAACGGAGAGGGCATTTAACTGTCTATTTAAATCAAATAAAGTGTTATCCATAGTTTATTCTACTGCTACCGTCCAATCCATGAAGTCTTCGATTTTGCCAGTCTGGATACCGTAGATGGTATCGTACATTTCCTGCGCCACAGGACCGATCTGGTTATCGTTGATAATCATGCGTTCGCCCTTGTAGAGTAGTTCTCCCACAGGGGAGACGATGGCAGCTGTTCCGGATGCGAACATCTCTTTCAGCTGGCCTGCTCTGTAGGCTTCTTCCAACTCGTCGATAGAAATTTTTCTCTCGGAAACCTTGATGCCTTTTTTCTTGCAGAGGGCGATGATGGAATTTCTGGTGATGCCCGGCAAAATGGAGCCGTTGAGTTCGCTGGTGACGACTTCGTCGCCGATGACAAAGAAAGCGTTGGCAGCGCCGATCTCCTCGATGTATTTCTTTTCGATTCCGTCTAACCAGAGGATCTGTTCGTAGCCCTTTTCGTGGGCGATTTCCTGTGCCTTCAGGCTGGCGCCGTAGTTGCCGCCGCATTTGGCTTCGCCGGTTCCGCCTTTGACTGCTCTGACATAGACGTCTTCGACGTACATTTTGGTTGGAGCCAGTCCGCTCTCAAAATACGGACCTACAGGGCTTAAGATGATCATGAATTTATATGTAGTAGATCTTCTGACACCCAGGAAAGGCTCGTCAGCGAAGATGAATGGTCTGATGTAAAGGGCTGTACCTTCTCCTTCAGGGATCCAGTCCTGGTCCAGTTTGACCAGTGCTTTGATCGCTGCGACGAAGAGTTCCTCGTCGATAGTCGGGATGCAGAGTCTGTCGTTGGTGTTGTTAGTACGCTGAGCGTTCATATATGGTCTGAACAGCTGCACGCGGCCTTCTGGCGTCTTGTAAGCCTTGAGTCCTTCGAACATCTCCTGACCATAGTGGAGCACCACTGCAGCAGGATCCAGTTCGATCGGTCCGTAAGGTACGATGCGTCCGTTGTTCCAGCCGTCTTCTGGATTGTAATCCATGACGAACATGTGGTCTGTAAATTCTGTTCCAAAGCGCAGTCCCTTTGGATCTGGCTTCTGCTTTGGGTTTGTCGTCTTGGTGATAGGAAATTCATAGTTCATATTTGGTCCCTCTTTTCTTCCGTTTATTCAAATTTGATAAATGAAAAAGCAAAAATTCTGCTTCTATCTTAACTCTAAAGTTGTATTATGTCAACAAGTTTGGATAAAAAATGTTGTCCTGGATAACAAAAGTTTGCGGCGGAATTTGTCGTAAAATTCTTAATTTTTGTTAAGGATCATTGCATTATGCGTTAAGGGTGATAGAATAAGAATATAAAGGAAGTTACTTTTCTATCAAGAGAGGGGGATGTCATGATGAAACAGAGAGGATTTAACGATTTTTTACCTTATGGAGATCCAAAACTGGAGGCTACAGAGGGTAGGCGATCAAAGGCGAGTAAATTACAGTGGCTTCTGCTGATTTATGGGCTGTGCTATTTTATCTTCATCCGCTACTTTGTCAATCAGATTACTGATTCGAAAATCAGAAACATCATCTGTGCCGTGTTATCTGTCATTGCAATGATTTTGTTGATTGCAACAGGTCTTCAGAACATTAAAAGGCGAGACAGAGCTTTCTCTTATGGTACTTGGCTTCCACCGCTGGTAATCATCTTTATTGCCATGCTCGAATACTATTCGGGCGAGTTGTTTTGACAGATTAGAGAGCGGTATGAGAATTTTTTAATTTTCATGCAAAGAAAGTGAGGAGTTGTATGGCTCATAAAAAAGGTTCTATAGTGGCAGCGATAACGACTATATTATGGTGAAGCGCAAGGAGCTTGTTGACTCACTTGCAGATTTGAAAAAAATATGCAAGCAAGACTATTATACTGAAGAAAGCGGCGCAAATGCCGAAAAAAAGCGAGCAAGCGCCGTTTCGTGCATGTTGTAATTCAAAATATGGCATAATTATGTTTAATATAATTATGTGTTTTGAATAGAATGTGTGGAATCTGACGTCTGTTTTGGGAAATTCATCCAATTGTTACATATACTAGAACAAAAACGGCTGCTGTAGGAGATGGATCCGGCGCTGTGTGGGCAAATTAGTGGCAAAAGCGCCGCTTTTCACGTATTCAAGATATTATCATGATGCACTTTCATTGACTTTATCGAATATCGATAGTATAATAGAAGTAAGATTAACGATATTCGATATTTGGAGGATTTAAATGCCTAGAGAGAAGTTTCAGACGCTGACGGAGCAGATGTTCTATATCCTACTGTGCCTGCGGTCAGAGTGCTATGGCATGGATATTATGGACCGAGTATCTGTGATGACAGATGGACGTGTCAACGTAGGACCGGGCACGCTTTACAATCTGCTGGAGCAGTTTGTCTCTGCAGGGATGATTCGCCTCACAAGAGAAGAGGGCAGGCGACGGAGCTACATTTTGACCGAGAAAGGCAGGGCGGCATTGGACAGAGAATGCGCAAGGCTTCGGAGCCAACTGTGCGATTATGAGAGATGCTTTGGGAAGGAGGAGCCGCAATGAAGGACACCAAACGCCGAATCGAATGGTTCGCATTCTTCGATCGCTGCGGAATGGAGCGGCATCTGGAGAAGATGGCAGAGCAGGGGTGGATGCTTTCGAAACTGACAGGTTTCTATTGGCAGTATCGCAGGATCACGCCGGCAAAACTGCACTTTGCTATCACATACTTCGAAGAAGCTTCGATATTTGATCCGGTGCTGCCTGCTGGGCAGGAGGCATATCTGGCTTATTGCCAGAAGGCGGGATGGCACCTGGCGGCAAATGCCGCACAATTCCAAGCCTTTTACAGCGAGGAGGAAGATCCTGTACCTATAGAGACAGACGCTGTGACCCAGGTCACCAATATTCACCGGGTGATGATGAAGAGTCAACTCTTAGCTTTTCTCCTGCTGTTGTTTCTCTCTATTTTTCAGCTCGTCAGCAATTTGCAGATGGTCTTTGCGGAGCCGGAGATAGAACTGGCGAATAATATGATGATTTCGACCATTTCCACGTGCAGCCTGGCAGCTATTCTATGTGTGTCACAGATCCTGGGGTATTTCCTGTGGTATTACAGAGCAAAGAAAGCGGCTAATTTAGACGGCTGTTTTTATGACAAGCCGTGTGGAGTGTGGATTGGAAAACTGGCGCTTTTTTTCCTCGTGGCAAACATAGTTTTCTTGATCTATGCAATCGCTGTCTCGAGGCTGGGCATCATCGGCGGAATGGCTTTTGCGATAGTGCCTGCGGTTATCTGTTTAGGTCTTTTGATCAGGAACGCGTTGGTTCACAAGGGTGTGCCGAAAGGAATCAACCGCTTCGCAACCTTTGCAGCGGTTACCCTGTTGACTTTCGTATTCTTGGGCGGCGTCGTATTTGTTGGCATCTTAACCATAGACGATCATTCGCTCACCGAAAAGGAAGCCAAAACAAAAGTCCCATTGTTGGTCAGTGATCTCACAGAAGTTGACCGCACAAACTATGAGATTCGCTATGACCGGGACAATTCTTTCCTTCTCGATCGAATCGAAGTGGAGGACAGCCTTAGAGACTATAGGGACGAGGACGCTCCGCAGCTCCGCTACACGTTGACGAAGATCAAAGTCTCCGCAATCTATAGCGCCTGTTTTGACGCGATATTCCGCAAAAATCAGAAAGACTGGCAGGAGATGTCGTCAGGCATTGGATATGTATTAGAAAAGAATCCGTCTCTCTGGCAGGCCAAAAAGGTTTACCACCTGTATCGTGGAGCACGGTCGCATCCCGATTATATCGTCTGCTGGAAAGACCGCATCGCAGAAATACAGTTCTACTTTGATCCGACAGAAAAAGAAATTAAAGCAGCTGCCGAAGCGCTCAAAGCATATTGATCATGGGAGTGCAGGCTCCCGGGAATATGTTGACCGGGTGATATTAAATGAGTATAATAGAATTATACTATAAGATGTCATTTTGCCGCGAGATGGTCGTGGGGACTAAGAATAATAAATATGTGATTGTTTTTGATAATTCCTTATGGTATAATCATCGCATCAATCTATCGAAAGGATTACCAACATATTAATGGACAAAGACAAGATTAAAGAAGGTGTGCGACTGATTCTGGAAGGAATCGGCGAAGATATAAATAGAGAAGGGCTTCTCGAAACGCCCGACCGGATTGCCAAGATGTACGAGGAGCTGGCTGCCGGCTATCATGACAGCGCAGCGGCGCATCTTGCCAAACGGTTTCATGTAGAGGACAGCGACATGATCATAGAAAAGGATATTACCTTTTATTCTTTCTGCGAACATCACATGCTTCCTTTTTATGGACATGCTGCGGTAGCGTATATCCCCAACGGAGAGGTCGTGGGATTATCAAAGATCGCCAGGACGGTGGAGGTCTTCGCAAAGCGTTTTCAATTACAGGAGCGGCTGGCGGCACAGGTAGCCGACGCCTTTATGGAGGAACTGAGGCCAAAAGGTGTCATGGTGCTTATCGAGGCAGAACACATGTGCATGACCATGCGCGGCATCAAGAAGCCGGGGGCAAAGACTGTAACGGTAGTCACACGCGGCGCCTTTGAAGACGACGAAAAGCTGCAGAACCGTTTCTTTCAGATGCTGGGGCAGAGGGCATGATGGAACGGGTGAACCGCATCCTCCGCCATCCCCTTTGGAAAGGCGCGCTGCAGCAGATCGAAGAACTTGAGTCAGAGAGGATTTTCTGCCGCCACGATCTCGATCACTTTCTCCACGTAGCCCGTATAGCTTACATCGAGAATCTGGAGCAGTCCCTCGACTTATCAAAAGAAATCATCTATGCAGCGGCTCTGCTCCACGACATCGGACGGGGACTGCAATATGAGAAGGGAATACCTCACGAAGAAGCCAGCGCTGCATTAGCAGAGGGGATCCTGACGGACTGCGGTTTTTGTGAGAATGAAATAAAAGTCATCGCTGATGCAATCACTGCCCATAGAGATGCTGACGCGGCAAAGGGATATGACCTTGCAGGCATTTTGTACAGGGCGGATAAAAATTCGCGAAATTGTTTTGCCTGCAAAGCGGAGCATGAGTGCAACTGGAGCAGAGAAAAGAAAAATACTAGGATAAAGGATTAAAAAATGAGAATAGGAAACAGAGATTTTGATATCAAAAATCATTGCTATATTATGGGAATCCTCAATGTAACGCCGGATTCCTTTTCTGATGGCGGCAAATGGGACGACCTGGATCGCGCCAGGAAACATGTGGAAGAGATGATCCGTGATGGTGCGGACATCATCGACGTCGGCGGTGAATCTACGAGACCGGGCCACATCAAGATCAGTGTACAGGAAGAAATCGAACGAGTCGTACCCTACATCAAAATGATCAAAGAAAACTTTGATGTTCCGGTATCTATCGACAGTTATAAAAGTGATGTCGTGGAGGCTGCCCTTGCAGTTGGTGCGGATCTGGTCAACGATATCTGGGGGCTGAAATATGACAGCCGCGTAGGAGAGCTGATCGCGGAGTACGACGTGCCTTGCTGCCTGATGCACAACCGGGCGAATACAGACTATGACGACTTCATGACGGACATGCTTGCGGACATGAAGAAATCTCTTCGCATCGCAAAATTTGCCGGTATCAAGGACGAAAAGATCATCCTGGATCCGGGCGTCGGCTTTGGAAAGACCCAGGAACATAACTTAACCGTCATCAATCATCTGGAAGAACTGTGTGCTCTCGGTTTTCCGGTACTGCTGGCGACTTCCAGAAAGTCTGTGATTGGTGCCGCCCTTAATCTGCCGACAGACCAGAGGGTAGAAGGCACTGTGGCTACGACAGTCATGGGCGTCATCAAAGGCGCGGCCTTTATCCGCGTACACGATATCAAAGAAAACTACCGTGCCATCAAAATGACGGAGGCAATCTTACATGAAAAAATATGACGAAATCCACATAGAAAATTTACAGGTCTTTGCCAACCACGGCGTGTATCCAGAAGAAAACAAGTTAGGACAGAAGTTTTTGGTTTCTGCGGTGCTGTATGTTGACACGAGAGCCGCAGGACTGCAGGACGACCTGACATTGTCCACACATTATGGCGAGGTCAGCCAGTTCATGACAAGCTTTCTGCAGGAGCATACGTATCAGCTGATCGAAGCGGCTGCAGAGCATCTCGCAGAAGAAGTGTTGCTTACGTTTCCGCTGCTCCAAGGCATATCAGTAGAATTGAAAAAACCCTGGGCACCAGTGGGACTGCCACTGGATACAGTGTCGGTAAAAATCGAGAGATTTTGGCACAGGGCGTATATCGCTCTTGGCTCCAACCTTGGAGACAAAAAGGCTTATCTGGATATGGCGGTGGAGAGCCTCGGTGAATTCCGCGGCTGCAGGGTAGAGCAGGTTTCTGATTATCTGATTACAGCGCCTTATGGCGGCGTGGAGCAGGATGATTTTCTCAACGGATGCCTGTGCCTGCGAACTTTGCTGACACCGGAGGAACTGCTTTCTGTCCTTCACGAGATTGAAGAGAAAGCGCATCGCAAGAGAGAAGTGCGCTGGGGGCCGAGGACCTTGGATCTGGATATTTTGCTGTATGACGATCTGGTATACGACAGCGAGAACCTGACGATCCCCCATATCGAGATGCACCTACGGGATTTTGTATTGGAACCTCTTTCTCAGATCGCGCCGTGGGTGAGACATCCGGGACTGGGCAAGACCGTGAGAGAACTGACAGAGGACTTGAAACAAAAACAGAAAAAGTGAATAAATCATAGATCAGCTCGGAAAAGCATCTGCTCCTCCGGGCTTTTTTGATTCACAGATAATTACGTTCTGATCATCCCCTATAAAGCAAAAAAGTGGGGGCGCGCAGAGGGAATAGCCTCGCCGCCCTAAGGAGGGTGCCCAGCCTGCAAAGCAGGCGCCGAAGGGAACCTAGGGTTCCCTAGCGGAGTGACGACAATCACTTTTTTGTGAAGAAATATGCGGATGTGAATTTGGCAGTATATGGGGGAGGGGGGTATGCAGTGAGAGTTTTGTACGATAAAGTTAGGTTTTTTGAGGCTGTTTACAAAAGACTCGCGTAACTTCATGACTGCATCAGTAGTCATTGACTTGGAAAATAAACTTGATTGCTTACAGAATCTATAAATATGCTGCAAATGGTTACTTTTATGGACTGCTGGCGGTATTTGAGACATAGAAATTCATACAAAAAATAACCGGAATCAGATATACCCCCTCCGATGATGCTCCAAAAAGTGATCAGGTTACGCGAGAATACCTGGACACATCCAAAAAGCCTAACGCTATTGTAACAAAACATGATCCTTTGGCAGCATTGACAGAAGTGGCATAATACGATATATTAAAATACGAGCAAAGAAATGTGGAAATATTTGTATAAAAGAAAAAAGCAGGTTTTAATCATTATGGAGAAAAAAACATCGAATCAAACCGTATCTAAATTAATACAATTGATGTCTTGTATTTCACAAAGCCGTACACCGATGAGATTACAGGATATATCTGACAGTATCGGCGTTCCCACCGCAACTGCATTTCGCTATCTGAGTGCGTTGATGGAAGAGGGACTCGTATATCAGGACGCGGCGACGAACCGCTATGGGATGACCTGGCGTATTTGTGAATATGGAAAATCTGTTAGAAATCACATGACTATCAGAACGCTTTCAGGGAATTTAGTCAATGAACTGTCTGTTAAGCTTTCACTGGGTGTATGTCTCGTCATTGAAAGAGGAATGGAATGTGTATATTTAGATTGCGTGTACGATCCTGAAAGCATCAGTGACGGTGTACCACTGCAGCGCATCGGACTCCAAGCCCCGATACATGCCGTATCATCTGGAAAACTGTTTTTAACCGAGTATTCAGAGAAGGATATCGATTTGTTGATCAGTCAAAAAGGCCTGCCCCAATTGACAGAAAGAACCATTACGACGAAGGAAGGACTTTTAAAAGAACTCGACCGTACACGAAAGAACAAATATGCATTAGAGGATCAGGAATGCGAACCGGGCTTGCGCTGTGTGTCGGTGCCAATATATGATTACAGTGGAAAGATTGCTGCGGCGCTGAGTTCTTTTGGGAAAGTGGAGAACATGTCGTTAGATCATATACAGAAATGTATTCTTCCAGAGCTGAGAGCAGTTGCGGGGGAAATCTCCTTTAGGATGGGCTGCTACAGATAAGCGGCTAAGAAATATTATAATGAAACAGTGTACTATTTGCACTGATGTTAAAAGAGTCAATTTAACATCAGTGCTTTTTTAATGCAAAAAATGAAAAAGAAATCCAATTAATATTGACAATTTTCAGAAAATAAACTAAAATGAAATTAAATTTCAAAATTATTAAAAAATGAAAGGAAAGTGAAAATGAATGTCGAAAGAAAAAAGTATTGTGTGAACGGCGAGTGGCTGGAATCGAAAACGCAAATGTATATGCCAGTTACCGATTCCAGTACGGGTGAGGTGATTGCCGAAGTTCCATGCTGCACAAAAGACGAGGTGGAATCAGCGATTGCAGCAGCACAGAGTGCTTTTCCCCAGTGGTCAGCTCTTTCTCTCAGTCAAAGAACACAGATGATGTTCAAATGGAGAAGTATTCTCCTCGAACATTTGGAAGAATTGACACTTCTCTGTGCAAAAGAATTGGGAAAAAATTTAGCGGAAGCGAGAGGGGATGTTTTAAAAGCAATTGAACCGACCGAACACGCGTGCTCTTTGCCAACCTTGATGCAGGGTGAGGCATCGCTGCAAGTAACCACCGGCTTTGACACGTCGACTTATCGCATGCCGCTGGGGGTTGTCGCTGGCATTGTCCCCTTTAACTTTCCGGCGATGATTCCATGGGGCTGGATGGTGCCTTTAGCCATCGCTGCTGGAAACACCGTCGTGCTAAAGGCGTCCAGTGCGACACCGCTTACGGCAATACGGATTTTAGAACTATTCTATGAGAAAGGAGGTTTTCCCAAAGGCGTTGTAAATTTGGTAACCTGCAGCAGAAAGGAGGCGGACATCTTACTGACAGATTCGAGGGTAAAAGCAGTTACCTTTGTTGGAACGACCCATGTCGGTAAGCAGATTTATTCCATGGCAGCGGAAAATGGCAAGCGTGTTCAGGCGCAGTGTGAGGCAAAAAACCACGCGTTGGTCTTAGAGGACGCGGAGTTGGAAAGCACAGTGAGTGCGATCATCAACTCTACATATGGCTGTGCAGGGATGAGATGCATGGCACTGCCGGTTATCGTTGTACAGGATAGCATCGCTGATCAGTTTACAGCATTATTAAAGAAGAAAGCATTGGAGATGAAGGTCGGCTGTGCCTATGATGCAGAGACAGATTTAGGTCCCGTTGTATCCGAGGAACATAAAACTAAAATCTGCAATTGGATTCAAAAAGGAGTCGATGAAGGCGCTGAATTAGTGCTTGACGGTCGTAACGTCGTAGTTGAGGGATATGAAAAGGGATTCTATGTAGGTCCGACGATTTTCGACCACGTAAAGCCTGGTATGGATATCGGCGAGAGGGAAATTTTTGGACCGGTGACACTGATCAAAAGGGTTAGAGATTTCGAAGAAGGAATTACTCTGATGAATGCAAATCCATATGCGAATGGGTCTGTGATCTTTACACAGAGTGGTTATTATGCCAGGGAATTCGAGATTCGGACTGACGGCGGCATGGTGGGCATCAATGTCGGTATACCTGTTCCTTCTGCTTATTTTCCATTCTCAGGGAACAAAGATTCATTCTTTGGAGACTTACATGTATTAGGCAAGGACGGGATTCGTTTTTACACTCGGGCAAAGACGGTGACAAGACATTGGTATGACGAAACTGCGAAAAAAAGGACAGAAGAATTTGATACGTGGGAAGGAACTGTTGAGAGAATTTAGCGATTAGTTATTTAAAGCATTATTTGGTTTATGGATGTAATTGAGAAAGGAGCAAGAGAAATGGAAAAGAAAAAGAAAAAATTTGCAGTACCGAATGTATTCATCATACTCTTTGGAATCATACTGGTTTGCAGCATCTTATCCTACATTATTCCGGCTGGAACTTACGAAATGATGGATCTGGATGGAAGATCCGTCGTCGATCCGGATTCTTATCACAACATCGAACAGACACCTGTATCTGCCATGCAGATGCTGACTTCCATCACAAGGGGGCTGCAGGAGAGCGCGCAGATCGTATTTTTCCTCTTCATCGTAGGTGGTGCAATGGCCGTAATTCAGTCAACAGGAGCGCTGGAAGCAGGTATCGGTAAATTAGCAAAATCTCTCAATGGGAAAGACTTGATTATCATTCCAATCGTACTATTTTTATTCGGCATTGGCGGAGCAATCTTTGGCATGTGTGAAGAAGCTGTGCCGCTGGTTCCTCTTTTCGTCGCATTGTGTCTTGCTATGGGGTACGATTCCATGGTCGGTATGGCAATCGTCATGGTCGGCGGCGCCATCGGCTGGGCAGGCGAGTTTATGAATCCGTTCTGTCTGCAGGTTGCCCAGGGAATCGCAGAACTGCCGCCGCTTTCGGGCATGGGGCTGAGAATTGCACTGTTTACTGCATTACTAGTCGTAACCTCCCTGTGGATTATGCGTTATGCCAGAAAAGTGAAAAAGAATCCACAGCTTTCGCCGATGTATGAACTCGATAAGCATAGGGATGATTCCTTAGATTTGGATCACCTGCCCAAGTTCGGCGGTCGTGAAAAGGCAATTTTAGTCGTATTCCTCCTGATGATTGTGTTGCTGGTTTACGGCGTCATTAAACTGGGATGGTACATGGACGAAATCAGTGCGTTATTCCTCGGAACATCTATCATCTGCGCCATCATCGGAAGGATGCGGTTTAATACCTTCGCTGAGGTGCTGGGAAAGGGTATGACCGATCTTGCCACGGGAGCTTTGATCGTCGGATTTTCTAAGGCGATCGTCGTCGTATTGACCGATGGAAACATCCTGCATGTGATTTTACATGGTGCAGCGTCAGTATTAGGCGTTTTGCCACCGATCTTTTCCGCAATTGGTATGTTTATTTTCCAAAATCTACTGAACTTAATTGTCGTATCTGGTTCTGGACAAGCTGCTTTGACCATGCCTTTGATGGCGCCGTTAGCTGACCTGGTAGAAGTAACGAGACAAACATCGATTATGGCGTTGTCCATCGGTAATGGTCTCTCCAACGTATTGACACCGGTTTCCGGATTCTTGATGGCAGGCCTTGCCTTAGCCAAGATTCCTTGGGAAAAATGGGCGAAGTGGGTTTTGCCTCTCATAGGTATTCAATTTGCAGTGGGCCTCATTTTTATCATCATTGCGCAGGTAACCGAGTACGGACCATTCTAAACTGACATTGTGAAAGGAGGTCGGTCCATGACAGACTTTTTTAGGCCAGACAGTTTGCAAGAAGCGCTTGGGATTCTCAATGCGTTTAAAGAAAAGGCCGTTATTGTCAATGGCGGCAGTGATATCGTCATCAGCCTCAGTCAAAAGAAGATCGCACCGTCAGTCATCGTTTACATTGGAAATCTGCCGGAATTGCGATACATTCGTGAGGATGAGGGGTACATTGCTCTGGGTGGAAATGTGACTTATCGGGAAATGTCTCATGATCCGATTTGCCAAAATGTTACAGGACTGATGAACGCTATCGCTCATTTGGGTAGTCCCAGTGTTCGGGCAGTAGCAACGCCGGCGGGAAACGTCGGGACGGCAGCACCGGCAGCGGATTGTGCTACCATGTTGATGACTTTGGGTGCAGACGTTGTATTGGTGAACAGCAAAGGGGAACGAACGGTGTCACTGAAGGATTTTTACTTGGGCAGAAATCGCACGATAAAACAAGCTGATGAGATCATCCGTGAGATTCGCTTCCCTGCAATCCGTCAGGGAGAAGGTACTGGATATTGTAAAGCTGCGCGCCGCAAAGCACAGGATATCGGAAAGATTCTTGCAGGTGTCCGCGTCCATTTGGAAAAGAATATTCTTACAGAGGCAGCAATCTCTCTAGGTGCGTTAAATGCAAAAATCGTGCGTGCGGCAAGCCTGGAGGAAGCGATAAAGGGGATGGAAAAGAGTGAGGCTTATCAATATCTGAAACAAAACTTCCCCGCAGAAGCAGGCCTCAGAGACTCTTACTTTAAAGAATATAAGGAATCCGTGACAAAGGCTATCGTTGCACAGGCATTTTCTCGTGCAATTGCGGATGCAGAGAAAGAGAGGTTTTGAGATGGCAAAGGTATCATTTAATCTAAATGGAAAGCCTGTATGCTGTGAAGCAGAAGGCGATGAAATTCTTACAGATACCATACGCAGCCGCTTTAAATTAACCGGTACGAAGCGGGGCTGCGGTACGGGCGACTGCGGAGCCTGTACCGTTTTAGTTGATGATGTGGCAGTGCGTTCCTGCACGATGCTGACGGGGATGGTAGAAGGCAAAAGTGTGACGACCATAGAAGGTTTGGGAACGATAGACCAATTGCACCCTGTACAACAGGCCTTTGTGGACGTCAATGCGGTACAATGCGGATTCTGCATTCCCGGTATGGTACTTACCGCATACGCACTGCTGAAGGAGATTCCCAGTCCAACAGAAGAAGAAATCCGCATTGCTATTTCTGGAAATTTATGCAGGTGTACGGGATATCAAAAAATTGTCGAAGCGATTCAGCTGGCATCTAAGCGGATGCAGGAAAAGAAAGGACTATAGATATGATCAAGTATTACGAAGGCGATGGACGCCTGTCTTTAGTGACAGAACATAACGGAGTGTTGTATTTGACGGGAAGAACAAGTGAAGGAAAAAATATAAAGGAGCAGACACAAGGTGTTTTAAATATCGTCGATGAGACCCTGGCAAAATACAATTCGGACAAGGAACATATTTTACGCGTCCAGATTTTTTTGAAAGACGTACTAAGAGACTTCGACAATATGAACGAGGTTTGGGAAGCCTGGATAGTAGAAGGCAAAGAACCGGCGCGGGCGACTGTTCAGGCAGATATGGCATTAGAAGACCGATTGGTGGAAATGGTGGTCACTGCCGTGATGAGAGAATAAGTAGGAAGTTTTGGGGAGTAAATGATATGATGAAAGCACATGAGAGCCTGATTGGACAGCGAATAATCAAACCTGATGCTGCAGCAAAAGTAACTGGGGATGCAAAGTTTACCGCTGACCTTGCCGTTCACCGGACGGATTTGCTGTATGCGAAAGCCTTATTCCCGCCTTATGGGCATGCAAAGATCTTGTCCATAGACACCTCCGAAGCTGAGGCTGTGGAGGGGGTCGAGATTGTCATGACTGCCAAGGACCTGCCGACGGAAAGCAGCAACGGATATGGGCTGGATGAGCATGACAAACCAGTTTTAGCCGAAGAGAAAGTGATCTATGAAGGCGATGCCGTAGCAATTTTGGCAGCCCGGGACTTAAAGACAGCAGAAGAAGCAGTCTCTCTGATCAAAGTGGAATATGAACCCCTGCCTGTTTACGATGATCCGAGAGAGGTCTTTGAGCGGGAAGCAGGGCTGATTCACGAAGAGCATCCATTCTCTGGCGACAGCAATATCTCCTATAGCGCAGGAATAGATCATGGTAATATTGAAGAGGTTTTTGCAAAGGCGGATGTGGTTCTCGACAATTATTTTGAAACACCTATGGTGGATCATGCTTATCTTGAACCTGACGTCTGCATCGCAGAACCCGACCTCGTCCAGGGGGGAATCACCATCTACAGTCCGCAGCATAACGTCCAGGGGGCAAAAAAAGCCCTTTGCGGCGTCCTGGGACTGCCGCAGAGCAAAATCCGTGTAATCAGCACCATTGTCGGCGGTGCATTTGGCGGAAAAGAGGACTCCACTTTTGACGTTTCTGCCATTGCAGGCGTGCTGGCTCTGAAAACGAGAAAGCCTGTCTATTATGAAGAGACGAGAGAGGAAGTCTTCCGCGCTACGGGGAAAAGACATGCAGCCTTTCTCCATCACAGACTTGCATCAGATAAGACGGGGCGAATCCTCGCCATAGATGTTTTTAATATCATCGACAAGGGAGCTTATCAGTCTGTAGATGCGATTCCCGATCGAACTTTACTATATGCAGGCGGCCCTTACAAGATTTCGGCGTCTCGTGTTTCTGCTCATTCAGTTTACACCAACCACCCCTACGGCTGTGCGTTTAGAGGCCTCGGGGCGCCGCAGGCACATTTTGCCATAGAGTGTCAAATGGACATGTTGGCTCATGAGCTGGGCATGGATCCCATCGAGCTGCGCCTCAAAAATATCGTACGTGGTGGAGATGCAATTCACACGGGTCAGGTCATGCTGGAGGAACGGGGAGTCGGTCTGGAAGAATGTCTCTTGAAAGTAAAGGATGCACTGAAGTGGAATGAGAAAAGCAATCAGGGACATGGTTCAAAGAAACGAGGGAAAGGTGTAGCCTGTTTTATGTATGGAATTGGAACCGGCAGTTCTCCTGACGGTGCACACTGTATTGTGCAGGCACAGCGGGACGGATCTGTGAATATCGGTCTATCCTCCAATGAACTGGGACAGGGCCTGCTGGTTGCCATGAAACAGATTGCAGGAGAAGCATTGTGTGTTTCTCCTGACAAGATTCATGTGGATTATTCTGATTCATCTTCTTCACTTGAGGCGGGAGCGACGGTTTCATCCAGAACGACGACTTTGATGGGAAACGCAGTCCTGGCAGGATGTAAAACACTAAAAGAACGTTTTATCAGACACGCCGCTGAAGAAATTTTTCGAGTTGGCACCGCATCTGTTGACATGGCAGATAACCTGGTCTTTGTAAAGGGTAAGTCGGAGACAGCGATGACTTTGGGAGAAGTTATCAGCAGCGCATATAAGGCACAAGTTCCGCTGTCAGCGATTGGCTCCTGGTTTCCACCGAGAGTTTATCCAAAGTCTGATAATACCCATGATCAGATGCACGCGTTCACCTTTGGCGCCTGCGGCGTAGAACTGGAGGTAGATACAGAAACTGGAGATTTGACGGTATTGCAATGCATACTCGCTTGTGATGTCGGCAAGGCGATCAACCCGAGCACCGTAGAAGGGCAGATGGAAGGCGGTATGGCGCAAGGAATTGGCTGGGGTATCATGGAAGAACATTTCATGGAAAATGGTAAAATGAAAAATCACACTTATCACGATTTTTTAATACCAACTGCCCTTGATCTGCCAAAGCTGGAGACCATTATCGTGGAACATCCCAATGAACTGGGTCCTTATGGTGCAAAGGGAATTGGCGAACCGCCTATCGTAGGTATCGCACCGGCAATTAGGAATGCGCTCTTTGATGCTACGGGAGTCTTCGTCAACAGTATTCCACTTACACCAGTGCGCGTAATGGCAGCGTTGAGGAAGCCCCTTGAAGGGAAACAAAGGAAGGAAGATGGAAGTGAAAGAGAAACTTGTTAAGCAAATCGCCGCTTTGCTTATGGTATTTGTTTTGCTGCTGGGTGTCTCTGCATGCAGCAATCCTGGCGGAGAGGGGACGGATGTGAAGAGTACGGAATGGGAACGCATTACTGTGACTGATCAGGCAAGCCGTGATGTGACCATTTCTGAACGTCCGCAGAGGATTGCAAGCGGATATTATATCTCGACCTCGCTGCTGCTTGCTTTAGGTTGCCAGAATCGTCTTGTGGGCATTGAAGCGAAAGCAGAGGAACGAAACATTTATGCACTGGCGGCGCCAGAAATCATTGATCTGCCTAACATGGGATTCGCAAAGGATTTTAATTTAGAGGCATGTATCGCTCTAAAACCTGATTTGGTCATTTTGCCAAAGAAACTACAGGAGCCAGCCAAAGCCCTTGAAGAGTTGGGAATTTCGGTCTTGCTGATTAACCCGGAGAGTGATGCGCTTTTGCAGGAGGCAATTCGCCTGATGGGCAGTGCAGTAGGGGAAGAAGAAAAGAGCGAAGCGTTGCTAGAATGTTACGAGGAGACAAACGAAAAACTGGCTGCGTCTATAAAAAATGCAGATACGCCATCGATTTATCTGGCTGGCAACAGCGATATGCTGCGTACTTGTCCCGGCGGTATGTACCAAAATACTCTGATTAAAAGTGCAGGCGGAAGGAATGTTGCTGAAGCAATCGAAGGGGATAGCTGGGCAGGCATTTCTTATGAACAGCTTTTGAACTGGAATCCGGATTATATCATCATCGCAGCCGAAGCAAGCTACACAGCAGAGGACTTGCGGTCAGTACCGGAACTGGCTAACCTAAAGGCAGTGAAAGAAAATCATGTTCTCACGATGCCTTCTGATTTTGAAGCCTGGGACGCTCCGGTTCCATCTGGAATTTTGGGAAAACTGTGGCTATTAGCCGCGCTGCATCCCGAAGCGTACAGCTTAGAAGAATTTCAAGAAGATGTATCGGACTTTTATGACCGATTTTATGGATTTACAGTAGACAAGGAGCTTCTTACCGTATCATGAATAGAAAAAAAGTAAATCGGCTCATCTGCACTTTCCTCATGTTATTGGCTTTTCTTGTGGGCGTCTCGCTATCAGTTGGAAAATATCCAATTTCCCTGCAGGATATCGTAAGAATTCTTAGGGGGCAGGAGGTCGAGCAGATGACCTATGCTGTGTTTATGACACTGCGGCTGCCACGCACTTTGATGGCAGTTCTCGCCGGCGCAGGTCTGAGTCTGGCCGGCTATATCTATCAGCTTTTATTTAAAAATATTCTGGCTTCTCCAGACATCATCGGTGTGGCAAGCGGTGCCAATGCCGGGGCCGCTTTGGGGATTGTCGTCATGGGTGCAGGTTCCGTGCTTGTGCCCATTTATGCGTTCTTCGGCGGCATTCTTGCCGTTCTGCTCGTCATGCTGTTTGCAAAAAACGGCCACAGAAATTCACTGGCAACCATTGTCTTGTCAGGAATTGTCGTCAGTGCCATGGCAGAAGCCGTGATTATGATTTTGAAACTGCTGGCAGATCCAAACAGTGAACTGGCACCGCTGGAATACTGGTCTATGGGCGGGCTTTCTGCCATTACAGCCTCAAAAGTGCTCTGGGTGCTGCCGTTCTTCTTACCAGGCATGGTGGCATTGTTCTTGGTGAGATATCAGATTACCATCTTGGGACTGTCCAATGAAGAAGCTTCTGCTTTAGGCGTCAGAGTGAAGATGATTCGAGGTATTGTACTGGTCGCCACGACAGTCATCGTTTCTGCCATTGTTTCCGTTACAGGCCTGATTACCTTCATCGGTTTGGTCGCACCCCATGCTGCGAGGATGATCACGCAGAGGAGTAATTTGCAGACTGCTGCTTTATCTTGCATTCTAGGCGGAATTCTGATGGTTTTAGCCGACTGTGCTGCAAGGGGGTTCTCGGATATAGAGATACCGATCAGTATCTTAACATCCCTGATCGGAGCGCCGTTTTTAGTCATATTGATGATAAAAAGGAGGGATTGGCGATTTTACTAGAAGTTGGCAGCCTCACATTTGCTTATGGTAAAAGAAATGTTCTGAATGGCATAAATTTGGAAGTGAAAGAAGGAAATCTATGTGCGCTGCTGGGGGAGAACGGATCAGGCAAGTCAACACTGTTGCGAATCATCTGTGGGATGGAGACCGCAGAAAAGGGAGGTGTCCTGTTATCAGGGAAAAATATACAGGATCTTTCAGCGAAAGAACGGGCCAGATTGACAGCATATTTGCCACAGCGATTTGGCGTGTATTTTGACACTGCCGTATTAGACATCGTTCTCATGGGGGCAAACCCAAACTTAAAGTTTGGACAGACGCCGACTAAGGCACATGTTTGTCGTGCCTATGAGGCATTAGACTACTTGCACATCTCGCATTTGGCGGAAGCAAACTATATGTATCTGAGCGAAGGAGAAAAACAGATGGTGATGATTGCCAGATGTATTGTGCAAGGCGCACCCCTGCTGCTCTTTGATGAACCGGACAGTTCTTTAGATGTGAATAACCGCTATCATATGATGCAGGTTTTGCGCAGGCTTGCAGATGAAGAAAAGCTGGGCGCTCTGCTGGTGCTGCACGATCCACAGCTGGCACTTGCTTATTGTGATAAGGTCTACCTGTTAAAGGGTGGGAAGATCTGTGCCGAGATTGAAAAAGGGGTATCCTCCGCCGATACTGTTGAGAAAAGTCTCAGGCAGGTGTTTTCAGGCATAGAGGTTTATGAAAATGAGGGGGAATTATTTTTGGGCTATCGTCGTTCACTTTAGGTGGAAACAGGCGGTAAATCCTCTTTTATGTCCACGTCTTTCAATTCCAGTGCGTTTGTGACGGTCAGATAAGAAACTGCCTCTGGGTATTTTTTTACAAGATGTTTGCCGCCATAGTAGGGTGGCAGTGAGCATAAATCTGCGAAAAACCGCTTTGGAAAGATAACCGGATTTCCACTCTGTCCCTGGCATACAGGGATGTGTATCTTTTCGGGCTCATTGTAAAATTGCCCGATCAATCTCTCGACGGTTGATGAAGTGAGCCAGGGCTGATCGGAGGTGAAGAACATGCAGCCGTCGCTATAACGATCTATTGCATTGATGCCCAATATGATTGTTTTTGCGATATCACCGCTGGTATCGTCGTTATGCACTGGGAGATAACCGTGTTTTTCACTCATAGTCAAAATTTCGTCATAGATAGAGACGACGATGACCTCTTTGAATAGGTCCGTTGGTATGGTGATAAACAATCGTTCCACCATGGCGATACCATCAATCGGGTAAAGCAGTTTATTTTCTCCAAAACGACGGCCGCGTCCAGATGCTAAGATGACGGCAGATAATTCTTTCTTACAAGTCATTGGTATTTCCTCCCCTCATCCTTACAGTATACAATAAAAAGGGAACATGTAAAACGGAATTCGCATTATTTACTTTACAGCTTTTCTATTGTAGAGATCAAGACAATATGATATAATATATAAAAATATTACCGAATAGGTAAGAAAAATGGAAATAGTATATAGGGATAAAAAGACATATAAACTTTGCACAGATTTTAATTACGCAAAAAAGGAGTTGAATGTCAAAGTAGCAGAAAAATTGCATGCTTTGGTCGGTATACTGCAAAGTGCGGAAACTCTATATGACCTATCTGGCTTGTCAGCATATAGACTACATCGTTTACAAGGAAATATGGATGGGAAATTTGCATTAGACATTGCAGGGAGGAGATCTGGTTACAGACTGATCGTGATTCCACTTGACAGCAATGGAAAAGAGTGGAACTCTAATGATAAAAATTATATTTATCGTATGACAGAGATTGTTCTGATTTGGGAGGTATCAAACCATTATGAATAAACTGGAGCATGACAACATCATTGCATTCCATCCAGGGTATGTAATAAAAGATATCCTAGAGGGGGAGGGAATGTCTCAAGATGAGTTAAGTAAAAGGCTGGGAACCTCCGCTAAGACGGTGAGCAAATTGATTAATGGAAAGATTGACCTGACGAGGGAGATGGCCATGAAGCTTTCCATCGTCTTTGACACATCTGTCACCATGTGGCTTAATTTAAATCAGGATTATTTAAAAAAGAAAATTGAAATTGAGAAGAGGATATCTCAGAAAATGCAGTTCAAAACGGTGAGCCAATTAGACTATAATTATTGGGTAAGGCTGGGTGTTGTGGCAGTTTCTAATGAGGTCTGCATGCAGATCGATGAGTTACAGAGATACTTTGGCGTAACAGATCTCAACACGATGTATGATAGAAACTTTTTACTGAAAATATCCGATTCAGCACCAGTATCAGAATCTCAGATCCTTCATGCAAATGCGTGGATCCAAACCGCAATGAACTTTGCCAAAAAAGCAAATACAGAGATTTTTGATTACAAGGGTTTGAAAAAGAAACTGACAGCCTTACGAGATATGGCTATGAGTGACTCCAGAGAAAAATGGAATCAGATGAAAGATTTACTTTCTGCACATGGAATTGCTTTTGTATTATTGCCAACTTTGGATCATTGTCCGGTTGAAACAGTAGTCAAATGGCTCAGCCCTGACAAGGTTCTCTTTGCGATGAGAGATAATTTAACAAATACTGGAAAGTTCTGGACTGATTTTTTTAATGGAATCGGATATATTATGGAACGTCGTCTTACGTTGACAATCGCTACGGGAATGGCTATTTATGGTGACAAAAAAGTACAAGCGGTCAAAATAAAAGCAGAAGATTTCTCTAAAGATTTTTTAATACCTAGAGATGATTATCGTATATTTTTGGAGAGTCATAGTTTTGATAGAAAATCTGTAGATGCATTTGCGGAATCTCTGCGTATTCATCCTGATATCGTGACTTTCCGTCTTCAAAATGATGGGGTGGAAATCCCGTATCTGACAGCAATTTAATGATATTTGCAATAATGACTTGCAAAAAATCGTTTTTTTGGTAAAATAGCATAATAGGTTAATATTTAGACGTTGAAGAAGAGGAGTAAGCGAGAAAACCCTTTACAGAGAATAAGGTCCGCAGGCTGAGAGACCTTAGAGAAACAGTATCCGCCGAAGGTTGCTTTGGAGTCTGGCTTTTTTAATGAGCGTCGCAAGGTGTTTTACACTTTGCGGAACAAAGGTGGTACCGCGGAATTTTTCGTCCTTTGCATGATATATGCAGAGGACTTTTTTATTTATGATAGGAGGATCAGAATGAGCAAAAAAGACAATCGCTTTGAAATCAGAGAGACGTATTCCAACGGGCTGGCAAAGTCCTTTGAAGTCATTGTAGATAAAGAGACAGGTGTGAACTATCTGATGGTCAATACTGGTTATGGAGCCGGATTGACGCCGCTGCTTGATCGGCAGGGCAAGCCGGTCGTCAGCAGCAGAGATATCTGCGCCTTTAAAGATGAGTAAGATGTTTTAAGAAAGAAGGCGTAACGATGAGACAAATTCAAAAAGTACAGATCATGACTTTGATCATACTAGTAATCACCTTGCTGATCGTGGGATTTCATATGCTCATAATTCCTCTTTCAGACTGGATCGTGCGGATAACCGGCATCGTCATGTTGGTCAGTGTTGCAGTGTGCGCTTACAGTACGGTCAGGGTATCTCAAATAAAGAAAAAATAGTAAATAGTAATAGAAAGGAAGTAACATGGAGAAAAATTTAGCAAAGACTTATAACCCAAAGGATTTTGAAGACAGAATATATCAGATGTGGGAAGAGAACGGCGCGTTTAAGGCAGAGGTAAACCCTGACAAGAAGCCCTTCACCATCGTCATGCCGCCGCCAAATATTACAGGGCAGCTCCACATGGGACACGCTTTGGATCAGACCCTGCAGGATGTTCTGACCAGATGGAAGAGAATGCAAGGATACAGTGCGCTGTGGCTGCCGGGGTCGGATCACGCCAGCATTGCCACAGAGGTCAAGGTCGTAGAGAAAATCAGAGAAGAAGAGGGCAAGGAAAAGGAAGACCTGGGCAGAGAGGAGTTCCTGAACCGCGCCTGGGCTTGGAAAGACGAGTACGGCGGCAGAATCACCAGACAGTGCCGCAAACTGGGAGATTCCTGCGACTGGAGCAGAGAGCGCTTTACCATGGACGAAGGCTGCAATAAAGCCGTCAGACATTTCTTCGTACAATTATATAACAAAGGACTCATCTACAGAGGAAACAGGCTGATCAACTGGTGCCCGCAGTGCGGTACATCTTTGTCTGACGCAGAGGTAGAACACGAAGACAAGAACGGCCTCTACTGGTACTTCCGTTATCCGGCGGCAGAAGAAGGCGCAGAGGATATGATCGTCGCCACTTCGAGACCGGAAACCATGTTCGGCGACGTGGCTATCGCCGTTCACCCTGATGATGAGAGATATAAAGATATGGTCGGAAAGAAAGTCATCCTGCCGCTGGTAGGAAAAGAGATTCCGATCATTGCAGACCCATATCCAGACCCAGAAAAGGGTACTGGCGCCGTTAAAATTACACCGGCACATGACCCTAACGACTTCGAGGTGGGACAGCGCGCAGGCCTGGAAAGTCCATCCTGCATCAACCTGGATGCGACTATGAATGACTTAGCGGGCAAGTACGAGGGAATGGACCGCTACGCGTGCAGAAAACAGTGGGTCAAGGATTTGGACGAGGCTGGCTACCTGGTTAAGACAGAAGAAAAGGTCATCCCTGTAGGCGAGTGTTACAGATGCCATACCGTCATCGAGCCGATGCTTTCCGATCAGTGGTTCGTCAAAATGGAAGATCTGGCAAAGCCGGCTATCGAAGCGGCAAAATCAGGCCAATTGCAGCATGTTCCGGAGAGATTTGAAAAAACCTATCTGCACTGGTTAGAAGAGATCAGAGACTGGTGCATTTCCCGTCAGCTCTGGTGGGGACACAGAATCCCGGCCTGGTACTGTCAGGAGTGCGGTGAGCTGATCGTCAGCGAAGAAGATCCGAGCAAATGTCCGAAGTGCGGCTCGACAGATCTGAAACAGGACGAGGACGTCCTCGACACCTGGTTCTCATCCGCCCTGTGGCCGTTCTCAACCTTGGGCTGGCCAGATAAGACAAAAGACCTGGAATACTTCTACCCGACTGATGTACTGGTAACGGGTTACGACATCATCTTCTTCTGGGTTGTCCGCATGGTATTCTCTGGCTGCGAGGCCATGGATATGCCGCCGTTCCACCACGTCTATGTCCACGGGCTCGTAAGGGATGCAGAAGGCCGCAAGATGAGCAAGTCCTTAGGCAACGGCATCGACCCGCTGGAGGTTATCGACCAATTCGGCGCCGACGCACTGCGTTTCATGCTGACCACTGGTATCACGCCGGGCAACGACATGAGATTCAAAGAAGACAAGCTGGAATCATCCAGAAACTTTGCCAACAAGCTTTGGAATGCATCCCGCTTTGTCATCATGAACCTGCAGGACGAAGATGGCAACTTCAAAGAATTAGCAAAATGCTGCGGTGACTGCTGCGGCATGGCTTGCGGAGATACGACCAACTTCAGCAATATCGCCCTGCGTGACGAGGACAAGTGGATCATCAGCAGAGTTAACGATGCGGTAGAATATGTTACAAATGCACTGGAAAAATATGACCTCGCCCTGGCTGGCCAGAAGGTTTATGAGCTGATCTGGAATGAATACTGCGATTGGTATATCGAACTGGTCAAGAAGAGACTCTGGGGTGACGATGAAGAAGACAAGAAAGTCGTAAGGTTCGTCCTCGTCATGGTTCTCAAAAACATGCTGGAAATGCTGCACCCGTTCATGCCATTCATCACAGAAGAAATTTGGTCCTTCCTGCCGCATTCCGACTGCGAGAGAGAAGACAATCCGAACTGCTATCTGATCAAGGCCAAGTGGCCGGAAGTTTCAGAGGCGAGACGCTTTGCTGCGGAAGAAGAGAGACTGGAAACAGCCATGGAAGCCATTCGCGCCATCAGAAATATTCGGGCAGAGGCAGAAGCGGTACCAAGCAAGAAACTGACCGCCGTCATCTATGCAGAAGGTGAGAAACTTGATACCATCAAGAGCGGCGAGAGATATATCAAAGATCTGGCGAACATCACAGACATCAAGTTCGTCACTGACAAAGCCGAAGTGCCGGAAGAGGTCATGTCCGCCGTCATCGAGGGAATCGAAATCTTCATTCCGCTGGATGATCTGGTTGACTTTAACGCCGAATTCGACAGACTGACCAAAGAAAAGAAGAAGCTGGAAGGCGAAGTAAAGAGAGTTGCCGGCAAGCTTTCCAACCAGGGATTCCTGGCCAAAGCGCCGGAAAAGGTGGTCAATGAGGAAAAAGAAAAGCAGGCCAAGTACGAGGATATGCTGGCGAAGGTAGAAGCCAGACTGGAAATGGTAGCAAAGAAAGTGAACAAATAAGATGGATGCAATTAACAAGATACACGAATTTTTGCGATTCGGCAGTGTCCTGGGATTAGAACGGATGAATGTTCTTTTGGAGAAGCTGGGAAACCCCCAGGACGAACTCAAGGTCATTCACGTGGCAGGCACCAACGGCAAAGGTTCCATCTGCAGATATGTTTACGAAGTATTACAGGCGGCCGGTTATCAGACCGGCCTCTATACTTCCCCATATATCGAAGTGTTCAATGAACGAATCGAGTTTGACGGCGCCTATATTTCCGACGAGGACCTGAATCGATGCAGTGAAATTGTTCTCGCCAAGGCTGAAGAAATGGTAAAAGAAGGAGAGGAGTCGCCGACAGAGTTTGAGGTGGTGACAGCAATCGCCTTTCTTTACTTTAAAGAGCAGAAAGCGGACTATGTGGTTCTGGAAGTCGGCCTTGGCGGCAGGGGGGATTCCACCAACGTGGTAAAGCATCCACTTGCCTGCGTCATTGCTTCTATATCCCTGGATCACACCGACCGTCTCGGGGAAACCATCCCCGAAATCGCCTTTGAAAAAGCAGGCATCATCAAAGCGGGATGCCCTGTAATTTCTGCAACTGACAGAGCGGAAGCCAAAGAGGTATTTATCAGGAGGGCAGAAGAACTGGATGCTCCTTTCTATGACGTGCAGCAGCTTTCCTATGAAATAACAGAACAAACTTTAGCAGGCTATCGTTTTGAAACAGAAATTCTGGGGAAAAAATATGATATAGAGATTTCCATGTTGGGAAAACATCAGATTCAGAATGCCCTGGCAGCTCTTTATACAATCGCACTGCTCAATGAACAGGGAAGCATCACAGTAACGATGGAGGCCATCAAACAGGGGTTTAGGTGGGCAAAACAGATAGGTCGTTTTGAAATATTGAAGAGAGATCCTTTTGTCATTATCGACGGCGCCCATAACCCGGATGGATCAAATGCACTGCGGGAGGCGGTTAACCGTCACTTTGAGGGGAAAAAGATTTTGATGACTGTGGGAATATTGCAGGACAAAGATGTAGATGAGGTATTAGACAATTTTCTCGCTATCACAAATGATTTTGTCGTCACAGAGCCGGAAAATCCGAGAAAGCTTGCGGCAGCCCAACTTGCAAAAATGATTACCGCAAAGGGCGGGAATTGTATTATAATAGAATCACCAAAAGATGCGGCAGAATATGGAAAACAGCGATATGAGGATTATGACCTGCTTCTCTTTGCAGGATCACTATATTTAATTGGAGAGATTAGGGGGTACCTACATGAGTAAGAACGTGAAGAAAGTGATTTTATTCTATAACCCGAGCTCCGGGAGTGGGATGTTCAAGAATAACTTGGACAATATCATCGGCCGATACCAAAATGAGGGGTATCAGGTCATACCAATCAGAGCGGCTCACGGCCACGCTATTTATGACTATCTGGCCGATTTAGATAAGGAGACCTATAGGGAGGAATATCGGCAGATTATCGCTGCTGGCGGGGACGGCACCATCAATATCTGTGTCAATGCCATGATCAGAAACGATATCTATCTTCCACTGGCCATTATGCCAGCTGGAACTGCCAACGACTTTGCCTACTATTTCAACATTCCTAACGAGATAGACAGAATGCTGGACATTGCTTTGGGGAACAATTATACATATGCCGACGTGGGCAAGGTCAACGACCGTTTCTTTATCAACGTAGCTGCCATCGGGCAAGTCGTCGACGTCAGCCAGAAGACTGACCCCACACTTAAGAATACAATCGGCGTTTTGGCATATTATCTGAAGGGACTTTCTGAAGTACCGAATCTAAAGCCGATCAAAGTGACTTTGACAACGCCGGAAAAAGTCTATAAAGAGAAGATGTACTTCATGGTGGTCATGAACGGAAAATCTGCAGGGGGGTTCAAGAAGATTTCACCAGATTCAGAAATCAACGACGGATTGCTGGATGTCATGTTGTTTAGAAATATGACCTTATTGGAAATGCCGGGCGTGTTTATGAAAATTCTGCAGGGCAACCATCCTTCCAGCAAGAAGGTCCTCCATTTTCAGACCAGCAAATTAAAGATCGAGGCTGACAGCGATCTGCCGACGGACATTGACGGCGAACACGGTGAGAAGTTCCCATTAGAATTTAATGTATTACATAACAGATTGAAGATCTGTACTTTAGAAGATAATATGGGGGAAGAGATATAAAATGATGCGTTTAATCATGAAAGAAACAGATGAATATGAAAGACTGGTTAAATTTTTCGTAGAAAATGAACTGGAATTTGACGGTGATGAAGAGGTGGATACCGACATCGTGAAATGTTACAAGGTGACTCACGGCGAGGAGGACTTTTTAGTCGGCGGCGTGGTTCTGGCAAAACGAGAGGGACGCTACATCATCGACGGCATCGCCGTAGACAAGATGTACCGGAAAAGCAAAGTCGGTGAGATTCTGCTGAAAAAGGTGATAGAGCAGGTGAAAGAGCTGGGTGGTAAAGAACTCTATCTGGTGGCCAGAGCGCCGGGATTCTTTAAGAAGAACGGCTTTGTTGCCGTAGACCCTGACACTGCGCCCAACTTTTTTGAATGCAAGTATTGCCCGCAGTATCAGGTGAGCTGCCATCCTGAGGTGATGAAGCTGGAGATTGCATAATGGATTTTGACAGAGTTTTGCAAGGAATTCTTGATATCGGTGAGGAGATGGTGGTCTGCGGTGCAGAGGTGAACCGTGTGGAGGACAGCATTTACCGCATGTGTGAAAGCTATGGTGCTGACAGGATCAATGTCTTCATCATTACTTCCAATATACAGGTCACCATGGAAGCGCCTGACGGCAGAATCCTCACGCACATACGGCGTATCGTCCGCTACGATGCCAACTTTGACCGGCTGGATTATCTCAATGATCTCAGCCGTTATGTCTGCGCCAATCTGCCGGAACCGGATGCCATGCGGCAGAAGTTTGACGAGGTCATGAATCGCCCTAAACAGCATATCGCACTGAAGTTCATCGGCGCGATTCTGGTTTCCGGCGGGTTTACAGTTTTCTTCGGCGGAAGCTGGCTGGACTGCATCGCCGCCTCCATCGACGGTGTCGTAATTGTTTTGATGGAGTTATTTCTGGCATCAAGGGAGAAAAACCAGATTGTGTATAACTTTGTGGTTTCCGTCGTCGCCGGTATTACGGCGCTGCTGCTTGTACAGATCGGTCTTGGCGACCACTCTGACAAGATCATGATCGGCGGTATCATGTTGCTGATTCCTGGCATCGCCATGACCAACGCCATCCGAGATATGCTGATTGGAGACATCGCCTCCGGTCTTTTGCGCCTGGTCAACTCGATTCTGGTGGCTGCTGCTATCGCCTGCGGTTTTGCCTTTACCATTATCGTTCTGGGAGGTGTGCTATGATTGTTCAACTTGCATCAGCCTTCCTGGGTTCCCTGGGCTTTGCCCTGATTCTCAAGATCAAAGGCAGACAGGTTCTATACGCCGGTATCGGGGGACTGGTCACATGGTTTATCTATTTGATGGTCTTTGCCGAGCTGCAGAGCGATTTTATTGCCAATCTGATTGCGGCGGTCTATGTAGCGATTTATGCCGAGCTGATGGCCAGGGTCAACAAAGCGCCGGCGACCATTTTTCTGACAGCGGCTGCTGTACCGCTGATACCTGGCGGCAGGCTGTATTATACCATGTTCGGCCTGGTCAGCGAAGACGACGCCATGTTCGTAGAAAACGGCACGGCTGCTATCATCATCGCTCTGGCGATTTCACTGGGCTTCGTCTTTGTAGCGGTGGTGAACAAATACGTCAACAGGTTTTTATATGGGAAAAGGCAAAAACGCCTCGCTGCCAAAGCAAAAGAGAATACGAATTAATAATGAAGGCAAACCGGCCTCTGTTCACGCCGATTTGTCTTTTGAATTTTTGAATCATTATGGTATAATGAACGCAAAGATTTTACAGCTTCGCTGCAAGGAAGCGTTCATTGAATCATAAATTGCGATTGTGTTTTCAAATGTATATTCATGGTATAATAGTTCCACGATCCAACGGCGTTGCCGCAAGGAAGGAACTATTGAATCATGTGCTATGATTTTATTTTCAAAGGAATGCACATGGTATAATGAACGCAAAGATTTTACGGCGTTGCCGTAAGGAAGCGTTGATATAAAAGGAAAGGAAGTTATGATGTTTTATATCTATAAACATCATACAAGAAAATATGACAGAACTATTAGCTCCGGCCGGTAATATAGAAGCCTTGAAGGCTGCAGTCTCAAATGGTGCAGACGCAGTTTATTTAGGTATGCAGAAATTTGGCGCCCGCGCCTATTCTGCCAACTTTGATTTGGAAAGCTTAAAAGAGGCGACTGCATACGCACATCTCAGAAATGTTAAGATTTATGTAACCATGAACACGATCGTATTTGAAGACGAGCTTGAAGACATGAGAAAGCAGCTTGCGAAGCTGAACGAAATAGGTGTCGATGGCGTTATCGTACAGGACCTTGCCGTCTTTGATTATATGGTCAGAAATTTTGCCGATATGGAGGTTCACTGTTCAACCCAGATGGGAATCGACGATCTGGAAGGAACGTTGCTATTCAAGGAGCTTCAGGCCAAGAGAGTCGTTTTAGCTCGTGAGACCCCAATTGAAAAAGTAAAAGAAATTAAAAAAATTGCTAAAATTCCTTTGGAAATCTTTGTTCACGGGGCTTTATGCGTGTCCTATTCCGGTAACTGTATCATGTCCGGACTGATAGGCTATCGCAGCGGTAATCGTGGAAGATGCGTGGGTTCCTGCCGTAAACCCTACGAACTGATAGACAGAACCACAGGCAATTCCTTGGGAAAAAGTTATATTTTATCGACAAAGGATTTGAATACCATTGACTATATAGACGATCTGAAAGAAATCGATTCGCTGAAGATAGAAGGACGAATGAAGGAACCGGCTTATGTCGCCAATGTTGTATCAAAATATAGACTGGCATTAGATGGCAAAGCCAGCGCAGAAGACAAGGAGAATCTAAACAAAACCTTTAACAGAACCTATACCAAAGGCTATCTGTTCCATGAAGATGTCAAAGACATTACCAACATTCAGAAACCTAACAATTTCGGCTACGAAATCGGTAAAATCACAAAATCCTACAAGGGTATGTACGAGATAACCCTCAGCAGGGTTTTGAACCAGAATGATATGATCAGAATTGACCACGATAACGAGGATGTTAACCTATCCGTCGTAAAACTGTATGACAGAGAGGGGAACTTGATTAACAAGGCAGATCATGTCTGCTACATCAAAATTAAAGAGCAGCTTTC
This sequence comes from Emergencia timonensis, assembly GCF_900086585.1. GTDB lineage: Bacteria > Bacillota > Clostridia > Peptostreptococcales > Anaerovoracaceae > Senimuribacter > Senimuribacter timonensis. Next base: position 1,484,708 of record NZ_FLKM01000009.1, read on the forward strand.
AATGGGCGACATCGTATATAAGACGAAAGATTACCTATACTACAAAGAGCTGGAATCTGGACTGGATAAAGAATTCAAGCGTTTTGATCTGGACCTCAAAGTGTACGCTTATCCTAATTCTCATCTGGTCATAGATGCCGAAGGATTGGGCTGTCATTATTTGTATGAGAGTGACGAAACCCTGGGTGAGGCGATGAATCATCCCACCACAAAAGATCAGGTTGTAAAGCAGTTATCAAGGCTAAACGACACAATCTTCACCTTGGGCAGCGTGGATTTTGAAGAATATCATGCATTCATTCCGGCAAAATTACTGAATAGCGCGCGAAGAGAAATCGTGCAGAACTTATATGCATCAAAGCTTTGCAATCAGAAAAAGAGGACGAAAGAGGCAGAGCCGAAGGAAAAAATCGCCTTTATTCCCAAACAACCTTACCTTACGGCCACGGTAACGACAAAGGAGCAATACGATGCTTGCCTGCGTGCTGGAATCAAAGAAGTGTATTTTGACAACATCATCAGAAGAAATCAGAATTCCTATGAGGAAAAAGAGGGAGAACTTTTGATTGGAGGCTATGGCGGAGTCTATCAATACAGACAAACCAATCCTTTTGTTACCGACTATTCCTTCAATGTCGTCAATTCAGTCAGTTGCTATGAGCTGCACCGCTTAGGCGCCAAAAGGGTGACATTGTCCTATGAATTAAACAAAACACAAATCCGAGAACTGATTGACGCCTATTATAAGGAGAACGAGGGCTATCCGGCCCTGGAGATGATTGTTTATGGCCGCGCACCTTTGATGTTTACAAAATATTGCCCGCTGAAGAAACTAGATCAGTGTGGTATTTGTAAAACAAAATCCTACCAAATAGAAGATGAATATGGAAAATTTCCTGTTATTTCTCATGACGATTGTACGACTACGATTCTTAACGGCAAAATATTGAACCTTCTGGATGAAGTGCCGTTATTGGAAGGAATTGAAAGTTTCAGACTGAACTTTACCATCGAATCTGCAGAGGAAGTCTTCAAAGTGTCCAGCGATGCCATCGGAAAATTAAGCGGGGTATTAGATAGAACTCTTTTTAATCAGGAAACTGATACAAGAGGACATTTTAATCAGAAAATTATATAGAATATACGACAAACTCCGACTAAATCAAAGATTTGGGGAGTTAAAGCATAAGGTCTGCCTAGTCAAAACAAGTTTTGAGGCAGGACCATTAGGAGGCAAAAAATGATTCGAGTAGAAAAACTTTCTTTTGGTTTTCCGACAAAAGATTTGTATAAAGATGTTTCATTCACACTGGAAGTGGGACAGCACTGCGCCCTTATCGGAAGCAACGGCAGCGGTAAATCAACGCTTGTGGACATGCTCATCAACACCGATCAATACCTGTACGATGGCAAAATTATGAAAGATGAAAGCTGCAGAATAGGTTATGCCAGCCAGTTTAGCGTAAGGGATAAAGCTCAGGAACGTACAGTGTATGAGTATCTCAGCGAGAAGTTCTTGGAAAATCAGCAAAGAATCGCGGCAGTTTGTGATAAAATGGCAGATGGCTCCAATGATATGGAAGCGGCGCTTGAAACATACCAAACCCTTATGGATATCCATGAGGCAATGGATGGCGATCATTACGATAGCAATATTCGAAAACAGCTGAATGTGGCAGGAATGGGCGATTTAGAAAAAATGAAGCTTTACCAGATCAGCGGCGGTGAGTATAAACTGCTGCAGATTATGAGAGAAATGCTGCTGGCTCCAAATCTTCTGATTTTAGATGAACCCGATGTGTTTTTGGATTTTGGGAATTTAAACAGCCTTTGCCAGATGATGAACGGCTATAAGGGGACAATCCTGGTGGTAACGCACAACAGATATCTGCTGAACCACTGCTTTAATAAGATTTTGCATCTGGAAAACGGCGATGTTCAGGAATACGATGGCAGCTATACCCAGTATCGCTGTTCACTGCTAAAGGAAAAACTAAAACTGAAACTGCAGAATCTTGAAGAGCAGGATGAAATTGCCCGCACCCAGGAAATGGTTGATATTTTACGCAAAAGGGCGACTGAAAAGGTGAATCCTGTTATCGGGCAGTCTGTAAATGCAAAGCAGTCCCAGCTGGACCGTCTGATTGCAAGGCAGATCAAAGCGCCTTTTATTGAGATGCGCGAGCCGGAAATTGCCCTTCCGGCAGTTTTGCCCGAAGGGGAAAAAACTGTTTTGAGCCTTACAGACTACAAGGTAATCTTTGATAAAAGCTTATTAGAAAATGTCAATTTTCAGCTTCTAGCAGGAGAAAAAGCGGCCATCGTCGGGGCAAACGGTACGGGGAAGACCACTTTGATCAATGACATTCTTGAAAACAATCATCCGTCAATCCATATCGATGAGGATACGCGTTACATTTGTCTTTCTCAGCTTCAGGGAGTCAATATAGACGAAGCCAAAACAGTATATGAAGTTATGCAGGACGCCGGCTTCGATACAAGGGAAAGCATCAAAGCATGTCTTAAAAAGTATTGTCTTGCAGAGGATCTAATAGACCAGAAGGCGGGCCAGCTATCGGGAGGAGAGCAGAACCTACTGCAGATTGCAATCATTGCAGCTTCCGATGCAGAACTTTTGATTCTTGACGAACCGACCAGCCATCTGGACATTTACGCGCAGATTGCTTTAGAAAGAGCAATTGCAGAGTACAGGGGGACTGTGCTGATGGTCAGCCATGATTTTTACCTGGTAGCCAATTGCGCGGATTATGTCCTTCTCGTGGAAGATAATACCATCAGGCGTATGCAAACCAGGAAATTTCGTAAAATGGTATATGACAGATACTTTGACCAGAAGTATTTAGAAACAGATAAGAAAAAGCAGGAGTTGGAAGCTGATATCACGAGAGCTTTCAAAAGAAATGATTTTGCTGCAGTAGAAAGGCTGTGCAGACAGTTAGAGGAAACTAGCCCTGCTCAGCTTTAATATGACAAGTGTTGGATTATCCCTAAGAAAACCGGTTGCTGTGTGCGCCGGTATCATCAATATTCCGTGAACGACAGGGATTGAGGGATATATTAGGTTTATTATAGCTTATTTAGTCTGATCTGAAATGAGGTGTAAGTATGAAAAAGATTATGAAGTCCGCAGTATTGAAATACATTTTAATGTATTTGGCATTTATACTATGCATATGCGTATATTCGTTTTATAAATATGGGAGTTTCACGGCTGTAGATTATGATTCATGGCTCATTGCAAGTGCTGTTTTTATTGCAGCAATTACTATTAATGAATACAGAAAAAAGAAGGATGATGTTTATAAAAAATGAAATGAGAATTTAATGATTGCACCAAACCCAATCAGACTGTGGAAAATGATTGTTTCAGCTATAGCATTCCTTCTGTGCTGTATCAGTTTAGCAATGTTACAGAAAGATTTTCAAAAACCAAAAAGAACCTTTATTCTCCGATATCGCCATATATCATTTTCCTGCTGATTACCTTTCGCTCGTATTGCCGGTTGAAAAGCCGTAAAAAGTGCGAAAGGAATCTTACAAAACTGTAAGCGCCCTGTAAGTCAAAGCTATGGCAGCGCCCCTTTCCAAAAGATACAATGGTAGTATCAAAAGGAAAGGGGTGTTTTCGATGAGAAGATTGTTTAAAGGTTTTGCTATGACTGTTTTAATTACCATGTTGATCGGCGCCATTGTTACGGCTCCAACAGTATACAAAGGATACAAGCTCTACAAGGCAGCAATCAAGGAAACGACCATCGCAGAGAAGGTTGCAGAAATCAAACGCAGCGTCAACTATGTAGATCTTGACGACATTTCGGATTATTTTAAGGATGAAATTATCAAGTCAGAGGACAAGCGCTTTCGGTTCCACTTTGGCATCGACCCCCTTGCCATCGTAAGAGCGATCAAAAACGACCTCCTGGCGGGCAGCTTTGTAGAAGGAGGCAGCACCATCACCCAGCAGCTGGCGAAAAACATGTACTTTGACTTCGACAAAAACTTTGAGAGAAAGGTGGCCGAGGTCTTTGTCGCTTTCCATTTAGAAAAGGATTATACGAAAGATGAAATTTTGGAAATGTACCTGAACTGCATCTACTTTGGTGAAAACTGTTATGGCATCAAAGAGGCTGCAAACCATTATTATGGAGCGGTGCCGGACAATATGTCCAAAGCGCAGGCCGACAGCCTGGTCATAACGATCAAGTGTCCAAACCTATATAATCCCAATGAGCGAGAAGCGGCTTAAACTGATAAGCCTGACTGCAGGTCATAAATTTTGCCAGGCAAATCAATTGCTTCTTTAGGCAGAATGTCATACTTTCCCCATCTTAGAATAGAATGTAGTAATGCGAGTTTCTGGGAGGGAAAATATGATAAATTTAGAAGACAGCAATACCAGTACAAATGTAGCCCATGTTTGCGGGGAAATAATAGATGGCCTGAAATTCAGCCATAGGACATATGGAGAGGTTTTTTACACGTTTGAAATAGGCGTTTTGCGTAACAGCGGCTATGAGGATCAAATTATTGTCATGGCGTCGGAGCGGATTTTGAGTACTATGAATATAGAGCTGGGCGAATATGTAAACATAGAAGGGCAAATCAGAACTTATAACGAGGACGTAGAAGGACATAACAAACTCAATATCGTTATATTTGCCAGAGATATTACGGAGGCAGATCCAGAGGATGAGGCGATAAACGAAATCTATTTGGAAGGATTTTTATGTAAGAAGCCGTTGCAGAGAACTTCACCACTTGGCCGAAAGATATGTGATCTGATGTTGGCCGTCAACCGCATGTATAATAAATCGGACTACATACCTTGTATCGCCTGGGGAAGAAACGCAATCTATTCCAGTACCCTTGATGTGGGAGATAGAATTGCCATTCACGGCAGACTGCAGAGCAGGCAATATAAGAAAAAATGCGAAGATGGAGACGTTTTAATCAAAACCGCATATGAAGTTTCCATATTAGCGCTTGAAACCTTTACAACGGATATGGTATAATGATTCCGTTAATCTTACGGCGTTGCCTTTTTGCCCCGACTTTAGTCGGCTAGGCAAAACGGACAGCGAAGCGAGCAGCGCGAGCGTAGGAGAATTGCGTAGCAATACGTTGCCGCAAGGTAGGAACCATTGAATCATGACGTTTGATTCTATTTCTAGCGGAATGCACGTGGTATAATAAACCTAATTACGAACTGTAAAGGAAGTGGATAAATGTTTAACAAAGATGCTACAGATAACAGCACATACAATGTGGAAAATTACAAGTTTATCAAACAGGCTTCACCAGTTGTAGGTGAACTGATTGAGAAAGAATATAACAGACAAAAAGACAACATCGAATTGATTGCTTCTGAGAACTATTGTTCTGAGGCGGTGCTTGCAGCTTGTGGAAGCTGTTTGTCCTGGAAATACGCTGAAGGCTATCCTTATGTAAGGACATCAGGAAATACCAGCAGATATTACGGCGGCACGAAATACGTCGACGAACTGGAAGAATACTGTTGTACCAAATGGAAAGAAGTATTTGATACGGATTATCATGTCAATGTACAGCCGCACAGCGGTTCACAAGCAAACTTTGCAGCATACAAAGCAATTTTAAAGCCAGGAGACACGATTTTGTCACTGAGTTTGGATAATGGCGGACATCTGACCCACGGTTCATCAGTAAATTTCAGCGGCAAACTCTATGACATGGTTTTCTACGATGTGGATGAAAGAGGCTATATAGATATGGAGGACGTCAGAAAAAAAGCGCACGAATGCAAACCGCAGCTGATTCTGACGGGCGCCAGCGCTTACTCCAGAATAATAGATTTTGCAGCATTTGCAGAAATTGCGAAAGAAGTGGGCGCTTATTTCATGGTAGACATGGCGCATATTGCTGGATTGGTAGCTGGTAACGAGCATCCATCTCCATTTGGATATGCAGATATTGTAACGACGACAACCCACAAGACACTGAGAGGACCGAGAGGCGGTTTGATTTTCGGAAGAACTGAGCTGGCAAAGAAAATTGACAGTGCAGTATTCCCGTATGCGCAGGGCGGTCCATTGGAGCATATCATCGCCGGAAAAGCGATTTGTGCAGAAGAGGCGTTACGGCCAGAATACAAAGAATACGCACATCAGGTCGTTGTCAACTGCAAGGCTTTCTGTGATGAGTTTATCAAATTGGGATACAAGGTTGTGACTGGAGGAACAGACAATCACGTATTCCTGCTTGATTTAACGGAATTCCCGTTTAGTGGGAAGGACTTACAGGACGGGCTGGACGATGCCGGGATTACGTTGAATAAGAACTGTGTCCCTAATGAAACTCGTTCTCCAAAAGAAACTAGCGGCGTCAGAATCGGAACAGCGCCGATGACTACCAGAGGCTACAAAGAAGAGGACTTCAGAGAAGTAGCACATAAAGTCGATGCCGTCATAAAGGAAATGTTAAAATAAAGTGAAATAGACTAGGATAGAGCTGTCTCTCGTGAGACAGCTCTTTTGAATCTCAATATGATAATTTGTCGAAAAAGAGAATCGTCTATGATAATTGCATATGCTGGGGAATTATGTTAAAATAACTGTGTATAAGCACGATGAATATGGCAAAATATAACCCGAACAAGTCTTGGGACAACTTTATTATACGACGAAATCCATTGGAGGATATACATGAAAATTTTAATAGATGGTATGGGCGGAGACAACGCCCCTGATGAGATTGTTGCAGGCGCCATTGCGGCGGCTAAAGAAATAAAAGATGATATCATGATTATCGGAAAAGAGGATATCATAACAAAGAGCATAGAAAAACATGGCTATCATGGCAGCCAGATTACAGTTATCGCAGCCGAAGAGGTTATCAGCAATGATGAAGCGCCGGTAAAGGCTGTACGGACTAAGAAAGAATCTTCTATCGTCAAAGGCCTGAGCATGGTCAAAAAAGGCGAAGCGGACGTATTTCTTTCGGCGGGCAGTACAGGCGCGCTTTTAGCTGGCGGACTCTTTATTCTGGGAAGAATACAGGGTATCGACAGGCCGACCTTGGCTACGGTTTATCCTGTCATCGGAAAGGAACCGTCTATTCTGGTAGATACGGGAGCCAATGCAGAATGTAAACCAAATAATCTGTTTGAATTTGCTACAATGGGCAGTATATATATGGAGAAGGTGATCGGCAGAGAGAACCCGTCCGTAGGACTTGTCAATAACGGTACAGAAGAAGGAAAAGGCACGACCCTGACCAAGGCGGCCTATGAACTGATCGATAAAAGCGACCTGAATTTTATCGGCAGCGTTGAGGCGAGGGAACTTCCTAATGGAGCCTGCGACGTGATCGTAACAGACGGATTTACAGGCAATGCGATTATCAAGCTGACAGAAGGCATGGGGCTGATGGTCCTCAGAGAGATGAAGAGAAGATTTCTCTCTAATACCAAATCAAAGCTGGGCGCCATGCTTCTGAAAGACCAGCTTTCTGGAATAAAAAAAGAATTCAACTATGCAGAGTACGGCGGTGCGCCGCTTTTGGGAGTGAAGGGCGCCATGCTCAAGATGCACGGATCTTCCGACGCACTGGCAGTCAAGCAGACGATTATCAAAGCGATTCCGTATGTTGAAGGAAACGTCGTTGATACCATACAAAATTCAGTTTTAGAAATTGAGGAGATTTTAATCAGTGAATAACGGTGAATTTGAAAAAGTAATAGACTACACTTTCAAAAATAAAGCTTTGTTGGACAAGGCTCTTACTCACAGTTCATTTTGCAGGGAACATGCAGTGGAAACGAGAGACAATAACGAACGGCTGGAATTTCTAGGTGACGCATTTTTTGATGCAATTATCAGTGTTGAGCTTTATAAGCGTTTGGAAAAAGTAGATGAGGGCAAATTGACAAAGACCAGAGCGCTCATCGTATGTGAAAAGTCACTGGCTACGGTGGCTCAAAAACTCAGAATTGGAGAATATCTGAACATGGGGAAAGGCGAGGAGCATTCTGGCGGCAGACATCGAGAATCCATCCTGGCAGACGCAGTAGAGGCTGTCATCGGGGCTATTTACCTTGATGGCGGGTATGACGAAGCTGCCCGTTTTGTTTCGAGAGAATTTGAGGCTACTGTAATTGACGCACTGGCCGGAAAATTATTTACCGATTATAAAACCCAGGTGCAGGAGGCTTTGCAGAAGAGAGGGCAGAAAACCTCTATTTCCTACCACTTGGATAAGGAGGAAGGACCGGACCATGACAAGACTTTTTACGTGCATCTCGTATGTAATGGTAAAACCTTGGGCAGCGGGCGCGGAAAAAGTAAAAAAGAAGCCGAACAAAACGCAGCGAGAGCAACCCTAGAGGGAGGAATTAGATAGCATGTATTTTAAAAGACTGGAGATGCACGGATTCAAGTCCTTTGCAGAGCCTGTAGTCATAGAATTCCACGAAGGCGTCACCTGTATTGTCGGTCCTAATGGAAGCGGTAAGAGCAACATCAGTGATGCTATCCGTTGGGTGCTTGGGGAACAGAGCCCAAAGGCACTTCGCGGCGGCAAGATGGAAGAGGTCATCTTCGCGGGTACTGCTGACAGGAAATCTCGCGGTATGGCCGAAGTGACTTTAGTAATTGATAACTCAACGGGAATTCTGGATATCGATTACAATGAAGTGGCCATCACCAGGAGAATGTATCGCTCCGGCGAAAGCGAATACTTGATTAACAATCATCAGTGCAGGCTTCGGGACATCAGGGAACTGATTATGGATACCGGTATTGGAGTAGATGGATATTCCCTAATCGGACAAGGAAAAATTTCAGATATCGTAAGCAACAAGCCGGAGAGCAGAAGAGAAATCTTCGAAGAAGCTGCCGGCGTTGTCATGTATAAAAGTAAAAAGGCAGAGGCAGAAAGAAAGCTGGGCTCCACCAGTAACAACCTGGAGAGGGTCAGCGACATTATCGCTGAAATTGAAGGGCGAATCGATGGACTGCGAGAGGACAGCACAAAAGCAAAAGAATATCTGGAACTGAAGGAACGGTACAGAGATTTAGAAATCAATATTACGCTGAAGAATATAGAAAACATCAACCAGAGAAATGAAGCGTTCAAAAACGATATTGCGGAGCTGGAGAAAGAAATCACTTCCATTACAGCTTCAAAGAAAAGTGTCGATGAGGAAGTAGCAGCCGCCAGAGAGAAAAATGAAAACCTGGAGCGTCTGGGAAATGAAGCCAGGGACAAGCTCCTGGAAATCGTAGAAAAAATCAACACCTTGACCAATCAGAACCAGCTTAACGAAGAGCGGCTTTCCAGCATAGAAAAGGATAGCAGCAGACTACAGGCTGAGGCCCAAACCTTGAGGGATAAACTCGATAAAGAAACCCTCAACAAGGAGGAACTGAAAAAGTCAAAAAGCGAGATTCTCAGCAAACATACTGCCGCATCTGAGGAGCTGCAGGAAAAAATACATCAACATAGCGAAATAACCAAACAAGCTTCGGAGACTGCGGAAGCCATTGACAGCGGCAGAGAAAAGCTGTTCCAGCTTCACAACCAGATATCCTCAAAGAACAGCGAAGTCAAAAGCTATGAGAGTATCAAAGAGACTCTGACCAAAAGAAAGGCACAATTGGCAGAAGACTCTGCAGGTGCGGAAAAAAACAGCGCAGATAACGAAAAGATGCTGTCAAGCAGCGAGGAAGAGCAGAAACAGCTTCTCTCTGATTTGCAGGATTTGACAGAGCAATTGTCAGCTTTGGACAAGGAACAGAAAGACTTGTCTGACCAACAGAAAGAATTGCGTCTCACGTTAGAAGATTTAAAACTGCAGGGGGGGCAGAAAACTTCCAGGAAAAAAACCATCGAAGAGATGGAGAATAATTACGAAGGATATAACTATGCCGTAAAATACATAATGAGGTCAGGTATTCCCGGTATTGAAGGCGTAGTCGCCGAATTGATGGAAGTTCCCAGCGGTTTTGAAGCTGCAATTGAAACTGCTTTAGGCGGGCAGATGCAGAATATCATCTGCGATTCTGACCAAAATGCCAAACTTGCAGTAAACGCCCTAAAAGAAAATCGGGCAGGCAGATTGACTTTTCTGCCAGTATCCTCTGTAAAGGGCAGTTCGGTGAAGGTCGACAGCCAGATTTCTGCCGATCGCGGATATAGAGGTCTGGCCGTGGATTGTGTCAGCTTTGATTCCCGTTATCGCAGTATCTTCACTTACCTTTTAGGCAGAGTTGCTGTAGTGGATAACATGGATACGGCTATCAAACTGTCAAAGATGGCGGGAACTGGGATTCGATTCGTCACCTTGGATGGAGAAATTATCAACGCCAGCGGGGCAATCACTGGCGGTAAATACAAGAATAAGACGGCGAATCTTCTGGAGCGAAAAAGTGAGATTTCAAAGTTAGAAGAAGAAATTGAAGACCTGCGGCGGCAGGTAAGTGCAGCTTCTGTCCAATCAAAGGATGCGGCTGCCAGATTAGAAGAAATCCGAGATGCAAAGCTTACTTTGGAGGCAGGAAAACGCCAAAAGGAAATTGCGCTTGCGGCCTTGGACAGCACAATCTCGGCGCTGAGAGACACGTTAAATGATATTCAGTTCAGCAGCAGAAAATATGATCGTGAGCTTTTATCTATTGACAAAGAAATGGCAGATGCAGACAACATGATTGCAGCCTTCAAAAAGGACATTCTAAATGCGGAACAGGCTATAGAAAAGACCAATGCTGCGCTGGAAGAAGCGATGAATGGTTATGAAATCATGAAAGAAACAGTCGATTGTGCCAGCGAGGAAATTACCAAGACGAGAATCGCCGTCAACGACTGGGAGAGCAAAAAGGCCAATGTAGAGAATCTTTTATCCAGAATTGAGGAAGCTGCCGATGATTATCAATTTCAGATTGAGGAGAAAAAGAGACAGCTGTGCAGGTTAGATGAAGAGAAGAATCAAATTCTCTTTGGCAGCGGCGACAGCGAAAAAGATACAAAACAACTGATGGAAGAAAAGAAATCCACGGAAAGCTATATCGAGGAAGTGACTTCTGAGAGAGGAAAACTGAACGAACGCATCAGCGTCATAACAAAAGAACAGGAGACTGCGGGCGCAAATTTAAATTCTTTTCAAGATCAGAAGTATCAATTAGAAATTAAATTAGCGAAGAATGAAACGCAGCTGGATACGCACAAGGAAAGGCTGTGGGAGGATTTTGAGATTTCTTATGCCCAAGCGCTGGATCTGAAAAAAGAGGATTTCATCATGTCCGCGTCAGTGAAAGAAAGTCGTGACATCAGGAATCGAATCAGAGAATTGGGTGAGGTCAATGTAGGTTCTATCAAAGAGTACGAGTCTGTCAGTGAAAGGTACCGATTTTTAACAGAGCAGAGAGACGATATTCTGACGGCCATGGAGGAACTGCAGACCATCATCAGCGATATGGATGCGACCATCAAGACAAAGTTTAAAGAAAACTTTGATCAGATAGTAGAGAATTTTGAAGTCATCTTTCACGAGCTATTTGGCGGCGGTCATGCGGAACTGCGCATGGAGGATGAGAACAACCCATTGGAGTCAGGTATCGACATCATCGCGCAGCCGCCGGGCAAGAAGCTGCAGAACATCAACTTGATGAGCGGCGGCGAAAAGACTATGACAGCCATTGCTCTGATGTTTGCCGTCTTAAAGACGAAACCGACACCGTTCTGCATTCTCGATGAGGTAGAGGCAGCGCTGGACGACGCCAATATCGATAGGTTTGCAAACTACTTGCGCAAGTTTGATGGCATTCAATTCGCACTGGTGACTCACCAGAAGGCTACTATGGAGCATGCCGATGTCCTTTATGGCGTGACCATGGCAGAACGAGGAGTTTCAAAGGTGCTCAGTCTGCGGCTGGGAGACGATTTTGATTTATAGAATGAGAGGAATAGAACATGGCACTATTTAAAGAGAAGAAAGGCTTTTTCGGAAAGTTATCTGAACGAATTGGCGATGCCATCATGGGCAGACCTGAGATTGACGAAGATCTGATGGACGAACTGGAAGAGATTTTGATTACTTCTGATATCGGCATGGATACGACCATGAAGATTATGGAGGATCTGCGAACCTATATCAAAGACAATTATATTACCAATCCTGCCAATGTGAAGGAAGCACTGGCGAAAGTTATCGCCAAGCTGATGGATAAAGGCGAGCGAAACCAGCTTTGTCAGGATACGCCGTTGGTCATTTTGATGATCGGCATCAACGGAGGCGGCAAGACGACCTCCATTGCGAAGATTGGCCATAAGCTGAGACAGGAAGGAAAGACAGTACTCCTTGCAGCCGCAGACACTTTCAGGGCGGCCGCAGGGGAACAGCTGGAAATCTGGGGAAACCGTATCGGTGTCAACACCATCAAACATCAGGAAGGAGCTGATCCATCGGCAGTCATTTTCGATGCGATTCAGTCTGCAAAAGCGAGAAATATGGATGTGCTCATCTGTGACACAGCCGGCAGACTGCAGACGAAGAAAAACCTCATGAATGAATTGGAGAAGATGAACAAAGTCATCTCCAGAGAATTTCCAGAGGCGGCCAGAGAAACGCTGCTGGTATTGGACGCCACCACAGGCAAAAACGCAGTTTCACAAGCCCAGGAGTTTAATGATGTTGCGGAAATCACAGGGGTGGTCCTTACAAAACTTGATGGAACCGCCAAAGGCGGCATCGCTATCACCATTGCCGACGAATTTGATATGCCGATCAAATACATTGGAGTGGGAGAAAAAATGGACGATTTGAAAGAGTTCGTTCCGTTAGAATTTGCAGGAGGTATTTTTGAGTGAGTAAACCTATCGTAGCCGTAGTCGGCAGACCGAATGTAGGAAAATCTACATTTTTTAATAAGGTGGTCGGCAGAAGGGTTTCTATTGTCGAAGACACCCCAGGCGTTACAAGAGACAGAATCTATGCAGAAGCAGAGTGGAACGGTATCTACTTTGCACTGATTGATACAGGCGGAATTGAGCCTGACAGTGAAGACGTGATACTTTCTCAGATGAGAGAGCAGGCACAGATCGCCATGGATATGGCTGACGTAATTCTATTTATGGTAGACGGAAGAGACGGCATGACCCATGCCGATCAGGAAGTGGGCAACATGCTTCGCAGAACCGGTAAGAAGGTGATTCTTCTTGTGAACAAGATTGATAACCCCAGAAATCTTCCTGCGGACTTCTATGATTTTTACGAGCTGGGTATCGGAGAGCCTATTGCGATTTCAGCGGCAAATATGCTGAATTTCGGTGACGTTCTCGACGAAATCGTGGAAAGCTTTCCAGACGGAGCAGGGGATGATGAGGAGGATTCAATCAAGGTCGCTGTCATCGGTAAACCCAATGTGGGAAAATCATCTCTGATTAACGTTTTGCTGGGAGAAAACAGGGTCATCGTATCGCCAATCGCAGGAACGACCCGCGACTCTATCGATTCGCCTTTTGCATGGGGCGGAGACGAATATATTTTGATCGATACTGCAGGAATCCGAAGGAAGAGTAAGGTCAATGAGGATATCGAACGATACAGTGTCATCAGGGCGATTGCTGCCATCGAGCGTTGCGACGTGTGCCTTTTGATGATCGACGCAGAAGAAGGCATCACGGATCAGGACAAGAAGATCGCTGGCGTTGCTCACGAAGCGGGCAAAGGAATCGTGGTTGTTGTAAACAAATGGGATCTGATAGCGAAAGAAACCAATACCATGAGGGATTTCAAGCGGGAAATCGAGGCGGAATTACAGTTTATGTCCTACGCTCCATCGGTGTTCATTTCTGTCAAAGACAAGCAAAGAGTCTTCGATGTCATCAAGATGACAAAATATGTGGCTGAGAAACGCGCTATGAGAGTACCGACAGGGCAATTGAACAGCCTGATTACTGACGCCACCATGATGAAGCAACCGCCGTCTGATAAAGGCAAACGTCTGAAAATTTATTACGTGGCGCAAATCGGGGTAAAACCTCCATTGTTCTCTTTCCAGATCAATAAAAGAGATTTGATGCATTTTTCTTACGCCAGATATCTGGAAAACAAGATCAGAGAGGGTTTTGGTTTTGAGGGGACTTCGATTAAATTCGTATTCAGAGAAAAAGGAGAGAAAGTACAGTAATGGAAAGGTTTTGGTTCGTTTTAGTTATCATCATCGCCTATTTCCTTGGAAATATTTCCCCCTCTATTCTCCTCGGCAGAGCCAAGGGAGTTGACATTAAGAAAGAGGGCAGCGGCAACGCGGGGACGACCAATGCGCTGCGGGTGCTAGGGAAAAAAGCGGCTGTCATCACCCTGATTATCGATATCAGCAAAGGGTTTGCTGCTGTTCAGATTGGTTACTGGCTCTCGGGCTCGCAGGCGGCTATGTTCTGTGCCCTGGCAGCATTTATCGGTCATATTTGGCCTCTGCTCTTTAAGTTTAAGGGCGGAAAGGGTGTCGCTGTTGCATTTGGTACCGTTCTGGGAATCAATTGGCAGCTCGCCTTATTGGCTCTGGGAATCGTCGCATTGACTGTACTGATTACGAGAATGGTTTCTATGGGATCGGTAATTGCTGCCGTCAGCTTTCCAGTAATCAGCTACTTCCTAGAAAGAGACTTTTTCTGGTTCGGTATTGTCATGGCTTTGATTATGCTGTATGCTCATAGGAGCAATATCAAGCGTATCGTCAAAGGTGAAGAACATAAATTGAGTTTGAAAAAATAGAAAGGCAAATAATTATGAAGACAATAGGAGTTATCGGTGCAGGCAGCTGGGGAACAGCACTTGCGATCACACTGAGCAACAAAGGTCACAACGTCAAAATTTGTGATGTCAATGCAGAGCACCTTGCAGAAATGCGTACAAATCGTGAGAATGTCAGATATCTGCCAGGTATTAAATTCTGTGACAATCTACATATGGTAGATAGCGCACAGGAAGCCTTAGAAGGCGCAGACGTGGCGCTTTTTTCCGCACCGGCACAACACTTCAGAAGTGCTTTTGAGGGCGCACTGCCTTATCTTACAGACGATATGGTAGTCGTCAATGTGGCCAAGGGCATTGAGCAGGGCACTTTGATGCGCCTGTCAGAAATCGCTTATGCACTCAAACCGGATGTGAAGTACGTAGTACTTTCCGGCCCGTCCCACGCAGAAGAAGTGGGAAAAGCCCTGCCGACGACTGTTGCCGTCGCTTCTAAAGACATGGAACTGGCAGAGTATATACAGGATATCTTTATGACGGACCGATTCAGAGTCTACACCAATGATGACGTTTGCGGCGTAGAGCTGGGCGGTGCATTGAAAAACATCATAGCCTTGGGCGCAGGAATCTCCGATGGTATTGGTTTTGGCGACAATGCGAAGGCTGCTTTGATGACTCGCGGCATCACAGAGATGTGCAGACTGGGCGTTAAGCTGGGCGCTGATATCGCTACCTTCTCCGGACTGACTGGAATTGGGGATTTAATCGTGACTTGCACCAGTATGCATTCCAGAAACAGGCGCTGCGGCATCATGATCGGTGAAGGCATTAAACCGAGCGAAGCGGTTGAGAAGGTGGGCATGGTAGTGGAAGGCATGTTTACGGCAGAAGCCGCTTATGAACTGGCTAAACGTGTCGGCGTGGAAATGCCGATTACCGAGTGCATCTACGAGTGCATCAACGAGCGAATTTCCGCAAAGGACGCTGTAGATATGTTGATGGGAAGAGATAAGAAGAACGAGAAACATATAAACTAATATGGATTTTTAGCTGATGAAGGCGTTGCCTTCAAAATCCAGTTGAATCGGTCGAAACGGCGCAAACCTCTAATTTTAGATATAGTAGCGCCGTTTTTATGTTGCCGGGGACGATCTGAAACAAAAGATGATTACTGCATCATCCAAATTAGTAAAAATATGAGAGATGAATTTGCAGTCTTGACTTTTTGATGGTAAAGATACTGTCTACAATTCCTGTTTTTCTATGAAAAACGGTGAACCTATCTCCTGAATCAGCGCAGAAACGGCGCCAGGCATCGAAAAAACAATGCTTTGCGCCGTTTCTGGTGTTCTTTTGCATATTGATAACGGAACGCTTTCGGCGTCCCGGGTCGCTGCGCAAATATGTAGTTAAGAGAATACCCCTGTTGGGCTACAGGCCAGAGTGACGGTTTTGATTAATGTGTCAAAGACTTTCCCATCTTAATATTGCTTGCCAGTGGCGGTTGCACTGGCCGCATTGCCGGACTTGCTGCCGCTGATGTTAGAGACTTTCCCTGTGCTGCCAATTGCTTGAGCTGATGGAGTTGAAGCAGTACACTTTGCAGTACCGCTGCCATATGTGAAGGTGCCGGTAACCCTCACGTACCACAACTGTTCACCTGATGAAGATTCGTAATAAGCAGTTTTGCTCTTGGTCTTTGTCGTGGTGGAGAATGTCTGTATAGTATCTGTCGGTACATCCTCGATGATGGTGACATAGCGGCTGCCGTCATCAAGATATTCTACAGTGATGACAGCATCAGATGCATATACGGGCTGTATCGCTAAAATCAGCACGGCAGCTAATATGAATATAATGGTTTCATGAGTCATAATGGAATTTTGTGCTTCTTTGTAAAGGTCATAATAAAAATAGGTCTTAACGGATAGCACAACTACGACCACAACGGTAATGATGATAATTGCTTTTGTGATGGTTTTGCGCAGCGAAATCCTTTTGCATAATTGTGGCTGATCCAAAGATATTATGTAATTGTATACGGCATCTTTTGGTTCTTCAAAGTGGCTGATTACATCTTCCAGGTACAGCCCAGGTTCAGCTCGATATATTCCGTTATGGATGCTTTTAAATCCCTGAGGAATACCCGTTCTTCCTTTCCATAAACCGGTAACAGAAGGCGAATTTCTTACAGCTTGTACAGGGTAGGGTACAGCGTGCTCTCTGTTACGATGACATTACCGTTGGATTGCTTTTTTATCAGGGTGGTCAACTGATATCCGTACAGGTCTTGTTTTTGTAGAAGAAACAGGACAATCATCTCTACTGTCCCCATTTTGAAATTACTTCGGCCTCTTGCCATTTTCGCCCCCTAAATTTTATATATGAAATATATCACATAAATTCTGAAAAAATAATACTATGAAAAACTTAATACATTTTGACAAAGATAAATAGGTGGTATAAAATATAGAAAAATAAGAAAATTGCAAATAGTTAAAGCGGGAGGGATGCGTATGCGCAAATAATTATATATATCAGCATAGAATAATGAATTAACGAATTTACAAATTCAGAGATTCATTGTGTTCTAAAGAAAGAGGTGAAAAGATGGAACATCGCTTAAATAAAAAAGTTATCCTGTTTTGCTTTTCTTTAATCTTAGTAATAATATCCCTTATTGCAACACCAACGATTTACTCTTTTTTATGTTATGAAAAAAACCAGGTGGGTGAAAGCTATGGAAAAGCAGCTGAAATGATTGATGGATCCGGTTTTTTAAAAAATCCTGATCTCATAGAAATAATTGCAGATAATGGGAAAAAGGGTTATGTAAGGAAAAGTGATTACTACATAACACAGCCTAATAACCCAGAAGAGGCTATTGTATATATGAAAAAACTTTCGGCAATACCAGTTTATAAAAATGACGGTATAACCAAAATTGGTGAATTAAATTTAGCTAATAGAGGTAAGGGAGACTAGTAATTTTAGAAAGAAGAAAGTGAGGACAGAATGTTTAAAATGAAATTTAATTAAAAGAAACTCAATGGAGCAAGTATTATTCACAAACTGCGTGGCCATAAAACAGATAAGCTATAACTTATTTGTTATAGCTTCATTCGTTGGAGTGTCATATTATTGACGGCTAAAAAATAATACACTTTGCAGTTGGATTCAAAAGAGAAACTTGATAGGAGTTGAAAGTGTTGCTGCAAGAGTACTTAAATGAAGACTCTAAGACAAAAGATTATGATTTTAACTATGTGTCTGGTTTTCTCGTTTGTTGGTTGTATCTAAGCGTATGCAGACACTGATATGGAAGAAATCAATGGGAAAAATGAGATTGCTGCAGTAAGTAATGGGGTAATAACTGGATCTGATCATTGGATACTACCTGTACGAGATCTCGTTGGGGGAACGTATTTGGATTTATATTCCGGTGCAGAAGGTTATACTGTAAGCAGTACATACCATAGAACTTCTGTAGAATATCTTGTTAGTTGGAAGAGCGTAAAAGTTTAACTGGTAAAATACAGGTTTCCACTGGCTATGTTAGGCCTCCATATTCTAAACACTAGAGCTGCATTTAAATCGGCAGTATACTATGAATTCTAAAGAGGTATGAGCAATGAAAAGTCATCATAAAAAATTGCTGGTCAGATTATTATTGTTAGTGGGAATGCTTGCAGTTACGATTGGACCTTCCCTTGCATATTATGGAAACTTAAGAATTGTAGGTCTGTCATCTGAGCCAGAAATAGTTGAAGAAAATGTATCACCCGTATTCAGTGTCCCGCTTTCGGACTTATATGGAAGGGCTGAGGGATATGATTTATCGCAGTTTATGGGACGAGAAAATGTTTTGTCAGATCTGATTGAAATCAATAATACGTTGCATAGCAGCGATGTATTTGAATATTATCAGGTGACAGAACCTTCTATCTACTATGTAGGAAATTATCAAGGAAAACAGGAAACAATTGTTGCTGGGGAAGAATATAGGAATCAGGTAGATACTGAGACACGGGAACTCATTACATCTTTGAATTCCTTTGAGATATCAAAAAACATTGCAGATCAGATTGCAGATCAGACAGTAAAGGGACAAGCATTTTCTGATGGTGACTTTTCATTAACTTGTAAGGACGAAATACCGGTTGTTATTGGTAGTGCGTTTGAAGAAAACCTGTCTGTGGGAGACATTTTAAATATCCGATATTATCTAGCCAATATCAGAGTGAAGATTGTCGGTATCATGAAGAAAGGCGCCAGTCTAAAGATTCCAAATATGGAGATGAACCTTGATGGATATATGGTTTTTCCTGATATTAAAATCAATAGAGAAAATTTAGTAGCTAAAAAGCACAATATCATCATGATGCTGGAAAAAGACGAGGGCTATATTGGAATATATAAACTGAAGGATTTTGAGAAGGTTATTGAGGAACTGAATAGAATCAGCAAAAAATATAATTTTGCTCTAGACATCGAAAGTATAGAAAACACTTATACATACTTAAAGGGAGAAAAAGCCGAAACTGTAGAAAATGATAAAGAACATAATGTGGAAGAAAAGGAAATCAATATAGATAATTCAATGTCAAGAAAGATAACCATCCTTCTTTATATTGTGTCTATAATTGGGGCAATCTGTATTTTGATAATTGCCTTCTTCTGGAAGAGGGTCTTTGTAGATGTGAAGGTGAATTATCGAGGGATCGTATTTAAGACAAGAGAAACGATCAAATTTATCAGCAATATTATGGCCTCCTATATCATTTCTTACAGTATCTGTGCATTGATATTTGGAAGAAGATACGAAAATTTTGACTATCACTACATTGCATATCCGCAAAGCTGGGTCAGATTGTTTTTGATGTGTATCATAATTATGGGCAGCATGATTCTGTGCAGACAGATTGGGAAGAGCATGCAGAAAGAGGAGGAACCGGATGATTGAGTTGATTACGGCAACATTTTTGCAGGCCTATCCGATGTACTTTGCAGCGATACCCTTTGTTATCCTGGGACTGCTCATTAGAAAGAAAAAAAGCACGTGTCAAAGTTCTGTATATTTAGGGGACTTAGCATTTGTACTTCTCTGTTCATCAATTCTGGTTACGCTAGCGGCAACATGTTATTCAAAAGAGTTTTTTGACAACTTTGATATAAAGCGCCTGCTGCATTATGAGCAAATTCATTTTGACCCTGAGGGTTTTTTGTCAAATATTCTGCTGGCTAGTTTTGCAGGGAGTTTCCATGCTACTGTAAACTGGCTGGGTAATATTGGTTTATTTGTCCCTATTGCCTTTTTCACAATGTGGATCAGCAGGAAGGATAAATACAAAAAAGTGCAGATCGTTATCTGTTGCTTGCTGTTTTCGGTACTAATTGAATCAATCCAATTATGTAGTGGAAGATTAGCAGACGTCATGGATGTTTTTCTTAATACACTTGGTGCGTTTGTTGGATGTTGGCTTTTTGATTATTTTGTAGCGATTACAGATCATTTGAATAAGAGGCTGTAGAGTATTGTATTCGGTGTAGGAAATGTGACAGGATTTTGTTACATTCTAAAATGTAATGGAGGTTATGATTGAAAATACAGTATTTATGACTTTAGCTATTTGTATTGTGATGGTTTTGAGTTTAGCAGCCGTTACTGCAAAAGCAGGCAGCGTAATTATCTTTATTGGATATGTACAGGGACCAGCTTTGTGGGCTGAATCCCTACATGAAGACAGACATCAAGCGAGGTCCTCTATTAAAGGCGGCGACACAAAGATTGTTACCGCAAGCGGTGGTAATTGGGCAAAAACCTTTACTCTTGACGGAAGCCTTCTTGGTCCAAGTGGCACGGCTTTAAGTAGAGTTACGCCAAATGGAACATGGTACATATGGACGTTTAAGTACGGAAAGCTGTTGTAAACTAGTATGAAAGAGGATTTGTTACTATGCAAATCCTCTTTGATAGTCGCTGGAGATGTCTTATGAAAAAACTGATGTATGTGATGTTTACTTTGAATTTGATTTTTCTCTTGTTCTGCACATTATGGAATTTTACTGTTGATAATGATATGCGCCTATATGACGGCAAGGCATCTATTTCGATTGAAAAACCAAAAGAAATGAGCAATAAAGAGTACTTAGTATGCTTAGAAAAACAAGCAGAGATGCAGGATACGGATATTTTTTATGTCACCCATGACTATACAAAGGATAAATATAGCGAAAACGTTTATGCTACCAGACATGATCTGTCATTCTTGAATCTTTCACTGGAGATGGGCGGCCATAATGAATTGTATTCAACGATGGCGTTGACAGGCTCAAAAAAAATATACGGATGCAACTTATTCATAGAGTATACGATATATCGGCTTACTGACTTACAAAAATACGGGTTGGAAAAATTGGTTTTTTATGTCGATCAGAATAAAAGCCAAGAAATGCTTTCTCAGTTACGAGAAAAGGATATTACTGCAAACTTGATTTCTTCCCACCAAAGCAAAAAAAACTATCAGTTGAGTTTTGGTACTCTGCAGTTAATCGAGATTATTTTAGGAATCTTTTTATTTACTGCAATTTTGTTTCATATGTTTCATAAAAGTAAAGAGATTGCAATAGAAAAAATCAACGGTCTTTCATTTTGGAATGTTTTTAGAAAAGAGATAAGAGAAGACTTTAAATTGATGACAGTAATATCTGTGATTTTGATAGGGACCGTGGCAGCTGCCATTGTTTTGTATTGGGAGAAAGAGACGTTGCTGCTATATATTGAAATTGCCGGGGGAAAGCTGCTAAAGTTTTTACTATATGTAATAGCTGCATATTTTCTATCATGTATTTATATCTATGCGCAATGTTCTATAAGAAATATCAAAGGACAATCGCAGAATAAAGAACTATATTGGATTATAACAATTGTGAGAATGCTGATTATCGTTATCCTTGTCGTGAATACCTCTTCCATTTTCACTACAGTGCAGACTTTGAAGACGCTAAATGACAGTAATCTTAGAATAAACAAGGAACTAGAAGGTTATGTATATACGACGCTGAGAGATCCGGACATGCTGCTTTTTGATGAGGAAGAGGAACAGAAGTTTAGGGAACACTGCCAGCATTTTGTTAAGGAAACAGAGAAAAAATTTCAGGGAATTATACTCAATACATCCTCCTACTATTTGAAAAAAGATGATAAGCAATATCATACAGAGTCGAGGGTTATAACAATCAATGGGAACTATTTGCAGGTAAATCCTATTTATGATATGAAGGGGAATTTGATTACGGAAAGAGATTTTGATCCTGATAAATTCAATATGCTGATTAGAGAAGATGAAGACGTGAACCAGGCAGTAGGGCAGCTATTAGAAGATGTCAACTTTTGTGAGAAGGCATATGAAACAAATAGGGTTCTTACGAAAGAAGATGTGAACGTGATTCGATATCAAAAAAATGCGAAGATTTATGCGCTGAACCCTTTTACCAATGCAAGATATAGCGATATTTTAAAGAAACCGATTATGTATGTATATGATGATCAATATTGCTACTTTATGGATATGGAGGTAATCATATCAAATGGTGCATATCTGCTGAAATGTGATACAGAAAATCCGAAAAAGGAATTGTCTTCATATTTACAAAAGTATGAGTTGGACAAATTTATTCATGAGACACCTTTTATCAGCAATGCCTTTTCTGATGAAATAAGTTATACGAGTAATTCCCTTTTTACAAACTTTGCAGTTCTGATACTGTATACAATTCCTTTGACTTTTCTCTTGATATACTTTGCATCACTTTATTGTGAGAATAAAAGCAAAGAGATTTTCTTAAAAAGGTTAAATGGTGCCGGTTACTTTCAATGTCATTCTTTGATCTACCTCGTAGAGCTGGCAGTGTGGTTGGTTATAGCAATAGCTTTGTTATGGATGGACATCCTTCCTATGATGTTTTATGTATTGGCACTGTCAGACTTTCTGGCATTGACGTTTTGTATCAGATATTTTGAGAAAAAGAATATGAATGAAATTTTGAAAGGCAGACTATGATGATAATACAATTAAAGCGGATTAATAAGTCCTATGGGAAACATAAGGTGATAAACGATTTTCACTTAGATGTGAAGCCTGGGGAATTTGTTTTGATCAGTGGGAAGAGCGGCAGTGGGAAGACGACCCTGCTAAATATGATAGGAACCTTGGAAAAACCGGATGAAGGTGAAGTCGTGATTTATGGACATCACAACCCTTATTTTAATACAAAAATTGGAAGACGGCTGCTACGAGAGGAAATCGCATACCTGTTTCAAAACTTTGGTCTAGTGGAAAATAAAACAGTTTTCCAGAATATGATTCTAGGATTAAATATAAGAAAAAATGCAAAGAGCATAGAAAAAGCGGAGGCTCTGCTTAAAAGATTAGATATAGAGGATACACTGAATCAAAAAGTATTTCAATTGAGTGGGGGCGAGCAGCAAAGAGTTGCTCTGGCAAAAATTTTATTAAAGAATCCGTCTATCATACTTGCAGATGAACCTACTGGAAGCCTTGACGTTGAAAATAAAGAAATGGTAATGGAGATTCTTGCAGAACTTAACAAACAAGGCAAAACAATCATACTAGTAAGTCATGATTCGGAGTTAGAAAAATATGCAACTCAGATCGTTAAAATCCCTAGAACTCGTGGTTAAATCATCAAGATAAATATATGATTGTGAATACTTATATTGACGAATAGAAAAATTTCGCCTATAATGGTTCCATAATCTTATGATGTTGTCGCAAAGAAAGAATCACTAAATTATGTGCTACGGTTCTATTTTCAGAATTAGGCGCATGGTACAATTACTACAAACAGATAACACGATTGCTTTCTTTACCCCCGGGTAAAGATATGATAGCATTCCGATTTCATTCCGTTAGGGCCATTTATGGAGGGGTGGAACGGAGTGCTTTTGTTTTTGAAAGGAGAAAATGATGAACAATACATTTACAGCACGCGAAGTCTATGACGCTTACGAGAGAATTAAGAACTATATCTACAAGACGCCTCTTGAGGAATCCCTCTATCTGGGGACGGAGGAACAGAAATACTTTTTCAAGCTGGAATCCACCCAGACGGTCAAAAGCTTCAAAATCCGTGGGGCGCTGAACAAGATGTCAACCTTGACGGAGGAAGAAAGGCAGCGGGGTGTCGCCACGATTTCTTCCGGTAATCACGGAGCATCGGTGAGTTACGCAGCCAAACTTTTGGGTATAAAGAATGCAAAGATCATCGTACCGGAAACGACACCGCAGGCAAAGGTTGACAAGATTAAGTATTATGGTGCCGATGTCATGCTCATGGGAAGCGGCTATGATGAGGCCCATGCTATGGGAATGTCTTATATCGAAGAAAACGGCATGACCTACATCGATGCTTACTATGACGATCCGAAGATTTACGGTGGACAGGGAACTGTTGCTGTTGAAATCCTCGACCAAAATCCGGATATTGATACCATCGTCGTACCAATTGGCGGAGGCGGATTAATTACAGGTATCGCAGTAGCGGCAAAGGCCATCAAGCCAGATATCAGAATTATCGGTGTCCAGACCGAGGCCTGCCCGGCTATGATTCGCGCCTACGAAGATAACGTATTCTATGAGGAATATCCGACCACAGGAGACACAATCTGTGACGCCCTGGTCGGCGGCGTTGGCAAGCTGTCTTATGATATCTTAAAAGACTATGTGGATGATCTGATTGAAGTAAAAGAAGCGACCATCAAAAAAGCAGTGAAACATATGATTAAAGAGGAGAAGTTCATCGTAGAAGGCGCTAGTGCAACGACAGTAGCTGCAGTTATGGACGATAGAGAGCGAGTGGCCGGCAAAAATATCGCCCTGGTTATGAGCGGCGGTAATATAGACGGAGATTTGATGGTCAAACTGTTAAACGAATAATGGAGGCTTGAAATGAATGGTGAACTACAGAAGAAAATATTAAATACGATAGAACAGAATTTGCCAGAGCTTTATGAAATCAGGAATTATCTTTACGAGAATCCAGAAGTGGGCGGCGAGGAGGAAAAAGCTTACGCCCTTATGACCAGAACCTTAAAGGAACATGGCTTTGCAGTGACAGAGAATTTTCATGGAATCGATCACTGCTTCAGAGCAGTAGCGGACAGCAGGAAACCGGGGCCTGCAATCGGGCTGACTGCAGAATTTGATGCGCTGCCTGGTATGGGTCACGGCTGCGGCCATAACATCATCGCTGCTGCGCCTATGGGTGCGGCCTTTGCTCTGCAATCGGTTATAGAAGAAACTGGCGGGAAAGTAGTTCTCTTTGGTACGCCAGGAGAAGAATGCATCTGCAGCAAAGTACCTCTGGCAGAGGAAGGTGCTTTCGATGAGGTAGACGTGGTTATGACTGTCCATCCAAATCCAGTGAATCAAGCTAGTGGAAAGACTACGGCTATCGATTCTTGGCAGATTGACTTTTACGGCAAATCCTCCCATGCCGGTGCCCGTCCAGAAGAAGGCATCAACGCCCTCGATGCTGCTGTGCACTTTTATTCGTTGATCGGATTTGAAAAGCAATATCTGAAAGACACCAATATTTACGGCGTCTTTGCTGACGGTGGAGAAAAATGCAGTGTGATTCCAGACCATGCCGCAGTAAAATATTTAGTCAGAGCCAAAGACATGAAGACGATTGAGCAGATTCGCGATATGTTTGAACGGTGTGCAGATGCGGCGGCAAAGGCGGTAGGTGCTACTTACAAGATTTGGAGAAATGAGCCAGCCAACAAGGACATGGTGACCAACGAAACCCTGTCGGAAGTCTTTAACAAATATTACGAAGAGTTGGGCGGCGGGGAAATGCCTCAGATCGACAGCACTGGCTCGACGGATATGGGGGATGTCAGTTATGTAGTTCCGGCAATTCACCCATGGATCGGCTTGAATTGTCCGTCTTACCAGCTGCATTCAAAAGAGTTTGCTGATACAACCATAACAAAAGCAGGGGACAGAGCCGTGAAATTGGGGGCGGAGGCCTTGGCCCTGGCTGGGGCCGAAGTGTTGACAACGCCGGAATTGCTTGATAAGATAAAAGCAGAATTCAAAAAAGGAGAGTGAATCAATGGAGATACGGGAGCTGAGAAAAAAGGAGTACGAGGCTGCCATAGCTTTATCTTGGCGGGTCTTTCTGGAATATGAGGCTCCTGAATACTCACAACAGGGAATAGAAGCTTTCTATAGATGCATACACGATGAGGAATATGTGCGCAGACTGAAGATATATGGAGCTTTTGAGAGAGGGAGGCTGCTTGGTGTTCTTGCAACCCGCAGCAGCGGCAATCACATTGCGCTTTTCTTTGTAGATGGGAAGTATCATGGCAGAGGGATTGGCAGACAATTGTTTAACCTTGCAGCTGCTGACAATTACTCTGGTCATATGACGGTGAACTCCTCGCCGTATGCTGTAGAAGTCTATCACCATCTGGGATTTTCTGATTTAAATTGCGAGCAGGTAACTGACGGTATCCGTTTTACACCCATGGAATGCTATGGTCTGTGAAAGCAGAACTTATATGTAACATTGTAAAAAATTTACAATGCTTGCTTGTATTCCCCATACATCCATGCTATACTTCCAGTAATTTACATTACGAAAGGAGGTAAAATGGATGAATCATACAAATGATAGCTGTTGGAACGAACATCCCCGTAGGAACTATCAGGATACTGTTTTCCACATGCTGTTCTCTGAACGTGAGAACGCTATCGAACTGTTCAATGCTTTGGAAGGCACAGATTACGGACCAGACACGGAGGTGAAATTTACCACCCTTGAAGATGCAATATATGCTGGACTTAAGAATGATCTGGGATTTATCATTAATAGGAAGTTTCTCGTCCTCAGCGAGGCGCAGTCAACCATAAATAACAACATGCCTTTGCGACAACTGGAATATATTGCGAGGACTTATGAAAAAATTATATCTGTCTCTGAACTTTACGGCAGATGCAATATTCAGATCCCGACCCCGGAGTTTTTTGTGATTTATACAGGAAGGGAGAGATGGGATACTTGTGAACTGCGTCTTTCTGACAGCTTTTTGGATTCAGCACCAAAAAATTCTTTGGAACTTGTGGTAAAAATCGTCAAGATGAAGTACAATAAAGGAGAAAACGAAACGCTTGACATTCTGGAAAGAAGTGAGAAACTCCGAGGCTACAGTACTCTGTTAGAATATGTGAAACAGCGCCGTGATGAGGGCTGCGAGCTGAAGGAGGCCATTGACGAAGCTGTGAGACGGTGCATCAGTGAGGGGATTCTCAGGGACTTTCTAAAAAGCAATAGCCCGGAGGTGATGAGAATGTTGTTTAATGAGATTACCAGTGAAGAATTCGCTGAAATCAGGGCAAATGAAGCAGCAAAAGAATTCTATGAAAAAGGCATAGAGAAAGGTATAGAAAAGGGGGCCGCCAGTCTGATTGAAACCTGTAAGGAACTGGGTTTATCCAGAGCGGAAACTGCAGAAAAGCTGGTGGACAAGCTTACTCTTTCAGAGGACACAGCAGAAGCATATCTGATAGAATTTTGGGAATAGATTGAGTTCCTTTCTTCGCATAAGGCTTTAAATCAATGAGAAACACCATGAAAAAAATTACCATAGTAACCATTAAAAAGATTGCGTTGGACGCATATACACAGCAGATTAGAGGCTTCTTCGGAGAAGAAGCCTCTGTTTTAGGTTATGCTATGGAAGACAACCCGTTAGTTATTCAAGGCGACATCGTATTAACCACCTCTTATTTTCTGCTGCAGTCCATCAAGAGAAAGCTGGTCAATACCAACGCTGAAATACTGCATATGAGTGGAACCTTCAGCAAAGAGCAGTTTAACCAGATTAGCAGTATTCCCAGTAGAGAAAAAGTTTTGGTTGTCAATTCAACAAAGGAAATTGCGCACGACTGTATTTCACAGTTTAAGCAGAATATCAAAAATGACCTGAATTTTGTGGCGTATTCCGAGGAAGAGGACAAGAAAATTTTACCAGGTGAATATGACTATGCGATTACATTTATCGAAGGTTTTCAGCAAAGAGATGCCGTGAAACACGTAATCAGCTTAGGGATCAGGAAAATTCATCCGTATATTTTCGAGCACATTATTGACCTCTGTTATGCAGACGATGTGGGAAAATTTGAAAAACTGGAGCAGTATAAAAAGAAGATGGTACCTGTCAATTATTCTTTGATTGAGTTTGGCAATGTAGCTAGTGAATGGGAGGAGATCCTCAACAATATCATCTTTCTTACAGAATCCGGCGTCATTGTACTGGATGACAACGATCATATCAAAGGTATGAACGGCTATATAGCCGACCTGTTTCAGGTAGGGAAGTCTCAGTACTATGGGCGGGATATTAAGGAACTCTTCGATTTGAAAGATCTCTACGACTTTGTAATTAGGCTGGGAGAGAATAAAGAGGCGGATTTTTATCTGAAATCAATTGAAACGAGAGCCATTATCAAAAAAAGAATTGTTCAGTTTTACGGTTACAAATTTTTCACTGTGATCTTTGTCGACGTTGATCGTGGAAGAAAACGTCTGCCAGAGCAAAAGATGAAAGCAAGGTTTACCTTTGATGATATTAGAGGAAAGAGTCCGACGATCACCAGGGTTATAGAAATTGCGAGACAGATTTCCTACTCTGATAATCCAGTATTACTTCTGGGAGAGACCGGAACTGGTAAAGAACTGTTTGCTAATTCCATCCATAACAACTCACAGAGGGCATCAAAGCCGTTTATTGCAGTTAACTGTGCAGCGTTTCCGGAAAATCTGTTAGAAAGTGAACTCTTTGGCTATGAGCCGGGAACTTTTACAGGCGCATTAAAAAGCGGAAAGAAAGGAATCTTTGAGTTGGCCGATGGCGGAACTGTTTTTCTGGACGAAATCGGTGATGCGCCTCTGAGCATTCAAGCGAAATTGCTCCGTGTACTTCAAGAAAAAGAGATACGGAAAATTGGCGGGGAAGAGAATATTCCTATAGATGTACGGATTATATCGGCTACGAATAAAGACTTAAAGAAGCTGATTTCACAGGAAACTTTCAGAAAAGATCTATACTACAGACTGAATACCTTTACTGTGAACATTCCGCCTCTAAGGGAACGAATCGACGATCTGGAGATACTGATTGCTTTTTTTCTGGAGGAAGGCCACTATGGATATAAAAAGGTATCTAGTGAGGTTCTCGCTATTTTGAGAAAATGTCTATGGGAAGGAAACCTGCGAGAATTAAAAAATTGTGTAGACTACATGGCATTTATGAGCGGAGATTTGATTGAGAAGGACGCGCTCCCTGAGGAATATTTCATCATCAAGCCAGACATCACGGCAGAGATAGAGTACGCAGAGGGGATTTCTCATGCAGACCAGATCATTGTCAGTTTCCTCCTTGAGACTTTGTATTATCGGCCTATGGGTAGGGAACGAATTTTGCGTACTGCTGCAGAAAAGAAAATACAACTGACAGAACATCACCTAAAGCGAATTCTCAAGATTATGAGTGAAAAGGACTATGTGACTATCACCAAAGGGAGAGGCGGTATCAAACTTACAAACAAAGGGATAGAAATGTACGAGAAAAAAGGATAATAAATGGATGAAAATACAGTTTTATCCGTTTATAAACAAAGAAAAAGACCGATTTATCAGAAAACACTGGTAAAATCGGTCTTTTTTATAACATAGGAAATATCGTCCACAGGACGAATTTCCGTATGTTTCAAAGAAAGCATCTTGCGAAGCGTCGCCCCTTGCGGGCGACATGTGTGCATAGGAATCTACGATTCCATCATGCACACTTTCTTTACTTGGCATGCAAATTGCTTATTATATTGACAATCAAAGAACAGATATGCGCATACAGTATTTGATTAAATTGGAGGAATCTATGGATAAGAAAAATATAAGCTCACTCATCGAAAGAAGAGCACAGGAATTTATCGATTTAGCTGAAAAAATTTGGGAAAGGCCGGAGGTGGCATTAGAGGAAGTTTATGCAAGCTCGCTGCAGATGGAGTATCTTGCAGCCAACGGCTTTAGAGTCAGAAATGTCAACGGACTCTCCACAGCCTTTACTGCAGAATTTGGCAATGGAAAGCCGGTAATAGGGCTTTTGGGGGAATATGATGCACTGCCAGGCCTTTCACAAAAAGTGACAGCTCAGAGAGAACCCATCGCAGCAGATGATCCAGGACATGGATGCGGCCATAACTTAATCGGTGTCGGCTGTATCGCCGCGGCCATTGCAATAAAGGAACTGATTGAGAAAGGAATTCTCAATGGAACCATTAAATATTTTGGCTGTCCAGCGGAAGAGCGATTTGGAGGAAAGCGGCTGATGCTAAATGCCAATGCTTTTGACGGGGTGGATTGTTGTTTCAGTTGGCATCCTGAAAGCGTGAATAAAATCACCAAGGAAACTTTTCGCGCCATTTATGATGTATCCTACAGATTTAGAGGAACCACTTCTTATATAGCGGCAGACAGGGAGATGGGCGGCAATGCAGTGTCAGCCATGGAACTGCTCAATATCGGCGTACAATATTTGAGAGCACACTTAAATGACGACTATATTATAGAATACTGTGTGACCAAAGGAGCAGAGACTTCCAATGTTCTTCCAGAAATTACCGAAATCTCCTATGCTCTTAGAGCCGATAACACGGATCAGTGTAAAAAACTGGTGGAACGAATCGGTAAGATTGCTGAAGGCGCGGCCCTTATGAGTGGAACTACGGTCAAGCCGGAAATTACAGGAGAATACTACAGCGAACTTTACAATGAAGTATTAGGTGATATTGTATATCGAAATATGGTAGAAGTGCCCAGACCAGAATATACGCCAGAGGAAATGGAGTTTGCCGATACTTTGGCCGAAACAATTGGGAAGTTTCCTGTGGACAGAACCAAATCCTATTACGGAATCGTAGAAACACAGGGCAGTATGCATCGAGGCGTGGCGAAACAAGATCGAATCAGTTACAAACCAGCCTCTGACGTGGGCAATGTGAGCTGGCAGATACCGACAGCAATGTTCTTCGTTGCTACAAATCCAATCGGCATGCCAATGCACACCTGGCAGGCGACAGCCACCAGTGGAAGCAGCCTGGGATACAAAGGAATGCTCTACGCCAGCAAAGTTATGGCGGCATCGATCTTTGAACTGATGGAACACCCGGAGAAAGTGGAAGCTGCAAAGAAGGCGTTTAATGAGAACTTTGCAGACAGAAAGTAGTGAATACATGAATTTATTAAGAGATAAGAACTTTCATATTTTGAACTTGATCAGCATCGTCAGCATCATGAGTAATGTGTTGAACCCAGCATTCAGAGCCATTGGTGATGCTTTTCAGATTACCGCTGATCAGGTGGGTCTACTTACCACAGTATATTCCATACCCATGGTTATTTTGTCACCAGTTGTGGGAATCATTGCCGATCGAATCGGCAGAAGAAGAATTCTGGGTCTTTCAGCGCTCATCTTTGGTCTTTCCGCTATTTTATCAGTCAACGCTGACACTTATGCTATTCTTCTTTTCAGTGAACTGTTGAGAGGAATTGGTCAGCCAGGGCTAGCCATCGTGACCATCGTACTGATTGGAGATTTTTACACTGATAAGAATCGCAATCACGTCATGGGAATCAACACGGCTATTATGAACGCAGGTCTGGCGGTTTTCCCTATCATCGGAGGCATTTTGGCGGGGATGAGCTGGAAATATCCTTACTTCGTGATCTTTGCCGCGATTCCTATCGCACTGCTGGCCTTTTTCGGTCTCGATGAACCAGAGATTAAAAAAGAGCAGGGCAAGATCCTGCCATATATTAAAGAGGCGTTGACCTACTATAAAAACGGGAGAGTGATAGCGATCTCATCAGTATCCTTTGCGGTATACACTCTGTTGGCAGGCTGCTTTCTGGTGTATGCGGCCTTTATCCTGGAAGATCCGTCCTGGATTGGAGTCATCTTTGCGGTGATGTCTGTTTTCAGCTGCATTCCGTCTGTGATGGTAGAACCTCTGATCAAGAAGCTGGGAGAAGAGAACCTGGTGAGAATCACCTTTGTACTCTTTGCCATCGCCTTTATCATCGGCGCAAATGTGACCAGCGTGCTGACTGCTATGATGTTCAGCGCTGTGTTTGGACTGGGTATCGGCATCATCATGCCGGTTCAGATGATTATGCTGCTACCGCTTTCACCAGATCATGTGAGAGGTGCATTTATTTCGATACAAAATCTGATGCACCGTCTTGGGCAGGCCATTGGGCCAGTGCTCTTTGGATTCATGTATGTAAGGGCTGGACTTCCCAGCGTATTTTACGCGGCAGCAACAGTTTCAGTCATCGTATTCATTATATCTTTGAAATTTCTCAAGAAAGGAAAATAATATGGAAATTGCAGAAAGATTAGAACGTCCAGAAGCAAAAGAAGGAAAGCTTCTGACTGATAAGAATTTACATATTCTAAATATAATATGTTTTGTCAGCATGATGAGCAACGCTCTCAGTTCCTCGTATACGCTGATTTCAGATACCTTTAACGTTACGGCAAATCAGGTAGGCATGATGAACACTCTGTATTCCACGCCGATGATCTTCCTATCGCTGGTGGTAGGAATTATTGCGGACCGGTTTGGCAGAAAAAAAGTAATGGGTGTTTCCACTCTGTTGTTTGGAGCATCGGCCGTCGTTTCTCTGACAGCAGCCAACTTTAATATGATTCTACTGGGAGAATTCCTAAGAGGCTGCGGACAGCCGGGAATCGTCATCATCTCTCTAGTTCTGGTAGGTGACCTATACGAATCCCAGAAGAGAAGAACTGACGTCATGGGAATCAATACTGCAGTACTGAACATCGGCCTGGCGATCTTCCCTCTGATTGGAGGCTGGCTGGCGGGTTATGGATGGAAGTATCCGTATCTGATCATACTGGTAGCTATTCCTGCGGCATTGGTCGTCTTCTTCGGAATGGATGAACCAAAAATGCAGAAGCAACAGGAAAAACTTCTTCCTTATCTGAAGGATGCTCTCAAGTGCTTCAAGCAGCCTAGAGCTGTCATCCTTCCTTTGATCAACTTCTGCGTTTATGCCATGCTCAGCGGATGTTTCCTGGTATATATGCCTTTCATGGTTATCGCTGTGCTGGATAAAGTATATATGATTGGAATTGTCATGTCCGTCATGGCCATAACCAGCTGTATCCTGTCAGCGCTCCTGGGACCACTTTCGAGAAAATTCTCGGCGGAATGGATGGAAATCGCTGCACTGGTGATATTTATTGTAGCATTTATCATCGGAGCAAAGACAACTACCATTAATGGCGCACTGCTTTGCAGCGCCGTCTTCGGTATGGGCATCGGTCTCAATATGCCGGCGATTATGGCGATGATCCTGCCGCTTGCGGATACGGAAGTCAGAGGCGCATTCATTTCCGTGACCAACCTGATCAAAAGAGCAGGCCAGGCCGTGGGACCGATTATCTTCGGGTGGATCTTTGTACAGTGGAATCTGACAGGCGTGTTCTACGGTGCCGCAATTCTCTCCTCGGTCACTTTGGTGCTGGCATGCATCTTCTTCAGAAATAACAAAACACAGGTGTAAGGAGCAGGGGACAATGAAAGAAAATTTAATGACGTTTTTAGATGAAAACACTAGGGATTATGCCGACATGGCAAAAGACATCTGGGACAGACCCGAGACTGCACTCCATGAAACGTATGCGGCCAAGAGACAGAGCGAATTCCTCAAAAGCAAAGGATTCCGAATTAGCAGTGTAAGAGGAGTGCCAACGGCTTTCATTGCCGAATACGGCAGCGGAAGCCCTATCATCGGTATTTTGGGCGAATATGATGCACTTCCCGATATGAGTCAACAGGTATGTACTGTTCGAAAACCCGTAGATACTGATGCACCGGGTCATGCCTGCGGCCACAATTTGATTGGAACTGCGGGCGTAGCAGCAGTGGATGCTTTGAGAGAAATCTATGGTCGGGAAAATCTTAGGGGAACGATTCGTTATTATGGATGCCCTGCCGAAGAGCGGTACAGCGGAAAAATATTGATGCAGAAAGAACGTGTTTTTGATGATTTGGACATTGCTATTATCTGGCACCCACAAGATATTACAGGAATTTCATGCAAAAA
This sequence comes from Emergencia timonensis, assembly GCF_900086585.1. Taxonomy (GTDB): domain Bacteria; phylum Bacillota; class Clostridia; order Peptostreptococcales; family Anaerovoracaceae; genus Senimuribacter; species Senimuribacter timonensis. The sequence goes on from NZ_FLKM01000009.1 coordinate 1,518,684, forward strand.
CTACTACAGCGGCCTGACCATGATGAAAGTAGAATTCTCGGGAGAAACAGGTCATTCTGTGGCAGCGAAAAACTATGGGGGAAGCGCTTTACAGGCGGCAAATCTGATGATTAACGGCATCAATGCTATGAGAGAATACATCTGGGATTATCACAGACTGCATTACTATATGAGTGATACAGGAAAAACAGCAAATCTGTTGCCAAAGAAAACTTCTGTCTATTGTGAGACCAGAGCCGCTGATGTGGATGTTCTGCTCAAGATCAAAGAACGGCTGACAGAAATCGCTGAAGGCTGTGCTAAAATCGCAGGAACTGATTTTACCATAGAGATGGAAGAGGAGCTGTATAGTGACAAAGAAAATCCTGTTATTATCGAGGTTTTGAAGCATAATTTGCAGCTCCTTCCACGACCTGAATATACGGACGATGAAAAGGAGTTTGTGATAAAGCTGGCAGAGACTTTGCCTAAAGGCGCCGAGAAAAAAGTAGCGTCCTTCTACAATATCGATAGAGAGCAGATTGAAGACCATCTGCATATGGGTATGGTGCAGAAGGATGATTTGATCTACCTCCCGGCAGATGATGCGGGAAATGTAAGTCAGGAGGTGCCTTTTGGAACCTTTCTGGTTTCCCTGCCTCCTGTGGGCATGCCTATGCACTGTTGGCAGGTGACGGCTCTCGCAGGCAGCAGCATAGGCAGCAAATGTATGATGCGTGCAGCTAAAGTCATGGCTGGTGCAGTGTATGACTTTTTGACAGATGAAAAATTAGTGCAAAAGGCAGCTGAGGAATTTGATCAGTAATAGAAAAGGGAAGAATCCCACGATAATTTGTGGGATTCTTCCCTTTGGTCTATCCCCAGATTTTTATCTGCGGCAAGATTTGCATTTTTACTGTAGTGCGGTCGAGAGCCTGTATAAAGGATGCAGCATTTTCATCTAAAAACATCTTCTGTGAAGCGGATTTTAACTGCTCTGCAGAATCCCAATGCTGTATCATCAGCCACTGACCGTTTTTTTTATCCTCCAAAAGTTCAGTATCCACAAAACCATCCTGCTTTGAATGGAAATTCTTTTCAAGTCCATCTACGATGGCCAAGAATTCTTCTCTTGAAATATCCTCAATTGTTTTCATTGTTACGATTTCTGTTATCATAATAAAATCCTCCTTATTTCCTTTCAGTTTACATGAGAATAAATAAGAGGTATTGTAAAAAATCGACAGATTAGAAATATTTATATTGAGCATTTTCCTTCACTGTTATTTTTTCTGCTTGAAACTTGCCCGCAGTCGTGCCGGAAAAACGGCGAAACTCTTTTAAAAAATGAGACTGGTCTGTAAAATGATTGTCATAAGTGATGTCTGCAAAGCTATGTTCTTTTTGATGGGATAATTGATTGCTGCTCTTTTGAAATCTCATGATACGAATCAGTGTTTTGGGTGTAAATCCCGTATAAGCTTTCGTATATCTTTCAAAGGTTTTAATGTTGATGGATTTTTCCCTGCAAAAGGACTGTACCGTTAGAGTCTCATCAGCGTACAGGAACGCAGATAATTGATTCGCATTTTTTTCAAAGGCGGCATTTACTGTCAATTGCTCGATCAAAGTTTGTTCAATGGCGGTAATTACAGTTTCTATATCCCTTTCACTGACTGCCGAATGCAGCTTATCATATAGGCCCGGGCATAGTTCCTGCAGGTTGACGATGGAATCCTGCAGCCCCGCCAACGATTCGTGAACGAAGGGAAATAGACCAAAGGGACGAAAAGCGATGCCGAAAATATTGACCTTGCCTTGCTGATGTATAAAGCTGGGATTACTGCGCAGGCCATTGATATGGAAAGGCGGGGCAGTGATGAAACCGCCCTTTCTCTCGTAAATCAGGTCACTCCCAAGATTTAATAGGAGATCAATATTCTCTGTGGGCAGAAGTTTATAGTGAAAGTCTGCGTTTTCGGCCCTGAGGTGCCACATGAATTTGATCCATGGGGAAAGAGCTGGATTTTTTATATTATAGCGGGTGATGGGAATCATATCTTTACCCCGCAGCCGTGTCTTGCCGTGTCGTCAAAGGACTTGTCGTAAAGTATGTACTCGTAGAAACCATAGCCTCCGGACAAGTTATAGCAGCAGTAGCCAAGTTCGGATAAAATTCTGCAGGCAACGTAACTTCGAAGTCCGCTGTAACAATTAACGTATACTGGCTTATTTTTTTCAATTTGATGAAGATTTTCCCGCAGAGAATCCAGTGGAATATTGATGCTGCCCGCCAAGGCACCTTCCCTGTATTCGCTTTCTGTCCGCACGTCTAAAAGCGTAACGCTGCCATCTTGCTGCAGCTCTTTGATCTCTTCCCAGTGATATTGTTTCACTCTGCCTTCCAGGATATTTTCAATGACGAAACCAACCATATTGACTGGATCTTTGGCTGAGGAGAATGGAGGTGCATAAGCCAACTCCAATTCGGCCAGATCATAGCCGGTCATACTGCCTCGTATTGCTGTAGCCAAGACATCTACTCGTTTATCTACACCGTCAAAACCGACAATCTGACTGCCCAGAATTCTACCTGTCTCAGGGTCAAAGAGCGTCTTGATGGTCATATCGCTGGCGCCCGGATAGTAGGTGGCATGGGACGGCGAGAAATTGATAACCTTATCGTATTTGATTCCTGCAGCTTGAGCGGTCTTTTCGTTGAGCCCGGTAGAAGCGCAGGTCATATCAAAGAGTTTGATGATGGATGATCCCTGACTGCCTTGATATGTACTTTGACGGCCACAGATATTATCCGCCGCAATTCGGCCTTGTTTATTTGCTGGTCCTGCAAGAGGAATCACTGCTTCCAGGCCGCTGACAAAATGGGATACTTGGATGGCATCGCCTACCGCGTAAATATCTTTATCTGAGGTCTGCAAGTGTTCATCCACCACAATGGCATCTTTAGCGCCCAACGTCAGACCGGCTTCCTTGGCAAGCTGGGTATCCGGAGATACGCCGATGGCAAGAAGAACCATATCTGTTTCCAGAGCAGTTCCGTCTTTTAAGTGGATTTTGATGCCGTTTGCCATTTCTTCGTAACTTGCGATGGGACTGTTGAGACGCAGATCCAGCCCCTGGCTACGCAGATAGGCGTGAAGCTGGCATGCCATGTCATAGTCCAGAGGCGGCATGACCTGACTGCTTCTCTGCAGCAAAGTGGTATGAATCTGTTCCTGTATGAGGTTTTCGGCCATCTCAAGGCCGATAAATCCTCCGCCTACTACGACGGCAGAAGATGGTTTTTGCCGTTCTATGTACTCACGGATGCGGAACGTATCTTCCACGGTTCGCAGGGTAAAGATCTTGTCCGAATCTATGCCCGGAAGAGCAGGTTTGATGGCATTTGCTCCTGGAGAGAGGATCAGTTTGTCATAACTTTCTGTATATGTTTTTCCTGACTGTAAATCTTTTATAAATAAAGTCCTTTCTTTTGGATTGATTGACAAGACTTCGCTGTTTACTCTGACATCAATATTAAACCTTTCCTTAAAACTTGCAGGCGTCTGCAGAGTCAATGCTTTTTTGTTTTCGATGATCCCGCCGATGTAGTAGGGCAGGCCGCAGTTGGCATAGGATACATAACCGCTCTTCTCAAAAACGATAATCTCTGCCTTTTCATTGAGTCTGCGGAGCCTGGCCGCTGCTGTTGCGCCGCCGGCCACACCTCCGATGATTAAAACTTTCATATTATACCTTTACCTTTCTAAATCTCCGCTGTAACTTGAAATACCGCCGATATTTGTAGTCTCATAACCCTGATCTTTGAGATAGGAACAGGCCCTGCTGCTCCTTGCTCCGCTGAGGCAGTAGACGAATAAAGGCTTGCTCTTATCCAGCTTGGCGCTGTGCAGGCTGTCGAGAGGGAGGTTGACAGCACCTGGTACATGACCTGTTTTATATTCCTCCTTTGTTCTTACATCAAGAAGGACGGCTCCTGCTGTTTTTCTGGCTGTTTCAATTCCTTCGCTGAATTTGCTGCCTCTATTAAAAAGATTAAATATTGACATTTTAACTCTCCTTTTGCTGTTTTGATAGTATTATCATACCCCAAAAAAACCCTTTTTACAGTGACTTTGTTACAAAGATGTCGATATCAAAATCAGGCTTAACCTTATGAGTCTGTTAAACAGTCCGCAGAGCAGCGAATTGCGTCTTCTGCAGTCAAAATTTATGCTTCGTATTGTAATTCTGCCGTATTTTATGATATACTAAAATTTCAGTTGAGAAAATAGAGGAGACTTGCATATGACAATGAAATTAATACTAGCGATTATCACTATTACAGCGGCACTTGTATTCTATACTATGGGCGTATTTTCTGAGAGACGCAGTGGAACCCTGCAAAAAAAGCATGTGATTCTTTTTTGGTGTGGTCTGCTATTTGATACAACCGGAACGTCTATTATGTCCAGCATGGCAAAAGGAGCTGGACTTCTGAGTGCCCATGGAATTACCGGTGCATTGGCCATCGTTTTGATGTTGTTCCATGCACTGTGGGCGAGTATTGTATTAGGCAAAAAGGATGAACGAAAGCAGCGCAGCTTCCATAAGTTCAGCATTGTAGTATGGCTGATCTGGCTGGTACCATACATTCTCGGCATGTTTATCGGTATGAGAGGTTAATTACAATAAGGAGAAGATTTAATGAGCAAGACATTTCACATAACAACTTTTGGCTGTCAGATGAATGAACACGATTCTGAAGTCATGGCAGGCATGCTGCTGGAAAAGGGCTTTGAACCAGTAAAAGAACGGCGGGATGCAGATGTGGCGATTATTAATACCTGCAGTGTCAGAGAAAATGCTGACAAGCGTTTCTTTGGAACCCTGGGGCAGCTGAAACGCAGGAAGAAAGAGAATCCGGATTTTGTGGTTTGTGTCTGTGGGTGTATGATGCAGCAGCAGCATGTCATCGACACCATCAAAGCCAAATATCCTTGGGTAGATATCATATTCGGAACCCACAATATTCATCAGTTTCCAGAACTAGTTGACAATGCTTTAAATGAGAAAAAGAAACAAATAGAAGTTTGGTCTGATGGCGGTGACATCGTAGAAGGCCTTCCGGCGAAACGTCTCTTTGACTGCAAGGCCCTTGTCAATATCATGTTTGGCTGCAATAATTTCTGCACCTATTGTATCGTCCCTTATACCAGAGGCAGAGAAAGGAGCAGGCAACCAGAAGAAATCATCAAAGAAGTTAAATCTCTTGTAGAAGACGGAGTAAAAGAAATCATGCTGCTAGGGCAAAATGTCAATTCTTATCGAGGCGATGAGCAAACTGATTTTGCGAGACTGCTCTACAGGCTTAATGAGATAGAAGGGCTTGAACGAATCCGCTTTATGACTTCCCATCCAAAAGATTTGTCAGACAGGCTGATTCAAGCTTTCGTGGATTGCAACAAGCTCTGTAAGAACATCCACTTGCCGGTGCAGTCTGGCAGCAGCCGTGTTTTAAAGAAAATGAACAGGAGATATACCAAGGAACAGTATTTGGAGTTGGTTGCAAAACTGAAAGCGGCCGTACCAGGCATCACCATGTCTACCGATATCATCGTAGGATTCCCCGGCGAGACCGAGGAGGATTTTGAGGAAACCCTGGATTTGGTCAGAAAGGTGAGATTCGACTCTGCCTTTACCTTCTTGTACTCCATTAGAAAAGGAACACCGGCAGAAAAATATGAAGACCAGGTACCGGAGGAAGTAAAGCACGAGAGATTTAACCGTCTTGTCGATTTGATCAACGCAATCAGCGCAGAAAAAAATGGGGAGTATGCTGGCAGAGTGGAACGCGTTCTGGTTGAAGGCGCAAGTAAAACCAACAGCAAAACTTTTTCTGGAAGAACCGACGGCTTTAAACTAGTTAACTTTGAAGGTACAAAAGATATGGTTGGAAATCTCGTCGATGTAGAAATCATAGAGGGAAAAACTTTCAGCTTGGACGGCAGAATAGTGAAATAGGAGAGATTTGATGGAGAAACTGAAGCGTACAATAGAAACTTACGTACCTGCTTGCGAGCAAGAAGAAAGAGATCGAGAAATCATGCTTCGTTTTTTAAAAAGCAATGGAGATTGTCTGACTCGTGACAACCAAATCGCTCACTTTACTGCGTCTTCTTGGATTATAAATGAGAGTAGAGATAAAGTCTTGATGGCTTACCACAATATTTATGATTCCTGGGCTTGGACTGGCGGTCACGCTGATGGAGAGGCGGATCTGCTGCAAGTGGCCATTAGAGAAGCCAAAGAGGAGACAGGGATTGAGAAGATGAAAGCGGTGAAAGATGAGCCTTGTTCTCTTGAAATCATCACCGTAGAGGGACATATCAAAAGAGGTGCATACGTAGCGTCTCATTTACATCTCAATCTGACTTATCTATTAGAGGCCGATGACAGACAGGAACTCACAATCAAAGCTGATGAAAACAGTGATGTCAGGTGGATTTACATAAGTGAACTGGACAAGTGCGTCAGCGAGCCGTGGATGATGAAATGGGTATATAAAAAGCTGATGAAACTGTGAAAGTTTCTTTCCAATCAGTTGACAGTGCTGGCAATATATAATATAATTTTACTGTTGAAATTGAATAGAAATATTGGTTGACAGAACAAGTTGTAATATGGAATCAGGTGAAAGACCTGAACAGTCCTGCTGCCGTAATGATTAAGTTTCATGCAAGGCGAGAGCCAGCCACTGAGGGAGGTCTTGGGAAGGTGCATCGGAAACGTTAGAGATCAAAGTCGGAAGACATCCCAATATTTGGCCATAAAAGTCACAGGATATGAGTTTTAGGTTAATATTGGAGAATTTATTTTGGAAGATATTAAAAACCCGAGTCCTGGAGATTCGGGTTTTTGTGTACTTAGGAAATCTGTATTTCTTAGGTATACAAATAATATGATTTAGTAGGGAAATACATGGAGAAATTCACAGTTAAAAATGGAAAAGCGCTGAGATTTGGATATACTACTGGCAGCTGTGCCACCGCAGCCGCCGCAGCGGCGGCGGAGATGCTCTTATCGGGCAGCCGCGTAGAGAGAGCGGATATTACGCTGCCCTCGGGGGAGAAGGCGGTCTTTACCATAGAGGACATCGATATGAGAGAAGATGCAGTCACTTGTTCCGTCACCAAAGATGGCGGAGATGATCCCGATGCAACCCATGGAGCGAAGATTTTTGCGAAGGTGAAGAAACGGGAAGCGGACATCTTGCTCATTGGCGGCCGGGGTGTAGGACTGGTTACGGCCAAGGGCCTGCAATGTAAGGTGGGAGAGCCGGCAATCAATCCAGTTCCAAGAAAGATGATAAGGGAAAATGCTCGCCGCATTTTACAGAGCTACAATGCGGACTGCGGACTGGAGATTACGATTTCAGTGCCGGACGGGGCTGAAATTGCCCAAAAGACTTATAATCCGCGACTAGGCATTGTAGATGGCATTTCCATCTTAGGTACGACAGGGATCGTCGATCCTATGAGCGAAAAAGCACTGGTAGACACCATCAAAGCAGTGGTTGATAAACAGTATGCCGAAGACTCTGAGAACATTCTCATTTCGCCAGGCAATTACGGCAGAGAGTTCTGTCAGGAGTATCTGCAGTTAGATATCCAGCGATCCGTGCCCGTGTCAAATTACATCGGCGAAGCCCTGGACTATATCCGCTACAAAGGCTTTAAAAGAATCCTCTTCGTAGGTCATACGGGGAAACTGATTAAAATCGCCGCTGGCGTCATGAATACCCATTCTTCTTATGCAGACTGCAGAATGGAGGTAATCGGTGTTCACAGCGCAATCTGCGGAGCTGATCCACAGACTGTAGGGCAGATTATGAACTGTGTTACGACTGATGAAGCCTTTGATTTGATAAAAGACATGTCCTATTATGAGGCGGTGAAGAATAGAATCTTAGAGAAGGTACTCTATCATCTGCGCTTTCGTCTCAAGGGGGCGGCAGAGATAGAAATCGTCATGTTTACATCAGATAGAGACCATATTATTAAAAGCCCCGGAGCAGATGATATGGCGATGCGATACCACAAAGCCCTAACCAGCTAAAGCTGGGGATTTAGCCGTAGAGTGCCGCGCTAAAGTGCTGCACTCCTGACAGGGGACCTGCCAACGATTTTGCTTTACAAAATCGGGCCAGGTCTGCCTAGCCAAAACAAGTTTTGGGGCAGAACCATAATACGACAAAATCCAGCCAATAGTGTTTCGCACAAGTGCTCACACTCTTGGGGATTTACAGCATAAGGTCTGCCTAGCCAAATCAGAGATTTGGGGCAGAACCATTAAGGAGAAACAATGAGAGGTAAATTTTTTGCAGTAGGTGTTGGACCTGGTGATCCGGAACTGATTACACTAAAGGCCATCAACACCATGAAGAACAGCGATGTTATTGCGGTGCCAAGAAGCGGTGCCTCAGAGAATATCGCTCTGAAAATTGCTGGTGCATACATAGAGGGAAAAACTCTTTTGGAATGCGACATGCCAATGATTAAAGATAAGGAACAGTTAGACCGGTATCACGACCAGTCCGCAATGGAAATAGGCGCGCTGCTTTCTAAAGGCAAAACCGTTTCATTCCTGACTTTAGGAGACCCTGCCATTTACAGCACAGTCATGTATGTTCATCGAAGATTGACAGAACAAGGGTTTGATACAGCCATTATCCCGGGCATCCCCTCCTTCTGCGGAGCGGCAGCCAGTCTCAACACTTCTCTCTGCGAACGCGATGAGATGCTGCACATCATACCTGCCACTTATAAAGGACATCAGGCGGAAGAACTAGAGGGAACCAGAGTTTTGATGAAATCAGGCAAAAAGATTATGGCGCTGAGAGATGATCTCATCCGCCAGAATGCTATGATGGTAGAGTGCGCTACTATGGAGAATGAAAAAGTGTACAAGAATCTGATCGATCTGAAAGAGCAATCCAGCTACTTTTCATTAATTGTCATTCATTCAGAGGACAGACAAAAGGAGAAATAAACAATGATATACTTTATCGGAGCCGGTCCTGGGGCCGCAGACTTAATCACGGTGAGAGGCGCAGAACTTCTCAAAAAAGCTGACGTCATCATCTACGCAGGGTCTCTTGTAAACCCGGCCCTTTTGGACTACGCGAAAGAGAGCTGTAAGATCTATAACAGTGCCAAAATGACTTTAGAGGAAGTCACCAGCGTGATGAAAGAAAATAAAGAAAAAGAAGTCGTCAGACTTCATACAGGAGATCCTTGTATTTATGGCGCCATCAGAGAACAGATGGACATCCTCGACAGAGAAGAGATGAAATATGTTTCCGTTCCGGGCGTCAGTTCTTTCATCGGCGCGGCTGCTGCGCTGAATGCAGAATATACTTTGCCAAATGTGAGTCAGACCGTAATCCTGACCAGAATGGCAGGCAGGACCCCTGTGCCGGAAAAAGAGGAAATCTCTAAATTGGCATCTCACGGTGCAACTATGGTGGTATTCCTCACATCTACCATGCTAGCGGAGCTTTCTGAGAGGCTGATAGAAGGCGGATATGCGCCGGATTCTCCGGCTGCTATCGTATACAAGGCTACCTGGCCGGACGAAAAGGTTGTGAGAACGACGGTCAAAGAAATCGCAAAGGCGGCCGAAGAAAATGGCATTAACAAAATGGCGCTGATTATGGTAGGCGGATTCCTGGGCAGCGAATATGAGCGGTCAAAGCTCTATGACCCATCCTTTACTCATTTATTCAGAGAGGCGAGCAAATAATGAGAGAGATAGGAATTCTTGCTTTTACAGATCGGGGAAGACACCTGGCAGCAAAGGTTTCTGACCGCCTCAGTTGCGAATGCAATGTAGACCTTTTTGATAACAAAGGCAGCGCCAAAGACTATTTAAGGGAACACTTCGATCAGAAAGACACCTTTATATTTATCTGCGCTGCAGGCATTGCAGTCAGGATGATTGCGCCGTTAATTAAATCAAAAGATGTCGATCCGGCAGTCATCGTCATGGACGAATTTGGACAATTTGTGATTCCCATTTTATCTGGGCATCTGGGAGGGGCCAATGAGGCGGGGGAGAGAATATCTTCTCTGTTAGATGCCACATTGGTGCTGACTACAGCGACCGATATCAACGAGAAATTTGCTGTAGATGTATGGAGCAAATATGCAGGCTGCAAAATTGTCGACATAAGCTGTATCAAAACCATTTCAGCGGCGATTTTGAGAGGTGAAAAGGTGGGATTTGAAAGCGGTTTTCCTTTTGAAGGAAAAGTACCGAAAGAACTGACTTTAGATGCTGCAGAAATTGGAATCTGTGTCAGCCTTTCTGATCAATTAAAGCCCTTTCCACAGACCTTCAATATGGTACCCAGAATCGTAACCATGGGAATAGGCTGCCGCAAAAATACCAGTATCGAACAATTTGAGAAGTTTGTATTGGGTGTTTTAGAGGAAAACAAGGTGTCCATTCATGCCATAGAGAAGATTGCATCCATTGATATTAAGAAATACGAAAAATGCATTTTGGCTTTCAGCGACAAATACCAAATTCCATTCGTCACCTACAATGCCGAGGAACTGTCCACGGCAACGGGCGATTTTGAGGTTTCGGAGTTTGTAAAAAGCGTTACCGGCGTGGATAACATCTGTGAGCGCAGCGCCTGTCTTGGAAGCGGAAACGGCAGAAGAATATTATCAAAGACCAGTGGCAGCGGCGTGACCTGCGCCCTGGCTATGAAGGATTGGAAGTGTAAGTTTTGAATATCGTAATGTCATACATCGATTATAATATGGCAGGGCTATCTGAACGAGAGATCTTCTCCTGTACAAAGACACAGACGACGGAAATCTATGGCAGACTGAAGGAAAAACCGGAGATACTTGGCTGTGTACTGATTGCAACCTGCAACAGGACAGAACTATATCTTTCATTGAAAGAGGGAACGAAAGTAAATCCCTTCAAACAACTCTGCGAGGCCATAGATATCAATTATACCGATTATGCTTTTATGAACAAAACTCTGGTGGGAAAAGACGCTATGATTCATCTGTGTAAAGTCGCCGCCGGGGCTGAATCTCAGATTTGGGGAGACGGACAGATTGTCACTCAGGTCGATGCCGCTATCAAAGGCGCACAGAAAGCAAAGTCTTCAGACGCAGTTCTCAACGTATTGTTCCGCATTGGCGTCACTGCCGGCAAAAAGATTAAAACATTGGTGGACTTTAAGGTCAATGACAACTCTACTGCATCTAGGGCAGTATCCGTCATAAAAGACCATCCGAATATCAAACATGTTCTGGTCATCGGAAATGGTATGATTGGCAGATTGGTGGCAGGCCTTTTGGTCAGAAACGGAATGCAGACAACGATGACTTTGCGTCAATACAGACATGGTGAAAACATCGTACCGAAAGGTGCTGACACAGTGAACTATGGAGATCGTTATGCGGTAATAGAGAAGAGCGATGCGGTTATCAGCGCCACATTAAGCCCCCATTACACAGTCAGTTATGAGCAGGTAAAAGAGTTGTCCCGGGTACCGGGCGTTTTTATCGATTTGGCTGTTCCAAGGGATATCGACCCTGAGGTTGAAAAAATAGATCGCGTTACATATTATGATATCGATCATATCAGCCAGGGTGAGCGAGACGCTCGTCAAGAAAAGCAAATGAAAGAAATAGAACGAATCATTGAGAAATATATTACGGATTTTTACAAATGGTACGACTATAGAGAAAAACTGAAATTGAAAGAGGAAGCATAAATGAAAATATATGTAGTGGGCATCGGCCCCGGAAGCAGTGAATACATGACGCCCCAGGCCAGAGCTGCAATTGAAGATAGCGACGTGGTGGTAGGTTATACTCTCTACGTCGATCTGGTCAGCGATCTGACTAGTGGCAAAGAAGTCAAATCCACAGCTATGAAGCAGGAAGTAGACAGATGCAGGATGGCGCTGGATTCTGCCCTGGAGGGAAAGAATGTGGCCTTCGTATGCAGCGGGGACGCCGGCGTATACGGCATGGCTGGTATCATGGCTGAAGTTGCAAAAGAACATCCTGAAGTGGAGATTGTGACAATTCCAGGCATTACAGCGGCCTGCAGCGGAGCGGCAGTTCTGGGCGCACCTCTGATTCACGATTTTGCCGTCATCTCCCTCTCTGACTTGCTGACTCCGTGGGAAAAGATTGAAAAGAGACTGCGCATGGCGGCTGAAGCTGACTTTGTCGTCTGTCTCTATAATCCGAAGAGCAAAAAACGTCACGACTATATCGACAAGGCGGCTGATATCATGCACTGTGCAAAAGCCTGGGATACTCCTTGCGGTTATGTGAAGAACATCGGCCGTGAAGGGGAGAAGGCAATCGTCTGTACTATGGCAGATTTGAAGGACAACGATGATATCGACATGTTCACCACGGTCTTTATCGGAAACAGTGCGACGAAGGTGATAAATGGAAAGCTGGTAACGCCTCGTGGATACAAAAATATCTAAAAAAACGGCTTGTGCCACACCTCGTTTTGATAGTATAGATCATTGCCCTGACTGCAATTTCCAATGCAATCAAAAAATCTTAGTCTTTGCTGGTACCTTTGAAGGGCATGAACTGGCGAAGTATTTTGATCAGAGGGGCTGGAACCGGTGCGCTGATTTCTGTGTGGCTACAGAGTACGGGACAGAAACTTTTTCGGATATCAAGGGTCTTTCAATTATAGAGGGGCGTCTAAACGAGGCAGCCATGGAGGAGCTTCTAAAGTCCGGCCTGTACGGTCTGGTCGTCGATGCGACCCATCCTTACGCCAAGGCGGTGACAGAGAATCTTCAGAAAGCCTGCCAGATTTCTCATGTCGAATATGTCAGACTTCTGCGAGGGGAAGTTTTTTTTGACTATGAGGGCGTGAATACAGTGGAATCTGCAGAAGAAGCTGTAGCATATCTTTTGGAGATGGAAGGGAAGATTCTGCTGACCACCGGTTCCAAAGAACTGTCAAAGTACCGCAGGCTTTCAGATCGGATTGTCGCCAGAGTTCTGCCCAGCCAGGATTCGCTGCGGTTGTGCTTTGATGCCGGCATCCCGGCAAAGAACATCATCTGCATGCAGGGTCCTTTTACGAAGGAAATGAATTTTGCAACCATGGAGCAGTACGGCTGTAAGTGGCTGGTGACCAAAAATACAGGAAAACCGGGAGGTTTTGACGACAAGGTCAGACTCTGTGAGGAAGGATATAGAATCATTGTCATCGGCCGGCCGCAGGCGGAGACGGGGCTGTCATTAGAAGAGGTGAAGGAAAGAGTGGAGGCTTTTTATGGAGAATAGAGTTTTTCCGGTATTCGTACCGTCAGACGGAAAAAAAGTCATCGTTTTCGGCGGCGGTAAAATCGCCAGCCGCAGGGTCAGGTCACTGATGGAGTTCGACTTTGACGTGACAGTAGTGTCCAGCTCAATCACCGAAGAAATCAGAGATTTTGCCGATGCTGGCAGTTTGACCTATATCGAGGGCAGATATCGTCCATCTTATATCGACGACCAATTCATGGTCATCGCCTGTACCGACGACAGGGAAGTGAACCGGAGCATCGGTTTTATCGCAAAGGAACACGGGTGCTTGGTCAGTGTCTGTGACAGTAAAGAGGAGTGTAATTTCTTTTTTCCTGCTATCGCAGTCAATGACGAGGTGACGGCGGGAATCGTCGGCAGCGGAAGAACTCATCATATTACGAAGAGAGCCGCTGCAGAAGTTAGAAAGATTATTGAAGGAAAGGCGTACTGATGAAAGTAGTAGTAGGAAGCCGTGAAAGTAAGCTGGCTGTCATTCAGTCAGAGATGGTGATCAGAGCCATCAAAGAATACGACGAGAATATCGACGTGGAACTGGTCACCATGAAGACCACGGGAGACATCATTTTAGATAAGACGCTGGATAAAATCGGCGGCAAGGGACTCTTCGTCAAGGAATTGGATAAGGCTTTGATGGATAAAAGGGCAGACTTGACGGTTCACAGTCTCAAAGATATGCCCATGGAGGTTCCTGATGACTTACCCCTTCTCGCTTTTTCAAAGAGGGAAGACCCAAGGGATGCTTTCATTTTGCCAGCAGGAGCCTCTGAAATCGATTTCAGCAAGCCGATCGGCTGCTCTAGTCTCAGGAGAAAACTGCAGCTTGAAAAACTTTTTCCGCAGGCCAGCTTTAAACCCATTCGCGGTAACGTACAGACGCGTCTTAAAAAACTAGACAGCGGCGAATATGGCGCTATCGTTTTGGCATATGCGGGAATCAAGAGATTGGGTCTTGAAGAAAGAGTCAGCAGGCTGTTTTCAATCGAAGAAATTCTTCCGGCAGCCTGCCAGGGGATTTTGGTGGTCCAGGGCAGAGCGGGATATGAAGTGCCGTATCTTGCTGGCTTTGCAGACGAAGAAACAAAACTGATCGCGCTGGCAGAGAGAAGCTATGTGAGAACCTTAGACGGCGGGTGCAGTTCGCCGGTTGCGGCCTACGCATGCATAGACGGCGAGGAAATCACAATTCAAGGTTTTTACGTTGACGAAGAAGAAAACCAGTACATAGATTCCATCAAAGGTAGTAAATACGAGGGCGAGGCTTTGGGTAAAGAGCTGGCGCTGCGGATGAAAGGGTAAAGAATATGGCAACAGGTAAAGTATATTTAGTGGGGGCAGGTCCGGGAGATCAGGAGCTGCTGACCGTAAAAGCCGTCAGATTAATACAGGAAGCGGAGGTGATCGTCTTTGATAGACTGGTTTCTGGCAGCATCATGAATCTGATTCCGGAAGGAACTGCGCTGATCGATGTGGGCAAAAACGTAGGAAATCACCCGGTTCCTCAGCATGAAATCAACGAGATTCTCCTCAGAGAAGCTTCCGCCGGGAAAATGGTGGTTCGTCTCAAAGGCGGAGATCCCTTTGTCTTTGGCAGAGGCGGGGAGGAGTTAGAGCTGCTCTCAGAAAATGACGTGCCTTTCGAAGTGGTGCCAGGTATTACTTCCAGCATTTCGGTTCCTGCCTATGCAGGTATTCCTGTCACGCATAGAGACTTTTGTTCTTCCTTACATATCATTACAGGTCATGCCAAGGCCGGTGCAGAGTTGTCCATCGATTTCGACGCTTTAGTCAGGCTCGGCGGCACCTTGATTTTCATGATGAGCGTGTCTACTGTGGGAAAAATTGCAGCGGGCTTGATGGCTGCGGGCATGGCGGAAACGATGCCTTGCGCAGTGATTGAAAACGGGACTTATCCGAAGCAGAGGAAATTTATTTCTGATTTGGCGCGCATAGAGGAAACCGTTAGAGAAAATCAGGTAAAATCCCCTTCTGTCATCGCTGTGGGAAAAGTCTGCACTCTTTCAGAACAATTCGACTGGTTTGGTCACAAGCCCCTGAAAGGTAGACGAATCATCGTCACCCAACCCAGAAGCAAAGCCTCCAAGCTGGAAAGCAAACTGCGCAGTCTAGGTGTAGAGACCATGCTCTATCCTTGCATTAAAACAGACTTTATCAGGCCGCTGGAGCCGCCCATTGCAGAATATGACACGCTGGTGTTCACCAGCACAGAAGGAGTGCGTTCCTTCTTTACCTGGCTCCTTAACAGCGGTAAAGATAGCCGGGACATTGCCGGCAAACGTCTCGCCTGTATTGGCAGCGCCACAGCAGAGGCGCTTAGAGAATTCGGCTTAACGGCGGATTTTGTGCCTTCTGTCTATGACGGCGAACACCTTGGAAAGGAAATGGTTTCAGAGAAGTTTGTAACTGATGAGAATCGCGTGATTCTGCTCAGGGCGAAGATTGGAACCCAGGACTTGACAGAGGCCCTGGACGCTGGCGGCATCCGCTATTTGGATTACCCAGTCTATGAGACTTCCTATGTAGAACACGAAGAAATATACGATTTAGAAAGCTGGGATTACGTGACCTTTACTAGCAAATCCTGTGTCGATGGGTTCGTCAATACACAGAAACGAAAAGATTTTGCAGGCATCCGCGCTCTGTGCATCGGGAAACAGACAGCGGCAGAAGCTGCTAAGTTCGGATTTGATACAGTAATTTCAGATACTGCTACAATTGACAGTATGATTGAGAAAGTTAACGACAAAGTCCAAGCCAGCTAAAGCCGGGGACTTTAAGCATAAGGTCTCCCCGACAATTTGTTGGGCGACCTAACCACATTTGCAAGGCAAATGTATGGTAGGTCCCCTGTGAGGATTGCAGTGCTTCAGCACGTGGCAATCTACGGCACACAAATTGGGGCGAGAACCATTATACGACAAAGTCCAAGCCAGCTAAAGCCGGGGACTTTAAGCATAAGGTCTCCCCGACAATTTGTTTCACAAATTGGGGGCGAGAACCATTAAGGAGTGATTGTGATGATTAACAGACCAAGAAGGCTTAGAGAAAATCCATTGATCAGAGGCATGGTTCGTGAGACCAGGGCATCAAAGGACAGTTTGATTTATCCGATATTCTTTGAAGAAGGGAAGGATATCAAGGCGCCGATTTCTGCCATGGACGGGCAATTTCGTTATAGCCCGGACAGAGCAAAAGAAATCATCGACCAGTGCCTTGCCCACGGAGTCAGCAAAGTATTGCTCTTCGGCATTCCCAAGGAAAAGGATGAAATGGGCAGCCAGGCATATGCCGAAAATGGCATTGTGCAGCAGGCTGTGCGCGCTATTAAAGAAGAATATAAAGAGCAGATTTACGTGATTACCGACGTGTGCATGTGCGAATACACATCCCACGGTCATTGCGGCATTCTCTGCGGACATGACGTTGATAACGACCAAACTTTAGAGTATCTGTCGGCTACAGCTGTGTCTCATGCGGCGGCCGGTGCTGACATGGTGGCTCCATCGGATATGATGGACGGTCGCATTGCGGCGCTGAGAGCGGGACTGGACGAGAATGGCTTTAAGAATACGCCGATTATGAGCTACGCCATTAAATACGCCTCAAAGTTCTATGGGCCGTTCAGAGAAGCGGCAGGTTCCGCGCCGTCTTTCGGAGACAGAAAAACCTATCAGATGGACCCTCACAATGTGCGCGAAGCTATGAAGGAAGCAGCTCTGGATGAAGCAGAAGGGGCCGACATCTTGATGGTAAAGCCGGCGCTATCCTATCTGGATATCATAAAGGAGCTCTCCTACAATACCAACCTCCCGATTGCAACTTACAGCGTCAGCGGAGAATATGCTATGATTAAGAATGCCGGGAAAGCCGGACTTGTAGATGAGTATGGCATCATGTGTGAAACTGCCACTTCTATGTACAGAGCAGGCAGCGATATCATCATGACTTATTATGCCATGGAAATTGCAGATGCCATTCAGAGAGGAGATATCGGATAATGAGCAAAACTTCACAGCAGCTATTTGAAAGAGCACAGAAGGTCATGCCTGGCGGGGTTAACAGCCCGGTCAGAGCATTCAAGTCGGTCGGACTGACGCCAAAGTTTATCGATAAAGCCAAAGGCAACAAAATCTACGACATTGAAGGCAATGAATACTTGGACTATGTTGGTTCCTGGGGCCCGATGATTTTGGGACACGCAGACCCAAAGGTAGTGCAAGCGGTGCAGTGCAGAGTGGAAAAAGGACTTAGCTTCGGCGCGTGTACGGAGTTGGAAGTGGAGTTGGCAGAGCTGATTACCTCCAATATCCAGCATATTGATATGATCAGAATGGTCAACAGCGGTACGGAAGCAGTTATGAGCGCCTTACGGCTTGCCAGAGGATATACCAAGAAAAACAAGATCATCAAGTTTGAAGGCTGTTATCACGGTCACAGTGACGCGATGCTGGTAAAGGCAGGTTCTGGTGCTATGACTTTTGGCGATCCTGACAGTGCCGGCGTAACAAAGGGCGCTGCAGAGGACACTCTGCTGGCCAGGTATAACGATCTGAACAGCGTAGAAGCTCTGATGAAAGAGAACAAAGAGGACGTAGCCTGCGTGATCGTGGAAGCAACGGCAGCCAACATGGGCGTAGTTCCAGCGGCCGCTGGTTTCCTAGCCGGACTTCGCAGTCTGTGCGATCAGTACGGCGCACTTTTGATCTTTGACGAGGTAATCACAGGTTTTAGACTGGCTTTCGGCGGCGCCGCAGCATACTTTGGTGTGAAGCCTGACCTGGTGACGTATGGTAAAATTATCGGCGGCGGTATGCCGGTAGGAGCGTATGGCGGCCGCAGAGAAATTATGGAGAATGTATCCCCGATGGGAAGTGTTTATCAAGCGGGAACGTTATCTGGAAATCCAATCGCGATGACAGCGGGAATTGAAACGCTGAAGCAGCTGCTCAGCGAGCCAGAGATTTATGATCGGATTAACGAGATGGGAGCCTACCTGGCAGACGGCTTGCGCCGGATCAGCGGTTTTACTGTCAACAACATCGGCTCTTTAGTCTGTATGTTCTATACCAAAGAGCCAGTTGTCGATTATGACAGCGCCTGTAAGTCTGACACAGTTGGGTTCAGCCACGTGTTCAGAGAACTTCTGGCAGAGGGCATTTACGTGGCGCCGTCCCAGTACGAAGCCATGTTCCTGAATACGGCATTTACAAAGGAAGAACTGAATTTTACAATCGAAACCTACAGAAAGATTTTGACACGATAAAAAGAGTTATAGTAGTAGTTCCTAATTCTTAACTAGTCCGAACTCGGACTAGTTAAGAGTCGGCATAGATATATATGAGCAAAGGAGTCAATATGAGAGGCGTACTAATTTTAGCACATGGCAGCAGAGTAGAGGCGACAAAGAAAACAATCAACGAAGTAGTAGACATGGTAAGAAGCAAAATATCCGACATGCCTATCCAGATTGCATACATGGAGTTTTGTGAAGAGAACATCGAACATGGCATCAAGACCTTGGTTGATAAAGGGGTTACGGAAATTAAAGCAGTGCCTTACTTTCTCTTTGAGGGCATCCATATCAAAGAAGATATCCCCAATGAAATCGGCGAGATTTTAAAAGATTACCCCAATGTAAAGCTGGAAATGGGCCACACTTTGGGCGTGGACGAGAGGCTGGCGGATATTTTAGTTGATAGAATAAAAGGATAATTGACGATGAAAGTAATTGTAGTGGGTGCAGGCCCAGGGGCGCTGGCAGATTTTACAGGAAGAGCGACAGACGCCGTGAAAGAAGCAGATATCGTTCTGACTTCGGACAGGCTGGCGCAGCCTTTAAAACAACTGAATGGGAATGTGCGGATTTTGGGCGTCATGGATACGGCAGCGTTTATCAATGATAAGGCGGGCGAAGATATGAAGATCTGTGTCTGCGCATCTGGTGACACAGGCTTTTACAGCATAGCATCTACACTGGCTAAAAAAATCGATCCGGCCATCGACCTGGAATTCATCAGCGGCATCGGCAGTTTAGCCTATTTTGCAGCGAAAGTCAAAATGGGGTATGAGGACATGAAGCTTGTCAGTCTTCATGGAAAGGACAAGTCCATCGTTCCTTATGTCTGCTACAATGAGCGGGTTTTCACCCTCACCGGCGGCAGCATCAAGGCCCATGATATTATAAAGAGCTTACGAGAGGCAGGACTTAGCAATGTCACCCTCTATATCGGTGAAAAGTTGTCAATGGAAGAAGAAAGAATCGTCAAAGGGTCACCGGCAGAACTGGCTGATGCAGTATTTGACGATCTCACAGTGATGATTATCGAGAACAAAGATTATGTAAACCGATATGTAACCCTAAAAGATGGAGATTTTGTACGGGGAAAAAGCCCGATGACAAAAGAAGCGGTGCGCAATCTATCAGTATCTGCCTTGGAGATAGAGCCTGCTGACATAGTCTACGACATCGGGGCAGGGACTGGTTCCGTTACCTGCGCCATGGCGCTTAAGGCCTGCGAGTCCATGGTCTACGCTTTGGAAAAAGAAGACTATGCCGTAAATTTAGTCAAAGAGAACATGGAAAAGACTGGCGCACGGAATATCATCATCAGACAGGCGGCGGCGCCAGATGGAATTGCAGCCTTCCCTGCTGCGGATAAAGTGTTTATCGGCGGCAGCACTGGGAATCTGAAGGGCATTATAGAGACTATTTTGGCGCAAAATGATAAAGCCGTATTCGTCATTACAGCAGTCACCTTGGAAACCATCTCACAATCAGTAGATGTATTAAAAACGCTGGGTATGGAGATGGACATTACTTGTGCAAACATTTCCCAGGCGCAGAAGTTAGGACGGTACAATCTGATGAAAGCAGAGAATCCAGTCTATATTATAAAAGGAGCAAAGACCTTTGAAAAGTAAAATCAACAGAGTTCTGCTGGCCGGCACTGGAAGCGGATGCGGCAAGACTACAGTAGTCTGCGGACTTTTAAAAGCCTTGGCGGATCGCGGACAGAAAGCGGCCAGCTTTAAATGTGGTCCAGACTACATCGATCCTATGTTTCACAGCGAAATTATCGGTACAAAATCGAGAAATCTGGATTTGTATCTCTGCTCGGCCGATACGGTAAAATATCTGCTGTCAAAAGACGCAGCCGGTTTTGACGTAGCGATTATCGAAGGCGTCATGGGAATGTACGACGGTTTGGGATTTGAAACTGACGATTTTTCAGCCAACCATATTTCTCGGGAAACCCAGACGCCGGAACTTTTGATCGTTAATGTAAAAGGCAAGAGCCTCTCCCTTTTAGCCGAAATTTCAGGTTATCTCAATTTTGCTGAAAATCAAGTGCAGGGAGTGATTCTGAACAATTGCGCAAAGGGAATGTATCCAGTATATCGAAAAATGATTGAGGAAAAATTGAACCTGAAGGTTTATGGATTTCTTCCTCAACTGAAAGAAGCGGAAATCGGCAGCAGACATCTGGGACTTGTAACGGCCCAGGAGATAGAAGACTTAAAAACGAAAATCGAAATAATGGGAAAGGCGGCAGCAGAGTCACTGGATCTGGACGGCATTCTCGCCTTGGCAGAATCCACGCCAGAGCTTACATATGAAGAGCTTCAAGTAACTCCGGTCTGCAAAAAGCCAGTGAAGATCGGTGTCGCCAAAGACAAAGCCTTTTGTTTTTATTATGAAGATAATTTTGAATTACTTACAGCTTTGGGTGGTGAGCTGGTGTTTTTTTCACCTATGGAAGACGATGCACTGCCAGAAGGCATCTGCGGATTGATTTTAGGAGGAGGCTATCCCGAAGAGCATCTGAAGCGTTTGACGGCAAATCAGTCTATGATGTCCTCAATCAAAGAAGCGGCAGGAAAAGGGATGCCCATTTATGCGGAGTGCGGTGGGTTCATGTACCTGGGCCGCACCATCACGAAGGATGGCGAAACTTTTGAGACCGTAGGTGTTATCGACGGCAATTCCCAAATGACAGAGGGGCTGGTTCGATTTGGCTACAAGACCCTCACTGCCAACCGTGATAATTTGATGTGTAAAGCAGGAGAGCAGATTAGGTGTCATGAGTTCCATTACAGTGACACAGATCATCATGGGGATGGTTTTACAGCGGCAAAGAGCAGCGGCAAGTGCTGGCAGGCCGTCGTGGCGAGCGATACCATCTTTGCAGGTTATCCTCATCTCCATCTGTGGAGCAATCGCCGCTTTGCGGAGAATTTTGTCAGGAAATGCGGTGAGTTTGGAGGACGGTTATGGAGATAGTCATCATCGTCGCCGTGGCCTTTCTATTGGATCTGATCTTTGGCGATCCATATTGGCTGCCGCATCCTATTCGTCTGATCGGACTTCTAATCAGCGGGTGTGAAACGATACTTGGCAGAATTTTTCCGGAAAGTAAAAGAGGAGCATTGATTGCGGGAATCTTTCTGAACCTGATCGTCGTTGCGACATCCTTTGCAGTGCCTTTTTTTCTGCTGAAAGGTCTGGCGCTGATTAATCCTTGGCTGCGGTACGTGGTCGAAACCTTGTTCTGTTATCAGATTTTTGCGGGTAAATCTCTGAAACAAGAGAGTATGCGAGTGTATAAATACATCAAAGCAGGCGATTTACAGAACTCCAGAAAATATCTGTCCTGGATTGTGGGCCGGGATACCGAAAGCCTCGACTTTAAGCAGATTACGAAAGCTGTAGTGGAGACCGTGGCAGAAAATGCCTCTGACGGTGTGATCGCACCGATGATTTTTATGCTTCTCGGCGGAGCGCCTTTCGGTTTTTTATATAAAGGCGTCAATACCCTGGACTCTATGGTGGGATATAAAAACGAAAAATACCTTTATTTTGGCAAATTCTCCGCCATTATTGATGATATCTTGAACTTTATTCCTGCAAGGATTACAGGGATGGCCATGGTGCTCGGTGCGTTTTTAGTCGGACTGGATGGCAAAAACGCCTGGAGGATTTTTTTGCGCGATCGACATAATCACGCCAGTCCCAACAGTGCAAATCCGGAATCTGCCTGTGCGGGCGCTCTAAACATCCAGCTGGCAGGGGACGCCTTTTATTTTGGAAAGCTATATAAGAAAAAGACGATCGGCGATGATAATAGAGCGGTTTCGGCGGAAGATATCGTGAAAGCAACGAATCTCATGTACGTTGCGTCCCTCTTGAGCCTCATCGTTTTTGAAGGAATCAGACTAATTTTGGTGGTATATTTATGATAAAAGAGACACACGGCGGAAATATTTATAAGTTCGATCACAAGGTATATGACTTTTCAGCTAACTTGAATCCGCTGGGCATGCCGGAAACAGTAAAGCAGGCAGTCATCGGCAATATTGACAAATATGAAAGTTATCCCGACCCTTTTAATCGGGAGTTAGTTAGAGAAATCAGTAAATTTCATCAAGTACAGGAAGAACTGATCTGCTGCGGAAACGGCGCAGCAGACATCATTTTCAGAAGCACGCTGGCCCTGAAACCTGCTAAAGCGCTTATTGTCTCTCCGACTTTTTCTGAATATGAGCAGGCTTTGGCAGCAGCAGACTGCAGAAAAATAGACCATTATCTGTTAAAGGAAGAAAAAGGCTTCCAAATTCAGGATGATATCTTTGACCTTTTGGACAACTCCTATGATATGATGTTCCTCTGCAACCCGAACAATCCTACGGGTATTCCGGTGGAGAAAGAGTTCGTACTGCGGCTAGCGGGGCTGTGTGCTGAGAAGGGCATTTATCTGATGATTGACGAATGCTTCTGTGAATTCCTCGATGAAGAAGAAAATTATTCTATTATGGCATCTGTAGATCAACTAGAAAAAGTCATCATTCTGAAGGCCTTTACGAAGATTTACGCTATGGCCGGTCTTCGTCTGGGTTACTGCATCTGCAGTGATGAAGAGACCGCCGACTTGATTAACGGTTGTCTGCAGCCCTGGTCCGTTTCAACACCGGCGTCAAAAGCCGGCATAGCAGCCATGCAGCTTTCCGGTTTTGTGGAAGAAACCAAGGCTTATGTCAAGGAGAACCGGGATTATCTTCTGCGTGGCCTTGCGGAACTGGGGTATCAAACCTATGGACCGAAAGCAAACTACGTGTTCTTCAAAAGCGAAGCAGATTTAATTGAACCTTTGTCGGCTTTTGATATTATGATTAGAAGCTGCGCTAACTATATGACGCTGAATGAACATTATTACCGCATTGCGGTGAGGACCAGAGAAGAAAACACCTATTTTTTAGAGAGCCTCGCCCAAGTAACTAAGAGAAATGAGGAACAAACCAATGGCTAAAACAATTATGGTACAGGGAACCTGCTCAAATGCTGGAAAAAGTCTTCTGGCAGCCGGCATCTGCAGAATATTAAAGCAAGACGGTTATAAGGTTGCTCCGTTTAAATCGCAGAACATGGCGCTGAATTCTTTTATTA
The DNA here is from genome assembly GCF_900086585.1 of Emergencia timonensis. Taxonomy (GTDB): domain Bacteria; phylum Bacillota; class Clostridia; order Peptostreptococcales; family Anaerovoracaceae; genus Senimuribacter; species Senimuribacter timonensis. The sequence continues at coordinate 1,542,507 of NZ_FLKM01000009.1, forward strand.
CAAAAGATGGAATGGAAATGGGGCGAGCGCAGGTTATGCAGGCAGAGGCCTGCCAGATTGACCCTGACTGCAGAATGAATCCGATTTTGCTGAAGCCGACCAGCGATGAAGGCTCTCAAGTTATCATCAATGGTGAAGTATACGGCAACTTTTCTGCTAAGGATTTTTATGAAAAAAAGGACGAATTCAGAGGCGCCGTAAAGGAGGCTTTTGACAGCCTGGCGGCTGAATATGACGTTATCGTGTTGGAAGGTGCGGGCAGTCCGGCGGAAATCAATTTGAAAGATAATGACCTTGTCAACATGGGCATGGCCGAAATGGCTGACGCGCCGGTGCTTTTGGTAGGAGATATCGACAGAGGCGGTGTCTTTGCCTCTTTGGCAGGGACCATGCTGCTCTTTGACGAAAAGGAAAAAGCCAGAGTCAAAGGTGTGGTCATCAATAAATTCAGAGGCGACGTAACAATTCTTGAGCCAGGTCTGCGCATGCTGGAGGATATTATTCAGGTGCCCGTAGTCGGAGTGGTTCCTTATATGCATCTGGATGTAGACGATGAGGACAGCCTCACTGACAGATTTGTGAACCGCAAAGGGGACGCTTTGGTCGATATTGCTGTGATCAGAACACCGAGAATCTCCAATTTTACGGACTTTAATCCTTTCGAATACATAGAAGGGGTGAATGTGAGATATGTTGGTTCTGTAGGCGAATTAGGGGAGCCTGACATGATTATGCTGCCAGGGACAAAGAATACCATGTCTGATTTGCTGTGGCTCAGACAGTCAGGACTGGAAGCCTCCATTCTCAAGTTCTACGCTAAAGGGAAACCGATCTTTGGAATCTGCGGTGGATACCAGATGCTGGGACAGTCTCTCTCTGACCCAAACGGTGTGGAACACGGCGGCGATATGGCCGGCATCGGGTTATTGCCCCACAGTACAATCTTTGAAGATCAAAAGGTACGGACAGCTGCCAGCGGCATTTTGTCCGGTGTTGACGGTATCTTTGCGGGTCTTTCAGGCAAAGCGTACCAGGGCTATGAGATTCACATGGGTGTGTCCGGTGCTGAGGGCAATATCATCAACGAAGGAAACGTCTACGGTACTTATATTCACGGTGTCTTTGACAAGGAAGAAATCGCCAGGACCATAGTGGAAGGGCTGCTGGCAGCCAAAGGCCTGGACTTTTCGGATGTAAAAGCTTTTGATATTGAGGCGCACAAACAGACGCAGTATGATATACTGGCAGAGGGGCTTCGAAAATCCCTGGACATGGAATTGCTATACAAGATTGTTAATGGTACGACTTAATTCACCAATCGAACAGCACTGCGTTTGTTCTCTTGGGAATGAGCCGTCAAGTGCCACGCGCTGAAGCGCTGCACTTTTCGCAGGGGACCTGCTAGCGATTCTGTTTCGCTGAATCGGGCTAGGTCTCCCAAAGCATAAGGAGTTCCCAGCAATTTACTGTGCAAATTGGGGCAACTCCATTATACGACTAGCGCCAAGCCAGCTAAAGCTGTGGCGCAAAAGCATAAGGAGTTCCCAGCAATTGCTACGCAAATTGGGGCAACTCCATTAGGAGGTAGAGGAATGAAAAAAAACGATTTAGGATTAGTTCATATCTATTGTGGCGAAGGAAAGGGCAAAACGACTTGCTCTGTAGGCTTGACAGTGAGAGCCTGCGGTTACGGTCTGCATGTTCTCTTCATGCAGTTTCTAAAATCAGGAGACAGCAGCGAACTGAATGTGCTGCGAAACTTGCCGGGCATTGAAGTACTAGGTACGAAACCGATCAAAAAGTTCTCTTTCCAGATGACAGAAGAGGAAAAACAGGAAACGAGAACGGTCAACGCACAGCAGTTTGCAGATATGGTGAGAATGTTAGAGACAGATCACTACGATATGTTGGTGTTGGACGAGTGTCTGGGAGCGATCGAGGCAGGACTTTTGGACGACCAAGTGGTCGCATCGTTCTTAAAAAACAGACCTGAGCAGCTGGAAGTCGTACTGACCGGCAGATATCCTACCGACCAGCTGGTGGAACTGGCAGACTATGTTTCCAGAATTGACAAAGTAAAACACCCATTCGACAAGGGAATCCCAGCAAGGGCAGGTATAGAAGGATAATGAAAATAGAAAACGTAAAACCAGACCAGATAGAGACAAAAAGTTTTGAAATCATCAGTGAAATCTTAGGTGACAAGGTGTTGGACCCAAGATATGAAGCAGTCATCAAGAGGTGCATTCACACTTCTGCTGACTTCGAGTATGCAGACAGCATGTACTTTAGTGACGGCGTCATTGAAAAGCTGCAGGATGCCATAAAAAACGGCGCATACATTGTGACAGACACGACCATGGCCCGCGCCGGCATCAACAAAAAACGGATTGAAAAATACGGCGGAGAAGTCCTCTGCTTCATCGGCGATCCGGACGTGGCTGCTGAAGCAAAGGAACGAGGCGTGACCAGATCTCTTGTCAGTATGGAAAAGGCCAGCCGCCTGGATAGACCAGTTATTTTTGCTATCGGTAATGCGCCGACAGCCTTGATGTCCATCTGTGACTTGGTAAAGGCGGGGAAGCTTTCTCCTGTAGCCGTAGTTGGCGTACCGGTGGGATTTGTCAACGTGGTGGAATCTAAAGAAATGATGATTGATTCAGGCGTACCCTGCATTGTAGCGAGAGGCAGAAAAGGCGGCAGTAATATAGCTGCGGCAATTATTAATGCAATTCAATACAAAATTGTAGAATAGATGAATATATTCAGTACTTCCTTCATACTATTTTTATAGAGTTATGTGAGAAAGAGGATGAAGGTATGACTGATGGAAATATTTATAAGAGTATAGCTGAGAGAACAGGCGGAGAGATATATGCAGGAATTGTAGGCCCAGTGAGGACAGGTAAATCTACATTTATCAAGAGATTTATGGAACTGTTTGTTGTGCCGGGCATCGAGAACACATATGTCAAGACCAGAGTAGTCGATCAGCTGCCGCAGAGTGGTGATGGCAGGACCATTACTACGACAGAACCTAAATTTGTTCCTGAAGAAGCTGTAAAAGTAAAAATTAACAATGCATCCATGTCTATGAGACTGGTGGATTGTGTCGGCTATCTTGTTCCAGGCGTGCTCGGACATCAGGAGGATGGAAAGAGCAGGATGGTAAAGACTCCTTGGGATGAGGAAGAGATGCCTTTTGAAGTCGCAGCTGAACGGGGAACGGAAAAAGTAATTACAGACCATTCAACTGTTGGTATCATGGTCACCTGTGATGGAAGTTTTGGCGAAATCCCGAGAGAGAATTACATAAAAGCAGAAGAGAAAACAGCTAACCAGCTCAAGCAGCTTGGTAAACCTTTTGTAATCATATTAAACAGCAGCGAACCTTCGTCATATAAAACAAAGGAATTGGCGAAAAAACTGCAGACGAAATATGCGGCGCCGGTCATTCCAGCCAACTGCGCTACCATGGAAAAGGACATTCCAGAGAAGATCTTCGACGAACTGCTGGGGCAGTTCCCAGTCAGCGAAGTGTTTATCGATCTTCCAGAATACATGGATGCGCTGTCACCAGACCACTGGATCAAAGCTGGCATTGTAGGTACCGTTCTTTCCTGGATGGATACCGTTGACACTATGGGCAGTGTAGAACCGTCGATTCAAGCCATCATGGCCAACGAGAATGTAAAGAAGGCCAGCGTGGTCAGTTGTGAAATGGCCACAGGCAGAGTCATCATTGAGATTCAGCTGAAAGATGGTCTTTATTATCAGATTATTGAGGAACTGCTCAATCATCCAGTAGCCAGCGATCGTGAACTATTCTTGCTGTTAAAAGAATATTCCAAAGCGAAGCAGGCTTATGACGATATGGAAGAAGCGCTCAGCAGTGTGAGCCGCACCGGATACGGCATCGTCCACCCGAAGCTGCAGCAGATGAATCTTGGGCAGCCAGAGGTCTTTAAACAGGGCAATAAATTCGGTGTCAGACTGGTGGCATCTGCGCCTTGTCTGCATATCATTAGAACGGATATCAGTACTGAGATTTCTCCGATTGTGGGCACTGAACAACAGTCTGCAGATTTGGCAAGTTTCCTGATGGAGAAATTCTCGGGTTCCGAGGAAGAAAACGAGATTTGGGATACGAATCTTTTCGGTAAATCTCTGCAGGATCTGGTTGTTGAACAGATGGACGGCAAACTGACATCTATGCCAGAGACACTGCAGGTCAAAGTGCAGAGGTCGCTGCAGAAGATCAGCAACGAAGGAAAAGACTATTTTATCTGTATCATATTGTAATCGAAAAGACCTGAAACTGTCGTAGTGGAAACGATTGTTTCAGGTCTTTTGGTTTTTATTATTTGGATTTTTCCAGATAGGCCAAAGCCTCTGTCTCTTCTATCTGATACTTTTCTATCAACTTTTTTAGAATCTGGTCATCTGACAGATGGAATTCTCTGTAGGCGGCTATCAGATTGGTGATACCAAGCTCGATGCCTTCGCTGCGGCCTTTGTTGTAGTATTCTTCGGCTGCTTCCTTCGCTCTGATTTCAGCAAATTCTTCGCTTGTGATTTCCTTGAACAACATACTCCCCACCTCCGGACTGTTTTTCTCGAGAAAGTCTTTTAGGATACCTTCACTGATACAGCGCTGGATAGCCATATTGACTGCCTCTTTTGCGTCTTTTCCTTGGCTGCGGTAGTCCTTAATGCATTCCAGTAAAAGGCTGTAACCCCGTAGTTTTTCGCTCCGCTCCAAAACTTTCTGGCTCTGTTCGTCATCATTATTATAATGCATCTTAATGATTTTTACCACAAGTTCTACCGAATTTTCCGGTGGTTTATGCAAAAAACTATCAGATAATCTTAATGTCGTTGTTTTCCACTTCTGACTGCCTGTATAGACGACAAAAAATTCAGGAGTGGGGATTTTGACCCTTTTACTGCCATATAGTGCGACTGCGTCTACTAGCTTTTCATAGGTTCTTGCTATGTATTCCAATTGGCGAAGGGGCATGTTATGATTGATAGCAGCTTGATGTTCCGTCAAAATGATAAATTGTTTGTCGATGATAAATCCGAGATCGTTTTTCAGGTTTGTGTAGACCGCATCTTCTAAAGTGGTGAATTCCACCTCTGTATCAGGGCCATAGTTTGTATCCTCTAGTGCGTTGAACAATTCAATTGCATTTTCTTTTTCAGAAAAAAGCATACGGAAAACAGTGTCCTGATGATTTCGTTTTGGTTCAGCTGCTTGATTCATAAATCTACCTCCTGTAATTATTTACCAATATTATATCGCATGAAATTGGTAAAATCAAGAAATAATCCAAATTATGTAAGTTAATGCGGGCATAATATTTACTGAAGAACGATAAAATTTATGGATTCTCTTGCAGATTTGTGATAAAATATTCCCATTAATGGTAATTCTAAAATCAAAATGGGGTATATTGAATGACATATTTTATCAGCTTTTTCACAGAACACGATTGGACTGCGTTTATTTATAGTATCAACTTAATCATCGCACTGGCTATTATATTCTTAGAAAGAAAAAATCCAGCAGCTTCACTTGCTTGGATTTTAGTTCTTTTTGTTCTGCCCATCGCGGGTATATTTTTCTACATGATACTGGCGCAAAATATTTCCAGACAAAAGATATATAAATTGACAGACAGTGAAAAAAGCGTCATCACAGAGGAATTAAAATACCAAATTGAAAGCATCGATAACGGAAAATTTGAATTTGTAAATGATACTGCAGAAAAGTGGAAGCACATGATAAAACTAAATCAGGTGTATGGTGCATCTTATCTGACGCAGAATAACGATATAGAGATTTTTGATGATGGCAAGAAGATGTTTCACAAGCTGATGAGAGATATCAATCATGCCACCAAATCTATCAACGTCATGTATTATATCGTCAAAGACGACATGGTGGGTAAAAAGTTTCTCGAGGCTTTGACACAGAAGGCCCGGGAGGGCGTAGAAGTAAAGCTGATGATGGATGCTATGGGGTCAAGATTTATCACTAACAGAAAACTGCGCGATTTTCTGGCAGCTGGCGGCAAAGTTGCATATTTTTTTAAGCCCAAATTGAAATATATTAATCTGAAGTTAAATTACAGAAATCACAGAAAAATTGTCGTCATAGACGGTAAAGAAGGTTATATCGGCGGATTTAACATTGCCAACGAATATCTGGGATTTAAGCGGAGATTCGGATATTGGCGTGACACCCATATCAAGATACGCGGCAGTGCGGTACAGGATCTCAACGCTACTTTTGTTATGGATTGGCGTTTTGCTTCAAAAGAAAACATTGAACTGGCAGAAATATATTTTAATCCCATGGAGGATAAAGGCGCATCCCCCATACAGATTGTTTCCAGCGGACCTAATTCAGTGAGGGAAGAAATCAAACGCTCCATGATGAGAATGATTACTTATGCAGAAAAGACGGTATACCTTCAAACCCCATATTTCATTCCAGATCCCAGTATGCTGGAATCGCTGAAAATGGCTGCACAGTCAGGAGTAGACGTGAGGATTATGATTCCCTGCATGCCAGATCATATCTTTGTCTATTGGGCGACCTATGCCTATTGCGGAGAACTGATCAGATCAGGGGCGAGGGTGTACATCTATGACAGCGGTTTTCTTCACGCGAAGACCATGGTTGTAGATGGGGAGGTGGCAACTGTCGGATCAGCAAACTTTGACAGGCGCAGCTTCCGCCTTAACTTTGAATCGAATGCCTTTGTCTACGATGAAGGGTTTGCAAAGAAAATGGACGATCAGTTCATGAAAGATATTGAACACGGCCATGAACTGACTTTAGAAGACTACAATAATCGATCTGTTATAATTAAGTTTAAAGAAGCGATTTCAAGATTGCTTTCAGATATACTATAATTTACGACTAAATCCGTCCAATCGGGCAACGCAAAAATGCTTGCCCGATTGGGGATTTAAAGCATTAAGCCTTCCATCAGTTTCTTTTCAAGAAACTGTGGCAAGGACCATTAGGAGGGAAAAGAATGAAATTTTATATTGCACTTTGGTTTGCAAAGATAATCAACGTCATCATCAATATTGTGGACAAGAGCAGAGGCTCGAACTTCTCTGGAGAAAAAGCCATGAAAATTGATCCGCAGATGGTAGCTCATTTTAAGGGAATTGACTACGCAAAGGTTCTCTTTATCACAGGAACCAACGGAAAATCTACTACGACGAACCTAGTTCACCACATATTTAAGAGTAACGGTAAAAAGATCATTGCAAACCTGGAAGGCGCAAATTTGATCTACGGCGTCGCTACAGCTCTTTCAAAAGCTTCTACGCTGACAGGAAAGATAAAGGCAGACTACATCATCTTTGAGACGGACGAAAGATATCTGCCGTTGATTTACAAACAGCTGCCGGCAGAGAACATTATGATTACCAACCTGCAGAAGGACCAGGTGCAGCGTAACGGCGATCCGGATTTTATCTACAGGAAGCTCTTTCCTACAATCGGCGGCAATGTGCGTCTGTTTCTGAATAACGAAGAGCCGCGCACCAAGTCTTTTGACGAGAATAGCGACAAAATCATCACCTATGGCGTAGAACGGCACGAAGAGTCTTTTACCAAGGACGGTACTTATCCGACCATGGCCTGTCCGAAGTGCAGACATAAAATTGTCTTTGACTATTATAACAACGACGGAGTTGGCAAATTCCACTGTGTCAATTGCGGACACAGAAGTGACGACACAGCAGACTATACGGTTACCGATGTAAATTTTGCTGATCGTTCGTTTAAATTTGAGGACGTAAGCTTCAATATGCCATATGACACGCCGTATATGTGCTATAACTATGCCGGCGCTTTAGCCGTTGCCAAAGAACTGGGCGACATCAGTCCCGCAGAAGCGGCAAAGGCTTTCGGAGAATTCAAAAACGTGGGCGGCCGTTTTGAAATCTTGAAATATAAAGGCAAGACAATCAAATATATGAGAATCAAGCAGGAAAATCCAGAGACCTTACAGACCTGTATCAACGTCATGGCGGCAGATCCGGAAAAAAAGATGGTATGTTTGGGATTGTGTCCGCTGATTGACATGATTCCACACTACGCCAACTCCTTTTACGCATTTGACTGCCAATTAGATAAACTAGTACAGTCCAATGTGGAAAAGTATTTCTGCTTCTCTGACAGAGTCTGCTATGACACTGCAAATAGATTGATTTACGAAGGGGTGGACAAGTCCATGATTTCCATCGCTGATACAGAAGAGGTGGACACCATTTTCAAAGAAATTGAAAGCGTTGAAACAGATAATATCTATCTGATTACGTGGATTCATACGTTCTACTATATGAAAAAGTATATCGAAAAGGAGGGAAGATAAATGAATACGATGAAAATAGCATGGCTCTTCCCGGACACATTGTATCTTCACGGCGAAAGAGGCAATATATTAGCTCTGGCTCGTTTTGCAGAGCTGGCAGGTTTTCAGGCACAGATCGAAAAAGTTGACTTTGAGACAGAGAATTTTGACGCGATGGATTATGACGTCATTTTTTGTCCGCCGGGAGAAATCGCATCCTATCCTACCATATTAGATTGGCTGAAACCTTATAAAGAACTGTTTCAGAATTTTGTAGAAGCTGGAAGGCCGATGGTTGTAACAGGAACCTCTATTGCACTATGGGGCAGCAAAGTAGTACGAACAGATGGCAGTGAATTCGAAGGAATGGGACTCTTAGAAGTAGAAGCCAGAGAGAATGAAGCCGTCTATGGAGACGATATATATTTTTCCTGCAGCTACCACGGCGCAGAGATGGAAATTATCGGAAACCAGATTCAAATGGCTGATTTTATCAATCAAGGTGAGGAACCTTTTGGAAAGTTGATTTACGGTTATGGCAATACTGGCAAAAATCGGGAAGAAGGATTTCAAAAAAAGAATGCTATCTTCACCAACACTCTGGCGCCAATGCTGGTAGTCAGTCCGAAACTGACCATGGAAATCATCAAAGCGGCAGCAGAAAGCAAAGGTCTGCCAATTGAAAATATCCAGTTTGATATGGAGTTAGAAGAAAAATCCTTTGCGACGAAAAAAGAATTTATCTTTGGTAAAGAGAGCAGACTGACCAACTGTAAAGAGAAGGAATAGAAAAAGACGGCGTAAATAAGCGCCGTCTTTTATTCTCTTGAACATCATGATTTTCTGGTTGTTTTGCTACAGTCGTTATCGTAATTGCCGCAGCCATTGTGAGAACCGAGAGAAACCTCAAGCCCAATTCCGCCTCGAATTGGGGAGATGACCATACCGATCACAATTCCGGCCATAAGTCCGCCTGCAACCATAAGCCCTTTTTCGATAGGCGTATGCTGTCTGTTAAAAAATTCCTTAATCTTGCACGGCTTGCATGCTGGAGCCGTATTTGTATCTTCACACATCTAACGTTCCTCCTTAGTTTTTTTATCGTTTTATCATAGTTTAGAGTGGGATGTAAAGTTCCGTACCGATCATTAAATTATATGGATCGATATTTGGGTTCGCATTCATGACATCGTCTAATTTTACGCCATGTTTCTTTGCGATTAAGTACAAGGTGTCGCCAGCTTCTACGACATGAACCTTCATTGAAGGCATTGGTTTTTCTTCTGGTTTTGTAAGCTGAGATTCGTCTCCAGGGATGCATAGTCTTGTTCCAATCTCCAGATTATACGGATTGGTAATGCAGTTCACCTTCATTAAGAGACTTACAGGCAGATCGTATTTATCTGCAATGGTATAAAGTGTATCACCTGCTGTAACAGTGTAAACGTCGATACACACAAGAGAATTATTCATAAAAAACCACCTTTCATTTTTGACCATAAAGGCCATCTTTGTAATATAATATTTCAAATTGTTCAATTCTGTGATAAAATATGATGAAATATATTGGGAAAGGAAAGAATTAATTTTGAAACGTTTTGTTAAATCGCCAGTATTTGTCATTCTAATCATGCTGGTCATACTGAATATTGTAGAGGGCAGGTTTGAAAATCCAATGGATTGGCTCATGAGCGAACTGCTCATGCTTCCAGGCATCATTATCGGCCTCTCTTTCCATGAATTTGCTCATGGCATAGCATCTTATGCTTTAGGAGATCCTACGCCGAAACTGCAGGGGAGATTGACCATCAACCCGGCGGCGCATATTGATCCCTTTGGATTCATCGCATTGCTTTTGGCAGGATTTGGCTGGGGCGTACCGGTACAGATTGACCCTAGATATTATAAGCACAGAAGAAGAGACGAGTTTCTGGTATCTATTGCCGGTGTAGTGATGAACTTCTTCATTGCCGTCATCTTTACCTTCATCTTGCGGATTATAATATCTGTCAATCCAGCCTGGGCCTTTGGAGAAATTGGAAGTATTGTGGTGAATATCTTTCAGTATGTCATTCTAATCAACCTGGTTTTGATGATCTTCAACCTGCTTCCAGTGCCTCCATTGGATGGATTCGGCATTGTAACCCAGATTTTTAATCTGGAGAAGTATTCATGGTATTACAAAGTATATGACAAAGGATTTTTAATATTATTAGTCCTGATATTTTTAAATGTCACAGATTATATACTGACTCCAGGAGTTGACTTCGTTTATGGCTGGCTGGTAAATACGATTATTTTTTAGAAAGCATGAGGCCCGCAGATAAAATCTGCGGGCTGTTCGCTTTTTTGACGCAGTTCCGCGTCAAATATTTTTAAAATTCCCATACTCCAAAACCATTGACTTCCCCATACAGCGGTTGTAAGATTATTCCAATAATCATAACAGAGGGACATATTGAAAGGAGAAGAAAAATTATTAGCACTCTATGTAGGTGAGTGCTAAAAAACGCTTTACTTTTTGTTTTAATAGGTATAGAATAAGACTAGAGATTAAAAATAAAGCTAAACTAATAAATGTTACATGATTTGGGGGTGAACATTATGAACATAGAGAGATTTACGCAAAATGCACAGACAGCGATTATGGATTGTCAAAATATCGCTATTTCCGAAGGGCATCAGATGCTGGATGGAGAGCACTTGCATCTGGCTTTGCTGATGCAGAAAGACGGATTGATTCCAAAGCTTCTGAAATACATGGAGGTGGATCCGACGTCACTGATTGCAGACCTGGAAGAGCAGATGGAAAAGCTTCCGAAGGTCTCAGGCGCAGCAGATAATATCTATTCTTCCAGAAGACTGAATCAGATTTTGATGGATGCGGAGAAAAATGCTGACAAATTCAAAGACGAATATGTCAGTGTAGAGCACATCTACCTGGCCCTTTTAGGAGAAAGAGGCACGCCGTCTGCTAAGATTTTCTCTAAGTACAATATTACAAAAGACAAATTCTTAGAAGCATTGTCCAAGGTCAGAGGCAATCAGAGAGTTACCAGTCAGAATCCAGAAGAGAATTATGACGCCTTGAACAAATATGGCCGCGACTTGGTGGAAATGGCTAGAGAGGGCAAGCTGGATCCCGTTATCGGAAGAGACAGCGAAATCAGACATGCCATTCAGATTTTGTCCAGAAGAACCAAAAATAATCCCGTTCTTATCGGTGAACCGGGAGTCGGCAAAACCGCGGTCGTAGAGGGGCTGGCACAGAGAATTCTTAACGGAGACGTACCGGAAGGACTAAAGGATAAAACCATCTTTGCTCTGGACATGGGCGCTTTAATTGCAGGCGCTAAATTTCGTGGAGAATTTGAAGAGAGATTAAAGGCCGTTTTAAACGAAGTCGAGAAATCGGAAGGAAGAATCATTTTATTTATCGACGAGATTCATAACATCGTCGGCGCTGGCAGAACGGAAGGCTCCATGGATGCAGGAAACCTGCTGAAGCCAAAACTGGCCAGAGGAGAACTGCACTGCATCGGTGCGACGACCTTAGACGAATACAGAAAGTATATCGAGAAGGACGCTGCGCTAGAGAGGCGTTTTCAAAAGGTCATGGTCGACCAGCCGTCGGTTGAGGATACCATCTCTATTCTGAGAGGTTTGAAGGAACGTTTTGAAATACACCACGGCGTCAGAATCACAGATAACGCTCTGATTGCCTGTGCGACCTTGTCAGATCGGTATATCTCTGACAGATTCCTGCCTGATAAGGCGATTGACTTGATGGACGAGGCGGCTTCAAAGATCAGAACGGAAATTGACAGTATGCCGACAGAGCTGGATGAAATCTCCAGAAAAATCATGCAGCTGGAAATTGAGAAGCAAGCCCTTGGCAAGGAAACCGACAGAGGCTCAAAGGCAAGGCTGGAAACCCTGGAGAAAGAATTGGCCCAACTGAAAGAAGAAAACGCCTCTATGCGGGCACAGTGGGAAAATGAGAAAAAAGCGATCACCGAACTGAAAGGCACGAAAGAACAGATTGAAGAAGTAAAGCATCAGATGGAAGAGGCTGAGAGAAACTACGACCTTGAAAAATTAGCACAGCTGAAATATGGCGTGCTGCCCGAATTAGAGAAAAAGCTGGAAGAAGAAAAACGCAGCAATGAAAACTCAGAAGAGAATCGTCTATTAAAAGAAGAAGTCGGTGAAGAAGAAATTGCCGATGTAGTCTCCGGCTGGACAGGGATTCCTGTTGCAAAGCTGGTAGAATCTGAAAAGGAAAAACTGCTGAAATTGCCAGATATTCTGCACACAAGGGTAGTCGGCCAGGAAGAAGGTGTTTTGTCGGTCTCTGAGGCTATTTTAAGGGCTAGAGCGGGTCTGAAGGAAGAGAACCGGCCCATTGGCTCTTTCATTTTCCTCGGTCCAACAGGGGTAGGTAAGACAGAGCTGGCCAAAGCCTTGTCAGAAGCCCTCTTTGATACTGAGAAAAACATGATTAGAATTGACATGTCAGAATATATGGAGAAGCATTCTGTATCCAGACTAGTAGGCGCGCCTCCAGGATATGTAGGTTATGACGAAGGCGGTCAGCTGACAGAAGCCGTAAGAAGGCGTCCATACAGCGTTATTCTCTTCGACGAAATTGAAAAAGCTCATCCTGACGTATTTAACATCTTGCTTCAGCTGTTGGACGATGGGCGTTTGACCGATAATCAAGGAAGAACCGTAGACTTTAAAAATACGATTATCATCATGACGTCCAATATCGGCAGCAGTGAGTTAATTGACAATATCAAGGCTGACGGCTCTATCGATGCGGCGACAAAGGAAAATGTGGAAAACCAGCTTAAGAATTACTTCAGACCGGAGTTCCTCAACAGAATTGACGACATCGTCGTATTCAGCCCGCTGACGGAGCAGCAGATCGTCAAAATCATCGAGCTGTCACTGGTCGGTTTGGAACACCGCCTGGCTGAGCGTGATGTCAAACTGGAACTGACAGATAAGGGTAAAAAATTCATCGCAAGAGAATCTTATGATCCGAATTACGGTGCAAGACCGGTGAAGAGATACCTGCAGAAGAACGTGGAAACACAGCTGGCGTCAAAACTGATTAAAGGTGAGATTGTTGACGGCGACACTGTGGTCATCGATTCCAACGGAGAAGCGCTTTTGTTTACAACAAAATAGAACAAAAAATTGAGGATTGTCTCCCTTTGAGACAATCCTTTTTTTAAAACTATCGTAAATTAACACAGTCGAGATTTTGGATTTTACATCAAGATTACTTAAACTTCCGGCTTCCCGAATTATCCATATGAATGCTCATGGCGAGAGCGCCTCCTTCGACGTCTTTGGCCATGAAAGCATCAAATATCGCTTTATGCTCCTTCAGCACATTGGTTAGGTAGTCTGGTGCATAATAATTAGATGGATTACAGTGTTTCAAATAAACTTGATAAGAAGACAAAAGCTGTTTCAGCATTCTGTTATGTGTTGCATTGTAGATGATTTGATGAAAAGCAGTATTGATGTTGAGCATTTTGTTGATATCGTTTTTCATCGTGTAGAATTCCATGAATTCAAAGGTCTCTTCCAGTTCGTTGATTTCTTCTTCAGTAATTCTTTCAATGGCCCAACGCACCGCTTGTATTTCGTAGGCTTTTCTAAGCACATACATATCTTCAATGTCCTGTTCTGAAAGTCCTAATACAAAGGCGCCTCTATTGGGAATATTTTCAATCAGTCCGTCCATTTCTAACTGGCGCAGGGCTTCGCGAACAGGAGTCCTGCTCACTTTATACTCGTCGCAGATCTTTTGTTCCGTGAGTTTTTCGCCTGCTTTTAATTTTCCTGTGAGAATATCCTCTTGCAGTTCTGAGTAAAGATTGGTAGACAACGGTTGGTTACTAGTCTTACCGTCCTCTAAATATTGAATGATTGACATTTTGTTCCTCCTTAATAACTGTATACAATTATATGTCTGGCATACAATTTTGTCAAGACTGTCAGCGGAAGATGAAATTCCATCTACTGACACAAGGATTACTGGTTGTCAAAATTTGTTTTTTCTTGTATAATCTTTTGTATGAAAAAAGAAGTGATAAATAAGATATTGGATATCTTGGAAGAAACCTATCCTGAAGCGGAGTGTGCGCTTCATCATCAAAATGTATTTCAGCTGATTGTTTCAGTGGCATTGTCGGCACAGACGACGGACAAGAGTGTTAACCAGGTTACGCCTGATTTGTTTGCCGCATATCCGGACGCCTTTGCCCTCGGCGATGCAGATCCAGAAGAAGTCAGCAAATACATAAAGCGAATCGGCATGTACAAAACCAAATCAAAAAATATCGTCAATATGGCCAAGGTTTTGGCAGAAAAATATGACGGGCAGGTTCCTGACGACTACGATAAGTTGGTAGAACTGCCGGGTGTCGGCAGAAAAACCGCTAATGTAGTGCTGTCGGTAGGCTTTGGACATCAACGCATCGCCGTTGACACCCATGTCTTCCGGGTTGCCAATCGAATCGGGCTCGTCAATGCAAAAGACGTGCTTAAAACAGAGCTTGCTTTGATGGAAGTTTTGCCGGAGGATCGCTGGTCCAGGACACATCATTCGCTGATTTTTCACGGCAGAAATTGCTGTGCGGCTAGAAAGCCGGACTGTGAGAACTGCAGTATCGCAGAATACTGCGAAAAGCATCTGTAAAGATGAAATGGGTATTGGGGAAATAAGTTAAAATCTTTGTTCAATTTTTAAGGAGAACATATGAAGAAAAGACTTTTCATTTCCCTGATGGTAGTCGTATTGACGGTTATTGCCTTGCCGTTCAATACGGAGGAAGTACAGGCAAATAGTGAAAGTGCGAATTTTACGGGGAGCGCTTGCACAAGCGACGACAATGCGGCGGCAACGATTGATTATGTCAAAAGCGAATATAAGCATATGAGTCGTTACAACGGCCCCGGGCAGTGTTGGGGTTATGCAGAAAAAGTGAGAGAGATGCTGGCAAGTTCCAGCAGCACAAAATACTACACTGGTCTGAAAAACACCGCATCTAATTTTAAGAAGAAGTGTCTGGGCATCAAAGCCGGCTCTCATATTCGGTTTTCCCATGGAAGCAGTTTTAACGGCTGGTCGGGGCATTCTGTCGCATTATTGAAGGTCTCCAAAGATCAGGTGATCTGGGCGGACAACAATTACTACAGGAGCAATATCGTCTCCTATTATAAAGGGTCGATGAATGACTTCATGAAATGCTATGGGCAGTACGGCTATATCAATATGGTATCTGAGACGACAAAGTTTAAAACTTATACGACGCCCAAGTTATCCGTCGCAGCCAATCATTCTGCCGGTAAGATCAAACTCACCTGGTTGGCATCCACTGGGGCAGAGCGATATGAAGTATATCGAAGTTATTCCAAAAAAGGTGATTATACAAAGATTGCAGAATCAGCGTCCACAAACTATGTCGATGATTCTGTAAAACGCGGCGTCAAAGTCTATTATAAAGTGAAAGCTGTTAAGAACAACCAAAGTAAATATGGAAACGTGGAAAGCATCAGCTTAAAAGACAAGTAAAATCATAATATAAGGACTTGTCTAAAAATGAAAAACTGCGTACAGGACGATATTGAAAGGTTTCTGTACAGCTAAAAAGGGAACTGGCCCCATTAACGGAAGAAATCGTTAATGGGGCCAGTTCCTTTTGCTATACAATCTAAAAACAATCCCTCGATAAGAAGGTATTGACGATTGGACTACAAAATGTTATTATAACTATGGACTACAACTTGTAGTTAAAGGAGGATGAAAGAGAAAATGATAGGACAGGTATCTGATTCCGAGTTGGAATTGATGAAAATCATCTGGGCTGAGGATGGCAAGGCTCTATATGCCCAAATCATGGACGCACTGGCGGAAACGGGTAATCATTGGCAGAAAAACACGGTTATTACGTTACTCTCCCGATTGGTAGAAAAGGGGCTGTTGAAAACAAACAAAATAGGCCGGCGCAACGAATACACTGCTATCGTTACCGAAGCAGACTATCAGGCGACACAGGCGAAAGCCTTACTTGATAAACTGTATGAAGGTGATGCAAAGGGGCTTGTATCTACACTGATACAGAGAGAAATGCTTACCGCCACGGATTACGAGGAGTTGAAAAAGTTTTGGGAAGGCGGAAACGGCAATAGATGAATGAGATACTGAAAATTTTTTTGTCTCTGTCCCTATCCGGATCGCTGCTGATTCTTGTTCTTCTTCTTTGCAGGCCCCTATTTAAGAACAAGGTCAGTAAGAGTTGGCAGTATTATATCTGGCTGGTAGTCATTATTCGTCTGCTGCTTCCTTTTGCGCCAGAAACAAGTCCTATTGGCTCCTTATTTCAAACAATAGACAACACGACGATTCAGATAGACACCGCTGACAGTCCCGAACAAGATATCGTGTCATCGGTGCAATCAGGAAACACTATGGCAACAGAAAACGATGCTGTCTCACAGCAAGAAGAACTATCCACAGACATCACGTCATTAACAAAAAAAATTTTTGCAGGTTTGATGAGAAATCTCTGGCTCGCCTGGCTGGTAGTGGCTCTAATCTTGATGATAAGGAAAATTACAATCTACCAAGATTTTATAAAATATATCAAAGCCGGACATATGGAGATTTCCAACACAGCACTTTTAGATCGGCTGGCGATAATCGGCAAGCAATCTGGAGTTAAAAAACCCGTGGAGTTATACACAAATAGCCTGATTTCCTCGCCAATATTAATTGGTTTTTTCCGACCATGTATCGTGCTGCCCACTGCCGACTTATTGGATGCGGACTTCCAATATACGATACTTCACGAGCTGACACACTACAAGCGCCGAGATATGTTTTATAAGTGGCTGATTCAATTTACAATCTGCCTGCATTGGTTTAACCCTCTTGTTTATGTTATGGGGCGGGAAGTGGGGCGGATGTGTGAGCTTGCCTGCGATGAAGCGGTCATAAAAACATTGGACGCAAAGGGCCGTCAAGACTATGGAAACACACTGATAAACGCCATTGGAATCGCAGGGAATTACAAAGATACTCTTGCATCTGTGACGTTAAACGAAAGCAAAAATTTACTGAAAGAAAGGTTAGAAGCAATTATGGTTTATCGTAAAAAGACAAAATTGATTATGATTATTACCCTTGTATTGACAATGTCCTTAATATATGGAGCAACAGCGATGGGTGCTTATGCAATATCATCAGGTCCAACTTCTGACAAAGAAGCGAAGCAAATTGATAGCAAATCAAAATCTACCGAGGACGAATACTTAAAATGGAAAATTAAAAAGAAAAAAGACGCTTATTATTATCGAAATCAACGCATTCGAATTTTTATGGACATGAGGGCAGATCGTTCTTTTGAGAATTTTAACTATGACGAATTGGGGAAGATAGATCTTCGGTTAGTACGAGCACAGGACAATACCATAGAAAAGGTCGGATACCTTCCAAAAGCAGAGGTCAAGAAAATCCTGAAGGATTTGGATATCAAACAAAAAGAGGATGGTAAGATAAAAAGGCTGTCAAAAAAGGCGGTTTCCAAAGAAGTCCTAAATGTTATAAATTCCTGTGAGACTGGAACGTGGTATGCTATTGTAGATAACAGATATCAGTATATCTATTACAGAAATATGCCACATAATTATGCATGGACGCCAAAGCTTAACAAGAAAAGCGCAGCAATTGACATATTTGATTTAGGTAAATCATCAGGCACTTACGTACTTCTAAAGGTTCCTAAAAATTTAAAACTGACCATTCACTACAACTCTAAAAAAGTCAAATACACAAAAGTTCATATCTGATAAGGTTCTATTTTGGGTCTGCCGCATTAACGTTTTTTCCGTTAATACAGCAGACCCTGCAGCAATTCATTAGCTGTTATTCATTTTTTCCGCAGCACTTCTTATACTTTTTACCGCTGCCACATGGGCAAGGGTCGTTTCTGCCGGGCTTCTTTTCTGCGTGCACTGTCTTTGAACGTTTGAACTCTTTGATGATTTCGATGCGCTTCTCTTCGCTGAGTACGCCGTCCCAGGCAGGGAGGGTGAACAAATATTCAGCTTCGGCTTTGAGCATGTTGAAGAACAGTTTTTCGAAATCGATATCGAGATCGATGGCAGTTTCTTCTGTTACTGCATCCAGATCCATCTCAGTCTTTAAACTGGAGTTGATGCCGTCGAGGAAACCGACGAAAATCGTCTTGTTGCACTCGAACTTTGCCACTAATTCATCAACCGTTCCAGCCAGGTGTTCCTGATGATGTTCTAAAATATGCGTATAAATCTTTGTCTCTGTTTCGGAGTATTCTTTCCAAAACCCCTCAAAGGTGTCTTCGGTCTGATTCTCCATCAGTTCTTTCCAATCCTGAAATAGGCTCATCTGTCGTACCTCCTCTTTATAATGCTTTTGCAATTGCAAGAATGTCACCTACGATAGCGCTGCCTGTCGGGAGGGCGCCGGCGCCTTTGCCGTAAAACATGACTTCATCGACAGCATTTCCTGTAACGTAAATCGCATTGAACTCGTTGGATACGCCAGCGAGAGGATGTGCGTTTTCAATTTCCATAGGCTTTACATTGTATTCAACAGAATCGCCGACTTTTTTAGCCTGAGCGATCAGTTTGATTTTGCAGCCTTTGGCTTTTGCAGCCTCGATGTCGTCCATGGTGATCTTGCTAATTCCCACAGTTGGGATTTCTGTCGGCGGAACGTATTTATCGAAAGCCAGAGCCATCAAAATAGAGAGCTTGTTGGCCACGTCGATGCCTTCAACGTCAGCAGTCGGATCAGCTTCTGCAAAACCTTTTGCTTGTGCATCCTTGAGCACTTCGTTATAATCGAGGCCAAGATCTGTCATCTTGGTCAGGATGTAGTTGGTCGTGCCGTTGAGGATTCCCATAACTTCACTGAATTCGTTGCCGGCAAGGGCTTCTGTAATGGCAGTCAGGGCAGGGATGCCGCCGCCGACACTGGCTTCAAATCTGAATTCTACGTTATTTTCCTGCGCTGTCTTGTGGAGCTTGTCAAAATTTGCCGCTACGGCAGCTTTGTTCGGCGTAACGACTGACTTGCCGTTTTCCATGGCTGTCAGCATGAAAGTAGTGGACGGCTCAATGCCGCCGAGTGCCTCTACGACAATGTCAATTTCCGGATCCTTTAAAATATCATCAGGATTCTGTGTGGCCTGGCTTTCGTGGAGCCCGAGTGCTTTCAGTCTATCCATATTTTTTTCTAATACTTTTTCGACTTTGATTTCTCTGTCGATTCTTTTTTCAATCAATTCTCTGTTCATATCCAGAATCTCGTAAGTTCCACCGCCTACGGTTCCCAGACCTAGTATTCCGATTTTTACTGTTTTCATAACAGCCTCCTTGTACATATTTTTACATTGATAAAAATTATATACCAAAATTTCATTTTTGTCTTTAAATTTTAACAAAAAACCTTTATTATTAAGAAGTAAATGTAAGAGAGGTAAATAAAATGTCATTACACATCGTATTTGTAGAACCGGAAATTCCACCTAACACTGGAAATATAGCCAGAACCTGCGCGGCAACCGACACAGTATTACATCTTGTGGAGCCGCTGGGGTTTTCCATAGATGAAAAAGCGGTCAGAAGGGCGGGACTGGATTATTGGCCCTATGTAAAACTGAAAGTTCATGAGAGTTTAGACGCTTTTATGGAAAAATATGAAGGACGTACCATGTACCTGGCTACCACCAAAGGCGGGAGGATCTATACAGAACCAGAATATAAGGATGAAGATATGTTTCTCTTTGGCCGAGAGACTGCGGGTTTGCCGCGGGATTTCATCGAAGCCCATCAAGAAAAGGCAATTAGGATTCCAATGAGTGAGGATACGAGGCTTCGTTCTTTTAACCTTGCAAATTCCGCAAACATTATTTTATTTGAGGCATTAAGACAATTGGACTTTCCAGGCTTGAAATAGACTGATTCAATATGGTATACTATTTGCATAAGGAGATAGGAATTATGAAATTAGGATACGAGCTCACAATTGAACAGACCCAGAAACTATCCATGACTCCTGAATTGATTCAGGCAATACAGATATTGCAGTTCAACAACCAGGAGTTAGTTGATTATGTCCAAAATGAATTGCTTGAAAATCCTGTGCTGGAGGCCGAAAAAGAGTATGACACACAGGAAGTCGACATCAGAGAAAAAATCAGAGAAGCTGATTATGAAGAAGAGAGCTTCAAGCAGTGGGAATATTCACCGGATGAAGACGACGATTATACATACGAGCAGTACGTCTCTGAAGAAGACACTTTGACGGATTATCTCTTTATGCAGCTCCAGTTTTCCAATCTCAAGGGAAAACATGCGGCCATCGGCAAGTATATTATCGAAGCTGTCGATGACAACGGCTATCTGACCGCTTCTGTAGAGGAAATTGCCCAGGCTGTGGATGCCGAAATTGAAGATGTAGAAGATACGCTTAACTTTATCCAGACCTTTGATCCGGCCGGCATTGCGGCTAGAAACCTGAGAGAGTGCCTGATCATTCAGCTTGCCTCAAAGGGACTTTTGACAGACGAGATTGAATACATCATAGAAAACATGTTGGAGGATCTGGCGGACAACAAGATTGCACATATCGCAAAAACGCTGAACATGAAGAATCAGGAGGTTCAGCAGATTGCAGATCTGATTAAGACGCTGGAACCAAAGCCAGGCAGGCTTTTCTCATCAGGTGAGACGACCAGATATGTTATACCAGACATCTTTGTTGAAAAAATTAACGACGAATTCGTGGTTACCAACAACGATACCAGTGTGCCAAAGCTGATGGTCAGCTCCTACTATAACAAATTGTCGGCGGAAGCAGACAAAGACGAAGAACTGAATAAGTATTTAAATGATAGATTTAATGCGGCAGTATGGCTGATTAAAAGCATTGAACAGAGAAAGCAGACGATCTATAATGTAGCCAGTGCTGTTGTGAAGTATCAGCAGGATTTCTTCGATAAGGGAGAAAAGTATTTAAAGACGCTTACCCTGAAGCAGATTGCCGAAGAAGTGGGTGTGCATGAATCCACGGTAAGCCGCTCCATCAACGGCAAATATATGCAGAGTCCGAGAGGTGTTTTTGAACTAAAGTATTTCTTTTCCAGCGGCGTCTCAGGCGGAGACGGGGCCGGGGTTTCTTCCAACAGTGTAAAGTCTATCATCAAAGAAATTATTAACGGAGAAGACCCGCGAAAGCCTTACAGCGATCAGGATATGGTCGAAATTCTCAAAGAAAAGGGAATCGATATTTCCAGAAGGACTGTGGCAAAGTACAGAGAAGGCATGAACATCTTATCTTCCTCAAAGAGAAGAAGATTCTGATGATTCCGGCGGCAATATGCAGTTGGAACAAAATCTGACAAACGATATTGATTAAAATGATTAATATATTATTGTAAAACTTTAATTTTTATAAAGAGAGATATGGAGGTAAATTATGGCAATTAAAGTTGGTATTAGTGGATTCGGAAGAATTGGCAGAGTGGTGATCAGGGCGGCAATGGACATGCCGGAGATCGAAATAGCAGGGATTAATGTCCGCAACGCGGATATCGATTATCTGATCTACATGCTGAAATATGACAGTACATTCGGAAGATTCCCTAAATCACTTGAAAAGTATGAAGACGGAATTATGATGGACGGCAAAAAGGTTCCTGTATACAGTGAATCTGAAGCGAAGAACATTCCGTGGGATAAATGCGGAGCAGAATACATAGTTGAAGCGACAGGAGCTTATACTACTACTGAAACCGCGATGGATCATATCAAAGCAGGCGCTAAGAAAGTAGTCATTTCAGCTCCTGCCAAAGATAAGACGACGCCTACCTTCGTCTATGGTGTCAACTCAGACGAATACACGAGCGACATGCTGGTCGTTTCCAATGCATCTTGTACTACGAACTGTCTGGCGCCGCTTTGTAAGGTGCTTGAGGACAATTTTGGAATCGAACAGGGATTGATGTCAACCATTCACTCGGCTACAGCAAAGCAGAAAGTTGTTGATGCTCGATCCATGAAAGACTGGAGAACGGGAAGAAGCGTATTCGGCAATGTGATTCCTTCCACTACTGGAGCAGCCAAGGCTGTAGGGTTGGTGATTCCTTCCCTGGCTGGAAAGATGACAGGAATTTCTTACAGAGTTCCAATTGCAGACGTTTCTGTGATCGATCTGAATGTCGTATTGAAAAAATCCGCATCTTATGAGGCCATCTGCAGAGCAGTAAAGAAGGCTTCTGAGACGACCTTGCACGGCGTCATTGAATACGTCGATGACGAAGTAGTATCTGGTGACTTTGTTGGAGATCCGCATACTTCCATCTTCGATGCAAGAGAAGGTATTGAGTTAAACGATAAGTTCTTCAAGCTGATCGCTTTCTACGACAATGAATTTGGATATTCCAGCAAGACTTTAGAACTCATTAAGCATATGTACGAGGTAGACAACGCAAAATAACTGATACGAGAGGAAATACCGGCTAGACCGGTATTTCCTCAATATGAAACAATGAGGGGTCTAAAAAAATGAAAAAAACAATCAAAGACATCGATGTCAAAGGAAAGAAAGTTATTGTAAGATGTGATTTTAATGTACCACAGAAGGACGGCGCAATTACTGACGATAACAGAATTAAGGCTGCGCTGCCAACCATCACCTATTTAGTCGAGAAGGGGGCAAAGGTTATTTTGATGTCCCACCTGGGCAGACCAAAGGGCGAACCGAAGATGGAGTTCACATTAGAACCAGTAGCGGACAGACTGCGTCAGCTCCTAGGAAAAGAAGTCAAATTCAAAAGCTGCCCAGAGGTGATCTGTGACACGATCAAAGAAATGGCCGATTCTTTGCAAGATGGCGATGTGATGCTCCTAGAAAACGTTCGTTTCCGAAAAGAAGAAACAGAAAACGGTGCAGAATTCGCCAAAGAATTAGCTTCTTTAGGAGAAGTCTTTGTGCAGGAAGCTTTCGGCACAGCACACAGAGCCCATGCTTCTACAGCAGGAATCGCGGATTATCTGCCGGCAGTATCCGGTTTCCTGATTGAGAAGGAAGTGAAGTTTCTCGGCGGCGCAGTAGAAAACCCAGAGAGACCGTTCGTAGCAATTATGGGCGGAGCGAAAGTTGGCGATAAAATCCCAGTCATCGAGAGCCTGCTGAAAAAAGTAGACACTTTGATTATCGGCGGCGGTATGTCCTATACCTTCTTCAAGGCCATGGGACTTGAAATCGGCACATCTATTTTAGATGAAGAGAATATCGGTCTGGCGAAAGAGCTATTAAAAAAGGCCGAAACAGCGGGCGTCAAGCTGCTGCTGCCTGTGGACGTGGTCTGCGCAAAGGAATTTGCCAATGAAACAGAAACAGTAATTGTTGATAGAGAAAATATTCCGGCAGACATGATGGGACTGGATATCGGACCTAAAACCATTGACCTGTACAAAAACGCTTTGGTGGAAGCCAAGACAATTGTATGGAACGGTCCGGTAGGCGTCTTCGAAATGCCGTCCTTTGCCAAGGGAACGAAAGCCATTGCAGAGATTTTGGCCGAAAGTGATGCTGTGACAGTGATCGGCGGAGGCGATTCGGCTGCAGCAGCCGAGCAATTCGGTCTGGCAGACAAAATGACGCATATTTCAACTGGCGGTGGCGCTTCTCTGGAATTCCTGGAAGGCAAGGTATTGCCAGGTATTGCGATTATAGAAGAGAAATAAACATGAGTGGTTGACGATAAACGTCAACCAGCTAAAGGCGCATTAGCGACTGGAGCAGTGAACAAAGCGAACGATGAACCGTACGGAAATACGTCCCTTGGACGTTATTTTCGTACGGTATAAAAAGGAGTAAAAAAATGAGGATTCCGTTTATTGCAGGAAATTGGAAAATGTACAAGACAAAAAAAGAAGCGCTGGAATTTGCGGAAAGCTTCAAACAGTTATATAAGGATACCGACATCAGAGCGGCAATCTGCGCGCCGTTTACACAGCTTGAAATACTGGTGGAAGCTTTTGAGGGCACCGGCATCGGCGTGGGGGCACAAAACGTTCATTTTGAAGACGAAGGAGCCTTTACCGGCGAAATTTCAGTGGCTATGCTGAAAGAAATCGGTGTGGATTACTGTATCGTCGGTCATTCAGAAAGAAGACAGTATTTTGCAGAGACGGATGAAACCGTCAATCTCAAACTGAAAAAGCTTTTAACAGACAGCGAAATCAGACCGATTCTCTGTGTCGGAGAGACTCTTCCGCAGCGTGAAGCCAGGAGAGAGAAAGAAATCGTTGCGACACAGATCAGGAATGCTTTTGACGGCATCACAAGGGAACAGGCTGAACAAGTCGTTGTCGCATATGAACCAATCTGGGCTATTGGTACGGGTAAAACCGCTAGTCCTGAACAGGCAGAAGAAATGTGCGCTTTGATCAGAAAGGTCATTGAAGAGCTGTACGATGAAGATATCTGTGATAAAGTGATTATTCAGTATGGCGGCAGCGTAAAACCTGAAAATGCAACAGAAATTATGAATATGGATGAGATAGACGGAGCCCTTGTCGGTGGCAGCAGCCTGATTCCCTCTAAATTTATGGACATAATTAACTTTTAGCGTGAAAACTACTTGATTTTTACCATTTCTTATGATAAAGTTAAATGGTTGAAATTTAAGCAGTCAACCCTTAGCCAATCGAGCTACGCGCGGTGAGCTTGCTCTCTTGGAGGGTGGTTGCATAAGGTCTCCCCACAATTTGCGGGGCAAATTGGGACGAGAACCATTAAGCAGTCAACCTTTATCTTGTGAGACAGGCTAGCAGCCTGACTTTCAGAAGGGTTTTGCATAATCAGTTTTTATAACTGTGACAAGTCTATTAAGGAGGGATGAGATGAAAACCGCTCTAATGGTACTATTAGCAATTGCCAGCATCATTATTATTGCCAGCGTGCTATTACAATCAAGTAACAGTGACGGACTATCCGGCTCTATTGCAGGTGGTGCAGAACAGCTGTTCGGAAAAAAGAAGAGTAAAGGTTATGAAGCTATTTTGAGCAAGATAACTGTTGTATCTGCAATCTTGTTTATCGGTCTTTCATTAGCGATTGTAGCTATTTTTTAATGTGTTTATATTTAAAATTTAAATATTCGCTTGATAGTAAGAGGTGCTGATACAGTGCCTCTTAAACTTGTTCTATAAGTAAGCGAAAGAGGAGGTATTATAATTATGGAAAGCTTTATAAGCTTTGTTGCTCCTATCGCAGCTGTAGTTGGTCTAATCGTTGCTTTTTGTTTAGCATCATGGATCGGCAAAGCTGACGAAGGAACAGACAGAATGAAGGAAATTGCAGGCTTCATCAGAGAAGGTGCTATGGCATTCCTCAGAAGAGAATACAAGACGATGGTTATCGTAATCGTCGTGTTATTCCTGCTGATCGGATTTGGTCTTCAGAATTGGACAACCGCTGTACTGTATGTAATTGGCGCGCTGTTATCTGTTTTGGCTGGATTCTTCGGAATGAATGTAGCGACAAAAGGTAATGTAAGAACAGCAAACGCTGCAAAAGAAGCAGGTATGCCGAAGGCCCTAAAAATCGCGTTCAGATCGGGTGCGGTTATGGGACTTTGCGTATCAGGTCTTGGACTGTTAGGACTTGGTATCGTATTCTGTGTTCTGGATCTTGCACAGGTTGTAGATTGTGTCACAGGCTTTGGTCTCGGTGCATCGTCAATGGCGCTGTTCGGCAGAGTAGGCGGCGGTATCTACACAAAGGCTGCTGACGTTGGTGCCGACCTGGTTGGTAAAGTTGAAGCTGGAATTCCAGAAGACGACCCTAGAAACCCTGCAGTTATCGCAGATAATGTAGGCGACAACGTAGGTGACGTTGCTGGTATGGGTTCCGACTTGTTCGAATCCTATGTAGGATCCATCATTTCCGCTATCACTCTGGCAGCAGTAGCAGTCGCAAATGCACCTGAGCTTGCAACATTCTCAGAAGCAACTGCAGCTGTATTCCCTCTGATTCTTTCAGCAGTTGGTATCGTTGCCTCAGTCATCGGTATTTTGCTCGTAAGAGGCGGAGAGAATGTAAACCCTGCGAAAGCCCTGAACATGGGAACCTATATCGCAGGTGTCATCGTAATCATCGCTGCTCTAATTCTGAGTAAGCAGATGTTGGGCGATTTCACATATGCCTATGCAATTATTGCTGGTCTTATTGTCGGTATCGCTATCGGTAAGATTACAGAAATATATACATCTGCTGACTACGGTTCAGTTAAAAAGATTGCTGAGCAATCCCAGACTGGCGCAGCAACTACGATTATCAGTGGTCTTGGTGTTGGAATGATGTCAACCTTATGGCCGATTATCTGTATCTGTGTTGGTATCTTTGTTGCTTATCAGTTCGCTGGCGTATATGGTATTGCGCTTGCAGCAGTAGGTATGCTTTCTACAACAGGTATGACCGTTGCAGTAGACGCTTATGGTCCAGTATCTGACAACGCTGGTGGTATCGCCGAGATGGCAGAACTTCCAGAAGGTGTGAGAAACATTACGGACAAGCTTGATTCAGTTGGTAACACCACTGCTGCAATTGGTAAGGGTTTTGCGATTGGTTCCGCTGCTCTGACTGCTCTGGCTCTGTTCGTATCCTATGCGACTGTTGCGCAGATCAGCATCGTAAGCTTACTTGATCCAATCGTCATCGTCGGTCTATTTATCGGAGCGATGCTGCCGTTCCTGTTCTCAGCCATGACTATGAATTCTGTAGGTAAAGCTGCGAACCAGATGATTGAAGAAGTTAGAAGACAGTTCAGAGAAGACAAGGGCATCATGGAAGGAACATCTAAGCCTGACTATGCTAGATGCGTAGACATCTCAACTGGCGCTGCTCTGAAAGAAATGATCATCCCTGGTCTGATGGCCATTGCGGCTCCACTTCTCGTCGGTTTCGTTCTCGGTGCTGAAGCACTGGCTGGAATGCTGGGCGGTGCACTTTCTGCCGGCGTATTATTAGCTATCATGATGGCTAACGCTGGTGGCGCATGGGACAATGCTAAGAAATATATCGAAGAAGGTAATTATGGCGGAAAAGGTTCAGAACCTCATAAGGCTGCAGTTGTCGGCGACACAGTAGGTGACCCGTTCAAAGATACTTCTGGTCCATCCATCAACATCCTGATCAAGTTGATGACAATTGTATCAGTTGTATTCGCACCAGTATTTGGTTCCGGATTATTAGGCTAATCATATAAGTATTTCAAAAAGGCTTCGCTTCGGCGGAGTCTTTTTTGTGTTGATAGATGCGGCTGCTCCTTTAACCTTTTCCAGCGCTTGCAAAGAAATCTAAGGCTATGGTATACTAATTACAGTTTATAAAGGAGAAGAAGTGACGTTATGGCAAAAAAAGAAAAAGAACCAAAGACCAACGCAGTACGGATTGTAGCAGCGAAAAAGATTTCCTACGAGCTTCATACTTATGAGGCACCCGACGGCTTTTTAGACGGCGTTTCCGTTGCAGCCCAATCCAATCTCGATCCAAATAAAGTTTTTAAGACCTTGGTACTCATGGGGCATAGCAGAGAACACTACGTCTGTGTCATTCCCGTTGCTTGTGAATTAGATCTAAAGAAAGCCGCTAAATTTTTCGACGAAAAAAATATAGAGATGATTCACGTGAAAGAGATTACCCCTCTTACCGGATATATCAAAGGCGGCTGTTCTCCTGTCGGCATGAAAAAACAATTTAAAACAGCCATCCACAAGAGTGCACAGGAGCAGGATACCATCTGTGTCAGCGGCGGCAAAGTTGGTTTACAGATGGAGCTTTCACCACTTGAATTAGCTGAGCTGGTTAGCGCTGAATTCACCGATTTAGTAAGAGAAGGGTGACGATTGGAATCAGAATCAAACCATCAGGGAAGGTAGGTAAGGATGAAAATTAGAACTGCGACCATATTGGATTTGGAGAGAATTTTAGAAATCTATGCCTACGCCAGAACTTTTATGGCACAGACTGGGAATCCTACCCAGTGGGGAGATGGATATCCAAAGAAAGAACTATTGACCAAAGACATCGAACAAGGACAATTGTATGTCATGGAGGAAAAAAATGAAATTCACGGTGTATTCGTATTTATCATCGGTGCGGATCCTACTTATGAGGTGATTGAGGATGGTGCGTGGCCTGATAATTCACCTTATGGTACCATCCATCGGATTGCAGGAGATGGACAGGTAAAAGGACTTTTGCAGCTATGCGTAGCATTTTGTAAGACGCAAATTAAAATCTTACGCATTGATACCCATCATGACAATCGCATCATGCAGCGAGCCATAGAAAAAAACGGTTTTCAGAGGTGCGGTATCATCTATACTGCCAACGGAAGTCCAAGAATCGCTTATCAGAGCAACAAGGAGTGAAAATGGGTTTATCCGGCATTCCTGTCTGACATAGGCTAATAGAAATAACGTACAGCGTACCGTAAAGCGGTGCGTTGTTTTTCTATTTATGAACTTGATTTTTCCCACATATTCGGCTATAATCATCTTAAATACTTTTTATATTTGAAAGTATTTAAGATGAAGAGATGAAACGGAGGAAAAAACAATGGGTTTATTTGGAAAATTATTTGCCGGTCCGCAAGTTGATATGGCAAAGAGTGATGCCAACCGTAAGAAGATGCGCGAGTTGTTCAATGAAGTGGTAGAAAATGGGCAAGATTACAAGTTGATTTTCGGTTTTACCGAGGATATAGGCTGGTTTAACTATGGTTTTGTACATGGCAGTAAAACTAAAATCGGAAATCTGATCGTCGGTTGGAACGATAACAGTCAAACGATTGTTGTAGTCCCAACCGTTCCAGACCTGTCTGGCTGCGGTGATGCGACTTTTTATCGCCGCAATGAAATCCGCAAGGCATATCAGAGTAAATATCCGACAGATGCTTTTATTATCTATCCAGATCGAAAAGGTTATATTGGTATCAATGTCTGTGACTGGCTGGAAGATGAAAAGCTGTACGTCTACGTCTCCCAAGAGGAGGAAGTAAAAGAATTTACCGATTTCTTCCTAAAACGGTTTCAAACGAAATAGGGAGGCGATATCATGCCATTTGGACAGGTCGGCGCGGTACTGCTTGTTTTGGTAATCATATTTGCTGTCGGCAATGTATGGTTTCATTTTGTTGAAGCCGTAGTAAAGATTCTGAGAAATTTGTTTATTAGAAATAAGAAGCCGGCAACATGGCACACCTTGTCATCCAAAGAGGAAAGAGAGAAAAAATCAGAATCTGCGAAAAAATAGGACTGACGAGATTATCAATGATATTACATAAAAAGCAGACAGTTGATTCATAGGGATATACTGCCTGCTTTTGTTTTTGTTTATACAATGATCAAAGTTTCCGCTCTCCGTTGAAAGTTTTTTTCTAACATGGCTTTGTGGGAGAGAAAGGCCGGATCGTCAAAGTATTTGGCGTTTTCCGGGCATTTGTGTACACATGCATGGCATTTAATGCAGATGCCGGTGACTTCAGACGGTTCTTCCGGACTGATGGAACCCATAGGACAGTTTCGAGCGCAGATTCCGCAGTTCGTACACTTCGTCGTATCCGTCTCAGGTTTTGCCTTTAGAAATACGGCAGGCTGTCCGTCCAGCCCCAGAGGTCTGTAATATGCTGCTTCCGCATCTCCAGGCACGGACACGGGTTGCAGTTCGCCATCAGCAGCAAGTTTTGCGGCGGTTTTCACAGCTAATTCAGAAAGTAATTTCAAATCTTCTTGGTCTGGGCGTCCTGCCGCCAAAGAATCCGAGAAGGCATGCTGAGAAGCTACGGCAGCTGCAGAGATGATACGGAATCCATTATTTTTCAAACTCTGCGTCAGTTCTGCTAGTCCATTATCAAAACTGCGGTTTCCAAAGGTGACGACGGGAATTGCCGCGGCGCCGTTCCCCTTGAAACTGTTTTGAATAAAAGGCAGAAGCTTGTTCGGAACCTTTCCGGCATAAACCGGCGTGCCGAAGACGACCAGATCACCTGCAGCAAAGGCAGGCACTGCTTCCCGTGACGCAGGCAAAGTAAAATCGTATTTTTCGATGGGACATTTCAGCTTGTCACGGAGCGCGTCTGCTAGATGGCTGACTGCTTGATCTGTATTACCTGTAGGACTGAAATAGACTTTCCAAATTCTCGTTATATTCATTTCTGTAACCTCCTATTGAGTAGTTCCGGCAATCTGTAGAGCAAATTACTGGGAACGATATCTTAATTTTACCACAGTTTTAGAGAAAAAGGTATCGCAGTCCATATACAACACACGGCAAAAGCATGAAATAAATTGCGCGCCTTCATTAAATTAAATGCAAGGGATTATGGCACAAAACGCTCTCCGGTCCAGCATTTGCGCCTTCATTTTTGATTTTCTTGAATTTACTTGAGTGACTCCCTTTGCAAACGTGTGAAAAACAGGCATATTTGTCTTTTTCATTGGTCTGCAGAACTGCGTATGAGATAGAATATCCCACAAATGGAATATATAGTAATTTTATTCGTCCCCAATTTTTGAAATGCGTAAGAAATACGCAAGTAATCGAAAATAATTTAAAAATGAAGGCGCATTGGTTTACAATAATCAAAAAATCCGCCAGATACAAGCAAAAAAATGAAAATGAAGGCGCTTTTTTAGTCTCAACTGTCACAGCGTTATGAAAAAGGAGAACCGGATCGATTATGAATTTAGCCCAAATACGTACCCGGAATAACTGTGTTTAATAGATCTGGTTACAAAGCATTCTTTCATTGACAAATATTCAATCAAAGCGTAATATAGAACGTGAGGTGATAAAGTGCGTATATCAAAGGACCCGGAAGTAAGAAAACAGGAAATCATAGATACAGCCATGGGGATTTTTTCTGAAAAAGGCTTTGAGGCAGTGACCATGAAGGATATCGCTCAGGCAGTGGGCGTGGCTGCTGGCCTCTGCTATCATTATTTTCCTAATAAACAGGCGCTCTACGAAACGGCTGTCAGCCAGTATGCAGAAGTTTGCAGCCGTGGTTTTATCGAGGTATTTCAGCAGACAGACTTGCCCCTCGAAGCTTGTTTGAATCAACTTTGGCAGGTATGGCAGCAGGCGGAGACGACTGGGGCCTATACTTATGCCGTTTTTTTTCATAAAGAAGGAAATGAGTTTTTTCACGCACAGCTGGATACGGCGATGGCAAGAAAAGTATCTCCTTATGTGGAAAAGTATCTGAAGGCATTACAGGATAGAGGAGAAATCCGTGTTTCTGATCCTTCCGCTGCAGCAAAATTCATCATCGGCGGCCAGGCTCTGATCATCAACGATCAAAGCCTTCCGTTGGAAGAACGATTTGCAGCTGTACAGCAGCTTATTCGCAAAGTTTTAAATTAGGGCGTTTAAAATAATCCGTCAATTCAGACGGGTTTTCTTCAAAATTGTTATTGAATATGTATCAATGAAAGAAATTCAATGAGGTGTAATGATGAATTCAAGAGAATATTTCGATCGTACAGCGAAAGAATACGACGAAGGCCACGACGGGCGTTTTGTTAGATGTATGTATCCTGAAATTGTACGCCAGGTGAAGGAACTGCAGGGAGAAAATATTCTGGATATCGGCTGCGGAAACGGAAATGTCATAAAAATGTTGGAAGCACAGCGGCCTGGGCATTATCATGGGGCAGACTTTTCAAGAGAGATGCTTAAGGAAGCAAGGAAGCGGGTTTCAAAAGAAGTGGTGCTCAAATTAGCAGACGCGGTCGACTTGCCCTTTGACGATGAGAGCTTTGACATCGTCATCTGTAATGCGTCCTTTCACCATTATGAAGAACCTGAAAAGGCCATCAGCGAAATGAACCGCGTACTGAGGCCAGGTGGAGCTTTGATTTTAGGAGACCCGACCTTGCCACTGTTTCGCAGGCTTTTCAACTGGGCGCTGAAATGGGGCAAAGCTGGTGACGTTTGGATTTACGGCAAAAAAGATATCCTGCCATTGTTTAGGAGCGGCGGATTTGATATACTGAAATGGAAACGTATCAACTACAGAGCTTTTATATTTCAAGGGAGAAAGAGGGAGAATCATGAAGGTAAATAGATTACTCATACACGACTTGCAGCCGGGGTTTGCACAGAATGGCAATTTTGATGAGATTGTAGAAGATATCGGAACAATTAAGAGCTGTATCGGCTGCTTTACCTGCTGGATCAAAACGCCCATGGAATGTGTTCTGAAAGACAGTTATGAACACATGGCAGAAAAGCTGGCGGCGTGTGATGAACTGACCATCGTCAGTAAATGTACCTACGGCGGTCCATCTGCTTATGTCAAAAACGTTTTAGATCGAAGTATTCCTTATATGCATCCTGATTTTGTGATCAAAAACGGCGAGATGCATCATAAACAGAGATTTCCGCAGCACATTGCAATGAAAGTTATATTCTACGGAGACGGTCTTTCGGAAACGGAAAAAGAAACTGCTGAAGAATGGTCCGAAGCTATGGCGGTGAATTTTGATGCAGCTGCAGTGGAAACTACATTTTGCAGAGATGTTATGGAAGTCTGTCAGATGCTGTCTGAGCAGGGAATCCCACAGGATACGATCTGCGATGAAGAGCAAAAGAAAGCCTGCTTACCGCTGAACAGACAAGAAGAAGGCACCATGGCGCTGATCAGTGGCAGTCCCAAGAAGAAGTACAGCACTTCGGGACAAATGCTAGAAGAGTTGAAATCTCTCTTGTCCAAAGATCAGGCAGTGACAGAGCTTCGTTTTTCGGACAACGGATTAGCGGAGAATCATCTGCAGGCTCTCGCAAAAGCGGAGACCTTTGTAATCTCCTTTCCGTTATATGTGGACAGTATCCCGAGTCATCTGCTGCGGTGTCTGACAGAGATAGACACTTATTTTGCTGGGCAATCCTGTACTAAATCGGTTTATGCTATCATCAATTGCGGATTTTACGAAGGAGAACAGGCGAAGACCGCTATGAAAATGGTAGAAAACTGGTGCGTGCGCTGCGGTTTTACTTTTCGAGGCGGCCTCGGCGTCGGCGCAGGGGGCATGTGGCACTCCATCAAAGACGTACCGCCGGGACATGGACCGAAGAAAGACTACGGAAAACACCTTTCGGAGTTAGCAGAGAAAATGGAACAACAGGAAGATTATGGATGTGTTTTTACCACAGTCAACTTCCCGCGATTCGCTTACAAAATGGCTGGAGAGTCTGGATGGAAACAGGCTGCCAAGAAGAACGGAATCACACTGTAGTTTCCATCAATTGCTATCCGGACAGTACATAAAATGAGAGGTAAAACTCCTTTTGCTATGATACAATGTTCTTACCTACAGAGCTTAGAGCTTATGGTGCAATAAAATATCATGAAAAAAGGGGAAAGACCATGAAATGGAATGAAAAACTGCAGAGGATCATCGACTATGTGGAACTGCATCTGCAGAGGAAGCAGGAGAAGGTTGATATGGCGGAAATCCAGCGGATCGCTGGCTGCTCCGGTTCTTTTTTTCAAAAAGTATTTTCCTATACTACAGGCATCAGTTTTGCCGAATATCTTCGCTTTCGGAAGATGACTTTGGCTGGTTATGATTTGCAGAGCAGCGATATCAAAATCATCGACTTGAGCTACCGATACGGCTACGATTCACCGACATCCTTTACCAGGGCGTTTCAGCAGTTTCACGGCGTTTCGCCAAAAGATTCAAGGGCTGCCGGTGCTAAGCTGCGAGTATTTCCAAAGATGCAAATTGCTTGCGAAGAACAGTATGCGTGGGAAATCAGACGGATGCCGGAACTGCGCATGGTCGGTAAAAGCATCACAATTACTAGAGACGACGAGCACAATGCTACAAAGATACCTGGGTTTTGGAATACATGCCAAAGGGATGGCAGTTTTTCAACAATGATCGCCATGGATCAGGGAAATCCCAAAGGGCTGTTCGGTCTCTTTGAGTCCTGCGACGAAGGCGCAGAGGAAGAGCAGTATTTCATCATGACAGCCACCGACTATGAGACACCGGAGGGTTTTGTTGAGAAACTGCTGCCAGCCTCCACTTGGGCCGTATTCGACTGCATCGGCAGCGTTCCAACTGCCATCCAGAAAGGATGGAGGTATTTGGAGCAGGAGTGGATTGTAAAATATCCATTTCGCCATGGCGCTCTCCCCGAAATTGAATGGTATAGCGACGGAAATCCATATGCCAGAGACTATCTGAGTCAGATATGGATTCCGATTATAGAGGAGGAATGATAAAATGGTGCATTTAGTATATTGTGATAATACGGGCAAAAAAGGGGAACGAGTGCTGGATAAAATTCTGAATGGGACGAAGACCATGGTAGTGCGGGGTGCTGCTGGAAGAAAAATTCCTCACAGCAGAGTCTTTGCCGGTGAGACCCTATACTTTATGGAAAAGGGGAGTCTCAAGATCACGGCTTCTGCGAAGGTGAAGGACGTGAAAAATTATGTAAAGCTTACAGACGAAGAGATTACAGCTGTGCTGGAAGAAAATCAGCCAAAACTCAACTTATCTGAAAAGCAGAAAACCCGTTGGCACAAGAAATGTCTCTGCCTTGTGGAATTTGAAAATGTACAAGCGATAGAGCCGATGGACTTTGATCACCAGGGCAACATGGACGACTGGCTCATCATCGAAAAAATCGAGGATGTCGTCGTGGGTACGAGCATTGACTACAATTATGAAAAGTCTAAGTTCAAGAAATAATCGAGTCCTTGTCTTCAAACTGAACTTTTGATATAATTTTCTGTATTAGAAAACGATTTGGAGGTTTGAAGAGATGGAATACGGTCTGATTGCGTGCATTCCGATGATCGTCCTGATTGTCGGGGCGCTGGTAACAAAACGAATTGCGGAAATGATGGTACTCGCTTCCTTCATTGCCGCAATTTTGGTATATAAGGAACAATTTTTTACCGGCTATATCGAACTGATGTATGGTGTTCTGTCAACGCGTTCCTACCAGTTTGTACTGATCGTTTTGATGGGATTCGGCGGTATGATCAGGCTGCTGCAGCATTCCGGAGCCATCGTCGGTTTTGGAAATCTGCTGACTAAAGGCGCAAAAGGGCAAAAGCGAACCTTGATGACTGCCTGGATCATGTCCTTTTTGATTTTTGTCGACAACTATCTGAGCACACTGACCATCTCTTTTTCTATGAGAGAAGTGACCGATCGAAACAAAATTCCCAGGGAACATCTGGCTTTTCAGGTCAGCACCATGGCATGCTGCCTATGTGCGCTGATTCCTTTCTCCAGTTGGACGGCCTATACGGTAGGGCTGATTTCAGAGCATGGTCTGACCTTTGCTGATTACACAGCAGCGATTCCTTACATGTTCTATCCCCTCATCATCGTCATAACCTGTATTTTGCTCGATGCCGGCATGTTACCGAAGATTGGCGCTCTCAAAGAGTCCTATGACAGAGTGGCTGGCGCAGGTCCTGTGGTGATTACTGAAGAATCCGGAACATCCATGGTAGATATGGAAATGCCGGAGGAGGACAAGGAAACTTCGCCGCTGAATATCATCATTCCCATCGTCACCTTTATCGCGGTATCCCTATACTTTGACAATGACTTGACCTGCGGTATATTTGCGGCCATCGGGGTGCAGGCGGTCTTGTATCTGGCGCAGAAGATCATGACATTGACGGAATTTGTAAATCACATATTTGACGGCGCAAAATCCATGACAAACCTGGCCATCGTCATCTGTTTTGCCTACATGCTCAGTTCAGCCAACGAATCCCTGGGTTTTCTGGAATTCCTGATTGGCGGCATCAGCAGTATGGTATCTCCAAAACTGCTGCTGGCTTTGATTTTTCTCGTCGTGGGCTTTGCTGTCTTTGCCACAGCAGGATACTGGAGCATACAAGTTATCGCTATTCCGATCTTCATACCCCTGGCGCTTTCCATGGGCGTCAATCCTTCCCTGGCCATTGCAGCAGTGATGTCAGGCATCGTCTTTGGATGCAATATCTGCTTCTATGTGGATACGGTGTTCATGACCTCTGCAGGAACCGGCGTTTCCAATCTGCGGCAGATCAAAGTGACGGCGCCCTATGCCATTGCCGGGGCGGTCCTTACGGTAATCGGGTATCTTATCGTCGGAATTTTTGTAATATAACTAGTTAAAAACGAAAAGCAAGGAGAGATTATGGCACTCAAAGTCAGAGAGATTCCAGATTTAATGGATAAAAATAAAATTACGTTAGTTGCAGGCAGAAATGGTCTCGAAAGAGATATCTTTTCAGTGGGCATTGCCGATTATGAATTTTTAGATGGGTTTGACTACAGTGTTGAGGATGAGTTTGAGCCGGATTGTTTTGTCATATCCAGTCTGATTTTCGCACAGGGGCACCCGGAGAAAATCCTTTATGCATTGAAGATTCTTTTTCATAGCGGTGTATCAGGTCTTGCTTTTAAAGAGGCTCTTTTTCAGAAACTGCCGCCGGAAGCAATCTCTTTCGCGAATGCCAATGATTTTCCTATTTTTTCTTTTCGCAAAGACGTGCACTCTGAGGATTTTATTTTTCAGATTACAGAGGCTGTGCTGAAAGACGATCACCAATTGTTGTCTGAAGAGAATTTGGAGCTGATGATTCAAAAGAGACTTTCAAATTACGACTTACAGAAAATAACTCGTGGCATTTCACTCATTCTAAAGCGCTATGCGATGGCGGCATATATTACTTCTATGGATAGTATGAATATCGGCCGTATCCTGCGCAGTGTCTATATGAGTAAACAGATTCGATCAAAAGCGATAATGGCAAGATACGGAGATGGGATTTTTCTCATCGTAACCGGGCAGGCAAAGGATGAAAAACAGTTTGACATTTTGATGAAAAATGTTTTAGAAAGCTGTCCAATCGATGCAGACAAAATCAGTATTTATCAAAGCAGTATACATTCTGCCCATGAAGAACTTGATGATTGTATTCGTGAAAGTTATCATGCATATACCGCCAGTGCAGCTTCTGGGAAAAAGTTCGAGAGCTATAGCAAAATCGGCACGTACAGTTATTTGATCCCTCTTCTTGAAAGCACTGCGTTAGAAAGCTTTTCTAAGAGAATATCTGATGCAATTGCAGATAAAAAGGAGCTGCTTGAGACTGCAGAAGCTTTTATTCTGAAAGGGGGAGAAGTAGCCGCAGCCGCTGCGGAGTGCGGCTGCCATCTGAATACCATACGCTACCGTCTGGGCCGGATACGTGAGATTACAGGAATGGAAGAGATGACGGACTTTGAGTTCTACGAAGCCTTGTCGACCGCAATCAAGGTTCGCTGCCTGAAAGATTTGTAGGAAACACAAAAACTGATTTGTCTGCTTTGTGAATCGTATAAAAAAGACATTGAATATTCCGATTATAATATGGTTAAACAGTTATAAAGGAGGATATTCAAATGGATTATGGAATAATCAGTTTACTTCCGGCAGTCATAGCCATAGGTTTGGCGATTGCAACAAGGCAGGTTGTCATATCCCTGCTGACAGGCGTGTTTGTCGGCGCCCTGATTATCGACAATGGAAATGTTGTCAACGCATTTATGGATACTTTTGCAACCTATGTCACAGGTGCAATTACAGATGCCAGTCACGCTTCCATTTTGATCTTCACTTTGACCATTGCAGGCATGGTAGCGATTTTAAATCTGACTGGTGGAACCAGTGCCATTGCCGCTTCCCTGAGCAAAAGGGTAAAGTCTTCTCGTGGTGCACAGGTAATCACTTCGCTGATTGGCTGTCTTGTATTCTTTGACGACTATGCAAATATTCTTATCGTAGGTCCAACGATGCAGCCACTTTGTGACAGGCTGCACGTATCTAGGGAAAAGTTGACGTATATCGTACATACCACAGCCGGCATTGTAGCGGGTATTGCACTGATGACCACCTGGATTGGCTTTGAGATTGGCCTCGTAACGGATGCATTTAGCAATATGGGATATGAAAACGTCAATGGCTTTATGATGATTGTAAAAAACATCTCATATATGTTTTACAACATCATGGCCATCATCATTTCTTTTGCGGTGGCACTGATGATGCGTGACTTCGGCCCAATGTATAAGGCTGAACGAGCTGCAAGACTGGGGAAAAAACTGGAGCCAGGTGATTCATCAAAAAACGTTGCCGAGGATAACACTGTTGAGATTGGGGAAAATGGAAAAGTTTGGTATGCGCTAGTTCCAATTTTAACGATGGTGCTTACAATCTTCTTTGGCATTTGGTACAGTGGTGCAAAGAGCCTGGGCAGTGATGTCGATCCGTTTACACTGACTGGCTTCAGAGATTGTATCGGGGAAGCTGACCCGATGCCGCCAATTGTATGGGCAGCCATGTTGTCAACCCTGGTGGCTTCTGTAATTGCAAAAATATTTGTAAAAGTTCCTATTAAGAAAGTCTATAGCACATGGCTCAGTGGATTCTTTGGCTTATGTGAAGTGGGTATCGTCATTGTCATAGCCTGGTCTCTGGGAATGGTAATTACAGATCTGCACACTGCTGATTTCTTGGTAGGCATCGTGTCAGACGGTGTTGCTGTCGGCGTTCTGCCAGCATGTGTTTTCTTGATTTCCTGCATTATTTCCTTCTGTTCAGGAACATCCTGGGGAACGATGCCAATTGTATTCCCAATCGCCATTCCTTTGGTGGCTGCTTTTGTGGAGGATCCTGCCAACTCTCACCTTGTAATTGCAACGATTGCGGCAGTTCTATCGGGAAGCACCTTTGGCGATCAGACCTCACCGATTTCAGATTCTTCGATTTTGTCATCGGCAACTTCGGGATGTGATGTGATTTCTCATGTCAAAACACAGATTCCATATGCACTGGTTCCGGCCAGCATTGCATTCATTGGCTATCTGCTGATTGGATTTATGGACATCGGTGCTTTATTGCCTCTGATTGGCGGTGCGGCTGTCGTGCTTCTCATCGTGCGCTTTGTGGGAAAATCCACGGACCCTAAGGATCTTTTAGAAAGTGAACAGCGCTAGAAAGGATGGGTGCGGTGATGAATCAGTTCACATCTACGGATGTAGTAGATGCATATGCAAGAATTGCAAATCTAATTTATCAGACTCCACTGGAGGAAGCGCTCTATTTGGGTGATGGCAGCAGGAAGTATTATTTTAAGCTGGAATGTCAGCAGAAGAAGGTAAAGGCGTTCAAACTTCGCGGTGCGCTGAATAAAATGGCGACCTTGACAGATGAGGAGAAGAGTAAGGGCGTTGCGACGATTTCCTCTGGAAATCATGGAGCTGCAGTGAGTTATGGAGCAAGCCTCATGAATATTGAAAAAGCTGTTATCGTCGTTCCGGAAAATTGTCCGCAGTCAAAGGTGGATAAGATCAGAAGATATGGCGGGCAGGTTGTGAAGCTAGGCCGGAATTATGATGAAGCCCATCATCTGGGTCTGCAGTACATCGAAAATCAACAGATGACTTATGTCGATTCCTATGACAAGGATCCTTTGGTATATGCAGGGCAGGGCACAGTAGCTTTGGAAATACTGAAGCAAAATCGCGAAATTGACACCATTGTTGCCCCAGTAGGCGGTGGTTCCCTGATCACGGGTACGGCTGTGATTGCGAAGTCTATAAATCCGGATATTCGCATCATCGGCGTTCAGACTGAAGCCTGTCCTGCTATGATTCGCTCCATCGAGGACAAATGCTGTTATAGAGAATACCCGATGCTCGAAGAGTCGGTTTGTGACAGCCTGGTAGGCGGTGTGGGAGAACTTGCCTATGCCATGCTCCCTCAGCATTTGAGTGGTATGATTTCTGTTAGCGAAGAATCCATTCGCCGTGCTGCCAAATACATGATGTCAAGAGAAAAAATCATCGTTGAAGGAGGGAGCGCTACGGTGGCCGCTGCCGTGATGGAACATCCCGAAGAGGTGGGGGGCAAAAATGTAGCTCTCATCATGAGTGGCGGAAATATCGACGAAGACCTTATGATAAAGCTCCTTTGTGAAGCATAGACATCAATCGAACCTAAAGCGGGTGTTTGCTTAAAATAGTACGAGCTGCCAGTTCCGATGAATGCCATCGAAACCGGCAGCTCGTTTTGATTGATTATAGAAAGAATGCTTCCACTGCGTAGACAGCGATACAGGAGGATAGTGCCACCTTGAACAGGTTGCCGTCGATCCAGGCGACGATGATTGCAGTAACGAAGGCCACGGTTCCCGAAATCCAGCTGCTGGTAGCAGAGATGATTGCCGGAAAGGTCATGACCGAAAGGGTCACATAAGGTACATAATAGAGGAAAGAACGAATAAATCGATTCTTAATTTCTTTCTGTATCAGAGTGAGTGGCAGGGCGCGGATGGCGAAGATGGTCAGTGCCGCCACCAGCAAGTAGATATAGGTATTATTGCTCACCGCTGCACCTCCTCTTCGTCCTCAGCAAGCTTCTGCCCCAGTTCTTCGTGAGTCTCTGCCTCGTCCAGCTGTCTGTCGTCTACAGGGCGGACGATGGCAGCAATGGATGCGATGACGATGGTCAAAATGATGATCCTGGTGCTGGCTGCAAAATCTTTGATAAAAGGCATCGTGGAAAAACCCAGGCTGCCGATCATAGAAATCACCACCACTGCGGCGATGGTCTTGTCCTTCTTTGACGGAGGAATGACCACGGCCAGGAACATGCCGTAGAGCGCTACGCTGAGGGCGCTGGACAGGCTGCCCGGCAAGATGTTTCCGATGGCGGCGCCGAGCACCGTGCCAAGAATCCATCCCGGAGATGCGATGGTGGCCGCACCGAAATTATAGAATGGATTCAGGGGTTCTTTTTTGGAGACAGAGATACCGAAGATTTCGTCTGTGACAAAGTAGCCCAGGAGGAGCCGCTTTGGCAGAGAAGTGTCTCTGTCGATTTTCTGTGATAAGGAGCAGGCCATCAAAAAATAGCGCATATTGATGACAAGCTGTGTGATAATCATGGACAGATATCCCGATTGGCCTGCGATGACGGTAAGCACTGCAAATTCGCCGGCGGACGCGTGCATGGTTGCAGACATCAGTCCCGCTTGGAAAGCTGTCAGCCCCATGGCCTTGGCAGCGATGCCTAAGGTAAAGCCTACAGCAAAATACCCCAGGGAAATCGGGGTTCCATCTCTCAGTCCTTGTAAGTAGTTTTTCTTGTTTTGCATAATTAAAATCGCCTCTTTAGTTTTGTATGTCGTATACTATTGTAATATATCTTTTTGGCGTAGTAAACCGATAATTCACAGTATTTCTGTAAGATTTTTTGTGCAGGCGTCAGGCTCTAGCGGGATTTGCGGCTTTTTGCGAACTGGCTGCGGCTCTCATCGATTTGATAGCTGTAGGTTGCAGCCGGCCTGCCAAAAATGTCCGGGCAAGGTGTTTCCTTAAAAACAGCAATATCTTTTTCGATGTCCAGCATCATCTCCTCGTAGGCCTTTGCCGCGGCTTTGTTGTACTCATCTATGGGGTCAAGTCCGCCGAGGATGACCAGATGAATACTGTTTCTGATATTTTCCATTGTCTGGAGGTAGTCGCTCCAATGTTCATTGATACAATGAAGGGCAGCCGCCTGCGGCATTGACGGCTGGGCAAAGAGAAGGTTTTCACGGTATTCTGTAATCTGCTGTCGGTGCAGTTCCTGTACGTGAGAATATTTATCAAGCAGATACCGGTATTCTGCATTTTTCCCTTCCAATATACGTTGTGCATGGCGGGGATTCATGTTGTACAGCGGACTCAATTTTACATCTTCCAGACTGATGAAAAACTGGCTTATGCCTGGGTCACCCTGCCTGCCGCTGCGGCCGGCAAGCTGCTTGTCGATGCGGCGGCTTTCGTTGATTCCTAGCCCCATGACAGATAGGCCGCCGGCGGCTCGGGCTTTGTCATCTAATCTGATATCCACACCTCGTCCTGCCATGTTGGTAGAGACGGTGACTGCAAAGGCTCTGCCCGCATCTGCGATGATTGCCGCCTCTTGTTCATCGTTACAGGCGTTGAGCACCTGGCAGGGGATGTTCTTTTCTCTGAGAAGCAGCGAGAGCTTCTCTGATTCCTCCACGCTCTGTGTTCCGACCAAAACAGGCTGCCCTTTGCTGTGGCAGGTGGTGATTTGTCTCAGAATTGCCAGGTCCCTGGCGGCATCTGTATCAAAGATTTGATCCGGCAGATCCTTTCGAACGCAGGGCAGGTGGGGAGGGATGATTTCCACCTTTAATCCATAAGAGAGAGCAAGAGATTTTTCCGCATCTTCTGCTGTTCCAGTCATTCCACAGATTTTATCGTACTGCATGACAAAAAAACGCAGAGGCATGGAATTGCAGACGGTCGTAATCTGTCCCGGCTGTAAATGCTCCTTTAACTCTACAGCCAGGTGAAGCTGTGCCGGGAATCTCCGGTTTTTTGGTGTACGCCCTGTAGTCTGGTCAACGACGAAGATCTGTCTATCTTTGATAATATAATCGACGTTTTTCCTCAATCTGTAATGTGCTTCCAGCGCATCGTTTATGGCGGTAAGCAGCTCGATATTTTCTAAGGCATATAAGTTGTCAACCTGGAAGAAGGCTTCGGCTCTGTTGATACCGCTTTCTGTAAGGGAGAGTGCGGCAAAATCGAGGTTCTCTTCATCCAGATCTCTGACAAAGGAATCGGCCTGTACCGCAAACTGCTGCGAAGCAGTGCTGTCTGCGGCGATAACCAGAGGTATAGCCGCTTCATCGATCAAAATAGAGTCTGCTTCGTCGATAAGTACCATATCGAAGGGATTTCTCAAATAGTCACAGCGATCCATACAGAGAAAATTTCGAAGGTAGTCAAAGCCTGCTTGCTTTGCTGTGATATAGAGAATTTCGCTTTCGTATGCTTTTTTCTTATCTGATAAGCTGGACCTCTCGATAATACAGCTGCTGGTAAGACCGCAGCGGCAGAAAATCTCACAGCTTGTCTCGTAATCCCGTATTGCCAGATAATCGTTGACTGTAAAAATGTGCACATGGCGGCCCTGCAATGCCGACGCTGCGGCTACCAGTACGGCAGCCAGTGTTTTCCCTTCGCCGGTGGGCAGTTGGGCGATTTTACCGCTTTGCATAGCGTATGCGGCAACGATTTGGGAATCGAAGAGGGTGAAACCGGTCATTCTTTTGATAATCTCTATGATGAGACTGTAGAGCAGAGGTAAATCGGATGGTTCGGCTTGCCTGAGCCTGGCGGACAATTCGTGTACATCAAAAGTATCCCAAGAGTAGCTGTGTACCTTGGAAAGGAATTTTTTATATATTCTTTTCATTTTTTATTTCTCCTTTGTATTTGTCAGTTTACAAGGGAGAAATCATTCGATTTTACATACCGTTCGCAGGGAGAATAGGAAATTAGAATGAATTGCCGTTAGAATGGCAAA
This sequence comes from Emergencia timonensis, assembly GCF_900086585.1. Classification (GTDB taxonomy): domain Bacteria; phylum Bacillota; class Clostridia; order Peptostreptococcales; family Anaerovoracaceae; genus Senimuribacter; species Senimuribacter timonensis. Next base: position 1,586,427 of record NZ_FLKM01000009.1, read on the forward strand.
GAGAAAGAGCACAGTGATGAGGGCGGGAAGGAAAAAAACATAGGCAGGAAAAAGAAATGCAAACGCAAAAGCGACTGCAATCAGCAAATTGAAAATATGATGTAATCTCTTTCTGTTTTCCCTTTTCATCTCTTCACCAGCTTTAGAAATCTTTGCGTTCAGTATACCATAAAGTAAGCTGAACGCAAAGAGCTTTTACAGGTTAGTTTCATTTCGGTCTCCTTTTTCATCCAGGCGCTGGCGTATCTGCAGTTTTGCTCTGCAAGGTCGTGAAGGATCTGATGAATCTGCAGGGCAGTTTCTTTACTGACAAAGGCTGCTTCCAAACTTTCTGTGGTTGAGGCTGCTTCATCTGGTAATGCGCCTTTTCTCTTTTCTTTCTCTAAATACGTAAAGTAGCAATTTTTGGCAATCTGACAGAGCCAGACTGATAATTTACATTGCCCTTTAAAGGTATTTAGATTTTTCAGTGCTTTGAAAAATGTCTCCTGTGTAATCTCATCTGCAACGCACCCATCCCTAGAAAGTCCAAGTACATACCGATATACAGTATCAAAATAGTCGGTATATACTTTTTCGATGTCTGTCATTTATTTCACCTCTTTTCAATGATAAGACCGGGATCATGAGAATTCGTTACATATAAGTTTAACATATTTTAAAAAATGTGATACACTTATGGGAAGGAAGGTGATACTATGCTGAAATATTTTGATATGCTGAAAGAAGCAGGGTCTGTAAAAGCGGCTCAAATTGACACGTCAACCATTGTAACCGCACCGTGGACAATCTATAAATGTAGATATGGCTGCGATTTCTATGGAAAGAGTTATTGCTGTCCGCCTCACGTGCCGACATGGAAAGAAACGCAGGAAATCATTGACTGTTATCATTATGGGATTCTTTTTAATTTGAATGAGGACAGCTGCACAGGTGTCACACCCTTGGCCGTAGAAATAGCGAGAGAAGCTTTTCTTGACGGCTATTATAAAGCGATTGCTTTTGGCAGCGGTCCCTGCTGCATCTGCAGAGAGTGTGCGCTGGAAAACTGCAGATTCCCGAAAAAAACAGTACCGTCAATGGAAGGCTGCGGTATTGACGTATTCAAGACCGCGAGAAACAACGGATTCGAGATTCAGACCATCAGAGAGCGGGAAGAAGTACATAATTATTTTGGACTTGTTTTATTCGAATAATTAAAACAGTCTCATTGTATTTGTAACAATAAAGGTGTATCCTCACTACAGAAAGCGGAGGTGAGGAAATGGCAAATGAAGATAAAAAAGACTTTAACGCAATGCTGAAAAGAGATAACGGTATGCCGAAGATTCAAGTTGTAACAGACCCAAAGACTATAGAGAAATACGGCGGTGAAAAAATGTATTTTGCACCGCCCACGGATTATGACAAGATAATGAAGACAATTCCTTTTGGCAGAGTGGTGACAGTGGGAAAGATTAGGGAATACTTTGCAGCACATAATGACGCTGACTTTACCGATCCTATTACGGCGGGTATTTTCGTTTCAATTGCTGCTTGGGCCAGCTACCAGCGCAGAGAAGATGAAACACCTTATTGGCGGACGCTGAAGGCGCATGGAGAACTGAATCCGAAGTATCCCGGCGGCGTTGCTGCGCAGAAAGAGAAACTGGAAGCGGAGGGACATACCATTATACAAAGAGGGCGGAAGAACATCCGCTATTATGTCAAAGACTATGAGGCGGCACAAGTAGTTCTATAGCATTCATGTTATTATTTGACTAAAACGAACTAGTCCGAAATCGGACTAGTTCGTTTTTGCTTTATATATATGCAACTTATCGAGGCTGTAATAATTTCTTAATAAAATCATTAACAAATCTTAATCTTGGGTTAAGTGGCACTTAAGAAATGTGCGTTATGATATATCTATACTAAATCAAAAGGGGATAGGATTATGAATATTATAATTTTGACAGGACGTTTCGGTATGGGGCACATCAAGGCCGCTGAAGCAATTAGAGAAGAAATTTTAAGAGATAACGAAGCAAACAATGTAGAAATAATTGATTTTATGGATTATATGTTTCCAGCAATCAGCAAATATATTTATAAGGGATTTAATTTCCTGGTAAGCAGCTGTTCTGGCCTATATAATTCGCTGAACAAGGCTGCGGGCAATAACGGTACCGTCCCTCTAAAGGTTGCCGTTACGAGAAAGATTGACAGACTGATTTCGCAGCACGAGGCAGATGCCATCGTAGTAGCTTTCCCGGTTTGCTCCCAGTACATTTCAGCATATAAGAGAATGAGACGATGCAGTATCCCTCTTTACACATACGTGACAGACATTACTGCTCATGAAGAGTGGATCGCACCTGGAACTGACAAATATTTTGTAGGGGATACCGTAACAAAGAATGCTTTGATTTCAAAAGGGGTTTTGGAGGAGAAAATTATTGTTAGCGGTATTCCAGTCAGACAGTGCTTTTACACAGGCCATACGCAAAAGAAATCCTCTCAAAAAGAAATCCTGATTATGGGTGGAGGATTGGGACTCATTCCTTCATCCGGGGATTTCTTAAGATCCTTAAATGACAATCCTGATATCAAGGTCACTCTCATCGCGGGTAAAAACGAAAAATTGCTTACGTCTATCAGAGAAAAATATGACCATATCGAAGCGATTGGCTACACGGACCGAGTTGACTATTATATGAAAAAAGCGGATATTATTGTGACCAAAGCCGGAGGCATCACGACCTTTGAGGCTATCGCATCAAAGACGCCGCTTTACGTCATCAAGCCATTTCTGGAACAGGAATTCGGCAATGCAAAATACATTGAAGAACATAATATCGGCAGAGTTCTTTGGAACAAAGATAGTGATGAAATAGAGGACATTGTGAATCTAATTCATAACGACAAATTATTAGAGACTATGAAAGAAAATATGTCCAAACTCATTGAAGAATTTGAGCATAGCGACCTATACAAAGACACAAAGAAGGAGATGGAAAAATGCAGCTAAGTAAGACACAAAAGGGCATAATCGGCCTGCTTGCCGTTGCAGCGGCTGGATACAGCTATATTCCTTCAGTCTGCAGCAAAGCAAAATACTTTTCTTTGCCAGGGGAAAAAGATAAAACTTTATACCTGACCTTTGACGACGGTCCCAGTGCAACTCATACAGGAAAACTTTTAGATTTGTTGGCGGAGTATCATGTAAAGGCGACATTCTTTGTGGTTGCAGACTTTGCAAAGAAAAACCCGAAGCTCATTGAGCGGATGAAAGCGGAAGGCCACCTGATTGGACTCCATTCTCTCGAACACAAGAGCGCCATGTTGCAGACGCCGTTTTACACTGATTATGAATTTAAAGAAAGCATCAAAATCATGAAAGCGCTGGGCGTTGATGTAAAGTATTACAGACCCCCTTGGGGCCATGTGAATTTGTTTACACTGAGAAATCTAAAGAAGTACAATCTGAAAAAAGTCATCTGGCATGTGATGGCAGAGGACTGGGAAGAAGATACGACGGAAGAAGAAATACAATATAAGTTACTGAAGAGAGCTGGAAAGGGCGACGTCATCTGCCTTCACGATGGAAGAGGCAAAAAAGAGGAAGCGCCAGAGAAAATGATTGCGGCATTGGAAAAGACCATTCCGATCTGGCTGGAGGAAGGCTATCAGTTTAAGCTGATCGACGAAAAGGAAGAACATGAATCATAAAATATTACAGATTTTGAAAAACGGCGGTCTATTTGTACTGCTTTTGGGGCTGACTTTCTATATCATACTGAAGGACAACAGTCTCAGTCAGATTGCCAGCGCAGTTTCTGACGTGGAGCTGCCCTATATTTTTCTAGGAATTGGGGCAATGGCAATCTTCCTGTCCTGTGAAGCGCTGAATATCATGCGATGTCTGAAGCTCTTCGGTTATGAAGTCAGCCCGCTTTCTGCAATGAAATATGCAGCTGTCGGGTTCTTCTTCAGTTCCGTGACACCTTCTGCGTCCGGTGGACAACCTATGCAGGTGTACTATATGTATAAAGATCACATCGAGGTATCCCATTCCACTTTGGCACTGCTCTTTGAACTGCTCAGTTTCGAGACAGTAACCGTCACATTGTCGATCATCGGTTTTTTGTATCAAAGAAATACAATCTCGGCATCTATGGGGAATTTAAAATATCTGCTGCTCATTGGAGTAGGGCTGAATTTAATAGTAATGCTGCTTTTAATCATGGCTATTTTTTCGAGAAATGCCATCAAAAAAGCGGCAAAGGCAGTTACACGCCTCGTTGGCTTTTTCAGCAAAACCAAGGCAGATGTCTTGGAAGAACTGTTTACAGAACAGATTACAGAGTATCAGCAGAGTGCAAGATACTTTAAAGAGAATAAGATGATTTTTGCCAAGACGCTGACAACGACATTAGTTCAAATTATGGCTATGTACAGCGTTCCGTTTCTTGTCTATAAAGGATTTGGATTAGGAGATTTCAACGTTTTAGAAGTCATCGCCCTGCAGGCAGTTCTTTATGTAGCCGTATCAGCGCTTCCGCTTCCGGGAGCTCTTGGCGTCAGTGAAAGTGCATTCATGATTTTGTTCAGAACTATGTTTCCGGCTGGCATTTTATCCAGCGCTATGGTATTATCAAGAGGTATTAGTTTTTACCTGTTCGTGCTGGTCACAGGACTCTGTGTAGCAGGACTTGTTTTGATAAAAAAGAAAGGGGCCAGTTATGGCTTATACCATACTAATTGCTGAAGATGACAGAGATATCGTCAATTTGTTGAAATTATATTTAGAAAGTAACGGTTATCGAACCGTGACAGCAGAAAACGGCACAGATGCCTACAAACTGATATTAGAAGAGAAGATTGATTTAGCCGTGCTGGATATCATGATGCCAGAAATGGACGGCTATGAATTAGCAGTGAAAATACGGGAAAAGCACGATTTTCCCATTATTTTCTTATCCGCAAAAAATCAGGATAATGATAAAATATTAGGTCTGAACTTGGGCGCTGACGATTATATGACAAAACCTTTTAACCCGCTTGAAATAATAGCGAGGATTAACTCAAATCTGCGTCGTGCCTACGAACTCGGATATGAAGTCAAGGACGTGTCCTCTCAACTGCAGAATGGGGGATTGGTGTTGGATATGGATGCGATGACCGTAAAGCGGGATGGAGAAAGTATTTTTCTAACTCCTTCAGAATTTAAAATTCTCGCGCTCCTCATGAAAAATCCAGGGAAGGTATTTACAAAAGCGCAGATTTATCAATCCATCAATGGGGATTTCTATGAGTCAGATGAGAATTCCATCATCGTTCATATCTCAAAAATCCGGGACAAGCTGGGCGATAATTCAAAGAATCCGCAATACATAAAAAATATCAGAGGGCTGGGTTATAAAATTGAAAAGAAATAAGGACAAACGTATTAAAGGAAGATTTGTAACTATGATATTGGGCAAGTACGTGTTTTTTTCTATCGTACTTGTCATTCTTTTGTTTGTGCTGCTTTTCGCAGCAATCTGGAATGCAGGGAAGTATCAAAATGTTCCTCATATCAAAGAACTGTCAAAAAAGTTCAGTGAGACAAAGGTAGAAGAATACAATCAGATTGATGTGGAAAAGCTGTTAGGCGACAAGGGATATGTACAAATTCTCGATGACAAACATCACGTCATCTATTCTAACAGCAAAAAGCATGCGAAAGAAAAATACACCGATTACGAATTGAGTTACGTATCAGAGTACAACAACTTTGCCATGGTCACGATTGAAAAGTACAAAAACGATGATGGAACTACGGATCGGGTCGTTTCCAGTGTGATTTATACCGCTACTGGAAAGGAGGTTAAAAACGTCATGTACGTCGTTGACGAGGGACTCAACATTCTCTATTCCACGGAGCATCAGGACAAGAAGAAACTGACGCGCCGTGAATATGACTTGCTGACGAGAAACGCTACCTCGAAATATGTGCTGTCAAAATGCAATTTTAAAGATGACGAAGGAAATAAGCGAACCCTGCTGGCTTTCAGCCCCAAAACCATCGGCAACGATCTAAAGCGGATGAGACAAGCTTTCCTGGCTCTGATTATTGAATTCTTTGCAGTATATATTTTATTGCTGCTGCTATTCTCCCTGTGGGTCAGTGTCAGAGTAAAAAAACCGCTCAGACTGCTCAATCAAGCCATGCAGGATATTTCCTCGGGAAACAAAGGAACGATACTTGAATATAAGGGCCCGAAAGAATTTGTGGAAATCTGCGATAACTTTAACGAGATGTCAAAAGCCCTCGACTTGGCAGAGCATGAAAATCTGAGGCTGCAGGAAGAAAAGCAGAAGATGATTGCAGACATTTCTCACGATTTGAAGACGCCGATTACCGTAATCAAAGGGTATGCCGGCGCAATCTGTGACGGTGTTACGACGCCGGAAGAGCAGAAAAAATATTTAGAAACGATCTATCTGAGATCAGAAGAACTGACGGAACTGATTAATGAATTCCACGAGTATGCAAAGATTGATCATCCGGATAACACCTTTCATTTTGAACAAGTGGATTTGTGCGAGTTTACGAGAGAATACTTTGCGGAAAAATACAATGAGTTTGACCTCGGCGGATATGCGCTGGAAATTGAGATTCCAGAGAAAAAAATTATGGTAAACCTGGATCAGAAGAAGTTTAAACGCGTTTATGATAACATCACTGGCAATTTCTTCAAATACAGTCCTCCTGGCGCCACCTTCTTTTGCTCTATAATCAGTCAAGATCATCAGGCAAGAATCATTTTAGCCGACAACGGCAACGGGATTCCTTTGGCGATCAAAGATTCCGTGTTTGAACCTTTTGTAGTAGGGGAAAAGGCCAGAAATCAAAATGGATCGGGATTGGGACTGCCACTAGCAAAGAAAATCGTTGAGGCGCATAACGGTTCGATAGAATTGTCAAAACTGCCGAAACAGGGACAGGGTACAGAATTTGTCGTTCAATTAAATACGATATAAAAACGTCCTATACAATAAAAAAGGCTCTCGCGTAAAGGCACAGTCCCATAGGGACAAAATAAGAAACGCAAATTGAATATGGTAAAATGAGCGATTGCTAAATATGCAGTTGCTCATTTTTTATTTATCGCAATTTATCAAATAAACATCTTGTATTTTTCTATATTTTGAAATATAATAGAATATCTATAAATTGGAGGTGCATCGTTTGATTGAATATTTAACTGTAAAAGAAGCTGGTGAGCGTTGGAATGTTTCCGGCAGAATGGTCACTATTTACTGTAATAATGGAAAAATTGACGGTGCAATTAAAAAAGGAAACCTTTGGTTAGTCCCAATAAATGCAGAAAAACCACTTGATGGGAGAACCATAAAGGCGAAGAAAGCGAGGAGTAATAATGAACAAAAAAATGATGTCTGAGCAAGACATACGAACAAAATATATTACTCCGGCTATTCTTGCTGCTGGCTGGGATAGGGATTTGCAACTACGTGAAGAAGTGTCATTTACTAAGGGTAAAATAACAGTTCGCAGGAAAACCGTTAAGCGTGGAGAACAAAAGAGAGCTGACTATATCCTTTACTATAAACCCAATATACCTCTTGCTATTGTTGAAGCTAAGGACAATAATCATAATATTGCTGATGGTATGGAGCAAGCTTTAAACTATGCAGAAATTTTGGACATACCATTTGTATTTACTTCAAACGGAGATGGTTTCTGTTTTTATGATAAGACATTTAAAGATACAAATATCCAAGCTGAGCTTACTTTAGAACAGTTTCCTTCACCGGATACACTTTGGAATAAATATAAGCAGTATAAAGGCATAACAGAAACATCTGAAAAGATAGTAGAACAGGATTATTATTTTAATCCAAATGATGATAGAAAGCCTCGTTATTACCAATGTAATGCAATAAATCGTGCTATAGAATCTATTGCAAATGGACAAAATAGAATTCTTCTAACCATGGCAACTGGTACAGGCAAAACATATACAGCTTTTCAAATAATATATCGTTTATGGAAATCAAGAACAAAGAAAAGAATACTGTTTTTGGCAGATAGGAATGTGCTTGTTGATGACCCAATGCGTAAAGATTTTAAATTCTTTAATGCTGACAGTAACAACCGCAAAATGATTAAAATCAAAAGCAAAACAGTAGATAAAGCCTACGAAGTTTATTTTGCCATCTATCAAGGTGTAACAGGTCAAGAGGGTTTTGCAGATACTTATATGGAATTTTCACCCGACTTTTTTGATTTAATCATAGTGGATGAGTGTCATAGAGGTAGTGCAAAAGATGATTCTGCATGGCGTAAAATCCTTGAATATTTCAAAAACGCTACTCAAATTGGTATGACAGCAACACCAAAAGAAACCAAACAAACTTCAAATATTGAGTATTTTGGTGAGCCTATCTTTACATACTCATTAAAACAAGGTATAGAAGACGGCTTCCTTGCCCCTTATAAAGTTGTGCGTGTGGGTATAGATAAAGACCTTGAAGGCTATCGCCCCACCAAGGGTAAAAAAGATAAATATGGCAACGAAATTGAGGATAGAGAATATAACATCAAAGACTATGATAAAAACTTAGTGCTTGAAAAACGAACTGAGCTTGTAGCAAAACGTGTATCAGACTTTTTAAAGAAGAACAATTCTCGATTTGCAAAAACCATTTTTTTTTGTGTCGATATTGACCACGCAGGCAGAATGGCACAAGCTCTTAGAAACGAAAACAAGGATTTAGTATTACAAAACTCTAAATATGTTGTTCAAATGACAAGCGGCAGTGAGGGTGTTGCTGAATTGGAAAACTTTATGACAGCAGATGAACCATACCCTGTTCTTGTAACAACCAGCAAGCTATTAACAACCGGTGTTGATGCCGATACTGTTAAATTCATTGTGTTAGATAGCAACATTAACAGCATGACAGAGTTTAAACAAATCATTGGTAGAGGAACTCGCATCAACGAAGAACACGACAAGCTGTATTTCACAATCATTGATTTTAGGAATGTTACAAAGCTCTTTGCAGATAAAGATTTTGATGGTGAACCTGTAAAGGTAAAGGAAACCGAGGGAGATATTCCAACAGAAGACACCGAAGACCCTGTTACCGAGGATGGACAAGATTTCCCTCCTGAAGATGAACAAGAAATTCCGCCGGACGTAACTTTTGACACCGATGATGGTGAAAGTAAACGAGTGAAATACTATGTGAACGATGTACCCGTGTCGGTTATCAATGAGCGTGTGCAGTATTTAGATGCAAGCGGAAAGCTAATCACAGAAAGTCTTGTGGACTATACAAAGAAAAATATTCGTAGCGAATACGCAAGCCTTAACGAGTTTTTGCAGTGCTGGAACAATGCTGAAAAGAAAACTGCAATTATTGAGGAATTAGAACAAAAGGGCATTTTCTTTGATGAACTCAAAGAGGAGGTTTCGAAAGATTTAGACCCATTCGACCTTATTTGTCATGTTGTCTTTGATATGCCACCGTTGACTCGCAGAGAACGAGCAAACAACGTGAAAAAGCGTGGTTACTTTGGCAAGTATAGCGAAACAGCAAGACAAGTGTTAGAAACATTGCTTGAAAAATATGCTGACGAGGGTTTAGCAAATTTAGAAAGTTTAGAAGTCTTAAAAGTGCCAGATGTTGCAAAATTCGGTACACCGGTTGAGATTTTAAAGCACTTTGGAGATAAGAAAAAATTTATGGAAGCTATTGCAGAACTGGAAAATGAACTGTATGTAGCGTAGGAGAATAGAAAATGAGTATATCAGCTACAATCAAATCAGTGCAGGACATTATGCGTCAAGATGCCGGAGTAGACGGCGATGCACAAAGAATATCACAACTTGTATGGATGTTGTTTTTAAAAGTGTTCGACTCTAAAGAAAAAGAGTGGGATGCCATTTCCGACAACTACACATATATTATTCCCGATGGTCTGCGGTGGTCTGATTGGGCTGAAAACGATGAGGGTATTACAGGGGACGAGCTTTTAGATTTTGTGAACAACAATCTTTTTAAAACATTTAAAGATTTACAGCTTACAGAAAAAAGTGACCCTAAAACCCAGCTTGTAAAATCCTTGTTTGAAGATAGCTACAACTATATGAAATCTGGCACACTCATGCGGAGCGTCATCAACAAACTAAATGAGATTGATTTTGACAAAGCATCTGATCGCCATTTATTTAATGATATTTACGAAAATATCCTAAAGGATTTGCAAAGCGCAGGTAACTCGGGAGAATACTATACCCCAAGAGCAGTTACTCAATTTATGGTGGATATGGTAAACCCACAGCTTGGAGAACAAGTGCTTGACTTTGCTTGTGGAACTGGTGGGTTTCTTGTGTGTGCCTTGGAACACTTACGTAAGCAGGTAAAGAATATTGATGATGAAGCAAAGCTACAAAATGCAATATTAGGTGTAGAGAAAAAGCCTTTACCCCATATGCTTTGCACCACTAATATGATTTTGCACAACATAGACAACCCGCAAATAAAGCATGACAACTCTCTAAGCTACCCAGTAAAAGACATTAAAGCAAAAGATAAAGTGGACATTATCTTAACTAACCCTCCTTTTGGTGGGATTGAAGAAGATGGTGTACAGGACAACTTCCCCACTAATTATAAAACCAAGGAAACAGCAGACTTATTTCTTGTTCTGCTGATGTATAAGTTAAACCAAACAGGCAGAGCAGCTATTGTTTTACCTGATGGGTTTTTATTTGGCGAAGGTGTTAAAACGACCATTAAAGAAAAACTTTTAAGTGAATTTAATCTACACACCATTGTAAGGCTTCCAAACGGCGTATTTGCACCATATACAGGCATTAACACAAACCTGTTGTTTTTAGAACGTGGCAAAACAGAGCATATCTGGTTTTATGAGCATCAACTGCCACAAGGTTATAAAAATTACACCAAAACAAAACCTATAAAGATAGATGAGTTTGGAGCTGAAAAAGCATGGTGGTGTGCCGAGGATAAAAGCAAAAGAGAAGAAACCGATTGTGCATGGAAAGTAAGCATTGAAGATATTAAGGCAAGAAATTATAATCTTGATTTCAAAAATCCGAATAAAGAGAATGAGGATGAAATTTTAGATATTTCTGAAGTGATTGGCAAATTAAACATCTCATTTGACAATGCTAAAAATATTATGCTTAAGATTGATGAGGTGTTAAACAATGATTAAAATAGGAGATTTGTTTGACATTGAGAAAGGTTCTGTTCAAAGCTCGAAGTGCGTTGAGGGTGAATATAATTTTATTACAGCAAGCGAAAAATGGAAAACACATAATGAATACACACATGAATGTGAGGCTTTAATTTTTGCAATGAGTGCATCAGGCTCTCTTGGAAGAACACATTATGTTAACGGAAAATTCGTCACAAGTGACCTATGCTTTATATTAACACCTAAAAATAAATATAAAGACAAATTAAACCTTAGATTTTATTATTATTACTTCAACACATTTAGAGAGAAAATAGTTTCTGCCACAGCAACAGGAACATCAAAACTTGCTATAAACAGAAAAATTTTGTCAAATCATAAAATTCACTATATAGATATTGACAGGCAAATAGCTTTAATCGGAAAAATAGAAGCTATGCAAGAAGTGTCAAAGAGCATTATTGAAGAGATAGCTGTTCAAGAAAAATATGTTTCCTCTCTCCGTCAAGCAATTTTACAACAAGCAGTTGAGGGCAAGCTATGTGAGCAAGACCCAACTGATGAGCCAGCAAGTGTGCTTTTGGAGAAAATAAATGCAGAAAAAGAAAAGTTGATTGCCGAAAAGAAAATTAAAAAGCAAAAAGAACTACCACCAATCACAGAGGAAGAAAAACCTTTTGTTCTGCCATATGGGTGGGAATGGTGTAAATTGGGAACCTTATTGAGCGATTTAAAATATGGTACTTCTTCACCTTGTGACTACAATTCTACAAATACACCTGTACTACGCATACCTAACATTGACACGACGAGTAATAGTTTAGATCTCGGCGATCTTAAATACGGCAAGTTAAAGGAAAGTGAAGTGTTAGAATATCAACTTAAAAATGGCGATATATTGATTATTAGATCTAACGGTAGTGCATCTTTGGTTGGCAGAGCAGCACTGGTAAATAATATTAAGCACCAATTATGTTATGCGGGGTACTTAATTCGAATCCGGACATTTGAAAGAGTGATTGATGCTCGTTTTTTAATCAATGTGTTAAACTGTAGGTTTTTAAGATCATCAATTGAAATACCAATTAGAACAACTACTGGAGTAAAAAACATTAACTCGTCTGAAGTATCAAACCTACTCATCCCCCTCCCTCCACTTGCCGAGCAACAACGCATTGTAGAAAAGGTGGACAAGCTTATGGCTTTGTGTGATGAACTTGAACAAGAAGTAACCAGTGCAAAAAAATATGCCTCCCAGCTTATGGAGGCGGTGCTACAAGAGGCATTTAGTAATGAGCAGGCAGAAACAAAGGATAATGTTATTGTATTCTCTCCTCAGCCACAGCAAGCTAATACCCATAAACCACTACTGGCTGCTGCCGCCCGTGGTAAAATGAGCGAAGCTACATGGCAAAGAATTGCAGATGAAGCTATGAAGCTTGCAAGCGAGGAAAGCTGATGGACTGGAAAAGACGTAATCAAATAGCGAAATTCGTCGATGGAATTTTAGAATGTAATGTCTTAAATCGACCACCTGTAGAATTGTTTGATGATATAATGAAACAGCGTGGCATAAAATTTAAAGAGCTTAATGAAGATGATGAAGAATTTTGCGGTGTTTATATAGTGCTTGAAAATACGAAAATCATTTTTGTAAATTCAAATCTATACACACCACGTAAAAACTTTACGATTGCCCATGAGTTAGGACACCACTTTTTAGCACACTCATTGCATGATGGGGCAATTATTTGCAATAAAGATGTGCTTTTTGGCAATAATAAACCCGAACCGGAAAAAGAAGCAGACCATTTTGCCGCCTGCTTCCTAATGCCACCAAAGCTTATGAAACAAAAGAAAGCTGAGTTTGAAAAGAATTACTCTCAGCAAATGAACTTATTTAACAGCACAGATAAACAGGCAAAAAAAGATGAATTAATAAAATACTTATGTGACTTTTTCAAGGTGTCTAAAGAATCAATGAGCATACGCTTGGAAGAGTTGAAAATAATATGAACGGAGGGATATAATGCTCTTAAAATATAACGTAAGCAATTTCAAGTCAATAGGTCATACTATTGAGTTCTCAATGTTGCCTTTGCAAAATGATGTTGAAGAACGTTTTTTAAAAACTATAAAAACTAAGGCAGGAGATTGGAAAGTTCTTCGTCGAGCTGGATTTTTTGGTCCAAATGCATCAGGAAAATCCACATTTGTTGAATCGATCGACTTTGCAAGAGATTATATTGTAGAGGGACAAAAAAGCGGAAAAAACACTGGGGTCAATCAGTTTAAGGGAAAATTTTTAGATATTGGAAATATTTCTACATTTCAGTTCATGTTCTATTTGAATGAGGAAGTTTATGAGTATGGATTCACTTTAGACCGCAAACAAATTTACGAAGAGTGGCTAATGATTTTAACGGAAAAAGACTTTGTACCATTGTTTACCAGAGTTACCGATACAAATGGTAAAACAACAATAGATATCGAGTCTAAGTTTGCAAGAAAAGATTCTAAGGAACGTAAGTTGGCTGAAGTGCTAAAGGATAGCATACAAGAAAATCAAAAAAACCAGCTTTTTTTATATAAACTTCATGACAATGGAATAAAAAAAGCTGAAACAATCGTAGAGTGGTTTAAAGGCTTGCAAATAATTTTTCCATCAACGACAATTCAAGGGCTACCAATTCGTATGCAAGAAGATTCAGAGTTCCGGAAGTTTATTGCTGATAGCCTACACAGATTAGATACCGGTGTATTTGATATTTCTGTAGTTAGTGATCAAATTGACTTTCGTGAGTTTTCAGAAAAAATTGATCTCCCCCAAGAAATAATTGATAAAGTTGAAGAAATAAAAAATGGTATCGTAAACCTTAACGGAAAATACTTTATTTTTTCTGAAAACAAACAAAAGAGAACTGTTTTGGTACAGATAAAATTCGATCATAAGCTGAATGGCGAAACCATAAAGTTTAATATTGATGAAGAGTCAGATGGAACGCAACGATTATTAGACTTGCTCCCCATTTTATTCGCTATGGATAAAAAAAGTTCTGTAATTTATTTAGTTGATGAAATAGATAGAAGTTTGCACACTAAACTTTCTCAACACTTATTGAATGAGTTTATTTGTAAATCTGAAAACACATTGAATCAAATTATTTTCACTGCACACGATGTTAGTTTGTTGAATCTAAATGATTTCAGAAAAGATGAAATTTGGTTTGTTGAAAAGAATACATTGGGTGAATCTAAACTTAAACCATTATCGGATTTTAATGTGCAAGAAGGTCAAGATACTCTTAAAGCATATTTGAATGGAAGGTTTGGTGCAGTGCCCGTGATAAGGGGGGATTTGTAATGCCCCTTATCACAAGTAGAATTCCATTTACCCCTGAAAATCCTTATAGATCACAGAGACCATCTACAGAAAAGATCATCTTCTTGTCTTGTGAGGGAAGTGTTACAGAAGAAGAATATTTTCAAATTGTTACTGATGTTTTTAGTGAGATTAGAAGTCGAATTAAGTTTATTTCTGTTGCCGAAGACGAAGTTCATACTCGACATAATTGCAGAACCCAAGAACAAGTCGAGTTGTTAAGCAAAACTCGTCCAAAACAATTAGTTCAGAGAATCGAAAGCTTCAAAGCGAAAAATGCAGAAAAGTATGAATTTGAAAAATATCCTGAAGATGAATTTTGGATTGTAACAGATGTAGACAATAACTGGTCAAATACAATTATAAATCAGGGCAAAACTTTATTGGATGAGTGGAATGAAGCAATAGCGCTATGTGAAGAAAAAAATTATAATTATGCTGTAAGTAATCCATTTTTTGAAATATGGCTGTTATTACATCATGATGATTGCTCTGATGAGGATAAAAGGTATGCAGTAACAGATGTACACAACTACGAACCCACATCTCATTTTAGAGATAGGTTACGAACACTTGAATTTCCTTTAAAAGATAAAAAGCACATTAACTCCGATCATTATACAAAAGAAAAAATTATTGACGCCATTACACGAGCAAGGCAGTTACATACTTTACAAGATGATTTGCAACCGCACTATTTAGCAACAACCGTTTATATTCTTATTGAAAAAATTACATCGTTAATCTAATTAAAAAATATATTAGCTATTCTCATCTTTTTGTGGTATCCTTTGTGCTTACAAAGGAGGTGCGACCATGCCAAAAAGATTAGAAGACTTATACCATGAATTCTTCACACCACTGCAACTGCCAGAGCTAAAATCTTCCATAGAGGAAAATCATAAAATACTGATTGACCATCTATCCAAAAAAGATCGAAAAATTGTACTGAGAATCATTGATGCTTTAGAAATGATTTGCAACTATCAAACAAAATCAAGCTTTATCCAAGGTTTCAAATTAGGCTTTGAAATGACAACTGAATTACAAACTTACGATGCCCACAGTGCTGAGATTGACTCTCAAAACTGTGGGCACTCTTTTATGCCAAATGGAGGTGAAAGACGATGAAATATAAAAATAAAATTGCAATAGCAACCACAGCAGTAGCTATTACTGCTATCATGCTAATAGCCTACCGCACCGAGCCAGCAATTTCGCCGGTGTCGCCACAAACTGCCCCCGTGTCGGAGGTTGTGGCGATTGGTAGGACTTATACCCTACCGATGGTAACTGAACCGATTGTAGCCCAAAAAAACGCAGAAATCAGCACCTTAACATAGGAAATAACACAACCTGCCACAAGAGAACAGCAAGAAGTCGCTTAGAAACAGCAAAGGGCAGACAGCGAAAATTCACTGTCTGCCCAATACCGCACCGCTTAGCCGTAGTTTAGGAAAATGTCCCTATGGGACTACGGCTAACAGCGGAGCCTTTTTATGTAATTTATTTGTTCTTAAATTCCGGCGCTCTTTTCTCTAAGAAAGCAGCCATTCCTTCTGTCTTATCTTCTGAACCAAAGGCGGCTGTGAAGGTTTCGATTTCAAATTTACTTGCCGATTTCATATCCATATCAAAGCCGTTGTTGATTGCGCTTTTCGCTGTTGCGATGGCAATTGGAGCTTTAGAAGCGATCGTCTTTGCTACCTTAACAGCCTCGTCCATTAACTCTTCTGGAGCGGCCACTTTTTCAACCAGGCCGATTCTATAAGCTTCGGCTGCTGAAATCATTTCGGCTGTCATGATCATGTATTTTGCCATGCCTTTGCCGACGAGTCTGGCCAGTCTCTGTGTTCCGCCAAATCCAGGGATAATGCCGAGACCTACTTCTGGCTGTGCAAATTTTGCTTTTTCGGAAGCGATTCTGATATCGCAGGCCATAGCCAGTTCGCATCCGCCGCCCAAAGCAAAGCCGTTAACGGCAGCGATAACAGGTTTTTCAACTGCTTCGATCAAATTCATAACCTTGTGGCCCATAATCATCATTTCACGTCCTTCGAGGGCGTTGAGCTGACTCATCTGCGCAATATCAGCACCGGCGACAAAAGCTTTTCCTTCTCCTGTGACGATAACAGCTTTGACTGTCTCGTCAGCTTCAATTTCAGTAAATGCAGCATAGAGATCTGTTAAAACATCCATGTTCAGTGCGTTTAGAGCTTTTGGTCTGTTGATAGTAACGTATCCGATACCTTCGCTTACTTCATATTTGATATTCTCGTACATTTTCAAGTCTCCCTTTCTTTTAGAAAAATATTCTATTGTTAATAATATAACATTTTACATTTGTTTTTTCAACCCTTCTAACGCTTTCTTTACTGGTGGAAGAGAAATTATTATCACGGTGATGATTCCTTCTATACCTAAGTAGGTTAAGTTGTACCATACGGACCAGGTCAACGGGCTGAATCCCTCTGGCGCATAGGCTCCAAAAAAGACGGTGCCGGAGAAGACAGCGCACAGATATCTTCCAAATAAGCCGAGAAGGTATCCTTTTACCAATCCATTTTTATGATCCCGCAAGATACCGCCGATACCCAGGGCGCCAAAGGCGAAAGGGTAGTCCACGAGAAACTGTACAGGATGGATTACATACGAATGGAAGATGAGATCCAGAAGACCCAAACAGATGCCGGCCATGATGCCGCGTCTGGTTCCCAGCAGGTAAGCGCAGATAGCGATGGGCAGCATGGATAAGAGGGTGATGTTTCCTCCCTGAGGCATCCTGAACAAGGTGAGCTGATTGAGTCCCATGGCCAGCGCAACCATTAAGGCAGAGACGGTCAGAGCCTTAGCGTCTGGTTTTTTGCTTTTTTGCCCCTTGCCAGGAATCAGTATCAAAGCGAAGAAGACGACGATCATACCGACGGTAATCATTTGTCCAGTCGTGGACGCAAAGAATCCTTGTAAATTTTCAAACATACAGCAGCCCTTTCTATTGGTCAGCATCCTTTGACAGGACGATCAGAAGTTTTCCACTGGTAAAGGTAATAGAAGCGATTTTCGCGATGATTTCATTGCTTACCCCTAAAGTAGTAGTATTCGTAAGGTGGTAATCCGTCAGAGGGTATTTTACACCTCGCAGAGTGACACCAGCGGCATTGTCACCGTAACTGATGAGACCTAAAAAAGGATATCGGTTTCTTGGTATTTTGATTGTACCTGGTTCTGTCATAAAGACATAGTTCTGACCGTCCACAAAGGCCATGTGATCCAGTTTGCCGCAGTATTTCGCCAACATCCCCATATTTCCCATAGTGTGATCAAAACGTCCGCCGAGGCCGCCCAATACGGTAATGTGTCCTGCTCCTTCAGATACGGCCAGGTCTATGGCGGCCTCACTGTCGGTCATATCCTTTTCCATAGGCAGCTTGATGACATTGAGGTCATCAGGCTGGTCCATAGAGTCGTAATCTCCAATTAAAATGTTGGGTGCAAGGCCTAACTTCTTGGCAATCAAATATCCGCCATCGGCGCAGATGATGGTATCAAAAGTCGTAAAATCTATGTCGATTTGCTCCAGCTTTTCTACATGGGAGGTGATGATTAAGGTTTTTAACATGTGAATTCTCCGATTTCATTTGTATTTGTTCCGTAATTATTATATAATATTTTTGTTAGTATTAAAATAAGGAGTTTAGAGATGAATAATATTATAGTAAGAGAAACATCTTCGGAGATCAGAGCAATCGCTAGAAATGCTTTGAGGGGAAGCTGGCCGATGGTGGTTGTGGGATATTTTGTGTATTATGTGATGACGTCAACCATTCCAGCGCTATTGGCAATGCTGTTGCCCAGTGCGTCAATGTACTACTATAACGAAATTTTGGAACAAAACATCGCCCTTTCTTATGTAGCGAACCTATATACGACTATTTTGATCGGTGCCTTTACCCTGGGATTGTGCAGCTTTATGCTTGCTTTTTTCAGAAAGAAGGACATCAATCCGGGATATATTTTTAACGGATTTGAATACTTCATCAAGGCTTTTGGTCTGATGATTGTGGTCGGTTTTTTTACATTCCTATGGTCGCTGTTGTTCCTCGTACCTGGCATCATTGCAGCTGTTCGTTACAGCCAGGCATTTTACGTCCTGGCAGACCATCCTGAAAAGGGAATTATGGAATGCATGAATGAGACGAAATATCTGATGAATGGAAATAAGAGCAAGTTTTTCTGCCTGTGCCTGTCCTTTATCGGCTGGCTGATTCTCGCCGCCATTCCTGGAACCTTTATACCTTACACATTTTTTAACAGCGGTATAATGGGTATCATTTTAACTGTGATTTTTGACATTCCAAATATGTTCGTCATGGCCTACCTATATACGGCTAGAACCGCATTTTACGATCTGGTCACCGGCAATTTGGTAGCAAAACCACAGTTCTCAGAAGATAACTACAACTTTTAACTAGCATTTTGAAAACGCTCTGTGAGAGATTCGCAGAGCGTTTTTTTCTTTGCTGTAACAACTGACAAGCAAGCGCACATATTATAAATAGAGAAAAAGGAATGGAGGAATGAATTTGTCTATTGAACGTCACTATTTCCCTGGAAATAACACACCTGAGGGATTTTTTTCTTACTATGGATATATTCTCGGTCAAAGAGAAGCTGAAAAAATAATCTGCATTAAAGGCGGCCCTGGTACGGGCAAATCTACTTTTTTAACGAAGGTAGGAGAACGCCTTGCAGAAGCTGGAGAAAACGTCGATTTTTTACATTGTTCTGCCGATGAAAATTCCCTTGATGGGATTGTTGTTACAGATAAAAAAATTGCATTTATTGACGGAACCAGCCCGCATATCATCGATCCGATTACACCAGGAGCGGTTGATTCCATCATTAATTTCGGTGATTTCTGGAATGACAAGAAAATCGCAGATCAAAAAGAAGATATCATCAGTTACAATGAAGAGTGTTCCAGATGGTATAAGATCGCTTATAACTACATGGCGTCGGCAAAGTGTATTTATGACAATCTTTCAAATATCACCGATGAAGGAATCGAAATATCAGAGATTTACAAGTTGGCTGCAGATATTATCGCAAGGGAGTATAAGAAATACGATATTTCCATTAAAGCTGGAAACATCAAACGATTCTTTGCTACGGGCATCACACCAAACGGTACCGTTTCTTATGTGAAGTCCCTGCTGCAGACGATGAAGAAAATTTACTTAATCAATGTGCCAGAAGGATACAGCAATACCAGCTTTATGAATATTCTGCTGGATGGCGCAGTCTACAGAGGTTTTGATGTAGAAGCCTATTACTGCCCGATGGATCCAAAGAGAAAAATCGAGCACTTGCTGATTCCGGAAATCGGCGTGGCCTTCACGACTACCAACAAATGGCATGATCTGGAGCCGTGGGAAATCTACACTGGAGAAGAGGATCGTCGTGAAATCACCATGATCGATATCAACGATTATCTCAGCGCTTATTATGCAGAAAAGAATGCCGGCATCCTTGAGAAGCTATCAAAACTCTACAGTATGATGCTGAATGAAAGTATTTCCGCTCTGTCAAGAGCAAAAGAAAATCACGATCTGGTAGAAAAAATGTACGTTAGAAACATGAATTTTGAAAAAATTGACACTTTAGTTGAAAAGACAGTGGATAATATAGTATAATTGTCCTAACGACAAAATTACGTATGGAGAAAAACATTGGATTTACAATCACTACTTACGATGCTTGGAGGCGTTGGTTTATTCCTTTACGGAATGAAATTGATGGGGCAGTCTTTGGAAAGATTTGCCGGAGCCAAGATGGAAAAGACCTTAGAGAAATTGACTAGCAACCGGGGGAAGGGGGTTCTGTTGGGGGCAGGCGTAACGGCCGTCATTCAGAGTTCATCGGCCACCATCATCATGGTCATCGGCTTTCTCAATGCGGGAATTCTCAAACTGATGCAAGCTGTACCAATCATCATGGGTGCCAACATCGGTACGACGATTACCGCCCAGATCTTGAGACTGGGTGATATCAACAATGATAATCTCATACTTCAAATGCTGAAACCAGCTTCATTTGCGCCTATCTGCGTTGTCATAGGCGCATTTGTAATGCTTATTTCTAAAAAGAACAAGACCAAGGATAAGGCCGGCATTGCAGTAGGGCTGGGAATCTTATTTATCGGAATGAGCATGATGGAGTCCAGTTTCAAACCGCTGGCAAGCTCTCCGGAATTCATGGAATTGTTCTTAGTGCTGACTAACCCGGTGCTCGGCGTACTTGCCGGTATGTGCGTGACTGTTCTGCTGCAGAGCTCTTCTGCTTCTGTCGGCGTGCTGCAGGCTATGTCGGCAACAGGTGCGATTACTTTTTCCATGGCGGCGCCTATCGTCATCGGACAGAATATCGGCAAATGTGTGACTGTTCTGCTCGCCAGCATTGGAACCAACAAGAATTCGAGAAGAGCCGTCTGCATTGACATCACCATGTCTATTGCGGGAGCCATCCTCTTTTTAACTGCAATCTATCTTTATCAAGGGATAATCGGCTTCAGTTTTTGGGACGAGCCCGTAAACAGAGGGCGAATTGCTGACTTCCACACGCTTTTTAACTTGGTGACTTGTATCGTCATGCTGCCTTGTATTAATATACTGATTACCTTTGCTAAGAAAGTAGTCAAAGACAAAAACGTATCAAAGATAGACGAAGAATTGGCGTTGCTGGACCCCATCTTTATACAGAATCCATCTGTGGCGCTGGAGCAATGCAAAAAAGTTATGGTATCCATGACAGATGCAGTGATGGAAAACTATAAGCTTTGTACAGCCTGCTTGTACCAGCACGATCCGCTCAGTGCCGAAAAAATCAGAGAGAACGAAAGCTTTCTGGACAAGACGGAAAGCGTCTTAGGGGAATATCTTGTTAAGATTACGGAGCAGCATTTGGTCGGAGAGGACAACCGACTGGCTACGGAATTTATGCATACGGTAGGTGATTTTGAGCGAATCGGGGATCATTGTATGAACCTTCTTGAAGTCTCGGAATATAATATGGAACAGGAGATTGGATTTTCAAAAGACGCTCTCTTTGAGCTGAATTTCTTGTCAAGGGCTGTAGGTGAAGCGCTTGACACCACAGTTACTGCTTATCAGCAGGAAAAAGAAAGTGTATGTCACAAAATAGGTCCTCTGGAAGATGTAGTTGACGATATGGTGGATACGCTGAAGTCAAAACGAATTATCAGGCTGCAGACTGGAGCTTGTACGACGGAAGGCGGCATCTCATACATAGAAGTTCTGACAAATATGGAAAGAATCTCAGATCACTGTATCAATATTTCCATGCATCTCCATCAGAGGATTATCAGAGAGAGTCTGGACACTCATAAGAGCGAAGTCTTTGACCGAGAAGCTGATGAATACAAAGCGATGAAGGTTTATTACGAAAAACAGTATCTGGACCCAGTAAAGTAAAATTCATCGCATGTTTAAGGATTAGGAGGTAAATGGATATGGCATTTTTCGACAAGCTGAACGACCTTGCAAATACTGCGACAGAGAAAGCCTGCAGTGCGATTGAAAGTGGGAAGACCGCAATCAGTGTGAACCGTGAAGAAAAGAAAATACAGGACTTTACCTGCCAAATTGGTGAAGTGATAGTGAACAGACTGGATAACGGCATGAAGCCGGATCCCGAACTCAGTGAACTGTATCACTGCATACTGGCTGCCAGACGGGAGATAGAGAGGCTGCAGTCAGAACAGTGTGAGCCGCCCTGTCAGGAGTGCTGCCCAGAAGAGCGGCCGATTTTTTGCTGCCATTGCGGGCAGAGCAATCCGCCGGGGACACTTTTTTGCGGCGGATGCGGAGCAAGGCTAGAAGAATAAAAATACGGAACTTTAAAGAGCAAGCTTTTCTTTGTTGAAAGCTTGCTCTTTTTGTTGCCTATACACAGACATCTCCCTCTCAGTGCTGACATAGTTTAGAGGGTCTCTGTTATTTTTTAAACAAAATAATAAAAGTGTCGGCACGCTGACAGGTATAAAACAATATCCCTGTTATAATTTTAACTAAACAAGGCCTTTTGCCTGGAGGTGGTCATCATGAATGAAAAGCCGAAATTGATTTTCTGGAAAAGTCAAGTCTTTGCAATGCTGCCCTTCTGTCTTTATATTTTCCTTGGCGGCGTCTTTTCCATTGGTTTTCACTACTATTCGATGAAGGGATTGATTTTCTCCGCAATGCTTTCCCTAATTACAGGGTTTTTCCTCTGCAAGAACAGAAGTAAGTACTGGGATTCCGTTATTCACGGTCTTGCTCAATATGCAAATGCGCGTTTAATTTTTATTTTCCTGATCATCGGTATTTTTTCAAAAGTGATGAGTACGGGAAACATCGGCGGAGGATTTGTCTGGCTCAGTCTGCGTCTGGGAATCGAAGGCAGCGGTTTCGTCGTCTTCAGCTTTCTCGCATCTGCAATCATATCCATGGGGGCAGGCGCGCCCATTGCAGCGCTGTTTGCGGTCATTCCGATTTTTTATCCGCCTGGAATTTTGCTGGGAGCAGGTCCGGCTATGCTGACAGGCGCCTTGATCAGCGGCATTTTCTTCGGAGATGCACTTTCGCCCAGCTCGCAGGTCATCAATACCACCATCATGATTCAGCACGACAAAGCTACTGGCAGACCGGCAGATCTCCTAAATACCATGAAAAAGAGAACGCCGTATATTCTGGCGGCTGGCGCGGTTTCCATATTGATTTACTATTTCTTTGGCGCTTCTAACGGGAACCCTGGCGATATCAATGAGATTGGAAATTATTCTCAAGCCGCAGGGCTTTTGATGCTGATCCCGATTGTAGTTCTTTTGACGATCTGCTTCAAAACAAGAAATCTGTTTATGGGATTATCCTTTGGCATTGTGACAGGGCTTTTGATTGGGCTCGTCAGTGGGCTGTTCAGCTTTTCTGATATCGTCGATATAGATTATGAAACGGGATCGTTAACTGGCGTGATCTTTGAAGGCATCTACGGCATGTTGGATGTAACAGTATCCACGATCTTGCTTTATGGTCTGATTGCGGTTGCAGTAGACGGCGGCATGCTGGAGAAGTGCTGCGATTTCATTTTGTCACGAGACTTCACCAAAACAAAGAGAGGCGCGGAATCGGTACTGATGGCCTGCACGATGATCATCAATGTTCTGCTGGCAGGCTGCGTATTACCGTCGATACTCATGTTCGGTGATGCAGCAGACCGCATCGGCCAGGCCAGCAATATTACGCCGGAGCGGCGAAGCATCCTCCTGATGGCAGGTGCCACCAACGTCAGTTCAATCATTCCCATTAACAGCGCTTTTGTCATGGGAAGCGTAACCATTATCAATGAAATAGTACAAAATAACAGCTTTTTACCCCATGTTACACCTTTTCAAGTTTTCAGCACAGCGTTTTACTGCCTGATTCTAACCGGAGTTTGTATATTCTGGGTGCTGGCAGGGGATAGAAAAATAAATAAAAGGATTTAGGAGATGAGAGTATGGAGAAAATTTACGATCTGATTATTGTCGGAGGCGGTCCGGCTGGTTTATCCGCTGCAATTTATGCCGGAAGATCAGAACGCCAGACTTTACTTCTGGAGAAGGGGAGTTACGGCGGCAGAATCAATGATACCTATGAGGTTCGCAACTATCCCGGGACAGTGGTAGACAGCGGACAGCATCTGATGGAAAGATTTCACGAACATGCCTTGAGCCATCCGACAGTAGAGTTAAAACGAACCACAGTGACTGGCATAAAAAAAGAAGAGGATCTGTTTACCGTCAGCACCAAGCGGAGAGGTGACTTTCTAGCCCGCAGCGTCGTTTTGGACTTAGGGACCAAGCCGAGAGAGCTGGGAATTGAGGGCGAAAAGGAATTCACCGGCCACGGCGTCGCTTACTGCGCAACCTGTGACGCAGAGTTTTTCAAGGGAAAGGAAATCTATGTGCTGGGATCAGGCGACCAGGCGGTGGAAGAGGCAGATTATCTGACTGGCTTTGCCTCCAAGGTTTCCATCATCGTGCTCCATGAGGAAGGACATCTGGACTGCAACGAAGTAGCGGCAGAACATGCATATAAGAATCCGAAGATTGGATTTATCTGGAATACGACAGTAGCGGCAATTAAAGGGAATGATCATGTAGAATCCCTTGTGTTAAAGCGAGTGGATACTGGCGAAGAGAGAGAGGTTCCTAGTGAAGGGCTGTTCCTGTTTGTCGGCATGGTTCCTCAGACGGATCTGGTTCGTGATCTGGTGACCTGCGATCACAGCGGTTATATACAGGTCAATGAAAAGATGGAAACCAGTCTGCCCGGTCTATATGCTGTAGGTGATTGTACGCAGACTTTCTTGAGGCAGGTAGTTACTTCTGCAGCAAATGGCGCTGTGGCAGCAGTTGCCTCTGAGCGTTATGTGAAGGAATTGAATCAGATACAGGGGATCCTCAGCGAGGATTCAGGCAATATCGTCTTTCTCTTTTATAATCCTTATCGTAATGAGGAGATTGAGAAAGCGGGAGAACTGGAGCAGCAGCTTAGTGGACAATGGAAGGTATATCGTCAGGATATCACGCGCCAAAGCCTGCTGTATCAAAATTTAGGTGTAGAACAGACAGTGTCGGCAGCCTTTTACAGAGATGGAAAATTGATCGAGGTAAAGCCTGCAGACGATTGTTTGTCTATGATATCATGTTAAGGAGGAGAATACTATGGGACAGCCACTTATCTTTCCACACGGAGTAACCGTGTATAACCCAGAAAAATGCTGGAACGGCTATACGATCGTTCCGCTCATCAACGACGGGGTGCTTTTGTTCGACATGAACGGCAATGAAATCCGCCGCTGGAACATGCATGCAATGCCGCCAAAACTGCTTCCAGGCGGATATGTCATGGGGCTTTCCGGCTACCGTCATCCAGATTACGGTATGCAGGACGGTGTCAATCTGATTGAAATCGATTACGATGGCAATATCGTATGGGAATTCGATCACCTGGAAGAAATCGACGACCCTGGACGCGACCACCGGTTTATGGCTCGTCAGCATCACGACTATCAGAGAGAGGGCAACCCAGTCGGGTATTATGTACCGGAAATGGATGCCGAGCCACTGTCAGGGAACACCTTGATTCTCTGTCACCAGACCATACATAATCCGAAGATTTCTGATAAGAAGCTGCTGGATGACGTTATGATCGAAGTGGACTGGGATGGCAATATCCTCTGGAGGTGGTCTGCCAGCGATCACTTTGACGAGATGGGCTTCGACGAAGCGGCGAAGAACGTGCTCTTCCGTGATCCCAACATGCGCTCCTCCGACGGCGGAGTAGGGGATTACCTGCACATCAACTGCATGAGCTACTTGGGACCGAACAAATGGTATGACCAGGGCGATCAGCGCTTTAAACCGGAGAATATCATCTTTGACTGTCGTGAAGCCAATATCCTGGCCATCATCGATAAGGAAAGCGGCGCCATCGTCTGGCGCATCGGACCTGATTTCAACGCGTCACCAGAGCTGAAAAAGCTGGGCTGGATCATCGGTCAGCACCATTTCCATATGATTCCGAAAGGACTGCCGGGAGAAGGGAATCTATTGGTATTCGACAACGGCGGCTGGGGCGGTTATGGTGTTCCAAATCCATCATCAGCCATCGGCAGCAAGAATGCACTGCGAGATTACAGCAGGGTATTGGAGTTCAATCCTGTCACTCTGGAGATCGTGTGGAAATTGACTCCGAAAGAACTGGGGCATGCGATTCCTACAGATGCAAGTAAATTCTACAGTCCTTATGTCAGCAGCGCCCAGCGCCTGCCGAACGGAAATACTTTGATCGACGAAGGTTCCGATGGCCGTCTGATTGAGGTGACGCCGGACCACGAAATCGTCTGGGAGTGGATTTCGCCGTACTACACCCACAACGAGAAGGGTCCGAAGAACAACATGATCTATCGTGCTTATCGCTACCCTTACAGCTATGTGCCGCAGGAACCGAAGCCGGTAGAAGTTGAAATCAAACCGATTGATAATATCACTTACCGTGTTCCAGGGGCTGGAGCTTTTGGTGCGAAAAAAGTGATTGATGTGGAAGGCACTTTGCCGTATTATGAAGATGTGGCACTTTGCGTCGCGACGGACGATGAAGAAGATGTGACAAAACGAGAAAAAGTGTTCTCTGTAGACACTTCCTTCTTTAAGCCAGTAACCATGTCAAATTGGAACGAAGATGTGCTGAAGGTCAAGGAACAGCCTGTCCTCGTATTGTTTGGAGCGGAACGCTGCACCCATTGCAAGGCGCTGCATCCAGTTCTGGAAGAAGCCCTGCGGGAAGAATTTGCAGAACAATACGAAGTGCGTTACGTGGACGTAGATCAAAATGCAGATCTGGTAGATACCTATCATATAGGCGGTATCCCGGTTGTCACTGTATTTAAGGATGGGAAAGAACTATTGAGATTTAACGGAGAAAAGGATTACGACGATCTGTGCGATATCCTGGATAAACCGTTTGCTTAATAAAGATATCAAAGTTGAAAGTGATGCAAAAAAGGGCTGTGAAAATCAGCCCTCTTTGCAGTATCTAAAGCAAGATCAGAAACTGTGACGAACACCACTGAGGGAGGTTTTTATGGGAGATTATTTTTCTATCAGAGGTAATGAGTATCATGTACCTTTTGCAGACCGCTGCCTGGACAATAAGGCTTATCGGTCGTACTTTATTCACAAAACGTATCAGTCGGCTGCATGTATTCAACAGCAGGGGACACCCATCGAACATTTTGGAATTGTAACGAAAGGTATTTTGAAAGCCGTCAATGATACAGTGAACGGTATGGAACTTTGCCATACTTATTTTCAGGTAAAAGACATTTTTCCTGAATTTCTTTACTTTTCGGGCAGACAGCATTATACTTATGACCTCTATGCGGTAAAAAAGTCAGAAGTCGTATGGGTGCCTGTCAATGTGATGGAAGAGATGCTAGCCGCTGATCCGCAGTTAATGTATTCGCTGATTTTATACATATCCCATCGAGGTTTGAAAAATCAACTGTTTCTCAACTGTCTCAATTACCATACCATCAGGGAACGAATCGCTTTTTGGATCACAGGGATGCACAACATCACCATAGGTGAGACCATTACCTTACCGTCCTCTCAGTCCATTTTGGCCAACATGCTTCATGTCAGCCGTTCTTCTCTGAATAAAGAACTGAAGCTGATGGAACGAGACGCTTTTTTTACCATAACTGAAAGGGAAATTCATGACCTTGATATCAATCGTCTCAGTGAGCTGCTCTGAGGACGAGGTTCTATGCAAAAACTGTATGCTCTAACAAGATCTTAGTTCCGAGGAGTATGAGGATGATGCCGCCGGCTAATTCTGCCTTTGATTTAAACTTACAGCCGAAGATGCCGCCGATTTTGATGCCGGCAGCGGAAAAGGCAAAGGTCGTGATGCCGATGAGGGCAGCAGACAAGAAAATATTCACCTTCAAAAAGGCGAAGGTAATTCCAACTGCAAGAGCGTCGATACTGGTTGCTACTGCCATGACCAACATGGTCTTAAAGGCAAAAGAACTGCTTACGGCCTCTTCCTCTGCCGCAAAGGATTCTTTTATCATGTTGAGACCAATCAAAAATAGAAGGATAAAGGCTACCCAATGGTCAAAGGCAGATATGTACTTCATGAATGTGCTGCCGAGGAAGTAACCGATGATTGGCATCAGGGCCTGGAATCCACCGAACCAGATACCTGCAATTGCCATGTGCTTGACTTCAGTTTTTTCTACGGACAGCCCCTTACAGACTGAAACCGCAAATGCATCCATTGATAATCCTGCTGCTAATAATAGTAATTCAATAATTCCCATAGTTTCCTCCAAAAATTGTTCAAAAAAAGACTCATGTATAGAGTGATCCCTATACATGAGTCTCGTTTTTTAAGATAAGCCAGACCTTGCGGTCAGTATGTTGACGTACCACACAGATGTGCAAACTACTCCCTCACAGTTTTTTTATAATAACCTAATTCTACCAGCTTGTCAAGATTTTATTTTTTTAATGACTTCCTGAATGTCATGGGGCAGAGGCGCTTCTACGGTCAGACGTTTGCCGGTTACCGGGTGGTTAAAAGATAGTTTGTAGGCGTGCAGAGCCTGTCTGTCTAGGAGCCATGGAGCTTCTCCTCCGTAAAGATAATCTCCTACGAGAGGATAACCGATGTGGGACATATGGACTCTGATCTGATGTGTTCTGCCAGTTTCCAGCAGCAGCTCCACCATGGTGTAACCCTTGCCCTTTGGAAAAGACTCCAACACTTTGACGTGGGTCACAGAAGGGTATCCACCTTCCAGCATGACGCCGCGAGCCACATTCTCCGGATCTGGGCGGCCGATAGGAAGATCGATTGTAAATGCGTCTTCCTTGACAATGCCGTTTACTATGGCTATGTAACGTTTCTCTATGGTGTTTGCTTTCATCTGTTTTGTCAAGTCATCTTGAGAATGGGAGTTTTTGGCCACGATCAAAAGACCAGTCGTATCCATATCCAGACGATTGACAAAGCGAATTTTAAATGTCTGTCCTGTGTCTTGCATATATTTCATCAAGCCATTGGCAATGGTGTGAAGGGGATGTCCCTTAGTCGGGTGGACGATAACGCCTGGCTGTTTATTTAAGATCAACAGGTCATCGTCCTCAAAGACTGGATAAATAGGTATATCTTCCGCAGGGAAATCACTTTTTTCTTCTGGCAGCTTAATGGAGAGAATGTCGCCGATTTGAGGCGTAATCCAACCGGCAACCTCCTCGCCGTTTAAAAAAACCAGATGTTGG
Source organism: Emergencia timonensis (assembly GCF_900086585.1). Lineage (GTDB taxonomy): Bacteria > Bacillota > Clostridia > Peptostreptococcales > Anaerovoracaceae > Senimuribacter > Senimuribacter timonensis. The sequence continues at coordinate 1,615,920 of NZ_FLKM01000009.1, forward strand.
TACTTCAATTTTGTCAGCAGCCTGGATGAAAAGCTGAATTTTGTCCGAAGGAGCCCTTTGACAGGAACTCCTTCGTCTTCTTTAGTCACTGTGTATTCAAATTTTGCCATAATTACCTTTCTAGTTTCAAAAAATTGGGGCAGCTCCATTTGCAGTCAGCCCTGAGCCAATCGAACTTCGTCTGCACTCGTTCTCTTAAAGAGTGATTGCATAAGGTCTGTCCATCGATTTCTTACAGAAATCGGGACCAGAACCATTATACGACTAGCGCCTGACCACTCATTCTTTTCGTGGGGCGCTAAAGCATAAGGTCTGTCCATCGATTTCTTACAGAAATCGGGACCAGAACCATTATAAAAACTTGCTCTTTACCTTGGTCCAGAAATCGTAATTCTCAAAACGCATCAAATTGACTTGAATATCGGAAAAAGAAACCTCGATTTCCTTGATGTCCTCGTATTCTATAGAAAAACCATCGTAGACGACACATATCTTGTGCTTTGAGTCGTCCATATCAGGTACGATTCCTAAAGACAAATCTGACGGCAGCATGATGCTGGAAGTAAAAGACCGGTAAGCCGTAGTATTCATCGGAGCAATGGGCGTCACCTGCAGAATACTTAGCCGCGGATCCACGATGCTTCCGCCTAGTGAATAGTTATATGCCGTACTGCCGGCCGGTGTTGCAATTAAAAGTCCGTCACCGCTGAATCGTTCGATAAAACTGCCGCCGATAGAAATATTCAAATGAATAGAGTAGGTGGAATTTGCTTTGATGAGCACTTCGTTCAGACCTACATGCTCATAAATGGTTCCTCCGGCGTTGACCTTTATTTTAACTGTAGAGAGCTGCTGAATAGAGTATTTACCCTGGGTGTAGTTAAAAATGAAGTCGTCTAACATGGCCGGCATGATTTCCTGAAAGAATCCTAAATGACCTGTGTTGATACCGATGATGGGCATCGTAGGAAAATGGAATTCGTGTATGGTATGCAGGAAGGTGCCGTCGCCGCCGATGCAGACCAAAAGGTCCGCGTCATCACTGTAAGAGGACAGTAAAACAAAGCCGGAATTATCCAGCTTTTGTTTTAACTTCTTTTCTGTTCTCTTTGATGTTTCGCTATCGTTAGCGTAAATAAATATTTTTTTACTCATAACAATCCCATATTACAATAGTTTTTCGAATTCATCAACCAGCTTTTTAAATGTTTCCATTGCCATGACGACAGGTTCTTTGCTGCTCATATCAACTCCTGCTATTTTGAGCAGCTCAACAGGATAGTCGCTGCTGCCGGTCTTTAGGAATTCTTTATAAGCGTCACGGGCTGGTGTTCCTTCTTCTAAGATTTTCTTGGAAATTGCTGTTGCGGCTGAATAACCGGTTGCGTACTGATAGACATAGAAACCTCTATAGAAATGAGGAATTCTCGCCCACTCGTATTTGATATATTCATCTTCTGCCAGAGCAGGACCGAAGTAAGCACTGTTCAGCTTGCCATATTCTTCAGACAGCCACTCTGCGGTTAAGCTGCCGCCTTCTTCCACGTATTTGTGTGTCATGTTTTCAAACTCTGCAAACATGGTCTGTCTGAACAGCGTAGTGCGGAACTCTTCGATATACATGTTCAGAATATACTTGCGCATGTCTGGATCTGTCTCTTTTTTCAAAAGGTGCTGCATTAACAGAGATTCATTGACGGTAGAGGCGACTTCAGCTGTAAAGATGGAGTGATCCCCGTAAGTGAAGGGCTGGGATTCCCTGGTATAGCTGGAGTGCATAGAGTGTCCCATTTCGTGAACCACGGTGAACACATCTTTTAGGGTATCTGTATAGTTGAGCAGGATATATGGAAAACTGTCATAAGAACCGAAGCTGTAAGCGCCGCTGGTCTTTCCTTCGTTTTCATAGACGTCAATCCAGCCTTCTTCTACACCTTGAGAAAGTCGCTGAATATATTCTTCTCCTAAAGGAGCTAAACCTTCTTTCATAATCTCAATCGCTTCTTCGTATGGAACGACACGCTTTGGAACTTCCACAAGAGGAACGTAAACGTCATACATCTTCAGCTCATCTACGCCTAGAACCTTCTTACGAAGTGCAGTATATTTGTGAAGGACAGGCAGATAATCATGAACGACAGAAATCAGATTATCGTAAACTGATTCCGGGATATTTCCACTGGAGAGAGCCGCACTTCTGGCAGATTTGTAATGTCTGATTCTTGCACCGACCACATCAGTCTTTACGTTATAATTATAGGTTGCCGAGATTGTGTTCACAAGAGATTTGTATGCTTCATAAACGTTTGAAAATGCAGATTTTCTGACATTTCTATCATGGGATTCCATAAAAGAAATGTAGTTTCCATGGGTGACTTCTACTTCGTCGCCATCTTCGTCAATAATGGTGCCGAACTTGATATCGGCGTTGTTGAGCATAGTGAAGATGGTATTGGTGGCGTCTGTCACTTCGCTCATCTGTGCTAATAAGTTTTCCTGCTCTGCAGGCAGTACGTGTTCTTTTTCGCGCAGAACGTCTCTGATGACGAATTCATACTGAGAGAGCGCCGGCTCTTCTTTGATATAAGAGAGCAGTGTTTCTTCTGAAGCAGACAGCAGCTCTGGCGTAAAAAAACTCATTGATGCGGCGACCTTGGCGATGATGGTATTCATCTTGTCGTGCATACCTTGCTGCTTTGCGACCCGGTTATCTTCGTCTAGTTTCATCCTGGCAAAGACGTAGGCCTTCTCTAGTTTCTGCCATATTACATCTTTCTCCTGTAAAGCTTCGGCCAGGGTGCTGGCGCTTTCTGTCAGCTTACCCTGATATTTGGCAAAGTACTCGGTCAAGGTCAGAGCCTCTTCAATATCGCTTTCCCAATCAGCATCATTTTTGTACATTTCTTCGATGTTCCACTTATATTTCTGATCAATTTCACTGCGGTTTTTTAATTTCTTGTTTCCCATTTTTACCTCCTGTAGTATAATGGTTTCACGATCCTACGACGTTGTCGCAAAGTAGAAACCATTGAATCATGACTTCCAATCGTATATGCAAAGGAATCGTCATGGTATAATGGTTTCACGATCCTACGACGTTGTCGCAAAGTAGAAACCATTGAATCATGACTTTCAATCGTATATGCATAAGGAAAGACATGGTATAATATTAATCTAATGACTAGTATAACACAAAACTGAAAGGAATAACATAAATGGATAATAGACCGATTGGTTTTTTTGATTCAGGATTGGGTGGTCTCACAAGCATTCCCCATATCATGAAACAATTACCCAATGAAAAAATCATTTTTTTCGGCGATACAGCCAGGACGCCTTATGGCTCAAAATCACCAGATACCATCAGACAGTTTACCATGCAGATTGGAGATTTCTTGGTAAAAAACAATGTCAAGATGATTGTCATCGCCTGTAATACGGTGAGTGCAACCTGTTTGGAAGACCTTCGCAAAGCATATCCGGATATTCCCATTATCGGAGTCATTTCGCCTACGGCCAAGGTTGTGGCTAAGGAATGTGAAGACGAAGATCACATCGGTATCATAGCCACAAAGGTCACCATCAAAACTAATGCATACGAAAAGAAAGTCCATGAGAAACGCCAGGGGCTTCAGCTTTTTTCAAAAGCCTGTCCGGCTTTCGTGCCTCTGATCGAAGAAGGCATCATCAAAAACGACATTATGGATCTGACGATCAAATATTATCTGGATGATTTTATCAAAGCGAACAAAATCAATACTCTCGTTCTGGGCTGCACTCACTATCCTTTGATTGGTGAAAACCTGCGGCGTATTTATCCGGGACTCAAGATAATCAGCTCTTCTAAGGAGGTCGCGACGGCGGTAAAAATAGAACTGGAGAAGAGAGACATGTTTGCAGAAGAAACGCAGCTGAAGAATGTATTCTATGCCAGCGACCTTTCAGAGAACTTTGTCAACATGATTCAAAACATACTCGGTAAAGAAGAAGACGAACTGAACATTAAATTCAAGAATTTAGATATATAGGAGATAAAAATGGACAGAGATGAACTATTTGCCCTGTTGGACATTGAGACAGGAGAAGACTTCCAATACTTTGAAAACTTTGCGGACTTTGTTGAGAACGAAGGCGCGATTGATGAGGATGCGATTTACGAACTTGTACGAGAAATCGATATGAAGACTTTTGCAGAACTCTGTGAAAGCTACTTTTACGAAACCTTAGAAAATATGCCGGGAGATCAGATTGACGCTTATAATTTGGTGGAAAATATTAAAAGGGTTTTGGTCGGATTATCAGAAGCAGTCAGCAAAGGGGAAGAGAACGCTGATATAAAATTAGCCGACGAGCTGAATAAATTCAGACTGTGGTTTTCAGCAGACAGTGAAGTGGAGTGCCGGAATGTGGCAACTAACGAGGTGGATTATATGCCCGTAAGAGATGCACTGGCACTTTCTCGTCTGGAAAAACTGGAAGGTGATGAATACCGTTACGATTTTACAGATGCTCTCGAATATGAGCTGGAAGAATATATTATGACTTATGGTGATTTAGCTGATGCGACAAATGATTAACATTTTTTGTACCTCCTGCATATGATAAATATACAAAGATATGGAGGTACTATATGGGCGAATTCAGAAGCGATTGCTGCGATCCTAAGCCGGATTGCTGCTGCAGACCTCAGAATGATTGCTGCAATGACGGCAACAGCATATGGGGAATACTTATTTTATTAGCTGTCCTTTATTTTCTGTTTTGCGGGAATAACGACAGAGGCGGCGGCCTCTTCGGAGGACTGTTTTAATCAAAGAGAAGCAAGCGTAACGCTTGCTTTTCTTTTTGTACAATGATAGAATTGAAATAGTAAATTTCGGTAATTCATAGAATATGGAGGAGGTGTCTCATGGAGCGTTTGCAAATGGATGACAGGAACACGTACAAAATCGGACTGATCAGCGTGTTATGCTGTAATACTTTTTGGGGATTTCTTCCTATCTACTGGCAGGCCTTAAAACCCATTGACTCAGCAGTCATTATCTTTTACAGAATCGCACTGATGTTTCTCGTATGTTTCGCCGCCTGTGCATTTCGTACAAATATAAAGGAACTGTTTAAACCCATGTTTGAGTCAAGGAAAAAGCTGTTCGTTTATGTGGCTGCAGGCATTGTCATTACCTTGAACTGGAGTCTGTACATCTGGGCAGTCAATGCGGGCTATGTGATACAGACTTGTATGGGATACTTCCTGGAACCTCTGGTAGTCTGCTGCTTTGGGGTTGTTTTTTATAAGGAAAAGGCAAACAAATGGAAAAAAATCTCCATGATCTTTGCTTTTTGCGGTCTCATGGTCATGATTATCGGTTATCGTGAGATACCATTCATCGCTTTAGGGTTGGGGCTTTCTTTCGCTATTTATTCGGCTATCAAAAAAAGCGTCTTCCTGAATCCTATTCAGTCGCTCTTATATGAGACGCTGTTTCTTACGCCTATTGCCTTGATTGTCATTGTATATCTCGAAAACAGCGGCAATGGCGCCTTGGAGACTGCTGGAGGATTTAAATTCTTTCTCCTCATGTTTGCAGGACTGGCTACGGCGATTCCCATGGGGCTCTTTTCCTTTGCAGCCAACAAATTACCCTTGATTACACTGGGGTTATGTGAATATATCGCGCCGTCGATTACGCTGATATTGGGTATCTTCCTCTTTAAAGAACCCTTCGATCTCATTCAATTCAGCGCTTTCGTAGTCATTTGGATTGGGCTCATTTTCTTCACGTATGGTGAATTTGCAGATATGAAAAAAACGTAAAGCAGGAGGAAAACATTGAAAGAAAAAAAGTTGAATTATTTTCATGTAGCTGTCATGTATGTCGGCACCATTATGGGTGCCGGTTTTGCTTCTGGCAGAGAAGGCTGGCAGTTCTTTGGAATTTTTGGTCAAAAAGCTTACATCGGTATTGCCCTGGCAGGATTACTGTTTATGGTATTAGGTATGATGGTAAGCTATATCGCAAGAAGCCTGAAAACCGACGATATGGGTAAGGTGATTGTCTTCACCGACAATCCTAAAATTACCAATGCCGTTGGTTATTTCATGGCAGCTATTCTCTATACCATCATCATTTCCATGTCTGCCGCCGGCGGCTCTCTTTTAAACCAGCAGTTTGGCATCAGCAAGGCAGTCGGCGGCGCGATGATTGCCGTTCTTGTCATTCTCACAGTTTTGGGTAATTTTGACAGAGTATCAAAGGTTTTTAAGCTGATCATTCCGGTGCTGTTCATCATCGATATCGGCTGCTGCTTTTTGGTCATGGCATCTGATATCGAGCAGAGTGGGGCGACTTCTGGCTTTCCGCCCAGCGCAATGGCGCCTAACTGGTTTATCGCGGCGATTTTATTTATTTCCTATAATATGTTGGGCATGATTCCTATCATTGCAACTTCTTCCATACAGTCAAAAGACAAGAAGAACGCCATTTTGGGTTCTGGATTGGGCGGTGTTTTGCTGGCTTTTCTGACTTTAGTTTTGGTTTTTGCGCTGCAAAAGGACATGGCCTACACCCAGAGCATGGATCTGCCGATGTTAGCTTATACCTCGAGAATTTCCAAAGTGGTCAATCTCCTCTTTGGCTTGGTGCTCTTTGCTGCTATTTATTCGGCGGCTACCAGTACGTATTTTGGTTTTTCCACCAAAATCAAAGAGTCGCCAAAGAAAAAGTACATCATCATAATCGGCGCCTGTATCGGATTTATCTGCGGGTTGACCGGGTTTAAGACCATTGTCGCCTATCTGTATCCCGTCGAAGGGTACATCGGTTTTGCGATTATTTTGATGATTGCTGCCAATTTTTTCAGAGTCTATAAAAACAACGCTATGGAGAAAGAAATGAAACATGATAGTGAAGCCTTCCAAAACTTTGATAGCTATGACCGTTTTGCATATCCTGATGATATCGTGAGGGTGACTGCTGGGTTTGGCGGAGAGGCGCTGCTCGTCTTCGGCAGTGAAAAAACAGCGCTCTACGACTGCGGTATGGCATATTGTCATGACCAGCTTCTCAAAAATATCTCTGCTGCATTGCAGGCAAGAGGCAGAGAGAGATTGGATTATGTGCTGCTGTCTCACACGCACTACGATCATATCGGTGCGCTGCCATATATCACAAAGAGATGGCCTGAGGTTGTTGTCTGTGCTGCAGCCAAGGCAAAGTCTGTCTTTAAAAGTGAAGGGGCAAAAGGGACAATGAAACGCTTAGGAGAAGCGGCGAGAGATGAATTCTCTGCGTCTAAGGCTCCTGTCAGTGTAGATGGTCTGCGTGTTGACCGGGTGGTAAAAGATGGCGACCAAATTTCCATCGGCTTTGAATATTTTGCAGTTTTGGAGACGCCGGGCCATACTGCCTGTTCCATGACGTATGTGCTGGAGCCCGCAGGTATCATGTTTACATCGGAGTCAACGGGCGTACTGAAGAATCCGCAGTGCGTGGAGACCTCTGCTTTGAAAAGCTATCAGGATACCATCGTTTCTGCGGAGAAGTGTAAGACCTATCATGCGAAACAGATCATATGTCCTCACTTTGGTATTTTCCCAGAAGGCTTTGTCGATGCATACTTCGATATGTACGTAAAGTTTGCAAAAGAAGAGAAGGACTTCATTCTTTCACTTGCTTATGAAGGATACACTTATGAGGAGATATTGAAAGAGTATGAGAAAAAATATTGGACTGTTCAGCGAGGCAAGTCACAGCCCAAACCGGCTTTTTTAGAGAATGCAAAGCATATCATCGGACATATAGTCGACACATTTGGTCCAGATAATGGAAAGACTACCAGTGCCGAGTAGTTTATGATATGATAATTACAAATATGAATGGAGGTATGGAAGTAAAATGTTAGATTTATTGATAAAGAACGGACAATATCCTGACTTTAGTGAAGGACGAATGAAACAGGGCAATATAGGAATCACTGATGGAAAGATTACATATATAGGGCCAGAAGAACCAGACACAAAAGAAGGCCTTGATGCCCGTGGCAAAGTGGTTTCCCCTGGATTTATCGACATCCATATGCACGAGGAACACTTTGCGGAGGAAGGCGAGCATTACGTCATCGCCCAAATGATGCTGGAAATGGGTGTAACCACGGCCGTAGGCGGAAATTGCGGTATGCAGAATCAAAATCTCTCCTACTTTAAAGAGGTACTGGACAGGCTTGGCGGCAGTCCAGTTAACTATATCATGCTGGCTGGTTATAACACTTTTCGTTATGAGCTAGGCATCGGTCGTTATGAGACTGCCAGTCAGGAACAGCGAGAGACGATCAGGAACCTGCTGCAGAGGGAACTGAATGAAGGCGCTTATGGCATTTCTTTCGGTATTGAATACGATCCGGGAATTACCACAGAAGAAATTCTCTATGCCATCGGCGTAACGGAAGATCCAAATCTGCTGGTTTCTGCTCATTATAGGGAGGATTGTCTGCAGCATATCAATCCAGTCCAGGAGATGATCGAGATTGCTGAAAAAATTCCGATGAAGTTTCAAATTTCCCATCTCTCCAGTTGTTCTGCCATGGGGCTGATGCAGGAGTCTCTTGACGCCATCAATGAAGCCATGAAGAGGAATCCTAAATTAAATTACGACACTTACCCTTACAACGCGTTTTCCACTCATATGGGGTCGGCAGTCTTTGAAGATGGATGTATTGAAGGCTGGCACAAGGACTACAGCGATATCCTTTTGACAGATGCTCCATACAAAGATATTCGCTGCACAAAGGAAATCTTTGAGAAAGTGCGAGAAGAATATCCGGACATGTTGGCAGTCGCCTTTGTTATGAATGAGGAAGAGATTGCCGCCGCCATCGCCAATCCAAACGGTATGGTCGCCAGCGATGCGATTATCAATAACGGCAACGGACATCCGAGAGCGGCAGGAACATTTCCAAGAGTCCTCGGAAAATACGTGAGAGAGGATAAGGCGCTTCCATTGATTGACGCCATCAGAAAGATGACTTTAGAACCTGCGAAACGAATGGATCTTGACCAGAAAGGCAGAATAGAGTTGGGGTGTGATGCAGATTTGACCATTTTTAACCCAGATACGATCATAGATGGCGCAACTTTCTCTAATCTGCATATTCAGCCAGAAGGGATTGAAGCCGTATTTATAGATGGAAAATTGGCTTTGAAGAATAAAGTCACTATAAATAACAGACTGGGCAAATATATAGCCTATAGATAACTCGTAAGAACTAGAATATTAGATTGAGATGAAACGCAAAGTATTTACTGTCGAACATAAAATGCTTTGCGTTTTTAAGTGGAGATAAATCATAGTGCATAATTATTCACGGTGGCGCATGTAATTTAGGGTCGCTGATTAACCATAAAACATGAGCGCAAGAACCATATATTGTTTAAGTAAATATTAGAAAACTAATCCTTTTGGATTGTGTAAACACGTGGGTTCGATTGGAAATTGTACAAATTATCTGACTGTTTTTGTAGATTTTTAAACTGTATCCTTATTTACTTTTTTGTATAACAGGAGTATAATAAAACCGTTATTTTGATATTTGGTCGAATATGGTCAGATATTGTTAGTTATTTATTTTTCTCACAGATTCGACAGACAACTGTCGTTGAACTGAGAAGGTGGTCCGAGTATTCGGACTGATAAGGAGGTATTATTAATGGAAGAAACCAAGAAAAAGAAATTTGCGGTACCTCATGTCTATATCCTGTTATTTGCACTCATTGCAATTTGTAGTATTTTGACTTACATCATTCCAGCAGGATCTTACGACATGATGATGGTGGATAAGCGTGAGGTAGTAGATGCATCTACTTTCCACAACGTGGCGCAGACGCCAGTGACTTTGATGCAGTTCCTGACCGCAGTACCGAGAGGTATGATCGAATCCGCACAGATCATCTTCTTCATCTTTATCGTCGGCGGAACGATGGGTGTGCTTCAGGAAACCAGATCTATCGAGGCAGGCATGGGAAGGTTGATTAAGGCGATGAAAAACGCGTCGATTTTAATCATTCCAATTGTTATGTTGTTCTTCTCCATCTGCGGTTCTGTATTTGGAATGTGTGAAGAGACCATCCCGTTCATTCCAATCTTCGTATCGCTGTGTATTGCCATGGGCTTCGACTCCATAACTGGTGTAGCCATCGTGTTCTGCGGCGCGGGCGCAGGTTTTGCAGGTGCCTTCATGAATCCGTTTACGGTTCAGGTTGCACAGGGCATCGCAGAACTGCCGCCATTATCCGGCATGAAATTCAGAATCGTCATGTACGCATGTTTCGTACTTCTGGCAATCGCATTTGTCATGAGATATGCAATCAAAGTTAAAAAGAACCCGCAGTTATCTTCAATGCATGCTTTTGACCAGACGAGAGAAGACGGCGTGGATTTAGACGATCTGCCAGCTTTCGGCGGAAAAGAGAAGGCGATTCTGATCATCTTCGTAGCAGCCATCGTTTTGCTGGTATACGGCGTCATCAAATGGGGCTGGTACATGAATGAAATCGCAGCCCTGTTCCTGGGCATGTCCTTCATCGTTGCCGTCATCGCTAGAATGGGCTTCAACAACTATGCCAACGTACTTGGTAAGGGCATGGCTGATATCGCCTCCGGCGCTTTGGTTGTTGGTTTCGCAAGAGGTATTTTGGTTGTTATGACAGACGGACAGATCTTACATACGATTCTTCATGCGGCTGCAGAAGGGCTTTCCAAGCTGCCTTCCATGGTTTCCGCTGTCGGCATGTACATCTTCCAGTGCTTGTTGAACTTCATCGTTCCATCAGGTTCCGGTCAGGCTGCTGTTTCCATTCCAATCATGGCTCCACTGGGAGATTTGGTAGGTGTAACTAGACAGACTGCAACGATTGCGTTCCAGTTAGGAGATGGTATTTCCAACATCTTCACGCCGACTTCAGGTTACTTCATGGCTGGACTTGCCATCGCAAAGGTACCTTGGGCGAAATGGGCAAAATGGATTCTGCCGTTAGTTGGACTTCAGTATCTGCTTGGCGCAATTTTCGTAGTCATCGCGCAGGCAATGCAGTTAGGACCATTCTAAACAAAAATGAGACGACTGAAAAATGGCATATTGTTTCGATATGCCATTTTCTTTTAAAGAGAGAAGGGTATTATGAACTATCATGAATTAAAGGAGAGAATTTATTCTGAGATTGAGAAGAACAAAGCGGAATTGACAGCGCTCAACGACGATATTGCAGATCACCCTGAAATTTCAGGAGAAGAATATGAAACATCAAAGAAGATTGTCAAGCTGCTAGATAAGCACGGATATCACACAGAGTATCCGTTCGCCGGTTTAGACACGGCTTTTAAAGCAGTATACGGAGATAACAATCATAAATACAAGATCGCGATTTTGACAGAGTATGATGCGCTGCCGGAAATCGGCCATGCCTGCGGACATTGCCTCAGCGGTTCCATCAGCGTTCTATCAGGCCTTGCAACAAAAAATCTGCAGGACGAACTGGACGCAGATATTCACGTCATCGGCACACCGATTGAAGAAACAGACGGCGCGAAGTGTACCATGGTAAAAAAGGGCGTCTTTGACGACTATGATATGGCGATTATGGTGCATCTGTACAATTCCAATATCGTAGCGCCAACACTGCAGGGATTAGCTTCCTATATGTATCAGTTTCACGGAAAAGCTGCTCACGCCTCCGCGGCTCCTTGGGACGGTGTAAACGCTTTCAACGCGGCACAGCTGATGTTTCACGCGGTGGACATGCTGCGGCAGCACTGCAAACCCGATGCGCAGTTCCACGGAATCATCAGAAACGGTGGTGAAGCGCCAAATATCGTACCAGAAGAAGTGACTGCAGAATTCTATATCAGAGCATTAGATAAACATTATCTGCAGGAACTAGTACAGAAAGTAGACGATTGTGCCAAAGGTGCGGCCATCGCCACACAGACCACTTGGGATAAATATGCCACGGCAGAGGTTTATGATAATCTGAAAAAAAATCCGACAGGCGTTTCTTCTTTAGAAGAAGTCTATGACGAGCTTGCGATTCCTATCAATGGCGATTCTAATAAGATTTTTGGCTCCTCAGATGCCGGCAATGTCAGCTTCGCTTGTCCGGCATTTCATCCGTGTCTGCAAGTCGTCGACGCCGATACGCCGATTCATACCAGAGGTTTTGCTGAGGCGATGAAAACAGAAAGAGCGCACCAGGCACTTGTGACGGGCGCTAAAATTATCAGTCTGCAGATTGCAAAAATTTTCAGTGATGAAGATAAAATCAACAGATTGAAAGCTGACTTTGAAAGGGATTAGTCATGTCTTATATAGTATTCTTTTTGCCGCCGGTGGTAGCGGTAATCGTGTTGCTTGTAGCGATTAAAAACGGATTTAACAAGCAAGCCTTTATGGTATCGGCTGGAATCACCATGGTAATCAACATGTTCGCAATGCATAAATTGACTTGGTATGGGCTGCTCTGTACGCTGACCGTACCCCTTGCCGCAATCTACATTTTGATTTGCCTATGGCTTTCCATCAGAGAACGCCGCGGTGACAGAGAATAGGAGGCTGACAATGGGAATCTTCGGTATCATCATGATTCTGGCCGTAATACAGCTTTTTGCTGTAGGCTCTATTATTCAGAGAGGAAATGCCTCTCTAATTCCTAATTTCTTGCTGGAAAAGATCACGAATCTTCCGGAATACTGCCGCATATTCGGCAATCGCTTAATTTTATTGGCGCTGGTTGGAATTGCATGTGCAGTCATGTCCTTTACATCAGTAGAATTCAGTACTCGGCCAATTTTAATCTTTGGTCTGGGCATCCTTCTGGTCATTGTTCTTCTGATTTTGGACCACAAGAAGTTTACAAAGTGAAACCGGGCTGTCTCTTGGATTTTGATAACCTTCGACAGCATGAGTGCATAGGAATCTTTGATTCCGTCATGCACTCTTTTTTTATGCATTTTTAAAATCGGTTTACACAGATTTCACACAATTTATTTATCTTAGTGACAAAGTAGGGTCATGGAAATTCCTTTTTTTACCCCTATAATGAAGATGCAGACACAGGAAAGGGGACATTAAAATGACATACCAAAACAACTTTAAACGTTATGAAAAGAAATACTTGATAGATGAGAAGCAATACAGGGACTTAATCGCCTTGATTTATTGTAAACTGGAGTACGACAGATATAAAAAATACAAAATCTGCAATATCTATTTTGATACACCCCAGTTTGATCTGATCAGGGAATCCATAGAAAAACCACTCTACAAGGAGAAGCTCAGGCTTAGAAGCTATGGCACGCCTGATCCGGAGGACTTTGTTTTTCTTGAAATTAAGAAAAAGTTTGACGGCATCGTCTACAAGAGAAGAATTTCTCTGCCATATCTGCAGGCGGTAGATTACTGTATCAATGGGAACCAGCCAGAGACCCATAATCAGATTACCAATGAAATCGATTGGCTCATGTCGAAGTATCAGCTTTATCCGATGTTATATCTATCTTATGATCGGCTGGCTATGAGGGGGATAGAGGACCCGCAGCTTCGAATCACCTTTGACAGCAACATCATATGGAGGGTCAATCAGCTTGACATGACGAAGGGGGATTTCGGCAATGTCAAAATGCCGTCAGGACAGTATATCATGGAAATCAAGACTAACGGAGCGATGCCGCTCTGGCTTTCAGGTGCTCTGAATGAACTGGCAATCTATCCTAAATCGTTTTCAAAGTATGGGACGATTTATAAAGAAGAACTATTCCAAAACATGTTGTTAGAAGAAGGAGGATTTTGTTGTGTTGAATAGTGTTTTAACAACAGATGCTGGTCTGGCCAGTGTCACAGCGCTGCAATTTATGGAATGTACGTTAGCGTCCATCGTGCTGGGGGTATTTTGTGCAATTATCTATATGTATCGAAACCGCTATAATAAAAGCTTTGTCGTTACCCTGGCATTGATGCCGCTGATTGTACAACTGGTGATCATGCTGGTCAACGGAAATTTGGGCGCTGGCGTGGCTGTCATGGGCGCCTTCAGTCTGGTCAGATTCAGATCTATTCCAGGAACAGCGAAGGACATCGGCAGTATCTTCTGCGCCATGGCGGTAGGGCTGGCCACAGGTATGGGATACCTTGCAGCGGCCTTGGTATTCCTGGTTTGCTTCTCTATCGTCAACGTGATACTCAATATGAGTAAGTTCGGAGAAAGGAATCAGGGAGAGAAACAATTAAAAATTACCATACCGGAGAATCTGGATTATATGGGGATTTTTGATGATCTATTTGAAAAATATACCAAGGGTTATCAGTTGACACAAGTGAGAACTACCAATATGGGCAGTCTTTTTGAACTGACTTATACCATTAATCTCAAGTCCGAGCAGGAAGAGAAGCAGTTTATCGACGACATCAGATGCCGTAACGGTAATTTAAAAATCGTCTGCGGGTTAAACCCAGAGAACAAAGAAATGATATAGGAGTGTGCAATGAAAAGGATTGGAAAATATATCGCTTCTGTACTGCTGGTTTCCCTTTTGACGATCGGTCTGGCAGCTTGCGGCAAAGCAGAAAATAACAGTCAGTCTGGTGAAAACAGCGACGATACCATCATCTCGGGGAAGGTCGACGTAAAATATACGAGCAGAGATTTAGCAGGCACATGGCGGGAGGAGAACGCGACGAAAGTGAAGCTTTCTGGCGATTCCTATACCATCAAAGAAGCTGGCGTTTATGTTTTTTCAGGAACTCTGAAAGATGGGCAGATTATCGTAGAGGCTGGAGACACGGACAAAGTGCAGATAGTACTGAACGGAGTGGACATCAAATGTGCAGACGGTCCGGCCATCCTGATAGAGAATGCCGACAAAACGTTTATCACCCTGGCTGAAGGATCGGAAAACACAGTAGCCGATGGTAAAACTTGCGCGTCTGCTGAAGACCAGCCTTGGGGCACAATCTTCAGCAAAGATAATTTAACCATTAACGGATCAGGGAAGCTGGTGGTAAAAGGAAACTATAGACACGGCATCGTTTCCAAAGATGATTTGAAAGTGACCGGAGGTGAAATAGAAGTCACTGCCGTAAAAGACGGCCTGAGAGGAAAGGACAGTGTAAGAATTTACGATGGCAGGATTACAATTTCCGCCCAAGGAAATGGAATCAAATCTAATAATGAGAAGGATGAAAACAAAGGGTTTATTTCGATAGACGGCGGGGAAATCGACATAAAAGACGTCTCCAGTCAGGGAATGGAAGCCTATCAGGTGGCTCAGATGACAGGCGGCACGCTGAACATCGACAGCAGTAACGAAGGAATACAAGCAAAGAATATCTACATCAAGGACGGCACGCTCAACATCAATGCAGCAGATGATTGCCTAAATGCAGCGGACAGTCAGTCGACCGGATCGGAAGAAAAGCAGGACGGTGTAAATTTAGAAATTGTAGGCGGAATATTGAACCTGTCAACCACTGCAGGCGATGGACTGGACTCTAATGGCGATTTGACTGTCAGCGGCGGTACGACGATTTTACAGGGTTCTTCTGGCGGTGTAGAAGTGAATCTGGATTACAACGGAGAAGGTACCATCAGCGGTGGTACGGTGATCGGCGTAGGGAATACGCAGATGGCACAAAACTTTGGAGAGAACTCCACCCAAGGAGCAATTCTATATGGCGGCAGCAACTACAGTGCAGGCACCACCGTGACGTTAACCGATGCCGACGGTAAAGAGCTGGCTTCAATGAAAGCAGAGAGGAGCTTCTCCTGCGTGCTGGTCAGCGCACCAGGTATGATAAAAGGGGACACCTATAAATTGAAAATCGGTGATGACACGACAGAAGTCCAACTATCTTCAATCGTCGTAAGCGAGGGTATTTCCGGACAAATGGGCGGCGGAGGACGCGGCCCCGGCGGAGATAGGAACGGCACTCCCGCAGAGATGCCTGAAGAAGGTCCCCAGGGAAGACCTGATTAATTGAAAAAGAGTGGCAGTTTGCAGATTGACATGATAAAATATAGCTAAAATGTCAATGATTACATTAAAGGATACGAGATATGAAAAAGAAAATTATTTTCATCTTGCTGCTGACTGCCGTCGCTTTGTTCAGTTTCACAGGCTGTGCAGACGAAAACAGGGCGTATCAGGTCATAAAAAAGGATATTATGTTAAAAAACGAGGAGGGTACCTATACCAAAGCCCAGGTCATCGCTCCCTCAGACTTTGAAGAAAAAAGCTATCCTCTGGTGACCTTAAGTCACGGCTTTCGAGGCAGTATGGATACTGCAGGAGGAGAGACTCTGGCTGAGAACCTGGCAAAAGCCGGATTTGCCACCATTAGAATGAACTACAGTCACTACACAGACCAGGAGAAGGACGAGCAGACCGATCAGTATACCGTAGAAACCATGATTAGCGATCAGCTCCTTTGCATCGATTACATGATAAAAAACTATCATGTCGATCAAAGGAGAATCGGTTTATATGGCAGAAGCCTGGGCGGCAGAGTTGCCATGATTATGGCAAACGAAAACAGGGGCGAATATGATTATAAGGCCTTAGCCCTCATTGCACCGGCCGGCAATGAAAATGCGCTGCAATATTATATGGGTGGTGAAAAAAAGTGGCAGAAGATGAAAAGGGTGGCCGAAGAAAAGGGCAGTATTACCCACCAAGGCGTTGTGCTCACACCTGATTTCTTTCGCACCATAGAAGAGAACGTTCCTTCTCAGAGCGGGGAGAAATTCAAACATCCAGTGCTGGTCGTCTATAATACGGAGGATTATGTAGTGTTGCCAGAGACCAGCCTTGCATGTGCTAAAGCTTACAAAAATGCAGAGGTGACGAAAGTAACGTCTGAAAAAAGTCCCCATGGATATGAGATGAGTTTCAAACATTCAAAATTAAAAGAACAGCTGACAGAAAAAATCATTGAGTATTTCAGAAAAAATCTATAGGAAATACGTCCTCCGGATGACATTTCTTATGTTATAAATAAAAGGGCTTGAACCCTGTTGGTCACAGGATTCAAGCCTTTTATCATTTTAATAGATGATTATCTTCTTGGCTGCGGTCTCTTTGGTGGAGGACACTCGCATTCACATTCTTTTTCATCTTCGCAGTTCTGTGTATCACATTCTTTAATTCCTGCAGGGAACAGACTTGGGAATGTTGTGCAGATGGAATTTCTCTGCAGCGGCGCTTCTGCATAACCAGTAGACAGGACGCAGAGCTGAACAGGAACGACGATTTTCTTTTCGCAAGTCAGGCAGATTGCTACGATTAAATTACCGCAGACATTTCCATCTGGCTCGATGTTAAGATCTCTTCCAAAGTTGTTGGTTGCAAGTCTGGCTTCACAAGCGGAATTGCAGAATTCTGTAAAACGCGGCAGGAAGGCCGTGTCGATCGTGGAAGGCAGACAAATTTCGAAGAAATTAGTAAGTACCATCGGCTGATCTTTTGTCGCGATGTTGACATTTGCACAAACTGTGAAAATAACTTCGTTATTGCAGCTGTCGCAGAGGAGCAGATCCAGTTCGATCAGCACGTTTCCGTGGATACAAACTGTCTGTGTGCCGAAAACCGGCGTACCCATGCATTTTTCATCGCAGTCAGAAGTCTCTGCATACATGATTCTTTCTGAATATGTACCGTCAGCGCCGACTACGCTTAAGTAATTACCTTTCGCATCTTTCAGGAAGGAAGCTCCTGAAATGCTGGTATCCACATCCAAAGTCAAATTCTTTGGATCCTCGACATTTGTTGGATTGAAAAACCTCTTACATCTGATATCTATCACGCGTTTAATTCTGTGTCCGACAGGAATGCATGGCGTAAATACCTGATCGTTAAATGTTTTCATCCCCTGTAGGTTGAACTTCACAGCATCGAACACCTGCTGCACATAAATCGGCGCAGTGACAATGCTGCTCATGTCTCCGTCGAACTCACACAAATTACTGGCATTACAACAGTTTTGATAGAGGTCCGGTGTTACTCTAGTGCCAAAGCAACTCATAATTTTACCTCCTTGTAGGTTACATAATCTTTCGTGATTAGTATATGAATTAGAGAGTTTTTGTGTTACAATAGAATATTAAAGAAGTAAACAAAAAACTCTATATATTAGTATATGGCAGACCATGGTGAAAGGATAACAAAATGGACAGAGAAGATGAAAAAAAAGACGAAAAACTTTTAAATGACGAAGAAGAACGTCATGGAGCCAGGCATGCCAGCATAGCTATTCTTATCATCGTACTAGCTATTTTTGCTGCAATTGTTTTATTTAGTGGAATTCTGGGTAATTTTTTTGGTAAGAAGGCAGAAAATATCGTATTAATCATCATAGCCGTCATCCTGGCAGTTATGTTATATAAATCGAAGAGGAGTTAAAATCATTATGATCATCAATAAAAAATTAAACTCTGGCATCAGAATGGTATTGGAAGAGATTCCTTACGTCCAATCTGTCGCTATCGGAATCTGGGTCAAGACCGGAGCCGTAGATGAAGATGAAAAATACGCAGGTATTTCACATTTCATCGAGCATATGATGTTTAAAGGGACAACGAATAGAAGCGCCAAGAAAATTGCCGAAGACATCGACAGAATTGGCGGGCAGATCAACGCTTTTACCGGAAAAGAAGCGACCTGCTACTATGTAAAAGCCATTGACAGCAATTATAAGGAAGCGGCAGACGTTTTGATCGATATGCTGACCCAGTCTTTATTAGATAAAGAAGAAATGACAAAAGAGCGTCAAGTCATCTGTGAGGAAATCAAAATGACCCAGGATGCGCCTGACGATTTGGCCCACGATACCATTACCGCTATGATTTTTAAGGGAAATGATCTGGGCAAGTCTATCATCGGAACACCGACCTCCTTAAAGCGCATCACGCGCAGTGTTATGAGCAATTATTTTGCAAAAGAGTACACCAGGGATAACATCGTCATTTCCGTCTCAGGAAATTTTGATGTCGATGAAATCTGTGAGTACTTTGACGATAAGTTTATGGAGCTGCTGCCGTCGAAGGAGGAGAAGAATCCTGCCTTTGCGCCTTATGCACCTTCTTATAAGAGCATCACAAAAGAAATTGAGCAGTCTCACATCTGTCTTGCTACAAAGGGCATTCCTCTGGGCGATGACAGATATTATGCTTTCTCCATCTTAAACAACATCATGGGAGGCAGTATGAGTTCGCGGTTCTTCCAGAACATCAGAGAAGAAAAGGGGCTTGCTTATTCCGTCTATTCCATGAACGGAGCTTTCAGCGGCGACGGTTACTATAACATTTATGCAGGCGTCAGTCACGACAAAATCAAAGACGCCATCTGCGGCATCAGAGAAGAACTGGCCCTCCTTGACGAAAAGGGCATCAGTGCTGAAGAACTGGAGTCCTCCCGGGCACAGCTGAAGGCGGCCTACGTCTTTGGTCAGGAAAATGTAGCAGGCAGAATGTTTAAGAATGGAAAGAACACCATTCTCACCGGCAAGATCAGTACGCCGGAAGAGGTCGTCAAAGGATTCGACGATGTGACCATGGACGATATCGAAAATATGAAAAGGCTCATCTGTGACTTTTCCAGCTATTCTGCAGTGGTCGTATCAAAAAAGCATATTGAATTAAAGCGAATTATGAAGGGGGCCCTATGAAAATAAGAATTATCAGCAAAAGCGGGGTCATTCCCGAATACAAAACCTCTGGGTCAGCAGGGTTCGACCTGCCTGCCTATCTTGAGGAATCCATCACGTTAAAGCCTGGCGAAAGAAGACTGGTCCCCACAGGTATCTTTATGGAACTACCGCCTGGATATGAAGCCCAGGTGAGAGCGAGAAGCGGCCTTGCCATCAAAAACGGTATCGGATTAGTGAACGGTATCGGAACGGTGGACTCCGATTACAGAGGCGAGCTGCTTGTTCCCATGATTAACTGGGGGGAAAAGGATTTTACCATAAGAGACGGGGATCGTATTGCCCAGGTCGTCATTACCAAGTATGAGCAAGCCACGTTTGAGCTATCAGAGAGTTTAGACAATACAGAGAGAGGCGCTGGCGGTTTCGGACATACAGGAGTTTAATTATGCTGTATCGAGAAGATTTAGAAAAAAGAGAAGCGTTGTTAGCACCTTTGGCCTGCAGATCGTCTGCGTCCAAAGGCAGAGAAGTCTATGAAGAACCGTGTAAGTTCAGGACAGAGTTCCAGAGAGATCGGGATCGAATCATCCACTCCAAGGCTTTTCGGCGCCTGATGCATAAGACACAGGTTTTTCTTGCGCCGGAGGGAGATCATTATCGCACCAGGCTGACGCATACCCTTGAAGTCACGCAGGTTGCCAGAACCATAGCCAGAAACCTGGGTCTCAATGAGGATTTGACCGAGGCTATCGCCATGGGACATGATTTGGGCCATACGCCTTTTGGTCACAATGGAGAGATGGTGCTCAACAGCATCCATCCAGGCGGGTTTCGGCACAACGAGCAGAGTTTACGAGTTGTCGAGGTCCTTGAATCTACGCCAAGCAGAAAGGGAATGAATTTAACTTTTGAAGTAAAAGACGGCATTCTCAATCATACCGGGAGCCTGCCTGCTGCAACTTTGGAAGGGCAAATCGTAAAAATCAGTGATAGAATCGCCTATATCAATCACGATATCGACGATGCCATCAGAAGCGGCGTCATCTCGCTGGCGGATCTTCCTGAAGAACCCCTCGCGTTATTTGGCACGGGGCACAGAGAAAGAATTGACTGCATGGTCTCCAATGTGGTGACCTATAGCGATGGGAAAGACAGTGTGTCAATGGATGCCGAACATGCCAGGCAGCTGAATACTCTGCGGAACTTCATGTTTTCTAACGTCTATAAGAGTAAAAAAGTCAAAAAAGTAGAAGACTTGACAAAGGTAGAAGAAGTCATTGGCTCTCTCTATCACTATTTTCTAAATCATCCGCAAAAGCTGCCGGAAGATAATTATGAACAGCTGGAGCGGGACGGCATTCACGTTGTAGTGAAAGATTATATAGCGGGAATGACCGATAGATACGCATTAAATTTATATGCAGAAATAATTTTAAAAAAATAAAGGAAACACCTTTATCGTGTAGAATAATATTTTATAAGGGAAGTGGAAATGTTAATTTCCAAGGCAAAAAATCAGGAGACAATCATGGGCTTTTCTTTTTCGAATTCTACAATTGAAAATTTGAAAAACCAGATAAACATTATCGATGTAGTCGGACGGGTTGTCCCGCTGAAGAGGGCTGGCAGCAACTATAAAGGTGTTTGTCCATTTCATAATGAAAAGACACCTTCTTTTGTTGTTTCTGAACAAAAACAAATTTTTACCTGCTTTGGCTGCGGGGCTACTGGCGACGCCATCGAATTTGCCAAACGATATTATAACTTGGACTTCTCTGAGGCAGTAGAAAAACTGGCGGGTGAATATGGCATTTCTTTGGAGAAAAACACCTTTCACGACAATAGAGAAATCTATTACAAGGTTAACAAGCTGGCCGCAAACTTTTTCTATAAAGCTTTTACGGAAAAAGCCAACAAAGGTTATGCTTATATGAAGCGTCGAGACATTTCACCAGCAATCCTCAAAAAGTTCGGTATCGGTTACGCCGATGCACAGTGGGACAGCCTGTATAAATATCTGCTGTCACAGGGTGTTGACAAGAAAATCATGCTGGAACTGGGACTGGTATCAGAGAGCAAAGGCAAATATTATGACAAATTTAGAAATCGCGTGATTTTCCCCATCATCAATACCAGCGGCAAAGTCATCGGTTTTGGCGGCAGGGCAATTGACGCAGAGGATAATCCAAAGTACCTGAATTCAGCTGAAAGCAAAATCTTCCAGAAGAAATACAATCTTTACGGCCTGAACATTTCCAGGCAGAGCGTAGGAAAAGAGGGATTCATCATATTGGTGGAAGGGTATATGGATACCATCGCCCTTTATCAGAGCGGCATTGAGAATGTGGCAGCCTCCCTTGGAACTGCCCTGACAGAAAATCAAGCCAAATTGATCAAACGTTATACGAAAGATGTAATTTTGTCCTATGATGCTGACGGCGCCGGCAGAGCTGCCGCTCTCAGAGGTTTGGACATTCTGCGAAAAGAAGAGTGCAAAGTCAAGGTCCTGCATGTAACTGACGGAAAGGACCCTGATGAGTACATAAAGAAAAACGGCAAACAGGCATTTCTCAAACTGGTCGAAAATGCGCTCCCTTATGGCGATTATAAACTGGAATCAGCGAAAAAAGGCTTTGATTTATCGAAAGATGAAGACAAAATTGATTATATAAAAAAGGCCACGGATATAATAAGACAGTTAAGTCCTGTAGAACAGGAAATTTATATAAAAAAAACTGCAAAAGATTTGAAGATTGCCGAAGGTGCGATTAGAATGGAACTTTTAGGCAATGATAGTACTGAAAAAGCTTCATTTACTCCTGTTCGTGAGGAAAAAGAAGAAGTTTTGAATTCTGAAATCACACCGATTGAAAGGACTTTGCTGAAGGTAATGCTGACTGACGAATCATATATCAGCAGAATATCTGATTTTCCACAGATTCTGGAAAGTGATTTTGCCATTAAAATATTTGAAATACTAAAAGAAGAATACCTGAAAAATCAATTTATTGATTTGAACAAAATCATGGACGGCCTGACAAGTGAAGGCGCCGCCTGTCTTCAGGAAATTGTAGATGATGTAATCGTAGGAGGCAATGAAGAACAAGTATTCAACGATTGTATCAGAACCTGGAAAGACAAAAACTTAGCAAAAGAAGAACAGCGACTGATTAGCTTATTGTCTATGGCAGATGAGGAAGATAATCAGGAAAGAATAAGAGAACTGACAGATCAGTTAATGAAAGTGCAAAAAGAACGAAAAACCAATAGTAGGGGGATATAGAATGAGCACAGATGGAAAAAAAGAAGTTAACAATTTAAATGAAGCATTTGCCAACATGACTCCTGATCAGATCAAGAAAGAGTTGATTACACAGCTTGCCAAGAAAGCGAAAACAAAGAAAAATGTTTTAACTTATACGGATATGGCTGATTATCTCGATGCTTTTGATTTGGACAAGAATGTCGTTGACGAAATCTACGAATCACTTCTCGCAAAAGACATAGAAATTGCCAGTGAAACTGAACCTGAAGATTTTGCCAGCATTTTAGATGGCGACGACGATGACTTGGATGCAAATGAAGACGACGGCATCGTCGTTACAGAATCCGGAGAAATCGATATCGAGGCGACTCTGCCAAAGGGTATCGCAGTTGACGACCCAGTGAGAATGTATCTAAAAGAAATCGGAAAAGTTCCTCTACTAAGCGCTGACGAAGAAATTTTACTTGCACAGAAGATGGAAGCCGGCGACGAAGAAGCAAAGAAAAAGCTCTGTGAGGCAAACTTGAGATTGGTTGTCAGCATAGCGAAAAGATATGTAGGCAGAGGGATGCTCTTTTTAGACTTGATTCAGGAAGGAAATTTAGGACTGATCAAAGCCGTCGATAAATTCGACTACAGAAAAGGATACAAGTTCTCAACCTACGCCACTTGGTGGATTAGGCAGGCCATTACCAGGTCCATCGCAGACCAGGCGAGGACGATCAGAATCCCTGTGCATATGGTAGAGACGATTAATAAGCTGATTCGCGTTTCCAGACAGTTGCTGCAGACGTATGGAAGAGAGCCGACGCCGGAAGAAATTGCTAAGGAAATGGGCATTTCTGTAGATAAGGTGAGGGAGATTCAGAAAATCGCTCAGGAACCGGTTTCTTTAGAAACGCCTATAGGCGAAGAAGAAGACAGTCATCTTGGAGACTTTATTCCAGACGACGATGTTCCTGCACCGGCAGAGGCTGCCGCATTCTCTATGTTAAAGGAGCAGCTGGTAGAAGTGCTGGATACTTTGACCGAGAGAGAACAGAAGGTTTTGAAGCTGCGGTTTGGTCTTGAGGACGGGCGTTCCAGAACGCTTGAGGAAGTAGGCAAAGAATTCGACGTAACAAGAGAGAGAATCAGGCAGATTGAAGCGAAAGCACTTCGAAAACTTAGACATCCGAGCAGAAGCAAAAAGTTGAAGGATTATTTGGAGTAATTTTGATGAAGCTTAGTGAAAGATTACAATTGATCGCTGATGAAATCAATAAAGGAGAAACCATGGCCGACATTGGTACTGACCATGGTTTTTTGCCGTTATACCTGCTTGAAACAGGCAAATGTCCCCATGTAGTGATGGCGGACATCAGTTCGGGATCTTTAAAAAAAGCGGAAGACAACTGCAGGGCACTTCATCCTGAGCGAGAGTATAATCTGCGTCTGGGCAACGGCATCGACGTTTTGCAAGACGGCGAAGTCGATGTGGTAGTGATCGCAGGCATGGGAGGACTTCTGATCGCAGATATTCTGGAATGGAATCTGGCAAAAAGTCGTTCCATCAAGCGGTACATCCTGCAGCCGAGAAATCATGTGGGCAGACTGAGACATTGGCTCGCTGATAACGGGTTTCTTATTACAAAAGAAAGTTTAGTGAGGGAAGGAAAATTTATCTGCGAAATTTTGACAGTTAACAGCGGATTTCCCCAATCAAAAGAAGCAGCGCCGTACTCGGCTGCCTTCGATTATCCCGACAGTCTTTTGACCTTCCGAAACCATTTGACGAAAGAATACTTAGAAAGAAAACTGGAAATTGAAGAGAAAATATATAAAAATATTTCTGCGCACAGCAAGTCTGTAGAAACTGAGACAATCAGCTGCAGGGAAAGAATCAATCGATTGGAGCACTTGCTGGAAAAATTATATGACGAAAACCATGGCGCAGAAGCAAGCCTGTAGGAGAAAGAAAATGAAAAAGAATGAATTAATTAAAACAATCGAAGCTTTCTGTCCCTCTGCAACAGCAGAAGACTGGGATAACTGCGGTTTCCAGGTGAATTGCGGAAAAGAAGAGATTGCATGTGTGTTAGTTTCATTGGAGGTGACCAACGAAATTATTGACGAGGCTATAGAAGAGGGTGCGGATTTTATTCTCACTCATCATCCGCTGCTGTTCCAAGGTATCAAGAAGATAGACAATAACGATGTAATTGGAAACTATATTATTCGTTTAATTCAGAATCAGATTTCAGTTTACTCCTGCCATACAAGCTTTGATAAGCTGCCGGGAGGCAACAATGACTATATTGGAACACTGTTAGAGCTTTCCAACGTCAGACCCTTCGACAATGATAACGGGTTCTGCCGAAAAGGGAACACGCTCTTCGAAACCACTTTTATTGAAGTGGTGCATAAGGCAGCTGAATGCTTTGATATCGACGAAAAATACTTTAAGTGCGTAGGGGATCTGACCACGGCCATCGATACCATCGGTTGGTGCAGCGGTGCAGGCAGCGACTTCATAAAAGCGGCGGCGGCAGAAGGCTGCGACCTCTATATTACTGGCGATCTCAAGTATCATGAAGCGCAGTTGGCAAAGGAGATGGGCATTTGTATTCTCGATGCGGGTCATTATGGCAGCGAAAAAATCTTTGCAGAAAATATGGCCGATTTCTTACGGTCGGGCTGCAAAGATGATGAGATAGAAATATTGGAATCCATGACAGATATCAATCCGTTTATATAAAATAGTGGATTTTTTTTCTGAACTATGATAAAATTACATGGTTATGGGTAAGCCAGACAATCGCGTGCAGAGATGCATGAGGAAAGTCCGGGCTCCGCAGGGCAAGGATGCCGGATAACGTCCGGCGTAGGTAACTATAGGGAAAGTGCAACAGAAACATTCCGCCGAAACGGGTAATGCCGTGGTAAGGTTGAAATGGTGAGGTAAGAGCTCACCGGCGTCATGGAGACATGACGGCCGTGTAAACCCCATCCGGAGCAAGGCCAAAATGGGCACAAAAGGTGGCTGCCCGTCACCGCCCGAGAGGTAGGCCGCATGAGCGTGCAGTAATGTTACGCCATAGATAGATGATTGTCTAATACAGAACCCGGCTTATAGGCTTGCCCATACTACTTTAACGCCTCGGCGTTAGTCATATAAAGGAAAATTTAAACAATAAAAAAGGAAGTGAGGTTTGCGGATGACGACAGAAATTGACGACAAAGACAAAAACAATAAATTACAGAATGACAACGAAGCAGATAAAATGGGGACCGCCCCGGTCGGCAAACTCCTCGCATCTATGGCTTGGCCAGCGATTCTGTCTATGACTATCAATGCGCTTTATAACGTAGTGGACAGTATGTTTGTAGCTATGGTCAGTCAGAAAGCGCTGACTTCAGTGTCCCTAGTACTGCCGATTCAACTGTTGATGATTTCTCTTGCAATCGGAAGCGGTGTCGGTGTCAACTCTCTGATATCGCGGAGGCTTGGCGCTAAACGTTTTGACGAAGCTGATAAAGCAGCTGGAACCAGTATTCGAATTGGACTCTTTAACTTTATTATCTTCGCCTGTGTAGGCATTTTCCTAGCGAAGCCATTTATGCAATTATATACCGATGACCAGGAGATCTTTGATGGTGGTGTGACTTATCTGAAAATCATCACGATCTTTTGTTTTTTCAGCATGGTAGAGGTACAGCTGGAGAAAGTACTACAGGCCACTGGCAATATGATCGCGCCGATGATTATCAGCCTCAGCGGTGCAGTGACAAATTTGATACTTGACCCGATTTTAATTTTCGGTCTGTTCGGTGCTCCAAAGCTGGGAATCGCAGGAGCAGCCATTGCTACGGTAACTGGTCAGGCAGTAGCTTTATGTGTAGCGATTTTCATGGTGTTTAAAAAAGAGCACGACGTAAAAATACAACTGAAAGGATTTAAGATGGACTGGAAGGTTGTAAAAGATATTTACGGCGTTGGACTTCCTTCTATCATTATGCAGTCCATCGGTTCCGTCATGCTCCTCGGCTACAATGCAATCCTGGTAGCTTCACCGACAGCTGTGGCAGTGCTAGGCGTATATTTCAAACTGCAGTCGTTTATATTCATGCCTGTATTTGGTCTCAATCAGGGAGCCATGCCGATTATGGGATATAATTTCGGAGCCAAGAACAGAAAAAGGCTGATGCTGGTTTACAAGAATTCACTGATTACGGCAATCGTAATCATGACCATTGGTACGATTCTTTTTCAGGCTTTTCCGGGCGTCTTCCTAAAGATGTTCAGCGCAGATGCCCAGATGATGGAAATGGGTGTGCCTGCTCTAAGAATCATCAGCATCTGTTTTATTCCGGCCGCTTTCGGAATTATGACATCTACCCTGTTTCAAGGAACGGGACACGGTGTATATAGTCTAATGGGATCATTGATCAGACAGCTTATTGGAATTCTGCCGCTAGCATATATTATCTATCATATGGCTGGAATTACAGCATCCTGGGCATCTTTCCCATTGGCTGAAATTATCGGATTAATTTATTCAGCTGTGATGCTGAAGGTGTTATACCAAAAAGAAATAAAGACCTTGTAGTCACTCTTCAAGGTCTCTATCTTTTGAATCTTGTTTTACAAGATCATAAATCAAAGGATCTCTGATCAAATGTTTCCAACATGTATATGTGGCTTGGATAAATTTGGGATCCAGAGGGAATTCTTCCTCGATGAGAGGGCATTCATAGGGGAGCGCTGTGTCGTTCCACACGAGGGATAATACTTCGTTATCATCAATATGAGGGGTCAAAGGAAAGGTTCTGCATTGCATGGGCCTTTTTTCTCTAGGACAGATTGGCGGCGTCTTACAGCGTACGAAGTAGACCTTCCCTTTCCACGAGTCAGGAAAATCAAAATCTTCCGCTTTTTCGCTGCTCCAGTGAAGCCAGCTCTCATCGTGCAGATGCAGTTTATCTTCTCCCGGAAGCAGATAGATTCCCAAATCCTCATCATCATTGCCGCAGTTGCAGCAGGCCGCATTGCAGAGGTTCCCGCAGTCAAAGGGGACGGGGGATACTAGATCCAATAGTCTGTATATTGCTTGATAGGTGCTTTTTCTGATAGTGCTTTTTATCATTTTATGCTGATTCCTTTCTTGTGACAAGGTAATTATACCACATGCATACCGCTGAAAATGGAATTGAAGCATGTGATTCAATAGTTCTTTCCTTTCGACAACGTCGGAAGATCGTGGAACTATTATACCACATGCATACCGCTGAAAATGGAATCGAAGCATGTGATTCAATAGTTCTTTCCTTTCGACAACGTCGGAAGATCGTGGAACTATTATACCACATGCATACCGCTGAAAATGGAATCGAAGCATGTGATTCAATAGTTCTTTCCTTTCGACAACGTCGGAAGATCGTGGAACTATTATACCACATGCATACCGCTGGAATGGAATCGAAGCATGTGATTCAATAGTTCTTTCCTTTCGACAACGTCGGAAGATCGTGGAACTATTATACAATAAAAAGCAAATATATAGTGAAAAAACATAAAAATAGTGTTAAAATAAACAGGTTATTGGATTAACGGATTTCATGGAAAATTAATTAAGAGGTAAACGATGAAACTAGGAATTGATATTGGTTCAACTACAGTCAAACTTGTATTGCTGGACAATAATGATTCGATTGTATTTTCAAGATACGAACGTCATATGTCCAATGTGTTTGACAAAGTCAAAGAATTAATTGAAGATATGTACAGAGAATATGGAGATATAAGCATCAGGCCGGTTATCACTGGTTCTGGCGGTTTATCTCTGGCAAAGCTTCTCGGCATTCACTTTGAGCAAGAGGTCATCTCCTGCAGTAAAGCGGTAGAAGTTTTAATTCCCGAAACTGATGTCGCTATAGAATTGGGCGGAGAAGACGCAAAGATTACGTTCTATGGCGCTACGATAGAACAGAGAATGAACGGTACCTGTGCAGGCGGTACGGGCGCTTTTATTGACCAGATGGCGGTATTGCTGAATACGGATGCCGGCGGTCTCAATGAGGCGGCAAAGCTGGAAAAAATGATTTATCCCATCGCTGCCCGCTGCGGTGTCTTCGCCAAAACAGACATTCAGCCGCTAATCAACGACGGCGCAGCGATTGAGGACTTATCGGCTTCAATTTTTCAGGCTGTAGTCAATCAGACCATCAGCGGTCTTGCCTGTGGTCATACCATCAAAGGGAAAGTGGCATTCCTCGGCGGCCCGTTGTCTTTCTTGTCAGAGCTGCGAAAAAGATTTATTGAAACATTGGAATTAACGCCGGATGAGGTCATTTTTCCGGAAGATTCCAAATATTTTGTTGCCATCGGCGCCGCCATGTTGGCAGATCATCGAGAAAGAGTTTCTTTAAAGACGATTGTAGACAGAATGCAGAACGCTGACCAAGGGCAAATGGCAGAAACAAAACACATCGAACCTCTGTTTAAAGATAAAGAAGAATTCAATGCCTTTATGATGCGTCACAATCAGCATAAGATCAGAAGGAAAGATATTCGCAAAGCAAAAGAAGAGACTTTCCTCGGTATTGACGCTGGTTCTACGACTACAAAGGCGACATTAATAGACAGTGAAAAGAATTTACTCTATTCTTTCTACAGGAGCAACGAGGGAAATCCGGTGGAAGCGACGAGAACGATGCTGAAAGAGTTATATTCACAGCTGCCTGATAATGCGGTCATTGCCAATACCTGTGTCACGGGATATGGGGAAGGTTTAATTAAGGCTGCCTTCAAGGCGGATTTGGGCGAAATTGAGACCATGGCGCACTACAAAGCGGCAGAAGCCTTTTTGCCAGGAGTAGACTTCATTCTCGATATCGGCGGTCAGGATATGAAGTGCATGAAGATCAAGGATAATGCAATCTACAACATCATGCTCAACGAGGCCTGCTCCTCAGGCTGTGGTTCGTTTTTAGAAACCTATGCGAAGTCAGTCAATCTGGACCCAGATGCCTTTGCTGAAGAAGCCCTCTTTGCTGATAACCCCGTAGATTTGGGAACGAGATGCACGGTGTTTATGAATTCCAAGGTTAAGCAGGCACAGAAAGAAGGCGCGTCCATCGGTGATATTTCCGCCGGACTTTCCTATTCAGTCATCAAAAATGCCCTATACAAAGTAATTAAGCTTCGCAATACAGATGAAGCTGGTGACAAGATTGTCGTGCAGGGCGGAACATTTATGAATAACGCCGTCCTCAGAAGTATTGAAAAGATTATCGGAAAGAATGTAGTCAGACCCGATATTGCAGGTCTCATGGGCGCATACGGTTCCGCTTTGATCGCCATGGAGAACTACGTAGAAGGGACAGAATCTTCTATTCTGACCCGAGAAGAACTGGACGATTTTTCTGTAGAACATACCAATGGAAGATGCAACGGCTGTGAGAACCGCTGCATTCTGACCATCAATAAGTTCAGCGACGGATCAAAATTTGTCACGGGAAACAGGTGTGAAAAAGGGGCGGGCGGCGCACAGCATGCCAATAAGCTGCCTAATCTCTATGAATATAAATTCCAGAGACTGTTTGGTTACAAGCCGATTTCTGATTTTGATGCGACAAGAGGAACTGTGGCCATCCCCAGGGTGCTGAACATGTACGAGGATTATCCTTTTTGGTTCACGTTCTTTACAGAGCTGAAGTTCAGAGTGGTATTATCGCCGCCATCCAGCAAGGCGATTTACGAGATGGGTATGGAGACCATCGCTTCTGATACAGCCTGCTACCCGGCGAAGCTGGTCCACGGTCATATCAAGTGGCTGGTAGACAACGGAGAACAGTGGATTTTCTATCCTTGTCTGAACTACGAAAGAAACGAAGATCCTTCGGCCCCTAACCACTACAATTGCCCTATTGTCGCTACATACCCCGAGGTCATAAAGAATAACATGGATGATCTTTTCCAGGATAATCTGGTAAGATTTTCGCAGCCGTTCCTGCCATATGACAATGACCTGAGGTTGGCGGACGTTCTGACAAAGGATTTAAAGCCGAACCATATTTCTAAAGAAGAAATCATGCGGGCTGTATCCAAGGCGAGAAAAGAGCAGATCAGATTCAAAAACGATATTAAAAAGCAGGGAGAATATGCGCTGAAATATGCCAGATCACACGACAAGAAGTGTATCGTTCTTTCCGGCAGACCGTATCACTTGGATCCGGAGATCAACCACGGCATCGACAAGCTGATCAATTCCTTCGACATGGTCGTTCTGACGGAGGATTCTGTGGCACATATGGGTATACTGGAGAGGCCGATTCGTGTTCTGGATCAATGGGTTTACCACTCCAGACTTTATAAGGCCGCAGAATTTGTAGGAACCTGTGACGATGTTGAACTGATACAGCTCAACTCCTTTGGCTGCGGACTGGATGCGGTGACTACCGATCAGGTGGAAGAGATCTGTCGGAGCCACAACAAGTTATATACCGTTTTAAAAATAGATGAAGGCTCCAATTTAGGGGCGGCTAAGATCAGGATTCGTTCTCTAAAAGCCGCCATGGATGAGAGAGAAAAAAACGGTGTAAAGGCTGTTACCGACAGAAAACCTTACGAAAGACAAGTATTTACTGAGAATATGCGCCTAAAGTACAACATTTTGGTACCGCAGATGTCGCCTATTCATTTTACCTATCTGGAAGAAGCCATGAAAGCCTGCGGCTACAATGCGGTGCTTCTGCCTCCGGTTGACAAGAACTCTGTGGAAGAGGGCCTCAAGTATATTAACAATGACGCCTGCTACCCGACCATCGTCACCCTGGGACAGATCATCTCCGCTTTGAAATCCGGAGAATATGACCTGGATAAAACTGCGGTATTCATGTCGCAGACGGGAGGCGGCTGCAGAGCCAGCAATTACGTTGCACTCCTCAGAAAGGCGCTGAAGGATCTGGGTATGGAGCAGGTTCCAGTGGTGTCGTTTAATACGGTCGGGCTGGAGAAGAATCCAGGCTTTAAAATTACGCCGCAGATGGGTATGCGCCTGGCGGTCGGTGTTGTTTACGGCGACCTGATTATGAGGGTGCTTTATGCTACCAGACCTTACGAAAAGGTACCGGGGACCTGTCAGGCCATCTTAGACAAGTGGCACGACAAAATCGTCAGAAACGTAATCCACTTTAACAAGAGGGACTATTATGCAAATCTGAAGGGCATCACGGAAGATTTTGACCGGGTTGAGCGAACCGGGGAAAAGAAACCGAAGGTGGGGGTAGTCGGCGAGATTTTAGTAAAGTATCATCCAAATGCAAATAACAATATTGTCGATATCATTGAGTCTGAAGGCGGCGAAGCAGTCGTCTTAGATCTGCTGGACTTTTTCCTCTATGGAATGTACAGCAAAAAGTTCAACTACGAACGGCTGTCCGGCTCCTATAAGCAGATGTGGGTCAACAAGCTTGGCATCATAGCCGTTGAATGGCTGCGAAAACCCCTGCGAAAGGCGCTGCGGGAAAGTGAACATTTTGACGAGCCGTCTCACATTGAAGAAGCTGCTGAAGCAGCATCTCAGATCATTTCTATCGGTAACCAATGCGGCGAAGGGTGGCTGCTCACAGGAGAGATGGTAGAACTGATTCATAGTGGAGTTGAAAATGTCGTCTGCTTACAGCCGTTCGCTTGTCTGCCTAACCACGTGACGGGAAAGGGCATGATGAAAGCCATTAGAAAAATGAACCCCAAGGCAAATATTGCGGCCATCGACTATGATCCTGGCGCCAGCGACGTCAATCAGCTCAACAGAATCAAGCTGATGATGGCAACGGCCCACAAAAATATGATTGAAACAAAATAGATATTGTAGTATACTATTAAAGTTAAAAATACTAAAGAATAAGATAGGAGGTGTCTCCATGGGAAGACACGGTACAATTGCCGGCAGAAAAGCGGCACAGGATTCAAAGAGAGCTGCAATGTTCACAAAATACGCAAAAGCGATTACAGTAGCAGCAAAAGATGGTGGGGATCCTGAGTACAATGCCGGACTCAGAGTGGCAATCGAAAAAGCTAAGGCAATCAGTATGCCTAACGATAATATTCAGAGAGCGATCAAAAAAGGAACTGGAGAGCTGGGAGGAGCTTCATATGAGGAACTTTCCTTCGAAGGTTACGGCGCTGGCGGTGTTGCAATTATCGTTGACTGTCTGACAGACAACAATAATAGAACGACGTCGGCAGTGAGATCTACTTTTGACAAGCACGGCGGCAATCTGGGCACTCCGGGCTGCGTATCTTATATGTTCTCAAGAAAAGGCGTTCTCATCATTGAAAAAACCGATGAAATTGACGAAGATGTTTTGATGGAAGCTGCTTTGGAAGCTGGCGCTGAAGACATGATTACAGAAGAGGACAGCTTCACTATTTATACAGACCCATCGGCATATACCGACGTCTATCAGGCTTTGGCAGCTGCCGGTTATGCATTTGTAGAATCCGATGTGGAGTTCGTTCCATCGATGGAAAGTACACCGACTGATGAACACGATATCAAAAAACTGAAGAAATTGATCGAAGTTCTGGAAGACAACGACGATGTGCAGAAAGTACATACGAACTGCGCAATAGATTTGTACGAAGACTAATCCAATGGGGGTATTCTGCCAGTCAGGATATCCTCAAATTTTAAACCATATGTTTTAAAGAACGTATCTTGTGAATATTCTCTCCTTGCAGGCTTCATATGGAGATAAGAATCTTTGATTTTGTCATTTCCGCGTTTATATAAGTAGGTTTCGGAAAAAAAACATAAATTTACAGTGATATTTTCTTCAATATGTATTATAATATATTTAGCCTAGAGCATTCGTTAAGGATTCATAATTGAACCTACACTTTAACATCGGGAATCCGAGTTCATTCGGCCTATGTCAAGCCGCCAACTAGAGTGGAAGACAGAAGTCGGTGACAGGGTACCCACCTATCATTATGATAGGGCGTCAATTATATCCTGACGGTGCATCTGGGTTTTTAATTTTTTGGAAAAGATTGACGAATTGCTGAGAGATGTTATAATATTTCCAACATCTGAATGCGGCGTTGCCGCAAAGTAGCGTATTTTTGTAATGAGGTATAGCATGCAGCAATTAAAACCAGCAGAGATATTAGAAGTAACAATACAGTCAGGGGTCAACAGGGCAGCATACAGCTTTCGGCAGCTAATTATGCTCGGATTCCTTGCTGGTGCATTTATTTCATTAGCAGGGGCAGGCGCCAATATGGCAGGATTTTATTTTCTTGCCGATCCGGCAACTAGCGGTATTGGCAGAATGATATCTGGTATCATATTTCCGTCAGGATTAATCATGGTGTTTTTGGCAGGGGGCGAGCTCTTCACAGGAAATAATATGATGATTGCCGCCGTCTTAGATAAGAAGATTTCAATCAGTTCCATGCTTAGAAATTGGCTGGTTGTTTACTTGGCTAATTTAATCAGTTCTATGATAATCGCTTGGCTGATCGTTTACAGCGGCATGTTGAACGCTGGCGATGGTCTGCTAAACGAAGTCACAGTCGGCATCGCTGTATCAAAAGTTTCACTTTCCTTTGGACAAGCTTTTGTGAGAGCAATCTTCTGCAATTTCCTCGTCTGTCTGGCGGTTTGGATTGCAAACGGCGCTGATTCGACCATCGGAAAAATCTTTGGTATTTTCTTTCCGATTTTGCTCTTCGTTACCGCTGGATTTGAACACAGCGTTGCAAACATGTTTTCTATACCGATAGGTATTTTTGCGGATAGTGGTGCGACAGCAGGTTTAACCTGGACTGCCTTTTTGGTCAATAACCTGCTTCCAGTAACACTGGGAAATATCGCCGGAGGCGGTTTCTTTGTTACAGGTACATACTATCTGGCATATAAACGTTATGAAAAGGCATAGAGCCCCTGCGGGCCTGGGACCTTTTTATAAAATAAACTTCATAAAGGAGAAAACAAAATGAAAGGTAATCAACTTACCGTACGCGGCATGGTGATCGGTGTCATCGGTTCTGTAATCATCACTTGCAGTTCCATGTTTATCGCACTGAAACTAAGCTCGCTGCCATGGCCGATTATGTTCGTGGCACTATTTTCTATGTTAGCACTCAAAGCCTTAGGGAAGACCAATCTCAACGAGATTAACGTGACCCATACTGCCATGTCGGCAGGAGCAATGGTAGCAGGGGGAATGGCCTTTACAATACCGGGTATCTATATTCTCAACCCCGATGCCCAGGTCACCACGTGGCAGCTTCTCGTCATTGCCCTGGCAGGCGTGACTTTAGGGCTAATTTTTACAGCTTTGATTAGAAAGTATTTTGTTGAAACCAAAGAACTTCCTTACGCCATGGGACAGGCGGCGGCAGAAACGCTGCAAATTGGAGACGAAGGCGGTAAAAAAGCAGGCATGCTCTTCTCCGCCATGGGTTTGGCCGGAATTTTTGCAGTGCTGAGAGACTGGTTCTGCAAGATTCCAGTGACCTGGTTCAGCGATAAAATGCTGAAGTACGGCTCTTACGGTGGACTCTATATTTCACCGATGCTGGTGGCCATCGGTTATATCGTCGGTCCGATTTTCATCGGTGTCTGGTTTTTAGGCGCATTGATCGGAGATGTAGGCATTCTCATCGTCGGACAAAAGCTGGACTTTTGGAATTTGACAGAAGCCGCCAGTATCAAACAATCTTTAGGAATTGGCATGATGGTTGGAACCGGAGTCGGCATCCTGGTCAAAGGCATTCTTCCCAAAGCAAAGGAAATTTTTGGAGGTATGTTCAGCAAAGATCGGATTGGGGACTCTATCATTGCCATGAGATGGGCGCCCATTGCAATGGTACTCTTTGCTGCAATTTTGACTACCGTATGTAAAATGGGTGTCGTTGCTTCCTTTATTACGATTTTAGGTGTTTGGCTTGCTACCTCCATGTCAGCCCAGTGCGTAGGGCAGTCAGGTGTGAACCCGATGGAAATTTTCGGCATTATCGTTCTTCTTGCAGCAAAGGCTGTTACCTCTATCGGACAGACAGAGGCTTTCTTTGTTGCTGCAGTTGTAGCGGTAGCCTGCGGGCTTGTAGGCGATGTCATGAATGATTTCAAAGAAGGATACATATTGAAAACAAATGCAAAAGCACAGTGGATCGCAGAAGCCATCGGCGGTGTCTGCGGCGCATTCGTTTCTGTTTTCGTATTGTCGTTTATATTAAAGGCTTATGGGACGGGTGCCTTTGGCGGCGAGTTGTTCCCGGCAGCACAGGCCAGTGCCGTTGCTGCCATGGTGGGCGGTATCTCTAATGTACCGGTTTTCTGGGCTGGATTGATTATCGCCGCACTTCTCTACTGTGTCAACTTTCCGGTTATGACCCTTGGCCTAGGCATTTATCTTCCATTTTATATGTCTGCCACGGCCTTTATCGGGGGCGCCCTGCGATTTGTCACAGATAAATTCTTTCCAAGCTTTGAGAAAGAAGCCAAAGGGCAGATTATCGCCTCTGGTGTTTTAGGAGGAGAAGCCATTGTCGGTGTCGTCATTGCAATCATCATCGCATTGAAGGCGATATCATAAGAAGGTGATAAAATGAAAGATATAAATATCAGTGAGATTAAAGGTTTTCAAATCGGTTCTGCTGAAAATACAGCAGCAGCCACAGGTGTGACTGTAATTATCAGCGAAAGGGGCGCAGTCGCCGGCGTAGATGTTCGCGGCGGCGGTCCGGCAACTAGGGAGACCGACTTGCTGAAACCGGAAAATATGGTGCAGGAAATCAACGCAGTCACGTTATCCGGCGGCAGCGCCTATGGCCTCGAAGCAGGCTGCGGCGTCATGGAATTTCTCGAAGAGAAGGGCATTGGCTTTGATGTAGGCGTGGGTCTCGTACCTATTGTTTGCGGCGCTTCCCTATTTGATCTGGTAGTCGGTGACGGAGCTGTGCGGCCGGACAAAGAAATGGGACGTAAGGCCTGTGAAAATGCTTTTGCCGGCATCTTTGAAGAAGGAAATCACGGTGCCGGCACAGGCGCATCAGTAGGCAAATACCGAGGTCCTGACCGTATGATGAAGAGTGGACAAGGTGCATCTGCAATTGAAATAGGAAACCTGCAGGTGGGTGCAGTTTCTGCTGTCAATGCGCTGGGAGACGTTTTTGACGAGAAGGGAAAACAGATTGCTGGAATTCTGTCTGAAGATGGGAAGAAATTGCTGTCCACATCAGATATCATCAAGGAAGATATCATGAAGCAGTTCGATATATTTAAAGGGAATACCACGATCAGCTGTATTCTGACCAATGGCAGACTGACGAAGGCGCAGTGTACGAAGCTGGCAGCCATCGCCCACGACGGTTATGCCAGAGCAATAAAGCCTGTTCATTCTACGGCTGACGGAGATACCATCTTCGTCATGGCTACAGGAGAAATAGAGGTGAATTTTGACGCGCTTGCAGTTTTGGCGACAGAGCAAATAGCAAAAGCGATTCAAAATGCAGTGTATACAGCAGAGTCTGCCTATGGCCTGAAATCGGCCAGCGATTTTGCTTAAGCATATGATCTTGTAGGAAAAGGAGCGATATACCGAAAAAGGTGTATTGCTTTTTTTCTTTGTTGTAAAATCCGTCATTCTGCCTTATACTAATAGTTAGAAATTTAAAGGAAAAGGATTAGCAAAATGGGAAAAAGAATTGTCATTATTGACGGAAACAGTCTGATTAATAGAGCTTATTATGCGATGCAGCGTCCGATGATAACCAAAGAGGGGATTTACACACAGGGTATTTACGGATTTATCAATATGCTGACGAAGATACAGGATGACTATGCGCCTGACTATATTACCGTAGCTTGGGACCGGAAAGCGCCGACCTTCCGGCACGAAGAATACAAAGAGTATAAGGCTGGACGAAAAAAAATGCCGCCAGAATTGGCCATGGAGATTCCTCTGATGAAGGATATTTTGACAGCTATGAACATTGAGAATTTAGAAATTGACGGTTTTGAAGCTGACGATATTATAGGAACCGTAGCGCGAATTTCCGAAGAAGAGGGATTAGAGCCTCTGATTATTACTGGTGATAAAGACGCGTTACAGCTGGCTACAGACGTGACACAGATTCTCATCACCAAAAAAGGAATTTCAGAATTCGATCTCTACGACAGAGAGAAGATGATTGAGCGATATCAGCTGACGCCGGAACAGTTTATCGATTTGA
The DNA here is from genome assembly GCF_900086585.1 of Emergencia timonensis. Classification (GTDB taxonomy): domain Bacteria; phylum Bacillota; class Clostridia; order Peptostreptococcales; family Anaerovoracaceae; genus Senimuribacter; species Senimuribacter timonensis. The sequence continues at coordinate 1,654,100 of NZ_FLKM01000009.1, forward strand.
AAGGACTGATGGGAGATCAGTCTGATAATATTCCCGGCATACCAGGGGTAGGCGAAAAGACTGGCATCAAGCTATTGACCCAATTTGGCAGCGTAGCTAATTTGCTTGCTAACACAGATCAGATCAGCAACGCAAAACTGCGGACAAAGGTAGAAGAAAATGCCCAGTTGGCTGCCATGAGCAGAAGACTTGCAACAATCAATCAATATGTTCCGCTGGATATAGAAATCAATCAGTATAAGGTGATGCAGCCAGATTATAATGCCTTGATTAACCTCTACGTCAAGCTGGAGTTCAACAGCTTTTTGAAGCGGCTTCACATCGAGGATAATCCGGAGATGTCCATGGACTTTGAAGATAGCGACGTTGAGTATCGTAAAACGGAAATCAGTGACCCGAAAGGACTGCAGTTTCTCAAGGAGCTGAACCAGAGCACGCCGGTTATTATCAAGGTGTTCAGCGACAATAGTCATATCGACGCACCGTCGATTTTTGGCATGGCGTTTTTGATAAATGATAATTATTATTATGTAAACCTTGATATGGCAGATATACTGGGTGAGCTCGTTGACCTGCTCAACGAAAAACGGCTAAAGATCATCGGTCATGATTTAATTAAGGACTATTATGCGCTGATGTACAAAGGCTTTACCGCTCCGGATACAGAGTTTGATACAGCCATTGCACAGTACGTCATTGATCCAACAAAGTCCAACTATAACATGAAAACCTTGGCTTTTGAGAACCTTCATTACGAGCTGAAAGATGAAAAAGAGTTTATGGAAGAGAGCGGGCAGATCGACCTGTTGGGCGGTAGCACTTCAAAATATATAGACTACGGTTTTGACTGGTGCCTAGCTGTCAAAAGACTGATGCAGCTGCAGCAAAAAAACCTTGCTGACAACCAATTGGAAAGAGTCTTTAAACAGGTGGAGCTTCCTCTGATCGAAGTGCTGGCGTCCATGGAAGTTGAGGGTTTTAATGTGGACAAGGCCACTTTGGAAAATTTTGGTCTTGTTTTAAAAGAGGAAATAGTACAGCTGGAAAAAAGTATTTACACCCTGGCAGGTACGGAATTTAACATCAATTCCCCGGCGCAGTTAGGCGAAATTCTATTCGAAAGGCTGGAACTTCCAGCCGGCAAGAAGACAAAACGAGGATATAGTACGAGCGCTGACGTGTTGGAGAAAATCCGCGATAAGCATCCAATTGTAGATATGGTACTGCAGTACAGAACCTTGACCAAACTGAACAGTACCTATGTGGAGGGACTGAAGCCGCTGATCGGAAAAGACGGAAAAATCAGAGCGCATTTACAGCAGACTGTCACTGCTACAGGGAGAATCAGTTGTACAGAACCGAATCTGCAGAACATTCCAATCAGACAGGATTTAGGAAGACAATTGCGGAAAGCCTTTGTTCCAGGCTGCGAAAACTGTACTCTTGTAGGCGCCGACTATTCACAGATTGAACTGAGAATATTGGCTCATCTTTCTGGCGATGAGAATCTGATTGACGCTTTTAACAATGGCGATGACATCCACCGAAACACAGCTGCCAGAGTGTTCAATTTAGATTACGATGCTGTAACGCCCCTGGACAGAAGCAGGGCCAAAGCAGTAAATTTCGGCGTCATCTACGGTATGAGCGGCTTTGGACTGTCTGAAGAACTGCAGATAACCAGAAAAGAAGCAGAAAAATATATTAAAGATTACTTTGATAAGCACCTTGCTGTTAAGAATTATATGGATGAACAGGTTGCAAACTGCAAGGCCAACGGTTATTCTGAAACGATTATGGGACGTAAGCGTTATATTCACGAAATCAATTCTTCTAATTATATGACCAGGCAGCTGGGCGAGCGTTTGGCAATGAATTCACCGATTCAAGGCAGTGCGGCGGATATCATTAAAATCGCTATGATCAAAGTGTATCGGGAGCTGACGGAAAAAAATTATCAATCAAAGTTGATTTTACAGGTTCATGATGAACTGATTATCAAGACTTATCAAAGTGAGATTGATGAAATTAAAGAACTTTTAGTCAGGAACATGGAAAATGCTATGGATTTGAAGGTGAAATTAGAAAGCGATTTGAACCAAGGGGATACTTGGTACGATTTAAAGTAATCACGTTTCAGCAGGAGAGAGTAAATGAAAGTAATAGGACTGACAGGCGGAATTGGCGCCGGTAAATCTACAGTGACGAACTATCTGAGGAAGCAAGGTTATCTCGTCATCGACGCCGACGCCATCGCCCACCAGATTACAGAAAAGGGCAGCCCCGCCTTAAAAAAAATCGCCCTCTGCTTTGGTGCAGAAGTTTTGTATGAAGACGGAAGTCTCAATCGGAAAAAACTGGCTGCTTTCGTATTCAGTGATGAAGAGAAGAAAAGACAATTGGAACAGCTTACCACGGTTGAGGTCGTTTACATTATCAAAACTCAACTCGAAGATTTACGCAAAAAAGGAAAACAGGATATCGTCTTTGTCGACGCACCGCTGCTCTTTGAAACTGGCGCAGACAAGCTGACAGATATGGTCTGGCTTGTAGACGCCGACATGGAGGCCAGAATTTCAAGAGTGATGGACAGAGATGGGACTTCAAGAGAAGCAGTCGTAAGCAGAGTTCAAAATCAAATGGACAGCAGTGAGAAAAAGAAGCTTTCGGCAGAAATTATTGATAATTCAAAGGGAAAGGAAGAACTCTACCAGCAGATAGAGTATTTACTGATGAGGTATGTTAAAAAATAAAGGGAAAAGAGCATATAGAGTATTAGATTTTTTACACGAACACGTTATCGCAATCATCATCGCAGTCGTTGTGCTGGCAGGAGTGATTTCCACCATTGCCATTGTCAAAGGCGATGTGAAGACGAGCTCTGAAAAAGAAAACAGTATCCAGTACGAGGAAATGAGTACGATTTACTTTGCAATGGATCCGGTAAAATCGCTGAATCCGCTGTCCTCACAGGATCGAGATGTATATTACATTTCGCAGCTGATGTTCAGCAGTCTGTTTAAATTAAATGAAAATCTGAACATAGAGCCAGATCTGGTATCTTCTTATACAGCTAATTCTGGCAGCGGAACCGTTTCTATCAAGCTGAGAGAGGACGCAAAATTCAGTGATGGATCAAGGGTAACGGCAGAGGATGTTCGCTATACAGTCAGCCAAATCCTCAGAATTGGGGATGAGAGTCCTTACTACGAATACGCATCTAAGATTGATTCTGTAAAAACCTCTGGCAGCTACAGCCTTACAATCACTTTTGAGAATCCTAATGACGCAGCTCTCGATAATTTGGTGTTTCCAATCGTTTCCAGCAGCAGTTATGATGACTCCGCTAACAAAATCGTCGGCAGCGGTCAGTATGCCTATGACAGCTACGACAGTATGAAATTATTGAAGCTGAAACCAAATACCTATTATTATGGCGGTGTGCCTCAGAACAGGATTCAGTTTAAAATCATTCAGGACAAGACAAAGACAACGGGTCTTATGACGACGGATGCAATTACAGCTTATGTCAGCACAGCGCAAGACGCAGATTCTGACGCTGAGGATAAAAAACTCAAGGTCACCAAGATTCCTTCCAGTGAACTTGAATATCTAGGTTTCAATTTTGATAACAAATACCTTGCAAAAAAAGAAGTAAGACAGGCCATTGCTCTTGCAATCGATACAGAATCTCTGATTCAAGATAACTATGGCGGTGCAGGCATAACATCAGATTCCGTCTATTTCCCAGGATTCCTAGGAACCGAGAATAAAGGGGATTTTTATAAGCAGGATCAGAAGGGGGCATCGGAACTCTTACAAAAATCCGGCTTTAAGGACTCAAACGAAGACGGCATTTTAGAAGACAGTAAAGGACGCGACTTTCAATTGACGATTTTGGTAAACAGCAACGATGGCAGCCGCAGCGACACTGCCTCCAGCATATCAGAAGCATTGAATCAGATTGGAATCAAAGCTTCTGTAAAGAAGGTATCCTGGGCAGAATATCGCAGTGAAGTGCGCAGCGGAGATTTCGATCTCTTTTTGGGCGGCTACCAATTCGATAAAAAATACGACTTAAGATCTCTGTTCAGTAAAAGTAATTACTTAGGCTACAAAAATGATCGGATTCTTGCCAGCGTAAAAAAACTGGAAACTTGTATTTCTGCGGAGCAGCAGAAAGAAACCTACGAGAAATTAAAAACTATGCTGCAGGAGGAACTGCCGTATTACAGCCTATGCTACAAGACTTACTCTTTTATTACCGTAAAGGAGTTTACCAGTACCGAAACGCCGACGTTCTTTGATATGTACCGCGGCTGTGATACATGGAAATGGAAAAAAGTAGTGGTGACAGAACAAAAAGATGACAAATAGAAAATTTTTTTCTATTTAGGTGTTTACAAAGTTTATTCCTTAGTGTATAATAATTTTCGCGGTCAGAAATTGGCTGACCGCGACGATATGCGGCTGTGGCGGAATGGCAGACGCGCACGGTTGAGGGCCGTGTGGGTAACACCGTGCTGGTTCAAGTCCAGTCAGCCGCACCAGAAGAATAAGTCGATTGCTTGATGGCAGTCGACTTATTTTATTTTGTCGAAGTTTAGAGGAAATTGTTGCTTTTCGTAAATTTATTAGATATAATATGAACAAGGACTAGCATTTTGTTACTCCTAGTTTAATTTTTACCATACGAAAAGAAACATCAGCTAGATTCAGCTGATGTTTCTTTTTAATTATAGTTTTAGGAACTTTATTATGGTATAATGAACACAATGATCTGACGGCATTGCCGTAATGTAGTGTTCATTGAATCATGACTCACGATTCTATTTCTAAAGGAATCGTCATGGTATAATGAACACAATGATTTGACGGCGTTGCCGCAATATGGCGTTCATTGAATCGTGATGTGCAATTATATCTTCAAAGGAGGCTTGAATGCAATATACCAGCAGTCAGGAACAGACAATTTACCGCAGTCTTGCGGGCCAGCTGCAGCTTGGATTTTTTCAAGATGGGGAAAGGTTTCCTTCCGTTCAGGATATCGCTTCCTATTATCAAGTTTCTTATTGTCCTGCACAGAGAGCGTTAAAAGCCCTTGAGAGAAACGGGCTGATTCAGCTTTGCCGCGGAAAAGAAACGGTCGTTTTAGCAAAACCTCATGAGAATTATTTAGATAGCCATACATTTCGGCGCCGTTTAACAGCCTTGATCGATTTAAGCCAAGCCCTTGAGCTGCTCTCGCCATGTATTTGTCTGCAAGGATTTTGCGCTATGGATCAAGACACCTATTCAGATTTCCTAACCAAAGCAAAACAGTCCAATCATCCAGCTAAACGACTTTATCAATCGTATGACCAGGCACTTCGATCCCTGGGGAACCAAACGATTTTAAGTTTATATTATGATATCGGCGCTTTTTTAGAAAGCAGTTTTCTGGATATCCTAACAGAGAAACAAGGCAAAGAAGCGGGCCAATGCTTCTTAGAATCTCTAACCAAGTCTCTATGCGACAGTCTGAAGGATTGTCAAGAACATCGTTACGACGCAGCAGAAAGAAGGCTGAATAAACTGCGAACACATTTCTTTCAAAATACAAAGCAGTATTTTGAACAATTGCAGAATAGATTTCACTGTGAAGAGCAGGAAACCTTCATATGGGAACCTCATAAAGGCCGGAAGAAATACTGTGATCTCGTTGCGATCGACTTAGTGTGCAGAATCAACGAAGGCAGATACCCTATAGGTGTTAAACTTCCAAGCAAGGCAGTATTAGCGAATCGTTATCACGTGTCTGAAATAACGATTCGCCGAACGATAGACTTGTTAAATCAATTAGGCATCACCAGGAATATCAACGGGATCGGTACGGAGGTCATTTCTACAGGAGACTTATCCTTGACAGATGAATTCAAACCGTTGATGATTAGCGAACATTTGCGGACCTTTTTGGAATCACTGCAATTGCTGGCGCTTACTTCAGAAGCCGTCATCAGTTATACATTACCGCATTGTTCAGCAAAATCACTGGAATCCATCACACATGCTATCAAGAATGCACCGACAAATCTAGGGTCCATGACAATGATTCACAGCGCATGCCTTCAAGTGGTTATCGACGACTGTCCAAACGCCGCGATACGTGAAATCTATGAAAAGATGCTGTTGCTGCTCCTGAACGGAAGTATCCTCAGGTTCAACGGCGAACAGCTCATCTCACAATGGACGGATGTTTATAAAGAACTATCGGACAGTTTTGATGCTGGCGATTATCAAAGCTTCGCAAAAGCTTATGGGCATATGGCGCAGCATACTTTTAGAGAACTGAAGGAGAGACTGAGAACAGAGGGCATGCATGAAGTAGAAAAGATTGCAGATTTGATCAATTCAGAGAGGAGTAGCTATGGAGACAATTATGCTGGAGGGAACAGATAATATCAGAGATTTCGGCAATACAGTAAACAGAGAGGGGTGTCGTATCAAACCAGGACGGCTCATTCGAAGCAGGCATCTTCATGCATTGACAGACAGTGACATTCTAATACTGAAAGAAAACTATCATCTGTCAGAGATCATCGACCTTCGTACAGTCACTGAGATGCAAGACAAACCGGATCGAGAAATTCCGGGGGCTTTCATGGCACAAATTCCTTTAATTGAGGAAAAAACTGTCGGCATCACCCATGAGGCTGCAACAGATCGAACTGCCGGAGAATGGGTACTGCCTGATATGACGCAGCTTTATCGCAGAATTGTAACCGATGACTTTTCTATCAGTCAACTGTCCAGGGCGCTGAAGAAAATTATAAGCTGTGATGACGGGGCAGTTCTCTGGCACTGCACAGAAGGGAAGGATCGCTGCGGCATTGTATCCGCTTTAGTTTTATCCCTGCTGGATGTTAGCCGCGAAATAATCTTCGCAGATTATCTGATAACCAACAAGACGGCAGCAAAGCGGGCAGAAGCCGTTATGCAGATGGTGTTGAAAAAGACGGGAAGTGAGGAGAAGGCTCTGGCAGTCCGTCAGGTCTTTCTTGCTGATGAGAAGTATCTTCAAGCAGCCTTTGATGCCATTGAAGAGCAGAACGGTTCCACATCAGCGTTTTTCAGCAAAAGTTTGAATATCAGTGCGGCAGAAAAGACACGCTTTCAAGAAAAATGCCTTATCAGATAAAATCAGCTTGAAAACACCTCATGGTTTATGATATTATATTCTATGTTGAAATGCGGACATAGTTCATTGGTAGAATATCAGCTTCCCAAGCTGAGGAGGCGGGTTCGATTCCCGTTGTCCGCTCCATTAGTTCTAAATGGAGTAAAATGTAAAAGAAGTATTGACGAGTCTTTCGCCTTATGCTAAAATACTATTATTGCGCCGGCGTGATGGAATTGGCAGACGTGCGGGATTCAAAATCCCGTGGTGGTAACACCGTATGGGTTCGACCCCCATCGCCGGCACCAAATTGATAATGCTTTAAATTAACATATTCTTAAACGCATTGTAGGAGGAAAAAATGAATCAATTAACAGTTCAGGTAGTTATTTTAGTTGTCTTTATCGGAGCTATGTATCTTTTGCTGATCAGACCGCAGAAGAAGAAAGAAAAGACGATTCAGAATATGAGAAACAGCCTGCAGGTTGGAGATGAAATTATTACAATCGGCGGCATCTGCGGAAAAGTCGTCAAGACCAAGGAAGACTCCATCGTAATCCAGGTCGGCGCAGACAAAGTCAAATTTGAAATGATGAGATGGTCTATCTCTTCTGTCGTAAGTTCAAGCAAATCTGCTTCTAAGTCAGAAAAAGAGGTTGAAGAAGAGACCAAGAAGGTTATGCCTAAGAGATTGAAGAAATCGGCCGATGACGAAGAAGAGACCATTCCTGAAGACGAAAAGTAAAAAAGTGATTGAAAATGAAACCCCTAAGTAGTTAGGGGTTTTTCTGTTTTTCTATTTTTAAACAGAAAAGTCTACATTTTCCTTGCCGAACCATTGAAAACGTAGTAGAATAAAGAGTAAAATAAAATGCCGTAACTATGGGCAAATTAGTGACTATAATAGAAGGTGAGAGGATTAAAATGAATTCAAAACTAAAGAAAATTTTGGCCAGCTTAGTTGTCATTGCGGTTCTTTTCGGCTGGTACGTTACCGTATTCGGTATCGGATCAGTCAATTCAATCAAAGACGTGATGAAATTCGGCCTTGACATCAATGGCGGTGTCTATGTCGTAATGGAGGCTGACAAAGAGGACATAGCTGATCTTTCAAGCCAGGAATTAGCAGAGGTTATGGAACAGACCAGAACTGTATTGAATAACAGAGTCAACGCCATGGGTATCTCTGAGGCTACCGTTTCCCTTGAAGGAAACAATCGTTTGAGAGTAGAGATGCCTGGTGTCGAGGACGCCCAGGAAGCCATCGACCAGATCGGCCGGACGGCACAGATGCAGTTCCTTTTAGCTGACGGTACTGTAGTACTGACTGGCAACGAAGTAAAAAACGCTGCCATCGATACAGACTCGCAAAACGGTGGTTACAAGATCAACTTAGAGTTCACTGCTGAAGGATCGGACAAGTTCGCTCAGGCGACAAAGAAAGCCGCCAGTCAGCAAGTTACAGTATCCAAGGCATTCCAAAAGGCAAATGTGCAAAAGAATGCGGTCATCATTATGCTAGACGATGAAATCGTAACCGCGCCTACAGTTGATCAAACGATTAATAGCACCACCTGTGAAATCACACAGAGAGGCGGCGGCTATTCCAAAGAAGAAGCTTCTACAACAGCTGCTCTGATCAGAGGCGGTGCGCTGCCAATTTCCCTGCACGAAGTGACATCATCTGTCCAGACGGCTACGATCGGCGTAGATGCCCTGAACAAGAGTGTCGTTGCTGGTATCATCGGTCTGGGACTGGTATTCCTGCTGATGATTCTGATGTATAACGTATTGGGACTTGTGGCAGACGTTGCATTGCTGCTCTACGTACTGATCGTACTTTGGGTCATGGCAGGCATGGGAAGCGTATTGACACTGCCTGGTATTGCAGGTATCATCCTGTCTATCGGTATGGCGGTGGACGCCAACGTCATCATCTTTGCGAGAATCAAGGAGGAAATTGCCGCCGGCAAAACCATTCGTGTTGCTGTAGACCAGGGCTTCAAACACGCTTTGACTACAGTCCTCGATGCACAGATTACAACATTGATCGCTTCTATCGTACTTTACGAGATTGGGTCCACTTCCGTAAAAGGTTTTGCGCTGACACTGATGATCGGTATCATCGTAAGTATCTTTACAGCCGTTGTCATTACGCAGCTGTTTATCAGCCTGCTTGCCAACAGCAAGACCTTTGCAAAGAATAAATTCTTTGGCGTCAACGAAGATGGAACGCCGAAGAGCATTATTAAGAAAGAGTTTAAATTTATCGGCAACAGAAAGATTTTCTATTGTATCAGCGCCGGTGTGGTTATTTTAGGACTGGTATTCTCTGTCGTAAGAGGATTCAACTATGGAATCGACTTTACAGGCGGCACCATGATTCAGATCAAGATGGGCAAGACTGTAGAGACTGAGGAAGTAAAGGAGACTTTGGCAAAATATGAGATGAAAGACTTGTCCGTGGTTCTGAGCGGTGACAACAAAGATGAAGTCATCATCAAGACGACTAACGCTCTGGGCAATAAAGCGAGAGCTGACGTCGTAGACTCCTTAGGCAAAAAGTTCGGTGTTAAACAGAAAGACGTGTTATCGTCAGAGGAATTCGGACCAACTGTCGGCCAGGAGTTGAAGACCAACGCACTGAAGTCTGTACTAATCGCGGCCATCGGTATGTTGATCTACATTATCTTCAGATTTAAGTCTTGGAAATACGGCGTATCATCTATCGCAGGTATATTCCACGACGTACTGATTGTATTAGCCTTCTATGCTATATTTAATGTTACAATTAATAATCCGTTTATCGCAGGTATTTTGACCGTTGTCGGATACTCCATAAACGATACTATAGTTATTTTTGATAGAATTAGGGAAAATAAAAAGATTTACAGGAAAGACACCAACGAGGTAGTCATCGACCGCAGTGTCAACCAGACATTGAACAGATCAATCATGACATCACTGACGACCCTGATTTGTATGGTACCGCTCTTCTTTATGGTTTCAACTTCCATTAGAGAGTTCGTATTGCCGCTGATGGTCGGCGTATTGGTAGGAACCTATTCCTCCATCTTCCTGTGCAGTCCGCTGTTCTACGAATTCAGCAAGAGTGAGGATAAGTCAAAATATCTCACTGCTCAGAAAGCAAAAGAAAAGAAGGAAGCAAAGACTTCAAAAAAGAAAAAATAGATCAATTCAGCAGGAGCATAACGATTCATGGAAACAAGAGCAAAATTTTTAGAAGAGATTACAGACATCAATGAAAATTATAACACCGACTTAATCGGCAGGGCTTTTGAAACAGCCAGAGGACTGCACGACGGGCAGCTCCGCAAGAGCGGAGAACCCTATCTGATCCATCCCATCGCTGTGGCCAAAATACTGGCCCAGCTGGGCATGGACGATGAGACGATTGTCGGTGGGCTTTTGCATGACGTCGTTGAAGACACAGAGTATACCAGAGAGCAGCTAGTTGAAGATTTCAGCGAAGAAGTTGCTCTTCTGGTAGACGGTGTCACCAAGCTGGGTGCAATCAAATTTGACACAAAAGAAGAAGCACAGGCAGAAAACCTGCGCAAGATGTTTCTCGCTATGTCGAAAGACATTCGTGTTCTCATCATCAAATTAGCCGACAGGCTGCACAATATGAGAACCTTGGAGTTTATGAGGGCAGAGAAGAAGCTGGAAAAAGCCAGAGAAACTCTGGATATCTATGCGCCCCTTGCCAGCAGACTTGGTATTTATACAGTAAAGTTTGAACTGGAAGACATCTCTCTGAAGTATCTACATCCAAGAGAATACGAAACACTGGAAATCGAAGTATCGGAAAAAAAAGAACAGAGAGTACAGTTTATCAATCAGGTTATAGATGAAATTAAAGAAGCATTAGATCAGATGAACATGCAGTACGACATTTCCGGCAGGTCTAAGCATCTATACAGCGTCTATAAAAAAATGGTCTTACAGCATAAACAATTAGACGAAATCTTTGATCTTACTGCCGTACGAATCATCGTAGAAAACGTAAGGGACTGTTACGCTGTGTTGGGACAGGTGCACACCATGTGGAAACCCCTTCCTGGCAGATTCAAAGATTATATCGCTATGCCGAAACCAAATATGTATCAATCCCTGCATACCACCGTATTAGGAGATAACGGCGAACCGTTCGAAATACAGATTAGAACTTATGAAATGCACCGGGTTGCTGAATACGGTATTGCCGCCCATTGGAAATACAAAGAGGGCAATACGAAGAGCGACCAAAATAACGAAGATATGAAACTGGCGTGGCTGCGCCAGACTTTAGAATGGCAAAAAGAACTCAATGATCCTAAAGAGTTTATGGAAACTCTGAAAATGGATCTTTTCTCCAGCCAGGTATTTGTTTTTACCCCAAAAGGAGAGGTCATCGACCTGCCTGCAGGCTCTACGCCTTTAGATTTTGCATTTAAAATCCATACGGCTGTAGGCTGTAAATGCGTAGGTGCAAAAGTCAATGGCAAAATGGTAACGATTGACCACACGCTGAACAACGGCGATATCGTAGAAATCGTCACATCTTCCAATTCCAGCGGTCCAAGCGTAGACTGGCTCAAAATTGCGAAGAGCTCCACGGCCAGAAACAAAATCAGGCAGTGGCTTAAAAAAGAAAACAAATCCGATGATGTTGCCAAAGGCAAAGATTCCTTGGATAAATATATAAGAAAAAAAGGCTTCGATCCGCAGCAGGTAGGAAAATCCAGCTATCTCTCCAAAGCAATGAGAGAAATGAATATCGCTACCATGGATGAAGTTTATGCCCAGATCAGTAAGGGCGGAACAGTTCTCAGTAAATATGCCAACCTCATCTTTGGTTACTTTGCAGAAGATAAGAGAATAGAACAGAGAAAAGAAGAGGAGAAGCAAAAGGCGCTTCTTGCTAACGACGCCAAAAAAGAAAAATTAGATCGCTCTCGAAGGGAAAATCCGGGTATCATCGTAAAAGGGGCAGATAATCTTATGATCAGAGTATCAAGATGCTGCAACCCAGTTCCCGGTGATGAAATCATCGGATTTATCACTAAGGGAAGAGGTATTTCCGTCCATAGAAAGGACTGCTCCAACATCACTTCGCTGCCAGAAGAAGAAAAGGCAAGATTCATCGACGTCGAGTGGGAGGATTTAAAGGTAGGCAAGGCCTATAATGCAGATATCTGCATCATTAGTACTGACAGAAAAGGAATGTTTTCCGATATATCAAGGGCTTGTGAAGACATGGACGTTCATATTTCAGGTGTTAACGCAAAGAGTGGAAAAGACGAAACCGTCAATATCACTTTGACACTTTCCATCTCCAGTACCCAGCAGATGCAGAAAGTGCTTCGAACCCTGAGAAACGTACCAGGCGTATCTAACGTTTACAGAGCAAAAAGCTAATAGATTTAGTCGTGAAAAAACGTGATAAAGAAAAGGAGTTAATGAATGAAGGTTTATAGATTTTTGACATGTCCAATTCAGGTAAATACTTACTTGGCATTCGACGAAACAAAAAAGGGATTTATCGTTGATCCGGGAGGCTACAGCGCACAGCTGACAGCAAAAGCAAAGCAGGAAGGCGTCTGCGTTGAATACATCATCCTGACCCATGGTCACGGCGATCATATCAGTGGAATTGCCGACTTTAAGAAGGATTTTCCCAATGTGAAGATCGTTGCTTTTGAGGCGGAAAAAGAAATGCTGCAGGATGCTAATCTTAATGAATCCATGGGCATCTGCGGTTATGCAGTAACCATCGATGCCGACATCTACGTAAAAGATCGACAGACTATGATGATTGGAGAAACAGAACTCACTTTTGTGCATACACCAGGTCATACAAAAGGCGGCATGTGCATCATTGCTCCAGGTTACGTCTTCAGCGGCGACACTTTGTTCAGAGCTTCGATTGGCAGGACCGATTTCTATGGCGGAGATTTTAACGAAATCATCAAATCCATCCGAGAGAGGTTGTTCGTTCTTCCTGATAACACCGTTGTTCTTCCAGGGCATATGGGCGAAACGACCATTGCTTATGAAAAGGAGCATAATCCTTTTGTATAGAATCAAGATATTGAACTTTGAGAAAAAATATTTGCTAGACGAGTTAATTAAAATTTTTTTACGGCCAGATCAATACGTGCTGATTGAAGAAGAGGATCAGGACGTAGATTTGGTGTTTAACGAAGAAAACTTTTCTGATAAGCAGTCGATATATAGACAGATTTACGATCAATTGTCAGCAGCGACTGGGAAAAGGCCGGAATGGGGAATTCTAACTGGAATCAGACCGGTAAAGCTCTGTGGGGAGCTTTACGAAAAAAATCAAGATGTAAAAAAAACGCGGGATATTTTAACATCTGAATATTATCTCAGCGAAGAGAAAGCACAGCTCATTATGGACACCTATCTTCATCAAAAGAACTTCTGCGGCGCAGCGCCAGATAGGTCGGCCGGTATCTATATTGGGATTCCTTTCTGTCCTACCAGATGTGTCTATTGTTCTTTTGCTTCAAATCAAGTTCCAGAAAGTGAGATTGTCAAATATCTTGCAGCATTACATAAAGAAATTGAATATACAGGCAGGCGAATGAAAGAGTGCGGAATTACACCCGAAACCATTTATATAGGCGGCGGCACACCGACCACTCTGCGCGCGGATCAATTAAAAGCCTTAATAGAGCAGATCAAAAACTTCTTTGATTTATCCAAACTCAAAGAGTTTACCATAGAAGCCGGCAGACCTGATACGATTACAGACGAAAAACTAGAGACAATCAAAAAGCAGGGTATCCAGCGAATCAGCATCAACCCCCAGTCCATGAAACAGCATACACTGGACTTGATCGGACGCAGCCATAAGCCGGAAGATATCACCAGCGCCTTTGCTCTGGCCAGCAGTTACCGGTTCCAATCTATTAATGCGGATATCATAGCCGGGCTGCCAGAAGAAAACACAGAAGACTTTATAAATACCTTAGAAGAGCTGATTGGTCTGAACCCGGAAAACATTACAGTCCATTGCCTAGCCGTAAAAAGAGCATCTAAACTAAAGGATATCGATAAAGATTTTCATTATAAACAAGCTGAGATTGTCGCCGAAATGCTGGAGGCAAGTCGTAAAATCCTCGGTGATGCAGGCTACATACCGTATTACATGTATCGGCAGAAGCACATGGCTGGTGCCTTTGAGAATACGGGTTACTGTAAAAAAGATAAAGATTGCATTTACAATATACGAATTATGGACGAACATCAGACCATTATTGCACTTGGTGCCGGTGGTATCACGAAGGTGTATTATCCGGCTGAAAACCGCCTGGAGAGGGTGGCTAACGTGACCAACTATCAAGAATATATAAATCGTATAGATGAAATGCTGGATAGAAAAGAAAAGAATTTATTTATGGAGGTATAAAAATGGCAATTATTGCACCAAAAGGAACTAAAGATACGTTACCGTCACAGGTGTACAAATGGCATTACGTAGAAAAAAAGTTCTCTGAGATTTGCGACAAGTACGGATTTAAAGAAATCAGAACCCCTGCTTTTGAGCATACAGAACTTTTTCAAAGAGGTGTAGGAGATACCACAGATATCGTTCAGAAGGAAATGTACACCTTCAATGATTATGCAAACAGAAGCATTACCTTAAAACCAGAAGGCACTTCTCCGGTCGCAAGAGCGTTTATCGAACACAAACAGTACGCGGAAGTACAGCCGACCAAGTACTACTATATCACACCTTGCTTCAGATATGAGAAACCGCAGTCAGGCAGACTGAGAGCATTCCATCAGTTCGGAATCGAAATTTTCGGTACGACCAACATGTTAGCCGACGCTGACGTTATCTGCCTGGGTTATGATTTCCTCCACGAGATGGGGATCGAGGACATTCAGCTGCGCATCAACAGCGTAGGCTGCCCAGAGTGCAGAAAAAAACACAGGGAAGCCCTGAGAAAGTTTTTAGAACCTGTCTACGATCAGCTGTGCAATACATGCAAGGACAGATATGAGAGAAATCCGATGAGAATTTTGGACTGTAAATCAGAAATTTGTCAAGAATTAGTAAAAGATGCACCGAACATGATCGACTATCTGTGCGATGAATGCAAAAGCGCTTTTGATGATGTACAGAAAAACCTGGATGCTATGGGAATCGAGTATGTCGTCGATCCTAGAATCGTCAGAGGTCTTGACTATTATACGAAGACGGCTTTTGAATTTGTAACCGACAGCAACGGAACCCAGGGAACCGTCTGCGGCGGAGGCAGATATGACCACCTGATTGAGGAAATTGGCGGACCGCCGATTCCAGGAGTAGGATTTGGTCTTGGAATTGAGAGATTAATTATGCTCATGGAAGAAAACAATGTGGAAATTCCAGAACCAGAACCTGTCAAAGCTTTTATAGCCGTCATGGGTGACGATGCGAAAGCATTTGGACTGAAGCTGCTGAGAGATCTGCACAAAAAAGGCGTAAAGGCAGAAATGGATACCCTGGCTAGAAATATCAAAGGGCAATTTAAATATGCCGATAGACTAGGAGCGCAGTACACCGTAGTCATCGGCGATAATGAACTGGCTGAGGGAGTTGTCGCAATCAAAGAAATGGCAAAATCCGAACAGCGTCAGGTAAAACTGGACGACTTACTAGAAGAATTAGCAAAATAATACGAATCACTCCTATCGAGCTAATGCTGGGGAGTTAAAGCATAAGGCCTTCCACAGTTTCGCTTGCGAAACTGTGGCAAGCGTCATTAAGGGAGCATAAAATGTCAGAGTTATTTAAGAGAACCCACCTGTGTGGGAATTTGAATATAAAAAACGTAGAGGAAGAAGTCGTACTCAATGGATGGGTTGCCAAACAGAGAAGTCTTGGCGGTTTGATTTTTGTAGATTTACGAGATAAAACAGGAATCGTTCAGATTACTTTTGACGATACTATTCCTAAAGAGGTCTTTGACCAGGCAGAAGCCCTGCGAAGTGAATACGTCATCGGAATTAAGGGGATCGTCAAAGAAAGAGCAGCAAAGAATCCCAATCTCCCTACTGGAGAAATTGAAGTCTTTGCCAAAGAACTGGTTCTCTATTCAGAATCCGAAACCCCGCCGATCTATATCAAGGACGACGACAATGTGGACGACAACCTGAGGCTGAAATATAGGTATTTGGATCTTCGTAAACTAAAAATGCAAGAAAATGTGCGTTTCCGTCACCAGGTAACTAAGCTGGCCAGAGACTATTTTGATGAAAACGGCTTTACAGAGATTGAGACGCCGATTCTCATTAAATCTACCCCGGAAGGTGCGAGAGACTACTTGGTTCCCAGCAGAGTAAATCAAGGACATTTCTATGCATTACCCCAATCGCCGCAGCTTTTTAAGCAGCTTTTGATGGTCAGCGGATGTGATCGCTATATGCAGATTGCAAAATGTTTTAGAGATGAAGATCTGCGTGCCGACAGACAGCCGGAGTTTACACAGATCGACTTGGAAATGTCTTTTGTCGATCAGGACGACGTCATCGAAATGCAGGAAGGATTTCTGCAGAGATTGTTCAAAGAACTGATGGATATTGAAATTAAAACCCCATTTCCGAGAATGACTTATGATGAAGCGATGGAACGCTTCGGCAGTGATAAGCCGGACACCCGTTTTGGTTTTGAACTGAAATCCATAAATGAAGTCGTAGCCGACACCGAATTTAAAGTTTTTGCTGACGCATTAGCTGGCGGCGGCGATGTTAGAGGAATCTGCATCGACGGTGGGTCTGCTAAATTCAGCAGAAAAGACATCGATAAGTTGACAGAACAGACGAAACACTATGGCGCAAAAGGTGTCGTTTGGATTCGCGTAGAAGAAAACGAACTGAAATCATCTGTCAACAAATTCTTCAGCCAGGAGCAGTTGGCAGAAATAGCGGCGGTCTTCGGCGCTAAGACGGGCGATCTGATTCTAATCGTAGCCGATAGAACGAAAGTCGTCTTTGACAGCTTAGGATTTCTCCGCAGACATATTGCAGGCCTCTTGGGTCTTCTCGATGACCAGCAGTTCAACCTGCTGTGGGTAACAGACTTTCCGATGTTCGAGAAAGACGACGAGACTGGTGAGCTGAAAGCAATGCATCATCCGTTTACCCATCCGAAGCAGGAAGACATCTCGCTTTTGGATACGGCACCGGAAAAGGTCAAGGCCGACGCATATGATATCGTCTTAAACGGCGTAGAACTGGGTGGAGGCAGTATCAGAATTCACGAAGGAGATCTGCAGGCGAAGATGTTCAAAGTGCTGAAGCTGACCGATGAGGAATGTCAGGAAAAATTCGGTTTTCTGCTTGAAGCTTTTAAATACGGCGCGCCGCCTCACGGCGGATTGGCCTACGGTCTGGACCGACTGGTCATGCTTCTCAGCGGTGAACACAGCATCAGAGAGGTCATGGCATTTCCTAAGAATCAGAATGCCCAATGCATGGTATGCGAGGCGCCAGGTCTCGTAGAAGAAGGACAACTTGAAGAACTTGGAATTAACTTGAGGTAAAAATGAGTGAAATTGGTATATTAGGCGGCACTTTTGATCCTTTTCATTTTGGTCATCTGTCTATTGCAGAAGCTGCCATCAAAGAATTTGATCTATCAGAAGTCATACTTCTGCCGACAAAGGTTCAGCCCTTTAAAATTGGCAGAGAGATGGCGTCAGAGGAAGACAGGGTTAATATGGTCCGCCTGATAGCTAAAAAGAATAAACAATTTCGTGTTTCTACTATTGAAGCCTATGGCCAGCGGGTTTCTTATACTTATAAGACCCTGAAATTACTGCAGAAAGAGTATCCAGATGATAAATTTTATTTTATCCTGGGCACCGATTCCTTTTTGACCTTAGAAGAATGGTTCAAAGGGAAAGAACTGCTGCAGGAATTTGCTTTCATCATCGGCGTCAGACCGGGATACAAGACAAGCGAAACGGAAGACACGGCGAAACGTCTCAAAGAGAGATATAATGCAGAAATTAAGATGCTGCACAATGAAATTGTGGAAGTATCTTCGACAGAGATCAAGAACAACATCAGATCTGGGAAGAGTATAAGAGATTTAGTCCCTTTACAAGTAGAAAGGTATATTGATGAACACGGACTCTATAAATAATTATATAGAAAAGAATTTCTCTGAAAAGAGAAAAGTCCATACAGAAGGAGTCAGAAGGACAGCCATCGCATTGGCGGAGAAATACGGAGCTGATGTCGAAAAGGCAGAACTGGCAGCTCTGTTCCACGATATGTACCGAGGTGTTTCAGAGGATGTACTGAATTATTATATCAAACATTTAGATTTAGATAAAAAATATTTGAACAACTGTAATCTTGCCCACAGTAAAATCGCCGCTATCATCATGAAACGAGACTATGGGATTGAAGATGAGGATATCATCAATGCAGTCAGTTACCACACGACGGGAAGGCCTGGGATGTCACTTTTAGAAAAGATCATTTACATCGCCGATGCCATTGAACCTAATAGAAACTATCCCGGTGTGGATGCACTGAGAGAAGCTGCGCAACACGACTTGGACGCGGCATGTCTTCTATCTTTAACTAGAACGATAGAATACGTACAGGGACAGGGAAATTATTTGGATCAGGATACTCTGCTTGCCAAAGATTATTTTATGAGATATAACACGAATGCCTGAGCCAGTCATAAGACTGGTAGTGTGGCCGGCTAAAGCCGGTGCGTTAAAGCATTATACGACAAAACGCAGCCAAATCAGAGATTTGGGCGTTCAAAGCATAAGGACTCTCCATCAATTTACCTTGTAAATTGGGACGAGCAACATTATACGACAAAACGCAGCCAAATCAAAGATTTGGGCGTTTAAAGCATAAGGTCTGCCTAGCTGTTCACGTAGTTCGCAGGGCAGAACCATTATACGACAAACTCCTAGCCAACTGAAGCTGGGGAGTTAAAGCATAAGGACTCTCCATCAATTTACTTTGTAAATTGGGACGAGTCCATTAAGGAGAGATTGAATGGATAATAAAAGTTTTGCATTACTGGCAGCCAGACTGCTGGACAATAAGAAAGCGACAGACGTTATCGTCATAGACATTATGGAAAAATCTTCTTTTGCCGACTATCTTGTCATTGCATCTGGAAATTCTGAAAGGCAGGTCAATACACTAGTGGACGAGGTGGAAGAACAGTTTGCAAAAGAAGGACTTTTAGTGAAGAGTATTGAAGGTAAAAATTCAGGATGGATACTCATGGACTTTGGCGATGTGATCGTCAATATCTTTACCAAAGAGATGAGAGAAAAATATAATATCGAAAAGGTGTGGGGCGACTGCAGCTTTTTAGATGTGGAGGAGTAAAAGAGCGATATGAACGAGAAGTATAATTTTAAAGCAATCGAAGAAAAATGGCAGAAATATTGGAAGGAAAACAACTCTTTTAAAACAGTTGAGGATACAAGTAAAGAAAAATATTATGTGCTTGAAATGTTCCCATATCCGTCAGGAAAGCTGCACATGGGGCACGTAAGGAATTACTCCATCGGTGATGTCGTAGCCAGATGCAAGAAAATGCAAGGATACAACGTCTTACATCCTATGGGATTCGACTCTTTCGGTTTGCCGGCCGAAAATGCTGCCATCAAACACGGGGTAGAGCCGAGCAAGTGGACTTGGGAAAACATACATGAAATGGAAAATCAGCTGGATCAGCTGGGGCTTTCTTACGACTGGGAAAGAGAAGTACAGACCTGCAATCCGGATTATTATAAGTGGATGCAGTGGATTTTTATCCAGTTTTATAACAAAGGACTCGCTTATAAAAAAGAAAATCCGGTCAACTGGTGTCCGAGTTGTCAAACCGTACTTGCTAACGAACAGGTGGTAGACGGCTGCTGTGAGAGATGTAAGACGGCAGTAGGAAAGAAAAACCTTTCGCAGTGGTACTTCAAAATTACCGATTATGCAGACAGGCTGCTGGACAATCTGGATACCCTGGATGGCTGGCCTGCAAAGGTGAAAACCATGCAGAAAAACTGGATTGGCAAATCCATCGGTGCTGAAATAGATTTTAAAATTGAAGATACTGACAAACTGATGAAAGTATTCACCACTCGTGCAGACACACTGTTCGGCGTAACCTATATGGTTATGGCTCCAGAGCATCCTTATGTGATGGATTTGGTGAAGGATACGGAATATGAAAAGCCCGTACTCGACTATCTCGATAAAGTGCAGCACATGAACGATATCGAGAGAACATCCACTACCAACGAAAAAACAGGCGTATTTATTGGGAAATATGCCATAAATCCGGTTAATGGCAAGAAAGTTCCAATTTTCATTTCCGACTATGTACTGATGGGATATGGTACTGGCGCCATCATGGCCGTGCCGGCTCACGACCAGAGAGACTTTGACTTTGCAAAGAAATTTGACTTGGAAATCATACCTGTTGTCAACTCCGAAGATCCGGAAGTTGACGTCAATAACCTAAAAGAAGCTTTTGATGCCGAGGGAACCATGATTAACTCTGGCAAATTTGACGGTCTCAATAACAGAAAAGCTATCGCCGCCATGATTGACTGGCTGGAAGAAGAAGGAATCGGCACGAAGACTGTCAACTACAGGCTGCGTGACTGGCTGATTTCCAGGCAGAGATATTGGGGAACACCGATTCCGATGATATACTGCGAAGAATGCGGCTGGGTACCCGAAAAAGAAGAAAACCTGCCGGTCATGCTGCCAACCGACGTCGAATTTACAGGCAAAGGCGAATCGCCGCTGACGACCTCAAAGACTTTTGCAGAGTGCACCTGTCCTAAATGCGGTAAGAAAGCGACGCGAGAGATGGATACCATGGATACTTTCCTGGATTCTTCTTGGTATTTCCTGAGATACTGTGATCCTAGGAATGAAAACGCGATCTTTGATAAAGAGAAAGCAGACTACTGGATGAACGTTGACCAATACATCGGCGGAGTTGAACATGCGATTCTTCACTTGATGTATGCTAGATTCTTCCAGATGGCGCTGCACGATCTGGGTCTGGTAAAAGACGAAGAACCATTCAAAAACTTGCTGACCCAGGGTATGGTAAACAAGGATGGAAAGAAGATGAGTAAGTCTCTGGGCAACGTTGTCAGTCCAGAAGAAATCATCAAAAAATACGGAGCTGACACAGCCAGATTATTTATTTTGTTCGCAGCACCGCCAGAAAGAGAACTCGACTGGTCCGATGCAGGCGTAGAGGGCAGCTACAGATTCCTCAACAGAGTATATCGCCTGGTCAGTGATTTCAATCAGAATTATCAGGGAGAAACTGAATATGAGATCAAAACTGACGCTGATAAAGAGCTGAACTATGTACTTAACACCACCATAAAGAAGGTAACTGACGATATGGGCGGAAGATTCAGCTTTAATACCGCAATCAGTTCCATTATGGAATTAGTTAATGAATTGTATAAATACAAAGAATTGGAAGAAGCAAACCAGGCCTTCATGAAAAAGGCAATCGATACTGTTGTAATGATTCTTTCACCATTTGCACCTCATATCTGTGAGGAAATGTGGGAAGCGCTTGGATACAATCAATCACTGACTGCTGTAGCATGGCCGTCTTATGATAAAGACGCGCTGGTAAGAGATACAGTGGAAATCGTGATTCAGATAAACGGAAAACTAAAAGAAAAGTTAAATGTTGCAAATAATTTGAGTAGAGAAGATCTGGAAAACATTGCTCTTTCCAATGACAAAGTACAAGCTTTGATAGCGGACAAGAATGTAGTAAAAGTCGTCGCTGTTCCTGGCAAGCTTGTAAATATCGTTATAAAGTAAAGGGGAGAACATGAGAGATTTTAATAGTAAAAAACCGCCTGTTAAAAAGGCCGCAGCAGTTAAGAAACCTCCTGCTAAGGAGCTTCAGACAAAACAAAAAGCAGAGAGAAAACCGGTGCCAAAGAAGAGCTCTGCTCGGCAGGCCAAGAAAGCAGATAACCTTAAAGTGATACCAATTGGAGGACTTAACGAAATTGGTAAGAATCTGACGGTTCTGGAATACAAGGATCAAATGATCTTAATTGACTGTGGCATGACGTTCCCAGAAGATGAAATGTACGGAATTGACGTCGTCATTCCAGATTTCAGCTATCTGGTGAAAAATGCTCACAAAATTTTAGGTGTAGTCATTACCCACGGGCATGAAGACCACATCGGAGCAGTGCCATATCTGTTAAAACAGATTAACGTTCCGATTTACGGTACTAGACTTCCTTTGGGATTGATAGAGAATAAATTGAAAGAACACGGCTTAAAAGCAAAGCTGAATACAATCAAAGCTGGCGATAAGTTTAAGTTGGGAGATTTTAAGATCGAAGCCATCAGAACAACCCACTCTATCGCCGACGCCATCTGTCTGTATATTCAGACTCCGGTTGCTTCGTTATTCCATACAGGCGACTTTAAAATTGACTATACGCCTATTGATGGAGAACCGATCGATCTGGCTAAATTCGCAGAAATCGGCAGACGAGGCGTAGATCTGATGATGGCAGACAGCACCAATGCTCTGAGACCAGGTTACACTGCCTCAGAAAAAGTGGTCGGAAAGACTCTGGATGGTATATTCAGAGAAGCAAAGAACAGAATTCTGATCGCTACCTTCTCTTCTAACGTGCACAGAGTACAGAAGATTATAGAGCTTGCTGTAAAGCACGGACGAAAAGTAGCTGTTTCAGGCCGCAGTATGGAAAATGTCGTAGCTCTGGCTGTGGAATTAGGATATTTGCACATTCCAGCAGGGGCATACGTAGAACTAAATAAGACGAGAAATATACCGGACAACGAACTAGTCATTATAACGACGGGCAGTCAGGGTGAACCGATGTCAGCGTTATCAAGAATGGCGAACAATGAACATCGTAATGTCAAACTGAAAAAAGGCGACATGGTTATTCTTTCGTCTACGCCTGTTCCTGGTAATGAAAAGACGGTGTCCAGCGTAGTGAATAAGTTATATGAGAAGGAAGTGGAAGTCATCTATAATGACATCGCTGATATTCACGTTTCGGGCCACGCTTGCCAGGAAGAATTGAAATTGATCCACACTTTGATCAAGCCAAAATTCTTCATGCCGGTTCACGGCGAATATAGACACCTGGTACAGCATTCTGTCATCGCAGAAAGCATCGGCATGAGAAAAGATAGAATCTTTATCTTATCTAACGGCGATCAGTTGACAGTGGACAAGCGAAATGCGGTTAAATTCCACAATGTAGTCAATGCAGAAGATGTTTTAGTCGATGGACTCGGTGTCGGAGACGTAGGAAATATTGTTCTTCGCGATAGAAAACTGCTCTCTGAATCAGGATTAATCATTGTCGTATCAGCAATTGACAGGGCTTCTGGAGAAATCATTTCCGGTCCTGACATCGTATCCAGAGGGTTTGTCTACGTGAGAGAAAACGAGGATCTGATCAATGATGCGAAGAAGATTGCACATCAGGCATTGGAAGACAGTTTGGAAGCGGGCAACAGAGATTGGAGCGGTATCAAAAACAGCGTCAGAGAAGAACTGCGGAAGTTCATCTTTAGAAAGACCAAGAGAAGCCCGATAATACTGCCGATATTTTTAGACGTATAAAATTGCATCGATTTTTCGTCTCTGGCTTTATCGTCTGAGAGACTTCGTTTCTCACGTACTAGTACGCTCCGAGACTCAGGCACTCGGCTCCTAGTCAGAGACAGAAAAGTCTATCTGCAATTAAAATATGATAAGTACAATTTTCCAACAAGAGCACAGGGAGGTACAACATGAACGTATACGATCAGGCTCACGGATTGGCAGCAGCTATCAGAGAGTCAGAAGAATTCAAACAGTATGACCAACTGAAAAAAGTAGTCGACCAAAATGAAGAGTTATCGAAGATGATTAAAGATTTTCAGTCGAAACAGTTTGAAGCCCAAGCTAAGCAGATGATGGGCGAGGAGTCTGCACCAGACATGAACCAGCAGATTCAGAACTTATATCAGATTATCGTAAAAGATCCGATGGCTGCACAGTATATGCAGGCAGAAATGAGATTTTCTCTGATGATGAACGATGTGTATAAGATTCTGGGCGAAGTAATGGGACTTGGCAATATAGGATAAGATGTGTTATAATGTTTCCGACGATATTGGCGGCTTTGCCGCAATGTAGGAAACATTGCAACACAAATTACATTATTTTATCTAATGGAAATTTGTGTTATAATAAAGGCATAATTTACAAAATTGCTGTATTACAGCGAGAAATAATATTAAATTAAAAGAAAGTGAGAATAGAGCGATGATTACTGCAGGTGATTTTAGAAAAGGTATTACTTTTGAAATTAATGGCGATCCACATGTCGTGCTTGATTTTCAGCACGTGAAGCCGGGAAAGGGCGCCGCTTTTGTCAGAACCAAATACAAGAACATACTGACTGGCGCTACAAGAGAAGAAGCATTCAATCCGAGTGATAAATTCCCTAAAGCACACATTGAGACAAAGGTGATGCAATATCTTTACAATGATGGAGAGCTTTACTACTTCATGGACAACGAAACCTATGAACAAGTACCTATCAGCCAGGATCAGGTAGAAGAAGCGATGAAGTACCTGAGAGAAAACGATGAAGCGACCATCAAATTCTATAAAGACAGTCCGTTCCTAGTGGAAGCGCCAAACTTTGTCGACTTGGTCGTTACTGAAACTGAGCCAGGTATCAAAGGCGATACTGCTACTAACGTAACAAAAGCCGCCACAGTTGAAACTGGAGCGGTTATACAGGTTCCTATCTTTATCGAAGAAGGTGAAAAGATCCAGATTGATACTAGAACAGGTGAGTATTTAGGAAGATCAAAATAAAGACCCCATCCATTTACGCTGCATAGCTGCAGACGTGTATCCGGGTCGATAATAAGCTGGAATATGCAAGACCTAGAAGGGACGTATTTTTGCGTCCCTTTAGAAATATATGAGGTAAGATATGAAGAAGTTGATGAAGAACAAACTTTTATTTGGACTTGTCTGTGTATTCATCGTAGTCGCAATCGCTGCTGCCGGCTGCATGATTTACATGAACAGTCTGGATAAAGCTTTTGACAGCAGCAAACCGGACACCATCAATATCACTATTGAGTCAGGTTCCACCACAGATGATATCGGCAGCCTATTGGAAGAAAAAGGAATTATAGAAAGCGCCACTGCTTTTAAGTATTTCTCCAAGTTTAAGAGTTATGATAGCAAATACCAAGCTGGAAATTATGCCCTTTCGCCAGCCATGAAACTTTCTGAAATAGCAGATATCATCATGAGCGGAAAGACAAACAATATGACTGTTACCATTCCAGAAGGTTATACCATCTATCAGATGGCGGACAAGCTGGCAGATGAAGGTCTGGTAGATAAGGAAAAGTTCAAGTCATTGCTGGTAAACGGAAAATTCGACTACGATTTCCTAAAAGGTGCCCAAAAGGGAAAGAATCATCTGGAAGGCTATCTTTTCCCAGAAACTTATACCATCGAATATAATGCTGACGAAAAGACAATCATCGAGACCATGTTAGATCAGTTTGGCGGCATCTTCAACGACGAATTCAAAAAACAGGCGGATAAACTGGGATATTCAATCAACGATATTATTGTCATCGCTTCTGTTATAGAGCGCGAATGTCAGGTAGACGAGGAGAGAGGCAAAGTTGCCAGCGTCATCTATAATCGCCTAAAAGAAGAGATGCCCCTGCAGATGTGTTCCACTGTGCAATACGTGCTCGGCAAACAAAAGGAAACCTTGACCAATGCAGACACAGAGATATCTTCACCTTACAACACTTATATCAATGCGGGACTTCCTCCAGGACCAATCTGCTGTCCAGGACTAGCTTCTATCAAAGCGGCCTTGTATCCTGAAGATACAGACTATTTGTATTTTGTTGTCAGCGATAAGCTGGATGGCACACAGAAGTTCTCCAGCGATTATAATCAGTTCCTGAAGGACAAGGACGCCTATTACAAAGCACTAGAGGGTCAGGAATAAATGAACATCACCAACGATTTAGTTACAGAGTATATCAATCACCGTTACCAACCTGTAAATGACAGATTGGATCAGCTGCGGCAGCTGGGTGAGCAGGACAATGTGCCCATTATACTAAAAGAGACGGAGACCTTTCTCAACATGGTCTTAGCCCTAAAACGACCGCAGAAAATTCTTGAGGTAGGAACTGCCATTGGCTATTCTTCTCTTTATTTTGCAGAGCGCTGCCAGAAAGCAGAGATTTACACGATTGAAAAGAACGAGTACGCTGTCAACTCCGCAAGACACAATATTGCCGCCGCTGGCCTTGAACACCGCATTCACTCCCTGTTTGGCGACGGACAGGAGCAGATTGAAAAACTGCGGGATCAGGGGGTTGACGGTTTTGATTTCGTGTTTATCGATGCAGCCAAGAGTCATTACAAGCGATTTTTCGATGCGGCGATTACCATATGTGAAAAAAACGCCCTCATCGTATCTGACAACATCTTGCAGAGAGCTATGACCGCTTCAGATAAATACGACACAAATGGAAAGCACAGGACAAATATAAAGAAAATGCGAGAATATGTGGATTATATTGTAAATGACAGAACACTGGATACCTCTCTTATGAGTATCGGCGACGGCATTGCAGTATCCATATACAGAGGTTAGAATGAAAAGAGAAAACTTTGAGCTGCTCGCTCCAGCGGGTGATTTAGAAAAGTTAAAAATAGCAATTATTTATGGGGCAGATGCCGTATATTTCGGTGGAGAGATGTTCAGTCTCAGAGCCGGCGCCGGAAATCTGTCTATTGATGAGATGAAAGAAGGCATCCGTTTTGCCCATGAAAGGGGAAAACGGTGCTATCTGACCATCAATATTTTTGCTCATAACGAAGATATCGGACCATTGACAGATTATCTGGAGCAAATAAAAAATATCGGCATCGATGCTTTCATCGTATCTGATCCCGGCATCGTCGATTTAATCCAGGAAATCATACCTGATGCAGAAATTCACCTCAGTACCCAGGCCAATATGACGAACTTTAGAACGGCCAGATTTTGGCACAAGATGGGTGTAAAGCGCCTCGTACTAGCCAGGGAGCTGACGTTTACAGAAATCAAGGAAATAAGAAAAAACATTCCTTCTGATATGGAAATCGAAGCCTTTGTTCACGGCGCTATGTGCATTTCTTATTCGGGCAGATGTCTTTTGAGCAATTTTATGATTGAAAGAGATGCCAATAGAGGAATGTGTGCGCATCCCTGCAGATGGAAATATTCTTTAGTTGAAGAAAAGCGGCCAGGTGAATATTATCCCGTAGAGGAAGATGAACGGGGAACATATATTCTGAACTCCCGAGATCTCTGCATGATCGAACATCTCGATAAAATCGTGGAATCAGGCATCATGTCTGCTAAAGTTGAAGGCAGAATGAAAAGCGTCTTTTATGTTGCAACGGTAATTCACGCCTATAGACAAGCCATTGATGCATATTTTGCTGATCCTGCCCGTTATGAATTCAAAGCAGAATGGCTTACTGAACTGAAAAAAGTCAGTCACAGAGAATTCACCACCGGCTTCTATTTTGATAAACCGACCAATCAAGACCAGAATTATCAGACCAGCGCATACACAAGGGAGTACTCTTTTGTAGGCATCGTCAAAAGTTACGATTCTGCAACAGGATATGCTGTCGTTGAGCAGCGGAATAAGATGACCCTTGGAGATGAAATCGAGGTCTTTGGTCCGGATATTCCGTTTTTTAAACAGGCTTTGGAATCGATGTATGATGCTGAAAGCGGCGAGCCGTTGGAGTCTGCACCACATCCACAGCAGGTTTTGAGAATTAAAATGGATCAGCCAGTGAAAGAGAATTATATTTTACGAAAAGCTATACGAAGGAGTGAGATCTAATGACATCCGACCCCAGTAATATACCTTTACAACTACAGATCATTTTCATTATCGTTTCTATCGTGTTGAACGGTATTACCGTGTTGTCCAATACTGCGATGAATACGGTCAGCAGAAACAAGATCAGACAGATGGCTGACGAAGACGAGACTGCGGCAAAGTTACAAGTACTCCTGGACAAACCGACCCACTATAGATTCACAAATCGTTTCCTTAGTTATTTATTTATCACCGTGGGTTTATTCTTTACCATCAGCCTGCCAAATTCCGATATCCTGTATATCGTGCTTTTTGTGGCGGCATTAATTACTTTCAGTGAATTCTTCACGCGTAAGCTGGCGCAGCAGCATAGCGAGTCCATCGCTTTAGCCTTTACCAGTACGCAGAAGTTTTTTGTCATCATTTTGACGCCTTTTGTCGCATTGCTGACTTTGCTGGCAAATATTTTCTTAAAACTATTCCGGCAAAAGACAGATATTGAATACAACGGCTATTCTGAGGAACAAGTCATGTCCATTTTGGAAGCAGGGCAGCAGAGCGGTGAAATCAAAGAAGAAGGCAAAAAGATGATCAACAGCATCTTTCAGTTCGACGACGAACTGGCATATGAAATCATGACACCGAGAACGGATGTATTTCTAATCGACATCAACGACCCTGCTGAAGAATATCTGGATCAATTGATGGAACTGAGATATTCCAGAATTCCAGTCTGTGAGGATGAAACAGATAATATTATTGGCATTCTTCACATCAAAGATTATTTGATCAAAGCCCGAGAGTCTGGATTCGATAAGGTGGATATCCGAGCAATACTGAGAAAACCTTACTTTGTTCCTGAAACAAAGAATATCGATGCGCTGTTCTTTGAATTGCAGATTGAAAAGCAGCATATTGCCGTTTTAATTGACGAATACGGTGGTTTTAGCGGTATCGTCACTATGGAAGATATCATTGAGGAAATCGTAGGAGATATTGACGATGAGTATGATGAAGAAGAGCATATCATCGATAAAGTTGACGATAATAATTATTATGTAGACGGAAATGTATCCCTTAACGATCTCAACGAGGAAGTGAATATTAACCTGGAGTCGGAAAACAGTGAAACCATAGGTGGATTTTTAATCGATATACTGGGTGAAATACCAGAGGAAGGTGACGAAAATCGAGAAGTGACCTTTGAAAACTACATTTTTACAATTCTTTCTGTCAAAGAAAGACGTATCGAAAAGGTCAAGATTACAATTGTTCAGGAATCCAGTGAGGAAGAGAAGGAGGAAAACGAATGATTTATTTCGTTATGTCAGCTTTACTAGTTGCATTTATCTACGTAAACCTTTTGGGATCGTGGTGGAAAAACATCAAGTACGTTCCCGAAGGGACGTATAAGGAAGCTCTTCAAAAATATAAGAAAATGGAACTCATTGAGAAAGGCGTTATTACAGCGATTTTAGTCGGCGTTGTCTTTTCAATGAAATATTTTACGGAGATTGCTACAATTTCTCTAGTGGCTATGGCAGTCATTCTTACTCTCGAATATTTCTTTGGAAAATACATAAGAAGAAATCTAGTATGCCCCAACTGTGGCGGCTCCATTTGGATCGGTAATTTTATCGTTATTATCAAACCGCTGAAGACCTGCTTCCATTGTGACTATCCGCTGTATACTAATGAGCCAAAGGAAGAAACAACAGAGACTAATGAGGATGAAGAAAAGTAAGAAGCTGACAATTGGAATATTAGCCCATGTAGATGCCGGGAAGACAACGCTGTCCGAAGGCATCTTGTATTTGAACGGCATCACCAGGTCACTCGGAAGGGTAGACCATGGTGATGCTTTTCTTGATACTTTTGAACTGGAGAAAGCACGCGGTATTACGATTTTTTCAAAGCAGGCAGTGTTTCCTTTAGGAGAAAAAGAAGTGACTCTGTTGGATACACCAGGTCATATGGATTTTTCTGCAGAAATGGAACGCACACTGCAGGTGCTGGACTATGGGATTTTGGTCATCAGCGGACCTGACGGTGTGCAAGGACAAGTCCAAACGCTGTGGAAGCTGCTCGAACGATATCAGATTCCAACTTTCCTCTTTATCAACAAAATGGATCAGTCTGGTGCAGACTTGACACACATCATGGAGGAACTAAAATCCAAACTAAGTGAACATTGTCTTCTTGCAGATCACAAGGATGAAATGTTTTATGAACAAGCAGCTCTCTGCGATGAAGCAGTTTTGGAGAAATATCTGGAGACAGGGGTGATTTCAGACGAAACAATTAGCGATCTGACGGCTTCCCGCAAGCTCTTTCCTTGTTACAGCGGTTCTGCTTTGAAAATGGAGGGTGTAAAAGAGTTCTTAGATGAATTTACCAAATATGCCCGCTGTCCATCTTATCCAGAAGCGTTTGCAGCTCGAGTCTTTAAAATCACCAGAGACCAGCAGGGAAACAGGCTGACTCATATGAAACTGGTCGGAGGCGATCTTCATGTCAAGGACGTGGTTGGCAAAAGCAAGATTAATCAGATTAGAATCTATTCCGGCTCTCGCTTTCAAAGTGTAGAAGCGGTTCAGGCAGGAACCGTTTGTGCGGTGACTGGCCTTGAGGATACCCGCATCGGACAGAGTCTTGGAACTTGTGAGCAGGAATTCAATCCGCTTTTAGACACTGTCCTGACTTATCAAGTACTGCTGCCGAAAGATTTCGATCAGCAGGCAGCTTATACTAAATTGAAGCAGTTAGAAGAGGAAATTCCTGAGCTTCATGTGTTGTGGAATGAAGAGAAGCGGCAAATACACATTCAAATGATGGGAGAGGTGCAGGGAGAAATCTTGAAAAACCTCGTTTCGCAGCGATTTGACATCGAAATCGGCTATGGAAGTGAAACCATCATTTACAGAGAAACCATTGCTGAAAAAGTAGAGGGCGTTGGACATTTTGAGCCGCTGCGCCATTATGCTGAAGTACATCTGATTTTGGAGCCTCTGCCGCAGGGAAGCGGCATGGTTTTCCAAACCACCTGCAGCGAGGATGATCTTTCACGCAACTGGCAGCATCTCATTTTATCTCATCTAGCCGAAAAACCTCACCGCGGTGTTCTGACTGGTTCAGAAATAACCGACATAAAAATTACTCTGGCAGCAGGAAAAGCCCACGTTAAGCATACAGAAGGGGGCGACTTTCGTCAGGCTACTTATAGGGCCGTCCGCCAAGGATTGTGCAAAGCCAAAAGTATACTCCTAGAGCCTTATTATGAATATCGTCTGGAAGTACCGACAGATATGGTAGGACGAGCGATGTCAGATATTCAAAAGATGCACGGCACCTGTAATCCTCCTGAGAATTTTGGTGATATGGCGATTCTGAGCGGAGATGCGCCAGTGGCGACGATGAACGGTTATCAGAAAGAAGTCATCTCTTACAGCAGAGGCAGCGGCCGTTTGTTTTGCTTCTTTAAGGGGTATCTGCCATGTCATAATACAGAAGAGATCGTCGATGTGACGGGCTATGATGCGAATCAAGACTTAGAGAATCCCTGCGGTTCTGTATTTTGTTCTCATGGAAGCGGTCTCACCGTACCTTGGAATGAGGTAGAACAGCATATGCATCTTCCAAGCTGCCTTCCTGCGCCTAAGGAATCAGACTGCGGCAAGACCGGCGACGGCATGGGCAGCAAACCAAGGCAATATAGTGATGAAGAGCTAGAGGCAGTATTTCGCATGACCTACGGCATCAGTAAACGAGAGCAGAACCGATTTAAGAAAAGCGCCCGGGTTATCAAGTCTTCAGAGACGGTTTCTGGACCGCGGATGAAAAATGCCTTCAGCGACAGTAAAGCAGAAAGCTGCCTGCTCATCGACGGCTACAATATCATCTTCGCCTGGGAGGCATTGAAAGAAATGTCTAAGGTGAATTTGGAAAGCGCCCGCAGCCTTCTAATCGAGGTGCTGCAGAATTATCAGGGATATACCAACGAGAAAATCATCCTGGTATTTGACGCTTATAAACAGCCGGGAAATGTCGGCAGTTCGGAAAGCTATGGCGATCTGACAGTAATCTACACCAAAGAAGGGCAGACTGCGGATCAGTATATTGAAAAATTTGTATTGGAGAACATTAAAAAGCTTCGCATTACGGTAGCCACCTCTGACGGGCTGGAGCAGATGATGGTCTTTGGCCAGGGAGCATTGCGAATGCCTGCCAGGGAACTGCAAGCAAGGATTTTGACCGTAAATGAAGAAATCCGCGAGAAGTATTTAGGGAAATAAAATGGAAAAAGAATTATTGGAATTAGTTGAGAGCGAAATTAATTTCCACGGAGAGTGTTCCTCTCAGATGATTGAAGAGCTGCTGCTCTTTTTTAAGGATAGAGAAGATACTGCAATTTATATCCCCAGCACAGGTTTATATGGATATATGCGAGTGAAGGAGTATTTATCTTTTTTTGCAAACTTGACAAATCACAGGAACCTGTTGGAACCAGCCATTGAATTCATGCACCTTTCTGACATTGGAACGATGAAGCTTTCGCAATGCACAGAAAGCCAAAAAGTCAGAGTTCTCATCGCCAGATTAATCCTGCTTGATTGTCATACGATCTTCATGATAGAACCTCTGCGAGACCTAGAGGAAGAGGCTATGCGAATGGTGGTGTCCTGGATGGCTAATGAAATAGAACACGGCAAGCGCATTATTTCCGTATCACCTTCCTTAAAAGAAGTCTGCCTTTGTCCCGGTCATCACTATTATCTCTCTGAGACAGGCATTAGGCTCGTCGATCAGGAAGAACCGTCGGACGATGAGGAAGGGGATTCCTTACTGCTTAACAAGCTGTCTGTGAAATCCGAGGGTAATATTTTCTTGTTTAATCCGGAGGAAATTGACTACATTGAAGCCAACGATGGCAAATGCTACGTCTATGTGAGAAAAGAAGGTTATGTATCACAGATGACTCTTGACGAATTGGAGCAAAAGCTGAAAAATTTTGGGTTCTATCGCTGTCACCGGTCCTACTTGGTCAATATACAAAAGGTGACGGAAATTGTCCGGTGGACGAGGAGTTCTTACTCCCTTCGGCTTGCAAACTACAAGGAATTCATGGTTCCCCTCAGTAAGGCAAAGATACAGGAGCTGAAAGATACCTATCAGTTCTAAATTCTCTGCACCGTTCACCACTTTTTTTGCACCATTCGTCAGTTTTTTATTGCGAAGGTGCTTTTTTTGCGTAAAATCATCAGTGAGAAAGGAAATTGGGAGGTAATAATTGAATGGAAACTATAATCAAAATAAGCAATCTATCAAAACGATTCAATGAGACTGTAGCCTTGGATAACTGCTCTTTTACTATCGAAAAAGGAGAGGTTTTCGGATATCTGGGACCTTCTGGCGCTGGCAAAACGACTACAATCAAACTGCTCAGCGGACAGCTGCACAGTGATCATGGTGAAATTGAAGTACTGGGCAAATCACCCTTCGATGACACAATAAAAGGAAAAATCGGCATCATGAGCGATAACAGCGGTCTCTATGAAAAGGCTACGGTTTATGAGAACTTAAAATTATTTGCAGAGATCTACAGATTGCCTGCTGAGAGAATTGATCAAGTCCTTCACGACGTTGATCTGTATAAAGCAAAGAAAAAACTGGTAGAAAAGCTTTCTAAAGGGATGAAGCAGAGATTGATCTTTGCCAGAACTATCCTGCACGCGCCAGAATTGCTGTTTTTAGACGAACCGACAGCAAACTTAGATCCATCCACGGCGGAGGAAGTCAGAGATTTGATCAGAAAGATGAAGGAAAATGGAACGACAGTATTTTTGACGACTCACAACATGGAAGAAGCAGATGAAATGTGTGATCGTATCGCTTTGCTCAACGAAGGCCATATTATAGAATGCGGCAGCCCTTATGAACTGAAGCTGAAGTACGCTAAGAAACAGGTACAGGTGACGACGAACCTAGGGAAAAAATCTCTGGCATTAGACAAGACCGCTTTAATCGATCACCTGCAGAGATGTGAGGATATTATCATGATACATTCTATAGAACCCAGCTTAAAGGAAGTATTTTTGACATTGACAGAGGAGGGAAGATAAGATGGGAATAAAATTACATGTGTTTCGGGCGCTATTTAAAAAGGACTTTAAGAATTGTTTTATGAATCGAAATGTATCGCTGATGCTGGCGCTGCCGATTTTGTTCGTTCTGCTCTATAAATTTCTTTTAAATGGAGGGGCAGATGAATCCTTCTCAGCTTACTATACGCTGTTGATGTGCAGTGTCCTGACCCTTTCTGTCATTCCATTGAACATTTTGGCAATGTTGATTTCGGAAGAAAAAGAGAAACATACTCTCAGATCTCTGATGATGGCGAATGTCAGCGGCGCTGAATTTATCTCCAGCAAGGCGGCAGTCTGTTTGATTTTGATGATGAGCGAAGGTATCATCATCTATCTCTTATGTGGTCTGGCGATGAACCTCATGGCTCTCTACCTGGGCGTCATTTTCATCGTTTCGCTGGCAATCATCATATTTGGCGCCGTAGTAGGCATTTCAGCAAAAGATCAGATGGCAGCGGGTACTCTGGGAACGCCTCTCATGATGCTCTTTCTGATACCGCCGGTGTTCTCAACCATGAATAATTTCTTCGAAAAGGTATCTGTTCTGGTACCGACCACATCCTTATACACGATTTACGGGGCGGTTTATAACGACCAGCCGCTGATGAGCAAAGACAATATCATAGCCTTTGGCGTGTGTCTGGCCTGGATTATCATCGGCATCGCCGCCTTTATGAGGATTTACAAAAAGAAGGGACTAGACGACTAGATATTTAATAATAAAAATGAGACGAATGAAAGAGCCTGCAGGAATAAGGGCTCTTTTGATTTATAGTGCATCTGCAATTTAGTGTGATGAATAGGATGACATGACAAGAGAAAAATGTTACAATGAAACTCGATGAAAGGGCAGTTATGATCATAGTAGACTATTCTATTTAATAAATCTCGCCGCTTTTCTTATTTACGGCCTGGACAAATGGAAAGCAAAGAAGGGGCGCTGGCGAATCTCTGAAATTTCACTTATATCGTTAGCTTTACTCGGCGGTTCTATCGGCGCTTTACTGGCAATAAAGGTATTTAAACACAAAACCAGACATAAGAAATTTACTATTGGAATACCGGCAATCTGCGTACTGCAGTTGTCACTGTTCATTTGGTTATATTATTTTACAGATATATAAGATATTTGGGAGGCATCATGTTATTTTATTTTTCAGGTACAGGTAACAGCGCCTATGTTGCAGAAAAAATTTCTCAAGTGACAGGCGAAACACTCTGTTCTATCAACAAAAAAATCAAGACTGGTGAGTCAGCGCCAGAGACTGCGGCTGGTGAACGGCTTGTCTTTGTGGTACCGACTTATGGATGGAGGATACCGCGAATTGTAGAGAACTGGATTCGCAGTTCTCATTTTCCGGGAAACCGGCAGGCATATTTTGTCATGACCTGCGGCAGTGATATTGGCAGCGCCAGTAAGTACCTGCAAAAGCTGTGCCGTGCAAAAGGTTTTGATTATAGGGGCTGTGCGGAAATCGTCATGCCAGAGAATTATATCGCGCTTTTCACAACGCCGGAAAGAGAAGAGGCATTGGAAATCATCAAAAGAGCGGAGCCTGCAATCGAAAGAGCTGCATGGGAAATCGCAAATGGTAGGATTCTTACCGAACCTGTTCAAACTGCTTCAGGTAAAATTAAAAGCAGTCTGGTCAACACGATCTATTATCCGACGATGATTCACGCAAAGAAGTTCTATGCCACAGACGCTTGCATCAGTTGCGGCAAATGTCAGAAGGACTGTCCGCTGAATAACGTCTCTATCGTCTGCGGTAAGCCGAAATGGGGTAAAGACTGTACACACTGCATGGCCTGCATCTGCGGCTGTCCTGCAGAAGCAATAGAATACGGAAATCATAGCAAAGGATTACCACGTTATCAATTTCCTAAATGAGATGACTAACTTAGTCTCAACGTACATCGGTCAGCGACACTGGAATGCTTGGGAAATTGTTGATATAAGGAGGAAATTCAAATTATGATTTTAGGACAATTGAAAGAGATCAAAGACTTAAGAAAGGTATGGCCTCACGAGGCACTGGATTTCACACCTTGGCTAGCCGAAGAAGAAAATCTTGCTTTGTTATCGGATACAATAGGCTTGGAAAT
The DNA here is from genome assembly GCF_900086585.1 of Emergencia timonensis. Lineage (GTDB taxonomy): Bacteria > Bacillota > Clostridia > Peptostreptococcales > Anaerovoracaceae > Senimuribacter > Senimuribacter timonensis. The sequence goes on from NZ_FLKM01000009.1 coordinate 1,690,478, forward strand.
TGCAGTGGATGAAACGGAATCCAGTGTCGGTGATTTTAACGTGGATATCTATGCAACCGAAACTGGAACGGATCGAAAGATTATCATTGAAAATCAGTTGGAAGATACCAACCACGACCACCTTGGTAAGCTGATTACCTATGCATCAGGCAAATCAGCAGACATCGTGATTTGGGTTGTCAAGCGTGCTCGGTCAGAACACAGGGCGGCAATTGAGTGGCTGAACAACCATACAGATGAGAATATTGCATTTTTTCTTTTGGAAGTTAAGCTGTATCAAATCGGCGATTCTGATATTGCAGTAAAATTTGAAGTCATTGAAAAACCCAATGATTGGACGAAAGAAATCAAACGTCAGACAAGCAGTTCCCCTACACTGCAGGCGAGATATGATTATTGGGTTGCCTTTAACGATTATGCTTTTAAGCATACCGCATTCGCTAAGTCTTTTAATAGAAGAAAAGCCAGCACTGATCACTGGATGACATTGAGTGTTGGCTCTTCAGCCTGCCATATCAGGTTGCTGCAAGTCAGGAAGGACAACAATATTATTGTAGAATGGAACATTACTGACGATAAAGACCTTTATCAGAGATTCTATACTCACAAGGCGGACATTGAATCAGATATGGGGATGACGCTGGATTGGAGGGAATTGCCGGATAAAAAGGCAAGCAGAATTTTGGTGACCCAAAATGCAGAGTTTAATAACAAGGATAAATGGCCAGAACAGTTTGATTGGACGATGGACGTTGCAGTAAAAATGAAAAATGCGTTTAAGAAGTATCTGTAATATGGAAGAAACCTACTTACAACGCTGCAAATAATCAGCTAATTCAAACATGGCTTTTACATTTAACACTCCGCCTGTCAGTACTTTACCTGTGAGGTTTGGATTTCTGACTGCACTGTATAAAATAATGTTTTTTAGCTCTGGGACAGATAAATTTGGCCTGTACGCTTTTAATAGTGCTGCTGCGCCAGCCACATGGGGAGCGGACATGGAAGTCCCATTCTGTGAATGATATTCGTCCTCTAAACCGAGACTCAAAATATTGCTGCCAGGTGCAGCGATATCGACACTTTCTACTCCATGATTGGAAAAGCGGGACAAAGAATCGTCCGGACTCGTCGATGCCACGGTAATGATATTATCACTGTCATAAGAAGCGGGATAAATGGGACTTTTGTCGTTATCGGTCCCGTCGTTGCCTGCAGAAGCGATAAACAGTCCCTGGTAATGATCGATTGCATATTTTAGAGACTGTGAATAAGAACGTCCGCCCCAGCTTGCGTTGAGGATGGAAATATGAAATAAATTTGCGAAGTTAATAGCCTCTATGGCGGATGCGATGTCTAGGCCAAATTTTAGTGCAGCGATCTTTACATTCCAGCAAACGCCAGCAATTCCGATATCATTATTCCCTACAGCGCCTATGGTCCCAGCCACATGAGTTCCATGCCCGTCCGTGTCCATAGGATTTCCATTATGATCGGCAAAATTCCAGCCATATGCTGGTCGTCCCTTCGGAGCAGACCACATATTCTGTCTGATATCTGGATGATGATAGTCAATACCAGTATCTATTACGCCAACAGTGATGCTGTCACTTCCTGTCGAATATTCCCACGCAGAGGTTACGCCGATTTTTTTCATACCCCATAGCTGCCCGTAAAGCGGGTCGTCAGGAATCACATGCAGAGTCTCCAAATAATCGGGCTCTGCATAAATAACATAGGGGATTGCTGATAATTTTTCAATTGCATGTACAACTGCCAATTTATCATTATTATTCAAATAAATTAGTAAGATATCTCCAACGTCGCTTTTATTTTCTGACCTCTCCAAGTGAAATATAACCTCGGCTTTTTCATAGTTAAGCTCGTCTAAAACTGAACGAATATCCCTTATTGCTATTTGGTTAGCAAAGTCTTTATGTAAGGCGACAATTACTTTTCCTACCTCATAATGATCATAATAAAAATTTTGATACAAGACATTTCCACCTCGTTTTCTATTAGTCCTATTTTATGAATAAAAGCTTTATATTGTTACCAATTTGTCGACGTAATCCGTCTTTTTTATCCAGACAAAATCGTTGCCGTCAATTTAAAACTGTGGTAAAATGCAAGTATATACTTGCACAGGAGAATAGTGATGGCTGATGAAACGAGAGAAAGAATCATGGATGCGACGATGAACCTAATCATGGAGCGAGGTTACTCTCAAACCACGACAAAAGACATCGCGTCAAAGGCCTGCGTTAACGAATGTACCATCTTTCGCAAATTCAAAGGAAAAAAGGATATCGTCCTGGCAGCTATGAAACTGCCGGAATGGAATCCGCAATTACAAAGGGAAGACTTTACAGCATACAGCGGTGATTTAGAAAGAGACCTTCTAAGCTTTTCACGCTTATATATGGAGAAGGTTACAGCTAAAATGGTCAAAGTATCCATTGGACTCAGAACACCAGAACTATTTGAGGATACTGCTGCCGAAATCGTGGCTGTTCCTGTTCTCTTTAAAGAATGTCTGATAGATTATTTTGATATGATGCAATGCCTTGAAAAAATGAAGCATGCGGATTCAGAATCTTTGGCTATGACATTCCTCGCTATGAATTTCGGTTTTGTTTTTCTAAAAGCTTCTTTTGAAGACCACTTATCCGTTTTGTCCAATGATGACTACATCAAAGCAAGTGTTCAGACTTTTGTACATGGAATTCTATAGACAGCGTAAGTGCATAACAGTATGCACTTATTTTTCAACCCGATATGCAAGTAATCACTTGCATCGAGAGGAGGAATCATGGTATATTTTGCAGTAACTATAAAAATCGAGGAAGACAGAGGGCGCGGCGAATATGACGAGTACATCTGTCAGGTCAAACCTATTGTGGAAAGGTATGGCGGCCGCTACATTATCCGTTCCGAACAAATTACGCCTCTTCATCCTGATTGGCGGCCTGATCGTTTTATTTTGATAGAGTTTCCGACAAGAGATGCCTACAATCATTGTTTTGATTCAGAAGAGTATCGTAAAATTGCCTGCAAGAGAATCAACTCAGTAAATAGTCAGGCCATCATCATCGAGGAGGATGTAAATGAAAATTTGTAATCAGATTCACCAAATTAAAATTGATTTCAATATCACAGAGGATATCAAGCGTTATGTTTATGCCTATCTGATTACTGGCACGTCCTGTTACTTAATCGACAGCGGCGTGTCAGGTTCTGAGGGCATCATCAAAGAATATATGGCTGGACTCGGCAGAGATATAGAGGAAATTAAGACGATTTTTCTGACCCATTCTCATCCCGATCACATGGGAGGCGCTGCTGCGATACAAGAACTGAGCGGCTGTCAAATCACTGCCGGAAGGGGAGAAAGAAAGTGGATGGAAGACGTCGGCTGCCAGTTCAAGGAGCGGCCGATCCCAGGCTTCTACAATCTGCTGAACCGTTCCGTCGCAATTGACAACCTTGTTTCTGATGACGTTGTATTTTCCTTGGAAGAGGGTGTGACAATCAATGCGCTGGAAACACCAGGACATTCTGCAGGATCTGTCAGCTACGTCCTGCAAAGTCCGGGTTCTGTTGTTGCCTTTATCGGTGATGTCGTGCCTGCACCAGGAGATGTTCCAATTTTTATAGAACCACAGCAAAGTATTGATTCTATAAAAAAACTGATCCATCTGCCCAAAATCCAGTGGTACTGTCCGGCATGGGATAAAGCATATACGGCAGCAGAATTTAGTCAATCTGCCGGGGAGGGAATTTCCATAATAGAGAAAATCACAGAAGCGGCAGAACAGATAAGCCGTGAGTATTTCGACAGAGGCGCGGAGGAGCAGGTTGCATTCGTAATCCAGAGACTAGGTGTTGAGCAGGCCAAAGTAAATCCACTCTTTAAAAGCAGCATATTGTCCTGCTTGCAAATGAATAACCGCAAATAAAAGAGCTCCTTTTATTTAGGAGCCCCTGCAAATTTAGCTTATTTCCTTCTCAGTTCTCACTGATTACGCTCTGATAAGCTTTTGTATCCTTATACAGTTCATCTTTTAATGGATTCAATTTGTTCTTTTTGATCTTTCTGAACTGATAGACTGCCAGCACCAGATTGAAGGCCAGGGCCAGGAAGCTGACGATAAAGAACATAGTCGGATTATGCGTCGTCACTACCGGTGCAATCCTGTCAGCAAAGCTAGGGAAGGTCATGATAAACATGGTCCAGAAGCCCAGAGTCTGCGCTCTGTGCTGCAGCCACATGCCTTTCTTGATGACAAATGCCGGAATAGTGCAGGACAACAGCAGTGCCAAGCCGCAGTAGAAGGAGTGGTCTGCAATGCAATTGTAGGTATAGGCGAAATTCCAAAGATCATAAGCGATAATCCACGGCCAGATCATATCAGGCCACATCATATCCCTGCGTTTTCCTTTGGAAGCATAGATTCCCAGCCAGCCGCAAATCGTCACGATATTCAGCAGACCGGCAATGCCGTTCATGATGTTCCAGGGGCCGGACATGACCCACAGATGGTTGATGTATTCACCGTCAAAGGCGCCATAAAAGAAGCATTGAAAATCCCTGAAAACAGCTTCTAAAATATTAAATGCCAGAATCAGCGGCGGAAAATAAAAGGCAAATTTGGACTTCTCCAGTTTTGGTATGTAACAGATCGCCATAAAGCCCAAACAACCGGCTAGGGCAGAATAGGTCTTGGCCCAGTTAAACCAGTTGCCCGTCCCGTATTCATTACCAGGTGCAGCCGTGGTCGGCCAAACTGTAACGGTTAAAATCAAGGGTAGTACCAATAACAAAATAAGTCCGAACCATTTGCTGGATCTGGCCAACTCATTAAAGGCCATCAATCCAAAGAGGACTGCACACCATATAGCCCAGCCCATGATATCGGTCTGTTCATATAAAATTCCCATAAGTTCCTCCTTACTTGCCTTCAATTGTATATAACATACAAACAACGAAAGGCAGTTTTAAATATAGCAGCAGTTACAGAATTAAATTCACCGAATCTAGTTCTGTAAAAATTATAGCCCTTATTTTCAGAAATGTCAATCATTTAAAAATATGCCGAAGTATGTTAAAATGTGAGGGAGAAGAATGATAGGAGATAAGTATGAAAGAGACTACAAGCAGAAAACAGCAGGCAATGGAAACTAGAATCAAGATTCTCGAAATCGCCCTGGATCTCTTTAAAGAAAAAGGAATGAATGCGGTGAAAATAACAGATATCTGTCAAGCTGCCGGCGTATCTGTCGGCGCTTTCTATCACCACTTTCCCTCAAAAGAAAGCATTATCGAAAGAGGGTATCAGAGTATTGACGCCTATATCGAAGAAAACATGAAAAATCGCACGTTCGCTGATTGTCAGGAAAAGATTCTTACGCTCTTCAAGGAGGCTAATTTTTTCATGGAGGAGTTGGGATGGAAGTTTATCGGTGACGTATACAAATATACCCTTTCTACAGGCAACAAATACACCCTCAGCACAAAACGATTTCCGTATCGATTTATTGAGCAGAGCCTAGAAGAGGGAATCTCATCCGGAGAATTCCACAAAGACATAAAACCTGCGCAGGCCGCAGAGTTTCTGATGAAACTGGTCAGGGGCATCACCTTTGACTGGTGCATCTGTGAGGGCAGCTACTCTCTAGTCGAAGAAGCAGGCAAAACCATAGAAATCATTTTGAGAGATTATATGGCGTGACCACTGCTATCTAAATAAAGGAGGAGAACATGTCAGATTTCTTGACAAAACTGCAGAATCAAAAACCCAAAATTTTATCGCTTCTCGCCTTTGGTTTTAGACTAGAAAACGGAAAATATCTTTACACAACCCGTCTTCTTGAGGATCAGTTTACACTAACTGTTATCGTAGAGCAAAATGGACAGTTCACGACAAGGCTTGTAGATAACGATTCGGGGGAACTCTACGTGTTACATGAGGTAGCAAGTGCCCAGGGCGCTTTTGTCGGAAGATTGAGAGAGGAATTTGAAGCAGTGCTGGAAAAAGTAAGCACGTGCTTTGAGATAGACGTGTTCCGAAGTCCCCAGGCTAAACAGGTCATTCAATATGTCCGCAGAGAATATCGAGACGAATTAGAGTTTTTGTGGCCTAAGTTGCCAGATAACGCCATATTCCGGCGGCCGGACAACAAGAAGTGGTATGCCGTATTGCTGACAGTTCAGAAAGAAAAGCTGGGTCTTGCAGGGACGGATAGAGTAGAAATTCTTGATTTGCGTATGGATCCAGCAGAGCTTGCCGATATCATCGACAAGGTCTGCTATTTTCCTGGCTGGCATATGAATAAGAAACACTGGGTCACCATCTGTCTGGACGGCACGGTGGATATTGATGAGATATATAGGCGCATCGACACAAGTTTTGATTTGGCGGGAAAATAAGCGTCCACCCTTATAAAGTAAATTCTCTGTCAGCAAGCAGCGCAAGGGTCAGACATATACGGCAGGGGGGTATGAGATGAGCATTCTATACAATAAAGTTAGGTTTTTTGATGCTTTTCTGGAGGTTTCGCGTAATATCGTGGCAGTGTGAGACACCATACCTTCGGGAAATAAGCTTAACTGCAGTACCGAAACCGTAAATACAATGCTTTCGGTTACTCTATGGGCTGCTGTCGATCTATGAAGTGGAAAAATCTATACAAAAAGTAACCAAAATCGGATGATACCCCCTGTTAAAGCATCATAAGGACAATCCTGTTACGCGAGACTGCTCCATTACACCCAAAAAGCGTAAGGCTATTGTAATCAGATATCATCTTGAAGATATTTTCTTTCAGATAACGCCTTGACACAACAGGTCTAATGAGTTAGACCATCTGTATAAGATGGTTCTAATGCATTAGACCTGTTTCTTAAAGCGGATCAAAAGGGAGGTTTTGTTTATGGATATACCAAAAATATTTGACAGCGAATACCGGTTCTGTCAAATTCTCTGGGCACACGAGCCGATAAAGAGCAGCGAACTAGCCAAGCTCTGTGCAGATCAGCTGCAGTGGAAAAAATCAACGACCTATACAGTAATCAAGCGGCTGACAGAACGCGGTGTCGTGAAAACGGAAAATGCAGTGGTCACGTCACTTGTCACCAAAGAACAAGTGCAGTGCGCCGAAAGCCATGAAGTCGTCGAGAAAACCTTTGACGGTTCTCTGCCGAAATTTATCGCAGCTTTCACCAGAAAGCAATCTCTTTCGAAGGAGGAAATTGCAGAAATCAGGGATATGATTGATTCATACCGGGAGGAGTGATATGACAGAACTGTTTGTCAAGATTCTGAACATGAGTATCACAGCCAGCTATTTGATCTTAGCTGTTCTGCTGCTCAGAATCCTTGCCAAAAGGATTCCCCAAAAGTATATCTGTCTCCTCTGGGTTTTGGCAGCCATCAGACTAGTTGTTCCGTTTGAACTGGAAAGCACAGTCAGCCTGATTCCCAGCGGGCGCACCGTTACCAAAGAGATTATGACTGACTATGTGCCACAGATTGACAGCGGTATTGCCACTATAGACAGCCGCGTAAATGCTGCCATGACCAATGCAGGCGCGGCGACAGCAGCCAGTGCAAATCCCATGCAAATCTACATGGGTATTCTTTCAATTATCTGGGTTGCAGGAATTGCAGTCATGCTGCTCCTCTGTGTGATTTCTTATGTCAGATTGGACTACAGATTGGTGAACGCCAAGCCGCAGCAGGGAAGGATTTACCGATGTGATGAGATTACAACGCCTTTTGTTCTGGGCATTTTTAAACCCAAGATATACCTGCCCAGCTCCATTGATGAGGAATTTGATTACGTCGTCGCCCACGAAGAGGTGCATATCAGACGTTTTGACCATGTGACAAAACCCCTGGCTTATCTGATCTTAATGCTCCACTGGTTCAACCCGCTGGTGTGGATTGGATTTATCATGTACTGCCGCGACGTAGAACTAGCCTGTGACGAAAGGGTAGTCAGGGAAATGTCTGTTGAGGAAAGAAAAGAATATGCAAGCGCCTTGCTGAATTGTTCCGTTAAGCAGTCAGTGCTGTCCATCTGTCCGCTGACCTTTGGGGAAATTGGCGTCAGGAGTCGCATTTCAAAGGTGCTACACTTTAATAAGCCGACAAAGGCAATCTTAGCTGTCACTGCAGCCATTACTGCTGTAATTGTCATCTGCTTTATGACCAATCCTTCCAGCCTGGCAACCTCTGGTATCAAGTTAGACGAGAATATGGAACAGGCTGTCGTCGATGGTCTGCTGTCAGAAAAATATGATGGAGACGGACCCATCGAATGCAGTGTAGAAGGACATGTTGTATTAGGAACAGAAGAAAAAGACGCTGTGACAAAAGTGTATGCCATCGTTTCTACTGCGAAGTATGGGTTTTTTGATGACAAGTTTTTAGAAAGAGGGGATTCAACAGAGACACCGGCGGTGATTCACCTGACGAAAGACAATGGAAAATACCACTTTCAAAAAATCGTGTACCCCAATGGTGGTACTGCTTATGAAAGGGCTTTGAAAGAGATGTTCCCTGAGAATCTCTATGAAAAAGCATTGAACAGTGAAGATTATTCTCAGCAGTTGGATGTGCAACGGAAAGCGTACGTCAAAGCATACTTGGACAAGATTGGCAGCAAAGCTGAAGTTGGTAAATTCGACGATTATAATAGATCCAACAATCTTGTTTTTTCTGACTTTCCAATACAGGCATTAGAATTATTATGGGAGAAATACAGTGATTACGACACCTGGCTGGGTTCTGGTGAACGGCTGATCGACGGAGTGCGCCACGTTTATCAAGTGTCCACTGATGGCAAGCGTACCATCACCTACCATCATTATCTAAAGGACAGTAACAAAACCCTCGAAAAAAGCATTGTAACGATTTTTACTAAGGGGAAGAAGGCATATATCGATTGCCTGCAGGAAGGCGCAAGAGACAGCGAGCACTACGAGATTGCCTTAAAAGATGACTACGTTTATCAGAGACAATGAATCAAAAAGAGAAGCGGATGTCCCATCAACTAACAAACGGCGTAAAGCATAATTTTTTCAATGCTTTACGCCGTTGATGGTAATCAATCAGATGGTTGCTTCTATTTTATTCCCACTTGAAAAATTTCAGTGAAACAGCGATGCAGACCAGCGCTACGACAGACATGCAGAGGAAGGGGATCAAGACATTTTCCGCAGGCAAGTCTAAAGAGGCGTTTTTGAGCAGTTTGATGCCCTGGGTCAGCGGCATCAGGCTGGCTGCTTTTTGCAAGGCTGTCGGCATGATTTCGTAAGGCAGCGTAGCGCCGGAGAAAACCAGCATAGGGAAATAGAGCACACTGGCCCAGACACCGGCAGTCTTCGTATTGGGAGCGATACCGCCGACCATGATGCCAATGCTGAACATGGACAAGGTGACCAACAGATAGTAAGCCAGAAATTTCGGCAGTGATCCCTGAAAATGGCAGTCAAAAAAGATTACTGCACACAAATAGATCAGCAGCAGGGAGACAAGGGCATACAAGGTGTAGATTGCCACTTGTATCGACAGAATCAGCAGGGGGCTGACCGGCGTCACCTGAAAACGCTTCAAAATCCTCTTGTCGCGATAATCGGATACCACCAAGGGAAGTCCCATGACGCCGCCGGCGCAGATAGAAATCGTAGCCAGTGCGCCGAACGACTGTTCCAGAAAAGTATAATCTGCGCCTGCAAAGGCCGGCTTGTCCCCGTAAAGCATGCCCAAAATCACCAGCACAACCACAGGCATGCAGATTGCAAATAGCAGCATATCCATACCACGCAGCGAAAGTTTTAGCTCTATCTTCATCATCGTTTTAAAGGTTTTCATCATTTTGTCCCTCCTCATCGGTAAACCATAAATAAACATCTTCGAATTTCTCATATGGACTTTGTCTGATTGCTTCAGCCACAGTACCATAGAAGACGATTTTTCCCCGCTTTAAAATACAGATCTGATCGCACAGAACCTCCACTTCGTCCATAAAATGTGAAGTGAGAAAAATCGTCAATCCCATTTCTTTTAAATCTGCGAGGATTTTCCAGACGTCTCTGCGGGATCTGGCGTCAAGGCCTGTAGTCAGTTCATCAAGAAATACTACTTCTGGCTTTGGAATTAAAGCCAGAACGATGAACAATCGCTGCCGCTGTCCGCCTGACAGCTCTTTGACCGGGCTTTTCAGCTTATCAGAAATGCCGAACTCTGATAAGAGTTCCATGAAATCAGTCGTACTCTTATAAAGTGATGCCGTAAATTCACAAAGCTCGCTCACAGTAATCTTATCTTGATACGCTGCCTCCTGAAACTGTACACCCACTTTTTGAAATATTTTCTTTCTCTGTTTATGCGGATCCATTCCCATAATCGAGACCGTTCCGTGATCAGCCTTTTTGGTGCCCAGAATGCACTCGATGGTCGTGGTTTTCCCTGCGCCATTGGCGCCCAGCAGTCCAAACACTGTGCCGCGTTTTACGGACAAATTGATTTCATCCACAGCGGTGTGCGAACCGTATTTTTTGGTCAGTTTTTCAACTTTAATCATGTCTTTCATATTTTAACCTCCATTCTTTGACAAGAAAGAGAATACCACCGATGAAAACATTGGTGGTAAAGTGGAGGGTTAATTAAATTTATCTTTCATATCCTTCAGCATTTCGATCATCGACTGTGCATTTTTTACTGCGTCCTTCAAGGATTCGATTAGTTTATCACAGGCTGTAATAATATTTGCCTCTTCATCAGGTGTATTGAGCAGCTCTCTGATATCTGCCTCTGGATCTCGCGATAGCTGCGAAAGCATGCGTAAAATCGATTCTAAAGAATAGTTTGCAACACGCAGGGTACGGATAATCTTTAGTCGCTGAATATCCTCGTCAGTATAGACCCGATAACCATTTTCTTTGCGTTTTACGGTGAGCAGGCCATTCATCTCCCAGTTGCGCAGAGTATCCATGGAAATTCCCAAATAGGCCGATACTTCTTTTCTTTTCATAAAGTGGACGTGTTCTGTCGCATCTCCGGCCAGAATCCGCTCAGTGATCTTGATAGCCGCCTCTGCCTGCAGTCTTTCCCGCCGAAGCTGTTTCAAATATGCTTCCGTTAATCTCAGGGCTTCGTCAAAATCTCCAGCTGCGGAAACTTTGACGATCTGAACGACTTTTTTACGCAGACCGTTCTGCAGAACCTCGATTTGAAAGGCAGTGCGTGCCAGTCTCAACTGCTCGATATGAAAGTCGGTAAAGACGCGATACCCATTGTGTTGACGCCTGGCTTTGGGTATCAGCCCTAATTCTTCGTATAAGCGGACCGTATTGGGGTGTATGCCAATCCTCTCCGCCACTTCTGATGTTCTATATGTGTTCAATTCTTTTACCTCCGTGCTTCTTAGAACAGTTTAACACAGATGGAAAGTCTGGTGTTATAGTGGATGGTTCTATTTTAACCAGAGAAAAATATTTTAAAAACCTAATCATATTTGCCTGTCCGCAGAATATGATATATGGAAAGGACAAGGTAAGCTTTATGAATCATTTTGAAAAAGTATTCCAATGCTTCCCACCAAAGATTCAGCATCAGATCAACAATTTGGATCAATGGACAAAGGAAGCCATTGAAGAAGTACGGGTGTACAAGGGCCGGGAAATTCAAGTATTTTCTGGCGGGAAAAGAATATCTTTGTCAGGCAGAATGGAAGGCAGCGATATTAATAATCTGTTAAATAATTTGATGAAATTTTCTTATTACGCCTATGAAGAAGATCTGGCAAAAGGGTTCATCACCATCGACGGGGGCCATCGGGTCGGCATCTGCGGAAAAGCTGTAATAGACAAAGGGAAGGTGACATTAATTCGCGATATCAGTTCTCTTAATATCAGATATTCAAAAGAAATTGTCGGATGTTCGGATACTTTGATGCATTTGATTATCAACGACGATAAAAGCCTCAATAATGTCCTCATCGTTTCACCGCCTAATTGTGGAAAGACCACTTTGATCCGTGATATCGCGAGAAACATCAGCACCAAAGGGTACAAGGTCGGCATCTGTGATGAACGGTCAGAAATAGCCGGCATGTATAACGGAGTCAGTTCCTATCACTTTGGCATGATGGTGGACGTACTGGACGGATGTCCCAAAGCGGAAGGCATGATCATGATGATTCGTTCCATGTCTCCCCAGGTCATCATCACTGATGAAATTGGAAAGAAGGAGGATGTAGCTGCAATTAAAACTTGTGTAAACTGCGGGGTCAAGGTGATTACGACAATTCACGGTAACGATGCTGGGGATCTTGAAAATTCGGAGATCATAGAAATCATAGATAATAAAACCTTTGACGTAATCATATTTCTCACCGATGATCCGACCGTTGGAACAGTCAGGGAGGTGCTGCGTGGTTAAACTTTTAGGACTGCTTATGGCCTTTGCCGCATGTACGACCATAGGTTTTTATAAGGCTTCAGAAATAAAGAGGAGACGCATCCTGCTTGTCGATTTCAAAGAGCTTCTCATACATATTTCAACGGAAATGAGCTATTTTAAGGAGCCGCTTCCGCAGATCTTTGAAAGACTGGCTGGTGAAGCATCCGATAATAAAGAGCGTACCATTTTGCTCAGAGAATGCCTTTCGACTTACAGCCTCGAAAATATGAATATAGCTGAAATATGGAAAACGGCTGTGGAGCATATATACAACGATTCATCTTTAACCAGAGAAGATATCTCCATCATGAAAAAGTGCGGGGATTTTCTTGGGCAAAGCGATTTCAGCAGGCAGCAGGAGCATTTCAGCTTACTGAACATGCAGCTGGACAGACAGGTTGAGGAGGCAGAAGAGTCCATCAAAACGAAAGGCAGAATGTATGGAAAAATGGGAATTTCTGTCGGGTTAGTCGTAGCAATTGTGTTTATATGAGACTGGGGACTAGCTGTAAGACACCCGCATTAAATTACAAGGTCTGCCTAACCAAATCAGAGATTTGGGACCAGGACCATTATACGACTTAATCCAACCAATCGAGCTGCGCATTTTCTGCTTGCTCTCTTGGGGATTGGCCGTCAAGTGCCACGGAGCAGAGCTCCTGCACTTTTGACCGGGGACCTACCAACGATTCCGCTTCACTGAATCGGGTTAGGTCTCCCAAAGCATAAGGTCTGTCCATCGATTTCTGGGAGACCTAGCCACATTTGCCACAGCAAATGTCAGGCAGGTCCCCTGTCAAGATTGCAGTGCTTTAGCACGTGGCAATCTACGGCACAGAAATCGGGACCAGGACCATTAGGAGGAAAAAAAGTGAATGTTAGTGTAATTTTTAAGATAGCCGGAATCGGCATATGTATCGCTCTGCTAAATCAAATTTTGATCAAATCAGGCAAGGAGGAAATGGCCATGATGACCACTCTGGCAGGCGTTATCATCGTTTTAGTCATCATAGTAAAAATGCTGGCAGAATTCTTTGACACGATCAAAGTCTTCATGCAGTTTTAAGACTTATGGAAATACTAAAGATAGCAGCGCTTGCCCTATGTGCCGTCATGATTATCGTACTGGTAAAAAATTATAAGCCGGAATTCGGAATTTTCGTCGCAATCGGTTGTTCTGTACTAATCCTGTACTTTCTCGTAGACAGTCTGAAATATGCGTTTTCGTATATGTCGCAGCTCTACGACAAGTTGGACTACGGAAAAACCTATTTCCCAATCATCATCAAAGTTCTGGCCATCGCGTACATAACAGAATTCACTTCCCAGCTCTGTAAAGATGCAGGAGAAAGTTCCATCGCATCAAAGGTGGAGCTGGCAGGGAAGATCATCATATTCTGCGTCGCAATACCAGTATTCATATCAATTCTGAATTTAGTAGAGCAGCTTTTATAGGTGAACAATGGATTTTGATGAAATAATAAAAGACCAAATGAAAAACGTAGTGGACCAAGATAACCTCGACTCGTTATCTGATTACGCCAGCAATTTGTCAGGCGGTATATCTGAACACTTTACCATAGACAAAATCTTGGAAGCCACTTTAAACGGGAAAAGCATATTTGATTCCCAGGAGATTATCACCAGTCTCAAAGAGCTTTTCTTATACGAGATGAAAAGCGCCTTAATCGTGGGCGTTGAAATATTGACCATCTGCATCGTCATCGGGCTTTTAAAAAACCTGTCTGGTTCCTTCAGCAAAAAAGGTGTCAGCGACATCGCCAGCTTGACTTGCAGCATCGTCATCATCGGACTTGCCATGGCCAACTTCAACACCATATACCAACTTACGATCGACTCTATGAAAACAATCGCGTATACGATGGATATTCTGCTGCCCATCTTAATCGCAATTCTGATTTCCATGGGTCAAGTGGCCTCAGGCACAATTATGAGCCCGCTGCTGCTGACAGCTGTAACAATTTTTCAGACCATCATCAAGAATATCGTTTTACCCGCAGTCTTCATCTCAACAGTGTTGTCGCTGATCAATTGTTTAACAGAAAAAGATTACGTAAACCAACTATCCAAATTTATAAGACAGCTGGCGTTGTTCGTCACAGGCATCATCATGACCCTCATGTCTGGAATTATTGCGATTCAAGGGCTTATCGCCAAGACGTCGGACAGTCTTTTGATCGGTACGGCGAAGTACTCTATCGACGAGTTTATCCCAATCGTCGGCGGATTCACAGCTGACACCATCGAACTGTTCATCAAGTGTATGGGCTCCATCAAAAACGTCGTCGGACTCTTTGGCATCATACTGATTGTGATATTGATCTTGACACCGATCATCAAAATCTTAGCCATTTCTGTAATCTATAAGGTGACCGCTCTGTTAATCGAGCCGATTGCATCGAAGAAACTATCAAATGGCATAGGAGATATCGGAACTTCTCTTGTAACAATGGGCGCAATTTTGTTCTTTGCATCGCTGCTCTTCATCATCTTTATCACGTCGATTATAAACTTGGGGGTAAGCTAATGGCAATTGTTACCGCGTGGGTCAAGGATATATTTATCATCATATTGTCAATAACGTTTATGGAAATACTGATTCCAGAATCAGCTATGGCAAAATATGTAAAATTTATCTTTTCTATCATCATTTTAGCAACAATTTTGTCTCCAATCAGTTATTTCTGTAATAAATAAAATTATTTTAAATATTTTTTTAGTGAGGATATTATGTTTGAGAAACCTGAAATTACAAAAGAGGGCGTAATGAAAATTGTTGTCGCTTTAATCATAGCGTCAATCGTCTTGTTGTCACTGAGCATTTTAACTGATGACAACGACAGCAGAAAACAGATTTCAGATGATGACGGAGCTACTGAGCTGTGCAGCATTCTGTCGGAAATCAAAGGTGTAGGTGATGTCAATGTAATGCTTCAATATAATGACAAGAACAATGTTACAGGTGTAATTGTCACCGCACAGGGCGCAGATGACCCTGTAGTAAAGACAAATATCGTCAAAGGCGTTGCCACGCTTTACGATATTCCGGTTTCCAGCGTAATGGTATTTGAGAAGAATCAGGAGGAAAAGTCAAAATGAAAAAGAAAGTCAAATTTGATATAAAAGGTTTTTTCAATAAAAAAGAAAATATCGCCATCATGGCAGTTGCAGTAGTATTCTGCGCAGGTCTGGTTATTACTAACGTCAAAGCAAACAACATACCTCTGCACGACGGAGATGTTTTAGTAGACAGCAAAAATGTAACCCAGGAAGATCCATCAGATAAAGATAATAATGCTGCTGGGGACGATGCTGATCAGCCAGCTTCTGACGGTAGTTCTTTCAGCGAGAAGAGAGCCAATTTAGAGCTGCAAAGAAATGATTTAATTGCTAAATACGACGATACCATCAAAAATTCCACCAACGACGCAGAAAAGAAGAACGCCGTACAGAAAAAGGAGAAACTGACCGAATACATGGAGCAGGAGGTCGCTGCCGAAAACAAAATCAAAGCAAAAAATCTGCCTGATTGTCTTGTCATCATATCTGACAGCACGGTTACCGTTACCGTCGACGAACAGAATCTGAAACAGAACATGGTAGCTAAGATCTGCAACATCGTCATGGAAGAGACACAGCGCACGGCAGACAAAATCGTCATCCAGAGCAGTTATTAAAACGTTGATAATTGGCAATAACAATGGTATAATGATTCCAGTAATCTAACGGCGTTGCCGCAAGGTTAGAATTAGATAGACGAGGTAGGTTATGGCCAATTTACAGGGTGAAGAGCTTGGAACGATCAAAATTTCAGACGATGTAATCATGGTATGCACTGCCAATGCAGTGTCAAAGATTCCGGGAGTCAGTGAATTGGCAGGCGGGCTTACAGAGAGTATCTCTAAGAATATCTTAGGAATCGACTCTTCCAGCAAGGGTGTCAAACTATCGAGAAATGATGCCGGCATCATTCTTGATATCTACATCATCGTAGAATACAAAGTAAAAATTCCTCAACTTGCCTGGGAGATACAGAGCAACGTAAAGAAAGAAATTGAATCCATTACAGATTTAAACGTACTAGAAGTAAATATACACGTGCAGGGTGTAAACCTGCCTGGAGAGGAAGACAAAAGATAAATGACAAGAACGGATGCAAGAGAATTTATGATGCAGGTTTTTTTCCAGATGGAAGCCTGCGGCGACTTTGATGTAAATAACAGAGCAACATATTTTAAAGACAACAACTTCAAAGCACAGAAAGAATACTGCCATGAGCTTTACTCTCTGGTCTGCAACAAGAAAGAAGAAATAGATCAAGAAATTGACAAATACAGCAAGAACTGGAAAGCCTCCAGAATGCCAAAGACAGACCTTGCCATCATCAGATTGGCCGCATGTGAAATTCTGTATTTGGAGAACATACCAGATGCCGTCTCTATCAACGAAGCAGTAGACCTGGCAAAAACTTACGGAACAGAAGATTCCGCAAAATATGTAAATGCTATTTTAGGTAAAATCGCAGCAAAAAGCAGTGATGCGGATGAATAGTCACTATTCCTTTGGCATCGATACCAGCAATTACAAAACTTCTGTAGCGATTGTCGACACAGAAGGGAATATCATATGCAATTTCCAAAAATATCTGGATGTAAAAAAGGGCGAGAGAGGGCTTAGACAGTCTGCCGCTCTTTTTCAGCATGTAAATAATCTTCCAGCGCTGGTGCAAGAAGCGTTTGACATGGTCAAAGAGCACGGCAAGATTGACTGCGTCTGCGTTTCTGAACGGCCTAGACCGCAAGCTGGTTCCTATATGCCGGTTTTTAATGCAGGCGTCTCTGCCGGAAAGATGTTGGCAGCAGCGCTTGATGCTGCCTATCTTGCATTTTCTCATCAAGAGGGACACATTGAGGCGGTAAAGCACGATTCACCGCTTAAAGACACAGAACGGATGATTTCTTTTCACTTTTCCGGCGGCACCAGCGAAGCGCTTCTCGTCGATGGAGAGAGCATTGAAATCGTCGGCGGCTCAAAAGATTTGGCCTTTGGACAGGTCCTAGACAGAGTAGGTGTGGCCTTAGGCATGGACTTTCCTTGCGGACAAGAACTGGATGAACTGGCAATAGGTCATCCTGCGCCCCAGCAAAATCTTTTGCCAAAGATCAAATGTCAGGACGGATATATCAATCTATCTGGTATTGAAACCAAATGTCAGAGAATGATAGACGAGGGGAAGGATATTGCTCTAGTTCCCATGCTCTTTCAGCGTCTGGGGCAGTCCATCGAGGATATGACCAAGCAACTCCGGGACAAATATGATATCAGAGATTTTCTGTTTGCCGGCGGCGTATCGTCCAGCAGTTACATCAAAAATATGCTGCATACAGACTTATCACAGCTCAATATCTGTTTCGGGGAGCCGGCATTGAGCACAGACAATGCGGTGGGAATCGCACGACTTGGAGGTAAAAAGATATGGCTTTAAAACCCATTTCTGTTTCACAACTAAATGATTATATCGGCAGGGTCATCGGTACGGATCCTTTATTGGGTGCAGTGGTCGTCAAGGGTGAAATTTCCAATTTGAAATATCACTCCAGTGGACACGTCTACTTCTCCATTATCGATGCAGCCAGTAAAATAAATTGCTTTCTGCCCAGAGAATATGCCATGCAGCTGCACTATCAGCTGGACGACGGGATGGAAGTCACCCTTACAGGCTCTGTCAACGTATTTAAAAAAAACGGTACCTACTCTATTTACGTAAAAAATGTAGAAGTATCCGGCGCCGGGAATCTTGCAATAGCCTTCGAAAAAATGAAAGAAAAGCTAAGCAAAGAAGGTCTTTTTGACCAGGCTCACAAAAAGCCTATTCCAAAATTCCCGGATAAGATCGGCGTTATCACCTCAAATACAGGTGCTGCCGTTCGAGATATCCTTAAAATTCTAAAATCGAGAAATAATCTTGTGGACATCGTAGTGTTTCCTGTCCTAGTACAGGGGGAAGCCGCTGCGGCAGACATTGCAGGGATGATTGATTATGTCAACGAACATTTTGGCGATATTGATACCCTAATTGTCGGAAGAGGCGGTGGGTCCGCCGACGATTTATGGGCTTTTAACGAAGAGATCGTTGCGCGAAGCATCTACGCTTCACAAATTCCCATCATCTCCGCTGTAGGACACGAAATTGATTTTACTATATCGGATCTAGTTGCCGACCTGAGGGCAGAAACACCTACAGCAGCAGCACAGCTGGCAGTTCCCGATACGATGCAGCTGAAAGAAAGGCTGCTGGACTTAAAAGAGCATCTTTATGTACAGCTCTCCAACAAGCTGATGTATAATAGACTCAGAATTGACAATTTGGCCGCAGAAATGCGCAGCCATCTCCACAGTCTGATTGTCCAGCGTCAAAATGAACTGGAAAGATATCGATTGGTATTGGAAGAGAATAATCCAAAAAAAATACTGGAAAACGGCTATTCCGTCATCACAGCAGAAAACGGACATGTCGTATCAAGCATCGGGGATCTGGCCTGCGGACAGACCCTGAGAGTGAGCCTGAAAGACGGCGATGCAAAATGTTTAGTTACAGAGATAGGAAGTGAACGTCATGAGTAAAGGAAAATTTGAAAAGGCACTAAGCGAGCTGCAGAAAATGTCAGAATCCATTAAATCGCAGGACACAGATCTGGAAGGAGCGATTAAGTGCTACGAAGAAGGCATGAAGTATTACGAGATTTGTAATGAAATACTGGAAACTGCGAAACAGAAAGTTGAAACATTTGAAGGCGAGGTATAAATGATGATGAAAGAAAATTATGATGAATACAAAGATATGATTAACGAACATCTTTTGGATTACATGCCTAGTATCGACACCAAGAGCAGTTCACTTTACGAATCAATGAAATATTCACTGACGGCTGGCGGCAAACGACTTCGTTCCGTGCTGCTGCTGGCGTCATGTGAATTTGCAGGCGGCGATGCAAAGGATGCGCTTGCCTATGCCTGCGCGATGGAATACATCCATACTTACTCCTTGATTCATGACGACCTGCCGTCAATGGATAACGACGACTTGAGAAGAGGCATGCCCACGAATCACAAGGTCTTTGGGGACGGTATCGCTACACTGGCAGGGGACGGACTGCTCACCACTGCCTTTGAATTGATGAACAAAGATATGTTCCTCTATTTTGACTGCCTTAAGGAATTAAAAAAGAGGATTAACGCCATCTATACCATTGCTACTGGTGCCGGCGTACGAGGCATGGTCGCAGGACAGGTATCAGATATTGAATCAGAGCACACCCAGTGTTCCAACGAGATGTTAGAATACATCCACTTAAACAAGACGGGGGCCCTCATCGTTGCAGCCGTTCGCGCCGGACTCTATCTGGGCGGCGCCAACGAAGACATGATGAAAGACCTGACTGTCTATGCAGAAAACCTGGGATTGTCTTATCAGATCGCCGACGATATTCTGGACGTCAAGGGGAATGAAGCAGAACTGGGTAAAAAGACGGGCGCTGATGCACAGCATGAAAAAGTGACCTATGTATCCCTCAACGGCATGGAGGCGTCAGAAAGAAAATTGAAAGAGCTGACGATGAACGCTGTAGAGGCGATTGAAAAATATTACGACAACGCAGAGTTTTTCAGGGAACTGGTCCTGAAACTTGCTAAGAGGACAAAGTAATGAGTAAAGAACTGACGCAATATGACTTTCCAGACGACCTAAAAAAGATGGACTTGAAAGAGATGGAATTGTTGTCATATGCAATTAGGGATTTTTTAATAGAAAAAGTATCGAAAACGGGAGGACACCTGGCATCCAACTTAGGTGTCGTGGAACTGACCATCGCACTGCACAAGGTGTTTAACAGCCCCGATGACAAGATGATATGGGACGTGGGACATCAGTCCTACGTCCACAAGATATTGACAGGACGCGCTGGCGAGTTCGACGGACTGAGGCAGATGAACGGAATCAGCGGTTTCCCAAAGGGGAAAGAAAGCCCTCACGACGCTTTTGATACCGGCCACTCCAGTAATTCTATTTCAGCGGCAGCAGGAATGGCTGCCGCGAGAGATCTGAAAGGTGAGAGGAACGAAGTCATCGCAATCATCGGTGACGGATCTCTGACGGGAGGCATGGCCTACGAAGGGCTCAACAATGTGGGCGCTTCAAAATCAAAGATGATTGTCATTCTAAATGACAACGGCATGTCGATATCGAGAAATATCGGCGGCGTATCTCAGCATCTTTCCAAGCTGCGCACGTCAAACGGCTATCTTCGTGTAAAGAAAACCATCAAACGTGCCTTAAACCGAATCCCTGTAATAGGAGACGACCTTTCTACAAATATCGGCCATGCAAAAGACAGAATCAAGTATGCACTGCTGTCAGGCGGTGTTATCTTCGAAGAACTGGGCTTCACCTATCTCGGACCCATCAACGGTCACAATATTCGCGAAACCATCGAAGTTCTGGAACTGGCAAAGCATGTAAACGGGCCGGTATTTATTCATGTTATGACGAGAAAAGGGCGGGGGTATCGGACGGCAGAAATCGACCCCAACAAATTTCACGGTATCAGTCCGTTTAATCCGGAAACGGGCAAAGTTTTGAAGCCTTCCGGCATGACATATTCTAAAGTTTTAGGCATGACAATAGAAAATTTAGCGGCTGAGAATAAGAAAATCACGGCTGTTTCTGCTGCTATGTGTGATGCTACAGGCTTGGGCGGCTTTGCAAAAAAATATCCGCGGCAGTTTTTTGATGTGGGAATTGCAGAAGCCCACGGCGTCACTTTTGCCGCAGGCTTGGCAAAATCGGGTATGAGACCGCTGGTAGCCATCTACTCTTCGTTTTTACAACGAGCCTATGATCAGATTATTGAAGACGTATGCATCCAGAATCTTCCCGTGGTCTTTGCAATCGACAGAGCTGGCATCGTCGGCGCTGACGGCGAAACGCACCACGGACTGTTTGACATCACCTATCTGACGTCTATGCCCAATATGACAGTTCTCGCTCCTTCTGACGGAAATCAACTGGCAGCAATGGTACGATACGCCTTTTCTTTAGACGGTCCTGTAGCAATCAGATATCCAAGAGGCGACTGTTTCTATGATCCAGAAGAGCAAATTACTTTTGATGGCAAAAATCAACGCATATTCGAAGGAAAGGACCTGGACATCTGGGCGGTAGGCAAAATGCTGCAGACTGCCCTGGAAACGAGAGAACAGTTAAAGGTGCAGGGTATTGATGCAGGCATCGTAGATGTAGCAGCCATCAAACCGCTGGATTTGTCCTGCCTGAAAGAAAAGTCAAAACTGGTTGTCACCATAGAGGACGGCTTGCTGGCTGGAGGATTTGGCGACAAGTTCATCGCTGAATCGAAAGTTCAGGAAGTTCTCACTTTTGGTTGGCCAGATCAATTTGTAGAACACGGCGACTGTGACGGTCTATACAAAAAATACGGCCTCGATGCAGACTCCATTACAGAAAGGATTTGTGAACATATTGAAAGAAAGGCTTGACGTTTTATTAGTAAAAAGGGGAATTTATCAGTCCCGGGAAAGAGCAAAAGCCTCAATTATGGCAGGCATCGTCTTTGTGGACGGCCAGAAGAGCGATAAAGCGGGGAACATGGTCGATACAGAGGCAGAAATCTTTGTGAAAGAAAACATCTGTCTTTATGTGAGCCGCGGTGGTTTAAAGCTGGAAAAATCCATCAGAGAATTTGACTTAAATATGCAGGACAAAGTCTGTATGGATATCGGCGCTTCTACTGGCGGTTTTACCGACTGTATGCTGCAAAACGGCGCTGTCAAAGTGTATGCCATCGATGTAGGCTATGGACAGCTGGATTGGAAGCTTCGCACCGATGACCGTGTGGTCAATATGGAAAAGTGCAATGTCAGATATCTGGACACTGACCTTATCGCAGAACCAATTGATTTTATCAGCATCGACGTATCTTTTATCTCATTGAAGCTGATCTTTCCCGTGGCAGCAAAAGTGCTGGCCGAAGATGGTGAAATCGTCTGTCTTGTAAAGCCGCAGTTTGAGGCAGGCAGGGAACAGGTCGGCAAGAAGGGCATCGTCCGCGACCGCAAAGTTCATGAGGAAGTGATCCAAAACGTGATAGAATATGCCAGGGAAAACGGGCTATATCCACAGGGGCTGACTTTTTCTCCAGTTACTGGTGCAAAAGGCAACATAGAATACCTTTTAGCCCTTTCCAAAATGGAAAAAATGAGTTATAATGTATGTTGTATACAGGAAATCGTTGCAAACTCTCACGCAGAGTTAGAATAATTTTATGTTTAAAGGAGACCGAAGAGAAATGAAATTATCAAACAAAGTAGAAGCTATGCAGTTTTCACCAATCAGAAAGTTTAATCCGATTGCGCAGAAGGCTAAAGATGCAGGTAAGAAAGTTTACCATCTGAACATTGGACAGCCAGACGTGGAAACGCCAGAATGCTTCATGGATGCCATCAGAAATTACGAAAACAAAGTAATCGCTTACGCAGAATCCGGCGGAATCACTGATCTGCAGGACGCAGTATCTGATTATTTCAAGACTTATGGAATGAACATTGGAAGAGAAAACATGATCGTAACAACAGGCGGTTCCGAAGCCTTGACTATGACTTTCCTTTCCATCTTAAATGAGGGAGACGAAGTTCTGATTGCAGAACCGTTCTACACAAACTATCATACTTTTGCTACTTCCGCTGGCGGCAAAGTGGTTCCTATCACAACAAAGGCAGAAGAAGGTTATCACTATGCGACGAGAGAGCAGATTGAGCCGCTGATTACAGAAAAGACAAAGGCGATCTGCTGCATCAACCCTGGCAACCCGACAGGAACTGTTCTTACAAAAGAAGAGATGAAACTGATCGGCGACATCGCCAAAGAGCATGACCTTTGGATCATCGCTGACGAAGTTTACAGAGAATTCGCTTATGACGGAAGAGAAGCCGTTTCTTTCGGACAGATTGCAGAAGTAGAAGACCGAGTGATCATCATCGACTCCGTATCCAAGAGATTCTCCGCTTGCGGCGCAAGAATCGGATTCTTGATTTCCAAGAACACTGATTTCATCGCAAACGTTATGAAAATCGCCCAGGGGAGACTCTGCGTATCCACTGTTGACCAGGTAGGCGCTGCCGCACTGTTCAGACTGCCAAAAGAATACTACGAAGAAGTAAAGGCAGAATACTGCGCAAGAAGAGACGTGGTTTACGAAGAACTGATGAAGATTCCTGGCGTTGTAGGACAGAAACCTGGCGGATCTTTCTATTTAACTGCTAAGCTTCCAGTAGACAACATAGAGGATTTCCTGATGTTCTTACTGACTGAATTTGACGATAACGGCGAAACTGTCATGTTCGCACCGGCCGAAGGATTCTACGCTACACCGGGCCTTGGCAAAGACGAAATGCGTATCGCATACGTTCTCAACCAGGAAGACATGAGAAGAGGCGTTGAGCTGATCAGACTGGGAATCGAAGCTTACAACAAGAGATAATTACAAGAACTACATAAATGTACCACTTAAAATCGCCTGCATGCAGGCGATTTTTTAATGGGAAAATTCCAAAAACTATTGACAAATCTCTGTAAAAGTATTATTGTATTAAATATATAATACAATAATACAGAGTGTCGGAAAGCGAGGTGCGCCATGAAGAAAAGTAAGACAAAAATTTTTATTCTCTTTGTCATCGCACTGGCGGTGTGCACATCAGTCTTCGCAGGCATATTTTTCTACAGCATCTGCAGCAGCATTCTTACAGATCGTCAGAACTTCGATGACCTGGACTGGACGGTCCGCCTCAATCAATATGAAGGTATAGAAGCCTTAGACACGAATCGAGAACTGTATATGGTCTCCACAAAAGACGACAAAAACTACCTCATCGATGGCCGTGGCAAGAAGGTTCCGTGGGAACTTGATTGCAAAGAAAACAGCGATATCCTGATTGCATTTTCGCAAGATGATAAATGGGGTTACAAGTATCCTGACGGAAAAATTGTCATTGCAGCAAAATTCGATGAAGCTTATGATTTTGACGACGGATATGCAAAGGTTTCAAAGAATGGAACAGATTATTTCGTCATCGATGACAAAGGCAGAACCGTCTTTGAGCCGGGAGAAAGAGCATCCGAACTTGAACAAATCAGTGGTAAGTTCTTTTTATTCTATAAAGCAAAGCATCGTTCAGTGATAAACGTGGAAACCGGTCAGGTTACAGAAGATGTGGGCTTTTATGATAGTTTTCACGATGCAGGGGAAGGTATGTTTGCAGCAAAAACTGACTTTGCCTGGGATGATGTGGAGCCAATGTTTTTGCTGAGCAGAAGTTTCAAACCGATGTTCAGCGGCCAGCTTTATAACCAGATCGGCAGTTTTGGGCAGGGACTGTGTTATGTTCAGAAGCTGGTAGGTGCAACGGAAGAAGAACACGAGGATTATCAGATAGAAAACGGCTACATGAATACAGATGGAGACATTGTGATTAAAACGGCAACAGCTATTTTCGGTTGTAAATTTGCTGAGGGAAGGGCGCTGTTGTATGAAGGAAAGCGGATCTGCTGCATTGATCAATCCGGCAGTGTATTATTTTCACTCAAGCCGGCAAAAACTTTAGAGAAGAAACTGGGGGAAGATTTTGAATACCGCTACTCCCAGTGTTATTTCCGAAACGGCAAAGCCATCGTCTATGACGGAAAATTCTACGGTCTGATTGACGAGGATGGTAATTGGGTGATTCAGCCCGTCTTTGACGAGATGACTTATGCTGGCACAGACAAGCTTCTCGTAGAGTACAAAGGGATGAGCGGAATGATACGGCTAAAGTGAGGTGAGAGAGATGTTGATGAAATCAATCGAAATGAATATCAGAATGATTCAAAATCCTATGGGAGTGTCCCTTACATTTTTCGTCCTTTTGGCAGCCTCCTGGACTTTTATGCCGCTGCTTGGACTTTTCGGCACCTTTTTTCTCCTTCTGGTTCCCGTAATCTGCAACTACGTTGCCTATAACCGTCTTTTCAACAAAAGTCTTTACGGTGAAGAAGCGGGCGTCTATGCTGCGCTGCCGCTGTCAGGAAGAGATATCGTCCTTGGAAAAGTTTTTGCCATGATGCTGTGGGAGACCGCAGCCTGGCCAATTTTTCTTCTTGGGATAATCGGTTCCTATCTGTACTCTGACCTGGGATTGATCAGAATGGGTATCGATTCCCTGCTCACTGAGTTGGTCTACCGGGGCGTCAGTCCGCTCACCATAGGGCTTCTGATCGGCGTCTCTACCGTAGCGCTGGCTTTCTACAGTTTCCTTAGCGGCGTATACATGCTTTGGTTCCGATTTGCACTCAAGAAGTTCACCCCGAAGCTGAGCAAAAAGGTGAAAGGGTTTTTCAATGTACTTCTAGCCTGTCTTGTGCTGGGAATCATCCGCTTGGGCACAGAGTATTTTGTTCAGGGCATATGGAACCTGGGAGTAGCGTTGTTCCTGATTCTGGCAGCAGTTCACATTTTGCTTGGGATCGCCGCCTGGAAGATGTACAGAGCCAGTGTCGCTTATTTTGAGACGGGATATAGTCCGATGTGAATAGGTGGTCCTGTGTTTGACCGCTGGTTATCTCGGCTTTATTATCAATGATAAGTTTCTCCTTCTAAGTGAATCTCAACGCTCACTCTGTTCACTTTTCCAGTCGCTGACGCTGCAAGAACTTACAAGACGATGATCCCTAGGATGGAGCTTTATTGAAGAAAGGGTCTCAGAATTTCGACACCGGAAGTGAGAAGTGAGATGTTTCAGAACTGAGACTTTCTGGAGCACAACAGTCCGGAGGCAGAGAGCATGTTACAAGCAAAGAATTCGGATTGCCCAAAGATGAGGTTTTAAACTACTAGTGAAATATCCTATGGATGAAGATGCTGCATTAGCCTTTATGGCGGACTATGATGAGAGGTAAACGTGGAATATTCTAAAGAAGATTTAGTTGAAGCGAAAAGACAGATTGATTCGACTCTGCACAAGCTGAGAGAAACTATAAAGACTTTTGAAGGGAAAGAAAACGCAGAGCGTTACAAATCTCAAATTACATTGGCAAGGAGAAGGGTAAAAGCCTTTGAAATCGCAAATTATCTTATTGAAGAAGAAATGAAATAACAGTTGCTGAGAAAGCAGGAAAGTATGATACCTTCCTGCTTTTGCGTTATCATTGATGACGTATACAAGCGACCCTTCCTGTGTTTGTCATACAAACCCCAACTTCTTTGTTTCATTAAAAGCGTAAATTGTGGTATAATGATTCCACAATCTTACGATTTTATCGCAAGGTAGGAATCATTGAATTATATGTTGCGATTGTATTTTCAGAGGAATGCACATAGTATAATGAACGCATCGATTCTGCAGCTTGCATCGAATTCTATAGCAATCACATCGGCATGTTCAGCAACGAAGTCTATGCGCTTTTCGAAAGAGGTGGTGTGCTTAAACTTTTAGAAGATGAATATGAAGATTTACATGGAATGAGCATGGAGTATATGATGCAGTTCATAGATGATTCTATATCACGGTTCTACGGCTATAGTGAAACAACCGCAGATTATAACAAAAGAAATTGGCAGAGATTTTGGCGCTGCTTTCTATACCACAGATATCAGAGATAAAACAATTCGCTGGGCGAAGAGAAAAGCTCGACTTTATTTCAAACAGACAAGACGCAACGTTGATTTTTACGTTTCTGTATATGAATGGGAACGGAATCCTTCACTGAACATCTTAGAATTTAATGATGCTTCAATGTAATGGCAGGAGCAACAATCATCAGAATGATTGTTGCTAAATATAACTTAACAGAAAAACAGGCGCTAAGAGACTTCTATGAGTCTGCGACAGGTGCGTCTCTGTCAGATGACGAAACTGGTTTATATGGTCAATCTCCCTTGTATATCTTAGGACTTTATATAGAAGAAAAGGAGACGCAACTTGACTGCTGACATTCTCTAGCTTATCCGTTATTATATGAATATTTTAAAGAAATACGAGAGATAAATTACAAGGAGGTACTATCATGGCTGAATGGAATGTATACTACGACAGCTTTTTCTACGCTGACCTGCAGGAGCCGAAGACGCAAAAATCCGGTGTGGAAATTTCTATCAACAAAGATTTCCTGTGGGGCGATGAGGAATGGAAGATCTTGTCCATGTACCTCTTTGACAAAGGACCAGTTTTTCACATTTGCAAGAGAATCAAAGATGAGACGATTCGTGAATTTTATGACAAATGGGGTTATTTGATGCAGATGGCAAAGGAAGACCGCCACAATGAAGTTTCCTTTGCAGAATGGGAAATGATGCGCTCTGACAGTCCTTATGGAGAAACCCCGTCTATTCACATCACAATTGATGGAAGCCCTGTAGATTCCGGACACTCAATGAGCGATGCTTGGATTCCCCTTTGTTATGATAACCCTGAACCTTGTGAAAACATGCCCCATATCCTAAGTCATTATTCACTGGAGGATTCTGACGGCTGGCTCATCATCCATGTGGAGGGCGAATGGCCAGAAGATTTCGCCAGCGTAGAGGACATCAGTCAAATAGAAGTTTCCCTGGTAGCCGAAGACGTTGATATATCTGGCCCTCATTTTTCGATCAAAGAAAATGAAACGGAAATCAAGTTTATCAGACCACTTACAGGCCAACAGCACACGCTGAAAATCCTGTCCAGCGAGCCAGCCTCCATAGATAATGATGAAGAAGATCGCCCGTGGCACAATACGCAACTGACCTATACCCTTGAACCAGATTTGTCGAAAGATATCTTTTCTGTCAGAGACTGTTCATATGGCGAGATAGGCGGCGTTGGCATAATACTTGACCGTGATGAAGAGGACGACGCTGTTCACACTGCGTTTTCCTCCCTTTATTTCAATCCACCAGAGGAAATCGAGTGGCGTATAGTCTTCCATGAGAAAATCAAAGAGGATCTCACCCTGACTTTACAAGCAGGCAGAGATTTTGGTATAATAAACACATGATCCTAACGACTTCGTCGCAAGGAAGTGTTTATTGAATCATGTGCTTCGATTCTATATTCAAAGGAATGCACATGGTATAGTCAAACGAAAGGTCCAAGAAAAGGAGTAAATAAACATATATGGCAAACAAATTATCCCCAATGATGCAGCAATATTTAGAAATCAAGGCAAACTATCAAGATTGCATTATGTTTTTCAGACTGGGAGACTTTTATGAGATGTTCTACGAAGACGCTATTGAGGTCTCGCGAGAATTAGAATTAACATTAACAGGAAAGAACTGCGGTCAAGAGGAAAGAGCTCCCATGTGCGGAGTTCCTTTTCATTCCGCAGATACATATATTGCCCGACTGGTGGAAAAAGGATACAAGGTTGCAATTTGTGAACAGACAGAGGATCCCGCCGCTGCAAAGGGCATCGTTAAGCGCGAAGTAATTCAAATCGTAACGCCGGGTACTGTGACTTCACAGTCTATGCTAAATGAAAAAGAAAACAACTATTTGGCATCTGTCTATATGGACAAAAACGGCATGTCCATTTCCTATTGTGATATCTCTACTGGCGAGTTATATACAACAGAAGAGACAAGCAGTATTGATATCTTTGAAGACGTGCTCAACGAACTGGTAAAAATAGATGCTAAAGAAATTATGATCAACGAGTCCTTTGCACTTCATTATGGAGAAGACGAAATCAAGGCTGTAACGGGCGGCTTTCTCTTCGTGATGAACGATTCCTATTATCAGCAAAAGGCTGCGGAGGACGCGATAAAAGCCCAATTCGGCGCTATCTCACTTACAAGCCTTGGACTGGCCGGCAGAGAGCTTTGCGTACTGTCTCTAGGCGCACTTTTAGCCTATCTTTTAGAGACCCAAAAACAAAATCTAAAGCAACTGACTCGCTGCCAGTTCTACGAAATCGGAAAACATATGTCCCTGGACAAAGCAACACTGCGCAATCTGGAGATTACAGAGACATTATATGATAAAAGAATACAAGGCTCCTTGCTGGGTGTTTTAGACAAAACCGGGACAGCCATGGGAAGCCGCAAAATGAAGCAGTGGCTCAGAGAACCGCTTAACAATGCCTCAGAAATCAATCTCAGGCTGGATGCCGTAGAGGAATTAACGCAGCAGCCTATGCTGGAAAACAATCTCAGAGAGGCCTTGAAACAGGTTTACGACTTTGAGAGGCTGACAGGCAGAATTGCCTCCGGCAATGCCAACGGCAAAGATCTCATCGCTTTGAAAAATTCTGTCTTCGTACTGCCGGAAATCAAAGGCGGACTTGCGTATTCCCAGTCTATGCTTTTGCAGCAATTATGCGAACAGATTCACGATCTTGCGCACATCTATGACCTCATAGACAAGGCCATCTGCGAGGATTCTCCTTATACCATCAAAGAAGGCGGCGTAATTAAAGAAGGATACTCTGAAGAATTAGACAACATTAAATTCTCTATCAAAGACGGCAAGCAGTGGATCGCCAACCTGGAAAATGCAGAAAGAGAACGCACCGGTATCAGAAATCTGAAAGTCGGTTTTAATAAAGTGTTTGGCTATTACATCGATGTGACTAAGTCTAATATCGATTTGGTGCCCGACGATTATATCAGAAAACAGACTCTGGTTAACAACGAACGTTACATTACACCAGAGCTGAAAGAAATGGAAAATCTGGTTCTCAATGCGGAAACGAAAATCAATCAGTTGGAATACGAGTTGTTTACTGAAATCCGTGCTGACATTCAAGGCTATATCAAAGAAATTCAGGAGACTTCTCAGGCTATCGCCCAGCTTGACGTGCTCTGTTCTTTTTCAAACGTAAGCAACAAACTAGGATATGTAAAACCGATGATCGACGAAAGCTTTGAACTACAAATCGAAAAGGGCAGACATCCCGTTATTGAACAGATGACAGGCGGCGGCATGTTCGTCTCAAATGATACTTACCTAAATAATACGGATACCAGCATGTTAATTATTACCGGACCGAACATGGCAGGCAAATCCACTTATATGCGGCAGACCGCTTTAATCGTCCTCATGGCCCAGGCGGGGTGCTTTGTCCCTTGTGAATACGCACGTATCGGTGTTGTAGACAGAATTTTTACCAGAATAGGCGCTTCAGATAATTTGGCCCAGGGACAATCAACATTCTTCGTTGAAATGAGTGAACTGGCATATATCCTGAACTGTTCCAATGAGCGCAGTCTGATCATCTTGGATGAAATCGGCCGCGGCACCAGCACCTATGACGGACTTTCCATTGCCTGGGCTGCTGTGGATTATCTGTGCAATGAGCAGGCACATATCAGGACTTTATTTGCAACACATTACCATGAACTGACCGTTTTGGAAGAACAGATCAAGGGGGTTCGCAACCTCAATGTTGACGTTTCAGAAGAGAACGGCAATATCGTCTTCCTGCACAAAATCATTCCCGGTTCCGCCAGCCGCAGCTACGGTATCCACGTGGCAAAGTTAGCAGGTATTCCGAACGCACTTCTTGAGAACGCTCAAAACAAACTGCACGGTCTGGAGGAGGGCAGCGTCCAAATTGAGATTACGGCGCCAAAGCAGGAAGAAATGCAGTTGGCGGCCGAAGAGCAGATTTCCTTCTTTACGCCGGGACCAAATCCAATCGTGGCGCGGTTAAAGGAGCTCAATCTCATGGAAATCACGCCATCACAAGCTATTAGGATATTAGAAGAATTAAAGGATGCAATCGATGATTAGAGTTTTAGAAAAGAATGTGGCAGATAAAATTGCTGCTGGAGAGGTCATAGAAAGACCTGTTTCTATTGTAAAGGAACTGGTGGAGAATTCTATCGACGCAGGAGCAGATTCCATTGTCGTCGAAATAAAAAACGGGGGAAAATCTTATATCAGAGTCACTGATAATGGCTGTGGAATTCCTAGAAACGAAGCAGAAGTCGCTTTTCTGCGCCACGCAACCAGTAAAATTGAAACGGCAAAAGATCTCAATGCCATTGAGACTTTGGGTTTCCGTGGAGAGGCGCTGGCCAGCATTGCAGCAGTCACACATACAGAACTGATAAGCAAGACAAAAGAGGAAAAAATCGGAATCAAGCTGCTGATTCACGGCAGTGAAGTCCTCGACAGCAGCGGTACAGGCTGTCCAGACGGTACGACGATTATCATCACTGATCTATTCTACAATACGCCAGCACGGCAAAAGTTCCTCAAATCTGACTCGGCAGAGAGCGGACAAATCATAGACTTCATGTCACAGATCGCATTAGCGTATCCAAACATCAGATTCCGTTTTATCAATAATGGGAATGTCACTTTTTCTACGACAGGTAAAGGTGACCTCCTCAATGCAATTCTATCAGTATATAAGCTGAGTGAATACAAGGATCTTGTCCCTGTAAGTCGCTGTGATGATTTAGGCAGCGTTACCGGCTATATTTCAAAGCCGTCCTTATCTCGTACGACTAGAAGAAATCAAATTTTCTTTGTTAACGGCAGAGTCGTTTCCAGCAAAGTCATTGAGAGAGGCGTAACAGAAGGGTATAAAGAACGACTCTTCGAAGGAAGATATCCAGTAGTCTTTCTGTTCATTCATACTGACCCTGAGAAACTTGATGTCAACATTCATCCCAATAAGAGAGAGGTCCGCTTTGACGATGAATACCAAATTGTAGAATTGGTTTCTACGGCTGTCAAAGAAGCCTTGGGTACAAAGGCCGCCGTCATCGAAGTGAAAAACGTCTTTAAGGACGAAACTGCAGCGCCGGTTAAAAGAGAAGATAGAGCAGAAAATCAAGTTGACATAAAACAGATATTGTCTACTAAACGAGACTTGCCTCAGGTGAAAGAAACGCTGGCGCCATACCAGCACCAAGCAGCACAGTCAGAATTGCAGCCGTCTGCAAAAAAAGAACATAAAATACCGCCAATGCAAGGTAAAACAGAACTATCCATCGAAAAGCCCTTTATGCAGCCTTTTGACTTTGATGAGTTAGAATTGACAGGCGCTATATTTGGTACCTATATCACGGCTGTCGACGGAAAAAACTTCTATCTGATCGATCAACATGCAGCTCATGAGCGGATTTTTTACGAAAAGCTGGTAAGTGAATATCTCTCCAGCGAAAAAGTGCGGCAGCCAATCTTGACTCCGATCATCATCGAAGTGCCTCTGTCTGTCAAAGAAAACGAATACGATTGGCTGGACTCCTTGACTGAGATGGGTTTCACGGTGGAAGATTTTGGTCAGAACTCATATGTTATTCGTGAAATTCCGACTTTTATGGAAATTACCGAGGCAGAGGATTTCGTCAAAGTCTATATCGACAATGTGACGGAGGGAACCAACCTGAACAATACGGTGGTCATCAACAAACTGATCACAAAGTCCTGCAAATCCGCCATCAAAGCCCATGACTACATTTCAATGGAAGAAATGAAGGCCCTCCTGGATCAACTGAAACGGTGTAAAAATCCGTTTTCCTGTCCCCATGGCAGGCCGACCTTTGTAAAATTTTCACAATACGAAATCGAACGAATGTTTAAGCGAGCATAAAAAATATGAAAAGAGAAATCATCGTCATCTGCGGCCCGACAGCCGTTGGAAAAACTGAATATGCCATAGAAACCGCTCTTCGGATGAACGGAGAAATCGTCTCCTGCGATTCCATGCAGCTATACAAATACATGGATATCGGCAGTGCGAAACCGACAGTGGAGGAGCAGGCACGGGTCAGACACTACCTAGTAGATCAGATCGATCCGGCAGAAGCTTTTTCTGCAGCAAAATATCAAACTCTGGCAAAGGCCGCCATCGAAGAAATCTTTGCCAAAGGGAAGACCGCTGTCATCGCAGGGGGCACTGGTCTTTACCTCAATGCACTTCTCTACGACATGGATTTCAGCGCGCCGCCGAGAAACGACGCTTACAGAGATCAGTTGTATAAGGAAGCGGAGGAATTTGGTCCCGCGTATCTCCACCAAAAACTGCTCTGTATCGATTCGGACGCTGCCGCAAGAATTCATCCCAACAACATCAAAAAAGTCGTTCGCGCTTTAGAAGCAGCAGAAGAAGGGGCGAAGGTCAAAGATTTTTCGAAAGATCTAACGCCAACCCAGGATTATAGCGCGGTTTTAGTCGGCCTCACGAGAAATCGCGGAGAACTGTATGACCGCATCAACAGACGAGTGGATATCCTCATAGAAAAGGGACTTTTAGAAGAAGTCAGAAACCTTCTGGCCAAGGGATTGACAGAGGCAGATATTTCTATGAAAGGTATCGGTTACAAGGAAATCATTGCCTACTATCACGGCCAGTATTCCTTGGAAGAGGCTATAGATCTGGTAAAGAAGAACACCCGCCACTACGCCAAGCGCCAGCTGACATGGTTCAAGCGATACAAAGATATGAAGTGGTTTAATATATCAGAATACGACAGTGATACAGACTGTCTGAAGGAGATCTTTCAATGGCTGGAAAAGAAGTAAGAATACACAACAAGAGCGATAAGCCAGACAACATTGTAAAAAAAGAGGCGCAAATTTTTCAGGAATGTGAGGAAATTGAAAAGGAACTGCCCAGATTTCTGAAAGGCTTTTTTATCTATTTAAAAGGAAATGTCCTGCCCATGTCCAGGCTGGCATATCTTCACGATATTCGTTTTTTTTGTAATTACCTGATTTCAGAAACGGATTTGACCGCTGCAAAACAGACTTCTGAAATTACCCTAAAAGAATTTGAAGACATAAAAGCAGTAGACATCAATATTTATCTGGACTATTGCAGAAAATATAAGGTAGAAACCGACAAGAACATCTATGTCTACGAAAACAACAACAAAACTCTGGCCCGTAAGAAATCCTCCGTATCAGTCATGTTCAAGCAGCTCTATCGCGATCAACTGATATCAAAAAACATCACTGACGGTTTTGATCCGATCCGCGTCCCAAAGGCAGGGGAAAAGGAGATCAAAGCCCTACAGGACGATGAGGTCATGATCATGCTGGATGCTGTTAGCAATGGGACTGGATTAACAAAGCATGAGTATGCCTATTGGCAGAAAACAAAGAAAAGGGATAAAGCCATTTTGATGTTGTTTCTCACCTATGGCCTGCGTCTTTCTGAACTGCAGCAGCTTAATGTATCCTCCTTTCATTTTTCACGAGGTGAATTTAAGATTTACAGGAAGCGGGGAAAAGAATCCACCATGCCTCTCAATGAATCGTCAACGGCTGCAGTAGAAGATTACCTGGCAAATGAACGTCCGGCAGAGGATACTTTGCTTGAGGAACACAGGGACGCACTATTTTTATCACTGCAGGGAAAACGAATGACCGACAGACAGATTCGTGAGTTAGTAAAAAAATACACTGCAATTGCTTTAAATACAACAAAAAAAGCGGGCTATAGTCCTCATAAACTTCGTGCCACTGCTGCTACCAGTCTAATCGGCCGTGGCAACTCTATCTACGATGTAGCAGCGCTTTTAGATCACGATCAGGTGACCACCACGCAGCTTTATGCACAACATAAACAAAATGTGAAACGAGATCTAGTCAAGGATATGGAGTGGGAGAAGGAAAGGACAGAAAAATGAAGAAAACAGACCTGAGAGGTATTCTGTTCCTCGTTTTCGCTGCCATGATCTGGGGATTTGCCCTGGTAGCACAGAAAGCAGGAACGGAGAATCTAGGGCCACTTACGTTTACAGGTCTGCGCTGTATGCTGGGGAGTTTATCTATGATTCCGCTGATTATCATTCTGGATGGAAAGAAAACACCGGAGCAAAAGGAGGCGGAACACAATCCAGCCATCCTGCTGAAAGGCGGAATGCTCTGCGGATTAGTAGTTTTTTCCTTCACAATTCTTCAGCAAATCGGTATTCAATACACAACCGTTGGAAAATCTGGTTTTATCACTGCGATCTATATCATATTAGTGCCTCTTGCCGGTTTGTTTTTGAAGAGAAAAGTTGAGAAGAGAATATGGTTCGCAGTTCTGATCGCCCTGGCCGGATTTTATCTGATGTGTATGAGCGAAGGACTCACTGCCATCAACAGAGGGGATATTTTGATGCTTATGGCTTCTGTAGGGTGCGCGGTGCATATTTATGCCATAGACTATTTTGTAAACAAAGTTGATCCTGTAAAGTTCTCCAGCCTGCAGTTCCTGATTACAGGAATAATCAGTTTAGTTTTGGCACTGTTTCTGGAGGATATTCGCTGGCAGAACATATTCGCAACAGCTGTGCCGATTTTGTATGCCGGTATCATCTCTTGCGGTCTAGGTTATACCTTTCAAATATTAGGTCAAAAATATGTAGAACCGGCTAAGGCCTCGCTGCTCTTAAGCAGTGAAACCATATTCACCATGCTGGCGGGTATGCTTTTCTTTCAGGAGATGCTATCGATTAAGGAATACATAGGATGCGGATTAATCTTCTTTGCCATTATTCTTTCACAAATCCAACGAAAATCTTAAGTTTTGCTTAAAGGTTGCCCGTACTTATTTACAAATCGATCAAAAGGATTATAATCATATATTGTAATATACATTAAATGGAGAAAATATGAACAATTATACAGACCAACTATTAATAAAAGATTTTGGAATCGAGAAAAAAGTATTAGAATTGATCAAGCAAGCAGAAAAAGAGGTTTTAAGCGAATATGAAGCCCTAGACGATATAATGGCTTATAATCAATATAAGGTTTTGTCAGCTTTGCAGAAGAATAGGATTGCCGACATGCATTTTGCTTGGAACACCGGATACGGGTATGATGATCCGGGCCGCGAGGCCATCGAGAGAGTCTACGCGGATATCTTCGGTACAGAAGCCGCCCTTGTAAGACCTACCATCGTAAACGGCACCCATGCGCTTGCCATCACTTTGATGGGCGTTCTCAGGCCCGGCGACGAACTGATTTACTGCAGCGGCGGTCCCTATGACACCTTAGAAGAAGTGATAGGAATCAGGGGAGAAGGGAAGGGTTCTTTAAAGGATTATGGCATTACTTACAAACAAGTAGAGTTACTGCCTGACGGCTCAATAGATTTAGAGACATTAGGGAAGACGATCTCCGATAGAACCA
Organism: Emergencia timonensis; assembly: GCF_900086585.1. Taxonomy (GTDB): domain Bacteria; phylum Bacillota; class Clostridia; order Peptostreptococcales; family Anaerovoracaceae; genus Senimuribacter; species Senimuribacter timonensis. The sequence continues at coordinate 1,727,140 of NZ_FLKM01000009.1, forward strand.
GAATGGTTTCTGTACAGCGTGCGACGGGGTATGGTTGGCGTAAATCTATTACTGTAAACCAAATCGAGACTTTGACGAAATTCGTCCATCAAATACGCGCAGACATCGTCTGCATGGCGGATAATTGTTATGGAGAGTTTTTGGATATCAAAGAGCCGACAAATGTCGGTATTGATGTGATGGCAGGCTCCCTAATCAAAAACCCGGGAGGCGGACTTGCCCTGACTGGCGGTTATGTCTGTGGACGCGACGATTTAATAGAAAAAATATCTTACCGAATGACTTGTCCCGGCATCGGCGGCGAGTGCGGGTTAACCTTTGGCCAGACCAGGTCCATGCTGCAAGGAATTTTTATGGCGCCAAAGGTGGTAAATGGTGCCGTTAAGGGTGCAATCCTCTGTGCAAAAGTCTACGAGATGCTGGGATATGAAGTTTGTCCTGGAACGAAAGATGATCGCAGTGATATCATACAAGCGGTAAAACTAGGTTCTCCGGAAGCCGTTGTTGCCTTTTGTGAGGGAATTCAGGCCGCAGCACCCATCGACGCACATGTTTCACCAGTTCCATGGGAAATGCCAGGTTATGAATCAGAAGTTGTCATGGCTGCAGGCGCTTTTGTGCAGGGTTCATCTATCGAACTCAGTGCGGATGCACCGATCAGAGAGCCTTATAACGTTTATTTTCAGGGGGGACTGACTTACGAGCATTCAAAATTTGGGGTTTTGAAATCAGTAAATCAACTGTACACAAAAGAGTTATTAGAGGATTTTTAGGTTTTACAGGATTAGAGGTGTATTATGGACAAAGAATTATTCAAGGACAATGCGCACCGTGCAAAAGATGAATTTGATGAATTAAAAGAAAGCGCACATCGTACGAAAGACGAAGTAAAGGCAAATATAAAAAGAGCCAAGAAGCTCAAGGTCGTATTATCCATACTGAAGTTGACAATCTTGGCGGGTATTGTAATTGCAATACCACTCTATGTTTACTTTTTCCAAAAAGACTTTCTCAATCAATTTAAATCCTTTGACGACATCATTGCTGTATTAAAAATGTACAAGACCCAGAGCATTTTTATCTATATCGGTGTCCAGATCATACAGATTGTCATCAGTGTCATTCCTGGTCAAGCATTTCAATTTGCCGCCGGATATCTGTACGGTTTCTTACCAGGATTATTATATTCGATTATCGGTGCCACCTTGGGTACACTGATTTCATTCTACTTGGCTAAACTGCTTGGGAAAGATGCAATCCACCTCTTCTTTGGCGAAGATAAGATGACATATTTCATCGATAGGCTCAATAGTAAAAAAGCCTATACCATCGTATTTCTAATTTATTTGATACCAGGGCTGCCGAAAGATATTGTCAGTTATGCTGCTGGTGTTTCAGAAATGAAATGCAAGCCATTTTTAATCTTATCTCTGATTGGGCGGATACCTGGTATGGCTGGAAGTCTTTTAATCGGCTCGCTATATATGAAACAACATTATATAGGTATGGGAATCATTGCTGTTCTCGCCGTCGTAGCCTTTATTATCTGTATCATCTTTAGAAAAAGGATCAGCAAATATTTAGACAAATTTTATGAGAAGATTGTAGATTGATTAAGAAAGGAAAAATAAAAATGAATGATGTAAAAGCAAACATTACCATGGACGATTTAGACAAAATCGATGTCAGAGTCGGCACCATTGCGTCTGTGGAGGACATGCCAAATTCTAACAAATTAGTGAAACTCATTGTGGATTTTGGTGATTTTAAGAGACAGATATTGGTAGGAATGAAAGGTGAACGTGATAATCCAAAGGAAATAGAAGGGCAGCAGGCACTCTTTGTGGTAAACCTGGCACCCAGAAAAATGGCAGGGGAAATGTCAGAGGGCATGCTCTTTGATATCGGCTATGAGAGCGGCATTATCCCAGTATTGGCACAGCCAGAAAAGCCAGTGCCAAACGGAACGAAAGTAGGATAGTTAAGTTAAAAAGTCCTTTGCATAAATGCAGAGGACTTTTTTAGTGTATGCAGAATTATATTGATTCACTGTGCGAACATTTGTTTATTTTTTCATTGACAAAGAACATTTATTCTGTTATTATATAGAAAACGAACAAATGTTTAAGAAGGTGAGAGAATGAATAAGAAATATAGAATTACATCCAAATTTAGATTTACAGCATTTTTAGTTGTTGCAATTCTTTGCATCTTTACAATCATAGGTACATTGACAGGAATCAATACAGTCAGCAGCTCCTCTATGAATCAATACAACCAAGTCAAAGTTGAACTTGGCGATACTCTTTGGGAAATTGCCTCAGAATATGGTCCTGCTGATATGGACGTTCGTCAAGTCGTTCATGAGATTTGTCAACTCAACGACATTACCGCCGGTCAGCTAGAAGCCGGTCAGAAGATCATCGTACCTGTATATTTATAACCTGCAAAAGGGAATTTTCTAAAACCGGCAAAACTAGCAGTTTTATGAATTAAAACTATGGGACAAGATATCAAACGCATATAAAAAATCGCTTAAAACGCAAAATAGAGCCTCGGTATTTTAGAGATTTCTATATTATAAAAGTGGAAATGATGGAGTCTAAGATTCCCATTTCCACACACTAAAATAGACAACACACAAATTTTTCCTATACAAATAAAACCTCCCAACTAGTTGATATAACAAGTCTGGGGGGTTTTATTTGTATAGACATAATTGAATGTGATTATATCTGCTGAGTTTAACATAACTATTCCCAAAATTATGTTTTTAGGAATAGTTATTGCGCTTCTTTTAGACGCATTAAATAGTATATCGATTCAGCATTCCTCTCTTTTCTTTGCTTCTAGTTTTAAATATTTTTTTTGTAATTGCTCTTTTAATACGACCTCTATAAATATTATATTTGTTGCTAATTTATATTTTTTATCATAACTCAATTCACTTGGATCATTGCGAAATGCTAAAATATCAGCTTTATCAATTGAAGTTAATGATGCTAAGATATCTTCAGTAATACCGCATTCGCACAGTAAATCTATAATGCCACATAGCCTATCATCTGGTGAGATAAACTGTATCATGTATAGGTTTTCTAATAGTACATGAAGTTTTAATTTTTCGTCAGAATCTAAAATTAAATTCGCCTTGTTATTGTCAGAATATTTTTTCTTGTGTTCTGACACATTAATAAGGTCTTCAGGTAGATTCTTATCTATTACTAAATCTTTAATTAGTTCTTCTAAAGATATACTGATAATTGGTTTCATATAACAGTCTCCTTTATAAATTTTCTTGGTTGAAAGATTACAGCTAAATTAATGTTTACATACACCAGCATTTAAAAAACAATACAAGAAACATTTGAGTAATTATAATTGTTTTCCGAATCTACATAGAAACCATGCACCTAATTCTATGGAAAATCATTCTCAGCACTTAGTAAGCATGTCTGTGCATCCTGCCCCCAATATGCGGGATTTATTTCTCTTTGCTCGCCTGTAATAGGTGTAAAATTAGGCGTCTCTGTAGGTGCCCTCATTGGAACTTTAACAGGGGCAAACGGTTTAGTAGAATCATATCAGGACGTGACATTCACGTATAAATACAAGCGAAGCGGATCTAATGATGGTGCTTATTGGCTATTCTACATGTTTGTAATAAACTCCTTGGAATTCAAGATATTCATAGTTTCCTAAAATGCTAAACCTAAATATGTTCTTATTTCCTCGCTTAACAACGTATGAATTCGTGTTATTTACAAATTGACTTTTTAATTTTCCATAGTCCTTGCTTGTATTTCTTATGGTTATTTTTTCTAGCTTCTCAATCACATTTGTATCCACTAAAGACGAATCTTTTACTTCTTCTGCTTCGATCTCTGTGGAACTTTCCATTAAGATCCTGTACTTATTATTATCTAAAACATCTTCCAAACTTAAAGGTCTATAGTAATACAAACTTAACAATAAAGTGACAATGAAAAAGATGGAGACAATTGTAGTGTATTTATCCCATTTCTTTCTTTTAATAGCAATAAATATGCATATAAGAACTATTACAATATAAGCTATTATTAAAAACTGATTTTTCAATATCATTTAATGTGCCCCCTTCGTTTTACCTGATAAAGCATATTCGTCAACTTAAATGCTCTACTTATCAAATTATGGTAATCTCATGCCCTTCCATCTTTATCTCCTGGATTAGATGGCCACCCACAGTTATTTAGAAAAAATCAAAATTGAAATGTTATTCTTTATTAATGCCAACTTTCAAATAATTCACACCACTTATCTTTAATCCACGAATCTTTACTATTATGACTTGTTTCAATCAATTTGTAGAGCTTGTCATATTGATCTTTATCCATATTTATGACCAAAAATGGTGCAACTTTTAATCCTGCCATCTTAGCAGCGCATACCCTTCTATTACCGTGAACAATAGTAAAATTTTTTCGTTAGGTATAACAACTATTTCTTTCATTATACCATCTTTTATTATACTTTCAATGAAAGCGGTAAGATCATCATTTTCATCATCATAAAGAATACTTTCGCTATCTAATTCTCATAAATCCAGTTCTAACATTTGCTTAGACTTATTTCTTAGAAAGTTAAACCTATTTTTCAAATAATATTGTAGCTATTTTTTCCCAATTTTGCAAGAAAAGGAACTGATACAACTTTAATATTCAAATACAAATTCTGTCAGTTTTAATTTTGTTCAACTATTAACTGCTGTAAACTGGTATTTTATATATAGGATTCATCCTTTTCTTTCGCAGGTTTATCTGCCAGCATCTTTTTGATTTCAAGCTCTCTGTCTTTCTCTGGTCACTCCGTTTTCTGAACCAGCATTAACAGGTTAAATTTGCAAAACTAACCTGTAAAACTTCTTCTGTTCACATTGCAATTCTTCTTAACCTCCTGTGTAATAGTAAAAAGACCTGGATAAATCCAGGTTTTTTTACTATTGTAGAGTCAACTGTAAGGAACATAGCCTGCTTCTATTGAGTCTGAATGCCAATAGGTAAGTGTTTACGAGTAATTTACTGATTTTCTTAATTTTAGTACAGGTTTTTTTTTCTGTAAAGATAATCGTAATATATGCTTATGCCATCGGCTTTGAAAAGACATCCTACAGCATAATAAAATATTGTTTTTTTCAAATGTAAAAGATATTTGATAGACAAAAGCTTCTAATTATGACAAGATATTAGGAAAGGAGCAGACTATGGAAATTGGAAAGAAATTAAAAAAAGCACGAGTACAGTCAGGATATACACAAGAAGAAGTTGCTGAGCAGCTGCAAGTTACAAGACAGACAATTTCTAATTGGGAAAATGAAAAGTCTTATCCAGATATTATCAGTGTCATCAGCCTGAGCGAAGTTTATCAGATCAGTCTGGATGAACTGCTAAAAGGAGACGATAGAATGATTAAGCATCTTGACGAGACAACTAATGTTGTAAAAAGCAATCGCAAGCTGCTATTTGCGGTCATAGTTAATATCCTGCTTATGGCACTGTTTGTCGTGATTAACATGACTTTACCTGAAAATAAATATATACTAGCGGGAAGTTTTAGCATAATCATGATCAGTACAGCCACCCTTTTCTACCAACTTATCAAGAAATTTTAGGAGGCAGCAAATATGAAATGGTACGAAATTCTATTATTTATCTCTATGTTTATCATTGCAGTCATTATTGTGTATCATATATACAAAATGACAGAGCTGGATGCAAGAAGTCGAGGTTTCAAACATCCTAAGCTCTGGGGACTCTTTGCATCAGGCGGGCAAAACGGAGAAGGCATCCTCTTGTACCTCATCGGTCGCAGGAAATACCCATCTGCAATGACAGAAGCGCAAAAGTCAGATATGGAGAAATACAAAAAAAATATAGGCATCAGTCTAGTCTTTTTGATCATTGTCTCCATTGTATTTGTCTGTATGATTATCTTTACCGAGTTATAGTAACAGACGTAATTTAGTATACAGCGAAAAACTAAAAATAAGGGAGGTGTAGAATCCCCCTTATTTTTAGTTAATCTTTTATTCTTCATCTAATATCAGACGTTGACCTACTCGAATATAAGCCGTTCCATATGGAGCGTTTAACAGCTCTGTAATCTCCGGATCATAATTGCAAATTGTGTTTAAGGCGTAGATACATGAATGGTCAGGATCATCCATGTATTCCTGACTCTCATCACCCGCAGTAAACCGCCATCCGCTATCCCAATCTCGATTGTTGTCAGGCTCTTCCCTATACATATAACCGACTTTTTCTCCATCAACGAGAATTCTATCTGTAGCAAGGCAGCCTTCTGCCCCGCTCCAAGCATCTAAAATAATCTTCATATCTTCAGATTTAATAAAAAACTCCTTTTCTGGAATCTGATACCATGAATTTCTCTGCCAAGCCCCATCTGCGTCGAGGAGATGGGAAATCAAGTCCCAATTGATATCAAAAAATCTCATTATTTCTTCATTGGCCCCCTGCTCTCTGAACATAAAATATGCGCAGCCGCAGAGACAACCTGTTGCATAGTCTTTCCAGGATTTGTAAAGATGAGCAGCGTTTTTGGCCATAGGTAGGACAATACTCCAAAATTCATCTTTTGTAATCAATTTTGCTGCATACCCCACCCTTAAAAGGCCGATGATTTCATTACAGTCCCAAGCGTAGAATCCGCCCTCCCCTGTTAAGTTATTAAAGTTTTTGCTATATTCCATGCAAGATTCAAAAAACGCTCTTGCTTCCTCATTTAATTCGCTGATGTCAAAGGCCGGATTGTTATTCCAAAAAGAGCGGAAGTCTGATAAATCATGATCCGTGCTATATAGCTGGTTACAGACGTCTATCAATGAGTCTCTGTCTGTAATATTGTAAATTTTATATAAATGTTCTCTGACGATTCCCGCTTTTTCTTCATTGCAAAGATACAGGTGCTCGTAACCCATGTGGATATCAATACCTGGTGTCTTTCTGCAAGATGATATGCCGCTGAGTAAAAGCGCAAATTCTTCTATTGAAGGCGAATTACTACCGGCATCAGGTTCCACATACGCATCTTGTTTAAAGGCTGTAATCCTAGTGACGATTTTTTTCGTAATATCTTTCATATTTTCTCCTCTTTCCTGTCTATGTTATGATTATATTAAATTTATTTTAAGTTCAACTTTTCCATTCGATACTGCAGCTTCTGGGGAGAAATAGACAATCTAGCCGCCACCTTAGCCAGTTTCCGATCCTGTTTCAAGGCTTCTGTTAGTATAAAAGATTCATAATTCTCCATCATCTGTTTTAAATTTACTCCATTCGTCGAAAGCATTTCTTTGATGGCTTCTGGTGAGAAAATAAGATCCTTTGATTCGACCGAATCCGCTTGAACAATTTCCTGCACGTTTCTGGCTGTTGCACCATCCTCCTCTATTTTCTGAAGTAAATCCTGAACCGAATCCAATGTTATGAAATCACTATCTTCCATATTAAAGGCGCTCTCTATCGTATTTTTCAGTTCTCTGACATTCCCCGGCCACCTCCATTTTGTAAATAGATGGAGAGTCATCTGCGTTAGTCCTTTGATATGTTTATTCATTTTCTGATTAAAGACTTTGATGAAGTGGTCTGTCAGTAGCAGTATGTCTTCTGGCCGTTCTCTTAACGGCGGCAGCATCAACTTAACAACACCAATTCTATAATAGAAGTCGGAACGGATTTTCCCTTTGTTTGTCAGCATTTCCGGGTTCTCATTGGAAGCTGATACAATTCGAACGTCGAATTTGATATCCTCCTTGCCTCCCACACGCCTCACTTTCTGTTCCTCTAATACTTTTAACAGCTTTGCCTGCATGGAGACATCCATGGAATTGACTTCATCTAAAAACAAGGTTCCTCCATCGGCTAGTTCAAAAAGGCCTTTTTTTGATTCTGCCCCAGTAAAACCGCCCTTTTCCGTTCCAAAGAAAAGACTTTCCAATAGATTAGAAGGAATTGCAGCGCAGTTTTGTGAAATAAAAGGTCTATTCTTACGACTCGAAAGGGTATGGAGCGCCTCGGCAACTAACTCTTTGCCCGTACCAGTTTCGCCGTAAATAATTGTAGGTGAATCATTTTTTGCGACTTCCCGCACAATGCGCTTCAGCCTGCTCATTTCTTCGTTCTGGGTCACAATATCGTCAAGAATAGAAAGATGGGGATTTACGTTTTCATCTGTGCCAATCTTCTTGCGATCGAGCAGTCTTGCTACATCAATAGCTCCCTGTATGGAACCGTCTTGATCCAAAATCGGATATGTCGTTGAGGAAATCGTCAACTGGAAATGATCCGTAGTCAAAGTCTGTTGCTGTCCGATGGTCACTTGACCGGTTTTCAAAGTTTTCATCACTGTGCTATTGTCGGCTGTAATTTCTTTATAGACATCGAGCAAGTATTTTCCTCTGACATTTTTGCCAAATTCTAACTCGTCAATACCAAAATTACGGCAAGGTTTATAATACTCAACAATTCCCTCTTTGTTCACAACCATCAATCCAGCGACAGAATCGCTGGATGAGATGATTCGATTCACTTCTTTCAGATAATCCATGTATTAGACCCTTTCCTCACATCGTTTTATTGCTGCTGTTCAAATAAACGTCGAAGCAGTTTCTCCGTTCCAAACATTCTAGTTACCGACAACAGTTTGTCATCGCTCTCTGTAAACGGTCGATATATTTCTTGTATCATTCCCTCATCCAGAGTATTGGAATCGATTCCATAGTAAACGCTGATTAAATTTGGTACCGTAAAATCACCGTTTAAGACGTTTCCGCCTACAAAAATAGTCAGCGGACTGTCCAATGCCAATTCTCTCGTTTTTCTATTCATCAGAGTTACGATATTGCCGCATGCATGACGCAAATCAATTTCCCGAATCAGTCCTACTAGACGGCCTGAGTTTGAAAAATGAACGACTCTGTCATTCACACGGTCAAATTCCGGCATGGTTAGAATGCCAAAACTTTCTACAGATGTTTTGATGCTTTCATAGGCCTGTCTTAAATGCAGACGAAATTCGCGGTTATCTATATCTCCAATCAACGCATATTCGACTTCGTCCAAAGCACTTGCAATAATGCCTATATCTGTCTCACAGATCATCAGAGAATGTGTCGGTGGATATAGTACTGCAGTAACTGGAATCTCCTCGTCTAAATTGTCTTGCAGCACAACGGTTCCTACAATTAATTCGAAAAGCCACTGGCGCAGTAAAGGAACCGTAAAAGCAGTATCCTCACTGGGATTGAGCAAAAAATCCTTAATTTTCATTTCGGCATCCGGATCTTCCATATGCTCCATCCATGCGCCACTCATGATATTTATTTCTTCTTCATCTACGAATTTAAGCAATTTCAACATCTGCTTATGATAAGGCTGGTCCTGATCTCTGATTTCTTTGTAAAAATCATGTTTCGAAGTCATCGTTCCACCTCCTCTACTCTGACTTTTTCTTTATTTTATCATAGATTGCAGAAAAACAAAAGAGTGCATGGAGAAAACCTCTCCTGCACTCTTTTACCTGTTTTATTTTTCGTATACTTTTTCTCCGCCCACGTAAGTAGCGGCAACACACACTTTGTCAATCTCTTCCGAAGGGACGCTCAAAAGATCATCACATAGCACGATGAAGTCGGCCTGATAGCCTGCCCTCAGCTGTCCGATATTTTTAAAGCCGGCCACACCTGCAGATGCTTTTGTATACAGTTTTACTGCCGTTTCAATATCTACTGCCTGGTCCTGACCGCAGTCTGTGCCATCGTAGGCTTTCCTCGTCACTGCTCCTTTAATGCAAGGGAATGGATCTGATGGAACTGCCCAGGAAGTTGCAGGCGCATCAGTGGAGAAACATAAGTTGACACCCTTTTCCAGCATTGTCTTTACTGGATATGTAGTCTTCGTTCTCTCTGGTCCCAAATTCTTCAGATAGCTTTCAATTTCTGCATAGAGGAAAATCGGCTGAGTTGCAAAAGCAAATCCCTTTTCGATTGTTTTTTCAATGGCCTGGTCTGATGGTTCCGTAATATGCTCCAGACGCAGATGCGGTGTATCGTCCAATGTCCATTTTTCTTCCTTATACACTCGATTGACCATTCTGTCAATTGTCTTGCCTCCCATGGCGTGCATAGAAAGCTGACAATGATATCTTTTACAGAAAGCGATGGCGCTTTCCATTTCTTCATCGGTAATCGTAGAGATTCCATATTCATCAGAATCAAGATAAGGTTCGTTCATCCACGCCGTTCTGCCAGATACGCTGCCATCACCAATCGTTTTGATGCCTGCAGAAAAAATCTGCTGATTCTTATCAAACTGCTTTTCTGGGATTCTGAAATCAGGATCATTGTGGAAATAATTCCACATATAATAGATGCCAACCTTCTGTTTAAAACCTTTTTCTGCAGCTGCATAATAAAGGGCATAATTATCTGAAGGATCCATATTTCCCATATCACAGATTGCGGTAATGCCCTGTGATAATAATAGCTGACCTAAATCTGCTACCAAATCCGCTTTTTGATCTTGTGTAAGTGGCGGAAGCAGATGATTTACCAAGTCTCTTGCATTTTCACGCAGCACGCCGGTCGGTTCCCCATTCTCGTCTCTATCGATGGCTCCGCCTTCTGGATCAGGTGTATCCTTTGTAACCCCTGCCATTTCCAGCGCTTTACTGTTGAGGCAGATGATATGTGCGCAGGTACGCAGCAAATAAACTGGTGAATCACTGCAGCCTTTGTCCAGATCATATCTGTTTGGCGAGCGTCTTTCAGCGAATTTACCTTCGTCATAACCCCAGCCTTTAATCCATTCTCCTGGTCCTTGCTGTGCTCTGACTTCTTTAATTTTCTCAATCAGTTCTTCAATGGAATGTACCACCGGAGGCAGACAGGATATCTGTTTGCTCATTTCGGCCAGCATAGCAGGATGCTCGTGAGCGTCAACAAAACCAGGCAAAACTCGCTTTCCAGCTAGATCAACTTTTTCGTAATCCCCTGCTGGCATGTCGACTTCTTTCCCTACCCAGGTGATGACCCCGTCTTCCACTATCATCGCTTCAGCGTACAGATTGCTGTCATCTGAAGTAAAAATTTTACCATTTACATATGCATTTCTCTTCGTACTCATGTTTCTTCTCCTTTCAACGATACTACTATATTAAGCAAAATTTATGTCATTGTCAAATTATCAATCTTTTTATCCAAATACTCTTTGTCCGTCAATATATGTCTGTTCCACTTTCACCTTGTCAATATCTTCTGGCGCAACTGTCAAAATATCTTCGCTGAGCACGGCAAAATCTGCATGATATCCAGCCCTCAACTGTCCGGCGTTTTTCAAGCCTGTGATAACGGCTGCATTTTTAGTATAGAGCTTGATTGCCGTTTCAATATCCACTGCCTGGTCCTGCCCGCAGTCCGTGCCGTCATATGCATATCTGGTTACTGCAGCCTTCAGACATGGGAATGGATCTGATGGAATTGCCCAGGAAGTCGCCGGTGCGTCAGTAGAGAAGCACACGTTGACGCCGCGATCCAAGAGCTTTTTGATCGGGTATGTCTTCTTGGTTCTTTCTGGTCCCAGATTTGCCAGATAGCTTTCTATCTCAGCGTAGAAAAAAATCGGCTGTGTCGCGAAAGCAAAGCCGTGTTCTACCGTCTTTGCGATTGCTTCATCTGAAGGCTCTGTCGTATGCTCAATACGAAGATGTGGTGTCTCATCGTCATTCCACTTTTCTTCTTTTGCAACTCTGTTGACAATACGGTCGATTGCCGCGCCGCCCATGGCGTGCATGGAATACTGGCAGCGATTTTCCTTACAGAATTTGATGGCGCTTTCCATCAATTCGTCAGAACACACAGAAATGCCGTATTCGTCTGTACTTCCGTAATATGGTTCGCTGACCCAGGCTGTTCTGCCAGAGAAACTGCCGTCTCCCACAGTCTTCAGTCCGGCTACATGAATCTGCTGATCGCCATCCATCTGTTCTTGCGGAATAACAAAGTCTTTGTTCTGCCAGTAGTAATCCCACATGTAGTAGATACCCACTCTCTGTTTAAACCCTTTCTCCTTTGCATTGATATAATATCCGTAGACATCGCCGTCGCTGAGACATCCGATATCCGCAACGCCAGTGATACCCTGAGATGCGAGAAGTTCACCTAAGTCAACGATTTCTTCAATTTTTTCTTCGTCGCTAGTCACCGGCAGTAAAGGTGTGATGAAGGATCTAGCATTTTCGCGTAGAACACCGGTCGGTTCCCCGTTCTCGTCTCTGTCAATCTCGCCGCCCTGCGGATCCGGTGTATCTTTTGTAATTCCTGCCAGTTCCAGTGCTTTGCTGTTGACACAGTTTACATGTCCGCACGTTCTGAATATGATAACGGGAGAATCGCTGCAGCCCTTGTCCAGATCGTATCTATTGGGCGAACGTTTTTCAGCCAGCTTGCCTTCATCATAACCCCATCCTTGAATCCATTCTCCAGCTTCCTGCTTATCTCTGACCTCTGCAATTTTTTGCTCTAAATCAGTCAGAGAGTTGACAACTGGCGGAAGGGCAGAAATCTTTTTGCTAAAATCAGCAAGCATGATAGGATGCATGTGTGCGTCTACAAAACCAGGAATGACCCGCTTTCCGTTTAGGTCCACTGTTTCATAGTCCCCAGCCGGCATTTCTGCTTCTTTGCCTACCCATTTGATTCTTTCACCTTCTACAAGCATCGCATCTGCATATAAATTGGCATCATCAGAAGTGAAAATTTTACCGTTTGTGTAAGCTGTCGCCTTCATTGTACTCATATGTATTCTCCTCTTTTTTGCTTTTATTTGATACTGATATATATAGCAAGAATCGTGCCATTATCTGAAAGTTCTAAAACCTTAAAGTCCAGGGAGTTTCATGGATTTAATTTTATCACATTATCAAAATAATAAGATTTAATCAAATTTTTTTGATAAATTAAAATTATTTTACCTAATATCCTTAAACCTGCGTAAGAAGGAACAGAAATGACAAGTTCCTGTTTATATGGTAAAATGTGCTTAAAATAAGCTTGATTGACAGGAGGAATACTGTATGATAATTTTAGAAACCCCTCGCACATACTTACGAAAAATACAAAGAGATGACTTTGAAGCCATTTGTTTTATCCTGCAAGACATAGATGTTATGTATGCTTGGGAGCACGCTTTTTCTGATGAGGAAGTGATCCAATGGATTGAGGAAAACATTATGAGATATGACAGAGACGGTTACAGCTATTGGGCTGTAATAGAAAAGGCATCTGATGAATTGATTGGAGTTACTGGATTAATTACAGAACAGGCCGATAATGAAGTCTGTATCGGAGTCGGTTACATTTACAACAAATCCTATTGGGGAAAAGGCTTTGCGATTGAAGCTGCTTCCGCTTGTCTTGACTATGCTTTTCATGTTTTACATCTAAATGAAATTACAGCACAAATCCGACCTGATAATGAAGCTTCAAGAAACGTGGCCGTAAAATTAGGAATGACTGTAAAGAAACGATATGTTAGACACTATAAAAATAAAGAGATACCACACTTGCTCTATAGCCGAACAAAATAAATGATTTCTGGGTTTCCCATAAAAACCCGTCATCCCTTCTGAACAATAAAAGACGGACATCAGCTTTATGCCGATAATCCGTCTTTGATTGTCACATGACGCCTGCCGTCTGTAATGTTTTAACTGTTACTTCAGTCTCTTTCTCGCCTGTACTTTCTCAAGGGCTGACTCATACAGCTCTTTTTCGTCCTCTGTCTCTGGCGTATATGGAGGAACCTTCTGTGGTTTGCCAGTTTTGCTCATGGCGACCATGGTAAAGTGGGCGCAGAGGGCTTTTTCAGGGCCATTGCCAGATTCCATATCCTCTGAATCCACGCGCACATAGACGTCCATAGAAGTATTCCCTACATAGGCGATGGTCGCCGTGCAGGTCACCAGTGCACCGACAAAGATCGGCAGATGGAAAATCAGCTCATCCACCCTGGCGGTCACGCAGTTGCATCTGGCGTATTTCATCGCGGCGGCTCCTGCAGCCGTATCCATGAATTTCATGATTTCGCCGCCATGAACGTTTCCTGCTACATTGGCCTGGTGCGGCAGCATGACCTGGCTCATCACCACCTGATATCTCGTATCCATAGGAATCACTTCCCTTCTCGTTCAATTTCTATTTAAAGTATTCTACTGCAGCCTTGAACATGCCGATGTCAAAGTCTCCCGGCACGTTCTTGTAAAGGCCAGCGCCTGTTCTCTCTGCGTGTCCCATCTTTCCAAAGACTCTGCCGTCTGGCGAGGTGATGCCCTCGATGGCGTAATAGGAGCCGTTTGGATTGAACTGGATATCGCTGGTTACCTTTCCGTCAAAATCCACGTACTGAGTCGTAATCTGACCATTCTCTGCCAGCTCCTGGATCAATTCCTCCGATGCGATAAATCTGCCCTCTCCATGAGAAATCGGCACTGTATAGATCTCGTCTGGTTTCGCATTGGCAAGCCACGGTGACTTGTTGGATGCGATTCTCGTTCTGACCAGCTTGGACTGGTGGCGTCCGATTTCGTTAAACGTCAGTGTCGGGAAGGTTTCGTCGATGTCCATGATCTTTCCATAAGGCACCAGGCCCAGCTTGATCAAAGCCTGGAATCCATTACAGATGCCGACCATCAATCCTTCCCTGTTATCGAGCAGGTCCGTAACCGCCTCTTTGACCTCCTGGTTTCTGAAGAAGGCCGTGATAAACTTGCCTGAACCATCTGGTTCGTCACCGCCGGAGAATCCTCCCGGTATGAAGATGATCTGGGATTCTCTCACCTTTGCAGCAAAGTCTTCTACAGATTTTGCCACGGCTTCTGCCGACAGGTTGTTGATGACGAAGATTTCCGGCTCCGCCCCGGCGTCTCTGAAAGCTTTGGCGGAATCGTATTCGCAGTTGTTTCCCGGGAATACCGGAATCAAAACCTTCGGTTTCTCTATACGTACCTTGGCATGGAGTCTCTCAGAAGTTTCATAGCTGAAAGTTTCCAATTTGTTATCAGCTGTCTCGATGTTGCAGCTGTAGATCGGCTCCAACTTATCCTCGTAAATTTTCTCGATGCCCGCAAGATCGATACGCTCGTCTCCGCGGACGATGGCTTTCTCGGCTGTGGTCTTACCTAAGTCGATGATATCTGCGCCGATGATGTTGTCAATTGCCTCGGAAGAAACCTCTACGACAAAGGCGCCGTAAGCGTATCCGAAGATTTTCTCAAGATCCACATCCTCGCTATATGCAAATCCGATCTCGTTACCCATGGACATCTTCAGCACTGCTTCCGCAGCACCGCCGTATCCTGGGGTATAAGCGCTGATGATGGTTCCATCTTTGATCATCTGATGAATCGCTTTGTAAATCGCTTTCAGAGACTCTGCCTTCGGCAGTCCTTCTTCATCATATTCAGGGATAAACATAAATACATTATTGTCAACTTCTTTAAATTCCGGTGAAATGATGTTGGCTACGTCGTCCGTGGTCACCGCAAAGGATACCAGTGTCGGCGGAACGTCGATGTCCTCAAAAGTACCGCTCATGGAGTCCTTGCCGCCGATTGCGGCAACGCCCAGTTCCTTCTGGGCCTTGAAAGCGCCCAATACGGCAGCCATCGGCTTGCCCCATCTCTTCGGATCCCGCATCGGCTTCTCGAAGTATTCCTGGAAGGACAGATAGACGTCCTCAAAAGATGCGCCTGCCGCGATCAATTTTGATACAGATTCCACCACAGCCAGGTAAGCGCTGTGGTACGGGCTCTTCTCAGCGATGAACGGGTTGTAACCCCAGGACATCAGGGAGCAGGTCGATGTGTGCTCCTTTTCCACGGCAATCAGGTTGACCATGGCCTGGTTGGGCGTTCTCTGTCTGATACCGCCAAAGGGCATCAATACCGTGCCCGCGCCGATGGTGGAGTCAAATCTTTCGGAAAGTCCCCTCTTTGAGCAGACGTTGAGATTGCCTGCAAGCGCCAGGTATTCATCGGTAAAGTTCTCTGCTGCTTGCTTGGCAAAATCGCCGTGCTTCGGGATTTCGATGTCGATGTGTTTCTCCGCACCGTTGGTGTCAAGGAACTCCCTGGAAATATTTACGATGGCCTTGCCGTTCCAGAAGATCTTCAAATAAGGGTTTTCCTTCACTTCGGCAACGACGGTGGCCTCCAGATTCTCTGACTCTGCCAGCTGGCAGAATCTCTCTACATCCTCTTTTGCGACGACCACTGCCATTCTCTCCTGAGACTCACTGATGGCGAGCTCCGTGCCGTCCAGGCCGTCGTATTTCTTAGGAACGGCGTTGAGGTTGATTTCCAGACCGTCTGCTAGTTCTCCGATGGCGACGGAAACGCCGCCTGCACCGAAGTCATTGCAGCGCTTGATCAGTTTCGAAGCCTCTGGATTTCTAAACAGTCTCTGCAGCTTTCTTTCCTCTGGCGCATTTCCCTTCTGCACCTCGGCACCGCAGCTTTCAAGGGATTCCAGGGTATGGGATTTTGACGAACCGGTCGCACCGCCGCAGCCATCACGACCCGTCCTGCCGCCCAGCAAAATGACGATATCGCTGTCGATCGGACGCTCTCTGCGCACATTCTCCGCCGGAGCCGCCGCGATGACCGCGCCGATTTCCATTCTCTTCGCAACATAGCCGTCGTGATAGATCTCATCGACCTGTCCGGTCGCGAGGCCGATCTGGTTTCCGTAAGAGCTGTAGCCGTTTGCCGCCGTCGTCACGATCTTTCTCTGCGGAAGCTTGCCCTTCAAAGTCTCGGATACCGGTTTCAGCGGATCTGCCGCACCAGTCACTCTCATAGCAGAATAGACATAGCTTCTGCCTGAAAGCGGATCTCTGATGGCGCCGCCCACACAGGTAGCAGCGCCGCCGAAAGGTTCGATCTCTGTCGGGTGATTGTGGGTTTCGTTCTTGAACAAAAGCAGCCACTGCTGGATTTCTCCGTCCACGTTTACATCGATTTTGACGGTGCAGGCGTTGATTTCCTCCGACTCATCCAGCTTGGAGAGTTCTCCTTTTGACTTCAGATATTTGGCAGCGATGGTGCCAATATCCATCAGGTTGACCGGCTTGGTCCTGCCCAGCTCCTGGCGAGTTTTGATATAATCCTCGTAAGTCGCCTGGACCGCCGGATCTTCGAATTTCACGCTGTCGATGGTCGTGTTAAAGGTCGTATGTCTGCAGTGATCGGACCAGTAGGTGTCAATGACCTTGATTTCCGTAATGGTCGGATCCCTGTCTTCTTTTCTGAAATAGTCCTGGCAGAACTTCAAATCGGCCAGATCCATTGCAAGCCCGTATTCTGCGAGGAATGCGGCAAGCTGCTCTTCGTTCATCTGGTTGAAGCCGTCCAAGACTGCCACCTCTGTCGGAATCTCGTAGTCCACCTTGAGGGTGTCAAATTCCTCTAGGGTTGCCTCTCTCGCCTCTACCGGGTTGATAACGTATTTTTTGATCTCGGAAAGCTGCTCAGCAGACAGACTGCCTTTGAGCATGTAAACCTTGGCGGTTCTCACAGTCGGCCTTTCCCCTTTTGAAATGATCTGGATGCATTCCGCTGCAGAATTGGCTCTCTGGTCAAACTGTCCCGGCAGATATTCCACGGCGAATACATGATCCGCTATAGAAAAATCCAAGGTTTCAGAGGCGATGTCAACCTGGGGTTCAGAAAAAACAGTGCCTACGGCATAATCAAAGAGACTCTTATCCAAGTTTTCTACATCGTAACGGTTGACAATTCTCAGCTCTTCAAGTCCATCAATCTGAAGGAGCTTCACAATTTCACTTTTTAAGGAAGCTGCTTCATGAGCAAACTCTCTTTTCTTTTCCACATATATTCTGTATACCATGATTTCTCCCTTATCTTTCAAGTGCTGCAAGTGCTTTCTGGCCGATATCTTTTCTGTAGTAAGCGTTATCAAAGCTGACCTTTTCAACGGATTTATACGCTTTTTCGATGGCTTCTTTGATATCCTTCCCTCTTTCTGTCACGCCGAGCACACGTCCGCCATTGGTCAGAAGCTTTCCGTCTTCAGATAGTTTTGCTCCGGCAACATAGACGTCCTCCACATCGTCAGCGATTTTGATCTCGTAGCCTTTCTCGTAGGATTTTGGATATCCGCAGCTTGCCATGACAACGCAGCATGCAGCATCTTCAGCAAAGTTGACATCGGCATCCTCCAGCGTGCCCTCCGCTACGTGAACCATGATGTCAAAGAGGTCGCTGTCAAGAAGCGGCAAAACGACCTGGGTTTCAGGATCGCCGAATCTGCAGTTGTACTCGATGACTTTTGGGCCGTCCTCTGTGAGCATGAGGCCAAAATAGAGACAGCCAGAGAAGGTTCTGCATTCCCTGTTCATAGCGACCATTGTCGGCAAGAAGATTTCTTCCTCACAGCGGGCTGCAATTTCTGCAGTGTAGTATGGGTTCGGCGCTACCGTCCCCATGCCGCCAGTGTTGAGGCCCTTGTCACCGTCCAGCGCCCGCTTATGGTCCATCGAGGATACCATCGGAATCAAGGTTTTGCCGTCAGTAAAGGAAAGGACGGAAACCTCTGGCCCTGTGAGGAATTCCTCGATGACCACTACGCTGCCGCTCTCACCAAAGACCTTGTCTTCCATCATGTCTCTGACTGCTTTTTTCGCTTCTTCCAGTGTTTCAGCGATGATGACGCCTTTGCCCAGGGCAAGTCCGTCAGCTTTGACAACGACTGGAATCTTGCAGGTATCAAGATAACAGAGCGCTTCGTCCATGTCGGTGAAGGTAGCGTATTCCGCCGTCGGGATGCCGTACTTTTTCATCAGATCTTTAGAAAAGGCCTTGCTGCCTTCAATGATGGCAGCGTCCTTATTTGGACCAAAACAAGGAATGCCCTCTGCCTGCAACAGGTCAACGAGACCCAGGACTAACGGATCATCCGGCGCCACGATGGCAAATTCAATCTTGTTTTCCTTTGCAAAATTTACGATATTTTCAAGGTCTTTGGCTCCGATGTCTACACAAGTCGCATCCGCAGCGATACCGCCGTTTCCCGGCAGTGCGTAGATCTCATCGACCTTTGGACTCTTCTTTATTTTTTTGATGATGGCGTGCTCTCTGCCTCCGCCGCCAACAACCATTACTTTCATTATGTACCTCCTAATGGAGTTGTCCCAATTCATGAAATGAATTGCTGGGAACTCCTTATGCTTTGGGAAACCTAACCCGATTTTATGAAGCAAAATCGCTGGCAGTTCCCCGGTCAAAAGTGCAGCGCTTTAGTGCGTGGCACTTCACGGCCGCGTCCCGCAAGCGCAGTTGAACGATCAGACGCTAGTCGAAAAGCTGTATATATCCTTCTATGCAAAACCAAACAAGTCCTAATTCGGACTATTTCAGATTTGCTGATTATATACATATCAACGAAAGTTCTGTCCTTCTATTAGTGGTGGAACAGCCTCATGCCGGTGAATACTGTCACCATGCCGTACTTGTCACAGACTTCGATGACATTATCGTCTCTCACGCTGCCGCCCGGCTCTGCGATATAGGATACGCCGCTCTTCTTGGCTCTTTCGATGTTGTCTCCGAACGGGAAGAAGGCGTCGCTGCCGAGGGAGACGCCGCTGATGGAATCCAGATATTCTCTCTGCTCTTCCTTTGTAAACGGCTCCGGTTTTTCTGTGAACAGGGTCTGCCATACGCCGTCCTGCAGGATATCCTCGTACTCGTCCCCCAGGTAGACGTCGATGGCATTATCGCGGTTCGGTCTGGTCACATCGTCTCTGAAAGGCAGGTTGATTACGATATCCGCCTGTCTCAGATGCCAGAAGTCCGCTTTGTTTCCTGCCAGTCTGGTGCAGTGGATTCTGGACTGCTGTCCTGCGCCTACGCCGATGGCCTGTCCGTCCTTTGCATAGGCGACCGAATTGGACTGGGTGTATTTGAGGGTGATCAGTGCGATGATCAGGTCGCGCTTCGCCTCCTCTGGCAGATCTTTGTTTGCCGTAACGATGTTGGTCAACTGATCCGGCGTAATCTTATAATCGTTTCTGCCCTGTTCAAAGGTGATGCCGAAGACCTGTTTCGTCTCCTGCTCCATCGGAACAAAGTCTGGATCAATTTTGACGATGTTGTAATTTCCCTTCTTCTTTGTCTTCAGAATCTCCAAAGCTTCCTCAGTGTAGTCCGGCGCGATGATGCCGTCAGAAACCTCACGCTTCAGAATCGTCGCCGTAACCGCATCGCAGGTATCGCTGAGGGCTACCCAGTCGCCAAAGGAGGACATTCTGTCCGTTCCCCTCGCTCTGGCATAGGCCGTGGCGATCGGAGAATCGTCCAGCCCTTCGATGTCATCGACAAAGCAAGCTTTTTTCAAAGTATCACTCATCGGTACGCCTACGGCAGCAGAAGTAGGACTCACGTGCTTGAAGGAGGTAGCTGCCGGCATGCCCAGACACTCTTTCAGTTCCTTCACCAGCTGCCAACTGTTAAAAGCGTCCAGGAAGTTGATATATCCCGGTCTGCCGTTCAAAATCTCTACAGGCAGCTCGCTGCCGTCGGCCATATAGATCTTCGCCGGCTTTTGATTGGGATTACATCCATATTTTAATTCAAATTCTTTCATGATTCTTGCACCTCCAATTACGAGTTCTTGTTGATCATTCTGTTAGTAGCCTTACCGGTTTCTAAATCCGCATAGCGTACATACAGAGAAATCTTGTTATCTGCATCCAGATGATTCCAGATTTCTGCTGTAAAGGCATCGATATCGTCAGGAATTTCCACTCTTTCCGGCTCGCCGCAGAAAGTCGGAAGGGGATTACCATCCTGTACATAGGTGTGGATAAAATGGCCCAGCCCGGCCAGTGCCGGATAATTGTAATAGTATCTGTTGCAGGCGGAGCCCTCCGCATCAGCGCTCTTGAGGATGCTCATCTTATAAGTCAGTTCCTGACCAAAGGTAAACATGCCGCTGATTCTCGGCGTCCAGTTGGGACCGTCCGGTTCAAAGCACCTGGTGTCCAGAGCCTCTTCAAAGGATTTTCCTTCCTGCAGGTGTTCATAGATGGTATCTGTCTGATCGCCGTTGGTCACGATTAACTTGTCCTCATATTTTCTCATCGGATAATAAATGATCAGAGACGGGTCCTCTACCTTTGATTCGTCAAAAGGTTTGATCATCACGTTCTCTCCCTCTTCCAAGAAGATTCGGTTTCTGCTGTTCTCACTTCTTCCCATGATGAAGTAAGCGCTGACAGCCTTCTTTCCGTCTTTCGATCTGCCCAGGACGATGCCTCTTCCCACATAGGAATTTCCCTTTACGGCAGTTTCCATTGTCTTTATTTCATAAACGTTCATTGGTTATCTTTCACCTCTCGCTAGTTTTTCACTGATTTCTTCTACCGCCTTCGGCAGCAGCACCCATTCAGCCTGTTCCATGACGCGGCGCTGCAGAGTCTCCGGCGTATCTCCCTCCAGAATCTCCACTGCCTTCTGCGCGATAATCTGGCCGCCGTCAGGAATTTCGTTGACATAATGCACTGTCGCGCCAGTCACTTTGACACCGTATTCCAAAGCCTTTTCGTGGACGTGCAGTCCATAGCAGCCCTTTCCGCAAAAAGACGGAATTAGGGACGGATGGATATTGATGATTCTGTTCTCATAAGCGCTGATAAACGCCGGGCTCAAAATCTTCAAGAAGCCGGCCAACACCACCAGCTCGATGCCCTCTTCCCTGAAAACCTGAAGCAGCGCCTCCTCGCTGGACATGACCACAGCCTTGATGCCGTTATCTTCTGCCCGCTGCAGTGCAAAGGCATTGGGATTGTTAGAAGCCACCAGAACAATCTCGCCGTTTTTGATCAGACCGCTGTTCTCTGCATCGATCAGCGCCTGCAGATTGGTACCGCCGCCCGAAACCAGGACGGCAATCTTTGTCTTTAGCATAGTTCCACGCCTTCCTCAGATTTTACCACACTGCCTAATATGTAAGCGTCTTCACCGCCAGCTTTCAGCACTTCCAGCGTTTTGTCCGCGTCTTCTTTCGCTACGATGACGGTCATGCCCACGCCCATGTTGAAGGTATTGAACATGTCTCTTTCCGGAATATTGCCTCTCTCCGCAATCAGTTCAAAGATCGGCAGGACTCTGACGTTCTCTCTTTTGATCTTCACGCCATAGCCCTTTGGCAGGCTCCTCGGAATGTTCTCATAGAAACCGCCGCCAGTGATGTGGGCAACGGACTTAACTGTAACCTCTTCAAAGAGCTTTACCATCGGTTTTACGTAAATCTTCGTCGGTGTCAGCAGCGTCTCGCCGATGGACTTGCCGCCCAGCGCTTCAAGCGGTTTTTTGATGTCTTCCTTTTCTACGTCCAGCACTTTTCTGACCAGGGAGAAGCCGTTGGAATGCACCCCGGAGGATGGCAGACCGATGATCACGTCACCCTCACAGATAGTCTCCTTCTTTAGGATTTTTGATTTATCGACAACTCCTACGGCAAAGCCTGCAAGGTCGTACTCGTCTTCTGGATAAAATCCTGGCATCTCCGCTGTCTCGCCGCCGATCAAAGCCGCCTCGGACTGGATACAGCCCTCCGCAACGCCCTTTACGATCATGGCGACTTTTTCCGGATAGTTCTTGCCCACCGCGATGTAGTCGAGGAAGAACAGAGGCTTGGCGCCGACACAGATGATGTCGTTGACGCACATGGCCACGCAGTCGATGCCCACGGTATCGTGCTTGTCCATAAGGAAAGCCATCTTCAGCTTGGTTCCCACGCCGTCCGTGCCGCTGACAAGAACCGGTTCTTTGATATTTTTGATATCTAGTTCGAACAGGCCGCCAAAGCCGCCGATATCGCTGGGAACGTTTCCGAACATCATGGTCTTTGCCACGTGCTCCTTCATCAGTTCTACTGCCTTATATCCTGCCGTGATATCTACGCCTGCCGCTTTATAGCTTTCACTGAAACTCTTTTCCATGACTAATTCTCCTCTTTTTCACTGATCTTCTTTTCGAATTTGTTCTTGATAGCGCTGCTGGGCTGCTCGGTGGGATATTCTCCGCTGAAGCAGGCGTGGCAGTAACCTTCTCCCGGTGCTTTGCCGATGAGCATGTTCAAGTGGTTTACGTCCAGATAACCCAGGCTTTCTACGCCGATGATCTTCTCTATTTCAGGAATCGAATGTTTGCAGGCGATGAGATTCTCTTTGGAGTCAATATCTGTTCCATAATAACAAGGGTTGATAAACGGAGGTGCCGATGACCGCATATGGACTTCTTTAGCCCCGGCTTCTCTGAGCAGCTTGACGATTCTGGCGCAGGTAGTTCCCCTGACGATGGAGTCGTCCACGAGGACCACTCTTTTTCCCCTGACGGTGTCTGCTACCACGTTGAGTTTGATGCGAACCTTGTCCTCACGCGCTTTTTGACCAGGTGCAATAAAGGTTCTGCCGATGTATTTGTTTTTGATGAATCCGATGCCATATGGAATGCCCGACTGTCTGGAGTAACCGATCGCTGCGTCAAGTCCGGAGTCAGGTACGCCGATAACCACATCTGCCTGAACAGGATGTTCCATGGCAAGGCAGGCGCCTGCCTTCAGTCTCGCTTCGTGGACGCTCATTCCTTCTACGACAGAATCCGGTCTTGCAAAATAGATATATTCAAAGATGCAGAGCTTCTGCGGCTGCTTGTTGCAATGGTCTTTGATAGATCTGACACCGTCTTTTTCGAAGATGACAATTTCGCCTGGTTCGATCTCTCTGACGTATTTTGCGCTGACTGCGTCCAGGGCGCAGGTTTCCGAGGCGATGATATAGGTTCCGTCCTCTTTCTGACCATAACAGAGCGGCCGCATCCCCAGCTCGTCTCTGACCGCAATCAGCTTAGAAGGCGACATGATAACCAGAGAATAGGCGCCGATCAGCTTGTCCATAGCTGAATCAATGGCCTCTTCGATGGAATCACTTTTGATTCTCTCCTTGGTGATGATGTACGAAATGACCTCCGTATCACTGGTCGTATGGAAGATAGATCCTTCTGCTTCCAGTTCCTGTCTCAACTCATGAGAGTTGACCAGATTTCCATTGTGTGCCAGAGCCATTCTGCCTTTGTGATGATTGACAACGATGGGCTGGGAATTAAGCCTGTCGCTTTTTCCCGTCGTCCCGTATCTGACGTGGCCGATAGCCATGTTGCCTTCGCCCAGCTCATCCAGGATTTCCGGTGTAAAGACATCATTGACAAGTCCTGCGTCCTTGTAATAATTAAAGACGCCGTCATCGTTGACTACAATGCCGCAGCTCTCCTGTCCTCTGTGCTGCAGGGCAAACAAACCATAATATGTGGTGCTGGCTACATTCTGTGTCTCATTGCCAAAAACGCCAAAGACACCGCATTCTTCTCTTAAACTGCTCATTTTTTCATACTCTCCCGTTTTATTCTCCAAGTAATCTCTTCAATATTTCCTGATATGCATCTTCTACGCCGCCCAGGTCTCTTCTGAATCTGTCTTTATCCAGTTTTTCGCCGGTCACTGTATCCCAGAATCTGCAGGTGTCAGGGGAAATCTCGTCTGCAAGAACAATGGTTCCATCTGTCGTTTTGCCAAATTCCAGCTTGAAGTCAATCAGCTCGATATTGGCGTCCTTCAGATATGCGGACAAAATTTCGTTTATTTTTAAAGCATAGCTTTTGATGACAGAAAGTTCTTCTTCTGTAGCGTATTCCATGGCGAGGATGTGGTAATCATTGACCATGGGATCGCCCAGATCGTCGTTCTTATAGCTGAACTCCAAGACTGGTCGTTTCATCTTGGTACCTTCAGAAAGGCCCAGCCGTTTTGCCAGAGAACCTGCTGCGATATTTCGAACGATGACCTCAAGAGGTATAATGCGAACCTTTTTAACAATGGTCTCCCGCTCGTTCACTTCTTCCACAAAATGCGTCGGAATACCTTCCTTTTCTAACATCTGCATCAAAAAGTTGGTTACTCTGTTGTTGATGGCGCCCTTGCCCATGATCGTGCCTTTTTTCAGACCGTTAAAGGCAGTCGCGTCGTCCTTATAGGAAACGATACAGAGCGTTTCCTCTGTCGTTCCATAGACCTTTTTCGCTTTTCCTTCGTATAATTGTTCCGTCTTCTCGACGCGCATAAGCTTCACCTCTTCTAATTTTTATTTATTACAGAATATTATATTTTTCCTCAATGTTCTTATTTTTAGCCAGAACTTTTTCAGCCGCCGCTTTTCTCTGGTTGTCCAGTTTTGATGCGATCTCCGCATCTTCGATGCCAAGCATCTGAATAGCCAGGAGAGCCGCATTCTGCGCACCATCAATCGCGACAGTTGCCACCGGAATTCCGCCAGGCATCTGCACTGTGGATAAAAGCGCATCCAGTCCGTCCAAAGTCGAAGACTTGACTGGAATGCCGATGACAGGCAGCGTGGTGCTGGCTGCAATAGAACCTGCCAGGTGCGCCGCTTTTCCTGCTGCTGCGATGATAGCGCCGAAGCCGTTTGTTCTCGCATTCTGTGTGAATTCTTTTACCTCTGCCGGTGTACGATGGGCAGAATAAACGTGAACCTCATAAGGTACGCCGAATTCCTCTAACGTGGTCATTGCTTTCTCTACTACAGGAAGATCGCTGTCACTTCCCATGATGATTCCGATTTTTTTCATGTATCTAACCTCCATAATGATGAAACAAAAAAACAAAAGTATATGTAGAATATCTTACACAATAAACTTTATCACATATACTTTTGGTGTCAATATTTGTTCAGTAAAATTCGCGTTTTTACCTTGTTTTAATTAAGTTTTTTCTCAAAATCCAAAGATATCACGAATTATATTCAAGTATACGGATATAATTGTTCGTTATTAATCTTTTTTCATGGATAACGTGTCTAAATAGCCCTGCATGATTAAAACCGCCGCCTGTTTATCAATCACTTCTTTCCTTTTTTTGCGGCTGACATCCGCTTCGATAAGGACCTTTTCGGCCATGACAGTAGTCAGGCGTTCGTCCTGCCATACAACGTCGACACCTTTCATTCCCGTACTTCTCATCTTGTTTTCCAACATGGTGCGGAACTCATAGACTTTTTCGGTCTGGATGCTGTCGCTTCCGTCCAGTTTTTTTGGCAATCCGATGACAATGGTGTCACACTCGTACTCTTTTACCAAATCCAGAATTTTTCCCGTGTCCTTGCGGATTCCCACTCTTTCCAATGTCATCAGTCCCTGGGCTGTAATACCCAGCGCATCACTCAAAGCGATACCTACTGTCTTGTCTCCGACATCAAGGGCTATTTTCCTCATATTTTCACCTCAGCATTCACACATTTTTCTTTCATAAAAATCAAGAACTCTTCAACAGTACCTTTTAAAAATCCGTCTTTATCGATTAACAGCACGAGCCCTTTGTCCATACCGATAATGAACAAATTTTTAGACTGCATCAAGGTCTTTACCTCTTCATATTTGATATTGGTCTTGCCCTGTGACAGGGTGTTGACTGCTAAGAGATGATCCTCATAAAAATGATTTATCGTCTCGATATCCCTGCCATGAACCTGGCGATTTTTCTTTGCTGCAAAAGACGCCAGCCGAATGGGTGTTCCGATTAGTCTGTAGAGTACGAATATCAGAGCCACTACGGCTGCAATGGTAAAGGTATACCAGTTTTTCACCACCGTTAGCACACCCAGAGCGGTAATGATGACTAGAGCGCTGTAGCATGTGTTTACAAAGCTCTTGTCCAAAGTCGCCCGCTTCAGTTGTAAATAATATTCATAAGTATACGTACATTGGTTCTCAAATATTGTAGTCATTTCCTGCCTTCCTAAAAAAACGGCAGGTTAAAAACAAATCGCCTGCCGTTAATTCTTATTCTTATTTTTTTAGATAATCCTTTAAGATTTCTTCTACCAAGTCGTCTCTATCAATGCGGCTGATCATCATTCTCGCATTGTTGTGACTTGTAATGTATGACGGGTCGCCTGAAAGAATGTAGCCAACCATTTGATCAATTCCATTGTACCCTCTCTCCTCCAAAGCGGCGTATACAGCCTCCAGGATTTCTTTTGTAGTTTTCTGTTGCGTTTTCGCTGCGTCAAACATAATTGTTTTTCTTTCCATGATAACGACCTCCTTTTTCCTAACTATAGTATACTATGATAAAAGTTCTTCTGCAACCTTAAATGCATCGGGAATTTTTGAAGAATCCTTTGCACCGGCCTGTGCCATGTCGGCCTTTCCGCCGCCGCCTCCGCCGCAAGCTGCAGCAATCTGTTTTATCATATTGCCTGCGTGTAAACCCTTTTCCAGCAAGTCGTCAGTAATGGAAACCAAGAAAGTAACCTTTGGTCCATTGACTGTCGCAAATACCATGACGATGCCTTTGTATGAGGCTTTGATATCATCGGACAGATTACGCAGATCATTTATATTATAATCCTTAAATTCCTTTGTCACAAGCTTGATATCGCCGACAACTTTTGCGGCCTCGACCATGTCGTCTACCTCTGATCCCATAGCTGCTTTTTTAAAGTCTTCCAACTCTTTTTTCGTATCCTTCAATTCCTCAACGACAGAAACAGCTTTCTGTGCTACCGCAGAAGGGTTAGACTTGAGGGCTTCTGCAATCTGTCTGATGGTGTCTTCTGCTTCAATCGTTTTCAAGAGCACCCCTGTGCCTGTCACAGCTTCAATTCGGCGGACACCTGAGGCCACACCTGCTTCACTGACGATCTTTAAGGCGCCGATTTGACCGGTATTTTCCACATGGGTTCCCCCACAGAGTTCAACGCTCCAGTTGCCGCAATTTACGACTCTGACCTGATCGCCGTATTTCTCACCAAAGAGGGCCATAGCGCCCATTTCCTGCGCTTCCTTCATGGATGTTTCGCAAGTCTTGACTGGTAGGAACTCTGTAATCTTCTGGTTAACCAGTTCTTCTACTTGAGAAAGCTGCTCCGGTGTAACGCCTTCAAAATGAGTGAAGTCAAATCTGAGCATATTCTCATTGACGCTGGAACCAGCCTGTTCTACGTGGGAACCGATCACATCACGCAACGCTTTCTGCAGGAGATGCGTCGCTGTGTGATTCCTCGCTGTAGCGTGACGCTTAAAGAGATTGACGCCACATTGCACTCTATCCCCTTTCTTTAGAGTTCCTTTTTCAATTAAAACTCTATGGGCATAAACCTCGTGTGATTTTTCTACAGAGATCACTTTCGCATGACAGTCTTCGGTAGACATAAAACCATTATCAGAAGCCTGTCCGCCTCCTTCTGCATAAAACGGTGTCTTATCTAGGTATACCGTCGCATTCTGATAGATGTCCGCACTGTCTGTCAGTTGTCCATCTACATCAATTGCCAGTACCTCTCCTTCGTCGTCTAAATGGTCATAGCCTGTGAAGAGGGTTTCCGGAACATCCACCGCAGTTGCAGCATTTTTCCATCCTTCTTCATCGGCAGATTTTCTGCCGGCTCTTGCCATCTCTTTTTGCTTCTGCATGTTGTCGTTAAAACCATCTACGTCAGCACTGCAGCCTTCTTCCTGCAAAATTTCTTCTGTTAACTCCAGTGGGAAACCATAGGTATCATAAAGCTTAAATACTTTCTCCCCTGCAAGAACTGTTTTTCCGTCTTTTTTCAGTTCGTCTACATATTCATGGATAATGGAAGTTCCCTGATCGATGGTTGCTGCAAACTTCTCTTCTTCGACGGATATGATTTTCTGGATATATTCTTTCTTTTCCTCTAGTTCCGGATAGGCGTCAGCAGATACTTCAATCACTTTGTTGGACAAGGCTACGAGGAATTTGCCATTGATGCCCAAAATTCTGCCATGTCTGGCGGCACGTCTGATTAATCTTCTCAGCACATAACCGCGGCCTTCATTGGAAGGTATGATGCCGTCAGCAATCATAAAGACCATGGATCTCAAATGGTCTGTGATGATTCTGATTGAAACGTCTGTTTTGGCGGCGCCGTCTTCGTATTTTACACCTGACATAGCTACTACACCGTCAAGAATGTGCCTGATGGTATCAACATCAAAGATGGAATCTACGCCTTGCATGATACAGGCCATTCTTTCCAGTCCCATACCTGTATCGATGTTCGGATGCTCTAATGGCGTATAACTGCCGTCTTCCTCTTTCGAAAACTGCGTAAATACGTGGTTCCAGAACTCCAGGTATCTGTCACAGTCACAGCCCGGTTTGCAATCCGGCTTTCCGCAGCCGTATTCCGGTCCTCTGTCAAAATATATCTCAGAACATGGACCGCACGGTCCCAGGCCGATTTCCCAAAAGTTATCTTCCTTCCCCAGTCTCACAATGCGTTCTTCTGGCACACCAATTTTTTTCCAGATTTCTACGGCCTCGTCGTCATCATAGTAAACGGTCGCCCAGATCTTTTCCTCTGGCATTTTCAAGCACTGGGTGATGAATTCCCATCCCCATCTTAGGGATTCCTCTTTGAAATAGTCGCCGAAAGAAAAGTTGCCCAACATTTCAAAAAATGTGCCATGTCTGGCCGTAATACCTACATTATCGATGTCGCCTGTTCTGATACATTTCTGGCAGGTCGTCATTCTCTTCGCCGGCGGCGTCTCAATACCTGCAAAGTACGGCTTGAGAGGAGCCATACCTGAATTGATAATCAACAAGGATTTGTCGTTCTGGGGAATTAGTGAAGCACTCTTAGCTGCATAGTGATCCTTACTCACATAAAAGTCCCTGAACATCTGTCTGATTTGATTTAAGCCTAGTTTTTCCATATATATTACTCCTTATATTACGATTGCCTGGCTTCAGCCGGAACGCAATCGGTCGTATTGTCTATCTCGCAATAATCATTAATTTTATCACAAATACCTAAAATTGTCTATTTTTATACCCTAAAAATAGCCTAAATATTCTTCTAAAGTGATATTCTGCTCGAATATCTCCTTGGCAGCTTTTTCTCCCACATATCTGATATGCCAAGGCTCGTAAGCATAGCCGGTAATCGCTTCTGTGTCTTTGCCGTATCTGACGATAAATCCATATTTGTGCGCATTTTTCCCAAGCCATTTACCCTCAGCTGTGTCGCCGAAACGCTCCAGCAAATCCCAATTTAATTCTTCACAGGAAACATCCAGGGCATAACCGGTCTGGTGTTCACTACGGCCAGCTTTGGCGCTAGTTCTCAGCGCCTGCTTTATGCCGTCTGTCCTGCACCAGTAGTCAAACAGAGAAGCCTGTAAGTCATAGTCCCTGTAAGCAGAGAGGACTTTGATGTCAAAGCCTGCCTTTTGTGCATCACGGTAAAGGTTCACATAAGCATCTCGAACCTCTTCCTTGGCTTCAATATCCACGATTGCCAGACTGCCCAGAGAAACCAGCTTTGACGGCACATAGCTGCTGCTCAGCCAATTCTTCTTATTGACCAGCATCAGAGCATCTTCAGGGTCGTTTTCTATGGCTTTCTTTACCTGAACCTCGGCTGCTTCCGACTTATCGCCATAAGATTTCTCTCCGTTTTTTAGCGTGTAGCTGCATACCTTGTAATAAAGTTTCTGACCGACTTTTCTGTTCGTGTCTGTATACTGACGCGCATCACCATCACAGGTCTTTATCAGTTCATAGGTTCCCTCTTTTGTATTGGACCGATATACGGCATATCCGTCAACATCCTTCATTGCCTCCCACCTGATAGAGACTTGTCCCGATCCGTCAAAAGAATGGACCTTGACTGCTGGAGGTGAAGCAGTGCGATGGAGCAAAATGCCGCAGAGAAGAAGAATACAGATGAGCACAGGCAGAATGATTAGTATAGTTTTTTTCATAATTATAACTCCTTATAAGTTTCAATAATATGTTCGATAGCCTTTTCCAGCTTTGTATTATTTTCTGTTTCAAAAAGATAGACTTTAATCTTTGCCTCCGTACCTGAAGGTCTTATGATGAATCTTGCGCCGCCCTCCAAAATAAATTCCACAACATCCGCCTTTGGCAGCCCTGTTTCTTCCATGTAATCTCTCTTTTTGAGAATTTTCCTGCCGCCGATGCTGTCATCGATTTCTCTCCTAAAATGATTCATCAAAGATTTCATGGCCATTGCACCATATGGCCCTTCGAAGAAATAATTTCTGGTCTTATCTCTGCAGGTGCCAAACTCCGCATAAATCTCTTGGAGACGTTCGATGAGATTTTTTCCCTGTGCCTTATGATACGCCGCCAGTTCTACTGCGATCATTGCTGAACTGACGCCGTCCTTGTCTCTGATGAAGGGATTGATCAGATAGCCGTTGCTCTCCTCAAAGCCGAAAAAATAAGATTTCTCTTCTCCCCGATTTGAAAGCGCTGTAATCAATTCTCCAATATACTTAAAGCCAGTCAACGTGTTGATGACTTGAAGTCCATATTTTTCTGCCATTTTTTCAATCAGCGGCGTTGAGACGATACTCTTAATGACAACTTGTCCCGGTTTTGCCTTTCGCCTCTGGCAGAGATAGTCAAAGATCAAAATTCCCAGTTGATTTCCAGTCAGCAGCACCTTCATGCCGTCATATAGCAGACAAAGACCGACTCTGTCACTGTCAGGATCGGTTGCAATAATCACGTCTCCTCCAATTTGATCTAAAACCTTGAAGCTTTCCGTATATGCTGTGATTTTTTCCGGATTCGGCGTAGGACATGTCGTGAAATTTTCATCAGGGTTCTCCTGCGATGGAACGACTGTCAGATTTTCAAAACCGATGTTCGCAAGCACTTGCCGCACATATCTGTTTCCTGCTCCGTTTAACGGACTATAGACGACAGATAAGGTGCTGAGTATCTTCTTTTGGCCAGACAAAAGAGAAAATGATGTGATTTTCGCAATAAAATCATCACATACCCATTCGTCTACGAATCTGATTCCTTCCTCACTTACTCTAATCCCCTCGAAAAAATCTAATTGGTCAATCGTCTCTGATATCTGGTCTGCTTCTTCTCCAACAATTTGATATCCGTTTTGATTGTATACCTTGTATCCGTTAAAAATCTTCGGATTATGGCTGGCCGTAATCATGATACCCATGCTGCAATGCAGTCTGCCTATAGCATAGGAGAGCAATGATACCGGCGCAATCTCCTGAAAAAGAAAGACCTCTATACCGTTTCCTCTCAGCGTCTTGGCTGTTTCCAAGGCAAAGATCTTTGATTTCTTTCTGCTGTCATAGGCGATGACGATAGACGGTTCACTGCAATGCGCATTCAGATAGTCTGCCAGCCCCTGCGTCGTCCTCCTGACCACGTATTCGTTCATTCTATTCGTACCAGCGCCGATAATTCCCCTGAGACCTGACGTACCGAATTGCAAATCAGTATAGAAGGAATCGATACGTTCTTCTTCGTTATCAGCCAGTTGTTCTAATTCCTGCTGCAGCTGTACATCCTTCACGGACTTTTCCAGCCATCGTCTGTATTCAGTATTTGCATAGTTTTTAATATCTTTTTTATCCATAAGATTAGTATACCATAAAAATCGAAATACAAAAAACAAAAATAGCGCTTTCGCGCTATTTTGCATCAAACCTAGAATGTGTCTTTGATGGTGCCGGCCATACGTGACATATCATGGCGCACATCGCCCATATCTTCAACTGTACGCTTTACATCCCTTGAGATCTTTTGCTTATCAGTCGGGGACATCCATTTATAAGCACAAAATCCTGCAGTTCCTGCAGCTGCCAGCATCACCGCATCTTTGATAATTCTGTTCATTAACCACACCTCCATCATATTTGATATGATTTAGTATGT
Organism: Emergencia timonensis; assembly: GCF_900086585.1. Classification (GTDB taxonomy): domain Bacteria; phylum Bacillota; class Clostridia; order Peptostreptococcales; family Anaerovoracaceae; genus Senimuribacter; species Senimuribacter timonensis. Next base: position 1,760,039 of record NZ_FLKM01000009.1, read on the forward strand.
CTGATACTCTCACAGATTATTCTCGTTTAACATGCTGGATAAAAGTGCCACTTTTGCCACCTCTTCTACGTATTTTGCTTTTAGAACCGTTTCGGCAATGGCCTCTCCCATGATAATCACACCGTGTTTTTCCAAGATTAAAACGTCTGTATCTTCTGAAATACCAGCAGTCACCTTTTCTGCCAGCTCGCGGCTGCCAGGTTTACCATAACCTATTACTGTTGTTTTGTCTTTATAGAAGACAGATTCCGTTACAACAGGCGGAATCTCCAACCCTTTTACTGCAAATGCTGTGGCATAAGTCGAATGTGTGTGTACCACAGAGTGTACGTCAGCTCTGTTTTTATAACATGCTATATGCATTGGCAATTCGCTGGAAGGTTTGTTATTATTAGGGTTATCCAAAATATTTCCTTCAAAATTACACACCACCAAATCGGCAAGGACAAGCTTTGCTTTTGAAATTCCTGACGGTGTTATAATAATATACTGTTCCTTCCTGTTGATTACACTAAGGTTTCCTGTCTTGTGCCTGCAATGACCTGAAAGCTCTATATCTTTTGACGCTTTTAAAAGCTGTTCTTTTAAACTCAGTAAGATAATACTGTTCATGGTTTATCCCCTCTCTATCTTTCTTGCATCGTTTTTGCTCTAAATATCTAAGCCGTCTACCCATTATAATGACGGGGAAGACAATATGCAATATTAGTTTGGGGACTATTTTCTATAAACTTTAGTATTAGTTTTTACATTTTACTCCGAAACAGAGGTGGATTCGATAAACCCTCCGCCAAATACGTAATCTTCTTTGTAAAATACAATAGATTGCCCTGGTGTAGCTGCTCGCTGCGGCTCATCAAAAACAGTGAGGATTTTCCCATCTGGTCGTTGGCTCACTCTCGCTGGTGCCGGCGTGGCAGCATAGCGAATCTTTGCCAGAACACGAAGCTCATCTCCAAAACCCTCCGGCAGGTCTGGCAGTGAATTTGCCGCGAAAAAGTTCTCCGAGGAAATAACTTCTCGTTTAAATAGGTCTGCATTATCCCCCAGAGTAACTTGATTTGTCTCTGGATCAATTGAGGTTACAAAGGCCGGTTTTCCCAAAGTAATACCGAGTCCTTTGCGCTGACCGATGGTGTAGTGAACGAGACCCTGATGCTCCCCTAAAAAAGCACCTTGTGAGTCTACAAAATTGCCTTTTTCCGCCGTCAATCCTCTGTTTTCGATATATGATACGTAGTTTTCTTTTTGTTCGTCTATAAAACAGATCTCCTGGCTGTCGGCTGTTTCCGCGTTCGGCAGATTATGGCTTCTGGCTATATTTCTTGTCTTTTCTTTGTCATCAAATTCCCCAAGAGGCAGTATCAGCCGAGATAACACATTTTGTCCCAGCCTGTAGAGCATATAGGACTGATCCTTTTTTTGATTTGCGCCCCTTCTGATGAAATATAGATCCCTTTCCTCATCATGAAAAATTCTGGCATAATGCCCCGTCGCAATATAGTATGCCCCTTTTTCTTCTGCTACCTGCAGCAATTTTTTAAATTTGATGCTGGGATTACAGATGACACAAGGGTTTGGCGTTCTACCCTGTAAATATTCACCGCAGAAATTGTTTATCACTGTCTGGTCAAATTCTTCAGAGACGTCCATTTTAACAAAGTCAATATCGAGCTTCTTTGCCAATTGGGCGGCAGCCTCGGCCCCTTTTAGATTCGTACCTAAGACGTCAAAATAGAAACCGATGACTTCCAGTCCTTTTTCTTTCAATAACAAAGCAGCGGTAGTGCTGTCCACTCCGCCGCTTAAACCTAATACTACCTTATTCTTCGATAATGTGTTCATGATCATCCTCATCTGCATCAGGGTCAAAGCCTGCAAGCCCTTCGTAAGTCTTGCCATTTTTCTGCGCATAATCGTAAATAGCAGATTTTATCGCATGGTCAGCGAGAACGGAACAGTGTACTTTCACTGCCGGAAGCCCGCCTAGTTCTTCAATAATCTGCTTATTGCTGATCGCCAGCGCCTCGTCTATAGATTTTCCAATAATCATAGAGGTAGCCATGCTGGAAGATGCGATGGCGCTGCCGCAGCCAAAAGTCTTAAACTTTGCATCGGTAATGACGTCGTCCTTCACTTTGATCTGAATCTGCATCATATCTCCACAGACTGGGCTGCCATATGTGCCAGTTCCATCAGGATTCTCAAGATCTCCTACGTTTCTTGGATTCATGAAATGATCCATCACTGTATCGTTATATAAACCCATTTTCCTACCAACCTTTCTCGCTGTTTACTGGTGACAATTCTCTCAGTTTTGTCACAATTTCTTTTAAGTTTTCTACTACGTAATCAATATCATCTTTTGTTGTAAAATCACCTACTGTAAATCTCACGGTACCGTGGATCATCTCTACTGGCACATCCAGTGCAGAGAGTACATGGGACGGCTCTAATGATTTCGATGAACAGGCTGACCCCGTCGATACGCTGATGCCTTTGTAATCCAAAAGCAACAGGATTGATTCACCTTCTATATATTTAAAGGTGATATTGGCATTGCCCGGATGTCTATGTTCCATGGTTCCGTTTACAAAGGTATCGGGTATTTCTTTGCTTACTTTCTCAATTAAATAATCCCTGACCTCTTTGCAGTGGCGAATATGCTCATCAAAGTTGGCTTCAGCCACTTCTGCTGCTTTGCCAAAGCCCACGATTCCAGCCATATTCTCAGTTCCTGCTCTTCTCCCCATTTCCTGGCCTCCGCCATGAATATAGTTTGAAATTCTCAGGCCCTTTCTCATATAAAGCGCTCCAATGCCCTTGGGACCATAAATCTTATGGGCAGACACGCTCATAAGGTCAATCCCCAGGTCTTTCACGTCGATGGGTACATTGGCCAGTGCCTGTACTGCATCTGTATGGAAGAGAATTTTGTGCTTCTTTGCAATCTGCGCCAGCTCTTTAATCGGCTCAACCGTTCCCACTTCGTTGTTTACATACATGATACTGATAAGAATTGTTTTATCAGTAATGGCGGCTTCTAAAGTCTCAGGCTTTACTGTCCCATCCGGTTCAACGTCCAGATATGTAACCTCATAGCCATTTTTCTCTAAAAACTGACAGGAATGCAGCAGCGCATGGTGCTCAATTCTCGTTGTAATAATGTGATTGCCTTTATCTTTTAATGCATTTGCTACACCAAAAACAGCCCAGTTATCAGCTTCGCTTCCGCAGCCAGTGAAATAAATCTCCCTTGGTTCTGCGTTAATCAGGTGCGCTACCTGCTCTCTTGCTTTATCAACAGCTTCTTTAGACTCTAACCCCATGGTGTAAAGACTTGAAGGATTGCCGAATTTTTCTGTAAAATAAGGAATCATTTCGTGTAAGACTTCTTCTTTGACTGGCGTCGTCGCTGAATAGTCCAAATATACTTGTCTCATGTGAATATGCTCCTTTGATGTTTATGTTTAATTTAATCTTCAAGTTTATATTATACCAATAATCTGTCGCCATTAAACAGTGAAAAATAAGTTTTTATATTTTTTTGAGTTGTGTAAGTTTCGTATTTTTTTGATTGATTTCTCCAGTAAAAAAGTACGAATGTTTCTCTTCTCTCGTATCATTGACACTTCTCATGACCCATCTGATTTCAGCTTTTCCTTTAATGATGCCATAGCTTGTCTTCTTACAAGATTTGATTTTAATTTTATAACTCACTACTTGATCTATATCAGTTGACTGATAGTTCTTCATAGCAGCTACATCATTTTTCAACAGTTTGCCTGATTCCAGCAGTTCAAGCTTGTCCCGTGATGCGTCAAAATCTCTTCTTCCATCGTAAAATTCATTGAGAACCTCCGTTCTCTGCGAAATTAAATTTTTCATTTCACGATTATAATCGCTGGGCCTGGCTATGATTCCCGCCGTCAGAAAAATGATGACGAGTACGCAGGCGTTTATCGCATATACTTTTTTCATAATAATCCCACCTTTCCCCTGCCTTCTATCATAAAACAAAGAAAGAGCGGAATTTGTAAAATTCTGCTCTTTTCTAATAATTAATTCAAATTTTCTTCAATTTCCACGACATGATCGCCTTTTTTGCGTCCTTCTGCCTCTTCTACGTCTTCCACAAATTCTATTTGTTCAAGCTGAGATCGCAGATTTGCTTTAAAAGAATCGATATATTCTCTTCTAAGAACTTGCTGCTCTTCTTTTTCTTCTTCGCTGAGTCCTTCAGACGTCTTTGCTTTTCTGGCTAACTCATTGATGCGCTCTACCTTTTCTTCCGTTATCATAGACACCTCCGTTTGCATTATAGCTTTATTAATTTATTCTACCATATTCCACTAGAAATAGAATCGAACGTCATGATTCAATGGTTCCTTCCTTGCAGGCAACATCGTAAGATATGGAACCATTATAACGTGTCCAATCCATTGAATTTTATATCGTAGGACACGTTTCAATGAACGCTTCCTTACAGCGAAGCTGCAAAATTGCTTGCGTTTATTATACCATGACGATTCCTCTGCAAATAGAATCGAACGTCATGATTCAATGATTCCTTCCTTGCAGGCAACATCGTAAGATTATGGAACCATTATAACGTGTCCAATCCACTAAATTTTATATCGTGGGACACGTTTCAATGAACGCTTCCTTACAGCGAAGCTGCAAAATCGCTTGCGTTTATTATACCATGACCTATCCAAATCTTAAAGAAAAAACGAAAAAATAACGGAATCAAAGATTCCTATTTCCACATGTCGCCCACAAGGGGCGAAGTTTTGCAAGGTACGTTAAGAATAAGAAAAAACTCCTTTCACCCACACAATAAATGAAAGGAGTTTATGGTTCTATGTTAATAATAATTCCTGGTTCCTTGTTTTCAAATTCAGTATTCCTTTAAGTAATCGGTTTATAATTCGTTCGGGGTTTAACGATTTATCCAACCTTTCTCTCTAGTCTAAGCTTGTCTGCTATAATAGCAATAAACTCTGAGTTCGTCGGTTTACCTTTATCATTTTTTACGGTATATCCGAATAAAGCATCTATTGTTTCAATTCTTCCCCTGTTCCATGCAACTTCTATCGCATGTCTGATAGCTCGTTCGACTCTGCTAGGCGTGGTATCATTCATCTTGGCAATCATTGGATACAATTCTTTCGTTACGGCACACAAGATGTCCATATCATTCACAACAATCGTTATAGCATCTCTCAAATATTGATATCCTTTAATATGAGCAGGAACACCAATTTCATGGATTAGGTTTGTAATCTCAATTTCTAAATCATTTTCTCTGATAATATCTTTATAAACTGTAGATTTTCGAAGGTTAAGCTGGCTGTTTGCATTGGTACGGATTCCTCCATCTCTGTTCATTACCTGCCTAACTCTCTTACCTAAAACGTCTGTGTTGATTGGTTTCACCAAGTAGTATTCAGCTCCCAGTCCAACAGCTCGTTGAATCATAGAGTCCTGACCTACTGCTGAAACCATAACCACACGGGGATACTTCTTCAGATCCATTGTGTTTAATGACTCAAGTACTCCAATACCGTCAAGATGCGGCATGATCAGATCCAGAATCAACACATCAACTTCATTTTCCTGGACCTTCTCCAGAGCCTGTAGGCCATCTTCTGCGACGAAACAGACTTCTATGTCATTTTGCTGGCAAAAATAATTTTGCAGCACCTCACAGAAGTCTTTGTTGTCGTCAACAATTCCTAACTTAATTTTTCCCATACGCATAATCCTCCCTCGGGACATTTTTCAAGAAAATTCATTTTCTTATGATATTATTTTACAATGAATTTCACTTTTTTTCTGCATGTATTTATCGCAATTTGTTTTTAAATTACTACAAATTCGAACATATTCGACAGAATGGTATCATTTATCTATTTCTTCTACCATCCACTCGGCAAAAATTCCGTATCCTTTTTGAGGGTTATTTACAAAAACATGGGTAACTGCCCCGATAATCCGGTTATTTTGTATAATTGGGCTGCCGCTCATGCCTTGAATAATACCGCCGCATGACGCAAGAAGTCCTTTATCGGTCACCTGAAATTCCAATCCCTTGCTCTCGGCTGAACTCTGGTGATGAATTTTCGTGATTTCAATCTTAAATTTTTCTACTGTGGTTCCGTCTATAGTCGTCAATATATAGGCATCGCCTTCTTCTATCTGTTCTTTTGATGCCATGACCATCGGCTGACTGGTCTCAAAACTCTGAGAATTATCAGCCTCTCCATAAATACCAAACTCGGTATTCTTTTCTATTGAGCCCAGCGGCTTTTGGAAATTGTAAATAATCCCGCCAATTTCTCCTGGCGTTCCTTTTGCGCCTGCCGTAATCTGATTTACCTTGGTATTAAGCAGACTGCCGTTTTTCGTCTGTAGCAGCGTGCCAGTCTCAGGTTCATAAATTCCGTGCCCTAAGGAGGCAAATTTATTTGTTTTTGGGTCATAGAAAGTCAGGGTACCGATACCTGCGATCTTTTCCTTGATCCAGAAACCTAATTTGTATTCCTTGCTGGACTTATCATAGTACGGTGTGATTTCATAATTGATGGGTTTTTTATTTCTCATCACAGTAATCTCCACCTTTTTGCCCTTGTCACCTACAATTTTTTCCACATCGGCTGGTCCTGATACCTTTTCTCCATTGACGGCTACAATCATATCACCTATCTGCGGCCCAGAATTATTCTCTACACCGACAATCAGAGCGCCTTTTACACTCATCTGAATGCCTACAGACTGTCCTCCGGGAATCAGTACTCTTTCAGAAACCACATTATCCGAGCCGGTAATCACCGACAGTTTTTCGGGAAACAGCACCCCGGCACATGCGACAAAAGCCAGGACACCCGCAAACAAGACTGCACATTTTTTCAGTCTGCTTTTCAGTTTTGAACTTTTAAAATTTACATCAATCATTTAATTTTAACTCTCATAATCCATCATTAATCTATTAAGATCATCTCTGTTTTCAACTTTGATACCCTCACGAAACTTTGCCTGGTCCCCCTGGGATAATGTCTCATAGACAATGGAAGTGCTTTCCAGTTCCGTAAGCTTTCCAGTTTCATCAGAGAAATAGATCTTTATAACATTATTATCGTATTTGACCAGATAATATGACTGATAAAATTTATCTTGGTCGTCATCATTTTGATCCTGATCTTGTACATCCGTTGAATTATCAGCGTCTGGACCCGATTGATTTTCTTCACTAACTTTACTTTCAAGATTTGTACGTTCCGCATCTTCTGCATTCTTATTGCTCAGTGCTCCAATCAGTATAAATACTGCAATAACCGCAATAAGTAATACGATACACACGTAAATCCAAGTTAAATTTCTTTTCTTCTGGCTGAACATATTATCACCTCTAAAGATATTCTTGCCAGATATATGCACTTTATACCAGGTCTGTCAAACAAATTTATAATGCTGAACAATCAAGTTGTGATTTTGTCTTTCATTTTCTCATAAGTTTTGTCTCCAATACCGCTGACATTCTTAATATCTTCTTTTGATGCAAAACGACCATTTTCGTTGCGGTATGCAATAATCTTATCTGCTGTAGCTGGTCCGACACCCGGAATTTCCTGCAGCGCCGTACTATCTGCTGTGTTAATATTAATTAAACCGCTGGCCGTCGTTCCTGAACTGATTGGTGAATCTACTCCTTCTCCCTTGGCAGGTATGACAATCTTTTCTCCATCACTGACAACTTCGGCTTGGTTAAATCCATCCTTATCTGCATCCGATGTCAAGCCGCCTGCCATTTTTATCACTTCAAACAACCTGGTTCCCTCAGTAATCTGATACACGCCAGGCTTCTTTACCTGCCCACTGATATCTACAAAAATCTCTGCCTTTTCAGTTTCTTCTGGTGTCAGCTCTGACGTCTCCGTGTTTTTTGTTTCTTCGGGCAATTGTATAGGAATTTCTTCTTTTTCCCCATTATGTCCAAAAAACACAACAGCGACAATCATGATCAATACGACTGCCGCTGCTCTTGCGATTTTCTTATGTTCCTTTAAGTAAGTAATATATACCTTCAGCTTGTCCATGAGTTGATCCATCATTCTGTACCCCTTTCCATATATGCACGATCTCTTTTACATAATTTTACATATATTCTATGGGGAAGTCAAGCTAAAATTGTAATTTACTGTCAAAGTTTATCTTTGTTCTCTCTACCTCTACATCGTACCGTTTGACGTCTAATCCAGTGTAGGTCAAAAATGATGCTATAACCTGTTCCGGGCTCAGATTAGAGTTGCTGCCTGAATCTAATTTCATATGCAACGTCAGCTTGTCACCTGCCGCCACAGCCATTTCTCTAATTTTTCCTTTAATATCTACCGAGACTATCTTTTTTGTTTTTTTCTGTCGCTTTTCTGCGATAATCTGTTCCTGATCCAGATAGCTTTTAATCAGTTCTGCATATTTCTCTCGATTGGAAGGTATGGGAAATACGACCTCATATTCTGCTTCTGTAACTGCAGAAGCCAGGGACTTGACTGGAGATTCGAGTTTTCGGCAATCCAGGAGTTCTACTCCCTCTGGTATGACACCTGCGAGACGCTCTTTGATTTCTGCTGGATCAAAGTCTTTTGTAGTCTCAAACTCTAAAAGTTCACACTTGCTGGTATAGCCTAACGATAGTGGCTGAGCGAACCCCATCTTAGGATGAGGATTAAATCCTTGTGAATGCTCTAACAAGATCCTGCTTCTTTTAAACGCTCTTTTAAACAGCCTAAGCATGTCCAAGTGTGATGTATATTTAATATAACCTTCCTTGGAAAATCTAATGATATATCTATTCATAAATGCCTCCCATTTTACAGTTCACCCTTCTGTTAATTCCACAGCCACTACAGCCGTATCTGCAGTCCTTCGTCGTCACTTCCTTCATTGCCTTTTCCGCTTCAGATTGTAGAAATTTTTTGGTAATGGAAGAATCGATGATATCCCATGGCAGCAGTTCATTATAGTTTCTTTCTCTCGTGGTATAGAACCCGACGTCTGTTCCTGACTGCATGATGGCCGTATTCCACTTTTCCAAATCAAAATGTTCCGACCAGCCGTCGAGGCGGCAGCCCAATTTATGTGCTTCTAACAAAAGCGCCGAAAGCCGCCTGTCTCCGCGAGCAAAGATTGCCTCGTAAGTACTGACAGCATCGTCGTGATAGTTAAAAGTTACGCCCTTTATCTTCAGTTTCTCGTGCAGATAATTGTGTTTTTTAGTAAATTCTTCTGTGCTGTCCTGGCGAACCCACTGAAACGGCGTGTGCGCCTTTGGTACAAAGTTAGAGACGCTGACAGTAACATTAAACCGCCCGGTGCGCCCGGATTGTCGGTAAATAGCGATAATCTTTCTGGCAATTTCCGCAATGCCGTCGAGATCTTCATAAGTTTCCGTCGGCAGTCCAATCATAAAATAGAGCTTAATATGTTTCCAGCCCAGTTCGATGGCCTGTTCTACTGCATCGTAAATGTCTGTCTCCGTGATTCCTTTATTGATAACATCTCTCAGTCGCTGGCTGCCTGCTTCTGGAGCAAAGGTCAATCCAGACTTTTTGTAGCCCTGTATTTCCTCTAAAACCTTAAAAGAAAAAGTGTCTAATCTAAGAGACGGCAGGGACAGAGATACATTCTGTTCTTTACATTCTTTCATTAAGTCAACAGCCAGCGACTCAAATTCTGAATAATCACTGGTAGAAAGAGAAAGCAGCGACAATTCCTCATGTCCCGTACTTTCAAGCTGTTTTCTGGCAAGATCCATAATCCTTCCTTTTGATCGTTCTCTGACAGGTCTATAAATCATTCCAGCCTGACAAAATCTGCAGCCTCTTGTACAACCTCTGAAAGTTTCTATCACAGATCTATCGTGAACCGTTTCAATCAAAGGTACGATGGGTTCTGTCGGAAAATCTATTTTTTCTATGTCATCAATTATGCACCGCTTCACCCTGTCGGGTGCTCCTTCAAAAGCCTTTTCATATGCTTTTATAGTACCGTCTTCGTGATAAATGACGCGATAAAAAGAAGGAATGTACACACCTTCATCGTCAGCAATCTCTTTCAGGAAGTCAGCCTTACTGACACCCCTGTCCTTTGCATTGATGTATCTTTTTATCAATTTGGGCAGGCTCTCTTCACCGTCCCCAATTAAAAACACGTCGATAAATTCAGCTAATGGTTCTGGATTAAAGGCGCAGGGTCCCCCAGCTATGATAATAGGATCAACTTCTGATCTATCCGTTGATTTCAGCGGGATTCCTGCCAATTCTAGCATGTCTAAAATACTGGTAAAGGACATTTCATACTGCAATGTAAACCCTAAGAAATCCATATCTTTGATCGGCGTCTTTGTCTCCAGAGTGAAAAGTGGCATCTGCTCCTCTCTCATGAGTGATTCCATATCAGGTGCCGGTGCAAAAACTCTCTCGCAATAAATATCATTTTCTCTATTTAAAATGTGATAGAGAATCTGCAGTCCCATATAAGACATACCGATTTCGTACAAGTCTGGAAAGGCAAAGGCAAACCTAGCCTTTACTTTTTCAGGATCTTTCATAACAATATTGGTCTCACTGCCAATATATCTGGCAGGTTTTTCTACTCGCTTTAGTAAATTGTTTAACTTTTCATTCTGGTTCATTTTTCAGCCTTTCGTAAATAAACTATCAATAGTTTGTCCGATCGATTCTTCTATGCACTTCATAAACTTCTGGGTTTCTGCTTTCTTTTGTAATATTCTTTTATTTACTTCTGGTCTGTTGCCCGCTTTATGAATGATATAGTCGATACGGTCATTCAGACCTACATATTGATCTTCTTTAACTAGTCTGTCTCCAAGGCAGACTAAATCCGTCTCATCTAGTTTATCAAAGTCATGAAAATCATACGTCATATGCACTCTGACTATCTCTGCTTCATCCTTGTAACCCAGGCTTTCCAAGATGTCCGCACCGACTTCCCAGTGTTTATCACTGACTCTGGCTACATCATGAACAAGGCCTGCACCTTTAATCAAATCGATATCCAGCGCAAAGCCTTGCTCGTTAAGTTTTCTGCCAATTGTGACAGCTGTATGACTGACAGCTTTGCAGTGACCGATCACATGCTCTGGCGTATGATATTTTTCAAATAACGCTTCACACTCTTCTTCTGTAATTCTCTTTACCATCAATTCACCAGCCTTTCAACTGCTAGTATACCATGACCTCCCTTTGGAAATATAATGGAAAGTCATGATTCAATGAACGCTTCCTTGCGGCAACGCCCTAAGATCGTGCGTTCATTATACCATGTGCATTCCTCTGGAAACAGAATCCCAGCACATGATTCAATGATTCCTTCCTTGCGATGAAATCGTAGGATCGTGGAATCATTATACCACAAATATACCAATGAAAATACAATCGAAATTTGTGATTCAATGAACGCTTCCTTGCGGCAACGCCGTAAGATCGTGCGTTCATTATATCACATATTCTCTTGAAGGTCATAATAAAATTCCTTGCCAGAATTTGTATCAAAGCTGCCAATGATTTCGCCTCGCTGCACTCTCTCTGATTCAAACACGCTGATGTCAGAAAGATTGCCATAAACAGATATGGCGTCTTCGTGTTTAATTTTCACATACAATCCCAGTTTGGCATCTCTTCCTGAGCTCAGTACCATGCCGCCAGCCACTGCATGTACCTGTTTAATTTCTGAGTCGGATTTTTCGTCCATCGGCTCGCCATATTTAGAAGAGGAGTTGACATCAGCTACTGCAGAGACGACCTTTGCCGGTGCATCCGCCAGCGCTGTAGACAATTCTTTTCCAGCAGCTTTTACATCTTCCAAATTCATCTGGTACATAACCTGTGCCTTTGCCTGGTCAAAATATTTTGCAAAAGTTTCATTTTTAATATTTCCGCCACAGACTGCCACTGTTGAGATTACCATGCAAACAGCAATCTGCCAGTACAATTTATTCTTATTCATAAAATCACCTCTATATAAAGTATTATATAGAGGTGTAAATTATGACATTCTGTCCAAAGAGCTATGGCGATTTGCCAGACAGAATTTATGCTGGAACTCCCCGAAGCTATGCTTCGGCTTGAGTTTGTCGTATGACATTCTGTTCAAAGAGCTATGGTGATTTACTGAATCGAATTTATCGATTAATATTCGTCCCAGTATTCAAATTCATAATCGAAAATTTTGATCGTATCGCCTTCTTGAAGACCCATTTCCAATAGTTTCTCAATGGCGCCTTTTTTCTCGACATACTTATAAAGATATCTCAAAGAACCCATATCATTAAAGTTCGTGGAGTCGAAGATCTTCTGCAGTTGTTTCCCTGTGAGTACGTAAACATCACCTTTTTTTGATGCATAGATTTCCTTAAAATCCGGATCCTTATCGTCCACATCAAAATCAAAATATTCATATTCCTCTTCTTGTTCAGGATTCAGCGCCGCTTTCTGCAGCTCTGCAGCCGCAGCTGCCATCAATTCATGGACCCCTAAATTAATCGGCGCAGAAATTGGAAAGACCTGATAGCCTTTTCCTTCGACGTACTCCTTAAATTCAATATATTTAGGATTGTCTTCATCAATCATGTCCATCTTATTGGCTGCCACCAGCATCGGTTTCTTGGCCACTCGTTCGCTGTATTCGCGCAGTTCATTGTTGATCTTTTCAAAGTCGTCAATCGGATCCCGGCCTTCACTGCCTGAAACGTCTACGACATGTATCAATATCTTCGTTCTTTCAATATGCTTCAAAAACTTTAATCCCAGTCCTAACCCTTTATGAGCGCCTTCAATGATGCCTGCAATATCTGCCATGACGAAACTGGTGTCAAAGATCTGTACCACACCTAAATTGGGTGCAATGGTAGTGAAATGATAGTTCTCAATTTTCGGCTGTGCACTGGTAGCGGTAGCTAAAAGGCTAGACTTACCCACATTCGGGAATCCCACTAGTCCCACATCCGCTATCATCTTCATTTCTAAAATGATACTTCTCTCTTTTGCAAAACCGCCGGCCTCTGCAAAGTTTGGCGCTTGTCTCACAGAATTCTTAAAGTTCGTATTGCCTTTACCGCCTTTACCGCCCTTTGCCGCAACAAAAGCTTCGCCGTCTTCCGTAAGATCCTTCATAACTAGACCAGTTTCTTCATCTATGACTACAGTCCCCATAGGCACTTTGATGACTAAATTCTCACCATTTTTTCCAAAGCGTTTTTTCTTCATGCCGTCCTGTCCGTTTTCGGCTTCGTACTTTCTCTTATACCTGAAGTCCATCAAAGTTCTCAAGTTTCTATCTGCCTGAAAAACAACGTCTCCGCCTTTTCCGCCATCGCCGCCGTCGGGACCGCCTTCCGGTACAAAAGGTTCTCTTCTAAAGGAAACACATCCGTTTCCGCCTTTGCCTGATTTTATATATATTTTGGCTCTATCTACAAACATGTCAGAACCTCCTTACGTTTTTAGTATGTGCAATAACTAACAGAAAAGCCCCTAAAAAATTTAGGGGCTCAAAGTTTTTATGCTTCTTTTGGATAAACGCTAACCTGTTTTCTAGTCTTGTCTTTTCTTTCGAATTTAACATTACCTTCAATCTTAGCAAATAATGTATCATCTCCGCCGATGCCTACATTATTACCTGGATGGAATTTTGTACCTCTCTGTCTAACCAAAATGCTGCCAGCACTAACAAACTGACCGTCTCCTCTCTTCACGCCTAAACGTTTGGACTCGGAATCACGACCGTTCTTAGAGCTACCTACTCCTTTTTTACTTGCCATAGACCAGACACCTCCTTGTTATTTCGTGGCTCTATAAGGGAATTATTTTAATGCTGCTTCAATTGTTTCGATGATGACAGCTTTTGTTGCCTTTTCATCTACTTCAATACCATGTTCATTGGCAAAAGCAATTAATTCGTCTTTTTTCATAGATGCTGAAATTTTCTTATCAGCTTTCGGTTCTTCAGTTGCTTCCACTTTAGCTTCTTCCTTGACAGGAGCTGCTTTAGGAGCTGAACCGTCTAATGATTCAATCTTAACCATTGTATATGGCTGTCTGTGACCCTGTTTCTTTCTGTAGTCCTTCTTAGATTTGTACTTGTAGATGATAACTTTCTGTCCTTTGCCGTTCTCTACAACTTCGCCAAATACTTTGGCTCCCTCCACGTAAGGTGCACCTACCTTAAGGTCTCCTTCTTTAGCTAAAACCAGTACTTTGTCGAATTCTACTTTTTCTCCAGCGCCGACATTTAACTTTTCAATTGTTAAAACGTCGCCTTCCTGTACTCTGTACTGCTTTCCGCCTGTTTCAATTACTGCGTACATATTCTATTCTTACCTCCTCTATCCAGTCTCGCCTTTTCAGGTAGCGTATGTACAAACGCTTTCTAAAACCTTTTCCGAGCGGTCTAACTCAATTAGTTTAGCACATCGGACGAGTATTGTCAAATGGTTTTACCGTGTCTTTTGTTTAATTTTTCAGTTATATGATTGGGCAGTTCAATTACGCTGGTAAGAAGATCTAAATCATCGTCATCAAAATCAGTCGTCATCCCCTCCATATACCATTTATCACCATACTTTATAAGGCATGGACCACTTATCTCGATGACTTTATCTTTGCTTATAGAGTACAATTCAAAACTTTCACTGCTGTTCTTCAAATTTATTTTCTTTGTTTTTTTACGATTAGCTATTGTTAGCAATTGCCCATATTCGCTTCGATTTATGCTTATGTTTCGATTATTCTCATCACCATCAGGTAATAGCCAAAAATCATAATGGTTCAAATCGTTGTAGTAGGCTTCTACTTTTAAACGATATTTTTCTGACGTAAACAAATTATAACTGCTATAAATCGGGAAGCCAGTGCTATTTGTTACCAGATAAACATTCTCTTTTTCATTTACATTAAAGATCCTGTCTATCAAACTGATTTCCGACATAATGTTAAAGATAATTTTCCTATCAGCCTGAAATGACTCTTTCCAATAAACTGTATCTTTATTTCCTAAATTCAAATTTATTTCTTCATATTTTTCTCCCTTATAATGAAAGGAAGTTTGTCCTGGATCCCAAACGATAAGTGTTCCTGTATCCACATAATTTCGTTCTCCAATACTGTTACTATATCGAATTAAAAGAAACGAAGCCGTAGGTAATAAAGTCAATATTATACCAATCAGAATAGTGGCTACACCTTTTTTCAAAACCCTATCAAGCTTTTTTTCCTTATACTCTTTTACAAGTAAGAAAAATGATCTGATAACAATTACTATGCCTGCTGTAAAAGCAATAAACAAGAATATCACAAAGGCTAAAACCTGCATTCAACATTCACCTCCAATTTTATCCTGCTTTTCATTTTAACACAGTTTATTATCAATTTAACATAGAAAAAAGCAACTTGCAGCCGAGTTGCCTAAACATGGCTGCATATCTGCTTTTTTCAATCATCCCCTATTTTTTTCTTGCTCTAACAGACTCCGTCAAAAGATATTCAATTTGACTGTTGATGGAACGGAAATCTTCATCTGCCCACCTGGATATCTCTTCCCACAGAGAGGGAGCGATTCTCAAAATGACTTGTTTCTTAGCCTTTTCATTCTGTTTGATGGATTTTTCCTTTTCCTTAATCTCTTTCTCCATTTGCTGCAGTTTTTGCAGCCGTAGCGTGAGTTCTCGCTCTTTATCCTCTATACTTTTATCTTTATCCATGAATCCCTCCGCTTTCTAATCCCCTGTTCCCTTTGAACTTAGTAGATGCTGCCGCTGTTGACGATAGGCTGGGTATCTTTCTCTGAACAGAGAACTACCATAAGATTGGATACCATAGCAGCCTTTCGTTCTTCATCAAGTATGACGACTTCCTCTTCCCCTAATTTATCGATAGCCATCTTCACCATGCTGACAGCACCGTCAACGATTTTTGCCCTGGCAGCGATGACTGCTTCTGCCTGCTGTCTGCGAAGCATAGCAGCTGCAATTTCTTCTGCATATGACAGGTGTGTAATCCTAACTTCCTGAATTTCTAATCCAGCAAACTCTACTTTTTTGCTCAGTTCTGTCTTCATGTTGTCCGCGATTTCCTGGGCACTGCCTCTTAAGGTTTTTTCTGTAGAGTTTTCGTGTTCCTCAGTCTGCAATAAGTCATATGGATACATCCTAGAAATATTTCTAATCGTTGAATCGGTCTGAATCGAGAGAAATTCGGTGTAGTCTTCCACGTTGAATACGGCTTTTGTCGGATCGATAACCTTCCAGATTACGACTGCGCCGATGATAACCGGATTTCCCATGACATCATTGACTTTCTGAATGCCATTATTCAGCGTTGTATCTTTCAATGAAATGGTCTTTTTCGCATTGACCTTAACTGAACCCGAACTTCCTCTGCGCCCCTTCTCCGTCTCCACAGATGCCGCTGCGGCTTTGGCTTTTTCCAAAGCGTTCATATAGGCTGGATTATTGTATGTTGCAAATGGATTTACATAATAGAATCCCTGCTTTAAAATTGTTCCGTAATAATTTCCAAACAGTGTCAATACCAATGCCTCATTAGGTCCTACCACCTTGAGACCTGCATACAATACCGGACAGATAATTGTGCCAAGAATTCCCACAACTAGCATCGCTACACCTGCAACTGTCGATCCGTCATTTAAGAAAAATGCGCCTAGGACGATCAGTGCGATGGCGGCAACAATACCAATTGTAATTAATATCAGCATCAATATTCCGTTAACCGGTCTTATTTCCTTTTGTGTGATCTGTTTCGTTTCCATGATAGTCTCCTCATTTCTTTCTCTAATTCGATATTAATATGATAGCAAAATAGTATCACATTACAATATGATTGTCAAGGGTTGGTAAAAAGAAAAACAGAATATACAAATGTATACTCTGTTCCTATCATAAACAGTATTTCTAGCGGCTGATAATCTGACAGCTTAAATAAAACTGACCAGTTCCTCCGCTTCTTTTCTTCTCGGGACTGCCGGAGATTCTCCCTCTGGATAACCCATTGCAATCAATGCTGCAACTTTTTGCCCCTCTGGCAACGAAATAGCACGAGCAACTTTCTCTTCGTCAAAGATTCCTAAAATAACAGTCCCTACCCCCTTTTCACAGGCGGCCAGACAGAAGGTCTGTGTGGCAATACCAGCGTCAAAGTGCTCCCATCTATCTTCTTTAGAAGTGGAATAGCTTCCGTCTTTTTCAAATCCAGAGCGTCCTGCAACATAAGTCACAGCTACCAGCTGTGGAGCACCGGCAATGGTTTTAGCGTTAAAAGTAAATCCCAGAACACATTCCTCTGCAATCTTCTTTTTTACGTTCTCATTTTCAACCACAATATATCTCGTAATCTGTGTATTCTTCCACGACGGCGCAAAGGCTGCTGCAGATACGATTGTCTTGATGACATCACGTCCTACTTTTTCTCCTCTAAACTTTCTGATACTTCTTCTCTCTGTGATACATTTGATTGTTTCCATTGATTTCTCCTAAATTTATGTAAGCATTTATTCGATGACTACACCGTCTTCATCGACTTGTAAATCAACGTCCTGTTCTGGAACTTCTTCTGGTTTCAGCGTCTCTAACAACTGTCCTTCAATCTTATCGAGAATACTAGGATTTTCCTCCAGCCATTTCTTTACGTTTTCACGGCCTTGTCCAATCCTTTCTCCAGCATAACTATACCAGGAGCCAGCTTTTTCAACAATTTTTTCCTCTACGGCACAGTCTAACACATCTCCGGCCTTGGAAATGCCCTGTCCATACATGATATCAAACTCAGCCTGCTTAAATGGGGGTGCCACTTTGTTCTTCACAACCTTGACCCTGGTTCTGTTGCCCAGCATCTGATCACCGCTCTTGATGGTCTCAATTCTTCTGACGTCAAGACGCATAGAAGAGTAGAACTTGAGGGCACGTCCGCCAGTCGTCGTCTCTGGGTTGCCGAACATAACACCGATTTTCTCACGCAACTGGTTAATAAAAATCACACAGGTATTGGATTTGTTCACAGTGCCGGCAATCTTTCTCAGTGCCTGTGACATCAATCTCGCCTGAAGACCGACGTGGGAATCTCCCATCTCACCTTGAATTTCCGCCTTTGGTACCAAAGCTGCAACAGAGTCGATGACAATGACATCCAGCGCAGCACTCCTCGCCAACATATCACAAATCTCCAGCGCCTGTTCCCCTGTATCCGGCTGAGAAACCAAGAGGTCATCAACCTGTACTCCCAGATTTCTGGCATAGACAGGATCAAGGGCATGTTCTGCGTCGATAAAGGCAGCCTTACCTCCCTTTTTCTGTGCTTCTGCAACAATATGTAATGTCAATGTGGTCTTACCTGAAGATTCTGGACCGTAAATCTCTACGATCCTCCCCTTTGGTACGCCGCCAACACCTGTAGCCAGATCCAAACTGATTGAACCTGTTGAAACTGTCTCTATATTCATCTGAGCAGCCCCTTCGCCCAGTTTCATGATGGCGCCTTTGCCAAACTGTTTCTGGATCTGGGCCATTGCGGCCTCTAGGGCCTTTTCTCTTTCGTCTTTTGCTGTACTCATTTTCCACCTCCGAAATGCGAACATCTGTTCTCGTTCAATCATACCTTATATCCTATAAAAGGTCAAGTCATTTATTGCGAATGTAAATAAATGGAATTAATTGTATTATATCTCGCTTTCCATAATCTGTCAAACACTCTTTTGTGCTAACATTTTGTTGACGATATCCAGCATATGCAGCACCGCATAATGCCTATTCCATTCTCGATTCACATTTCTCATTCTGATTTCTTTTACTTCCAATCTGTCGTCAAAAATACAACCGATGTATATCAGTCCTACCGGTTTTTCAGGCGTACCGCCTCCCGGTCCCGTAAGGCCTGTTACAGAAACACAAATTCGGCTTCCCGTTTTCTCTTTCAGTCCGCAGACCATTTCTGATGCTACCTGACTGCTTTCTGCCGTGTATTTTGACAGGGTTTCTTCTTTTACACCCAATTCTTGCATCTTTGCGTTATAAGTGTAGGTTACGAGGCTGCGGTCAAACACCTGGGAGATACCTGAAACACTTGTCAATGCGCCGGCAAATAATCCGCCAGTGCAGGATTCGCAGGCAGAGATGGTAATATTTCTATCGATTAATTTTTTGCCGACAACCTGGGCCAATTCCTCATCATCATAGCTGTAGATGTATTCGCCCACGCGGTCAGATATCTTCTCTATCACCTCATCTACCGCGGACTGTGCTTCTTCCAGGCTTCCCCGCTTTGATGCGATACGCAGGCTGCACTCGCCTTCTTTTGCATAGGTAGCAATGGTCGGATCCGACTGTGCATCGATCAAATCCAAAAGTTCCGTCTCCAGTGAGGACTCTCCAATGCCAAAGAGACGCAGCGTCTTATAAAAAATGACTGACGTCTGTAATTTTTCAAGATAAGGCCGTACACTCCGCTGCCACATCCTGGTCATCTCCCTCGGCGGTCCCGGCATGCAGACAACAGTCTTTCCACCCTCAGAGAGTGCAAAGCCTGGCGCACTGCCCGCATCGTTATCAAAGACCACAGCCCTTGAAGGCATCATCGCTTGTTTATAGTTGTTTTTGGTCATCGTTCTGCCGCGTTTTTTTGCTATTTCATGAAGGGCCTGGAGACTAGGCTCATGCATGACCAATTGATCATGGAGCGTCTCACAGACTGTCTCTTTCGTCAAATCGTCCTCTGTCGGTCCAAGTCCGCCTGTGGTGATGATGAAATCACAGTCGCGGAAAGCCAATTCTATCATCTCAGACAGTCTGCACGAATTATCACCTACCGTATAATGATACATAACGTCAAACCCCAGCAAATTGAGTTGCTGGGATAAATAGACGGTATTCGTATTTATTATCTGTCCAAATAAAACTTCTGTTCCAACACTTAAAATTGCAGTTTTCATCTTTACCTCCCCTATTGAGCAAAGACATTTTTATTCTTTGCTATGTATTCGATGCCCGAATACACCGTCATAATCAGCGACGCCCAGAGGAAAATCTGCGCAGCCAAATTGATGTAATAAAAAACATCGAGATCATCAATGGCTGCCGTCAAAAGCAAGAGAGGCACTGCAATCATCTGCAATACGGTTTTAATTTTGCCGCTCATGCCTGCAGCGATGACTGTCCCATCAGATGCTGCCACGGTTCTCATACCTGCAATGGCAAATTCCCTCGCCAGAATGACGATGAGCATCCAGCCTGGTACTGTTCCATCCTCCACCATGAGACAGAAGGCGGAATACACCAAAATCTTGTCTGCAAGCGGATCCATGATCTTGCCAAAATTGGTCACCAAATTATACTTCCTGGCAATTTTTCCGTCCAGCATGTCGGTGAAAGACGCTGCGATAAACAATACAAAAGCAAGAATATAATAGCCGAACATATAAGCCGCTATAAAAAACGGCACCGATATGATTCTGGCGATTGTCAATTTATTAGGTAAATTCATTTAGGAAACCTCCCGTCCCACTAGATCATAGTCAAAAGCGTCATCGATCAAAACCATTACAATGTCTCCTGGTCTATGTTTACGATCAGAAGTAAAAATGACCGAGTTATCAATTTCAGGTGCGTCATATCTGGTTCTTCCGATATAGCTGCCAACTGCGTCTTCTTCCTCTACAAGAACTTCCAATGTGCTGCCAATTTTTTCTCTATTCAGCTCTAAAGAAATATCTAATTGACGTCTCATGATTCCGTCCAAACGCTGTTCCTTGATCTCCTCGTCAATTTGATTTTCCATCTCTCCTGCCGCAGTATTTTCTTCCTGTGAATAAGCAAAGACACCTAGTCTTGCAAAACGCTCGCGTTCTACAAAATCAATCAGCTCCTCATAGTCCTCTTCTGTTTCACCAGGAAACCCGACGATTAAAGTCGTTCTGATATGAATATCGGGAATAGATTTTTTCAGCTTTTTGACAGTCTGATCAATGGATGCAGCTGTAGATCGTCTGTTCATAGCTTTCAGCACATGATTGCTGGCATGCTGAATCGGGATGTCTAAATAATTGCAGATCTTCTCTTCGCTGGCAATGGTCTCAATCAGTTCGTCGGTGATTCTATCTTCATAACAATACATCAGTCTGATCCAGACGATGCCTTCGATCCTGCAGAGCTTTCTGAGCAGTTGCGCCAATCTGTATTCGCCATACAGATCTTTCCCATAGTATGTCACATCCTGGGCAATGAGAATCAATTCTTTACAGCCAGCTTTTGCTAACATTTCTGCCTCTCTGATGATATCTTCTTCTCGTTTACTTCTGTATTTACCCCTAATTTTAGGAATTATGCAGTAAGCACAGATATTGTTGCAGCCTTCTGCAATTTTTATGGTTGCCGTATAAGGATTTTCATCCAGTTTTCTGACAGAACTCTCCAGAATATCAAGATCACAGCCGTTTCTGATGATTTGCCTCTCTTTGAGATCATCTAATAACTGGGGAAGCTGTTCATACTCATTGACGCCGATAAAGGCATCTACCTCCGGCATTTCCTCAAAGAGTTCATCTGCATATCTCTGCGAAAGACATCCTGAGACAATCAATTTTTTGCCCTCTGCTTTAAACTGCGCCATTTCAAAGATCCGATCGATAGATTCTGTCTTCGCATCATTGATAAACCCACAGGTATTTACTATTATGGCATCTGCTGCCTCTGGTGATTCCACCATCATATGATTATTTTTTTCTAATATACCTGCTGCCATTTGAGAATCATTAAAATTCTTTGGACAGCCTAAAGTCTCTATATATACCTTCATCCATTCTCCACTTCGTATTATTCATTTACTTCGCTTTTCATTTCAGCCAGTTCTTCTTCTGACAGTAAAACCTGTCTAGGACGGCTTCCATCCTGGGGACTGACAATACCTCTAGCCTCCATCATATCTACAATTCTTGCCGCCCTGTTATAGCCGATGCGGAATCTTCTCTGCAGCATCGATACCGATGCTTGTCCTGCTGCAACAACGCATTCGATGGCCTCTTGTAAGAGCTCGTCTGCATCATCGTCTTTTGACTGAGGCAGATTTCCCTTTTCTATGGTGTTCATTACATCTCCGGAATATTCTACTTCCTCGACTTGAGATTTGACGTGTTCTATCACGCTATGTACCTCACTGTCAGATACAAAGGTTCCCTGCACCCTGACAGGCTTGCCCATTCCCAGAGGATTAAACAGCATGTCGCCTTTTCCTACCAATTTTTCTGCGCCAGACATATCTAAAATGGTTCTGGAGTCAAACTGGGAGGACACGGCAAATGCGATTCTGGAAGGGATATTTGCCTTGATTACACCAGTGATTATGTCTACCGAAGGTCTCTGCGTTGCGACAATCAGATGCATACCCGCAGCTCTGGCCATCTGTGCCAGACGGCAGATTGATTCCTCTACCTGAGACGGCGCCGCCATCATCAAATCGGCCAATTCGTCGATAATGATTACAATCTGCGGCAGGACTTGGTCGCTCTCTCCCACTAAGCGCATGGTGTCATTGTAACTTTCCAAATCTCTTACTTGGTTTTCTGCAAATTTCTTGTATCTATCAGTCATTTCAGCTACTGCCCAGTTCAGTGCGGCGGCAGCCTTTGCAGGCTCTGTCACTACTGGAATCAGCAGATGAGGAATGCCGTTATAATTTCCCAGTTCAACCACTTTAGGGTCGATCAATACTAGTTTAACCTCATCAGGGTCCGCTTTATACAAGATACTGCTGATGATACTGTTGATGCACACACTCTTGCCGGAACCAGTCGAACCTGCAATCAGCAGATGGGGCATACCTTTCAGATCTGCCACGATCGCTTTGCCTGCAATGTCCTTACCGACGGCAAAGGTAATCTTGGAACTGGCGCTTTTAAACTCATTGGAGTCGATAATCTCTCTCAGAGTGACCATGTTGATCTTGTCATTCTCAACCTCGATTCCCACTGCAGCTTTGCCTGGAATCGGCGCCTCAATTCGGATGCTCTTCGCCTCCAGATTCAAAGCGATATCATCTGCCAGCCTGACGATGCTGTTTACTTTGACGCCTACGTTAGGCTGAATTTCATACCTGGTTATCGCTGGACCTTGGGTTACCTGTACAACTCTCGCATCTACATGGAAGTTTTTAAGAGTCTCTTCCAGCTTTGCCGCCTTCATCTTTAAGTCGATGTTGATGTTGCCCTTGTTTTTAGGCTGCGGTTTATTGAGCAAGCTGATAGGCGGCTTTTTATAATTGCCTGCCTTTTTGGTGATTGCGATCTCACCCGGCGCCAAAGTAATCGATTCGGCTTCCTTTTTAGATAGCTTCGCAGGAGGCTCCGTCATAACGACACCGCTGATTTCGCTGCTATCAAGACCTAACCCCTGCGCTGGCGACTCGCTTTTCACTTCCCCATCGAGACCAAAACCGTCTCCATAACTGACTTTACCTTCCAGTCCGAGAGATTTATCTTCCTTCTCAACTTTTTCTTTCTCGCTTTTATCAGCGCCATTGAAAAGACTGTCGTCATTCATATACTTCAGCACATTCGTCTTCTTATTCTTTGATGAAGGCCGATCTGTATTCTTTCCCAAAGGGCCTTCATCATCAAAAGGTGTAATGATTTTAATATCGTGTTTCCTTCCAGAAAACATACTGAGCTGTGAAGATTCTTCTCTGTGCGGCTCCGCTTCATAAACTGGTTCGGGGGCATAACTTTCTCGCATAGATCTCCGTTCCTCAGCTCTGCTGGATATCTTTTCTATGCCCCGGGAGAACGGCGTGTTGATGACGAGCAGCAGACATATGATGATGACTACGACAGAAAAGACATACAGTCCTACTCTGCCAATCGTCTTAATCAAGAATGTGCCCAAGGTCATGCCAAAGACGCCACCGCTTTCCAGTTCAATGCCATTCTCGTAAAACGCCTTGTAAGTATAGACCAGGTTATTGCTGTCGATAAACCTGCCCGAATTTAACAAACACAGCATTAAGAGCGCAAGAAAGACCAGTGCAAGGGATTTCCCTGAAAGATGCACTGTCTTATTTGCAAAAAGAAGAATTCCAAAACCTATGAGGTACCATGGAAGCAATAGACCGATCATTCCAAAGACACCTTTTAATGCATTTCCAATACTATTGCCAAGTTCTCCTGCCGCGTTAAACTGTACAGCGGCAAAAAGAAAGATACCGATTGCTATAAAAATTACACCCCATATTTCATCGATTACTCGTTTGTCTGCTTTTCTTTTCTCTTGTATTTCTTTTATCTCTGCTTTGGCTTTGCTATTGTTCGTATTGTTTTTGTTTTTTGACCCTGGCGGTCTGCCAGGTTTTTTCTTAGCTTGAGCCACTTTGTCTCTCGTTCCCCCTTTTTATTGCATTCCTCTAAAACGGAATACCTTTTATTTTGCAAAGAACACACCGTACACAACGGTGAAAATTCCCAGCACCCATACATAGTATGAGAAATAACTTAGTTTCTTATTTGAAACGATTTTGATCATCGTTTTGATAGCGAAAAAACCTGAAATGGCTGCTACTACGACACCGGCGGCAATTGGCCCCATCAAGGCCGGATCCGTTCCCGCTTTGATGGCATCTGGCAGTTCCAGAACTACAGAACCCAAAATTGACGGAATAGAGATTAAAAAGGCAAATTTGACTGCAAATTCACGCTTCAGTCCTGTAATCAAACCGCCTACCAATGTAGAACCAGACCTTGAAATACCAGGATAAATAGCCACTCCCTGCAGCAATCCGACGAAGACTGCATTTCTGAAGTTCATCCTCTCAATCCCTTTATTAGCTGAACTCATTTTCTCAGCCAAGAACATGATAAAGCCGGTAATGAGAAAACCAACGCCGATAGAAATTAACGACGTGTAAAGACCTTCAAAGAAATCATTGAGCAGAAGACCAATGATCGCTGTCGGAATTGTGGCCACGATGATCATAATTCCCAGTTTTCTCACTGGCCTCTCGTTGAGACGCAGTCCTTTACCAGTGCATAGATCCTTGATGGTGATTACCAGTTCTACAAGCAGTTCACAAATATCTTTCCAGTAGATGATGAATACGGAAATCAAAGTTCCCAAATGGAGAAGAACTGCGAACAGCAGGACCTTATCCCCCTCGACGTCAAAAAAATATTGCAGCAGCGCCAGATGGCCGGAGCTGCTGATCGGCAGGAACTCTGCAAGTCCCTGCACCAATCCCAGAATAATCGCTTCAATATAACCCAATCGTTTTACCCCCTACTTTATTTACTCTCTATGTATCCTTTTTCAACGAGTGATTCCGCACATAAAACAGCTCCGCCGGCAGCGCCTCTGACGGTATTGTGCGCAAGACCGATAAACTTGAAATCATAGATGGAATCTTCCCTCACTCTGCCGATGGTTACACCGAATCCATTTTCATAATCGACATCTAATTTTACCTGCGGTCTATCGTCTTCTTCCATGTACTTGATAAACTGCTTTGGTGCGTTAGGCAGTCCTGCTTCCTGTGGGAAACCTTTAAAGTTCTTTAGTTTTTCAATAAGCTGTTCCTTAGTCGGTTTCTTTCTGAACTTTACAAAGACAGCTGCAGTATGTCCGTTCAGCACAGGGACTCTCACACACTGACAGGTAATGACAGGTTCCTCCGCCTTTACAATCTGGCCGTCTTCTAAATGGCCTAAGATACGAAGCGGTTCCTGCTCGCTTTTTTCTTCTTCTCCCCCGATATAAGGAATGATGTTTTCTACCATTTCCGGCCAGTCCGCAAAGGTTTTTCCAGCACCTGAAATTGCCTGATAAGTCGTGGCTACGACTTCGTAAGGTTCAAACTCCTTCCATGCGGCCAATGCTGGTACATAACCCTGAATAGAACAATTCGGCTTTACGGCGATAAAGCCCTTCTTCGTCCCCAGTCTCTCTTTCTGATACTGAATCACATCAAAGTGGTCAATGTTGATTTCTGGCACTACCATCGGTACATCCGGCGTCCATCTGTGAGCGCTGTTGTTTGAAACAACTGGCGTTTCAGTCTTCGCATACTCTTCTTCAATTGCTTTGATTTCTTCTTTTGACATATCTACCGCACTGAAGACAAAGTCAACAGTCGAAGCGACAGCTTCTACATCTTTCACGTCCATTACTTCTATGTTCTTAACAGCCTCCGGCATTGGAGTGGTCATCTTCCATCTTCCGCCCACTGCTTCTTCGTATGTCTTGCCTGCGCTTCTTGCGCTTGCAGCGATTGTAACAACCTCAAACCAAGGATGGTTTTCAAGAAGAGATATGAATCTCTGGCCAACCATTCCAGTACCGCCCAAAATGCCAACTCTTAATTTTTTCTCTAACTGTCTCATAACGTCTCCTTTTAATCTATTTATTTATACAATAAATCATATCGTTATATTTTACCATTTATTCGTTGATTTTTCAACACATAAAAAGGACGAATAAGAAGAATCCTCCCTTTTCATCCTTAGATACTAATAATTAATTTAACTTTTCGCTCTTATCGCCTTTTTTGTATCCGAGTCCAACTTACTACACCAATTGACTACTTCTCTTCCGGCACTTTTCAAACCATCCAAGTTTAGCTTCAAGAATTCCAAAGAAGTGCACCCCGCAAATGCACCTTTTTGTAACCTTATCACCGTATCCGGCAGTGTAACTGTTTTAATACTTTGATTGTAGGCAAATGCATAGGCACCAATTATCGTTATCGGTTTGCCATTTATTTCACCTGGCACAGTTACTGACCTCTTACTTCCAACGTACTTTGTAATTTCGATATGATTAACAAACTCTTTATAGTCAAAATCTCTTGTCACTCCATGTTTGTAATAATTGGGAAGAACATAGCTATCTAAAAGCATTTCTGTCATATCCCCAAATACTGGACCGGTCAAAACCTGATGCATTCTTAAGTCACCAAAAAAATTAGCTTCAATGATTTCAGCCTCATTTTCATCGTCGACAGCAATATCCCATGAAACAACTTTGATTTTCGGAATACAGTAATGGGCTTTTTCCGCCATCTCTAAAACACTGTTGAAGCAAGGAACCTTGGTAAATCCTCCCTCACCTAATTTTATACCCGAAGGAAGTTCAGTAATTCTTTCTCTGTCAATATTCAATGCCCAAGGCAATACCGTACCATCCAAGTTAACGCCCAGCAAGCATCCTCCGTATTTGTAGTTATCCACTCTAGCATTAGGGCTGCCAATCTTGATTAATGCAGCGGCTGCGCTAAACTTTCCTTTATGCAAAACAGTAGTCAGCCGAACTGTATTTACTGTGCTTGGGTTAAGCTTAGCCATCTGCGGATGTTGTTTTATAGCCTTTTGCACCGATAGTTTACTTTTAGTCTTAAACAGTTTACGCAGCTCTTTTTCCGTTGCGTTGGCGAGAAATACTACTCCCTTTCCGCCTCCTTGTCCGCTTAATTTTACAACAATTTCTGTACCGCTTTGTAAAACGTCCAGGCAAATCCGAACAGCTTCACTCTTGGTAATATGTTCAAACTCACTGTTATAGTAGATGCCCTCTATTTTTCTAATAATCATCTCCGGTTGTTTCGCATTGCTCAGCAGCCTCGGTAAATACGCTTTAATTTGAAATGGAATAGCATAACGATCCGGAACTGTATTTGGACGTAAAAAATAAGAGTAGATATACTGAGGCAGATATCTGGGGTCAAAAACACCTGAACGATTATAATACGTCTTAAATGCCCTATAATCAATTTTTCCCAGAAACTCATATTTACGCCAAAACTCATCTATTTCCGCTATCTGTTCAGATGTCAAATCTATATCGCCAGGAAGGGCATATTCATCCTCACTCTTTTTTCTATTTGCGATTTCTCTTGCAGTTTCTTGGTTCTTTAGTTGCAAGTCCGTCTTTCTTGCTTCGTAATTGCAAAATTTTATATTGTTTAAAGTATTTATAACGTTTCTACTTTTCTTAAATAGTCCCATATTATTTCCTTTCTTTAGAATCCTTGCTTAGTATAGCCTTATTGTATATTTACATTATAAATAATCAATAGAAATCACAAAAAATTAACACAAATTTTACGATTCATCCTTTTTTCATTTAATTCCCACTTAGAGAACTATAATACATCAAATTATTTTGCAGTCTTAATCTTGAAAACAGCAGATCTTCTGACCTTGTACCGAAGTAAGCAAAAGTTAACAAATTATTTGCTTTATGAATACTATAAGAAAAGAGTAAAAAAAGTTTAAGAAAGGAGCAGCCTATGTCATTATTTAAAGGTTCCGGTGTAGCCCTGGTTACACCATTTAAGGACGGACGGATAGATTATGATGCGTTAGAAAGACTCATTGAATGGCACGTTGAGTCCGGTACTGACGCTATCATCTCCTGCGGTACTACAGGCGAGGCATCGACACTCACTGCCGTAGAAAAACTCTCTGTTATTGAATTTACCGTAAAGAAAGTTGACAGGCGTATTCCAGTCATTGCCGGAGCTGGCAGCAACGATACATCTCATTCCATGTATCTTTCTAAAGAAATCCAGTATTCCGGCGCTGACGGTCTGCTCGTTGTGACACC
The DNA here is from genome assembly GCF_900086585.1 of Emergencia timonensis. Classification (GTDB taxonomy): domain Bacteria; phylum Bacillota; class Clostridia; order Peptostreptococcales; family Anaerovoracaceae; genus Senimuribacter; species Senimuribacter timonensis. Next base: position 1,788,705 of record NZ_FLKM01000009.1, read on the forward strand.
ATATTATAACAAGGCCACCCAGCAGGGTTTAATACGTCATTATAATATGATTGCAGACTATACAGACCTGCCCATCATTCTCTACTCTGTAAAGAGCAGAACAGGCGTAAATATAGAACCGGACACAGTAAAGGAGCTTAGCAAGCATCCTAACATTATCGGGATCAAGGAGGCCAGCGGCGATATTTCACAAATTGCCCGTATCGCGTCCCTGACAAGTCGTGATTTTGACATATATTCAGGCAACGACGATCAGACAATTCCAATCATGTCTATTGGAGGCGTCGGATGTATCTCAACAGTCGCTAACATAATCCCAGCTGATTACCATCAAATGACCACCGATTTTCTTAAAGGAAGATATAAATCTGCGGCGAAGCTGCAGCTGAAAATGGTACCTCTGATTCGAGCAGTCTTTGGCGAAGTCAATCCAATTCCGGTCAAAGCAGCACTGAATATGATGGGGTATATCGAAAAAGAATACCGCATGCCAATGTGTGAGCCAACCAACGAGACGCTTTACTGGCTCTACGATGAAATGCTGAGATATGGAATTCGAGTATAACTAGAATCCCTTTGTCTATAATTGCAAGGAACTGCCTGCACGGCCGAACATCCGGCCGTGCAGTAAGCATTCATTTTAGAACGACAAAAAACCTGAGTGTGCGCACACTCAGGAAAAGTACTTTTTTTCTATAATCTTAAGCTTCTACAGCTTCAGCAACAACTTCCTTGCCGTCATAATAGTTGCAATTAGGGCATACTCTGTGTGGAAGTTTTGGCTCGTGACACTGTGGACAAATTGAAAGTCCTGGTAAAGATTTTTTCATGTTCGGGGATCTTCTCTTGTCTCTTCTAGCTTTCGATGTTTTCCTCTTTGGAACTGCCATTGTCTACACCTCCTCGTGCTTTTGGTTATATGAAAAGCATAACACTCTGCCCAAGAAGCGGTAACGCGAGATGTAAGGCAGAACTTATGCTGGAAATCCCCCAATTTTCCATTTGGCCGGATTTCAACGTACATATTTTTCGTCAACTCCTAAAGTATATACTTAAAACGTTAGAATGTCAACATCATTTTACTTTCTTTGCGATATTATATGTGTCTCTTGCAATCATCAGTTCTTCGTTAGTCGGAATCAAGAGAAGTTTTACTTTTGAATCTTCTGTGGATACGATGGTCTCTTTTCCTCTCACCTTGTTTTTGATCAGGTCAAGCTTGATACCCAGATTTCCGATATCGGTACAGATTAATTCTCTCATGTTGACATCGTTTTCACCGACGCCTGCTGTAAATACGATGGCGTCTACGCCGTTCATCTCTGCTATATACGCACCGATATAGAATCTAACTTTCTTAGCAAAGATACGAAGTGCCAGCGCAGCTCTTTCGTTTCCTTCCGCAACTGCATCTTCTAGGTCTCTGAAATCGCTGGATACGCCGGAAATGCCCAGAACGCCTGATTTCTTATTGAGAATTTCGTTAGCGACACCCTGCGGCAGATTCTCTTTCCTTCTGATATAAGTTACAATAGCCGGGTCAATATCGCCACAGCGAGTACCCATTACCAGACCTTCCAGCGGTGTAAATCCCATAGATGTGTCGATACATCTGCCGTGTTTAATTGCCGAAACAGACGCGCCGTTGCCCAAATGGCAAGTGATCAGCTTCAGATCGTTAATATTTACGTTAAGCATTGCGCCTGCTCTCTGGGCAACGTATTTATGTGAAGTTCCGTGGAATCCATACTTTCTGATTCCATACTTTTCGTAATATTCGTAAGGAAGCGCATACAGGTATGCTTCTGGCGGCATGGTCTGATGAAAAGCCGTGTCAAATACAGCTACCATCGGTGTGAACGGCATCAAATCTTTGCATGCTGCGATACCCAATAGGTTTGGCGGATTGTGAAGCGGCGCCAATTCAACGCATTCTTCTAATGCAGCGATAACAGCATCGTCAATCAAAACAGACTCTGCAAATTTTTCACCGGCATGTACAACCCTGTGTCCGACTGCGCCGATTTCGTCCATGGATTTGACTACGCCGTACTCTTCGTTCTGAACTGCATCCAAAACCTGCTTGATTGCATCTTTGTGGTCCTTCATCGGAACTTCTGTTTTGATCTTGTCCATTCCGATCTTCTCGTGAGTGATTACAGAACCATCCATTCCAATTCTTTCAACTAATCCTTTTGCCAGCAGAATTTCATTGGTCATATCCAGAACCTGATATTTCAGTGAAGAGCTGCCGCAATTTATTACTAATACTTTCATTCCAATCCTCCGTGTTAATATTTGGTATAGTGACCATAAGATTATACACCCAAAACATCGGTTAATCAAGGGGTATTTACAGTTTCATATATGGTTTTACAACAAAATCTGAATAATCATACAGGTCTTTTTTTGTGATGATATGATACAGATCAGAAGCGAGAATATCCTTTTCTAACGTTGCCTGTATCTCCTTGTAATCCGGCAATTCTTTATTGATATTGGTGATGATCGGCAGCGCAGCGCAGTCTCTTTTCTTCACTTCTTTGATGAACTTAGCGCCGATATTATCGAAAGCCAAAATGCGTATATATCCAGCGGCATTTGTGACTGTCGTTCTGTCGATGTCTAATAAAACCTGGGTCAGTAATCTGCAGATGCGGCTATAAGTATATGCCTTGGACTTAATCCTTTCTATAAGCTGCTCAGCAGTTGATGCATATCGGATTTCGTTTTTCAGCTTATTTCCCAGACCTTCCCCCGCAGAGAAGATTTCTTCCAACCGTTTGCTGTCAGTCTGCAAGATTTTCGCTGCCACCAGTTCCCAATAAGTTTTGTTCATCACCGCAAACTTCTGCGGATTTTCAGCCGTCAATTCCTTTCTTATCATCGAGGCGGACTGATGGTAGCCGCTGCCCTTTCGTTTGACGGTAAAGGGCTTCAAGGTCTTCAGCTGTTTCAGGTACTCGAGAGCTAAGATGTTATTTGGCTCACTGATCAGATTCGCATCAAAATCCGGCTGTAATTCCTCCGCAGCAATCTGTCGCGCCCTTGGATAAGAATTGCCCTGTTTCATCAGAGCCTGTATCTGGCAGTGCAGAACTTCATCATTCTCCTTTAAAAAGTCTGCTGCAGACTGCAGTTTTCTTAAGTTTCCATTTTCACTGCCAAAGGCCAGGTAATCGATACATCCAAATCCTTCCAGGACCTCAACCCCGCCCTTCGCAAAATATTCAGCACTATTACATGCAAAAATAGTGGGAAGCTCTACGACTAAATTTACACCCTTTTTGACGGCGGCCTCCGCCCGTATCCACTTATCGCTGACGGCAAAGCTTCCCCGCTGCATAAAATTGCCGCTCATCACAACGACGCAGACCTCAGAATCGGTCTGCTTCATGGCTTCTTCTATTAAATACTGATGCCCCTGATGAAAGGGGTTAAATTCTGCTATGATTCCTAAACTCTTCATGCGTTTATCATACCACAAAACTGCAGATTGAAAAAGCAAAGATTGCGCCGATGATTCCTTGCGACAGTTTCATCTTGCAGATTTGACCAAACCCGATATCACAATTTCTAAGCATACTCATAGATTGACCAGCAACAGATAGTCCTCCAAAGGTTATAATAAAAGATGCCAAAGTCGTCCGCAGTGTATCGCTGCAGCCACATACCATTAAGCTGTTGCAACCTACTGTCATCTCCAAAGCGCCTTTAACGATTGCTACGATTTCCGGACTATTGATAAACATGAAGATTCCTGAAAACTGCAATAAATCCGTGGCGATCATAAACATGACGATATATGCCAGGATAATTGCAATGGAGTGGAAGCTGTCGACAATTGCGTCGGTCAAGATGTTGTAGTAGCTTTCATTTCTCGCCACGTTGTTGCTCCGCAGCGGTTTTTTTGAAGCGGTCCCTAATCCGTAAAATACACAGTTGACGATAGCGCTTGCATAGTGGCTCACTGCCAGAATGACACCTAATTTGTGGGAGCCTAAAAACTCGACGCCGACAGCGCCAATCAAAAAGGCTGGCCCAGTCACCATGCTGTAACTGAGAATCCATTTCATCTGCTCTTTGTCGATCATCCCGTCTCGATAATAGTCGCCAGTAATTCTCGCTCCCATAGGATAACCCGATAGAAGGGCCATGGCAAAGGGATAAACCTTTGGTGAGATTCTATTGACGATACCGGTCTTTTTTAAGAAATTTGCCACGATGAAAAATGGCAGCAGTGTCGGTACGATTGAATTCAGCCACAGATTGATAGCCTCCTTAGATGCTGTAGCCGTGACCTCCGGAAATACCACCATGATCAGACAGCAGAGAATTGCTCCGCCGATTACTATTTTGTTTTTTCCAATAAATTTAAAACCCATAGTAGAGATTATTCTCTAACCATGGGTTTTATGTGTAAATTCGCCTGCTACTCTACTTTTCGCAGATTATCGATGATATTCCCCTTATTATAAATTCTGTCAACGACGTAAGCCATAATCGCTGCAAAGAGAACAAATAGTATTGAAACCGCCAAAGCCGGCAAAATTGTAAAATGATACTGTGAAAACCAGAAGCTGGCGGCGATGGATTTTATGGCTGTTACTGACAGCAGTCCGCTGACCAACGTCCCGCAGATCATGACGAGAACCATATAAGATACGCCTTCAAATATAAACAGCCTTCTCAGTTGTTTTCTCGTCATACCGATACTTCTCATCACAGCAAATTCATTCTGTCTCGCTATGGCTCCTGTCATGATGACATTGAGCAGATTCAGAAGACCGATGATTCCAAAAATCAAAGCCAGTATCATTCCACTGGCATCGTATGTGGCCGTAATGTCATTGAAATCCTGCTGGGCTTTCTGCTTTGTCATGACACTGATGCCATTATTTCGGCTATAACTGTCTACGTATTTCATCAGGGATGCAAAGTGATCTTCCTCTGCGTCAAAAATACAGTGAATAGGGTGTTCTCTCGTCTGCGGATATATTTTCAGAAACTGTTCAGCCGGCAAAATAACACTTTCATACCCACCGGAGCTGTAATCAGTCAATAGCTGGGTAGGCGCGCCCACCACTGCCATGACTGTGTATTCTCTCACAGTTCCTCCTATGTCGAGACTGACCTGATCACCCGCATGAAATTCCTGCGCCTCTTGATCGTACTCACCTTTGTCGCTCAAAAATCCAGCCATCAGGACATAGTTTCCCTTATTCATCTTCTCATAATCAACTTTCCCTTCTATCGTTTTCAAACGACGCAAAGCACGCTCGTCAAAACCAAAAAGTTGTCTGCGCGCATCAAATTCTTCAAGATTTTCTGATGCTGCAATTCCATTTACCGCTGTGATGCGAATCATTTCCTTTTTTTCCGCAGTTTCTTTGTCATAATCAACCGGGCGGTAATAGACGAAACCCAAATCTTTTACGCCTTCCTTTTCTTTGATGTCCGCTACAAATTTTGCAGGGACCACTTTTTCACTGTTGGCTGCAGATTTGCTCCATGCACTGCTAGACACGTTAAAGTCCGCAATCGCATCTCGGCGCACATAAGTCTCTTCGTCAAAGCACTGAGAGATGTTCATGACGCTGTTGAGCAGAATGATGGCGATGGAAATAGAGAGCACCACCAAAGCAGTCTTTCCTTTATTGCGGTTTAAGTTTGCAAGCGCCATAGAAGCAATTCGATGGCTCGAAGTCCGCCCCTTCTGTCTGTTCTTCTTGTACGTTTCTTTTTCCTGATAATGAAGCGCTTCCACCGGCGATACGCTGCCGGCAAGTTTCCCCGGCTGACTGCAGCTGATCCACACGGTTACAAAGGTAAAGACTGCAGCAGCCGCCCATACCAACAGACTCGGTATGACGAAGTCAGGCTCACTAAAGTTGGAACTCTTCATCGCAAAGACGAGCAGCAGATTTCCGACAAGCCATCCCAGTATAAGACCTGCAGGCAGACCCAGAATCAGCAGCTTCATTCCTTGTCTTCTCACCATGTATTTAATCTGTTTTGGTGATGCTCCTATGGTTTTCAGTTGTCCATACAGGCGAATGTCTTTCATTACAGAGATTCTGAAGATATTGTAGATAATCAAATAGCCTGCGGCCAATATCAGCAGAATACTGATAAAAACACTGAAGATGGTCCCTCCGTCGGCACTTTGTTGATAAAGATAACCCTGGCAGATATCATGGGCAGTCTCTCTGGGTTTCATTCCAGAGTCTCTTAATACCTGATCCAGATGTTTTCCCAAGTTGTCAGCTGCATCAAAGATTCCGCTTGCAGTATAAGTCTCGTCAGCACTTCTGTCATCTGCAAATGATTCTGAGATCAAGATTTGGGTTTTTTGTTCATATTTCTCTCCTTGCCAGATGCCGCAAAGGGTCATTTCTTCTTCTGCTATTTTCCCGTCGATCTCATATTTCAACACAAATTTTGTGCCGACCTTGTCTGAAATTCCAAGCTTGCGAATCACTTCCGTATCACAAGCAACTTCGTTTTCTTTCTTCGGCAGATTTCCCTTTATAAGCGTCTTATAGGTGTTATCCGCATAGTTCTCATCCGTCCACATCAGCTCTGCCGTAACGCTGGTTAATTCTCTGTTTTGTACGGTGCCGATGGTACGGCTCAGCCCCGCTTCAATGAAATCAGGGTGATTTTTGATTTTCTCCGCGTCACTTTTGGCCAGATAATTTACAGCAACCATGTACTTGTTTCCTGCCATTTTTAAAGACTGCTGATTGATTGTCTCTTCAGACCCTTGAAAGACCGTGGCAACAGCCATGAAAAGAATGGTTGTTAATATGATTGCCAGGACTGCAATTCTATTTCTATTTTTATTAGCCTTGAGGCAGCTTGCTGACAAGGTTTTGATAAATTTACGATTGTCGTTTTTTAATAACATCTTCCGCCTCCTACCGTTCCCTGTCTGTATTGATGATTTTTCCATCCTCGATGCGGATCATGCGGTCAGCAACCTGAGCGATTTCCGGGTTATGGGTGATCATCACCAAGGTCTGATTAAACTCTGCCATGGTCAGCTTCAGAAGCTGCATGACTTCCAGTGAAGTCTTGGAATCTAAATTACCAGTGGGTTCATCTGCCAAAATAATGGCCGGTTTACTGGCCAGAGCCCTGGCAATAGCAACCCGCTGCTGCTGTCCTCCTGATAGATTATTGGGAAGGTTAGAAAGCTTTTCTTCCAGATGTAATAAACGAACGATATTGTCGATGTATTCCTGATCTATCTTCCCTCCGTCCAATTCGATAGGCAGGACGATATTTTGATATACGTTTAAGATGGGCACCAGATTGTAATTTTGAAAGATAAATCCGATGTTTCTCCTGCGGAATACGGAAAGCTGCTCATCGTTCATCTTGGCAATTTCCTTCCCTCTGATGACGACACTTCCCGACGTTGGCACATCCAATCCGCCCAGCATGTGCAGCAGTGTAGATTTTCCGCTTCCTGATGTTCCAATGATGGAAACGAATTCCCCCTGCTCGATGGAAAGATCGACACCGTTTAAGGCTTTCGTGACATTGGGTTCGCTTCCGTAATATTTCTTTAATCCCGTCGCTTCTAATATATGACTCATTGACTTCATGTCCTTTCTCTTAGGTTGCATTCAGTATAGAAAAAAATTATCTCATTCTGTTCTCAAAATAATCACAGCATTGAGATAATCAAATTTGTCTATGGTTCTATAGGCAGATTGAGAGAAAAGAGAGAGCCGGTACCAGGTTTCGACCTCACTTCAATAAATCCCTTTTCTTTGGTGATGATTTCTCGCGCTAAATAGAGACCGATTCCTACGCCTTCCGATTCTGCAGCAGACGGTTCCCGATAAAACCGTTTAAAAATTTCCGTAATATGCGCGGCCTCGATTCCCCTGCCATCGTCCCTTACCTGGATTCTGACAAAGAAGTCTGTAGCACTGGCAGAAATTTTGACATTTCCGCCATTTCCGGTGTATTTCACAGCATTATCTAAAATATTGAACAAAGCCTCTGTCGTCCATCTCTTATCGAAATACGCGGTCAAAGTAGGATCACAATCTACAGAGATACCGATGTTTTTTGCCTCGGCCTTTAACGCGGCGTCACAGACGACTGCTTCAATGAGCTGGTACACAGATTCTTTCATCGGAGATACGTTGACAATGCCAGTTTCCAGGCGAGACATTTTAATCATCGCCTGAATTAGGAACTCCAGTTTATCAACCTGTTTTTCTGCATTGTGGAGAAACTCCATTCTGTCTTTTTCGTCGATATTTGGACGCAGCAAGATATTCTGATACGTTCTGATGCTGGCAATAGGGGTTTTCAGTTGATGAGATATATCAGAGATAGTCTTCTCAAGGTTTTTTTGATTTCTTTGACTAACCTCAGTTCTTTTCTGCATGATTTCATAAAGCTGCCGCATTCGGACCTGCACTCTGCCAATCAGGCTGTCCTCTTCTTCCTCAAATTCTATATCCTTTCTTCCGGCAATCATACCATCTAAACAATCTGAAAGTTTTCTCGAATAGGTCACGAAACAATATCTCGCATAGGCCATCATAACCACTGACGCAATAAAAAGCAGGCCTGCAGCGACTAATAAGAAGACTGGTATCATTTTTGCTGCCCCTTCCACTGATATCCCATGCCGTACATGGTTTTAATATACTGGTGTGTCTCGTCTTCCAGTTTTTTGCGAAGCCTGTTGATATTGACTGCAACAGCGTGTTCATCGACGAAATTTCCGACATTATCCCACAGCTTTTCTAATATCAAAGTTTTGGTCACCACCTTTTGATCGTTGGCAATAAGCAGCCGGAGCAGTTTGAATTCTGTAGGTGTCAACGTCAGAGCACTTCCTTCTTTATATGCTGTCAGGCCGTCAAAGTCAATTAGCAGATATCCGTCGTCATACAGACTTCTGCTATTTCCAGACTTTTGACCGCCTCTGCGGAAGACAGCTTCAATTCTCTTATGCAAAACGGCCATGCTGAAGGGTTTCGTAATATAGTCGTCGGCTCCACAGTCAAAGCCAGTGATTTCATCTGTTTCCAAGTCTCTTGCAGTCAGAAAAATGACAGGCAGATCACCTTCCGTTTTGACCGCCTTGCAAAAGTCGAACCCGTCTCCATCTGGCAGATTGCCGTCTAAAAGAAGGAGATCCACCTCTTGTTTTTCAAGCAGCGCCATGCCCTCGCCGAGATTTCTGGCCGAATACACCTGGTATCCCTCTGACCTCAGGTCATATGTAAGTCCTAAATTTAAATCCTTATCATCTTCAATTAACAGTATTCTCTTCATCCTTTTCTCCCAAAGCGTGATATGAAAAAAGGCAACAGAAAACTCCGCTGCCCGCTCTACCTTCAACTATTTATTCGTCCTCATCTTCTCTTCTGACAAATACGCCGTCCTGTCCATTCTGCGTCATATATGCCATCTCTTTGATTTCGTCTCTGTTGCCCTGCAGGACGCCGTTGATATCCTCAAAGGATTTCTCCAGGTTTGCATACATTTCGCCAAAATATTTGAGGTTTAAGTCATCCATCTTGGCCTGCATATCAAAAAGCATTTTGTCCACGTAATCATATGTACGCATTTTAAGAACTTTGGCGTAATCTTCTGCAGTTTTCTGTATTCCCTCGGCCATTTTCTGTGCCTTAAGGGTGATATCATCAGTCTCAACTAAATAGTCCGCCTGTTTTTTGGCCTCGATGATAATCTTTTCATATTCTGATTTCGCTTCGCTTAAGATTCTCTCTTTTTCATCTTTTACCCATTTTGCCTGTTGTACATCATCAGGAAGACTCAATCTGATTTCCCTTACAATTTCAAGCACTTCATTTGCATCTACCATGATCTTGCCGGTAAGTGGCAAGCCAGGGGCAGTGTCGACGATATCCTCAATCTCCTCTAATAATTCTAATACAGTCATCTTCTCCTCCTAATGGAGCTGCCTTAATTCGTGAAACGAATTGCTGGAAACTCCTTATGCTTTAAACGCCTAAATCTGTGATTTAGCTGCGTTTTGTCGTATAATGGTCCTCGCCCCGATTTCTGACAAGAAATCGATTGGGAGTCCTTATGCTTTAAACGCCTAAATCTGTGATTTAGCTGCGTTTTGTCGTATAAGCTAATTTGTATATTTTGCTTTGATCTCTTTGAGGATGATTTCAGGCACTAATCCGTCCACACATCCATTGAGTGAGACCACTTCTTTAATCATACTTGAACTGATAAAAGAATATCTTGGACTAGTCATCAAAAATACAGATTCTATGCCTTTATCAAAGAGGCAGGCGTTCATCTGTGCCATCTGTATTTCATACTCGAAGTCCGATGTTGCCCGAAGGCCTCTGACCACTGCGTCAAAGTGATTCTTATTCACATAGTCGGCCAAAAGTCCGTCAAAGCATTCAACAGTCACGTTATGTAAGTCAGCAGTGACTTCTTCTATCAGCTTGACCCTCTCTTCTTGCGTAAACAGCGGTTTTTTGTTTGGATTCACAATAACGCCGACGACTAATTCATCAAACATCTTCGACGATCTGGTAATAATATCCAAATGCCCGTTGGTCATAGGGTCAAAGGATCCTGTATATAAAGCCCTTTTTGTCATTCCTCATCCTCCGCTGCGCATCTGTAAATGCTGACCAAAATCTTACCGTATTTTCTCTCCTTGACCTTCGTCAAACGTCCGATCTGGTCGGGCACCTGGTCACGCACACCGTGTTCTGCTATTATTATACCGTCCTCTGTCAATAAATCAAGGGAATCTATCAGTTCCAGACATTTTTCATAGAAGCCCGCCTGGTATGGCGGATCGAGGAAAATGACATCTGCCTGTTCCTTGAGTTTGCTCAGGGCTTTGGTGTAATCGCCAGCAAGAACGACGGCCTGATCCTGGGCACCGCATTTCTCAATATTGGTTTTAATCAGATTCAGGCTTTCTCTGGAATTATCGCAAAAATAGCATTTCTTAGCGCCTCGTGATAACGCTTCCAAACCCAGATTGCCTGTTCCTGCAAAGAGATCCACACATACGGAATCCCAAATATCATTCATCAAAATATTAAAAATCGCTTCTTTTACTTTATCTGTCGTAGGCCTTACGTCTACGCCTATAGGAGTTTCTAGCTTTCTTCCCCTGTAATCTCCAGTAATAATCCTCATTATCTATCTCCGTTCATTTATAATTTCTCCTATGCCAATATCAGCCGTAACGACTTTACCCAAAAACTTGGCTGCCGTCTTGCTGCAATGTACTGGTTTTCTGGCATGAAAAGTGATGGTCAAATCTGCTTTAACACAAGCTCCAGGCTCCTCGTCTGGCTCCATGTCCCCAGACAATCCGCTGGGAATATCGAGTGCAGCTACATAAGCCTTCGAATGATTGATCCAAGTAATCATTTCGTCAGCAGGACTGCGGAGCTGTCCGTGAAAGCCTGTCCCATAGATGGCGTCGACGATAAGATCTGACTCCTGCATCTCAATTGCAACATCAGCTGTTAAAATTTGCACATTGGCCTGTATCAATTGGTAGTTTGCTTTTGCGTCATCTGCCTGCGGTTCTCCCTCTACGAGCACGACCTGCGTCTGTATACCCGCTTCATATAATTTCCTGGCTACAACAAATCCATCACCGCCGTTATTGCCTTTTCCACAAAATACCAAGGCGTTTTCAGTCTGCGGATGATGCTTTAAAATCGTTGAGAAGGCTTCAAATCCAGCATTTTCCATCATCTGATAATAGGAAAGACCGGCTTTGTCCGCAGCTGTTTCAAGTGCTTTCATTTCCTCACAAGTTACTACTTCTTTTCTATGTAAATCGTTCACCTTTGTCACCGCCTTCTAAACCAATAGTATACCATGAATTATAAAAGAATGCTATTAATTTGTCGTTCAAGAAACGAAAAAGGACCGTCTCAAAGTTAATTGAGACAGCCCCTTTAAGCAAAAAGTTTATTACAACTTCTTAATTAAGGAATTGGATTCCTTATTTTCCAGCTAACTGCTGTTCAGCCATTTCTACAAGCTTCTTAGTCATATAGCCACCTACATAACCATTCTGTCTTGCAGTCATGTTTCCCTTGTCAGCCTGGTCGTAATTTGAAAGACCAAGTTCATTAGCAACTTCTGTCTTCAGGTTGTTTAATGCTGGTTTAGCATTAACATTCATTTTCTGCTGTAAATTCATTTCTTTTCACCTCCTGTTTACGTTATTAATTTAACCCGATCGGAGATTTCTATGTCTTGTAAAATATGGATAATTTCTTCCTGCGTTATAGTTCTAATTTAATGTCTTCGCCGAACATTTTTCTGATCCGGTTTTTCAGCTTTTCATATTTTTGATTTCTTAAATCCGGGTCTTTATCTATAATCGCTTTGGCAGTGTTTTTCGCTTTTTCCAGAACGTCGCCATGACGGACCAGATCACTGATATGCATTTCAGGCAGACCGTGCTGTCTGGTTCCAAAAAGCTCACCTGGTCCGCGCAGTCGCAGATCAGCTTCTGCAATTTCAAAGCCGTCATTGCTCTCACACATAATCTGATTCCGTTCTTTTGCTACATCTGTTTCATTGTGGCAAATTAAAAAACAATAGGACTGATCGCTGCCGCGGCCTACGCGGCCGCGCAGCTGATGAAGCTGGGCCAGGCCGAATCGCTCACAGTTTTCAACCACCATAACGGTAGCATTGGGCACGTTGATACCTACTTCTATTACTACAGTAGAAACTAGCACGTCGATGTTGCCATCAGAAAATTCACCCATGATAAAATCTTTTTCTTCTTGTTTCATAGCGCCGTGTATTAACGCCACCTGAAAGCCGGCAAACTTCTGGCTCAACTCTTTATGCAGTTCCTCTGCCGATTTTGCATCAATCTTATCTGATTCTTCAATCAGCGGCGCTACCACATAGGCTTGTTTCTTTTCCTTCAACTGTTTTTTAACAAAATCATAGACCCTGTTTCTGTTCTCCATATCCGCCTGCATCGTTTTAATGGGCTGTCTGCCCCTTGGCATGGTCCTAATCTGCGAAATGTCCAGGTCTCCATAAATGATTACTGCCAAAGTCCTTGGAATCGGTGTAGCCGTCATAACTAAAATATTGGGGTTTTTGCCTTTTTTGGATAAAAGGCTCCTCTGGTTGACTCCAAATCTGTGCTGTTCGTCTGTTATTACCATTCCCAAATTCTTAAAAATTACGTCAGGCTGAATCACCGCATGGGTGCCCACAAGAATTTGGATTTGACCTATCGCCAATCGCTGCAGCGTCTCTCTTTTCTCTGCTGCTTTCATACTGCTGCACAAAAGGCCGACAGAGATTCCATATTTTTCAAAATCTGCTGTTAAAGACTGCACGTGCTGTTTGGCCAAAATTTCTGTCGGCGCCATCATGACGCTTTGATAACCATTTTGGGCCGCAGCATACATGGCCAACTCTGCCACCACGGTTTTTCCTGATCCGACGTCACCTTGTATCAGGCGATTCATAACCTTGTCCGCTGCTAAATCCCTTTTCATGTCTTCCCACACGCTTTTCTGGCCCGCAGTCAATTCAAAAGGCAGGTCTTTGATAAATTGGTCGGCGCAGTCAGCCTCGATGACAATTCCGCCCGTATCTTTTCGCGTCTCATTCTTAATATAAAAAAGGCCAGTTTCCAGCGTAAGAAGTTCATCAAAGATGAGTCTAAACTTACTTTCTAAAACTTGTTTTCCATCTTTGGGAAAATGAATATTCTCTATAGCATAGGCTGGACTTGCCAAACGATTTTCTGACACGACTTCATCTGGCAGCCATTCTTCCACTTGGGGATACAGTTCCTGCAGCTGTAATTGAATTTTACGCAGTTCATTTTGGGAGATACCGCTGATCTGCGGATAAATAGGAATAATTCCTCTGATGTCATTGGGGTCGCCGATGCGATGAAATTCGGGATGAATCATCTGTTTGCGGTCAAAGTTTTCTGAAACTCTGCCATAAAAAGAGTAATCCTGATTGACATTAAATAGATTTGCAATATACCTTCCATTGAAAAAAAGAATTTCCACGGTCCCTGTCTCATCCGACACCAAAAGTGTCAGAGGCGTATTCTTCTTGTATGGATTGCCGGAATACCGACGTGATAATACTTTACCGCTGATTAAGAATTCTTTACCTGGCTGCAGATCTTCAATTCTGGTTTCCTGTCGTCTGTCCTCATACTTTCTGGGGAACAAGTTCAACAGATCCTCCAAGGTAAAGATGTGGTTTTTTTTGAGAATCTCTGCTTTTTTCGGTCCAATCCCCTTCAGGCTGCTTACTTTATCATTCAGTTCCATATCTCTTCACAACCTCTAAATTTCTTCTCGCCACCTGCCTGGATTTAACGCCGGCAATTCTGATTTTGATTTGATTTGGTTTTTTCCCCTGTTTCTTATAAATTGTATCTGCCACATAATCACTGATATCGTTCGTGATATTTGCAATGCTTGTACCAAACTTTACGATGATATTGAATTCAATGTCCACGCTGTTTCCTTCAAAACTGCTCTCTACTTCTATGTTGCCTGCAAATTCTGAAAGATTGTATTTGCCGTCGTTGCCAATCTGGCGGCCTTTTTTTGTCGACGGCCATACTTTGCCCAGACAGGATTCTTCTTTAAAGCTGTCTGCAATTATTTGCGCAAAGAGCATGTTAGAAATGGTAATAGTCCCTAACTCTGTTTCTCTTGATAATGTCAAATCACTTACCTCCATAGATATATGAATCTATTTTAACACATACAGTAACAAAAGTGGCCTCTATTTCATAAAATATACAGGGTGTTTTTATGAATAATAATAGAAAGAGAAAACCGATATGTAAGTATAAAGAAGCCAAAGACATCGGATTCGTCCTCATCGTCTTCGGCATCGTTACGGTATGCGCATTTTTTCTACCGCCAAGAGCGTGGATTCTGCTATTGGGCGGCGTTCTGGTCCTGTGCGGCATCAGCCTGCTGCGTCACTACTAGGCAGCAGGCTGTTTTTTGACATACAAAACGATTAACCTATTGCGGAGAGGAACTAATATCATATCGCCGCAAAGCAAAATTCCTGCCGGTCAGTCATACAACATAATGCAGTCCTGACTATGTCCCGGTGTATAAACATATTTAAGCGTCCAGTCTCCAAGTCTGAAAACAGTGCCATCTTTCATTGGGACTCCTTTTATTAAGAAGGAATACGATCAGGAAAGAATCACATAAATTTCTACGCTCCACGATCCCTGTACAGTCACCTGTAAATTATTCTGTTCGGCTGTCAGTTGATGCACTTCTTTTCGTAGTCCTACAATCCGCTCTTTTTCTTTTCCATTGCACAAAAGCGCTTCTGCCAGTTCATCTGCTCTTCTCCCGATTTCGTCATCAATGAGCAGAATCACCTTTTTCTCTGTCGATTTATTTGACAGTTGATAATTTCGAGTTTCCATCTGTTCTGAAAATCCTTGGAACATGAAATGCTGTATTTTATGACTTTCCGTAAATTCCAGAAGCTGCGCAGTGTCTGTCGCTCCTATGGCAATCTGTGCCACTCGAGCTGAATCAAAATCGGTCACATCCCATTCCTTCCCCTTATAGAAGGATCGAAACTTGGATGGAAGACATCCCATAAAATCTTTAAACACCTTATTATAGTATCGGATTGAAGAAAATCCGCTGGATTCTGCAATACAAGTCAGAGTGTCCTCTGTATCTAAAAGCTGAATCACCGCATTGATCGTCCGATAATAATTTAAAATCGCATTGTAGTTCTTTTCCAGCTTTTTTGTGAATTCCTTAGACAGATAAGGAATGCTGAGATACTCGTTCTGTGCAATATCGTTGAGTGACATCCGCTCAGAAACATGTTCAATCATATAGGCACTGATTCGTTGGAACCGTTCCTTGCTGATATCCAGTTGGGCGCTTTCTGAAAAAACATGGCCGACATCATCAAATTTTTCCATGATCAGGTCAAGGATTTCCCCTGCCTTCTGCTCAACCTGCGAAAGAGCTTTCCCTTCCTTCATTGCAGTGACAGCCTGCACCGTCAATCTCGTAAGCAAATCGATATGCTTTTTTTTGGCCGGTACACCAAAGAAATTGCAGATATTACAGTTGTAGGTCACCCACTCAAAATTCATATTTGTTTTTTCAAGAAAATCTGAAGCAAAGCTAAAGTAGGCAACAGTGCAGGCAGGCTCGCCTTTCAACATAACAGGCTCTTTCACATTGAGTATTTCGGTCTGACCCGTCTCAAGAATCTGAGAACCGGCTACAGTTGTAAAATGCAGTCTGCCTGACAATATGATGATAATTGTAAGCTCTTTGCAGATATGAAATGGTGCTGATTTAATTTCTGCAACGCCGCCTTTGCACAGCCCCGGATAATTCAGCATTGGATACCTCTCCTTATATTCCTATAGTTTCCCTTCCTGCATAAAGATGTAGTTGGTTCCTGCAATCTCTTCGAATTCTTTCTCCGCTCTTTCTGAAATACAGTCAATCCGGCTTTCAATCTCCGCAAGACAGGCTTCCTCATCTACATTCAGCAAGATTTGGTCTTTGTAAATGATCTTTCCATCTACTACAGACAATATTACCTCATTACCCCGCGCGCTGTAAACAAGATTTGGAACAATATTTCTCATTGGTTTGGTAAATATCGGCTGCATGGTCAGCTTTTTCAGATCGACTGCAATAAAGTCCGCTTTTTTTCCACAGGCAAGGGAGCCAATCTCCTGATCCATGCCCAAGGCTTTTGCCCCTTCTATGGTTGCCATTCGCAAAACCTTCCAGGCAGGCATCACCTCTGGATCTTTCTTGGAAATTTTGTTGAACAGAGCCGCCAGCTTCATCTCGTTGAAAACGTTGTGGCAGTTGTTGCCCGGCGCCTGGTCGGAGCCCAGGGCAACATATCCCCCTGCATTTTGAAATGCCATAGACGGGCAGACAATGCCGTCGATAATACCGATGGAACCAGGACAGACAATCATTCCAGCACCGGATTCTGCTACGAATTCCGCCTCTTCATCCGTACAATCTGCAAGATGTACACCGATCAGTGACTCGTCCAGATAGCCGATTTCCTTAAGCCATTCCACAGGCCTTTTTCCGTATCGCATCATAATCTGTTCTGTTTCACGGGTTCCCTGCTGCAAGTGCATATGGATCTTGGTGTTTCTCTTCTTCGCTTCTTCTCGAACCTGCAATAAGAGTTCTCTGCTCATAAAATCCGCTCCCTGCGGACCGAAGAGAATTTTGATTCTCCCATGATCTTTATCATGCCACTTGTCGTACATGGCAATATTATTCTCCAGACTCCTTTTCCCTTTGTCTTCATTGAATTCGTACAGTTCTCCCGGATGATAGATACGCTCCTCCAAAGACCGTACCGTTTCAGTAATATTTCCACGGATTCCCGACTGATTTATGAATTTACATGCAGGCTCGATTCCTATAGAGAATTCACCGATGGTGGTAGTCCCTGCCTTGATTGCTTCCATAATCCCCAGTTTTACACTGGCATCAATATCTTCTTGTACCATGGCATTTTCAAAAGGCTGCAGCCCATAGAACATCCAGTTGTCTGTATCCTGTGCAAGCCCTCTGGCGATACAGATATCCACATGGGTATGGGCATCAATAAGCCCAGGCAATACTGCATGGTCAAAAAGTGCAAGGACTTCTTCTGCCCGGTAACTGTCTTCTGCAGCATCCGTCGGCACGAAATCTATTATCCTGCCTCGGTCAATAATCATCGCTGTATTTTCCAAGTAACCGACACCGTCCCCTTCCATGGTGAAGAGATGTCTTGTTTTTACAATCATGTCTACTGTTTTCATATCTTTATCCTTTCGGTTAAACCGTAATCATCAAGTGAAAAAGAAGAACCCTCCCCTAGGGCATTCCTGCTGGGGAGAGTTCCATGCCTTACTATAGAACTACGCCTAATACGCCAAATATCACTGTAGAAATGCCAAGCGCGGTAAAAGCATATGGCAGATTTGCCAGACCCATTTCCGCTGGCTGTACCTGTGCTGACTGTGAAGACATTACCAGTGCTTCTGAAGTAAAGGAGCAGGTTGCAGGACATACTGCGCCGGAAATCAATATGCCAAGCATCAACGGCATGCTCAAATCCATCTGCTCTGCCAGCTGAATCATAATCGGCATACACAATGCCGAGGTTGCCCAATAGCTGCCCATGATCCAGGATAACAGAGATATGATGATGAACATTACCGGCGGCACCATCCAGCCTGATAATACAGAAGATACTGCATTTACGACTAATTCTGCAAAACCGATATCAGAGCATATTTCGGTGAAGGTGAAGAGGATTAAAAGCAGCACCAGGATAAATACCATATCCTTTACGCCTTCTGTAATCGCATCTCCCACCTGGGATACTGTCATTTTTTTTGACAAGATCAGCATTGCACTGATAACTGCAACACCTATCAGCACTGCCACGAAGATATCACCTGTAAAATAGGCAATCAGGATGATCGTAATCATCGGTATCAGGAAAAATGCTACATTTCCTTCCTTGATGTCATCATCCATCACACCTACGCAGCCAGATTCAGGGAATACATCCCCAGTCTCTTCTGCCCTCTGATATGCCTTCTTCATCGGTCCGTATTTCGGGAAGATGTCCAAGGCAAGAAGCAGGATGATGACCATGAATATTGCCGGATAAACCATGTACGGAATTACTCTGACATACATCTGCAATCCTGTCAGTTCAGTTCCTTCTAAAAGTCCACTGTCAGAAATCAGACCGATGTAGTAAATCGCCCAGATTGAAATCGGTGCGAAAATACATGCCGGAACACCTGCGGAGTTTACTGTGCAAGCCAGCATAAGTCTTGGCGCTTTGTACTTATCCGTCAGATTACGCATAGAAGATGTCACAACCAGCGCATTCAGGTATTCATCAATAAAGACAATAAGTCCTAATATGAAAGTCGCCACCAGGCTCTTTTTTCTGTTATTGGCAAAACGACCAAGCAATTTGCCAAAGCCTATAGTACCTCCGGACTCAATCATCAGCCGGACAAAAATTCCCATAATAGAGGCTGCTGCCAGTACAAATGAATACGTATCACTGACCAAAGTCGTCAGAAGGCCGTTTGGCAGGTTAGTTAAAATATCTTTTGGTGAAACTAAGAGATATGCAAGGATCAATGTAACGATACTACTTTCCATAATACGTTTCGTCCAGACGATTAACACAATCAGAACGATCATAGGGATAATCGGGGTTATGGTTTGTAAAAATTCCATTTTCTTTCTCCTTCTTAATTAAAGTACCACATTGGTATACATTTTTTCTGCACTTTTCCTCGCTCTTTCCACAACCTCCTGCTCGTCAAGGGAAGTAAAGCGTTTTCCTTTTAGCAGCACTTTTCCATCTACTATAGTGGTATCCACATCTCTGCCGTTACCGGAAAAGATCATGTTCGTAATTGGATCTATAGCTGGAGTGAGATGCAAAGACCCTGTATCTACTACAACGATGTCCGCTTTCTTTCCAACCTCCAAAGAGCCGATTTCCTGATCTAAGCCAAGACATTTTGCGCTGCCCATGGTTCCCATCTTTAAGACATCGTATGCAGAAAGCACACCTGCGTCCAACGTATGCACCCTGTGAAGAAGGGCTGTCGCTTTCAGGCTCTCCACCATGTCCTGGTTGTTGTTGCTGGCCGCACCGTCAACACCAATGCCTACATTGACCCCTCTGCTGAGAAGCTCCGGTATCGGTGCAATTCCATCACCGAGGATCATGTTTGCAAGGGGCTGATGTGAAACATTGGTCTTTGTATCAGCCAGCTGCTGCTGTTCTTTGGCGCTGATCCAGATACTATGGATCATCATCGTTCTCGGAGAGAGGACGCCTAGAGAATGCATGTATTCCATGATGCCCATTTTATGAGCATTTTTTACAATAGTAAGCTCTCCAATGCTTTCTGCGGCATGACACTGGAACAAGGTATCATATTTTTCTGCCAAAGCGAAAAGTCCTTTGATGGTCTCAGCGTTACAATCAATAGGGGTGATTGGCTCTACTCCTACTCTGATCCGCCCGGTTTCTGTCAGATGGTATTTTTTGATACAGCTTTCCGTTTTTGCTAAAGCAGTTTCCGTATCCTCAATGGCTTCTGCAGGTACATCCGGATGGTACTTCATATTCTGTGTCGCCCGGCAGAGGACTGCGCGGATGCCGGTTTCTTTTGCCGCTGCTGCCATGCCGTCGAAATTCTCATCCTTCTGTACGATATAATGACTATCTGCAAAACAAGTCGTGCCTGTGCGAATCATCTCTGAAATGTTCAGTCTTCCTGCATTGTAACAGTCATCAAAATTCATCACCATGCTCATGGGATAAATGACCTTCGTCACCCAGTCATCCAGGTTTAATGTGCATCCGATACCTTTCATCAGGCTTTGAAACAGATGTGTATGGGAAGTTACCAGTCCGGGAAGAATCATCCCGTTCTCATATTCCATCAGCTCATAGGGGATATCCTCATACTTTCTGCTGGCTTCTTCTTCCGTTCCTACAAAATCAATTCGGTCATTTTTGGTTACGACCACACCACCGTCGATGATATCATCACCACTGTTGACAGTGACGACTTTACAGCCTTTCAGAAATAAATATCTGTCTTCCATCTTTCTGCTCCTCTCTATTTTTTCCATGCAGCCTGCTCCAGAAAAGCCTTCATCAGCCTATAGCCCGGCTCAATCTTCCTGATACTGGTAAACTCCAGGGGTGAATGGCTGATTCCTTTTTCACTGGGTACAAAAATCATATTTGTTCTGATTTTTTCTGCAATGATCTGGGCATCATGACCTGCTCCGCTGATCATGGTCATCACTGCGATTTTTTGGTCTTTCGCCAGTCTTCCCAAAGCAGACACATTCTCCCTATCCATGGAAGCCGGCGGATCCTGACATGCATACACCACTTTCGGGGTATATCCTTGGAATTGCTGCAGAAGCGCTTCGATTTTCGCCCGGGCTTCTTCCTGCAGCCTTTGACTGCCGGAACGGATATCAAAGGTCAGCTTCAGCCGGGCCGGTATGACATTGCTTTTACCCGGCTCTATCGTGATGTTGCCGATGGTACAGGTCAGGTCAGTTCCTTTTGTCAGTGCCCACCTGTTCAGCGCTGAGATAAAATCAGCTGCTGCAGGAACCGGATCTTTTCGCATATGCATAGGCGTAGTTCCTGCATGATTCTGCTCTCCGTGGAAATAGATATCTCCCGCAAAGATTCCAACAATAGCAGTGACGATACCTGCCTGCTTTCCTGTCTTTTCAAGGACACCGCCCTGTTCAATATGAAGCTCCAGAAATTGCTTGATATCGGACCTGGCCTTAGGAAGGGTTCCGTCAAAATATCCTTCTGCTTCTAATGCTTCTTTTAAAGAAATCCCCCGTTCGTCTTTCTCTGACAGGTCGTCCTCTCTCAATGTTCCTGTAATCGCCCGGCTGCCTGTATATCCGGTCAGGAATCGGCTGGCTTCTTCTTCACAGAGCGCTACAACTTCTAAAGTCTGTTCCGGCCTGCCTTTTTTCTGATACAAAGCCTTACCGGCTGCAATGGCTGTAATGATTCCCAGTGCGCCGTCATACCTGCCCCCATTTCTGACCGTATCCCGATGTGAGCCGGTTAAAACAACGTCTTTAGCATTGCCTTCTATTTTGCCAAACAGATTGCCGACCTGGTCGAAGTAAGTACAAAAGCCTGCTTCCTCCATCCACCTTTTCAAAAGGGCGGTTCCTTTTCTGTCTTCTTCTGTATAGGTGGCTCTCCAGTAGGTATTGTCTTCCTTAATCGCTGTCTGTCCCAGTTCATCAATGGCATCTTCTATCCATTTCAGTTCTTCTGTCACTGTACTGCCTCCTTTCGGTAATGGACCATCATTTCTACCATCCTGACCGCCTCTTCAATGCCGTCGATAACAGGAATTCCCGCTTTTGCAGACAATTCTTTTCCTCTTCCGGCAAAAGCTGCGCATCCCAGAATGACAGCATCTGCCCCGTCTTCTTTTCTGCAGGCTTCGATACCGCAAAGGATGTCCTCCTCTTTGGCAGAAACCGCTCTTTCAACAGTAGAATTTATATATCTGACAGATGCGGCATTTTCTCTGTCGCCTAAGTCCCGGATACTGCCAATCCACGGCGAAATATCACTTTCATCTCCTGATGCCAAAACAGAATATCTTCGTCCTTGTAATTTAGCAAAGATCGTACTGCTCTCGAAAAGCCCTGCTACGGGAATGTGAACCAATTCCCTTGCACCGCGAAGTCCAGGATCTGCAAAGCAGCCGATAATCGCTCCATCGTAGGCATCTTCTTTTTCCTGCAGTAGCTGTATGGAAGCCACCCCTGCCATTAATTCATCAAATGCCGTTACAATCGCCTGCGGCGTATTCTTACAGCAGATCACATCAATCTGAAGATGCTCATACTGTAACGGCTTGACTGCCTCCTCCAGGGTTTTGGTCACAAGGTCTGATGAATTTGGATTAATCAAAAGAATTCTCATTTACTTTACCTTTCGTACCGGTGCAATGAACCGTCCGCTGCCTTTTTCTGCAATAACTTCTTTTCCGTCATAAGCCTCTATTCCATTTACAATGGTCTTCGTGATTTTTCCCCGGACTTCCATCCCATTGTAGGGACTCCACTTCATCATCTGCTTCAGACTCTTGTCATCTACCGTCCAGATTTCTTCCGGATTCAGAATTGCAATATCCGCATCTGCGCCTACCGCAATATGTCCTTTTTGCGGATACAGGTTGTATCGTTTGGCAGCATTGGTACTGGTCAGGTCTGCAAAAGCTTCTATGGATAAGCCCCGCTTCATCACGCCTTCACTAAAGAAGAGCTGGCAGCAAAGCTCTACACTGGTCACACCGGCAGGCGTTTTAAAGATGTCTTCTCTTCCTTCCATCTTTTCTTCAACGGTGTAGGTTGCATGGTCGCTGCAGATCCAGTCAATCTTCCCATCAAAAATGCAGTCCCATAACTTGCTGACCTCTTCCTCCCTGCGAAGGGGCGGATTACAGATGCCAAACACGCCTAATTCAGGCAGCATGGTTCTGTTCAGCAGCAGATACTGCGGACAGGTTTCTACAGAGACATCGGCACCATTTCTTCTTCTATCATCCACAATGTTCACTGCGGCTTGCAGAGTGCAGTGGGCTATATTTACCTTGCATCCTGTCTCCTGTGCAAAGAGGGTCATTCTTGAAACCGCTTCGATTTCTGAAATCTCCGGCCTTCCGTCAGGATAATCTTCTGGTTTTGTCCTGCCCAGGCAGCGCATTTCGTTGGTGTAATAGTTTACGATATCGTTGTTTTCGCAATGAATTGCAAGAATAACGTCCTTGTCCGCCAGAAACGCCATCCTTTCAGTAATCTGTCCGTCGTCCAGCTTTGGAATTTCCGGTGAGTAAGTCAGAAATGTCTTAAAAGCAGAAGCCCCGCTTTCCATCATCTGCTTCATTTCGCCTTGATTTTTTTCCGAACATGCACCGAACAGCCCGAAGTCGACAACCGCCTTACTTTCTGCAATTTCCTTTTTTTCATTAAACGCTTTCAAGTTATCAGGAAGCGGGAAGGTCAGCGGATGTTCCAGCACGGTTGTAACACCTCCTGCTGCCGCTGCACTGGTCCCGGTATAAAAGTCTTCGCTGTTCGTCAGCCCCGGATCGTTAAAATGCACGTGAGGGTCTATAAAACCCGGCAGCACAAATTGTCCTTTGACATCTATTACCTTTTCAGCCTTATCTTCCTCACCGCTTTTTCCAATATGTACGATCTTTCCCTCTTCTATAAATACGTCTGCAGATAAAGTGCCCTCTTCTGTCACTACCCTGCCATTTTTTATTAATAAGCTGCAATTCATGTGGCTTACCTCCTTCTTGATTATCATTATAATCCTTCGAAATTTTCTCACAATGCAACTTCTTAACCTGGTTATGTCAGATTTTAACCTGTTCATGCTTCCCCTGCTATTCTCCAAATGTACGTTCCTCGGTAACGGACTTTTCCAATCCCAGAAAGGTTTCTCTTTTCTTCCTTTATTCTGCGCCTCTGTCTCCTGTCTGCAGTCACAGTTTGCTTCATTTTATATCGGTTTTTGTGCTACTTTACAGAACGTCATAAATATTAAAAAAGCCTCCACAAAAGGCAGCTCTCTTCCAATCTCTCATGGTTTGGTTCCTGCTACTGGGCGGTATCCTAGATCTATGCAGCATCAGTTTGCCGCATCACTACTAAGAGTAGTACTCATTTTTTGACAAACAAAAAACCCGCCATAGCAGCGGGTCTTGTTACCAAAATAATTAGATGGCACGGTTAATCTTGTTGGATCTGATGCATCTTGTGCATACGTTAGCTCTTCTTACTGTACCATTGTCGTTAATTCTTACAGTCTGAATGTTTGCATTCCACTTTCTTCTAGTGTGTCTGTTTGAATGGGATACATTGTTTCCGGAAACCTGTCCTTTTCCGCAAATCTCACATTTTCTTGACATCTACCGCACCTCCTTTAATATCATTAAGCATGTAGCATTTTTTCAAAATTTATTTAACATATTCATAACTCGTTCAGTCGAATGAACGATACTCATCATGTGCCTTTGAATGTCGCATCCTTGCACATGACTCAACAAGCGTATCCTTTCGGCAACGCCGTTTTAATCACAGCGTTTATTATATCATAGAATAGATCGCTTTTACAAGTTATTTTTGCATAATTTGGTTAGAAATTTTCTGCAAGAGCCGCCTCTCCGCGCTTCCAGGCTTCTTTCATATCAATTACTCTCTGATTTCGGCTGCCTCGGAAGGATAATGTCAGGTCTCTTTCAATGGATTCATACCTTCCATCGACCAAAAGATCTACGTAATCTAAAAGCTCACCCAAAGCCTCGTTATCTTCCGTCATTGCCTGGAGCTCCTCAAAAGTATACCCGGAATACATCATGATATGCAGATTTCTTTTCTTTATCGCTTTCGCCAAAGTCAAAAACCCCCTGGGCTGGCAGGCGGGTTCTCCCCCGCTGAAAGTCACGCCGTCGAGCAGAGGATTGTCGTCGATGGCCTGTAAAATCTTATCTGTCTCGCAAATATAGCCTCCGTCAAAATCGTGGGTCACTTTGTTGTGACAGCCCTGACAGTGATGTGGACAGCCTTGACAGAAGATCACGAATCGAATTCCCGGTCCGTCCACAATGGATTCCCGCACAACTCCGGCAATGCGGATACTTTCCTCTCGGTCTATCATAGCCTCTCAAATCCTTCCCCGATTCCGTGCTTTACTCTGTCTTTTTCTTCGCTGGTCTTGGCATCATTCCAATGATCCATCGTACCTACCAGATAGCCGGTGATTCGTCTGATTCTCTCGAAATCTTCATTACCGTCGCCCTCTCTTCTGCCACAGGCTGGGCACTGGTTGTCAATAATTCCAGTATAACCGCAGACAGGATCTCTGTCTACGGGGTGGTTGATGGACCCATAGCCGACGCCGCTCTCCTTCATACATCTGACGACTTTTTCGAAAGCGTCCAAATTCTTTAACGGATCGCCGTCAAGTTCTACATAAGAAATATGTCCGCCGTTGGTCATCTCGTGGAACGGCGCTTCCTTCCTAATCTTATCAAAGGCGTTGATATCGTAATAGACCGGAACGTGGAAACTGTTTGTATAGTAGTCTCTGTCGGTCACGCCGGGAATCACACCGTATTTCTCCTGGTCAATCCTTATAAATCTACCTGAAAGGCCTTCCGCCGGCGTACCGATCAGCGACCAGTTGAGTCCCGTCTTTCTCGCTTCCTCGTCCATCCGTTTTCTCATATACGCTACGATTTCCAGACCCAGCTTCTCTGCCTCCTCTGATTCTCCATGATGCTTGCCAATCAAAGCTTTCAGGCATTCTGCAAGTCCGATAAATCCGATAGTCAGAGTGCCGTGCTTTAGGACTTCTTCTATGGTATCCTCTGGGGTCAGCTTTTCGGAATCAATCCAGATCCCCTGTCCCATAAGGAATGGGAAGTTCTTTACTTTCTTCATGCACTGGATTCTGAATCTTTCATTGAGCTGTGCGATAGCGATATCGATGACATGATCGAGTCCATCGAAGAAAATATCCACGTCGCCTTTCGCTTTGATGGCAAGTCTCGGCAAATTGATGGATGTAAAGGATAAATTTCCTCTGCCATAGACGATTTCTCTAGCAGGGTCATGAACGTTGCCGATGACTCTGGTTCTGCATCCCATATAGGCACATTCCGTTTCAGGCTGTCCTGGTCTGTAATACTGCAGGTTAAACGGCGCATCTAGGAATGAAAAGTTCGGGAATAGTCTCTTCGCTGACACCTTGCAAGCCAACTTGAACAAGTCATAATTCGGATCCTGCGGATTATAGCTGACACCTTCTTTTACCTTGAAAATCTGAATCGGGAAAATTGGTGTTTCTCCGTTTCCCAGCCCCGCTTCTGTCGCTTCCATGATGCATTTCATCACCAGTCTGCCTTCCTGGGAAGTGTCAGTACCGTAGTTCAGAGAGCTGAACGGAACCTGCGCGCCGGCTCTGGAATGCATGGTGTTTAAGTTGTGAATCAAAGCTTCCATCGCCTGATATGTTTTTCGTCTGATTTCCTTATCTGCGAATTTCGTAGCCATTTCCTGCAATTTCTTCGCCTCTTCAGGTGAGGCAAATTTCTCCAAATGGCTAAGTTCTAGTTCTTTATAGTTATGATCCCATGCCATGCAAGGGTAGATGTTTTCTTTTTCTTCTATGTAGGCTCCAATCTTCTTTGCCTGTTCAATGCCGTCTTCTACATCGTACATGCATTCCAGCATTTTGCCCAGATTGGTCCAATATAACTTTTTATAGGACTTTCTAACGCCCGGAGCCATACTGAAATCAAAATTTGGTACCGACTGACCTCCGTGCTGATCGTTTTGGTCTGACTGAATGGCAATGCAGGCAAGTGCAGCATAACTTTCAATATCATTTGGCTCTCTCAGATGTCCATGGCCCGTAGAAAATCCGTTCTTTAGCAGCTCCAAAAGGTCAATCTGACAGCATGTCATAGTCAGGGTGTAGAAATCCATATCGTGAATGTGAATATCTCCATTCTCATGAGCTTTCGCATACTTTGGATTGATGACATACATCTTATAAAATTCCTTAGCGCCTTCGGAGCCGTATTTGAGCATGGTTCCCATAGCGGTGTTGCCGTCAATGTTGGCGTTCTCTCGTTTTACATCGTTATCCTTCGCTTCTTTAAATGTAAGATCCTCATAAATGCGCATCAGTTTGGTATTCATATC
This sequence comes from Emergencia timonensis, assembly GCF_900086585.1. Taxonomy (GTDB): domain Bacteria; phylum Bacillota; class Clostridia; order Peptostreptococcales; family Anaerovoracaceae; genus Senimuribacter; species Senimuribacter timonensis. The sequence goes on from NZ_FLKM01000009.1 coordinate 1,816,076, forward strand.
CCTCACTCTGGTGCGCTCTGCTCTGTACAGAATATATTCTTTTGCAGTTCTGGCGTGGCCGCTTTCGATCAAAATCTTCTCAACAGCATCCTGAACTTGTTCAACAGTAGGATAGGAATTGTGGCATACTTCCAGCAGATACAGTTCTACCTGTTTTGCTAGATATTCTGACATCTCATGGTCTTTTCCCCCCAGTACCTGAGCTGCTTTAAATATAGCCTGCGCAATCTTATCTACATCAAATTCCACAGTCCTTCCGTCTCTTTTAATAATCTTCATGATACGTTCCATTTAGTCTCTTCTCCTTCGTAACACACAATATATAGTACTTTTTCCAAATTATCCAAACAAATTATACTATCTTTACAAGCTTTGGTCAATATTGAATCTAATCGTTTTCATCGAAAAAGCTGGCTTATAATCAGCCAGCTTTAGTGATTGCATAGGTTTGCGGATTCGTAAAATATTATTAATTATTTTGTATGAATTTTGTCATAATATTCTGCCCTCAGCATGGATTTCAGCTGAAGATTGATATATTTTCCGTTTTTCTTTCCGGCATTACGCATCAGGCCTTCCGTCTGGAATCCAATCTTCTCGTATAATGCTGCAGCGGGTTTGTTCTTCTCAAAATGATCTATCGTGACTCTTTCCATGTGGAGATTGATAAACGCGAACTCTAAAACTAGACGAAGCGCTTCTTCGCCATAACCCTTTCCCCTTTGGTTCACATCTGCGATGTATATCCTGGTAATATCCAGGGAATCATCTGTTCTGTTGATCCTTGACAAAAAAATCTTGCCGATGGGCTTGTCCTGTGGCTTGAGGGTAATAGTAAACTGCAGCTTGGACGGGTCGAGGTTATTCCTTACGAACTCAGTAACCACCTGTTCGTAGGATCTCTCTTCATCCATTGTAAAGAACTCTGTAACCTGAGGCCATGTCTCCCATTCAGCAAAGTATTTGCAGTCGTCAAATACAGTTTCTCTCACAATTAAATTTTTTGATTCCATCTCGTTATCTCCCGTTCAAATCTTAAGATTATGTGAAGTTTCATAAAAACGCTACTAATTTCTTCACGATTATGTTATCATTATATATGATTTTTCATACAAAATAAATGATTATTTATGAATTTTACAAAAAAATTACAATAAAAGGAGATTGGGCAATGAAGAAGTTGACAACGATAGCTTTGCTATTTACCATGATAGGCTCTATGTTCCTTCTCTCTGCATGCAGTGAAGAGGAAGAAGATCTATCGTCAAAGATAGAGGAGAAAGTCGTCGCATACCAGACCGACCTTGAAGATTCGGCCAGTACCCTTACTTCTACAGAAGCTATTAGAGATTATCTTTCAAATTGGGCAAAATCAAAGGGAATTAAGTACACTGTCGACGACCATGATAATGTCATCATGAGCGTCAATGCAAGCAAGGAATACAGAGAAGCTGATCCAACAGTGATCATCTGTTCATATGATGCAAAACAGTTTGCAAACGGCATAGAACCGATGGCAATGGCTTTATATATTGCGAAGAATAACGAGTCTACAGGAAAGTTAGACGTCATTTTTACCAGTGAATCTGGACATGATTATGCCGGCATCAAGTCTTTGGACAACAAGTATTTTAAAGACAATTCCAACGTATTTTGTCTCAACGGAGGTCAGAAGAATATGTGGTCCACAAACACAGGCGCCAGATCTTCTTATACCTTTAGCAACAATGTAGCATATACCACTCCAAGAGGCGAAAAAGCCTATCAGGTTAAAATCAGCGGTCTGCCTGGCGGCATTCCCGACTCTAAGATTTCATCTTACCCTAATCCCATCAAAGAATTGGGAGATTTGTTAGCATATTTTAAGACCAACGCGCTGATTTATGAACTGGCGGATATTACGGGCGGAAGCAGTGGAAATCTCTATCCAAAATCAGCGTCGATGACAATCGTCATTGATGAGGATGATATCGACAAATTTGAGTCGAGAATGGAAACGGCAATCGAGAATTTTAACGACGATTATCTGGATGATTATCCCGATGTAACTTACACCTTTACTGAAGTGAAAGTGCCGGAAAATGTCGTGACAGAAGAATACCAGAACGAATTTGTCAGTCTCTTGTATACCCTCCTGGACGGCGTGTATTACAAGGATGACGACGACAATCTGATTTCTATCACAAGTATCGGATCTATTCACAGCAAGGATGGCGTTTACACTATTTCTGCCGTCGGCAACAGCCTATCCAAGTCCAACATGTCAGAGATTGACAACACCTATAAGACCATCTGCGGCTTGTCCGGTGTAAAATACAAGAAATATGACGAGCAGCCTGGATTTGCAAGCGATATGGAATCTGCCTTTGCCAAAGAAGTGTCCGCCGCTTTCAGCGATTATGCCGATGCCGATATAGAATTTAAGGATTGCGTGCCTGCTACCAATGCAAGCTATGTATATGAGCTAAACAAAAAAGCTAGTATCATCAATGTCACGGTCAATGAAGAACGCATGGAAAGATATACGGGCACCATCATCACTTTTATGATGAATCAGACACATACAGAAGTTAATGACTAAAAAGATAAACCCATCGGCTAAGATCAGTCGATGGGTTGTTTTTTATCCTTGCGAAGCGTCGCCCTTTTCGGGCGATATGAGTGCATTTGCACTCATTTTTTATACACACAATGACCGTCAATATAAGTTGCTTCTACTTGAACCTGCCCGATGGTGTCCTCAGGAACAGATAAGATGTCCCTGTCTAAAACGATAAAGTCGGCCGCAAAACCCTGCTTCAGCATGCCATTGTCAGCAAATCCCATTACATACTGGCCTTCGGCGGTATATAGTCTTATGGCGGTTTCAATATCTACCTTGTGATACTGCCCGCAGTCTGTACCGTCGTGAGCCTTTCTGGTTACTGCCGACTGCATGCAGACAAACGGATTAGATGCGTCGGCAAGAGGTGTAGCTGGTGCGTCAGTAGAAAATGCCAGACGGATTCCTGCAGTCATGATATCTTGAACCGGGAAAGTACTTTGTAGCCACTCCGGTCCCATATTTTCCATATAACGTTCAATTTCTGCATAAAGGAATACCGGCTGTGTTACAAAGGCGATGTCTGCAGCGGCCGCCTTAGTCAGTGCTTTTTCAGTCGGCATAGAGGCATGCTCGATCCGTGCGTGAGGCAGATCACTGTCCAGCCAGTCTTCAACTTCTGAGATGACATTGACTGCCCTATCGATCGCACTTTGCCCCATAGCATGAACAGCCAGCTGCGTATTGTATTTTTTACAAAACCTTATAGCACTTCGGATATGGTCCTCCGTACAGGTGGGAATTCCTTGCTCTCTTCCATCCCCTCCCAGGTATGGACGGTTACACCACGCCGTACGTCCTGAAATTCCACCATCAGCGATAATCTTGAGACCTGAGACCTTGACGGGCGCCTTCCTGTCCAACTGCTCCGGCTTGAATTGAAAATCTGATATATTCTTAAAAGATTCCCACATGTAGAATACACTGACTCTTTGCAGAAAGCCTCTTTCCCGTGCTTTCTGATATACATAATAATAATCTGTATCATCCAGGTTACCCATATCTCCTACCGCTGTAATGCCTTGTGAGAGGAGATGTTCAGAAAGCATGACCAGATTATCAATCACGGCATCCTCACTGTCTTTTGGCAGAATATCCGACAAAAGGAATCGCGCGTTTTCTCTCAGCACACCTGTAGGCTCCCCCTGGTCATCCTTCATAATCTCCCCGCCTTCTGGATCTGGCGTGTCTCTGTTGATGCCAGCCATTTCAAGGGCTTTACTGTTAATACATCTCATGTGACCACAAGATCTCAGGATGCAAACCGGTACATCGTCTGCTCCTGCGTCCAAGTCATATCGACTGGGAGTTTTTCCTTCTTTCAGCTTTCCTTCATCATAACCCCAGCCAAAGATCCAGGTTTTGGGTCCCTGTGCTGCCCTCGCCTTTTTTATCGCTTCGATCAGTTCTTCAATCGAATTGATGTATGGTGGTAGGCAGACGATCTGTCTCTGATTTGCAGCTAGCATGACGGGATGCATGTGACTGTCGATGATGCCGGGCAAAACCCGTTTGCCCTGCAGATCGACCACTTCTTCGTCAGTCGTATCCAGTTCAGCGGCTTCACCGATCCATGCGATCAGGCCGTCCTTAACGGCCATAGCGTCCGCATAGAGTTTTTTTTCATCGGAAGTAAAGAATTTTCCATTTACATATACCTGATCATAGTTTTTCATTTCTTTTCCTTTCTAAATCAGCTCGCTCTTCCTTTTCTGCTGGCTTTTTCACCCACATCACGAAGATAATATCTCGGGTCTGTAAAGAATTCATTTTTTAGTTCAACCACCTGACCGCTCATGACGATAAGGGCGATGAGATGTGGGAATAATGCGATTCCTAAAATCAGATCCAGGAATGCAAATATGGTGGAAAGATTCAGCACCGCGCCTAGGAATACGGACAGAACGAAAATTAATTTGCCTATTTTGGCAATCTTTGTTCCTAAGAAAAATTCACATTGTCTCTCACCGTAATAAACCTGTACGATCATAGTTGATACGACAAAGAACAACATCGCTACAGATACGATAATACCGCCGGTTTCATTTCCGAAAACACTCTGGAATGCCATTGTAGGCATTGCGGCAGCCTGCTCTGCCGGTGCGTCATTCCATACGCCGGTGCATAAAACAGTCAATCCTGACATGGTACAGATCATCAGTCCTGAAACGACGACTTCAAATACGCCCCAAAAACCTTGACGGACAGGATGGTCTGTTGTCGCAGCAGCATGACCCATTGCAGCAGATCCCATTCCTAAGTCTGTCGAATAAGCGCCTCTGGCAAAACCCCAGCGAATGGCTGCAGACACGCCGGCTCCCGCAAAACCACCTAGAGCAGCATGCCCGGTAAACGCAGATCTAAAGATGCTTGCAAAAGCGCCCGGAATTTCGGTTCCGTTAATGCCGATGACAATCAATGCGCCGATTAAGTAAAGGATAACCATGATAGGTACCATCTTGTCAGTTACGCTGGCAATTCTCTTGATTCCGCCAAAGGTAATAATACCGATTAGTACGGTCAGGATCGCACCTGTTACGATTGGATTAATGCCAATTGTTCCAGCGGATTGCACTGCAGATACGGATTGTGCCGAAATGGTAAAGGGAACGAAGAGCATCATGGTAAAGGACATCATCCATGCCATAATCTTACCAGCTTTTTTGTTCGGAAAACCTTTTGACATATAGTACATCGGTCCGCTGACATAGACGCCGTCTTCGTTTTTCTCTCTGTATTTTATACCTAGAACGATTTCACCAAATTTTACAATCATACCAATAAACGCACACATCCACATCCAGAATACTGCGCCCGGTCCGCCAAAGGCAATGGCAATAGGAACACCGACAATATTAGATGCACCGACGGTGCAGGCAAGCGCTGTGGCGGCTGCCTGAAATGGCGATACGGTGCCTTCGCCTTCCGATTTTTTAAAAATGCTGCCAAAGGTCTGCTTCATGATATAGGGAAAGTGTCTGAACTGTAAAAATCCGAGTCTTACAGAATAGACGATGCCGCATATGACGATTAGAATTAATAATGGGTATGCCCAGATCCAACTTCCGATATCGGCTACGTTGGTAAGAAAATTACTCATATGTTACCTCCTATGTGACGAATAATTGCATTTGATTGATCAATCTTCATTTACAAGATACATAATAGCAACAACTATGCCATTATTTCGCATGGTGAAGAGTTTTCAATCACTTCTTCGAATTTTCAGTATATTAAGAGTTCTCAGGTCGGCTTCATTTTCACCCGAAACAGGCAAAATAATTTGCCTGGAAAAATAATTTGCCTGAGTTAGAGAAAAAAATTTTTCTTTTCACGAGTATGGGTGTATAATTATTAGTACAATAAGGAGGTGTTATCATAGATATTTTCAGTAAAGAATTTAACGAATACATAGAAAATACTGCAATTCGGGAAGCATTTTCTGATGGAATCTTAATCACGGATCATAAGGGAATTATCCGATACATGAAAGCTTATACATCTGATATCATGCTTTTTGATGTCCACGATGCCATAGGGAAACATATTCTTGAGCTGTATCCAGACCGAAAGCCAGAAGAAAGCACTATACTCAATGCATTAAAAGGCCTCCCTACTCTGGGCAAAGAAACCATACAGACTGCCTTTAACGGAGAAACTTGTGTCTTTTTTGAACACACCATACCAATTAAAATCAGAGGTAAAATTGTTGGAGCAGTAAGTTTCGCCAAATACGCAGTTTCGTTTAAGCGAGAGCTTTCTGTCAAATCTCCAAATGATTTCCAAAAACCTTTCTATTGTCTGGAAGATATCATCGGTGACTCACTATTGATTCGGCAATTGAAAAACCAGATTGCTTCTGTCACAAAGACGAACTCCTCTGTGCTAATTTATGGTGAAACAGGTACAGGAAAAGAGTTAGTTGCCCAATCCATCCATTCAGGGGGTGAACGGCGCAATTCAATTTTTCTTTCACAGAACTGCTCGGCAATTCCCCTAAGCCTTTTGGAAGGACTTCTGTTTGGTACGGTCAAAGGCAGTTTTACTGGAGCAGAAGATAAAGCCGGCATATTTGAAATCGCCAATGGAGGAACGATTTTCCTAGACGAAATCAACTCTATGGATATGAGTATGCAGGCGAAAATACTCAAGGTTATCGAAGAAAAAAAAGTTACAAGGTTAGGGTCTAACAAAGCGATTCCCGTGGATGTGAGAATTATTTCAGCAATGAATGAAGATCCTCTGAATTGTGTCAGACAGGGACGTATGCGTAGTGATCTGTACTATCGAATTGGAACGGTTCTCCTGCGGGTTCCGCCATTAAAGGAACGCCCTGATGATATTCCCGTCCTTGTGAACTATTATATCGATCATTATAACAAAGAGATGGGAAAATCCATAAAAGGGGTCACTGATAAAGTCGCACTGAGTTTACGTTCTTACGACTGGCCTGGAAATGTGAGAGAACTGCGCAACGCTATTGAAGCCGCCTTTAACTTCGAAACAGAGGATTATATCACTTATGACCACTTGCCGCCACTGATGCCATGCAGCCAAAGCCCAATCTCCTTTGGCGGTTCACCGGGCAGCAATATTCAAATTCCATTAGTGCGTACTGGCCAAACCCTGACGCAAATGGTGGATTCTTATGAGAAGCGATGTATTGAAAATGAAGTAAGTCTGGCAAGCTCGCTCAATGAACTGGCATCAAATCTAGGCATATCAAGGCAAAGTCTCAGTTATAAATTAAAGAAGCACAACATCGTGCTTCCAAAATAAACAGTTGGTGTTCCAGCTCTTATTTGATTACAATTTTCATCACATCGCCCTGCCTGCTTTCAAAGCGTTCATAAGCAGCTTCGATTTCGGCAAGAGGATAAGTATGCGTAATCAAAGGCGTCGTATCAATTTTGCCGTCTGCAATCAAAGCAAGGGTTTCATCACAATCGCAGCCATCCACACCGCCGGTTTTGAAAGTGAGATTTTTTCCGTACATCTCTGGCAATGGGAGCACTTGTGATACCTCGTACATTGCAACTACAGTTACAATTGCATTAGGCCTTGCGTTTTCCCACGCCATACGGAACGTCTTTTCCGCCCCTGCAACTTCAAGCACCACATCGGCGCCGCCGTAGTCCGTGTTTTCTTCGACGCACTTCTGTAAACCTTCTGGCGCCACAGTCAGAACCTGGGGATAGTGTTCATTAACGAATGCACGCCTGGTTTGGTCCTTTTCGCAGAGAATGATTCTCTTCGGTTGTTTCAGCATCACACACAACAAAGTACAGATCCCCGTCGGCCCGCCTCCTAGAATCAGCACGGTATCTTCCGTTTTGATTTCAGAGATTCGTGTTGCCCAAAAACCGGTAGCAAGAACGTCTCCGACAAAAAGGGCCTGCTCATCGGTGACGGTTTCCGGAATTTTGTTCAGTCCCTGATCGGCATAGGGAACACGAACATATTCAGCCTGCCCGCCGTCTATGCGGCAGCCCAGCGCCCAGCCACCATCGGGATCGGTGCAGTTGTTGACAAATCCTCTCTTGCAGAAAAAACACGCTCCACAAAAGGTCTCTACATTTACGGTCACACGATCTCCCGGTTTCACCTTTGAAACACTGCTGCCGACAGATTCTACGACACCAACCATTTCGTGTCCTACCGTGACTCCAGGTACCGCTCTCGGCACGGAACCGTGTTTGATATGTAAATCGCTGCTGCAGATGCTGGAGAGCGTCACTTTGACAATAGCGTCCCTGTCGTCAAGCAGCTCCGGCTTTGCTTTTTCCAACAGCTCAAATCTTCCTTTTTCTATGTACGTATATGCAAGCATGATGACCTCATCCTTCTTTCTTTAAAGCGTAATCCATATTGTGTTCGATCAAAGCAATTCTGACGCCGTTGGGATCTTCCGTAAAGGTCATTCTGCCTACTAGGGTCGCAGCCGGCGGCATCAGAATTTTCCCACCTTTTTCTTCAATCTCCTTGATCGTTTCCTCCAGGTTGTCAACGTCCATTCCGATGGAATACAGACCCGTCGGAAATTGGCTTGACTGAATCAGTTCAATCATGGTTTCTGACGGACCCCGCATCAAAGTAATCTCCGTGTTTCCCGGCGGATGATAAACGCTGTCCACCTGGAACCCTAAAATATTGCAATAGTAATCGACAGATTCTTTCGTGTTATTTACTATCATGGTGATATATTTTGCTTTTACCATTGTATTTGCTCCTCTTTTCTCTATGTTCTTATCAGTCTACTATAAATCGATTGCGTTTTCAATAGCGCTTGATAGAATGCAGCCGCAGCAAACGCATGATAACATTTTTCGCCTTCATTTTCATTTTTTTGCTTGTTACTGGCACATTTTTCGATTATTGTAAACCAATCCGCCTTCAATTTTGAATTCTGGTGTCCTACTTGCGCAAAGGTGGTAAAAAATGCCGCTATATCAAGAGTATTCCTCTTTTTATCTGGCTACCTTTCATCGAATTTACAAAATATTTCATGATATGTAAATTTATGTATTGGAATCTAGCGTTTGCAAAGGGAGCTGCGCAAGTAAACTTAAAAAAATTAAAAATGAAGGCGGGAATGTAGGCTTAAGCAGCATTTTATGCCATCATGCCCAGTATTTTGGAAAAATGAAGGCGCACTCTTTTACTTTCATGCGTTTGCCGTGATGAAATGGAATCGATTTAAAAAATTAGAAGGCACTCCGATAGGGAACCTAGGGTTCCCTTCGGCGCCTGCTTTGCAGGCGGAACCCTCTTTAGGGCGGCGAAGAGATTCCCCTCTGCACACCCCGCTTTTTAATTCATAGAAATTGTAAGAACACAATTTTTTATGAATTAAAAAACAGCCATTTACTTGCAGGTGTGCTATACTGAGTAAAAATAAGACAATAGCGGGGATGGTGATCATATGGATCATAAAAATTTAGATTCGAATATTATTTTCAATGTCTTTAATGACATGTGCTGCTTTGTCATCACTGACGAAATAGGCCGTTATCTATATGCCAACCGGGCTTGGACCCAGACTATGGGTATCGACTTTGAAGATGACAACATTCATGGCCGTTTCGTAAACGAGATTATCAAAGATACCAAAATCGGACAAGCCTTAAAAGAAGACCGGACCATATCCGGATATTCCACCATCACCACTTGCGGAGGAAAGGAAAAGCGGGCTTTTTCTATCTATAATCCCATTCACGATTTGTCTGGAAAAATCATCGCTGGCGCCATTATCGCAATCATCACCGGTGAGAACGAAAACGATGTAGACAAGCTGATTGGGGAATTAAACTTTTATAAACAAGAGCTGTCTAAGTTGAGCGGTGCAAAATATCATATCGACAACATCATCGGTGCCTCCGCCGCCATCAAAAGGCTGCAGGAGGAAATCAGACGCGCATCAAAATCCAATTCAACCGTTTTAATTTTTGGTGAAACAGGCAGCGGAAAAGAGTTAGTAGCCCATTCCATTCACGCCCTTAGCTCTCGCAGAAACAAAAGCTTTATCAAGGTAAATTGTGCAAACATTCCCCATGAGTTAATGGAATCAGAATTCTTTGGATATGAAGGCGGCGCTTTTACCAGTGCAGATAAAAGAGGAAAATAGGCAAATTTGAACAAGCCGACAAAGGAAGTATCTTTCTTGATGAGATTAATCAACTATCCTATGACCTGCAGCCAAAGCTATTGAGAGTAATGCAGGAACGGGAATTTGAGCGAATCGGCGGTACAAAAAATATCAATATTGATGTGAGATTTATCGCCGCGACGAATATACCCCTCCATGAAATGGTAAAAAACAACCAATTTCGAGCTGACTTATATTATCGTCTCAATGTAGTACCGATTCATGTTCCCCCATTAAGAGAAAGGCGCGAGGATATCCCCCTTCTCATCGACGACATATCAAAGAAACTAGACGGAGAAATCGGCATTCCAGTCGATGAAATTCCTCAAGAAATCAAAGACAAGCTGATGAACCTGGATTATCAGTGGCCAGGTAATGTGCGGGAATTGCAGAATGTAATCGAGTGGGCAATCAACATGTCCTACGGAGAACCGATGAAATGGAGTCACTTTAATCAGTATTTCTCTCTGAAGACAGGCGCTGACGAAACAAAAGAAATGGGGCTCGGCAGTCTTGAATTGATAGAAAAGGATTTAGTCAGCCGTGCGCTGCTAAAACATAAGACAAAAACTGCCGCCGCAGCTGCTTTAGGCATTTCACGCACGATGCTCTATAAAAAAATAAAGAAATTCAATTTATAAAAACATGGAAATGACGGAATCAAAGATTCCTATTTCCACATGTCGCCTACTAGGGGCGACTCTTCGCAAGGTGCGTTCTTTGCCTTTTCGCCCCAGCTTTGGCTGGCCTGGCGAAACGGACAGCGAAAGTCGCGTTAGCGGCTGGAGGAGTGAGCGGAGCGAACAATGAAACATACGGAAATTCCTCTTTCGGACGATATTTCCTATGTTATAAAAACATGTAAACTCTGATTGACAAAAAGTGCAAACCTAAGTTTGCACTTTTTGTTTCATGTGTATATCAAATGTTGAAATTCTCAGTCTGAGAAGTTGGCACTAATTTTGCTATTTATCTCCTTAAAACAATGCTTCAGTATTTTAAAGATGAGGAGGAATCATGGAAAGAAATCAAAGAGAGATACAAGAAAAGCTGCAGGGTCTGATGGCAGAGGAAGGTTTTGACGCTCTGCTGCTCACCAGGCCGGAGTCTATACGTTATGCAACCGGCGTAACCAGCGCGTTCATGTATCTGAACATTCCAATCGGTAATGTAATTGGAATTGTTCCAAGGTTTGGCAATGCGGCGGTAGTCATGTCCGAGTTTGAAGGGAATGCAGCCAAAATTGACAGTCCGGAAATCGACATCTTAGGTTATCCTATTTTCGTATACATCGCGGACTTCGATGCAGAGGGACGGATCAAAGACTCTCAGCCAAATACGGACAAGGCCTTTCACATGGCTGCGGAGTTTATCAAGGATAAAATCGGCAATGTAAAAAAAATCGGTATCGAAAGGCCTATGTTCCCCTATGACAGGATGCTCTTTCTGCAGGACCAATTCGGCAGTGATGTGCCGCAGGATTGTACGCAGTTGCTCAAGGAGGCCACGAAATTTAAAACGGCCTGGGAAATCGAAGTGCTGCGGAAAAATGCCCAGGGCTCTCAGCGGGCCATGAGTTATGTCGCCAAACATACCGAAATAGGGATGGACGAGCAGGACATTTTGCTCCTGATGAATCAAGGCCTTGTCAACGAAGGAAAAGGATTTTGCTCTACGAGACAGTGTAATGTGGTCGGTGAACAGTTCTCCCCTATTTACCTGCCTCACACGTGCTACAAACTGAAAGAAGGAGATACGGTCCGCTTGGATGGAGGTATCAATTCTAACGCCTATTCCTCAGATATATCACGCACCTATTTCGTAGGCAAAAAAATCTCTGATGAGCGGCTCAAAATCTGGCACATTCTTCACAATACCTTTGAAAAAGTCTTTACGATGTTAGGGCCAGGTGTCCGCTTCTGCGATATCTTCAAAGCGGCTGAGGAAAATGTGAAAACCGTAATCCCGGAATACCATCGGGGCCACTTCGGTCATTCGGTTGGATGCTATGTTTGGTGGGAAGAGCACCCTACCATAAGCCGACACGATACCAGCTGCCTGGAACCTGGAATGGTTATGAATTTAGAAATTCCATACTATAGCAGTTACAATAATTCCTACAATTTTGAGGATACCTTCCTCGTAACAGAAAACGGAATTGACCGTTTTACCAGACACAGCGATGACATTTACTGGAGAGATTAGCATCGGATAGAAAGGAGTGAAATCAATGAGTAAAGGCGTATTAATCATCGTGCTTGTATATATCATCCTGCTTGCCTGCATCGGCATATATTTTAACAAAAGGAACAGAAACAACCGCGACTTCTACGTAACCAGAGACAGAATCCCCGGCTGGGCCATTGCAATCTCAGAAAGAGCCACGACCAGTTCCTCGTGGATGATGCTGGGCGGAACTGGTGCTGTCTACACCATGGGGATTTCGGGACTGTGGTTATTTTTCGGATTATATCTTTCCCTGATTATCTACTGGTTCTGGTTTGCAAAAGCATTTAAAAAGGAAAATGATTTAAACCCTCAGCTGACTCTGACCTCTTTCATTGCGGCCAGATGGGGTTCCCATGAAAAAATAATCCGTCTGCTCTGCGCTTTGATTATTGCAGTATTCTATATCATCTATGCAGCATCCAATCTGGTCGGGGCAGGCAAAACGGTCAACAGCCTCTTCGGTTATGATGTCGTTCCGACCATGATTGTCGTAGCCGTCATCATCACGGCCTATGCGGCCCTCGGCGGCCTGGGGTCCATCATCTACAACGATTTAATTCAAGCAGTCATCATGTGTTTCGCCCTGATCGTACTTCCAATCATCGCCTGGGTGCAGGTATTTCAAAACGGCGGATTCCTAGAAAACCTGTCTGCATCAGGCCCTGACTACATGGCTCTTTTTGGCGGACTGACTACAGGAAGTGCATTTCTGCTGGTATTTAACCAGTCCTCCTATATTTGGGGGAATTTCGGTATGGATACCATCACAAGAAAAATCATGGCCATTAAGAAAGAAGAAGATATCAAATCCGGCAGAGTCGCAGGTCTGGTAACAGGTTTCCTCTGGTACGGCGGCGTTTTTTCCATCGGCATCACAGGTCTTTGCCTATACGGAGCAGGTACCTTCGACGATCCTGAAACCCTATTCCCCACCATGGTAAATGATCTGCTTCCAAGGGGACTTTCTGTTTTAGTCCATTGCGGTGTAATCGCCGCCATCATGTCAACTTGTGCAGACCAGATATTAGCGGTGACTGGCGCCATTTCCGTGGACATCGTCCAGAAAGTCTTCAATGTAAATATGAATGAGAAAAAAGCGCTTATTTTCTCCAAATTATTGTTGGCCTCAGTCGGTGTCGCTACCTTCCTCTTTGCATTAAACTCCGGGGAGTTAGTAATGAACATGGTCAGCTTCGCATGGTCAGGTATGGGTTCGTCTTTAGGACCGGTGGTCCTGCTAACTATGCTCGATCGAAAAGCTTCCGGCAGCGGTATGATTGCCGCGCTGATTGCCGGCTCTGGCCTGACACTGATATGGGGAAAAATTTCATTTTTGACGGCCGTAGACGTGAAGTTCGGTGCGTTCTTCATCGCTTTGTTCGCTGGCATCCTCGTGAGCAGGCTGATTCCGAATAAAGAAGCTACTCGAAATCACTGCAAAAAAAATAACAAGGAATAGACCCAGCAAAAAACCTGTCCAGCTTTTGCCAGACAGGTTTTTATGTTCATTTATTGCTTCGCTAGTTTTTTCTTGTTGGCGATATCTGCAGCCGCTGTAAACAGTACGTCTGTAGAGGAGTTCAGCGCTGTTTCACAGGAGTCCTGAATGACACCTACGATAAAACCGACGCCAACGACCTGCATCGCGATGTCGTTAGGAATACCAAACAGAGAGCAGGCCAGCGGAATCAGAAGCAGCGATCCGCCAGCAACGCCGGACGCGCCGCAAGCGCTGACAGCCGCTAAAACACAGAGGATTACCGCAGTACCGAAGTCAACAGTCTGTCCCAGTGTATGGGTTGCCGCTAAGGTCAAAATTGCAATGGTAATGGATGCACCGCCCATGTTGATGGTAGCACCCAATGGGATTGAAATAGAATAGGTGTCCTTGTCCAGCTTCAGTTCCTCACAAAGCTTCATGTTGACAGGAATATTGGCAGCAGAGCTTCTGGTAAAGAAAGCTGTAATACCGCTGTCTTTAAGACATTTGAACACCAACGGATAAGGGTTTTGTCTCGTTTTGATGTAGACGATGATCGGATTCACGACCAGCGCGTCAAAGAACATCGCACCGACCAGCAGGAAGATCAGCTTGCCATAGCTGAACAAGGTTTCAATGCCGTTGGTGGCAATGGCGTTAAACACCAGACCCATAACACCTAAAGGCGCAAATTTGATGACCCACCTTACCACCTGGGAAACAGCTTCCGCTACATCAGAAAGCATGCTCTTTGTCGAATCAGATGCAAATCTCAGAGCAACACCCAAGAGCAGCGCCCAGGTCAAAATGCCGATATAATTGGCATTGAGAAGCGCGTCTACCGGGTTGGCGACAACATTGAATACCAGAGTCTTCAAAACTTCAGTAATTCCGCTAGGCGGAGTGATATCACTGGCACTTTCCACCAGCGTCAGATTTATCTTGAAAATAAAGCTGGCAATTACTGCTACACATCCTGCAGCAAAGGTGCCCACAAGATAGAGTATAATAATTGACTTCATATTGGTCTTCTGGCCGGACTTGTGTCCGGAAATCGCAGACATTACCAAGAAAAACACCAGAATAGGAGCCACTGCCTTCAAGGCGCCTACAAATAAATCACCCAGAATCGTAATCCCGGATACCTGTTCAGGAACCGTCAAAGCCAGGATAATACCGATCAGCAGACCGATAATGATCTGTTTGACCAAACTGATCTTGTTCCATGTCTTAAATAAATTTTTAATAAACATATCTATCCTCCAAATATTAATTTCGCAGTCAAACTTAATTATGCCATTTTTGGAGGTTAAAATCAATGATTATCTGTCAAGTTTCGTCATGTAAACTGTCATTTCGATCCTTGATAATCGGCATGGCGACTGCAATTAAAATAAGGAGGCAGCTGATGAGCTTCAATGCAGGCAGTCCTTCTCCCAGGAAGATAACGCCTGCAATCACACCAGATACAGGCTCCAGCATGCTGAATATCGCAGCATTCCCTGCGCCGATCAGTTTGACGCCGACGATAAGCAGTACATATGCAAATGCAGAATTTGCCACCGATAAAATGAACGTATACAGGAGTACCAACGGTTCTAGCGCATATACGATATTGCCCCTGGGCAGGTCGAAAAGGCTGACTGTCATTCCACAAAATATACACATGTAGAACATCGCTTTCATGGAGTCCATTTTATGTACAGAGGTCTGTTCGATTCCCAGTAGATAACCTGCGTAAGTAACGGCCGACGCTACGGCGAGGATGATTCCACTCAGAGCGAAGGAGTCACTGTTTCCCGTAGCCAAAGCGACGCCGCTGGTGGCTAGCATCAGTGCGATGATTTTCACTTTGTCTGGTTTCTGTTTAAAGAGCATCCATGCGAACAGAACCGTAAACATGGGGTATAAAAAATGCAGTGTTGTGGAAAGTCCCACGCCGATATAGTCATAGGCCGCATACAGAATATATGTTGTCGGCGCACTAAAGGCCACACTGATAGCGGCCAAGGTAACAAGCTCTCTGCGATTAATCCGCAGATCTATTTTACGGACCAGCAGCATGACCAGCAGAACGGGCACTGCCATGGTATTCCTATAAAAGGTCAGCGTCAGTGCGTTGCTCCCCATATCAAAGGTAATGCTGGCAAGAACTGGTGTAAGTCCGAAGACCAGAGCTGAGCAGATGGCACAGAGAGTGCCCTTTTTCACATCACTTTTCATTCATTCTCTCCATCACCCTTATGCATAAATCAGCTTTGCTGCATCGGCAGATTCTTTGGCGTCCTTCACATGGAAATCCGCACCGATTTCCAGGGCATAATCCTCGGTCAGTACTGCGCCGCCTACCATAATCTTACACTCAGGTGCTGCCGTCTTGAGTAATCTGATGGTTTCCGCCATACTGTGCAGCGTGGTAGTCATCAGCGCCGATAGGCCTACCAGCTTGACATCCTTTTCCTTTACTGCGTCTACAACCCTTTGCGGCTCTACGTCTTTTCCTAAATCTATGATATCGTAACCGTAGTTTTCTAAGATGACTTTGACGATATTCTTGCCAATATCATGAATATCGCCTTTTACGGTGGCGATGACGATAGTCCCTCTGGATACTTGTTCTGTACCCGCCGCCTCAATCTTCTCCTTGATAACATCAAAAGCCTGCTGGGCTGTAGAGGCACAGAGCATCAGCTGCGGGATGAAGGTGATCCCTGCTTCAAAGTCTTTCCCCGCCCGATCTAAGATGGGAATCAAGGTATTGTTGATCACGTCAAGCGGTTCTCTGCTATCCAGCTCTTTTTCTATCAGCTCTCTGCATTTGGCGCCCAGGCCGTTATTGATGGCGTATTCCACCTCGCTCTCCTGCTGAGGTTTCTCTGCAGAGGTTGGATTGCCCGATACCGTGCTGGTAACGACTTCTCCGCTGTAGTTTTTGATGTAAGCCATGGAGCCTTTATCGATGTTCATAATCAGCTTATATACGGCTACCGCCTGCATCATCTCTGCTGAACCCGGGTTCATAATCGGCAGGTCCAGACCACAGGTCAGTGCCATCTGCAGAAAATTGTGATTGATGATTGATCTGTTTGGCAGTCCAAAAGAGATATTTGACACGCCAAGGACCGTTTTTAATCCCAGTTCTTCTTTGACATACTTGATCGCCTCCAGTGTGCCGGCGGCATTTTCCTGTTCGGCAGAAACCGTCAGTGTCAGACAGTCGATATACACGTCCTTTCTGGGAATCCCCAAGGCAAGAGCTCTGCTTAAAATACGCTCTGCAATCTCAATTCTCTTTTCTTTCGTCGTTGGAATACCGTCTTCGTCCAAGGTGAGACCTACTACGGCAGCGCCATATTTTTTAACTAAAGGCAGAATCGAAGCCAAGGATTTCTCTTCGCCGTTGACAGAATTTACAATTGCTTTGCCGCTGTAAACCCGTAGTGCCGCTTCAATGACCTCTGGATCTCCAGAGTCAATCTGCAGAGGCGCATCGGTAATACCCTGCAGAGCCTTCACAATGTTTACAATAACACTTTTTTCATCTATTCCAGGGACGCCGGCATTGACATCCAATATTTCCGCTCCGTCCCTAATCTGGTCTGCTGCCTGCGTTAGCACATAATCCATGTCCCCATTTTTCAGTGCTTCCTTCAGCTTCTTTTTCCCTGTAGGGTTAATTCGTTCACCGATGATCCTCGGCTGGTCGATGATGATCGTCTTTTCTGGTGTACAGACAGCGGCTGGAATATTCGGATTCTGCCTGCAGTATTTTTTGCCCTCAAATGCCTCATGAATGGCTTTGATGAACGCCGGTGTAGTACCGCAGCATCCGCCTACTGCCTTGACACCGTGTGGAATAAGATCAGCAGTCAGCTTTGCAAACTGCTCTGCCTCCACGTCGTATTCCCCTGTGGCCGGATTTGGCAGGCCTGCATTGGCTTTCGATACGATGGGCAGAGTGGTCCATTTGGATAGTTCTTCTATCAAAGGCTTGAACTCCGCCGGTCCTAGGGAGCAGTTCATTCCGATAGCATCAACTCCCAGGCCTTCTAAAGTCAAGGCCATAGCACGCACTTCTGTCCCCGTAAAAGTCCTCTGGTTAGCCTCGAAGCTCATGGTCGCAATAATCGGCAGTTCTGCGTTTTCCTTTGCTGCCAGCACCGCCGCCTTCATCTCGTAGAGATCCGTCATGGTTTCAATGAGAATAACATCAGCATCACTGCCCGCTTCAACCTGCAGCTTGAAAATTTCGTAGGCTTCCTCAAAGGAAAGGCTGCCGTTGGGTTCTAGTAAGCGTCCGATGGGACCGATGTCGAGACCAATTTTCGTGTCCGTTCCTTCTGCTGCTTCTCTGGCATTTTTGACCGCGGCTTTCATCAGTTCCTCCACTGTATAGCCGCATCCCTCAATTTTGTACTTATTGACACCAAAAGAGCAGGTACAGATTATATCTGCACCTGCGTCGATATATGCCTTTTGAATTCTTTGCACCACCTGTGGATGGGTGATATTCAGCACTTCTGGAACACGTCCTACATCCAGATTCTCTTTCTGCAGCATGGTTCCAAAACCACCATCCAAAAAAATGAATTCCCGATTGGGAAATAAGTTTAATAATTTGTTCATACGCTTTCTACGTCCCTTTCCAGATTAATTTATATATTTTATACCATCTCAGCAGGTTTTTCAATCCTTGTTTGCTTCTATACGGGAAAAACTGCTCTAAAACTGGCAATATCTTCAATACATCGTACTCATCCCAATATCTACTTTTGCCTACTACTCTGCAGCCGGACACTGGATAATCGTCCGTCAAAGAATACGCCTATATCTGCAATAGACTTTTTCGTCGAGGCCACCAGTTCTTCTGGTGTCTCCCTGCAGTCATGGTCACACCACACAGTCAATGCTCCCACCAGAATATAAGTAAGCATTGCAAGATGATAATCGGTTATCTCGTCTTCTATACCCAGCAGCTCCATCTTTTCTTTCACCTGATCCAGATGACTTCTATGACAATTATAGATAATATCCGTCCTTCTCAGTCGAACGATCAACTTTAACAACTCCACATTTTTCATCCATTCAGAAAAAAATGCGGCCTGCATCTCCTCTATACTGCATTTTTTGAATGCTTCAGAAAACTCCTCAGCAAACAGTTCGCATTTATATGCCGCCACGTCCTCTAAATCATCAAACAATCTGTAGAACGTCGCACGACTGATGGTTGACGCATTGCATAGTTCTGTAATTGTCATATTTTCGAAATCGTGAGATTTCAAACACTCATCAAATGCATTCACCACCAGTTCTGCTGATTTTCTTGCTCTTTTATCATTCTTGATATGAAACATTCCTTACCTCTTTGTTTTAGACGTTGTGAAACTATTGTTTTATTTTATGTTTTATGATACATTCGTCTCATATAAAAGTCAAGACCATTATTTTATCAAAGGAGATATTAACATGAAAACGGTTCCGCTATATGAAGGTGCAGAAAAGAAAAGCTATTACAAGTTTTTGCGGGATATTGAAAATCTGACAGAAGAAGAAATCGCAAAAATTAAATCACTGAAGGGTGATCCATCGCTTCCGCCGGCATTTGCCGATCGGTCGATCATTCAAACAGAAAAATACACACCTGTGCCCGAAGGGGTATACATTATGAATAATGGCACCATCTTTGTGAGTGCAATTACCCCGATTCCCCGTATTACTGGTGAGATGCTGGAATGGTGGATGATTTGGCATCAGCTCGATCCCCTGCGTTATGCCCTTTGGAACCCCGAGGATCACTACGATGTAAGGGTATCTGATGAAGACCGCGCGCAGATTTTAAACACAAACATTCCTATTCGTCAGCGTATGTGGGGAATAACCTCCAATATATGTGAATCAATGACTGATGAAAAACCAGTTACAGGATCTCTTTGCTTCGTCGAACCTGACAAAGCGGGATTCGATAACAGTCTGATTGGAACACCAAAATGCAAAGCGATTATTGTTGCAAATAATTGTATGAATCTCGGACCTTTTAGATATCCGGTACTAATGTGTGAATGGGTTAGAGAAAATAATGAAGGTCATAACGAATGGGTTGTTGCCGCCTGGATGGGGCATGGCGTAAAAGATGGCAAAGATATGCATATTAAGCTGCCAAAAATGATTCTTAATAAGCTAGCGTCTGCTATGCCTTCTAAGTTCATCGTGCACAATCACAAGGAGGTCAGTCACCTCAACAAAATTCTTCCTGAGTTATATGCAGAAAACAAGAATAATTGGTCAGAGTAAATTAAAGGAGCAGTCGTATTGCCATTTTTGTCAATGCGACTGCTCCTTTGCCTTATCTGTTAAAACAACGATTTTACACTTTCGCTGATTCGCTTAGCGATGTATGGATTATTCATCGTATAGAGATGAACGCCGTCTACTCCTTGAGAAACTAGATCCACAATCTGGTTAACGGCATAGGCGATGCCTGCGTCTCTCATGGCTTCCGGCCTGGTCTCATATCGTGACATCATCTTTGTAAATTTGGCTGGCAGGCTGGCGCCACAGAGTGAAACCATTCTCTCTATCTGTTTCTTGTTGACCACCGGCATAATGCCGGCCTCGATTGGCACGTTGATACCAGCAATTCGCGCCTTATCCAGAAAGTCATAAAATAAATTGTTATCGAAGAAAAGCTGGGAAATCAAATGCTGGGCACCGGCATCTACCTTCTTCTTCAGATTTAAGATGTCCTCAATCTGATCTCTGCTGTCCAGGTGGCCTTCCGGATAACAGGCGCCAGAAATCCCGAAGTCATTTTCACTTTCTCTGATAAAGGTGATCAGTTCACTAGCATGCTTAAAATCTTCTTTTGGTTCTACATCCGGCACCAGGTCGCCTCTCAACGCGAGTATATTCTCCACACCGTTATCGTGTAATTTCTTCAATACCTGTGTCACCTCTTCTTTAGTGGAATTGACGCAGGTTAAATGAGCGGCAGATTCAATTCCATATCTGTGCTTGATGGCTGATGCGATCTCACAGGTGGAATTGTCAGCCAGACTGCCGCTGGCTCCATATGTAACACTGATAAAATCCGGCTTAAGATCCTGCAGCGCATCTAAGGTATTATAAATCGTCTCGATGGGATTGTCTCGCTTCGGCGGGAAAACCTCAAATGAAAATACTGTTTTTCTGTTATTAAATAATTCTGCTAATTTCAAATGTCTTACCTTCCTATTTTTCCTGATATGTGTTCTACTGAAATCTCTACCATGACAAATTTTTCTTCAGAACCCTTGTAGATTTTTTCTGTACTTCCTACTAATGATGGTGAAAGCCCTGCCAGCAATAGCCGCAGTGCCTCTTTTGTTTCTTCTTTTGAATTAATCACTCTGGCACGTCCGAAAACGACCACGCTGGTATACATGGTGTCCAGCTTCTCAGGTATTAACTCATATTCGGTCACGATGGTGAAAGAAACTTTTTCGTTTTTTCTGATTGCATCAATTTTGTGGCTTTCAGCAGAGGTACTGTGAAAGTATATCTTCCCTTCATCGTAAACGTAATTGATCGGCACACCATAAGGATAGCCGTCATCTCCGCATACTGACAGAACGCCAAAATCCTTTGATCGAAGCAATTCTTCAGCTTTTGCTATGTCGGTCGCTTTTTCGCTGCGTCTCATTTTTCTAAATATCATTCTTACACCTCATAAACTTTTCCATAAATAAATATTTATTATTTCTATTTTATATCTCATGACATATTTTTTCAATACTTTTCAGTCCGACAATAGGTATATTATATTTTTACATAGAGAAAATACTATTGCAAGCTTTTTATTGCAAAGGACATATTTCGGAAAGGAAAAGAAAAATGGATTTTAATAACAATAATGTAGAGATCCCTAATCTGGGTAGCGCTCTGGCAATCAACGCCCTTGACAGCATCCCCAATACAAAACCCGATGCAAAGCAAATCGTCGCTTTAGTTAAAAAGAGCGGCAGAATTACTGGATATCAGTTGTCAGATGGAAATATCGTCTCCAAAGAGCAAGGTGTCGCTCTGGCAAAGAGCGGTGACATCGCCGGTGTCGGTATCGCCCATAGAAAAGATACGGAATACCTGAAATCCATCCCTGATGGAACTGACGATAACAATCTGAGCAATCTTCCTACAGTATAGTCCGCCAGCTTTCAATCAACTGTTCAAGACGGAATCTTGCATTGGCAGGACTGGTAGACGGCAGTTTACCCGCATCAATACCTGTTGCGGGTAAAGCAAATCTGTCATACAAAGTCTTTGCCAAGGTTCCGTTTACATAGATTCGTTCAATCTGCGTCTTGCAAAGCAGTCCTGCAATATCGGCCGGAACTACATTCTTGATGGAACTGTCAGAAGAACCGATGATGTCGCAGCTTTCAATCACATCCCAGATGGCAATCTGATGGCGCAGCACTAAGGACTTTTTTTCTTCCACCGTCTGCGGCACTAACTCGCCACATAAAGCGGCAAGCACTTTCCAAAATCTGTTCTGCGGATGACCATAATAAAAATTGTTCGCTCTGGATTTAACAGAGGGAAAGGTTCCCAGAATCAAGACTTTCGAATTCTCATCAAATACAGGTGCAAAGGGCTGTTCGTGATGTTCATATTCTGCCATAATACCGAGTCCTTCCTTTTACTGAGATTCTATGAAATACATATTTAAGTCGACGCGGCCTTTAATTCCATTTACTTTACCGGTATGAGAATACTGCCACATCTTAAACGCATATGGATAGTCCGTCTCGTCAGCATAATGAGCCAGCCATGTATCGTATTTCGTTAAATATTCCAGATTCACATGCTTTTTCAGCCACTGTGGATTACCATAAATCATCGGCGTATAACCATTTCTGTCGATGACCTGGCAAAAAGCGTCCGCAATCTGTGTCTTTTCCTCTGCATTTAAATCCGTAATTCTATCAGCACCGTCGATGGGCTCCATATCAAACACCACTGGATATGTAATTCCCTTTCCCCTGATATGTCTGACCACAAATCTCGCTTCTCTGATCGCTTCATCAGTGGTCTTTGCCTGTGAGAAAAAGTAGACCCCTACATCTAGCCCCGCCTCCTTTGCTCCTTTGAGATGATCTTTAAACTTGGAGTCGAGCGCCAGGTCTCCATCTTCATCATAACCTCTATAACCCAGTCTGATGATGACGAAGTCAACACCTGCTGCTTTTACTTTTTTCCAATTCACCTTTTTCTGGTATACGGATACATCGATGCCCGTGACAGATTGATAGGTTCCATCGTCGTAATGTAAGAATCCGTCTTTTTTATAAACATAACTCATGTCGTATGGGTTTTCGTCAATATTCTGCCGAAGTCCTAGTCCGTCATAATTTCCCAAAACAATATAAAAAACCGTTACTGTACATACGAACATTGCAAGAGCTGACCCTATGACGATAAACTTTATTCTTGTCGAAATTTTTCTTTTTTTGGTTTTTCTCATGATAACATTCTAACATAAGTTCTTGGTCAATGAAAGAATATTTGACTATCCACTTTTTCTCATTTATTATAGGAGATAAGAGAGGTGCGCGTTATGATAGATTACAATCAATTATCACAGGAAATCATCCAATATCGAAGAGATTTGCATCAAATTCCAGAGCTTGGCTTTTACGTTTACAAGACCAGCGCTTATGTGCAGAACATCTTAGCAGGGCTGGCCTGTGAAGTGGAGCAGATCGTAAAAACAGGCCTGATCGCATATTTCGATTTTGGCAGAGAAGAAACCGTCGCTTTTCGCGCAGACATGGACGCCCTGCCAATTCAGGAGGAGACCGGCCTCCCCTATGCGTCCACCCACGAAGGCTGTATGCATGCTTGCGGCCACGATGGCCATATGGCAGGTCTCTTGGGGTTTGCCAGGGTTCTGGACGATTACAAGAGAAATAACGTCCAAATGCCTTGTAACGCCTTGCTGCTGTTCCAGCCGGCAGAAGAAACCATCGACGGTGCGCTTAGAATCTGCGGAACACATATCTTTGACCGCTACAACATCAAAGCAATTTTTGGATTGCATCTATGGCCCATGCTGTCAAAAGGTGAAATCGCCTCCCGCCCCGGTCCGATGATGGCAAAATCCACTGCCGTGGCAGTAGAAATTGAAGGAGTCAGTGCTCACTGCGGAGAACCCGAAAAAGGAAAGGACGCCTTGGAAGCCGCCTGCAAATTCGTCAGCGATATCTATACTTTCAAATCCCTTTATGTCCGCGATCGCTGTGTGCTGAAATTCGGCAAGATGCAGAGCGGCAATGTGAGAAATGCCATATCCCCGTTCTCCCGTCTGGATGGAACCATGCGGACCTTCCACGATGAAACCTGGGAGACCCTGGTCAATACCATGAAAAGTCTGGGAGAAGAAATCGAAAAGGTATACGGTGTTAAATTTGATCTGGATGTGAGCAAAAGTCACCCTGCCGTCGTCAACGACGAAAAACTGTACGCAGGCGTCAAGCCGGTGCTTTTGGATTTGAACTTCGTTGAATTGCGCAGGCCGGTTATGATCGCTGAGGATTTCTCTTTCTTTGAGCAGCAGATGCCGGGTGTATTCTTTTTCCTCGGAACGGGCAGCGGCATTCCTCTGCACAGCGACAACTATGACTTCGATGACAGCGTACTGATTGACGCAGTCATATTATTCGATACATTATTAAAGGGCGCTGACTAGCGCCCTTTCTCGTGCTTCTATTTTCTTACATAAATAGTCTTGCCGTCCTTGATCGTCTCAAGAACCTTGATGTCTTTCAGCTCCATAGCTTCTGTCTCCAGCGGATTTCGATCCAGTATGACTAAATCTGCCCGCTTGTCTTCTTTGATGCTTCCCTTGCTGTCCTCTTCAAAATATTCGTAAGCGGCGTTGATCGTCACAGCTTTCAGCGCGTCATACACAGATATCTTTTGATCTGCACCGATGACAGTTCCATTGCGGCTGATTCTGTTGACAGCACACCATACGGAATGCATCATATAGGGTTTTGTAACTGGCGTATCCTGATGGAAATTCACCGACAGGCCCCTATCCATAGCGTCTTTCACCGGACTGATATGATTTCCCCGCTCTTCTCCAAAATTCTTTACATGGATATCGCCCCAATAATAGACATGGCCGACAAAGATAGAAGCCACCATGTTCATCTCAGCCATGCGGTCCAATTGATCGTTGCGGGCTGTCTGACAGTGAATCATCACCGGGCGGAGATTGTCTTTATTGGGATTACTGCTCTTAGCCAAAGCACTTTCATATGCGTTTAGAAACTGGTCGCCGGCCGCATCTCCGTTGCAGTGTGCCAGCAGCTGCTGATTATCATCCACCGCCTGCAAGGCGTATTGATAAACTTCTTCATCCGGCATCCACGGATAGCCGCAATAATCTTCCTCGCCACCCAGATATGGCTGGCTCATCCAGGCAGACCGCCCCTGGGGTGAACCGTCGAGGACGACTTTGTACCCGCCTAACTTGAGATGTTTTTTGTAGGTTCTGTCCATTTTCGGGTTGTCTTTGATGACTTCCCGTCCGCCGTCGTTCATCAGCGGATAGGCCACTACGTCAATCTTTAAGGCACCCAAAGTATTGCTCAGCTTCAAAAGCTTCAGCGCCATTTTGTTGGTCGCACCGTCCTGCACAGTGGTCACACCGTTTTCAATGTAAACCTTCTGCATCCCTTTCATGATTTCCCGGATATTGACCTTCATTTTTTTCATGACGGTGCTCTGTACTGACAACATGCCAGCTTCTTCTAAATAACCGTCTGGTTCCTGTGAACCGTCGACCCTGCCGATTTTTCCGCCCTGAGGGTCTTCTGTACTGCTGTCGATACCGGCTAGAGCCAGCATCGCGCTGTTGACACAGCCCAGGTGTCCTGAGACATGCATAATCATAATCGGAATATCTTTGCTGACTTGATCCAATATTTCTTTTCCTGGATGGCTCTGTTCTTTCAAAAAGTTATGATCGTAACCGAAGCCAACGACGATATCTTTCGCAGTCATCTTCTTATCGACGATATATTGCTTCATGACTGTAATAATGTCTGCAAAAGAAGTGCACTCTGACAGATCAGCGCACAGGGCCATCTGTCCATTCATGGAAATATGTCCGTGGGCGTCAATAAAAGCCGGCATCAGACATCTTCCATTCAGGTTCTTCTTCTTCACGTTTTTATCTGCAGCATCCAAAACCTCTCTGAGAGTGCCTACCTTCTTAATCATTCCGCGTTTAACAAGGACCGCTTCCGGAACATCATTTTGATTTTCCATAGTTAGAATTGGTCCGCCATAATAAATTGTATCCATTCTTCTGCCTCCCCTCTTTATTCTTCCAATCAAAGGTCTTTTTACCCCATGTACCAGTTAATTTCATCACAATTAAATATACGATGCACAGACCTGCAAGAATCAGCATGGCTATCGTTGTTGAAAGATCGCCTGAAGCCATAGCCAACAGTACTAAGTAAACCGGTGTGGAAAGCAGCATGACCAAATTCATCAGGCCCAATTCTACAGCGGTAGAAGTCTTAAATTCCGGGTCTACAATGCGAACTAACGCGATGCCGCTAGGTACAGTTCCCGTTGAGGTTCCATAAAGACCAAGTGTTCTCTCAAAATCATTGCTGCCCCCAATGCGCTGCCCGAAGTAAAAGCACACAATGAAAGTGACAACGGTTATAATTAAGCTTTCAACGATAATCGGCACGACCCAACTGCCTAAAACCTGAAAACCTACAGCCATGAAAGCACATACGACTAAGTAATCAGCCGTCCAGCCAGTAATTTTTGTCTGCAGGACATCTTCCTGCAAAAAATCGATGTTCAGCTTTTTCATCAAAAACTTGACAATATAGGCTGCAATCATGCCGTTCATGAACATCAGTCCACTCATAGAAGATCCAATAAAGCCTGGAATCAGCGCAAATACTTTGGAGATGCCGACGGCAAAGATATAACAAAACCCGATCAGTGCAAAGTGAAAGCTGAGGGTTTCAATATTGCTGTTGCAAGTCGTATCTTTGACCATGTAGTTGGTCTGTTCTTCTTTCTTTAAATAGCCTTTTAGAATACTGCTGTCTATCGTTCCGCAGTTCTTGGCAATACCGCGGGATACCCCCAGCTTTGCCGCCGGAATGCCTACAGCAAAGGCAACGATAAAACCGATTGCGGCAAAGGTGACGCCCACCATAGCAGCATTTTCCCATCCGTAAGACTCATAGATGCTGCCGTAAGCCGCCGCCTGCCCTGGTCCCTGGGTAAAGGCGAAAGGAATCAAAGTTCCATAGATGGAAGCGATGTCAAACTGTCTGCCAATCAGATAGATGATGCCGAATCCGATTAAGGGCGTCAATGCATAGAGCAGACACCAGACGCTTCCCATACCCAGCGCGCCTTTCATCATATGCTTTGCTGTGTTCTCCTCGCTCTTCTTAGAGCCGGTCAGGCAGATTGAAATAAAGGAAATAGTAAACAGATGGTTCACTATATTGGTATACATCTCAGAGTCAGTTCCGATATTGAAATGGAATTGATCTGTCAAGTTCATAAAAATGAGACCGATGATGCCGGCAATTACGCTTGCTGGCACCAGCATATTGCGCAGCGCCGGAATTTTCGCTCTTAAGAGCGTACCGATGCACAAAGCCACGCTGGCAAGGCCAAAGGCTATCATAAAACTATTCATGTTATATCCTCCTAATTCTGTAATAACACCTATACTCTTACTTACAGAATAGCAGATATCAGTCTATGATCGGCAGCAGAAAACGGCCAAAACAGGAATAAATTGAATCAATAAATTCAATTTATTCAACATCGCTGAGCAGCGTCGCTGCGTTCATTAGATTGTCCAACTGTTCCAGAATCAGCTGTCTTTCAGAGACGACAACGTCCTGACGATCATTCCAAATCTCATCATAGAAGATATTAAACACTTCCCGCAGCTGGCTGTCACGTACTAAAAGAATATTCTTATCATAGTAGTCGTTTTCCAGCCTTAAATAGTTGACCGTATCTGAAAGGAACATACAGGGATTGGTAATATATCTGAAGTCGTCACTAAATCCGCCGCTGACCATCTTAACGTGCAAGTCCCGATGATCTAAAAACAGATTTTTTAAGTGTTCTAATTGTTTTTTTCGTTCCTTAGCATCTAAAACGATTTTTTTGTTGAAGAAGTCCAACTCACCGGACAGCATAAAGTTGGTGAGAGCTGAGTTGTAAATCATGATGAAAACGTCTTCCCGCTCAAAGATATTTTGTGCAATCAGATAAGCTCTTTCCGCTTCTCTTCGAGCCAGCTCTTCCTCTGGGAATTCACTTTTCAGCAGTTGGTCGAATAAATCTTTTGTGATAAACAGCTCCATCATATGTCCCACCAGCCATCTGTTATTTTGTTCTAAGAGCAGCTGCATATATTCACGCGTTTCAAGCATTGATCGCAGCGTAAGGCTGCTGAAAAGATTCTGATCTGGATTTTCATGGGCGATAATGTTGTCATAAATGCTGTGTCCGACTTCTTTATCCCTGCTGGATACGGTGCACAGAAACTGACCGCTGTCTGTCAACAGGCTGATTCCGGCATAATGCTTCATGATGGAAAACAGCAGTTTTCCTTTTGCCGCTTTACTCTGTGACAAGGTAAAATTTAGAAGAGAGTAATTGGTCAGCATGTGTACAAACAAAATCACATCATAAACAGAATGGCCATCCAGTTGTCCTATATCGAGAATAAAATGAAGGTGGATATCAGGTCTCTCCTTCTGCACTCTGAATCGATTATTTTCAATTCCCGCTAAAAGCAGCTTTGACATGTGGTCCATTGAAAACAAATCAGCTAATATGGCAATTTCCATCGGTTTGCTTGTATCTATGCCCCTTGCATAATCCTGCAGCAGCGGATATTGGCCTTCGGGTCTGATTACAACAGATGCGTTGTTGACATACTTTGCATAATCAAAATCTCCGACAGTCTCGTGATAGGCACCGAGAAGCTCTTTCTTCAAAGCATCCTGCAGCTGTTCATCATCGCTGGCATTATATTCTCTCTTGATTTCGGCAATGAAATCTTTGCTGCCATGATTGACAACCAAACCGCACACCACGTTTACAATGGATTCAATATTTTTTTTGGAGGGAACTGCTTTTCCAGAAATCCATTTACTGATATAGGAAACATCGTATTTTAGGCTTTGCGCCAAAGTAAAATTCTTGATGTCTGCTGACACTAAAAGTTGACCCAATCTGTTTCCGAAACGATTATTGTTCATGATTATCACTACCTAACTTCTTCCAGGCTGTCTCCTGTAAAAAATCACGCAGAAAATGAACGCCTGCTTCGATATCTTCTGCCCTGGTAAATTCTTTTTCATTGTGGCTGATTCCCCGGACGCTGGGAACAAAGATCATATTTGTCGGAAAGGCCTGCGCCAGGACTTGAGAATCGTGACCAGCCCCGCTGGTGATTTTCATGTAATTATAGTTGCCCTTTTGTGCAAGCAGATCCATGATTGTCACACCTTCTTCGTCCAGTGCAACCGGCGGTTCATCGCAAGGTACTGCGACAGAAATTTCAATGTCCCCTTCCAGTTCCTTCTTTAATGTCTCTATCATCGCCGCCGCTTCTTGTATCAGCTCCGCTTTTGGCGAGCGGATATCAAAGGTGAGCATGACTTCATCAGCAATGACATTGGTGTTACCCGGTTTTATGTTCAGCTTGCCCACGGTGCAGACAAGATCGTATTGATGACCCATCGCCCATTGATTCAGCCTATAAATAAACTCCGCTGCTGCCGGCATCGGATCCTTTCTCATATACATTGGTGTCGTTCCCGCGTGATTCTGATGGCCCTTAAAATATACTTCTCCGCAGAAGAGGCCTACGATTGCTGTAACGATACCGATTTGCTTCTGTTCTCGTTCTAAAACGCCGCCCTGCTCGATATGCAGCTCCACAAAACGCTCCAGGTCAGTTCTTTTATCAGCAAGAGCCTCCTTTAGATAACCAGAGCGCTTCATTGCCTCACCCAGGGTGATTGCATCATCGTCCAAATCTGCAAGCTCCCTTTCACTGAATTCACCGCACAAATATCTGCTGCCCAAGTAACTGGTAGGAAAACGGCTGCTTTCTTCTTCACAGAAAGCCACAACTTCCACGGTTTTTTCTGGCTTCCCCAGTTCTTCAGTTAAAGAAGCCGCCGCCTCTATGGCAGTGAGAACACCCAGCATGCCGTCATATTTACCGCCTCTTCTGACAGTGTCCCTATGAGACCCTGTCATCACTACTTCTGGACGATTGCCAGTAATACGGCCAAAGAGATTTCCCACTGCATCAGAATAGACTTCCATACCCTTAGACTCCATGTATTTTTTCAAGAGGGCGACTGCATTATCGTCCTCTCTCGTGTAAGTTCCTCTCCAGTACTCTCCGTCTTCTTTCACGGCAGTCTCAGCTATCGCTTCTACCGCCTCTGTTATCCACTTTGCCTGCTTATCCATTTGTACCTCCATATATATTAATTATACATTAAACTCTTCATCATCTTCCAGGAACACAACTCGATCCTGCAATGCACCTAATCTGATTTTTTCCGGATTTTCCGTGTGAATCGGGATGATCTTTTTCGCAGAGACCGTGTTAGCCGCTGCCCAAATCGCCTCTTCTGAAGCATGACCAGACGTATGCAGTTTTATAATATAACGGAAACCGCTAGTCAATTTTTCAATCGCCTGATGGTGTCTGCTCAAATATCCTTCGGACATAGCATAAATAATTAAAGTTTGCTCATTATGTTTTTCTCTGTACGGTTTCATGATTTCCGAAAAATCTTTTTCATTGCGCACTGCCATACAGAATCCGTCCTTTACTCCCTCCATCTCTTCAAAGTACACCCTGGTTCTATCAAAGCGGTAGAAGTCAGTCAGGGCAGCCCCGTATTCTGCCGCTGTTTCAAGTAAAGACATCTGATAGGCATCGCAGAGAAAGAGATTCTTTCTTTCCGACGCTTTATGAAATGCTGCCAGTCTGTCGATGTCAGTCGCTCCACACATGACAAAAACGTATGGATATCGCTCCATCAAAGTCTCCGCAGCTTCTGCCAAAAGGTATTCGCTGGTCACCACAGGGTTTGTATAGGATAAATTTGTCCCCTCCGTTATCATGACGTCGACTAACCCACGGAGCTTAGCAAGCCTTGGAATTACCATCTCACCCTTGACACCGTGGGTTCTGAAGTCTCCCGTATGGAGTACTTGTTTGCCATCGGCTTCAATGAGCAGCATATATGCGTCAAAAGCAGAATGATCTGTCAGAATCGGTGTTATTTTGATATCACCGATGGAAAAGGATTTACCATCTTCGTATTCACGAATCTGTTCAATTCGTGCAACGGAATCACTGTTTTTATGCGCTTGTGAAAGCAAAAATATTTTCTTTGCCGCTTTCCCCATATACATGGGGATTCCCTTAATCGCCTTGTCTAAAAGCCCGGTATGGTCACCATGATAATGTGTGAATAAGATACCGTCACAGTTCCGGTGTCCGATATAGGTCACGCCCTCTATTACCAAATTCTCCTTCGGCATTTTGCCGTTTCTATAGGGCAGTACAGTTCCAAAATCTATAATAATCCTCGTTTTTTCTGTCGTTATTTCAGTAATACAGCCTCCAATCTGATGAGTGCCGCGATAAATTTTAATCTTCAATTGCAAATACCTCCATACAACATTTTAGTCGGATATTTGCCAATTTATGACTCAATAAATCAGTTCTTTCTGACCTCTGACAATACAGCATACAGCGATTGCGGCACGATGGGTTTCGTCAAGTGGTAATCCATTCCCGCTGCAGTTGATTTTTCTCTGTCCTCGCTGTAGGCATTGGCTGTCATTGCAATGATAGGCACCTTTTCAGCGTCTTCTCTCTCTAGCTGCCTGATTGCTGCTGCAGCTTGCAGTCCGTCCATTCTCGGCATTCTGATATCCATCAATATCGCCTCATATTGATTTCTTTCAGATTGCTGAAAAAACGCTACTCCTTCTGCGCCATCCTTGGCATGATCTACAGCACAGCCCTGTTTTTCCAAAATTTTAATGGCAATTTCAGCGTTGAGCGGATGGTCTTCAACGAGCAAAATGCGCATGCCCTTGATACTTGTCATCTTTCCGCGGTTGACATCCTGTTTCAATCTAAATTCATCAATTCTCTCAAAATCAAGATAGACAGTAAACTCCGTGCCCAACCCTTTTTTGCTCTTCACCTCAATTTTGCCCTTCATCATCTTGACCAGGCTCTTAACGATGGTCATACCGAGGCCAGAACCCTCATAAATCGGCATCACTTCAGCGTTTTCCTGCTCAAAAGGTTCATACAGCTTATCTATAAATGCAGCGCTCATGCCGATACCGTTATCTTTTACGACAATTCTGCACTTTGAAATACTGCCTTTGCGGGCGTAACAATTACAGTTTAATTCAACTCTGCCCTTTACTGGCGTAAACTTCACCGCATTGGAAAGGAGATTGCTGAAAATCTGATGAATACGCATGCTGTCCGTATGGATATAACAGTCCTCAATTTCCTCTGTATCGACAATAAAGTCTATTTCTTTCTGCCGCGCCAGCACGCGTATAGGCTCCACGATTTGATTCAATAAGTCGCGCGAAAAGATAGTCTGCGGTTTTAAGGTTAATCCATTCTGCTCAATTCGGCTGACATCGAGAGTGTCGTTGATCAGACCCAGCAAATACTGTCCAGAATCGTTAATTTTTTTTAGATAATCTATTGCGTCGGCCATGCTTTCCGTTTCTAATCCAAGGTTGGAAAGTCCGAGAATTGCATTCATCGGCGTTCGCAAATCATGACTGATTCTGGAAAGAAATTCTGATTTCGCTTGATTCGCCTTTTCGGCATCTTCAAGCGCCAGTTCCAACAATTCCTGCTTGCGTTTTTCCTTTTTTACCACATCTTCTATATCAGCTCTTGTCAGCAGGACCATACCTGTACGTTGGTCGAGGTACATGAATCGCATCTGTTTTAAGCGGCTGTTTCCAAATCCATCCTCCATATGAAGCTCGATAGAAAAGGGCTGCTGCTCTTCCAATTTTTCCATCAGGCGACGAGGTGTCATGAGATCGTAAATGACGTCTCGTTCTGCTTCTGCAACAGTGCTGCAGAAAACTGGCAGCGCCTTTGAATAAACTCCCGTTGGCGCAAGGTCTGGTGTCGCGCTTTTTCCGGCCATAATAGAATAGCTGTCATTTTTTAAATAGATACAGGTGATTTCATCATATTCAAAGTGCATGATAGATTCTAAAATCATCTTCATCGTCATCTCACTTGAGATATCTGTATTGTAGAAAAAAGCGATGACATCTGAAGAGTTGAAACTCGTTACTAAACTTACATCAGTCTTAATCCACACGTAGTCCCCTGATTTTAGAACTGCAGCATATACTTCAGTCACATGATTGCGTCCGTCCGTGTAAGCCCGCATCAGACTCTGGGGTGACAACCTCTCATTGGCTTCATCTGACATGTAGTTTTCGGCTAAAAATGCCTTGGTCCTTTCCTTAAAATCCAACGCATCTTTGTAGTCTTCATTCAAAGCCAAGCCCAAGCCGCTGCGCATATCTTCCACCCGTTTCTGTGAGAGATTAATCCTGCAGCAAGATAAAATAAGATCTCCCATTCGTTCTACATAGGACAGTTCTTCTTCATATTTCCTCTTCTCAAGGTTTTCAAGTGTCGCATCATGACTGGCGCCGTAAGCTCTGACTGGCTGGCCGTTTTCATCAAATTCTACTGAATAGGTGATGTGTTCACACCACCAACTGTCATTTCGATCATCTCTCACCCAGAAGGTTCCTTCCGCTTTCGGTTCGCCCCGGATAACCTTTTCATACATTTGCTGAAAAGCCTTCACATCGTTTTCATATACGTAACCCTGTGCAATCAGCGATTCTGGCACATTATCGATGCGCTCGGAAAATCCGTGTTTTGCCATGGAGGTCGGGGATTGAATGATACAACGTTCCTTTATATCATATTCCCATACACTCATATCAGCGCCTTCAATTGCTATAGCCTGCTTCCTTTCACTTTCCTGCAGTTTTCGTTCCTTCTCTATAAGATCCGTAATATTATGGAATACACATTGGATCAAAGGACAGCCATCCTCTTCTCCAATTTTTTTACCCTGCATATGTACCCAAACGATACTTCCGTCACGGTGTTGCTTTCTGAAATTGATGTCTACGGCGGTATCTTCCTCCAACGCTTGTCTGACCCTGTTTACTACCATCTCTGTATCTTCGTGATATGTCAGGCTGGCAGCATCCTGCTTCATCAGTTCGTTGTATTCTTCAACGGTATAGCCGCTTAATGCTGGAACTCCATTGGAAAAATATACGGTTTCAAAGATATCTGATACTTTATAAATCGCCACTCCTCCCGCAATGGCGTTGATGATATTCTCCAGCTGCAGATTTGACAGCTGCAGTTTCTCCTCCATATCGTGCTCTTTTGAAATATCTGTATAAACGGCGATTAGGATATCCCGCTCACTGTCAATATCGGCTTTTGTGCCGACCTCGTGCATCCAGCTATACTGCCCGTCTTTTTTCCGCATTCTGTAGGTCACCGTGTAGTCATTCTTTTGCTGCAGCTGCATTGCTATGGAATCGGCAACCATACGTCTGTCTTGAGGATGGATGGCATTGCTAAGCTTTCCCTGGACAGCCTTCGATAGCTCTTTTTCCGTTTGAAAGCCTAAATGGGCCAGCATCATATCGTTAATAAAATAAATAGGGAATCCTTCCTCGAAATAGCAGCCGATGACGCCGCCTGCAATGGAGTTGTTAAAGAAATCCCTGATTGCTTTGTTTTCATATTCCTGGGTAAGAGAATAGGTCGCGCCCTTCTCCATACTGTCTGCCGGGTCAGAAACGGACATATGCAAATGCTTCAGCAGTGCCTTCTGTTTTTCTGTCACCGCAGTGGCTGAGATGCGATATATGATATCTTCCTCATCTCTCGACAAAACAAACCGCAAGTCTACAGTGCTGACGCCCCGCCCCAGTTTTTTCTCTCGTTCTTCCAGGTAATGAATATCAAAACAATCTGCGGAAGGAAGAATATAATCTTTCATATAGTTTTCTGCACAGCGAATGCCGTCGATACATCCCGTTGCTCCAATCCAAAAAACATCGTCTGCAAGATAGCTGCCTGCCTTTTTTAAATCGCGTTCTCTGTATATACTGTGCAAAAACGCCTTTAGGAGCGTTGTTGCTGAAAAGATTTCCATTCTGATTCCTCCGCTTCGTTTCCTGGTTCTCCCGGTCTAGTGCTACCGCTTTATTTTACTATATTCTGCTGCGGTGAGCAATGTATTCCTTTCTCCGGCAAAAAAAATCTCCTCTCCTCTTGACTTTTTTCGGAAAAG
Organism: Emergencia timonensis; assembly: GCF_900086585.1. GTDB lineage: Bacteria > Bacillota > Clostridia > Peptostreptococcales > Anaerovoracaceae > Senimuribacter > Senimuribacter timonensis. The sequence continues at coordinate 1,851,514 of NZ_FLKM01000009.1, forward strand.
TGTTAAATTATATTATAGATTTAGCACTCGTTATTATTGAGTGCTAACAACGATTGTAAATTAAAATCGATATATACGGAGGCGAGATTATGGCAAAGAAACAATTTAAAGCAGAATCGAAGAGGTTATTAGACCTGATGATCAATTCCATCTACACCCACAAGGAGATATTTTTGAGAGAACTGATCAGCAACGCCAGCGACGCGCTGGATAAGCTGTACTACCAGAGTCTGCAATCAGGTGACACCGGAATCAAACGTTCTGATTTCCAGATCAACGTGGCGGCAGATAAGGACGCCCGGATTCTGACCATCAGCGATAACGGCATTGGCATGTCCAAGGAGGATCTGGAAGCAAACCTGGGCACTATCGCAAAGAGCGGCAGCCTGGCCTTTAAAGAGGAGCATTCAGATGAGGGCAAGGACAACAAAGAGAAGAAAGCTATCGACATCATCGGCCAGTTCGGCGTCGGATTCTACTCCGCCTTCATGGTTGCAGACGAAGTGGTCGTTACCTCAAAGGCCTATGGCAGCGAGCAAAGCTACAGATGGCAGTCTAAGGGAGCAGACGGCTATACAGTAGAAGAGGCAGAAAAAACCGGTCACGGCACGGAAATCGTCCTGCACATCAAAGAAGATACGGAAGGTGAAAATTACAGCAAATTCTTAGAGGAATACACCATCCGCAATCTTATCAAGCGCTATTCTGACTACATCAGATATCCGATTCAGATGATGGTGGAAAAACACCGTCCAAAAGAAGACGCAGAACCGGAAGAAGGAAAAGCCCCGGAGATGGAAACCTACATGGAACTGGAAACCCTCAATACCATGGAACCAATCTGGAAGCGTCAGAAGAGCAAGGTGAAACCGGAGGACTACAACGAATACTACAAGGGCAAGTTCGGCGACTACGAAGATCCTGTCAAGGTGATCAGAACCAGTGTGGAAGGCGTGTCCAGCTACACTGCCCTGCTCTTCATCCCCGGCCACACGCCGTATGACTATTACACCAAAGATTATGAAAAAGGCCTGCAGCTCTATTCTTCCGGCGTCATGATCATGGAAAAGTGCAAGGAACTGCTGCCGGACTACTTCAACTTTGTCAAAGGCCTCGTCGATTCCCAGGATCTGTCTCTGAACATCTCCCGCGAGACGCTGCAGCACGACAGACAGCTGAAGAATATCGCCAAGAACCTGGAGAAGAAGATCAAAAAGGAACTTCTCGACTTCCTCAAAGAAGATCGTGAAGGGTACGAAAAGTTCTTTGACAACTTCGGCAGACAGATCAAATACGGACTGTATGACGACTTCGGTATGCACAAGGAGGTGCTGGCTGATCTGGTCCTCTTCTACTCTTCCATGGAAAAGAAGCGGATCACCTTTGACGAATATATCGCCAAGATGGGCGAAGATCAGAAATACATCTACTATGCAGCCGGCGAGTCCATAGAAAAGATCGACATGCTGCCGCAGACCGAGTTCATCAAAGACAAAGGCTATGAGATTCTCTACCTGACCGACGAAATCGACGAATTCGTCCTGCAGATGATGCGCGACTACAAAGAAAAAGAATTTAAATCGGTATCGGCGGAAGACCTGGCAGAAGAAGGCTCCAGCGAACAGCAGGAGACCATCAAGAAAGCGGAAGAAGAGAACAAAGACCTCCTCGCATTTATCAAGGACTCCCTGGGAGATCAGGTGACGGAAGTAAAACTCTCCCCTCGCCTCAAAAATTCTCCGGTCTGCCTGACCACCAAGGGCGGCATTTCCCTGGAAATGGAAAAAGTTCTGAACGCCATGCCGATGGACCAGCAAGTCAAAGCAGAGCGGATTTTAGAAATCAATCCGGACCACGAAGTCATGAAGACGCTGCAGGAGGCTTATGCTGCCGGTGAAGACGGCAAAGAAAAGGTGAAGACCTACGCGAGCCTGCTCTACAATCAGTCCCTGCTCATCTGCGGACTGACCGTAGACGACCCTGTCAAATTCAGTGAGGATATCTGCAAACTGATCGTAAAATAAACCTGCAAAAACACAATCGCAAAGAATCCGTATATACGGTTCTTTGCGATTTTTTCATTTATTATTGATTAGATAAACAGATTGACATTGGCTTTTTCCGCATCGCCCAGATAGCTGGCGACGCCGGCCAGTTCCACACCGTCGATCAGTTCCTCCGGTCTGATTCCCATGACATCCATGCTCATGGTGCAGGCCACCAGCTTGACGCCGTTTTGTTTCGCCTGTTCCATCAGTTCTTCTAAAGAAGACACATTCTTTTTCTTCATGACGCTCTTCATCATCTTTGTTCCCATGCCCAGCATGTTCATATTGGAAAGCTTCAGCTTGCCTGTTCCCCTCGGCATCATTCGGCCGAACATCTTCTCCACAAAGGATTTCTTCACCTTGACGTAGGTGGATTTTCGCAGGGCGTTGAGTCCCCAGAAGGTAAAGAACATGGTCACGGGACGACCCATGGCGACGGCGCCGTTGGCGATGATAAAGGATGCCAGCACCTTATCCAGATCGCCGTCAAAGACGATCATGGTCTTTCCCTGTGGCAGTTCTGCGGCGGTCTGGCAGGACTGCTCAGTTGTCACCTGACTGCCCTTTCTGATGGTAACAATGTTCTCTTTCCCCTTGCGCTCTCTGCCTTCGAAGGTGTTTCCCGTCCGTTCACACCAGCTCTCCACGTCCTTTGCAAAGCCCATGTCAGTGGCGGAAACTTTGATGCATTCCCCCTCTTCCATGGCGTTTAACGCCTCGTTGACCTTCATAATCGGTCCCGGACACTGCAGTCCGCAGCAATCCAAAATCTTGATTTCTTTCTCAGGCACTTCCCTCACCTCTACTTCCGTCTGGTCCAATTCCTTATCAAATTCCTTTTGTTCTGGTTTACTATAATATGTTTTATAGAATCCCGCTCCTCCCGCAAGCACTCTGACGTCGTCAAAGCCGCTCTGCATCAGCATTCTCGCCTCATTATAGGATCTGACGCCGATGGCGCAGTAGGTGACGATGGTCTTGCCTTTTGGAAGTTCTTCCATCCTGTCTCTCAACTGTCCGAGAGGGATGTGAAGCGACCCCGGCATCTGCCAGACGGAGCGTTCCACATCTTCCGATACGTCCAGGACCACCATTTTGTCAGAAATCTCTTCCGGCATGACAAATTGAACCAGACCTTTGAGGATATTGTCGGCTACGAATCCCGCCATGTTGACCGGATCCTTTGCCGAGGAATAAGGCGGCGCGTAAGCAAGCTCCAGCTTTGCCAGATCTTTGACTGTTCCGCCTACTCTCATGACCGTCGCAATGGTGTCAATTCGTTTGTCGACACCATCCTGGCCGACGATCTGAGCGCCAAAGATTTTTCCATCGAGACCGAAGATCAGTTTGAGTGTCATTGGAATCGCCATCGGATAATAACCGGCGTGAGACTTCTGATTGATGAGCGCCACCTCGTAGTCTCTGCCTTTTGCAAGACCCATACCTTTTAGCGTCTTCTCATTGATACCTGTCGCTGCCGCTGTCAGGTCGAAGACCTGTGCCACGGAAGTGCCCAGGGAGCCGTCGTATTCCTCCATCTCTCGGCCCAGCCTGCAGATATTATTGGCGGCGATTCTGCCCTGTTTGTTGGCAGGACCTGCCAGAGGGATCATGACATCTTTGCCTGTCACCAGGTTTTCTACCTCGATGACGTCACCCACAGCCCAGATGTGCGGATCAGAGGTCCTCAGCGTCTTGTCGGTTTTGATGCCGCCCTTCTCGTTGAGAGAAAGACCCACCTCCTTTGCCAGTTGGCTGTTCGGTCTGACGCCGATAGAAAGGAGAACCATATCCGCAGCGATGGTTCTTCCGCTTGCCAGGTTAATCAGAATCCGCTCCCCTTTTCTCTCAAAAGAGCTGACCCCGTCGCCGAGACAAAGTTCTACGCCGTTCATATCTATGTTTTCGTGGAGCATCTGCGCCATTTCAAAGTCTATGGGCGCCATAACCTGATTCTGGGCCTCGACGATGGAGACGTGAATTCCCCGCTTGTGGAGATTTTCCGCCATTTCCAGACCGATAAAGCCGCCACCGATGACCGCCGCCGTCCTCGGATGCTCTGTATCGACCAAATTCCGAATTTGATCCGTGTCATCCACATTCCACAGCGTATAGATTCCTTCACTGTCGATGCCGGGAATCGGCGGTTTCAGAGGGGAAGAGCCGGTGGCGATGATCAGATCATCATAACCCTCCTTATACAGTCTACCGCCTTCGTCCCTGACTTCGACGGTCTGTTCCTCTCTGTTGATTTTCACCACTTCATTTTCTACTCTTACATCTATGTTAAACTTGGACCGCATCGCCTGGGGCGTCTGCACCAACAGCGACTCTCTGCTTTTGATCACGTCGCCGATATAATACGGCAGGCCGCAGTTGGCATAAGAGATATATTTTCCTCTTTCCAACATGACGATTTCCATGTTTTCATCTAATCTGCGAAGTCTCGCTGCCGCGGTAGCGCCTCCGGCTACACCTCCGATAATGACTGTCTTGCTCATGATACATCCTCCTCGTTATCAATGTAAGTTCATTCTACCTGTTTTTGCTGCGAAGTTCTGTAACAAAGTCACAATCACATAAATTTCCACATTTCGGGGTATAACTAAGCACTAGATCATCATTATCATTTGGAGGTAAACTATGTTAAAGAATAAAGTGGCCGTGATTACAGGCGGCACCAGGGGCATCGGCTATCAGACAGCAAAGACGTTTCTGAAAAACGGTGCAAAGGTTTTTATCTTTGGGACAAGAAAGGAAACTGTAGAGAAAGCACTGGAACAACTGAAAAAGGAGATTCCAAACTCAAATGCCGAGGGGATGCACCCCGACATTACAAATTTTGACCAGGTGCATAAAGCGATCAAAGAAGTGAAAGAGAAGGCAGGCAAAATTGACATTTTGATCAACAATGCAGGCATTTCGTCAAAGGATTCTTTCTATGAATATACGCCAGAGTCCTTCGAAAAGATCATGAACCTCAACGTGAAGGCGGTGTTCAACTGTGCCAAAGCGGCCGCACCCATCATGAAAACCCAGGGAGGCGGCGTCATCCTTTCTACCAGTTCTATGGTCAGCCTCTACGGACAGGCTGCCGGCGTCGGATATCCGACGTCAAAGTTTGCCGTCAACGGCCTGACAAAGTCTCTTGCCAGGGAACTCGGCAAAGATAACATCCGCGTCAATGCCGTAGCGCCGGGCATCATCGAAACCGACATGTTCAAATCCCTGCCAGAAGAGCTGCGGAAAAGCGTTACAGAAGGCATTCCACTAAAACGTCTGGGCGAGCCGCAGGATATTGCCAACGCCTTTCTCTTCCTCGCCAGCGACCTGGCCACTTATGTGAACGGAGAAATCCTCTCCGTCGATGGCGCTGCCATGGTGTAGGAGATTTCCCTAAGATGGAAAAAGTACACTGCATCTCATTTGAGAAGCAATGTACTTTTTATTTATAAGTAATTTGATAGGATTGTTAAATTCTAAACCCTCTTTATTGATTCTGCATCTTTACTTATGATTCTTTGATGATATGTTGTTCTGCCCGATAACCTGGAAATTATATGACTTTTTTGCCGTAATAAGATATAGCGACTTCATCGTATTGGGGATAAGCCCTATACTTATATCCTCAAATCCTGCCGTGTTTAAATATCCGCTTACTCTTTTTTTATCTGTAAAGGTGCCGCCATCTAATTTCTGCATTAACAATCCAAGAATACGATTGCTCATCCAATCTTCAAGTAACGGATCACCGATGATAATTCTGCCGCCTTTTTTAAGAACTCGATAGATTTCGCTGATCCCTTTGTTTTTTTCTTTCCAGTGATGTAACGACAGTACGGTAATAACCAAGTCAAACGATTCTGAAACAAAGGGCAGTTGTTCAGCACTTCCTTTCAAAAATGTTATATTGCCAGGCGAAAACGACTTGGGAATAGAAATATCAATAGCAGTAATGTCGCTACGCGGAAATGTCGCAGAAACCTCTTGCGTAAATACCCCATTTCCGCAGCCGACATCTAAAATAGTTTGCGGAATTGTCGATGAACAACTAATTTCATTTAAAACTGCATGATGTATCGCTCTCAATTTCTTCACCTCAATCTCTATTTCTGAATATCCCAAAGATCCGACAACTTCATATTTTTCATAGTACCCTAAACTGAATTTTATCTGCTCAACTCTAAAAAATATTCTCGGTTATCAAAATGACGAACTCCATCAACATGGGAAACTATACCATCTCTTTCATAAACGAAGCCAAGCTTTTCAAGCACCTTTGCAGAAGCAAGGTTTTCCTTTGCATGACTGCCAGCAATTCGTTTTATACCCAAATTGGCGGCTGCAAAACTGAGTATTGCCTGCATCGCTTCGGTGGTATATCCGTGATTCCAATGCGTTCTCATGATGTTATATCCGATTTGAAAATGTTGCCATCGTTCTTCCCAAATTAACCCACCAGAACCAAAAAGCTGCTCTGTTTCTTTCAATACAAATCCCCAAATGTAATTGTCATTTGGTAGAATATTTCCTATATCATCCTGTTTCCACTCAATTTCTTTCAGCCATTCAATTGTATCATCAATCGAATGGTGAGGAAGCCAACTTACATATTCTGCTACTTCCGCATCGCCCGTCCACCCATAATAAGCGATATCCGCATCTTCAAGTGTAAGCGGACGGAGAAACAAACGTTCTGTTTCTATAATATTTATCATCTCGGCACCCCTACAAATTCGAATTTGAATCGCAATTACATGTCAACGATTTTTCTAACGGTGTTCGCAGTTCTTATGGTCAGCTTGTCGCTGATCGCTGCACTTGCCGTCTTAGACCACCAATTCGTTTTTTGATACTCTTTTCGATGAAAAGACCAGAATATCGTTTCTTTGTAATCTTTTATCTTTTCCAATCCTTCCTTGGGCTCACCGATTTCATCAAATACATCAGAGAACACAGCCGGCGGCATCATAAAAATCAGATTATCATAGATTTCTTGATTGTCATCTCCCCACCAGTCCGGGGCATTGAGCAGTATATCTCTCAGTCTTTCCTGAGGGATAACAAATACAGGAATTTCAAAACCAAACTGTTCGTTTATCATTGTTTCAATCTGTTTTTTCAGCTTTTCTACGTCCTCTTTATCACTGGAAAAAATCACATTGCCGCTGTTCAGATATGTTTTAACCTCTTCAAAACCGAGTTCTTCGAATCCCTTTTTTAACTCCGCCATTGGAATTTTATTCTTTCCGCCTACATTGATCCCTCTTAACAATGCAACATATCTTTTCATATCCACAAACACCTCTTTCGACTTCTGAACGCTATTTTTTTCTTTTATGTCCGTAATATATTGCAACGGCGGCACACAGGTTCGCCGCACCTATTGCTATCCACAAAGCAAAGTTCATCCGAACACCCCTCATTCCGTAAACAGTTTTATTTCGGAAAACATCTTGTGCAGCTTATGCTCATCAAAAGGCAGATACTCTGCCACGGTAAAGCCGACCACGTCGGATTCCTCTGTGATAACCTTCAGTACCCCGGCTGCACTTTCCATCGTCATCTTCCCGCCGCCGGAACCATCGCCTGTCAGCTCTGGGTTGGCAAAGTAAGTCGAATGAAAGAAATGCTCATCTAAGACATCGATATCAAAATGAACTAATATGTGATCAAAACGGTCCATGAACGATCTGATTTCCTCCTCGGGCACAGATGCATTGTCCTGCACTTTGTAGTCTACGCCCATGTCTCTTAAAAAGTTCTCCTGATAGTCATGCAGCGGCTGCAGGCCTACATACATGATTTCATTCGGTTCAAAGCTTTTGTTCTTCATCTGCTCGCGAAGCTGTGACGCTCCATGTCCCAAAAGGGAGCCCAGCACCATGGCGTGAGCGTTGGGATAGCCGTCTTCTGTGGTGGACACGTCAGGATGGGCGTCGATCCAGACGATCCCTATATTTTCGTACACACCGTGGAGATAATCAAAAGGCGCAAGGGACACTAAACAATTTCCGCCGATGGTGATGATCTTGTCTGGCTTTTCTTTTTCTATTTTCACCTGGGCATCTGTGATTCCTGCAAGAACCTCATCCTCCGCAAAAATGCCGTTGCTGACGGTTTTCTCTTCACCGTCCGGAGGTGCAATTGACACCTGAATCAGAGGCTGGTTTTGATTTTCCGGCAAAATATACCGCAGCAGATTTGCTCCAAAGTAATAGGTTTCCAGTCCTCCGCTGACATGGTCCGGATACAATAATCTGATGGTTTTCATTTTCGATTCCTCCTGTTTCAATACAGATAAAAGGTTTATTCCATGCGCTCAGCATATAAATCAAAATTAACATGCCACTTGCCGTCATCTTTTACGACCACATCCTGCCAATGAAAACGCTTGTCCTCGATTTTGGCAAAGACCCATTTTCTTCTATCGTCCTCCGTATTCGTAAGGACGATTCTGTCACCCTGCTTTCTTGCCTCAAACCGCATGATTTTTCCGGTAAAGCAATATGCCACATCCCAGCCTCGTGTGTCAGGGTTAAAAACGCGCAGTGTTGTTCCATATTCAAAACCGGGCAGGACGATCACATCCTGTATCGCCATCCCTTCCAGCACCCATGAAAAATGCCATTCGCCTTTTCGCACAACGGAAGTGGTGTTGTCGATATAGTCGATTTTCCAGCTCCCGATCAGTTTCCCGAAAAAGTTGCATTCTTCGGGCAGTTCTTTATTCTTTCTTTCGCTTGTCAATGCTTCGATAAAGTTCTTCTTAGATGCATTCCTCCTCATATACAAAAGCGGATATGGATTTCCCTGTTCATCCTTTTCCGTTCTTTTATACACTTCAAACCCCATGTGTTCATAAAAGCCTTTTGCCAGGGGATTTTGTTCGTTCACCGCTAAATCGTCGATGGAATATTGCTCTATGCCGTATGTGAGAAGCGCTCTGCCTAAGCCTCTGCCCCTCTCCTCGTCAGATAGGAACAGCATCTCCAGGTGCTGTTCTGCAATCCCCATAAAGCCCACAGGGACTTGGTCATCATTTTCTATGATAATCAAGTGAGGGATTTCACTTAGCGCCTGCGGCACATATTTTTTGATATCCTCGATTTCAGCCTCTGACAAAAACAAATGTGTCGCCTTGACTGCGCTTTCCCACACACTTAACAGTTGTTCAATCAATGATGAATTTCTGTCCTTTACTTCAATTATCTTCATTTTCAATCCTCCATATCTTTTTCACCAGGCCGGTTTTCTCCATGGCTTCAGCCTCATAAAGGGCATCGTCTGCGATTTTAAACAGCCGTTCCAGACGCTCATCAATCCCTATACCATATTCAGTTGTTCGCTTATATCACGTCCACTGTACATTATCATTACGATACGCACAATTTGTTCTTCCGTGTAAGGAATATATAAAGCAACATAGTTATCTATCGGGAAAATACGTATACCTCTGCTATACCACGGCTCTTTTTCATAACGACGATATCTTTCCGGCAGTTCATTAAGGGAATGAATTGCTGTCCACAAACGATTCACTTGTTTCTCTGCATTTTTAGAAGAACCTAAGTCAAGTGCAATATAGAGAAAAATATTTCTTAAATCTCTGTCCGCCCTTTCTGTCAATTCAATCTGAAATTTCATATTTTAAAATCCTTACGCATTTCGGCAACAGCCTGCTCTAAGGGTTTCGTGCGTCCTGCCAAAATATCCGCATATCCCTTTTCAATTTCTTCATTTAGTTCTTCCTCTGTAAGTGCAGCCATATTAAGCGGCATTTCATAAGGAAGTCTGACCTCAAAGGGCAGTCCTTTTTTCAATACAATCTGTTTAAAAAACATATCAATCGCATTAGAAGTCGGAATACCAAGAGCAGCCAAAATTGCTTCCGCCTGTTCTTTTAAGTCCGGATCAATCCTTGCGTATACGCTTGCTGATTTTGCCATATAAATAACTCCTTTCACCAAAACACTTTTCTTCTTTCTGTGTTCATTATACTATTTTGTATTGATATAAGCAATACAATCTTTCGTGTATAATATTTTCACACATCTAATACCCATGAAAACAAAGCACCCTGCGTTCCCACAAGGTGCTTTCGCTCCATTATATGAATAATCCTCTTATTTATCTATTTTCTTTACCAGGCCGTTCTTCCCCATGGCTTTGGCCTCATAAAGGGCGTCGTCTGCAATTTTAAACAGCCGCTCCAGACTCTCATTCTTCTTTTTTGCGATGACTGCGCCCATGCTGCAGGATATCTTAAAGTTCTCTTCGTCTAAGGTCAAACTCTCAAGCAGCTTTAAAATCTCCTCGCATTTTCGCTCAATGATTTCATCGTCAAAGACGTTCTTCATCAGGACCACAAACTCATCGCCGCCAAAGCGGCCCACGATATCGTTGCCTCTAAAGGCCTCGTGCAAGATTTCTCCCACTTGATTTAACAAGCGGTCACCAACCTGGTGTCCGTACTTGTCGTTAACCTTCTTAAAATTATCCAAGTCGATAATCAGCAGCGCACAATGTGTGTTGTCAATCCTGGTCAGCAGATAGCGGCCGATTTGCGTCAGTGCAGTGGATTTGTTCAGCACCCCTGTTAAAGAATCCGTCATGGATAAACGCCTGTACGTCAGCTTATCGTAATTATCTTTACATCTCAATCTGAGAATGATGGCAGTCACCAGCATGCCAAAAGAGAGACCTGCTAACGAATAGAAAATATCTGCGGAAATAAGTACAGAATCTTTCACCATAAAAAGTGCAATGATGTATTCCACCTCTACGAGTATCATCGTCAAATAGATTCGAAAAAGGCTCAATACGAACGCTGCCGGCGTCACTACAAACAAAAGCGGAATAAAGGAGCTCAAAGTTTCCGGTTCGTAGAATACGTCGATTTTGATGATACATGTTGCAATCAGCAGCATATATACCATACAGATGTTTGCCACCATTTTGTCGTTTTTGTAGTGTATCGATTTCAGCTTTGTCGCTAAAAATATAAAGCCCACATTGATAATCGCCACTTGGAAGTGCTCCTGCTTCAGCACCCACGTCGGCAAGAGAATTTTGGCAAAAATCAATAATGTAATCTCTATGACAATGGTAAAAATGCAGATCCATATCAGTAACTGTAAATTTGTATTTGAAATTTCCTCCTTTGCAGTTGAAAAATATTTCCTCCTGATTTCCTTATTTTCTCTCAACACACATAACATTTTATTCATACCCAATTTGTAACGATCAGATCCTTTCTATCTCTTTTTCCTTTCCAAGAGACAGATGCACTCTGTATGTTTTGTTCCCGGAAAGTTGTCAAAGCATTTGACATATCTGACTGCGTAGCCTTCGTAAATGAATTGCTGCAGATTGATAGCCAAGGTCTTGGGGTTACAGGAAATATAGATGATCTGATCCACGCCGTAGCTGACAATCTTGTCTACTGCCTTGGTATTCATACCAACCCGCGGTGGGTCAACCACGATTACATCAGGTTTTTCTTCTCGTTCTTTCAGCACTTCAAAGACGTCGCCAGCGATGAAATTGCAATTTTCCAGACCATTCAGCCTCGCATTTTCTTTCGCGGCCTCTACGGCCTCTTCCACAAGCTCGATGCCCAGTACCTCTTTTGCCTTTAAGGCAAGCACTTGGCTGATGGTTCCTGTACCGCAATACAGGTCGAAGACGGATTTGCCTGCAAAGTCTTCGACCAGCGCTAAAGCTTCACTGTAGAGTCGTTCTACTGCCTCGACGTTGGTCTGAAAAAACGAAAATGCACTGACCTTAAACTGCAGGCCCAATATATTTTCCATGTAATAATCTTTTCCCCAAAGAATTTTCAGCTCTTCACAGGTCACTTTGTCGGCGATATTGTCATTCAAAGTTCTCAGAATTCCTCCGATATTATTCGTAAGTGGCAATTCTAACAACCCATTCACGTAAGCTTCTTCATCAAAACCTTCCTCACTTGAGGTAACGATGTTGACTAAAAGCTCACCGGTTCTGATTCCTTTTCTGACAATCAGATGCCGCAAAAGGCCTGTATGAGATTTCTTATGATAATGTTTATAACCCATCTCAACTGCAAAGTCTAGGGAAAACCGTAGGATTTTGTTGAAGTCCTCATCGACCAACTGGCAGTGGTCTACCGTGACAATTGACATGAAATTTTTCTTCTTATGCATACCCAGGCAAATCGGCCCATCCTTTACAAAATCGCCAAATGTATACTCCATCTTATTCCTGTATCTGTATCGATGTTCCTCAGAACAGCCCTCGATTCCATCAAAAATATCAGGATGAATGTCCTTTTCTGCAAAAATATTTTTTACTTCAGCCTCTTTGACAGCCAGTTGTTCTTCGTAAGGTACCCCTTGATAAATGCACCCTCCGCAAAATTCGTCGTGCTGACAGATATTAAAATTTTCCATACTTATCGTAAAACTCCTTTTTGAATTCTAAAAATCGATCTTCTTCTATTGCGGTTCTGATATTTTCCATCATCTTCAGCAGAAAATGGAGATTGTGATTGGACAGCAGCATAGCAGACAACATCTCGTCAGCTTTGAAGAGATGACGCAAATATGCTTTTGAATAATTCTTACAGGTATAGCAGTCGCATTCTGCATCCAGTGGTGCAAAGTCTTTTTCAAATTTGGCATTTTTGATGTTCACACGTCCATGACTGGTCATAGCCAGACCGTGGCGGGCAATTCTAGTCGGCAGGACACAGTCGAACATGTCGACTCCCCGTTCGACTCCTTCGAAGAGATAGTCCGGGCTGCCGACGCCCATCAGATATCTGGCTTTATCCGCAGGCAAATAATCGACGCAATCGTCAAGTACCTCTAACATCAGGTCCTTCGGCTCACCTACAGATAGGCCGCCGATGGCGTAACCTGGTAAATCCAGTTCGACGATTTCTTCTGCGCTCTGTCTGCGCAGATCCTTATACATACCGCCCTGCATGATGCCGAAAAGGGACTGCCGTTCAACATCCTTATGTGCGGCTTTACATCGTGCCAGCCATCTGGTCGTGCGTTCCAGAGAATCTTTGACATATTTTCTGTCTGCTGGATATGGTGCGCACTCGTCAAAGGCCATCATGATATCTGACCCCAGAGCGTTCTGTATTTCTATCGCCTTTTCTGGTGTCAGCATATGCCTCGATCCGTCGATATGGCTTTGAAACTTTACGCCCTCTTCTGTAATCTTACGCAGCTTCCCGAGAGAAAAAACCTGAAATCCGCCGCTGTCAGTGAGAATCGCCTTGTCCCAATTCATGAACTTGTGAAGACCTCCCGCTTCCCTAATCAGCTCATGTCCCGGTCGTAAATATAAATGGTAGGTATTTGACAGGATAATATTAGCCCCCATCTCCGCAACCTGTTCCGGCCGCATGGCCTTTACTGTAGCCTGGGTGCCCACCGGCATAAATACCGGCGTCTGGATATCGCCGTGGGGGGTGTGAACGATACCCCTGCGAGCCTTCGTCCTGCTATCGGTTTTCAGCAGCTCATAAGTAACCGCATGTTTCATAAAATAACCTCTCTATTCAAAATATTATTTTTGCAATAATTAACGGTACGTCATCTTAACTTTGACGTACCGTATATCTGTCATAAATTATACAATTTTGAGTCTCTAAAGTCAATATACGCCCCGATGCTTTTCCAGCAAACCTTCATATTCCTGTTGCAGACCGTAATACGTATGCAGAATAGGGCTGCAGTTTGTCGCAACTTCTGCTAAAATCTCATCAAAGTGTTCTTCTAAAATGGAGACAATTTCTCTGTTGATTTTTCCCGTCTCTGCCTGCTCTTGTAAGATGGATAAGGTCTTATCTTTTGAATAGGCTTCCTTGTAGCTGCGCGTACCTAACAGTGCGCTGACGATATCGGCGATTGCCACCACCTGCTCCTCCATGGACAGTTCTTTTTCTGTAAGTCCTCTCGGATAGCCGCTGCCGTCCAGTTTTTCATGATGACGAACAGCAATCTTTGTGATATCTGGAGCAATGGTGCCGCCCAGTATGTCTTCTGTAATACTGACATGGGAGCGCATGATTTTCATCGCCTGGGGGCTTAGTTTTCCCGGAAACTCTAAAATCTCAACCGGGATACCGATTTTCCCTAAGTCGTGGAGCAATGCCCCATAATAAATGCGCTGCACCTGGTCGTCAGACATGCCTATGATACGAGCTGTATTGGTACTGATACTGGTCGTCGTAATAGTATGGGTTACCGTATGCTGGCTGCGAAAATCAATCGCATAAATCATCATTTTCAAGTAATCTTCGCACTCTTGGCTGCTTAAATTTACCTGCGGCAGTATCGATTTTGGGGCATATTCTTTATTCAGATTCTCGAGGATAGGGTCGTGCCGCTGTGTCTCTAAAAACAGTTCTACGATTTCTTCCCGAAAACGTCTGCCCCGATTCCTTATCAGATAACTGTCAAGGGCCTCTTCGTCCGGTTGATAGAGCCAGAACATATCCACTCTGTCAGCTATATTTATAATCTGAGAAACTGTGGCAATTTTCTCTTCCACACCTTTCAGGCTTATCGCCGAAACGTGATGATAGAGAATGGCCTGCGCCCAATCCTTTAGTGGAGAAAAATGATAGAGAAACAGATATCCGTAAATGGAATGCTCCCAGATGTCCTGTGTCTCAAACTTTGCCATTTCGTTGATTTCTTCTGTCTTATAGGCTCCTACGTCGTGGAGCAGTGCAAGAAAGCAAATATCCTGCTTCTCTTTCTCTGTGAAAGTCCCATCTATATCCAGCATCCGTGAAACCAGATAAGCCACTCTTTTTCCATGGTCCACCAATCGGGGATCCACATGATTTAAGGTTCTCTGAATCAGTCCGCTTATATTATTGCTGTTTACCACTGAAGCCATCTTACTTTTTGCCCTCGCTATCTACAATTTAGACATATTTTATCATGCTAATTACAGTAAGTAAACAAAAACCTGCTCAAAGAGACCCGTATAAACTTTATATCATTCTTTTAAAAATCACTGAGATATCAAGATGTCAGTTAGAAATATGCATCTCATTTACTGTTAAAAAACAGCATCTGCCTGAAGACAGATGCTGCCTGTTATTCTGCAAAACATATTGTTTAATATTGATCCATCGCCTCTAATAACTGGCGAATATTTTTCTTACCAAACATAGGCTCCCCGTCATTGATGACCAAACACGGTACACTCATGACCTGATATCGGTCCTTTAAATCTGGAAAATGATTCAGGTCATAAACTTCTGCCGCAACAAATTCACTTTCTGCAGCAATACGTTGAGCTGCCGTTACCAGTTCCGGACACATCGTACAGGATAAGGAAATCATGATTTTCAGGTTCATAGGTTTTTCAATGGCCTGAATCGCCTCTTCTACTTCCTGGTCCAGAGCCTGTCCTGGTCCTGCCGCATTGTACAGTCCCAGCACAAAAGATGTGAATTCATGGCCGCCAGGTACGCCGTGGAAGGCGAGTCCGGTCTCCCTTCCGTCCTCCAGGCAGATTTTCACGAAAGGATAAGACGGATCTGTTCCCTGTTTTTCTATCTTTACAGAAAGTTTATCTGTCAAAGCAGAGAGAACCTCCATGTATTTTTGCAGTTCAGCAGAGATCGGCCGGTTGTCCAGATACAGTTTCAAAATCAAAGATCGCTGCATCTTTTCAAAGACGGCATTGAGCTGCTTTAGCATATCAGCCGTAAACAAGCTTTCGCCATCAGATAAATGTACTTCTTCCGTATCACGTTCCTCTGGCATCTTAGAAATAGGCGGCTGTGGAGCAATCCCTGTCTTCTTTTGCATGGCTGTTGCATAATGCTCCAGTTCTGTAGCTGCCAGGGCACCTTCACCAACTGCCGTTACCACCTGCCTCAGGCTTTTTACACAGATATCTCCGGCTGCGTAAAGGCCATCAATATTCGTTTTCTGGCGTCCATCTGTGAGCACATAACCATGTTCATCCAGTTCTGCAAGACCGCGCACCAGTTCCGTTGCCGGCTCATATCCGGCAAAGACGAATAGACCAAAAGTTTCTCCTGCCGGCGGTCTATATTCTGTTACTTCATCAGTTTTAAGGCTTCGATACCGCAGATAACGAAGCACTGTATCGCCGGAAACTTCTTCTACTTCCACATTCGGCAAGATAGTAATCTTTTCATGATTACGAGCCATGTCTGCCGTCGCCTTGGCACATGTAAAGTCGTCGCTTCTCATTA
This sequence comes from Emergencia timonensis, assembly GCF_900086585.1. Taxonomy (GTDB): domain Bacteria; phylum Bacillota; class Clostridia; order Peptostreptococcales; family Anaerovoracaceae; genus Senimuribacter; species Senimuribacter timonensis. The sequence continues at coordinate 1,867,804 of NZ_FLKM01000009.1, forward strand.
AAATGGTCACATGGCGTGCATATCTGGCTAAAAAAACACTTTCCTCTGCAGCCGCATACCCGCCGCCGATGACAAAGACTTCCTTGTCAGTAAAAAATTCACCATCGCAGGTAGCACAGTAGGCGACGCCATGTCCGCGGAATGCCTCTTCCCCTGAAAATCCCGCCAGCCTTGGTTTTGCCCCAGCTGCTAGTAGGACGCAGAAACAGGACAATTCTCCTCTGCTGGTCTTGACTGTCTTTATATCGCCGGAAAGTAATAATTCTTCTGCTTCGGCCATTAAGAATTCAACGCCAAAGTTATCTGCCTGCAGGCGCATGGTTTCTGTCAATTCCGGACCACTGGTCTTTTCTACCCCTGGATAATTGACAACATCTAAAGTCGTGGCAATTTGCCCGCCAAATTGTTCTTTTTCTACGACGATGACTCTGTGACGAGCTCTTGCTAAATAAAGGGCGGCGGTCAGTCCCGCAGGACCTCCGCCGATGATAACTACGTCATAGAAGTTTTCTTTCCTTTGATCGTTCATAAGCTTACAGCTGCCCCACCAGATCCAGGCTCGGCTTCAAAGTTTCCGCTCCTGGCTGCCATTTTGCCGGACAAACCTCATCCCCATGCTCGTGAACAAACTGGCTGGCTTGTACTCTGCGCAGCAGTTCGTCAGCATTACGTCCCACATTGCCTGCAGTAACTTCGTAGGCTACAATCTTACCCTCTGGATTGACGATAAAGCTGCCCCTTTCAGCCACACCGTCAGCTTCAATATATACTTCAAAATCTTTAGATAGGGCGTGAGTTGGATCCGCCAGCATCGGATATTGAATTTTTTTGATTTTTTCAGATACATCGTGCCACGCTTTGTGAACAAAATGCGTATCACAGGACACTGCATAAATCTCACAGCCGATGTTCTGAAACTCTGCATATTTATCTGCCAAATCTTCCAATTCTGTCGGACAGATAAAAGTGAAATCTGCCGGATAGAAGAAAAATACGCTCCATTTGCCTAAAATCTCTTCCTTTGTAACTGCTCTGAAATCACCATTTTGAAATGCTTGTACAGCAAAATCATTTATTTCTTTGTTAATCATTGACATAAATCAAATCCCCTTTTACTTTTTTTTAATCATCGAAGTTAGTATAACCTAACTCACGTATTTTATTATATTTTTTCAAGTCATTTTTGTCAATATCATATTCAGAAAAGGAAGAATTTACATAACGCTTTCTCTTCCACTCTAACAGCGCCGAATCGATAATGACTGCTACAGACACTGCATTATATCACAGCGCCCGACTACTGGATTTAGAATCCTGATATTTCTATTTTTCCGCGTTGCGAAAGAATACCTTTGCTGCCCCTGAAAATTCTTCTGCATTTGTAAGCATTGCCGGATGACCGCCTGTAGGAAATACTAATTGTTTTCCGCCAGGTATCTTTGTCTGCAGGTTTCCGTAAGTTTTTTTGATATCCATGACCCCTACAAATTCATCATCCTCCAAACTGACTGTTAATAATACTGGTATCTTCAATTGAGATAAATCCTGATGAAAAAAATGTTGAATCATCTGATGATGTCTGACGATGACATCGGTATCGTTATCAACCACCTTTTCCCAATCTTCACCATGACAGTATTCCCATAACTGACGTACAAATTTTTTCTTCTTCGTTTCCTCCCGCGCATGGGCAATGTTTGTTGTCCAAGCCTCTAGGGACTTCTCCCCTTCAAAACTATCAGCTATCACGCTGCAGACCAAATCTGGACGTTCTAGTGCCACGTTCAAAGCTGCTAAAGCGCCTCCGCTGGTGCCGATGAGATTGACTCTGCCATAGCGGCAGCTGGTGAGCAGCTCAATAACCTGCATCGCCTGGTCATACCAAAAATCAGTTGGAAACTGTTCCAATCTGTCAGAGCGACCATGTCCTAAAAAATCAATGAGAATCACCTTATAGTCCTCCTTGTACAGGTCGATAATTCCTTGAAACATCTTTGATGAAACGCTGTTACCATGTAGCAGCAGCAATGGGGTGCCTCTGCCGATTTCCTCGTAATAGATTTTTTTATCTGCATAATAAAAGTAAGCCATTCTGATTCCTCCTTTATCTTTGATAGAATTCATTATAACAGGAGACCCGCGGCTGCAATACCTCACCTTCTTTCTTACATTAAAAATGTGCCGTGAATCACGGCACATTTTCATTCTATTTTTCTTTTACGCAATATTCTCTGGATGCTTTTTTCCACCAAAAAATATTTATCGGATAACTGCTTTACGCTCATACCACTCTGGAAATCCTGGCAAATCTGCGCGTTGCGGGCAGCTAAAATCCCTCTAGTATCTGTATTTTCACCCCAGCACTTTTTGCTTGACTTCTTTTTAGGAATGTAGATGACTTCGCCCTCTACATATTCCTGTATCTGTTCTAAAAGCTCTGCAGGTAATGCATGAATCGATTTTCGACAGCTCATTATGCGCCTCCCAATTTTGTTTTATTAGGATTAGCAAAGGCTATTTGGATTCATAATTTAAAGCGGCGCCTGCCTCCAATAGACGCAGAAGACAACCGACACTGTTATATCGTAGTTAAATTATACTGCACAATCAGCCTTCGCTATGCACAATTTCTCATTCCCATACTAAGGCTCCTTTCACAATCTGATGACCCTATTATAGCATACTTTTCATATTTTGTATTTTAAATCAGGTTATTTCCCATTATACAGTTTATCTGCACTTCGGGCTTCTTGATCCGCCAGATCCTTCCTCTATAAATAATCATGAAGCGTTGAAAAAAGCTTTTCCGGCTCAATGGGTTTGGCCAGATGAGCGTTCATCCCAACTGCTAGGGCCGCCACTACGTCCTGTTCAAAGGCATTTGCAGTCATAGCGATGATTGGAATATCCTTAGCATCAGGTCTGCTGTCTGCCCGGATAGTTTTGGCAGCCTCATATCCATCCATTTCCGGCATCTGAATATCCATCAGGATGGCATCATAAGTCCCCGGAGCTGTGGATCGATATGCCTCTACAGTCAAGGCACCATCGCCTCTGACCACGACCTCAGCACCGCTCATTCGCAAAATTTCACAGATGATTTCGGCATTGACCTGATTGTCTTCTGCCACCAAGAAACAGCGGCCTGCGAAAAGGGTTGCATCCATTTTGTCCATCGTCTGCTGCACAGGAGCTACCCTCCGTTCATCGGCCGGAATGATCTCACCTTTCAGCTCAACCAGGAAGGTAGTGCCTTTTTTCAACTCACTATGTACCGTTATTTTTCCGCGCATAAGGTCTACTAATCCCTTGACTATGCTCAAGCCCAACCCTGATCCCTCTATACGGGATACCGCACGGCTGCGGACAAAGGGTTCAAAGAGATGCGCAAGTGTCTCTTCCGCCATTCCAATCCCTGTGTCGCTGACAGTGAAACGATAATATACATCTTTAGTATCTTTAGAAGGAAGTTCTTCTACCAAAAAACGAACCGTACCACCTTGGGGTGTAAACTTAACTGCATTTCCTAAAATATTGATGAGGATCTGGCTGATACGTAAGGCATCACCATAGAAATAGGGATTTTGTATCTCACAGAGCAGAATCTCATATTGCAGACCTGCTTGGTCAGCCTGTGGAGCGATGATCTCGCCTACCTGCTTCACCAGGTCTGGAAGATAAACATGCTCCCTGTTCAGCATAATCTGGTCTCCCTCAATCCGATTCATATCCAAAATGTCATTAATAAGGCTCATTAGATGGCTTGACGAGGCAGATATTTTTTGCAGGCATTCCTGAATGCGGTCAGGATCGTCAATGTTCACTTTGGCAAGCGTGGTCATCCCCATGATGGCATTCATGGGCGTGCGTATATCATGGCTCATTGCAGAGAGAAAATCGCTTTTTGCGCGACTGGCTTCTCTAGATATATCCAAGGCCCGTTCTATCTCTGCTTTTGCTGCCCGCTCTGTGGCCAGCATATCCGTCACATCGACCCGCACCAAGCAGACGGTTTTATGGTTCTGATCGCCCCACAAAACGTTGACTTGCTTGTATCGCAAAGCCTCTTCCGCCTGGTATGGCAGTACAAAATCAAATCCGCCTGGCTTTTCGTTCAGTTGCTCTATTAGTGTTTCAAGGCGGAATAAATTTTTTGCCGCTTCTTGGTCCGTCGCCATCTCGTAATAGCCTGTTATGTTGTCCAAAACTGCAGTATAGCTTTTTGCAGTATGAGGGGGCAGATTTTCCAGAACCATCTGCCTGGTGTACATGACAAGACCTCCCGTGGCAGTATCAATGAAGCAAGCTAACTCACAGGTATAGGCAACCACCCGAAGCAGCCGCTGCTGCTCCCGAATAGAATCGGTAATATCTGTTCTTGACAGACATATTCTGCCCAATCTCAAATCGATAGGTGAAACCGTTACATTTTTAGTTCGAACATCTCCCGCGTCATCAGTCATTGAAAAAGCAAAGGTATATACTCGACCCTGTTTCAGCCTCTCCAGCATTCGTTTAGAATCCAGATTATCCCGATATTGTTCCCGATCCCTGGGTACCACCCTCGATTCCAGCATTTGTGCCACCCTGCGTGAGTGGACACCTCGGTGCGGCGGAATACCGACAGCGTTCTCATCTTGAGACAGTATCGTATACGTGTCCCGTCTCAAGTCCACATCTACTACGAAATCATAACCGGTGACAGAGCGCTGATGGAGAATCCGATCTGCAACCACCTGTTCTGTGATATCTATGACCGTCAGGATTCCAGTGACATCGTCGCTGTCCGGTGTAGACACCATACTCATTTCAAATCTCACATACCTGCCAGTCTCTTCATCAGGAAACTGAACAAAGAAATCATTCATCTGCTTAGTCTCATCTCTCTCATAGGCTGCCAGCGCTGGAACTCGAAGATAAGTGCTGCAAAATATTTGCCGCTGTTTATCATCTACGATGAGAGTCGATAGACCAGTAAAAAATGCCTCGCGGACAGATCCGAAGGTCTCCAAAAGTCCTGCGCCAGTCTGGTCACTGATCTGTATAATTCGGTCTTGTGTGATGTTGCAGTGACCCGTTACTAAGACGTTGGGATCAGTCCTCTGATGATGCTGCAAAAGTAAATCATTGTACTGCTGTCGCACACGGGCGCGTTCTTCCCGTTCTTTCGTCATATCGTTATAAACAGAATAAATCTTCCGTTCTCCGCCCTCGTGCTCGATGAGAGACAGGGTATTCTTGACCCATACATAATCCCCTGAGCCTTTTAAAAGCCGATACTCGATCTCCCAATGGCTTTTCCCGCTGACAAGATATTTGCTAAGCTCCTGACGGACACTTTCCAAATCGTCCGGATGGACACCAGTCAAAGCGTCTTTCTGATACAATTCCCACGCCTCTTCCAGCGGCATTTCGGTTGTCGCTGCAAAGCCTTCTGAAATATACTCTGGGATAATGCTGCCATCCTTCTCATAGCGAACTACCGCCACACCGCCTGGAAGATTTCTCAATGTGTTTTGAAAGTATTGTTCCAGCCTCCGCTGTTCTGTTACGTCGCTGTAGACAGCGTATAGGAGTTCACCTTCATCAGAATCTGCTCTTCGAGACCCTTCAATATGAATCCATCGATATTCCCCCAGCTCATCGTGAAAAATTCTGCAAGTGTGCCGCAATAAATGGCCGCCATGGAGCAGGACGGCTAAGTCTCTTTCTAAGGCGGTACGGTCATCCTCATGAACACCGATAAAGGTCACCTGCTCTTTAATCTGAGCGATATGTGTATTGGTATACCCCAGCACCTCAAAGAAGGCGGGATTATGATACAGAGGATAAAGACGGCCCTGTTCTACACTGTAAACACACATGCCGCTGGGTATACTGTCAAGAACCGCTTTCAATTCATTTGTCAGCGTCATAAACGCCACCTCCTTTCAGTCGTCTTTGTAGATTCACAGTCCGTTGAAATTTTTTCTCAACAGGCCGGTAGAAGGCAGCGTATTTCTCGCCCAAAAACAGGCACGCTTCTTCAAAGTTGTCAACGCAACCTGCAAAAACCATATTTAGATATGCCATTTTCTATTCCTCCTCCCGGTCCAGGATAAAATCGTATAGGACCTGGAACAGCCGCTCCGGCTCAATTGGCTTCGCCAGATGCGCGTTCATACCAGCCGCCTTGCTCTTTTCGATATCGTCGTCGAAAGCGTTAGCGGTCATAGCGATAATAGGAATCGTCTTGGCATCGGAGTTGGTCATATGCCGGATGTTATTGGCTGCTGTCAGTCCATCCATCTGCGGCATCCGGATATCCATAAGAATCGCATCATACCAACCTGTTTCAGACTTACTGAACACCTCAATGGCTCGCAGACCGTTTTCCGCCGTATCCACGGCGAATCCCTTACTCTTAAGCAGCGCCACTGCCACTTCAGTGTTGATGACGTTGTCTTCTACTAAAAGTACACGGTGCCCGGCAAATTCAAAGCGGGGCTGCTTTCTCAGTGCTTCAATCTCATCTTTTTCACCCAGCGCTTTAGAGAAGGCTGAGACCAAGGACGTCTTGAACATGGGTTTGCTCATCAGCAGGTTAACACCGGCTAACCTAGCCTCGTGCTCGATAGAAGCCCAATCGTATGCTGTCATGATGATGATGGTGACCTCCGGCCCTACGATAGCGCGGATACGCCTAGCGGTCTCGATTCCGTCGATATCGGGCATTTTCCAGTCGATAAGAATCATATCGTAATGTCTGCCTGCTCCACACAGCGCTTGTACTCGTTCGATGGCTTTACGGCCGCTGCCCACCCATTCGGCGGTGACGCCTATCTCCTTCAGTGTAGCTACCGCACTTTCACACACTGCTACATCATCGTCCACCACCAGAGTCTTCAGCGCTGAAAAGTTAGGAGATACTTTTTTTCTGTTGTGACGAGGTAATTCCTCCTCTGTAACACCCAACTGCACGTCCACCGTGAATTCTGACCCGATGCCCTTGATAGATCGAACAGTGACGGTTCCGCCCATCATATCCACAATGTTCTTTGAGATGGCCAGACCCAGCCCGGTGCCGCCATACACGGCCGTGGTACCGATAGATTCCTGCGCAAAAGGTTCAAACATGTGCTCGATAAACTCTTCGCTAATACCGATACCTGTATCGTTGACGATAAAGCGAAGAGTGGCTCTGCCCTTGGCCTTTTTATGCGCTGCGGTGGAGAAGGTGACCTTGCCGCCTTCTCCTGTGAACTTGATGGCGTTGGAGAGAATGTTGAGCAGAACCTGCTGCAGCTTCATGGCATCTCCAATATAGTAATCATCTAATGTATGATCCACAATGCACTCATACTCCACTTCCTTTGCTGCAGCCTGTCCATAACAGATGGCATTCAGTCCGTTTATAAATTCCTCTGTGGGAATCTTCTCGTTTTTTAATAGCATTTTGCCGCTCTCTATCCGGCTCATGTCCAGGATGTCATTAATGAGGGAGAGCAGAAAGCGAGAGGAAATGCCAATCTTGGAGATACAGTCGGCGACTTGCTCCTCGTTGTCGATAGCTTGTGCAGCAATGGTACTCATACCGATGATAGCGTTCATAGGAGTGCGAATCTCATGGCTCATGCGAGAGAGGAAGTCCGTCTTAGCCGCATTTGCCTGCTCTGCAGCAGTCAAAGCAGTAGCCAGAGCTTCTTTTTGCCGCTGTTCCTGGCATAGGATGTCGGTCACGTCCGTGCGGGCGATACACACCCGACCCAACTCGCGGCTTATGTAAAAGACCTGGTACCGTTTGACTCGAGGATTTCCATGTTCATCCCTTACCTCTGCTATGAAGTTGTAGCTGCCATGCTCTGCTAGCTCACGTTGCATAAAGGTAAAATCAAGCTTTGCAAGGTATTCTTCTCCAGCAGCAGCATCCATAGAAGTGGCTGCAATCTCTCTAGCCTCTGCCTGAAACCGCCCTTTTGCAGGCATCATCGTTTCAGTACCTGGATGAAAAGAGACTACACGATAGGTATCGTGGCGGATATCGATATCAGATATCAGTTCGTAATCCAGTTTCGTTACTTTTCTCAGAAGCTGTTCTTGAATTTTTTGTTCTGTGATATCGATGGTATAAAAGAAGGCGATCACATCGCCACTCTCGGGATTTTGATGAAATCTGAAATTTGTCCTGCTCCAGAAATGATCCCCCTCGTTTCGTCTCCGCAGAAATTCAAAATGGAGTTCCGTTTTTCCTGAGGCAAAATCAGTCAGCACCTGTTCCTTATCCAGTGCAGTGCGGAGGTGATTCCCGTACTCAGTATTTGCCGCAGAAGCTGCCAGTCTTTGAATGGCCTGCTCATAGGTATCTCCCACCTTCGCGATGGAACAGTCGGCCGTAGATTGGTAACTCTCAACCCTGCCTTGTGTGACATTGATTCGGCCCTGGATACTTCCCTCTGAGGAAGCTGCCTGTGCAAAATAGGCCAACTCCTTTTCGTAGAGCTCCCTTACCAGTTCCTGCGCCAGTTTCTCGTCTGTAATATCCACAAGAAATCCGTAGAAATATGGCTCGCCGTCATCTCCAGGCATCACTTGTGCTTTTAGTGAAATCCACTTGATACTCCCATCTTTGCAGAGCAGTCGGTGTTCATTGCGTATGGTGTTCCCACAGCATTCGTTGGCTAACAACTTGTCCCGCACAGCGTTCAGGTCGCCTGGATAAATCACAGCCGCCATCTGGTTACCCAGCGCCCTGAATTCTTCTCTGGTATAGCCCAACAACTCGTATAATCCATCATTGGCATCTGCAACGGAAAAACAATCGTCGTACTTGACCCGGAACACTGCGCCGGGGATGTTGTTGTAAAGGTGCATGATTTCAGCCTGGGCCTTTTTCTGTTCCGTAATATCGATACACACTGAGATAATAGCTGGTCTGCCATTTTCTGCCGTGACTTCACGTCCCAGGTCATGAACCCAGATATAGGATCCATCCTGTTTTTTCATGCGGTACTCGACGATATATTCTCCGCGCTCCGCTATTTGTCTGGTTACCTCACCATCTACCAAGGCCCTGTCGTCTGGATGCATACAATTAGAGACCATGCCGGCGATATCGGCAACAAACTCCGCCTCGCTGGCGTAACCCAAGTACTTCAGCATTCGATTGTTGACAAAATAGAAAGGAAAACCGTCTTCAATATAACCGCCCATCATACCCCCAGGCAGAGAGTCGTTTAACAGTTCCTGCCGCTGCTGGACAAGCGTCTCCATCACCAAGGTTTGAGGATAATGCTCTTCGCCTCGCTGACTGCTGCTTGGTTCCGAAAACCACAATGTACGCAAGCGCCAATCCCCCAAACATCGTACCAGAGTAAAAAATCCCCTCAGACGCCACCGGTACTGTGTATTTTTTAGAATCATTCCCACAGACAGGTTGCGTGTATCTTCGTCAATTATCTGCTCCTGAAAGAGTTCAAGCTCTACAGAGAAAGGCTCTGGGATTTCCTGGATGTCACGCACCAAGTATTCCCGCATCTCCTGGGGGCTGTGAGCAAATTCATCCTCACCCGTACCTACAAAGCAGAATTCGTCACCTAAATAAGTGCAAACCTCCTCTGCGCAGCGACGTTCAAACCAGGCGCTGCAGAACGACCGAAAAGTCTCCCAAGCTGTCATTGTTTTCTTCATACTCTTCTCCTATTCATGGCCTGTACTCGTGACGTTTAGTGTCTTGCGGCCGGCAATTTATATCAATATTTATGACAAAATACATCTAAAATAAGCGTTTAAATTTAGAATACTTGATTTAATGCAGGATTTCAAGTGTTCATATTGAAATGGCAATGACATAATATCATCATTTTTCATGACATTTTGATTGAATAAATATTGAACTTAGACTATACTAAAACAAAAAGGGGAATGAGATTATGCAATTCTATGAAAAGTTAACATTTATAATGAATCTAACTCAAATATCAAATCGGGAGCTGGCTCAAGCGATTCACGTCGATCCCTCTGTCATAAGCCGCTTTCGCAACGGAAAAAGGGGGATACCGCGCAATCGGGAGCCTCTGCGCAATATGGCGTATTTTTTCGCTCTGCGCTGTGGTGGCGAATATCAAAGGCGTGCCTTGTCTGAGATGGCAGGCGTCAAACGTATTATCACTGCCAAGAAGGATCAGTTATCTGAGTTTCTCTTTCATTGGCTCTGTGGCGATAGCGATGAAGTGGATCGCTTTTTAAAAACCTTTGAATCCCTGACTATAGAAGGCATCGCGTCAGATGCCGCCGTGGATTCCAGCAATATTAGCCATAAGGGAAATTTTGTCTATTATGGAAATGAAGGAAAACGTGCGGCCGTTCGGGCTGCACATCAGCACCTGCTGGCCCAGAAAGAACCAGGTACAATCTATATCCTAGCAGATGAAACCGATGATTGGCTGATGGAGGACTATGGCTTTACTTCCAATATGCAGTCAGAATTATTGGCTTGCCTGCAGCGAGGCTTTCAAATCTGCCATATCATACCTTCGATCTATTCCAGCGACCAAATGTTGGAATCATTAACCAGGTGGATCCCCCTTTACATGACTGGCAGGGTAAGCGCTTACTTCTATCCCCATATCCGCGATCGCCTTTACAGGCATTCCATTATAATGGTACCTGATCAAATTGCCCTCGCTTCACATTCTATGGCAGGCCGACGTTCCAGCTATGCTACCATGCTGACTACGGACTCCAGGCTGGTCCAAGCCACAGAAGCCGAGTTTCAAGACTACTTATCCCTGTGCCTTCCTATGCTGAACACCTATTCTGAACCTCAGAAACTGTTTCAATGCTTTATGAGATTCCTCTCTCCTCATGGTTTCCGCATCCAGAAGTTGTCTTCCTTATCCGCTGTTACCGCGCCAATTGAGTTGATCCTTGACTCCATTGAACAAAGAAAGGATCCTGAGACAAAGCGGCTGGGCAGACTTTATCTTCAGGAGATGAAGAGGCTGGAGCAGGATCGGAATCAATACAACCTGATCGATATCGTACAATTGCCTACCGCAGATCAAATCCGCGCCGGCACAGTACCTATAACTGCAACCTGCGGTTCAATCGGTACCCTTTACTACACCCCGAAGACCTATGCCCAGCACTTAAAGAAGATTATCCGCATTCTGGAGACTCATGAGGATTATCATTTTGTTCCGCTGGAGGGGCAGAACGATACAGAAAGCAGCCTGATGGTGAAAGGGAATCACAGAGCGCTTCTGGTGCACAATTCTAAACCCTTTACAGTCTTTGAAATTTCCCAGCCTGAAATCGTCGCACTGTATCGGGAATACCTGCTCCGACTTGCGGAAAAAGTCGGCTACACAGGGATACATCGCTTTAAAATCAAGTCTCGGCTGCGAGAATTAATTCGGGAATTAGAGGGACAGTAAGTAAAAACGGACTAACAGTTTTTCAATCGGTTAGTCCGTTTTTGATATTATGAACAGCAAAATGACCGTTTTAATATACCCTGCCCGGGATAGATGCTGCCAGCGCCTAAATCTTCTTCAATGCGCAGCAGCTGATTGTATTTCGCGTTGCGTTCACTGCGGCTGGGTGCCCCTGTTTTGATTTGACCGGTATTCAGCGCAACGGCTAAATCCGCAATGGTCGTATCCTCTGTCTCTCCTGACCGATGAGAAGTGATTGCTGTGAAACCAGCTTTATGAGCCATGTTTATGGCTTCCAACGTCTCTGAAATGGTTCCGATTTGGTTTAGCTTAATTAAAATAGAGTTGCCACAATGGTCCTTAATTCCTTTGCAGAGACGTTTCGTATTGGTGACGAAAAGGTCGTCGCCCACCAGCTGTATTTTGCCGCCCAGTTCCTCAGTCATCTGTTGCCAGCCCTGCCAGTCTTCTTCGTCTAAGCCGTCTTCAATAGAAAATATCGGATATTTTTCGCAGAGAGCCTTCCAATGGGCAATTAATCCATCTGCGGTAAAATGCAGACCACTCTTAGGCAGCAGATACTGTCCTCTCTTCTCACACTTCCATTCGCTGGCAGCTGCATCAATGGCAAGGACAAAATCTTCTCCCGCTCTATATCCGCACAGGTTGATTGCCTCCAGAATATAGTTGATAGCTTCTTCATCACTGGATAAATCCGGTGCAAAACCGCCTTCATCTCCTACAGCCGTAGCTAGGCCTTTGGACTTTAAGAGGGTTGCCAAGCCATGGAACACCTCGCTGCACTGGCGCAGGCCTTCACGAAAGCTTTTGGCTCCTACGGGCATAATCATAAATTCCTGCACGTCTACCGTATTGGCCGCATGGGCGCCGCCGTTTAAGATATTCATCATCGGCACTGGCATCTGGTTTCCGTTGACGCCACCTAAAAAACGGTAAAGAGGCATTTGTAAAGCGCTTGCGGCGGCTCTGGCACAGGCGATAGATACCGCAAGGATGGCGTTTGCCCCCAAGCTCGACTTATCTTCTGTTCCGTCTGCCCTGATCATGGCCAAATCGATGGAGGAAAGATTATATGCATCCATACCAGTCAAGGTTTCACAAATTACGGTATCAATATTTTTTACTGCCTGCAGCACGCCTTTTCCGCCATACCTCTGCGGGTCGCCATCCCGTAGCTCCAGCGCCTCAAATTCACCTGTGGAAGCGCCGCTCGGCGCCGCACCTCTGCCCATGGTCCCATCTGACAGCCTCACCTGTGCTTCAACGGTTGGATTCCCCCTGGAATCTAAAATCTCGCGGCCTTTTACTGACTCTATCGTAACTCTATTCATAATGTACTACTTCCCCTTTCAAATTTCCTACAAGTTGTCTGTTTTTATTATATCCCCCTTGATCTCTGCTAAACCACTAGATGTAACGGAAGACACACCTTTGCATATACTATTTCATAGAGGAGGAAAACTATGAATACGCAATATCAATTAAGCGACGTCGCTAAAAATTACTTATCAGCATATCATTGCATCCTTGATGAAATGATCAAGGGTATGTCAATGGCTCCGCTGACTGACAGCATCTCGGGAAATTTTATCGTGCAGATGATTCCACACCACATGGCAGCCATCGAAATGTCACACAACATCCTCAAATATACGACCAATATCCCCCTGCAGAATATCGCATTAAATATCATTACATCTCAGACGGAAAGCATTGAAAATCTGCGCCAAGCGCAGGGATCCTGCAGTGAACTGAAAAACTGCGAGTTGGATGTACGTCTCTATCAGCATAGGGTCAACCAGATTTTACAGACCATGTTTCAGGATATGAGCAACGCCCGCGATACAAATAGAATCAACTGTGATTTTATGTGGGAAATGATTCCACATCACAGAGGCGCTGTAGAAATGTCAAAAAATGCACTGCAGTTCGACATCTGCCCGCAGCTAAAACCGATACTGGATGCAATCATTACCTCCCAGCAAAAGGGAATTCGGGAAATGCAGCATCTTTTAAAGTGCCTTGGCTGTTAATCCGTCACAATCCAGCACTTGATCTAAAAAATCCCTTGTGTCTTTTTAATTAAATTGAAAAGTATCAAGGGATTTTCTTATCGTCCTATTGTTAATACCACCGCACCATCGGCAGCTCATTATTAATTCCTTTTGTCATGAGAACTTGATGCAAGTCGATGACTCCATTGTGAAATGTTGCCGCACAGGATGCCAGATACAGTTCCCACATGCGCACAAAACGCTGATCAAACATGGCGGCAGCTTCGTCTGCGTGTTCTCTGAAGTTTCTCAGCCAGCAGAGCAGCGTTCGGTTGTAATGGAGTCTCAGATTCTCCACATCCTGGGTATGAAACCCTTCCTCAGACGCATAGGCGAGAATTTCTCTGAGGCTGGGTACAACGCCGCCTGGGAAGATATATCTCTTGATCCATGGATCTCCGGCGTGCTCTTTTAAGGCGCTGATAAAATGCAGCAGGAAAAGTCCGCCTGGTTTCATGACTTTATTTACACAATCTATAAACAGCGGATAGTGATCACGCCCTACATGTTCTACCATGCCCACGCTGACGACCCGGTCAAAGGCCATACCACACTTCGGCAAGTCTCGATAGTCCATCAGTTTCACCGTCAGCAGATCTTCAAGTCCTTCCGCGGCAATCCTTCGGTTACATTCTTTGTATTGTTCTTCACTGAGCGTGATTCCTGTGCCGCGGATTCCATACTTCTTCGCAGCTGTAATTAAAAGGAACCCCCAGCCGCAGCCGATATCTAATAGTGACATCCCCTTCTGCAGATGCAATTTCTCCAAAATATATTCAATCTTGTTCACTTGCGCTTGATAGAGGGTATCGTCTGTATGTTTAAAGTATCCGCAAGAGTAACTCAAAGTCTCATCCAGCCACAACTTATAGAAATCGTTACCGATGTCATAGTGACTACGCACTTCCTTCTCCTGATTTCGTTTCGTTGCCGCAGTGAAAATCAACTTTTTCAGCGCACTTTGATCTGTAGAAAATTTGTTCATCTGACCGAGAAAATGGTCGAGAGCCTCGTAGAGATCCCCTTCTATCTCCAGTTCCTGATCCATGTAAGCTTCACCTAGAGCCAGAGAGGTACTTCTTATCAGTTCTGACAGAGGTATCGACTTTTGAAATTTAACGGTGAAGGCTGGTTCCCCCTCTCCAATCAGATATTCTCTGCCGTTTACTTTTACGACAAACGGATTTTCATCAAACTTCCTTAAAAAGGATATCAGCACATTTTCTTCTAGCAATATAACTTCCCTTCTTTCTTCCATAATTGTGGTTATTATAACCATTTCTCAAAAATTCTATTATTTTCAGATAATTCACTTGACATTTTTAACTGTAACTTTTATAATTACAGTATAAACTGTTACTTTGCAAATTACAGATCGTCGACGATACGATTTTCCATGAACAGGATTCATGGTCAAAGGAGGAAGAAAATGAAACGATTATCCCTTATACTGGCTCTGGTGCTCTCCTGCGCCTTGCTGTTATCAGCCTGCGGCAACGGTACCTGTCCAATGGAGCGCAGAAACGCACAAAAAATGGAAAAGCAGGAAACCAGCAAAGCCTATCACAAGATTACTGCAGAAGAGGCAAAAGAAATGATGGATCAGGGCGATGTTACCATTGTCGATGTACGTACAGAAGAAGAATATGCCGAAAAGCATATTCCAGGCGCAGTTCTCGTGCCCAACGAGTCCATTGGAGAGGATGCGCTGGCAGAATTGCCAGATAAAAATGCCGTCCTCCTCCTTCACTGCCGTACCGGCATCAGGAGCAAAGAGGCGTCAGATAAATTAGTTTCCCTTGGATATAAGCATATTTATGACTTCGGAGGAATTGAAGACTGGCCTTATGACACAGAAAGTGAGCAAAGATAATGAATACGAGAGAACATGAAACCGTGAAAATGAGAGGAAGCGCCGATGTATCTTATCTTGGCCGCACCGTCGATGAGATGATTTGGGAATTTATGGAGCAAGAGGAAATCCCCGGTCTGACCCTGGCCATCGTCCAGGCACCCTATATTCCAAGAGTCGTAGGTTACGGCCTTTCCGACCCAAAGCAAAGGAGACTGGCCTCTGCTAATACCTTATGGCCTGCTGGCCCGATTTCCCAGGCTTTTGCTGCCGTGGCTGTCATGCAGTTGCACGAGGACGGAAAATTGCAGATGGACGACAAAGCCTCTCAATTTATTCCGCAGTTACCTGAAACTTGGCAGGAAATCACAATTCTGCAGCTGCTGCGCCACGCGTCGGGTCTTTCCGACTACAGGGCGTCAGAAGGCTTTGACCTTTTCAGACAGTGGTCTTTTCAAAATCTGGTCGATCTCGTCGCAGAAGAACCTCTGCAGTTTGTGCCAGGTTCTTCCGTCATACAGAGTGCAACGAACTTCCTGCTTCTGACAGAAGTCGTAGAAAGAGTCAGTGGAAAATCCTATCACGATTTTGTCACGGAACGCCAGATTGAATATCTCGGTCTTCGTCACACCGGCTTTTGCGAAGATCTGAAAGACTTTGTCTATGAGGACGTTTCCCTGACAGAGAACATCCATCAGCTATTTAAAAAAGATGGAACGTACATAGACCCGACCGAGCCTGCCGCCAGTTACGATGAGCAGGGCGAACCAGTGCCTCGGATCCCATCGTCAGTCCTGCGTGGATTCTCTGATGTCTGGGCTTCTGCCATGGATATATCCACCTGGGATATCGCCCTCGCGGGCGCAGTGCTGATCCACGATCCCGAAAACCGCGCCCTAGTCTATGCGCCGTGGCAGCTGCCTGATGGTCGGGAATTTCCTGCCGTTGCGGGATGGCAGTTTTACAAACATCGCGGCCTGATGGACATCAAAGGTTCTATACCCGGCTATTCGATGTTTCTCAGCCGGTTTACCGACGCTGCGGAACTGGTCTGCGTCACCCTGATGGCAAATAAAGAGGACGTGGATTTCACCAATCTTGGCAGACGCATCGCGGGCGCCTTTGGCGACCTGCTCTCGACCAATTACGACGACAATAAGCTCTACCTTCTGGAAGGACAGTTTTCCGTGGATGAAACAGTGCGCCAGCTGGAAGCGGAACTTGCAAAACGTGAAATCCCGGTGTTCGCCAAGTTCGACCACGCGCAGAACGCGGCAGATGCAGGTCTTGCATTGAGACCGACCACAGTCCTGGTCTTCGGTTCACCAAAGGTAGGCACGGGGCTGATGCAGGCAGATCAAAGCATCTCTTTGGAGCTTCCTCTTAAAATCTCTGTGTGGGAAGATGAAGCTGGCAGCACCTGGTTAGCATTTCCGCGGATTGCTACCATGGCATCGGACTACGGTTTAGCACAACATCCGGCAGTATCTAAAATGGAACAGCTCATGGAAGAACTGGTGCAGACAGCAGGAAATGCATATGCCAAATAGATGGCAAAGTGCGTTCTTTGATACGTATGACAAAAAAGGGGCTGCGAAAAAACAATCCCTAAACGAAACTCCTGTTTTATGATCGTTGTATCATAAAACAGGGGTTTTCATATTGTATACAAAAACCTAACAAAAAGCATTAAAAAGCCTGAATTTCCAAGGTTCCGCAGGCTTTTAGTGGTAAAATGTAAGTATGAAAAACAATTTGACCACTCATATTGTAGACCAAAGCAAGGCAGAATGCCAATGTATATTTCAGATTTTCTGGATATTTGTGATCCCGTTTTAATATTTGACGAATTCATGGAGGGAATTGATTTAAAAAGGTATTTAAAGGATCTGCCCAGGCACGATACAGGCAGGAAAAGATACAATCCCGTCAATATGTTGAAAACGGTACTCTTCGAATTCATGACAAGAGGATATCTGTCACTAAGGCAACTTGAAGACAGCTGCAGGGCAAATATCAGGTTCATGTATCTGATGGACAATGATACGCCATCCTACAGGAGCCATCCGGGATGAACGGTTGGCACGAATCACCGAGCTTTGCGATTTTCTCAGAGAGCAGCCCAGCGAGATTACCGTGTTCGATGAAAGCCTTGTCCGTAGGTTGCTACAGAAAATCACTGTATTTGAAAACCACTTTACGGTGGAATTCAAATCTGGCGTAAGTGTTGATATTGAAGGATAACCCACATAAACAAAGGCTCCTCACCACTGGAATATAACCGGTGATGGGGAGCCTTATTGTTAATCATCATTTGATAAATACCAGCCATGCTCACGATGAATGCTCGGCGCACATGGGATTTCGTCTCCCCAAGCTCTTCTCAACTCTTTATCAAATTTTCCAAGCAGGTTCTGTAAACTGCAAGCAGCTTTGAAATCATCTCCAGATGCGCAATAATCAAGTCTTACTTTTTCTCGTGCTGCATTAAGCTCTGCATCAGTTGCCTTTTCAAACCATCTGCTACTGTAGAGATTTGCTTTTTCGACTTCATCCTTCAGATTGTCCAGTAGTTCCATCATTGCATCTTTGTTTTTCAGACCCAGCACAATGGCAATAAGTGTAGGGATGCTTATTCCAATAAGAATGAGCTGTTTTTTATGTGCTTTTATCCAATCCATAATGCCTTTTTAGTCTTCGGTAACCCCTGGTACATCCTGTTTGTTTTGATTTTCTTTTTCCATTATACATTCCTCCTTCCGTTCTATAACAGTGCTTGTAAATTTTGCGATTTTATAAGGAATCACTTAATCTCTTTGACACAGCAATGATGGTCTCATTTTTGTGACGAGCAATAATTCTATTAAAATAGCAAATTGTATCATTATTTGCAAAACGATGGTCTACAATATTAATTCCATCTGACCCTTTTGCAATAAAAAGCAGGTACTTAGGCGATAGGGGAAATAACATTCCATTTGAATTTTTGTTTTCTACAGCACTTTTGTTTTCAAATGCTGGATTATCTGAAGTGATAAAAGCACCTGTGTCATCATATGTCTCAAACAAAATCATCTGGCACCCATTCAATGCTGCAGTCACAACATTATGATAAAATCCACCAGCCTTTTTGAAGAATATTTTATATAATTCAGAATACCATATTCCCGTCATTAACTCATCTACATAACCTTTTCCTTCTATAATTTCATCTTCAGAAGGGACGCCTTCATCAGTTGCGTGACACATTGATGAAAAGACCGGATATAATAAATTTTCTTTGATTTTTGTATATACCCCCATCGCATCAAATATAGGGTTTCTACACAGCATTATAAAAAATGAGCAAAGCATTTCATTTGCAATTTCAATAGGAATACATCTTTCGCTTTGGCCTATTGCAACTGGAGTCCCATTATGAACTGCATTCACAAAATTGTTATATGTATTTTCCCAGTTCTTTTCTAAGTAATTATCAAAAGCATCTTCAATGATATAACAATTCAATGCCTCTATTTGATTTTTTATAGCTGTTTTTTTTGCAACATTCCCATCATCATAATAGAATTCCCAATCATCAATTTCAAAAAAATGTTTATTTATACTCTTTTTGGTTTTAATTATACTGTATCCAATTTTTCCATATGCTGGTTTAGCAAAGCCTGTTCTCAGTAAATCATAAATCATAGAAACGAATTCATTTTTTACTTTTGAACACGACTTACAAATATAAGAATAGGAAAAATTTATTGTATAAAGATGAGGTTTCCAAAGAACTGAATTTCTGTTAGCACCTTCTCCAATATCAGAGCCATTAAATACATAAACTCCATCAAATTTCTTGTCCGGTTCTTTTGATGTTTCTACTTTGGTTTCCCATGCTTTCATATATACACGAGGAACAAAGTGTTGTCTCTTTGTAGGCATCTTTAAAATCCCTCCTTTTCATAATATCCAATCCACTACTTAAACTCTCTCTGACATCTAAATCACTGCTTCAATATCCGACATCTAAATTGGCACCTAAACTATACACACTTTTCCTTCTAGGGCAGTGTTGCCCTGTTTCTGCAAAGCATTATGTTTAGACCTCGGATTGAATGTTTTCATACTCCCGATAGCAAAAAAGACCTGAAATCATGCCTTTTTTACAGCTATTTACATGGCCTTAGACATCAGAACAACCGTCTCAACATGGCTTGATACCATGATTATGATGTCCGGTTATCGCGGTAGTAGCTGCTTGTTTACGGTAACTTACTCGAGGCAATTTTTCGTTTGCGAAAACATATCTATCTGCACTGCTTGTATCTATATTTATGTTCCTGAAAAAGAGTCTTCGTCGCCACCGTCTCAACTGCCATTTTCATCGTCTCAACTTGAACCATCCGGAAATTCGGGACAGTTGCTCCATCATTCAAATTTCTTGAATGATCCACTAACCATTCTTGTTGAACCACTCCTTTTCAGAACCCCCTCATCCTGTGATTGTCTCATAGCATATCGAACACCACTATATGATAATCCAACTTTGCCCGCCAGCGCTGTTGCCCATGAAGAAGTGTCTTTTCCATAATCATCGGTATATTGCCAAATCTTTTGACTGGCCATATAACTGCAAACCGCAAGTTCAGGAAGCACAACAAAATCTGGTCTGTCAAGTTTCGCTATCAAGTCCTCTATGTAAATCTTGCGCTGGGCAATTCCTTTTATGTCATTATTCAGTTCAAGTGTAAAGATTCGCATGATTCTCACCTGCCATTTACTATCTATAAAACGCCTCTCTTCTGTTTTTTATCTCAATGGGTTCACCAAGGTTTATTTTCACACAGATTGTTCCAATGATAAACGATTTTATCACAATCAAGTGTGATTTGACATTCTATGTGGAAAGGTGAGTGATTCATCCATATCCAGCATTGATACAGTACATCCCTATCGCTGTGATATTCATTGATGAATTCCAATTCCCACTTTCCACAGTTGATATTAGCCATTAATTGTTCAACGCTTAGGGATACTCTGTTTGTGCTTACCAATCGCCGGAAAATACGGTGCTCTTTGAAAATGTAAATGTCTGACACATCAAAATGAACAATCTGTACTTCTGATTTATCTGTTCTTACTGTATTTTTCAAAGGATTTCGTTCATCGTCGGAAGAAATCCAAAATCCGTCGTCAAAGATAAAAAGCAAATCACTCTTACGAATAGCCATAGCTGTAGCTCTGCAGTCATGTAACGATATCAAATCATTCTTATTTTCGTCTGAATTTCTCCACATTGTATCCCACCATCCGATTTCTCTTCTGTTCAGCTCCCCAGCAAACTGGGATTGATCAATCCAAAGCTACAAGGTCAGACTGTTCATAACCGTTATGCCCTTGCAATTGTTTTTTATATTTCCAACACTTAATTGCATCCTCTAAAGTTTTCCCTCGGTTGTCCGCAAAAAAAGCTCGGATATAGGTGTTATACTCAAATTGTTTATCAATTTGTGTCTTTCCTTTTTTCTTCTCTTCAAGGATTTGATCATAAGCTGCGATAGCTTCCTTATAAGTTTTTCCGGCATTGTTTTTCAACCATTTTTGAAAAGCCACATTAAATGAAAAGCTGCTTCCGATATGTTCTTTAAAAAATGCCCGATGCTTTTCCGAACAAATAAAATCAACTTCGATTATCGTATCTTCGCTAATATCGGATACTGTCATTACTTTTCGCTTTGCTTTTGAAGGTGCTTGAATTTCGCCGGTATCAAGAAAACAAGCAATTCTATCTGTTATTTGCAGCTTTCCACCAGAAACAGGCAGACCGTTTTTCCTGCAAAAGTCTACTAATTCTTCTTTCAAATAATAGAAATCACGAAATGTTTTGCTATCTAAATTTTTATCTAAAACAGGTCTTTCAGTCATCATGTTCCCCTTTTCAAATTCTAAGTTAACAAGTATATATTACGTATCAGCACTGAAACATGTACTATTTCTTGGGATATCTTAAATATCCTGTTTTCTTTTTTGATCCAGCATCTTTATACTTTCCAAATAATCCTTTTCCACACTGCTCAGCGTCTTTGCCTTATACTTTTTATACTCGGTCTGAGCCTTTTACATGGCCTGCAAATAACTGACCGTACCCTTTCCGGTGAGAAGATTTTCTCCTGTGGAAGTCAAAATCCCATCCAGATAACTCTTTGCAATCTTTGCTTCTCGCAGTGTCGGTTGTTTCCTTGAAAATGACATCAATCCCATGAAGTCTTTTTCCGCATCCGCACGATGATAAATTACCTCTTGATATGTTTATTCATCAGAAGCAGTATAGGCAAATTTTGCCCACACTGAATTTTTCTCCAATTCGCCTTCTTTGAATATATTTCTCACATGTTTTCCGATAACGCTTTTGTCCCTCTGAAATAATTCAGCCATCTGATCAATAGACAGCCACACTGTTTCATCATACATATTGACATCTATTTTGGTCAAACCATCTTCAGTCAGATAAATCAGCATTTTTCCATAATTGTCCACTGCGGTATCCCCCTAATTTTATCGTTTTACAGCAGCAATAAGCATTTGTATCATTCGGATTGATTTTTTGCCTGTTCTTCCAGCTCCAGCAAAAACTTATCATAATCAGACATGAATAATCGGTCTTGCACAATACGATACTTTTCGAACTCAGTTTCTGCATGAAGTTTTGCCTGCTCTGCACTGATCTTACCAGCGTCTGTCAGTATCTCGTTACCGTTAAATTCAAGAAAGCCGTCCAGCCGTTTTGCCCAGTCTTCCATGCTCATGGGAATCTGTCGTTCAGCCTGTAACTCCGCATAATCAAGGTACAAGTTTACAATTCTTTCCATATAGGACATTTCCTTATCACTCAAATAGTTCTTCGCAATTGACACATCTGTCTTGACAATTTTCCCATCTGGAGCAGCCTCCCAAGTAGTCAACCCCATATGTTTTTTCTCTGTATCGGCACGCTCCACAATCAACTCTGCTGCTGTGTGCCTGTGAACCGCCCAGTGCATTTTGTTCTGCACTGTCTGGAAAAACTGCCTAGTTGTCTTCGCATCCTTATCGTAATCAAAGGCTGTGGCATAGAGGTCTGTGATTTTTTGATAAAATTTACGCTCAGAAAGACGAATTTCACGGATATTCTGCAGCTGACGCTCAAAATATTCATCTGTGAACATATGCCCCTTTTTCAGCCGTTCCTTGTCCATCGTCCATCCCTGAATGGTGTAATCTTTGACGATTTGCCCTGACCACTTACGGAAACGGACAGCACGGTCATTATTGACCTTGAAGCCGACTGCAATAATCATCTGGAGATTATAATGCTTTGTACTATACTGTTTTCCATCGGCAGCAGTTATAAAGTATTTCTTTACAACTGCCTCTTCTATCAGTTCGTCATCATCAAATATCTTCTTAATATGCTGCCCGACGTTCTGCACTGACACATCATAAAGTTGCGCCATCATCTTTTGTGTCAGCCATATATTTTCATCTTCGTAGCGCATTTCCATACTGTCAGAACGATCTCCAACTGCCGCAACATAGGTCAAATATTCAGCCGCAGAGCTGTGTATCGTTATTTCCTCTTTTTTCTTTTTGGGCATGGCTGTCCTCCAATTCATCATCTTTTCTTTTCATAAATAATCTTGTCAACTGAAAAATCACTTGAACACCTTGTCCAACTCCTCAATCATTAATTCCGGCTGAAATATCGAAGTCTCACAATGTGCTTTTCCCGCGAAACATTTTATAACTGTATCCGGGTAGTTTTTCAGCATGAATTTTGCAGACTTCTTTGCCAACATTTCATTTGCGGCTGTTCCATGATAGAAATATATTTTCGTATTTGGTGTATCTATATTACTTGATAATTTGAAAACTGCAACGCTATTAATACAGTTTGAAATAGTAGTATCCGTCATATTGTCGAGCACCTGCAAAAAGTCAGCAAGATGTTCTTTGAAAATGATGTTATTGACCGCTTGCTTCAGCGTTTTCTTATCTCTTTTCTGCATTTTATGAGTGATATTCAGATAGAAACTAGTCATCATCTTTCTGACGACAGTGGGAAAAGATATAAGGGGCGTCCCATCAAAAAGTACATTTTCAATACTTAGTCTTTGATTCTGCCACAATGTCGCTGCTAGTACACCGCCCATAGACATACCGTAGATAGCATATACCTTTTCATCATAATGAGAAATATAGTAATCTTCAAGTACTCTAGCTTCCTCGGAAAACGAAATAAAATCTTCCTTGCAGTTTGGATTGTGCCCGGACATGATTGGAACGATGATGTGAAAGTCCTTTTTATAGTGTTCAATATACGGATTCCATATTTGATAAGGAGATTGAAACCCATGTATCAGGATGATTTTTCTGTTACATGGATCTCCGAATTCTAATATTTCCATTCAGTTACACCTCCTTATATTCTAACTTTATGAACAAGTATATTTTTCTTTCTGCCGCTTCATAAATGTTTCCAATCCATACTGACGAACAAACTCGCCTTTGATGCAGTCTTTGATCTTGCATTTACGGCAATGCTATCGTTCTGACATATATTTTTGTATTTCATCTGGAGTCAGTTTCCGTATCTGCGTATTTTCATATTCTCTGTATTCTCGAGTAATGAAAACAGGGACCATACTTTCACACGTTTTTCCTTTATTCTTTTTCAGATATAACTGCAATTCCTCGTTGTCCGCAAAGATTTTATACGATAGTCTGCCATTGTCACCTTTTATCTCGTAAATACCACATGGCTTTTTCATACTGTAATCAGCAGCACGCAAATACAATTTTGCAATTGCTAGTGACTTAAAAGGGAAATTCCACCGCTGCAATCCTCTCCTAGGATCATGTTCAATACAAATACACCTCCCACAGGTTCCGCATATGTACTGAGTATGATTTTCCAAGCAATCCATCGGATTCAACAATGGAGTTATTCTATTTTTATCAGCATAACATTCTATACACATATTTTCCTGGCACTCGCTGCGTTCCCTGTCATGAATGGAAATAATACCGCAGCATTTTGAACAGGCATATTTTTCTTTCTGCTGTTCCATAAACGCTTCTAACCCGTATTGACGAACAAACTCACTATTTTCATAAGGCTTGCCTGATATCTCTTGTTATAGCTTTTTTCAAGATTCTTTATCAGCTTACACGAATAGTCAGAACACTCGAAGCAATAGGACAGACCGTTGTCTCTAATGCAGTCTTTGATCTCGCATTTGCGGCAGATTATCCCTTCGCTATTTAACTCTCCGATAAACTGGAATTTTATTATATCTTCAAATTTCCATATACATGAATGAAATGCACAATTTCAAATATGATACTTGTTCCAAGTAATACCCAATTTTCTCTCCATAGACCGATACCAGCATAATATAACGGTGGTAATGCAACAAGGAAGAACATTATTACTCCAAATGACTGATGTCCGTTAAAATATAATCCCCAGCCAAAGAAATTAAGTAATAAAGAAATTATCATAATATAGAACCCGATTTTAGTAATCCCTTTTCCTATGCTTACCAAATCTCTGTTTTCTTGAACGAGGAAAATCATTATTGCTATGCACAAAGATCCCAGTATCTTTTCCGCAATATCTAAAATTGCCGATGATTCCTGCATATTCATAACTGGATTGCTTTCGAGCTTAAACAAAGGCATTGCCATATAAGGAACCTCCTGCAATGCAAAGAGGAGAAGTCCAAATATCCAAAATCCGAAATATTGATTTCCGCCGATTTTTATCCATTTAATCATTTTACTTTTATCCTCACAAATTCTAATTTCACGCTCTAACAACTTTTCGCAAAACTGGAAGTTGTAGAGTTTTTACCCTATGTTTCACTTGTACTTCCAATTTCAAGTAAATTCCCCTCTGGATCAGCTACATAAAAGTTGCGAATACCGAAAGGATATGTGATGGGTGCTCCTGTGGGAAGCTGCACACCCAACTTTAGCAGACTCTCATACTCCAAATCTACCTCGGCAAAATTGGATAGCCAAAGGGCGATTTCAAATGTCTGATTGATACCCTTTGGAAGTACATAATCTTCTCCTATCGCCTTTACAAATTCTTCCCTGCTATACATAAACAAGGACAATTCGCCACTTGCAGTTTCAAATTCTGCAAAAGGTCCGCCATTCCATTGAGTTTGAAAACCTAGTGTATCCCTATAAAATCGAACCATGTTTTCCATATCACCGACCAGCAGGCTTACACCTACACGTACATCTTTTCCATTCATTATCAAATCCTCCTCTACAAAATGCGATTTGTGAAAATCGCATTCCGACTATAAGGATTTTATTTTCCCGTTTAGTACCCTCACTTCTTCTTGCCTTTTTGTTCCAGCATCTTTAAACTTTCCAGATAATCCTTTTTACACTGCTCAGTGTTTTAGCCTTATACTTTTTATACTCGGTCTGAGCTTTCTCCATAACCTGCAAATGACTGACCATACCATTTCTCGTGAGAAGGTTTTCTTCGGTGGACGTCAAAATCCTGTCCAGATGCTTTGCCCAATCTTCCATTGTCATAGGAATTTCCGCCTCCGCCCAGTTCCTTTAGGCGGTCATCGTCCATCGCAAAACTTTTTTTGATATATTCTTTTAAGACATTCGTTGCCCAGATACGAAACCGTACACCACGCTGTGATTTCACACGGTATCCTACAGAGATTACGACATCAAGATTATATAATAGTCTATCGCTTATTCAACCTGTCTGCCGCCCTCTTTTTGAACTGTTGCAAATTTTGCAACAGTTGACTCTCGAGTCAGTTCGCCTTCTTCAAAAATTTTACTTGTCTTGAAATTGTGGATTTAGCTCCTGTAAATAATTCCGACATTTGATCAAGAGACAACCGCACCGTTTCATCCTGCATGCTAACATCTATTTTTGTCAAACCTTCTTCGGTCTGATAGATCAGCATTTCTCCATGATGATCCACTGTAACGTCCTCTTGATCTTCCCACCTCACAGCGGTCCCTTATCCCCTCAAAATTTTCACTCACTGAATCAGCATCGCATCCCCATAGCTGAAAAAACGATACTTCTCATCCACAGCCGTCTGATAGGCTTCCAGGATTTTTTCTCTATCGTAAAGAGCAGAGATCAGCATCAGAAGTGTGGACTTGGGCAGATGGAAGTTGGTGATCAGGGCATCCACCACTTTGTATTCATATCCCGGATAGATGAAGATTCCGGTGCTCCCCTCTCCTGCCCGAATCAGATTCTTACCAGAAGCTTCGTCGTGATAGGCCGCACTCTCCAAAGTCCTGGTGGACGTTGTCCCCACGGAGATGATTCTGTCCCCCGCAAGAATCGTCTCGTTGATGGTCTTTGCTGTTTCCTCATCGACAAAATATTCTTCAAAGTGCATATGATGGTCTTCCACGTTTTCGCATTTGACCGGACGGAACGTGCCGATTCCAACATGGAGCGTCACATAAGCCAGGCGCACGCCCTTGTCCTTGGCCTTCTGCAGCAGTTCTTCCGTAAAGTGGAGCCCCGCCGTCGGCGCTGCCACAGAACCTTCCTCTTTGCAGTAAACCGTCTGATACATATCCTTATCTTCTAAGGTGCTTTCCCGTTCGATATATGGCGGCAGAGGCATTTTGCCCAGTTCCTCCAGACGTTCCATGAAGATACCGTCGTAGTGGAACTCCGCAATCCTGGTGCCGTCCGGGCCGTAATCTAAGATCTCTGCCCGGAAATTGTCGCTGAAAGCAACGGAGTCCCCCGGTTTCAGACGTTTGCCCGGTTTGACCATGGTCTCCCATCGGTCCCCCTCCATTCTCTTAATCAGCAGAAACTCTACCTTTGCCCCGGTGCCTTCCTTCTCTCCGAAGAGCCTTGCCGGCAGTACCTTGGAATTGTTCAATACCAGGCAATCTCCTGGATTCAAATAGTCGATCACGTCGTAAAAGTGCTTATGTTCAATTGTCCCGTCCTGCCTGTCCAGAACCATCATGCGGCAGACGTCCCGCCTTTCCGATGGTTTCTGCGCAATCAGTTCCTTGGGCAGTTCGTAATCAAATTCATCGATCTTCATTCTATATGCTCCATTCTAATATCAAAATAGTTTTTCCTGGACAGCGTCTTCCTCTGGCTCAGCTTCGTCTTCTGTCCCAGGGAAGTCAAGTCCCATGTGCCTATAGCCGAGCTGGGACACCATCCTTCCCTTCTGGGTGCGGTACAAAAGCCCGGACTGAATCAAGTAAGGCTCGTAAGCATCCTCGATGGTGACCCGTTCTTCCCCAATCGATGCCGCAATCGTGTCGATTCCCACAGGACCGCCATTGAAGCGTTCAATAATCGTGGTCAAAATCTCCCGGTCGAGCCGTTCCAAACCCAGCTCATCTACGCCCAGCGCGGCCAGCCCCTTTTTCGTGATTTCTGCGTCTATAACACCGCTTCCGCGAACCTGTGAAAAGTCTCTGATCCGCTTCAGCAGCCTGTTGGCTACACGAGGCGTTCCGCGAGAACATTTTGCCATCTCATAAAGGGAGTCCGCGTCCGTCTCTATGTTGAGGAGTCCTGCAGACCGTCTGATGATTTCGGCCAGTTCCTCGTTGTCGTACAGTTCAAATTTGCTGATGACGCCAAAACGATCGCGCAGCGGTGCCGACAGGCTGCCCGCCCTGGTGGTCGCTCCGATCAAAGTGAATTTGGCGATGTCCAGTCGAATCGATCTGGCCGAAGGTCCTTTGCCGATGATGATGTCCAGGGCAAAATCCTCCATAGCGGAATAGAGCACCTCTTCTACAGAACGGTTCAGCCTGTGAATCTCGTCGATAAAGAGCACGTCATTCTCGTTGAGGTTGGTCAAAATCGCTGCCAAGTCCCCTGCTCTCTCGATTGCCGGACCGGAGGTGATTTTGATATCGACCCCCAGCTCGTTGGCGATGATACCCGCCAGGGTAGTCTTGCCCAGCCCCGGCGGTCCGTAAAAGAGCACATGGTCAAGGGGCTCTCCTCGCAGCTTCGCCGCCTCGATAAAGATCTTCAAATTCTCTTTGGCCGTCTTCTGTCCGATAAAATCCTCCAAATGCTGCGGTCTCAGTGTCGTCTCCTGTTTCTCCTCCATAGGCGCAGCGCTGGACTGTGTAATTCTCTCTTCACTCATAGTCTATCCCCTAAAATAAGTTTTTCAGTGCGTTTTTGATGTATTCTTCACAGGTCAGGTCTTCTTTCTTGACTTTTCCCACTGCGTCGGCAGCCTCGTTCTTGGTGTATCCTAAAGCGATGAGGGCTGCAACGGCTTCGCTTCGTTCGTCGCTGGCAGGGACGAATACATCGCTTTCGGCCAAGATGTCGTCATCAAAACTTCCCACCTTGTCTTTCAGCTCCAATATGACCCTCTCAGCAGTTTTTTTACCCACGCCGTTAGCGGCGGAAATTGCTTTCGCATCTCCCATGGCGATGGCCCGCTTCAGTTCCGATGGCGGCAGGGCACTCATGATGGACATACCTGCCTTGGCGCCGATACCGTTGACCGTGATCAGCAGTTCAAAAAGTTCCAGGTTCTCTTTGTCGGAAAATCCGTAGAGGCTGACGTCGTCCTCCCGCACGATCATGGAGGTGTACACCTTGACCTCTTCGCCTTCCAGATTCTTGTAAAGACTGGAATTGGCAGGGATGTTCACTTCGAAACCCATCCCTGACGCTGTCTCTATGATGACGGAACCGGAAAGTCCCGGATGAAAAATACCTTTGATAAATCTAATCATATGTTTCCTCTTAATCTTTACTTGACTTTCAATAACTTCCTTACTCGATTGCCCGCGGAATGGCCGTGACAGATGGCTGCCGCCACTGCATCCGCCGTATCGTCCGGCTTTGGCACTTCGCTCAGGTTGAGGACGGCTTTGACCATGGCCTGCACCTGCTTCTTGTCCGCCCGTCCGTAGCCCACCAGTGCCTGCTTGATCTGCAGGGGCGTGTATTCGCTGATCTCAAGTCCGCCGTTGACACACGCTAAAACAGCAACGCCTCTGGCTTGTCCGACCATGATGGCCGTCTTGGCATTGTTGTTAAAGAATAGCTCTTCTATGGCAGCCTCTTCTGGCTGATACTGTTCTATGATGGCCGTGAGCTGTGTATATAAATGCTGCAGTCTCACCGGCATCTCCATCTTGGCATCGGTGGTCACAGCGCCGTAGTCAACTACAGAAAAATGGTTCCCCTTCATGTCCAAAATACCCCATCCTAAAATGGCGTATCCCGGGTCAATTCCTAATATACGCATTCTGATCCTTTCTAACTGTAATGAAATTAAGTTATAGTATACCACAAGAACGTGTGTTTGTCCACAAAAGGCAGTATCCCAGAATTAATTTGGAATTATTTTACATACAATTATACATCATATGCAGAGGTAATGACAATTGTTAAAAAATAGCATAAAAAACAGCTATACGTCTGAATACTAGGCTTTTTGTATCCGCCATATAATATTTATTCTTTCTTTTTGATGTATACCATGGTATAATCATACATGAATTTAGGATTTGATTATACGGTTAAAGGAGAACATCATGCGCTATTCAAGACAAAACAAGATATTGGAACTTATAGCAAACAATGAGATAGAAACACAGGATAAACTGGCCGCTATGCTGAAGGCCGAAGGATTCGAAGTGACCCAGGCGACCATTTCCAGAGATATCAAGGAACTGCAGCTGATCAAGGTATTATCTTCTACTGGCAAATACAAATATGCCGTCAGCGCCAGGCAGGATGCCCCGATTTCTGACAGGTTCGTCAAGATTTTCAGAGAGACGATCACGTCCTTTGCATCCGCCCAAAATTTAATTGTAATCAAGACATTATCTGGCTGCGGCCCGGCTGCAGGCGAGGCGGTAGACTGCATCGGACTGCCCCATGTGGTAGGCTCTGTGGCAGGAGACAATACGCTGCTCCTCATCATCGACAAAGAGGAACACGTAGAAGAAATTATGGCTATCTTTAACGACATGTTAATCATGAGGTCAAAAGGACAATGATCAATCATATCAGTATTAACAATTTTGCTATTATTGAGAATACAGAAATCGATTTTGAAGATGGACTGAATATCATTACTGGTGAAACCGGCAGCGGAAAGTCCATCGTCATCGAAGCCATTAGCCTTGCTCTGGGGAGCAGGGCTGATTCTGCTTTTGTCCGTCACGGCGCAAGCAAAGCGGTAGTGCAGCTGGCAGGCGAGCTGAACGGAGAAGATATCGTCATCACTAGAGAGGTCTCTGCCGCCGGCAAGAATCTCTGCAGGCTTAACGGCCAACTGGTCACCTTGGGTGAACTGTCAGAGACTTGTCACAAGCTGGCCGACATCCATGGTCAGTACGACAACCAATCCCTTCTCAATGCGGAAAATCACATCCGCCTGGTGGACAGCTATCACGGGGATCAGATCAAACCTCTTCGCAGCGCCTTTGACGATGCTTACCAGAAGTATCACGAAGTAAAGTCAAAACTCAACAAGCTGCTGAACATGGAAGCTGATAATCTGAAAAAGATGGACTTCTACCGTTTTGAGAAAAGCGAGATCGACAAGGCGGACTTGACGCCCGGTGAAGACGAGGAACTGGCGGAGCGGATTTCCCTGCTGCAGAACAGCGAGAAGATCTTTGCCGGTATTGAAACGGCCTACGGCCTGCTCAACGAAGGTGAAGCCAGCGCCATGTCAGCATTAGGCGGCAGTTTGCGCGCATTACAGGGAATTGCCGAGTATTCCAAAGAGGTCTCCGCACTATCGGAAGAATTTGCCGATATGTATTATCGCATGGAAGACATCTCTTCTGCCCTGCGTGATATCAGGGAAAAGATCACCTTCACGCCAGAGGAGCTGGATCAGGCTATTTCCAGACTTGATCTCATCGAAAATCTGAAAAAGAAATATGGCAGCAATGTAGAAGAGATTTTGGCTTATCGGGACCGCATCAGTGAAGAACTGAATCAGATAGAGAACTTTGACGAGGTAAAAGCTTCTCTCGAAAAGGAAACATCTGCATGTTATGACAGTCTGAAGAAGCAGGCTGACCTGCTGACTGCCGCACGGCAAAGGAGTGCAGCTCAGTTGGAAAAGTCCATCGAGAAGGAACTCCACGACCTCAACTTTGGAGAAGCAAAGCTCGCCATAGATTTCCAAAAACCTGACGTGATCGGTCCTGACGGAAACGATCTTGTGGAGATTTTGATCACTACCAATAAGGGCGAACCCCTCAAACCTCTTGTCAAAATCGCCTCCGGCGGTGAAATTTCAAGAATCATGCTTGCCATCAAAAATATCACCGGCACTTACGATAATATACCGACCATGATCTTTGACGAGATCGACGCCGGAATCAGCGGTATCACCGCCAGTATCGTCGGACGCAAGCTCAGGGAGATTTCAAAGAACCACCAGATCATCTGCATCACCCATCTGCCCCAGATTGCAGCCAACGGTGACGCCAATTACCGCATTCACAAGGAATCCGATGAAAACAGCACCTACACCCATGTGGACAGGCTGCCGGAGGAGGAAGTGGTCGATGAGATTGCAAGGCTCCTGGGCGGCGAAAACATCACCGAGACGACCAGAGCCAGCGCGCGGGAACTCATTGCCTCCGCCCTGAAAAAGGGAGCCGCAAAGTAAACATAAGCTTTATCAAAAAATTCTCATACTCTTTCCCAGGAAAGAGTATGAGAATTTTAGATTTATGCTAACTCGTTTCTGGCTTCACCCTGAAAAAGTTGATCCAGAACAAAATTCCTGCCAATGCCAGTGCGCAGCCAAGTCCTGTGTAGAAAAAGCCGATAAACAATCCCGGCGCCAGGCCTGATGAACGAAGCCAGATACCCCCGCCCATCATGAAACACATGATGCAGTAAGACTTCAAGTCAAAAAAATGCCAGAGTGGCCGCTTCTCCTGTTCATAACCGAGGATTCGTCTGGAATGTTTGACGGACATCCTGTAAAACATCATGCCAAAGATGCAGAATACCGCCATGGACAGCAAAATATGGATCCAAGTAATTTGATACTGCATATAAGATAAAATGCCAAGCCTGGCTACATTGATGCCTGCTGCCAGCCAGACACATCCCGCAATACACAGCAGGGTTTTCTTTTTGACGTGAAATAAAGGGTATTTATCCATGATTCCTCCTAATTCTTTGCTAATCTCTTTAATGACAAGATGAACAGAATCAGTCCGGCTCCGGTAAAAATATGGCCGATTCCTGCAATCCCTGATATCGCTGCGTCTGCCCCTGAAGTAAGTGTCAGCCCCAGCACCTGCGTAATTCCCCGAACCGTCAGCATCACCGCCGTCAAGGGCAAGCCTACATTATACACTTTGAGAAATATACGGAACAGCTTCTGTTCCTTCAGATCCGTGTGAGATGCAAACAGCGCTGCGATCAAAAAAAGCACCATACCCAGCAGAAACAAATGTGTATGTACCTTTCCCAAAGCGGTAACGCCCGTGTATCCATTCCACTTGGTAAATTCTCTGTAAAAAACGCCTCCCGCCATGGCTGCGATGGCATAAACCAACGATAGATTCAAACATTTCTTCATCTTGTTACTTCCTTTCCGCCAACATGAACATGGTTCATATTGAACCCTTTGAAAGCCCGCCTGCTGGCGGGCATTTACTTCAGTATATGCTTCGGCGAATCATTTCGGTTAACACAGAACAGTCCTTCTGTTCTGCGAGAGCGGATAATAAACTCCTCTGTACAAAGTCAGCGAAATCAGACCTTGTGAAAGTGTCAGAAAATGCATCTCGCCGGACATTCTTATCGTCTTCCAGAACCTGAAGCAATCCTGCCCTCATATGAGAAAAATACTGTTCCATCATTCTCTTTGCTCGGCTTATGCCATTGCTGGCAAAGCTGATGGAATGGGCTGTAAAGAAATTAGGATATTGCTCAGTCCCTTTTTTTACACTTTTATAAATCCAATTCACATAGTCAGGAAAAGGCATGTCCGTCCTGCACTTGCCCTCTGTATGAAAAATATCCCGCCACACGCTTTCGATCGTCGACGTAACCAGTTCTTCTTTAGAGGAGAAATAATTATATAGCGACCCCAGAGCCACATCGCACCGTCTTGCGACTGCGCGCATGTTGATTGCCTGGATACCTTCCTCTGATACCATTTGTCTGCAGGTCTGCAGAATGGCCTCCTCTGAAGTTACTACCTTGTTAATGGAAACCACCTCCAATATGAACATCGTTCATTATAACACTTGAAAATATATCTGTCAATGGTGGCTGCCGCAGTTTCATTAGTACCCAAGGTCAGCACTATTTCTGACAGCTTGGACAATATGTACTGCTGCGTCCAGCCACCATCACACGACAGAGAGGTTCACCGCAGGCAGGACAAGGTTGCCCTTTTTTGCCATAAACCTGAAAGAAAGGTGTGCTACGGTATCCCTGTCCCTTCTCTTTCAGATATTCTTCAGGTGATATGCGATTTTGCTCAATGGCCCGCAGCAGCACCTGCGGTATCAATTCAGACAATCGCTGGCACTCTTTGGCTGACAGACTCGAAGCCGGTCTTTGGGGATGAATTTTTGATGCGAACAAAATCTCGTCACTATAGATATTGCCGATGCCTGTGACGATATGTTGGTCGAGCAGGCAGTCTTTAATCGCCCGGCTCTTGTTGCTCAAGGCATCTTGCAGATAGCTTCCGTTAAATTCTGCTGCGAAGGGCTCTGGTCCCAGCTTCTTGACACCAGAAAAAGAATCCTCTTCATCCTTTCCCAATAGCCACATGCGCCCAAAGCGGCGCATGTCGACAAAGCGCAGTTCCCTATCTCCTTCAAGCTTTAGAACTATATGAGTATGTTTCTCCAGGGGAAAATCTGGCGGTGCTACATACAGGCTGCCTGTCATACGCAAATGGATGACAATATAGTCTCCACTTTCCAGGTTCATGAGCAGAAATTTCCCTTTTCTGTCTATCCCTTGCACCCTCTGTCCTCTCAGCGCATCGCAAAAAGCATCAGCTCCCGGATGTGCAATTACCTGTGTGTGCAGTGCGATTCCCTCTAAAATATGCCGCCCCACAATTTGCGGCGCAAGCAGACGCTTTACGGTTTCTACTTCTGGCAATTCCGGCATGATCCTGTCCTCCTGTCTTTTTAATGAATGTAGCAGATTCTCACCAAAAAATCAAGAGGGATCGGCCTAATTTCGATTTACCAATTATTGAATCGGCTTGCTTTCACCCAGCTCCCTATATAGCTGTGGCAGGAAGCTTGCCAGATGAGAAAACTCTTCTACGTTGTGCAGTGCCAACCCCATCGGCACGAATTCAGGCACCTTGGCGCCTTCTGGCAGAACACAGACCGGCTGGCCTTTGATGATGCGGTATCCCAGCCAGAATCTGGTCCGCGATTCGATGCCGTCTTCTGTCTCTCTGTAATAATGCATCATGATGGCAGGCGTTTTCCCTGTCGGTCGGGCGCGGTTTTCCGTCAGCCCATACCCGCCTATGATGTAGGCATGCTGCGCTGCCAGAGCTTCTTTAGAAAACCCTAGTTCTTCTGTTGGACGGAAGTGAATCACCACGTCCTCCATTCCGCCGCCGATATCCTCCATGACAAAATGGACAACATCTGCAATCTTGTTTTCCACCGGAATATCTGGATTTAAAATTTTTTCACGGTCCTGATCTGAGACGGCTACAGACTGATGGCAGTATGGGTTCCAGATCCGATATCTTGCCTGTTCCAAGGGATGCCATGCAAACCACCATTTAATCATATCTAAAGTAACACTGGGAAATTTATTGTTGACAGCCAGATAGCCAGCGCCGTTTTCCATGATGCAGTAGCCTGTTTCCCCTTCCATATATCCCGGCTCCAGCAGCTTTGCCGCCTCCTGCGGATAGATGGCAAGGCCAGCGTCCATCGGTCCTTTTAACAGCTTTGCCATCTGCTCCGGGTTTGGCTTTGCCATTTGCCCTGTATAGTATTTAGCATAAGCCTTCTTGTTCTCTATTTCATTCAAAGGCATTGCCGTTTTTTCTTTCATTTCCATTATTCTGCCTCCTTATTTGGATATCTGTCTATCGGAAGTTTCATAGGCGCTACGACAAAGTCTGTGCCTTCCCCTGTCGGCGTCGCCGTGTACCATGTCAGCTCTTTACTGTGATCCGGATAGTCCTCTCTGAGGAACCACCCTCTGGATTCTTTTCTGTGAAGAGAGGTC
This sequence comes from Emergencia timonensis, assembly GCF_900086585.1. GTDB lineage: Bacteria > Bacillota > Clostridia > Peptostreptococcales > Anaerovoracaceae > Senimuribacter > Senimuribacter timonensis. The sequence continues at coordinate 1,903,405 of NZ_FLKM01000009.1, forward strand.
GTAAAGAACAACTTCGCACAGAGCAGCATAGACTGAATTTCATTACAGCCAAAGAGGTCGTGGGCGGATTCTGCCTTCAGCGTCTCAAGTTCTGCCTGCAGCTTTTCGATTTCCGTCAAAGCGGCCTGCAGGCGTTCTTCTTTTCTATATAAACTGTTTTCCAGCGGCTGCATCACTCTATGAATCTTTGGCAAAAATTCCATCACTTTGACACTGCCGCCCTGCTTCATCGGCTTCATAAATCTTTCGTCGATTTTTGCCACGTCGCCTTCGTCAAAGGTGCATACCGGCGCATTCTTCACGTAGTCCGAAACGCTTCTGCCAGCGATACAGCCGGAATTCTGTGCAAATGCCAGTCCGCTTCCTCTGACTCTTCCCGGCGGCGGAGGCACTGCTCCCGCTGCGGCGCTGCCGCCGTAACAGATATCACCTGCCGCAAAGAGTCCATCGAGGGTCGTTTTCATATCCTTATCCACCATCAGGCCGGAAAACTCTCCAATCAGTCCCGGTACGATTTCGTCACTGGTCTGCTGGGAATAAGCGTTGAAGAAGAGGCTGCCCCAGAAAGTGTCTGCAAAAGGTCTGTGGAAATAATCATCGCAAGCCAAGGTGGTCATCAAATATGGCATCAGCGGATTTTCCTGCTGTCTGTAGTGCATAGGGCCGTTGCCCGCTACCGTCTGCTTATACCACTCCGCCAGAGAGTTCTGATCCACGTCCGGGTGCTCCCCTTGCGTATGTGCGAGTCCTACATTTTCACCTTTGTCGTTATAAAGGGCAAACTCTACGCCCATGCTGGATTCAAAATTCTGTAAGCTGATCCAGTTGTAGAAGGAACCGAATTCACAGTTTCGAAACTTTGCACCTGCTCTGAAAGCTGCCGCGAGCCCCTCTCCCCTTCCTGGAGACCACATCGGCATGATGCGGTAATTCTGAGAGCCCGTAGCAAGGACGACTGCTTTTGCCTGGAAAACCGTTTGACTGCCGTCATCAATATTGTATGCGACTGCGCCACTGATTTTCCCCTCTGCAAGCAGCAGATCCACGACACCGGTTCTATCGACAAACCTGATGCCAGCCTTCTGCGCGTACTTCCTCACATTGACCATGAAATCAAGGTCGATGGCAACCAATGTCCATGGGAAATGATCCGGCTCATCAAAAATGAACTGCCCGTTCTCGTCCTTTCCCTGCACCTGGGCCAGCCATTTCAACGTTTTAAAAGAACCGTCTTCTTTTTTGTCGATTTTCCCTCCTGACCATTTATCAAGCAATTCTACACCCCGATTGAGGTTTTCCGCATACTGCAGCTGCGCTTCCTGATCGTTGAGATAATCACCTATGTATTTGGTATGATAAGCCACATAGTCCTCTGGTTTCGCATCTCCCAGCATGGTCATAATGCCGGCGCCTCTGTTCGCCTTACCCGCATATCCCGCGGTATATTTTTCTACAACCGTAACTTCTGTCTCAGGATCTGCTTCTTTTGCCGTAATCGCTGCCGCCATTCCTGCCAAACTGCCGCCGATTACCAAAATATCTGTGTTGATTCTTTCAGCCATTGGTTTTTTCCTCCCTGTTCATTCTGCAGATATATTCCCTTGGGAACAGATAACTGTCGTAATCCGGTTCTACCTTGATCGCCCGTTTCGGACAGTTCAATTCACAGAACATACACTGCACACATTCTTCCGGATATTTGATGATAGGCCTCTTTGCAGCTTCATCCCATTTGATGACGTCGATAAAACACGCTTTGAAGCAAATCTTACAGCCGATGCATTGTTCTTTATTCACGATAATGGTATTCATAGACTTCCTCCTTTTTTTGTTTTTTACATTCCCTGTCTTCATTATATTGCTTCGAAGAATCCGCTTCATTTACAAAACATACAATTTTCAGAAAAATTCAGCTCTTTCTATTGTAACATTCTACAATATAGTGTACAGTAAACCTGGAGGTGAACCGATGAAAATAACGATGGATTTGATTTTTACCAGGCTGTTCATGGAGCAACCCCAGATGCGCTTTGATATATCCGCTTTAGATAAAGAAAAAGGCCTGACTGGCGTCAGACTGCTGCCAGTTGAGAAAATACATTTAAAATACGACTGTCTATACGTCTGTGATAATACCCACCCCATTATAGGCGATGGAATTCCCGAAGAACTCTATATTGTCTGTATTGATCCAAGTACAAAATCCACGATACAAAACAGCCGTCATATCTTTCTATGCAGTGAGATTGAAGTCGCACTCTTTTTAAACATCCTACAAGAGATTTATGTCTCATTCAAAGATTGGCATTCCCGATTAGAACGAATGGTCATAGAAAATGCCTCGGTACAGGAGATGCTGTCCGCATCGGAAGCGATGATTCAGGCTCCCATGCTGATTTACGACCCCAGCCTGAAAATCATCGGCGCAACAGAAAGCATTGAAATTAAGGACAAGATTTTCAATGAGGTTATCAGGCAGGGATATCTGCCCAATGAATACATCAAATTTTTTGAACAGGAAAAAGTATTTCTCAATTTAAATCGTCAAGGCGCTGCAGAATCTGCGCCTAAAGACTTGCGCCAACACAGGGATTACATCAGAATCATACAGACAAAGTCAGAAGTCTTGGGACACGGTGTGCTTTTGCTGCTAGATTCTGCCAACAGAAACTATCAGATCTATCTGTTTCAAGCGCTCTGTGACCTCATCCTGGACAATCTGAACCTGCATAACGCGCAAAATGCCGTATACGACTACCTTCTAACTGATATCTTAAATGGCGCGCTCAGAGATGAGACGGCCATCGCTGACAGAATCAAATATGTGGGCTTGTCCCTGCATGCTGACTATGTGCTGATGATGCTGAGATTTGAGGATAGTAACTCCGTTCCTGTGCGCTTCATCATCAACTCATTGGCAATGCTCCTTCCTTCGGCGAAAGTTTTTTCCTACGAAGGCGATATTCTCGCGCTGCTTCAACTTCACGACCTGTCTAAGGAAAAATATAGAGACCAGATAGACGGATTCTGGTCGATCATCAGAGAGGAATTGACGCAAAGACGTCTGCGCTGCAGCGTAAGTAAAAGTTTTGACCGCATTACAAAAATTACGACTGCATACCAGCAGTGCCAGGCAGCCTACGAACTAGAAACGGATCAGAAGGCGCAGCTGATACTATATGAAGATTACTGGCTTTCACATCTTTTTGAAACCTGTAGCAAGATAATCCCTTTAGAAAACTTCTGTAATCCTGTAATCAAACAGATCGCCGCAAAAAATCAGACGGGAGCGGCTTCTCCTCTGGAAATTCTGACGGCATACCTGGAGAGTGGCAGACAGTTAACCAGAGCGGCAGAAATTCTCCATATGCACAGAAACAACGTGCTCTATCACATCACCAGATTGGAAAAAGAATATAACTTGGAAATGGACGACAGCGACAAACGGCTGCATTTGCAGATTTCGCTAAAGATCTGGCAATATCTCAATGACTGCAAATAAAAAGAAGGTATCCTTGCGATACCTTCTTTTCTGTATTCCCGTTATTTGATTACAGCTTCATCTCCAAATCCCAGTTCTCTAAATTTGTATGTAAGAGCTCATGCGCTCTATGGGAGTTCGGTTTCTCCAAAAACTCGTCATACGTCATCTGTACTGCCGTGTTTTCGTGGGAGAATCTGAGCCCGGAGAATTTATCCAGACCGTAGAGGATTTCCCCCCTCGGAGAGGCATATTCACAGCCGTCATGTACCGGCTGACCGCCTCCGCCCACGCATCCGCCAGGACATGCCATAATTTCAACAAAGTCGTACTGGACTTCTCCTTTTTTGATTGCTTCCATCAGTCTTCTGGTATTGCCAAGACCACTAGCCACAGCCACCCTGACCTGGAGACCTTTGATTTCAAAAGTAGCCTCTTTCCAGCCCTTCATACCGCGCACACTTTTAAAGCTGTCTGGTTCCGGATTCTCGCCTGTAATTAAGAAGTAGGCGCTTCTCAGCGCAGCCTCCATTACACCGCCTGTCGCGCCGAAAATGACTCCTGCACCTGAACCTTCACCGAAGATCGGATCGAAGGATTCTTCTTTCAAATCGTCCGGCTGAATATTGTCCGCTCTGATCAAACGGTCCAGTTCTCTGGTCGTAAGTACCAGATCCACGTCTTTTCCGTGACCAGCATCGTCAACCTGATCAACATTGTGCTCGTATTTCTTTGACAAGCAAGGCATGATGGAAACAGAGAAAATCTTATCTGCATCGATGCCTAATTTCTGTGCGATAAAGGTCTTTGCCATTGCCCCGAACATCTGCTGCGGCGATTTTGCCGTCGACAGATTCTTCACATAATCTGGGTATTGTGTCTTGACAAATCTGACCCAGCCGGGACAGCAGGAAGTAAACATGGGCCAGCTATAGTCCTCTTTATGGGTAAATCGCTCGATAAACTCGCTGCCTTCTTCCATGATAGTCAGGTCTGCCGTATATGTAGTATCAAAGATATAATCGAAACCGATTCTGCGCAGAGCGCTTACCAGCTTGCCAGTGGTCGCCTCAGTCTTCGATATATCGATGCCTTCAGCCCACGCTGTTCTGATAGCGGGTGCAATTTGTACCATTGTTATCTTATCGGGATCTGCCAGAGCATCTCTGAGAAGACCGATATCGTCTCGTTCCCTAAGAGCGCCAACCGGGCAGTGCGTGATACACTGGCCGCAAAGAGCACAGTCAGCATTGGTAATCTTTTTATTATTGCCCACGCCGACAGAGGCCCGATAGCCGGAACCTGTGATATCCCAGATATTCAATCCTTGAATCTTATCGCAGATTTGAACACATCGCAGACATTTTACACATTTTGATGCCTCTCTGATAATAGGAAGGTCAAAATCCCAACGATTTACTTCATGAATATTCTTATATGGCTGTTCAATAATACCCAGGTCATTGGAAATTCTCTGCAAGGTGCAGTTTCCACTCTTGACACACTGCACACACTTACAGTCGTGATCTGACAGGATCAGTTCCACGTTGATGCGCCGCACTTCTCTGACCCTCGGACTGTTGGTGAGAATCTCCACCCCTTCTTCGACTTCTGTATTACATGCAGTGACCAGTTTTTCCATGCCTACTTTCTCTACAAGACATACCCTGCATGCCGCAATTTCATTGATATCCTTTAAATAACAAAGGTGTGGGATTTTGATGCCTACCTTCTCTGCCGCCTCTAAAATTGTAGTTCCGGCAGGAACGGATATCTTCTGCCCATCTATCTTTAAATTTACCATTTTTGCTCTCTGCCTCCTCTGAATGATCCATAGCCGCAAGTATCACATCTGAGACATCTTGCACACTCTGTCGATGATTCTTCTCTCGTCATTGGAAGTTCAACTTCACCAAAGTCCCCGCCACGTTCAGACGCATATCGCTCTTTCAGTTCAATTCTGCCTCTGGCCTTCTTATCCTGAATGAGAGGTGTTGGAATTTCTATATCCACCTCGATCTGATGATTATAGCCCAGATAAGTATCGATGTTAGCAGCCGCCACCTTGCCGGCTGCGATTGCGTTAATTACGGTAGAAGGACCGGTTACACAGTCTCCTCCTGCATAAATGCCCTGTACCTTGTCTACCACGTTAGACTTCTCCGTTTTGATGTTGCCTCTGAATACTGGAATACCATAGTTTTCAAAGAATTCCAGATCTGTAGCTTGGCCAATTGCAGAAATAACGATATCACAGAGAATTTTCTCTCTCGGCTGATCTGCATCCACCGGCCTTGGTCTGCCGGATTTATCTGCCTCTCCAGCAATCTGCGGCTGTACGTAGAGGCCTTTGACCTTCCCGTTTTTGTCCACGATGATTTCTGAAGGAGCCTTCAGCTGGAACAACTGACAGCCTTCCGCAATCGCTCCGTTTATCTCATCTGGCAAAGCGGTCATGTCATCTCTTCTTCTTCTGTATACGATACAGACTTCTGATGCGCCCAGCCGCTTTGCTGTTCTGGCTACATCCATCGCCACATTGCCGCCTCCGATGACTGCAACAGATCTGCCGTTGAAGTTCGGCATTGCATCGTCGCCGATCCCCCGAAGCATCTCTACGGCAGGAATAACACCCTTGGCATATTCGCCTGGGATGCCGATATCTTTGTGATTGTGGGAACCGATGGAAATATAGATTGCATCGTGATTCTCCTTGATCTTGTGAATCGTTTCTTCCGACTGCACATCATAGTCTGTCTTGAATTCCACGCCCGCAGCAGCAATGGCGTCGATATCCCACTGCAATCTTTCTCTCGGCAGTCTGTAGCTAGGAATACCGTATCTCAGCATGCCTCCTAGCTGAGTCCTCTTCTCATATACAGTGACCTGATGTCCCATGATGGATAGGAAATAGGCGGCTGACAATCCCGATGGACCGCCGCCAATCACTGCGATCCTTTTCCCGGTGTCATCCATTTTCTTTGGTACAGGAACGATTTCTGCGCAATTATCTACTGCATATCGCTTGATGCCTCTGATATTCAGCGGTGCGTCTATGATATTTCTTCTGCACTTTTCTTCACATGGATGTTCGCAGATCAAAGCACATACCGTCGGGAATGGATTATCCTTTCGAATCAGTCTGATAGCGTCATCATATCTGCCAGCATGGACAAGTGATATGTATCCCGGTACATCCACGCCGGCAGGACAGGCGCCTACACATGGAACAGACTGTCTCTGATTGATTACATTATCCGCACAGCAATGATTCAGAATATGAGATTCATAGTCCTCGCGGAATCCAGAAAGCCCTTTCAAAACCATGGTTGCCGCCTCTACACCGATGGCGCAGTCAGAAGACACCTGAATCGCTTTAGCTGTTTTTTCTAACTTCTTTAAGATTTTTAAATCAGTATTAGTGTCCATGGACAGGATTTCTTCAATCATGATTTGAAGCTGTCCTAAACCTACTCTGCAGGGAACACATTTACCACAACTCTGTGCATGGCACATTCTGAGAAAAGCTGATGCCATATCCACAGGACATTGACCTGCGGGACTGGAAATAATTCTTCTCTCCAGGTCTCTATAGAGACCCTCAACTGCCATCTGCGCACTGTCTTTCGACTTCATGTACAGTCTTTCCATTCTTTAATAAACCTCCAATCACAGCGGCACGTCGCCGCTCATAAAAACTATTTTTTCAGTATAGCATAATTCACCAAAATTTTGCACTTTTTGACAAAAATACAATGTATACTTTTAGTCCATCATACCATGACAAAACTTCCAAAAAAATGAACGCTTCCTTGTCAGCAATCTTGATTAAGATTGTGCGTTTATTATACCATGACGATTCCTTTGATTTTTTAATCGCAAGTCATGATTCAATGAACGCTTCCTTGTCTGCAATCTTGATTAAGATTGTGCGTTTATTATACCAAAAAGTTCAGAATATTAAAATTCTTACTTTTTTCATACTGAGTAACCACGAAGTAATAGACAAAAACAACTTAAATTCAGAAATTTCTTTTTTTGGAATGGCCGATTTTTTGTTTCCTTGTCTAATCTTGTCGCCTCTTTTTCCACATCAAAACTTTCCCTAAATTTAGCGTTTTCCACATCTTATGCACAATTATTTCCAAATTGTATACAATTTTTATCACAGGCCTATGTGGATAATTAAAATCGCTGTACTTAAGATATTACAAGGGTTACACGTTTTATCAGGCTTGTCAAGATGGAAGTTATCCACAATTTTATTCAAGTATTTCCAGAGAAGTTCACAATGTGATTTTTTTCAAGCTGTAGGCGACAATTCTATAGAAAATATTACGATTTACTGCAGTAAACCTCCCTTTTTCGTAATAATCGGCAAACTCATTTTGAAAAATATGCAGCAATGTTCGCAGAGTCAAACAAGTTCCTATGTCATGTTCGCAAAATCTGTCCATATCGGTTCTGCAAATCATATTTCTGACCGTCTTTCCATCATAGTTAAAGGTCACTGTATGTCGTGCGCCGTCTTTTATTAAGGCCTGTCCCCTGCCATCAATCAGGGAAAGAAACTCCACCTGCTCCTCTTGAAAGCAGTGCAAGCCGTATCTTAATGCTTCTTCTGAGGCGAAGTCACAATACCCCAATTCCTCCAAAAGAAGATCGAATCCTATCTCATGTTCTACATTCAATTCTCTGTCCGGCGGAGATACCCAGGATCTGAACTGCTCAAAGGGAATCGCTTCTTGATCAAAACAAAACACGTAGGGACCGTAACTATAATAAGTGCCATGTACTTCAAATAAAATCTTTTTAAGAATTCTATTATACCGATCTCTGTCAAATTCGTTCGCTTCTGACACCTCTCGCACCTGTCCTGGTTTTTTCCACATCTTTCCTTCTACGTAAACTACGTCTTCCGGCGACAAGTCGTGTTGATCGTCAAAATACGTATATAGGCGGTTCACACCTTCAAAAGCAACTTTTACCTTCTTTGGAATCATGTATGTCATCCTCCAAATCATCTATCGTGAGCAGTTATTCGGATATTTCATTACTAAAAATTATAATTATTTTATTATTGCATAAAAAAAGGCTATAGTAAAGCAAATTATCCTATAGCCACTTATTCTCTTAAAGATAATATCCGTTCTTTCCTTGCTGTTTTACCTGATACATGGCTGCATCTGCTGCCTCATACAGTTCTTCATATGTACTGCCGTCCTTTGGATAGCAAGCGATTCCAATGCTGGCTGACAATGTTGCCTTTTCCCATTTTGCTATTCGCGATAATAACTGCTCCGCCTTATGGCGTGCTGCCTGCTCACTGTCGGTATCAGTCATAAACACGATAAATTCGTCACCCCCTACTCGTCCAATCAAATCTTCGCTGCGAAAATTGTTCTTAATTTCAGATGTAAAGTGTATAAGAGCCTCATCTCCTGCAGCATGGCCGAGAGTATCATTGAGCGCTTTAAAATTATCTATGTCGATCATAAAGAGAAATCCATTTTTAGCAGAGACAAGACGATCCGCAATTTGATGATCCACCGCTTTTCTATTTAAGATTCCCGTCATAGAATCAATAGACGCTTTTTCAATCAAACGCTGCTCCTTTAGCCGCTGTTCCTGGATATCAGACAGCTTGCCTACAATTTTCCGGGCTTTCCCTTGCTCTTTTTCCAAGAGCTGTATTTGACAAAGCATCCAGCAATATGACCCGTTCTTGTCGACAAAACGGAGGTTGACACTGTGTATTTGACCAGTTGGCATCGCCTTGGCCTCCTTCAGCAGCTTTCGAAGCAGCACAGCGTCGTCTGGGTGAATCATCTCCATCGGTTCTTGTGGATTTAAAATCTGAAAAGCCCTATTCCCCTTACTGTGAAAGCGCTTTGTTATGTTAGATGTAAAAATCAATATATTTGAATCGCAGTCATACTCGAATAAGATGGTATCTGAAAAATAGGAAAGGAGATTGTAGTCAGCTGACCGATGTGATAGTCTACGTTTTTGTCGTTTTAATTTTTTCTGGTTTCTGTATATATGTTTCATTCTGCGTCCTCATCCTGCTCAACTAAAATCATGGTTTGTTGGTTAACATTATACTACTATAGACGATTTTTAGCAACTATAGACGCTTAATAATTCGTGCCATAGCGGATAAAATACTCCTATAGCATGGAGGAAAAAGTTATGGACAACCTATTGGCCCAAATGGGATCACGAATCCTGAAAAGAAGAAAACAGCTTAGAATGACGCAGGAAGAGTTAGCTGAAAAAGCAGGCGTCATGCCGCAGACTATTTCAACTGCAGAGCTAGGTAAGAAAGCCCTGCGCCCAGAAAACATCGTCCGCATCTGCACTGCTCTCGATATCAGCACTGATTATCTATTGATGGGAAAAATCAGCGAAGCATCACTGACTTTATTAGAAAAGAAAATATCTCAGTTGCCGCCGGAAAAGATCTGTCATTTAGAAGATATCATTGATAGTTTCATCGCGGCCGTTATAGAATAACAGTGATTTGCTGCAAAGAAAAAGCCACGCATAAAATGCGTGGCTTTACTAATCGTCATAAAAAGCTTGTAATCATTGAGGGTGATTAGCGTGTTGCTGGTACAACTTCCGGTAATCTTTCGCTCATCATGTTCATCAGGGCATCGGTGCAAGGCAGTTCCTCTACCATCTTTGCATCCTTTGCGACTGCGAACTTCGGCTCTACCGGTGTCAGAACACCGCCGAGAACCTCACCGATTTCAGCGTATTTGTAAAGTGGCAGGGTATCGTCCATTTCCCAAGAAATGTCCACCTCATCTTCAAAACCGAATTCCTCTTCAAATACGTGAGCAAGTTCTGCTGCGATCTCCCAGTTACTGAAATCAACGTCTTCGTCAATGACAGCTTCGACTGGAAGCAGTCTTCTCTCTGTATTGGTATATGTACCGTCTGTACTTGCAAATCCAGTGCCTGGCAGGAATACATCAGCCTTCTTTGCAGTCTCTGTCAAATAGATGTCAGAAACAGCCAAGAATTCTAATCCTGACAGATCAACGTCCTTTGGATCTTCACCGAAGATCATCAGACCTTTGACGCCCTCCATAGCTTCTGCTCCAGCGTGGATGCCCATGTCTACAAGACCCTGGGAGTTGTTCTTTGCTTTTACTTCCAGGATACCGTCTCTAGGCTTGCCGATGTGGCCGGACAGCAGTGCAATATCGGCAATCAGCGCCGCAGCTTCTTCTGAAACCACATTCTGCTGGAATACAAACATTGCCTTCTTCGCGCCTGCATAGAGTTCAGCGACAGCCTTGATTTCCTCGCAGACTTCAGCGTCAGCAACGGAAGCAGCGAAAGCATCGAAGCCTTCCACATTGGAAGTCTTGCCCATGTCGATCAGAGCCTTTGCCATTCCCTTAAGGAAGACTGTACTGTTATCTGTATCGATGACTTTTTCTGCAAATTCAAAAGCAGTCTGTGCTTCTGGCGTATTGATGGCAACAACCTTGACTCCTGCTTCTGCAGCCTGTTTAATCTTGTTCCATACGACAGCGTTTCTATTCTTAATGTAACCTGGTACGATGATGACGTCTGTACGCAGTAATTCATCAATCGTATTCGGTGATGCGTTTACTCCCAGCACATCAGAAAGTGCGTTGTGTCTTGCATTGAAGCAGAACGTTTTCGCACCGATTGTCTGGGCAAATTTCTTCATCGCATACGCTTCTTCGTTGGTATATCTGTCGGAAATTGCAACAGCGATAGCGCTATTACCGTGTCTCACTCTGACAGCTTCCATCTTCTTTGCAGCCATGACGATGGCTTCGTGATAATCAGTCATTCTGAAACCGTCACCGTCTTTGATCATCGGATCTACTGCTTTGCCCTCAAGGAGTGCTGCATCAAAGCCCCACTTCCCTTTGCCGCAGCAGATTCCTGCATTGACGACGCCTTCCTTGGAAGGATTTGCCTTGATCAGCATATCTCCATAGGATTCCAGATCCAGAGTACAGCCGACAGAACAGTAGGAGCAAGTCGTCTCCGTGATTTCTGTTTCAAGAGGCACTTCCTTCTGGATGGTCAGTCTCTCCTGCAGTGCGCCAGTCGGGCAGACGCTTACGCACTGTCCGCAGGATTCACAGCCTGACTCGCAGAGGGATTTTTCCATATTCGGTTTTACGACTGTGTCAAAACCTCTGTCAACAAGACCAAGAGCGCCGACCCCCATAACCTCGTCACAGACTCTTACACAAAGGCCGCAGAGGATACATTTGTTCGGATCTCTGACGATGAACGGATGGTCGTCTTCGAATTCGATCATGTTCTTATCGCCGGCAAGTCTCTCCGGTTTTACATCGTATTGATTTGCAAAGTCAATCAGCTTGCACTCGTAGTAATCGTGACATCCGCATTCCAGACATCTGGAAGCTTCAGCAACAGCCTGATCTTCTGTCAGCCCATCGTATACCACTTCGGAGAAGTTGTCTTTTCTCTCTGCAGCAGATAACTGATCAGCTTTCTCTCTGCAAAGTCTTTCTCTGTCTTCGAAGGTTTTCTCTGTTACATCGTCTCTTTCAACAACAAACGGCTTTTCGTAGCTGACAGCTTCACCGTTTAAGTAGGAGTCGATGACGATTGCCGCTTTGTTGGCATCTGCAATGGCCTCAATCGCGATGGAAATCTTGTCATTACCACAGTCTCCGCCTGCAAATACGCCTGGGATGCTGGTCATGAAGGTATCAGAATCGTAAGCTACAGCATTCTTTCTCGTCTTATCTACGTCAAATGGAGTCGCATCGACTGCCTGACCGATGGCCAGGATCATGGTATCCACATCGATGGTCTCTGTCTTTCCTTCTACTGGAACTGGTCTTCTTCTGCCTGAAGCATCCGGTTCACCCAGTTCCATCACCTGCAGTACCACTTGTTTTACGTGACCGTTTTCATCTTTAACGATTTCCAGAGGATTGGTCAGGTTCTTAAAGATTACGCCTTCTTCTTCACCTTCTTCGATTTCCAGTCTGTCAGCAGGCATCTCGTCTTTGGTTCTTCTATAGATGTTATAGACTTCTTTCGCGCCTAATCTGACTGCAGTTCTGCAGGCATCCATAGCAGTGTTTCCGCCGCCGACGATGGCAACCTTCTCGCCGAAGTCGATGTGCTCGTTTCTGACAACCTTTCTCAGGAAGTCGATACCGCCGATCACGCCTTCTGCATCTTCACCAGGGCAGCCGACACCTGTGGAAACCCATGCACCGATACCCAGCAGTACCGCATCAAAGTCATTCTGGATGGTTTCAAACGGCATATCTTCGCCAATCTTTGTGTTTGGCACGATTTCTACGCCCATAGAAGCGATGATGTCGATCTCGTCGTCGAGGACTTCTTTTGGCAGTCTGTACTCAGGAATACCATATCTCAGCATGCCGCCCAGTTTTGGCATCGCATCAAAGATGGTGACATCGTGTCCCTTCTGTCTCAGGAAATAAGCAGCGGAAAGTCCCATCGGGCCGCCACCGATGATAGCCACTGATTTTCCAGTCGGCTCATCGATTTCTGGAACAAAAGCGTCTTCGCTCATCATATCGTAGTCAGCAGCGAATCTCTTGAGGGATGCGATGCTGATCGGTTCATCGATCAAAGCTCTTCTGCAGTTGTCCTCACAAGGATGCGGACAGACTCTTCCGATGGAAGCTGGAAGTGGAATTTTGTCCTTGATCAATTCCTGTGCTGCTTCGAACTCTCCGTTGGCGATGAGGCCTACATAACCCTGACAGTCCGTTCCTGCCGGGCAGTTCAAAGAACATGGAGCCTTACAATCGCCGTTGTGGTTGGAAATCAACAGTTCCAGGTTGGTCTTTCTGGATTCGACAACACGGTCTGTGTTGGTCATGACTACCATACCATCAGAAACGGTCGTCGCACATGCCTTACAGAGTTTTGGGTTGCCTTCTACTTCTACTACGCAAAGTCCGCATGCGCCGTAGATGGTCGTTCTCTCATCAAAGCAAAGAGTGGGAATGAAAATGTCATTTTCTCTCGCCACTTCCAAGATCGTCTGTCCAGGAAGGCCGAATACTTCTTTGCCGTCTATATTCATTCTGAATTTATTCATTGTATTTCCTCCTCCCTACTTGATCTCAACAGCGCCAAATTTGCAGTTCTCTGCACACTTGCCGCACTTGATACATTTGTCCTGATCGATAACGTGCTTGCCCTTGACTTCGCCAGTGATGGCTTCTACAGGACATCTCTTCGCACAGAGCGTACATCCCTTACATGCGTCAGTGATTTCGTAAGTGATCAGTGCCTTACAGGATTTTGCTGTACATTTATGATTATAAATATGATCTTCATATTCGTTTCTGAAATATTTGATCGTCGTCAATACAGGGTTTGGCGCTGTCTGTCCCAGACCGCACATCGCACCGTCTTTGATCTTGGCAGCCAATTCCTGCAGCAGTTCGATATCGCCGTCTTTGCCTTCGCCGCGAGTGATTCTCTCGAGGATTTCCAGCATTCTCTTGGTACCGATTCTGCAGTAGTTACATTTTCCACAGGACTCTTTCTTCGTAAAGTCGAGGAAGTATCTCGCCATATCTACCATACAGGTGTTTTCGTCCATGACGATCATACCGCCGGAACCGACGATGGCGCCTGTCTTGTTGATATCTTCATAAGTTACCGGGGTATCGATCAAGGAAGCCGGAATACATCCGCCGGACGGTCCGCCCATCTGTACTGCCTTGAATTCCTTATCCTGCTTGATGCCGCCGCCGATACCGAAGATGACATCTTTGAGTGGCAGTCCCATCGGTACTTCTACCAGACCGCCTTTTTTGATCTTGCCGGCCAGCGCGAATACTTTGGTACCCTTGGACTGTTCTGTACCCATGGCGCCAAAAGCAGCTCCGCCGTTATCGATGATCCAGGAAACGTTGGCAAAAGTTTCTACGTTGTTAATATTTGTCGGCTGCTGCCAGTATCCCTTCGCTGCCGGGAATGGCGGTTTCAGTCTCGGCATTCCTCTTTCACCTTCGAGAGAAGCGATCAGAGCCGTTTCTTCACCGCATACAAATGCGCCTGCGCCCGCTTTGATTCTCAAATCAAAGTCATAGCCGCTATCAAAGATGTTTTTGCCCAGGAAGCCTTTTTCTCTGGCCTGCTCCATGGCGATCTCTAATCTCTTGATTGCCAGCGGATATTCAGCACGGCAGTAGATGATACCTTCTGTTGCGCCCATGGCAAAGCCGCCGATGATCATACCTTCGATCAGTGAGTGCGGATCGCCCTCTAACACGGATCTATCCATGAACGCGCCCGGATCTCCTTCGTCGGCATTACATACTATGTATTTATTCTTTCCCGGATTTCCCTTAGCGGCATTCCATTTGAACCAAGTCGGGAATCCCGCGCCGCCTCTGCCTCTGAGGCCGGAAGTTTTGATCTCCGCGATGACTTCGTCCTGGGTCATGGAAGTGACGACCTTCTTGGTCGCTTCGTATCCGCCTACAGCCAAATACTCCTCAATCTTCTCCGGGTTAATCAAACCGCAGTGTCTCAGTACAACTCTCTGCTGTTTTCCGATAAATTCCTTATCTTCTTCTGATATGGCGTATTCTTCAACAGGCTTTCCGCCTTTCAGATGTTCTTCTACTATTTTTTCTACCTTATCTGGCTGTACCTTGACATATCTCGTCATTTTTCCGTCGTCTTCATAGACATCGACGATTGGTTCCAGATAACAGGTTCCGACACAGCCTGTAAAATCGATTTCTACATTTACGGCCTGTTTTTTGATCTGTTCTTCAAATGCGACCTGGGTTTTCTTCGCACCGGTAGCGATACCGCAGCTTCCCTGTCCTATAATTACTTTCATCTTCGCACCTCCTAAGCTCTTTCTCTGATTTCAGCCAGGATCTGCACTACTTTATCTTTTGTTAGATTTCCGTAGGTCTCATCTCCATCGGCACTCTGAACCATCATGACAGGTGCAAGGGAACAGCATCCAAGACATGCAACGTTGTTCAGCGTAAATACGCCGTCTTCTGTCGTCTCGCCATCCTGAATACCAAGATATTCACAGACTGCCTCTTCGATCATCTCTGACCCGTTTACATGACAGGCAGTACCCTGACAAAGCATAATCAGATTCTTGCCGATCGGCTGCAATCTGAACTGGGCGTAGAAAGTGGCCACTCCGTAAATCTTAGCTGGTTTAATTCCTGTAGCTTCTGAAATATGGTTGATTGTGTCTATAGATAAGTATCCATAGATATCCTGCGCCTTCTGTAAAATTGTAATCAGACTGCCAGGAACTTTTGCGTACTTGTCCAGAACGGGCTGCAGTTCTTTGAACTGATCATTCTGGCATCCGCCACAGCAACATTTTTCACTCATTAATGTTTCCTCCTGCTTGCTATATTTTTCACTCCATAGAAACCATTCCGTCTCCGAAACTTACCTTCCATTATACTTACTTTCGTGAATAAAATCAATTGTTTTGTATAGTTATTTATTTGTCAAAGTCAGAGTTTCTGCGAATCTTTCATCAGGCGGAACCGCAGCCCAGTTTCCTGTACATTAAAAAGCCGGCAGCTTTCCATAAAGTGCCGGTTTTGATTGAAATTTCCAGGATAGTTACCGCTCCCCTCCGCAAAGAGCAAGTGCAGTCATGACAAAAATCCTGATACCATAAGAAAGTGATTTTTCATTGATATTCAGGTTGGCGCTGTGCAGGGTTCCCGTCACTGTCTCCTCTTGACCGCAGCCCAGCATGAACATGACCCCTGGCACTTCTTCCTGATAGTAAGCGAAGTCTTCCGAACCCATATGGGGCCGTTCAATGATATAAATATCATCCTCACTATCCAGTACGGCCTTAGCGGCTTCTATGGTGATCTTCGTCAGAGCCGGATCGTTGTTGACAGAAGGAAAACCAGGGATAAATTCGACCTCACAGTCTCCTCCCAAAGCCAAAGCAGTATGCTGCGCTATTTGATTCATCCTCTCCCGAATTCTTTCTTTGTCAGCTTTTTCAATACATCTGAGCATTCCCTTCATTTCCACACTGTCGGGAATTACATTGATTGCATCGCCTCCGCTGATCTGGCAGATGGATAGAGCTGCCACATCAAAAGGATTGACGTTATGACTCAGAATGGAATCCATAGCTGTTATGATATGAGAAGCGATGACGATGGCATTGACTCCGCTTTCAGGTTCTGAGGAATGAGCTCCTTTTCCGCGTACCCGAATGACAAACTCGTCGTCCGTCGCTGATAAGTACCCTGCCTTGATGCCGATGGTTCCGGCGGGAAGTTCTGGAATCATGTGGAGACCAAAGATTCCCTCGACAGGCGGATTCTTTAGGGCGCCGTCATGGATAACACATTTAGCGCCTCCATTGGCCTCTTCCCCCGGCTGAAAGATAAATTTAATGGTACCGCAATACGCATCTTTTAGCTGAGCGGCAAGTTGTGCTGTTCCAAGGAGAATAGCCATATGCCCATCGTGACCGCAGGCGTGCATGATGCCGGCCCGCTCCGACTCAAAAGGCAGTCCCGTCTCTTCCAAAATCGGCAGAGCATCCATATCAGCCCGAAAGGCAATGGCAGGTCCCGGTTTTCCGCTTTCTAAAGCAGCCGTTACACCTGTGCCGCCGACGTTACGCTTCACTTCATACCCCATAGCCGTCAGCTTTTCTGCGATAAAGTCCGCAGTGTCAAACTCCTCAAAACTCAGCTCCGGACAGCGGTGGAGATGACGTCTCCACTGCACCACCTCTGGCATATTTTCTTCTGTCAGTTTCTTCACTTTCTCTCTCATATCCATCATATAAACATTTCCTTTTTCGGTACCGACTATAGTGTTTCAAGTCTTGCCAGCAGGCTCTCTGTGTTTTCACAATTGGCATAGATAAATTTAATTCCCTGCAAAGCTCTGTCATGACGTTCCTGACTCATGGCATTCATGGCGTCTTCAATCATATCCACTTCGTATCCCAAATCGGATAAGTCTCTGATCGAAGTGCTGACACACTGGTCGGTATAAAAGCCGACTACAATGGTCTTTTTGATGTGCAGATTTCTTAAAATACGGTCGATGGGCGTGCCGACACAGATGCCGGAGCAGGTTTTGTTGAGTATGATTTCTCCCTCCAGCGGTTTTGCTTCATCGCAGAACTGAGAAGCCAAACCTCCCGGCGGATAAAACATGCCGGCAGACGCGTGCAGTCTTCCCGTATCTCCTGCATCAGGCAGCAAGGACTGAATCCGTACGTGAATCGGTCTGATACCCTTTTCTCTGCATTTAAGGAGAATCTTCTCGATGTTCTTTAAGGATTTGTCCGTATTTTCTTCCAGTTGATTCAGAACCGGCAGCAGCGGTTCTACTTCAACGCCCATGGCCTTGTAACCCTCGACAAAATATTCCTTTGTTACACACTTCTGCGCGTCGATAATCACCAATGCAGTATCCTCTGCGCCAACTTCCATCGGTTTGTTGTAAACACCTGATGCCAACTGCTGATAATACTGTGCCGTAAACTCGTTTAATGCCTTGTTGTAGTCCATTTGTATCCTCCTGTAATTGTACCTTTCTCTGAAAGAATAAATTTATTTGATATATATAAAGGATAGCAAATAACGTGCCAAAGATTTTTCCAGGTGTTTCAGGTATTTGCAGCTATGGGCATTATCATTGATTGCAATATATTGCAGCAAGTTCTTGCATTATTGCAAGAACTTGCAAATCTAAATATTTAACTTTTTACACTTGTAGTACAAGGTGCGCAGTGGAATGCCTAAATCGTTTGCAGCTTTGTTCTTATCTCCCTTATGGCGTGAAATAGCTTCTTCTATGCAGCGGGATTCTACCATTTCCAACGCTTCTTTCAAATTGTTAGGAAAGGTAAAGTTGGATTCTTTTTCTTGTGCTGTTTTTTTCCCGTTTCTCACATTTTCCCCACTGAGAGCGGACGCTATTTCAGCCTTCGTCAGAACGACGTCTTTCTCTTCCATATTAATCAAAGCACGGGACAGCACATTTTCCAGTTCCCGTACATTTCCATACCATTCTCTCTGCTGCAGCAAGTCGATTCCGTCAGGTTCAATTTCAGATATATTTCTGTTATAAAACTCGTTATATTGATTCAAAAGATATTCCGTAATCAGTCCGATGTCCTCTCTTCGCTCTCTAAGCGGCGGAATAAACAGAGGAAACACATTCAGTCTGTAATAAAGGTCTTCTCGAAAAGCTCCTTCTTCAATCATTTCCTCTAAAGGTTTGTTGGTAGCGCAGATTATTCTGACATCAACCGGGACGGTTTCAGTCGATCCCACTGGCATCACTTCTTTTTCCTGCAGCACGCGCAGAAGCTTGACCTGCATCCGGGAGGAAATGTCTCCGATCTCATCGAGAAACAAGGTTCCTCTGTCAGCTTCCTGAAACAGTCCTCGCTTTCCTCCTCTGCGCGCACCGGTAAACGCCCCTTCTTTATATCCAAAGAGTTCGCTTTCCAGCAGTTCCTCCGGCAAGGAGGAGCAGTTGATTTTGATAAACTTTTCGTTTCTTCTTGGGCTGTTGTTATGTATAGCATTGGCAAAGATTTCCTTACCGGTGCCGCTCTCTCCGCGAATCATGATAGTCGCCGGTGTCATTGCTGCAATCTTTGCTGTATTGACGACTTTCAGCAGTTCTTTATTTTTTCCGATGATGTCTTTAAAGCTGTACTTTACCTGGACTTTGCGCAGTTTCTGATTTAAACGATCCAGCTCCCTTTTCAGTCGGTTGATTTCAGAAAGATCGTGGTATACTACGATTTTTCCCGCCTGTCTATCATTGTGATATATGTACCGCTCGTCTTCCACAAGCTCTCTATTGCCTCGTTTGATCATCTTTTCGTAGTAAGGATTTCTGTATATGATTTCTCCCTCCACATTTTGTATACAGATGGCATCTGACGCAGCGTCAAAGAGAGGTTTCACATCTAATATGATTTCTTCAATCCTGTTCCAAGACATAAATGACTCCTTTGCAACTTTTTGCATTGTCTTTTCCAAAAGAAAGGAGTTATCTCCTTATAACTCCTTATAAAAACCGTTTTCAAGATGATTGTTCTTCCGTTTCAACTGGTAAGGCGGCAGTTTCCTTTTCTGCCAGCGGCTCTGCTTCCTTTTTTTTACTAGACTTTTTAAAATCGATTTCCGTCACAAATAACGCCGAAATCATGATGACTGCTCCCAGATAGGATTTCACAGTCAAAACTTCACCTGCAAAGAAAAAGGCCACAACGCCTGCAAACACAGGCTCTAATGTGAAAATAATGCCGACATGGGCGGCTGTCGTATATTGCTGTGCGATTGCCTGCACGATGAAGGCCAGTCCTGTACAAAAGATTGAGAGAAAGGCTACGCTGAGGAAGATGTGCGGCGAAGTCGGAAGATGTGGCTGCTCGAAGAGAAACGCAAGCACCAACATATACGCGCCCGTTACGCCCAACTGAAAAACCCCTAGTTGGAAGGCGTTTACCTTCTCATGGGACACCGCTTTTTCTGTTAAAATCAAATCGACAGCATAAGCAATTGCACCCACAATGCAAAAAAAATCACCTTTTAGATTACCCATATTAAAAGAAAAGTCATCTTTTAATGTCAGAAGCATAATTCCCACCAGACTCATGGTCACAGCGATGATGATTTTTCTATGAGGCTTCTTTCTAAATAGGATCATTTCTAACAGAGGTACAAAGATGACCGTCAAAGCGCATAAAAACCCCGAGTTCGACAATGTCGTATACTTTACGCCAAAAGTCGCACCCGAATAGACGAAAATCAGAACCGTGCCAATTAGAAAACTGTATTTCAGCGTCGTCTTGTTGACAGTTTTCAGTTTTTTATAGGCTAAAATGCCTGCCACGAAGAATGCGCCTAAAAATCGGTGGGCATTGAGGGTAAAGGAATCCATATCTGCTAAAGATACGTCAATCAGATAGTAGGAAATCCCCCAGCAAAGGGTTACCACGATCAGCATCAAATCTGCTCTTAGCTGTGTCTTCATATTGTTCCTTTCGTTTCTATCTCAAATACTTGCAATAAACATTTCCAAGGCCAACTGACCGTCTAGCAGTCCAGTCTTGATATTTCGGTCTACTTCGTAGATACCAGACAAAGTATGCTTCAGCTTTTCAACAGAATACTTATTGGCGTAAGGAATGAGCTTTTTAATTCGGTATTCACTGCCGCCCAGCTTCTTGTGCATTGCGGAAAGGTCTAAACCATCCTCTCTAAGCTGCCGGACAGAAAGCATCAGCTCAAACTGTGATACAATAGCGCCGATAATCGAAAATGGATCGCTGCCGGAGTGAAGCATGTTGTAGAGAATCTGGAATGCTTTATCCTTCTGATTGCTGCTGATTCCATCCAGCATATCAAAGACGAAGGTATCCAAATCTCCGCTGACAGTCCGCTCTATATCCTGCTCTGTTACCTTGCTGCCGTCGCTGTGCGCGATGACCTTCTGAATGTCATTTTCAAAATTAAAAAGCCTGTAATCACTCTCTTTGTTAAAGTAGCCCGTCGCCTCAATGAGCATTTGGAGGGCTCTCGCTGTAATTTCCACACCAGAAGTCTTAAATCGTTTCTTCGCAAAGGAAGAAAGCTCCGCCTTGTCAATCTTGTCGAAGTGATAGCATTGTGCCTTCTTCTTCAGCGCCGTCGGCAATATGGCAGAGGCTTTGATTTCCTCACTAGAAAAAATCAGAATCGTTTTGTCATTACTGCCAGCAGTATATTCTGCCAATTCCTTGATCTCTTCTTTGCTGTAGCCTTTAGCACTGTCGCTGGTAAGCGGTTTAAAGTTTCTCACCCACACCACCCTTCGCTCAGAAAACATGGAGAAGGTTTCACATGCTTCGATGACCTGACTGCAAGAGGCGTTTTCCTCATCAAGTATCACGTAATCCAAGGAAAGAGTGGCAGGATTTACATATTTTTTAACCAGCGTATCGACAGCCCATTTTACCAGATACTGTTCAATGCCGTACATCAAAATCACCTGGTCAATATTACCGGTCTTCAAATTCTCAGAAAAGACTTTAAAGCTATGTTTTACTGGTTTTTTGTACATACTGAAATTTTTCCTTTTCTATTAATAATGCCGACTGCTCCCGATTGGTCAGTCCTAAATACCATTATACCTTTTTTTCGCAATTTTTCAATGACCACATTGCTGGGATGACCGTAATTATTTTTGCCTACACTGATGACTGCCACGGAAGGCTTTACGGCATCTAAGAAAAGGTCGCTGGTACTGTAAGGGCTTCCGTGATGGGCAACCTTGAGGATATCAGATTTCAGGGTATCTGTGCCCTTATACTTCTCTACGAGAGCCTTTTCTCCCTCTTCTGTAATATCTCCGGTAATCAAAACAGATACGCCATGATCCTGAATTTTAAAAATCAGGCTGTTTAAATTCTCATCATCAATGTTGGGGTCTTGCTGCTGCGGCCAAAGAATATCAATCCACTGGGCATCGCCTAGCATAATCCGCTGCCCTGCTCTGCCTTTGGTCAAAACCTTTTTAACATCAAAGCATTCCGCCAATTGAGTCAGGCCCAGATAATGATCTGTATGCAGATGGGTTGCCGCCGCCAGCTGCACCTGTCCGATACCGTTTTTTAAAAGGTATGGCTTTAGAGTCTTTTCCCCAATGTTATAGTTGATATTTCCGCCTCCATCAAAGAGCAGGTTTTTGCCGTCATCGCATTTTAGATGAATACAGTCTCCCTGTCCCACGTCAACAAAGATAATACTGGCCTGATCAAAAGGAGTAAAACTTGCAAAAAAGGAAAAGATAACCATGGTAATCATAAAAACAGTTTGCGGAGCCAGCGCCTTAAAATCTTTTCGCTTGAGATAGATGCGAAAATGCTCTGAGGTTATTAAAAACACCAGTCCATAGAGCAGACATATTGTCCAAAGGGGCGGCGATACGATGTCAAAGGAAAACGCGCCTTCAGCTTCAAAGAAATGATTGACTTTGATTGCAAGAGTGCCCAAACCGCTGAGACAATCAGCCAACAGCGGAAAGAGCCTGCCAGTGACAATAAACCACAGATACCCGGCAATTCCAATAGGAACTAAGAGAGAAATCATAAAAATCACTGGAATGTTACACAATATACCTATAAAAGAAATATAGTTAAAGTTATATATCATATAGGGCATCAAACCTAATTGGACAGAAACCATAACAGCCAATGTGCTGCCCAGCTTTTTCTCTAATAGAGGTGTAAAAAAGGTCAAGGATAAAACTGCTAAAAAAGACATTTGAAAGCTGGCTCCCATGACTGCATAAGGATTGTCTGTGATGATAAACAGGGCCGCCGCTGCCAAAGCCGACGCTGTATCGTATCTGCGGTCCCACAAATTACCTAAAAGAGTGAGGGCAACTAAAAAGATGGCTCTGGTTACAGATACTGACCAGAGAGTCGCCGTCCCGTACAAGGCAAGCAAGAGACAGAAAATAAGTGCAGTCAAAAGCGATTTCCTTCTACCGTTGCATTTCTTGTACAGGCCGTAGAGAATTCCTACATGGAGACCGCTGACAGCGAGAACATGAGCTGTGCCGTTATGTTGAAACTCTTTGTAGATATCTTCATCCAGACTGGCTGTATCCCCAAAGAGAATACCTTTAATCAGTCCTTTTACCTCAGCGTCGATCTGCAGTCGTTCTATCATTTCCTCTCTATGGCTCAGAATAAACCGTTTGACTCTGTATGTAAGAGAGGGAGAATGCGATGTAACCTGGTAACGATTCATTACTGCTGTATAAAAAATTTTCTTCGTTTTTAGGTAGCGGCCGTAGTCAAAGGTTCTTGGGTTTCCAGACGGTTTTGGTTTCTCCACAGCTGCAGTAAAGGTGATTTCACAGCCGGTCAAATCCCAGTGGTTCACCAAAGGACGATAATAAGAGCAGAGCAAAAGCTCTCCGCCTACATCGCAGCGCAGTTTATATTTTTCCTCATCTAAGCGCTGCACTTCTACAACTGTGGCTGTCAGAGTGACGTTTTTGCCCATACATTCCTGGAGATGTCCCTGTTCTTCTGCATGTTGAGCAGAAAGCATTAAGACACATCCTGTGCAGAACGAAAGCAGGAGGCACAGTAAAAATTTCTTTTGTTTTGAAATTTTACAAAGCGTGATGAACAGAATGAAAGCTGCAGCGGGCAGCGCCCACAGGATTCGCCGGTCAATCCATTCCATTGAAACGATGCCTGCAATCATTAGAATTGCAATAGATAATAGTTTTCTTCTCATTTTGTCCTCAATCGGACACCTAACTCATATTTACATATTATACCATTTATTAAAAAGGTGCAACTTTTTCTTATAATTTTTACGAAACTCGGAAATATCGGTTAACTTTAGTGGTGTATTATGGTATAATAGTTCCGTTCATCTTTCGGCGTTGCCGCAAGGTAGGAACTATTGAATCATGTGCTCCGATTCTATTCGCAGCGGAATGCACATGGTATAATAGCCCCGTTCATCTTTCGGCGTTGCCGCAAGGTAGGAATACTAAGGAATTTTTCTTTAGGGAAAGGATTACAACAATAAATGCGTAGCGATAAAAGAAAAAATAAAAACAGATTTAGAAAGAGCAAGGAGACAGAGACATCCGTTGTCAGCGCAGACGGTACGGCCACTAAAAAGAGATACCGTCTGAATAAAAAACAGTTTTTTAAATTCCTGCTTGCATTGATTCTCGTTATGATTATCGGCGTGGCTATTTTTGTAGGCGTGGTCATCGCACAGGCTCCAAAAATCGATACCGATAAAATCTATGATATCCTGACTGAGAGTACTATAATATACGATGATAACGGCAACGAAATTGACACCGTTTACACCGAAGCCAACAGAAGCAATGTAAAATATGACGATATTCCCAAAAACTTAATCAACGCTTTTGTTGCACTGGAGGACAAGACTTTTTGGGATCACCACGGATTTAACTTCATCAGAATTTTTGGCGCCATCAAAGAAGCTGTTTTCTCTGGCGGCGATGTCAGTGGTACCAGTACAATCACACAGCAGTTGGCGCGAAATTTGTTTCTTCGCGAAACCATGTTTGACCATTCAATCAAAAGAAAAATCATCGAAGCATACTATACGATTATTCTTGAGAAAAATTTAACCAAAGAACAGATTATAGAAGCTTATCTCAATACGATCAACTTTGGCTACAACAGCAACGGCGTGCAAGCAGCCTCTCAGGCATATTTCTCAAAGGACGTCAAGGATCTGACCGTTGCTCAATGTGCAGCTCTTGCAGCACTGCCGCAGGCGCCGTCTCATTTTCAGCTCGTAGAAGTAGTCGGTAACGACGATGTTTCTACAAAAGATCAGAACATCATTAAAAGGACATCTAACGGGACTTACATAGCAAACGATGCCAGTAAGGAACGTAGACTTACCTGCCTGAAGTTGATGTTAGAGCAGAAATATATAACACAGGAGCAGTACGACAAGGCATCCAACAGACCTCTGAAGAAGATGCTCAATCCGGCCTATAACGGCGCCTCCACCGAAGCGGATTATTTTGCTGATTATGTCATCAAAGAAGTCATCAACGATCTGATGGAGAAAAAAGGCTGGGACTATGACAGAGCGTGGGAAAAGGTTTACAACGGCGGATTAAAAATTCACTCTACTATGGATTCGCAGGCACAGAAAGTCATCGAAAAAGAATTTGATAATGACGCCAACTTCCCTAATGCAGTCATCAACACCGACGGCAACGGAAATGTCATCAATAAATACGGTCAGGTCGTCTTATATGACTATAACGATTATTTTGACGAACACGGAAACTTTACCTTTAGAACGGATGAAATCGTCAAGAGAAAAGACGGCTCCATGATTATCCGCGCCAACAAGAGACTCAACGTCTACAATACAGAAGTCAATGGAGAAACCGATTATAGTATCGAGTTCAAGGATTTGTACGTATCAGAAAACGGCAGACCCTATTCCATCGCAGGCGGATACATCAATATACCACAGCAGTATAAGACCAAGAACAAAAAAGGCAATATCATTATTTCTGCAGACTTCTTTAAAGACGAACAGTACAAAGATTTCTTTATTTTTAACGACGACGGTACGGTAACCATTCCGGCCAAGTCTTACGAATTAAACCAAAAAGTCATCCAGCCGCAGGCTGCCATGACTATCGTGGAAAACAGCACCGGCAACATCAAAGCAATGGTTGGCGGCAGAAAAACGACAGGAAGGATGCTCTTCAACAGAGCGACTAGTCCGCGGCAGCCAGGATCTTCCATCAAACCTTTGGGTGTTTATTCGGCGGCAATTCAGCAGAGCGCGGAAGAAGCTGCCAGCGGTAAAAAGCATGCGTTCACTGACTTTGGAATCGACGAACAAGGAGCAGATCTATGGGGTAATTACCTGACGGCCGGTTCCATCGTTATCGATGAAAAAACGACCATCAACGGCAGTGTCTGGCCTCAGAATGCCGGCGGCGGTTATTCTGGACCACAGACCATGCGGTCTGCACTGCAGCAGTCCATCAATACCTGTGCAGTCAAGATTTTCCTGCAGGTTGGCGCGAATTATTCTGCAGATTTAGTTAAGAAATTTGGCATTACCACCTTGGATACGGAGGGGTCTGTCAGCGATTTAAACCCTGCGGCTTTGGCTCTGGGCGGCATGACGAATGGTGTAACGACACTAGATATGGCTAGCGCTTACTCCGCTTTCCCTAACAACGGTACTCGGAAAGAGACCTCGTCTTATTCGGAGGTTCTCGATAGCGGCGGCAAAAAGCTATTGACCAATAAGAGTTCCAAAACGCACCGTGTTCTGGATTCAGGTGTAGCCTGGATTATGACAGATATGCTAAAATCAGTAGTTACCAGTGGACTGGGTTCACCAGCGTCTATTTCCGGCGTTCAGGCAGGCGGTAAGACTGGTACTACCGATGATGAATTTGATATCTGGTTTGACGGTTTTACACCTTCCTACTCTGCTTCTCTGTGGATTGGAAACGACCAGAACTTCCAGCTGACCAGCATGAGTTCCTATGCGGCCAGTCTATGGGGAAAAATCATGAATCAGATCAGCGGAGCAAAGAGCGGATCGTACAAGGGTGTACCATCAAATGTAATCTATACTGGTGGAGAATACTACATCAGCGGTACACAAGGCGGTGCAAAATCTCTCAAGAGTTTAGAAAAAACCGTAACGATTTGTACGGAATCAGGTTATCTGGCTACGCCGGATTGTCCTCATACCGAGAAAAAGACTTACAAGACTTACGGTGACGGCGCAGAAGATGTACCAAAATACTACTGTAATATTCACAACAGCGATACAGACAAATATCCAATCAATCCAAACGACAAAACAAAACCGAAAGATCCGGCGAAACCACCTGACGAAGAGGAACCGGAGGAGCCGGATAATCCTGATGATCCAGGCGGCGACGATAAACCGCCAGTGAATCCTGATGATCCTAACAATCCGGATGTACCGGATAACCCGGGAGGAGATACTGGCGATAAACCAGCAGCCTAAAAAGAATACGGATATTATAAGAGGGTGCCATCAGGCACCCTCATTTTTAGTCATGTAGGAAATATCGATGAAAGCGATATTGACGGAATATCAAAGTCCGTCATTTCAACGTTTTTTATATATCGGTATTTTCACATCAATAGAATTTATATCTATCATAATTCTAGTAACGGTATCTGGTCTTTGGGTCGCTTCCGCATCGATGCCGTATAAGATCAATGCCAATTGATGACCCTCTGCTAAAGTATGGTCTGTGGGAACCATATCAAAGCTGTAGTGGTATATTCTGCCCGGCTCAATTTCTTCTTTGCGCCAGAGAGCAGATCTGTTCTGTGCGTTGAGCCAGCCACGTGAAATTACCTTAAATGCAGAAGGTTCTGCCTCGTAGCCGAAGGTGAATTCTCCATTTCCTGCCTCCACCTCTTCTGCAGTAATTCGTTTCTCCTCTCCTAAATCTACCAGCATGGCGCTCAAAATAGCGGTTGGCTTGTCAAGGCTTGCATCAAAGGAAACTTGCACCGCACCAGTGATACGAAGATCGCCCTCCCCCACTGCAATTGGATTCCAAAGAAACTTCAACCGATTCAGGTAATCCGCTTCTTCACTGAGAACAAGCTCATGCAGCCAGTCAGCCAGGTTGTCTTTTTCCTTGTCATAGACCGTCAGTGACAGGTCGTCTACAATAAGCCCCGTCTCTGCTTCTGAATCAATGGGGAAGGTTTCGTAAGACCAGCCAGCAGGCGGCCATGTGTCCGACGTCATCCAAAGCCCTTGATCCAAGTTGCTTTCAACTAGGACTTTTGCTTCCGCTTCAATGCCGTTATCAATTCCATAAAGATAGTGGTCCAGCCACCTTTTCATGATATCTAAAGTGGATGAGCCTTTCAAATTATAGATATAAACGTGTTCTCCCTGATGGAGCATCATCTTTCTCGGAATATCATATTTCTCCAGCGCTTTAAAGAATGGGATGCACTGGTTTGTCTTGACATTCCAATCGTTGATGCCGTGGATAATCAAAACCGATGCTTTGATATTGGAAACCAGATTTAAATAGTTTCGCTCATCCCAAAAACGGTTGTAATTGCCAGAGAGTCTGTCTTCCCCCTCTTCCAGCTTATGCAGCGCACGACTGTAAGCCTCCTTGACCTTCGCGTAATCTTCCGGATCTTTGGCTCTGCTGAAGCAATATTTAGCCAAAATATCCAAATCATCCCCCTGCCAGCCCAAGGCCGGCAAGTTGAGTCCGTTGCACCTGTAATAGTCGTACCAATTACAGATTGCAGCCTCCGGAATAATCGTTTTCAGGCCGGAAACGCCAGTGGCCGCTACGCCGATACACATCGTACCCAGGTAGGATTTGGCTGACATGGCTACATTACCTGTACACCAGTCCGCTCTGACTTCGATGTTATCTGTCTTGTTAGTAAAAGCCCTACATCTGCCGCACAGCCAATCGATGACTGATTTAAAAGCGAGAATTTCTTCTCTGGAACCTGTCAAGGTAAAGCCCTCTGAATCTCTCGTACCCAGGCCAGCACAAAACACAGAAGCGTAACCCCTCTGGTTAAAGTAGTCATAGACCTCCGAGATACACTCTAACTCCGGCTCTTGATTCGTCATGGCATGATCTGCAAAACCAACTGTCGTTCTGACCTGGGAAGGTCTGACTGCTCGAACCTCGCTGAAGTTAAATTTAATGTCTTCTTCCCGTATGTCTTGGTTCGGATAGACTTTGACCTCCCGGTTAACATCATGAGGAACATACCAGTCCTCATTGCAGCTCATCATGTATGGATTCGCCACATAAATCGCCGGTACCCTTGTACCCTGCATTGTCGTTTCCGGTCTTCTGATATAAACGGCAATGAGATCCAGTTTTCCGTCTCCATCTGTATCTACTGGTGTTTCAACATACACCTTCTCTAAAATGCACGCTCTTTTTCCTTCTATATTACTCATAACTGCCCTTCTTAAACTGCTATTTTTTTATCTTCTTAAGATATCTCATCCATATGCATACGAATACGACACCCAGAATCAACATTCCAATCAAAAACCCGAAATACTGTCTATATCCAGTCACGCCAGGATTTTGGTCGATGAGAATTCCCGCCAATACGGAACAGAAAATTTCTGGCAGATAACCGACAGTTGAAATAACACCTGCCGCTGTTCCAGAATACTTTTCAGGAATTGCTCCTTCATCCATCATCGCCCACGTCATAGCGTAGTTCACGTTATAGAATACATAAATTACGATAAAGAGGATCGTGAAAGCCGTAATACTTCCGGCATGGGTTGGAAGCAGCAAAATGCCAAGGGTGCCTGCCGCCATGATGATAAAGGAAATC
Source organism: Emergencia timonensis (assembly GCF_900086585.1). Taxonomy (GTDB): domain Bacteria; phylum Bacillota; class Clostridia; order Peptostreptococcales; family Anaerovoracaceae; genus Senimuribacter; species Senimuribacter timonensis. Next base: position 1,932,834 of record NZ_FLKM01000009.1, read on the forward strand.
AACAGCATTCTGCCAGTACCGATTTTGTCCGTTACATATCCGCCGCCAACACTGCCAAAGAGGGAAAACCATCTCTTTAAGGCTGCCAATGTAGCCGCAAAAGTAACGGTAGCCCCTAGTATTCCAGTTGCATATGGTGTAAAATAGTAGAGGGATAGGGTGAAGACATAATTGCAGAATGTAACAATGCCAATGATCCAGACTGCAGGTAATTTTAGCACTTCCCCTATTCCTTTAAATGAAATCCTTTCACTGGCTTCGATTTTATCGTCTTTTACGGTCAAGAAAGCCAGAACCCCCATCAAAACAGTCAGCACTGAATAGAATATGATGACAAATTTCATTCCCTGTGCTTGATTATCCATTTGACCAGCGCCAATTCTAAAGGCCGCTACGGCTGCCATAGCCATCAGCGCTGCGCCGATTCCTCTGCCCCCTTCAAAGAAACCAAAGGCTTTGCCTTGGTCGCCAGAACCAGACAGGATGCGAACCGCTTTGACGCATGCAGGCCAGAATGCGAACAGAGAACTGATGCCCCAAAACGCATATAAAGCGACAAGGGCGGCGAAGTTCAGCGGCAGCAGATGGATAAAACCACCGATTCCCGTACCAATCAGAGAAACGGATAGAATAATTCTCGTAGAAAAACGATCTGCTACGATACCGCCGAATAAATAGGAAATCATACCGAACACCCCTAGGACGCTTCCGAAGATCCCCATCTGTATGTTGGTAAGATGGTAAGTTTCTAAATAAACATCGTAATAATCGAAACGAAAATATGGCAAACCATAGATAATCGCCCCACCGAAGGCTACGATCAGAATTGCCAGAAAGTTCTTGGACATCGTTTCTCCCAGTCCAATCTTGCTAAGTATTTTACTCATTTGCTTTCTCCTTTAGATTTAATTTATATACTTCGGAATATTTCTTCCGCAAGTAGTCGATATAATATTGGGGATTAAGAGGCTCCTTTGTAGCGGCCTCCATGAGCTGATCAAAAGAATAGACTGCTCCGTACTGAAAGATGTGTTCGGCAAGCCAGTGGTTAATCTGGTCAAAATGGCCGCCAGCCAAGAGCACGTCGAAACTGCCGTATTCTCTCTCTATACTTGCTGTAAGCTGAGTCGCCGCGATATTGGAGACGAAATAGAGAGGAAAATAACCGATATAACCTGCCGCCCAGTGGATATCCTGCAATACGCCTTCCCTATCGTTTGTAGGTTTAATGCCCAGGTATTTCTCATATTTTTCATTCCAAAGCGCTGGCAAATCGCAGACTTTAATTCGTCCGTTTATCAAATCCTTTTCCAGTTCATAGCGAATGATGATATGGAGCGTATAGGTCAGTTCGTCCGCATCCAAGCGAATCAAAGATGGCTGCAGTCGATTTACATCTTCGTAAATATCCTGAAGGCTTGCCATTTCCAGTTCCGGAATGAGTCTCTTTAATTTTGGGTGAAAGTAAGACCAAAAGCCTTTGTTACGGCCAATAACGTTCTCATACAGCCTGCCAACAGCCTCTTCTAAAGCAAAGGAGGAAGCTTCTGCTAAAAAGGTTCCCAGCAGTTCCTTGCTGATGGACTGCTGATAAATACCTCTTCCGCCCTCATGAAGCACATTAAAAATACCCGCTTTTATATCCTCCTCATGGTAGGAGTTGACAATTCTCACATCTGCAGGGGAATTTGCTAAAATCGTCGGATGCGCTCCAATATCCACCCTGCCTGCACTAAATCGAAATCCTAATTCTGACAACATGGATTTCCATAAGGCCTGCTGCCTGCTGCCCTCAATCGGCGGCAGCTTAACTGGTTTCCTTCGAAAGTCGCTTTTCTGTATTTCCCTATTAAATCCGATAAGAAAGTTTTTCATTTCCGCTGTGAGTGCGTCGACTTTTCTTACAGTCAGATTCTCTTCGTGATAACCCAGCAGTGCGTCATAAGGATCTTCTTCGTACCCCCAGTACTCAGCAAAACGGATGAAGGTTTCCACAATTGATTCCAAATAAGGTTGAAAGATTTTAAAATCGGAAGCGTCCTTAGCCTCCTCCCAAACTTGCTCGGCAACGGCAATCAATTCAATGTAAGCCTGGTATTCTTCTTCTGGAATCTTGCTCACATAGACGGAATTTCTCTTAATTCTTTTGACCATGGATTCTGTTACAACATCATTTTCTTTATGTCCGTCAAAAAATTTGAGGAGATCGTTAAATTGATTACTGGCTAGGAGCTGATACTGTTCGCTGGCCATAAAAGACATGACTTTACTCCTGTATTCAATGCCATCCTTGGGCATATAAGTAATCTTATCCCAGTAGACCAGAGAGTTCATGGTGTACTTGATGTATTCAATTTTACTGATTAGTTCCTTAAATTCTCTTAAATTTGCTTCGTAATTCACGTGCCTGTCTCCCGCCTAATCGCTATTTTAAATTATACTGCGTAAAGAAAGGATGCAGTGTGTTGCCGCTGAAATCCTTTTTTACCAATAGTTCTTCTATTGATAAAGCTTCCTGCTCTGTCTTTTTGCGCTGTTTAACAATTGTCTCATTCTCAATCTGTTCCAAAAGTGCCAACAGAATTTTCGCCTCTCGTTTCGATTTTTGAAGATTGAACTTATGGCTTCTCACTGTAGCTGCGCTGATTCCCATTTCTTCACAAATCTGTTTATTATCCTTTTCCAGATACATTCCCGTAAGCACATCTTTCTGAATTTCGGATAGACCGTTGACCTGCTTGTCCAAGTCCAACAGTCCGTGAAAAACACCGCCATGTCTATCAAAAATATGCTCTTTCACTGCTCTTTCTGCAGTTACCGTTCTGCCCCGGGAGCGATACACAATTCCCTCCTCGTATACTTCGCCACAGAAAATACATGTACATGACTCTTCTTGTGGTGATTGGATATATCCAAGGGTTAATTCTTCTACTGTCAGCTCTTTAAATTCCATAGCATCTCCATTTTTCAAACAAAATCGCATATTGTTTATTAGTATCTAAACTTTAACACATTTCATTTGAATTATCAATATATAATATGCAGATTTCCAGTATTTTAGAGCAAAGCCGCGCATCTGGCTGCTGTTCTTTCAATCACTTTTCACGATAAAATAAAAAGCAAAAAATTTACCTTTCACAGGAAATTTTTTGCTTTCGGTTTAGATGCAGAACGAAAAGTCACTCCCCGGTGCATCCGTCCATTCTTTCTTTGAATTCTTGTACTCTTTTTTCTATGTCCTCTGCACCAAAGACTGCAGAGCCAGCTACGAAGATATCACATCCGGCGTCAGCCACTTCTCTGACATTATCCAGCGTAATACCGCCGTCTATTTCAATGACGAAATCATATCCCTTTTGCTTTCTCAGTTGATCTAATTGCCTGATTTTTTCCAAAGCAGATGGAATAAATTTTTGACCGCCAAAGCCGGGGTTTACTGACATCACTAAAATTAAGTCAGTCTCTGCTAATACCCACTCCAAAACAGACACCGGAGTTGCAGGATTAATCGCTACGCCGCACTTAACTCCTTTTGATTTTATATTTTGCAGTGTACGGTGCAGATGTACACATGCTTCTTGATGCACAACGATATAGGCCGTCTTCTCTGTGATAAAATCATCCAGATAATCATCTGGCCTTTCAATCATCAGATGGACATCATAAGGACTGATATGACACTTGTTCAGAGACTTCATCACAGCAGCGCCGAAACTGATGTTGGGTACAAAGTGACCGTCCATAACATCCACATGGACATAATCGGCGCCTGCCCTGCTGATCAGTTCAACCTGTTCACCCAATCGGGAGAAGTCGGCTGACAGTATCGATGGTGCTAATTTCTTCATAATCTATTCTCCATTCGCTGCTAATACCTTTTTCTTTTCTTGACTTCTTCTAAATTTGCAAGGTAAGATTCATATCTCGCTCTGTGGATGCGTCCTCCAGCCACTGCCTCCAGGACTTTGCATCCCGGTTCTTTCAAATGTCTGCAGTCATCGAACTTGCATTGACCTTTGTAAGCAGCAATCTCAGGGTAATAATCGGCTAGCTCTTCCGCTTCTGCTTCCAAAATATCAAAAGATGTAAAACCCGGTGTATCGAACACCATACCGCCGCCCAGGGCTTCAAATATTTCTACATGTCTGGTCGTGTGCCTTCCTCTGTCCGTCTTCTGGCTCACGGTACCTGTCTCCATGTTGGCTCCTGGAATAATCAGATTGGTAATCGTCGACTTGCCGACACCAGAAGGTCCTGCAAAAGCTACTTTTTTGCCTTCGATATAACGTAAGAGCTGATCTATACCCTTTCCAGTTTTTCCACTCGCACAGATGACGGGATAAACATCTCTATAAATATCTTGTATTTTTTTCAATTCTGCCTCAGAGACCAGGTCGCATTTGTTAATGCAGAGAATCGGTTCTATATCGCTTTGCTCCGCCATAATTAGAAACTTATCGATGACCGTAAAATTAGGTTTCGGTTTTGCAGCCGCAAAGACTACGATAAAATTGTCTACGTTTGCAATTGGCGGTCTGACAAAGTGATTTTTTCGGTTCTCAATGGAATTGATAACTGCATCGCCATCCGGCAGGACTTCGATGTCCACGTTATCACCTACGGCGAGAGTGATGCCCTCTTTTTTAAAAATTCCCCGCCCTCTTGCCTGAAGAAGACCAATCGCGGTTTTTACATAGTAAAAACCGCCGATTCCTTTGATAATCAATCCTTTCATACTTTGTTACCGTTAACCCTCATCTCCGTTGGTGTTTGCATCGTCACCGCCGTCGTCAGGTTCATCCGGTTCATCTGGCTCATCTGGTGGCACCACCACTGGCGCTCCCTTGCTGACAGTGATAGTAATAGTACTTCCCTTTTCTACTTTTGTTTCAGCACCTGGGTCCTGGTTAATGACGATACCTTTGGAATAAGTCGTACTTTCTGCATATTCAACATTGACTTTAAATCCGCTATTTTTCAGCTTTTTAGTCGCTTCTTCTACAGTAAGACCTGTCACATATGGAACTGTTTTTTCTTCTTTGTACTGTGAGCCATTACTGATAACGACAGTCACTTCCGTGCCGGCATCGACTTCATCGTTAGCGCCTGGACTCATTGCAATAATTGTCCCCTTCTCCTTATTACTATCGTCTTCCCGCACATCACCAAACTTGAGCCCGGCAGCTTCTAGGGCGGCTTTGACAGTAGATTCATCATACATGTTTCCAATTAAGTTCGGCACAATAGTTTTTTCTTTCCCCGAACTAATCCTAACGGTAATGGTGTCGCCTTTTTCAACTTTTTCGCCTTTCTCTGGCGTCTGATTCGCAATCTTACCTTCTTCTACCTCGTCACTAGGAACGTCCTCGCCCCTCTCTATCTTCAGCCCCATTTCTTTCAGTTCTGCTTCTGCCTCCTCATAAGTTTTATCAATTAGGTTTGGCGCTTTGAGACCACCGCCGATGATGCCCAAGGCGTATAAAACGCCGAAAACTGCCGCAATGACCACTGCTGCGCCGACAACAGAAGCGATAATCATCTTTTTCTTATTCTTATTTCCCTGCTTTACCTTGCTCGGCTTCGCTTTTACCTTCTTTGCAGGCTTTTCTTTGGATTTTGGCAGTACGTCTTCAACTTCTTTGCGCCGATTCATCTCCTGAAATTCTTCAACGTCTGAAGCTGCAAAAACAGAATTTCCTACCATTTTTGTCACAAACTCTATATTGTCCAGGTCTTCCAAAAACTCGTCTGCCGACTTGTAGCGGTTGGACTGATATTTGTCCGTAGCTTTCATAACCAGCTTTTCAAGGGCAGGCGGAATGCCGGGAACTAATTCAGACGGCGGCGTAATCTCATCGTTAATGTGCATCAACGCTACTTGTACTGGATTATCTCCGTCAAAAGGTACCTGACCTGTCAGCATCTCGTATAGAACGATGCCCAAGGAGTAAATATCAGAGCGCTCGTCCACGTAGGCGCCTCTGGCCTGCTCTGGCGAGAAGTAGTGGACAGAACCGATAACCTTGCTGGTTTCCGTAACCAGCGTCGAATCACTGACAGCCTTAGCAATACCAAAATCGGCCAACTTGGCCATGCCATCTTTGGTAATCATGATATTATGTGGTTTTACATCTCTGTGAATAATATGGTTGCGATGGGCTACACTCAGAGCGGAAGCGACTTGTTTAATCAGCTCTATAGAGGTTTTGTAATCCATAGGAGCCCGTTCCTGGATGATATCACTGAGCGGACGACCGTCAATTAACTCCATGACGATGAAATGTATATTTCCTTCTTTGCCGACATCGTAAACACTGACGATATTCGGATGCTGCAGTCCCGCTGCTGCTTGAGACTCACGTTTAAAATTCTCTACAAACTGTGCGTCTTTTGTAAACTCAGGACGCAGAATTTTGATAGCTACATATCGATTGAGCAGTCTGCATCTAGCCTTATAGACTACCGCCATACCGCCTTCGCCGATTTTTTCAATTAACTCATATCTACCTGCAAGTAATTTACTCATTTGACATCTTCCTCCGTAACTTTCAAGACTACCATAGTAATGTTGTCACTGCCTCCGTTTATATTTGCCATCTCTACCAGTTCATTACAAATGTCGGTCATGGATTTTTCTTGTTTGAGTGCTGCGACCAGTTGATCTTCTCCCACTTCTCCATAGAGACCATCAGTACAAATCAGTACGATGTCATCCAGTTGGATGGGCAGGGAGAAGAAGTCCGCATCGACCGTATAGTCTGCGCCTACTGCCCTCGTTATCATATTTTTATTTTCATGATTTACTGCTTCGTCTTCAGAAATAAGGCCTGCTTTCAGCAGTGTATTTACATAAGTATGGTCTTCTGTTATCTGCAACAGAACGCCGTCACGGAATACATATGCTCTGCTGTCGCCTACATTTACTATGTAAATGGTGTCATTTTGGACATATGCACATACCACTGTCGTCGCCATGCCCTTGTTCGACTCAAAGCGCTGAGATAATTCCAGAACTTTAAAGTTAGCATTTTTCATGCAGTCTTCAAAGTACTCCTGAACCTTTTCCACCGATTGAATTTCATTCAAAGGATGCGTTTCAACATAATTTGCAATTTCATTTACTGCAGTCCTGCTGGCTATTTCCCCCGAATTATTTCCACCGACTCCATCTGCGACGATGAAGACTTTATCTTTCTTCATAACAAAGCAAGCATCTTCATTATTACTGCGTCTCAGTCCTTTGTCAGTTTTGAAGCCAACCTCCATTTAAATCTCCTTTCAGCTGCCGCGTCTTCTCATCTTGCAGATGAAAAAACCATCAGTTTCGTCTACCCCAGGTAAAAGCTGTCTGCTTCTAACCAGTTCAAATTTCTTATGTTTGCGCAGAAACTTGCTTACAACTTCTGCATTTTCAATCTTGTTTACAGTACATGTACTATAGAGCAAAAAACCCTCTTTCTTTACATATTCACTCGCGTTCTCCAATATGTTCAACTGTTTTTCTGCCAGTTCCCTGCCCTCATCTTCGATCTCTCGATACTTAATTTCTGGTTTTCTCCTGATTACGCCAAGTCCGGAGCAAGGTCCGTCGACGAGAACTCTGTCTGCTGACTGAATCAGTTCTTCGCATAAAACCGTGCCGTCCTGCTCACCCGTCTCAATAATAGAAATTCCCAATCGCTGTGCTTCTTTTTTCAGAAGCTCCAGCTTGTGATCGTATATGTCAAAGGCCAAAACGCGGCCTGTATTTGCCATTATTTCAGAAATAGCCAAGGTCTTGCCGCCTGGCGCAGCACAGACGTCGATAATCGTTTCTCCGCTCTTTGGCGCCAAAATCTCTGCGGCCAAAATTGAGGATTCGTCCTGCACCGAGAAAAGACCATTTTCAAATTCTTCTGTATCCAGAAGCCCGCTGCCTTTTACGAAAAGAGCTCTTTCACTGAGCCGACCGTGTTCCACCTGAAAGCCTTTTTCTCGCAATTTTTCTGCCAGATCTTTTCGGCTTATCTTCAGACGGTTTACTCTGATCGAGACCTGTGGTTTACTATTGGATGCAGCAAGGAGCTGCTCCGCTTTTTCTAAACCGTATTGTTCACTCCAAAGTTTCACAATCCATTCAGCAAAGGAATATTTCAAAGACAGATATTCGATTGGATCTGTATCATAATCCGGCATTTCAAGCTGATCTTTTTTCTTCTTATATCCGCGTAAAACCCCGTTGACAAATCCATCTCTGCCCGGAACCAGCCTTCTAGCCATCTTCACAATCTCGTTCACTGCTGCATAGTCGGGAACAGAGTCCATGAAAATAAGCTGGTAAAGTCCCATACGCAGCAAGGTCAAGGTCTGTTTCTTCAGACCTTTGAGTCCTTTCGGTATCAACTGCTGCAAAATATGGTCAAGATACACTCTGTTTTCAATGACGCCGTAAACAAGCTCCCTGACAAATGCGGGAGAATCCGGCTTCAGTTCGCCAATCTGCTTATTCAGCTCAATGTTTGAATAAGCCTGATTGGTCTCCATTTCTAAAAGTGTGTTATAAGCTGTTTTCCGGTTGACATCCATACTCAATCACTCCTACCTCTTATAGCCAGGATACGCAGTAAGTTTGCTACCGCAACAGCCAATGCCGCTATATAGGTCATTGCTGCCGCCCGCAGAACTTTCTTTGATCCAACTATATCCTCCGGTGCAACTAACGCTAATTGTTCCATCTGCACAATTGCCCTGTGACTCGCATTAAACTCCACTGGCAGTGTAATCAGATGGAATACGATGATGGCGATAAACGCAATCACTCCTATGTTGAACAGCATGTTTCCCCAATAACTCATCTCGAAGCTGCCTGCTGCTAAAAGGACAATGCCGATGAGCAAAAGCGGCCATGTGAGCTTGGATGCGAAATTAACCACGGGCACAATGCCGTTTCTGATTTTTAGAGGAATATAACCCCTTGCGTGCTGTATGGCATGACCTGCCTCGTGACAGGCTACACTGACAGCGCTGACGGAATTAACGCCATATACATCCTCCGAAAGGCTTAAGACTTTTGTTCTAGGATCATAATTATCTGTCAGGCTTCCCCTGATCTGCCTGACTGCCACATCTCGAAGGCCGTTTTCGTCAAGGACTCTCCTTGCAGCCTCAGCCCCTGTCATATTCCGTCCATTTCTAACCTTTCCGTACCTGCTAAAATTACGTTTTACCATTCCCTGCGCAGCCATTGCAAAAATCATCGCTGGAATCAGTATAATGATACTTGTATCATAGTAAAAAAACATTTCAATTACCCCCTATTGGAGTTGCCCCAATTTACAAAACAAATTGCAGAAAACTCCTTATACCTATTTTATCCTAATAATGTATTTTTTTCAATCTTATTGCCCCTTAAATAAGATTTTACGTCTACTCTTTTTTTACCTGGAAGCTGAATCTCCGTGGCGCGCAGCAGGATGCCTCCGCAACAGATGTCAATGCCTGCATCAGATACGCCTACAATTGTGCCGTATTCTGCATCCGACTGTTGCGTTAGGCACTCTGCCCGCCAAATTTTCATCTGCTGATCTCCGTACTGACAATAAGCGCCAGGCCAAGGATCAAAGGCTCTGATTTGTCTTTCAATTTCTGTCGGCGTCTTATGAAAGTCTATTTTCCCATCCTGTTTTGCAATCATCCCTGCATATGTGGATAAGCGATCATCCTGCTTTTCTGGTCTGATTGCTCCCGATTCAATTTTCGGCAGGGTCTCTATTAGAAGGTCCGCTCCTAATTGAGCCAATTCATCGTGAAGCTGTTCGCAGTTTTTTTGCTCCACTGCAGTTTCCACCTTACTGAGCATGTCGCCAGTGTCAAGGCCTTCGCTCATCTGCATGATGGTTACGCCAGTCTTTTCCTCCCCTTGAAGAATTGCATGCTGTATAGGAGAAGCACCCCGCAGCTTCGGCAGCAGTGATGCATGAACATTGATGCAGCCGAACTTAGGGAGTTCCAGCACTTCTCTTTGTATAATCTGGCCATAAGCTACGACTACGATGACATCAGGTGCATAGTCTTTCAAAAGTGCTACCGTCTGCGCGTCTTTTTTAATTTTTTCCGGCTGCAATACCGCTATTTTATGAGCAAGAGCCAGTTCTTTTACTGGTGTAAATTGAACTTTTTTTCCCCTGTTCTTCGCTTTATCCGGCTGGGTAATCACATAACCGACCTCATAGCCAGCTTTGATGATGCCCTCCAGAACGGGAACTGCAAAGTCTGGGGTTCCCATAAATACGATTTTCATTCCTCTGTAATCTCCTCTGGTTCTCTGACATTTGTCGCTTTATCTGTATATAAAATACCATCCAAATGATCGTATTCATGGCACATGACCACTGCGTCCCACCCTTCAAAGTCATAGACTTGTTCATTACCATCTAAATCTAAGGCTTTGATTTTAATGCGCTCTGGTCTTTCCACAGTTCCAATCAGCCCCGGCACACTGAGACACGCTTCATCTCCCACCTGGGAACCTTCCTTCTCCAAAATGACCGGATTGACCATATAATAAACTCTGTCGGGTTCTGGTTCCGCAACGAACATTCTTCTCATGACACCGACCTGCGGTCCTGCGATTCCACATCCCATTTCCGCTCTCATGGTCTCCCTCATATCCTCCAGAGTGGTACGGATTCTATCAGTAACTTCTGTCACTTCTCTACAATGTTTTCTCAGTATTTCATCGCCTTCTAATACAACATTTCTAATTGCCATTCTTTTTTCTCTCCTATTCTAAAACGTACTATATGGATTCACATCTATTATCATGCTGCACCTGCGCTTTTGTCCTGTCAACATTTCACCGAAAGTATCGATATAATAGATATATTTATTTCTAAAACCTTTTGGGCATTTAATCAGGATATAATATCGGAAGCTCTCTTTTCCCTTAAAATTTGTGGAGAGCTTTGGTGCGAAGATGTTTTCTCCCTTGCCTTCTATTTTGCATCTTATCAGATATTCTTTACATTTTTCTGCCGTTTCAATCGCTTCAGTTTCATCCTCACTCGTAAATTCTACTAAAATCAGATCTGAAAAAGGCGGATAGTCCATAAATTCCCTAATTTTTATTTCCATATCAAAGAATTTTTTGTAATCGTGTTCTGCCGCCGTCGTCAGAGCAAAGTTGTCAGGTGTATAAGATTGGACAATGACAAGTCCTTCTTCTCCGCCACGCCCTGCCCGGCCGGCCACCTGGGTTACCAACTGGAAGGTTCGTTCCGTAGATCGGTAGTCCGGTACATTGAGACTGACATCGGCAGAGACGACGCCCACCAGTCCTACATTCTTAAAATCCAGACCTTTTGCTACCAGCTGTGTTCCAATCAGGATGTCTGTCCTTCCCTTTGAAAAATTGCCGATAATTCTGTTAATCTCTCGATTATTCTTAGCAGTGTCCAAATCCAGCCGCTCGATATTTTTGTCAGGAAACAGTTCTCTGGTAAATTCCTCTACCTTTTCCGTACCGGTTCCAAAATATTTGATATAGTGGCTGCCGCAGGTAGGACAACTGTCAGGTACGCGGAACTTTCTGCCGCAGTAATGACAAATTCCTGCATTTTCCCGCTTATGGTAGGTCAGAGAAATGCCGCACTGGGGACACTGCAAGACCTCTCCGCATTCGCGGCAGGAAATAAAAGTGGAATATCCTCTCCGATTTAAAAAGAGGATTATCTGCTTTCCTTTTTTCAATGCTTCCACTGACTTCCGGTATAGTCTATCACTAAAAATAGTGCGGTTTCCAGCTTTCAGTTCCTCACGCATATCTACCAGCTCCACCTTTGGCAGCGGCGTATTGTTATAACGCTGTTTCAATTCTATGAGATGGTAGATGCCTTCTCTAGCTCTCTGATAGGAGACAACCGACGGCGTCGCGCTGCCTAAAATCAAAATACCGTCAAAATACATCAGCCTCTTCAGTGCGATATCTACGGTATCATACTTGGGCGTCATATCCGATTTATAGGTCGCCTCATGCTCCTCGTCTAAAATGATGACGCCGATATTGTCTAAGGGAGCAAAGACGCCAAGCCGGGCGCCGATTACAATCTTCGCCTGACCTTTTCTAATTCGCATCCATTCGTCAAAGCGCTCTCTTTTCGTCAATTTGCTGTGAAGAACTGCGATATTCTCTTTGCCAAAACGTGCGATAAACCGGTCAGTAATCTGCTTCGTCAATGCGATTTCCGGTACTAACATAATTGCAGTCTTACCAGCCGCAATCACTTCAGCGATAGTCTGCATATAGACTTCCGTTTTGCCGCTGCTGGTAACTCCGTGAATTAAAAAGTTTTCCTGTCGTCTCTCTTGGACGGCCTGCCTGATCTGGGCTAAAGCCATCGCCTGTTCGTCCGTTAACTGTTCTATGACCTGTGGTTCCCCTGCCACATCCTTGTATGGCTCTTTTTCTTTGCCTTCTTTAGCCGGCTTGCCATTTGGCGCAAAACATTTGACGGCATCCAGGTACTTGATACCATAACGGCGTTTCATCCAGATGCAGGTATCCATAATCTCGCTGGTCAGTGAAATATTCCCATCGAGAGACTCAATTTCTTTGATAATGGCCGGATCACACTCCGGAACCACGTCATCTTGAAATACATAAGCGGACTTCAACTTATTGCCTCGGTTAAAGGGGACTTTCACAATATCCCCTTTCTTCACATCCAGTGAAGTTCCATAAGTATAGTAGGTGTCGGTATGCCTGCTGTTATTGTCAATTACTACATTTATGTATTTCATATTCCTCCGTCCTGCAGCCTAGAGCAGGAAAATATTGTGCTTCTTGCAATCGTTTATCATTTTGTCTGACCATACCGACGCCTGTACTTCTCCGATATGTGCTTTTCTGAGGAAAAACATACAGAGTCTGCTCTGTCCGATACCGCCGCCTATGGAATACGGCAGTTCGTCGTTTAAAATGGCTTGATGGAAAGATTGTGTTCTTCTGTCGTCGGCGCCTGCAAGAGTCAACTGTCTATCCATCGCTTCTGCATCGACGCGGATGCCCATAGAGGAAACTTCAAAAGCTTTTTCCAGAACGTCATTCCACAGGATGATATCTCCGTTTAACTCCCAATCGTCGTAGTCAGGTGATCTGTCATCGTGCTTTTGGCCTGATTTTAGTACGCCTCCAATTTTCTCGATAAAAACGGCGCCATGAGCCTGACAGATCAAATCCTCTCTCTCTTTGTCGGTTTTGTTGGGATATAGATCTTCTAATTCCTGCGTGGTGATAAAGTAGATTTCATTGGGAATCTCTGTTTGAAGATCTCTGTACAGCCTGTTGACGTAATCCCCCAGGTTTTTAATTGCATTATATATGGTGGTCACTGTTTCATGTAAATATTCTGTGTTTCTTTGGTCTTTTGTGATGACTTTTTCCCAGTCCCACTGATCCACATAGACGGAGTGCAGATTATCCAGTTCTTCATCCCGTCTGATGGCGTTCATGTCTGTGTAGATACCGTGTCCAGGTTTAATTCCATACTTTCCAAGAGCCATGCGTTTCCATTTTGCCAGCGACTGAACGATTTCCACTTCTCTTTCGTCCAATCCCTTTAATGTAAAGTTCACTCTTCTTTCAATCCCGCTCAAGTTATCGTTGAGTCCCGTCTTAGGATCAACGAAAAGCGGTGCAGATACTCTGCGCAGGTTTAAACCATATGCCAGCTCTTGCTGGAAATAGTCCTTGATTTTTTTGATCGCCCTCTGGGTCTCCAGGGAGCTGATCACAGGGGTATACTCTTTTGGTGTAATTAATTCTGACATGTGCTGTTCTCCTTTATATGACATTATCTTTTCGAGTATTCACATCCGCAGTAGTTTTGCCTATAGAGGCCATATTCCTTTGACAACTGTATGCTTCTTTGAAAACCCGCTTTCTTTTTAAAATCTATATCAAGAAATTCTACACTATATTCTTGTGCGAACTCTTTTCCTAATTGTGAAATTAACGTGTAGTTTTTGTGGGGACTGACTGTAAGTGTGGTAGCAAAGAGGCCAAAACCTAAATTCTTAGCTGTTTTTGCAGTTTTCGCCAGCCGCATCCTGAAACAAATCGTACAGCGTTTGCCGCCCTCAGGTTCATTACTGCAGCCGTCAGTCAATTGATAATAGACGTCTGGCTCGTACTCTCCTTCTAAAAAATGTATTTTGTGTTTGCCGCCCAAATGCAGATTGAAATTCTCTATGAATTTCACCTGGTTAGCTTTTCTTTTTTCGTACTCCTTTGAATCAGTAATGCAAGGATTATAAAAAAATACGGTAATTTCGTAATCCGGCGCCAATCGCTCTATGACCGATGTGCTGCATGGTCCACAGCAGCTGTGCAGCAATAGTGCAGGTTTCATCACTTCTTCCCCTGCTCCAGCAATCTCTGCCAGTGTTCTGTTTCTTTGTCCTACTTCACATTGACAATTCCACGGAGTGGTGGACTTCTTCGCCATATTTTCTGTCTCCTTTGCGCAAAATTATTTTTGTTACAGAGCGAAGTCCGCCGCCTCTTATGGCGCGGGGCATCCAGCATCTGTTATAACACTTTATTATACACCATATACAGCAACATGCGCAATATTCTATTTTAGTAAAAAGCACTGCGAGATACCTGTTTTTCAACGTTAATTAGAGATAGAAATTTTTTCGTTCTTAGTGGGTAATACGAAACTTTAGGTTGACAAAGGGACACTTGCTCTGCCCTAATTTCGAGGCAGATGAACCGCGCATACTGGACGTATGCAAAGTGAAGATAACGATGAATGTAGGGCAAACAAACGCTTTGCAACATGTTACCCCTTGTCAGCAGAAAGGATAGACAAGGGGTAACATAATATGCTAAAATTAGTATGAATATTACAAAAAGGGGTTTATCATGACGCAGCCAATTAACACAATTAGTTCTTATCTGAAACATGAGTTCGGCCAAAAAACCGTAAAATTAGCCATAGACGGCGGATTTACCTGCCCTAATCGGGATGGAAGCAAATCCTATGGCGGGTGTCTCTTTTGTTCTGAAGGCGGCGGAGGCGACTTTGCCTCTACAATAGAAAATCAGATTGATCTGTTATCTGAAAAATGGCCAAAGGCGAAGTATCTGGCCTATTTTCAAAATCATACTAACACCTATGCTCCCATAGAAACATTGCGAGAGAAATATGAAAAAGCGCTTAGTCACCCGTTGATTTCTGGCATCGCCATCGCCACACGGCCAGACTGCATCAACGAGGAAGTTTTGGACTTGCTCTCTGAAATCAACGAAAATCACTTTCTGTGGGTCGAATTGGGGCTTCAGACGATACATCAAAGGACGGCTGATCTGATCAACCGCTGCTATGCGTTATCTGTTTATGATTACGCTATCGAAGCCTTAAACTCACGAGGCATCAAAACCGTAGTCCATCTTATTCTTGGCCTGCCTGGCGAAACCAAGGAAGACATGATTCAATCGGTAAGATATGTCTGCGCTTCTGGAGCCTGGGGCATCAAGCTGCACCTCCTCAATGTAGTAAAGGGCTCGAGGATGGAAGAGGAATATCACGACTACAATTCCTTCCATTCCATCGAGGAATATGTGAATTTCGTCTGTGACTTGATTGAAATCATTCCTTCTGATATCGTAATCCATCGCCTGACCGGCGACGCACCGCGTAAGATTCTGATTACACCAGAGTGGAGTTACAGAAAAAGAACTATTCTCAATGGAATCACTGCTGAACTGAAGAGACGGGGCAGCTGGCAGGGATGCAAGGCATAGAAAGGAACATGGAGAAATTTATGCCTCATAGCAAAATTTCTCCATACTAAATTTAATCCATTCCACCCTAACCTTCTGTATAAAAAATGCTGACTACAAAGATTACAAACAAAAAGACTCCAAGAGCAACGTAATACTTACTGTTTTTCTGTTTCTTTTCTTCCTCTATTCTTTCCCTTTCACGAAACTGTTGTTCTAGGTCATCTACTTTTTCTTGACAGTATTTAATCTTCTTTGCAGAGTCTCTAAAATCCATAATAGGTTCCAATTTTTTGATAACTTCGAGGTAATCAATTTTATGTTTTGCACGATTAAGAAGTTCGCTGGCGGTACAATATTCGATTTCCTTTGCCTCAAATTCTCTGCGTGCTTCAATCACTCGCTCATATTCTTCTAGTCTGCTTCTCAGGTCTGAATTAGCAAAACGAATCGTTTTTTGATAATAAGGATTTTCTTTCAGAGTATATTTCAATTTTGATAATTCTTCTTCACGGCGTACAAACTGTGAAATCATAAGCTTGCCTAAATAAGCTTCTGCACATTCTGGATCCATATCGAGAACTTTTTCACAATAAATATCTGCACGTTCCCATTCTTCATCTTCTAAAAAAAGGAATGCTCTTTTTATTAACGATTCTGCTGTTGGCTGGCTGTGTATAACAGACTTTATCTTCATTTCATTGCTAGAATTCCGTTGCAGAATTTTTTGTATCCCATAAACAAGGTCCTGCATAAATCCAAGCTTAGACATATCCATGGCCTGTAAATGCGAAAATTCAACAGGTAAATCATATGGATTCATATCTCTATAAACAGGAATCAGCATTTTATCCGCTCCCTGCCTTATTAGCGCCAGATATCGGCTCCACTCATTTTTGACCCATGGAGAATTAAAATACTCTGCTCGTGTGCTAAGAACAATCATAATTTTTGCAGAGTTCAAAGCTGCAAAAATATAGGGCTCATATTCTATTCCCATTTTGTCGTCTAAAGTAATGCGGGAAAAGAAGACCTTGTATCCAGCTTCTGTCAACTCATGATATAATTCGGCAGCAATGACAGAGTCTTCTGAACGTCTTCCATCTGCGGACAGATCTTTGTAACAAATAAAAATATCAAATGGCTCCTCATTTTTGGATATCATAATGATGTTGTTCTGAATCTCATCAATTTGTTTCGCTTCAAATTCATAAATGGCTCTTTGTGATTTATCTGCATATTTTAATGCAGATGCATAGTCTGAATCAAGGAAGATGGATGTATATTGTGTGCGATTAATTGTTGGCACCCGTTTATGGCTAGAAGGATCTTCTACATATTCAATACCATACTTACACAAAACCAATGACCAATAACTTTCAGCATCCTTTGGGTCTTCTTTCAGAATTTCTTCGTAAAGCTCAGCAGCTTTGTCGTATTCATTGTTCCGCCTATATTGACCTGCACGGTCATAGAGATTATATCGCTTTTCATCACTAAGCTTAGGCAAGGTTTGTTTTGTTCCGCAGTAAGGACATACGGCAACGGTCATATTCTTCGTTAGCTCTAAGTCACCGCCACACATTTTACATTTAAAAATTTGCACTCTTGTGTACCTCCAATTTCATCACTTCAATAACCTGCATGCATGATTTCTCTCCAATATACGATGATACAGTGCTTCACAAGCATTTTGTGCGTTAGAAAAATCTTTGGCCTGAATATAATCGTATAGCGCTTTATACGTAACAGAAATTTCTTCTTCCAGTGTGACAAGCTTTTCACTGCTAACCGGATCGCTGTATTTACAGACGTTATATAATTTCTTTAATTCTTCTTTTAACATATCGTCAGATGTCATGTCATATAAGGTTTTTAAATAGATCGTTAAAGTTCTAATAAAAGAAGTATCCTCTTCAATATTATTTTCCACACGTTCTACATTTTTTTGTGCAAAATGGGAACTTATAAATATCAGTAGATAACCACCTAGAAGCAAAGTGCCCACAGTGACTGCAACCCAACTTTGAACAAAACCAGCGTACATAAAAAATAACCCTGAGATGAACTGCAATATTAAATAAGTGATACTAACATGAATTCTTGACAGACCCCAAAAAACTTTTTCTTCGTGATGTGCATACTTGAATGCCATGGAAAAATACAAAAACTGCATCATAATAGCAACCACAGTAAATACATACGCCGGCCAGAACGCCGAAGATTGTCTATGTGGGACAGCAAAAGCAATTACATTAAATAGGATGAGCAATATCAAAATGACCCCTATGCCATATTTGTCTTTTCTCATAAAAGCCTCCTATAATTCCTTGCCACATTCTGAACAAAACCTACCTCTTGCAACAACTTTTCCACAAGACGGGCAAACTATCGTTTCAGAAGCTTTTGATTCTATTTTTGTAAGGGCTCCATCAACAGCCCCGTCTAAACTCCTGTCTACTTCACTGCCAACACGAGTTACGTTATCTAGGCCAATTTCCATGCTTGTAAACTGACTCGAGGCCTCTTTAGCAGCTACAGTTTCAGCTACGTCAAAACCTCTCTCTTGTTGATAGGTATAGCCTTCCTGTAGTCTTTTTTTAGCAATAGCCTGTGACTCAATTATAATCTTTTCAGCTTCCGTCTGTTGATCAATAATGCCTACCTGTTGACGAAGCTTCGCCTCAGCAATATCAGCATATTGTCTAAAATACAGGTTTTTGAATTTCTCATACGAATCTTCCCCTTCAGGTCTTAAAACTGTTGTGACAAAGAAACGTTCTAAGGATATCCCATAGCTTGCAAAATCAGGTAAAAGGGCTTGTTGCAATGCGATAGAAAAATCATTTAAGTGTTCGTCAATCTGGAATAAATTAATTTTTTCTTCTTTAATTACCTTTGGAATGTAAGACTTAATTTTTGTCATCAAAAAAGGTCTGAAATAATCCATTAGTTCCTTTTGTCCGAACGTGCTTTCTGTCCCCACTAGATTCACTAAAACTTTCCTTGAATCATCAATGCGCAGACTCAATTCACCACAAGCTCCTATCTGTATCGGGAATTGATATTGTGGTTCTATAAATTGAACTTTACTATCCGTCCCCCATTTTATTCCCATTTGTTCTGTTCTATTTATAAAATAAATTTCGCAATGAAATGGAGTAATTGTTTCCGTTGTGTAATTCAAAAATTTTCGTACTAAAGGAATATTTTGATTTTCAAGCGTATGTCTGCCTGGACCAAATAAGTCGAGCGCCTCTCCGTTCATCATGAAGATAGCTTCTTGGGATTCATGGACAACTAGTTGTGTGTATGAATCGAAATCCTCTTGAGGATGCTTCCAAATTAATGTCTTATTATCACCTTCATATTTTATGACTGATGTGAATTTACTCATATTAAACCTCTATTCATCATAGAACAAAGGACGACCTTTTCTATAAAAGAGAAGATCGTCCTAATATAAACATTATCTTTTTATAGAAACCACAACTGAATATGGTCCGTATACGGTCTTATCATAGATACTATCTTTATATGCCCTGACTTTGTAGTAATACCGTTTTCCCAACGTCCTACCCTGATTCAAAAACCTGGTCGTCTCTGCAGGAACGGTCTTTACCAGCGTATAAGTTCCGGACTTGGATGTGGATCGGTAGACTTTATATCCAGTAATTCCTCCCACTTCTGTCCATTTTACCTCAATAGATTTCGTGTACATATTTTTCAGAGTCACCGTCGGTTTTTGTAACGTATGGACTGTAATTAACGGTGAATACTCATTACTGATAAACCGTACTCCATTAATCTTCTTGTACGGTGCCAATTTAAATTCATATTCCTTGCCCGCATATGACATTTTCTTGACAACCTCTGTGTTTCCATCTACATATACTGAGTTCCACTTTTCTGATGTAGTCTGTTTATATCTGAGTCGGTATCCGTCGGCTCCGTCTATAGCATCCCAATTAAATTTCATGGTCATATAGCCGCTGTACAAATCGCCTGTCAAAGTATTTGCTTCCCCAAAGGTGGCGCCTTTGATCACATCTGATTCTTTACTATATATTTTTTCACCCTTATATTCGTAATAAGCAGCTACCTTGTATTCGTAAATCTCACCGCGATACTTCATGGTCTTCGTCCAGGAGGTTCCATCCTTGACGGTGTTATAGGACCAGCTAGATGCGCCCGATTTTTTCCAGTATACTCTGTAACCAGTCGCTTTCGCATCTCCGTTCCAGGTTAAAGTGACCTGCTCATTGCTATCACTCTGCACTTTGACATTGGTCGGTTTCTCTGGAACGTAGGCATTATCATCGCCCTTTTCTCTGACTACAGTTACATAGTAATATCTTACTTTTCCAGAAGAGGAAGTTACTTTTACTGTCACTTTGTTAGTGCCGACAGCCAAATTGGTGTTTCCTGTAACTGTAACCTTAGCGTCATTTACGTTGGTTGTCGTTTTAATGGTAACACTGCTGGCGGAGACCTTCGTTTTCAATTTGTAGGAAGAAGTGAATCGATCAAAGGTTGCTGTAAGCGATTTCAGCGTATCCCCTTCATAAACCTTCAGCGAATCGAGATAGTTATTATTGTTTCCGCTTCCAGGTTCCGGACTTACCGATGCCGGCATGTTTTCGTATACCGGAATCTCAAATGTAAACGCTTCATCAAAGACACCCGCATCCTGATAGCAGGAAGACATGATGGATGACTCCGTAGCGGCAGAAAATACAGAAGTCGCATATTGATGCGTTCCTACGCTTCCTAATCCGTTGAGCACGTTATAGCGCGATAAGTATGCGGTGTATTGGTTATTGTCTAAAAAATTGTTAGCGATATAAATTGCACCGCCTTTTACTGCCTTCTCTAATGTATTCCAAGGTCTCAGGTAAGACTTTCCGCTTCCATCCGATCCACCTGCTGCATAGACCAGTCCTTTTGTCGCTGCACTGCCGTCTGCGCTGTCTGACGCACCAATGTTATAAGTATTGTAAACACCAGAATATTTCTTGCCGCCGTAAGTAAACGAATGACCGTCTATCATAAAGTCAGAAGATCCCAGCTCAATCCTCGTCTTAGCTGCCAGATAAGTCGGACTGATATTATAACTCTGTCCGCCGTATACTTGTTGAGCCGCCGCTACATAATACGCAGATGCAGAAGACGGCAAAGCAGTCGTCTTTAAAATAGATTTGACGATGTTCTCCTTCTGGTAAGAAGCATCATATGTATAAGGTTCAAACATAAAAATGGACGACTCTTCCAGCCAATTTCTCGGGTCCATGTAAAAAGCAACCGCATCTTTTGAAGCGGCAACCCAGTTAGCGCCATCCTTGCCTATGTAGGTATTTGTAGCAAAATTATAAGTTCCGCTTCTAACTTCTTTATACGCGTCAGGCTTGGAAATAGATACTAGGTTTGCGTTCACATTAGAAATCTGTTTTTCTAATGCCTCGCTCCAACTGTATCCAACCTTTTTGGCTCTGAAGTTCCAGGTCGGATGTTTTTGATGTAAAGCTCTCAGTGCAGCTCTGTAGCTGGTTGGAAATTCAGCTAATTGTGCCTCAAAATTCTTATTGTCGGAGGGTATGTCCGGCGGATTAGAAGCGCTGCCGGTATCCAGATTAAGATAGGATGCGGAAATATAATAATAAGATCCGTTTATATTCACCTTATACCAAGTAGACCCTCCTGAAGCAGCCGCTTTTAAGACGACTTTTACACTGTCGCCTTTTGATAGCTTCTTGACAGTTGAAAAGGTAGTTCCTGGTCCAGTTCTGACATTAGCTTCTTTCGTTATCTTTGCAGTTATGCCGGATGTATAACTGATACTAGTCAAATCAGAGCGAATATATCCGCTTCCATAAGCACTGCTCACATAGTACCAGATCTTCGTCTTATCACTGCTTCCTGACACTGTATATTTTTCCTCACTGATTGTTACTGTCGCATTGTAGGGCAACGTACATACAACAGAAGATGAAGTGGAATAACTGGATCTGACATTTACCCCATCTGATTCGCTAATCCTGCCTGACGCATTGGGCGCCGAAGCACCATATGATACGATAGTCAAGGTTATCAGCATCGTGCCTGTAATCAGTAAAACTAATAAAATATCTTTATAATTCAATTGTGTCTTATTCTTTATCATTTTGTCACCTGCCTTTATTTATCCGGTCCCAATCTACCGTCGTTATAGTGTTTCCTGCACAGAGTTACATACATATCGTTGCCGCCGATTACTACTTGCTCCCCTTGTTTGACAAATTTTCCATCTACGACTCTGGCTACCATGGTAGCCTTGCGGCCGCACCAGCAGATCGTTTTGATTTCCTCAATCTTGTCTGCATAAATCAACATATAATAAGAACCCTCGAACAGTTCGTTGCGAAAATCGTTTTTTAAGCCATAAGCTAGTACTGGAACTTCCAGACTGTCCACAATTTCAACAAGTTCCTGCACATGATGTTTTTTTAAAAACTGACATTCATCAATCAAAACGCAGTCGATCTTGTTTTTTTCATTCTCTCGCATGAATAGTTCTAGGATATTAGTATCATCCTGCACTAGCATAGCCTCTCTCTGTAAACCGATCCTAGACGTGATTACGCCTGTCCCAAATCTATCGTCGACAGCGGGTACCAGTGTCAACACGTGCTTTCCTCGTTCTTCGTAGTTATACGCTACCTTAATCAGTTCTATTGACTTGCCAGCATTCATCGTACTATATCTATAATATAATTGCGCCATTTGTCCCTCCTTTTGCCTAAGTTTAATTCTAAAGGAATTCACAGAGAAAATCAACCATTAACGTGCCGATTCAAAGACGAAGTTTCAGTAATATCTGGTAATGAAAGCTTGTACAACAAAAAACAACCCTTCGGACTTTACGTCTGCGAAAGGCTGCTTAAAAATAAATGGTGCCCAGACTCGGAATTGAACCAAGGACACGGGGATTTTCAGTCCCCTGCTCTACCTACTGAGCTATCTGGGCATACATGTGATATTCTTTTGTATAATGGTGGGCCATCGGGGACTTGAACCCAGGACCTGCCGGTTATGAGCCGGACGCTCTGACCAACTGAGCTAATGGCCCACATCTTATTTGTAATGGTCGGGGTGGCAGGATTTGAACCCGCGGCCCACTGGTCCCAAACCAGTTGCGCTACCAAACTGCGCTACACCCCGATATTTATGTATTCCGCAAGAACCCTTATTGGCAGGGGCAGAAGGATTCGAACCCTCGACACGTGGTTTTGGAGACCACTGCTCTACCAACTGAGCTATACCCCTGCGTAATGGCGGAGAAGATGGGATTCGAACCCATGCGGCCCTAATACGAACCCTAACGGTTTAGCAAACCGTCCTCTTCAGCCTCTTGAGTACTTCTCCAGGCTAAACGAGATCTTGCGTTATATAAATCGTTTAAAATGTCTGATGGCGGAGAGGGTGGGATTCGAACCCACGGTCCCTTTCGGAATCACTGGTTTTCAAGACCAGCTCCTTAAACCACTCGGACACCTCTCCAGTGTGGATTCAACTGTTATTTCTTTAAAAATGGTGACCCATCGGAGATTCGAACTCCGGACACCTTGATTAAAAGTCAAGTGCTCTGCCGACTGAGCTAATGGGTCATAATAATTGGCTGGGGTAGCAGGACTCGAACCTACGAATGACGGAGTCAAAGTCCGTTGCCTTACCACTTGGCTATACCCCAAAATCATCAAATAAATGGTGAGCCCACAGGGATTCGAACCCCGGACACACGGCTTAGAAGGCCGTTGCTCTATCCAACTGAGCTATGAGCCCACACTAAATTTGAAAAACTGGAGCGGATGATGAGAATCGAACTCACGCCATCAGCTTGGAAGGCTGAGGTTCTACCATTGAACTACATCCGCATAAAATGGAGCGGAAGACGAGATTCGAACTCGCGACCCTCGCCTTGGCAAGGCGATGCTCTACCCCTGAGCCACTTCCGCACATTCTTGAAAAAATTGGTCGAGGGAGATGGATTCGAACCATCGAAAGCTCAGCTAACGGATTTACAGTCCGCCCCCTTTGGCCACTCGGGAATCCCTCGAAATTATTTTTCAAACTTAGTCGTGTTATTTGATGAATTGGAGTTGTTCTTCCAACCTAATTATCTGTATTTTGGAGCTGGCGGAGGGAATCGAACCCCCAACCTGCTGATTACAAATCAGCTGCTCTACCGTTGAGCCACGCCAGCATATTATTGTAAAGTTTAAAATTGGCGACCTGGAACGGGCTCGAACCGTCGACCTCCAGCGTGACAGGCTGGCATTCTAACCAACTGAACTACCAGGCCGCATCTATGCTTTCCAATTTGCCGAACTGCTGTATTGCCGCTCGTTCCTCGCTCATTTGCGTGCTCAAGTACACGGCAGTTTGCTCTAAACTCGCGCGCCTTGCATCTCGGACAAATCTTCTGCGCATCTGTGAATGGTCACTGTTGAAAATGGTGGGCGTTATAGGGCTCGAACCTATGACCCTCTGCTTGTAAGGCAGATGCTCTCCCAGCTGAGCTAAACGCCCGCAGTGTCCGCTTCTTGAATGCTTGGCACGTTTATAAATTATATAACATTCTCTATGCTTTGTCAAGAAGTTTTTTAATTTATTTTCCGTGTTGTTTCGCTGCTCGTCTTCCTAAAGAAGTGAGCCGAAAACTATATTATCACATCAGTAATCTTATGTCAACATTTTTTTCAAATGTTTGGCAATCATTTTCTAACCTTGTCCAATCTGACAGATTCATTCACGATGACAGCCTTACCGCCAGATAAACTTGTGACCGTTTCTTTTAATGCTCCCGCACAAGATGGATCAATGACGATCTCACAGGTCACCGTATCGGCATAAACTATATTAGCAAATTTTACATCATAAGTAAAGTAAAAATTTTGTACTTTATTAAAAACACTGTAATCCATCCTGTATGTAACTGCCGACAGTTCCTTGACGTCACAAGGTCCGGCCACTTGAATTCCAAGCTTTGCGCTGCTTGTATAGGCGCGAACCAGACCGCCGGTTCCTAATTTGATTCCGCCGAAATACCGGGTAACTACTACCACAATATTGGTGATGTTTTCCTGAACCAGCATTTGAACGATGGGCGCCCCAGAGGTGCCCTGGGGTTCGCCGTCATCACTTGCCCATTGCACCTGAAACTTGTCTCCTATGACCATGGCGGGTACATTATGGGTTGCGTCTTTGTATTGTTTTTTAATGGCAGCAATAAAAGCGTCCGCCTCTTCTTTAGAGGAAACAGGCTTCACATGGGCAATAAATCTGGATCTTTCTATCGTCTGCTCTGCCAGTCCTTCTTCAAAAACCGTACTATATCGTATCATATTCCTTTAACCTCTGATAGTCTTCCTGATTCAGTTCAACATCAAAAAAGGTTCCCTCCTCCAGATATTCCATAGATTTGACCAGAGCCTTTTCACACAGATAGGAAGAGAGATCGCCTCTCGTATAGGGAATCATCAGCTTTGCACATACCTTATCAGCAAAGATTTTTTCTTTTATTTTATCAATTAGCTGGTCGATATTGATATTCTCTTTGGCAGAGACAAAAAGATTCTCTAAATTGGTCACAGGCGCCTGAAAATCGGGCACCAGATCTATTTTATTGAAGACCATGACCTTTTCCTTAACATCTGCGCCGATCTCTCCTAATACTTTATTGGTTACCGCAATATGAAAATCGTTTTCCTCGTAGGAGGCGTCCACGACGTGTAGCAGCAAATCAGCGTAGAGCACTTCCTCTAACGTCGCCTTAAACGCTTCCACCAGGCTGTGGGGAAGTTTACTGACAAAACCAACTGTGTCAATCAGAATAAATTCGTGATTGGTGTCCAGCTTGACACTGCGCTGCTGGGTATCCAGCGTGGCAAAAAGCATATCTTTTTCTGTGACAGCTTTTTCTGATTTGTCTACCACAGAAAGGAGCCTGTTCATCAGCGCAGACTTGCCTGAGTTCGTATACCCCACTAGAGCGACCACCGGAATCCCCGACTTTTCTCGCTTTGATCTCTGAACACTCCTCGTCTTAACCAGTTGGGACAACTCGCTTTTGATGTCTTCCATGCGTCTCTCGATGTGACGCCTGTCAGTTTCCAGCTTTTTTTCACCAGGTCCCCTGGTTCCAATTCCGCCGCCTAGACGAGAAAGAGACTTACCAAAGCCGGTAAGTCTTGGCATTCTGTACTTCAGCTGTGCCAATTCAACCTGTAATTTGCCTTCTCTCGAGTCTGCTCTGGCAGCAAAGATATCCAAAATCAAGATCGTCCTGTCTATCACTCTTACATCTATGGCGTCCTCCAGATTTCGAATCTGCATTCCTGTCAGCTCATCATTGAAAATGACCATATCCGCTTCCATATTTCTGACCAGTTCAGCAACTTCTTCTACTTTGCCCTTTCCAATCATAGTTGCCGTATTCGGCTTTTCCAGAACCTGGACGACCTTGCCCAGGACCTCGGCATTTGCAGCCTCGGCTAACCCGGCAAGTTCTTCCATGGAATAAGATATATCTTCTTTTCTCTGCAGGCCGACCAAGATCGCCCTGTATTTTTCTTCTGTTATAATCTCATTATTTTCATTAAATCTAAGCATGACATTAGTATACCACAGATTATTGATTCGTTGCATCCAAAATATTATTTTCCGGCACATTTACATAGCTGTCCGGCACCTCGCCGACGATGACAACTTCTGAAATCAGCATTTTGTTCTTAATTTTAAAATTCTCTGCTGAAAATGGCTGTAATACCCTGACGTTACTTTCTATCGTTATGTAAATTTTATACTTGGTCTGGTTAATCCCCTGACTTTCAAATTCTGTTTCAAAGTCGCAGTTCGTTACAGACAGAGGCATGATTTTTAAATTTACATTGAGGTAATCCGCCTCCGACAGCAGTTTGCTGCCCACTAATGTACCGTAAGACAGTTTTACTGTGCGAGGCTCTATATTGTCATATTTCTTCTGGAGGTTTACAGAAAACTCAGCTACCATCCTGTTGATCAGACTGGTGTTGGACTGCACCATTTGGACTTTATCGTCCTTCCCGCTCTTTATGATGAACAGATTTTCCTCATATTCCTTGCCCGAAAAATCCTCTTTGATAGTCTGATTGACGATTTCTGTAATCATACCCTTTGCTTTCAGTTTGCTCACAGCATCGATATTCGGCTCTATTTGCTGTTTAAATCCATTAATCAATAAAATACACCCTAAGCTAAAAAGAATCAGCGAAATCGTCAATTTTTTCCAAAATGAGAGTTTTTCATTTCTGTGTCGTCTCATAAAAAAACCTCCTGCTATAACATTCTATGTTAAGCAGGAGGTTTTTGTTATTAATTATATTTCAAAATTCTTAATTCCGTCTCTCAGAAACTCGTTCGTAATCTTGATTCTTGTGCCTTTCATACCCAGCGATCTGGATTCGATGACACCGGCGCTCTCCAGTTTACGGAGTGCGTTTACGATAACAGAACGGGTGATGCCAGATTTGTCAGCAATTTTGCTGGCAACCAGAAGACCTTCGTCTCCCTTTAACTCAGCAAAAATTTTCGTAACAGCGTCCATTTCGGAATAAGACAGCGTGGAAAGGGCCATGTCCACAGCCTCTTTCATTCTGATATCTTCTTCCTCATCCATGGCAATTCCTCTGGCAACTTCGATTCCGACTACCGTTGCGCCGTATTCGCAGATTGCGATATCCTCATCATCATAAGCCTTTTCCGCTCTTGCCAGCAGCAATGTTGCAATTCTGTTTCCGCCAAAGATGATTGGCACAATGGTATGATATTTACTTGCCATTGTGTATTCTTCTCCATAGTACATTTTGATGCTGTCATAGGTCAGATTCGCTTTGGTATCTGTAACCTGCAGGAATTTGTCATTGTACAGAGTAGGCAGAACTACCTTCTTTGTCTCCGGATCCACCACAAGGGGAGCCTCTTCTCCTGACTCATATTTTGCAGCGAGAACTTTTCCTCTTCTATTCATAATGTAGATGTTGGAATCAAGCATTTCGCTCATAATATTGCACAACTCATCAAAAGAGATATAACCAGCTGTGCTTTCAGAAAGCACCCAATTCAGCTTTCTAATTCTTGTTAATAATTTTTCACTCATATTTTACCTCAACTTTTTTAATACTAACTAATTCTTATTTGTATAGGGGTGTAATCCGCCTATAAGATATATCTGTCCACATCATCTTTGTGGATAGTATCCATAAATTTGCCTTGTACAAAGGCTCTATCAATGGTGATCTGCTCTTCTTCCATTTCTGGAATATCGAAGGAGATATCTTCCAGCAGCTTTTCTAATATTGTATACAGTCTTCTCGCACCAATATTTTCAGTCTGCTCATTCATAAGATACGCCATTGTGGCGATTTCGTCAATAGAATCTTCTGTAAATTCTACTTTAATTCCCTCGGTTTCCAATAACGCAATATGCTGTTTGATAATGGCGTTCTCTGGAACCGTTAAAATTTGAACAAAAGATTCCTTTGTTAAGTTCTGCAGCTCTACTCTGATTGGAAAACGACCCTGCAGCTCAGGAATTAAATCGGTCGGTTTTGAAGTATGGAATGCCCCTGCACCGATAAACAGTATGTGGTCTGTCTTTACCGGACCATATTTTGTGTTGATCACACTGCCCTCGACGATAGGCAGGATGTCTCTCTGTACGCCCTCTCTGGACACATCGGCACCAGTATGATAACTGGAACTGGAGGCAATCTTGTCAATCTCGTCAATGAAGATAATGCCGTTCTGCTCTGCGTTTTCCAAGGCTTCGTCAGTAACCTGATCCATATCCAGCAGGTTCTGCGCTTCCTGTTCTCTCAATATCTTTCTGGCATCTTTGACTCTGACTCTCTTGTTCTTCGTCTTCTGCGGCATCATGTCGCCAAAAATATTTCCGATGGCGATGCTCATGCCTTCGTTGCTCATGTCGAGCTGGTTGCCCTTTGGCGTGTCGTTGACTTCAATTTCAACAAACTGTTCCTCTAAGAGCCCCTGCTTCAACTGCTGTCTGACTTGCTCACGAGCCATCTCTATATCTGTCGGATCTACCTTCTTATCGTTTTCCTTCGCTTTATTCTCTTCATAAAGCTGTTTCTGACTCGGATAACCGCCGCTGTTCAAGATAAAATCAAACGGGTTGCTCGGTTTGTTTTCGCTTTTCTTTTTTTTGCCGCCAGGTATAATCGCTTCGATAATTTTTTCTTCTGCGATTTCTTCTGCAATATCATATTTTTCCTGTAGTCTTGACTGTTTGGTAATACGAATGGCCGCTTCCACTAAGTCTCTGACCATGGAATCTACATCGCGTCCCACGTAACCGACTTCCGTAAACTTGGTAGCTTCTACCTTGACAAAAGGCGCCTTCATCAGTTTAGACAACCTTCTGGCAATCTCTGTTTTACCGCAGCCTGTCGGTCCCATCATCAGAATATTCTTCGGTGTGATTTCTTCTCTCATCTCGTCAGAAAGCAGACTTCTCCTATATCTGTTTCGGAGGGCGATGGCCACAGATTTCTTTGCCTCATCCTGTCCGATGATATACTTGTCCAGTTCCGCCACAATCTCTTTTGGCGTCATATTCTGTATTTTACCTGCCATGTTTCTTCCCCCTTTATAACTTCTCTACCGTAATATTATCATTCGTGTACACGCAGATAGAAGAAGCAATTTTCAATGACTCTTTGACGATTTCTTCTGCATTCATCTCTGTATGATTAAATAAAGCGTTAGCCGCTGAATATGCAAAGTTCCCACCAGAGCCAATAGCTACAAAATCCTGGTCAGGAACGATAACCTCACCATTTCCTGATACGACTAGGAGATCATTTTTATCTACTACGATCATCAAAGCTTCCAGGCTTCTCATTCCCTTATCTGAACGCCACAGTTGGGCAAGGTCCACTGCCGCTCTCTTCAGATTGCCGCCGTGTTCCTCCAGTTTCTTTTCAAACTTTTCAGTCAAAGAAAAAGCATCTGCAACAGATCCCGCAAATCCGGTTAAAACCTGGTTCTTAAATATCTTTTTTACTTTTTTTGCCCCATTTTTCATAATGGCTGTCTCACCCATGGTGACCTGTCCGTCTCCGCCGATGGCTATATCGTCAGGGCCTCTTCTGACAGCGCATATTGTGGTTGCATGAAATTCTACCATTCTCTCTACCTCCATTATTCCTTTCAGGCTACTCTTTGTAGTCGCATTCAGCATTTGAGCAGGCAAGATTGCCTGCCTTTGTTTTTTTCTCTATTAAAAGTGCCCCACATTTTGGGCATTTTTTGTCGACCGGTTTATACCAATAAGATTGATCACAATCGGGATAGCCGCTGCAGCCATAGAATAGTTTCCCTTTTTTGCTTTTGCGGGCCACAATATCCTTGCCGCATTTTGGACATTTGACATCGATGGTTTTTACAATTGGTTTCGTATTCTTGCACTCCGGATATCCGGAGCAGGCGATAAATTCTCCAAAGCGCCCTGTTTTTAATACCATCGGCTTTCCGCACAGCTCACAGGTTTCGCCTGTTGGCTGGTCTTCCACTGTCACTTTTTCGATTGCATGGTCAGCGACTTCCAGCTCTTTCTCAAAGGGACCGTAGAAATCGCGAATAATCTTCTTCCATTCCAAATCTTTGATTTCGACGTCATCCAGCTTATCTTCCATCCCAGCAGTAAAATTGACGTCGACAATCTCTTTAAAATACTCTTCCATCAGTCCGGTGACCAAAAAACCCAATTCTGTAGGCACGAGCGATTTTTTCTCCCTTGTCACGTACTTTCTCTCCGAAAGGGTACCGACAATAGGCGCGTAAGTACTCGGCCTGCCGATATTCTTTTCTTCCAGTTCTTTGACTAAGCTGGCTTCTGTGTACCTTGCCGGCGGCTGCGTAAAATTTTGTTCGCCGCCGAGACCGATTAGGTCCAATAGCTCGCCTTTCTCTAAGGCTGGTAATATCTTATCTTTATCTTCATCCATACTACTCTTGTACACCCTCTGATAACCGTCAAACAAAAGTTTTGATCCCGTAGTCTTAAAAGTGTAGTCGCCGTTTTCTATTTCAACCTGCAGATTATCGAATTTTGCTGCCGTCATCTGACTGGCCATAAATCTGCACCAGATCAGCCTGTACAGTTTGAACTGGTCGTTGGAAAGGGAGTCTTTGATGGCTTCCGGCTCCAGTGAAATATTACTCGGTCTGATGGCTTCATGAGCGTCCTGAATATCTTTCTTTTTGTTGGAGTACACATTTTTTCCAAGATACTCTTTTCCATACTTTTCGTTGATAAAATCTGCAGCAGCAGCTTTGGCTTCTTCTGAGATTCTCACTGAATCAGTTCTCAGATACGTAATGAGACCGACTGTACCTTGTCCTTTGATTTCAACACCTTCATAGAGCTGCTGGGCAATCAGCATGGTCTTTTTCGTATTGAAATTTAATTTCGTCGAAGCCTCCTGCTGCATACTGCTCGTTGTAAAAGGCGCAAACGGCTTCTTCATACGCTCTTTTTGATTCAGGGCTGTAACAGAGTAACTTCCTGTATTCAACTCTGCTAATATTTTATCATTTTGTTCTTTATTTTCAACAACCAGCTTTTTCTTTTTATATTCCATCAGCTTGGCTGAAAACTTTTTGCCTTTTTTGAATTCGGCGGTGATCGTCCAGTACTCTTTCGGATCAAAATCCTTGATCTCTTTTTCTCGGTCGCATATAATTTTTAAGGCTGCTGACTGCACTCTGCCGGCAGATAAGCCTTTTCTGACCTTTCTCCACAAAAGAGGGCTGATCTGATATCCCACCAGTCTGTCTAAAACGCGGCGAGCTTGCTGCGCATCCACCAAATTCAGGTCAATCTTCCTAGGATGTTTGATGGCATCCTTAATGGAGCTTTTAATAATTTCGTTAAATACAATTCTGCAGGGTGTGTCCAGATCTATTCCAAGCAGGTTTGCAAGATGCCACGAAATTGCTTCTCCTTCACGGTCCGGGTCAGTTGCCAGATATACTTTTGACGCCTTTTTCGCTTCTTTCCTCAGTTCCTTGATGATATCCCCTTTGCCTCTGATGGGAATGTACTGTGGTTCGAAATCGTTCTCGATATCGATGCCAAGCTTGCTTTTGGGCAAGTCCCTCACATGCCCGACAGAAGCGATGACCTTATAGTTTGCACCAAGATACTTGCCAATGGTTTTGGCCTTTGATGGTGATTCCACTATGACTAATGTTTTTTTCGCAGTTGCCATTTTTCCTCCCGCACTCTTTCGTTATATTAATGTTACAATCCTATATTGTATTAGGATTATCAGAATTTTGCAACAAGAATTTTGCCTAAAGATGAAAAAATTATACCTTTCATTTCTAGAATTGTGATTATACCATTAATTTCCGATGGTTTTATGTTCGTTTTGTGATATATTTCGTCGATTGTCACTTCACCACAATTTTTGACCACTTCAAAGACCCTTCTTTCGTCCTCTCCCAGCTCTAGTAGATTATCTTCCTTTATATAGGGAGAAATATTCAAATCTAGGAAAATATCGTCTATTAAAATAAGCGGCGTCGCATTTTCTCGAATCAGTTTATTGGTGCCAAAACTGTAGTAACTGGTAATATTTCCCGGTACCGCATAGACGTTCTTTCCCTGCTCTTCTGCACACTCTGCAGTAATCAAAGCGCCGCTTCGGTTTGGCGCCTCCACCACGACCACACTTTCTGACAAAGCACTGATCAGCCTGTTTCTCTTTGGAAAGTCATATGCTTTGGCAATATACTCCGGTTCATGTTCAGATAAAAGCAGGCCCTCGCGGGCAATCTGCTGCTGCAGCTTTCGGTTTTCTGGCGGATAATAATGCTCGGTACCGCCACCTAATACGGCAATGGTTTTGCCGCCGGCCTCTAAGGCGCCTAAATGCCCTGCAGTATCGATACCCCGCGCTAAACCGCTGACCACCGTCACGCCGTTCTCTGCCGCCCTTTTTCCAATCGTTTTTGCTACTGTCTTTCCGTATTGGGTGCATTTTCTGCTGCCCACAATGGCGATACACCTGTTTTGCAGCAGTGTAAGATCGCCCTCAAAATATAATACACCGACGTCGGGCACGAAGTCTCTCAGAATTTGGGGAAAATTGTCGTCAGCCATCATAAGTTTTCCTTGCATTATAATTTCTCCCTATATTGCAGTGCTTCTGCCAAATGTTTCGTCTGGATGCTGCCGCCTCCATCCAGGTCGGCCACGGTCCTTGCCAGTTTTCTGACCTTCAGCACAGTTCGCGGATTTAATTGGTATTTTTCGTACGCCTGCTCCAAAATTTTCTTCTGCTCAAGACCGAGAAAGGCAAATTTCTCTATCAAATGATCGTCAAGCTGTTGGTTTAACACAATACTTTGATCTCTATAACGGTTACGTTGGATCTTTCGTGCAAATTCAATCTTTTCCTTCATTTCTTTTGAAGATTCAACCGTTTGACAGTTGAGTTCGTTATAGTTTACCGGCAAGAGCCTGATGTGCATATCGATTCTGTCGATAATAGGACCGGTGAGTTTTGCCTGATAACGGGTGATTTCGTGGGGACTGCATACGCACTGGTGTGCCACATCGCCATAATATCCGCATTTGCACGGGTTGGATGCCGCCACCAGCATAAAGTCTGCCGGATATAGATAGGTCTCCCCTTTTCGGACCAGAGAAATCTTTTTCTTTTCTAAGGGAAGGCGCAGCGTGTCGATGATATTCTTGTCAAATTCTCCGATTTCATCCAAAAACAGCACACCTTTATCCGCCAGTGTGATTTCACCCGGCCGCGGAATCGCGCCCCCGCCCAAAAGCCCTGCTGCTGTAATTCGATAATGCGGCTGCCTGAAAGGGCGCACACAGATATAGGGCTGACCCTCACTCAACAAACCAGCTACTGAATAAATCATCGTCGTCTCAATGATCTCATTGCGGTTCATCTTCGGCATGATGGAAGGAATTCTTTCTGAAATCATCGTTTTCCCGGTTGAAGGGCTGCCTACCATTAAAATACTGTGGCCGCCTGCCACAGCGACAGTAATCGCTCGCTTTATGTTCTCCTGCCCTTTGACGTCAGAAAAGTCTAAAAGTGTGTCTGTCGTTGACGGCAGATCAAAAGCTAAGGGGTCGTGAGAATAAGGTGCAATCGCACAGCTTAAATTAAAATGGTTCATGACTTCTGTTATGGATTCAACTGGCAGAAGACGGATGCCGCTCACTAGCGATGCTTCTTCTCTGTTGGCCTTAGGCAGAATAACGTTTTTTAAGCCCTTCTTTCTCAGGGCCGTGACCATGGGCAAAATGCCGTTACATTGCTTTACACAGCCGTCTAAAGACAGTTCCCCGATAAAGCCATATTCCTCTATATCACGATCAAAAAACTGTTTGGATGATGCCAGTATGCCCATGGTCATGGCCAGGTCAAAATGACTTCCCCGCTTACGTATTCCGGCTGGCGACATGTTGATTGTAATTCTCCCTCCTGGATACTCCAGTCCTGAATTACATATTGCAGAACGAATTCTCTCTCTGGCCTCTTTTACGGTCAAGTCCCCCAGTCCAACAATGTTCATCGCCGGCATCCCTTTGGCAATATCTGTTTCGACAGTAATAGGCACCGCATCGATGCCGTGCACTGCCGCTGAAATAATTTTTGACAACATCTTTTACTCCTCTCAAAATGCGTTTTCTATTTGATTGACCAGAAGCTCGATCACTTGGAAGGAAACGGAATTACGACTTCTCCCATGTGACTCCAAATAATAGGCCGCAGTCCTTCTTATATGCCTTTGCTTTTCACGTGTCACCGATTCGGCTGGCATTCCAAAGCGGACAGTCTGCCTGGTCTTTACTTCGACAAAAAATAGCTTGTCGCTTTTCTCTGCGATGATATCAATTTCTCCAGCTTTGCATCTATATTTTCGTTCTAATATCCGATAACCTTTCAGCATCAGAAGTTTGGCAGCAAAGTCTTCCCCTGCGTCTCCGAGGAAATTATTATTACACATCGTCTTCTCCTTTTTTACTTTTATGTAATTTATTGTAATTTATACATTTAATTTACTACATTTTACATTATATGTCAAGATGGTGGCGAACAAAAAACCAGGGACCATTCAAATAGGTCCCTGGTTCAAACTCTTCTTATTTGGCTTACAGCACAAAATTTTCTATCGCTTTTGCCACGCCGTCGTTATCATTCGTATCCGTAACATAGTTGGCCAGTGACTTCATCTCCTCCGACGCGTTACCAACTACAACTCCGATTTCAGCAAGCTTGATCATCTCAATGTCGTTAGGACTATCCCCACAGGCCATCAGCTCACGAGGCTCAACATCCAATCTTCTCATGAGAAACCGCAAAGCCTCTGCCTTGCTGGTATTGGCTCCTCCAATTTCAAAATTATGTTTAAAAGAGGAAGTCAGGGTAATGTCGTCAATTCTTTCTAAAATTCTCTGCCATTTTTCTTTGTCTTCTGCGAACTCAAAATTGATACTGATATTTTCAATTTGGTGTTTATTCTGAATCATATAATCCCAGATATGGGGAATTGGGTTGCGAGTATTTATGATGTAATCTGCGTCACGATAAGTGGAGCCGTTAGCAACTACGTCTTCATATTCAGCACTGTCGATATACGCCTTACCGCCTACAAAAGTTTCAATAGAAAAGCTAGTATTACGCAGTACCCTTACCACCTCTTCAACGGCATGAGGGGTCAGGTAATTCTCATAAATCGTCTTCCTCGTAGCAAGCTCTGTTATGTGAGCGCCATTAGAAGTCACAATATATTCTAGTCCCTCAATGCCAAAGAGTTGTGCGGGCAGCGACCGAAAAGTACGTCCGGTGGATACGACGATATGTGTCCCCTTTCTCATGGCGTTTTGAAATGCCGTAATGGTTCTCGGTGATATTTCTTTTTGACTGTTTAAGGTGGTTCCATCCAAATCCAGCGCCACCATTTTTATCTTTTTATCTTCCATTTCCATCCCTCAACGCTATAAATTCCGCATTATAAATTCTCACTTTTTTCATCGTACAGCCGTTATCATGACCGGGGTAAATCACAATATCATTTTCCCATTTGTTTACCACATCGCAGATAGAGTATTTCATGTCTGCCTCTGAACCGCCGGCCAGATCCGTCCTTCCCAAATCGGTGTCAAATATGGTATCTCCTGTAAAGCAAACTCGACTTTTTGCTGCCATAATGCATATGCTGCCTCTGGTATGTCCCGGTGTATGCAAAACCTCAAGGCTCTCGCCGTCCAGTTCAAAGGTGTCACCCTCTTTTAAGGTCTGATCCACCACGCCTTTATATACAAAGGCGTCTTCCTCGTGCATAAAAATGGGACACGCTAAAGCGTCTCTGATCGCTTCTGCTGCGCCGACATGATCGTGATGCAGATGCGTCAGCAGGATACCTTTGGGCGCTAACGCATTCTCTTTTATAAAATCGATAAACTTTCTTGGCTGGTACCCAGGGTCTATAATATAGCAATTTCCGCCTGTCTGGCCGTACAATACATATCCGTTGCTCTGCAGGCTTCCGCCTATAAATCTTTTAATTTTCAAAAATATTTCCTCCTTTAGAATCCTAGCGGCAACATGAATCACTTAATTCAATGAACGCTTCCTTGCAGCAACGTATTGCTGCGCAATACTCCTACGCTCGCCCAGCTCGCTTCGCTGTCCGTTTTGCCTTGCCGGCTAAAGCCGGGGCAAAAAGGCAACGCTGTAGGATCATTTGCGTTCATTATACCATGACGATACCTTTGAAACACAGTCGAATGTCATGATTCAATGGTTCCTTCCTCTCGGCAACGCCGTCTGATTCTGGAACCATTATACCAAATACCAAAACCTCTTGCAAATTCAAATGTTTTGAATTAGAATAGTGTAAGTGCTTATACGAAAATTTTGAAATTATAAAGAGGATATAAAGATGAATGTAGCTATTGTTGGCGCCGGCAAACTGGGTTTTAAGGTTGCGGAAGCCTTGCTGGGCGGGGATTATGCTATCACAATTATCGATAAAAATGAGGACGTGCTACATAAGCTGTCCCAGCATTTGGACGTGATGACAATCAATGCGGATGCGAAGGATATTTCTGTGCTCAAAAACATTAACATCAATACCTTTCATTATCTGCTTGCAGTAACCGATAATGACGAGACCAACATCGTAATTTCTGCTTTTGCTAAAAAGCTGGGCTGCAGACATGTCATTGCCAGAGTCAGAGAACCGGAATACATGAATCAATTTGATTTCATAAAAGAAACCATGCACATCGATTCTATCATCAATCCTGATTTGGCTATTACTGTTGAAATATACAAATATCTTGCCGAAAAGTATACCCTGAGCAACGGGATTTTTACTAGCGGAAAGATATCTCTGATAGAATTTCCATCCAAACGGTTTCCAAAATTAGTGGGCTGCAGCATTCCTGAAATCAAAGACTATCTGCCGAATATGCTGATCGCTGCAATTTCAAGAAATGGAAAAGTCATTATTCCCCATGGCGGCGACCACATACAGAATGGCGACTTTCTTTATGTCGTGGGAGAAAAGGATCAGATCATCAACTTAAATAAAAAAGTACACGAAAGAGGCAGATATACTAACCTCCAAAAGGTGATGATCATCGGCGGCGGTAAGACCGGATTTTATCTGGCAGAGAAGTTATCTGAATTCGGAGCTGCCGTGAAACTAGTGGAAAAGAGTAAGGCTCGCTGCCATTATCTTTCCACCCACTTAAATAACGTCATGGTTCTTCACAGCGATGGAACTGACATTTCCCTGCTGGAAGAAGAAAATATGAACGAAATGGATGCCTTTGTCACCGCTACAGGTTACGATGAAGAAAATCTGCTTCTGGCCTTAACTGCCAAACAACATGGGATTGCAGACGTTATCTCCAAGGTCAGTCACGAAAGTTACAAAGGCCTCATCGAACGCATGGGCGTAGATGTCGTACTGAATCCTTTAGATATTACCGCGAGCAATATCCTTCGGTTCATTCAGGGATCAAAGAAAATCATTTCTTCCCTTTTGATTCAGGGACAAGCAGAAATTATGGAAATCATCGCTCATTCTCATATGACCATGATTGGCGTCCCACTTGCAGAACTGGAACTTCCAGATGGCGTACTTATCGCTGCCATTCACAGAGGACAAGACGTGATCATTCCATCTGGAAAAACAAAAATCGAACTGCACGACAAAGTCATCATACTCAGCTTGCTCAGCGAAATTGGCGACTTGGAAAAACTATTAAAGAATAAAAACTAGGAGTTTGAAATGACAGTAAACTTTAATGGTGTCATAAGGATGATGGGAATTTTGTTTCTGGTACTGGGACTCTGCCTGATACCCTCCCTTATCGTAGCATTAGTCTTTCACGAAATGCTGGCGTTTAAATGCTTCGTGTTTACAATCTTACCTTGCTTTGCCATAGGTTTTATATTAATAAAATTATTTCGCCCTTCTCTGATTAAACTAAAGGCCAGAGATGGGTTTCTTATTGTGTCCTTATGCTGGCTGGTAGCCTCTTTGATCGGCGCATTTCCACTTTGGTTCTCTGGCGCGATACCAAATTATATCGATGCCTTTTTTGAGACCTGTTCGGGATTTTCTACCACAGGCTCCTCCATTCTCGCTGATATTGAGGCGCTGCCAAAATCCATGTTGTTTTGGCGTTCCTTCACCCATTGGCTGGGCGGCATGGGGATTATTGTCTTTGCCATGGCCCTGCTGCCGTCCATCGGAGTCGGCGGTCAGCTCATCGCCAGCGCAGAGACTCCCGGCCCAACCTTGGACAAAGTTGCCCCCCGCTTTTCTGATACGGCCAGGCGCTTGTATTTAGTATATCTGTTTTTTACTATTTTGGAGACACTGCTCTTACTTCTAGGCGGCATGAACCTATATGACTCTCTGGTACATACCTTCGGTACAGTTGGAACTGGCGGCTTTTCCTCCTACGGAGACAGCGTCGCCCACTTTTCCAGTCCGTATCTGCAATGGGTGATCACCATCTTCATGTTGCTCTGCGGCATCAACTTCAATTTGTACTTTGTACTGGCAAGAAGAGGGTTAAAGTCCATGATAAGAGACTCAGAATTAAAGCTGTATCTTCTGATAATACTTTCTGTCTCCGCTTTGATTGCAATAAACCTTTTCGCCACAGGCGTTTTTCACGATTTAGAAGAAGGAATTCGTACCGCAGTGTTCCAAGTGGTTTCTATTATCACGACTACAGGCTATGCTACTGCTGATTACGATATTTGGCCCACCTTCAGCAAAATGCTGATTTTCCTGTTAATGCTGGTCGGCGCATGCTCTTCCTCCACTGGCGGCGGAGTAAAAGTAATCCGGGTTTTGATATCGCTCAAACTGATCAGGCGTGGCGTATCTTTGAAACTGCATCCCAGACGAGTAGTTACCGTAACGTTGGGAAGGAAAGAAGTCCCGCAGGAAGTTTCCACCAATATCGCTAACTTTGTGTTTTTCTATATATTCGTGGTATTTATGGGCTCCTTTATCATCTCCTTTAACGGCTTTGATCTGATGACCACCATTTCATCTGTCATCACTTGTCTAGGGAATATAGGACCCGGATTTTCACTAATTGGACCGGTTATGAACTTCAGCGAATTCTCAGGTTTTTCAAAGCTGATCTTATCGCTGCTGATGATTGCAGGCAGGCTGGAACTATTCACATTTTTTATGTTGTTCTCACCGCACTATTGGAACTCCAATAAATCATGATAGAAATTAGAAGGAATCGGAAATGACATATAATCATCGAGTAATATTACGAACCATATCGGTCATCATGCTGTTTGAAGGGTGCGCAATGCTGATACCCCTAGTTTGTGCTGTCTACTATCAGGAGTGGGGTGCAGCGTCGGCATTTTTCTTCACTGCCATATGCTGTATTTGTTTTGGCATGACCGTATTCAAGCATTTGAGATACTATTCATTGAAGATCAAAACCAGAGAGGGCTTTTTCGTCGCCTTCATCTGTTGGTTTTTAGTATGTCTGGTAGGAACAATGCCCTTCGCCTTATCCGAATGCGGTTATTCTTATATTGACTGTATTTTTGAATCCGTATCCGGCTGGACAACCACTGGCGCCTGGGTAATCAATATCGACACCATGCCGCGCTCTTTAGTTCTTTGGAAGGCAATCAGCAACTGGCTGGGTGGCATGGGACTGCTTCTTCTGACGATCTCATTTTTTCCTATCCTTGGCGTACAGGGACAGAAAATGGCGGCGGCGGAAGTGCCTGGTCCTGATCTGGAA
This sequence comes from Emergencia timonensis, assembly GCF_900086585.1. Taxonomy (GTDB): domain Bacteria; phylum Bacillota; class Clostridia; order Peptostreptococcales; family Anaerovoracaceae; genus Senimuribacter; species Senimuribacter timonensis. The sequence goes on from NZ_FLKM01000009.1 coordinate 1,972,988, forward strand.
AAGATGTCTGCCAGAATCAGCGATACGGCAAAGCTCTCGTACAAAATTTATATCGCTATGACAGTGTTAGAATTATGCCTGCTGCTTCCCAGCGGTTTGACGCCCTTTGAGGCTGCCATCAATACGATGTCGACAATCAGCACCGCGGGGCTTTATAACCTAAACAATGACGTGGTCATTAATTTCACCCCTTATGTGAAAGCAGTATTCACCTTTTTTTCTATTGCCGGTTCCGTAAACTTTATGATGTACTTCTTTATTTCTGTCGGTAAATGGAAACGTGTCGTCAAAAATGTGGAACTGCGAACATATCTGGGACTCTTGACCGGAGGCTCCGTCATCATGGCAATTGTACTGACTGCAAGCGGAACCTATCACTCTTTTTTCAGCGCCCTTGGAGATTCCTTTGTTCAAGCTGTAGCATTCGGTTCTACTTCAGGTTTTGAAATAGCAGATATCAATGTATGGCCGACAGCCTGCAAAATTATATTGCTGGTCCTGCTTCTCATCGGCGGCTGTGGCAATTCAACCAGCGGATCCATCAAGGTCATACGTTTTATTGTATATTTTAAGCTGATCATAAGAGGTATTTATAAGAGAATACACCCCCACGCCATTAGGCCGATCATGATTCAAAACAAACCGGTCAGTGCAGAAAGCGCTTCTTCCATTACCGTGTTTTTGATGTTATTTTTCTCCATCTATATTTTTTCTTCACTGGTGCTGTCTGTAGAAAATCAAGACATGGAGACGACGTTAGCTGCTGCATTGGGGGCGATTACCAACAACGGTACCGGTTTTGGCAATATTGCCGGCGGAAATTTCGGTATTTTTTCCGCATTTGGCAAACTCTTTTCTGCAATCTTAATGCTTGCAGGGAGATTAGAGCTCTATGCCATCATTCTGCTCTTCTCCAGGTCTTTCTGGAATTCTGACAGAGCAAGATCCTAGCGGACTTTGTCTATCAATTTTTTAATCGTTTTATTATCAATCAACGCATAATTAAAATCCTCCTGCAAAACATATGGAAACAGGAGGATTATTTTATGACTGTAAAAGAACTGATGACTACAAGCGTATGCTTTTTAAAATCCGACGCTACAATTCCTGATGCTGCTGCTCTGATGAAAAAAAACAATATTGGCGTTGTTCCTGTCTGTGACAACAGAGGCTGCCTCCTTGGACTGATAACAGATCGAGATATATTAATTCGGGCCCTGGCTTTAGGCACCGGCAGTTTGGAACAAATAAAAGTTTCTGATATCATGACTGCCAGTGTTGTGACCGTCTCTCCAGAAATGAATATACATGACGCAGCCTGCATGTTCTCCAAGAGAAAAGTCCATCGCCTTCCCGTACTGGAAAATGATAGACTGGTCGGTATGCTCTCGCTGACTGACCTAGCTAAGAAAAAAATATTCTTAGCCGAAGTCGGCGATATCATGGGTGCCATCGCATCCAAAAAATAATAGTCCAAAAAGAGCGAAGAGCCGGAATAAAATTCCGGCTAATCTCTCATCTCCATACCCCTATTGATTTTAGTTTCCCCTGTTAATCATGACGATTGCCCCGATTATGGCAATAATCAAAAGAAAGAATGCAATTAAAGACACTGTTATAGTTCTTGTTATCATCTCTACTCCTTTTCAAGTTCATATATTATAGCTTCCCCTTTTGTACCTACATAATATTACTAATAGTAGACAGGGTCAATACCCTTAGACCAAAATTAAGAATTCTTAAGAATTGCATTCCAGTCTATTTCACTGACAATGGAAAAAAATTCACAAATCTGTCACGTAATATAGTTAAATACTTATTGCTTTGTTGTTTGAGATGTTTTAATATATCAATAGAAAGGAATGATGCAATATGACACAAAGAAGTAAAAACAAAAGTAATTTTAAGAAAGGGTCAGTAGAAATGCTGTTGCTTCATCTGCTGAAAACAGAAGGGGACTGTTATGGATATCAGCTGTCACAGCTGATTAATCAGAGATCAAGCGGCGTTTTGGTAATCCCAGAGGGATCCATGTACCCAACATTGTACAAGCTAATCGACAACAACTTTATCACCGATTACAAAAAAACCGTTGGCAAAAGAATGACTCGTGTATACTATCATCTCGAGGAGGCTGGTGAAAAGCGTTTAGAAGAACTTGTAGAAGACTATTTAGAAGTAACAGAAGCAATCCATAAAATTATGGACTTCCCAGTTGAGGAAGCAAAGAACTAAACAAAGAGATCAAATTACATGACAAAGGACTGCCTGTTGGCAGTCCTTTGTTTTCATTCTATTCTTTTACCATTGCAAAATCAATCTGACGATCTTCTGGACTTGCTCCAAGGACAACAATCTTTACCCTGTCCCCCAGAGCGTAGATTTTATGTGACTGTCTGCCAATGACACGATACTTACCTTCTTCATAATCATAAAAATCGTCTTTTAGGCTATCCAGTCTGACCATACCTTCTATGGTATCCGGCAGCTGTACGTAAATGCCGAAATTGGTCACACCACTGATAATGCCCTCGTAAATTTCTCCCACTTTGCTCTGCATATACTGAGCCTTCTTCATCTTCTCTACTTCTCGTTCCATCTCCTGAGCCGTCCGTTCTGTCAGGGAGGCAGTTTCCGAAGCGATTTCCGCGTCCTTTTTAAACTTTTTCAGAAGCTTTTCTGTGGTCTCGCCATTGATTGACGCCTTAATAATTCTGTGAATCATCAAATCTGGATATCGTCTGATCGGCGAGGTAAAGTGGCAGTAATAGGAGAAAGCTAAACCGAAATGTCCCGCACATTCAGTGCTGTAAAAAGCTTTCTTCATGGATCTGAGCATTACTGTACTGACAATATTCTCGTATGATTTTCCTTCTACCTGCTGTAAAATCTCATTGAGCAGCCGTGGGTGAATATTGTCAGGATTTCCGGCCAGATTAATTCCAAAGCCGGCTAAAAAAGCCTTCAGTTCTACAATTCTCTCTGTATCAGGTTTCTCGTGCACACGATAGACAAAAGGATATTCCATCCAGTAAAAATGCTCTGCGACCGTCTGATTGGCAGCCAGCATGAATTCTTCAATCAGTCTGTTTGCCGTACGGCGTTCTTCAATGCCAATTTCCACGGGGATTTCATCACGGTCTAAGAGAATTTCCGCTTCATCAAAATCAAAATCGAGGCTCCCCTTCTCTTTTCGTTTATTTCTGAGAATCTCTGCTAATTTTTCCATCAAAAGCAATTCCTCGTAAATAGAGGAGTACTTATCTATCAATTTCTGATCTTCTTTTTCTAAAATATCAGAAACATCGTCATAGACCATTCTCGCTTTGGAGTTAATGATACTTTCAAATATTTCGTGCTTGACTACGTTCCCTTCCTTGTCGATTTCCATCTCACAAGTTAAGGTCAGCCTGTCTACTTGCGGATTTAAGCTGCAAATGCCATTGGATAACACCTTAGGCAGCATAGGCACTACCCGAGAAATCAGATAGACACTGTTGCCGCGCTTGAGCGCTTCTTTGTCCAAATAACCATCTGCCTTGACGTAATGGCTGACATCGGCTATATGGACGCCCAACAGGAAATTTCCATTCTGTAATTGTTCTACTGATACGCCGTCGTCCAAATCTTTGGCAGTAGCACCGTCGATGGTGATGATCGTCTTGTTGCGAAGATCCCTGCGCCTTTCAATTTCTTCTCCAGTTATCGGTTCTTTTGAACGGGCCTTTGCCTCTGCATTTACCCTGCTGGGGAATGTTTCAAAGAGACCGTGGGCACGGATCAAAGACTTAATCTCCCCCCCGCTTTCTCCAAAACGAGAAATGACCTCTGTAATTTTACCCTCAGCACTGACGTTTTTTTCCGGATACTTGGTAATCTTTGCGACGACCTTATCGCCGTTTTGAGCATTTCTAAAATCCGATTTTCGCACGAATACATCGTCCGTATTTCTTTTGTCGTCAGGAACCACGAATCCAAATCGCTTATTTCTTTGAAAAGTGCCGACTACTTCTGTATTTGCTCTTTCGATTACCTTGTCAATAATACCTTCCTTGTTTCTAACCCAAAGGTACTTTGGCAGCAGATCAACCTCTACTGTGTCGCCATGCATGGCGCCTCCCAGGTTGCTCCTTCCAATAAATATATCTCCCCCTTCTTCCTGCCTTACAAAGCCAAATCCTGCTTTATTCTTATCCAATACACCGATTGCTTTTTCAATTTTTATCTTTGTTGTTTTCTTTCTCATACCTCTATTGTAAACCAAAATAGCCAAATTTACCACTAAATTCGCAAATGAAAAAACGCAGACAAGATCTGTCTGCGCTTTACACTGTCTTCGCATCTGAGACAGCCCCATGAAATTATTACTATAAAGTTGTCTTAGTTCCATTATCGGCAGTGTTTTTGCTGACGTCTCCATTGTTGTTGACGTTGTTCTTGACGTTATTGTCGTTTCTGTTGTTGTCGACACCGTCTTTGATGTCATCAGCAGCATCGCGGGCACCATCTTTGATGTCGTCGCCAAGATCCTCAGCACCCTTTTTCACATCATCTGCGCCGTTTTCTAATCCCTGTTCAACACTGTTCTGTTTGTCGTCAGGAATGCCATCATTGTTAGCATCTTTACTTCCGCAGCTTGTGAACACTAAAACTGTCACTAGTAATAAAGCCATTAGAAAAAATCTGGTCTTTTTCATTTTTAAGCTCCTTTCTTTTTTCTAATATTATTATCTAATTCTGCGCAAAAAATATGAAAGGTATTAATCGGTAATTTTAATTTAATAATGTTTTTTTACAATAATTTTTACGATTAGGATTTATGATTAATATAGTATCGTCCATAATATTCAAAAGTGTTTCTGCATCATTGTCCATCTTGTACGCCATCTCTTCATTGTATAGAGGAATTGCCTGATAAAAGTTTACTTCACTGCCATCTGGCATGCTGCAGATATTGGCAGTTTCTTCAAAATTTGCCGGATTAATCAGCATACAGCCACACAGCTGCGTGCTCTCATCAAAAGATTCCCCATTGTCCACAGTATGCCCCCATCCCAGCCAGGTATCTTCAGATATAGGCAGACGCGCTAAAACTTTTAACATTCTGATAGGCCAATACCATTTTTCATCATCGCTTTGCAGATTCCAATCCGGCGGCAGACAGACTGCCAGCTCAGCTCGTTCTAGCTTGTACTCAGCAAGTTCCTCTGGTACGTTCATCCAATGTGCCCCCATGCCCATGGTTACGAGAACATAATAATTTCTCTCCTCTGACGGTGGTATCATGCAGATGTCCACGTGTATATCCGGCGAGATGATTTCATGAAATACACTGTCAAAGTCTCCGAAGTTCTGCGTAATGTGATTTTCAATGACCTCCATCTCTTCTTCAGAGTACAACTCGGGATTATACTCCTGTTGTTCCATTCCCTCTTCGCGGAGGATCTCTTCCTTTGACATGTTTAGGAAGTATTGCGCATCGTCATCATCAGGATCAAGTTCCAAAGTGCGCGCAAAGGCAGCAGCAGCTTCATTAAAACGATTATCGAAATAACAGGCATACCCCAGCCTGTAATGCCACAACGGATCTTCTTGACCAATATCGCTCACCATTTGTAACAGCTGTATTGCCCTATCGTAGTCTCCCGCTTCTCCACGGTTATTGTATGCTCTGGCCAGATGGCAGATTGTCTCATAATCGTGCTCTTCCATGTCTTCAATGGTATCAATAATCTTCTGATATTCGTCCGTCTCATGCCAAATATTCAATTGCTCCAATAGTTTTTCTTCCATTGTTATCCCTCCGGGTATTGTATTTTCAAGTCTTTCCATTTTCCAGCTGTACATCTGACGTCAAAACAAAATTTCCATTCCATATGTATATCCGCACGAATCTGCCCTTCTAGGGTTAATCCCACCAAAAATACCAAATCGTCGACTTGGACAGGCAATCTGCTAGTTCTCCAATGCTGCAGTCTTCACCGCACTGATCTACTCTGTCCGGACAAAATGCATATTGCTCTAAAGCCAAATCCTTTGCTGCTTCTCTTTCCACTGTTTCCTGCGTATAAAACTCCAGCTGGTCATGGCTCAATGCAGCCGGAACGGCGCCATAGGTTTCATACCAATATTTTGATACAGCCATCAATTCTAAGGTATCGGGGCATTCGTTCCAGCCCCCAAAAGGCAGATAGGCATATATTTCCCATGGGTTCTCCACAGGTATACAGGCCAAAATCACAGGCGCTGTCAATCTCGTCTCATAGTTCCAATAAGAAAGAAATTGATGCAGAGGCTCACCGCCGGCGAACTCTCCCATGACTTCCTCTTCCCAATCAAAACCGTCTTCCTCCGCATCTTCTTTTCTTTCGCTGATCATACCGTCAACGCATTGTCCTCCATCAGGCAGGGTAAATCCCAGCATCTTTTTTCTGTAGGCGTCAATGACATCGTGATGGAGTACTTCCTCACTGCATTCACTCTCAGGATCACTGTTCATCAGAAGGCATTCCCAAAGTATTTCATCTGGAGTCACCAGGATTGGAAAGAAGCCTTCTTTTCTTCCCTCATCCAGCTTCTGAAGATATGTTTCTTTGATTTCATCGTCATCCTGCATTGGTGCAAGCACTTCACAATAGCAGTCTAAGTAGTCAATAAATTGCTGTATTAATTTTTCTTCCACGATATACCTCCTCCCTCCCGGTCTGTAAGACAGGATTCCATAAATATGTACTCGTTTTTGCAACAACGTCGTTAAGATCGTGTGTTCATTATACCATGTGCATTCCGCTGAAAATAGAATCGAAGCACCTGATTCAATGAACACTTCCCTGCAGCAACGCTGTTTATTCGTTGTGTTCATTATACCATGAATATTCCGCTGAAAATAGAATCGAAGCACCTGATTCAATGAACACTTCCCTGCAGCAACGCTGTTTATTCGTTGTGTTCATTATACTAGATTCGGTCTCAACTTACAATCGGTTGTTAATTCCATCTCTGGTAATAAAAAACGTGGAAATGACGGAATCAAAGATTCCTATTTCCGCATGTCGCCCGCAAGGCGCGACTTTGCTTCGGTACGTTCTTTGATATTCCTCATTTGACATGCCTCCATTGCTGCCTGGTCAAACAGGTAATCTGTTCCGTCCTAATATCTCCCATTAAAGGCCAAGGCTTGTCCTTTTCTGTGTGATGGAATTTAAAACCGCATTTCTCCTGAACCCTTTTAGATTTATCGTTCCCCTCAAAATAGCCACACCAGATGTTTCTAACGCCCAACCTGTCAAAGCCATATTGGATCAAAGCCTCCGCCGCCTCTGGAATCAGTCCTTGCCCCCAAAAGGGTACGCCAATCCAGTAACCCAGTTCCACATCGTCGGATCCGATATCCAAATTACTATGTTCACTGGACATGAGACTGATGCTTCCAACTGCTTCTTGCATTTCTTTTAGAACAACCGCAAAAGAATTCTCCGCTGACAATACGTCTTTGATAATTTCTCTGCTGTGATCCACGCTGGTATGAACCGGCCATCCAGCAATAGGTCCGACATTTGGGTCTTTCGCATATTTATATAGGCTCTCTGCATCACATTCTTCCCAAGGACGCAAAATCAGCCGCTTCGTCTCTAATATCATGTTTCACCCTCCAATTCCTTCGTTTTCTTTATCTGCCCTGTGTTCTTTACAGAACGGCCTCACTGATTAGAAGTTTACCATACCTTTCAAGGAAAGTCATGGACCCTTTATAAGAAACTAAATATTTTAGGTCAAATATAGCAGAACTGCGAAAGCACAAACACATCGTAGACGACGATGAACTTATTATCTTTCAACCGAACGAAAAAAGCCGCCCTGCAAGCAGGACAGCTTTTTTAAGATATAGGAAGTTGCGCTGTAAGCAAATCTGTATACCTCAAAGAACGTACCTTTCAAAGTGTGTCCATTTACGGGCGGCATGAGCGTCTAGGAACCTTTGATCCCGTCATGCACTCGTTTTATATATAGATTATTGAATGTCTGCAGGTGTTTGTTTCTGCTTTACATCATGCTTTGATAAAAAATTGATAAATGGCAGCATGCCAATCAGACAACCAACGATAGCGGGCAAAATCCAGCCTACCCCAAGATCAAAGAACGGCAATTTGGCAACCAAATCACCCATAGACCCTGTAGAAATTCCTGCTGTCTTCAAGCCGTCAAAAACACCGATCACAAAGGCAAAGAACATACCTAAAGCGTAAGCTTCGTGTTTACGGCCAATAACTTTTTTAGCAAATGAAAGCAGTACCAATGTAATTGCCGGCGGATATACCATCACTAAAGCCGGTAAGGTGAACGTAATCATCGTCGTCAGCCCAACGTTAGAAATAGCAAAGCTGAATACGCACACGCTGGTCAAAATCGCTCTGTAAGACAGCTTGGGAAATATTTCGTGAAAATAGTCCGAAAAAGAGGTAGCCAAGCCAATTGACGTAGTCAGGCAGGCTAGTAAAACTGCCAGACCGAGTACAGCGTTGCCGCCTGTTCCAAGAAGCCTGTACACCACAAAAGCCAAAATCTGTCCTCCATTTCCATACACGCCGTCTTCCATGGAAGTCTGTGCCCCGACAAAGCCCAGCGCAAGATATACCACGCCCAAGCCAATTCCCGCGAGAATTCCCGCCATCAAAGTGTATCTCACGATGCTCTTTGACTCAGTAACGCCCATATCCCGGATGGCATTGATGACGACAATAGCAAATGCCAAGGCAGCCAGCCCATCTAAAGCGAGATAACCTTCGACCATACCTTTAAAGAACGGCATCTCAGCATACTCGCCTTTCGGCGCGCCGATTTGGCCCACCGGATTGATTACGCTGACAATAAAGATAACCGCAATAGAAATCAATAGAATCGGCGTCAGAACTTTCCCCACAATATCTACAATTCGGCTGGGATTCAGACATAAAATAAAGGTAATGCCGAAAAACAATGCTGTAAAGACAACGGATGAAACAATGCCGGCCCCTTCTCCCAGAAAAGGAATCGCTGCAATTTCATAAGATACCGTTCCTGTCCTCGGCAGAGCAAACAGCGGCCCAATCAGAAGATAGATGGTCATACCTACGAATATGGAAAACTTTGGGCCGACCAGGCTGGCTAAATCGTCAAGCTTGGTTCCCACCAAAACAATAGCGGCAATTCCCAGTATTGACAGGCCTGCATCTGTAACCACAAACCCCAGCGTCCCCTGAAAGAAATTTTCACCGCCCAGATAACCCAGCATCGGCGGAAAAATCATATTTCCCGCACCAAAAAACATGGCAAACAGCATTAAAGATATTGAAATAATCTTTCCTGTGCCTAACTTCTCATGATTCAATTTTTCCCTCTCCTTTGATTGTCATATTCTAACAGAATACGACACGATAAAAATACGCAGATGTCTTAACATTCTGCGTATTTATCCTTCTAATTATTCAGCATCTTCTGCAGGTTCTTCAAATACAGTTTCATCTGCTGCATCTAAAGTTTCTTTGATGCTTAAGCTGATTCTCTTTCTCTCTCTGTCGATTTCTAAAATCTTGGCCTGGGCTTCCTGGCCGATTGAAAGTTCATCAGCAATGTTAGTCACTCTCTTGTGAGCAACTTCTGAGATATGAACAAGACCGTCTAAACCTGGCTCAAGTTCTACGAATGCACCGTATTCCTTGATCTGAACGACTTTTCCGCTTACTACCTGTCCAACTTCGTACTTTTCGTCGATGACAGACCATGGTTCTGGAATTGTCTGTTTCAGGCCCAATGAAATCTTGCCTTTTTCTTCGTTCATAGATAGAATCTTAACCTTTACAGTATCTCCAATCTGAAGAACTTCCTGAGGATGTTTCAGTTTACCCCATGAAATCTCTGAGATATGTAACAGTCCGTCGATTCCGCCAAGATCAACAAAAGCACCGTAATCTGTGAATCTCATTACTGTACCTTCTACGATATCATCTACGTGAAGGCCTTCCCAGATTGCAGCAATCTTCTTCTGCTTTTCTTCGTTGAGAACGATTTTGTGTGAGAATACAGCTCTACCTCTCTTCTGGTCAACTCTAGTCACCTTGACATCCAGAGTCTGTCCCATAAATTCGTCAGCGTTTTCTACAAACTTATCTGACAGCTGTGATAGAGGAATAAAGCCAGTAACTTCTTTATAAGCTGCAATAACGCCGCCGTTAACCTGCTTGACAACTTTTACAGTTATGATCGTTTTATTTTCAAGAGCTTCATTAATTTCATTCCAATGCTCATTTATTTCTAGCTTTTTCTTTGAAAGTAAGATTCCACCGTCTCCGTCATCAGTCTTGATAACCTTTGCCTGGATCTCATCGCCCTCTTTAAATAAATCAGTCAGTTTCTGTCCTTCCTCTAAAGTAATTTCTTCCACAGGAAGAATTCCGTCCTTTTTGCAACCCATGTTTACGATGACTTCTCTGTCAGTTACTTGATGTACTTTACCGTCAACGATTTCGCCAGTGCGAGGTAGTCTTAAAGACGCGTCGATTTCATCCATGAAATCTTCCATTGAATTTTTTTCGTTAGTGATCATTTCACTCATGTTAGCAATAACCTCCTTAATTACGCATTCAGGTGTTGAGGCACCTGCTGCAACTCCTATTTTATTACATTTTCGCAATTGTTTCAATGGTAAATCTTTAATATTTTCAATAAAAAAGGAATTATTGCAGTTTTTTTTGGAAATTTCGTACAATTTCCTCGTATTCGAGCTGTTTTTTCCGCCGACGATGACCATAGCCTCTACTTTTTTTGATAGCTGTTCACAGGATTCTTGACGTTCCTTTGTCGCATTGCAGATCGTATTGTTGATTTCCATCTCCATATTCTTCGATTTGACAACCTGAATTATCTCATCCAGCAGCTCCTTTTTTATGGTAGTCTGGCAGACAAGAAAAAGATTTTCTCCCATGATCGCGTCTGCTTCTTCTTTGGAGTTAACGATTAAGGCAGTATTATCACACCATCCGTTAATGCCTGTCACTTCGGGATGCGCCCGATCACCGACGATCACTATTTTCTTCCCCTGCTTATGGGCTTCATAAACGAGCTGATGAATTTTATTGACAAAAGGACAAGTTGCATCGACCACTTCAAGACCTTTTTTGGCTGCATCATCAAAAAAGCGTTTCGTCTCGCCGTGGGATCTGACGATGACCACATCACCCCTTTGGGCCTGCTCTGGCTCATAGATGATACCAACCCCCTGCGATGCTAAATGATCGATGACAAATTGGTTGTGGATCAAAGGACCACAGGTATAAATTTTTTTATCCTTGTTGTTGTATATCTGCTGTTCTGTCTTTTCAATTGCTTGTTTGACCCCAAAGCAAAATCCTGAATTCTCTGCTCTAATGATTTCTGCCATACTTTTCCTCTAGACTTTCTAAGAATTTTTTAAATGAACCTTCCGATCCATTGGCTGTCGGTTCGTAATATTTTACTTTTTCTTGGTACAGGTTGTCCGGCAGGTATTGCTGCTGCACATATCCGCCATAAGCGTGAGGATACTTGTAGTCTCTGCCGAGGCCCATCTCCTTTGCCCCTTTGTAATGGGAGTCTTTGAGATGATCCGGCACGTCATCGATTTTTCTTGACCTAAGATCTTCTTTCGCCTTTTGATAAGCCATAAAAGCCGCGTTTGACTTCGGCGCCGATGCCAGAAGAATCACTGCCTGGGCCAGGTTTATAGAAGCTTCCGGATAACCTACCATCAAAGCAGCTTGCACGCAGCAAGTGACAATAGAAATTGCAGACGGATAAGCCATACCGATATCTTCACTAGCCATGACCATCAGCCGGCGCCCCAGCATCTGTATGTCTGCGCCGCCATCTACCAACCTGGCGAAATAGTGAATCGCAGCATCCGGATCACTGCCGCGGACTGATTTTTGCAGGGCGGACAATAGATTATAACGATCGTCGCCCTTGTCATAGAAGCCAATTTTTCGCTGCATGGCTTCTGCAACCATCTCTTTCGTCATGGTCTCTGTCAAGTCCAGATTGTCGACGATAAAACCCAGAGTATCCAGTGAAACTCTGCCATCGCCGCCTGCCAGGTTGGCCAAAATATCCAAAGCCTCTTCATCGTACTGGATATGTAGATTGCCAAAGCCTTTTTCTGTGTCGTTCAGTGCACGAAGCAGCATCTTCTTAATATTGCCGTTGTCCAGCCGTTTAAATTCATAGATATTTCTTACCCGGCTGAGGATCGCGTTATTGATAGAAAAATATGGATTCTCCGTGGTGCTGCCGATGAATTTAATTACCCCTTCTTCCAGTGCCTTGAGGAGAGAGTCCTGCTGCAGCTTGTTCCATCTGTGAAACTCGTCGATATACACATAGGTCGTCCTGCTTTCTAAACCATAAAATCGCATTTTGGCACTTTCAAGCAATTCTTTCAGTTCCTTTGTTCCCGTCGTCGATGCATTGATTTCTGTAAAACTGCTGTCCATCTCTTTGGCGATGATTCTGGCCAAAGTCGTCTTTCCCGTACCCGATGGTCCGAAGAAAATAGCTGAATCAAAAGTTTTGTTCTTTATTGCATTATAAAGCAATGATCCTTTATACATAAAATGTTCTTGTCCGACAAAATCTTCCAGATTATCTGGCCTCATCCTCGTTGATAATGGTATCATGGGTGTTCCTCTTTCTCATTTAATCACGGTTATGAATACATCTGACACCTCACTAGAGTCTGTGTTTTTCAGTTTTTCTACTGCTTCGTCTTTGGTGCTCACGATGGGACTAATAACCTTGTACTTTCCGTCGATTTCTTTAATCTTAGAATCAATGCCTTCATCCTCTAACTTAGACACCAGCTCTTCTGCCTTTGCTTCTGTGCTGAATAGACCAAACTGAAGGGCATAACCCTTGTCTTCACTATCAGAACTGTCGCTGTCATCGTCTTCATTATCTTTAGCATTGTCCTTTTTTTCGTCCTGCTGCGCCTGAGACGTTTTCTTAGACTCGTCCTTATCCGCTGTATCTTCATCGTCCGTCGAATCACCGCTTCGGTCGAGTACTGCCGTCAATTTTGACGGGAGATCCAGTTTCAGAACTTCCGTATCGTACCCGAGAAGTGGAGCGATGACAAATCGAGCTGTCAAGTATCCGCATATTACCGCTATAATCATTATACCAATAATACCTAAGAATTTCATCCCAGAATTTCTTCTCTGGTTCCTGTACCTTCTGATTCTTCTTCTATTCACTTCGATGCCTCCAAAATTCTTTTATTATAACATGAATAATCCTTTGAGAATTTAATCTCTCGTCATGATTCAATGATTCCTACCTTGCGGCTGACGCCGATAGATTAGGGAATCATTACAGCATATGCGCCAAAGAAAAAAGTAGACATCTTCTCAAAAAAAAGTTATAATGAAACCGTATTAATTTAATCAGTCGAGTTCCCTATTTATGAATATCGATTTCCATTACTTTAATATAAATATTCATAGGAGGAAGCACGATGGAAGACAAGACTTTAATCTGTCAGGACTGTGGATGTGAATTCACTTTCACTGTGGGCGAACAGGAATTTTACAAAGAAAAAGGCTTCGATAATGAGCCGAAAAGATGCAAGGTTTGCAGAGACAAGAAAAAAGCTGAAAAAAGAAATTTTAGATAAGCTTAAGCAAAAGACTGCTTCTTCCGAAACAGTCTTTTTTGATGTTCATTTCACCCCGCAGAGGTAAACCTCCTTGCGCAGCTTCTCTAAGTGATGAATCACAGCTTTGCTGCCAAAGGTGTCCTTTCGGATAAAGGCTATTGCATCATCCAGGTATTCCTTACCCTCTTCATGGGCAGTTTCTTTCAATTCTTCCAAAAGAAACGCGATTTTATCCGCCATCGAAATGTCCTGCTTTTCTGGTATGAAGACTAACTTGGCCTGATGCAGCCCTTTTTGTACGAGGATACGATCCCTATTGATTTCGTATTCATTGGGAAAGATATAGTGGCGCTGTGCATCGTCTATGCCCAAAAGAAGCGACAATACGATACTCAAAATATCTTCTGTATCAATTTCCTTGAGACTGGACAGTTTACAGCAGCCCTCCGTCTGATAGCTGGCTATGACATTCTCCTCCGTTTTGATGAATGCCGCAGGTAAGAAGAGCTTGCAAGTCTTGAGGGTCAACATATCCATAATGTAGTTCTCTAGTTTGTGATTCTCATATATTATCTCAATGTTTGCAGTCATTTCAGACACCTCCGCACTTATAACAAGGGGTATACCCTTTCTTCTCTGCTTCCTCTTTTTCAATCTCAATATAATACTTATCTATCGTTCTGCAGCCTGAAAGATGATAAACCTCCCCGCTCGCACGAAAGCAGAATACGGGGCTGCCAACCAGGGCATCTTTTGCTTCGCACAATTTACACGGGGTATATTTTTTCTTCGTATCTTGTGATAAATATACCATTTGACAGTTAGACTTTACATAGGTGCAGCTTCGATTATGATACCGTTTTCCCCACTCAGGGAAGATATATACAATATGGGATTCCTTTTCTTCCTCGAACTCCTTCTTCTCTGCAGGCGCTTCTTTCTGCAAATGTCCGCTAAATGCTCTGGCTGTTATCTTTCCGTTATACGTAACAGAACTAAACAATCCTAAGGGATTTTTCTCTTGAAAGTTCACATGGAAGTCCAAGGATATCAAATGATCAATGCCCTTTGCCGTATAGAGATAACGATAAAAACTAGTCTGATACGTGTTGAGATTCTGATTTTCTTTATAAATTCTATGCTTGACGGCAGCTGGTAATGCGGCCGGATTCTTGCGAAAGGCAGTTTTAATACATTCCAGATGCGTTTCATCCGCTACGGCGTAATTTACATTTTCGCAAGTAGCGATGATAGGTATGATGGACATCAGCATAACCACAGCCATGATAAAAATTGGAATTACGATGACGGATTCCACAATATAACTGCCCTTTTTAGTATTCTTTAACCACAACATGTTCTACTCCGTTTACTTTCATGAGAAAGCGCAGGCCGCCGCTGTATTCCTTCAGGGAAAAAGTACGGTAATACAGGTACTTCATGTTAATCTGTATCAAATCCATAATCCGCAAAAGACGAACCCGCTCATCCACAGCATAGGTAAAGAGGCTGAGAAAATCTTCGTAGGTTTGGCCTTGATCCACTCCCGTATATACGTATTTATCACTGGTATTAGCAACGACAGAATCAAGGTCTATTGCCCAGGTGGCTTCACTTTTCATCAAAGGTACTTTGTGAAGATCAACTAATAGTTTATAGTCGTTAATGCTCTCGGCTAATGCCCATGCCGCCAGCAGCGCTTTTTGAGTTGCAATCGCTGCCGGACCCGGCGTCAGAAGCTGAGCCGCTGCCATAGCTTCTGCGCTTTTCTTTGGGTCTTTGTTAAGATAGACAAAGTTAAGGGCCTCCCTCACTGCAATGATTTTATTTCTTATTGATCTGGCGTTAGCGGCATCAGACGACTTTCCACAGATGATATACTCAATTTCATTCTGGAAAAAGGTCTTCCCTAAATCTTTAGAATTTGACTGCTCTTTGAAATATGCAAAGATGTATTGTTTTTCAAAGAGTTCGTCTCCTGTTTTTTTCATAACGTCTGCAAAGGAATCAGCATTTTTCAGCATGTCTGTTATTTTACTTACTGAAATGCTCTTCGATGAGCCGGACGAAGGCAAGTTCGACAAAATCACTTGATTGCGAATCGTCCCTGGTTCCAATTCTCCGGCAGACTCTATTTCTTTTGACGGCTTTATAAACTTCTCGGTAGCCGCTATGATTCCCGCCTTGATAATTTGCTTTTTCATTACATCTGCATTGGCAAGGGAATATTCGTATAAGCTGGAGGAAACGCCTTCGTAGTCTATGTATTTCTTCTCTTCAAAAGATTCCTTTGCATAGAAATCCAGTTTTTTATTGACATCCGATGGTAATCCATAAAATCCAAAGATGTTATAGCGTTTCTGTAAATTCAAATCATACTCTGCCAGTATGGAATTGCCCCAGACACTAGCAAGAGCATCTGTGGAACCATTGACTGCTATTTTTTTAGAAACATCTATAAAGATGAAGATCATG
Source organism: Emergencia timonensis (assembly GCF_900086585.1). Classification (GTDB taxonomy): domain Bacteria; phylum Bacillota; class Clostridia; order Peptostreptococcales; family Anaerovoracaceae; genus Senimuribacter; species Senimuribacter timonensis. The sequence continues at coordinate 1,989,126 of NZ_FLKM01000009.1, forward strand.
GAGACCAGTGTCACAAAGAAAATCATGACAAAAACCGTGACAGATCCCTTCCTCTTTTTGATATCTATTCCCTTGCTCATTGCATCATTTCTCCTGCCCGAATCAGATCTGCTTCGTTGATCCTATAAATTCTGCCCGCAAGTTTCTTACTCATGACCATGCTGACGACGCCGCCTATCTCCGATGAGGTTTCTTCTGTTTTATTTTCGATTTCGAAGATAGCCTTGCTGTACATCGCATCTTGTATCAACTGTTTGTGCAGACTGACTTGCGTGTTCAAGCAGGAAAAATAGTAAACGATCAATAATATCAGGCTCAAAATGGTCAGAATTAAAATCGGCAGCACCATTACCGCTTCGACGATTTCCTCACCTCTCTTATTCATCTCATCCGTTAAGTCCTTTAAAAGTATTATCGACAAACTCTGTGATCTCAGTTTTAAAAATCAGTCCTAGAGCCACTGCAAGTGCAATTAAGATAGCCACTTGGACTAATTCCATTCCTTTCTTACTTTTCAGCATTTCTATCCCTCCTATCTACATCTCCATTATGGCCGGCGCGGCCGTAATCAATATTAAAACTAAAAGCAATAAAGCCAGTGGAAAAGTCAGTTTTGTTTCGGCAATGCGACCCTTTTCCTCTGCAATTTTTTTTCTCTGGGTCCATAGAATATCACTCTCAGATTCCAGTTTTTCTGTCAAATTTACCCCTTTATATTGATTGTCGGTAATGATACTCGTAATTCTCGTGAATTCTTTGATTGCAAGCCGCTTTCCGTAATCATCCAATACTGTGACAAGGCTGTTGCCTGCCAGGGTTGATTTTTTCTTAATCTCTGCAATCATCTCTGTAAAAAAAGTCTTTTCGTCTTGTCGCCTTTCATACCCCTCTGCAATTCGTCCAAAAGCGTCATAAAAAATGAGTCCGCTGTTTAGAAGGAGCAGCAGTTGGTTATTAAAGCCAGGCAAAGATTTGCGGACGACCTCCGCTTTACGTTTCTCCAGGCTGTGTTTTTTCTGCAGGCTGTCTTTGTAAAGCAAAAACATGATTAGTGGAAAAAGCAAGCATGCTGCAAAGGAAGGTCTGTTCCTTTCTCTGTACCAAAGGATGTGCGTTCCATCCTCAAGACGGCTGGGAAGTCTGACTCTCTCCTCGCCGCTCTGTTCGAGTTCACTGGCAAGAGATTTAATTTGTGCCATAAGCTGTTCTTCCTCACTCATGCTCTCTGCCTTCCTGCTGGCGGCTTTTTCTTTGCCGGAAAGAGAGAGTATCAAGTTTTGCTCCGTTTGCAGGCTGCCGCGGACGGCTTTCACTTTCACGGGTACAGACAGAACTTCATCGGCATCTTCTCTAGCAATGGCTATAATCCGCCCATTTTCATCCGTGATATAACTGCCAGATCTGCTGAAAAAGCTGGCAATCTGTAGCACTGTTATCAGCAATACTGCTGCCAGAACGAGCAAGGTCGTTTTTCTATTATCTCTGCAAAATTTCAGAAATTCTCTCCATTTCGCTTTTATTTCAGACTTCAATGCTAGTAATCCTTTCTATCATAAAATAGGCGATAACGATTGCTGCAAGGGCCAGACTCATTAGAATTCTGCCTGCAGCAGTAGAGTACATGACCTGCAGATAGTCAGGAGACATGATTTGCAGGAAGAGAATGATTGCCACCGGCATAATGGTAATAATTCTTCCCTCATACTTTTTCTGCATAACCATGGCCTTAATTTCTCTTTCAATATTTATTTTTTCACCTATTACGGTTGCGGCTTTGTTGACTGCCGAAACCAGATTTCCGCCGGTCTCTCGGCAAGCTCTGAAAACTTCTGTAAAATCCTCTACATCTTCCAATGCGGCCCTTCTGGCAAAGTCCTCTATGACTGCAAGATCACTCTCGCCAGTTTCTTTCATTTTTCGGATCATATCCTTTACTTCACCAAGAAGTTCACTGTCGCCGCCGTAAATATCCCGCAGACTTTCTTCTGCTTCTTCAAGCGCCTCCGCCATATGCCTGCCTGTAGCTAAAGACGCTGATAAACTGTACAGCAAATCTCTGAACTGGAGCAGAAGTGCAGCTTTTCGTCTTTCTGCCAAATAGTCGCAATACATCTTTTCCGCTCTGTAATAGATCAGCGGATACAGCAACAGCGGAATAAAGGATGCGTAAAACACATAGCTGGCTCCCAGCACTGCACAGAAAAGTATGATAGAAAATCGCAGCCGTTCCTTTTTCGAAGGCCTATAGACGCTATAATCTGCAATCATCATCCATTCCCTTCAGAAGCAGTTTTCCTCTGCTGCGAATCCTGTTGCCTGTACTGACTAGCTCCATATCACCGTCCAGCGCAAATAACGGATTGAGAACATACTTTCCATTTTCAAAATCCAGCAGTTCTTGCACCTCGATAACTCTTCGATTGCCATTTTCCAAGCGGCCTAAATGTACCATGATATCGATCCCCTCCACAATCTGGGCTCTGATAGCGTCCATGGGAATTTGGGCTGACATCAAATACATCGCCTCCAGACGTCTGAGCATACCGGCTACAGAATTTCCGTGGCCAGTCGACATACTTCCATCGTGGCCAGTATTCATCGCCTGCAGCATATCGGCTACTTCTCGGCCTCTGACTTCTCCAACGATGATTCGATCAGGCCGCATCCGCAGGCTGGTCTTGATCAGCATATCCATCGAAATCTGCCCCTGTCCCATAGTATTCGCATTATGGCATTCCATCTGAACCAGATTTTCAATCCTTTCTAGCTGCAGCTCCGTAGAGTCTTCAATGACGATGACCCTTTCTTCCTGGGGAATATAGTCAGACAACGCATTGAGAAAAGTTGTCTTTCCAGAGGACGTACCTCCACTGACAAAAATATTATAACCGCATTCCACGAGAGTTTTGAGGAAATCAGCACACTCACGAGTCAGAGTACCATGTCCCACCATTTCATCGATGGTAATCCGATCTTTAGAAAATTTTCTTATAGTCAGAACAGGTCCGTCCACAGCAACGTTTTTGTAGACTGCATTGACACGAGAACCGTCTGCCAGTCTTGCATCGAGTATCGGATTCATTTCATTGATTTCCCTATGTACGCCGGCAGCAATATTTCTGATAATTTCTTCCAACTCCTCTGTGGAGTCAAAGCAGTCAAAGACAAAACCGATTCCATCGCTATCCTCAAAGAAAAAGTGATCCTTTCCGTTAACCATGATTTCATTAATAGATTCGTCATTGATATAAGGTTCCAGCATCCCCAGTTTGCTTCTAGTCTTAGCATACACCTTTTTGATCAGTTCCTCATACTCCTGCAGTTCCAGGTCATAGTCGTCGTCTAAGACTGTGTCTTCAATTAATTCCATGGCCTCAAGGGTCTGCAGATTATCGTTCAACGCTAGGATTTTATCTTTCACACATTGAATCTGCTCTTCTAATATCTCTTTATTTGTCTGTAACACTTTAAATATCCTCCGCAATTCTTTTCGCTATGGCTGCAATTTCAACGCCATAATTCCTCGACAAGTCAACGTTTAGTACCCCTTCTTTTTGGTCTAGCTGAACAGCTTCCGGGTCTTTAGAAATCCATATTTCTTCATCAGATTCTTGGCGCCAATCGTCTCCAGCAAAATTCTCTATGACTAAAAGCTTCGATCCGTCTGCTTTTTTCCTTATTGCCTGGGAAATGTTTTCATAATAAGCTGCAGGTTCATGATTCTGCCAGCGGTGAACAAATACGACTAGATTTGAATTTTCTAAGACGGTCTTATTCTCCCTGCTAAGATGGCTGCCTATGTCAAGCAGAAGATAATCGTACTCGCCCAGCCCATCCACTTTTTTTAAAAGTTGTGACATCAAGGCAGGTTTGATATCGTTAAAATAAGCGTTCATCACGCCGGTGTTTATGTAATCGAATTCCTCTTCCTTCGTGATAAAGCTCTCTAAGGGAAAATCTTTTCCGGTATCGATATAATAGAGCAGCTTCAGCAGACTGGTACTGCCATCACTTTTGAGATATTTCTTCGAATCATCTATGGGACAGAGATTCAGATAAAGAATCCGACTGCCATAGGTGCGATACAGCATCTTTGCTGCGGAAATGCATATCATTGTGGTCCCGCTCCCGCCGGCGTCAGAGGCAAAAGTCAGCAAGCGGCATTTACTTGTCCCTCTGTATTCCAGAACTCGACCTGTCATTTTAAAATAAATAAAAAGCAGGTCATCTATCAAGCTGCGGCTTTCCTCATATTGGAAAAGCCGATAGGGAGTGGCGTCTCGCTGTTTCAGTTCCTGATTCTGCACCAGCTGTACAACTTTCGGATTGTCACTTTCCCTAGACGACAGAATCATATCCAGTTCTTCTTTTGAATCCATATTGTTGATAAGAACAAAATGGATCGTCCTGCTTTCCCTGGCAAGTCCAATTGCCAAGGCTCTGGCAAAGACTCTGTCGTCGTGATAAATGCCTACTTTAATTATTTCCATATTCTTCCTCCTTTCTCTGAGGATAGAATATCATTTTTGTAAAAATATGTCAACCATATTTTTCTATTTTTTTAGTTTTTTGCTAGTTCTTTCAACTTTGCCAATGCGTCATTCAGCCCGCCAATTTCGTTGACTAGTCCCATTTTCACTGCATCTGGTCCGAAGAGAACGGTACCCACATCGTTAGACATGTTTCCAGTCTGGTTCATCTTTGCTTCTACGTCCTCTTTGACAGCGTTGGAATGCTCCACGATAAAATCTACTACGCGCTCCTGTGTCCTTCTCATATACTCGAATGTTGCGTCTGCCGTAATCAATGTTCCGCTGGTTCTGATCGGATGCATGGTCATAGTCGCAGTCTTTGCAACAAAAGAATAATTTGAGGATACTGCCAACGGAATGCCGATGCTATGACCGCCTCCAATGACCAGTGTCACTGTCGGTTTGGAGAGAGAGGCAATCAGCTCCGCTAAAGCCAGTCCTGCTTCTACGTCACCGCCTACGGTATTTAAAATCAGCAGCAGCCCTTTGATTTCTGGGTTCTCCTCTACTGCAACCAGTTGAGGGATCAGGTGCTCATACTTTGTCGTCTTGTTGTCAGTAGGAAGCGCCGTATGTCCCTCAATACTCCCTATGATATTGATATACTGGAAATCACTTTTAAAAGTACTGCCGGTTGACAACAGACCTAATTCTTTAATCAAATCTACAGATTCTGTATCTTTTTCTTCACCTGTACTCTTTTTTTCTTTTTCTTCACTCATATCTTTCGCCCTTTCATCGTAAAATTTAAGTATATTATTTGCAAAGGATGTGTGATTTATGCTGTTAAGCGAAATTGGCGATAAAGAAGTCATCGATTTGACGAAAGGAAGCCGCCACGGATCATTTTGGGACGCAGAAATGCTCTTTAACGAAAGCGACGGAAAAATTAAAGCGCTGCTGGTACCCAATCTTCAAGGAAAAAGCAGGTTCTCCAGTGCTCATGATACCATGCAGCTGCCATGGGAATCCATCGTAAAAATTGGCGAGGATATCATTATTTTCAGATCTTGATAAAAAAAAGATTGACAAATTCTAAAACTGGGTATACAATTCGTGTTAGTTGAAAAGTACATAAAATGATCTTCAGGGCAGGGTGAAATTCCCGATCGGCGGTATAGTCCGCGAGCGCTTTAGCGCAAGATTTGGTGAGATTCCAAAACCGACAGTATAGTCTGGATGGAAGAAGATAGAAACAAAAGTGATATGTTTTTGTTTACTTAATTTATTTGCTCTGGAATTTTTATATTTCCAGAGCTTATGTTTTTTGTAGAGAACAGTAATTTTTGTTATGACCTGCGATTCTTTTTAGACGAATTGACATGGTACATAGAACAATACCCGCCCTGAAACCCATCGGTTTCAGGGTATTTATTTTTGCAGATATATTTAGCCGGCATTTGCCGCCGCTGCACTTTGAAAATGCTCCCGCATAAGGAGGTACTGTCATGAGCAATAGAAAATACATGGAGCTGGCAATAGAGCTGGCAGAAAAAGCAAGAGGATTTACCAATCCCAACCCTTTGGTGGGCGCAGTTATCGTAAAAGAAGACCGCATCATCGGTCGTGGTTATCATGAAAAATACGGACAGCTTCACGCTGAGAGGAACGCGCTGGCCTCATGTACAGAAGATCCGAAAGGCGCTGTCATGTACGTCACCCTGGAACCCTGCTGTCACTACGGCAAGACGCCGCCATGCACGGAGGCGATCATCGCAGGTGGCCTGTCAAAGGTTTTTATCGGCTCGCGTGATCCTAATCCCCTCGTCAGCGGTAAAGGGGTCAAAATGCTCCAGGATGCCGGTATCGAGGTAACGACAGATTTTATGAAAGAGGAATGTGATGCTTTAAATCCGGTGTTTTTTCACTTTATCACCCATCAGACGCCCTATGTGGTCATGAAATATGCCATGACTATGGACGGCAAAATTGCCACCGTTACGGGAGCATCAAAATGGATTACTGGTGAAAAAGCGCGGGAAAATGTGCATAGAGACCGGCATCACTATGCGGCCATCATGGCGGGCAAAGGGACAATCATCAAAGACGATCCCCTGCTGACCTGCAGAATAAACGGCGGTAAACACCCCATCCGCATTATCTGCGACAGCCAGCTGACAATCCCTATTACTGCCAAGGTTGTCACTACCACCGCAGAAGCTGCCACCATCATCGCTACTTCCTGCAGGGATAAGGGCAGACAGCAGCCCTACATTGACCAGGGCTGCCGTATCTTAGAAATTCCCCTATCAGCAGATAACCACCTCTCCCTGCCCCATCTGATGAAAGACTTAGCTGCGGACGGCATTGACAGTATTCTGCTGGAAGGCGGCGGGGCCTTAAACTGGTCCGCTTTAGAGGCTGGTATCGTAAACAAAGTACAGACTTATATCGCTCCGAAGATTTTCGGCGGCGAAACGGCCAAGACACCCGTAGCTGGAGTGGGTGTTGCCCTTCCCAGCCAAGCATATCAGCTGGTCAATCCAAAATTCACTGCAATGGGCGACGACATTCTGATAGAAAGCGAGGTATTGCCATGTTCACAGGAATGATAGAAGAAATCGGCACCATAGGCGCCGTCAATAAAATCGCAGCTGCCGCGGTACTCAGTATTCAATGTCAAAAAATATTGGAGGACATCCGTCTGGGAGACAGCATCGCCGTCAATGGCGTCTGCCTGACCGTCACCTCCTTTGATGAAGCCGGTTTCACTGCTGATGTGATGCATGAAACCTTGAACCGGTCCTCTCTCGGTTGTTTAAAGCCGGGCAGTCACGTAAATCTGGAGCGGGCAATGGCTGCCTGCGGCAGATTTGGCGGACATATTGTCAGCGGTCATATCGATGGAACGGGAAAAATCACCAGCCTAAAGAGAGATGCCAATGCAATCTGGTATACGATAACATGTGAAAAACAGCTCCTGCGCTATATTATTGAGAAAGGCTCCATCGCCATTGATGGAATCAGCCTTACGGTAGCCAAGGTCACAAGGGAGACTTTCAGTGTTTCCATTATCCCCCATACTCTGACAGAGACCATCTTGTCAGAAAAAAAAGCAGGCGATACGATCAATTTGGAAAATGACTGCATTGGAAAGTACGTGGAGCGCTTTATGCAGTTTGGAAAGAACGCACAAGAAGAGAGCAAAATTACGGAAAATTTTTTAATAGAAAACGGATTTTAATAGGAGGTAACTATGAAGGATTTTAAATTCAATACCATCGAAGAGGCTTTAGAGGATCTGCGTCAGGGAAAAATCATCCTCTGCACAGACGACCCAGACAGAGAAAACGAGGGCGATTTCATCTGCAGCGCAGAGGCCGCCACCACAGAAAACGTAAACTTTATGGCCAAATATGGCAAAGGACTGATCTGCATGCCTATGGGCGAAGCAATCTGCCGCAAGCTCCAGCTTCCTCAGATGGTTGAAGAAAACACCGACAATCACAGCACTGCCTTTACGGTCTCCATCGACCATGTAGAAACGACTACCGGCATTTCTGCTGAAGAAAGAGGTTTTACTGCCAGAAAATGTGTCGATAAAGACGCAAAACCAGAAGACTTCAGGCGGCCTGGTCACATGTTTCCGCTACTTTCAAAGAAAAACGGCGTTTTGGAACGAAATGGCCATACTGAAGCAACGGTTGATCTGATGAGGCTTTCCGGCCTGGAGGAGTGCGGTCTCTGCTGTGAAATCATGAGAGATGACGGCACCATGATGCGCACGCCAGAACTGAAAGAATTGGCGGCAAAGCACGATATCAAATTCATCACCATCAAAGACCTGCAGGAATACAGAAAAAAACACGATCAACTGGTCGAATGTGTTGCCGTCACCAAGCTGCCGACAAAATTCGGAAGCTTTGTCGCTCACGGTTATGTGAACAAGCTCAATGGAGAACACCATATCGCCCTGGTCAAAGGCGACATCAAAGACGGAGAGGATCTGCTCTGTCGAGTACACTCCGAGTGCCTGACCGGAGACGCTTTCGGTTCTACTAAATGTGACTGCGGGCAGCAGCTTTCTGCCGCTTTGATGCAGATTGAAAAGGAAGGCAGAGGCATTTTGCTTTACATGCGTCAAGAAGGCAGAGGGATCGGCCTCATCAATAAGCTGAAGGCTTATGAACTGCAAGATCAAGGAATGGACACTTTAGAAGCCAACCTGGCGCTGGGTTTTGCCGGCGATCTGCGGGAATACTACATCGGCGCTCAGATATTAAAAGATCTGGGTGCGAAGACACTGCGTCTGCTGACCAATAATCCGCAGAAGATTTACGAACTGAAGGAATTCGGCATGGAGATTACCCATCGTGTACCGATTGAAATGCCGGCTACAACCCATGATCTCTTCTACCTGAAGACAAAACAAGAGAAAATGGGCCATATTCTAAATTATTAACGATGCCGGACGTCCCGGCGAAGGAGGTTTTTCAATGAAAGTATATGAAGGAAAATTAGTATCAAAAGAAATAAAGGTGGGCATCGTCTGTGCCAGATTCAACGAATTTATCGTATCCAAGCTGCTTGGCGGCGCTTTAGACGGACTAAAACGCCACGATGTCCACGAGGACCAAATTGAGGTAGCTTGGTGTCCCGGCGCATTTGAAATACCACTCATTGCACAGAAGATGGTAAATAGCGGGAAATATGACGCAGTCATCTGCCTGGGCGCCGTCATTAGAGGAAATACGTCTCACTACGACTTCGTATGCTCCGAAGTATCAAAGGGCATCGCATCGGTCTCATTGCACGCTGATATGCCCGTCATGTTCGGAATCCTCACTACTGACAACATCGAGCAAGCCATCGAGCGTGCTGGCACGAAAGCCGGAAATAAGGGTTACGACTGCGCAGTAGGCGCCATCGAAATGGTGAACCTGATCAACGAAATCGAGAGTTGATCTTCTCTTTAGAGAAGATGACAAGGAAGAAGATAATCCTGCTCGTCGATCAGTTCAACTTCTTTACAAGAACATATAATACCGCCGCTGCCTCTGATGATAGACTTTTCGTCAAAGAGTGAAAACTTCTTTGTCACGTCTCTCCAAGGGGCCGCGGCTTTATCGATTTCAAAAGGATGAAGTTTTCTTCCCGCAACGACGACAACATCAATTTCCCGGCAATTGCAGTCTCGCAAAAAACGCAGCTTTATGCCGTCACTTCGGTTTGCGAAATTCTTTACAAGTTCCATGATGACAAAATTCTCAAAATAGGCTGCGCTTTCTGCTCCATACATCAGTTCTTCCGGCGTCTTCCAATTAGAAATATAGGAACAGAGCCCCGTATCAGTAAAATACAGCTTCGGCCTACCGATCAAACGCGGTATTTCATCATTCTCATACGGTTCCAACAGATATATGACCCCTATATCAATCAAAAGCTGCAGCCATTTGGTAGCTGTCGGACAGGAAACGCCTGACGCTTGTGCCAGCCGCCTCACAGAAAGAACCTTACAGATGTTTACGGCGCAGGCAGAGAGAAAATCGCTGAATTCCGTAAGGTGTTTGACCTTTTTACTCTGCTGCACCTGATACATCAGCCCTTCGTAAAAGTAATGCCAAAAACGTTTTGTTTTATTTTTCTGTGAGATATCGATCATATCTGGCAGGCCACCCCGCCAAATGTGACGAAACGTCTCTGCAGAATTTTTCTTCGGCGCCAATCGTTCTCTAACCTTCATTTCGTCATAAGAAAAGTGGAGTGGCGCTTCCAAGGCAAGGTTCTTCTTCTCTCTCATTGACAAGCCATACATTTCTAAAACGACAACGCTGCTGCCCAGTATGTCCTTAGCGTCTTTTATAAAAGCTGCCTTGGGCGGACAAGCCAGCCAGAACAATCCCGACTCTTCACTCTGCTCGCAAATTTCTTTCATTTTATGTAGAATTGACGGTGCAAAATGTATTTCGTTGATGATAACGGGCGGTCTGAAAATCTCGAAGAACAGATCGGGTTCAGTATCCGCCAAAGTCCGCGGATGCAGATCATCAAGGGATACATAAGTGCGATTTTGACCTTGGGACAAGTGTTTCATCATGGTGGTCTTTCCAATCTGTTCCGCTCCCACCACTAAAACGACTTTGTATGTTCTATTTGCCTCAAGGAAACTCTGTTCAATACTCCTGGTGATATATTCCATAGCTCCTCCTTTCCATCTCTCTTCCAAAAGACCTTGTACCAGATATCTTATCCGGTACAAGGTCTTTCATGGTCTGTGTGTTGTAATATTATAAAGCGCGTCTATAAATTTCTAATACTTCATTACCTGTCAATGGGATGTATGTATCAGTAAACAATCCGTCCAGCTTATCCGCCATTTTCGACAGATTCTCTTCTCCGATGCCCACGTCAGCCAAAGTTCTTGGAAGTCCTAATTGCGCAAAGAAGGCTCTGGTCCGGTCAATGGATTCCTCTGCGATCTGCCGCGGTTCTCTTTCTGCGTCGATTCCCCATACGTTGATACCAAATTCGACGAATTTGTCTATGGTCGCCTCCGACAATACATATTCCATCCATACCGGAGTCAAAATGGCAAGTCCGACGCCATGGGTAATATCGTAAAATGCACTGAGTTCGTGTTCCATAGGATGAACGCACCACTGCACATCACTGCCATACGACAGAAGTCCGTTGATCGCCAGGCTGGAGGCCCACATCAAATTAGCTCTCGCGTCATAATCCTCTGGATTTTCCATAGCCGCAGGTCCATATTTAATACAAGTCTTCAGCACGGCCTCACACATTCTGGCCTGCAGAAAAGCGTCTTTCTCTCTAGTAAAATACACTTCAAAGACATGGCTCATGATATCCGCTGTACCGGCCGCAGTTTGTTTCTGCGATACGCTGTAAGTAAACTTAGGGTCGAGGATTGAAAACGCCGGTTTAATCAATTCACTGGCTGTATCCAGCTTATCGTTTTTATCCATATCGGATATCACTGCAAATCCATCCATTTCAGATCCAGTCGCAGCCAAAGTAAGAATGGTGACAATTGGCAATGCGTCTTTTATTTTGCTGCCGTCTAAGACCAGGTCCCAAGGATCCCCGTCATATTTTGCTGCCGCTGCAATCATCTTCGCACAGTCGATGGTGCTGCCGCCTCCAATTGCCAAAACAGCATCTATTTCTTTCTCCTTACATAACTTCGCGCCCAGAGCGACGGTTTCGATCCGAGGATTGGGATCAACACCTGACAGCTCAAAAAAGCTGACACCGCTCTCTCTCAAAACTGCCGCAGCCTTATCATAGATACCGTTGCCTTTGATACTTCCTCCGCCGTAAACCATAAGAACTTTAGTCCCAAACTGGGATATTTTTGAAAGCTTCTTAATCTGTCCTTTGCCAAAATAAACTTTCGTCGGGATCGAATAATTAAAGTTCTGCATATTGTCCTCCTCGATTAAATCAGCTGCAGTTCCGTCAGCTCTTTTAGAATTTCTTTCATTTCATCAGCTCGTTTTGTCTTTGCTGTGGTCGTTTTGATTGTTGGCTTATCAGACAAGTAATATTTCTTAACCATTTTATAAGCTGGCATACCGGCATTGATCTCTGTCATATCCTGATCAAATAACGCCTGCAGCTGTTCAAAGGTCATATCGTTTTCTGTCAGATAGTTCTTGTCGTAGACGACTTTTGCCCATAAAACGAAATCGTTGGCCTTTTCTCTGGTAAATACCATACTTTCCTCTACATAAGGAAGCACGTTAATCAAGTTTTCAATTTCTTCCGGAAAGACATTTTTTCCGTTCTTCATGACGATGACATTTTTCTTTCTTCCACAGATAAATAGATAACCCTCTTCATCAAAATAGGCCAAATCTCCTGTATAGAGCCAGCCATCCTTGATGACCTCGTCAGTCGCTTCCTGGTTGTCATAATAACCCAGCATCACATTGTCGCCGCGAACAATCAGTTCGCCGATGCCTTCTTCATTGGGTTCGAGAATCCTGCCCTCCACATTGGGCATCAGTTTTCCCGTTGAGCCAGGTTTGAGATAACGGTAAGTTTCGCTGGAAATGGTCGGTGAGGTTTCTGTCAATCCATAACCTTGAACGGTCAGGATGCCGAAGTCATTAAGCCCTTTTGAAACGACAGGGTCCAGGGCTGCTGCACCATTGATGATGAAGCGCATTCTGCCGCCCAATTGATCGATAATCGGTTTGAACATCCTTCTCCTAAGATTGATCCCCACCTTTTCGCTAGTCTGACAGACTTTCAGAGCAAACTGAATCTTACTTTCCATCCCTTGGGATTCGATGGCTTTGTTGATCTTCTTGTACATACTTTCCAAAAGAAGAGGTACACTCATGATAACCGATACGCCATATTCTTTCATGTTCATGGTGATGTACTTAAGTCCGTCGCTGAAGCAGTTTTTCATGCCCTGAGACAGGAAGGTCAAAAGACCTGACATTCCATAGCAGTGATGCAGGGGCAGAATCATCATATTGACATCGTCGGGAAAAAACAATTCTTCACAGTTCATGCCGTAGTTGCAGCTCATGAAGTTTCTGTGTGAGAGCATGACGGCTTTGGACTGCTGTGTCGTTCCTGATGTAAACAGAAGGAATCCCAGGGCGTCAGGATCAATTTCTGCGTCCAAATATCTTCTATCGCCATTCTCAACCAGCTTCTGCCCCATATCGATCAGGTTCATCATGTTCTCACCTTCTTGAGACGCAAAGTCCATGGCGATCAGAAGTGAAAGGTTTGTCGTCTGGTCCTTGTAAATCTGTTCAATCACTTTCGCTTGCTTTTTGTCGTAGAAGATAACTTCTGCATTGCTCCTGTTGAGACAGCTTTCCAATTCCTCCTTCTGCAGCCCTTTATCCAGAGGCACGACAACACCTACGCCGCAGCCTGCAGTAAAGTATGAAAGACACCAGTGATAACTGTTTTCACCGATCACGGCGATTCGTTTATCCTGGTAACCCTTTTCTATCAACGCCGTACCGAGATACTCCATGGTTTCAAACATGTTGGCATAGGTGGTATTGATATAGTTTACTTCTTTTGTCCCTTTATCTTTGATCTTGGTGACAAAGGCAACCTTGTCCGGATACTTTTCTGCGGAAGTTCGAAGCAGCTCACGCAGATCACGGAACTCATAAAATTTCTTTTCTAACTTATAATCTTTCATTGATTCAACCTCTGTGATATAAATTTACCCTTTCTTTCCATATTAATAGAGTACCATTTCCCAGGTGTGCTGTCAATTTTTATGCGGTAAATCATAGGTCTTCTTTGATAACAATTCCCAGAAGTTTGGCAAGTTCCGCCGCCTGATAAACGTTAACCAAGGCCCCCTTCAGCTCATTGCCTTCCGTTGAAACGCTGATTCCTTCGAGGATACAAGTAGTAAAATCCAGATCTTTTAAGGGCGTCTTAAAAAATTCCGTATTGATAAACTGTGATTGATCCAGCTTCATCTGCTTCAGAGAACAGGTTGCAAAAAAAGCATCGGACAAATCACTTTCCTTCACCTCACAATTGTTTAATTTGGACGAAGTAAAATTCACGTATTTCAGATTACATTCTGTAAATTCTGTATTGGAAATACTGCTTTCGCTAAAATCAGCACCTTTCATCTGGCAATTGCTGAACTTGCACTGATTCAGCCAGCTATGAGAAAAATTACAGCTGGGAAAGGTGCAGCCTTCAAAATACACATTTTTAAAGGTGCAGTTGTAGAGGGACACAGCAGTGAACATACAGTGATCGAAAAAGACATTCTCAAAGGTCAACTGCCCTAAGTCCCCCTCTTCCATGACATGGCCTTCTACTTTCAAATCGATGAGATCCATCTCCTCTTCTCTGCTATACCTTACGAAATTCTTGAAATCAACAGCCAGCTCCAATTCTGCCGGTAGATTTACACGTTTGATTCTAAATCCAGTCATTCTCTTCTCCTTAATCATCAAAGGTAATAAAACACCAGGCCCATTTCTCAGATCTGGTGTCTTTTTGATTTTAATCTTTCATATATGCAGTGATATCGTAGCAGGATATCAAGTATGCATCTTCCTTCTCCCATTGAAACGGTTCGATATGTACTCTTGTCCACACTTCATATTTCGGATTATAGACTTCCTTTACTTCCTCGTGGAGCAGCGGACAGCTAACACATGGCAAAGTCCTGCCGAAGAATGCCTCGTAGCAGAACATGCCTGGTTTAGCACTTGCATCCAGCAGCTTCGTCTTTTGATTCAAATATAATATTTTATAGTTGTTCTTATCTATCACATAGATGTATGCGTCCTGCATGTCCAAGATATTTCGCAGCTGGCTTACTATCCGATGATCTCTTTCCTGGGCTCTTTTCTTTTGCAAAAAAGTGGACAGCATCTGTGAAATTCTCGATAAGGTTCCCACCTCTTCCTTGGTCCAAAGCCTGGTTCCCGTACACTCGTCAAAGCCAATAAAGCCGACAAAGCTGCTGTTCTCCATCATTGCACACTGTAAAGTGGAACAAATATGCTGACGCTCAAATAAAGCGATCTGTGCAGGCGAAGTCAGCTTGCTGATGTCCCGGCAATAAAAGACGGCATCTTCTTTAAACAAGTCTGCATAGGAATCCAAATCTTCATATGACACATGCTGCAGCATCTCTTTTTCTGGCAAAATGCCTTCGCTGCACCATTCATAAGTATTATCACAGTACTTTCCATCGTCCGTGTTCTCGAAGATATAGGCCCGGCTCACTTCAAATCGTTTTCCGATAATCTCTAACAGCAGTCTGATGGCTTCATCCGTATCTTCAGTATCGTATAAAATTTGAAACACGTAGTTGACTAAATCTTCAGGCCCCGTCTCTGACACTCTCACGTCAGAGTCAATTGCCGCGCCCAGGCTGGAATTATGTATGTTGAGGAATCTTTCTCTGCCGTTTTTTTCATACATCGTGTAACAGTTCTTGCCACGATTTTTTGCATCGTATAGAGCCTGGTCCGCGGAGCCGTACAGCGATTGAAAATCAATGCCGTCCCGCGGATACATGGCGATGCCGATACTGCAAGTGACGGCAACACTCTGTTTGTCCTTTTCAAAAAGATGATGAAAAATATCAAGCAGCTGCTGGGCCTTTACCTTGGCCGCCTCTGCGGAGGAAATATTCTTGATAAAAATTGTAAATTCATCTCCTCCGATTCTGCCGACAACGTCACTTTTGCGAACGATTTTTTTCATTCCTGCTGCAATCTCTGACAACACAGCGTCACCAAAAAGGTGGCCACCCTTATCATTGACTAGTTTAAAATTATCTGTGTCGATCATAAACAGCGCGCTGTATTCATCTGGTTTCTGTTCCAGGTAATTCTTAATCTGTTTCTGCGTTTCCGCCCGATTATAAAGGCCTGTCAGAGCATCTCTTTCCGCACGCCTGCGCAGATTTTCAATCATTCGTTTCTCTTCATCAATATCTTGAATGACGCCGATTACTTTGTTCAGACATCCCCATTCATCAAATTGGTTGGAAATACGGATGCGGCACCACAGATAGTCCCCTTCTTTTTGCCGAATGCGAAGCTCCGTTGTCAGATACGGATTTCTGCTTTGTATCTCCAGTGACAATTTCTCCACTTTCGGCAAATCATCCGGATGAAGGTAAGGCAGCTGATAACAATCACTAAGCTTATAAATGCCCAGTTCATAGCCGAATTTTTCTTTCCAATGTGAGGAGCAAAGGACTTTGTCAGTAGTAATGTCCCATTCAAATAAAATATCGGAAGTCTGTTCCATGATCACACGATGACGGTCCAAAGTCAGTTCTAATGCTTCACGCGTGTTTTCAATCTCCGTCGTTTCGAGCATGATGCCTATAATCGTCTCCTGGTTTTCCGCATCTTTGACGATTCTGCAATGATCCAAAATCCATTTGTAACTGCCATCTTTACATAGAATACGATAATTTGAGGTACATTTGGAGCAGTTGGACAGCCTCTCCTCCAGCTTCATAATCACATCCTCTCTTTCAAAGGGATGTATCATCTCAAGGAGTCGGTTTTGAAACCGCATGGCAATCTCTTCACAAGAAAAACCCACCAAATCCAGAAATTCCTCATTGGTGTCTATCATAGTAAAATACTGATCGTTTTGACAATGATAGACACTGCCCGGTATATTCTTAAAAAAATCGTTTTTGCTTTTCAGCGGTATTGGTTTGTAATCCATTGCGGCCTCCTGCATAACGAATCGCTCCATTATGTTATGCTCATTCTAACCCTTTCAAGCTGAAATGGCAAGGGAGATTTCATGGAGATTTCGTATTTCATCAAAACTAAAATAACTTCTATTTACAGTTTATTATAATATTTTTCGCTTAAATATACAATAATGTTAATAATATATCGGAGCTGCAGTGAAAGGAATTCGCATCATGAATGATAAAGATAAGGCATTTGAACTAAATTATGAAGCAATAGGACGTAGAATTAGAACTGCACGTAAAGAAGAAAAATTAACCCAAGAAAATCTGGCCGAGAAGATGGATATTTCTGTTGCTCATGTCAGTGGAATGGAAAACGGAAACACTGGAATAGGCATTCAAACCCTTGTTAAAGCGTCCAATGTTTTACACGTCTCTGTCGACTGGCTTCTCCATGACAATCTTGATGAATACACAATTAATTTTGAAACAGAAATCAGAAATATTCTCAGCGGGTGCAGCGAAGATCAGAAAAAAGCACTATTAGTACTTTTGAAAAACAATCGAAAAGCGCTAGATGAATTAGCAGAGAAAGAATAGTACCAACACATAGGGGGCAGTCTTCTGATAAAAGGAGATTGCCCACGTTATTTTTTGCTATTGGACAAATGGACACCTATGGGATATAATTTTTAAATACGAAAAAATGTCGATTTATTGATAATTTTAGGAGGAACAAATGAAAAAAATAACAGCGGTTTTTCTAATTATAGTTTTGACTTTAGCCTTGACGGCCTGCAGTTCTGGAGGAGAAGGCAGTGAAACAGAAGAAACAGCAAAATCCTTTCCTATGACAGTGACCGACTACTTGGGAACAGAAATGGAATTTACCGAAGCACCACAGAGAATTGCTTCTCTATCGCCAAGCTGCACAGAAATCCTCTTCGCCCTGGGCCTTGGCGACCAGGTTGTTGGAGTTTCCAACTGGTGCACTTATCCGAAAGCGGCACAGAGCATCGAAAAAATCGGGGATACCAACAGCGGAAATGTGGAGAAGATCATTGAGCTCGAAGCCGATGTCGTCTTTGTATCCGGACAGACTGCGGCAGACTCCGTATCCGCTCTCAACGAAGCCGGAATTAACGTCTATTCTATCGGAGCTAAGGATTTGGACGGCATTTACAAAGGCATCACGGATGTAGGACAGATTACAGGCACCAGCGAAAAGGCAGCGGAAATCGTAGACGGCATGAAAAAAGAAGCAGAAGAGATAAAAACAGAATTTGCCAAATATGATACAAAAAGTGTCTTCATCGATCTGGGAGACTTATACTCCAGCAGCAAAGAAGATTATCTGGGCAATAGTTTAAATCTGATCAATGCAAAGAACATCGCGCTGAACTTTGACTACAGTTCTCCGCAGCTTTCTGCCGAAAAAATCATTGAAGAAAATCCACAGGTTTATCTCTGCTTCTCATCAGAGAAAGAATTTGTAAAACCGGACGGATTCGACCAGATCAATGCCTTTAAGAATAAAGAAGTGTATTTCATCCCTTACGAAGACCCTACCATGGACAAAATCACCAGAAATGGTCCGAGATTTTTAGAAGGTCTGAAAGCGCTGGGCGAACTGATTCATACAGGAAAGTTGGACGATTAATATGAAAAAAAGATGGATTGCTGCAGTCATTTTCTCTTTGCTGTGTGTAGCAGCAGTAATCTTAGTATGTACTTTTTTTGGTGCAGCAGATATCACGATCAAAGATACCCTCATCGTATTGACAAATAAGATGACGGGACTGTTGGAAACGGAAGCAGACGCCTTGGGAGCGAAGAATACAATTATATGGGATCTGCGCTTTCCGAGAAGTCTGCTGGCCTTTCTCGTAGGAGGGGCACTCGCTCTGTGCGGCGGTGTATACCAGGCAATTTTTAAGAATCCTATGGCTGATCCTTTTGTGCTGGGGATTTCCTCCGGCGCTGCCTTTGGCGCTACCATCGGTATCATTTTAGCCATACCCGCCAGCTTCCTGGGACTGAATACAATTTCTTTTTTCGCCTTTGGCGGAGCCATTTTGGCAATCTTCTTCGTCTACAATATCGCCAAAGTCGGAAAGCAGGCCAATACCACTTCCCTGCTGCTCTGCGGCATTGCTGTGAATCAACTGCTGACAGCAGTGATTTCTTTTGCCATGCTGCTATCTGCCAATCAGATGAAAAAAATATATTTCTGGACCTTAGGAAGCTTTTCCTCAAAAGGCTGGGATCACGTATTCAATGTGCTCCCCTATATCATAATCGGGCTGATCGTCATCTTCCTCTTCGCCAAGGAACTGGATATCATCGTACTGGGTGATGAGACTGCCATACGTTTTGGCATCGACGTGGAAAAAAACAAGAGGATTCTTTTCATCGTAACATCCCTGGTCATGGCTGCCTGTGTTTCTGTAAGCGGCATCATCGGCTTCGTAGGGTTGGGTTCTCCCCACATTGTACGTCTAGTCTGGGGACCAGCTCACAAAAAACTGCTGCCTATGTCTTTTCTTCTGGGTGGAATTGTCCTCTGTATCTGTGATACCATATCCAGAAGCATTATCGCCTCTGAAATACCAGTAGGCATCGTCACGGCCATCATCGGTGCGCCTTTCTTCATTTATCTGCTGAGAGCAAAGAATACAGAGGTGCTTTAATTATGGAAGAAATATTGAGATTTGAAAATGTTACCATCGGTTATAATGAGAAAGACATCATCAAAGACTTTTCCTGCACTGTAAAGCGGGGAGAGTTCGTATCTCTCATCGGGCCCAACGGCTCCGGCAAATCCACTTTGATTCATGCCATTACCGGTATTGTTGGAATCAGAAAAGGGAAAATCTACATAAACGGGAAAGATAACGAGAAATTATCAGCGAAGGAGCGAGCACAGATTACTGCCGTAGTCCCTCAGACTTTTCAGGCAAGCTTCGCTTTCAAAGCCAAAGAAATCGTCGCCATGGGCAGACATCCCTTTCTTAAGAGGATGCAGTCCGAAACGGAAGAAGATTACAAGCTGATCGACCAAGCCCTGGAGCAGACGGGAACCCTTCATCTGAGAGAGCGAAAAATCACTCAGCTCTCCGGAGGAGAACGGCAGCGAATTATTATTTCAGCCGCTTTAGCACAGCAGCCGCAGCTTTTAATCGTGGATGAGCCGACCAACCACTTGGATATTCAATATACCCTGGAAGTCATGCAACTGATGCAGAAGTTAAACCGGGAGCAAGGCATCACCATTTTCGCAGTCCTACACGATATCAACATGGCAGCCCGTTTTTCTGACAGAATTCTCGTTTTAAATGAGGGACAGAAAGTCAGAGACGGCAAAGTCAGTGAGGTCATCCGCGAAGAGGTGCTGAAACCGGTCTACAAGATCGACCTGGTCGTGCGGGAAAACCCACTGACAGGCGCTTCTGAAATCGTGCCCCTGCGCAGCAACAAGAGCGCACAGCGCAAGAGCAACGGAAAAAGGGTCCACATCATCTGCGGCGGCGGCAGCGGCAGTTATATCATCGAAGCCTTCCACAACAAAGGTTATGAAGTCAGCTGCGGCGTGCTGAATGTTGGCGACAGTGATTATGAACTCTGCAGATCCCTGGGTATCAAGACCATCGCAGAAAAACCCTACTGCGAGATCAGTGGCGAAGCATTCGATGAGAACCTGCTGGCAATAGAGTCTGCCGATTTGGTAGTTCTGACCGATGTCGATATCGGCAGAAGCAACCTGAAAAATATAGAAATTTTAGAACATCTCTCATCGCAGAATCTGTATATCGTGAGAGAAAACGCTTCAGATTATACAGGCGGTATCGGAGACAAGATCATCAACTCACTTCTCGCCGAAAAAAAGGCGATTTCTCTGACTAAAAAAGAGTTAATAGAAATTCTAAATAAATACTGAGATAGGTAACAGCCATTCAGGAATACAAAAAGCGGATGAAGTGTCGGTCACATTCACCCGCTTTTCTCTTTGAAAGATGTATCAATTTCCATTGCCAGACGGCAGAGTCTGCATGAGAGCAAAGAAATGCTCCAGTTCGCCGGTACTAAAATACGCATACCAGGCTTCCAGGGTGTTTGCTTCAAAAACGCCTAAACGCTCGATAATTTGTTTTGTCCACAGCAGACCGCCGGTGCTGCTGGCAGTAAGCAGGTTGTCGTCTGCTACTGATGGCTCATCTACATAAAAGTTCTGTCCTTGATAACCAGGTGAGACCATTTCAAGGAATCCTGGCCCATTGCTGGTATGGGGTCGCTGATCTAATAGCCCAAGACCCTCGAGGGCAGCGGTGGCTCCACAGATTGCGCACACGGCAGCGCCTAAAGAGAGAAACTCGTCTGCCTTTTTGATGATAGCGCCGTGTCTTTGATCGTTCCATGTATTTGCGCCCGGTAAGAGTAATAGGTTTGTTTCACTGACGACAATATCTCCAATTAAGCAGTCCGGTACGATTGTCATCCCGCCCATTGTCTTGATCGGCTCTTTTGAGTCGCTGACCGTTTTGAGCGATACACGCGGTGCACCTTCTTTAAAAATCGACCAGATTATAGAGAATGATTACTTCTATAATATTCTCTTCAGTTTTAGAAACAAATGTGAGTGTTTAGAGCCGTAAATAAGGCCTATCCCGTCTGTTATCATAGGCGCCATTTGCTTTCATGATCTTGTGCCAGCCCAGAATGTTTCCAATGGGGTTGGTCATATTAAGCAGCAGCGCCATCGGCTTAGAGATCGTATAAGGTTTGGCAAAATCTCTGACGTAAGTTTCGTCAAAAAAACCGCGTTCTTCATACAGCGCGCCGAATTCTGCAAATTTCTTTTCTAATTTACCGAATTTCTCCGGCATGATGGCAAGTCCTGCACATTCCCCTTTTACAACAGTTCCTAAATACTCATACTGCAGACGAGAAGCAAACCGTTTAAAAAAGCGGCCTGCGATTTCGCTTTCTGCACTTTCCGGATACCCCGACTGAATGATAAAACCGAGAGACTGCCCTTCTGACCCTTTCGGTAAGGCATACAGAAAATCTAAGGTTCTGGCGGGAATCGAATGAATGTAGTTAGGCGTGAAAAAGATGATCCGTTCAAACTGACTGACATATTGAAGCAGCTCCCATCGGTCTTCCTTATAGACTGATCGAATTTCACAGGGTTCTTTCATACCGCTGGCAAAAGCCTTTGCTAAAAAGTAACTGCCCGAGCTCTGCGTGTTCCCCTTAGGTGAACCATTTAATAAAATCGTCTTCATAATGAGGCCTCCTGAAACTGAGAGACATGTCCGATGCAGATCTCCTTTGAGTGGAATTGTTCAATTACTTTGTGTATGTAATCGTGTAAAATATGTCGATCCTCTTCCTCCTCAAATTCACATTCATAGTAGAACGCCATGGCGGGATATTTTGGATAGCGAGGCACATGCCAGGTTCCCCCTTTTTCAAAGATCGTATAAGGCAAGAAAAGTGGAATCATGCGGTCCAGCAGTGTCTTCAGCTTACTGCTGACAAATCCATTTTCTAATTTTGCGAAGATGATTACTTTGTCAGCGTTGATATAACTGCGGTAAAAATCCGCTAAATCCTCGTGAATGCAGATGCCTGGGGTTTTCCACCAGCAAGTCCAGCAGCCGATGCAGTCTGCAATATTTATTTTTGTCAGGTCAAAACAATTTGAATCCGGTATTCTGAAATCTCCAAATTCTCTTATCATCAGCGTATTCATTTTTTCTCCTATTCTAATGGCGCAGATACAATTATTGATAATTTCTGAGAAAAGACTCGAAGGCTGTAATCAGCAGCTTCTTCTCTTCCTCCTCTGATAAATGAAGCGAGCCTTTACATATCAGGCAGGCAATCCCGTGGGTGTAGAGCCAGACATGATAGAACAATTCTTGTGCCTGTTCGACACTCAAGCTGCTCAAAGACGCTACACTGTCCTCAATAAATCCGAATTGGTTGGATACTTCTTTCCCAATGGCATCTGCCGTAAAAAATCCCCATTCCATCAACGCGTTGAACAAATTAGGGTATTCCTTCGCGAACTGAATGTAGGCAAGACCATAGGTGAAGAACTTGCTGCGTTCAAAGGGATAGTCCTTCAAATACGCAATATACTGCGCATAAATTTGCGATACCGTTTCATTTCTCAGTTCCTCAATGGTGGCAAAGACCCTGAAAATCGGTGCGACAGAGGTTCCCAATTGAGAGGAAACACTTTTGGCTGATATGGCGGAAACCCCCTCCTTCTTTGCCACTTCCAGAGCAGCCTTCACTATATCATCTTTACTAGTTTTCACTTTTGGCGGCATATCTCTTCCTCCTTCAATATAAAATAATAGATGTTATATAACATCTATTATTTTATATTGAATATTCTGTTCTGTCAAGTAAATGGTCTTCTTCAGCTCATCTTTGTCAAAATCTGTTTCGGCTTCAACCGCATAACAGGGTATGATGCCAATATAACAGATAAAAGAAGAATACCGGTTCCAATGACATACACCAACAACAGATCCGAGAACGTGATGACAATTTGAATAGAGTCAAGGGTGTTGGTTAAGCGCTCTTCTGCTGTAGCCTGCTCAAATAGAGTATTACCAACGGTTTGTGCCATGAGTGAGCTGGTAAAAAAAGATAGCCCAAAAGACAATATTGCAATAGATAACATTTCCATCATATGCTGTAAGAGAATGCTGCCCTTGCTGATCCCCATTGCCAGCATCATGCCGATTTCTGGTATGCGGTTTCTTTCCCAGAGCAGAAGGATAACCGCTAGCAAAGAAATGCTGATGACAATCAGAATCGTTACAATCGTCGTCGTCAGATCTTGCAGGGCCGTCAGCTGCAGCCTCGCATTCCGGTAATCAGCATCCTCTTTGGCGATAGTGCTGTCTTTCCAGTTGACATTAGGAATTTTTTTAATCTTGGAGACAACGGTATCCAGCTGCGCTGGGTCTTCCACGCCAAAGTCACCATACTGATAGTGATTTTTTCCATCATCAAAATACAGCTGTGAATATGTCCCTTGATCAGTAAATCCGATATTTTCATACAGCAGCTCCGGCGGCGTCATTGCAGTAGATTCCATCTCTTCTGTCGGCGTAAAAATGCCAATTATCTGCACTTTCACCTGCCGATTCAAATCGTGCTCAGCGAGAATGATATGATCACCCAGCTTTAGTGAGTTTCTATCTGCAAAATCATCGCTGATTAAAATTACATTTTTATCTGATTGCAGAATGTGACACCCCTGAATCAGTTTAAAGCCTAATTCTGTAAAGTAGGCATCCTGTACAGAGCGGACTTGCGCAATGATTTTCCCCGTGTGTGCATCTCCTGCCAGTGGCTGAGCGGCGCCGTCCTCTTTGATTGCCAATTTACTGCCGTCTTCTCTGCGATACTCAGCCCGATAGTAGGAGCGGGCATTGAAGTCTGCCAAAACACCGGCAGTTTTCAAAATCCGCGCAACTGCAGACCCATCCAGGAAATCGTTCAGATGTGTAGCGTTGATGGTAAAGCCTCCGGTAAGTGCTTTGCGAATGTCAAGTGCCGCCTTGTCGCTGGCGGACTGGATTGACAGGCAGGTCAGCATCATCGTCGACATCATTAATAAAATTAAAAGCATTAATACGCTCTTCCCTTTTTTTCGGACAGTATACAGATATGCCCTTCTCCATAGATTCATCATTACACCACCATCCTAATTTGTCTTCGTCAGAATCTCCTTCGGAGAAAGACGCATCATAGGGATGCTGGACAGTAAAACTGCTGCGATTAAGAGAGGTATGCCAAAACTGCATACAAGCGCAAGATGCTGCGTCGTAACGATAACGCCAGTTTCCCCCAACATCCTTCCAATGCCTTCGGCAATCCATCTGCTGCACACATAGGCCAGCGGAATACTGCACAAAGCAAGCAACATGATTTCCAAAATATATTGAAGCAAGATGGAGATCTTCGTAATTCCAGCTGCTAACAATATTCCAGTCTCATGCATCCTGCTTCTTACCCACAGCGTGAGAAGCAATGTGACAATGCACATACTGATTGCGACGATAATTATCATCAACGTACGTATCAAGGAACTGATTTTCGACATGGAATCTCCTGCGCGTTCGTAGACCTCATCATTGGCAATGAGTTCGTAATCATCCCAATCAATCCCTTTGATATCTTGCACAGCTTGCATGATCCGTTCCAGATTTTTGGGATCATTCACATAAAAGTCGGTCAAATTGCAACTCTCTTCTAAAGAGTCCTTCCCATCAGAATAGTTTTTGTTCAATGTCTCCATAGACTTCATATCGGTAAACCAGTTGTAAGAGTAACCGCCATAGAGGTCATTTAACGTCATACTGTCCAAGCTATTTTGGGGATCTTCTTCATCAGCTAAAACCTCAAAAAGTCCGACGATGGTCAAAGTTACATATGGATCATCCTCCTGCGGATTAATAACCGCAGAAATCTTATCTCCCAGTTTTAGTCCCAGCCTTTTAGCAAGCTTATCACTGATGATAATCGTGTTTTGATCTGACTTTGTAATATGCCGTCCCTCTGTGAGAGCGATTTTTCTGTTTAAAAACCAAGCCGCATATTCTGTATTTGTACAGCTATTTCCCTGAAAAAGATTTAATGGATAGTCACTGCTATCTGGATCAACATCGTTATAATCATTTCTATATGGAGTTCCGTCCTCGTCATAGAAAGCCAGAACTGTGGGAAAATTAGCATTGTACGCCTTGATCCCATCTATAGACATGATTTTTTCTATCATTTTCTTAGACAGTGGTTTGGTTTCAGCAACGTTGCTGAAATTACCCGAACCGTCATTCTCAGAATCCCCCCACCGTTCCTTTGCTTTTATAGTAAAGCCTGCACCCGTCGTTCCCCGCAGTTCATGGGATTTATTGCGCTCTGCTTCCAGCGAAGCCAGACCGCATAATACGAGAGAAGCGATGATAAAAAAGATGAGAATCAGTAATAAACTTTTTCCCCGTTTCCTTATAACGTATAGAAAAGCACGTTTACTTAAATTCATATATATTATCCCCTTTTCTTAATTGGATGACCAGCCTGCACGTCATCCTGTTTCTGTTTAATATCTGTTCAGCACTTGCATATTTCCCTTGTGCAGCTTAAAAATAACGTCCGCCTGTTCTGCAAGTTCGTGTGAATGGGTTACCACCACCACGCACTTATTCATCTGGTGAGCACTCTGCTTTAAAAGCTCCACAATCTCAGCAGCCGTATTTTCATCCAGATTGCCGGTAGGTTCATCGGCCAAAATGACAGGTGCTTCACTGGTCAGAGCACGAGCAATTGCCACGCGCTGCTGCTGACCGCCAGAGAGTTTTAGTACGTTGCGCTTTGCTTCTTCTCTCGTCAGTCCCAGTTTTTGTAAAACGGGTAAGGCAGGCAGACGAGATGTTAAGGCTACGTTTTCCACCGGAGTAAGATAATCTATCAGATTGTAGCTTTGAAAGATAAATGAGACATGCTCCCTGCGATGTTTCATCAATCCATCCTGCTCAATATCCTGCTCTGCAAAATAGATCTTACCGCTTATGGGACTGTCTAATCCTCCCAGTAACGACAATAAGGTGGTCTTTCCACAACCTGACGGACCTAAAATCGCGTAGATTTTACCTGCTTCCAATTCTTCAGAAATACCTCTTAGTACCGGTTTTCCAGTTACATAAGCGTATTTCACGTTTTCTAATCTCATAATGCTCATAAATAAATTCCCTTCTTAATCTTTTTTAGTACATAAGAAACCATCCTCTTGTACTTGTAACAGTTTACATTCTACAAAAGGATGGTTTACCTATAGTTCTAATACAATTTACTTTTGATTTTGTTTGGCCTATTCGTCACAGACTCATTTCTCTTTTTAAGCAGCGCAGCGCGAAATAGAAACTGCCAGCGCACAGAAGGAATAATAAGATTACGATTCGCGCAAGCCCGTCCATATCGATTTCGCCTTGTAAGATTAACCCACGCAAGATGTTTATCACATGGGTAAAAGGATTGAGATTGACAGCTATTTTCAGCGGTCCAGTCAGGGTGTCCGCTGGAAACAAGGCTGTGCTGAGGAAAAATGCCAGCAGTACGATAGCGTTCATCACCGTTTCATAGATGACTTCATTTGGCAGGCGCAGACTGATTGTATAGGTCAGCCCCGCCAGGAAACATGCTGTTAAAAATACGATCAGTACGATCAAAAGCATGCCGGCAAATCCCGAAGCAATTCTCACAGAGAAGAAAAGACCTGCCCCGAATAGGATTCCTACCTCAAGAAAGGTACAGAAGACAGCCTCCAGAATTTGCGCCGTGATGATGGCTGCTCTCGGTACTGGCGCAATCAAGATACGATAAAAACTGCCCTCCGCTTTCATCAGGTAATTCATAATTCCTCCGCTGCTGCAGGCGCTGAAGGAGACCAAAACAACTAGACCGGGCAATATAAATGCGGTATAATTAGAAATTCCAGCGCCTTTCATGGTCTGCCCTGCCACTGCACTATACAATACCAGCCAGAGCATGGGCTGCAAAATCGTCATGACAATGGTAAATGCGTTATGATAACGCCATTTCATATTACGCCAAAGCAATGGTACGACACTCATGTCACTTCTCCCCTCTCGCAAGTTAAATGAATAAACACCTCTTCTATAGATGGTTCTACGATTTCCAGACCTTTAAACTGCAGTTTTCTGTTCAGCAAAGCCTCCGCTGTCTGCGTTAATGCCTTTTGTCTGTCTTCTATGGGAAATTGTGCTGCATTTTCCTTCCATCGCACCGTATCAACAGAAAAAATCTCAGGCAGGTGGGTCATTGCCGCTTTGGCAGAAATCCCATCCTCAAAAGACACTTTCAAGAAATTTTGTCTTAAGTACCTGCGCAAATCCTTTGGCCTTCCCTGGACAGCTTCCTTGCCGTCTCGGATAATGCAGATCCTGTCGCTGAGACTGTCAGCCTCCTCCAGATAATGGGTCGTCAAAAATATGGTGGTGCCGAAATCTCTGCGTATTTTACGCATCATTTCCTGCATAGCCTGTCGTGATTGAATATCCATGCCTACTGTCGGTTCATCCAAGAATAAAATCTTTGGATCAGACATCATATTGAGGGCGATATCCAGACGTCGTCTGATACCTCCAGAGTATGAATTTACAGGATAATCTAAATATCGTTCCAGGCCAAAGGCCTCGATCAAAGCTTTCATTCGCTGCTCCGCTTCCGGCTTTGGAACTTTGTGCAGACGGCTTTGAAACATCATATTCTCACGCAGGGACAAATAAGGATCAATGGAGGTCTTCTGTGCGACACAGGCAATCTTCGAGCGGATAGAAGACGCCTCTCTGCTGACATCCTTACCAAACAACGCTGCTCTGCCGGATGTGGGCAGAAGGTAAGTGGTCAAAATGTTGATCAAGGTTGACTTGCCGGAGCCATTCTGTCCCAGAAGGGAAAAGATTTCCCCTTCCTCTACTGTCAGGGAGAGACCGTTCAGGGCTTGTACCCCATTGTGATACTGCTTGGTCAAGTTTTCTACAGCAATGGCTTCCATCTCAGTCCTCCTCAATCGGAAAGAGAATTTCCGTTATGTATTTTTCCGGGTTCCCTTTGAGAATCATGCCTGGTCCTTTTATGAACACTTCTCTAAAAGGCATCTGTAGCCGCAGGTGATGCTCTGCCGCATAGCTGTCGATTCTCCCATAGGTGCGCTCCATCGTCTCATAGGAACCGATATGGGTCGCACAGAGCGCTTTGATACGCGGCATCTCTTTGACTTCAATTCCATTTCCCTTTGGTGTTTCCGCCGTGGGAACGCATAGTTCCAAAACACCTTGCTTTGTTTGGGGATCCATTTCGTAGTAACAGAAAAAAGGCGCCCCGTTTGTCTTTCCGCGGATCGATTTAAAGACCTCGGGAAAAACTCCGTTTGCTTCGTACGCTTTCCCTTGATAGCGCATATATGCTACGCGCATCGGTTCAACTTCCCTGATTTCTATTTGATCACTCATTTCTTTCCTCTCCTTCTTTTTTGATTGCAATCCAGACCTCCGTATGGCCTTTTCGATCTTCATTAATGGGATATACCTCTATATTGGGAAGTTCCGTGTAAGTGTAACCGGAAAAGGGCAGCCATTCTGTCAAAAAGCGCCGAAAAACACTCTGTACCGTTTCCTTGAAGTGGCCCTCGTTTTCAAACACGGCCCACGTTGCCGCAGGAATTTCAAGTTCATGCATGCCAGGTGGAACTGGCAGATCTGTAGCTGCCGCGATATAGTAATACATTTTGCCGCAGCTCTGATATTCTGTAATCCCCAAAATCACTTCCGGCAGCCGATTTGCAAATTGGCAGATTTCCTGAAAGCTGCCGCCCTGCAAAGTCTCCTCCCAGAATCCCGGCACCTTCTTTTGATTCTCTTCCATGTTATCCGTAAGCGGCGTTCTGATGCCGACCACTCTCATGGCTTCTTTTTCTTCAATTCTATATGGCATTGCGCTCCCTCCTGTAATCGCCACTGAAAATTTGATGGGCGGATATGCGTTGATCAGCCTGCCCCCGCCTTTCGCTGCGTTCGGAGAAATTCCGTGGACAGACTGAAACGCGCGGTTAAAAGCCGTTGGGGAGGTATAGCCGTATTTCAGAGCGACATCGATCACTTTGACATTCCTGTGCTGCAAGTCGAAAGCCGCCTGGGTCATGCGGCGGCGGCGAATATAGTCAGACAATGATATTCCAGCCACATAGGAAAACATGCGCTGAAAGTAGTTGGGAGAGCAGCAGGCGATTTCTGCCGCTCTTTCATAAGAAATTTCGTCGTCCAGATGTTCCTCGATATAAGCGATTGCATCGCTCAGATTTTTTAACCATTCCATGCTTCTTACCTCCTGAAACCATCATACTGCATATGACTTGTGATTTCCTCGCTTTTGGTGCGCTCTTTTGTAAACATTATTCTACCACAATCCGTCAGATACTAGCCAATCGGATAGAACAAAACCCGGCGATTTCCCTTGGGACGTTTTGCCAGCTATTACGTATATCTTTTTGATGGAAGATATTTTTTTCGAAAGGAGAAATCGAAATGATAAAATGTAAGAAGTTATTGACTGCTATTTTCGTTCTGGCGTTGATTCCCCTGTTCACCCTTCCGGTTTACGCTTCAGATAACGATGCGCTGAAGACTCTGCAAAAGGATCTGCAACAGGCAATTACAGTATCAGAACAGATTACAGACGCCTTGAACGAGGAAAAGCCTGTAGGTACGATAGCCAAAATGATTCGAAATATCAAAGAGATTGACACCTCCGTTCTGGGAGATCCGCAGGATGCGCCAAAGACCGGTTCTATGATAACTGGCACCGACTCTGCCGATTCGGTGCAGCAAATATTTGCAAAACTGCAGTTGGAACTGGCCAATGCGGCGAAGAAGAATGCCTCGGGGCAGATTGACAAAATCACCGCTCTTCAAAATGAGCAGAATCGCGTTTCACAATATCTGGAACAGGCTCGTAATCTGCAAACGCAGGCAAAAGACCAGCCTATCCCATTGCCGGGAGAACTGCAGTATTACATGGACGAAAAAGGACTTTCTTACCCGATGACGGCGTCTGGAAACTATACTGCTGAAGAGTTTGGCAAAGTCATCAGCACCCTGCAGTCTCATCTGGAAAAACTGGGCACTGACGTACAATCCCAAATGACAGCCGTACAGGATTTCATGGGTCAGTACAATTCCTATCTGGAAAGCGCCAATGCCTCGATGCAGGGCTCCACAAAGACACTGGATTCGGTATCCCGCGGCCAGAGTCTCTTTTCTTCGGAGGAGGGAGGCGTAAGCGCTGCACCAGTTGCTGTCAGCGTCTTAGCAGGGGTACTTCTGGGCATGCTCGCCATGTGGCTCATCATGAAGAGACGAATGAAAAAGCAGGATCAGGAGGAATCAGCATGACAGGTATTCAGGCGGCAGCGGCATTGATTTCCGTAGCCTACGGAGCCTTTGCCTGCCTGCGGCGGCGCCAGCCTTTGTTCTTTAAAATCCTGTTATACGGCATGATCAGTTACCTTTTCGGAACATTGTTCATCGCCTGCTATCAAGCAGTCCACGGAATCCAGCCTGCCGGATTTCACGTGGGCTATTTTGGTCATATCGGCTGTTATTTCTTTCTGCTCTCCTCCTACTATGGCGCTATGGATCGTCTGGCCGACGGCGGAGAAAAAGAATATCGCAGAATCAGACTGGCTGCAGCTATACCCCTGATCCTTCCCCTGGGGTTATTGACCCTCAATATGGCAAAAGCCGGCCTGACAGCCAGCCTTCCTTTTCTGTTTCTGGTCATTCCCATGACCCTGACTCTCTATTTTGCGGTCAAGCACCTGGTCTTTCCCGATGTGGAGCTGGGGATCATCCGCGTGATGCGGCCATACAACGCCTGTG
The DNA here is from genome assembly GCF_900086585.1 of Emergencia timonensis. Classification (GTDB taxonomy): domain Bacteria; phylum Bacillota; class Clostridia; order Peptostreptococcales; family Anaerovoracaceae; genus Senimuribacter; species Senimuribacter timonensis. Next base: position 2,020,283 of record NZ_FLKM01000009.1, read on the forward strand.
CTGTTTTCTTCTGTATCACAGAACTGCTCAGTCAATTTGTTTTCTTTCCTGAGAGCGTGAGGCGGATTGCTACGATCCTCTCCTGTCTCCTGTTGGTTTTATTGCTGCCGCTAGCCGAAAAGGGGGTGCGCAAATGGTTTATATAGTTTTTTCCTGTCTAAGCATCCCTCTGCTCCTGATGCTCCCTTTGCTGGAATCCCGCTCCCGCTGGATCATCGGCTTCTTTCTGCTGGGCGCATTCACTGCACTGGCCGCCTATGAAATCAATACCATCGCCTTTCCGCTTTCGGGTCTGGACTCCCGCAGTTTCTCAGAGAAGATTCCGCCCATGGTGGAAGAGCTGCTAAAAGCTTTGCCGGTGCTCTGTTACGCCCTGTTATTGGACGACAGCCGGGGGCGGGTGCTTCCCATCGCCATGGCCGTAGGTGTCGGCTTTGCCGTACTGGAAAACACCGTGCTTCTGGTAGAATACCTGGACGGTGTCACCCTGGCCTGGGCGGTAGCAAGAGGTTTTTCCGCCAGCCTGATGCACGGTCTCTGCACGGTCAACATCGGCACTGGCATCTGTTATGTAAAAAAACAGAAAAAACTCTTCTATACCGGCACCTTTGGCTTACTGTCCATCGCAATCACCATGCATGCCCTCTTTAATCTGCTGATTCAATCTTCCTATGATTTGATCGGCATGATCATGCCTCTGGTCCTCTATGCCCTGCTCTACATATTGCAGAGAGGCAAGCGTTTGAAACTGCCATTCTTGTCTTATTAGAGCAAAACAGCCCGGGCGTAATGCTTGATCCAGCGTTACACCTGGGCTGTTTATGTTGTAAGAGCTATTCTTCTTTTTAAAATATTAATGTAAGCAAGGTACTAAGCTTCTAAGGGGTTTACCTCTCCCGCTTCAAAAGCTCTCACGGACTCGAACACGCATCTGCACATGTCGGAAACTGCTTCATCTGTATAGAATGCAGTATGCGGCGAGAGGATGACGTTCGGAAAACTTTTCAGAATGGCCATCTGTCTGTTAGAAATGACCTCTCCCGATCGATTGAGGAAATAAAGACCGGCTTCATCTTCCAGCACATCCAGTGCCGCACCGCCCACTTTGCGTGACTCAATTCCCTCGATCAATGCATCACTGTCCACCAAAGTCCCTCTGGCTGCATTGATAATCATACACCCGTCTTTCATGGTTTTGATCGCTTCGCGGTCGATCAAATGATAATTCTCTTTTGTTGCCGGCGTGTGAAGGGTGACAATGTCTGACTGTGCAAAGAGTTCTTCTAATGACACATATTCCGCCCTCTCTGACACCTCCGGATTTTGATAGAGATCGTAAGCCAGCATCTTGCAGCCAAAACCGGCAAGATGGTCGATTACGGTCTTACCGATTCTGCCGGTGCCGATGATACCCACTGTGCAGCCTGACAGCTCTCTGCCCATTTTGTTCTTAAAAGAATAGTCCTGCAGTTCCGCTCTTTTCATAATATGGGCAAATCTTCTGCAGACCATGAGCATCAACATAATGGTGTAATTTGCTACACTGTCAGGAGAATACTGTGAATGGCCGACACGAATACCCAGTTCTCTGCACTTTTGCAGATTGATGTGATCTGTACCGATGCTTCTGGTCAGGATATATCTGACGCCGTTATCGGCAAAGGCCGCAAGCATCTCGTCCGTACATTCTGACGCGAGAATAGAAACTGCTTCATGGCCTCTGACCATGGGAATGTTCTCCACTGTCTGATAGTCGTCATAACCCGTATAGTCGAATCCATATTCCTGTGTCAGTTGATCAAAGAAAAACTTCTCGTCATACTCTCTCAAATTATAAATAAATATTTTCACTCCAATCCACCTCTATTTCTCGCCAAACATGTGCTTTAATCGAGTAAGCCCTTCTCGTATTGTCTCTTCACTGGAAGCGTAGGAAAAACGCAGATAGCCCTCCCCGCTGTCTCCGAAAGCGCTGCCCGGTGTTGTGAGCACCTGCACTTGATCAAGAATCTTGACAGCCAGATCCTGAGATGAAATCCCAAAAGACTTCACATTTGGGAAAACGTAAAAGGCACCTCCCGGTTTGATGCAGGAAAACCCCTGTACCTGATTCAGACCTTCAACCAGGATATCCCGCCGTCTCTCATACTGACTGCGCATCCCCTCCACAGACTCCTGCGAACCTGTAATCGCCTCGCAGGCTGCTATCTGGCAGGCTGCTGTCACGCTGGAGCCCATGCTCTCCTGTAGCAGGGTCATCTGCTTTCTCACCTCCACAGGTGCCGCCACGTAACCGATTCGCCAGCCAGTCATGGCATAGGACTTCGAGAAGCTGTTTATGGTGATGACCAAATCTTTCATCTCCGGAATAGATCCGATGCTGAAATTCTTTTGTCCGTCGTAAATAATGGCTTCGTATGGTTCATCGGAAATGACGATCAAATTGTGTTCCACTGCAACGGCAGCAATCTGCCGTATATCCGCCTCTGTCAATACCGCGCCCGTAGGATTACACGGCGAATTCAGAATGATCGCCTTTGTCCTGGTCGTAATCTTTGCTTTGATCTCTTCTGCTGTCACCCGGAATCCATTTTCTTCACAGGTGGGTACGATGACTGAAGTACCGCCAGCCATGTGAATATATCCAAAGTAGTTTGGAAAGCACGGTGTAGGCACGATCACTTCGTCTCCTGGTTCCAGAATGGTCTCCATGGTCAGAAGGAGGGCCTGGCCTGCGCCGAAGGTGATGTGCAGGTTTTCTTCTGTCACATACTCCATCCCATTATATTTTCTCATCTTCTCTGCCAAAGCACTGAGAAGGGGCGCGATACCCTGGTTAGCGACATATTTTGTCCATCCCTCATCCAGTGCGTTGCGGCCGGCATTGATGATATTTTGCGGCGTCGGGAAATCTGGTTCTCCTAGGCCAAAGCTCAAAACATTGTCATACTTTGCAGCCAAGACTGTCATGGCCCTGATGCCAGAAGTCGGCATTGTCAGAGCACTTTTACTCATTTGCATCATTTTTATGTTCTCCTTTTGAAACGCAGAGCTGCCGGTTGGCAGCCCTGCTCCATTGATTCTGCTATTTTTCCTTTGGTAAAAAGTTAGGATCACTTGGCAGTTCTCCTGACAGATATCTGTCACGGATGCCCCGCCAGGTTTCGGTGCCAGGCCAGTTGAACTTGTCCGGATCAAAGATCGGATCCTTCCCTGCTTTTTTCTGTTCTTCAAAGTCCAGAAGCAGCTTTCTGGCTATCGGCAGACAAGTGATCAGGAAAATCATATTGCCCCAGGTGATCAAACCGATCCCCACATCACCAAAAGCCCATGCAGTCGTACTCTCAATGACACCTGCGTATACGACAAATGCCAGAAACAAGATCCTAAGCCCCATGGTCGCCCACTTTGGCGTTGTGCCTTTGAAGAAGAAAGTCAAAGTAGATTCGCAGTTGTACATCTGGTTCATGCAGGTAGTGAATGCAAAGAACACGAGAGCGATGGAAATGAATCCAGGCCCCCAGGAGAACACCGTGCCAATGGCTGCCTGAACCCATGGAGCGCCGGGATCTGCGTTTTCACCGAGGATGCTTGACTGAATCAAGTATTCGCCGGATTCACCCACACAGTTGAATACATTGGTCAGAATCATGATGATACCTGTTGCAGTACAGACAAACAGGGTGTCGATGTATACGGAAAACGCCTGAACCAAGCCCTGCTTAGCGGGATGTGATACTTCCGCCGCGCCGGCAGACGGCGTTGCTGTGGACATGCCTGTTTCAGAGGAATAGACGGCCCTCTTTGTTCCCCAGATGACCGCGCTGCCCAGTGCCCCGCCAAAGACAGATCCCGGTGTGAAAGCGGATTTGAAAACCAGTCCGAAAGCCGCCGGTACGCTGGTAATGTTCAGTGCCAGAATAATCAGCGCAACGATGATGTAGGCTGCTGCCATGACAGGCACGACGATTTCGGCAAAACGTCCGACTCTCTTTGAACCGCCGAAAGTAATGTAAGCGACAAGGGCTGCCATGACGACTGCCGTCACCCACACTGGAACGTTAAAAGAAGTGTTCAGCGCCTGTGCGCAGGCATTCGCCTGCAGGCAGTTTTGTGTCATAGCTTCTGCTGCGATGAATATGACGCCATAAATCAGGCCAAAGGCTCTGATATTGAACCGCTTGCCAAAATAGTAAGCGGCGTTGCCTCGATACTCTCCGTCCCTTACTTCCTTGTAAAGCTGTGACATAGAGCATTCAATAAAGGATGTCGCTGCGCCAAAGATGGCCACCATCCACATCCAGAAAAGCGCTCCCGGCCCGCCAAAGCAAATCCCTGTAGCGACGCCGGCGATATTGCCGGTTCCTACACGGCCGGCGATAGCCAGGCAAAAAGATTGAAACGAGGAGAGCCCCGTATCGGATGACTTACTGCCAAAAAGCATCTTTACCATGATTTTGATGTGCCTAAGCTGCGGAACCCGCAAAACGATGGTAAAAAGCAGCCCACCGCCCAGGCAGAGGATCGGTAAAGGTGTCGCCCACAAGATGTCGTTCAACGTGGTCACGATAGAATTAAACATAACTTAACCTCCTAATTAAATGATAATTGCTGGTACCAGATTGATAACGGACGACATAGAAAATAGCAATAAGCGTGCCAAAGGAAAGTCATTGACACGCTTATCATGCGTCTGCCTCAAGAATCCAGTTGCATTTACTGGATTAATAATTATTCAAAATATTTTTAATTCTCTCGGATTCGTTCACAAAGGAGGAAGATTATGTCATAAAGGCTAGAAATTTGGGCGATTCCAGATTGCATCAAAAATGCACCCCTGCATAAAACGTCTAAAACACAATGAGCGTGACTTTATTTGATGCCGGCAAAGAAGTATAACCCTTGTCAGTGCAAAGCAGGATAAGCTTTTTATTCTGCATAAAAGGGTGTAACAGTGGGTGCAACACTTGAATGCAATGAATTGTATTAAATCGCATATTTTTTTACAGCAATTTTCATTCAGCGCAAAATAAAAAACCACCGATACTATTGAATTTTCAACGTATTTCGATGGTTTTTCTATGGTGCGCCTAACAGGATTTCGTGTCCGCTTCGCAGCCACCGTTCTGCGGCTCCTCTTTCGGTCGCCTTGAACCGCTCGCTATTCGCAAGCTCCACCGGACTTGCGAACTTCACCCTCGCGCCTTTTCAGGTTCGAATCCTTCAATTCCTATGCGCAAAAAAATAGATAGGCAGGAGCCTATCTATTTTTGGTGCGCCTAACAGGATTCGAACCTGCGACCTTCACATTCGGAGTGTGCCACTCTATCCCCTGAGCTATAGGCGCATATTATTTTTTAGAGATTCAATGGATGCTTCCTCGCGACAACGTATGCTTCGCATACTCCTCCGCTCACGTTGTTCGCTACGCTGTCCGTTTTGCCTAGCCGATTGCGACGCTCACGGGGCAAAAAGGCAACACCGTTTTAAATCAACGCGTTCATTATATCACAACTTGCACAAAAAGAAAAGTTCACTTTCTAATACTTTTTAGATTGCCCTTTATTCTGTGTTCATTCAAGATGCTTCAATACCAAGCTGACGATCATCAGGTTTACTGCTGGCCATGTTACGCAGATTTCTTTAAAATAGCCATTTCTGTTATGCAATCCACCTCAAAACCTTCTGTTCTGCTTAACTGACTCCATATCCAGCCCTCTGTGTTACGCAGATTTTTCTAAAATAGCCATTTCCGTTATGCATTCCCCTTCAAAGTCTCTTGTTCTGCTTAACTGACTCCACATCCAGCCCTCTGTGTTACGCAGATTTCTCTAAAATAGCCATTTCTGTTATGCACGCCATCCAGGAGTCTCCTGTTCTGCTTAACTGTCAGGCAGCTGGAATATTTCTCTGTAACATCAATCCAAGGTTGGTCAAAAGAAAACTCCCATACCCGGCGGGCACAGGAGCCATCTTTTATCTTTTATCTAAATTTGTAAACAACTATGCACTTTGTTCGTCGGATTTAACCGCATTGTCCTTGATTAGGTATTTTTCCCACGGCATCGAAACATCTTCAGCTCTTCTTTTGTAGTTTTCCATAATAAAATCTCGCTGTTCCGCGCGGTTATATTCGATTCCCTTTAAAATTTTGTAAATTGCCTTCATATCTGACACCTCCCCCTTCACTTCTCTATTTGTCTTTTCTTTTTAATCATAGTATAATACTTTTATTAATACATGTAAAACGAGAATTTCCGCTATCAATTTACAGAAAAACTTTTACCCTGCAGGAGGGACTATGAATAATCCAAAATACAACGCATTTCTAAAGGTTGCAGAGATGGGCAGCATCAAACATGCCGCCGATCTTCTGGGCTATACCCAGACGGGTATGAGCTATCTGATCAACACATTAGAGGAAGAACTGGACATCAAGCTCTTCGTCAGAAATTATGGCGGTACCGTCCTCACCGCAGAAGGCAAGGAATTGCTTCCTTTTATCAAAGGCATCTGCAACATGGAAAATCGGCTGTACAACAAGGTCAACGAACTGAAAAACCTGGACTCCGGCCGCCTCACCATCGGGGCGCCTGCCAGCGTCCATATCAACTGGCTGCCTGGCATGATCAAAATGTATTCTGCACTCCACCCGGGAATCGACATCGAAATCAAGTGCTGTGACGACGCTAACCTTCTGGAAGAGATGATTTATGACGGCGACATCGACTGTGGTTTCATCATCATGCCGCCAAAGAAAAAAATCGAAACTGTAGAACTGATCGACGATCCCATGGTGGCAATTCTGCCTATGAATCATCCCCTGGCAAAAGCGACCTTTTTTCCCATAGATGATCTGGACAAGTATCCATATATCGACACCACAGTCAGTACTGATTTTGAAGTCCACGCCGTCTTCGCCAGCCACGGCAAAAAAGCCAATATTGCATACCGTCTGGACAACGAATTCAGTATTCTGTCCATGGTAAGCCAGGGATTCGGATTCAGTCTCTATCCCGAATTGCTGCTGAAAAACGTTTCTTTTCCTTTCATTAAAAAAAGGCTGGAGATTCCAGCCTTCAGAACCATCGCCTTTGCCATCAGATCCAAAGCGACGTCTTCCACTGCGGCGCTAAACTTCTTAGACACCGCACAAATATGGCTGCGGCTCAACGAAGGCCGCAGATGAATTCGTTTTGTGTTACAGACCCAGCCCGAAGTTCTCTTTCACCCTCTTCATGGTCTTGACAGAGATGGCGTTCGCTCTTTCAGCGCCATCCCGGAGGATCTCAAGCAGTTCGTCAGAATGTCTGATTTCTTCATATCTTGCTTTGATCGGAGCCAGGGCTTCTACGGTGACCTCGACCAGATCTTTTTTGAAGTCGCCATATCCTTTGCCATCGTATTCCTTTTCCAGTTCATCCAGGGATTTGCCGGACAAAACGCTGTAGATATTCATCAGGTTGCTGATTCCCGGCTTGTTTTCTACATCAAATTTAACAATACCCTCTGAATCGGTAGTCGCTTTCATGATGGACTTTTTGATTTTTGACGGCTCATCCAGCAGGGAAATTCTGCTGTGAATGTTCTCTGCGGATTTACTCATCTTCTGTGTTGGATCGTCGAGAGCCATAATCCGAGCGCCCTCTTTCAGATACCTTCCTTCTGGAATGACAAAGGTCTTTTTTCTGGTGTTATTAATTCTCGTCGCAATGTCACGGCAAAGTTCGATGTGCTGCTTCTGGTCATTGCCCACTGGCACCACGTCTGTGTCGTAGAGCAGGATGTCAGCCGCCATGAGAACCGGATAAGTGAACAGTCCCGTCGGCGCTGATTCCTGATTCTTGCTCTTAGCCTTGAACTGCGTCATTCTGGAGAGCTCTCCAGTATAGGAATTGCAGGTCAAAATCCAGGAAAGCTCCGCATGACCCGGTACATCTGATTGGACAAATACGATGGACTTCTTTGGATCCACACCTACTGCCAGATAGAGAGACGCCACGTCCAGGATGTGCTCTTTCAGTTCCTTGGGATCCTGCGGCAGCGTGATAGCGTGCATATCTACGATACAGTAGAGGCATTCGTGATCCTCCTGCAGCTCCACAAACTGCTTCAATGCGCCTAAATAATTGCCTAAGTGGATATTTCCTGTCGGCTGTACGCCGGAAAACACTCTTTTCATCTTTTTCCTCCCTAAATTAGTATCTATTATCAAAAATTCTCGTCGTTTTCTTTTCACTTCGAGGAAGTTCTCCCATGACGACGCCCATCGGCTTGATCTGCAAGCCTACCTTCGCCTTAAAAGCAGCGCCGACTTCCTTTTCGACAGCTTTTTTATCTGCCCCGTCTTCTGTTTCAAAGAACAGGGTCATGATGTCTTTGCCGTTCATGTGGTCGATCATCACCTGGTACTCACTGCTGACGCCTTTGACATCGCGGAGAACGTCCTCCACCTGTCCCGGATAGATGTTGACACCCTTGACTTTAATCATGTCGTCACTTCTGCCGATGATACGGTCAATTCTCGGGAACTTGGAGCCACAGCCGCACTTTTCAGGAATGATTCTCGACAAATCGTGAGTTCTGTATCTGATCAGAGGCGCGCCCTCTTTGCGCAGGGTCGTGATGACCACCTCGCCGATTTCTCCATCAGGAAGCACTTCGCCGGTCTTCGGGTCGATGATCTCGATATAGACAAAATCGTCCCAGTAATGCATCGGTTCGTCTTTGTGGCAGCTGATGCCGATTCCCGGTCCGTAGACTTCGGTCAATCCATAGATGTCGTAAAGTTCCACGCCCAGTTCATCTGCAATGCGATCTCTCATCTTGTCGCCCCAGCGCTCGGAACCGATGATGCCTTTTCTCAAATGAATTTTTTCTCCGATTCCTCTTTTTTCGATTTCTTCAGCCAGAAGCAGTGCGTAGGAAGAAGTCGCGCAGAGTACGGTACTCTTGAGGTCTACCATCATCTTCAGCTGCTTTGCCGTGTTGCCCGGTCCCATAGGGATGGTCATCGCACCCAGTTTTTCTGCGCCCAGCTGGAAGCCGATGCCTGCAGTCCAGAGTCCGTAACCCGGCGTAATCTGAATCCTGTCCGTGTTGGTGATGCCCGCTGTCTCATAGCATCTCTCAAACATCAAAGCCCAGTCCTCCACGTCTCTCTTTGTATAAGGGATGATAATCGGCGTGCCTGTCGTACCAGAGGACGAGTGGATTCTGACGATTTCCGTGTCAGGCACAGCCTGAATGCCAAGGGGATAGACCTCCCGCAGCTCATCCTTTTCTGTAAAAGGAATGGCTTCGAAATCGGCCTGTGTTACCAGGTCCTCTGTATTTAAACTAGCGAATTTCTTCTGATATAAATTGCCATCATACTGTTTTACCTTGTTGATCTGTCTCTTGATAAGATCGTATTGTTTGTCGTTTAACTGCATTGTGTTTACCTCTTTTCTGATATTCTTGAGTGGGTATGAGGCAATAAAAAAGCCTTTGCCCCATAACGATAAGGGACAAAAGCCATGCTTCTGCGATACCACCCTAATTCGCCTGCCCTCACAGGCAAGACGCACTCTGGACATACTAGCATATGTCATTCGATGTCACGGTCGAATCCCGTCTCCCCTACTCAGCGCTCCGCCTTTCGGTTTGCCCTCCCGAGTCCATTGGCTGCCACGTCCACTGCTGTAATCTCACCATCTACAGCTCTCTCAAAGCGACCTTTGCCAGTTACTACTCTCGGTCATCGGTTTTGATGTTTTCTATTCATTTCTATATTTAGGAATTCTAACACAGCTTTTTGGCAAAGTCAAGAGCAAAAATTGTGCTTTTGCGCTTGTCCTATATACCCCATCCCGGTATATTGACGTGTCTGAAACAAAAAAGTGCCTTAATTGTCCAATTTTCGTCCAAATCGGGCAGATTTGTCTATGCAGGGCAGATCAATTTGCCTTAGAGCCACCCACTGAATCACAAAAGAACAGAAAAACCACACAAAATAGTTCAGAATGATCTGTATATCCCTTTCTAAATCATAAATTCTTTCGTTTTCATTCTCTTTGACGCAGGCATACCCTGTAAAATTTATAAAAAGTGCCAGAATCGGCCTGCTTTTGACCCTTTTATGGCACTTTGCCCACTCTATGAGGAAACCCTGCCTACATAACATGCGCCAGAATCCGTATTGATTCTGGCGCACTCTTTCATTATGCATGTTCAATATCGGTGAACTCAGAAATTTCTCTGCTGATGGTGCACAGGTCATCCACACTGAGATTGTGAATATCTTCATGGCCAGTAATTCGAGCAAAGGTTCTCAATTCGTCCGCACTGATATTTAGGAAATTGGCAACTCTCTGCGCCGCAGCATCTTTTTTGAGGCGTTTACGCAGCTCCGGATCCTGGGTTGCTACGCCGACAGGACAGTTTCCGCTGCCGCAGATGCGATACTGCTGGCAGGCTGCCGAAATCAGTGCCGCAGATGCGATTGCCACTGCATCTGCACCCATAGCGATGGCTTTGGCAAAGTCTGCAGATACCCGCAGTCCTCCGGTGATCACAAGATCGATGTCACTTTGAACGGAGTCCAGGTACTTTCTTGCACGATGCAGTGCATAAACAGTCGGCACGCTGGTCGCTTCTCGCAGGAAAAACGGACTGGAGCCGGTAGCGCCGCCGCGTCCGTCAATCGTGATGAAATCAGGTTCTGCGAACACACAGAATTCCAGATCCTTTTCGATTTTACCCGCGGCGATTTTGATGCCGATCGGTCTGCCGTCTGAACGCTGACGAAGCTGGCTGACCAGATCTTTCAAATCTTCCTTCGAGTTGATGTTTGGAAATTTGGACGGGCTCTGCACATCCTTGCCCTGCTCCTTGCCGCGGATTGCCGCAATTTCGGCAGTCACCTTGTCGCCTGGCAGATGTCCGCCCATGCCCGGCTTGGTGCCCTGTCCGATTTTGATCTCGATAGCGTCCGCTTCCTTCAGATTTTGGTCGTTGACGCTGTAGAGATTCGGTACGTATTCGAAGATGTATTTGTATGCGGCTGCTTTTTCCTCCGGCAGGATGCCGCCCTCGCCGCTGCACATTGCTGTCTTTGCCATAGAGCTGCCCTTTGACAGGGCCTCTTTCGTCTCTTTGGAAAGCGCACCGAAGGACATGTGGGATATGTAGATCGGGCTTTCCAATACCATCGGCTTCGCCGCCTTTTTGCCGATGATCGTCTGTATATTGACAGGCGCATCGTCGTCGAGAGGCGGTGGGTTCAGCTGTGCGCCGAGAAGCAGGATCTCGTCCCAGTTCGGCATGGGCATCTGGGTACTCATAGCAGCATGAAGAGTTTCACCGGACACCGCTATATCGTGAATTTGATCCATGTAACGGCAGCTATCGTCGTGTCTTACAAAGGCCCCATCGTACGCCAGTTCACTTTCCGCTTTTTCCTCTGGTGCCGCTGCCGCTGGCTGTCCTCCGGTCACCGGATTGCCCTCATCGTCCTCGATCATTTCAAAATTGTCAACAGACGATCCACACATGAAACACGCGTCGATGTCGGCAATCTTCATGCCCTCTTTTTCTTCATCAAAGATGTACTTACACACTCTGCATTGATATTTTGCCATTATACGTCCTCCTCTTCATTTCTTTCTTAAGTTCCAGAGATTTTCTATATGATATAATGAACGCACAATCTTACAAGATTGCTCGCAAGGAAGCGTTCATTGAATCGTAATTCAGATTCTATTTTCGATAGTATATTTATGATACCACAGAAATGAATTCAAAACCATGAACGGTTGGTTATATATCTTTCTCAATGCTGGTAAAGCCTTTACCGCTGCCCCAGACCGTATCCACATGAAGTACAGTGACAAATGCCCCCGGGTCTGTCTGGGCCAGAAATTTTTTCAGCAGCATGCTTTCTCTCGGTGAGCAAAGCACTACCAGTTCCTTTTTTTCTTTTCCTGTAAACTCGCCAACGGTTTTTCTGCTGGAGACACCACGATCCAGGCTCTTCATGACGAACTCGATGGTCTCTTCCGCCTTCGACGTGATGATATCCACCTGGACGATTTTCGTCTCAAAACCGTACATGATAAAGTCCACCATCTTTGAAGCGATGAACTGGGTAACCAGGGCATAGAGCGCAATATTTCGACCGTAGATAAAAGCCGAAATGATGATGATGCAGGCGTCCAAAGCGAGGAGAATTTTACTGATGTCCACCTGGGGCATGAATTTCTTCTTGATGATCTTGGCGATGGATTCCGTTCCACAGAAAGCATAACCCCTCCAAAAGACGATTCCATTGCAAACGCCTGAAAAGACACCGCAGAAAATGGCAGCCAGAATCACATCCTTTTCTTCCAATAGTTTAAAATCAAAGAGTTCCAGCACAAACAGGATGGCCGGATACATGATTGTCACGACCAAAACCTTCTTCGCTTCTTTGATGCCGATGGTGGCGATGACGATAATTAGAATGACAAAAGCACCAGCATAATACATCAGAGAAAAATCAAAGCTGACATAGTACTGCATGATTCTCACGATACCCGTCAGGCCTCCGATGGTCAAACCGTTGGGAATCATTACGGCCGTAGTGGCAAAAGCGCCGATGGCGCAGGCTAAAATCAGAAAAAAATAATCAATGATTCTCTGTTTCATGGTTTCTTTCATATCCTATCCTTTCAAACACAACATTTCCAAAAATGTCTACGATCTTTACACAAATGAGACTTTTCTGAGATATAATTTTTTCGTAAGATGTCTCCAGTTCGCCTTTTGTTCTCACAAAGATGACTTCCGGCCGATGAACGCCGTCAGTATAGTGAAAATCGATACTCCAGCCTTCAACCATCTGCAGAGGATCCTCCTTCAGAACCTGTTTTACCTTATCCTTAGACTTTCTCTCAACAGTCTTGGACAGTCCCCGTTCCTTCAAAGAAACCAGACTTATTTTTAAGAGACGTTTATCAGAAGAAGGTATTTCTTCTTCTTTGACTTCTACGACTGCATCTATTTTTGACTTTCCTTCTGGTTTTAAATCAAAAACTTGAAATGATTCTTCCTGTTTAACCAATCTTTTTATGGTGCTTTCAATGGCCAGACTGCCCAGGTCGCAGGCGATAAACTTTCTGTCCATGTTACCCGCTGCCGCCGGCAGCGTACCGCTGCCACAAAAAAAGTCGGCGCAGATATCCCCCTCACGAGTACAGCTTTCGATTATCCGTGAAAGAAGCTGTTCCGGTTTCTGGGTGGCATAACCGGTTCGCTCTGCCGAAGTCCGTCCTACCATGTCTATGTTCCACACATCTTTCATATTCACCATGGTATACCAGCCTGCCTCATCTTTGTATTCTTTGACGCCTTTGAAGCGATAAGGTTTAAACTGTCTGTTGTAAGACTTCTCCTGCAGAGGATAGAATCGGTATTTCCCACTCTTAGCGTACACCAGGATGGTGTCGTGCTTTCTTGCAAAATGTTTCTTGCTGGTTCCGCCTGATTTATAAGTCCAGATGATCTCATTGACAAAATTCTTTTCTCCAAAGACCTCGTCCATGATCACTTTGGCGTAATGAACCACATGCCAGTCCAGATGCAGCCAAATCAGACCGTCATCAGCCAGCAAATCTTTCATCAGATAGAGCCTCACCGCCAGCATCTTCAGATATTCAGAAAGCCCTTTCTCCCATTTATCTCCGTATGCCAGATGCTTGATATTGGTATCTCCCGCTTTGACCACCGCATCGTAGTTAGATTTAGAAAAAAAGGGGGGATCGATATAAATCATCTGTATTTTACCCGCCATCTGCCGTTCATCGAGCAAAGTTTTCATAAAGGCTTTGTTGTCGCCGTGACAGAGCAAATTCCCGCTGCCAGGAGCCTCAGCGCCTACTTCCTCCGTGAGAATCAGCGGTTTTCCTATTACGTTTTTGTACTGTCTTTGACTTTCCCCTACGATCTTTGTAAATTCTCTTATCAGACTCATTCGCCTTACCTCTGTTTCCGCCCAGCAGATAACCTATTAAGTCCTCTCTGCCAGCTTTTTTCAGGGCTTTGATCACAGTGTCTCTATTTTCCCGCTTGTTATAGTGGATCAGCGCCCTCTGCATTTTTTTCTCTTCCATGTCCTTGGCAACATACACCGGCTTCATGGAAAAAGGGTCTTTTTCAGTATAATACATACAGGTTGCCAAAGTGGCCGGCGTGGGGTAGAAATCCTGCACTTGATCCGGCACAAAGCCATATTCTTTTAAAAACAGCGCCAACTCTACAGCATCAGAAAGGGTGCTGCCAGGATGAGAACTGATCAAATAAGGAATCAAGTATTGCTTCATTCCCAGTTTCTCATTGACCTTTCTGTATTCCTCAGCAAAGTCGATGAATACCTGCTTCTCCGGCTTGCGCATATAATAGAGTACTCGGTCAGAAATATGCTCCGGCGCCACTTTCAGGGTGCCACTGACATGGTGCTGACATAGCTCTCTCAAAAAAGTCTTGTCTCTGTCAGCCATGACATAGTCGTAGCGAATACCCGATCGGATAAATACTTTCTTGATTTTATCCAGGGATCTGACAGCCCGCAGCACTTCCAAATAGTCGCTGTGATCCACCTCCATGTTTTTGCATGGATGAGGGTAGAGGCAGTCCTTGTTCTTGCAGACACCGCTTTTTAACTGTTTCTTGCAGGCCGGTTCTCTGAAATTGGCTGTTGGACCGCCGATATCGTGAATATAACCTTTAAAATCCTTTTTTGCAGTCAGTTTCTCTGCTTCTCTGACGATGGACTCCTTGCTGCGGCTTCTCACCTGCCTGCCCTGATGATAGGTCAGCGCGCAAAAACTGCAGCCGCCGAAACAGCCTCGACTGGACACGATGCTGAATTTAATTTCTCTAAATGCCGGTATACCGCCTTCTTCTTCATACATAGGATGATACTCATCTTCAAAGGGAAGTTCGTAGATGTCATCCAGTTCCGTACTGTCCAGTGGCGGCTGCGGCTGATTCTGGATTACATATATCGTGTCCGTATATTTTTCCACCAGCCGCTTACCGTTAATATAGTCATTGCTTCTGTACTGCAGGGCAAAACTTTGACAGTAAGTCTCTTTGGAATCTACAATCTGCTGAAAATCGGGCAGACGCAGCGTATCCTCGTCCATATCGGGGCGGCTGCTTTTATAGCAAGTTCCTCTGATCCAGCAGATATCGCCGACGTCGATGCCTGACTCCAAAGCTTCTGCAATCTCCACAATCGTCCGCTCACCCATACCGTAAATCAAAAGATCCGCCTTGGCATCCAATAAGATGGATCGTCTCACTTTGTCGCTCCAGTAATCGTAGTGACCAAGCCGCCGCAGGCTGGCCTCAATGCCGCCGATTATGATTGGCACCTCTTTGTAAGCTTCTCTCGCTCTGTTGCTGTATACGATGACAGCACGGTCAGGTCTGCGCCCCGCTTTTCCGCCGGGCGCATAATCGTCTGCTTTCCGTCTGCGTTTAAAGACAGAGTAATTGTTGACCATGGAGTCTACTGTCCCACTGTTAATCAAAAACCCCAGTCGGGGTTTTCCAAAGCGCTTAAAGTCCTCCGCAGATTTAAAATCGGGCTGGGCCAAAACAGCTACCCGGTATCCCCTACTCTCCAGGAGCCTGCCGATGATTGCTGTGCCAAAGGAATGGTGATCCACATAACCGTCCCCTGTAACAAGGACGAAGTCCACCTGTTCCCATCCTCTCTCCGCCATATCTTCTCTTGTAACTGGTAAAAACATAGTGATCCTTTCCAAACAAACAAAGGGGCAGGCTTTGCCTGACCCTTGATTTTAAGGTTAATTCATTGTAACATAAACGAAATTCAATTGTCTCTTCTGAATCAGCCCGCTGACTTTCTGAGCGTCTTCACTGGATGCAATTTTCAGCTCCCCGCTCTTCAGACTTTGATAGAGCGCATCATAACTCTCCTGCTCAAAAGCTTCAAATCGTGAAGTTTTTAAGGCAAGGCCCACTGCATCCTCAGCAATGCCTAATACTAGATTCTTGCCACCAGTAAATACTCCATTGTAAAATGCTGCAAGTTCCGCCTGCACAGCAATCCCGCATTCTTTCACTGTCGAAGTAAGAACATTTTTAGACGTGGCATTCCGATCATAGCCGCATCCGATGACCTTTGCTCCAGCAATATCTGCCTCTGCTTTGACGGAATCAAAGACTTCATTTCCACAGGCGAATATCACCTCGGTTCCTTCTTCGTACCAGGTTTCCGCTTTCTTCTGAATCTTCGCAGCCGTATCGCCATCCTTCTTGTAGCTGTAGTTGACATCTACAGTAACGCCGATATCTTCCGCAGCATCATTGCAGCCTTGGATAAACCCATAACCATAGTTTTTCATCGATGCGGCGGCGCCGTCACCGATAAAGCCTAGAGATCTGTAGCCATCTTCTACGGCTGCATAACCAGCCAGATAACCCAGCTCATTTTCTGCAAACTTTACGCCGATCGCGTTGGTTCCCGTCTTTTGGTTTCCTTTATCATCTGTCGGATATCCATCGATCAGGAGAAAGGTCTTGTCCCCATATTTCTCCTGGGCAGTGTAGATTACAGGTTCAAATTCCTGGCCGCAGCAGGCGATCACTGACGCGCCGCTTTGAATGGCCTGATCAATCTGTTCTAGTCTGGCATCCGTTGAATCTTCACGAGGTTCATAATATTTATAGGTGAGGCCGTTCTCCTCAGCATATTCTCGCAATCCCTCCCAGGTACTCTGATTATACGCTCCGTCATCGATGGAACTGGACTGAGACGTTGTTATCATGGCAATTTCATAGGTACTGGTATTTTTCTCTTCTTTGCTGCAAGAAAAGAAGGTGACTACCAGTACAACACACATTACTAGTACGAATAGTTTCTTCATTTGCATTCCCTCCAAATTTAGCGTTTTAATTCTTCCCATTAACATTATAGTCTAAGACGCATTTATTTAAAAGGATTTTTTCTCTGGAGGATTTCTATGAAATTCTCGGTAATCCTGGCTGTCAATCCCCAGATAATTCTGCCGTCGATGTCATAGATTGGAATCTGCCAATCTCCGACCCGCCACTGATAGTCCCTGCCGATGCCGACTTTCTCATAGGGAAAGTTTTCATCGATGTCTGTAAAGATGTTTTCGCTGTGGACCTCCGGCGGGTTCTCTACAAACTGCTCCAAAGGCACCAAAAAAATCTCGTCAACCTCTTCGTGAGCCAAATTTGCCTGTTGATACACTTCGTAAGGAATAATCCCCATATAAGTGAATAGGGTATAGTTCGCATAACCGTAAAGAGTATCCCCTTGGCCGATCACCTCAATACGCTCTATTGGCACGCCGATTTCTTCAAAGGTCTCTCGTAGCGCTGTATCTCTCGGATTCTCGCCCCTTTCCACATGTCCGCCTGGAAAGCAAACCTCTCCTGGTTGGGACTGCATGTTCTTCGCTCTCACCTCAAATAATAGGTGCACCCGTCCGTCTTTCTCGACAAAAGGAACCAGAACAGAGAAAAACCTGTGTTTGCCGATGGGTCTTGCATCCCAATCCCTGTAGATGGCTCGAATGTTATCTAGTGTAAAACTCATATGCTTGTCTATAATCCCCCTTTATATAAATTAACATTATAAAAAACGTGGCCATACGTCCTTCTGACCATATTTCCTGAAGATTCCTGTTTCCACATGTCGCCCACAAGGGGCGACGATTCGCAAGGTCCGTTTTTTGCCGTTTCGCTCCAGCTTTAGCTGGCCTGGCGAAACGGACAGCGAAAGGCGCGTTAGCGACTGGAGGAGTGAGCAAAGCGAACGATGAAACATACGGAGATTCCTCCTTCGGACGATATTTTCTAGGAATTAAAAATAAGGGGCGGTAATCCGCCCCTATCCCTGTCAAGATAAATTAGTTAAGTACTTCATATTCTGAGAAATCCACACCAATCATTTCTTCTTTTTCTGCGCTGAGGCTTACTACGAAGTCCATTCCATAATTCTTTGAAATGACTTTCAGTCTGCCAAGGAATTCAGGAATATCTCCTAATGAAAAATCTGCATGCTTGAGAATACTATCGATGTAAACAGTCTCGATATCGTGATCGGAACTGATAATTCCATAAATAAAGCCGATATATTCATCACTGTTTGTGACGTGCTCGTATTCTTCCATGCAGACTACTCTGATCTTATATTTCAAATCGTACATCAATCTTGAATTCTTATTGATAAAGATAAGGCTTCCATTGCTCGTCTCCACCTGCTCGTTTGCAAGATCGATCATTTGTTTTGTTTTTCCTGTTCCTTTATGTCCCACCAATAATTTAACCATGATTATTGTCCTCCCGTTCTTTTGTATTATTGTTATTATACACTAACCCTGAATCACATTCAATGTTTTTTTAGATAAAATACAAATGGAAAAAAATATGCAGAGAAAGCCGTAAAAACTGCCTTCTCTGCAAAAAACATCCTAATGTGTATGGATTAAACGATACCGACATATGGCGCGATAGAAATGATGACTGCCGCAACCACTAGAATTGGTACCAGAATCTTCGCCCACTGCTTGATAAATACATTGTACGGTACGCCCGACATCTCACAGATACCCATGTTGGTGGATTCCGGATAATGTCCGCAGACGAAGTTGATGCCGCAGGTGAATACAGACAATAACACTGTCTGACCGCCCAGGGAACCAGCGCTGGAAGATGCAAACAGGGTGAAAGCCAGTACGCCGAAAATCGGCATGGTGATTCCCGCAACACCACTTGTAGACTGCAGGAAAATACCGATTAGCAGATATACAAGGATACCAGCAACGACAAAAGCCCAAAGCGGTACGCTGCTGAGAATGTTCTGGATCCAGTAGATAAACGTAATGCTCATACCTTCTTCACTGGAACCCATGAAGATAGAGATTCCTCTGGATGCAGCCAGTACCAATACTACGCCTACCAGGTCTCTTGCACCTTCTGCAAAGACAGATACGAATTGTTTTTCTCCCATTCTGTTGATCACGGCTACGACGATAGCGCCGATCAGCCATACAGTTGAAAATTCGTTAAAATACCAATCTCCGAACGGCATAAATTTGTCGGTTCCTACGAAGTTTCCGAGGAAGCTGCCGCTGATGGCGTTCTGCAGGCCATTGACGATGTCATAAGCTGTGCCGTCTCCCACAGGAATGGAGCCCCAAGGGATATAACCGATGATGCAGATCAGGATCATGATGATAAATACAGCCAGAGAGGCCTTGCGGCGTCCAGTCAGTTCTGTGTTTCCCGACTCTGTCTCTGCCAGAGCAGTATGCGTGTCCAGTCCCGCCACACAGGAGAGATCTGGATTCTTCTTTACTTTGTTGGCGTATTTGATGACAGAGAAAATACCCATCGCCAGCATGACGACAAAGAGCAGCAGTCTCAGAGTAATCCCGGAGCCAAGGGACAGCTCGTCGTTGCCGATGGCTGCAACGGCTGCACCGATAGAATAAGGGTTGACCACACTGGCCATGTTGCCGACGGTGGCGCCGATCAAAATAACCATCATACCGGTGACGACATCATAACCGGCTGATACAAAGAGTGGAATAATGACGATTGCATAAGCAGGAAGTTCTTCCCATGCTCCATAAACAGTACCCATCAAAGCGAACACGAACATCAGAATGGTGATGAGGGTGTTTCCTTTGAAACGTTTTACCAATCCGCCGATACCTGCATCAAGGGCACCTGTGCTGTTGAGCACAGCAAGAAAGCCTCCAGAAATCAGAATCGTAATGGCGATATCTGCAGCAGAGATGAATCCTTCGATTGGGGCTAAGAAAAAGTCCCACAATCCTACTGGATTTGTCCCCGCATTTTGTATAATGTTACCATCAGCATCGAAAGCTGCGTTGAAATGGATGATGTTTTCGCCAGCGTCATTGGTGGTAACCACAGACGTCGGTACAAACCAGGTCAAAACAGCGACAATCGCCAGGAATATCATTACGATTGTCAAAGCTGAAGGCATTTTAAATGTCTTTTTCATGATAGTTTCTCCTAATACATATATTTTTTCTTTTGTATGTTTTCTTATTTAGCAAGCTGGTAGATCGCCTCAAGGCAGATTTTCAGCCAGATTTCCAGGTTAGAAAGTTCCAGGCATTCATTGGCCTGATGCATGGTATCCTCCTGGTCTGGAAGCAGGCAGCCGAAAGCGACACAGTTATTCATGGTTCTGGAATAGGTCGCGCCGCCTGATGACATCGGCTGGCTTTCTGTATCTCCAGTAACCTTTCTGTAAGCTTCCATCAGCGTCGTCACCAGCTCAGAGTCCTTCGGTACGTAAAGGGAATTTTCCTTCGATGCAACTTCGTAGTGGTAGCCGCTGTTTTTCAGAGCAGCCTGTACCTTTTCCTCGATTTCTTCTATTGGTAAGCTGACAGGAACTCTACTGTCACAGTAGAGGTTCAGCTTTCCATCTTTGACAAAGATTCTTCCGATGTTCAACGTTAAAGCGCCGGAATCTTCATCAGAAACTGCGATGCCCATTTTTTCACCGTACAGAGAAGTTCCAAAATAATCGTTATAAAATGTAATAATTTCTTTGAGTTCACCCTCAACAGGCAGCTTAGACAGCAGCTGCATCATATAGCTGACAGCATTCTTACCTTTCTGCAGATTCATTGCATGAGCGCTGATTCCCTTCGTATGCAGGACCAGTTTGCCATCCGCAGCTTCATAAGCATAGATAGAAGGGTCTTCACTTTCTGAGATGGCTTTTTTCAACGCTTCTTCCATTTCCAGGGGTAGTGAAACCTTGGCAGAAGAAGGTACAGAGTTAAAGGCGCCGCCGCCTTCTATTTCGATATCTTCTTTGATCGGTCTTGTCAGTATGTACTGCAGCATCCCCATTTCCGCGTAGGTTACTGGAAACTCTGCGTCTGGTGAAAAGGCCAGGGTCGGAAGTTCCGGTTTTACTTCCTTCAGGTAATACTCCATGCATTTCCAATCGGTTTCCTCGTTGGTTCCGAGAATGATACGGATTCTCTTGCTCAAAGGCACATTTAAGTCCTTGAGTATCTTCATCGCATAAAGGCAAGTCAACACAGGTCCTTTGTCATCCAGAGTTCCTCTGCCCCAAATTTTTCCGTCCTTGATGAGGCCTCCCCACGGATCACTTTCCCAGCCGTCTCCAGCAGGAACAACGTCAACATGTCCTAAAATGCCGATGAGTTCTTCCCCTTCGCCATATTCGATGTGACCGACATAGTTATCGAAATTCTCGGTCTTAAAGCCCATCGCTTCACCCATTTTCAGAGCTTCCTGCAGGGCCTTTGCCGGACCTTCTCCAAAAGGCATTCCCGGCTTTGGTTCTCCTTCGACACTGTTAATTCTGCAGAGAACAGAAATATCACGAGCCAAAGGTTCCATGGAATCTTTAATTGCTTTTGTAAAATCCATAAAAATCCTTCCTTTTAATTTGTATAATCTAAAATTAAGACACAGAATATTTTATTTTTATTTCACCAATAATGCAAGTGAATTCGTTTAGAAATCCTTGGAAATTCAATATTTTAACTTTTACAACAAAAAAAATTGGTCAAATTTGTTCATTATCATAATTGA
This sequence comes from Emergencia timonensis, assembly GCF_900086585.1. GTDB lineage: Bacteria > Bacillota > Clostridia > Peptostreptococcales > Anaerovoracaceae > Senimuribacter > Senimuribacter timonensis. Next base: position 2,041,916 of record NZ_FLKM01000009.1, read on the forward strand.
AAGTTTTTCGCAATTTATAAAATGCAGACAAAGTATAACTATGAGAGCCGTGGCTGCACAGACAAGATTGTCATTCTCTCTGAAAGAACTGTTTGGGAACAGCGGACACAAAAAGAACGGCAATATTGCCGTTCTTTTTGTGTCGTTATGGTCGTGCGTTAAAATCCATTGCAACCTGTGCGTAGAGCATGGCTCCTTTGATGAGAGCGCTTTCGTCTACGCAGAATTTGCCGGAGTGCTGCGGCCAGACAGCCCCGCAAGCCTCGTTTCCTACCCCGAGAAGCGCAACGGCTCCCGGAACCTGCTGCATAAAGAAGGCAAAATCTTCTCCTCCCATGGTTGCCTCTGCTGATACCGGGGCCTCTTCTCCCATAATTGTCTTTGCTGCTTCACATGCAATTGACGACATCATTTCGTCGTTTATCGTCGGCGGAACTAATCTGATATTCTCCACCTCTGCCTCTGCGCGGAATACCTTGGCAGTATCCTTCGCAATACTTTCAATTCTCTCTGGGAGCAGTTCCCAAGTCTCGTTGCTGAAGCAGCGAGAAGTGCCTTCCAAAACCGCATTTTCTGCTACTACGTTCCAGCGAGTGCCGACATCCATCCGTCCCACGGTTACGACTGCAGAATCTACCGGCGCAATTTCACGGCTGACAATCGTCTGCAGGTTATTGACGATGGCAGAAGATACCACTGCCGCGTCAATGCACTGATGAGGAGCTGCGCCGTGGCCGCCCTTTCCCGTGACACGAATCGTAAACTGATCGGCTGATGCCATTCTCGGTCCAGGTTCGCAGCTGATATGTCCTGCAGGAACGTCGGACCACACGTGGATGCCAAAGCAGCCGTCAACACCTTCTAAAGCCCCGTTCTCTATCATAGATTTTGCGCCTTTGGCGACCTCTTCAGCCGGCTGAAATGCCAGCTTTACGGTTCCGCACAGTTCTGATTTCATATCGTTTAGAATATGTGCTGCGGTCAGCATCATGGACGTATGACAGTCATGGCCGCAGGCATGCATGACTCCTTCGTTTTTGCTGGCAAAAGAATGCCCCGTATCCTCTTGTACCGTCAGGGCGTCCATATCTCCGCGAATCAAAATAGTCTTTCCCGGCTTTGCGCCCTTTATGGTGGCGAGAACTCCCGTTTCCAGACCGCAGGCTTTCCACGGCACGCCGATTTTGTCCAGTTCCTCTTTTACCACTTTGCTGGTGTTAAATTCAAACTCGCTGATTTCAGGGTTCTCATGAAAATAACGGCGTTTTTCGATTTGATAGTCGCTGTATTTGGCAGCTGTTTCTAAAATATTCATTTTATCACCTAATTTCGTTGTTATTTTAAATGCATAAGAGAACCACATCAGATGTGATTCTCTTAAATGTATAGAACTATTATAGCATTTCTGCGAAGAGTCCTGCAACAAAAACAGATGTAATCGTTACAGTCACGAATCCGCCCACTACCATGGATGGGAACATCTTGCTCAGCAGGTAAGCTCTCTCTTCCTCGTTAGCGCCCAAAGCATTACAGGTGGATTCGGTGATGATGGCATCACATGGGAATCCGTATAAAGCAGTCAGACCGTTGGCAAAAGCCAGAGGGAATGACATTCTCAATATTTTTGAGATGATGAATGCTGCGATGGCCATACCGACGACGCCGATGACGATCAGAATAACCATTGGTCCGATGATGCTCTTCAGCATTGCCGGCGTACAGTCTTTCAGCCCATCAAAGACATACATCATCAGAGCGAACATGGTGATCTGGAAAGAGTTAGCCCTATTTAACAGATTTGTGTCCAGGAATCCTAATCTCGTGAAGATGACACCCAGTACCAGTGCCCAGATAGCGCCATTGATGCCAGTCCAGCCGCCCATCATAAATGCAAACCAGGCGACGATCCCCAGCTTTAACAGCATGAGAACCGGCGTGTTCCACTTGTCAGGAACCTTTGGAATCAGCTTTTTGACATCGTCGTCGTTTCCAATGGCAGTCATGCCTACGTTGGCCATTTCTTTTCTATCTCTCTCTGTCAAAACCACTTCACCGCTGCGCAGTCCTTTTAAGAGGCGTCTTCCTTCTTTTTGAAGGCAGACGGCTGTCAGAGGGTAGCCGGCAAAACCCTGGATGCAGTACATAGCGATAGCAAATACTGCTGCAACCGGAAGACCTGCAGCCTTTGCCGCATCCTGCATAACTGTTGCCGCCACGATACCGCCGGTCAGAGGCGGCAGGCCTGCGATGACGTAAGCCTTGTCGATAAGTAGTGGACCTATGAAATATCCCAATCCGATCATCCCCGCAAGTCCGGTCAGGCAGACCACGATGGTCTTCCACTGTTCCATCAACTGTTTTAAGCTGATCACGGTACCCATATGGGTGATGAGCAGAAAAATACCTGTAGTTCCTGCGAAAACCAACATATTGGAATCTCCGATGACCTCCTTTGGCAGGATGGTCCAATATCCAATCAATAATACCACTGCGGTAACGAAAACCGAGGGAATCCATGCTTTCGTCAAGGTCGACACGATTTCGCCGATGACATAAACTGCCGCACAGATTACAAATGCTAGTACGAAATTATACATTCTTTCTTACTTCCTTTCTTAAATTATATATAGAATTATTCCAAAGTCCAGGCCTGCTCTCTGGCCGGCACCGAGCTTTTAAACATATTTAACCCTGCAGGAATTTCAGCGCTGTGCCGGTCATCACTGCCACGCCAGCCGGCATAGCTTCTTCCTTCATGGCGCACTTCGGATTGTGCAGAGAAACCAGATCACCTTCATGGCCTGCAAATAGGAGCATGTAAGCGCCTGGAACATCTGACATTTCTGTAAAATAACTGAAGTCTTCACTGAAAGCCTTCGGTTCTTCCAACTGCACGATTGCATCTTTGCCAAGGACTTCTTCTATGGCTGTTTCTGCCGTTTCGATTAAAGCCTTGTCATTATAACAGGCTGGATAACCGACCACGTGGTCTACTTCCACCTTGCAGCCGCTGAGCGTGCCAACGCCTTCTGCAATTTGCGTTACCTGCTCTTTGATTTGTCCGCGAACTGCATTATTGTAAGTGCGCGCTACGCCGGAAAACTTGGCTTCTGATGGAATCACGTTGACCGCTTCACCGCCCTGAATGGTACAGATTGGGAATACAACGGTCTCTAACGGATTGATGTAGCGAGATGGAATCTGCTGAAGCAAAGTGACCATCTCACAAGCCGCCAAAATTGGATCTTTTGTAGTGTGGGGCTCTGAGCCGTGGCCGCCTTTTCCTTTTACGGTTATGTTGTAAATGTCCACAGACGTAGTCAGAGGACCGGCATGAATGCCGATTTTACCGACTTTATCTTCGTCAGGGTATACGTGCATTCCAAATATGGCGTCTACCTGTGGATTCTCTAAAGCACCCTTTTCTACTAGTTCTTTCGCACCGCCTGGCATGGTATCCTCGCTGTGCTGGAAGATCAGTTTTACGGTTCCGGCAAATTCTTCCCGCTTCTGACAGAGTATCTTTGCCACGCCCAAAAGCATCGCTACATGCATATCGTGACCGCAGGCATGCATCATTCCCGGCACTTCACTGGAATATGGCAGGCCTGTCTCTTCTTCCACAGGAAGGGCATCGATATCGGCTCTCAAGGCGACGCACTTACCCTCTCCCTTGTTTCCATGAATCAAAGCGATGACAGCAGTAGGAACCGGACTATCAATCTGATCTACGCCGTATTCCTCTAATTTACTCCGAATCAGATCTGCCGTGCGAAATTCCTTTCTGCCAATCTCCGGATGTTTATGTATATCCCGTCTGAGTTCTATGACCTCAGACGAGTTTTCCATTGCTAACTTATGTATTTCCTTCATAGTTTTTCACCTTCCTTTTTGTTTACAGACACAATAATAGCATTTGAAGTTTGCAAAGGCAAGTATATTTTTGATAAAATTTTTAGAAATGAAACTTCAAAAAAGTCTGAATAATGCCCATGTCGCGGTAGTCTCAGTCATCGAGCAAAAAAGAAAGTTCTGCACAAAAAAGAGTCAATGACGAAAATCATTCACTCTATTCTGAAAATTGCTTATTTTCATTTGCTTACCTGCAAATTACAGTTTCTTTGACAGACGCAGCTGACCGCAGGCCGCATCGATATCCGCTCCCAGTTCACGGCGCACCGTCGCCGGAATGCCGCGCTGCTCTAAGATTTTCTGAAATTCCCCCGCTCTGCCCCTGCTGACCGTATCAAATCCCGACTCCGCCACTTTGTTCAAGGGAATCAGGTTGACATGACAGAGCATACCGCGCAGGATTTTGCACAGCCGTTCTGCATCGCCGTCCGAATCATTGATGCCGCTGACCAAGGTGTATTCAAAGGTGATACGGCGTCCCGTTTTCTCTGTATAAGCTCTGCAGGTTTCCAGCAAGATGTTCAGAGGATATCTTTTGTTCACCGGCATCATCGCCCCCCTGATTTCGTCAGTGGTTCCATGCAAGGAGATAGCCAGATTTACCTGGGGAAAATCTACAGCGAACCGATCTATCATGTCGGCCAAACCGCAAGTAGATACTGTGATATTGCGCATGCCGATATTGAGGCCGTTCTTGTCATTGACAATCTTTATGAATGCTGAAAGGTTATCGTAGTTGTCAAAGGGCTCTCCTGTGCCCATAACCACGATATGGCCGATTTTTTCGCCGGTGTCTGCTTCCGCTTCCATCAATTGAGAAAGAATCTCTCCTGGGCTCAGGTGGCGCTCTAAGCCGTTTCTAGTAGAAGCGCAGAAACGGCATCCCATTCTGCAGCCTGCCTGAGAAGACACGCAGATAGAATTCCCATATTTATACTTCATAAACACACTTTCAATGGTGTTGCCGTCTTCCAGTTCAAAGAGGTATTTTCTCGTACCGTCCGTCTTTGATCTTTGTACTTCAATCAGACTTAGCGTGCCAATATAACAGTTTTCGGTTAATTTTTCCCGAAGTGCTTTGGGCACGTTGTTCATATCGTCAAAGGATTTTACGCCTTTGTAGATCCACTGGAAAATCTGTTTCGCCCGAAAGGCTGGCTGGCCCATGGATTTGAGCAAGCCCTCCATTTCCGGAAGCTGCAGATTCCGTAAATTTATCTTTTCGTCCATAACTCTCCCTTGTCGTTCTATTTCATTATAGATATAAGCGTTTAGTATGTTCTGCGGTGCATCGTAATAGAAACTGCTGTTGGAATCATCGTTCTTATCACTGGCAACAGAATGGTATGCCTCCAACGGGGCCACTATCATGGACATCTTTTCTTCCTTTGCTATGCCCAGTACACCTCTAAATGTTCACTTACATTATCTTTTAGTATAGCAGAAAAACAAGATTTCTGCACCAAAAAAGTGGAATTTGCCATTCCATGCTGTCTGTGGCGGTTATGGCACATGTAATCGGATATTACATATGCAAGTGGTTAGATCGTCATCACGACGGCAATTAGCCCAAAAGAAAAGATCGGAGACTCACACTCTCCGATCTTTTTTAACTCCAGCAATTTTTAAGCTTCTCGCAGCTGTTAAAAATACAGTATCACGCCCACAGCCTTCTGTCAATTGCATATAAATGGATGTTCAAAGGCACGAAACGCTCTGCCTTCTTTCTATCAATCGATATTTTCTACATGAATAGCGCTGTTGCGGCTTTTGGCCATCTGCAGCACCTGGTCCACTTCGTCACGGCTGAACAGCAGACGTCTTGTCATCACATCCTTCAGAAAGTGCATGCCCTGATAGCTGCCACTGTTCCCTTCCAGATGGATATCCGTAATCTCTTCAAAGCCCCAATGAATGACGTGTTTGAACACGAAAAAATCATATTCCACCGAAATCCCTTCCTCTGTCGCATAGGTTTCTTTTCCGAAGACCACCGCCAGCAGCAGTACAACACCGATGATGGCTGAATACTTCACAGACGAAAAGATGCTCAGGGCGATGAGCGCGATACCTGCGATTACTGCCGCCACCCTGGTAGACTTTCGCAGCGCTTTGTCGTCATACGCTTTGATCTTAGCCATTGCGTTTCTCTGCCTTTCGTTTTGCTTTCAGTTCCCTGATCTCAGCCCTGGTCTTTCCGTCATATTCCTTGTATTTGATGCCGATACCCATATAGGAAATCACGATGGCCAGAACCGGGTTGATCAGATTCATGAAAGCATAAGGCATAAATGCCCAGTTGGACACGCCCAAAGTTGCAGACTGATAGGCTCCGCAGCCGTTCCAAGGGATCATCGGCGACCAGAGCGTTGCGCCGTCTTCCGTGGTTCTTGAGAGGAAACTCCTGCTCAGTCCTTTTTTATCAAATGCTTTCGTGTACATTCTTCCTGGAACCAGAATAGCCAGATATTGGTCAGTCAGAACGATATCGCAGAGGATACCGGTCACGATGGTACAGAGGACAAGACCGCCCACTGTTTTCACCCGTTTCACCAGGCCGCCCAGCAGCACTTCTACGAACCCGCATTTCTCTAGGACACCGCCGAAGAACAGGGCGAACATGATCAGAGAAATGGTCCACATCATAGAGTCGATGCCGCCTCTGTTGAGCAGATTATCTGCAACGGCATTTCCGCTTTCGATGGAAAATCCGGTCTGCAGGCCGCCAAAGACATCGGCAAAGGATGCCCCCTGGGCGGTCATGGCGACAATACCGCCGCAGGCAGCCGCCAAAAGGAGAGACGGGATTGCCGGAATCTTCTTCACTGCGCCGAAAATAACCACCAGTACTGGCAGCATGATCCACGGCGACAGATAGAAGTTATCGGCAATTGCATTCTGAATGTCCAGAGCCAGTGAGGCGTCGTAGCCGGATTCGTCGATGACCATGGCGCCTACGATGCCGTAAAGAACCAGTGCGATGAGAAATGACGGAATCGTCGTCGTCATCATAGCGCTGACGTGATCATACAGCGGGGTTTCTGCGCCGGCTGCCGCTACATTGGTGCTGTCAGAAAGAGGAGACAGCTTATCGCCGGTGTAGGCGCCGGAAATGACCATACCTGCAGCAAGAGCCGGATTGATACCCAGTCCCATGGCGATTCCCATCAGCGCCACGCCTACTGTTCCTGAGGCCGTCCAAGACGAACCGGTTGCCAGTCCCACGATAGCGGTCAGAACTGCGCCTACTACGAGGAAGGCACCCGGGGAAATCAAGTCTAGTCCATAATAGACCATGGCCGGCATGGTGCCTGACCATACCCAGGAGCCGATCAGCATGCCCACGCACATGATAATCAGCAGGGCTTCTACGGTCCTTCTGATGCTGTCAAAAGCGCCTGCGGCGATGTCCGCCCAAGTGTATCCGCACTTTACTGCAACTAGAGATGCGACAACGCAGGATGCCACAATAGGCATGTGAGGGTCCAGCCCCCATTTTACAGTGCTCAGTATAATGATGACCATCATAAAGATTACTGGAATCATTGCTTCCCAGACCTTTGGCAGCCTAGGTTTTCTTTCTTTTGCCATGATAATTCCTCCTAACAAATGTAATTCTAAATTAAGTAAATGAGTAAGTATATATATACGGCTTACGCCATATATAGCAAATCATAGTATCAGCTCCGGTCCGATTTCTTCTATCACCGGCAGCATCTGCGTCAGAGCCGTTTCCACCTGCTGGAGACCGAAGCGGACGTCTGCTTCCTCCATAGCGGTGGACATGCAGAACATCCCACGCTCCGCGTTGAATACGCCTTTGGTCAGCAGGAGCATATAAAGCAGCTTGTTCAGCTCTTCATGGGATGCGGCAACGTCTCTGTAATTACGCACTTCTTTATCTGTAAACAGAATATTGTAGATCGACCCTTCTCCGCTGACTTTCATGTTCAGACCGAGGCGGTGATAAATGTTTCTTACCTCTTCAACGAACAGCCGTCCCAAACCGTTGACATGATCGACTGCATCCTGATCGTAGCATTCCATAGCCGCCAACCCTGCCGCCATAGTCACCGCATTGCCGTTAAAGGTGCCTGAATGGTACATCTTCTTCCGTCTCGGATCGTACAGTTCCATAATTTCTCTTTTGCCGCCAAAAGCGCCGACAGGCGTCCCGCCGCCGATAATTTTTCCTAACGTGGTCAAATCTGGTGTCACACCGTAAAATTTCTGCGCTCCGCCCAGAGACAACCTTCCAGTGACCACCTCGTCAAAGATCAGAACGATATTGTACTGTCTAGTGACGTCTCTCAGGAAGGTCAGATATTCCTTTGTCGGCGTAATCTGTCCTGCCGAACCCATAATCGGCTCAATAATCAGGCAAGCTGTTTCCTTATAGTTTTCTTCTATGACCGTTCTAGTTCTCTCGATATCGTTAAAAGGCACGACCAAAACATCTTTCAGCGCATTAGCAGAAACCCCTCTGCTCTCAGGAATCACCTTAATCTGATCCAGCGAACCCGCTTTTTTGATATTGGGATCTACGCTGGCCTCAAATACATCTGTAGTGCCGTGATATCCGCCCTCTGTCTTGATGATCTTAGACTTTCCCGTAAAAGCTCTGGCAATGCGCAATGCATGCATATTTGCTTCTGTTCCAGAATTGGTAAATCGTACTAATTCCAACCCGGGAAAACGTTCTGTCAGCAGTCGGGCAAGACGAAGCTGCGCTTCAAACGGCGCTGTAAATGCGCTGCCTAAGGAAATCTGCTTCTGTACTGCTTCTACGGTTGGCCGATGGCCGTGGCCGTGAATGAGAGAGGTATAATTGTTCTGGAAATCCAAGAGCTTGTGCCCGTCCACGTCATAGAGATAGGGGCCGTTGCCTTTTTCGATAAAATTAGGGTAGGGCAGAAAAAAAGTAGCCGTCCGTGTATCGCCCCCAGGCAGAAACCTGCACGCCTCCCTGTATAACTCCAGTGACAAAGGCCGTCCCGCGGCATATTGTTCCTTCACTTTTTCCATGGCTTCTGTAAAGCGCTGATTCATCTTTAACACCTCCTGTTTTACTAATATTTATAGCAAAAACCGTGCCACAGCTTTCACCCTGTTGTTTCGTCGAAATTTTTCGATTTTTGCTATCTGCAGCATGAAATTTATTTCGCACTACCAAAAAACCGTGAAATTCATTTCACGGTTTTGGGTCTATCTTGTATTCGTTGATCTTGTTCCAAAGCTGCCTGGGGGTGATACCCAGGTTGCCTGCACATCTGGTCACATTGCCTCCGCTCTCCTGCAAAGCTTTCTCGATATACTGTTTTTCAAAAGCGGTTCGGGCTTCCCTGAGGGGCAGATTTTGATCGACGATCACGCCCCTTCTGCCCGACGCGACATGAAGGGAGACGGGCAGGTCCTCTGCTGCGACGACACCGTCTTCACTGAGGGCCACCATTCGCTCGATGATGTTCTTCAGCTCCCGCACGTTGCCGGGATAATCATAATTTAGCAGAACCGACATGGCGGAGTCCTCCACCTTGACGATCTTTTTCTTCTGCTCCATCTCGATTTTGCGCAGGAAGAAATCGATTAGGCCGGGCAGATCTTCTTTTCTCTCTCTGATGGGAGGAATAACCATGGTCAGCGTATTGATTCTGTACAGCAGATCCTCTCGAAATCTGCCGCTTGCAATCTCGCTCTCCGGCATTTTGTTCGTTGCGGAAATCAATCTCACATCCAGATCGATGGACTTGTTGCTGCCGATCCGTTCAATCTTCTTATTCTCTAAAACACGCAGCAGCTTCCCCTGCAGGCTCAGAGGCAGATCACAGATTTCGTCCAGAAAAAGGGTGCCGAAATTTGCCTCTTCAAACTTGCCGATTCGTTTTGCCATCGCGCCGGTAAAGGCGCCTTTCTCGTGACCGAACAGTTCTGATTCGATGACACCTTCCGGGTATGCCTGGCAGTTGATGGGCACAAAAGGCTCTTTGCAGCGGCCGCCTCTGCTGTGGATGTAGTTGGCGAAAACTTCTTTACCCACCCCTGACTCGCCCAGCAGTAATACGTTGATATTGGTATTCGCCGTCTTGTCACAGAGATCCAACAATTTGAGAAAAGTCTCGTTTTGGGACTGCAGGAACATATTTTCGCTGTTCTGGTTTTTCAGCAGAATATTGCTCTTCTCTTCCAACCGTTTCAGCTTTGCCAGCCGTTCGACTTTGATTATCAGTTCTTCCAGATCATTGCTCTTTACAAAATAGTCCTTTGCGCCGTATTTGATGGTGTCCACCGCGCTTTCGATGGAACCGTAAGCCGTCATAACGATGATATCCAGATCCAGGCTGCTGCCAGTCAGCTCCTTGATCAGTTCTTCACCGTCCATCTCCGGCATACGCAGATCGGTGATGACCAGATGGACTTCGTGATCTCTGACAAATTCTATCGCTTCCCGGCCGTTGGAACAGGCGTCTGTGTGATACCCTGCTCCGTCTAAAATCAAGGAAACCACCTTCTGATATTCTGGTTCATCATCCACGATCAAAATTCTGTATCCGGCTTTGCTATTCATCTTCTGTCCTCCTTGTCGGTATTTCAATATAAAAGGTCGTGCCCTCTCCTTCTGCGCTTTCTGCGCGGATATTTCCTCCGATCTGCTCCAGCTGCGAACTGATGATATAAAGTCCCAGCCCTGTGCCCTGTTCTTTATCTGTATAAAATGGATTGAAAATCTTCAAAAGTTTCTCACTGCTGACACCGCAGCCGTTGTCTCTGAATAGGATATGCACCGCGTCTTCCTCTGCGGCAGCGCGGATCTCAATTCTTCCCTGCCGTTCCACCTTTTCGAGAGCCTCGATGCTGTTGTTGAGCAAATTGATGATGATCATTTTCATCAAGTCCTCATTGAGATAGACGGGAACACTTCTTCCTGATTCCAGGCAATAGTCGCAGGTGATGTTCCTCTTTGTCATCTGTTCTTTTTCCAGTCGCAGAATGTTGCTGATCAGCTCGTCCAGATCCACTTCCTGACACTCGTCGCTGGACAGCTTGGAGAATTTCAGCAGACTTTCAATCAAGCCGTTAATGCGGTTGATCGAGTCGTTAATCACTGCCACAGCGTGCGTTCCATCTTCTCCGGTGCAGAAATTTCTGATCAGGTACATGTAGCTTCTGATTAATCCCAGCGGATTTCTGATCTCATGGGCAAGGCCCGCGGAAAGCTGCCCTACGGCAATCATCTTCTCTTCCTGGATATTTCTGATTTCGTTGATATACCTGCGGGTGCAGTCCTCTAGTATGTAAAGCCGCTTCTGCTCGTCGGTCAGGTCGATGGTCTTTTTGATGTAATAGTGCTGATCCAGCCGGAACACCTTTTCATCGTCTCTGTCAAAGAACCGCTGCAGCGCGCTGTTCTCTGAGACTGAAGTCTTCTGCAGCTGCTCCTTGGCTGCACCCGTAATCCTGCAAAGCTCCCGGTTGACCTCGTTGATGGTGCCATCTTCTTCTGCAATGATCAGCCCCCGGTCCAGGGTATCGATGATCAGCCGCAGCTGCTCTTTGCTGTGCAGCAGTTCCCTGGTCTTGTCCGTCACCTTCTTTGCCGTCGAAAGGTTCCATACGGTAAAGGCTACAAGAGAGATCAGGAAACTCAAGGCAACCTTATAAATAAAGTCCACTTCCTGCATATCCACCATCTCCGGCTCCAGAACCCCGAACCACTTGCTCTGGGTCTTCGCAATGAGATTTTTCTTTTTCATGGACAGGATTCCCTTATTGAAAGCGCTGAGCAGTTGTTTCTGTGATTTTTCTATAGCAATGCACACTTCTTTCCTTGAAAAGGAATACTTTAGGAACCTGTAATACTGATCCGTCCGTTTCTGATTCAGGTGGTAGGATATCTTGGTCTCGTCTCCGGCAACCACTTCTACCCGGTCGGTTTTCAGCATGTCCAGGGCCTGGTCAAAATCCTCCGCATAGACGATCTGGATGTTCTTATGCCCGTAAAGTTCCTTGATTCTGTCAGCAGAATCCGCCTCTGTCCGTTCTACGGCAATGCGCACATCTTTGATATCCTTGATATTCTGAAATGAAGATTCGTCTTTGACCAGCATCTTTCCGTGCATGATGTAAAGGGGTTCCGTAAAATAGTAGTCGTCTGCCGGCAGATCTCCTCGTTCAGCAATGACTGCCTGGAATTGTTTCTGCTGCAGCCCTCTCGCCAGAGCCTCCGTCCGCTCCAATTTAACGGAGATTGCATTTTCTACTTCTATGGAAAGCTGCGAGAGAAAATCAATCAAGATGCCGTCATTCTCGTCCTCCTCGTTGACAAAAGAGAGCGGCAGATCGTTGTACTTAACGCCGCAGACGAGATCCGTATCATTGAGGTAGTCTTGTTCTTCTTTCGTCAGTGCAAAGCTGTATTTGATAAAATCAATCCAATTCAGATTGTATCTGATCAAAACGTCCAGCGCCCCGGCAAAGGCCGTCACCAAAACACTGCCTGCAATCAGAAAGGCGAGTCCTCGTTTCATAATCCACCTGCTTCCTTGGGAAAATCTTATCCACAGTATAGCAGAAAACTCGGCTACCTGCATCAAAAAATCGTCACTTATTAATCCAAGTCTCTGGATTGGACAGCAGGGTCTGGACACCGTCAAGGAACGCCGAAACATGATAACCGTCAGCCACGGCATGGTGGGTAGTGATGGAATAAGGCATCAGACGTCTTCCATGGCGGGTGAAATATTTTCCTGCCTGAATCACAGGAAAATAACAATCGCTTTGTGCATAAGGGATCGGACAGTAGTGGGTAAATTCTATCCAGGGCACCATGCCGATCATACAGCTATTTGCCGGCGGCTCCTCCGGTTTCGCCAGAATACCGTGATTGTTTTTATACTGTTTCATATCCTCTTCATAATTCCGTGAAAATACTGCGAAACTGTCTGCATATGCAATCCACATATTTGACATGGTCTTATCATCTTCATGCAAAACAGCGAAAGACGGATGAAGTACATCGAAATATCCCAGTTTGCCGTCAACTGTGGTAATCCTGAATTCCTTCTGCATAGTTAGTTGTTTTAAAGTGGTATAAAGGTAGGCGGCAAAAAAGTGCCCCCCCTCCTGTTTGATCGCTTCATAAGTCTCTGTAATGTCCATCTCTACGGTCATGGAATAACCGGTGGGCAGCATTTTCGTAAAATAGTAAAAATACGGCTGTCTTTCCCAGGCTGTCATGTCAATGGGATGGAAGGTTTCGTTTATCTTTTTCATAATTTTATCTCTCCTTTGCAGCTAGTATACACAATCTCAGATGGAGAGACAATCAACGCTCCGTAGACAGCAGATTCACTGCATAAAAAATCCACCAGCCTCTTATGGCAGTGGATTTGAGAAATTTATAAAGCATATGTGCATCTCTTTTTAGTTTTATATTATACTAATATATAATCAAGTTGCATTGGTGTCGGCCGCAAAGACTAAACTTCGAGCCCCCGTACACACCACAACCATAGCAATTAAAAAAATTGCACAACCTCTTTTCTACTTACCGATTTCAAATCTTCCAATAATGGTTTTTCCGTCTTGTGAATACATGTTGAGCACTCTAACATCTACGTTGCTATAAGCAAGTGCCTCTTTGATTGTATGAGGTTCTTGATTCAAGTCTGATGCTTTAATATAGCCATATTCCCCGTTAGAATTTTCGACAAGTATTAAATCTGGTTCATCGGTTGCCTCAGCATTTTCAGGAATATTCGGACCATATGTCTCTCCAAACTCGTTAATGGGATATCCTCCCTTTCTTATCTCCTCTAGTGTAACGATTTTTAAACCATTTTCTTAATCCGAATCATTAACACTTACAAAAGGCTCATTGCTTTTATAGCCGTGTATCCCTATTCCACATGCAATAACTAATACAAATGTAATGCCTAGAAGATACTGTTTTTTCATAAGGGTTCCCTCCTCCCATTTGATTCTACATCCCTTTTTTGAAGCATAATAATATTCAGAATTTTCTTCATCTTTACTCATATTATCACTTTTTACGCTATTTGTCAATTTACACTGGGTCAAGAAGATTAAAAGTCTGCTTCATAAATGATAATGTTTTAAGTAGGTGAAAAGAAAATGCCCTATATATGACCCTGCTGGGAAACTGCATCAGATAGAAAATCATCTGAAATTCCTACTTCAAAATCATAAGTTATAATTCTTGTGGATATCTACAAATGACAACTACAAGTTAACAAAAAGCCTAGAAAACTTTTTTCACAGTTTTCCAGGCTTTACTTGCTCTTGTTAAATTCTCTCTACGCCGATTCCGGTCTTATGGCCGTTGAGGTCAAACTCACTGAGGCCGTCTTTCTTTTCGATGGCGACAGCAAGGGTTTCCTTCTTGATATAATCCTCGAATGCATCTACAGCCTTCTGTACGTCCTCATCCGCGTCTACGAAGATTTTGATGTTGTCCATCATCTCGTAATCTTCCTGTTTACGCATCTGCTGTACCTTGGAAACCAGCTCTCTTGCTAGTCCCTCTGTAGCCAGTTCAGGCGTAACCGTCGTATCTAAAATGGTGAACACGTTATTCTCCATGGCGACGGCAAAACCGTCTTTTGCGCTGATTCTCACATCGACAAAGTCCTTCTCGATGTCAAAGTCTTCGCCGTCCAGATTCAGAATCACCTTGCCTTCTGTTTCCATCTTGCCGACAAATTCAGCAGCATTCTCTTTTGCCAGGGCGCCGCCGAAGGCTTTGATCTTCTTGCCTAGGACAGGTCCTGCCACCTTGAAGTTCGGTTTCAGGCTGAAGTTCATGAAAGTATCCAGATCTTCTGCAAAGACCACGTTTTTCACGTTGAGCTCTTCCATGATGAGCGGCGTCAGATCTTCGATGGTTGCCTTGTACTTTCCATCGACCATGATCTCGGAAAGCGGCTGTCTAACCTTGATTCTCTCCTTCTCTCTGGTTCCTCTTCCCAGGGTGACCAGGGTTCTGACCAGATCCATTCTCTCCTCTACCTTCTTGTCGATGAGCGCTTCATTGGCTTCTGGGAAGTAGGCCACATGGACGCTTTCTTCGCCGGTCAGGTTGGTATAGATCTCGTCAGCCAGGAACGGCGCGATCGGAGCGATCAGCTTTGCTGTACCGACCAGAACTTCGTAAGTGGTCGCATAGACGCTCTTCTTGTCCTCTGTCATTTCTTCTGCGTAGAATCTTCTTCTCGCTCTTCTGATATACCAGTTTGACAGATCCTCCGCCACGAATTCCGTGATTGCTCTCACCGTCTTCATGTGGTCGTAGCTGTCCATATAGCCGGTCACGTCTTTGATCAGCTGGTTGTACTTGGACAGAATCCAGCGGTCAAGCTCCGGTCTCTTGTCGTAATCTACGGTCAGCTGATCGGCTTTGATGTCGTCCTGATTGGAGTAAAGCACGAAGAAGTTATATACGTTCTTCAGAGTGCCGAAGAACTTGCTGACCACGTCGATGAGGCCGTCCTCGTCGAACTTGGTCGGCGTCCATGCCGGTGATACGCTGAGCAGGTACCATCTGGTAGCGTCTGCCCCGTATTTATCAAAGAGCTCAAACGGGGAAACCGTGTTGCCCTTGGATTTTGACATCTTCTTGCCGTCTTTGTCCAAAATCAGGTCGTTTACGAGAACGTTTCTGTACGGCGCCTGACCCTTGATGAAGGTAGAAATCGCCATCAGGGAATAGAACCAGCCTCTCGTCTGGTCGATGCCTTCACAGATAAAGTCTGCCGGGAACAGCTTCTCGTCGAAGATTTCTTTGTTTTCAAACGGGTAATGCCACTGTGCGAACGGCATTGCGCCGGAGTCGAACCAGCAGTCCATGACTTCTGGAATTCTAGTCATCGGTTTGCCGCAATGTGGGCATGTGATGTGGACGTCGTCCACATACGGCCTGTGCAGTTCGATATTGGTGTCGATATCTTCGATGGCCTTCTCTGCCAGTTCCTCTCTGCTGCCGATACATTCCAGATGTCCGCATTCGCATCTCCATACAGGAATCGGCGTACCCCAGTATCTGGTTCTGGAAATCGCCCAGTCCTTCACTTCTGACAGCCAGTTTCCGAATCTCTTCTCTCCAACGAAATCAGGGTACCAGTTGACGGTGTTGTTATTCTCAACAAGCTTGTCTTTCAGCTTGCTCATTTCGATATACCAGCTTGGCTTTGCATAATAAACCAGCGGCGTATTGCATCTCCAGCAGTGCGGATAGTTATGCTCCAGCTTGGCTTTGCTGAAGATCTTGTCCTCGCCTGCCAGCCATTTGATGATGTCCACGTCCAGGCCTTCTTCCATAACAAAGCGGCCAGCCCACGGAGTTTCTGTATAGCAGCCTGTTTCATCCACCGGCTGCAGCATCGGAAGATTATATTTACGTCCGCACTGATAGTCGTCTTCACCGAATGCCGGCGCCGTGTGGACGATACCAGTACCGTCTTCAACGGATACATAGTCCATGCATGTGATAAAGAATGCTTTCTTATCTGCTTTGACGAAAGGCATCAGCTGTTCGTATTCGATGTATTCCAGGTCACTGCCCTTCATCTCATCGAGAACATCGTATTTGCCTTCGCACAGCACCTTATCCGCCAGCGCTTTGGCCACATAGAAGACATTGCCCTCTTCGTCGCCTGCTGTCATTTTCGCTTTGATATAGTCGATGTCAGGTCCTACAGTCAGTACTGTATTAGAAGCCAGGGTCCAAGGGGTTGTAGTCCATGCCAGAAAATATTCGTTTTCGGCATCCGCTCTCTTGAACTTGGCGACCAGGGTGTTGACTTTTACTTCCTTGTAACCCTGGGCTACTTCGTGGGAAGCCAGGCCTGTTCCGCATCTCGGGCAGTAAGGAAGGATCTTGTGACCTTCGTAGATCAGCCCTTCTTTGAAGAATTCCTTGAGAATCCACCAGCAGGACTCGATATAGTCGTTATCCAGTGTGATATATGGGTCATCCAAATCCACCAGGTAACCCATTCTCTCTGTCATCTCTCTCCACATGCCGGTGTATGTGAAAACAGACTCCTTGCACTTTTCGTTGAATTCCTTGATGCCGTATTTCTCGATATCCTGTTTGCCGCTCATATTCAGCTGTTTTTCCACTTCGATTTCTACAGGCAGTCCATGGGTGTCCCATCCGGCCTTTCTGTTGACCTGGAATCCCTTCATGGTCTTGTAACGGCAGATGGAATCCTTTAAGGTTCTTGCCATGACGTGATGGATGCCCGGCTTGCCGTTGGCTGTCGGCGGTCCCTCATAGAACACGAATTTGGGCTGGCCTTCTCTGGCCGTCACGCATTTGTGCAGCAGATCTTCCTCTTTCCACTGTTTCACCTGTTCATTCTGCACTTCTGCTACAGGTTTTTCTGATAGTTTCTTAAACATTTGTATCTCTGTTTCCTTTCCTCGTTCTTTTTGGCCTGACCCGATTTCTGAAAGAATCGATGGCAGGTCAAACGCCAGAAAATCCAAAATATTAATTTTGTGATTTCTACGGCAGGTTAGGGTATGAAAAAATCCCTAACCGAATTTGATTTCGATTAGGGACGATTAGTAACTTAACCGCGGTACCACCCTAGTTGCAAGCCTCAATCAAGGCTGCCTCTCATTAGCGCGCAGACTCCGGAGTGATATTCACATCTGCTTCACCGATCCTCTCTCACCATATGAGGATCTCTCTGTAAGGATATTACACAGGGCTACTGGTTCCTTCAACGTCTGAATATTGAATTGTCAATACTTACGTACCCAAATATTTTAGCACTTCTGCAGAGGTTATGCAAGTTTTTTTTAATATCAGCCACGGCAAACGCATGAAAAAACAGATAAGATAAATGAGCATGAACCAAGTAATCTGCCATAAATGCTCGTTTTTTGATCAGTTCAGGCACTTTTTGGGGAAATGCAAGCCTGTTTTTGGTTGATGAACCATAAAATGCAAAAAATCGCAAATGGACTAGAAACATATATAGTAAGAGGCTTCTGTATTAAAACATGTTTTTAAGCTTTATCCAGTCAAATTTGGGCTATTTTGTTCCCGGAAGAGACTGCTGAAAGCTGAAATCCGCCATAAATGCACGTAAAATTGTTCGTTTCAGGCACTTTTGCCGGATATAAAGCGAGGGGGTATATTTTAGGGCTTCATGTGTTTGCCGTGAATTTCTGTCTGCTTCTGTTACAGCGTGAATTTCTGCTTCTTTGACCAAAAGTAAAAGACGATTCCAAGGATACTCCAAATGACGAGACAAATTCTGGATTCAGGCGCCAAGTAAGAAGGCATACCTGGAAGAAGAAGCAGCAATACAAATAGCAGTGAGAATAACGCACCGACTATAGCCAACACTTTCAGCAACGGCTTTCGGTCTTGCGGGTTGGCTTTCAAAGTCCGCAAGGTCGCCAGGCAGGTATAACCGTAACCGATGGCCGCCCCGATCGATGACATATCTACGATCCAGCCCAGCACTTCTCGGCCAAACCACGGTGCGGTCAGGGAGATTGCCATAATAAATAAAATTGCGTTCTTCGGCGTTTTACTCTTCGGTTCGATTTTTCCGAACCAGGCCGGCAGGGCTTTCTCTCTGGACATGGAATAGAGCAGCCTGCTGGTAGCCATATAGAAACCGATGATACCAGAAAGCACGGCGCAGATCAGCGCGATACCCAAAAAAATGAGGCCTGCTTTGCCCATGATGAACTCCACCGCTTCACCCGTAGGCCAATCGTAACCTTCCGCCAGGAACCTTTCCCACGGCATCACAGACGCTGTTATGGTATTGATGGCGATATATACGAATCCACCGAAAAGGATGGCAAAGACCATGATACCGTTGGCTTTTTTAGGAGAGAAGTCAAACTCCTCTGCGGCCTGCGGTATGGAGTCAAAACCCACAAAAGCCCACGGTGCAATGGCAACGACAGCAACAATAGATGCCCAGGAGGATTTATCATCCGGATAAGCAGGCTGCAAGTTGGATAATTGAACGTGAGGATTGATCATTGCTCCAATTAACAAAATGAATACTGACGCGACCAGAGATAAGGCCATAACAGTCTGCATCCAGCCTGCAACGCTGATGCCTTTGATCGACAGAAAGGCGAATGCAATCAGTGCCAGGGATGCCAGGACAATTTCTCCTGCATAAATATCCCAGCCAGCCACAGAATATAGGTAGCCCACTTCCAGTACCCCGCCTAAGAGTTTCCTGCTGACAAGTCCCAGGGCCGTGGCGTTGAGAGGCACAATGGACAGATAGGATAATCCTAAAAACCAGCCGCAGATATAGGCATTTTTATGTCCAAAGGTCTTCTTCGTAAAAGTGTATTCTCCGCCTGCCACAGGATATTTTTGAACCATATAACCGTAGTTTAAGGCGATTGTAATCATAATCAAGGCGCCGATGGCCAGTCCAATGGCGGACCCCAGTGTTCCGGACTTTGGCAGAAAGGTGGTGCCGGGCATGACAAATGCGCCCCAGCCGATGATACTGCCCAGGGCCAGAGACCAGACATTTATCGGTTTTAATTTGCGTTCTAAGTTTAAGTTTGTCTCATTTTTCATTGGTTACTAACTCCTGATGATATTATTCGTTTTCAAATATTATAACATAAATTCACCTAAATGCTAAATTTAGGAAAACTTTTTATCAAAAATAGTTTGTATCATATATCATTTGTGGTAAAATCTAGAGTAACAGGAGGTGGAGGTTATGCAATTAGTATTATTAGGTCTCGTATTTGTAATCGGCCTTTTTATCTATTACCTATTCAGCACTAGAGGCGGTTCAAGTGATGATACCAAAGATACAAAGAAAGACGACGATTTGAAGAGAGAGGAAAACGTAATCTTCCTACCTGATGATCTGGAAAAAATAAAAAGCAAGCACAAGAAAAAATAGAAGCCAAAAAACACCGCTGCGCATATGATAACGCAGAGGTGTTTTTATGTCATATGGAATCAGACGAATTAAAAAATCATTTACAAAGGCTCTTCACATTTCTATTGAAGATCATCCGAAAATTGTCATCATGAGCGACTGTCACCGAGGTACAGGTACCTGGGCAGACAACTTTCTCAATAATAGACCAATTTACACGGCTGCATTAAAGCACTATTACAGCCGTAATTTTACGTATATAGAACTAGGTGACGGCGATGAGTTGTGGGAAAATCGCCGATTTTCTGATGTCTTTCATACCCATCGCGAGATTTACAGTCTCTTTCAGCAATTTCACGATGCAGGCAGGCTCTTCATGATCTTTGGCAATCACGACCGCATTAAGGAAAATTCTGCTTACGTTTGGAGAGACCTATCCGAAACGATTCCGTTCTATGAATCTATCATTGTAGACGGTCTTGACATTCCGCCGATCTGCATGTTCCACGGATATCAAGGCGACTTAATCAACGATCAGCTTTGGAAAATTTCGCGCTGGCTTGTCCGTTACCTATGGCGTCCGTTAGAAATTCGCGGCGTCAAAGACCCAACCAGCGCAGCCAAAAACTACACCAAAATACGCCATATCGAAGAGAATTTCATTAACTACAGCTGTCAGGAACGCTGTATCGTCGTTGCCGGTCACACCCACAAGCCAACCCTGATGAAAACAGACTGCGGCATGTATTTTAACAGCGGCAGCTGCGTACATCCAGAAGCGATTACGGCCATCGAAATTCAAAACGGCATCGCAAATCTGGTCAAATGGTCCATCTGTTCTGGCGCGGATATGGGTTTATATGTGTGCAAAGAAGTCATCGCCACACAAGAACTGTAGGCAGCTATAGGCCGCTTCCTGTATTCTAATTACCCTATCCCAGAGCCACATCCAAGGTCATCATGATGACAAAACCGACGGCAAAGCCGATAGTTCCAATGTTGCTGTGACTGCCTTCACTGGCTTCCGGAATCAACTCTTCTACTACCACGTAAATCATCGCACCTGCAGCGAAAGCAAGGATGTATGGCAATACTGGAGATATAAAATGAGTCAAGAAAAGAGTGATGGCGGCTGCAATGGGCTCTACTACCCCAGAGGCAGTTCCATACAGAAACGCTCTGCTCCTGTGCATTCCATTCTCACTCTTTAACGGCATGGACACGATGGCTCCCTCCGGGAAATTTTGAATGGCGATTCCCAGCGCCAAAGTCATGGCGCTGGCCATGGTAATATCGCTGTTGCCTGCCAGCATGCCGGCAAAGACCACCCCTACTGCCATACCTTCTGGAATATTGTGCAGGGTCACAGCCAGGACTAACATCGTATTCTTTCTCAGCTTACTGTCTCTCCCTTCTGGCGTATTACTTCCCAGATGGAGGTGGGGAATCGTCTTGTCTAACAACAGCAAAAACAAAATTCCCACCATGAGCCCTGCCGCTGCCGGAGCAAAGGCAAACTTACCCATTGACTCAGACATATC
Source organism: Emergencia timonensis (assembly GCF_900086585.1). GTDB lineage: Bacteria > Bacillota > Clostridia > Peptostreptococcales > Anaerovoracaceae > Senimuribacter > Senimuribacter timonensis. The sequence continues at coordinate 2,063,277 of NZ_FLKM01000009.1, forward strand.
CATGGCCGGTATCAAAAGGGACCATACGGAGGCCGCAATCATGACGCCAGAGGCGAAACCCAGCAGAGCCTTCTGTATCAACGGTTTGATTTCGTTTTTTAATAAAAAGACGCAGGCCGCGCCCAAGGTCGTGCCTAGAAATGGTATCAATAGCCCAATAAAAGTCTGCATAGAACTTCTCCTTTCACTTCTTATTCTATACCACACCCCCGATATTCTATTCACGAAAAAAGAAGCTGCCACGAATCCGTGACAACTTCTCAAATTTATTTCAGTAATTCTTTTCTGGAAAGATTGATTCTGTTCTGGTTGTCGATTTCAGTTACCTTGACGGTGACCTTATCTCCAATGTTCATCACGTCTTCCACCTTTTCGACTCTCTCCTTCGCCATCTTGGAAATGTGCAGGAGTCCTTCTTTGCCTGGCAGGATTTCGATGAAAGCGCCGAAGTTCATGATTCTCATGACCGTTCCTTCGTAAGTTTCGCCTACTTCTACATCCTTGGTCAGAAGTTCAATCTGCTTTCTTGCCGCATTGGCGCCTTCCATGTCAGCGCTGTAGATGCTTACAAGACCTGGATCGTCTTCAGAAATATCGATCTTAACGCCTGTTTCTTCCACAATCTTGTTGATGGTCTTTCCGCCTGGTCCGATGACGATTCTGATCTTGTCAGGATCGATGCGCATTGTGATGCTTCTAGGGGCATATTTTGACATCTCTGCTCTCGGCTCAGGAATTTCTTCTAGCATCTGTTCCATGATATACATTCTGCCGATCTTTGCCTGCTCCAATGCCTTCTCCAGAATCTCTCTGGACAGTCCGTGGACTTTGATGTCCATCTGGATGGCTGTGACACCGACTTCCGTACCAGTCACTTTGAAGTCCATGTCGCCCAGGAAGTCTTCCATTCCCTGGATATCGCTCAAGATTGCCATTTTGCTGCTGCCGTCTTCTTCGACTCTTTCGATGAGTCCCATGGCGATGCCCGCTACCGGTCTCTTGATCGGAACACCGGCATCCATCAGCGCCAAACATGAGCCACAAGTAGATCCCATGGAAGTCGATCCGTTGGATGACAACACGTCAGAAACTACACGGATGGCATATGGGAATTCTTCAACAGTCGGAAGTACAGGAATCAAAGCTCTTTCCGCCAGAGCGCCGTGTCCGATTTCTCTTCTGCCAGGGCTTCTTGACGGTCTCGCTTCGCCGACGGAATAAGCAGGGAAATTGTAGTGATGCATATATCTCTTTTCCGTCTGCTCGCTGATGCCGTCGATGGTCTGTGATTCGCTGGCTGGCGCCAAAGTGCAGGCACTCATAACCTGCGTCTGTCCTCTCTTGAAGAGGCCGCTGCCGTGAACTCTCGGAAGCAGTGATGTTTCACACCAAATCGGTCTGATTTCGTCCAGCTTTCTGTTGTCCGGTCTGATTCCTTCGTCCAGAATCATGGCGCGCACACATTCTTTTGTGATATTATAGAGGACGCTGGCAATGTCTTTTTCATTTTCCGGATAGATGTCAGCAAAGTGTTCTTTTGTCTCCACTTCTACTGCATCCATATTGTCCAGTCTTTCCTGCTTGTCCTGTGTCTTAATTGCCACCTTCATCTTATCTACTGCGTAAGCTCTGACTGCTTCGTCGATTTCTTCAGGAACCTTGTAAAGCTCGATTTCCTGTTTCGGTTTACCTACTTCCGCAATGATTTCATCGATAAATTCAACAATTTTTTTGATCTCTTCGTGAGCAAAGAGGATGGCGTCCAGCATGATGCTCTCCGGCACTTCTTCTGCTCCGGCTTCTACCATCATGATGGCTTCTTTCGTTCCCGCTACTGTCAGATTCATCAGAGACTGCTCTCTCTGTTCTAAAGTCGGGTTGACGATAAACTGGCCGTCAATCATGCCTACGCGAACAGATCCGGTAGGACCCTCCCATGGAATATCAGAGATTGCCAAAGCAACGGAAGAACCGATCATCGCCATGATATCGGTTTCACAGTCCGGATCTACGGACATGACGGTAGCCACGACGACTACATCGTTATAGTATCCTTTTGGAAACAGCGGCCTCAGCGGTCTGTCCATCAGTCTGGAGCAAAGGGTAGCCTTTTCGCTCGGTCTGCCTTCTCTTTTTATAAAACCGCCAGGAATCTTTCCTGCTGCGTACATTCTTTCTTCGTAGTCACAACTCAGTGGAAAAAAGTCAATGTCAGGTCTCGGTTCTTTGGATGCTGTAGCAGTAACGCTTACAACGGATTCTCCGTAAAACAGCATTACCTGTCCATTCGCCTGTTCGCAAACTTTTCCGATTTCCAGCTGAAGTAGTCTCCCTCCAACTGCTGTTTTAAATGTTCTGTAATCTGTAAATCTCGCCATTATTAATAAACAACTCCTTCCTGTTTATTGTATTTTTCAATTAGGCTTTAACTATTTAAATAATAGAAAATCAATCTTTCCTATCATATCAAAAAAATAGCGGGGTTTTTGCCCCGCCAAAATTTTCAGTATTAATACTACTTTCTCAATCCTAAACGTGCAATCAATGTTCTGTATCTTTCAACATCAACTTCCTTTAGGTACTTGAGAAGGTTTCTTCTCTGACCAACCATTTTCAGAAGTCCTCTTCTCGAGTGGTGGTCTTTCTTGTGAATCTTTAAATGCTCGTTAAGATCATTGATTCTTGCAGTCAGAATCGCTACCTGTACTTCAGGAGAACCTGTGTCGCCTTCCTTTGTAGCGTAGTCTTTGATAATGTCTGCTTTCATTTCTTTCGTAATCATATTCTATCTCCTTTTCTTCATACGCTTCCACTGGGTTTTCGCCGGAGTGTCGATAAACTAAGTGAAAGTAATGTTTCAACCAGATAACTATATCATATTCATTATGTGATTGCAAGCTTTATTTTTCAATATTTCCGCCGATTTTATCGTGAAATGCCTTGGCTTCTCTGCAGTCTCTGACGATTTGTTCCGAAAGATCTCGAACGCTGTCGAATTTCACTTCATCACGGGTTTTTTCTAAGAATTCTACCTCGATATGTTTTCCGTAGAGTTCTTTGTCAAAGTTAAAAATATGCGTCTCAACATTCTTATTGTAATGACCCACCGTCGGTTTGATTCCCACATTTGTCACGCTGGGATATCTGACGCCGTTATAAGTACAATAGGTGACGTAGACGCCGTTAGGCGGTGTCACCATGGAAGGGTCGATGACCAGGTTCGATGTAGGAAAACCTAGTTTTCTGCCCAATCTGTTGCCGACGACGACCTCTCCGCCGATGGAATAGTGTCTGCCCATATAAGTCATACATTTCTCCACCTGTCCAGAGGCGATCAGAGTCCTAATCATAGAAGAACTGACAATATTGCCCTTGATTTTATAGGCGGACATTTCCGTCACGTCAAAGTCTTCCTCCAGCCCTACATTTCTGAGAACATCAGGATTCCCCTGTGCCTTATAGCCGAAATGATAGTTAAATCCGCAGAATGCAGCCTTCATGCTGAATTTGTCAAGGAGCAGTTTCTTGATGAAATCCACTGGCTCCATGGTCATAATCGCCTTGGTAAATTCGATATTAAAGAGATAATCTACATCGAGGGATTCTATGATCTGCGCCTTTTCTTTTCTGCTCAATATGTTTTTGACCTTCTTTTCTTTTGGCAAAAGATCTTTTGGGTGATTGGAAAAGGTGAATACCGCCGCCTTCAGATTCCTCTCTCTGGCTGTCTTTACCATCTGTCTGATCAATTCCTGGTGCCCCAGGTGTACGCCGTCAAAATTGCCCAAAGCAACAGCAGACGGTTCGATATCCTTTATTTCTTCCAGAGTCTCAAATATTTTCATTTCTACCTTACCTCACATAAAACACTTTGTCTGCCACCAATTTCTTATCATTATCATCGTAAAATGCAACACCCAAAAAGACCTCTTTGCCCTCGATCCGGCCAAAGACATTGTAAGCCTTCTTGTATTCTTCCCGCATGGGAAGACAAAAGGAACCGTCTTCATATTCCGGCCTTTTTACGATCTCACATTTATCCAAAGGCAGATGCCATCCGCTGGCAAATTGCACTGCGGCTATCTGATCTGCTACTACCTTGCCGAAATGAACCAAAGGTTCAAAGGTCTGCTGTAAACGCAACTCTATTTTTTCCAGGGACCATTCCTTTAGTGATTCTAAGTCAATAGCCGAAGCGATGTCAAAGATACCGCTTCTAGTTCGCACCAGACTTTTCAGCGTCCCCCCGCATCCGAGGAAATCACCTGCGTCCTGGCAGATCGTTCTTATGTAAGTTCCCTTTGAGCATTCTACGGTAAAAGTCACCGTCTTCTCTTCTGCAGACAGATTGATTTCCTCAATCTCCAGAGACTTGATGAATATTTTTCTGGTCTTGACCTCTACCTCAATTCCTGCCCTGGCATATTCATATAACTTCTTGCCGTTCACCTTCAGCGCCGAATACATCGGCGGCTTCTGGTCGATGACGCCGTGAAACCCGGCGAAGGCGGCTCTGACTTTCTCCTCGTCTACTTGGGAAGTATCAAAGCGCTCCAGCGTCTGCCCCCAGACATCCTGGGTATCTGTCACCACACCCAGCACCATGGTGCACCTGTATTGTTTCATATCCAGATCCAGATATTCCATGATACGCGTGCTCCTGCCAATACAAATAGGAAGAACGCCTGTAGCCATCGGATCCAATGTGCCAGTATGGCCGATCTTCTTGATGCCCAGAGTTCTTCTCATTACACTCACAACATCGTGTGAAGTCATATTCTGTGGTTTGTTGATGTTAAGTATACCTTCTGTAATCATAATTTCCCCAAGCTGTCCGTCATCTTTTCTGTAATCATATCAAAAGCTTCAGTTAAACTGCAGTAAAGAGTAAAACCAGCAGCTCTTTCATGTCCGCCGCCGCCCAAGCTGTACGCAATATCCGCCACATTGACTTTATACTTTGAACGCATACTGACCTTGATCTTGTCTGCCTCGGCTTCTTTTAGAAAGGCTGCGACCTCTACATTACTGATACTTCGCAGTTCCTCAACAACGCCTTCCGTCTCATCCATCAAAGCGCCGGTTTCAGTCAGCATCTCTTGGGTTACATAGGCAATCACTCCCTGTCCATCACAAACGGTAGTCAAGGTGTTCAAGGCGCGGTTTTTAATCAAAAGCTTCTCTATGCGGTTGTTCTCATAGAGTTCCACGCTGATTTCGTTAGAATCAATCCCCGTATCGTAAAGGGCTGCCGTAATTTCATGGGTTTCCTTGGACGTGTTTGAGTACTGGAAATTGCCGGTATCCGTGGTAATGGCAGCGAAAATTGCCCCGCCCATTTCTCGGTCAAGGGGGAGATCCATTGCTCGCAGCAGCTTAAAGATCAGTTCACCTGTAGCCGACGCCTTGCTGTCCACGTAATTATAGTCACAGTAAAACTCTGTCGTCCCATGGTGGTCGATACAGATGGTGATCGGACTTTGCTGAAATTTCTCTTTTCGTCTGATAAATCTGTCTGCATCACCGCAGTCGATACAGATTGATAAATCTGGTTTTTCCACGATGTTTTGATCTGAGGTACAATAACCTCTGTCAAGAAAAGCCAAGTTAGCTGGAATGTGATCTTCAATCAAAATGTAACATTCTTTGCCGAGATTCCGCAGGGCCCTGCACAATGCTGCACAAGAGCCCAGAGTGTCTCCGTCCATATTGATATGGGGAAACAGCAGAATCTTTTCCGCTTTTCTGATTATATTGCCGATTTCTTCAAAGCTGTTATTCTTCATGATCTATACCTAATTTGTTTATCACTTCAGAAATATGTCTGCCATATTCCATTGAAGTATCGATTTTAAACAGTAGTTCTGGAATGTGTCTCAGTTTAATCTGTCTGCCAATTTCCTTTTTAATCAGACCTTTAGCGCTTTTGAGACCTTCAATCACCTGCTCTTCTTCTTCTCGCTTTGCTTCCTCATCTTTACCCGCAGTCAGCACTGTGACGTAACAGGTTGCGTAGCTTCCGTCGGAAGTTACATCAACATCAGAAATGCTGATCATTCCTGATGAAAGTCTGGGGTCTTTGATTTCCCGTAAAAGCATCTCACTGATGACTTTGCGGATTTCTTCGCCCAGACGGCCTTGTCTATATCCTTTTCCCATCTTCTTTTCCTTTCGTTATTTCAAAATGGGGTTGACATACCGTCCTCTGTCTTTGGTTTTTTTGCCGTATTGAATGGCCTCAACCGGACAGCGCTGCAGACAGCCCAGACAATGGACACACTGCTGTTTTGTCCAAACCGGACGCCCTTCTTCCATCTGAATTGCTTCTACGGGGCAAATGGTCTGGCAGAGTCCGCATCCGATGCAGGAATTCTCTGCAAAAAATTTCTTCGTCCCACATTTGTCTTGATAAAAAGAATAGGCGATTTTGCTGACCGCTCCAAATCCAATACTCGAATGAAAACTCGTTCGAAAATGAAATCGGATCGCATCAATGCAGTGATCTATTTCTTTGTCGGCTCGCCGCAGAATCATTGTCTGCTCTTCCGGAAGAGGCATCTTATACATCAGGACGTAATTGCCAACCATTTTGATCTTATAAAATGCTCTAAAATGCACTTCTTTGCCTTTCAATGCTGCTTTAAACATACGGTCAACGGCGCCACAACTGCCTCCGTAGGTTCCAATCCCGCAGACATCAGGTGTTTCGCCAGTAAACTGTACTTTTTTGATAAACGCACTGACCAGGTTCGGAAGTCCATAGAAGTATACGGGGAAGATGAAGAAAACTTTTTCGTCATCTTCCACCTGGTACTTATATTCATTATTCCTCGTTGCGTCAGAAATATTTATGACCTGCCCGCCAAATTCGCGGCCAATCCTTTCTGCAACGTATTTCGAATTACCTGTAGCCGAAAAGTAAAATACCATTTCCTCCTGCTCCTTATCAGTTGCGCTCGATCTCCACCATGTGGAAGCATTCGATGATATCACCTTCTTTGATATCGTTATAGGCTTCAATGCCAATACCGCATTCGTAGCCTGTGGCAACTTCTTTTGCATCGTCCTTGAATCTCTTCAATGAGGAAATCTTTCCTTCGTGAATGACGATGCCATCTCTTACCAGTCTGATTTCAGCGTTTCTGACAACCTTACCCTCCTGTACGTATGCACCGCCTACGATGCCGACGCCAGGTACTTTAAAGGTACTCCTGATTTCAACTTTTCCGAGAATCTCTTCCTTGAATTCTGGATCCAGCATACCCTTCATAGCGTTTTCCACGTCGTCGATGACGTCGTAGATGACGCGGTAAGTCCTGATCTGAATATTGTCTCGATCAGCCATGGTCTGTACTGCCGTGCTCGGTCTGACGTTAAATCCGATGATAATCGCGCCGGAGGTTCCTGCCAGCATAACATCGGACTCTGTCACTGTACCGACACCAGTGTGAATGATATTTACTTTTACATTTTCGTTGTTTAGCTTTTCTAAAGACGCTACCAGTGCGCCGACGGAGCCTTGTACGTCACCTTTAATAATCAGGTTCAGTTCTTTCACCTCGCCTGCCTGTATCTGGCTGAACAGCTGCTCTAATGTAGAGCTTGCATTTCTTGCCAAAACTTCTTCTCTCAGCTTTTCTTTTCTATGCTCAGCGATTTCTCTGGCCATCTTATCTTCTTTTACGGCGTTGAATTCGTCGCCTGCCTGTGGTACGTCAGTCAAACCGAGAATTTCAACAGCTGTGGCTGGGCCTGCTTTTTTGATGGTCCGGCCCTTAAAGTCTGTCATCAGCCTGATTCTGCCTGAGCAAGTACCTGCTACGATACTCTGTCCGCTGTGCAAGGTTCCATTTGTTACCAGTAATGAAGCAACCGGACCTTTTGATTTGTCCAGACGCGCTTCAATGACAGAACCCATTGCCAATCTGTTCGGATTTGCTTTCAGCTCCATGACTTCTGCCTGCAGCAGAATCATCTCGAGAAGGTTGACAATGCCGTCCCCGCTCTTTGCAGATACCGGCACGCTGATTACATCACCGCCCCAATCTTCTACTAAAATTCCATGTTCTGTCAGATCCTGTTTTACCTTATCCGGATTTGCGCCCGGTTTATCCATTTTGTTGATCGCTACGATGATCGGCACGCCGGCAGCCTTCGCATGACTGATGGATTCAATAGTCTGCGGCTTTACGCTGTCGTCAGCAGCAACGACAAGAACTGCCATATCCGTTACGTGTGCACCTCTCGCTCTCATGGCGGTAAATGCTTCATGTCCCGGTGTATCTAAGAATACGATCTTCTGTCCATTGATTTTGACTTCGGAGGCACCGATATGCTGTGTGATACCGCCAGACTCAGAAGCTGTCACATTGGTCTTTCTGATGGCGTCAAGCAAGGAGGTCTTACCGTGGTCAACGTGACCCATGACGGTGATGATCGGAGGTCTTGACTTCAGATCTCCTTCTTCGTCTTCAAACAGCTCCAGGCCCTCTTCTTCTTGTTTCTCTTCAACTTTGCCAACAACTACGCTGAGGCCCAGATCTTCTGCAAGAACCATAACTGTATCCTCATCGACGTTCTGATTGATGTTGGCCATAATGCCAAGTTTCATCAAAGTCATGATGACTTTTGAGGTGGATACCTCTGTCTGTTCACAGAAGCCGGCAACGGTTATTGGCACATTCAGTACGATGGTGCCTTCCGGTAATGCTTCTTCCTCAATGGTCGGTTCCACTACAACCGGTTTTTGTTTTACATGTTTCTTTCTAGCCTGTTTTTCCAAAGATCTTCTTTCCAACTTTGCAAATTTATTTCTCTCTTTATCCGGCTTTTTCTTGCTGTCATCTCTTTTTGCAATAGATGGCTTCACTTCCATCTTTTCGCCCTGTGGTCTATCCTTGCGCTGACTGCCCGGACGATTGTTATTGCGGTCGCCGCTTCCGCTTGGACGGTTGTTATTATAACCTCCGCCTGAACGGTTATTGTTATTGCGGTCATTGCTGCCGCCGCGGTTGTTATTATTGCGGTCGCCGTAGCTGCCGCGGTTATTGCTGCTGCGATCGCCGCTTCCTCCGCCTGGACGATTATTGCGGTCGCCGCTTCCACTTGGACGGTTGTTATTGTAGCCTCCGCCTGAACGGTTGTTGTTATTGCGATCGCCGCTTCCTCCGCCCGGACGGTTATTGCGATCGCCGTTTCCGCTTGGACGGTTGTTATTGTAGCCTCCGCCTGAGCGGTTGTTGTTATTGCGATCGCCGCTTCCTCCGCGATTATTATTGTTCCGGTCGCCGTAGCTGCCGCGGTTATTGCTGCTGCGGTCTCCGCTTCCCCCGCGATTGTTGCTGCTGCGGTCGCCGTAGCTGCCGCGGTTATTGTTGTTGCGGTCGCCATGGCTGCGGTTGTCATTATGATCTGATCTATGCTCAGAATTTCTTGATGATCCCTCATGGGTTTTAGAATCGTTTGCGCTCTTATCTCCTGCCGATTTCTCTGCCGTTCTCGGAGCTGGTTTTGCAATCTCTTTTTCCGGCTGTTTTTCAACTGGCGCTGCAGCCTCTGCCTTTACGGAAGGGGCCTCTGTCTCTTCTGACTTTTTACTTCTGTTTTCCAGTTCCTCTTTGTTTACCACAGGTTTACCTACTGGCGGTTTATGCTTATTAGCGAGATATTCTGTATCCACAACCGGTTTGCCCATCGGCGGTTTTGGTCTGTTGGGCAGACCTGGTCTTACGGCAGCTTTCACCGTAACCCTCGGTTCCTCCTGTTCTGGATGATCTTTTTTCTTCGCTTCTGCTTTGACAATCTTTGTCTCTGTCTTTGCACCTTTAATTTTTACTATATCTGCATCAGATAGTACGCTCATATGACTTGATACACTGATCCCAAGCTGTCCTGCCTTCTCCTGCAGCTCCTTGCTCGACACATTTAATTCTTTTGCTAGTTCATGTACTTTTTTCGTCATTAGAACCCCTCCTTTTCTGATTGAATGCGGTCAATCTCCTTACAAATGATTTCCGCGAAATGCTGATCGGTAATTCCAAAAATACCTTTTCCTGTCTTTCCCGTAATCTGAGAAAGTTCATCACTGCTCCCGAAAATCCTATATTCCACGTTACTTTTGTTGCATTGCTGCAACATCTTTTTTACTGTATTTTCAGCCAAATCTTTGGTAAGAATCAGAAGTTTTACCTTCCTTTTTTCCATCATCATGATGCACGTGTTATAACCTGTGACCAGGTTCCTCGTTCGAGCTGCAAAGCCGAGATAGCTGAATACCTTATCCCTCATGTACAAGCTCCTCAAAGGTTTTTTCAATCTCACTCTGCGGAATGTCCGCCTCAAAATTTCTCTGAATCACTTTTCGTTTCTTCGCTTTTTCGAAGCACTCCTCGTCGTTGCACAGGTACATGCCTCTGCCTTTCGCTCTGCCGGTCAGGTCTACTGTCAATCTGCCTTCGTAACATGCGATTCTGATCAATTCTGATTTTGGTTTAGATTCCATGCAAGCCGCGCATCTTCTCATAGGAATGTTATTCTTCTTCAATTTCTATGACCTCTTCTCCTTCATCATCACCAAAGTATTGTGTGTGGCTTTTAATATCTATCTTCCATCCGCTTACTTTTGCAGCCAGTCTTACGTTCTGTCCTTCCTTGCCAATGGCTAGTGACAGCTGATAATCGGGAACGATGACGGTCGCGGTATTTTCCTCATCTTCTACGATTACCTTCTCGACTTTTGCCGGGCTCAGCACATTGCTGATCAGCTCTTCTGGATCTTCACTCCAGAAGATGATGTCAATCTTCTCACCGTTGAGCTCGTCGACGATAGCCTGGACTCTGCTGCCTCTTGTACCGACACATGCGCCCACCGGATCGACGTTTTCATCCTCTGTATAAACAGCGATTTTCGTCCTTGATCCCGCTTCTCGAGCGATGCCTCTGATTTCAACGATTCCGTCCTGTATTTCAGGAACCTCCAGTTCAAAGAGCCGCTTTACCAATCCAGGGTGAGATCTTGAAAGGAATACCTGCGGACCCTTTGTCGTCTTTTTAACGTCCATGATATAGACTTTCAATCTTTCGTTGACTTCAAAGCGTTCTCCCGGAACCTGTTCATTGGCGGAAAGGATACCCTCTGCTTTTCCCATGTTTACAAAAAGGGTATCGCCGCTTTTCCTCTGTACGATGCCGGTGACAATCTCGCCCTGCTTTGTGATAAAGTCATCGAAAATCATACCTCTTTCGGCTTCTCTGATTCTCTGTACGACTACTTGTTTCGCAGTCTGTGCTGCGATTCTTCCGAAGTCTCTAGGTGTAACCTGGAATTCGATTGCATCGCCAATTTCGTATCTGGGATCAATCTCCTGCGCTTCTTCAAGAGACATTTCGATCATATCGTCATAGACTTCTTCCACGATATCTTTTTTCATCAGAACGGCAATGTCGCCAGTCTCATTGTCGATATCAACTCTCACGTTCTGCGACGTGCCGTAGTTTTTCTTGTACGCTGACACCAAAGCTGACTCAATCGCCTCAATCAAAATGTCTTTTGATATGTGCTTCTCTTTTTCCAGTTCATCTATAGCTTCGATAAATTCTCTGTTCATTTGTCCTTTGCCCTCCTTAGAAAACCACTGCCAGGTTGGTTTTCGCAACCTGATCCAGCGGGAACATCAATTCTTTATCATCTTCATCTTTTATTACAACGTTTCCATCCACCAATCCGACCAAAACTCCTTCGTAGAGCTTCTTGCCATCTACGCCTTTGTACAGCTTTACTTCTACCAGCTTACCAGTAAATTTTTCGAAGTGTTTGGGCGTCAGCAGTTCCCGATCCATACCTGGTGAGGAAACTTCTAAATAGTAATTCTGTTCAATGGGGTCCAGCTCATCCAGCTTTTCGCTGAGTAACCTGCTGACTTTCTCACAGTCATCTGTATCCACGTAATCGTCTTCTGCCCCTTGCTTATCGATATACACTCTGAGAAACCAATCTCTTCCTTCTTTTAAGAACTCTACATTATAAAGTTCCAGTCCGTTGTCCGTCATAAAATCGAATGCAATCTCTTCTATGATTTCTTTTATCTTCTTTTTTGCCATCTATAAACCTTTCCTGCCTGTATAACCTTGCCTCATCAAAGACTTATGCAGTCTTACTTTCAGAGGTAAATTAGCCCTAACAAAACTGAAAGAGTGGGTTTTGCCCACTCTTTGCTTGCTTCAGTCTAAAATTCGTATACATATATAATAGCACAACTCAGCTGACGTGTCAAATGTAAGTTTTCTATGCGATGCGTTCCAAATCGGCTAAAGCTGGGGATCTCCGGCATGATTTGCATTTCGCCGGACAGAATATCATGGCGTAACAATCATAGGAGCGACTGAAACGTCTCTATAGACCTCTTTGCCTCTGACATAAACGAGACCAGGCTTCGCCTGTATATCCAGCGGATGCCGGTCCCAAATCACCACATCGCCGTCAAGACCCGTCTGCAGTCTTCCCTTTCTATCAGCAATCCCCAATATATCTGCTGGATTGCAGGTAATGCAGCGAATTGCATCGGCTTCTGAAAGTCCGTTTCTCAGATACATAGCGGCTAACCAGTTTAGTGACTCCTGAGGCGTTACGTTGTGATCCGTCGTAATGGCAACTTTTACACCTGCCTTGACCAAAACCGCTGCCGTATCAAAAGACTTATTGCGCAGCTCATATTTGGATTTGGAACCAAAGGTCGGACCCACAATGGCAGGATATCCTGATTTTTTTATATGATCCGCAATCAGATGACCGTCGGTACAGTGATCCAGTGTTGCGTTTACGCCAAATTCTTTGCAGATTCTGATGACCGTGCAGATGTCGTCGGAGCGGTGACAATGGGCCTTAATGGGCATCCGCCCTTCAATGACGTCCATCATCGCTTCCATTCCCAGATTTTTTTTAAAGTGGTCGCCTTTTCTTGCCGCTGCTTCTTTTTCCGCCTTATAGTCAACTGCGTCTTGCAGACATTGGCGGAGTAAAAAAGCGACAGACGCCCTGGTATTCGGCTGTTTGCCTTTGCGTCCAAAGTCTCTGGGATTTTCCCCAAGGGCGCATTTCATCCCTGCGTCGGCGACCAAAACCATATCGTCAGCGACTAAAGCGCCGTTATTTTCCACGATCACCGCGGTTCCAGCTACGACGCCGCCGCTGCCGAAACCGGTGCACATCGTCGTAACACCGCCAGTCAAACTTTCCAAAAACGCACTGTCGCCGGGATAAAAGGCATCGATGGCACGCATTTCCGGCGTTACCGGTTCGTTTTCACAGATGTCATCCCCTTCCCACTGGATACCCTCTTCATACATTCCGATATGAGAATGCGCTTCAATGAGCCCTGGTGTTATAAAACAACCTTTTGCATCTAAGACTTCTCCGCCCTGCAGATTTTTTCCGATTTCGACGATTTTCTCAGATTCTATTCTGATGTCCAGGGCTTCAAAGGTCCCTCGCTGTTCTATAAATATTTGGCCATTCTTTATAATCATCTCTTTATTCATTCCTTTTTTCATTCATTCTCATACATGACGCAGGCAACCTGGTGTTCAGGCCCTATATCTGTTAGCCTTAAGTCCTTCTGTGTGCATTTTTCACCGGCATGGGGACAACGCGCTGCAAACCGGCAGCCTGGTTTCGGATCGATAGGACTTGTGATTTCTCCTTTGATCAATTCGCGCTTTTTGTTTCGATAAGCAAGATCCGGAATCGGAATCGCACTGAGCAGCGCCTTTGTATAAGGATGTTTCGGATCGTCAAAGAGTTGATGGGACGGTGCATATTCGACTACCTGACCCAGATACATGACCGCTATATGGGTAGAAATGTGCCTTACTACGGAAAGATCATGGGTGATGAACATATAAGTGAGTCCCATGGAATCCTGCAAGTCCATCATCAGGTTCAACACTTGTGCCTGAATCGACACATCTAAGGCGGATACCGGCTCATCGCAGACGATAAAGCTGGGATTCAGCGCCAAGGCTCTGGCTACGCCGATACGCTGACGGCGGCCGCCGTCCAGTTCATGAGGATAACTGTTTGCAAGTCTTCTGGCAAGACCAACAGTATCCATCAGCTCCAGAATTTTCCGGTCCTTTTCTTCTTTATTTTTATAGATATGATTTACCTTTAGCGGTTCTTCAATAATCTGGCTGACAGATAGCCTGGGATTTAAGCTGGCATAAGGGTCCTGAAAGATAATCTGCATTTCGGAGCGCATTCTCTTCATCTCTGAGGTTCCCAGTTTTTGAACGTCTTTGCCGTCGAAGAAAACACTTCCTCCTGTAGCAGGAAGAAGCCGTAAAATGGTCCTTCCCAACGTGCTTTTTCCGCAGCCAGATTCTCCTACAACGCCCAAGGTCTGGCCTTTCTCAATGCTGAGATTTACATTATCCACTGCGTGGAGCATTCCTGTACCTGTTTTAAAGTACTTCTTCAAATCCTTTGTCTGAATCAGTGGTGTTCCCATAATTATAGCTCACCTGCCTTTGTTTTGTCGTAGAGATGACATCTGATCGAGTGGGTTCCCTCTGTAAATACCGATGGTAATTCTGTCTTACACTGTGCTGTGCAGTGGGTGCATCTAGGATGAAATTTGCATCCGGCAGGCAGATCCATCGGGTCGGGCATCAGACCGTCAACCGGCTTCAGGCGCTTGGAATTCCCCTGCAAACTCGGCAAGGAGCCAAACAGCCCCTTTGTATAAGGATGATGAGGCTTGTCAAAATCAAAGATATCAAAGACAGAACCTATTTCAATGATTTCACCAGCGTACATGATCGCCACGCTGTCACACATCTGGCATACGATTCCCAGGTCGTGGGTGATCATAATCATAGACGTGTTTAACTCTTCTTTCAGTTTTCCCATCATATCTAACACCTGATTTTGAACAGTGACGTCCAGGGCAGTCGTCGGTTCATCAGCCAGAAGAAGCATCGGATCACATACCAGCGCCATGGCGATCACGACACGCTGCTTCATGCCGCCAGAGAACTGATGAGGATATTCATATTTTCTGGAGGCCGGAATCCCTACTAACTGCAACACACTGTCCACTCTGTCCTCTACTTCATCTGCCGAAAGATCCAGGTGGTGCGTTTCGATAGCTTCTGCAATCTGATCCCCTACTGTCAATACTGGATTTAGTGATGTCATCGGATCTTGGAAAATCATACTGATATGACTTCCCCGAATATCCCTCATCTCATCTTCCGAATATGCAGTTAGATTTTTTCCTTCGAACTCAATTTTTCCTCTGCTGATGTTGCCCACCTTCTTGGGCAAAAGCTTTAGAATTGCTAAGGCAGTCGTCGTCTTACCAGCGCCTGTTTCTCCTACCAGTCCAAAGGTTTCTCCTTTTCTGATCTGAAAGGATATCCCGTTCACCGCATAAGAAGTCCCTTCACTGGTATCATACTGTACGTATAAATCCTCAACTTGCAGGAGAATATCTTTTTTGTTGTCTTCCATATGTATGTCCTCCTTAGTCTTTCAAGGTCGGGTCTATGGCGTCACGAAGCGCGTCACCCAGTAAATTTAAGGCCAGCACGGTTATTACGATGGCCAGACCCGGAAAGATCACTTGATGAGGGAAATAACGAATCTGAGCCTGCGCTTCGCTGAGCATTGCGCCCCATTCCGGAGCAGGCGGCATGACACCAAGACCGAGATAGCTGAGGCCAGACGCGGCAATAATCACATAACCGACTCCCAAAGTGGCCTGCACAATTAAAGCGGCCAGAGTATTGGGGAAAATATGCTGCGCCATGACATGGGCGTGACTGCCGCCCACTGCAATGGAGGCTTCGACGAATTCATTATCCCTGATAGACAGAACTGAAGAACGAATGATTCTCGCATAACCGGGAATATCTCCTATGGCGATGGCAATGATCAGGTTGGCAAAATTAGGTCCCAAAGCGGACACGACTGCGATAGCCATCAGGGTAGATGGAATTGCAATGAATACATCGGTTATACGCATGATAACCCCATCTATTTTGCCGCCGAAATAGCCTGCGATACACCCGAGGAGACTTCCCACGGATAAGCTGATGATCGTGGCGGAAAAACCGATGAAAAGAGAATATCTGGCGCCGTACACAATACGATTGAAGATATCGCGGCCAAGATCATCCGTGCCAAAAGGATGGGCCGCAGAAGGCGTCTGCAATTTGTTGGGGATATTCATATTGACCACTTCTGTTTTATAATCCAGGAAGAGCATGCCGTAAATACACATCAGCACGATAATTCCTAAAAGCAGCAGTCCGATTATCGTCTTGTTGTTTCTGATAAAACGATGACCCACGTCCTGCCAGAAGCCGCGGCTTTCCTGCACTTCCAGCGCCAGTTCCAGGTTTCTAGCTTTGCGATTGAACATGACGAATCTCCTTTCGCTTTGATTTGCGGGATTTACTCTTGAATCCATACTGCGCTTTGATTCTCGGGTCGATATACGCATAGGAGATGTCGACCACCAGTGTGATTAGACTGAATAATAAGGACATAAATAGTACGCATCCCATTACTAATGGCACGTCCTTAGAACGAACTGACAACAGTGTCAGTGTACCTACGCCAGACATACCGAATACAGTTTCTGTAATGACTGATCCGCCCAGCGCCCATCCAAAGTTGACGCCCATGGTAGTAACCACCGGCAGCAATGCATTTCTGATTGCATGTTTCCAGATAATCTTATTTTCCTTGACGCCCTTCGCTCTTGCCGTCCTCATGTAGTCCGACCGCAGTGTTTCCAGCATGCTGGAACGAGTCATTCTCATAATCTGGGCAACTGAAAGCAGCGCGACTGTAAATGCCGGGAGAATGAAACAGGCAAAAGAGTCCGAGCCGGTTGCAGGAAGTATATTGAGCCCCACTGCAAATACCAGCATCAGCAGCATGCCCAGCCAGAAAGATGGCATCGCTGTAAAGATCAATGCCACAATCGTAAGGACGTTGTCCGCAATGGAATTTTTCTTAATTGCGATGTAAACTCCTAAGGGGATTGATATGACGGCAGTCAGGAATATATCCAAAACTGCCAGCAATAATGTGACCGGAAATCTTTCACCGATTTCACTGATGACGCTGCCGCCCGTTCGGTAGGAGGTCCCCATATCTCCCTGAAAAAGGTCGATCATATAGTTCACATATTTTACCGGAAGGGGGTCATTGTATCCCAACTCGTCATTGAGCTGGTTAATGGCCTCCTGGGTAGCACGCTCTCCCAAAATAAGCCGGGCGGGATTGCCCGGCGTCAGTGAGATAATGGTGAAGATGATAATCGAAATACCTATCAGTACAGGTATCATCAACCCGATTCTTTTTAATATATATTTATACATACTGTCACTCCATTAGTAAAAGTTAAGCTGACTGCATAGATTTCGTTTACTTCCATGCATAGTCGTAGACATAGTAGAGGCCGCATGGAGGGATTTTAACGCCAGTCAGGTTTTCATTATGTGCAACTGCGTCTACTCTCCAGTATAGAGGAACGTAAGGCGCCGCAGTCTGTACGATCTTTTCTAATTCAGCGTAGATTTCCGCTCTCTTTTTCTGATCTGTTTCTGTACGTCCTGCTGCCAGTAAGCCATCTGTTTCTTTGTTTCCAAATCCTGTATAGTTGCCTGCCATATCATCCTTTTTGTACAAGGAATAATAACCGACATCTGGATCCATGACCATATAAGACCAACCCATTATCATCATTTCGTAGTCCAAATTTTCCAAGTCATCCCAGAACTTCCCGGTCTCGATGATATCAATCGTCAGTTCAATGCCGATTTTAGACAAATCGGACTGAATGATCTGCGCATGTTTGCTGCGGTTTTCTGGAATGCTGATCGATAATTTGAATCCATCCGGGTACCCGGCTTCTTTCATTAATTTCTTCGCTTCCTCTACGTCATACGGCAGAGGATCAAAATCAGGATCATAGCCTAAAACGCCCTCAGCAATAAAGGTATTGGTCGGCACACCGTAACCGTCTAACGCGCCGTCGATTAAGTTCTGCTTGTTAATACTTTTCGAAATCGCCTGGCGCACTCGTACGTCGCTGAGCTTGTCCACATTCGTGTTCATGCCGATGAAATAAAACGCCGAAGATGGGTCCTCTAATAAAGTGATTCCCTTTTTATCTTTCATGGCTTTAATATCTGCAGTCGCTACATTGAGGGACATGTCGATTTCTCCGCTTTCTAAAGCCAGTGCCGCCGTGCTGGAATTAGGGATGATACTGTAGGTCAGATTCTTTATTGCAGGCGCGCCCTGATAATAGCCGTCATATGCTTCAAATTCGATCTTGTCGCCCTGCGCCCATTTCTTGAATTTATAAGGACCGGAACCGATCGGGTTCTTTGCCATATCGACCTCTCCATCCTTGTAAAATTCCTCCTTTACTACCTGCGAATAGGTGGTACACAATGCCAAAAATGGCGCATAGGCATATTGCAGCGTGACCTTCACTGTTTTTTCATCAACTGCTTCTACCTTCTCGATGAAATTCATATAAGGACCGGTATAGGAGGACTCCACTGCAGCCTCCAGCGAATACTTTACATCCTCCGCTGTGATAGGATCTCCATTGTGGAAGGTTGCGTCTGTTCGCAGAGTAAAAGTGTACTCCAAACCATCGTCCGAAGTCTCCCACTTGGTTGCCAGTGCGGGAACAATTTCAGAATCGTTGTTCATGCGAACCAGCGGTTCATATACATTTGATAAGATTGACATGGTCAAGGTATCATTCACGCGAAGCGGGTCCAATGCCACAGCATCAGAATCAATACCGATTGTCAGAGAATCCTTTGCTTCTCCGCCGCCCTCGTTGCTGCCTCCACAGCCTGTGACTGTGAACAGAAGAACCACAACAATTAATAATGCGAGAAATTTCTTTGTTTTCATATGTTTCCTACCTTTCTTTAACGATTTATCGCAATAAAGTAATAACTTTTTCGTATCCCTTCATGTTTTTATGGATACTGTACCGGCTGTCATGCCGCAAGCAAATACGTAACTATTATAAATATCAGTTATATAGTATTAGTTTTTATAATACTCAAAATATATTGACAAATAAAGTACCAAAAGCATTTTAAAAATTGTCTTTAAGTAGTCCAAAATTCCAATTTTTCTCTGCGCACCCCGCTTTTTTGTTCATAGAAAATTTGTAAGAACGCGATTTTCTGTGAATCAAAAAAATGCTAAGCCATAAATTTAGGCTTAGCATTTCTCTTTTCATCTTATTCTTCCTGTCAGGTTATCTAATAAAACTTGTTTGTACCTTTTGGTTTTCAGGCGTTGTAATGCCTTTCTCCCGACCAGCTTCAATACAGCGAAGCAGCCAGGCCATATTCGAGGCGATATTTCTCATCGTCTGCAAACCTTCCAAATCCTGCTTCACTTCCTCTGGTTTATTTCCGTGAACCATATTCCAATAGGTAGATGCGACCACTGGCATCTGATTAATCGTAAAATACTTGTTCAGTACGTCAACAGAAGCCGTAGTCCCCCCTCTTCTGGCCGAGACGATTGATGCCGCCGGCTTGAAGGCAAAGGCCTTTGATCCTGCATAGAAAACACGGTCCAGAGCAGACAGAATTCTGCCGCTTGGATGTGCGTAATAGACCGGGCTGCCGAAGATAAATGCATCGGCCTGCTCTGCCTTAGTGATGATTTCATTCACCATGTCGTCGTCAAATACGCATTTGCCTCCCAGCTCAGAACATTTGCCGCAGGCGATGCAATCCCGGATAGGATCCGTGCCGAGGTGTAGGATTTCACTCTCTATCCCTTCCTTTGTCAGTGTATCTGCAATCTCGCTCAGCGCGGTAAATGTACATCCCTTCTTGTGGGGACTTCCGTTGATCATTAAAACTTTCATATTTCAGACCTCCATTTCTACCTATCATTATATGTTCATTTATTATGTTTATCAATTGAATTGTTTTCGGAATCTCATAGGTTCAGCACATTCTGCGGCTTCGCCTGCTCATTCAGAAATATGTGTTCTATGGGCGCAAGTGTGATACCGATGGTCTCATGCAGGACGTCCTCTATCGTATCCACCGCAACGACCGTCATCTGCTCCCTGATCTCTGGTGGTAAGTCCTTCAGATCGCTGACATTATCTCTCGGAATTAGTACTTTTGTGATACCTGCTCTCTGGGCGCCTAACATCTTTTCTTTTAAGCCTCCAATAGGAAGCACTGCGCCTCTCAAGGTAATTTCTCCTGTCATAGCCAGCTGCGGATTCACCCGTTTGCCAGTGAATAGTGAAGCGAGAGCTGTAAACAAGGCAATTCCCGCTGACGGTCCATCCTTCGGTACGGCGCCGGAAGGCACGTGAATATGAAGATCCCGTTCTTTAAAGTTAATTGAATTAAGCGGGAGTCTCGACTTGAGAAGGCTGAGGGATATCATCGCCGATTCCTTCATCACGTCTCCCAATTTACCAGTCAGAGTGACCTGACCGCTGCCTGGCATATCGGTTGCCTCGATAAAGAGAATCTCGCCGCCTGCCGGAGTCCAGGCCAACCCGGTTACTACTCCCGGAGGATTTTCCTGCTGTGCCCTGTCGTGACGAGCGATCTGATGCCCTAACATTTCCTCCAAATCCGCTTCTTTGACTTCATAAGGAAGCTCTGTTTCTTTCAGAACAATTTTTTCAGAGACTGCTCTGGCAATGGCCTCCAGTTGTTTTTTCAGGCCGCGAACGCCTGCCTCCCGGGTATAGTCCTCGATCATTTTCCGTACTGTCGTCTCTTCAATAATCAGCTGCTCTCTCGTTAAACCGTGATCTTCTAAAACGGCAGGGAAAAGATGATCTTTTGCAATATGAAACTTTTCTTCTGCAGTATAACCTGAAATCTCTATGGTTTCCATTCTGTCAAGCAGCGGCTCCGGAATGGATTCCAGGGTATTTGCCGTGGCGATGAAGAATACGTCTGATAAATCATAAGGCAGGTCCAAATAATGATCGGTAAAAGTGTTGTTCTGTTCAGGATCCAGGACTTCCAGCAAAGCGCTGGCCGGGTCGCCGCTGAAACCGCCGGTCATCAATTTGTCTACTTCGTCCAGTACCATGACCGGATTGGTGGTACCCGCCTTTTTTATACTTTTTAAAATATTACCTGCCATGGCGCCGACGTAAGTTCTCCTATGACCGCGGATCTCCGCTTCATCGCGGATGCCTCCCAGACTCAGACGGACATACTGTCGTTCCAGTGCCTGCGCAATACTTTTTCCCAAACTGGTCTTTCCAGTTCCCGGAGGACCTACCAACAGCAAAATGGATCCCTTTTTGTCTTTTTTCAGCTGCATCACAGCCAGATGCTGCAGGATGCGTTCCTTGACCTTTTCTAAACCATAATGCTGTCGATTGAGAATCTCTTTTGCCTCTGTCAAATCGATCGGCAAAGCCTCTTCTTTTTTCCACGGCATCTGCGTCAAAAAGTCCAGATAGCTGCGAATGACATTTTCTTCTGCACTGCCCTGTCCAAGGGATTCCAGTCTGTTCAATTCGTTCAAAGCCGCTTCTTCTACTTCCTGCGGCATAACCGCAGCTTCAATTTTGTTGCGGTAATCATCATTTTTCTTTGCATTTACCGTTTCCCCTTCATTCAGTTCCTCCTGAATTGCCTTCAGCTGTTCGCGCAGCACTTGTTCGCGATAGATACGGTTCGCTTTTCTGGAAAACTTCTCATTGATCTGAATGCTCAGTTCGATAGATTCTTTCTGTTTCAGCAGATAATCCATAAAACGCAGGCACCGTTCCTTTAGGGAGTCAGTCTTGAGGAGTTCATAGCGCTCTTCCGCTGATAAAGGCATGAACTGACTCAGGTATGTAATCATGGTATTGATATCCTGAATGCCGCCCACCACTTTGCGGTAGTCGTCTCCGTTTTGCAGATTCTCACAAATTTCAGAAACGGTCCTGCGGAAATAGCTGAGCATTTCTTCCTTGCTCTTATCATCCAAATCGTCCGACTCCGGATCAATGTGGTAATCAACCAAAAATCCTTCCTTTTCTTTCAAAAGAGATTCTACGCAGATGCGATCCAGAATTTTTACTTCTAAGAAATCCCCCTTTTCTCCGCTCTCTACCCGCTTTGTCAAAAAAGACACGCCCAGATTGCAGAAATCGCTGATGCTCAATTCCTGGTTGCCCAAAGGCTGTTTAAACGGCAAAGCGACGGCGACTTCCTCACTTGCCAGTTTTTTCAGCAGCAGATTGTCGTGCTCGCCCAAACGAATTACGGTCGTGACGCCAGGCAATAACACGGTGTTAAATACGGGAACTGCAATTGCCCGCTTCAATTCTTTTCTATCTTCCATCGGAAAATACCCCCTTAAATGAATGTTCGTTTAACTATACTTCTAAAAAAGCGGGATACTGAATTTTCTCATTTGTGTCCCGCTTCAGTGGCTTACATGTAATTAAAACTTCTACAGACCATCCTAAATCAAAATGGCCTCCTGCACGATTTGTATCATTTCCTCCAGCAGCGCTTCTTGTTCCCTTCTGCTCTTATGGTTATCCGCCGCGATCGTTTTCACTGGTGAAAAAATCAGAGCAGATAGAATCTCATCGCTGTAGGGCTTGACAATGTGCGCTTCTTTGAGGCTGGAAAGCAGCTCGAAAATATGGCAGATGCCTTTTTTGCCAGTGCATTGATTGGACAACGCCGGACAGCCTGAGAATTGTTCTACAAAACTAAAAGCCTCCTGATGGTTTACCATATAGGCGTAAAACTCACGAATCAATGTTTCGACTAGCTGAGAGCCGTCCATATTGGGCCGGACCCTTGCCAATAGATAGTCGTACACCTCTTCTGAATATTCCAGATAGATATTTTGCAGCATATCCTCCTTGCTTTCATAATAAATATACACGGTTGCCGGAGACACTTCTGCCTTTCTGGCAATCTTTGAAATGGAAGTGCCATGAAAGCCTTCTTCCAGCATCAGTTCTATGACAGCGTCTTTAATCCGCCTCTCTTTTTCATCATCTCTCCGTCTCATATATACACCTCTTAAATGTATAATAAACGTTCATTCATTTATTGTCAAGAATTATTCTCTTGATCTGTTCCAAACTTTTTGGTATTCCTCCCGCTCAATACCAGGAGCTTTATCGTAATTCCCACAGTAGATCGCTTCGAATTCTTCACCTCTCGATTCATTTAAATTTCAAACTGCCACTTTTTCAGAAAAGTGACGAATTTTTTCACTGCCGGGGAGGGGTTTGCAGATTTCCCATAGAGTAAGCCGATCATTCTATAGCAAGGCAGATCTAATTCCGCAATTTTGATGTCCTCGTGGTTATTCCGCAGCACCAGATTTGGCAGCAGGCTGATGCCGAAACCTCTTGATACCATAGAAATGACGCTGTTATCATCGACGTAAGTATTCTGTTTCTTCGGCTGTATGTCATAATCAGAAAGCAGACGTTCCACATCATAGTCGTTTCCGCAGGTGGAACAGATGAAGGGTTCCTCTTCAATTTGACGCAGGGGAAACTTCGCGCCCGCTTCTAAGGGATATTCTTTCGGCAGACAGGCGAAAAATTCATCTCGCACCAGCGGAATGAAATCGTCCCGCAAGATCATATTGCTCGTAATACAGACGTCAATGGTCCCTTGGTCGAGCCACTGATACATCTTGCCGTCGCTTTCCTGTATTTCAAAAGATATCTCCGGATACTTCCGTTGGAAGGATACCATGACATCGGGCAGCCATGTTCTGATGACGCTGGCAATGGCCGCCACTCTGATGATAGAGGCTTTTTGCTCTAAGATCAGCTCTACTTCCGTCTCCAGCTTCTTGTCAATTACCGCCAGTTCTTTAAATAGCGGCATCAGTCTCTTGCCTTCATCCGTCAGTTTGATGCCAAACTTGCCTCTCTGCAAAAGCGTAATCCCAAGCTCGCTTTCTAAAGATTTCATCATGTGGGACAATCCCGCTTGTGTATATCCCAGCTTTGTTGCAGTTGCAAGGAGACTGCCGTTCTCTACTGCCTGTATCAGCACCTTCACTTTATTAACATCCATTATATTCACCCTATCTATTAAAATCTGTTATACATGTATAATAATAAAGTCTCTTTCATAAGTCAACAGATTGTAGTAAAATTAAAGTATATTCTGAACATTATCAGTCACACATAATGAAAAGTTTTTAGGAGGAATTTATTATGTATAATCAAACTATGTACGAACTGGGCAGTCAGCCTTCCATCATCCGTGAACTCTTTGCTTATGGCCTTCAGCAGGCAAAAGTGGTAGGGGCAGAAAACGTTTTCGACTATACGCTGGGAAACCCAAGCATTCCGGCGCCAGCGAAAGTAAATCAGTCGATCAAAGATATTTTATCAGACACTGATTCCATTGCAATTCACGGATATTCTATGGCAGGCGGTTTTGACAGCACAAGAGAAGCGATTGCAAAGAACTTGAACGATCGTTACGGTACAGATATCAAAGCTTCTAACCTGTATATCACTTGCGGTGCCGCACCTGCTCTGATTTCCGCAATCAAAGCGCTGCTGGCTGACGAAAACTCAGAAATCATGGTAGTCGCTCCATTCTTCCCTGAATATCGTCCATTCATCACCAAGAACGGCGGCAATTTAGTAGTCGTGCCTGCAGACAAGGAACAGTTCCAGATTGACCTGACGAAGGTAGAATCTTTGATCACAGAGAATACTCAGGCGATCATCATCAACTCTCCAAACAACCCGTCTGGTGTCGTCTACACAGAAGAGACGCTGAAAGCCCTTGCAGATATCCTTACAAAGAAGGGTGAAGAATATGGACACCCAATTTATATCATCGCTGACGAACCTTATCGTGAACTGGTGTATGGGGACGTAAAGGTCACTTTTATCCCAACCGTTTACAAGAATACGATTGTCTGCTATTCCTGGTCAAAGAGCCTGTCACTGCCTGGCGAACGTATCGGCTATGTCTGTGTCCCTGATCAGTGTGACCATGCAAAAGAAATCTATGACGGCGTGTCCGGCGCTGCCCGTGCTAACGGCCACGTCTGCGCACCTACTTTGATGCAGATGGTAATTGAACGCTGTGTCGGCGAAATGCCTGACCTGAAAGCATATGATGAGAACCGTACGCTGCTCTATGATGAGCTGACAAAGATGGGCTACAAATGTGCAAAACCTGACGGCGCCTTCTACCTATTCGTTGAGGTTCCTAACGGAGACGGCATGGCATTCTGCCAGAAGGCTAAAGAAGACCACAACCTGTTAGTGGTACCAGGCGAAGGCTTTGACTGTCCGGGATACATGCGTCTTTCCTACTGTGTATCCAACGCGATGATCAAAAGAAGCTTGCCTGCATTCCAGAAAATGTACGAGGCTTATAAATAAAAAAATGCAGGCCGTTGGATGTCCATCGGCCTGCGTCTTTTCATCTTGTAATTTATTGTTGCGTGCTAAATTTCATCTTTGCTGCATCGATTTTTTGCTGTTCGACCTGCTCAGTTGGGTACCAGCCCTTTGCTGCCATTGTGCTGTAGATGTTATCCTGCATGCATAATGCTTCGTTTAAGGCACCGTTAAAAGCCTGGTGCACATTTGCTGTCGAAGATTCGATTGTTCCATGCATGAATAAGTCACAAACGCCCTTTTCCAGCAAAAGGATATCTTCCATTACATTCTTGTCATTCATTTTAAATTCCTCCTCATGCTATTAAAGTAAGCCATAAAAATTTTGAAAAATCTGCTGATGCTTTTGCGCCATCTGCTGTACACAAGCCTTTAGTTCTGCGTCCTGCAATTGATTAGCAGCTTCCTGACACTTGGTCTGAAAAAATTGTTCATGGCCTAGTGCGTCTGTCACGTATAATAATTCTTTTGATGTCATAATTCTGCCTCCCTATTTTTAAATTACAAACATAGTTTGAGGCGATTTGCCACCTTATATACCTGGTAAAGATTCAGACTTTATTTCATGTTTTTTAAAAATGCTTTATAACCTCGCACGGCTTCATAGATATCCGCTTTGCTGGACACCTCCATCGGTGCGTGCATACACAAAATAGCCAGACCGCTGTCGATGACTTCCATGCCGTAATTTGCCATGATCCAGGCGATCGTTCCGCCGCCGCCGGCATCGACTTTGCCCAGCTCTGCCGTCTGGAACATGACGCCTGCGTCGTCCATGACCTTTCGAATCTGAGCCATATATTCCGCATTGGCGTCGCTGGAGCTTCCCTTTCCACCTGAACCGGTGTACTTGTTGAACACCAGGCCCTTGCCGAAAAAGGCAGAGTTCTTCTTCTCGAAAACATCTGCGTAGAGCGGATCATAGGCTGCACTGACATCGGAGGACAACATCTTGGAGTCCTGCAGACAGCGGCGCAGGGAAATATCCGAAGTGTAGCCGCAGAGCTGGAGGACTTCCGCGGTGGCGTTCTCAAAGAAACGGGACTGCATGCCGCTGGCGCCGTAGCTGCCGATTTCCTCTTTGTCCACCAAGATGCAGCAGGAGGTTCTCTTTGGCGTCGCTTCCATTTCCAAAATCGCCATCAAAGAGGTGAAAGCGCAGATGCGGTCGTCCTGCCCATAGGCGAGAATCATGCTGCGGTCAAACCCCAGATCCCGCGCCTTCCCTACGGGCACGATCTCCAGTTCCGCCGACAGAAAATCATCCTCTGTCATATGATACTTCTCTTCCAGCAGCTTCAGCATATTGGCCTTGACAGCGTCTTTTTCCTCGTCCGCAAGGGGAACACTGCCGATGAGCAGGTCCAGGTTCTCGCCTTCAATAACGACCCCCGCCTTCTTTTCCATCTGTTTCTTTGACAGATGAACCAAGATATCTGTAATGGTGAATACCGGATCCTTGTCGTCCTCTCCGATGTTGACCACTTCTCTGCTTCCGTCCTTCTTGACGATGACGCCGTGAATGGCCAGAGGAATAGTCACCCACTGATACTTTTTGATGCCGCCGTAATAGTGGGTATCCAGATAGGCAAGACCATCTTTTTCGTAAAGCGGATTCTGCTTGATGTCGATACGCGGGGAATCGATATGCGCACCCAGAATATTCATGCCATGTTCCAGAGGTTCTTCTCCAATATGGTAAAGGGCCAGCGTCTTCTCATTGTAGACCGCGTAGACTTTGTCGCCAGGGTTCAGCCTTTTGCCCTCTGCGGCAAAATCTTTCAGGTGCCTGTACCCGGCTTCTTCCGCCATCTTGATGGAGAGCCGCACACATTCACGCTCTGTTTTGCCGATGTCGATGCAGCCTTTATAGCGCTCTGTTACCGTCTCCATCTCTTGCAGTTGTTTCTCTTCGTAAATTTCCCATAAGCTTTTTTCGTT
The DNA here is from genome assembly GCF_900086585.1 of Emergencia timonensis. Classification (GTDB taxonomy): domain Bacteria; phylum Bacillota; class Clostridia; order Peptostreptococcales; family Anaerovoracaceae; genus Senimuribacter; species Senimuribacter timonensis. The sequence goes on from NZ_FLKM01000009.1 coordinate 2,090,663, forward strand.
CATATTGATATCAAGTTCCTTTCCAAGTCTGATATCTATATTGTACCACTTTTTTGGTAAAAAAAGCGTTTAGTTTGTTTTTTCTTTTCGTATCAGCCTTTGATAATTTTCGAATCCACGGGTAATCTCTGCATCAGGTCCGCCAGTCATTTTGCTGACGACGAACAAAGCGATGGTGCTGGCAATCCAACCTGGGAATACCTCAAACAGATAATTTGACAGTCCTGAATAAAACCAGATGATGACGACAATCATGCCGACAAAGATACTGGCTACAGCGCCCTTATAATTGATTTTGTTCCCATAGAGGCTTGCGATTACTGTCGGGCCGAAGGAAGCGCCCAGGCCGGAAGCCGCAAACATGGCGATGGTGTGCACGCTGCCGCCGTTAAAGGCCAGATAATAAGCCAGCAGAGCGATGGCGATCATAGCGATTTTTTCTATTTTGACCACTTTGCGGTCGTCTTCTATGTGCATATACCGCTTTATGACGCTGCCGCCAAGGGACGCTGTCGCTACGATCAGATAAGCGCAGACGGAGGACAGAATCGCTGCCATGACTGCCGCAGCCATCAGCGCAAAGATCGCGTTGTTAAAATACTTTTCCGATAGAACCAGGAAAACCTGTTCCGGATCTTCGATATCCGGGATGATCGCTCTGCCTGCAAGACCGATCATGGATGCGCCGCCCAGCGCTGCACAGCCCCAGATTGTGGCAATCAATGCGGAATCTTTGATTTCTTCCGGATCCCTGATTGCCATGAGTCCGGTCAGTGCGTGAACCATGCCCGGATACATGAAGCCGATGCCTAATCCGCCAGAAACCAAGACAATGATCTCTACGATATCCGTTTTGCCAGATAAAAATTGAAACAACTGCGGATCCTGCTGCACTACATTTTGCGCAATTTCACCAAAACCGCCATAACTGAAAATGGCATAGAGAGGCACCAGCAGCAGGGCGATGAACATCAGGGAACCCTGGATCAGATTGCTCCAGCTCACCGCCATGTAGCCGCCGAGAAAGGTGTAGAATGCCACGATGACAAGCCCCACGGTGACTGCAATGGTAAAGTCCACGCCGAATGCCGCCTGTATCAGTTTGCCGCAGCCGATCAGTTCCCCCGATGAATTGATGATCATCAAAACGACGATAGATAGTCCTGAAATCAGTCCGACGATGCCCTTTTTGTCTCCTGTCCGCTTTTCAAAATACTCGACCACCGAGACCGTATCATAGGTCTCCGTAGCGATACGCAGCCGTTTTGCCAAAATAATCCAGTTGAACAGAGAGCCGCCCATCCAGCCGATCAAGGTCCAGACGACGCCAAAGCCGTAGGTAAATGCCAGTCCCGGCATAGCCAGAAGCATCCATCCGCTAGTCGATGAGGACTGGGTCGAAATCCCGGCGATCCACTTATTGTTGCTTCTTGCCGCCAGGTTATATTCAGAATAAGACTTCGCCTTCTTTGAGGTGTACACACCGATGCCAAGCAAGACGGCAAAGTATAAGATCAATACGATAATTCTTGTAGCCATAAGAACCTCCTATCTTTTCAAAAAGTTCAGCAGCGCAATTAGAAAACCGCCCCAGAGGGGAGCAGTAAAAATAACGATTGTAAATCCTCCTGGCATGATGTTCCCTCCAATCTTACTTGCATTCATCTCTTACGATGGGGATTAACGTTTTCAGCAGTTCCTTCCAGATTCGCTCTCCTTTTTCCTTCGTCGCCAAAGTGGCTTTCCAGAGGCTGCCGCTCTTTGTGGTGAATCTGTCTTCTATTGGCAGTACATCGTAGAAGGTGCATTGCTTTGGTCCATCGTCTACGGCTCTGTCCATCATCACCAGTTCCGGTGCAATGTGCAGCAAAATGGCCGTCTCGAACATGGCGGCGTGTTCTACGCCCCAGCCTGGAAATCCGTCGGGATAGAGAAATTCCATGGTTTCCTCGTCAAAGCTGTCAAAGGGCGTCTCCATAATCAATACTTTGATGTCACTGCGCGTACCACGTTCCGTCGCTCTGAAAGCCGCCTCGTAGAGAAAGTTGGAATTTTCCATATGCCAATTAAACAAGACGACCTTCTTGAAACCGTGTCGGATAAACTCCCTGATCAGCTCCTCTACCTGGTGGATGAAGGTGATTCCTCCAATCGATGTCGTACCGACGAAGCCCTGTCCGCCCCCGCTCTGCGGTCTGGAATTGGTTCCGTAAGCCACTGGCGGTGCCACCAGCATATCAGTTTTTTCGGCGATAGCAAGGCATAGTTCTGTCGGGATCAGGAAATCTGTAGCCAGCGGCAGATGATATCCGTGCTGCTCCACAGCCCCCACAGGAATCATGATGCCAAAACCGCCTTCCACAGCTTCCTGCACCTCCGGCCAGGTCAGTTCCCACATTTTTTTCGTTCTCATCAGTTTACTCCTTTCCAGTTTTTCTATTGAGATTATTTTAGCACCGACTGATTTCTAAAATATTCTAAATTCCACATGTAAAATTAGAAAAATTAGAAATTAAAAAAATCACCGGCTTGCGTTCAATCGGTGATTTTTTTTAATCAGCTTATGCTGCCTTCAGTTTTTGCAATATCGCATCGTGCAAAATCCAATTGCTGTAGACTGCAGTCCGTGCGTCTGCATAAAATTCATTAGCATTTTTGTACTTTAGGAGATCGTGAATTTTATTCATCCGATACCGTACCGTGGTCTCGTGGATGAATAACTTCTGGCACACGGCGGCGTAATCACCGCCAGATACAATAAAAAGTTCCAAAACCCGAACCAGGTCCAGCTTGTTTTCGCCATCATACTGCAAAATCGGTTCATAAAATCTACGCCAGAATAATTCCAGTAAAGGATCGTTTTTCATCTCTAAGAGCAATGCGAAAGTCCCCAAATCATCATAACCACAAATAGGTTTTTCTGAAAATCTGCCGAAGGCCTCTGCATAGATGCTCTCCAGAATTGCCGTCTTTACACATTCCAGATTGGTGTGGCAGCGGCTGATGCCTACATGATAAGAGACAAAGGAGTGTTTCACTTTGGCAATAAACCCTTTTTTCTTTCTGTCAATTGCAGCTTTGTCGTCGGATGAGGCGACATAGAGAAGTCCGCTAAAGAGCGGCAGCAAAAGGTCGCTTTGATCGATTTTGAAAATATTACGTGATATCACTTCTTCTGTCGAAAGGTAAACCGCCTGCATGTTTTCTGCCAGATCAGGGATGATATCCAAAATATGCTTGCGAATGATCTCTTCGCTCAGATTACTGCTGAGAATCCGCTGAAGATTTGCGACGTGAACCTGCGCAATCTCGTCTTTCAAAATAAGGTCGATAATGCTGTAATTCAGCGCAGTAAAACCATAGTCATCATCGATTGCGATGATCGGTATGTGATAAAGGTCAGCTCTGCGCAGAACTTCCTCATCAAGAAAAGGAAGTACCTCTTTATGTGTAATCAGCCCGCTGCCCTTCGTCCTGCGCATAAACTCAATTTCCTCATACAGCTTTTCCTTATGCCCCTGGAACACATAGAGTTTCGACACGTAAAGATCTCCCGGCCTGACCACTTCATAACAGTAGTCTGGATGATCGAGAAAAGGTTTTTCAATTGTTGCAATTCTGCGCACTGTCTTATTCAGCCCTCTGCTGCCCGCTGCTACTACTGCGTCCGCTAATTTGTTTATGTGCAGAATATCGTTCACTGTAACTGCCATCATCATCCTCCATTTTCTTTGTCTGCTATTGAAATATTTTCTTGCCAACAATTCTACACTAAGTTCAGAATTTTGCAAATATATTCACCTTTTACATACCAAAAATTGGAGTAGTGCTGTATATTGAATCCGTTGATATAATAGTAGTGTCCTCCTAGTTATAGATAACGAGGACATGTGTGTGTATGGACACCCGATCTTTCACTGTATTCGGGTGTCCTTTTATTTTTTGCAGTGATCAAGATGTGAAAGAGAATACAGGCTTTGAACAGGATCTTATGTTGGCAGAAAATATATTGGAGTAAAGGCAAGACTATATAATTCAGCCGGCGTAATAAAAAAAGAAACCGGTCAATAATACGGCAGACGGCTAAACAGACAAGGGTTTAAGGCAACATGTACGAAAAGGGACGAAAACATGGTGCAGCAGCTGGCTGGAGGACAAACCCGAGTGCTCATCTACTTCACTGTGGAGGAAGCGATGGGCTGCGGCCACAACAAGCGGAAAGGGGTAGCCTTTTGGCAGAGAGAACGAAAAGAAAACAGACAAAAGGATATCCCTTTCCATTACTTGCTGACTAGTACTTCTCTGGAACCCGAATATAAGCTACATTACGAAACTTATATTTTTCTACCATATGCTTCTTCATACGACTCAAATTGTAACGGTAACAATCTGCTATGCCATCCGCAAAGGAATCTGCATTACCTTCCCTTAACTGCTGAAGTGCAAGAATGACTTGCTTGTTGAGATGTGAAAGTGTATGTTTTTTGGACTGATAATAAGCAAAATGGTGCCCCCATTCAAGAAGATGATTGGTTTCAGATAAGATAACATATAAAGGTTCTAGCGTGGTATGTTTCATTATGGCTTCCAAAATATCTGCCAAATAAACAGAGTCAGAAGAAGTAAATCTATCTGCCAACTCGTCCAGTTCTTCACTAGTAAACTGTGGGGCTGCAGCTAAAGCGGCCGGGCGAATAATTAGCACCATTAGCTGCAGAGCGTGAAGGTAACGCAGTGATTTTTCTACATATCCGGAATTAAGAGCCAACTGATGAAGTTTCGTACTATCGGGTTCTATAACGATAGTGCCTTTACCGTTTAATGTCTTTACGAAACCTCTTTGTTCGAGTTCTGACAAAGCCTTTCTGACCGTGGATATAGAGACATCATATTGGCTGGCCAATTGCTTCTCATATGGAAGAAACATTCCAACAGAATACTCTCCAAGACCGATTTTTAGATTCAGGTCATCAACAATCTTTGAATAACAATAATCCTGACCACGCATGGGATTCCACGAAAACTTCAAACCAGTTTGTGAGGGACATTTTGGGGTGATCTCTGACAGGTAATTTATCGTATTCTCAATGAAATCCGTAAGTTTCTGATACATATTTGAGAGCAGTTTGTACTTTATGAGTGGATCATCGCCTTTTAAAATATCTGGAATGACATTTGCTACAGATACAGCTTCCTGTAAAGAATGCTTAGAGAAATAGGGGCACTCTTCTGTAAAGAATGTAAGTTTATTATAAAGGCCGAACGTAGAATAGAGTTCGCTGAATAGGGAATTACCACCTATTCTCAATATATCATATCCTAATTTAGAGGGAGGACGCCATCCACCAGCGGCAGGTCCTAAACGCAATGCTTTCACAGCCTGTTTATAGTGAGGCAGTACCTCCACATCACACCCCTGCAATGCAAAAACCAAAAGGGAAGGAAGTATTAGAGCAAAAGTTTGATATACCTGTAAGATCCCTTCTTTTCGTTTCAAAATCTCAAAAACTGTGTTTGAGGAATTACAAATATCTTTTGTTGAAACAACAATCGGTGCAAGGCGAGGCTGAATATCAATCAATCCTTCCTCCCTCAAAGCGTCAAAAACGCGGTTAATCGTATATCTGCTTACATGGAATTGTTCGCAATACATCCTTGAGGATGGCAAGGCATTTCCATGAGGTATCTGCCCATCCAAAATGCTCTGTTTAATTTCGTTATATACAAACGAAAATTTTGTTTCTTGTGGTTTCATAGCTCGTCTCCTATCAGTCAGATTATATCATGATGAACTTATTTTGTCAGCATGAAAAGCGTAAACCTATTTGCACACCTTACCAATATGAATATTGTCAGCATGTAAGGAGGACATTTATAATAAAAAGGTAAAATTAATAGAAAAAAGTTTGAGTATCGTGGAAAAGCAAAAATCAGGTGACCATATGTTTTCTAAACGAGGAAGAAGGCAGCCAGACAACATATAAAATGGAGGAATTGTGATTATGAATCTAAAAGATTGTTATATAAAATTCGTGGAAAACAGTAAAAAAAAGAATTCTACAACGCGTTTTCTAATATGCAGTTTCATTGGACTTTTGATCTTTAGTATTATTATTTTCAGTCTGCTCGGAGTCTATATGAGCCGAAAAAGTAAAAATACTGTTTATGAAATTGGGAATATTTATATGTCTGGAATGAATGAACAGATGTCCAGACACTTTGAAACTGTGATTAAATTACGTTTTGATCAGGTCAGCGGCGTTGTTTCTGTTGTCTCAACAGAGAACAAAGATAGGGCGAATCTATATGAAGAACTTGTATACAGGGCGCAGGTCAGGGGGTTTGATTATTTAGCGCTTTGTTCTGCTGAGGGAGATTTTCAGACACTTTATGGACAATCCATACAGCCACTTAATCCAGAACCTTTTGTTGAAGCATTATTACAGGGGGAACAACGAGTCGCCGTGGGTGTTGATGCTGATGGAAATGAAGTGGTATTGTTTGGCGTTGGTGCAGCTTACCCGATGCACAATGGAGATAGGAGCACCGGCCTGATTGCAGCCGTTCCCCTTGAATATATTACCGATTTTCTTTCCTTAGAAAATGAAGAGCAGCTGATGTATTATCATATCATCAGGCCAGATGGCAGCTTTGTAATACAGAACTCCAACACAGAGTTACAGTATTTCTTTGAGCAGCTGCAAAAGCAGCTTGATTCTACAGCAAATGAGTTATCAGTAGAAAATTCTATTAAAGAGTTTGGTGTTGCACTAAAATCTCATCAGGAATTTGCTACGACATTTGAAGTAAAGGGTGAAGAACGGCAAATATACGGTATCTCATTGCCCTATTCTGAGTGGTATTTAGTATCGGTAATGCCTTATAGTATATTGGACGATGCCATAAATAATCTGAGCAGCCAGCGTATGTTCATGACATTATTGTCCTGTGCTTCTATTTTGGTCATTCTGACACTGATTTTTCTTCGGTATTTCTCCATAACTCGTTCTCAAGTACATGAATTGGAGATGGCCCGGCAGGCGGCTCTTGAAGCGAACAAAGCCAAAAGCGAATTTTTAGCAAATATGAGCCATGATATCCGTACACCCATGAATGCAATCGTGGGCATGACTGCCATTGCCACAGCCCACATAAATGACCGGAAACAGGTACAGAACTGCCTTAGAAAAATCACATTATCGAGTAAACATCTATTAGGACTGATCAACGATGTTTTGGATATGTCTAAAATCGAAAGTGGAAAATTAACTTTAACAACAGAACAGATTTCATTAAGGGAAGTTGTTGAAGGAATTGTTAATATTATGCAGCCACAGGTTAAGACAAAAAAACAAACCTTTGACATACATGTTGAAAATATCTTAACAGAAAATGTGTGGTGCGACGGTGTCCGCTTGAATCAGGTTTTACTAAATCTCTTATCAAATGCAACCAAGTATACACCGGAGAGCGGTTCGATACAATTATCCCTTTCTGAAGAAAAATCTCCGAAAGGTGACAATTATGTCCGCATTCATATCAAGGTCAAGGATAACGGAATTGGTATGTCGCCCGATTTCCTGAAAAAAATATATGAATCCTATAGCCGCGCGAATGGAGCCAGAATACATAAAACTGAGGGCGCCGGTTTGGGAATGGCGATTACTAAGTACATCGTGGACGCAATGGAAGGAACCATTGATATAAAAAGTGAACTTGATAAGGGTACCGAATTTCTTCTCACATTTGATTTTAGAAAAGCAGTTGCCGAGGAGATGGATATGGTTCTTCCTTCATGGAAAATGCTGGTGGTTGATGATGACAAATTGTTATGTGAGACAGCCACGGACGCACTAAAATCAATTGGAATCAAAGCGGAATGGACATTAAGCGGAGAAAAGGCAATAGAACTGGTAATCCAACATCATCGAAAGAGAGATGATTATCAAATCATTCTATTAGATTGGAAACTGCCAGGCATGAATGGGATTCAGGTTGCAAAAGAAATTCGGCGTAAATTGGGAGATGACGTACCGATTCTGCTGATTTCTGCATACGACTGGAGTGAATTTGAAGCGGAGGCCCGTGAAGCGGGAATTAGTGGTTTTATCTCCAAGCCCCTTTTTAAATCCACTCTGTATCATGCTTTGCGACAGTATATGGACATTGAAACAGAACATGACCAGACATTGAATCAAAATATGAATCTATCCGGACGTCGTATTCTGCTTGCCGAGGATAATGAGCTTAACTGGGAGGTGGCAAGAGAATTGTTATCTGACTTGGGCGTAGAACTGGATTGGGCAGAAGATGGACAGATCTGTCTGGATAAGTTTCAAAAATCATCAGCAGGGTATTACGATGCCATTCTGATGGACATACGGATGCCGCATATTACAGGATATGAGGCCACAAAGGCAATTCGGGGGATTAATCATCCCGATGCTTTATCTATCCCAATCATTGCTATGAGTGCAGATGCTTTTTCAGATGACATCCAGCATTGCCTGGCGTGCGGTATGAATGCCCATATAGCAAAGCCGATCGACGTTATAGAGCTGACCCGCTTATTAAAAAGATATCTAGTATGATTCTAGTCCTGAAAAGCGCGTGTCCGAAGGCACGCGCCTTTATATTTATCACCAGTCCTCACCCTTTCGTATTTAGGTGCAGTTTTTATATCAGAACCTTGACAAACAGCAGGCAATTCGTTAATATCAGCATTCAAGGCCGCATCCCTTTGGCATTTGTTTTTGCGTTTAAGACCTTTTTAGCACTTTCCAAATCTTCTGCACAAAGAAAAGGACGCAATCTCAACGACTGCGCCTTTTCCTGCGATATTTAATTAAGAAAGAACGTTCAAAAGAAATTATTTTCTGTAACCCTATCTCCTTTTGACACTTTTAGTATAACAATCTTTTGTGACGTTTCTGTTAAGAAATCTTATCGCTTTGGTGTCAATTTTTATCATCATATCGACAACAATGAGACAAGCCGGTACGATCTTCTAATCGTTCCTCAGCCTTTCTACAATAGCCTCTTTGCTCATTCTCCGGTAGTTATAAATGGGCACCGCAACAGCAATTAAGGCCATCAGCGGCAGACAGACGAAGCTGGCAGCAAGGCTGGGATGGTAGTTGAAGAAAAAAGCTCTGCCGACGGTGTTTAAAATCATCGGCCTTGCGATGGCCATGCCGGCTGTATCTGCCAAGAGAACTGCTGTCAAAAGATAGATCAATCCCTCTGTAATCAGCATCTTTCTGATTTGTTTCTGTGTCTGCCCCACTGCCTCTAACAAGGCAAGCTCTCTTCTTCTGGCCATAATTGTGACAGAGGAAGTGTTGAAGAAGTTCAGCAGTCCGATTACAAACAGTACTGCCGACAACAGTCCCAAAATCATATAATATTTCTCAGCAAATCCTCTGCACTGATCCAGAACCGATAATCTGGATTCCACATAAAGCGACGGTCTTATCTCTTTGGTACGTTGGGTCAGCCACTGGTCATAAGCCTTTTCCTTCCCATCCTTTACATCGATCCCCGCCATCATTGCATTCCTGCTGCCGCCTAAGGCGGTATATTCTGACACGGGCAAATAGAAAGAGCAGTCGAAGATGGTCTCTATGGCGCCAAATCGATAAGTCAAATCATAGGGCATCCATCCTATGGCGAGCACCGTATACTCCTTGCCCTTTTCCAGTTCCAAGGTGATCTTATCTCCCGGATCATAAAAAGTACCGAAACCCTGAACCAAATCGCTGACGATGACATAGTCTCCTTTGGCAAATTCTTCATAAGACGGCCCCGCTTCTATAAACTTCATCTTTTCATATGCCTCCCGGTTAAGGCCCATGACATGGGCCACAGCTTCTCGATTCTCCAGATACTTTTTCTCCTTCTCCAGCTCATAACCATTAATATATTTTTCTTTCTCTGCCTGATCTATAATCTTCTTTAAATTCCCATAGCCCTTGTCGTCCAGCGGATACGTGATGTTGTCGTTATAGATCAAAGCCACCTTTTCCGTGTCTTTTTGAGCAGTAACCTCATCAATAAATTCCGGCGACACCGCATGCATATTAGATGAATAAGCGCTGTTCGTGATTCCAGATACGTCAAAATCATAAGAAGCGTAAATGTTCAAAAACTGATCGTAATCGAAGCTTTTGGTGAGAGAATAGGATGCATTGAGAAGCGTCATGGGCAGCGCCAATGATATGACCACCAATACAGCTCTTTTCCATGAGCGCTTCATATTGCTGAATGCCATGGTAAATGGCGTAATCTTACCTGTCTTCTTGCCGGACTTCTTATGCTTTTCCTCCAGATTCATCCTCACCGCGTCCACAGGGGAAACCTTAGCTACGATACGAGCTGGCATCTGACATCCGATATAGATTGTCAAAGCAGCAAAAGATGCTGAGGCGATAAATATCAGCGGATTGATCGAAGGCTGCACCGTAATCACACCCATGGCCGAATTATCTGAAAGCAGGTACGGCGTCATAGCCAGGCCGATAAAATACCCGATTGCCAGTCCCAAAGGGATTCCGATGACGGAAAGGGTCAGGGCCTGCCTGCGGACGATGGATTTCAACTGTCTGCCAGTTGTCCCGATGTTCTTCAGCAGCCCGTAAGTCCTGATATCGTTATTGACTGAGATGCGGAAGATGTTGTAAATAATCAGGTAGCCGGAAGCAAATATTATCAGCAGCAAAACGAGAACTGAATCAAAGGGAAAGGAATCTTCTGCAAAGATATCGTAGGCAGAATTGGAATAAATTCTACCGTACGTATCGCTGATGTGATACTTCTTCTCCATTTCATTGACGATATCGGTTAGGTGAAAGGTATCCTCACACCAGATATACAGCGTGTAAGCTCCTTCCGTTTCCTTTTCACCGAGGGATGGGGCTGCAGCCTTTGACATTTTATCCTGGCAGAATGCCTTGGACACCCACGCATTCTGAACGGTGGAAAGAGGGTCTCCTTTCCAGTATCCGCTGAGGACAAACATCTGCGACACCTTTTTTCCGCCAAGGGTATACTGCAGCTTCACTTTCGTTCCCACTTTTCGAGGCAGATCCAGAATATCCAAGGTGATAGTGCTCAGAGCGATTTCATCGTATTTCTCGGGCATCCTGCCTTGAGTGGGAGTGCAGAGGACCGCTTCTGCCCCTTTTTTATCGGCATATCTCATCTCGGTAGCCGAGTTTACGAACTGCTCATTGACAAGCTGCGAAATCATGATGCTGCAGCCAAAGGCCGCTATCTTCTCATCTTTGGCAACTTCCGTAAACTTCTTATAAGTCAAATTCTCCGCGGTAATATGACTTTGATTCACGTTCATTCGAAATTCCTGCTGCTGTGTGGACTTCATCATGGACAACAGGGCTGAAAATAGCGATGTAAACATGACGGTAGTCATGATAATCGCAATGATCGCGATGAGGTTCCTTCCTTTATTGACCTTCATGAAGCGATTGGCAACACTGTGAACAGTCTTTTTGCTGTCTACTTTAATCATGGAATTCACCTCTGCTTACAATCTGTCCATCCTCGATACGCACGATACGATCCGCCATCTGGGCGATTTCCTCATTATGGGTGATGATGACCATGGTTTGGTGGAATCGCTGGCTGGTCACCTTGAGCAGACCCAATACATCCTGACTGGTTTTGCTGTCCAGATTTCCCGTAGGTTCATCCGCCAGCAGGATAGCTGGCTTTGCTGCCAGAGCCCTGGCAATGGCAACTCTTTGCTGCTGTCCGCCCGAAAGCTTATTGGGAAGCCTGCGCAGTTTATCCGACAGTCCGAGGATCTTAATTATTTCGTCGGTATAGGCAGTATCCGCCTCTTTGCCATCGAGTCCAACAGGCAGCAATATATTTTCTTGTACGTTCATCATGGGAACTAAGTTGTAATTTTGAAAGACAAAACCGATATTCCGGCGACGAAAGATGGTCAGCTCGTCATCTGTCATTTCAGATAGTTCATTTCCATCTACCATTACGCTGCCGGCCGTCGGTTTGTCCAGACCGCCGAGCATATGAAGCAGGGTTGATTTTCCACTGCCGCTGGTTCCAACGACTGCTAGAAACTCCCCCTTCTCCACCGATAGATTCACACCATCCAGTGCGTGAACTTCTGTTTCACCTCTGCCATAAACCTTCGTTAATTCTCTCGTCTGTAAAATAATCATGTCGAACCTCCCAAAAATAGTCTGCATTGTTATTACAATACAGACTATATCGTATAAAAGTATCAGGCTGGTTTCTTAAATATCACACTTTTGATATATTTATTTATATTCGGGCAGAAATACAGAGAAACAGGACCCTTGACCGGGTTTTGAAGTCACTTTAATATAACCGCCTTCTGATTCTATGATTTCGCGGGCTAAATACAGGCCCAGGCCGACGCCTTCCTGCTCTGCCGCTTGTCTGCTGCGATAGAAGCGGCCAAAGATTTTCGGAATCTCTTCTTCTTCCATGCCGAAGCCATCGTCCTTAATATCGATACGGGCAAAGAGCTGGTAAGCGGTAAGAGAGATTTCTACTCTGCCGCCCCTTGCTGTATATTTAATGGCATTGTCCAAAATATTAAAGCAGGCTTCTCTCGTCCACTTGAAATCGCACAGAGCGGTTAGCGATTTCTCTCCCCGCTCAAAAACTAGGTCGATGTCCTTGTCCACTGCTTTCTGCCTGCCTTGCTCACAGACAGATTCCATCAATTCCCAGAGATCATTTTCTTTCGACTGGGTTTTTATGATACCTGTTTCCAATCTGGATGTTTTGACGAGAGATTTCAGTAAAAAATCCAGCTTTTCCGCCTGTCTTCCAATGGCTTGTACTTTTTCTTCCTGCGCAGTTCCCGCCAGCTCTTCCTCTAGGAGTTGACTGTAAATCATGATATTGGAAAGTGGTGTAACAGTCTGGTGAGAAATATCAGAAATCAAAGTCTGAATCCTTCCTTTTTGCTCCTGCAGATTTTCTTCGCTGAGTATGCTGTCAGCGAGAAACCGTTTCATAGAGTTTTCTATGGAGGAAATCATACTTTCGTCTATCAGCTGCGGCTGAAAACGACCATTGCCGGCGTCCTCCAGCATCTTTCCCAAACGCTGCAGAAGCCTTTTCTGACGATGTCTTAGGTAGAACACACCTGCCAAAAGCGCAGCGATGATAAAAATAGAGAGAATGTGGATTACGCTCATTTCAATTTCCTCTTCAAAACTCTCGCAGCAATCAATATGATGATACATGGCACCAGAAATTCAATACATCTGAATATGACGTAATAATAAAACGGCAGAGCATACATCAGATATTTTTCATAGTCTACCCAAAGGCTGACACCAAATCCAACAATGAAAAGAACACATATTATATATAAGAGCTTCGGATAATTTTCTCTTTTCATTTTCTTCCTCCTTCCATATTCTATTGAAAACAATAACCAATGCCATATACAGTTTTGATATGCTGCGGTTCTGCTGCATCCTCGCCTAATTTATCGCGCAGTCTTTTAATCGTTACTGTCAGAGCGTGGCCGTCGACGTATTCGCTGTCTCCATCCCACACACCATCGATCAAAAGTTCTCGCGACACTGTCTTACCCTTATTTTCAACCAAAATGCGCAGCAGCTTCTGTTCTGTCTTGCTTAATTCTACGGTCTGTCCCTTGACGCTGAAAATCATCCGCTCAAAATCAAAGAAAAAGTCGCCTTCGGTTATGACCTGGGAATCTGCCTTGCGTAGCTGGACCCCGACCCTGGCCCGCAGAACCATAAGGCTGAAAGGTTTCGTAATATAGTCGTCTGCACCGGACTCCAGTCCAGTAACGATATCCGTTTCCATATTATTCGCCGTCAGCAAAATGATCTTAGTCCGCCGGCCGGCGGACTTGATCTCTCGCAGAAGATCCAGACCGCTGCCGTCCGGGAAGTTGACATCCAAAATAAGCAAATCCGGGTTCGCTTCTTCCACGGCCGTCCTCGCTTCTGTCAAAGTATAGCTTTGCAAAAAGTTTCTTCCTTCCTCTCGCAGGCTTAATTTAATGCCTTCGTTCAGCTGTCTGTCATCTTCTGCAATTAAAATCTTTATCATGATAGTTCCTCTCTCGTATACCTGTTGTGTCAATACCATCTTACAGGAAAAATCAGATTTGTCAATTGCTCAAAATCGGTAAGAAAGACAAAGTTCAATAAATGGATACGCCTTTACACGAAAAAGCTCCGCATCTCTGCGGAGCTTTTTCGGCGATATTTAATTAAGAAAGAACGTTCAAAAGAAATGATTGTCTGTAACCCTATCTCCTTTTGACACTTTCAGTATAGCAATCTTCTGTGACGGTTCTGTCAAGAAAAGTTATCGCTTTGGTGTCATTATCTTAATGATTACCTTTATATTTCTTATTATAAACAAGTTTTACACCCGCAAGCCCTGCACCTGATAACAGCAACATAAGCAAAGCAACCATAAGAGGCGTATCGTCTCCAGTTTTCGGGGTTTCGGCCGACTTTGGTTTATCCTCCCTTGTTGCCGGCTCAACAGGCAGATATTCACTCGGCGGTAGCACTGGATTATCAGGATTACCTGGATTACCAGGAAGTAATTCGTCTGGCGGTAATACCGGTTTGTTCGGTGTGTCTGGAACATCTGGCGTATCTGGCGGTGTTACTGGTACGCCAGGTGTATTAGGAATTAACTTATTGGTAATCGTCCATTCACTTCCACTTCCTGAAACACTGCTTTCATAGGTACCTGCAAGACTGTCTGTATCCTCTTTCACCGTATATACATAATCATTTTCCGCTTCGTCCTTTACCGGCTGGTTAGTGAAAAGAACTGATTCCGGCCACACTCCAAGAGAATTAGGCTTTATGGTAATGAAGCTGATTCGTTCGCCATTGCGATACAGCCATACCTTGATAGAATCTGGACGTTTGTTGCCACTGTTATTTTGATCTGACCAAACTTTCTTAACAGAGATATCCACTGTCTCTGTCGTATTCTCGCCAATAGTCACATTGCCATTGCTGCCGATGCCGCCGCCATTCTGCTCGGCCTTATTTCCCGTTATGAAAACCTTTGCTAAAGCCTCTGCTCCTGTCGCATCAGGGCTGCCAGCTTTGCAGTCTGTGTGTGCATGAATGGATGAAACATTGTGAAGCTCATTGATTGCAATTTCGTCCCCATTATCATCTTTCCAATGGTACAATCCTCCTCCCAACATATATTCAGAAAGAAAGGCATGGGATACACCTCCCACATAAGTATCCCAAACGAGAATATCTTCGGCATCTGTAGCTTCGTTTTGATAAATAGCGCCGCCATTGCTTAAATACAGATTAAAATTGGATGTCGGGCAGTTGGCGATACCGCCGCCTGAAACACCTGCTGTATTATCTCTGATAACTGTGTTATAGAGGTTTAGCTGACCGTTGACAAAAACTTTGCTGCTGTCAAAGTTTTCTCTTCCGCCATTGACGTAAATACCGCCTCCGCCAAATTGGCCGCTTTTGCTGCGGTTGTTCGTTATATATCCTGCGTTGATTGTCGCTTCGCAATTGCATTGTACGAAAATGCCGCCTCCAGTATTTCCCGATGTGTTTCCATCTATATTCCCGCCATTCATGACGAAGCTATTTTTTATATCGACAAACGCAGAATTAATGCTGCCCAAAGATATGCCACCACCAAAGTGGTCGCTTACATTATCTTTGATCGTACCGCCGTTCATGGTGAGGGTTGCGCCATAACCCAGCATGATTGCACCGCCAGCACTTTGATTAATCATTCTGCTATTTTCTGCCGCCCTGTTGTTTTGCATAGTACCCGCATTCATTGTAATCGCTCCACCGTGGGAGTAAATTCCCCCTCCCAGAAGTGCTTTACAGTTTTGAATCGTACCGCCAGCGATATATAGATTTCCGTTATTGTAGATTGCACCGCCGCAAGTGAAGCTGCCGTCGTTTTTCGTTGCGTCATTATTTTGTAGTATTGCATTCTCTAAAACCTTCAGTGTCGACGATGGGTTTACTTTTACCAGGGATGAAGTTCCGCTGGTATTCATCTTACTGGAGCCATCCAGAGTAATATCTTTTAAAGTCAAAGTACCTGAACTGATGCCGACCAGATTTCCTGTAAATCCGGGATAACGCTGCAAGGTTCCATCCAAAGACCATATGGCATCAGAACGAATTTCGACTGTACCAGTGACATAGATTATTGATAATTGTGCATTAGCGTCCAAAACTTCCTTTGCCCGTTGGAAGGACTTTACCGGGGTTTCAAGAGATAGTCCTTCATTTTTATCATCGCCGCTTTTGCCATTGAGATAGACGCCTTTTGCGCTAGTCTTGTGCAGTACGATATTCCCTCCGGCAGCGATGACCGAAACAAAGTGATTGGTAAGACCTTTTATATTTGTCGTGGCGGCAATATCATCTCGATTGCAGCCTTTAACCAGATTTAGATCTGAAGTCGCCGCTGCACCGTTAAACTGTGCTAAAGTCCCGCTGTTCAATGTAAGCTCTAGGGAGTTTACCGAAAAATCTTTTCCAGCGGTAATATATTTATCTTTTCCCAATTCTATCTGTAACGTATTTGCTTCACCATCGATTACCATGGTTTTTCCCTGATGAATGATGGAACCTGATGTGATAGACCCGTTAAGTTGAAAACATCCCTTATTCTTAATGACACCGATAAATTTGCCATCGCCTTTTATTTCTAATTTCGCGTCTTCTCCAATATTAAAGAGTCTGCCTGATGCTCTGACAGTGCAGTCATCAAAATCTATACAGATATTCTTACCCTCTATATCTATGGTTTCACTATTAAAACTAGTGCCGTGATTATCCTCACTACCAGCAATAAGAAAAATGGTGTCTCCGCTTTTGGCCGCTTTAACAGCCTCAGCAAGACTGGTATATTTAATCTGACCAATCTGCGCCACATTGCGTTCTATAAACGCGGTGTATGCCCTTGCCGCCTCGCTGGTTCCACGCAGTTCTCCGTTCTCGGACGTGTTTGATACCTTCTCTTTCCAGACATAATCAGCAAAATTATTTTCGCCGTCCTCCATCTGACTAGCTGAGAGCACATCCACATCTGCATTATACTTATCACTTTTTTCTATATACAAATCATCGCCTCCGCTTTTCGCACTGGTGATGTTATTATATAGAGCGCCTGATTTCATAATCAGATTACCACTTTTGATGTAAAGACCTCCAGTGATAGCTGAAGTTCCTTCACTACGGTTGTCTTTTACAACGGTATCCGTTAGTTTCACGGTAACATTCTTTGAAACATTAGACAAGTCAATTCCGCCTACTTTTGATGTAAGATTATCATTTATCTGGCAATTATTGAAATTAGCCTTCCCTACTTTAACGGAAACTGTCGTTTGAACACTACTATTTTTTGAAATCAGACAATTTCTAAAATTCTTGCTGCCCCAGCCCGATAACATTAAGATATCACTCATGGCGCCATCATTGGATTTATTTTGAGAAAAACTGCATTCATCGGCATCTAAATCATAATCAGACAGATAATATAATGCGGCGCCACAATCAGCAGTGTTTCCTGTTATCTCTGCATTGTTTAATTTAGGGATTACCCCATTGGAACCGATATATAAGCCGCCACCATAGCTACTGCGGTTTCCTTTTATAGCAGTGCTGTCGATGGAACATACTCCCTGATTATAGATACCGCCGCCGTAATAACCTCCTCTGTTATTGCCGATTACAGATTTCTCAATTTCCATAACGCTGCCGGTGTCCATATAGATACCGCCGCCCATACCTCTGTCATATCCCGAATTTGTCACCTGATTATTTTCAATGACCAAATTTTTGCCTATCAATTTTCCGTTATACAAGCTGATGCCGCCGCCATAATCAGGAGACGTATTTCCAGATACTGTACTATCTTCTAAATAGAGCGTACCCCTGACCAGAATACCACCGCCGTAACCGCTGGTAGCCGCGTTCTCTGTCACAGAAAGATTCTCTCCATGCAATTCACCCTGACTATATAAATAGATGCCGCCGCCGAATTTTCCTTTGCCGCCAGTGATCGTACCATTTTTAAGATTCACATTTCCGCTGTGAACCTCATAAGTACTGCCTGACGCGCCAGTGATCGTTTGATTCTGCATGTCCAGAGTATAGCTGACGCCTTTAGACGAAATTGACTCATTTACATCTTTATAAAGCAAAATCGTTTCACCGTTTTTTACAGCGTCAATCGCTGCCTGCAGGGTTTCATATTCAGCAGTACCGATTATTGCTACGGTATTCTCAGAAACTTCCGGCAAGGATGTATCATCGGTTACTTTGTCACCGTCAGCTTTATCATCGTTAACGCCGGTTTCCTCTTCATAACAGACTGCCGTATGGTGATGTGCTTCTTGCTCCGCCTGACCGCAGTTGTACTCTTCGCCTTTGCAATAACAGTCTTCGGTATGTACATGGTTTGCGGCCCCGTTCGATGAAACCTCTTCCCTTTCGCTGCAGATTAGCTCTCCTCCTAGGCAAATACAAGCCTCTGTATGAGTGTGTCCATCAGTCTCTTCCCGACCGCAAATCGGACGTGATTCACCTCCCGAAGCTTCTTCATAATCGGCAAAAGCCTGCACCATCAACGTCGAAAAGACTAGGGTCAGTGCCAGAACGACAACTAATATTTTTCTTAAATTAAACAAATTATATCCACCTTTCTATTTATCGAATAACATATCGCCATATGAATGGTCATTTATCTCTTAATATTTTACAACCCCATCTGCTTCAGTGACAGTACCTCTTTTGCACCATCAACGCCAATTTTACGCAAGCAAAACGTATTTACTGATAACTTTAGCTTTTAGTCAGCATACGGAAATGAAAAAGTCCCTCATCTATAGAGCATTGAAACAAAGCGTCCCATTTGTGCGCATAAGCCTGTATACTTTTAAATCCATATCCGTGACCGGCTCCACGTTCTGAAATAGGCAGACCTGTAGTAGGAGAAATTTTGATACTGCCTTCAAATGTATTAGAAACATCCAGAATTAATTGGCTTTTAACAGGATAAAGTTGCAGCCAGATGTGACGTTTTGCAGAGTCAGCAATGCGCTTTGTTCCATTAAGTGCATTTTCTAAAACATTTGCTACCACCGTCGCAAGTTCAAATTCGTTGATGGAGTCGAAATTGCATGGTAGACTCACTTCAATATCAAAGGTGATTCCCTCGTCTTTCGCTTCTGCCGCAAAGCTAGAAATAATGCCGTTGACAACCACATTTTCACAATATCGCATTCGTAAAGTCCCTTCTGCGTCACCCTCGTATTGATTAAATATTTCATATATTTTCTCCGTTTCGCCATCTTCCAAGCAAGATAAAATCATTCTGCTCATATGGCGAAAATCATGGCGAAGCATGCACATTTTTTCTTCTGCCTGGCGAGCCGCCTCTATCTGATGGCGCAGTCCGTCTGCATAGATTTCCAGAAATTGATTGTTTTCTTCGAGTTCACTGTCTGATCTCTGTTTCGATAACATTTTGAATATGAGGACATATGTAATTGCCATGAGAAACAGCAGAAGAATCATCGTTACACTGTTCTCTAACGTTCTCTGTGCATTTGGCGGCCATTCCTCTCCTAACAGATAATAAATGACATAAAACAAGGACGGAATCAGGCATAACGGGCCCCAGCCATTTGTTTGCATGTCCATTTCCATCTTGTAATCGTTACAAATCAGACGGTTTAAAGCAGCCAGAGATACCCCGTTAGCCACAATCAAAAGGAAAATCGCTATAAGACCAGAATGAAGATAAGTCCATGCCAAAACGCAGATCACATTTCCTATGCGGATGTAAGCAGACGCTGTAATACCTGTAAATAACGCTCGAAAATCCCGATATGAGCACAGGAACACCGCGGTGACCTGGACCAGCAAAATATTGGCGCATCTTGCAAATGTAGAGAATAAAAGACCCTGGTTCTGAAAATATTGCACATACTCTATCGTCCCGGTTATAAATATGCTGACAAGCATCAGGCAAACCGTCGACTTTTTCTTAAATCTCAGCGGAAGGAAGAAATAGAGAAAGAGAAAGAAAAAGACCGTGGATAATCTGGACTGACAGAAAATAAAACAAGATAATGTCATAACATTTTCCCTCCCCGCAAAACAAACTCCATATATTTATTTTTGACCAGAGATAGATGTTTACGGCTAATAGGAATCATTGCTCCGTCATCCATTGTGATTTTATCTGCATGCAGGGTATCAATATGATACAAATTTACGCAATAAGACTTATGCACCTGTACAAAATAAGACATATTTAAAAGTGGAGCTACTGCGTCCTCAAAAGAACCTTCCCGTCTCACGCCAACAATTTTTTTCCCGTCACGCAAAGAAAAGAACACTTCTCTCACGTCGTTTTCAGCATACATGATATTACTGATTGTTACAGATGTGAGGGTCCCATAACCTTTTACAATCATCGTCGGACTCCTTTTGTTTAAAAAGAGCGAATAAGAAAAATCAAGGGCAGACCATAGTTCTTCTTGCTGAATGGGTTTTGTCAGATAACGAATTGCATGCAAACCATACGCCTCGAATGCATATTCTCTATAAGAAGTTATGTAAACGATGGCAGCCTCCAGGTCCCGCCTCCGAATCGCATTTCCAAGTTGGATTCCCGTTACCTGCGGCATGATAACATCCAGAAGGTATAAGTCAAAACTCCTTCCGTTATACAAAACTTCTAGAATTTCACCTGAATCAGAAAAAATTGACAAACTGCCTTCTTCTGGGTGAAACCGGTCAAGCCATAGTTTTACTTCTCTCATTAAAAGCTGTAGATCTTTTTCATCATTGTCACAGATTGCTATTGAAAACATTCTTTCCTCCTCATCTTTGAAATTGATGATCAAGAACATACAACACACCAAAACATACGTATTAATTATATAATCAAGTCCTTTCACAAGATATTGTCAATTTTGCTCTGACACCGCCATTTTTGCACAAAAAAACTGCCGCAGTCTGAGAAGTTGACTCTCATTGATGCAACAGTTTCTTACTATACGATATTAAAAATTCATTAGTTTACCGGCTAAAATGAGGATACCAGCCAGAATGCAGGCGATGCCTGCCAGCATTTCCCGTCTGCCAATTCGATTGGCATAGGCTTCCTCGTCCATCTCTTTCCGCTTCTTGTCGACAAGGTTTTGTACCATATCATACCGCTTCTTCACCTTAATCATATATCCGGTCACTGTAAAAATAACGCCAAGCACTAAGAACAATATTCCGATAATCAAAGTTCTTCCCTCCATATCTCATTCAATTAAAACAACGATAACTGGTCCGTTTCAGGCAGGCCTTCAAATACACCGTGTGTTCGCAACGCTTCCACAGCGGTTTTGTTCAGTTTAGAACGATGTACTGCCTCTTCAATGGTTCCAAATGGTTTTTCCTCGTAAGCGTCGGCAAAGGCCTTTGCCGCTGTATCTCCCACGCCGTCAAGGGCGACGAATGGCAGGAGCACTTTTCCTTCGTCGGACCAGAACTTCAACGCTTGGGATTTTCCCAGTCGGGCCATTGCGAATTCGTAACCTCTGGAATACATTTCGTAAGCGACTTCCAGGATCAAGATATCACTCTGCTCTTTAGCTGTCGCATTGTTACCCATGGCATTAATCATCTCGATGCGGTCCAGACAGGCCTGGGGGCCTTTGAGGATTGTATCCGCATCAAAGTTTGCCACTGTACTGGTAAAGTAGGTCGCATAGAATTCTACTGGGTAATATACCTTATACCAGGCCATACGGAAAGACATCATCACATAAGCCACCGCATGGGCACGAGGGAACATGTACTGGATTTTAATACAGGAATCTATGTACCAGTCAGGAACGCCGTGTTCCTTCATCACTGCCAGCTGCTCATCCTTCAGCGGCCTGTTCTTACGAACGTCCTCCATGATCTGGAAAGAAGTTTTGTTTTCAATCCCCTTCAGAATCAGGTAGTTCATAATGTCGTCTCGGGTGGAGATCACTTCTCTCATGGTAGCGACTCCGGATCGGATATAATCCTGGGCGTTGTTCAGCCACACGTCTGTACCGTGAGAGAAACCGGATATACGGACCAGGTCCGCAAACTTGTCAGGTTTCGTGTCGTCCAGCATCTGCCTTACAAAACCGGTGCCGAATTCCGGGATGGCGTATGAGCCATGGGTAAATTTATAATCCGGATCTTTAATGTCCAGGGCTTCTATTCCGTTAAAAATCGAAAGCACCTTCCTGTCCGTCAGGTCAGCCTTCATGGGGTCGATGCCTGTCATATCCTGCAGCTGTCTGATCATGGAAGGAATGTTGTGTCCCAGGATATCCAGCTTCAAAAGGTTCTCATCGATCTTATGATAGTCGAAATGGGTGGTGATAATGTCTGACTTCACGTCGTTGGCCGGGTGCTGCACCGGACAGAATTCATAGATTTCATGGTCATCCGGCACGATGATAATGCCGCCCGGATGCTGTCCTGTCGTTCTTTTGACCCCCGTGCAGCCCTGGGTCAGTCTGTCCGCCTCAAATTTATTGATCGGCCGGTTGAACTCATCTGCAAACTTCATGACATAACCATACGCGGTCTTATCCGCTACAGTGCCTACCGTGCCAGCTTTAAATACGTTCTTTTCCCCAAAGATTTCACCAACATATTTATGTGCTGTCGCCTGGTATTCACCGGCAAAGTTCAAGTCGATATCCGGCTCCTTATCGCCGTTAAATCCTAGGAATGTAGCGAATGGAATTGTGTAGCCGTCTCGGTGCATCGGTGTTGCGCATTCTGGGCAGTCCAATTCCGGCATGTCGATACCGCAGTCGTAGAGTTCCATGTCTCCCCATATGAGTTTTTTGCAGTTCGGACAGATATAGTGGGGTTCCAGCGGATTTACTTCCGTAATGCCTGCCATGGTCGCTGCAAAGGAAGATCCTACGGAACCTCGGGAGCCTACCAGATAACCGTCTTCCATGGATTTGTGCACCAGCATCTGCGCCGAAACATACATGACTGCATAGCCGTTGTCGATGATGGAACTTAGTTCCTTCTCCAGACGTTCGCCAATCCGATCTGGCAGAGGATCCCCATAGATGCTGTAGGCTTTTTCCATGCAGGTCGTACGCAGAGTTTCTTCCGCACCTTGAATTTTAGGCGGGAACTTTCCCTTTGGCACCGGCAAAATTCCTTCATCAATCATATCTGCAATCTTGTTGGTGTTTTCGATTACGACTTTATAAGCCGTTTCTTCCCCTAAATAGCTGAATTCCTCCATCATCTCGTCAGTCGTTCTCATATACAGACCCTGACCGTTTTCGGCATCCTTGAAGCCCATGCCAGCCATCAGAATATTCCTGTAAATCGCCGACTCCGGCTCATCATAATGCGCGTCTGTAGTTGCAACTACAAGTTTTCCCATTTTGTCAGCCAAAGCGACGATCTGCCGATTGTGTTCTTTCAGTTCCTCTTTACCTGAAACCATACCGTTATCGATCATAAACTGATTATTAATTAAAGGCTGAATCTCCAGATAGTCGTAAAAAGATGCAATCTCTTCAATTTCCTCCTGGCTCTTTCCTCCCGCAATAGCGCGGTAAACCTCGCCGGCTTCGCAGGCAGAGCCGATAATCAGTCCCTCTCGATGTTCTTCAATCAAAGATTTTGGCAGCCGCGGTCTCTTATAAAAGTAGTTGAGATGAGAGTAGGATACCAGCTTGTATATGTTTTTCAGGCCCTCTTGCGTCCGCGCCAAGAGGATTATGTGATTGGTCGGCTTCTTCTTAAAATCGATGGTGCCGTCAGCATTGTGACAGTCGCTGTCGTCAAAGACATAACCTTCCATGCCGTAAATGATATTGATATGAATCGGATTGTCTTTATTGCCGGCAAGCTTTTTGGCCGTCTTGGCGGCATCAGGGAAGCTCTGTACAACACCGTGGTCTGTAATCGCAACGGCTGGCTGCCCCCAATAGGCTGCCGTCTTTACCAGATTCTCCACCTCGTTCAATCCATCCATGGCGCTCATTTTCGTATGAGCGTGCAGCTCTACTCGTTTTCCGCCTTCAAAGGTGTCTTCTCTCTTTTTAATCTTGCTCTTATTGATATCCTTTAACATGACGACGAGGCAGTTGTCATATCTATCCCACTCCGTCTCACCGCGGACTTTTATGTAGTCTCCGCTTTTCAGCAGAGAATCGATTTCGTCCCACTTATTATTAGAGCAAAAAGCCTTCAGACAGACAGATGTCTTTTTGTCGGTTATCAAAAGAGTCACTAGCTTTTTTTCATTCTTAATCGGCCTTGAATCTTTCTTAAATAAAATACCTTCGACGATCACCACCCCTGAGTCTGCGGACAGACTGGAAAGTGATACAGATTGTCCCATGATATCTTTTCCCATAATGCGGTTTCCTTCGGCCGGCGCCTCTTTTTCTCTTCGTTTCCAGCCGCCCTTCTGCTGACCGCCGCCAAATCCGCCGCCCTGGCTATTTCCTCCGCCGTCAAAAGCCGGCTTGTCCGGCTGGCTCTTGCGTACTTCTGCTGCAGCTCTTGTGGCTGCTGCAAGGGACGCTTTGATATCCGACTCCTCAGAAGCTTTCCAGCTTTCAGCGGCTTTTGAGTAAACCTCTTCGTCGTTAAGGAATGTAACCTGGGTGTTGATGCCAAAATTATCGTTTAGTAACTGTTGGAACAGATGGGCTACTTTTTCGTTGAGCTGTTCTGTAGACAGCTTTCCTAAAGCGTAAATCTTCAGATGCTCGCCATCAAAAGTAAACTTATCTGTCTGTATCGTCTTTGTAATGGCCGCATATTTTCCGTTGATAATCTCAATCATATGCGGTATGAAGAGCTTGACAGTCTCTTTCTCATCTAAAATCATATCAGCATAGATGTACTCAAATTTTACATCGCTGAGATGATCGATGGAATGAAGTATGATGCCTCGCAATTTCTCCATATCCAAGGAAGGCATGATAAAATTGAGCCGTAGTTTGATAGTCAGTACTCCCGTCTCTTTTGAAATCACAGCCTCTGTAATGTCATAATGATATTCACCAGTTTCGTGGTTGCCGATTCCCTGCCAGTTTATATGTTTGTCAATTAATTCTCTCATTTTCCCTCTATCGCATTCATCAATTCGTCTACAATGTCTTTTTCTTCTACCGTCTTCACTATTTCACCCTTGGAGAAGATAACGCCTTTGCCTGTCCCTCCAGCTACGCCAAAGTCTGCTTCTTTTGCTTCTCCTGGTCCATTTACGACGCAGCCCATAACAGCCACTTTCAGCCCCGGCCTTATGTCAGCCGCAGATAAGCGCCGCTCCACCTCTTCGGTCAGCGCTTGCAATTCCACTTTGGTTCTTCCGCAAGTCGGGCAAGAGACCAAATCCACCTTCGGCGTTCGACAGCCTGCCGCCTCTAAAATCTCCTGTGCATAGTAAACTTCCTCTACGGGATCTGCCGTTAAGGACACTCTCATGGTATCACCAATTCCTTCCAGCAGCAACGATCCGATGCCGATGGCAGATTTCACTTTCCCCCTCTTCAGCGTTCCCGCTTCTGTGATGCCGATATGTAAGGGATGCTCCGTCTTTTCGGCCACCAGCTTATGTGCTTTGTAATTCATCAAAACATCTGATGATTTTAAGGAAACCACCAGATGATCATAACCCATATCTTCAATAATCTGCACATTACGCAGTGCACTTTCGGCCAGTCCCTCTGCAGTAACACCGCCATTCTTATCAAGAATGTCTTTCTCCAAAGAGCCGGAATTCACGCCGATTCGGATGGGAATATTCCGCTCTCTGGCAGCGTCCACGACAGCTTTGATCCGATCCCGGCTGCCGATATTTCCCGGATTGATTCTGATTTTATCTGCTCCGGCTTCCATGGCGGCGATTGCCAGTCGATAATCAAAATGGATATCGGCTACCAGAGGAATTTCCACCTGGGAACGTATTTTCTGCAGTGTCCAGGCGCTTTCCATGTCAGGAATTGCAATTCTTACAATATCGCAGCCCGCTTTTGTGAGTTGGTTAATCTGGGCCAGCAGCGCCTCTTCATTCCGCGAATCCACATTGGTCATAGACTGGATGGATATCGGCGCGCCGCCTCCGATATAGACATTTCTGCACTTTACTTGCTTACTCATGTAAATAACCTCGTTATATCATTCCACGTTGCAAATACCATCAACCCCAGCAGCAGAACCATACCTGCCGCGTGGATTTTCCCTTCTAAGTCGTCGCTGATCATTCTGCCCGTAATCATTCTGATGAAAACAAAGAGAATACGGCCTCCGTCCAGTGCAGGTATAGGCAAAAGATTGAGGATTGCCAGATTCAAACTCATCAGCGCAATCAGATATCCGAAATAGGATATTCCGTAATTGGTCGTTTCACTGACCATGGTCACCATGCCAATCGGGCCAGCGATTTCAGAACTAGGAACTGCTCCCGTTATCAGCTGTTTGAGCATATCAAACATCATAACCGTCATATTCCAGGTTGCCTTTGCGCCATTTTTGGCAGCAGTAAAGACATTGTGACTGATCTCCGGCGTAATACCAACTATATATCTGCCGTCGTCACCCTTTTGCGGGTTGGCGTTAAGTGTCAGTTCCTCGCCATTTCTATCCACTGTAATCGCCAGTGATTTCTCTGATTTTCCAATAGCGGCAGTCAGATCCTGCCAAGAGTTGATCTCTGTATCGTTGACGGCCAGAATCTTATCACCTGTTTCCAGTCCCGCCTCATACGCAGGGCTGGCATCTTGTACTTTGTCAATAGACGTGGTCGCACTGCCGACGTAACCCATGATGATAGACAGCACTAATATTGCGATAAGCACATTCATTCCAGCGCCAGCCAGCAAAACGGAAATCTTGGCCCACCAAGGTTTGTTGCAAAAAGCTCTGTCGTCGTCAGAGGCTTCATTCTCCGCTTCCATGGCGCAATAACCTCCGATGGGAACCAATCTGATCGCATACAGGGTCTCTCCTTTTTGCCTTTTATAGATTGCCGGTCCCATACCGAAAGCAAACTCATTTACCTTTACACCCACCGCTTTTGCTACCACAAAGTGGCCCAGCTCGTGTGGAAAAATTAACAGTACAAATAAAATAATTGCATAAACAATTGTCATCCCATAACCTCTTTACGTATTATTTGATCGATTTCGATAATATCATTTAACCCTAAATTATATGAAGGCGTGTGAAGTTCTAGTATTTTTTCTATGTTCTTTTCAATATCGACAAAGGAAATTTTTCCCTTTAAAAATTGATCTACCAAAACCTCGTTGGCCGCATTCATGACTACAGGATAGCTGCCCCCTGCTTCTGACGCCGCATAGGCCAGTTTGATACAGCCGAACACGTCTGTATCCGGTTCCTCAAAGGTCAGATTTGCCCCTTCCTGAAAGAAGTCTAAGCTTCTGCCTTCATAGGGAATCCTCTCTGGATAACCTAGGGCGACGCTGATAGGAATTCTCATATCGGGCAATCCCATCTGTGCAATCACAGAGGTGTCCTCAAACTCGACTGCCGAATGAACGATGGACTCAGGATGGACGAGAACCTGAATATCAGTCAATGGCACATCAAACAGCCATCGAGCTTCAATCACTTCTAATCCTTTGTTCATCATGGTTGCCGAATCTATGGTAATCTTCCTGCCCATGGTCCATTTCGGATGCTTTAACGCCTGTTCCAACGTCACTTCTTCTAGCTGCTTTCGGTTATATCCTCGAAAAGGTCCGCCGGAAGCGGTGAGCAAAATTCTTTTAATCCTCTTACCCTGATTTCCCTGCAGACACTGAAAAATTGCGCTGTGTTCACTGTCTACGGGAAGCAGCTTGACGCCAGACTTGTGAACCGCATCCATCACCAACTCTCCGCCTGCAACCAAAGTCTCTTTATTAGCCAATGCGATATCCTTGCCGGACCGGATTCCTCGATAGGTCGGCACCAATCCACGCATTCCCATCAAAGAATTGAGGAGAATTTCACTATCATCCTCTGCAGCAGCAATCAGTCCCGTCTCACCGTACATGACCTCTAACTTTGGATATCTCTTTGCCAATATCAAAGCATCTGTCTCATCGGCCGTCACAACCAAACGGGGCGAAAATTCTTCTATCTGTTTTGACAATTCTTCGATGTTTTTCCCGCAGGTCAGTGATGTCACTTTAAATCGATCCCTATTTGCTCTAATCACATCCAACGCCTGGGTACCGATAGAACCTGTACTGCCGAGTATGGCCACTTTCTTCATAAATCTATTATCTCCTAAATATTTCAATTCACGCATCTTTTTAGAACCGCTGAAAGGTCAGAAACACTGAATCATTATCTACATTATATTACCAAAGGATGATGACGATATAATGAACGTCTCCGATCCTCCGACATTGTCGCAAGGTTACGTTCATTGAATCACGATTTTCGTTCTATTTTACAGAAGTATAATCGTGATATAACAGTTCCTTCCGATCTTACGACGTTGTCGCAAGGTCGGAACTGTTGAATTGTAATCTCAATTGTATTATAAGAGGATGATTACAATATAGTAATACACCACTGGGGCGGTAAACAGAACGCTGTCGAAACGGTCCAGGATGCCGCCGTGTCCAGGTATCAGATTGCCATAATCTTTAATCCCCATTTTCCGTTTATATGCAGATGCAGTCAAATCTCCGCACTGAGAAAGGATTGCGCCGATGAAACCAATCATCACACAGTGTAGCCAAATCATCGGAACGACAAAATATCCAAATAAACCGCAGCAGATGACGCTGCCGATGGTGCCTCCCACTGCTCCCTCGATGGTCTTTTTGGGGCTCAGATTTGGGCATAACTTGTGTCTTCCCAGGAAAAAGCCAGTAAAGTATGCAAAAATATCGGTACAGAACGCTGATAAAAGAACTAGCCAGATTAAAATTGAGTATTCCTGTGTCTGATCCACCAATACCACATGGTAAGAGAAAAACACCACATAGATAATACCTAACATGGTTGCCATACCGTCTTCTAACTTTCTCTCGTTAATCTTAAATATATAGATGGAGCTGGCCATGATGCTGGCAGCCAGCCACGCCAAGATAAATTCGTGATACTGCGGCCAAAAGCCATTAATCATATAGAGCACGAACATGCTCACA
This sequence comes from Emergencia timonensis, assembly GCF_900086585.1. Classification (GTDB taxonomy): domain Bacteria; phylum Bacillota; class Clostridia; order Peptostreptococcales; family Anaerovoracaceae; genus Senimuribacter; species Senimuribacter timonensis. The sequence goes on from NZ_FLKM01000009.1 coordinate 2,119,896, forward strand.
TATGCAATGGGTTCCGAAGGATGAATATCCATCGCTTTAAAGCCATTAAAGAATTCTCTGATGCCGACTAAACCTACAAAGATACACATGGCTGTCAGCCAGTAGCCACCCAGATAAACTAACACCAGAAGCGGCACCATACACAGTCCTGAAATAATTCTCGTCTTCATATTATTTACTTCCTTCCCCCAAACCTGCGATCTCTTTTCTGATATTGTTCAATCAGCTTTTCGTATTCCTGCGGCGTAAAATCCGGCCAGAGAACATCCGTAAATTCAAATTCGCTGTAAGCGCTCTGCCACAACATAAAATTAGACAGACGCTCTTCTCCGCTGGTTCTGATAATCAAATCCGGGTCTGGAATATTACCGTTCTCATCGCCGGTATACAAGTACCTGCTGATAATCTCTTCCGTTATCTCAATGTCCTCGGTGAGTCTACCCGTTTCCACGTCTCTTTTAATATTGTTTACAGCTCTGACGATTTCTGCCCTGCTCCCATAATTGAGCGCTATATTAAACTGGAGTCCTGTATTATTTCGGGTGGTCTCCAGTGATTTTTCAAGTCTATCTACTGCTACCTTAGGAACTACCCTGTAGTCCCCAAGTATTTTTACTTTCACGTTATTCTGATGCAGTTCCGCTAATTCGCTGTCTACATATTTAACTACGAGCTTAAAAATGCCGCCTACTTCGTCTTGGGATCTTTTCCAGTTCTCCGTGGAAAAAGCGTAGACAGTCAAGTATTTCACCCCAAGGATATCGGAGGCTTTGACAATCTCCTTCATTGCGAGCATGCCCGCATTATGCCCCGCCATCTTCGGCAGGCCTCTCTTTGCTGCCCACCTGCCATTGCCGTCCATGATAATGGCTATGTGGGTCGGAATTCTATTTTTATCTATCATATGTCCCTCATAACTTGAGGGCTATCTCAAATACTGAGACAGCCCCTTGATTGTAGTTTGTTCAATTACTAATAGAAATTATACGACAAACTCCTTTTTAAGCAAAACTTTTGGAGTTCAGAATTCATTCTGCCTCGCCAACCGCCAGCGGCTCTCTGGGCTGAATACTATACTTCTAAAATTTCCTTTTCTTTTGCTGCAACGATGTCGTCGATATCCTTTACAGCTTTTTCTACGGTCTTCTGCACTTTGTCTAATTCCTTCTTCAGATCGTCTTCTGTCAGTTCGCCGTCTTTTTCTTGTTTTTTGAGAGCGTCATTGGCATCTCTTCTGAGATTTCTAACAGCGACTTTTGCTTCTTCGCCCATCTTCTTCGTTGTCTTCGTCAGTTCTTTTCTTCTCTCTTCTGTCAACTGCGGAATCCCCAATCTGATGCACTTTCCATCATTGGACGGGGTGATACCGATGTCAGCGACGTTAATTGCCTTTTCGATGTCGCCAATTGACTTTGGATCAAAAGGTGCTATCATCAAAGTTCTAGGGTCAGGTACGGAAATATTAGAAAGGTTCTTAAGCGGTGTCGGGCTTCCATAATAGTCTACCATGACCTTATCTAATAATGCCGGATTTGCTCTTCCTGCTCTGACTGTGTTCAAGTCCTCTTTTAATACGGAAAGACTCTTTGTAATCCTCTCCTCTAAGCTTTTGTGTGAATGACTCATGTTTTCTCCTCCTACTTAATTATCGTACCAATTTTCTCACCATATACAGCTTTCAGCACATTTCCTTCTTCAGAAATGCCGAAAACATGAATAGCTATGTTGTTATCTTTACATAATGTCGCTGCCGTCAGATCCATCACCTTCAAATCTTTCTCCACCACTTCCATGTGGGTCAGTTCATCAAACTTGACCGCATCTGGGTTTGTTTCCGGATCATCGGAATAAACTGCATCGACCTTCTTTGCCAGCAGAATGACATCTGCATCTATTTCTACAGCTCTTAAGGCTGCAGCTGTATCAGTTGAAAAGAACGGGTTACCTGTTCCTGCCCCAAAGATGACCACATCTTTATGCTCAAGCTGGCTGATCGCCTTTCTTCTCGCATAAGGTTCTGCAATTTCTCTCATTTCGATGGCAGTTTGGACTTTGGCCTTGATGCCCACTGCTAGAAGAGCATCCTGCAGGGCCAAAGAGTTCATTACTGTCGCCAGCATTCCCATGTAGTCTGCCGTAGCTCTGTCCATATCTTTGCTTGTCCTGCCCCGCCAAAAGTTACCACCGCCAACTACGATAGCAACTTCTACTCCGAGATCGTGGATTTCTTTGACCTGTCTGGCAACCGTTTTCGTCATTTCTTCGTTGATTCCAAATTTACCTTCACCTGCGAGAGCTTCCCCGCTTATCTTTAGAAGAACGCGTTTATACTTAGGTTCCATTCTATTCTCCTTTATATATCGTAAAATTGTAGAACAATTATACCATGTGCATTCCTCTGAAAATAGAATCGAGGCACATGATTCAATGAACGCTTCCTTACAGCAAAGCTGTAGGATCGTCTGCGTTCATTATACCGTGACAATTCCTTTGAATTTAGAATCGCATGTCACGATTCAATGGTTCTTACCTTGCGACAACGTCGTAAGATTGTAGAACCATTATACCATAAAACCCATATTGGGTGAAATGGTTTTTTCAGAACAGAAAGGTTTGTTTTTCTGTTCACAGCAATCAGACTTGAAACCGATCACGCACCCTCTTTTAGACGGAACCCTTTGCCGGAACTTAATATATTTTAGGCCCTCTTCTGTGTAAAAGACTTGGACATAATCACATGTAAAACTAGGTGTCTACAGCAAAATCAGCAATTTAAATGCCTATCAACGTCGCATTATGGCAAATTCCCCTATTTTTTGTAGGTCATTTTGACATAATAAATATAGAAGGAGTGATTTTATGGATGAGAACAGATTAAAAGAACTTCGTACAAAAAAAGGACTCACTCAGCTGCGGGTAGAAACAAAAACTGGCATTGATCAATCGGATTATTCAAAGATGGAGAACGGCATACGCTACCCTACCATGGAACAGGCCATTGCTCTTTCGAGACTTTACGAAACCAGCATCGACTACATCTATCATCTCACCGATGATCCCAGACCTTATCCGCGGGTGATCAGAGAAGACGAAGACGAATAAACAGGAGTTATTACGAAAAAAATGTAATAACTCCTGTTTATTTTATTTGATCTTAATCCAGCCCTGTTTTTTCATAGCCTCTTCCGTACTGACTTTACCGCCTTTCGCCTCCTTCAAAGCAGTGTTCACAGAAGGCATCCAGCTCGGCGAAATCTTTGAAGCGTTATTGTTGGTATTATTGCTGAAATACCAGTTTCCTTTTACATAGCAGACACTGGTTGATTTGTGATACGTCTCTTTATCTCCGCCTTTTTTCATGGTATCGTAATCTGTTTGCGTTACATAATAAGGGATCACAGTCTTACCATCCTCAGAATAATACGGAACTACTTTATAGTTCTTACTCTTATACGCTTCAAGAGATTTTTTCAAACTCTCCACATCGCCGCCTTTACCAGAATTCATATCCTTTATCTGCTTTGCCAAAGCATCCAAATCCACGCCGTTGAGCAAATCTGCCATATTCACATCCTTTGCGAATTTCAGATACTCATCATCATTAAAAAATGCTTCGACAATTTTTCGATTACTTGTTAATCCAGTTTTGTCCATCAGGTCTTCAACCGCATCGATGAGATTGTCGATGATCGACTTGGATCCGCCATCGCCTCCACTGCCATCACCATCATGGTAACTGCATTTAATTTGAAACCCCTTGTCAAAGCTTCCGGTACAGGTATACTTCCCTTTTGATGGACAAACTGCCTCATCTGTTTTTATGTATTGATCTAAGACGTCCTGGTTGAGCTGGTCAAGATCTCCGGACATATAGTCAGCAGCCAGATGATGCTTCAGCGAAGTTCTGTTAGCCTCACAGACTGTCGCCCTTGCCTCCTTCTGTTTGCCAGTAAAAATCACAATCGACACTGCTACTAAAATAGCGATGATGGCGACTACGACCAGTAATTCTGCCAGGGTAAATCCCTTATTCCTATTGTTTACCATAATGACTTTCCTATTTTTTCTGCTCATTCTAAGCCTAAATTCTTCACGAGTCTTACCAAAATTTCCGTTCCAAAGGCTGTAGCACCTACTGGGATTCGCTCGTCTGCAGCATGGGCCAAAGCTGTAAAGTTATAATCCTCTGGCAGCTTCATCGGCGTAAATCCGTAGGTCTGTATACCCAGCTTCGACAGAAATCTGCCGTCCGTCACTCCGCTGAGTACAAAAGGAACTGGTTTAGCCTCGGCCTCTTTCTCTATCAAAGTCTGCGAAATCACTTTGTACAGACTCATGTCGATTTTACTGGATCCGGGATTATATTCCACCACTTCGATTTCGTAATCTGACCCGATCAAATGCTGTACGTCAGCAATCCCTTCTTCCATAGTGCAGCCAGGCACCAGACGCAAATCGCATTCGAAGGAAACGGCCGAAGGGATGACATTGATGGCGTTTCCGCCGCCGACAATCGTTACGTTGGCGTTGTTATGCAGCAGCGGATCAAAAAGTTCCCCTGCAGAACCCAAAAGCTTCAGAGTCTTGTCCGTCTTAGCCGGTTTTAACAGCCGCCTGAGAACTTTGCCCTGAATGCCTCCCATAATGTCAGCAAACCCCTCAATCATCAAAGTTGCTGCCGGCGTAATCCGCACAGGCAGCCTTTCCGTGGACAGCTTGATGATGGCTCTGGCCGCCTTTTCCATCGCTGTATTGTGATGGGATAAAGAGCCATGTCCTCCTTCACCCTTTGCTGTCACTTTGATATGAGAAAACTGTTTTTCTGCTACCATGACAGGGTAAATCTGCTTTCCTGCCACATGAAAAGTAAAGCCGCCAATCTCACCGAAGGCCCACTTTATGCCGGCAAAAATATCAGAATGCTGATCTACCAGATAGGACGCCCCAAATTTTCCCGTTCCTTCTTCATCGCTGACGAAAAGAAATCTTACGTCAAAAGGTAGTTGCAGATTTAATTCTTTCATCTGCAGTGCCAGTCCGATAAACATGGCTACCTCGCCTTTCATATCGATGGCGCCTCTTCCCCATATGTAACCGTCTTTGATTTCCGCTCCAAAAGGATCACTGGACCAATCCTGATTATCCACAGGTACCACGTCCACATGGCCATAAAAGAGAACTGGTGGTTTTTTGTGGTCTGAAGCAATCCCGGCAGGGATGCAGGCATAGAGATTCGGCCTTTGGTCATCTAACGCGATGACTCTGTTTTCTATGCCTGCCTCATCAAACAGATTTTTAATATACGTTATACATGGCCGCTCTGGGTAAACGCCGCTGATGGTATTCATCTTGATCAAATCACAGAGAATCTGATCAGTCCTTGAAAGTTCCATTTTCGTCTCCATCTATCTTAGTTTATGTTGTTAATATATTCTACAGCCGCAAGCGCTGCTACAGCTCCATCAGCTGCCGCAGTTGCAAGCTGCCTTACCTTTTTGGTTCTGCAATCGCCGGCAGTAAAAATACCAGGCGTTCCCGTCAGGCAGTCTTCCCCTGCCGTTACATATCCTTTGCCATCCAATCTGGCAACGTCAGCAAAATCCTGATTATCGGGCATCTGACCGATTGCGACAAACACCCCCTGAACCAAAAGCGTGATGGTTTCCTCGGTTTTGACGTTCTTTACTTTCAATCCGCTGATCATCGTGTCGCCTACCAGCTCCACAGGTACGCTGTCTAAAACAAATTCTACATTTTCCTTCTCGCGGAGCCTTTTGACGTTAGCCTCTTCGCCTCGGAACTGATCCCTTCTATGAACCAGATAAACTTTATCCGCAATTCCGGACAAAACCTCCGCATCTTCCAAGGCAGTATTGCCGCCGCCGATTACCGCTACGTCACGTCCGCGGAAAAAAGCGCCGTCGCAGGTTGCACAGTAGGATACGCCGGCACCAGTATATTTTTCTTCCTGCTCAAGGCCCATGGGTCTGTTCTTAGCGCCAGTAGAAATAATAACGGATTTCGTCTCATAGACTGCGCTTTCCGTCTTTACTTTTTTATATTGACCAGCGTCTTCAATGCCGACAGCTTTTTCATATACAATTTCAGCGCCCAGTTCCGTCGCCTGCTCATAGAGATTTGTAGCGAGCTCCAGTCCCGATACTCTCTTAATGCCTGGGTAGTTTTCCACATCTGGCGTATTGATAATCTGGCCGCCAAAACCTTTTGCGTCTATCAAAAGCGTTTCTTTTCCGGCACGCTGCCCGTAGATTGCGGCAGAAAGCCCTGCCGGTCCTGCTCCAATAATTACGATATCGTACATCCTTACATCACTCCTCTTTTAAAAATACTCATCATTTCCCTGGTCAGGCTGAACCCATCGTCATCAACTGGCATCTCATCCCGCTCAAACCACTCGGCTGTAGACAACTCTTTTTCGTCCATGGTAATGGTATCATCTCCATCTAAATCGCAGAAAAAGCCTAGTAGCAGGTTACAGTCTGTTCCCCAGGGCTGACTTTTGTAATATCGAATATTCTTTACTTTCAGACCCACCTCTTCCATTACCTCTCTGGCGACGGTTTCCTCAGCGGTCTCGCCGATTTCTGTAAAACCTGCAATTAATGCGTATTTTTTATATACCCTGCCATTATACTTTGTAAGCAATATTTTGTTTCCGTCGATAACGCCCACGATGACTGCCGGTGCGATCTTTGGGAAGATCATATTTCCGCAGGCGTTGCATCGCAGCATCCTCTCTGTGTGGTCATGTTCCAATTCCTCTCCGCATCTGCCGCAGTACTGGTTGTCTCGATACCATTGATAGAGATGATATGAGGTCGCAGCAGCAAAGGCCAATTCCTTCCACTCAAACTTTCGCAGATTTCTTGTAGATTCCCACTCATATTCTGTAAGCGGCTCCACTTTTTCCACGATTAAAAAATATCGTTCCTCATTGATACGAAACAGATACTGCATCTTATGTCCGGCAAAATCGACTGCCTTTGGAACAATCAAAGTTCCGTCCGGGGACTTTGATACCAGAATTTTATCTCCATCAAAGCAGAAGACGTTGTCCTGTTCTCCTGCCTCTATTTCTTCAAATTCGTTGTACAATTTTTTTTCTCCTAAGTCTTGAATCATATTACACCTCTGACCAATATATTATTTACATTACCGATTATTTTATCACAAAAATATGAATTCGTATAGATATTGTGATACGGCAAAACCATATCATTTCCGCATTGGAAGAGGACAACAAAACGGCGTCAATTTCTGCGGCGTATTCTCTGCAGTCGCCGTAGTATTTACTATTAGTTTAAAGGCGTCGCCGCCCTATGACAAGTTGTTTTTTGCATTATAATTCTGAAAGCATGCTTCAAAAATGGTAATGTCTTAAGGCAGCGAAAGGAAAACGTCCCGAGATAACATCCTGTTACGATAAGGTTACGCTTTTTGGGCACATCTGCACATTGTCGCGTAACCGTATCACTGTCAGAAGGCTTCAACAGGGGGGTATATCTAATCCCGGTTACTTTTCCTATCAATTCCTCTGCCACAAAAGCCGTTCGCACTCCATAAAAGTAACCGAAAACAGCATATCCATGGATTCTGCAGGGAATCATGTCTTATTTCAAGGCATATTTCGGGATATAGCGTCTGATACCGCCGCAGCGTTACGCGAAACCTTTGTGGCAGCATCAAAAAACCTAACCTTATTGTAAAGAATGCCCGACATATACCCCCACCCTGTATATCTCACCCCAAACAATCGCAGCATCTGTACCAACATAAAAGGATGTCGCATTGCAGTTTTTTCATCTGCAATACAACATCCTTAAACATGTGCGTAGTATTTTATTCAGTTATTTAGCGGTTCTGATCGCCTTGCTCGACCACTTGGTATAAACTTTTACACCGTCGATCGTTCTGACGCCTCTCACCTTGTAGTAGTATCTCGTGCCCTTCTTCACCTGCTTCGTGTTCTTGTAGGTCTTCTGGGTCCCGCTCTTTGTGGTATAGAACGCCTTGGTTCCATATCCGCTGTTTTTCTTCGTCGACCTGAACACCTGGAAGTAGTCCACCTTGTATCCGTAGCTCTTCTTCCACTTGATGGTGATGGAGCCCTTCTTCGCAGTGGAAGAGGCCTTGAGCGTCGTGGCCTTCACGCCTGCCTTCAGTCTGTCATTCTTCGCCTTTTCCTGTGCTTTGATAACCTTGTCTGCTTCTTCAGCAGTCATGATAGCATAAGCGGAGAAATGCCCTGTGTTGAAGGTATAAGTGCCGTCAGCGTTCTTAGTTCCAGCTACCTTCGTATAGTTGCCTTTCTCGTCGATGTATACGCATACGACTTCCTTGTCCTTCAGGGCTGCCGGAAGTGCAACCGTCACCTTCACGCTGCCGCCCTTGAAGTCGGTGACGTTCCCATTGTCTGTGACGACCTTCAGCTCCACCTGGACCTGGCTGTCGTCTTCCTTGACCTTGTCGACGACGATGGTGACGTTGCCCGTCTTTGCCTGGTCAGCCACAGCTTCTGCCGCTTTCTGATCCAGTACCACTTCCGCAGCGTCGGTCCTGATGACCACGTCTGCGTCAGTCTTCTCGACGATGGATTTGACGGTCTCTGCCGGCAGGCTGACTTCCGCAGTCTTGGCATCCCCCTTTGTCGTCGCATCGACGATGACCTGTTCGGATTTGTTTTCAACTGCCTTGTCGACAATCTTGTCAGCAGTGGCCTTGTCCACCGTGGCAGTGGCCTTGCCGTCTGTGCCGGTTGAGGTCTCCACGTCTGCAGTCGTCGTCTTGTCACCAGGGTTGCTGGTTACGTTGTCATCCGGTGTCGGCGTTGGTGTCGGCGTTGGGGTTGGTGCAACAGATGACTCGACATATACTCCATCAGCATCCTTGGTCCACGTATTCATACCGGAAGAATGCGAAGGAGCCGGTTCACCTTCTGCTAATACTATGTATTCATTTCCTTTTAGGTACTTTGCATATCCTTCAGCTGGAACATAATCTGTTGGATTTGAAGAGAAGGTACCGCCAGTGATTGTAGGATTGCATGGATATTCGTCATTAACCGCTACGCTTCCAGCAAAGTTCCCTCCAGAAATCTCAAGTTTACCACCCTTTTTGGTGCCAACGCCGAAAGCAAATAAATTACCTGTACCGTTGTAAGCTGTAAAGGCTCCGCCACTGATTGTAAATTGTCCGTTGTCTGCAGTCTCATCAAGATAACCGTTTGCAAGTACTCCAGATGCGTTTTCATCAGATATTGTAAAGGTTCCACCTTTAATCGAAGCCGTGTTCCAATTCAAAATGGTCGGTCCGCTGGTATTTGAGAAACAGCCGTCCTCAACAATAAGAATACCATAATCATCATTTTTTACGGTATTCATTCCGCCACTTAATGTGCCAGTGAGAATTGTTAGCTTACACGGAGCATTGCCATAATAAGTTTCCCCACTGTTCGCAAATCCGTTATCAATTCCACTTGATCCTGAGTGGTCTTGCTGGATTGTTGCACCATTAATGGTCATTGTTCCAATATTTTTTATGACATACCATGTATTTCCGGTGAACTTTCCTCCATTAAGTGTAGCTACGCCAGCTTTATCATTAAATACTGCTGCTTTCCCCGCTACGTTATTAATTATGCTGCCAGTTCCATTCACAGTTAAAGTTCCTCGATTAATAATCGTGTGGTTAGAACTACCTGTAATATTGTGACCAGCCAAATCAATGGTTACGGTTTTTCCTTCTTCAATAGTAATGTCTTTTGTGACGTCTTTCAGCAAGACAATTTCGCCACCAGCTAATACAGCCTCAGATAACGTATCATAATGCGTTGTACCGATTGCAGCTTCGTGGCTACAACCGGATCCGCCATCACAATCTGTGGCAGTTTCCGCAAAAGCCATCATCGGCATGTAACACATGACCATGATCAATGACATCAGCACGACAGCGGTTTTTTTCATTTTTGTTTTCATCCCCTCATTCCTTTCTTGATTAAAATATTTATTTTACGCGCGTAGTCACGCGTGAAATACAAATCAGATGTTCAGCGGAGCACAGTTTTTCTCTTCCAAGAATAGATTTACCCGCAGTACGTCGCTGATCTTTCTGTTGATGCAGATGACAATCCAGACATCCCTGGCGTCATGAGGATTGATGGTCTGTTTGCCTCCCAGCATCAAAGCTTCGTTGAGCTCATCAAAACTCATCTCTGCTGCAATACAGAGCGCGATGATTTTATCTCTGCCAGGCATCTTCTTGATGCCGCTGGTAATGTTATAAACGTAGTTCCGGTTTATCCTGCTGTTCGCGACAATCTTTGCTAAAGGAAGACCTTTTTCCTCCGCTTTATGGTTTAAGAATTCAAAAAAATATTGAAACTGTGCGTCTCTATGATTTTCCTGTATAAAACGTCTGCCATCTTCCTCGTTTCTGAGACTGCTGAGTTCATCTGCCAACAATTGAAAATCGTTCACCCTTTTCACATCCTAATTTAATTTTGTTCTTAGCCTGTTTATATTTTATCTTACCTAAAAATAGATTTGGCGTGCCGCCGGCACAAACGGCCGATAAAATTATGAATTCCAAGGTTTTTACGCACAAAAAGACCATCTTCCTTCTGAAGATGGTCTCATTAAAATACCTCATATGACGAATATCAAAGGGGCAGCAGAATATTTGATTTCACTAAGGAATCCAAGTAGTCTTGAATGCTGTCTTTCTGATAAAAGTTGGACGGCGTGTAAGTACTGTTCAATTTATGCGCGATATCAAAATACCACTGGCCGTTATAACAAATTAAGCTGGTAACGCCGTGCTTGTGACCAGCTGCCGCATCGGCGCCGAAGTATTTATCGTACTGCTCTTTCGTCGTGTAATAGGTGATTACTTTGTTCTGCTCTTCTGCACTGCTGACCACATAAGGCACTAAGTAAAACGTCGTATCCCTGTAATCCTGCAGCGTTTTTCGATACTTTTCTTTGTCATTATCCTTTAAGTATCCGTGCTCTATCATCTTTTCCAATATCGTCTCAATGACCGAATCCGTCAGAATTCCATTCGTCTTACCAGGTACAATATAGTTCTTGCTGGTTTCTGATTTCGTGTATTCATTGAGAATAAAGTCGTTGCTCTCGTGGCCAGTATAATCATTCTCCATGTATTTGGATACGGAATCCGCCAAATCCTTCGCAGCCTTGTTATTGGCATTTTCCGCTCCCGGTTCCATACCATCGTCGTGATAGGTACACTTAAAGGTGACCATGTCCGACTCTACCTTTGCGGCGTAAATCGTGCCGCCTGACGGACAGCGAAACTCCTCTATATAGCCTTCGTCTAACAGGTAAGAAATGATTTTTTCTGAAGCAGCGCTGTTTAATCCGCCTGTACCGTACTCGGTTTCCCAGTCCACATGTTCCGTCATGGAAACGATGACCGTTCCATGCTGCATACTTGCCTTATTGTTCTTGCAGACGGTCTCCTTTGCCTCTGCCGTTCGTCCAGTAAAAATGACGAGAGAGACGGAAACCAGGATGCCAATCAAAGCGACTGCAACCAATAATTCTGCTAATGTAAATCCGCTGTTATTCCTTTTCATACTTCCTACTTCCGTCCCTGTTTTTTCGTACAACATCTTCTATCGTTCCCAACATTCTTTTTAAGTCTAACGGTTTTGCCAGGTGTGCATTCATGCCTGCATTGAAACACCTTTTGACGTCCTCTTCGAAGGCGTTTGCCGTCATAGCAATAATGGGGATCGTTTCGGCCTGTTCATGGTTACTGGCTCTGATTTCTCTTGTCGCCGTCAGCCCATCTTTCACAGGCATCTGTAAATCCATCAAAATAGCGTCGTAGGTTCCTGGCGCAGAAGCCAGGAAGTGATCCACAGCAATCTGTCCGTTCACTGCTGTGTCGAATTCCATATCGCCCATTGTCAGAAACTCCGCTGCAATTTCTCGATTCAGGTCATTATCCTCTACAAGCAGAAGCCTCCATCCTTTTGTTCCCCGTGTCTGACCGCTATGCTCCTCTACAAGCGATCCGTCAGTTCCGGCAGACTCCAGAGCTGCGTTAAGACGTCTGGGAAAGAGAGGTTTTTTGATAAAATGTTTCGCATCGTCAAACTGATCCCCTTCCATAATTTCCGACCAGTCGTAGGCGGATATGAAAGTCAGGGGAGAGTCAGAGCCAAAACGCTGCTCTATTTCCTTCATCAAATTGACCCCATCCAGTTCCGGCAAGTTCCAATCTGCAATGACAGCCTGATAGCTCCGTCCTTCTGCAAAACCTCTTTTCAGCAAAGCAAGGGCTGTATTTCCATCCTCTGCCCAGTCGACGGTTATGTCTGCAGCACCCAATACAGATGCTGCATCCTCACAGACGACAGCATCCCCGTCCGCCAGAAGGATTCTCATGCCTTTCAGTAGTTCCATCCACGTCTGCGGCGCACTGTCATCTATTTTTAAGTCCAGATGAATGGCAACCTCTGTCCCAAGACCGACTTCACTTTCTATGGTTATGGTCCCCTTCATCATCTTAACGATATTGTAGACGATGGATAAACCTAACCCTGTGCCGCCCTCTTTGATGTGTTCCTCTGTCTGTTCCTGCTCGAAGGGATTGCCTAAATGTCTTTCGATAAATTCTTTAGACATACCGATGCCGTTATCTTTTATCAGGAAAGTCAGGTTTGCATAACCGTCCTTTTGTCCGGGGTTTTCGGTAATTTCTAAAGTAATCCTTCCGCCGTCTTTCGTATATTTCACAGAATTGCTCAGAATGTTGATTAAGATCTGATTTAACCTGGTCCAGTCGCCGATCAAAGTATCATTCCAAAGCTTGTGGATATGAATCTCAAAACCATGGCCTTTCCCATCGGCCTGTACCCTGATGATATTTACAACATTATCTATTAAATCAGATAAGTAGAAGCTCTGATTGTTTAAGGTGATTTTGCCGCTTTCAATTCGGGAAAGATCCAAAATGTCGTTGATAATGTTCAAAAGATGCAGGGTGGAAATTTTAATCTTGCTGATGGAATCCTTAATTTTTAGCGGGTTCTGCAGATTTCGTTCCATGATTTCAATCATTCCTAAAATAGCGTTCATCGGCGTTCTGATTTCATGGCTCATATTTGACAAAAACTTTGATTTTGACCTGTTGGCTTGTTCAGCAGTATGAGCGGCCAACCGCAGCGATTCCTGCACGCGTACGTTCTGCGTGATATCTTCCCAGTAAAACATGTATTTTTTCTTCCCGGCTATGACGATGTCTGACTTAATCGTAAAGCGGATGACCCGTGTTTCGCCCGTAACGGCATGAACCAATTGAAGCTGCCAGGATTCATCTGCATCGATGCGGCGCTCCATAATTCTTTCATAAAGCAGAGGAGACGCCAGATCACAAATCTCCTTGAGAAGCTGAGGGTTCTGTATGTATTCTTCGCTGTCTCTGCCCAAAATCCTTTTACTATTGCGAAATACTTTTTCCAGCTGATGCCGTTCTAAATCAAAGATACACAATACGGAATCACTTTTCTCACTAAGGGCGTCGAAGACGGCATTCTCAAGCTCGTTTTTCTCTGCCTGATTTCGTTCTGCCTTTCGGCGTCTATATAAAATATAAATCGCACCTGTGATAATTAAGATTGATAAAATCATAGCCAAGATGATAATCGCTTTGATTAAAGACAGCACATTATCTGATTCGTGGCTGATCACATCGGAAGGAATGCAGCCGCACAGATACCATCCATGATATCCTTCCACCGGCATGTAAAAATGGTAGCTGCCGTCCTTTTTTGCCTCTAAATAAAAGGATTCCGTCTGTTTCATGTTCTTATCGATTTCTGCAGTCTCATCTGACAGATGAAAATCTCTCAGAAACTGATCCAAATCGGTTTCCTCTATGTCATTTTGCTCCCAATTGAGGGTGCTTCCAATCATAGACATATTGGAAGTATCCAATATATAAGTAACGCCCTGTTCCACATAGGCTTCAAGTCTTGCGCTGATACTGTATTTTTCCACCTGCACGCCCACATAGAAGGTGCCCTTCTCCTTACCGTTCTCTGCCATCGCATAGGTTATGGCAGTCATATAGGTATCTTCTTTGTCTTTATAAAAGGGTACAAAACCAAGTTCGCCTTCTTCCGTATCTGTGGTTTGAAAAGGAAGAGACTCTGCAGATTGCGGTTTTCCATCCTGGTCGTAGCCCTGTCCATTTGGACCCAAAAAAATAGCATAAGAGAAGTCGTATTCTTTTATAAACGAGTTCATAGTCTTGACGGCATCTTCTTTGTCATCCCACTGGATATAGTCGCCAAAGCGAGTTACGGCGCTCTTATCGGATAAAATGCCTGATGTCAAAAGGTTCTCCGCCTTTCGCACCGCAGTTTCAGCGCTTTCTATCCCATTCGATTCAATCTCTACTTTTACGTGATGCACCATTAAAACCGCAGCGACAATCATCATACACAAAATAAGAATGAAGAGAGATTCAAATACCTTTACTTTTCTTGAGCGGCGATTAGTTGTTTTCATATTCATTCACATTCTTTTCATCAATGATAAAAGACTCGACAAAATAGGAGGGTTTCAATTTATCTCCTGCCAGCATCTTGTAACATAGTTCTCCGCAGATTTTTCCCCAGTCACCGTAATTTTGGGCGGAGATGGCCTTCACTTTTCCTTCTTGGATAGCTCTGATAGCAGAATCCTGTCCGCCAGTTCCATAAATAGCAATCTGATTTTCTCGTCCCTGTGCTAATACCATGCTGTGCAGCATCAGGCAAAGATCGTCGTTAAAGCCCCATATGACATTGATCTGCGGATATTTCTTCATAATTTTTTCTCCGGCAGGGAGTACGTCATCATAGGTACTGATATCGGCGCCATATATCATTTTGATGTTGCTGCCTGCAAGCGCTTCTTCCAACCCCCTGGTTCGATCTTGAATTGAGTTGGCCAAAGGATTTGTAAACACGGCAAGAACAGCGCCCTGCGGATAATCTTCTTTTATGCGCTCTCCAATCATGGTACCCAATTTATAGTTGTCGCCGCTGACAAACGTCTCTATATACTGATCGGCCTTGACTTTTGAGTCAAAGCATATGACTTTGATTCCTGCTTCGCGGCATTTTTTCAAAGCTGGTTCTATCGCCTCTGCATCCACTGGGTTTAGAAACAGCACTGCAATGCCCTGGTCGATCATCTTTTCGATTGCCTGTATCTGTGTCTCATTGTCCAGCCTGCCATCTGCGCTGATCAATTCATCGCCATTCCCATTGACAATCATCTCCAATTCGCTCTTTGCAACGCGAAATGCCGGGTCTGTCATATCCATGGCAGTAAAGCCAAATTTCCGGCTCGCTCCCTTGGACTCATCACTCTCTCCACATCCACAGGCCACGAATATGAAAACGATCAACAAGACAGCGATGCCTGCTTTCTTTTTTACCATACCGCACTCCTCAAACTGGTTTCTCGATACATACCTTGTATTTTATCACACTACAGTACAGGCAGTCAAACTGCATTGCCGCCGTCTTCACTCTCTTTCGCAGATTTTAACATGAATTATATCGCCCGGCTGTTTTCCGATTATCTGACGGATGTCTTTGCGAATGCCGATAATATGACAGGGCGTCTTCATTCTCACTAAACTGCCGTCATACGGTTGGCCATCGAATTCCTCATGAACCTTAACCCTTCCCTTTCCGAACTCCGCTTTTACATCATAAGGGAATTCTACATATGCGCCGTCTATATCCGGCACTTTTTGAATCTCCGCATCAAATTCATAAATTTTTCTGTTCATATCATCTCTCCACATCATTTTATTTTCCCTGCCGAAACCAGTTCCTCCAAAGCGGAATTGCTTCACTGGTACGCTTGGTTCGGTCAGGCTGAGCGGTCCAGCGTATCCGGGCAGGCTGGAACGGCTATTTCATTGCAGGCAAAACCGTGGGCCAACTCAGATTATTGAAAATGTAAGGTGCGCCTTCTCCGGCATAAAATCAGAAGTCCGACAGATCCACATCCAGCTGATTTAATCTCGCCAAAGTGCTTACGACGGTAAAAATAATGACAGCGCCCAGATTGGCTGTGGTATTGTCTTGGTCAAAACGGGGTGAAATCTCACAGATATCAAAGCCTCTCACCTTTCTGGTTCTCAAAATATGTTTGATAATCGGTAGAATCACCTCCGGGTCTACGCCGAGGGACTGGGTCGCGCTGACGCCAGGGGCAAATGCCGAAGAAAAAACATCGGTACAGATGGTGATATAAAAAGAATCGCAGGCATACATAAAAGCATCGACCTTCTCCAGAATTGAGGAATAGTTGGTATTTTGAATATCCTTTGCCAAGATATAGTCTACATTCAGCTCCCGTGCAATCTTAAACAGCTGAACTGTGTTGCTGTGCCGCTGTATACCTAGGGGCAGATAGTGATATGCCATCCCTCTTTCATAGCATATATCAGCAATCTGGCTGAACATGGAACCGGAAGATCTCCCCTTGTCATATGGCCTGAGGTCAAAATGGGCATCAAAATTGATGATTCCAATATCGGGTCTTCCCTCTCTGAGGCTTTGATCGGCCAGCTGCCCCTGAAAATGACCGAATGTCGTTTCGTGACCGCCGCCTAAGATCAGCGGAAACAGGTTGAGGGCTAAAATTCTTTCAACAGCGATGCCTAAAAGACGCTGCCCCTCTTCCATGGATATCTCGTCACATTGAATATCGCCTGCATCATAAAGCGCAACCTCCTGTGTAAAGGCACATGGAAGATTTGCCATCTGCCCTCTGATAAAGCCTGGCGCCAAGGCCGTACCCGCCCTGCCCTTATTTCGTTTTACGCCTTGATCGCTGCAGAAACCGATAAAGGCAAAGCCTAATTTTCCATCAAAGGCCACAGTCTCTTCGTTAAGATTCAGCGGTCTCACCCACTGATGCCAGCGAAAGGCATCATAATCTGTGGTGCTGTCAATCCTGCCTTTCCAGTATTCCATACCGCTGGTATAATTTTCTAAAAACATAAAAACACTCCTCTATCAAGTCTATTGTGTGCTACGAAAGCTCAATGGTTATATATAAATTTTGTCTTGTCCAGGTAAAGGGCGCCTTCTATCTGATACTTTTCAAAGGCGTCCACATAACCGCGAGAGTCGTTGTCATATACCCTTCCATGGCTGTCTTCGTATTCAAAGGTGATGGAATTGATTGCTCTCTGCAGAGCCTTCAGGTTGGAATCATCCTTTAGCTGAATGATTACCACATACCCCTCTTCCTCCTCATAGTTCCCATAGAAACGGTACAGCTTTGCGAAATCCCCTTTGGTAAAATGGCTCAAATCCGCCGTCGTGTAAACATGAACCAGCATAAAATATTGATTTTCCAACATATCTGTAAAAGTAGTTATCTCGTCAGGCAGATAGTATGTCTGATAGGCTGAATCCGTCAATGTGACATCTAAAAGGTCTGCATTTTTAATTCCAACAAAAGACTTGACTGTATGGACAATGTTTTCATAGTTTTTGTCGCTGTACACTTTGCCTGTCTCCTGCAGATATACGCCGCGAAAGGTTTCCTTACCAGCTGTAATATCCCCTGCCAGATTTCCTGTCGTCTTTCTTTCACTGGGTACGCCAAAAAGAGGATTATAAATCGTGTGTGTTTCCGCCCGGATATTTTTGACTTTTGTATCTTGTCCATACTGGAGGATTGCTTGATTTATAAAATCGTCCTTCTGTTTAGAAACCAGGTCATTCGCCTTTTGTTTTTCTGTGCTGCTCATACTGCAGCCTACAGCCAGCACAGAAAATATGATTAACGTAAAGACAACTCCAGATTTGAGAATCTTATTCTTTAATAGACGTCCCTTTGGCTTCCATCGCATATCAGTTCCACCCTTTCCCTACGGTTACTTAATAAAGTATAGCACAAAAGTTTGTTACTTACCAACCTATTAGATGTAGGAATAGTTTAACCCCCGGCTTCACGAATACTTCCAGCGAAACCGGGGGTTATATACTCTATTTTAAGGTCGTGTACAAGTAGAAAGAGATTACACTAGTTCTCCCGCATCGGCCTTGGCCTGTTCTTCTGGCGTCATCTTGGTTATAGTGATGCCGATAAACGCCATCAATAGTGTTACGACTGGCATAGCGTAGTTAAACACTGCCCACGG
This sequence comes from Emergencia timonensis, assembly GCF_900086585.1. GTDB lineage: Bacteria > Bacillota > Clostridia > Peptostreptococcales > Anaerovoracaceae > Senimuribacter > Senimuribacter timonensis. Next base: position 2,138,106 of record NZ_FLKM01000009.1, read on the forward strand.
CAGATAAGTACCAGCGGTGACACCCAAGGTTGCTGCGATATACATACCACAGGTATTCCAAGGAACTAAACAGGAAGTGACCGTACCGGCTGACTCCAAAGCGTTGGATAATGATTTCGGATGGAAACCGGCTTTTCTGTAAGCGCCTGCATACATTCTTCCTGGAACTAAGATAGAGATGTACTGTTCTGGCATGACGACGTTTGAAGCAATGCAAGTAGCCTCTGTTGCAGCGATAAGTCCCGGACCACTCTTTACATACTTTGTAATCTTGTTGATAATGACTTCCAGCTGCCTGGTTCCCTCCATGATTCCGCCGAACATCATAGCAATGATGGTCATCAGAATGGAGGACGCCATACTCATCAGGCCGCCAGTCGTAAGTAAATCATCCAGCGCTTTCAGCCCGCTATTGCAGGTAAATCCATTCCTTGCGACGACCAGGATATCTCCGAAGCTAGCGCCATGATGCAGCAGTTCTAAAGTATCATGGTCAAAAATTGCTACGTTGCTCTGGAAGATCGGGGCCAGAACTGCGCCTACGATGACGCCCAGGGTGATTCCCGGAATTGCCGGCACTTTAAGAGCAATAGCCAGAATAACCACTAACGGCGGCAGCAGCAGAATTGGATTGATATTGTAGGTGGCCTGCAGGCCGTTTATCAGCTCAGACACCTGCGACGTATCCACATTATTAGATGCGGCGTGCATAAATCCGTAAATGCCAAAGAATGCCAGAGCAATCACATAGGCGACAAGCGTCGCTTTGATCATGTACTTTACGTGTGTAAATACATCTGTTCCAGCCATGGCGGGAGCCAGATTGGTCGTATCTGACAGCGGGGATAATTTGTCTCCAAAATATGACCCGGACAGAATCGCACCTGCCGTCGGACCGATCGGCATACCCAGACCGGCCGCGATACCCATCAGAGCCAAACCCATGGTTCCCATAGTCCCCCATGAAGTGCCGGTAGCCAGGGATGTAATCGAACAGATCAAAACGCTGGCTACTAGAAAGACAGATGGTGATAATAATTTAAGTCCGTAATAAATCATCGTAGGGATGGTGCCCGACAGCAGCCATACGCCTACCATCATGCCAACAATCGTCAAAATCAAGATTGCCTGCATAGCCCGGGAAATACCCGTGACCATCATTTCCTCAATTGCTTCCCACTTGTAACCTAATCTGAGTGAAATCAATGCAGCAATGATTACGCCAATAAACATTGGGATATGGGGATCCACTCCAAAAATAATAATTCCGATAGACATTACAGCAATCAGTCCCAGGAACGACACAATCGCCTCCCAGAAATGAGGCGCTCGAGGCTGTCTCATCTTCGTTTCCTTTTCCATAATTTCTCCTCTCTACTACGATATAAGGTAGGTTCATTGAATCATGAATTGCAATTGCATGTTCAAAGATATATTCATGAATCAATGATTTCCTTTCAATATATTAAACAGAATTGCTTTTACCATCTAAACGCAGTAAATTCATACTTTAGGTTAGTCTATAAAAATACAACTAGTGCCTATTATTTAGAGGGAATCTTCTATTTATTTAGGAAATAATGGAACGAACACTTTTAAATCCGCCTTTTGCACAACAAAAAACGGTTCTATAATAAATGTTGGGGTTAGCTGAAAAGCATCCCCAGCATTTCTTGTAAAAAAATGGAGTATGAGCACATTCTACGTTACACTTAAAGCGATGAAACCAAAATGAAACGAGGTGTGTCATACTCATGAACCATTGTACAGAAGATCCGTCAAAAATGGAATCACAACTTTTACAGGCAGTCACAGGCCTGAAGGGCGCCATCTTCGAGGATATCTATGAAGCCGGGCAGCAGACGCATATTGTCATCCGCATGGAACGCAGGACCCATCCGTGCCCCGGGTGATCTCCATTGATGAGTTCAGGGGCAATTCAGGCGGGCACAGGTACCAGTGCATCCTGACGGACCCGAAGAAAAAACGAGTCCTGGACGTGCTGCCCAGCCGCAGGCAGGACGAACTGTGCCGCTATTTCGGACAATTTAAAAACCACAGCCAGGTTAAGATACGTGGTCATGGATCTGAGCAGCTTGTTCCGGGAGACTGCCCGCAGATGCTTTCCAAAAGCTGAAATTGTGGCTGACAGTTTCCACGTGGTACAACAGGCAACCAGGGCCATGGAGAATGTGAGGAAACGAGTACAGAAGGACTTAGCGAAAGGGCGGCGGAAGTATTTCAAGCGTTCCAGGAATCTGCTCCTGAACAGCTGGAACAGGTATCCCCCATGCTCTCCCTCTCAAAAGGCCTCGCCGCCGCATACTACCTGCTCAACCAGATGTAATGGGGTCATGGGCTCCAAAGACGTGCATGAGGCAAAGAAATGGCTCTCTGACTGGTTCATGGCAGTAAATGCGGCTGATGTCGAGGAGTTTACGGAATGTGCATGGACATATGCGGACTGGATGGAAGAGATCCTAAACATATTTAGGACAGGATTGAGCAACGCATATACCGAAGGGTGCAACAACCGCATCAAGGTGATAAAAAGAAATGCCTATGGGATGCGCAACTTTGAGCGGTTCAGGAAAAGGATACTGCATTGTATGTCGTCTTAAGGTAACAAAACAGGGCAGCATGTGCTGCCCTGCAGAATTGTTTTTTATGTGCTCTACCCCAACATTTGACATAGAACCTTTAAAAACCCTTGAATCACTGAAATTCAGTGTATTTAAGGGTTTCACAACAAGAGTATTCATATTAGTTCTTTGCAGCAGCCATCTGTTATGCTATTTCTGAGCTGCAGCTACCTGCTTCTGTGTGAATCCCAAATTTTCGATTTCACCATCCCGTTTTGGTTTCTCTGCGTTTCTTACGGGCGATGGTGTTCGTTTTCCTCAATCTATTCTATCCTGCATATCCTTTGTGTTCTCCGTACTATCACTTACACTCGTTATAATTTGTACTCTCAGAGCGCAAATTAAAATAACACATTCGGCATATGTCCCAGCTAAATGTGTCATTTCTCATATGTGTTCTATTTTCACAGCCTGTTTTCTATTCCGATCAGGTCAGCTATTCAGCCGATTTTGAAAGCAGCTAATTCAGGTAATCATTATCTGATTTTAATCTTTCAATTCGGCAAGCAGTTCTATCAGCCATCTATAAACCCGCTGTGCAGACGCAATTTCTAATTTTTCCTGCGGCGTGTGTACATCAAACAGGTTAGGCCCTGTAGAAATCATATCCATATCCGGATACTTTTCCTTAAAGAATCCGCATTCCAGTCCGGCATGAATAGAAATAATTTCAGGTTCCTTTCCATAAATCTTTTTGTGCAATTCAACTGCTTTATCTCGCAAAGGCGAATCTTCACAGAAAGCCCATTCAGGATAGTCGCTGCTGAATCCGATTTCTGCATGAGCGCCATGAGCAAGCGCTGCCATCTGATTACACATCATCTCTTTCAGCGAACGCACAGAACTTCGGATTGAACAGGTAACCGTTAATTCATTCTCATCGCAGCGAAGAATTCCGATATTATTTGAGCTTTCTACTAAATCTTTCAGATGCATACTCATGGTCTGCACATTGACAGGAAGATTCAGAAGCAGCATCAGTATGTCCTGCAGTACCTCTGCTGTCAGAACCTTGCAGTTTTCTTCCCTGTTCCACGGCTCCAGAGAGAGTCTGACATTTTTATCGGAAGCTGACAGTTCATCTCGAAAAACTGTGTCAAATTCTTCTGTCAGTTTTTTCAGAGCATCGGCGTTCTCAACCAGTAACACCGCCTCCCCATAATCCGGAATCGCATTTCCTTTACTTCCGCCTGACATTGTACTCACACAGATTCCCAATCTCGTCTCAGCTGCATAAAGTACTCGTGCCAGCATACGAATCGCGTTCCCGCGCCCCTTATCAATTTCTACACCGGAATGTCCGCCGCTAAGTCCTCGCAGTATCAGCCTGAAGCACTGCCAGTCTGAAGGCGCATCTTCCCATTCGGCTTTTCTGCGCAGCACAGGTGTTACACCGCCGGCACAGCCAATAGTATAAATGCCTTCCCACTCGCTGTCCAGATTAATCATCCGCCTTCCCTTCAGCCAGGAAGGAGATAAATGGCTGACACCATCCATACCGGTCTCTTCATCGGTCGTAAACAATGCTTCCAGCGGCGGATGAGATAAATCCGCACTGTCTAGAATCGCCAGAGTCATTGCCATGCCTATTCCGTTGTCGGCACCCAGTGATGTACCTTCCGCGCTTAAAAATCCGTCTTTTTCCACAACCTTTAACGGACTTTGATAGTCATGGCTGCTGTCGTCACTCTTTATGTACACCATATCTGAATGGCTCTGCAGCACGACAGCCGGCGCCTCTTCATAGCCGGAAGTTCCCGGCTTTCGGATCACGACATTATGTACCTCATCCGTTACTGCTTCCAGCCCCCGCTCTTCCGCAAAGGAGAGAAGATACTCCGCAATTTCTTTTTCATCGCCTGAATCTCTCGGAATCTCCGTGATCCTGCGGAAAAAGCTGAATAAATTTCCGTTATCCATTACGCGCCAGCCTCCTCATCTTCTTCCCCTGGCAGGGGCATACGGCCCTGACCGGCAAGTACGGTTTTTCCCAGCAAGGCATTTAAGATAACATATGCGATGGTTCCTACCAGAATACTGTCGAAGCCTGCACTGAAGAAACTGAAGAACAGTCCTACAACAGAGCCGATTGCCCAAGAGATAATTCCAATCCAGTTGATGCCTTTTACTCTATACCAGTTTTCCGGTTTCGCTTTTCCGAAAATATAGTAATCCGCAATCATAACGCCAGCTACAGGAGGCATAATTGCAGAAAGCACATTGAGAAATGCGGTCAGAGAATTAGCAAGACCGGTAAGTGCCATCGCAATTCCGATTACTCCTGCTATCAAAGTCACGCGAGGGCGAAGTTCTTCGCGGAAGTTGCCTATTTTCATACATGCCATACCTGCCACATAAGCATTTCCGGTATTGGTTGTCCATGTTGCAAGTACCAGAATCATCATACTGATAATAGGAAATCCAATATTTACAAACATCTGTGTAATATCAGACTGACCGGTTGTAACACCCATGATTCCGCCGATGGTCACCATAATCACACCTGCAGGCAGAACACCGAAGAAGGAAGCTTTCAATGTATCTGCGCGGCTTTTGGAATACCGGGAATAGTCCGAAGAAATTACTACACTGACTGCCATGCCTCCGATACAGATAGAAACAGCACTGGTCATCGTCATCGGTTCCGCAGGTGTATATGCCATCAGCTCAGACATCCCCATAAGGTTAATACCATGTATCGCACCATATGCGCAGGTAATTACCAGAAAAGGCACTACTGCATAGTTGAGTATTTTCATGAAAGAATACCCTGTTACAGAGGTTGCCAGCATAATTGCGCCCCACAAAATGCATCCTGCCCACTGTGGAAATCCGATTCCGAAAATATGCATCATCGTACTGAATGCTGCAGCACAGGTCGCAGTCTGCACACCAAACCAGCCGATACTGGACACAAATGAAATAACACTGATCACATAGCTGGCGCCACTGTCTCCAAAAGTCTTAGTGGCGCACATCGCCGAAGGCAGCCCCAGATCGCCGCCGATAATGCCGGTTAAAGTCATCAGTCCACCGATCAAGCTGTAAGAAATGACAGTTGCAATTACAACCTGTGAGATCGTCAGCCCATCAGCTAAGGTTCCGCCGATCATAAGACTCGGAATACAGATCAGAATACCGATCCAGATAAAAGAAATACTCCACCAGCTTTGTTTTTCACTTTCTGTTACACGGGCCAGCGCTCTTTTTTCAACGCTGAGCACTTTATTTTTCTTTGCCATTGAGTTATCCTCCTGTTCTATTATTATACTGCAGTATTATCTTTGTTTTCAGTCTGCCATAAATTCCGCACTTTCTTTCTCGGCGGCATATAGGTAATGCGACTGTGATAAAGATTCATACGTACAAAGGTTTCCAGCATTACCAGAGCTGCCTGCCCAGACTCAATGACAGGAACTCTGTAACCTTCTGCATTCAGTGCTTTTTCTACTTCTTCTTTTACTCCTGCCATCGCAGTGCATCCGAGAACGATGGTTCCGGCACCATCCTCCCGGATCGCCTTCTTGCTTTCCTCTGTAACTGCTTTAATCAAAATGTCCAGTTCTTCCAGGTCCAGTACCGAAATATTGACATGACGAACTTTCGTGAAGCGTTTTTCCAACCCATATCTTGCAATTTCGCCTTCAATCATCGGCACGACTTCCGGCAGCACCGTAACAACACTGATTTTGTCTGCAGTGCCTAAAGCATAATATGCAATCGGTTCAAAGCCTCCAAAAACAGGAATATTGACTGCCTCCCGCGCCGCACGAACGCCGGGATCCCCGAAGCAGTTGACAAAAACTGCATCATATCCTGCATTTTCAGCTTCAACACATTTCAGGGCTACATTGGCAGCTGCAAGTGCTTCGTCAAATTCTCCTTCAATACTGCTGGGACCGTAATCCAGATGCCATGTATCCATTTCCGTATCAGCGAGCAGATATTTTGCAATGTAGTCATTCATTTCCTGTGAGCCGAAACCGGTATTGATAATCGGCGGCAAATTTAATATTTTCATCAGATTACTCCTTTCATTCCTCTGATTAGTAGCGGACCTGTTCTCCTTTATAACCGATGGTTTCTAGGAACGGAGCCCAGCAGTTCCATCCGTCCTCAGACATATACCAGGCATTCGGAGCCGGCATTGCAAGTACAAGAATATTCTGTCCTTCTTCCAGCTCAGCATTTGTAAGTGGGCATCCTGTATCGAGATTCAATGTGCAGATTAAATCCGGTACAGTAAGCAGTGCTTCATCTCCTTCATAAGCCACAAGATTTTCATTCTGATAATCAATTCTGAACTGTCTGCCTGCGTATTCTCCGATTCCTTCGTAATAGGTTCTGCCGTAATCGAATCCCTTTTCTACGGCAAGCTCGTGCTTGGTCAATTTTCCCCGCCACAGCTCCCTGCATTCAACCGTTTTGCTGATCTCATCGCTGACATCAAGGTTCTTCTCTATGGCATCAAGAAGAATATGACCGACTTGCAGCGCCTTTGTATACGCACCCGGAACAAGGAATTTCTTCATCTGTTCTTTGCTTGTTATCCAGCCGGCAATTCCCATCACCATATCAAATGCCACACAGACATTTCTGCAGAGATTTTCAAGACCGACTGCATCATAAGGATCTACAGGTTCTGCAATTACTTTGTCACCTTTTCCGTTTGACATCACGCACGGTGCCGTTGCAAGACCGTTTATCGCAAAAGGTGTTGTATTCAAGGCGGGTACTGCTCGTCCGCAAGGATCCACATCCACAAACGGCGCGTCACATTCCATAGATGTCAGCATTGGAACAAAAGAATTTCCTGCACCGTATTCAATCGGAAAGACATTTGTCAGCCTGCGATTCATGAATGCCGCCTTTTCCTTCAGTCCTTCATAAGCAGTCACAGATTCAACCAGAAAGTCTGTGCCGCTTTCTCTGAATTTCACTGGAGAACCCATACCAGCAAGTACCCCTGCGAAAGTATCATCTTCCATTTCGTCAACGGAAATCATTTTAACTGCAATTTCATGCTTTTCAGCATAAGTGTTTAAGTAATAAAGTCCGTGGGCAAGTGAACCGCCGCCGCCTGCGCCCATCAGTGCCGTTGCATAAATAATTGCTTTTGCATCGCGTTCATTTAGAATTCTCATTTTTAACCCTCCTATGATATCGTAAATTTTAAGTTTCTAATTATATACACTTCCTGTATCTAATCAGGAAACGCACCTATTTTTGCTCCATAAATCCGATTGCTGTATCCCATCCGAACCATATACTCAAGTGAAGTGACGCCTGCTTTAAGCGGTTCAATCACCTGTATATGAATTCCGTTTTCATGCAGTTCTGCCTTAAGCGGCTCAATCATGCTGCACATTCCCGTGCAGCCCAGTACCGCAGCGCCGACCTGTTCCTGCTCTAATTCTCTGCAGCATTCAATCAGGCGGTTCAGCAGGAGTTTATGATTAGAAAGCTGAAGAACGCTCAGATTTACATTCATTATTTTGTAAATTCTGTCTGCGGTTTTATACTCATAAACTTTTCTGCCTTCAGATAAAAGACCATATTGGTCTGTCGATATAACAGCCAGACGGTCTGCCAGCATGGATGCAAATAAGACGGAAGGTTCATAAGGTCCCAGCACCGGAATATCAGAAAACTCCCGTGCTGCGAGTACCGCGGGATCATTGAAACAGTTAATAAAAATCCCCTGTACACTTTCTTCCTGTGCTCTTGCCACTATTTTTAAAACCTCTGCACCATTTATAATATCCTGTGTTTTATTCTCAAGTGCCGGAAACCCTGATGGAATATTCTCAAACTCCAATATTGTATCCGGCAAAAGAAATTCCGATAAATACTGCTGCCAGGCCTTTATCTGCTCCTGACTGATTCCAACTGCCGGGTTGATAATTTTCAGTTTCATATAAAAATTTCTCCTCTCTGCGCTGTATTTCTAACGGGCATTTTTGCTCCAACTTTCAGTCAATACATTGCCGCAACAATTTGATTACAGCTTACCTTTCACATTTAAAATTATACGATTTTACGGATAATTCTGTATATGTTGTTTCTGATAAACCTGATGATTCTTTTTTAGCTAAAAAAACAAAAGAATGATAATTGCGATATTAAGAAAGAAGGATTATAATAGAATACAATCCTGTACAATAATCAGAATTAGGACGGTGGAAATTTATGAGTATTACTGTAGCTGATTGTCTGAAGCTTCCTTCACTGAGAGAAGCAAAAGTCATCGCAGGAGCAGGCGGAATTAACCGAGATGTCTCATGCGTATCAGTACTGGAACATGTAGATTTATTTATGTTGGAACAGGAAGGTTTTTTTCTTGGCAGCCAGATTATCATCAGCGCACTTACATCTATTAAAGACGATATCGAAGCACAATGTAAACTGATTCAGCTTCTGTCTGATTCCGGAGAAGTCGGACTGATTCTGTATTATGTCGGAATTTTTGTCAAAGAAGTCAATCCAAAAGTAATAGAAATTGCAGATAAGCTGGATTTTCCTCTTATTATGATGCCTCCGAACCGCTATAATCACCGTTACAGTGACTTCATCTCTGAAGCAATGCGTATAATAACTGACAATCAAAGGCAGGAAATCAGCATCGTCCCAAATATCATCAATCAGATTGTTCATCTGAAAGCTCATAACCGAAATATTGAGACTGTTCTTCGTATCCTGAGCGACCGGCTTCGCTGCTCACTGCTTCTTGCAGACCGGAAGGGAAATGTCTGCGGATTCGCCCCTTGGCCTTTTGGCGCGGAATGGGATGAACAGAACCTGAACTCAATTGTTGAGCTTCGTCTACGAAACCCGCACTTCAGTGAACCTGTTGAAATGCATATTAACGGCATGGATGCAAAGATTTACTGCGCAACCCTTGATATCGAAAACCAAAAAGGATATTTCATTGCCGGCATCGACGAAGGCAGCACACTGAATACTGCTTATTTACCGCAGATTGCTGAAACACTGCTGCTCGTATCAACAATCTGGGAGAATACATTTAAGAGAGCAGATACCGACATACTTCTAGAGGCGATTTTAAATAACCGACCTGCCGAAATGGAGCGCATAGCCCAATCACTTCATTTGGATATCAGCTCTTTTGACACTATATGGATTCTCTGCAGAAAAGAAAAGAAGCAAGATGCAGAAGACAATATGGGCTGGCTTGCAGCAAAGCTGTCTGCCTTTCTCAAGGGTAATGAAAAAACAGCGCTCGTCGATGTATTTAAAGACTATGTTGTCGCATTTATTGATGCGGCCAATAATCCATTTGCTGAATTTCCACAGGAATTTATAGACGAAGTTCTCTGCGATGAGCAAAAAGGTTTAATCCTGTGCAGCAGCACATGGCACGATCACAAATCCACAGAGGAAGTATGTTCGTCCTTCCTTTTAACAGAAGAAAATATAGAGACTGCATGCAAAATATTCCCATACCAGAATGTTTTCACCTGTCACGGCCTGTACTTCGTAAAAACCTGCCGTGAAATTCTGGAAAGCAGTGAGACAGATCTCAAGACCGCAACAAAGATACTGCAGCCTCTTTTAAAAGATTCTGCAGGCAGAGATGTTCTGGATACACTTACGGTTTTTTTACTTGACTGTCAGGGAAATATTTTGGAAACTTCCAGCCGATTGTTTATCCATAAAAATACGGTAAAATATCGTATAAAAAAATCAGAGAGGCTGCTTGGAATAGATCTTTTAAAAATGCCCGAAGTCATGAGTCTGTATACAGCCCTTGCTCTGTCAAGACTTATAGAATACTAATACACCACTGTAAAGCTTTAAATGAATGGTTTAGGCAGAAAACATAATTAGCAACAATTAAGAAAACAGGCATCTCTCTGATTTTCATTCAGCAGATACCTGTTTTTTTATGATTCTATATGTCCTCTGATTCTTTAATAATCACATTGCTGAAAAACCTGTTTTACCACCGTATGATTCTTTTATATATATCTTTTCAGCATACTGCAAATGCGCGCACTGTCAATTGCCCAGATTTTTTATGGAATAAAATGCGAAAAGTGGAACCGATTGTTTCTTCCATGCTTGTAAAAAAACTGCTCTTACATTTCTAATACGATTCATTCTGCTTTCATCTGCCCTGTCAGAAACAGAATCCCGTTAAACGCAAACACTGTATAAGAAACAGGAATGTCAAACAGGTAATGAACCACTCTGCCAACACCGGTTGAACTCCCGATCAGAATTCCGGACGTCAGCACAAAAGCCACAATTCCAAAAGCCGCAACAGCAAGTCCCGCAAAGGTCCCTATATAACTGAGTATCATTCTTTTCATCGTCGTTCCCTCTCTATCACAAAATTATAGTAAATTACAGAAGGATTATGATAAAGAACGTGCTCCCAAATTTGATTATAAGCATTCCGTTCTCCTATGGTGTATGAAAATGATTGCAATCTGCAGCAGCCGATTGCAGGCAGTGCTGCATAATGAAAGTCAGAATTTGATTCAAAAATCTTGTCCGTTATCTTGACAGAGGACCAGTCCCCAAAAAACTCCCAATTGCCCCAAAAACATGGTAATTTGTGATAAGTTATGACACCCTAATTTTTCGCACTAAAAAACCCTTGAATCGCTGAAATACAGCGTATTCAAGGGTTTTGGAACTAAATCATTCAGATTAGATTAGTTCTTTGCAGCTGCCGCAGCCTGCTGTGCTGCTACTTCTGCTGCGAAGTCTTCTTCTTTCTTTTCGATTCCTTCGCCTACTTCGTATCTAACCATTTCTACAACTTTCATTGATTTGCCGATCTTCTCAGCTTCTTCATCCACGTACTGTGCAACAGTAATGTCACCATTCTTTACGAACTTCTGGTCAACCAGGCATACTTCTTTCAGGATCGCCTTGATTTTTCCAGGGATGATTCTGTCGAGAAGTTCTTCTTTCTTTCCTTCATTGAGAAGTAACTGTCTTGCGATTTCTGTCTCGGAAGCCAGCCAATCCTGATCTACCTGCGTTTCATTGACAAACTTAGGATTCATGGAAGCAACCTGCATAGCTACGTCCTTCCCTACTGTCTCGATTTCAGCAGCAGTCGCTTCTGTTTCGATACCGACGAGTACGCCGATTTTGCCGCCGCCGTGAATATATCCAGTGTAAACGACACCTTCTGTATCCATCTTCTCAAATCTTCTGATGTTCATGTTCTCACCGATCTTGGAGATCTTGTTTGTCAGAGCATCTTTGACAGTGCCTTCGTCACCGTACGGCATTTCCATGAAGCAATCCATACAAGGATTTTCTTTTTCGATGACTTTCTTTGCCAGTGTATCTACGAATTCGATGAACTCAGGATTCTTAGCGACAAAGTCTGTCTCAGAATTTACTTCAATAACAGATGCTGTCTTATGGTCGTCAGAAAATGCGATCTGAACCAGACCTTCTGCTGCAATTCTGCCAGCCTTCTTAGCAGCCTTCGCTAATCCTTTTTCTCTCAGTTCTTCAACAGCTTTATCGATGTCGCCATCTGTCTCAACTAATGCCTTTTTGCAGTCCATCATGCCTGCGCCAGTCATTTCTCTCAATTCTTTTACTAATTGTGCAGTTACTGCCATAATTCTTTCCCTCCTAATGGTTCTCGCCCCAATTTACGGAGTAAATTGCCAGGGAGACCTTATGCTTAAATCCTCAAAAGAGCCAGCGATATGCGATGCTCCATTGTTTGAATTTGTCGTATCTAATTGGTAGTTTTTATCATTAAAACGATTCTGCGTCTGCAGCAGCTTCAGCTGCAGCCTCTTCTACTGCTTCTCCTTCAGCTGGACCTTCATCAAAACTCTCGCCCTGGTTTGCTTCGATAACAGCGTCAGCCATTCTGCCGGCAATCAGTTTCACAGCTCTGATTGCGTCGTCGTTGGCAGGAATGATGTAATCTACATCATCAGGATCACAGTTAGTATCTACAATTCCAACGATAGGAATACCAAGAATTCTAGCTTCTTTTACTGCAATTCTTTCTTTCTTAGGGTCCACGATGAATAATGCGCCTGGCATTCCCTTCATGTCTTTAATTCCGCCTAAGAACTTTTCTAATCTATCGTGTTCAGCTCTCAGTTTAATTACTTCTTTTTTGGAAAGCTTCTCAAAAGTTCCGTCTTCTTCCATCTTTTCGATGTCGTTCAGTCTTTTGATTCTTCCGCTGATTGTCTTGTAGTTGGTCAGCATTCCGCCCAGCCATCTTTCGCTTACAAAGTACTGTCCGCATCTTTTAGCTTCGTCAACGATAGCATTCTGCGCCTGTTTCTTTGTGCCTACGAAAAGGATTGGCTTTCCGCTTTCTCCAACTTCCTTCATGAAATCATATGCTTCTTCGATTTTCTTTACAGTCTTCTGTAAGTCGATGATATAGATTCCGTTTCTCTCTGTAAAGATGTAAGGAGCCATCTTAGGGTTCCATCTTCTCGTCTGATGTCCAAAGTGTACACCAGCTTCTAGTAATTGTTTCATTGAAATTACTGCCATTTTGTTTCCTCCTGGTTTAACCTTCCACTCGGTCTCGCGTGCATAAAACCGCATCTCTCGTGCGGCACCACCTAGCAAAACAACCGGGTGTGCAAATTTGAAATAATAAATGTTATTAAAAAATATCGGCTCAAGGACGAGCCGACAATAATTATATGCTATTTTGCTTGAAATTGCAAGCTTTTTTCTCACTTTATCGCTGTTTTTTTCAAATATAGTTTGTATCGTTGTCTAGTTTTGATAAAATTCTGCCTGCCTAAACCAAAAGTGAAGCCGTTATCAAAGTAAATCGTCTGATCCGTCATAGAGATCACCTTCTCCAGGTTGATATAACAACCCTTGAGACAACAGAAAAAACGACTGTCGAGGAGCGGCTCTACATGTTCCATACGTTCATAAAAATCATACTCTTTTTCGTCGGTAACAATACGCAGTTTCCGTTTATCCTTCATGACCATGACTACATCACTTACTCTGACTTTTGCTGTTTCTTTTCCGCAGATGATTGGAATATATTTTTCTTCGTTCATACTTCATTTCCTCCTTTTATCATTTAATCCATTCTCTACCTAAATTGTAAAATAGTAGTAGAAAAAAATCTAAGGGAGTAAACCTACTTTTTCCAACAAAATGCGACATCAGTCGACAAAATATTACTATTTGCCGTAAAATCCTGCCAACAAAAAAGCGGCGTCTGTATAAATATATTGATTACAGCATGCCGCTAGCTTTGTATGATTAAGGTCCGTTAACCTTCCATCTCTTCTATATTCTCGCGCTTATATGTGATCAGGTCTTCTGCAATTTCGTGGGCAGCGATGGACACCGGTTTGTTGATCTCACAATCTGTCAATACAGGTTTTCCATCGATGATGTCCCTGGCCCTCTTGGCAGCCATGACAACGATAGTATATCTGCTGTCGGCTTTCTTTCTTATTTCATTGATTGATGGGTATAGCATTAAACTTCCTCCTTGTACTTTTCAATAAGTTTGTAAATACTCTGAGACACGCGCGAATGTTCTGCCATAACGATGGCTTTCACTCTTGCTACTGCCTCTTCTAAATCACCATTGACAACACAATAGTCGTATTTATCTATGTATGATACTTCCTTCAAAGTCTGGGATAGCCGCAGATTGATGGCTTCTTCTGTCTCTGAACCGCGACCTGTAATTCTCTTGCGAAGTTCTGCCATAGACGGTGGCAGGATAAAGATAAAAATCCCATTGGGGTAGGCTTCCTTCACTTTAAGGGCTCCCTGGATATCAATCTCCAAAACCACATCGACGCCATTGCTCAGCTTTTCTATTACCTTTTCTCTAGGGGTGCCGTAAAAATTGCCGTATACTTCAGCATACTCAAGAAAACCACCCTTTTCTATCTCGGTCAGAAAATCCTCTCTCTCTGTAAAATAATAGCTTTTGCCATCAATCTCACCAGGTCTTGGATTCCTGGTCGTCATAGAAACAGAGATCTCAACCTTGCTCTCCTCTACAAGCCTCTGGCAAATCGTTCCTTTACCAGCGCCTGATGGGCCTGATATAATAAATAGTTTTCCTGAATGTTCTGCTTTATCCATTGTTTTCTCCTCAAAGCTGTTGTTGCGTTTCAAACGGAGCGAAGCTCCTTGCAGGCTTCCCTTGTCAAGGACCAGGGCAGCTTGCGGCAGATGCAGGGCGCTTCAGCACTTCCGGCGTCTGTCATATGAGTTAATATTATAGCATTTTTCTTCCGTTACTTCAAGAATAATCAGCCGGAATTATTCGATATTTTGTACCTGTTCTCTGATTTTTTCTATTTCAGCTTTGACTTGCAGCATCAAATTGGTAATTTCGATATCATTAGCCTTTGATCCGATGGTATTTGCCTCCCTGTTCATCTCCTGTACGAGGAAGTCCAGCTTTTTGCCGTCAGGCTGGCTGCTCTTAGAAATGATGGATTTCAGTTGATCCATGTGGCTGTTGAGCCGGGTCAGCTCTTCCGTGATGTTGCACTTATCTGCAAAGATTGCCGCCTCCACCAAAATTCTGTCTTCAGGAATGGCCACGCTGCCTCCGATGAGTTCTTTGATTCGCTCTCTGAGCTTCTCAGTATAAGCCTTCGGTACCAGGTCTGCTCTTTCTTCAATTTGGTCAACCAGCCCTTTGATGATATCCCCGCGCATGACCAGATCCGCCGCTAGTTTTTCTCCCTCTATGCCGCGCATTTTCTCTAAATTTACACATGCTTCCTTTACAGGAGCTAGGATGCATTTCGTCATCTCTTCTTCGTCATCTACATCCGGTATGGATTTCAACACGTCTGGCATTCCCGCCAGCATCTGCAGCGAAATATCTCCCGATACATCAAAGCCTTCCTGCAGTGCGCGCAGATTGTCAAAATACTGCTGAGCAACCATCGTATTTAATTTGATATTCACATCGTTTTCAGTCAGGTTTTCCACCATAATTGAGACGTCCACCTTGCCTCGTTTGATTTTTTCTTTGACTGTAGTCTTGATCTTGTCCTCAACAAAGGAATACCGTCTGGGCATTTTTACTGTTATATCAGAATATCTGTGATTTACCGACTTTATTTCAACGATTATGTTCCTCTTTCCGTCATTATATTCGCTTCTTCCGAAGCCAGTCATGCTTTTTATCATCTGTGGTTCTCCAATCTTTTATACGTTACCTTCGTCAACGGAAGGCAATGATAATACATATATTTTACCACAAATCGCGGTCGTTGACAAATCAATACGAATAAGGGTACAATAGAAAATATCTAAAAAAAAGAGAACATCGTGGAAGAACTCACCACCATCGAATGAAAGGAACTCAATTATGGCTTTTGACGGAATCATCACCTGCGCTATGGTAAAAGAGCTGCAGAACAAGATTTATTTAGGCAAAATAGAAAAAGTTTATCAGCCGGAAAATGATGAGCTTGTTTTTCATATACACACCAAAACCGGTAACGTAAAGCTGTTCGCCTCCGTGGGAAGCGCCCACGCCAGGCTGCATTTTATCGAGGAGAACCCAAAGAATCCCCCTGTCCCTCTGGCGTTCTGCATGCTGCTTCGCAAACATCTGCAGGGCGGCAGAATCGTGGAAATTTCTCAAAAAGATTCTGAACGGATCATAGAAATCTCTCTCGAAACCCTCAACGAACTGGGATTTAACGTATCTAAGAAGCTGATATTCGAAATCATGGGCAAGCACAGCAACATCATTTTAGTCGACATGACTACAGGGAAGATTATCGACAGCATCAAGCGGGTCTCCATCGACGTCAACAGGGTTCGTCAGGTGCTGCCAGGCAAAGAGTACGAGTATCCGCCGGTCCAAGACAAAATTCCCTTCAAAGTCATCACGGCAGATCAGCTGGGAGCCATCGATGCGAACAGCAAAGCCATTCTCTCTCAGGTCGGCGGTATTTCTCCCGCCATTGCTTGGGAGTTGACAGCGAAAAAAGACCGCTATGGATTTCTGCAGCAGATTCTCGAATCTATCGCCAGCGGCACCTTCGTGCCGCGCGTCTATCTCGACGAAAAGGACGTTCCGCAGGAATTCCATATCACGGACCTCACAGAATACGAAGACGCAGCCAGGCGCATGGACTTTCAAACCTTGAGCCAATGTCTGGCTTACTACTTTGACAACAAGGCATCCTCCAACAGAGCCAGACAGAAGTCTCACGATCTGGTTAAATCGGTCACCACCACTTTGGACAAATTGTATCTGAAAAAACAGCGTCTTTCAGAGGATCTATTGAAGGCCGAAAATTCAGAGGACTTGCGGCTCTACGGGGAGCTTTTGACTGCCAATATGCACTTGATCAAACCTGGCGATAAATCAGTAGAAGTCGTCAACTACTATGACAATTCCACCGTGAAGATTCCCCTGGATGAACGTCATACGCCGGCAAAAAACGCGCAGCAGTACTTCAAACGTTACGGGAAGGCAAAGACGGCAGTCAAGGAGAAGCAGATTCAGCTAGAAGAAGTAGACGATGATATCAAGTATTTAGAATCCGTTCTAAGCTATTTAAATAATACTGATAGCATCGAAGAGATTGAAGCCCTGCGTACGGAACTCATTGAAACGGGATACATCAGGCGCAGAAAAACCACCTTCAAAGAGAAAAAGTACAAGCCCCAACCCCACAGATATGAAACTACCGACGGATTCACCGTACTGGTGGGCAGAAACAATAAAGAGAATGATTATCTAACCCTAAAAACTGCCTCAAAGGCAGACATTTGGTTTCACACCAAAGACATCCCCGGCTCTCACGTAATCGTGCAGACTGACGGCAAAGAATTGTCTGAGAGCGATATCTTCGAGGCCGCAGCGATTGCCGCTTACCACAGTAAAGGACGCACTTCCGAAAACGTTCCGGTAGACTACGTGGCAGTCAGATATGTCAAAAAACCTGCCGGCGCAAAACCAGGCATGGTCATATTCACCAACAACAAGACAGTCTGGGTGAATCCCGGATTGCCAGAATAATAAAAGGAAAAACGGCTTTTGATAGAATCATCAGCCGTTTTTTGCTTTTATTTACAGTAAATTATTTACATTAGTTTGTATTCCTTTTATAATAGTGTTATACCATATATTTACAGAAATATTCTTATTCGTCATCATAGAAAGGAATTGCACATGCTTATCAATGACAGCATAAATACGATTCAATTGCCGTTGAAAAAAGACTTAATGTTCAGCCTTATCATGAATGACCAGGCACTCTGCAAAAGTCTTCTTGAAAGAATACTGCCAGCAAAGAAAATTCGAACCCTTCAAGTCTGCGAAGGCTCCAATATGGAAATACAGAAGACCCTCTTCACTGGAATCATTTCAAAGACCGTCCGCCTGGATGTGCTTTTTGAGGGGGACGACTCTTGGTATGATGTCGAAATGATGGATTCATCCAATCTCTTCATGCCCGGGTAAAGGAGTTCAACGCTTCGCTCCCCCAGGAGCGGGGCTCTTTACGCTGTCCGTTTCGCCTTGCCAGCTAAAGCTGGGGCGAAAAGGCAACACGTCTGAATGGAGGCGGAGACTGATGACACTAGATGAACAGATGCGACTTGATCGTGAAAAAGCTTTTGATGAAGGCAAAATCCAGGAAAAGATAGAAACTGCTCGTCGAATGAAGGCGGAGGGAATCGAGACAGTCCTGATATGCTAAATCACAGGACTTGCCATTGAAGAAATCGACAATCTATAGTCAATTTTACAAATGAAAAAGCGTAAGACGGTTATTCTTATAATTGCCTTACGCTTTTTCTTTCCCTTATTCTGCCGCTGCCTTTCCGATGACTTTTGTCTCCAGAAACAGGCGTGTACCCTCGCCGCCGGCTAAATCATAATAGTCTTCAAAGACGGCCAGCTCTACTTTGATGCTGCCTTCAGCGCCCTGATCTACCGCTTTCTGGTAAGCCCTTTCTTCAGCAATTCTCTTTGCTTCGTCCAACGCTTGATCATAATATTCGAAGGTGACGACTTCAGCACCACCTGTCACCATAAAGTTTCCAAATCCGCCCTTATATGCACACGGCTCAATTTTTACCGCATATTCAGATACAATGCTGCCGACTGCCGCGCCGATGGCGTTGGCAACTTTTGCATATTCAGGTATGTCGGCAGCAGTTCCAAGCAAATCAGATACATCCTTAAGGAAGATTCTCGTCGGCGCACCGATGCCGATCAAATTGATTTTCGCAGCGAAGTCAGCTTTCAGAAATTGAAAACCGCCTTTTTGCCTCGATGATTCGAAGATATACCTGGTCAGCTTTTCCATTGCTGCTCTGTTGGCAGGCGAAGGCTCTTTGCCAGTTTCATATTTCATGAAGATCCTCACCAGATTGTCGTAAAGCCTGCACTTTGCCAAGTCATAGATGCTCTGACAGATCTCTTCTGCCGGCTTTCTCGTTACAATATGTAAATAGTCAATTCCCATCTTTGAGGCCTGCACATTATAATCTGTATAATCGCCATAGAGATGCATCACATCTGTCGGCGTCACGCCGCAGCGAATGATAACCCCTTCGTCTTCCAACCGCTTCGTTTTAAAAATATAGGGGCTGACACCGACCGCTTCTGCCGCCTCCTCAAAGATCAAAGGACCGTTTGCCAACGCTTCCACCAGTTTTCTCTCACCAGCCGTGTATTTTTCTATATTCTCAGGCTCATTGAGAAGCATAAAAAACTGGTTGGCAGGATAACTGTACGCCGCATAGGTTGACACCAAATTGTGAAGCTTTGTCACCATCTCAGGATGTTTTGCCGCCGCCATACAGAGCGGGACCACTCTCCTCTTGTCCAAGTAAATCTGATTATCCTCATATTCCACGGCGCTGTCTCCGCCTAAAGCAAAGGTATCAATGGTTACACCTTTGACCATGGTCTGCCATTCACCGATGGAAATACCTGCTGCGCTGGTTATGGGCGCACCGTTTTTGACCAGAGCCACGTCACTGGTCGTGCCGCCCATATCCACAATCAGCGCGTCCTTTTGACTGGAAAGCTCCATTGCGCCGATGATGCTGGCCGCCGGACCGCAGAGCAATGTCTCAACAGGTCTGCTCACAGCGTATTCCCTGCTCATAATGCTGCCGTCGCTTTTGACCACCAATATTGGCAGCTTCAGACCCAGTTCCTCTAAAGAACGGTCGATAGATGCAAAGAATGCGTTCATTACAGGAAGCAGTCTGGCATTGAGCAAGGCAGTGGCGCCTCTTTTTTGCACGTTGATTTCCTGATAAAGGTCATAGCCTCTCACACATGGAACGTCTAGTTCCTCTTTGATAATCTTCTCTGCCAGCAGCTCGTATTTCCCGTCATTGTATTTCGGATTCATCTGCACCACAGCGACACTGTCAAATTCACAAAACATTTCTCTGACGTCTGCCCGAAATCGTTCCCAATCGGGTTTCTTTTCCTCGCCAACTGTTTCTGATGCGTCACCTGGCAGAAAATAAATTTCAGAGACGGGCGGCAGTCCATAGGTTCCCTGCATTTTCTCCACAAACGCAGGTTTCACGCCGATAAAAACCAGTTTTGCCCGACCGCCTTTACCTTCCACGCAGGCGTTGGTCGCCAAGGTCGTGGAGAGGGAAATGTGCTCTGCTTTCTTCAATAACTCCTGATCCAGACAACGCAGCGCTCCCAGAATTCCCACCTTCAGGTCTTTTTTCGTGGTGAGGGTTTTTCCATAAGATAAGACCTGATGACTGGCCGCATCATAGATGACAGCGTCTGTACAGGTGCCGCCAGTGTCGATACCGATTGCAATCATATTTTCCTCCTTCAAGTCAAAAAGCGTTCTCAAGAAAAGTATCCGAAGAACGCTTAAATAGATCGATATTATTTCTGGTATTTGCCGTAATTCTGGGCTTCTTCAACGATCAGTTTTGCCATATCAAAGTTCAAAGCTGACGGATATTCACAGCCAGTCGCCAAAATAAATCCGCCGCCTTTGGCCAAACCATCAATCTGGTTTCTGCATTCCTCTCTGACCTGATCCTCTGTGGCAGCTAAAAGCCAGCCCGGTTCAATCATACCGATAAATGTGGTCTGGTCGCCGTACTTTTCCTTCATCTCCTCCATCGTCTTGCAGTCAGGCGGGAAATGATCCAATGAAAAAGCAACCGGCTGCATCCTCTTTATCTGTTCTTTCATATAGAGACCTTCTCCGCAGTTATGTACCATAACCATGGCGCCGTGATCTCTCACAGTCTGTGCCAACTCTTCTACGAGAGGGCCTTCCACCTTATCCCACATCTTAGGGCTGAGAATTGTCTTTGATGAATATAAGGTGTCAAACATAATCGCGTGGCAACCAGATTCAATCAATGCAATGGCAAACTCCTTGAGGGTTTCTGTAATGTTGTGCAGAGCCTGGTTCATCTTGTCAGGGCATTTAATCATGTCATAGAACATCTGCTCCTGGCCTCTCATCATGCTCAGTACGCCCAGGGGGCCAAATACGAAGCCGATAATCGGTTTTTCCTGCCCTCTCGCTTCATAGAGCTTCTTCGCCAGCTCTATGTGTTCGCTCATTCTAGGTGTTTCTCTAGGATCGATAATCTCTACCTTGTCATAATCATCTTCACTTTTAAGCAGTCTGTCATCCATATCTGGATGTGCCGCGTTTTTCGGGCTGTAAACCACCTTCTGCCCCCAGTCTGCCGCTTCTACAGAAAGGTCAATCAAAGTGCAAATTGCGTCGACACCGATTTCGTCCGTTGCTCTAATGATGGATTCTGCACATTTGTCCACATCCTTGGACCATTCTTCGTAATCAATACCGAGGGTCTGCATGGATACGCTGTTAATTAACGGATATACTGGCACCCTGTCAGGTTCCTGATGGTTTAATGCCATTGTAACTCTCTCTATGGAATTCATAATTACCTCCTAAAAAAACAATTTTACTTTTATTTGATAATTACAGTATATCCGTCCCCATTAGAAAAGAATATGAAAAATTTCCTGATAATTATGAATATATTTAGGCAATTTCCTTAGTATTAGACTAAATCTAATACTACTTCAATTCAAGCCTCTTTTTTTGGTCATTTTTTTGTTTTATTTTTGTAATCTTCTAATTTTCTCCCTGATTTTTAACATTTTCATATCAGTCTCTGCGATGGTATCCGCGCATTCCTTCAACTCAGTCATTATTTCATCTGCATTGTCGATATCCTGTTTGTATTTCATCTGATGTTCCAGGCTGGCCCAGAAGTCCATAGCCACAGTTCGAATCTGCACCTCAACCCGCATCGGTCTCTTCTCATTGGAGAAAAATACGGGTACTTCCACGATCATATGATAACTTCTGTATCCGTTTGGTTTGGGATTCTGGATGTAGTCTTTGACTCTGATTAACTTAATATCGTCCTGTTGAACCAGCATTCTCGCAACTTTGTAAATATCATCTACAAAAGAACAGATGACCCTGATTCCCGCAACGTCATTAAGATTCTCTTGAATCGATCCTAAAGAAATGGCGTCTCCCTGTCGCTTTAATTTTTCCAAAATGCTGAACGGTTTTTTTCTTCTTGACGATACCGAAGAAATTGGGCTCTGTTCTGCCAGCAGAGATAACTCGTCATTGAGAATCTCCAGCTTCGTCCTCACTTCTCTGATAGCGGAATCATATCGCATCATCAAAACGTCAAACTCTTCCAATATCTTCAATGTTTCTTGCGGATCATCAGGAAGCAGTTCCTGCATCAGTTCCTTGGTTTTTTCCTCATTTATTGCTCTCATTTCCCGTCTATTCCTATTCTAAAATAAATTCAATGATCTTTGCTATAACTTCATCGCCGGTAGTCTCTGGACCGCCATTATGTATTTCGTGGCAGTAACCCGGCCACTCGATATAAGTAAATCCTGCTGTACCAGACAGACGTCCTGCGACTGCTCTGCTCCCCTTGATATCGCAGATTTTATCCATATCACCGTGCATCAGCAACAGAGATTTTCCTTCTGCACCGCGGTTATCCTCGTTTACGCCCGCTGCAATGGCATTGCCAAAGTCGTAACAATCCACGGCACACCTGAGGGAAATTTTATCGTGAACCAGCGGGTCGTCGTGATAAGGTCTGACATATTTCAAATTCCCCAAATCTTCTTCCGGAAAGGATGAAGCGATGGTCTTTTTCGGAAACACCTTCGAAGCAGCCTTCACGCAGGTATACAGCGGCCCAGGAATCTGCATTACCAGCTTGATCCAAGGTGCCGACACGATATACTTCTGCGGCACATCGTTTTTTCTGCCGACGGCTCGATAATGTAAGCAGATGTTGCCGCCCATGCTGTGCCCATACAAGATCAGCGGAAGCCCTGGATAAAGCTCCTGCGCATACTCGATCAAAGCATCTACATCTGCTAAAACTTCTTTTCGCGGCGCAGTATCGCCTCGTACACCGCTGGAAATCCCGTGCCCTCTCAGGTCCATTGATAGCACGGCGATTCCCTTCTCTGCCAGTTTCTTTGCCATGCGTTGGTATCTTCCCGCATGCTCGCCAATTCCGTGAATCAAGCACATCACATAGGACGCATTGTCACAAGGAAAATGATAGCCAGTGACGGCACGTGCTCTCTTCTCGAAAGCAAAATTCTCATACATGATTACAAGCTCCTTTACAAAAAAATACTAAATCGTTACAAAAAAAGTTCAAAAACGAACAGATCAGATGATTTCCCTTGCATTCCCCATACAACAGGATTACAGTAACTATACGAGATACAGCCGTGCACCATAGAAGGAGGGTCCTGCGTAATGAAGAAGAATTGTTCACTCTGCGGAAACATCTATCACAACACCGTATTTAAAGGCGGATACGTATGCGAAGATTGTATCAAGTTCGTCAAACATATCCAGGATTGACAACATTTTCAGTGAATTTGTGTACCCTTAGTCACTGAAGGTAAGCTATCACTACAGATTATTTGCCGACACCTACTCATAACATTTTTTTAATCTGTCATAGATTGTAGAATATCAAATACGAAGCGCACGGTTTTGTATCATCAGAGGCTGTTATGTCAGCCTCTTTTTTTCCTTCGATTGGTATTTCTCGCCATCTTTTCCCGATTGATTCGTTTACGCGTCTTCGGCTTCATGATGGAGTAGCCGAACTTACCGAGAGGCTGCCTTTTGAGACCAAAGTATTCGCCATGGTTGTAACTGAGCATCCCTGCTTCATCCAGGCAAATTCGTCCCTTTTCGTCAAAGAGCTTCTCATCTGCGTGAACCTTGACGATTTCTGCAATAAACATATCGTGAGATGGATATTCTTTGACTTCCAGCACCTTACATTCTAAATTTACCGGGGACTCCAAGATCATAGGGCAAGAGACGATTTCAGCCTTTTCCTGATGCAGTCCCGTCTCTTTGAATTTATCCATATCACGGCCTGACTTTACGCCACAGAAATCAGTTGCCTTGGCCAAATTCTCTGTGGTCAGATTAATGACAAATTCACCGCTTTTACTGATCAGCTGGTGAGAATGTCTGCTCTTTCTGACAGAGACATAGGTCATGGGAGGCTCTGAATTGATGATGCCCGTCCAGGCGATGGTGATGATATTTCTTTCATTATCGCTGCCGCAGGATACCATGACCACTGGCAGAGGATTCAGCATCGTTCCTGGTTTCATTGCTCTCTTTGTCATAATCTATTCCTTTCTGAGTCCTGTCAATATCGTTACAAAATATTCCGGCAGAGGACTGTCAAATTCCATGTAAACGCCGGTTCTAGGATGTACAAAACCCAGGGTTTTAGCGTGAAGCATCTGTCCTTCTACTGGAACGGTCTGTTTTTTCGGCCCATATAGCAGATCTCCCACCAGAGGATGTTTGATGTAAGCCATATGAACCCGGATTTGATGAGTTCGTCCTGTTTCCAGCTGCGCCTCAATCAGGGTATACTTGCCGAAACGTTCCAGCACTTTATAGTGGGTGACTGCATGCTTGGCATTCATATTCGTAACAGCCCGTTTCAACCGATTTTTCGGATCTCTCCCTAGGGGTGCATTTACGGTGCCTTCGTCTTCTCTTATATTGTGATAGACCAACGCTTGATATCGCCTGGTGATGGAGTGCTCCGCCAGTTGTGCAGACAAAGATTCGTGTGCCTTATCATTTTTCGCGATCATTAAAAGTCCGCTGGTATCCTTGTCAATTCTGTGAACGATGCCGGGACGTATCACGCCGTTGATAGAAGACAGTCTCTCTCCGCAGTGAAACATGACCGCATTAACCAGAGTGCCCGTATAATTGCCTACTGCCGGATGAACGACCATTCCCCGCGGCTTATCGACCACCAGTAGATCCTCATCCTCATATACGATGTCGATGGGAATGTCCTCCGCTTCTATTTGCAGGTCGACAGGTTTCGGTATCGTAATCTCAACCAGATCGCTGGCAGCTACCTTGTATTTCTTAGATGTGCAGGGCTTTCCGTTTACCAGAATGTTTCCCTTTTCAAAGAGTTTCTGAATAAAGCTTCTCGACGTATCCGGTAAAGACAAAGAGAGCACGAGATCAATTCTGGTGCCCTTCTGTTCTTCTTCGATATAAAATTGATATTTTTCTTCTTTCTCACTCATGTTTTTTTAGCCTGTCACCTGCTAGAATATAAACGATAAACAGTGCACAGCCAAAAGTCACCGCGATATCAGCAATATTGAATACTGGTGGAAAAATGCTGAAATCAAACATATCGGTAACCTCACCAAAAGCAATGCGATCGATCAGATTGCCGATTCCGCCTGCGATAATCAGGGTCCAAGAAGCGTAGAGTGTCCAGTGTTCCCCTCTATGGCGGTGCAGATACCACAGCGCTGCAACGATACCTGCAATTGGAATGACGACCAGCAAGAGTCGCTGTCCGCTCATCATACTGAAAGCTGCGCCACTGTTTCTTATATAAGTCAGCCGAAAAAAATCTCCCAAGATGCTGATAGAATCGCCTACATGCATTGTCATTCTGATCACCGCTTTGGAGACTTGGTCCGAGGCGATTACCAGGGCTGCAGTCAAATAATATTTCATATAAATCACGGGGCAACTGGTGCCCCGCCTCCCATTAACTTTTTATTGTGCGACATACACCATCAGATGATTCTCGTCTTTGTCAAATCCTCTTTTACAATGGTCTTTTTCGGTTCTTCTTGTTTCCCCTTGCCGAAATCCTCCATCAACATATCCTCAAAAGATTTTTCATCAATTACCATGGTTTCGCCTTTCAAAGGAATCCTGACCTCTGGAACTGGAGGAACTGGTTCCTTCATCACGGATGCCTGCGTCGGTACCGTTTTCTTCACCGGTTCGTCCATAGAAGCCGGCAAAAAGTCCCTTTCTAAGTCAGCCAGCAATTCTTCACTGGAGCCGTCCAGTTCATTGAGCTCATCCTCCAATATTTGTTTATATCTGCCCCGGAATCGGGTGATTTTATCTTTCAGCTTCGCTCCCTCCTCTGTCAGCTTAGAGATGGATTCTTTCGCATCTCTCTGCATGACATCGGCATCCAACTGGGCATTTTTGATGATAATTTCTGCTCGCTTCTCCGCACTTTCTGAAATATCCCTCATCAGTTTTTTGGCTGACTCCAGAGTATTCAGCACAGAGGTCTCTGATTTTTTGTACTGATTCAGATCACTTTCCAAACTTTCAACTTTTGCTTTTAAACGTTCATTCTCTGCGAGAAGTTTCTGCAGATCAAGAGTAATTTCATCCAGAAATTGATCTACTTCGTCTGCATTATATCCTCTCATTGCTTTGGCGAATTGTTTGTTTTCTATCTCAAGTGGCGTAATCATAGTATATCCTTTCGTTTACAGTGCAAACATTATCAATATCCGTATTATAATTCTTGAAATGATTTCTATTGCAATCATTGCCAGCATCGGAGAAAAATCTACCGGCCCTGTATTGAATTTCATCAATAACTTACGAAACGGCGCTACCACCGGATCAGTAATCTTGGCCAGAAATTGGTATATTCTGCCTGCTGATGAGTATGGATTATACGCAACAAAAAAACTCATCACACACATGGCAATCAGAGCAAAAGAAATTAACTGTGCAAATAAGTTAATCGCTCGAATTAAAACGTATATCACCTGTCAATTACCTCCAAGGACTTTTTTCATCGGATGAGAAATCAAAAGCAGTTCTCTCATCCTGAGAAGAAGAAATATCCACATTTTCTGGTGCGAAGATGAAGATATTGTTCGCAACCTTCTGCACATTTCCATTCAGAGCATAAGTCGCTCCACTCATGAAATCAAAGATTTTTCTCGCAACCTCTGTTTCCAGTTTCTCTAAATTAATTATAACCGGTCTTCTGCCTTTTAAACTGTCCACTAATTTCGGGCATTCTTCGAAAGCTTTCGGCTCAATTAAGACCAGTTTAAAAGCGCTGGTGTTCGTAACAGAAAAGCGCTTTTCAGAGGCTTTTGAAGAGCTGCTGCTCATAGGCGGCTTCGGCTTCTTTTCTGTGGTCACCGTATCGCTGACATAAGAGCGTCTCGGCTCTTTCGCTATTTTTTCTTTTGCTGCGTTGACTTCTTCCTCTGTAATCATTTCGTCATCGTCAAGCTCTTCTATACCGATTACTTTTTTGATTGATTCTGCAAAACCCATAACTTTTTCCTCCCCTAGGTATCACTTTTCTTCTTTGCGGTAATCTCTATACCCGAAAATGGCTGTTCCGACTCTGATCAAATTGGAGCCTTCTTCTATGGCTGCCTCAAAGTCATTGGTCATTCCCATTGACAGATACTCAAAATCTACCCTGTCACTCTCTTCATTAACGTATTTGTCATATATTTTCTTAACTTCTGCAAAATATTCTCTCGCATCGTTGGGATCTTGTTCAAAAGGTGCGATACACATCAACCCTTTTATTTTAATATTCGGGCACTGCTCTGCAATGTCTCTGATCAGCTGATCAGTTTCATCTGTGGTAATTCCAAACTTGGAATCCTCTTCTGCCGAGTTTACCTGAATTAAAATGTCCATGGTCAAATCGTGCTGCTGGGCTCTCTTGTTAATCTCCTTTGCCAGATGGAGGGAATCAACAGAGTGAATCAGACTCACCTTGTCGATAATGTATTTAACCTTGTTGGTCTGTAGATGACCGATTAAATGCCATCTCACCGGCTTCACTCGATCAAATTTGTCCATAATTTCCTGTACTTTATTTTCCCCAATATCGGTAATCCCTGCGTCAATAGCTTCATTCATTTCCTCTGGCGTATGAAGCTTCGTTACAGCAACTAAAAGGACATCGTCACCAGTTCTGCCTGATTTTTCAGCAGCCGCTGCCTTTAATTCGTTAATATACTCGATATTTGATTTAATTGACATTTCTACACCTGCCTTCATAAATTTTATTATAGCATTATTTTGGTTCCTTGAGAACCACATCGTAAATCTCTATGGTATCGTATGTCTTATCTGTCTCTTTATCATAGAAATAGGTATCTTTCACTAAAGACTTTTCACCGTCGCTGACGATGACTTTGATGGGAACAAAATAATAATCGTTGGTCTTGTTCTTCACATAAACCCCTTGCATCCCTTTTTCTTCAGTAATACTGCTGTTTTCAATAATTAAACCCTTGCCGCTGTCTGTTACAAGGGAGATATCAGCTACTCTCATCCTGGCGAATTTCTCATAATAATAGTCAGTCACTAAAATGACTCGCCCTTTGCCATCCTGTTCATCGGCTTTGTAAACCTTGGCTCTGACAAAATCGTCTTCAAATTCCACGGTCACTTCTTGATCTTTTGTGTAACGGCCCAGATTCTTTTTATCGATGAAGCAGACGATGTACCATTTGGTGCGGTCCGCAACTTTGAATACAGGCTCGCCTTTGGCGATGGAGTTTCTCGCAAGATCCAAAACGTTGTCCTGACTCAATTTGCTGAAATACTCGTAAGTACCATTTTCCATATTGTCCGGTCTGATCTTCCCTTCGTAGCCGTCTGCATAATAGCTGATGACACCGCCTTTTGCTACAGAAAAATCGCTGGTCGATACAGCGTCTCCCCCCAGCCTGGTCAGCATGTCCGTATATTTGGCAGACACTTCGCTTTCTGAACTGCCGGTCACTTCCATGACGGTTGTCCCAGCACGCACTAAGGTTCCGCCCTTGATGTAACGATTTGCCTTACCGCTTGCCGCTGAGACGTAAACCTGCTCGTCTCTGACCAGATATCCTTGCGTCTCGTCGGCCACTTTCAGTTCTCCGTATTCTACGGTATAAGAGGACACCAATGCCCCCGTCACTTTTGGTATAATATATATAATTATGTACAGCGCGATTAAGGCTATTACAAAAATTAATATTGGTTTTTTTCTAAATTTACTCATAAAATTATTTTACATCATTTTAATACTTTTTCCAATACCTTATGTTCATCTTTTGTCAGTTTTTTACTGTTCTTCACAAACTCTTCAAATAAATCCGGCCTCATTTCCCTGGTCAGGCGCAAAGACTGTTCAAATTTCCAAAGATAAATCAGTTTATGATTGCCACCGACCAAAATCTCCGGCACATCCATACCTTCATAACTTCTCGGTTTCGTGTATTGCGGATATTCCAAGAGGCCCGAATAAATGGATTCTTCTGTGGCAGAATCTTCGCCGGCCAATACGCCGGGGATTAAGCGGGCTACAGTATCGATCAGGACCATAGCTGGCAGTTCGCCGCCTGTTAAAATATAGTCTCCAATCGAAACCTCCTCCATATCAAAGTGATCCAAAACTCTCTGATCGACCCCTTCATAATGGCCGCAGAGAATGGTTAGCTCTTCTTCTTCTGCCAACTGCTGAATCTTTGTCTGGTCAAGAATATTGCCCCTCGGAGACATGTAGAGAATCTTTTTGCCTCTCGCGTCGATAGAGTTCAGGGCACCAAAGATGGGATCTGCCATCATGACCATGCCGGGACCTCCGCCGAAAGGGTAATCATCGACCTTTTTATGTTTATCGTTGCTGAAATCTCTGATATTGATAAAGTTGAATGTAATGATGCCTTTCTCGCAGGCTCTGCCCAGGATGCTGCCAGTGACGGCTGTGAACATCTCTGGGAAAAGAGTCAATACGTTAATCTTCATCTTCAATCATCCCTTTTATTAAACGCACTTTTACGTATCCCTTTTCAAGGGATACTTCCTTTACAAATTCTGAAACGACGGGAATCAGAACCTCGCCGCCTTTTGCCAGCCTGACCACATATAGGTCCTGTGAGGATGGCTGCAGCACGTCTTTGATGGTTCCTAGAATCTGATCCTTCTCTTCATCGATGACGGACAGGCCGATCAGATCTCTTATATAAAAGGTATCCTCTGGCAGCTCAAGAAGATCATCCTCTGTAATAAAGATGTCCTTGTTCTTCATGGCCTCCGCCGCGTTTCTGTCGTCAACGCCAGAAAGCTTCAAAATCACCATCTGCTGCTGATACCTGACTTTTTCAATTTCGTATTTCTTATCTTCGACAAAGATTTGTTCCAGTTCTTCGTATCTCTCTCTGTAACCGGAGTAATTGTAAACCTTCACTTCACCTCTCAGGGCAACGGCGTTTACGATTCTCCCAATCTTAATTTTTTCCATTTTTCTCCTATTATATTTGAGGCACATGAAAATACCAAAGTAAATCCATGTGCCCTTGCTCGTAATACTATTCGTCTTCTGAGACGATTTCTACTACTACTTTTTTGTTTTCTTTTGTTGCGGCTGCTTTGACAACAGTGCGCAGTGCTTTTGCAATTCTACCCTGTTTGCCGATCACTTTTCCCATATCGTCAGCAGCAACTTTTAGCTGCAAAACGCTGCCATGTCTGTCATGCTCTTCTGTCACAACCACATGCTCCGGATGATCGACCAGTGATTTTGCAATTGATTCAACTAATTTAGTCACGTCGTCTCACCGCTTTCTTACTCAATGATGCCAGACTTCTTGAAAAGACTTTTAACAGTTTCTGTCGGCTGTGCGCCGTTTTCTAACCATTTTTTAGCCTTTTCGTCGTCGATTTTGATTGTAGGCGGCTCTACTAGTGGGTTGTAGTAAC
Source organism: Emergencia timonensis (assembly GCF_900086585.1). Taxonomy (GTDB): domain Bacteria; phylum Bacillota; class Clostridia; order Peptostreptococcales; family Anaerovoracaceae; genus Senimuribacter; species Senimuribacter timonensis. The sequence continues at coordinate 2,168,848 of NZ_FLKM01000009.1, forward strand.
CGATCTCTTCGATGAACTTTCCATCTCTTGGTGTACGAGAGTCTGCAACAACTACTCTATAGAAAGGCTTTTTGTGAGCACCCATTCTCTTTAATCTGATCTTAACCATTATATTGTTCCTCCTTTTATCATTTTTCTTATCTTAAACTCAGTCACTTACTGAATTATTAGCTTAAAACAAACCTCTGAACATTTTGTTTCTCTTCATCGCTTTTGGATTAGAGAACTGTTTTACCATTTTTTTTGTCTCTTCATATCTCTTGATGAGATTGTTGATCTTGCTGACCGGCTGTCCGCAGCCCGCCGCGATTCTCTTTCGTCTGCTGGCATTGAGCAAGTTGGGCTCCTGCCGTTCCTCCCGGGTCATTGACTGAATGATGGCCTCCATCTGGCGAAATTCTTTTTCGCTTTCTGCAAGGTCCACGCCCTTCATCTGTGCCGGACTCATTCCCGGCATCATCTCCAAGATTTTGCCGACGCCGCCCATACTCTTGACCTGGCCCATCTGATCCAGGAAATCTTCCAGAGTGAACTGATTTTTCTTCAGCTTCTTTTCTAGCTTCTCGGCCTTCTCCTGGTCAAAAGAGGCTTCTGCTTTTTCTATGAGAGAAAGCATGTCTCCCATCCCCAGGATTCTGCTGGCCATTCTTTCAGGATGAAAAGGTTCTAACGCGTCGAACTTTTCGCCCATACCCATAAACTTAATCGGCTTACCGGTTACCTTCTTGGCGGAAAGCGCCGCGCCGCCTCTGGAATCGCCGTCCATCTTGGTCATGACAATACCGTCGACACCCAGCTTCTCGTTGAAGCCTTTGGCGACGTTTACTGCATCCTGACCGGTCAGGGCGTCAACCACCAACAGTATTTCATGGGGTTTTACGGTTCCTTTGATGTCCACAAGTTCGTCCATCAAGGCTTCATCTATCTGCAGTCGTCCGGCCGTATCGACAATCAATACGTCAAAGCCTTTTTTCTCAGCTTCTCGCTTGGCCTCTAAGGCGATCTTTGCCGGTTCCCTGCTGTCTCTTTTGGTAAATACAGGCGTGTTAACCGACTTACCCACCACTTCCAGCTGGTCGATGGCCGCCGGTCTATAGATATCACAGGCGCAGAGCATCGGTTTTTTACCGCTCTGCTTCAGGTAATTCGCCAGCTTTCCGCAAGTCGTCGTCTTACCTGTACCCTGCAGACCGACCATCATAATGGTAGTAAATCCTGACGGGGAATAGGTCAGCTTGCTGTTAGTGCCGCCCATCAAGTCAACTAATTCTTGATTTACGATCTTGATGATCTGCTGTGCAGGCGTCAGACTTTCCAAAACCTCTGAACCCAGACACTTCTCTTTCACGTCATTTACAAATTCTTTTACAACTTTGAAGTTGACGTCTGCCTCCAAAAGCGCCAGCTTGACTTCCCGCATCGCATCATTGATATCGGCCTCTGTCAGTACGCCTTTGCCCTTCAGCTTTTTAAATGCACTCTGTAATTTATCGGATAAATTTTCAAATGCCATGCTACAGCCTTTCCAGTCCGTTGATAACGGACTTAATCTCTTCTAAACCATCTACTAATTCTTGATTTCCATTATATTTCCGGGCCAGCTCCAAAAGCATGGAGTCAATCTTGGCGATGACCTCGTTTGACTGCATCAGCTTAGATACAAGACCCAGTTTCTCTTCGTATTCTTTCAGTGATTTCTCCGCAGATTTCAGCGAATCGTGAACAGCTGCTCTGGAAATTCCAAATTCCTCTGCAATCTCCGCCAGAGAAAGGTTCTCCTCGTGATAAAGTTCCATCACTTCTTGTTTCCGCTTTGTTAGAAGCTGTCCGTAAAAATCGTACAAAAGACTGGCTTCTGTAATACTGTCCATCATCTTTTTTCCTCTTCTGTTAAGCAAAATTCCTTAACACCATGATACTTTATCATACATTGCTCAGGCTGTCAAGGATTTTTGCTTTACATTTTTATTGCTTTTCTCCCCAAAACATTGTATAATGACTATGTTCGTCCATGAGACAGGAACAATACACAGGAGGCAATTTATGAGTTTATTACGAAAGTTTAAAATAATGCATATGCGGATCAACGGCTTCTACGGCGGTAAAGCCCGCTGGTGGCTCAATGCAAAACAATATGACGAGAAATATAACCAAAATTATACGGAAAGAGAAAAAAAGTGGGCATACAAACACGGTTTTTTACCTTCTGTCGTGGAAAGATATGGTATCAACGACGATAATTACGAGGATTTTATTTCTCTCTATGATTATTGTCACATTTTCCCCGTCAACGATATCTTTAGAAAGTGGATCAACGACAGAGTAACTACAAGAGACGTATTAAAGCCTTTTGCAGAATATCTGCCCAGACAGTATTTTCAGCTTTATAAGCGCGACTCTGACGTTCAGATCATCAAGCTGCTGGATTGTCCTGACGAATATGAGGATACCTACGAAGGAATTCTTCAGTTGATTCAAGACAAAGGAAAGCTGTCTATTGCAAAAACCCTCGGTACGAATTTCATCACTCTCGCTTATGAGAATGGTCAGTACGCCATAGATGATGAAATCGTCTCTGACGAAGAACTGATCAATAAGATTATCGATAGCTTGGGAATTCTCGTTATCATGGAATATGTCGAATGCGGTCAAGCTACCAAAACAATTGAGCCAGGCAATGCAAACTACTTGAAACTAATCGTATATAATAAATATGGAGACAATCCGAAAGTCGGACAGGCTTATCTCAGTATCAACGCCTCTAAACAATACAGCAATCATGAGTTCTTTTATGCAGAAGGCACTACCTCTATGGGTAACGAAGAAGATTTAGACTCTAAATCTGACATGCAGGCAAAAGACACGGAAATTGATCAAGACGACGACACGATCGGCAGAAACTTCATGGAAAATGAAGTCGTCCTTCCTTTGCAGGGACAGCCTCAGAAAGTGACGCGAAGAGTGTTTGTACCGATATGCCTGGAAGACGGCACCTTTGATGGCGGTAAACAATTACAAGGCAACCGCATTGCTGAAATAACAACCCACCCGACCACTAACGCACCTTTAAAAGGTCAAATCGGTAATTGGAACGAGATTTTAAATCTGGTTGAAAAGATAGGAAAATTCATTCCACAGATTGAATATATGGGAATCGATGCGATTCTCACCGATGACGGAATCAAAATGGTTGACTTTGCCGCACATCCAAGCTATCCGCAAGTAGTTGGATTTAACGAGGAAATGACGGATTACCTAAAGCTGAAGGTAAACCTGACGAAGAAGGAAGCTGCAAAATGGGCGAATAAGAAGAAGAACTTCAAGAAAAAATCAAATACTTTTATGTGGATCAGATTGACCAGATTTCTATGCCCTCCTAAAATGCGTCCTCTGATATATAAATGGTGGCATATTACCATGTGGGATGATTTGTTCTCCAGAAATGGCGTTTCTCTCAAAGAGAAACGTTGGGCTTATAAACACGGCTTCTTATCCTACCGTTTAGAGCAGTATGGAATTACTGAGGACAACTACAAGGATTTCATTTCCGATTATGATTATCGTTATTTAAGACACATCAATAACAAATACAGAGTATGGCTGGAAGACAAGATCACTGTCAAATATATCTGCAGTGACTACAATCAGTTCTTCCCGCAGTACTATTACCATATCTCCGTCAGAAACGGTCAGAAGCGCATCATACCGCTGATGGACTGTCCGGAGGGCTTTGGAACTGATTTCGAAGACATATTCAGATTGGTTGAAAAAGTAGGCGTCTTAGCCTGCAAGCCGCAGAGAGGTTCACAAGGCGAGGGTTTTTATAAGTTTTCTTATCACAACGGAAAATATTATCTGAACCACAAAGAAAGTTCAAAAGACGAAGTATACGAAATACTCAACAACGAGGAAAGCCAATATCTGATTACAGAGTATATTCAGATGCACTCTTCTCTGAAAAAGATCTATGACGGCGCGGTGAATACGCTGAGAATCATCGTCTTCAAAAAAGATGGCAAGACGCCTGAAATCGGCAACGCATACATGCGATTCGGCTCTTCAAAAACAGGCGCTGTCGATAACATGGGCGCAGGCGGCATGTTTGTGCAAGTGGATATTGAAACAGGAAGATTCCACAATGGAAAGATTATTACAGAGAATAACATCTTGCCATGCTCCCACCATCCTGATACGGGAGAATTGATTGAAGGTATTCTGCCAAATTGGGACATTGTAAAACAAGGCGTCATCGATTTAAGCTATGCAATGCCTCAATTGGAATATTTAGGCTTCGACGTAGCGATTTCAGAGGACGGCATGAAATTGCCTGAAATCAACAGAGCGCCTGGTTACCCTAAAATTGAAAAGTTTACACCGCTGACAAACGATTATCTGCTATACAAGTTAGAGCAAAAGAGAAAGAAATACAACGTTACACACTATACAAAAAAATAGCCCTGTAATAAAAGCATTGAAATAGTTTGTTTATGAAAACACTTCACCTGAATATTCAGTGTGAGGTGTTTTTTTAAACATTATTTTTTTCCTGTTGTAAACCACACGGAATTTGTTTACAATACTAATGAGTGAATTTTTTTAGGAAAGGTATGGAAATGAATTTAAAACGAAATAAAATATCATCAGCAGCTATCATATTGGTACTAGCTTTAATTATATCCTGTATCCCCTTTGATTCTGCCTTTGCTGCAATTCAAGAAGTTGATACACCGACCCGGACAAATACCTTCAGTTCCAGCAACACTTCTACCAGTGAATATTGCAAAGGAACGATTGAGGGCAGTAAACTGCATATTCAGCTGCGGACAGTAGTGCCGTCTGTGCAGTTCCGCGTTGCCCTCTATGGCGTCAATCCAAAAACCGAAGTGAACAATCCCGGCATTTATGTTACAGCACAGTATATGGGCAGTTCTTCTATGGGTAAGTCAGTTTACGGATTCGAATATACTTTAGATTTTGCCGATATAGAGGTCCCTGATGGCGAGTATTTTTTATATATATCGCAGTTGAAAAATTACGCTGATACCTATGAAACAATACCGAGTAAGGGCGCTTTATACAAGAATCTCCCTATCATCATTGAAGATGGAATGCCATCGATTCCAAGATACGATGACATCATCGAAGAGAATGCTTCTGTGCAGAAAAACAGCGGACTTGCTCCCAGTGAATATCTCGATAAGTCTATGGAAGACGTTCGTTTCCTATTTGTCGATCCTAAAACAAATGTCAGAGAAGATATGAATAGTGAAAAAATCAGCTATATCAAGCGATTATCTGATAAAATTACGACTGGCACATATAACGACTATGATAAACTCATAAAAATCTACGAGTATGCTGCAGGAAACTTCTATTATGATACGGTGGCCTTTTCTACCCATTCATACCAGTATGCGAATCCTTACCAGAACATGTACAATCGTGAAAATAAAATCGCCAGCGCAAACAGTGATAATCAAGGACGGGTAGCAACGACATGCCAAGGCTTTGCAGGCATCTACCTGGCCCTGGCTAGAGCACAGGGAATCCCTACCAGACTGGTATATGGTCATCGAGCCAGCGCACCAACATATAATTGGAATACCGAAGGCGATTTAACTACTCGAGATCACTGGTGGGCCGAATCTTATGTCAATGGCAGATGGATTTTCGTCGATCCCACTACTGGCACCAACAATCGTTGGAATAAAACGACAAATGCCTGGCAGTATTACGGTGTTACCAATTACACTTATTTCGATCCTTCCGATGAACAGTTTGCGGTATCCCATATTTCTTTCAATGTGTACAGAAATAATTTTGTGGGATATTTAGTGTCGAACAGCAACGAAATAAAGAAGCTGACTACTTTCCTGGAGACGAGTGCAGGCGGTGTAACCAACGGTAAGCTTTTGAACAAGGACTACGTTAAATCCAATAAAAAGACTTGGGGCGACGGCGTTATAAACAACTTCTATGGTGATGGAAAAGGAAGAATTGCCCGCATCAGATGGAACGGATTCGGCCTGAATGGCGACGCAGATTTTTCCAGCTTCAGCAAGATGAAATATCTATATTTGAAAGACAATCATCTCACCTCGCTAAATCTTAGGAATAACACTGAAATGAGAAAGGTTGAAGTGCAAAACAATCAGATGACGACCATAGATTTAACCAATTGTAAAAAACTAACTTCAGTGCAAACAATAGGAAATGAATTACAACAGGTCAAAATCTATGCCAATAAGCGTAATACGACCATTACTGCTGGTGAGAATGGATATATCTATATCACTTTTGATAAATCAAAGAAGTACAAGCTGAGAACATTCTTTCAACCGGATATCGGTTACAAGGTAGGCGGTTTTTACAACACCAAGGGAAAAAAATTGACATCTCTGAAATCTTACTCTATGAATCCAATAACCAAGACTTATAACGTGGTATTCGAGTTAGATCCTGATAGTTTTAAATATGAGCTCAGCATAGGAAATAATGCGGAACAGTACAAGGAATACAATAAGGCGGCACAAAAACGTCTGAGAGAATTAGGTTACTATAACGGTACAGAAGACGGACTCTTTGACAGTGAAATGAAATCTGCCGTGGAAGAATTCCAGACAGCCTTTCATATTGAAGTGACGGGCGTTATCGATGAAACAACTTGGTCCATCCTATTTGATCCTGATCCACAGCCAATTGTAGATGATAATGACGATAAACCTGGCGAGGAAGACCCGACAGATGCTGATCAAGATAAAGAAAAAGACAACAGCCATCAGCCGGCGACAAAGGATGCCGACGTAAAAACGAAAGAAGATGCTGATAACGAAGAAAATGCTGACAACACAGCAGATACAGATGAATTAGTATAATTTTATAAGGCCATAAAAAACGGACAGGTCGGTCGCTAAATTCTTGCGACAGTTCTGTCCGTTCTTTTTATAACCTGATTTTCCTACTCGTCGACTTCTTCATACTCCAAGCTGTCAGGAGTATTGGGACCTTCCTTGATAAAAGTACCTTCCAGCTTACAGTTAGGACATTGACCAAATTGCTCTCCTGCCACGTCCAGCAGGTCAATCGCGTATTTAAATTTCTTTCCACATTTTGGACATGCATAATACATATAAAAAGCTCCCCAAGTCATCTGTTCTCCTCCTATTTCTGTATCGGTGACAGATATGTCACTGTAAATTGATTATTCTCTTCCATCAGTTTCATCAGCTGGTCATACTCTGACTTCGCACTGCTTTCGTCGGTTGAAGTTTTGCTTTCCAGCCAGGATAAGAACGTAGTCTTTGGCTTATATTCCATTGTCTGCAAATCGCAGTCTTCCAGCTCGTAGGTAGACTGCATATCTCTGACTGTATCTTCCAAGGTGCCTACTTGATCAATTAGGCCGTTTTCTTCTGCCTGTTTTGCCGTATAGATTCGGCCGTCAGCTAATTTTTTCACGGTTGAAAGCTTCATGTTGCGTCCTTCTGCGACGATGTCGACAAACTGGTCATAAGACTCATCTACAATGCTTTGGTAAATTTCCCTCTGTTCTTTCGTCAACGGATTTACAGAACTGCCCATGGCTTTGTTATCACCTGATGTGATGGTCACAGTCTTAATTCCCATCTTCTCTAAAAATCCTGAGATATCATATACGGTACCGATGGTCACACCGATGGATCCTGTAAGAGTGTTTCTGTTTGCAAAAATTTTGTCGCTGACAGATGCAATATAATACCCTCCAGAAGCTGCCGTGGATTCCATATAAGTGTAGACTGGTCTTCCTGTCTCCTCCGCATATTCTTTAATCTGCAGATACAGCTCATCTGTGGCATAAACACTGCCGCCCGGCGTATCGATGCTGAGAATCAAGCCCTTGTTATAAGAATCATTTTTCATCTGTTTGACGCGGGCCATAAGCCACTGTTGATTGTAAGTATCTGACGTGCCGCTTTCTTCTGTTATGGTTCCATGCAATGCAAGCACTCCTATGTAATCGCTATTATAGTCATAGTCATCTTCTGCCGTACCGAGCATATTGTTGACACCCATGTTGCAGCTGACGCCAAGGATCACAATCGCGACAGCGATAATCAAAAAAATGATCAGGCCTTTCTTCCAACTGCTGAAACCCTTTTTACGGGCATTGCCTTTATATAGCTGGTCAGGATCGTAGGTGTTCACCTGACGATTTTCCTGTCCTTGATTTTTATCATCGTACATCTCTTCCCTACTCCTTCAATTAATTGAAATTCTAACGATATTCATTGTATCATTTTTGTTGAAATTTGTAAACGGCTGTCGAAAGAATGACAATATATACCGAAGCAATTGAGATTATCGTTGACAGTGTACTAGTCAATATAGTACACTTAAGACAGAAAAGGAGGTCAGACTATGTTTCAGATAGATATGACCAGCCATAAGTCTATCTATGAGCAGGTCGTCGATAATATCAAGGAGCTGATTATGACCGATGTCCTTGCACAGGGGAGCAAGCTGCCATCAGTCAGAGAGCTGTCGAGAGATCTGACGATAAACCCCAATACGGTCCAAAAAGCTTATCGAGAATTAGAGCGTGAGGGTTTTGTCTATACCACTGCCGGCGTAGGTACTTTTGCTTGTGACAAAACTAAATTACGACCTGATCCGCGCCGTATCGAAGAAATTGAAAAAGAAATTCTATCAGCATTGAAAGCCCTGCAGTATTTGGGACTTAGTCATGAAGAAGCAAAGAATATCGTCATAGCGGTAATTGAGGAGGATAGAAAATGATTTATGTGCAAAACCTGAGTAAAGCCTTTGATGGCTTTCCTGCGCTGACTGATTTAGACCTTTGTGTGCAGAAGGGGTCAATCTATGGTCTAATCGGCACAAATGGCGCTGGAAAAACCACAATCTTACGTCTGCTCGCAGGTGTTTTAATTCCTGACAGAGGTAAAATTTTAATAGACGAGACACCTGTATTTGATAATGAAGAACTCAAACAACGCATCAGCCTCGTGTCAGATGACCTGTATTTTCCCGCCGGCACATCACTTTTTGATATGGGAAAATTCTATCGAGATATTTACATCGGCTGGAATCAAAAGAAATTCGAGACTTTGATTGCCCTCTTTGGTCTCGACGATAAGAAAACGATCCGCAGCTTTTCTAAGGGCATCAAAAAGCAGGCAGCCTTCACCCTTGCCCTATCCACATCGCCAGACTATTTGTTTTTGGACGAACCGATAGACGGTTTAGATCCCGTTGCACGTAAGCTGGTCTGGAAACTGATTGTTGATGAAGTCGCCGAGAAGCAAATGACCGTTTTAGTCTCTTCTCACAATTTAAGTGAGATGGAGGGAATCTGCGATTCCATCGGCATCATCAGCAAAGGCCGTATGCACCTCGAGAAAGAACTGGACGCCATGAAGAGCAAGATGAACAAAGTACAGGTTTCTTTCGGTACCAGCGGTTGTCCTGACAGCGTACTGCAAAACCTGCATATCCTGCACCAGGAGAGCAAAGGCTCAGTGGAACTGCTGATTATTCATGAAAAAGCTGCCAGAATCAGAGAAGTCATTGAAGCCGAACAGCCTCTGCTTTTCGACCTGCTGCCACTGACATTGGAAGAAATATTTATCTACGAATTGGGAGGAGAAGACGATGAAATCAAAAAAATCCTTTTGTAATCTATCAGCAGTGCTGGTGTCCAGAAATCTAAAACAATTCTGGCTAATACCATTTGCAGCGTTCCTCGCCTATTTTATCAGAGGTATTCTGCCGCTCATCGTAAAATCGAGCAGCTACGAGACGCTGCGTTATCTCACCAATGACGTTCTCTCAAATCACGACTACGTCTATCTCGGCGTATTGATGGTACTCCCTATTTGCGCCTCAATCGCAGTCTTTTCTTACTTACATGGGAATGCGCCAGCTACTGCCATGCACGCCATGCCCTTTTCAAGAAAGAAATTATACCGCTCCAGCGTGGTTTCGGGTATGATCATGATTGTTTTGCCCATATTGCTCATAGGGCTGTGCTACGCCGTTTTACTCCGCGGTGACGTTTATGATTTGGCCCCAGAGATCCTGCCTTCCTGGATCTTTCGGACATTTGTTTCCACATTTTTTGTCTATGCGGTTTCAACCTTTGCTGCAGTAGTGGCAGGCAGTGTGGTAACCCACATTCTGCTAGCCATGTTTTTTAATGGCCTTCTGCCGATTACGATTTATCTCGTCAATCGATTCATGTCAGCCTTTCTCTTTGGTTACTCCAATTCACCGCTGGCAAGCTATATCTTCTCTCCTGTCAGCTTTGAGCGGAATAATTATATCTCCATACTCTACGATGGTTACACGATGCTTACATATCTCGCCTATTTGCTCGTAGCCTTCCTATTAATATGGTGTTCTGCCGCGGCTTATCGACGGCTTCCTTTGGAGAAAGAAGGAAACGCTACAGTAATTACATGGCTGGGAGAAATCATCTGTGTCCTTTTCGCCTTTGTCGCTACCATCATCTTCGATTTTTTCATCATCAGTTGGGGCGGTGAAATAATCAACCTGCCTCTGCTTCTGATTGGTTCCCTCATCGGCTCTTTCCTCTTTTATATCGTCGCCAGGATGATTTTGGAAAAAAGCCTTGCAGTATTCCGCCTCGCCGCATTGAAAAAATATATGGCCGTCCTCGCAGCCCTCGTCCTCTTTTTCGGGCTGACCGTCTTTGATTTGACTGGCTATACGACCAAAGTGCCCGAAGCCGGTACCATAGAATCGATCGCATTAGACGATCCGTTTCCACTCATCGGCATGCCTGAATATCTTTCAGATAATGAGGTTGTTTTAACAAAAGAAGAGAACATTGTTAATTTAACGAATTTCCATCGTCTGCTCGTAAAAAATAAATCATATCTGACGAAGGAGACCGAAAACACGTATTTCTTCGAAATCAGTTATCATTTAAAGGACGGCAATGAGATAAGGCGATTTTATTCGGTTCCTTTAGAAAACAAACTCGGTTTAATAGATGCCTATCGCAAGATATATGAGAGCAGTGAATACAAGCAGTCAGCCCTGACCTCTATTCAAAATGAACAAGCTTCGGACTTCCAGCTTCTGGACAAAACCGGTGAAAAGCTGATCATGAAACTGCCTGATTCCTTTGGAGATAAGTTCAAAACGGCACTCATTCAGGACGTCGAAGGGATGACCTTGGAAGATGCAATGGTAATCCAAACTGATTCATATCAATACACTTTGCAATACAAAGCATTTTATCCTGGTGTCCAGAGTGAAAAAGAAGAAAAGATGTTCAATGTTTATGCCGAGATCTATCCGCATATCAATAAACTACTGGCAAAGGAGTTGTAATCCTGCCAAAAATAGATTAAGCTGAAGATAACCAATGACTGAAAGGACATCACCTATGACATACGATTGTATCATTATCGGCGCCGGCGCTTCTGGTCTGTTTTGTAGCGCAACTTTTGCAAAAACAGTGCACGGCCTAATATTAGAAAAGACAAAACATCCCGGAACCAAGCTTTTGATGAGCGGCGGCGGTCAGTGTAACGTCACCCATGACGGCTCCATCAAAGATTTTGTGGGGTGCTATGGCAAAAATGGCAGTAAAATCAGAAGCTGCCTTTATAAGTACAATAACCAGCATCTCAGAGAATTTCTTCACGACGGCGGCGTAGATACCATAGCGAGGGAAGACGGTAAAGTCTTTCCCAAATCAATGGCTGCCTGTGATATTTTGAAATTGCTGCTATCTAAAAGCCAAAAAAACGGCTTTGCGATTCAATATGAAAGCCCTGTATCCCATATCAAAAAAACGGCAGGAGGATTGTGGCAGGTCACTGCAGCAGAGAAGACTTATCTATGCACGCACCTAGTTATAGCAACTGGCGGCTGTTCCTATCCAACGACAGGCTCTGACGGCTCTCTGTTTCCCATCCTGCGGAAAAGTCTTGGTATTGAAATCGCACCCCTGCATCCCGCTCTCTCCCCTGTCAACGTGGCCGATTATCCCTATCGTGAAATTTCCGGAGTTTCCTTTCGGAATGTATGTCTCTCCGTATGGAGAAATGAAAAGAAAATGGCAGAAGCTTCTGGCGATCTGCTTTTTACCCATGACAATCTATCCGGTCCCCTAATGCTGAATCTCTCCAAAGAGATTCGTCAAGGAGACACGATAAAACTGAATTATCTTTATCCTGAGGATAAAAATACCGTCATAGAGAAAATAAGCGCTGCCTTAAAAAACAGCAGAGGTAGTCTGCCCAAGCTCTTATCTAAAGAGCTCCTTCTTCCAAAGAGCTTTCTACAGCTCGTGGCGGATAGGTCAGGAAATCGGACAAAGGAAATTGCGGCGAATTTGACAGGAGATACCTTTTTAGTTGCCAGCGTTGCCGGATATAATAAGGCCATGGTTACATCTGGCGGCATCTCTTTGACAGAAATCAATTCTAAACGTATGGAATTGAAGAGATATCCTGGTCTTTATGCAATTGGAGAGGTCTTGGATATCGACGGTTTTACTGGCGGCTACAATCTGCAGTTTGCATATTCGTCAGCCAGGGCTGCAAGCAGCAGCATTACAGAGGGATTAGGAACCCGACGAGAAGACTAGATGTTTTCGGTAATCGTGATAAAGGCGTTTTCATCTAAAGCGTGAATGATAGCGTTCATCTTTCCAATCTGAAATCGATTGACTACCAGATAAACCATCGTCTTTTCCTCGTTGGAATAATATCCCTTGGCATTAATTAAGGTGATGCCCGTCCCAAATTCCTCAGAGAGAGCATTGCAGATTTCCTGCTCTTTGCTCGTAACTATGATGGCCGTCTTATCCCTGTCTAAACCTTCAACGATGAAGTCGATGGTTTTGAGGGCAGCCATATAAGTGACGATAGAATAGAGCGGCAAAATCCAGTTGCTTTTGATGATGCCAATGATAACATAGAGTACCACATTGTAGCACATGCAGAAAGTCCCCACAGTAATGCCTAGTCTCTTTGCAAAGATTACAGCCATAACTTCAATGCCGTCTATGGCTCCGCCAAAGCGGATCGTCAATCCACTGCCGACGCCGGAAATCATACCGCCGAACAAAGCGCACAAGAATAAATCCTGTTCCGCCAACGGCGATGCGATGCTGACGTTAACCGGCAATATGTTGATAATGAGAAAGGATACGATGGAATAGACTGCCACTGCATACAGAGAATAAATCGTAAAAACCGATCCCTGCTTTTTCATCCCGAATACAAATAGTGGAAAGTTCAACAGGATTAAGAAGATTGACAGTGTCATAAAGTCAGGCGTCATCTGTGCGAAAAGCATCGAGGTGCCTGATATTCCGCTGTCATAAAGATTTACTGGTGCTAAAAACATCGTTACACCGATTGCATTAATGATTCCTGCAATCGTAATAACTAAAAAATTAATAATAGATAATTGATCCAATATCTTTTTCATATTTCACCCCCTTTATTTTCATCTATTTACATTGTAACATACCTATGTGAACAGCCAAAGGAGGAATTCGTATACAATATTCGTCATATCTTGCGATACCGATGCTTAGAAAAAAAGAAGCCGCAGATACTTGCGTTTTATAACGCAGTGCTGAGCGGCTTCTTACTTTATTAATTCTCTTCTATCGGTTCACAATCATCTAAGTCTACAGGAACAATTATATTTTTTGCATCCTCCAGGCTGTCCTCTGGTACATAGAGTTCAATGGGTGCCGTGGTGTTCTGTCCCATAAAGATTTCAATGTAGTTACTGGCGCCCTCATACTTCTTTACACAAGGAATCCCTTCGCCCTTCAGCTTTGACTCCAATAAGTCCGCCTGAAAGCTGTCATTTACCGTACACAGGTAAACGCCGTCCCTCCACGGTTCATGCTCTCTCTTCTTTCCAAACATGTTACACCGCTTTCGACTTTACTTCTTCAACTAATTTATCAATAAATTCATCTACTGACATCGCTCCCAGCTCGCCCACCTTGGTGGAACGAACAGAAACCAAGTTGGCCTCCGCTTCTCTTTCACCGATGACGCAGATGTAAGAAACTCTTTCATTTCTCGCTTCTCTCAGTTTGTAACCGATCTTCTCATTTCTGATATCCAGTTCTACTCGAAGACCCGCTTCTTCACACTTGGCTGCAACCTCTTTGGCATAGTCCGCAAAAGTCTCCGCTACGGTCAATAATTTTACCTGAACCGGCGCTAGCCACAATGGGAATTTACCCGCAAAGTGCTCTGTCAAAATACCAATAAATCTTTCAATTGATCCAAAGATCACGCGGTGAATCATAATCGGTCTGTGCTTCTCATTATCAGACCCTACATATGTGAGATCAAATCTCTGCGGCATCTGCATATCCAGCTGAATCGTACCGCACTGCCAAGTTCTGCCGAGGGAGTCCTCAAGATGGAAGTCCAGTTTTGGTCCGTAGAATGCACCATCGCCTTCGTTAACCACATACGGCACGCCAACTTCCTGCATGGCTTCACGCAGAGCCTCTTCTGCCATCGCCCATTCTTCGTCAGTACCCATAGAATCTTCCGGTCTTGTGGACAGTTCGATATGGTACTTAAAGCCGAACATGCTGTACACGTCATCGATGAATTTTGCCACTCCGACGATTTCATCTTTGATCTGTTCCGGCAGCATGAAAATATGCGCATCGTCCTGTGTAAAGGTTCTCACTCTCATGAGGCCATGCAGCGCGCCTGACAGTTCGTGCCTGTGAACCTGGCCCAGTTCACCGATTCGCAGCGGAAGATCTCTGTATGACCACATCTTACGCTTATAAGCTAACATGGAACCTGGACAGTTCATCGGTTTGATGGCATAGTCCTGGTCGTCAATTTTTGTAAAATACATGTTATCTTTGTAATGATCCCAGTGGCCGGAAGTTCTCCAAAGCTCCTCATTGAGAATCAGAGGTGTCTTGATTTCCTGGTAACCTCTCCTTCTGTGTTCCTGCCGCCAGAAATTTTCAAGTTCATTTCTGATAGTCATGCCTTTTGGCATAAAGAATGGGAATCCCGGACCTTCTTCGGTCAGCATGAACAGATCCATCTCCTTGCCGATTTTACGATGATCTCTTTTTTTCGCTTCTTCCAGGCGATTGATGTATTCATCAAGTTCTTCCTGTGAAGGAAAACAAGTACCATAGATTCTCTGCAGCATCTTGTTGTGCTCGTCGCCTCTCCAATAGGCGCCTGCCACACTCATCAGCTTGACAGCCTTGATCTGTCCTGTGGATTCCATGTGTGGTCCTGCGCAGAGGTCAACAAAGTCGCCCTGCTTGTAGAAGGAAATAATCGCATCTTCCGGCAGATCCTGGATTAGCTCTACTTTATAATCTTCATTTCTGTCCGCCATATATTTGATGGCTTCTTCTCTAGGCAGTTCAAAACGTTCCAGTTTGTGGTTCGCTTGAATGACCTTCTTCATTTCCTTCTGAATCTTCAAGAGATCCTGATCGGACAGCTTATGCTCCATATCGATATCGTAATAAAATCCATTGTCGATTGCAGGACCGATTGCCAGTTTTGCATCAGGCCATAAATTTTTAACAGCCTGCGCCATGATATGGGAAGTCGTATGTCTATACTTTAACTTGATATCTTCGTCTTCAAAATTGATCTTTTCCTTTGCCATTTTTTATCTCCTATTCTCTAACTTTCTTAATTATTCACTCTGTGATGTCGTACCGCCACCGTCATCCGGCGTTGGATCTGGTGTTGGAGTCGGTTCTGGATCCGGGGTCGGATCCGGCGTTGGTTCTGGATCTGGAGTCGGTTCTGGTTTCGGTTTATTAGAATTACCGCCAGAGCTGCCGCCACTATTGCCACTGCCTCCGGAAGAACCGCCGCTGTTTCCACTGCTGCCGGAATCGCCGCCGCTGCCGTTAGGTCCGGTATTCTGATCTGTATTTCCGGTATTTCCGTCGGTGACATCCTGTGTCGGATCAATTGGTTTTGAATTCGATACAGAACCATCAACAATGCTGATTATTTCATTACTGATCGTAGTTACCGTTTCAGACGGTTTGTAATCCTTTTGTCCAAAGACCTCCTGATGCAGCTTTGTCGTATTATCTGCCAGGTTATCCGGGAATACATAGGAAACGCCGTCGATCATTCCACCAGTGATATCATATGGCCAGCCTATGCTTTCTTCAATCTTAAAATTAGTCAGCCTTGCTGCCAATCCCAACATGTCACTATTGCCCAGATTTGTCTGTGCCTGCGGCAGCAAAAGATCCAAAAGGTCATTTAGTTCGCCGAAACTCATTTTCTTCACTTTGTCGAAGACTTTTGTGAGAACAGTCCTCATGCGCTCTGTTCGCTTGAAATCATCGCCGACACCCTTCCTTATCCTACCATAAGAAACGGCCTGAACACCTTCCAAAGTCTGTTCGCCAGCTTTTTCCACCAGCTTATAGTCCTTCTTTCCAATATTCTCTGCGGTTTGAATGGTATACTTGTTCAACTGCGGAATTTCAAAATCCTGCACGTCAACTGTGATACCGCCCACTTGATCTACCAAATCCGCTACGGCTTTAAAGTTTACGACCACAAATTTGCTGATATTCATATCCATGGCCTGGTTTAACGCTTGAATGGTCATCTTCGGGCCGCCGATTCGATTAGCGTCAGTAATCTTATTATAGCTGTCATTTTCGCCCATCTTCAAATAAGTATCTCTGTATACCGATATCAGTTTGACCTCACCGGTCTCCTCTTTGATACTGAGAATCATGATTGCATCCGCACCTGAGCCTTGAATGTTTTTCATGTCTCTGCTGTCTACCCCTAGAAGCAGTATGTTGATGTAACCGTCTACATCCACACAGGATAATTCTTTTTCGTTTAATCTCACGCGGTCCAACAATCCCAGCTTTGCAAAGACATAGCTGGCAACTCCGATTGCAACAATCAAGATGACGGTCAGGCCGATCAGAATGCCCTTCTGCCAGCCTCTGAGTTTACCAAACCAACGTCCGAATCGTTTAAAAATATTGCCTTCGTATCTGTTGTTGTGTGCGAAGATTTCTTTTCGACGTCTTGCCATAATATTCTCCTATCCTAAAACTTTATTGCTGCCTTTTTTCTTTTTTGCCGCTACTTCCTTATCTACCATGTCTTCATAAAACTGTATGGCATCTTCAATATCGCCGTCATAAACCAGCTTTCCAGCTTTCATGACGATTCCTCTTTTGCAAAAGCTTTTGGCAACATTTGTTGAATGGGTTACGAATAAAAATGTCACTTCTCCACCGCCGACGATTTCGTTTATCTTTAGATTACATTTGCGGCGGAATTCTTTATCTCCGACGCTAAGTGCCTCGTCCACGATCAAAATCTCAGGCTTTATGTTTGCATTGATTCCAAAGCCCAGTCTGGCTTTCATACCGCTGGAATAGGTTCTGACTGGTTGGTCGATATAGTCGCCTAAGTCAGCAAATTCTATAATTTCGTCTTCCAGTTCGCGAATTTCTTCATCGCTGATGCCCAGCAGCTGGCCGCGAAAGAAGATGTTCTCTCTGCCAGTAAAGTCCGGATCAAAACCCGCTGTCAGCTCCAACAGGGCGCTGACTCTGCCGTCCACGATGATTTCTCCCTTGGTGGGATAGGTGACGCCAGTAATCATCTTCAGTATCGTGGATTTTCCTGCGCCATTCCTTCCGAATAAGGCTACGGATTCACCTCTCTCGACGGTAAAAGAAACCTCGTTAATCGCTTTCTTAATCTTCGGTTTCACTCGCTTTGAGAAAATAGCCCTAAATCTTTGTTTATCGTTCTTAAATAATTTATATACCTTCGTCACATTTTTAAACTGTATCGCTATATTATTCATAAAAATTCCTTTTCCCCTTATAATACATCCGGAACGTCTTTCTTCAGTTTTTTGTATGCCCAAACTGCCAAGACAGCCATCACCAAGAGAACAAGGACATAATTCCTCAGTTCTACAGGGTTTTCCCAAAACCACTCTTTATAGACAAAGCAGTCTCTGTAGCCGTTAGTAACCAGCGTAATAGGGTTAAACATCAGTATTTTACGCAGTATGATCGGTTTAACCTCCTGGGCGTTATACAATATGCCCGACAACCAGAAAAGCGCTGTCGTCAGCGATTTTACCAAATTGAGAAAGTCTCTGCTCATGGCCGAAAGCACCGATGCAAACAGTCCCCAAGTAGTAAAGAATAAAAACATCAGAAGCATGTAAAACGGGAGCTGTAAATAGTAGATATCCGGCATGTACCCAAAGCCCATATAAATTAAAATGACGATGGTCAGCAGCCCCATATGGACAAGAAACAAGGACATGCTGACAAAGGTCGGTATGGTGCAGATCGGATATTTAATCTTCGTTACGAGATAGGTGTATCTCCGCAGTGAGGCCGCACCGCCTGTAATCATATCCCTCATATAAAACCAGGGAATCATACCTGCAATAAGCCACAGAAAGAACGGATAGCCCTCTACCGGCTTTCCGTGCCGCAAACCGATGGTAAAGGCAAACCAGAAAACAAAAATTTGTATGGCCGGCCTGATCAGCGCCCAGGCCCAGCCCAGCGCTGCACCCTTATAGGTTTTAATGATATCTGACTTTGCAAGCTTAAAAAGCTGTTTTCTATAATCAATATGCGCTTTTAGTATCTCTTTTAATGTCTCCACTTAATTTCCTTTCCTCTCACTCTTCTCGTAATCCTCAGGCGAATTAAAATCTCTCGTACCGTCCTCCATATAGACATACTTTCCTGCAATTTTCTTTTCGTCAAAGGACATTCCCATAAATGACTGGTAAACCTGCCACCCTATGCACTTCTTTATTTCCCCCTGTAAAAACAATTCCCTCACACGGTTTACGTGATATTGAAAAATCCTTGCATCTTTGACTTTGACGGCAACGATTGATTTTTCATTGCCAAAAAACATCAGATCGTCGGTTTTTGTGCTGACGATAGATTGAATCGCCGAATCGGAATAGAAGGTATCTCCATAGAGAAAGCAGACGTTATTCTCAATCAACTCCGTGGTAAAACGGTCTATTTCCAGCACGTTATTGACAGGCTCATGGCGTCTTGCACCTTCGACCTCATATCTGGGATCGTGGGATGTGATGATAATTTCACAGCCTGCATCAAAGAGCCGGAGCAGTCTGACTGTTCTTGTGAGAAGTGTTTCCCCGCCGACTTCGATAAAGTGCTTTGGTATATCGTGATAATTATTCCACCGGGTGCCTTTTCCATCAGCCATGATAATGTATTTCATTGGTAGTCTCCTAACTCGTCATTTATTTCTTGATTACCTTATGATAGCGGTAAAAGTCACCTAATTCGTCGTTTCTCTGACCGCCCCAAAGCTGAATGATATTCACTCCTGAAGACGTGTTAGCTTCTATAATACAGATATTGCCGTCTTCGGTTACCAGGATATCCCAAGCGATAAAGTGCATGTAAGGCATGTGATCTGCCAGCTCCAGGATTTCTACCTTGATGGTTTCCCAGTTTGGAATGACAGCGCCTTCAATGGGTGCGCCCGAGTCCGGATGTACCTTGTACACATTTTTATTGTGCAGGCATCTGGCTTCACTTAAGACGCCCGTCTCTAAATCGATTTTCGCAACCAGACCTCCCCTGCTGCCGTTATCCACCGGTATCGTAGCCGCAGTGCCGATTCTCTGTACTGCAAAGAAAACCTTAAATTGGTGGGTGTGTATGTCTCTCAGGGTAATCAGCCTGATGGTATTTACAGTCTTATCGTAGATATTGTCAGAGTACTGATGCTGCTTCATAGATTCGCAGATAAACCAGTCATCCCTGCCCTGCAGGAACTTGACAAAATCTGCTTCGGAATATTCATCTCTGTCGACAAAGATTTTGCCGTCCTCATAGATCAAAATGTTAACACCATTTCCTTTACCGGCACCGTATGGTTTGATGAACAGCTTGCCCTTTTCCTTCAGCAGGGTGATAGCGTCTTCGTACTCCATATGTTTGCTGTCAAAGCTGGTGAGAAAACCATGATTCTTAATCATGTAACTTGCGGGAACTCTGATGTATTGCTGCAAAATTTCTGCCGCCGCAATCTTGTTATTGAGCAGAAAGTCGAATGGTTCATTGATGTACCTCGAACGGTACCAATCAAACTCAGAGAGGTATTCGCTCTTGTCGTTGTGATCAAAATCATAAAGCATCCACTGATCTGCAAGAAATCCGCCGCAGACGTTTGCTCTGATCTTCTTCCAGAAAGGACATTTAAAATTATTTTTAGCAAAGACAATCCTTCTCCAATAAAGGATGAATAATTTCAATTTTTTGATATATTTTTTTGCCAATTTAAACATGCTTTTTCTCTTCCTTATGCTAGATTTCTGATGATGAGTTCTGCCAGCTTTCTGGTCGAAGTCCCTAGTTCTTCCGGCAGATATTTTGTCCGATATTCATCCAAGGCCTGCTGATTGTACTTGCCTGATTCCAAATCCCGAATCAGCTCGCCGGCGTCTTTAAAAGCACAGCCAGGCATGGATTCAAATGGGTTGACGTTGATGCCATTCTTTTCTGTATATTCCTCATAGTCGTAAAGATAGTAGTAAGTCTTTTTGCCCAGAACGGCTCCTTCTACTGCAATAGCGGAATAATCCGTAATCAGGTAGTCGCAGACAGCCAAAAGATCCACCGCCTTAAAGTCCGGGCAGAGCAATACACCGTCTCGTTTACATTCTATCTTCTGATTAGGATGCCCCTTTACAATCAGTATATATTTATGGAAATCAATTTCTTTTAATAAATTTTGCCAGTTCAGCTCCATATTTCTTCTGAAAGTTGGCGCATAGAGTATCACCTGCTTTTTGCTGAGTTCAGGATAAGCCTTCAGTGCAGCTTTACGGTTTGCTTCCTCACTCTGCAGTAAATGGTCGATTCTCGGCAGTCCAATGTTGAGCAGCTTATTTTCCGTCGTATGGAAAGAGGCGCAGTAATATGGATTCCATGCCTTACCGCCTGCAATGATGATGTCGTAGTTCTCGTGCATGTGCAGCAGCTTTGCAATCTGCTCTCCTCTGCCCGATTCTTTGCCGAGGGTCTGATAGCCGGATTTCTTGATTTTGCCGATGGCATGCCACATCTGAATCACAGTCAGCTTGTCCTTATGATGTAGCAGGGATACTGCCGGCCAATAGGCATCCAGCACGCAGACTCTGCTGGTAGCCAGATGATACATGCTTTTCAGCGTGTCCGCCGCAAAGCCGACGAGTCCACTTTTGCTGTCGTCTAAACGATTGCAGATTGCTATGATTTGAACATCTGGATTCTGTCGCAAGAGTTCTTCTTTTAACATAGAAAAATCCAGGCTCAGTTCATCAGACTGCCTGCTCAAAAACAATACTTTATTCTCTTTGCTCGGGAAAAGTTTTAGAATCCCGTATAATATCATCAGACAAAATTTGCCTATATTAATTACAAAACTCATATTTCAATCACCTGAACATAACATTCTGTTCAGTCAGCCGCAGAGCAGCTTCTTTGGCAGAATTTATGCTGGAAACCCTCGAAGTTCACTTCGTCCGGGCTTCTTCGTATAGTATAATAGTTTACCATAACTATGGTTTTTTGTAAAGAAAACACAAAGTCTTTCGGCTATATTTTACCATAGTCTTTCGCTGATTGAAAGTAATACTTGAAAGCAAAAGCCGCCCGGTCTTACGGAACGGGCGGCTTTTGCCGAACATGCGATAGCTCTATTCTATTTTTCCCCCTTTAGATTTTCAAGGGCTGCAAATCGTTTTTTATCAAGCTTTCATTAATTTTCACTACGTCGTGCTTTCTGGTGTTAATCGCTACCGCAATTCTCACGTCTCTTTCGTCTTTGGGATTCAGTCTGCAATAGCCTCCAATTTCTAAGGCCTTGTTGGTCTCCTCATAGTTCATACATGCGCCAATACATAATGCTATGATTTTGTCTCTTCCCGGATTTCGTTTCACGCCGCCTGTTATATTATAAACGTAGTTTCGATTTACTTTACTCCTTGCAACCACTTGACTCATGGGTATTCTTTTGGCGTCAGCAATTTGATGGAGGTATTGATAAAAATACTTTATTTCGCCATCTTCTTGCTGGCAGCACAGGTAATCTTCAATCTGCTCATCGGTTTGCAGGGCTTTCATAGCCTTTTCTAAGTTTTTGGTATCACTATCCATTTTTCCTCGCCGCAATCAGTGTGCCGGCGATAAAGACAATACCGAATGCCAGTGAGACGGTAGACCAGATTTTTAAATCTGCGTAACTCCCTGCATTGACATAACCGATGACTGCCCCTGCCAGATAAAAGCCTCCTGCTGTGAAGGCTCCGCCTTTTCCGCCTTTTCTGGTCACCATGCCGACAATGGCTGCGATAACCATGCAGATACCCAGCATGAGTCCCGCTGTACCTCCCAATTCTCCATTTTCCTGTAATGTATTGCTAAAGCCAGCCGCGCAGGACTGCAGTGCGATAATGACAAATAGTATCATGGAGATGATGCTCAATATCAATTTTGTTGTTTTCATGTCGTGTTCCTTCCTTTCTATGATTTACAAGTACATCATAGCGAATGATGAAGTAAAAATGTCGTGCTGACAGCAAGAAAAATTTTTTCGGCTTGACTCAATTGTCAGTTACACCGCACAAGTTACGCAGATTTTCCAGAATCGTAGTGATTCGTTATGCAAATGTGGTCGGCAGCCCCTTATTTGATTAACTGCCATGTCTCCAGACAGCGGCTGCACAAAAAAAGCACCCGCATCAGGGTGCAATCGCGTCTTTATTTATAGAGCGGTATCATACATTAATAGGTTCAAGCCCATACTCGTCTAAGATCAAATTGATCTTCATCACGTCGCCTGCGCCGCTGTTGATGCCTACTGCAATGCGCACGTCCCGCTCGTCCTTTGGATATAGAGGCGCAACATTTCCAATCTCCAAGGCTCTCTGGGTTTCGCTGTAGGACATCCTCGCACCGATGCAGAGGGCCAGAATCTTGTCCCTGCCAGGCTTTTTCTTATCACCATTGAGGATGTTATAGACATAGTTCTTGTTGACCCCGCTGCGGGTGATGACTTCGGCCGTCGTCAGTTCCTTCTTTGCGATGATCCAATTGAGATACTCATAAAAGTAGGCAAAGTCCGACTGACTATGTTTCTCTATAAACTGATCTGCCTCTTCACTCTTATGTATTTTTTCCAGCGCCTTTGACAAGGTCCGTGTCGTATCTTTCTCCATAATCTCCCTCACAAATATGTTCAACTTCCTGTCCATATGTTACAATACCCTTAGAGAGAAATCAAGAAAAAAGGAGAAAGCGATGTCTTTAGAAAGTGAATTCACCCTTTCTTTTTATAAGGAAGTTGCAGTCATAAATGAAAAACACCAGGTTTCTTTGGTGCAGCACGTGGAGTCCCGCAAGCTTTATGTCAAGAAGATGGTGTCTCCTCATAATCTGGAAATTTATCAAACCCTCGAAAGAGAACACTTTGCCAGCATTCCGGCAATCAAAGAGTTGATCGAAGAGGACGACCGTTTGATCGTCATAGAAGAGTATATTAACGGTCAAAACCTTGAGGAAATCCTGGCGCAGCGGCTGTTTTCTGAAGAGGAAACCAGGCGGATTCTCATGGATCTGTGCCAGATTCTAAAGCCTCTTCATGAATATGATCCGCCGATTATTCACCGGGATATTAAACCGTCCAATCTCATACTGGACAGTCAAAATCACTTGTTTCTCATCGATTTTGACGCGTCAAAGAACTACAATCCTGACAAATCAAGGGATACTGTTTTAATGGGAACAGAAGATTACGCCGCGCCAGAACAGTATGGTTTCCTGCAGTCCAGCGAAAGAACTGATATTTTTTCTGTCGGCGTACTGGCGAACAAAATGCTGACTGGTGTGCTGC
The DNA here is from genome assembly GCF_900086585.1 of Emergencia timonensis. Classification (GTDB taxonomy): domain Bacteria; phylum Bacillota; class Clostridia; order Peptostreptococcales; family Anaerovoracaceae; genus Senimuribacter; species Senimuribacter timonensis. Next base: position 2,192,799 of record NZ_FLKM01000009.1, read on the forward strand.
CGTCGGAAAGCAGGCCGGTCGGGCCTTTTCAGAGTATCATTTCCAAATGCCTGTCCATTGACCCGCAGGATCGGTATCAGACCGTAAGCGTTCTAAGGACAGCCATAGAAAAAACCGGTCAGAGTTCTCGCGCTCTGCCCGGTTTTCGAAAAAAATCGCCTCGCAATATGGTACTTTCTGTTATTTGGTATCTTTTTATCTGTTGTTTTTCCCTTACTCTGCAGATCAGCGATGAAAAAGGAATTCCACTTGCAGGATTTACCCTCTATTTAAATCGAGCTGCCATTGTCTCATTCCTTTTTCTTTGGACGCTGTACTTTGCCAACTATCAGAACTTCAGAGACAAATTTCCCTTTAAGAGAAAGGATCAGCTCCTTTTAAATCTGTTTCGAATAGCTGTCGGTGCATTTCTCCTGCTTGCCATACCGGCCTGCATCGTCGCAATCATAGAGAGTTTTCTCTAAATGCACGTTCCCTATTTTAAAGGGGATTTTGGTGTGAAAATCAGCGATACAATATATCCAAAGGCGATTGCAACTGCGATACCTGCGGCGGAGTCTTTGACCGCCCCAGTAATTGCACCGAGGAAGCCTTCCTTTGCTCCTTCCATAGCCCCTTTGGCCAGAGTATAACCAAAACCTGGCAGTGGTACGCTTGCCCCTTGATGCGCCAAATTGATTAAAGGTTCATACAGCCCCACTGCCTGCAGAACCACGCCCGCCACCACAAAGATAACGAGAATTCGCGGTGTAGTCAGTTTGGTCGTGTCCATCAAAATCTGACCGATCACACAAATCGCTCCTCCGATTAAAAATGTATATACATAATCCATTGCTTTACCTCCTAATGGAGTTGCCCCAATTTGTTTTGCAAATTGTTGGCAACTCCTTATGCTTTAATAGTTAACACGTCTCCAGAACCACCCCGTGAGCGATACCAGGAATGCTCTCACCCTGGAACGGACTGAGGGTAGAAAGCATAGCACCAGTAGAAACCAGCAGAACTTTGTTCAGTTCCCCTTTTCTCATTCTGTTTATAATATTACCGCAAAACACTGATGCTGAACAGCCGCAGCCGCTGCCGCCGCCGTGAACGTCCTGCTCTTCCCTATAATACAGCATAGTTCCGCAGTCATCGTACCTCTCTTTTACAGCGTTAGCGTCCAGCCCTGCATCGATGAGCAAATCTGTAGCGATATCTTTACCGATATAACCCAAATCGCCAGTGAGGACGAGGTCGTAATAATCAATGGTCCGTCCCGTATCTTCTAAATGATTTAAAATTGTATCTACTGCCGCCGGTGCCATTGCACTTCCCATCTGATTGGCGTCCTTTACGCCTGCGTCGATTACTTTTCCTATGGTACCGCAGTCAACTTGGATGTTGCGCGGATTGACGATCTTCTGCTTATCATCTACACTGCCGATTTTCGACAGGTCGACCATCTGATCTGACACAAGCATAGAGCCTGCAGCCGTTGCTGTCCACTGTGCAGAAGGCGGTCTTTGATTGCCATGTTCCACAGGCATTCTGAACTGTCTTTCAGCTGTACAGAAATGACTGGATGCGCCGACGATGATGTTATGGGCAAAGCCTCCGTCGGTAAGCATAGAACCCAGCAGCAAGGACTCCGTCATTGTTGAACACGCGCCATATAAGCCCAAAAACGGCAGGTGCAGATCACGTGCCATAAAAGAGGACGACATAATCTGATTGAGTAAGTCGCCGCTCAGTACCAAGTCGATATCTTTTTTATCTTTGCCAGATTTCTGCAATGCCAGCAGCATGGTCTCCTTGAGAATTTTACTTTCCGCCTTCTCCCATGTCTTTTCGCTAAAAGTATCGTCATCCAAAATCAGATCGAACCATGATTTCAGAGGTCCCTCGCCTTCTTTCTCTCCGCCTACCGCTGCCGAACCGATTACGTAAGGGCCTTGTGCAAAATTCACGGTTTGTTTTCCTAATTTCTTTTCTGCCATAATCTATGCCTCCTTAAAATAACCCGATAATCCAGTAAATCACACCCACGATAGTCGCAGACGTGATACCGCAGACTAAAACAGGGCCTGCGATACTGAACAGTTTTGCTCCTACGCCCAGAACCGGACCCTCTTTTTTAAATTCGATTGCCGGAGCAACCATAGAGTTTGCAAAACCGCTGATTGGAACGATAACGCCAGCTCCCGCAAATCGGGCAATACTGTCGAAGACTCCAAATCCAGTCAAAAGCTGCGCTAATGCTACGATTCCAATTGTAACGTATATAATAGCATCTTTTTCGGGCAAGCCTTTTCCAACTAAAAAATTACTCACATAATAGGCAACTGTGCATACTAAGCCGCCGACAATAAAGGCTTTGAGGCAGTTTGAAAAATAAGTAGGTTTTGGAGTAAACTGCTTGGAATATTTCTCATATGCTTTCGCCACATCTTTCTTTTTTACTTCTTGTTTATCCACTTTCATCACCTCCGGGATTTATTTCTTTAGTATTCGGCAAAATCTAATTTTTATGCCTGCAATCATCAAAATGTACCGTCCTTAGAGCAGTATGTATCTCCATCTCTAAAACAAACTAGTCCTATTTCGGACTAGTTTGTTTTGTCTCAAATAGATATACACGTGTTATTGAAATCAAAAATGCCGCAAAAAAGCGGTGAAAAAGTACCGCATATATGCTATCATAACTTTTGTAGCGTGAAACATAAGGAGGTATACAAAATGCAAAAGAAAATTATCCTGGCATCTTCTTCGCCAAGACGAATTGAAATGATGAAAAAGCACGGCTTTGATCCAGAGATCAGACCAGCAGATATAGATGAAACACTTCCGGCAGGAATTGGCATGCGAGACGCCGTTTTGTTTCTGGCGTTAAAAAAAGCGTTATCAATTGAGCAATGTGCAGAAAAAGGCTCTGTTATTATTGCCGCCGACACAGTTGTTTATAAGGACGGAATCATGGGAAAACCAAAAGACAGGCAGGATGCCTTTGAAATGCTTTCAAAAATTAGAAACACCAGCCACTTCGTGGCGACTGGCGTCGCTCTGATCGCGGCTGGCGAAAATTATAAAAAAGTATTTTGTGACGTTACAGAAGTATTTTGCAGGGATTACACCGATAAAGAAATCAACGACTATCTCGATACAGCGGAACCCTACGATAAAGCTGGCGCCTACGCTATCCAGGGGATTTTCGGTAAGTACATCGACCATTATAAAGGTTCTTTTGATAACGTAGTCGGTTTTCCGTGGGAATTAATTGAAGAAGAACTGCAGCATTTTTAAGAGCGGTCTTTTTCTTCGACCTCGGTAACGATATTGATCCATTTTCGACTTTTGAACCGCGGCATGCAGACAAAGGTACGCACTAAATCGCCAACTTCAATGAGCAGCATGGTCAGAGGCAGACTCAGATGGAATACCAATACAGAGATGTATGCCAGAGGCACCATGATAAACATATTGCAGAAAATTTCCAGTTTCATGCAGAACAGCGTATCACCGCCGGCTCGCAGAATTCCCACAACATAAATGTAACCAATCATTTTCGGCGTAATCGTAATGGCCATGGTAATTAAAGTGATAATCAAAAGACGGTTGGTTTCTCCGCTGAAGTTGTAAATCGATGCCACTGGTTTGCTGAGCACGATCATCAATAACGTCATGACACCGTTTAAGATCCATACCAGCTTGACGGCCCGCTTCCCATTGTGAAAGGCGACATCCTTGTTGCCTCGGCCAAGGGTTTCTCCGATCAGCATGGCGGTAGCATTTCCCACGCCAAAATACACTGATTGCAGCATTTCACAGATGACATTGGCCACTTGTGCGACTGCCAGGGCCGACGTTCCCAGTTTGCCATAGGCCGCAAAGATCAAAGCGACTGATGCAGCCCAGCATCCTTCGGTGAATACCACAGGTATGGCTGTACGCATCACTTTGATAAACAGCTCTTTGCCAAAGCCGAAGATCTTTGCCGGAGACGCTTTGAAAGGATGCTCTTTACGCGTATACACATAGATCAGAAGTGCTGCCAGTTCAAAGACTCTGGCAATCAAAGTTGCGACAGCGGCTCCCTGTACCCCCATCTGCGGGCAACCTGCTTTACCAAATATCAAAAGGTAATTGAGCACTGCGTTGACGCATAAGGCTGACGCGTTGATGATCGTCGGCACGGTCAGGTTTTGTATTGCTCGGCTGTTGTAGGATATGGCTCCCGAAAAACCTGAAAATACGTAGGAAAAGCAGGCGATTCTAATGTAATCCACGCCAAAACCGATTACTTCCTGATCCTGGGAAAACAGTCCGATAATCTGTGGTGCAAAAAGATAAGCGACAACAGATACTATCAGTGCAAATAAAAAACCGACAATATAATCGATTCCTAGTAGCTTTCGCACGCCGTCAATATCCTGCGCGCCCCAATATTGCGCCGTATACACTGCCGCTCCACTATAAAGTCCAAATAGTGATACCGTAAAGATGAAGTAAACCTGATTGGCCGCTCCCACGGCTGCCAATTCCTGTTCGCCCAGCATCCCAATCATTAGGGTGTCAATCAAGTTCAGGCCGATGCTGATCAGATTCTGAAACACGACTGGCACGCCGATGAAAATCATCTTTTTGTAGAAGATCTTTTCGTCTGTTATTCTTTCCATACGTTCTCCCTCATACTAAAGTCTTAAGAGTTATTTTATCATATAAAAACCGACTTTCCAAGATGGGGAAATTCTAAAATTTTCCGGATTTTTTGAAATAAATACAGATATTGCTTTTGGTTGATGAGAGATTTTTATATGTTGGCCTGTATTTTGACAGAGTTATAAATAGAAAGCAAAAAGTACTGCCGAGCTCTCGCCCATTTGCAGTACTTTAATCGCTGATTGTTTTTATGATTCCGGATTTGATTTTAACGATGGGTATAGAAAGCCCTTCTTTATTTCCCAAATAGTATTATCAAATCCTTTAAAAGTTGATAATCGCTTGTAGTCATCTATGTTGAGGACATAAGTCACACCTGGTTCCCCGGTGCCGCTGCGATACATGTAGCAGTTTGCATTGTCCTCTAAACTCTCTCCGTTAACAAAAGGATTGGCATTCAATAACAGAGAATTGTCATATGCCAGTTCAACTGCATGGCAATTTTTGACCGTGCCGGATACATTTGTCACCTTTTCATGCAGACCTGCAAAAGTATATAACGTCGCAAAACCGACATTGAAGGTGTTCCCATTGGATAATACGGCATAGGAGTTAACTATCTTAGATTCACCTGATATCTTTCCGACAAAACCGCCAAAATAGGTGTGAAAGCTTCCTATGCCAACGAATGAAGTCTTGGTCCAGGAATCTTCGACTTTTCCTGATTGGTCCATTAAGCCGATCAGACCGCCAATAAAGCAGTTTTGTGGATTATTGACTTGATAAGTAATTTTCGCATTTGCTGAAGAATTTGAGATTTCTCCCGAATTATCTCCTACTAGTCCACCTACGTTAATAGTCCCCGGCGTTCCGCTCAAGTTCACTCTCAGTCCGATATTATCATTTACGGATGTATAGTGACAATTGCTGACTTTTGCGCCGACTGCCACATCGCCAATCAGACCGCCGATATCACCTGAATAGCTGACGGAATTTACGAGATTCATCGTGACATCAGAGAAGCAATTTTGAACTTCTCCAGAAAGTTGGCCCGTCAGGCTGCCGATCTTGTCTGTAGTAATATTGTCGGTCGTTATCTTCCCATGTAGGTTCACATAGGATACCGTAGCGCCAGAGCCAATCCTTGTAATCAGTCCCGTCTTCCCTGCGGAAGTGATATTTTGTTCGAACTCGTCTATATCATAACCTTTTCCACCTTCATGGAATGCATTGTAGGTGCCCAAGAAGGCTTCTCCGCCAAAAGGTTTAAAATTGGTATCGCCGTTTTTGTCTTTCATCAGTTTGATATCGACAGTCTGCTTATAGTTACAATTCCGATACGTCTCCTGATAGGAATTCGACGCCACATTTCTCAGCTGCATGTTTGTTCTCACCTGATATGGAACTGTATGACCTAAAGCCGTTTCACTGTTTGCACTGATCGCTCCTGCAAAATCGGGATTAAAGTAAAATGTAACGTCATCCCCTTTGCTGCCTTTTGTTTTCCAAGTGAGAAATTTAACGATGCCGGTATCTTTATCTCTCAGTGTGTCAATTTCGTTCATCTTGACTTGATAATAATGATAGGTCGTCGTTTCCTTGTCATTCAATTTAATCTCAACTGTTTCCGGTTTCGATTCAAGGTACTTCGTCGGATCCCCGTTCTTAAATAATCCTTCCAGCTTTCCGTCGTCTTCCTCTGCTGGAATCAAAATTCCGTAGCTATAGGCCGTATCGTTAACGTTGACCCCCTTATCCCTGGTAAGGGCATCTTTCCTGTTGATTATCGTCTTTCCTTCGTCGTTTTCATCAGCGCTGACAATATACCAGAAATCTTTATCCTTTATCTCCTCCCGGTAGGCGAAAGCTCTGGCACTTGATGCTTCCTCCTCAGCAGGTTCCTGCCAGTCTCCATAGTGGACTCCCTCTGAAGAGGTATCGTCGGTCAGCTTGAGTCCAGTTTTATTCACCGTCTTAAAGGGATAACTTTTATCTGTCAGATAAGAATCCATCGGATGCGTAGTTATGGCAGCATTGTTCTTCGGCATTTCGATATACGAATAGGCCTTGATCGCTCTCACATTGGCATGGGTGGAAGCCGAAACTAAATCGTCTTTATTGATTCCCTTCAAAAAATAGCAGTCTTTAAAGGTATCTGCGCTTTGACTGTAGCCGATAAAGGCTCCGACATAAGCGCCCGTATCGCCGTTCACCAGTCCTGTTGCATAACAATTCTCATAGGAAGCACTTCCTATACGCTGTTTTCCTACTAAGCCGCCGGCAGAACCAGTGATCTTCTCGCTTTTATCATCTGCAACGTATACAGAACAGGTGCTGTAGCTGTTTACGATTTTGGTATTGCTGCTGCCATTGATTTTACCAATTAGTCCGCCTGCACTATCCACGCCATAGATATTGTAATCTGTTTTGACTGTAGATTTGTATTTGCCCTTTTCTGTCTGCCCGCCGCTATAACTATTAGAGATTCTGATTTCTCTGCCATCGCTTTTCATCTCGCCGATCAGCCCGCCGGCATCTCCTGCATAGTCGGCATCAAGACGAGCGCCTTTCGCGGTAATCTTTGCATTAGCGGCACAGTCGCTGACAACGGTTCGTGTCCCTGTATACCCTATTAAACCGCCCGCATTTCCTCTCGTAAAGTTTGATGTAATGCTGCCTCCAACTACTAAAACATTTGAAATTCGGAGCCCGGTCACATTTCCACTTTTTGGGTTCTGCATTTCGGCGACTAAAGCAGCCGCATTTCTCTCTGCCGTTACATCAAAGTTCTCTAATACCAAGTTTGAGATTGCAAAGTTCGTCTGGCAATACCTTATCAATGCTCCGTCAACCTTGCCCTCGCCACTGGAATCCTGATGGCTGTCTTGGTTCTTATTGTCGATATATACATTAGAAATCCTATGCTGATAACCGTCGTATTCATAAAGCAAGTCATTTTTAATTCCATAATAGCTGCCGTCCGCCAGCTTTTCAGCATTGACCGCATCTTCCTTCAGACCAAATTTATAGACAGACTTCCGATTCTCTACATTCTTGCCGAAAAATTCGTTCCAGTCCATATCTCTGGTCTGTTCGGCTCTCTTTACAAGGTACTCCGGCTTATACAATATCTTCGTGCCGTCTTTCACTGCATTGGTATTCTGCGGCAGCTTTGAAACGCCCGGGTCCAGGTTCTCCAGATGCCTTAGATATCCAATAGAAGCGATGGCCTGTTTTTTGTTCTCCTTTGCAGCATCTGCATCCTTCTTCACTGACTCAAACAGGCTGTTGGTCATGCCTTCTGCTTCTCTTACAGTGGCCAGAGCCGTCGTGCTGGCGCTGACAACCTTTACGACAACATCCTCGCCAGGCATCAAGGTTGGAAAGATGTCAGCAAAATGCCCTCCCGGCCTCGTAATATCGTCCAGAGTCATGGTATATTGTAATCCTGTTTTCTTATCACTGCTGGCCGCGTCCTTTAACTCAATCGTATCAACATCCCACCAGAGATTCTTCTTGACCTCTTTTTTTGTCGGAACAATTGACGGGTTATCACTGTCTGTCAAATCCAGCGTGAACTTCTCTTCGTTGCCGCTTTCCTTTCCTTTTACGATCAAAGTCAGATGCGTTTGCAGCGTGCCTTTATTATCCGTCGTTTTGTTAAAATAGTTGGGATCGATAACGGTAATCTTCAATGTATCCTTGTTCTCAATTTCCATTCTAAGATCTGCTGTCTCACCAGACAATAGATTTCCAGCCATGGCGCCGCCGTAGTATCCGATGATACCAGCATCATAATCTCTACGCGTATGCCTGCCGTCTGCGGTATCCTTTCTGCCGTCTTTTCTGTCAAGGGCGGTGATATCTATGTAACTGAAGTTGACGTCATTTTCGGCATAAAAGACGCCATATACGGTAGCCGTCTTTACATTGTATTCGATGATGTAATTCCCATCAGCTCTAACAGTCTCGTCAATGGCGCCAAAAGGAAGCATATACTGCAATATGCTTCCTTCCAGATTCCCCACCGTGCTATCATTCACATTGTATTTGATATAATAATAGTCTTTATTGGTTGACGGCCAGGCAATTCCATCAGGTACGTCAGAGGGCTGAGATGGGATCAAGGTGCCTAAGGCGTCTTCGTTTACAGAGGTCTCTGTAGTGTCTAAGGCATCTTTCCGATACCGTTTTAACTCTCCTGACGCATCTGCCTGCGTCAAGTGATTCTGCGCCGCAATAAAGATTTCCTTTGCCGTTGTGTCCATTTCTGTCAGCTTCATATTCTTGTAATATTGAAGGATGCCGACCATGGTAATGGCAAGAAGAATGATGGAAATAGCCAAGGCCACTAAGGTCTCGGCAAGGGTGAATCCATTCTCGTTATTTAGTTTTTGATGTAGTTGTCCCCTCATCTTTATTCTCTTCCAATCCATCTGTGGTATTTGCATTGTACATCGTCTCAAAGAAGGTGACGGTCATGCTGACACTGACTGAGCCAGAACTGATGCCTTCACCAGAACTGGTATTGATACTGATATTTCTGATGAGACATCTGTATTTACAATCATGCAGTTTTTCAATGATAGATTCTGCAGTACTGTAACTGCCCGCAGTAAAGCTGATGTTGATATCTCTGCGCACTGCATCCCCATCTTTGATCGCCTGGTTAAAGTCAAAGTTATAAGTTGAAGCAGCACCAAAAATATCGTTCAGCGCGCTGATCTCATTTTTGATATTGTTGTAGCTTGCAACGACACTGCCGGTCTTCGCTTTTGTATTCTTCATCTCAGATTTCATATCCATGATGCTCTGCGCCTTGGCCTGCTCAATCAAAAGCTCTGTTTCCATATCCTCAGTGTTGTACTGCTTTATCGTTTCATCGACGTATTTGATGATAAATTCATAGTAGACGATTCCCAGGAGCAGTACGCAGAGAACCAGCAGCAGGATTTTTTCGCGGGTCGTAAATTCACGGCTCATCATTACTGCTCACCTCCCTTTGGTACGAAATTAATAATCACAGTAGCTGTCACCAAAGCGTTGGAGTCTGTGTTAGTGCCTGCTGTAGAAACTGTTACAAAGGAAACGATATCGTCGTCTTCCAACGAGGCGACAATATCAGAGACGGTTTTTAGCCTGATATTATCAATAGTCAAAGTCGCAACGTTGCCTGAAATCTCCACGGACTGAATTTCAGACTTGGAAATTACATTTCGCTGGATTGCACGCATCATGGCCATACGATTCTGCTCTATCTTTTCTTCATCGTTAAGATAGCCGTTTCCATAATGGCTGTATTCTTCTCGCACCTGATCATATTTCTCATTTGACGCTCTCAGCTGATCGATTTGTGTCTGCATCTGTGTATATGCCTTTTCCGCGTCATATGCCTCAGCCAGTTTATCAACGACCAGGAATTTGACGAACAATGCAAGGACTACTGCGAATATCACGAAGAGGATGATTTGAAACTTGGGGTCTCTTACGCTGTTATCCCGCATTAACAGGTTGATGGAAGTCTTATCTGGATATCTTACTTTGCCAATGGACTTGTTGAGTTTACTCACAAATAACACCTCCTATTCCCATGTGATGCCTAAGGCCTGCGGCCCCATCAATATCTTTGTCGTATCTTCATATTTATCGGTCAGCAGCTGATCTAGGCTCACCACATTTACTTCTGTCGCTCCTGCAATCGCATCGACCAAAGGTGTAATCAGAGAGCCTCCGCCGCAATAATAGAGGGCGTCCAGTCGGTTATCCGGATGATTGAAATTATAGAAATTCAGAACTCTCATGACTTCGATTGCCATCTGGCTGTATATTTCCTCACAGCCAGTATCGTGAAGAATGTCATCTTTGTTTGTCTCTTTATAAATTCGTGCAATATGTTCTTCTATATTGCGGGTTTCGGCAATATAGAAGTCTATTTCTTCACAGCCTGCCTCCATTACACGAGTAATCTCATATTCACCTTGGGTAAAGAAATAGAGTTTCACTGTTTTATGGCCGATATCCAAGACTGCATAATCCCCCGGTTCTTTTACCGCGTTAACCTCTTCATAATCTTTGATGATGTTACGTATGGCAGAATAATCCGGGGCAATCAGCGTAAGGCGCAGGCCTGCACGGCGAAACAGAGTCTTATACTGGTTGATTGTTTCTTTCGGTGCCGCTACCGCCATCAGCTCCATCTCTGTAAGATTTCCGTCTGTATCCGAAGTCTTGTTGATAACAGCATAGTCGTAGAAATATTTATCTTTATCCTCTGTTATGTAATCATGAAACTCATAAGGCAGGTTGACTTTTAATTGGTCTACCGTCATAGCCGGCATGACCACGTGTTTGGTATAAACTAGTTTTTCTGGTATTACGACTGCCGCATTTTTCACAGAAATCTTGTTCTCTTTGATCACCTCTTTTATAAACTCTGCCATAGCCTCCCAGGATACAATTTCATCTTCCTGTACCAGGTTGTCAGGCAGGTCTGCGGTAATCAGCCGCTCTAAATTGTAATCAGAACAGATTGCAATTTTTAGACGGCAGTTGCCAATTTCAATACCTAATATTTTCTTTGCCATATTTTTTCCTCTTTTATCTATAATCTTCTGCCCAAAGAGCCTTGACCATTTGCGCTGCAGAATTTATTCTGAAATGAAACTTGCGGTATAAGATGTCTCTTGACTAGATAAACAGTCCCAGATACCAATTTACAACATCATTTCCCACCAGAAGGCTGATGAAAGCCGCCAGGGAAATTGCCGGTCCAAAGGGAATTCGCTTTTGTCCCATAAACAGAACGAAACCGATTCCGATCATGCAGGATAGGATTAGGTTGAAAAGTCCCACCCACGGACCCAAATATAGTCCTGTCATAAAGAACAGTTTGATATCGCCTCCGCCCAAGCTTTCTTTTCCCGTCACTTTATCAAACAGCAGCGACAAAAGCAGCATTCCTACGCCAATGGACAGTCCTCCTGCCAAACCTGAAAGAAGTTCCCCTTTCCCTTCTTCAGCGAAGGTCAGAATGCCAAAGTACCATACGATCCCCGCAATAATAAAACGGTCGGGAATGAGGTAGGTTTCCAGGTCCACCAGTGACAAAGTCATCAGAATACAGGCTAGGCCGCAAATCCACAAGGTCTGCAAGGATAAACCAAAGCGCCATGCCGTGAGAAGAAATGCCGCCGCCATCAGCAGTTCTGCCGCCACATAGCGAGGTGAAATCTTCTCTCTGCAATATCTGCATTTTCCTCTCAGAAAAAGGAAACTGAATACCGGCACTAAATCCGCCGCTCCCAGCGGATGCCCGCAGACAGCGCAGTGACTTCTTCCTTTCAGTACACTTTCGCCATGGGCGATACGCCACGCCATGCAGTTGATAAAGCTGCCGAAGACAGCGCCAAAGATTCCCATCACGACAAATATGTAAACTGTTAAAAACGTGCTTTCCTCTATTATCACGATCGTTTGTCTCCTTCTGCCTTGGTTTGTTGAAAGTCCTTACAGGGTCTACGATGAAAGCGAGTTTTTTGATCCATTTTGCTGTCCCGGTTATTTCTCTCCGTTATTATCACATATGTCGTCATAATAACTTCGATTTCTACTGCAGAGAATTGTGCAAAATCTATGAAAAACTCGCAGAAAGCACAAAACCATTGTAGATCCTTTGCTTATTTGCGTGCAAATCTTTCTTGGTCTTTTGATGGAACCCAGCTAAGATAGATTTTGTCCTCTTTCCCCTGCACTTTAATAACCATCGTATTTTTCTTGCCCTTGTATATTTCATCGCCGATTTTCATCTCTGTGTATTCGTTATAACCGGCTAAGTTGTCAGCAAAGATTTTTCTCTTCACGGCATCGTAATACCCGGTGGTGTATCCGTCCTTATCCATGTGTCTGCAGGGTTTGTCAAAACTGCCTTCGCAACCGTTAATGACACAGCCTGCCGTACTTAGATTCATTGTTGCGACGGACTTTGCCGCATTGACCTTGAGGCTGTCGTTGCCTCTAGCCATGCTGTTGTGGTAGTAGAGAATACCTTTGTAAGCCGCAAAGACTGCAATGAGACAGATTCCCACAATACAGAAAAACTCCAAGCGTGAAAGGCCTTTGTTATTATGTAAAATTGACATAAAAGCTCCTTATTTCAGTAGATGCCAATACAACTCGACATTTGCTTTGCCACCGCCAGAAGAAGGTGTAATTGTCACGGTAATAGCATGATTATTTATGCCGCTCCCCTGCTTTTCAGTCTGATTGTATCCCTTTATACCACTGGTAGATTCTGTATTCGGGTCAATCATGGTACCACTATCTGCATCGTAGAATTTATAATATCCGGACTCTTGATCAGATTGCATGTAATCCGAAATTGCCGCCTTCGCTGCCCGCTCATTGGCAAGGTCAGTATTCTTCCTCGCTTCATCAAGTTTCCCAGTAAAAATAGGAATGGATACCGTGACTAATATTGCAATAATTGCTACCACTACTAAAAGTTCTGCTAAAGTGAAACCTTTCTTGTTTTTGTATATACTTACTCGCACTAATATACATCCCCTTACTATTAAATCAAAATATTGCATTACGACCTTTATTATTGAACTGCCTCAAACCATCTAATGATAATTTCTTCTCTATCTACTAGAATAACCGCATCAATCATAAAACCTTTGTATGACCTTGTTCCATCATAGTTAAATAGTTGTTTATCTGTATTAGTATAACTATTTCCATTAGGGTAATATGTAGTCCCTGCATCCTTTTCAGTTCCTTGTCCATATGGCTCCCCATAACTTCCATCGCTAACGAATATTCCTTTATCTGCATCAAAAACCGCGGTATACTGTCCAGGTGTATTGCTTGCCCATGAGTCTTCATAGTCTCCACTCAAGAACGCCTCTGTCGCAGCTGCCTTCGCTGCTCTCATATTAGCGACATCTGTTGTTTCCCGAGTTTCTTCTAGTTTCCCTGTAAAGATAGGAATCGATACTGCTATTAGGATTGCAATAATAGCAACCACAACTAATAACTCTGCAAGGGTAAAACCCATTTTATTCAATTCTGCTCGTCTTTTCATATGCAAATCCTCTTTTAAAACAATGATAAATTATTTGACTCTTTCCGAAAAACCAACTATGGTGACCTTTTGGAAAAAAACAAATAATGGAGAGAAGCCGCAACCCCACGGCTTCTCATATTCATTATTATTTATTGAAACCACGTAGTAGTAATTTCTGGTTTCCTATCTTCACCAGTTCCTGTTCCTGGCGCGACGGTCACAAGAATAACTTTACCCTTGTTGGTACTAGACTGTCCATATCCTTTTACACTAGGAGAACCGCCATTGTAAATTTTGACGGTACCATTTTCTGCATCATACTCATATTTTACAGTACTCGTTGTGTCAAGATTTTCATTCTGTAGATATTCACTTACTACTGCAGCTTTTGCTGCTCTAACGTTAGCAGCATCAGTGCTTTTCTTTGCCTGATTCAGTTTCCCAGTAAAAATAGGAATGGATACTGCTACCAGAATAGCAATAATTGCAACAACGACCAGTAATTCTGCAAGGGTAAAACCCTTCTTATTTAACTTTGTTTTTAATACGTTTCTCATTTCAATCATATCGTCTTTCCTCCTCGTATGTACATACATTTTCTATCTCAAGGGCATTGGGGTTAAACGCCCTCTGATACTATAATAATTATTCATCGGTCTTGCAAGACCTAAAATTTACCAATAACAGATTTCTTCTAAATCAGCTCATACATGGTAAACATCGGCAGGTAAATCGAGATAACAATGAATCCAGCAAAAATTGCCATCACAATCAAGATGGTCGGCTCCAGCTTGGAGATTGCTTTCTCCGTCGCGTGTTCCGCCTCATTGTCAAAATACGAACCTACCGTTACAAGTGTCTCATCCAATTCGCCAGTATTTTCACCGATGGCGCACATTTCAATCAAAGTCTTGGGGAAATATTTGCTCTGCCGCATGCACTCGCCCAGTTGTTTCCCTTCTTCAATCCTGCCGCTCATCATGGAAGTTTCCAAGCTGAGAACATAATTGTCCAAAACCTTGGCGGTGATATCCAGTGATTGATGCACTGACAAACCGGCGCTCATCAATGCCGCCATGGTATTGGCATATTGACTGGCTCCATTAAGCAGAGCGATCTTTCCAATCACTGGAATTTTCAGCTTTACCTTGTGCCAGAAGACCCGCCCTTTCTCGGTGTTAAAAATGATCTTTAAGGCGACAGCCAGCGCAATCAAAGCGCCAATGATATATAACCAATACTTGCCGAAGAAAGTGGACATCGCTATCATTACTTTTGTAATACCCGGCATCTCTCCATCTAAATCAACAAAAGTTTCTGCCAGGGACGGCACTACCTTGGCCATGACGATAATCAAAACCACGATTGCCACACAGATGACAAAAATCGGATAACTCATAGCCCTCTTAACTTTCTGACTGGTTCTGTAAGTTTTTTCATAGTACTTTTCCAGCGTTTCAAAAGAGTGTTCTAAAGTACCAGAGTGCTCGCCAGCTCTGACTGTTTCAATAAAGGTGATGGGCAGCTCCTTGCAGTTCTTTTCGAAACTCTTTGCAATACTGTTACCTTCTGCCACATCGTCAGCTGCGCTGAAGAGCATCTTCCGCAGCCGCTTATCCTGCGTCTGCTCTGCAATCATCTCCATACATTTGGATATCGATACTCCCGATTTAAGGATAATTGCGAACTGAGAACACATGACAGAAAGAGCTTTTGTATTGATTTTGCTATGCCCTACTTCCATCTGCAGAATGTCGTTAATCCCGCCTTCTTTTACGGGCGTTATCTTCGTTACTATGGGGCAGGTCGCTTTAATTTTTTCCACTGCGGCATATTCGTCCACAGCCTGGACGACACCCCTCGTCTTAACGCCATCTTCCGTAACGGCTCTGTACTGATAAGTTACCAAACCCGCCTCACATCCTTTCTTCTAAGTTTCATCTATCTGATGCTCACGTATTTTTTCATGTACTCTTTATCGTTGCAGGCCTCATAGGCAATCTTTGAGGAAATACTACCCTCTTTGACCATTTTGATGAGGCAATTATCCATGGTCAAACTCCCTTCAGAAGCGCCAGATAACATGGAAGACATCATCTGCGGCGTCTTTCCTTCTCTGATCAAATTCTTAATCGCTGGCGTTACAACCATAACCTCGCAGGCCGCTACTCTGCCCTGACCGCTTTTGCGGACGAGAAGCTGTTGAGACAACACAGCCTTCAGCGTCGTGGATAACTGCAGTCTAATCTGCTGCTGTCTTGCGGCTGGGAACACACCAACCATACGATCGATGGAATCCGGCGCAGAGTTGGTATGCAGTGTAGCAAAGACCAGATGTCCCGTCTCGGCCGCAGTCAAAGCCGTTTCTATTGTATTAAGGTCACGCATCTCACCGATCAAAATCACATCGGGGTCCTCTCTGAGGATTGCGCGCAATCCATCGTCATAGCTCTCTGTGTCCTTGCCGATTTCCCTCTGGTTGATGATACATTTGTCTGGATCATAGAGATACTCAATCGGATCTTCTAAGGTAATGATATGATCCGTCCTCGTGTGATTGATCTGGTTTAAAATCGCTGCCAGAGTGGTCGACTTACCACTTCCAGTCTCACCAGTTACTAAAATGATGCCCTTTCTGTAGGAGGGAAAATCACTGACTACTGGCGGAAGACCCAACTGCTCCAACTTTGGTATCTGATTGCTCAGGATACGCAGGGCTGCCGATATGCTGCCCTGCTGGCGAAAAAGATTGATTCTGATTCGCTCTCCTGCAATGGTTCTGGCCAAATCCAGCTCGCCGATATCCTCTATTTTGCTGTATAACTTACCAGCTAGTTCACTGGCAATTTTCTCACAAGTATCATGGGTCAAAATCTCTGGAAAGAGATCGATCAGCTGCCCATCTTTCCTGCACTTTGGCGGCAAACCGGCCACCACATGCACGTCTGAAGCACCCAGTTCACTTGCATGCTTAATATATTCTTCAACTATCATTCATATCCTCCAGATTAATCCAATAGACTTACCGTTCTACAGACCTCTTCTACAGTCGTAACGCCCTTTTCTACCAGCCTGTCAGCATTGTGTACCATAGACACAAAGTCCGTCTTCGATACAATCTGACGCAGCTCCTGTTTATCACAGTCCTGCGTAATACACGATCTCAGTTCATCGTTAAAGGTCAGAATTTCAAATACGCCGATTCTTCCTCTATAGCCGCTGTGAAAACACATCGGACAGCCCTTTCCGTGGTAAAACTGCCTGTCATCACTACTCAAATCGATACCTGCCATATCGCACAATTCCGGGTCCGGCAGATAGGTTTCCCGGCAGTTATTGCAGACTTTCTTTACCAATCTCTGGGAAATGATGCCTCTGATGCCTCCAGCGATGAGATAAGGTTCAACCCCCATATCCTTCAATCTGTCGATTGCGGATACGGCATCCTCTGTATGGATTGTAGAGATCACCAGATGACCTGTCATAGCAGCTCTCATTGCGATTTCTGCCGTCTCACCGTCACGGATTTCCCCCACGGCGATGATGTCCGGATCCTGACGCAAAATTGCCCTCAGGCCGCTGGCAAAAGTCAGGCCAGTCTTCTCGTTAATCTGTACCTGCGTCGCTCCGTCAATGTTGTATTCCACCGGGTCCTCTAACGTAATCAAATTGGTGGACTCGCTGATCAACTCTTTGATAATAGTATACATGGTAGAAGATTTGCCGCTACCCGTTGGGCCCACGATCAAAATCACACCGCTGCTGTGCTTTAATAATCGGTCCAGTTTTTTGGAGTCGTCATCCATGAGGCCGATTCCCTCCCGGTCTAACATCTGTTCATCTCTCGCCAAAAGTCTGATAACGATCTTTTCACCGAAAATTGTCGGCAGCGTAGACATACGAAGGTCGATGTTCTTACTCTTCAGCCTTAGTTCGCTGCGGCCATCTTGTGGTATGCGACGTTCGGAAATATCCATTCTGCCCATTACCTTCAAACGGGAAATCACGGAATCCTGAAGATCTCTTGGTATCTGCAGGATATTGTGCAGACTCCCGTCTATTCGCATTCTCACATTCATATTGCCGCTGCTCGGTTCAAAGTGAATATCGCTGGCGTCTTCTGTGACAGCTCTCTCGATAATGGAGTTGACCAGTCTGATGGTAGGCGCGCTGTTTTCTTCTGTATCAGCAAAATCCATGGTAGCCTCGTCCGGTCTGAATCCTGACTCTGCCCGCATCTGCGCCATGGCCTTTGCCGCACCCTCATTTCCATAAAGGGCGCTGGTCGCGTGTTCTACTGCATTCTCTGAAGCAATCATCGGGATGATTTTTTTCCTCGAAGTAGCGCGAACTTCTTCTACCGCCATAAAATTCAAAGGATCCTTCATCGCCAGGTATAAAGTGTCCTTTACAACCTTTACCGGCACGACGCCGTGTTTCTTGGCAATGTTCTTGGGAATTTGCTCTACCATTTCCGGGGAAATAGTCACTTTGGTCAAATCGATAAAATCGATGCCTAGCTGCATTCTCAGCGCTTCTATCAGCTGTGCTTCTGTAATGAAGCCGTTATCTATCAAAACTTTTCCCAAACGGTCTTTCGACTGTTTTTGAAGTGCGAGCGCTTCACCCAGCTGTTCATCCGAAATCAGCCCTACTGATGTCAATACGTCTCCAAGTCGTTTATGTTTCATCTAAGGTTCCTTCCTTTAGTTGATTGGTTTTACTTTGATTTCCTGTTGCAGGAACTTCTGATTCTCTTTGGTGGCAATGGTTATGGTAGCAGTAAACAAATTTTTATCTTTATCGTATTGATATGTAATCGTCGGCGTCAATCTGCTGGTCATGGTCTTGTCGGTCAGCAGTTGCGTAGAAGTTCCTCCTAGATTGCAGACTAAAATTCCCTTTTTACCACTAGTCCCATCGCCATCTTCAAACCATATTTCATATCCGCGAATCCCGCTGGTAAATTTTGCTGGCGATGTTCCATCATCATTGATGTACTTGCTGAATCGAAATTCGTCTGTTACTTTGGTAATCGTCGTGGAGAGAAGGGTCTGCGCTTCTGCCTTTAAGGTAATCCTCTCATAAGCATTTTTTACTACCATGACGCCGCTGCCCAGTATGACGATAATCAGGCTCAGAATCATCACTACCATCAGCATCTCAGAGATGGAAAAGCCTTCTTTGTTTTTCATCCGCGCCCTCATCACTTGCTGCCCTCGTGTTTTTCGTATGACATCAAACCGGACTTCTCGTCGTGATAAATATCAATTTTAATCTGTGTATTCCCCTTTGCTCCCGATATGGTCAGTTCTTGATTGGATAATATGCCATCCTGTTTTTCTTCCATGGCGTTAACCCCGTTATAAATCTTTGTAATCTTTGCATCTCCTTTTTCTATCATATGAGTAGACGCATAGATCAGAGAAGACAACATAAGCATCCCTACTGCTGAAATTAAGATTGCTACCAGAACTTCTGCCAGAGATTCTCCGTTGTCTTTTTTTATTTTTTTATAAATAAACTGCATTCAATCACTTCCTAATCAGCCCTTGTCAATGGTGCACTCGTTCCAATAAACATGGATATCCTCCCGTTTAACCTCCACAAGTTTGCCGTCTTTTTCTTCTTCGTATCGAGATGTTCTTCTGTTCACGATGGCCTTGGCGGTCAGTTTGCAAATATATTTTTTCGATTTTTCCATGCTGAATGTAATCTCAATTCTATAATCGTCCGTCATAATAAAATTCGCAATTACTTTGCCCATCACATCCGTTAATGTCTCGCTGGAAGGATAGAAGGTAAGCGTTTCTCCCGACTCCGCCTTTTTTCTCTCATAGATTTCTATAACTGCGTCTATGAGAATCTTTTTAATCTCACTGTCCGGCACTGCTGTATAGGTTGGAGAGCCGCCATCTTCTGTATAAGCCTGAAACTCCTGCCCTTCAATTTCTTCCCTCATAATCTGGGCAGCCGAAGTTACGGAATAAAAAGACTGCTCCGTCTCCTTTAATCCACTGATTCTGCCTGCTGCGGCACTTCCCGCCGACAGAATGATTGAACCCGCCAAAGCACATAACAAGAAAAACAGCAACGCTAACAGTATTGTCGCACCTGAATTAGAACGTATTCTGTTTCTCAGCATTGCTATTCACCTCTTCTGTATCACTACTTACATTTGTCTTACTTTTATCCTATAATATTATATCAAACAAACAGTTGATATTCAATAACGAATGCTATGACTTATAAATTGTCTTCCATCTTTGCCGTGTCTCTTAGCATGACAAGGGTTTTGACAGATAGATACAAAAAAGGAGCTGTCGCTCCAGTTGATCGAATTCATCAATCACATTTGCAACAGCTCCTCGCAAATACTTTATTTTGCTTTTACGCTGACCTTTGCCCATTGTCCATAGGTAGTCTTTCCATTGACTTTACTGATTGGTCTTACTCTATAATAGTAAGTCGTTCCTTTTTTTAGGTTCTTGGTATTGGTAATGCTAGTTTTAGTCGTATTCTTGTTCACATTCAAAAAACCTTTCGCTGAATACTTGGATTTCTGAACCTGATAGCCGGTAATCTGTCCTTTTGGTTTATTCCAGGTCAGTTTGACCTTGCCCTTTGAGGCAGATGCTTTGACAGTCAATTTGACCGTGTTGACGGCCTTCTCGTTTTCGAACATCTTCAGGATGCCCTTCATCACGCCGTTGACCATGACATCCTGGCCCTCAGGCGCTTTGTCGACCATCTGCGCGGTTGCCGAAGTTTTGAACAGCAGACCTTCACTCGCCTTCCACAGACGATATTCGTTGGTCGCTTTATCTTTGATCTGCAGATTGGCAGGATCGACGCCAGCCGCTTCTAAAATCTTGGCCGCTTCTTCGTGGGTGTAGTAGACTTCTTTTACATCTGGCAGTTTGTTGTTCCACTTACAGCCTTTATCAGATGAGAGATCGTGATTCGGATCGTAAGCGGAGTCTTCGCTGCTTCCGCCGCTATATACTTCGATGGTATATGGGTGGATGCCGAACTTGCCATAAGCATAGTCAATCAGTTCCGAATAAGTCGGATAGTCGTGATAGGACTGCTTGTAGTAGAAGTTTCTCTGAGTTCCCTCTGCGATGGTCTTTGCCATTTCTTTTGCAGTCTGATCCATGTACTTGATGTCGTTCATATCGTCCAAATCTTTATGGGCTTTTCGATATCCCCATGGATACAATACGCACTGAATTCCAGTATGTAAGGTTGCCAGACAGGTCATGTTCGGATGTGCTTTAATGAAATTCTGTACGGCCTGTATTTCTGGTTCTGTTGCAGGTGCTTCTCCTTCTGAATCCATGACGCCATCCTCTCCCCACAGATAATCAAAGGTACGGTTCATATCGATATTGCTGCCTTTTGGATCGTTGCCCAAAATGCCGTCTTTGTTAGCATCATCACTTTCGCGTCCTGCAGAACCTGTTACAGTCTTTGCAGCATCTACTGCAGAAATATCAGCGATATAGCCATCGCCGTCGATATCCTTGTAGTTGTCGTTAAATGGAATGCCATCACCATCATGGTCTGTAGGCTTCATGTTTTGACGAGTGTTCCAGATAAAGGATTGTTCATATCCATCTGGATTGATAACCGGAATTACATATACGATGTAATTCTTTAATAGAGTTTTTACCTTGGTGGTTCCAGAGTTTTCGAGGAGATACCAGGCGCTGTACATGGCACTGGAAGCACTTTCTCTTTCTCCGCCATGAATATTGCCGAAAACGGTTACTTCTGTCTTCTTGGATTTTGCTACTGACTGATCCGTAATGGTCATGCAGTATAGCGGTCTGCCCTCATGGGTCTTGCCAATCGTCTCCAGCTTACTCAACTTGCCATATGCTTTATTCAAATCCTTAAGCTGTTTCCCGAGTTCATCGTAGGTATAGCGATGGTTCCAGTCAACCTGTACCTTAGCTTTGGCACCGTCAAGCGACGTGACTTCAGTCTTCGTCGCTGCGCTAGCAAAGGTTGTACCTAATATCATAGCAAGCACTGTGCAGATGACTAGGATTTTTCTAAAGCTCTTCTTCATCTCATCCTTCCTTTCTTTCATATCCAGCGGGTTTCGCTTTACTATATTAACGCGTTATTGCGTTAATATTTCAACGTTTTCGCCCATTTTACAACTTCTATGATAGCACTTTGCTGTGACGCAGTCAACAAGTTATCTGATAATTCTTTTTATTCTGTATGTTAATTGTGCTGCAGTTTTCAAGGTATTCATTCTACCCGAATGGCAGCTATATAGGGGATAGGGGTATGTAGTGAACAGTTGGTACGATAAAGTTAGGTTTTTTGACGCTGTCTTACAGGTCTCGCGTAACCACATGATAGTATACGAAGTCATTTTCATCAAAACAGCCGTGATTGCTTACAGCATCTGTAAATATGCGGCATGTAGTTACTTTTATGGATTGCATACGGCATTTTAGACACTGAAATTCATGAAAAAAATAACCGAAATCAGAGATACTCCCCTGCTAATGCTCCAAAATCATAATTCAGTTACGCAGAGAATGCCTGGATATAGCAAAAAACCTAACTCTATTGTAAAGAAACATGCGTTTGTGGTATAAAAGGCCCCTTGACTTTTCATTCAGCATTATGTAAAATAATTACAGTAAATATTTTACATATACACATACAGCAAAGGAGCACTTATGAAACTAACAAAGGTCAAATACCCCATTACCAACCCCCTCGTCTTTGCCATTGTCATGAAGGACGCCGAACTCTGCCGCGAGCTGATTGAACGCATCCTGCCCGGCCGCAAAATCAGTAAGATCCGTTTCCCTGAGCCGCCCTCATCGGAGACGGAGAAGACCATCATACCAGGACTCTACGCAAAAAGCGTCCGCCTGGACGTCCTGTTTGAGGACGGGGAGTCCTGGAACGATATCGAAATGCAGGTCCAGAAACAGTCCTACCTGCCCCTCCGCGGCCGTTACTACCATGCCGCCATGGACATCAACCAGCTCCACGCAGGCGCAGAGTATACAGAGTTGCGCCCTTCCTTCGTCATCTTCATCTGCACCTTCGACCACTACGGTATGGGCGAGCCTGTCTATTCCTTCGAAAAATATGATGTCAAAAAATCCTTGCCATACGGTGACGGAACATTTACAATAATCTTGAACACAACCTGTCCAAAAGAAAAGGTTCCGGAGCCCCTGAGGGAGTTCTTCTGCTATTTGAGCAGCCAGGAGACAGAAGGCGACGACCCCTTCATCGGCCAGATCCACCAGATGGTGGAGGACCTGAACGGCAGAAAGGAGATCGAACAGATTATGACACTTGAAGAGGAACTGAATGTGCGTTACAGCATCGGAAAAAAAGAAGGGCTAGAACAAGGACTTGCAGAAGGACGCGAAGAGGGACTTGCTGAGGGCAAAAAAGATGCTGCCTTTGACACTGCACGCAAGATGAAGGCTGACGGTCTTGACGACGAGATCATTTCCAAATACACCGGTCTGTCTAAAGAAGCAATCGAAAAATTGTAGTCAATCATTCCAATCAAAAAGTGCCAGACAAGCTGGCACTTTTTTAATTCAATTGATTATTTTGTGGAAGCGTCGTACATTTTTTCTGCATTATCCCATTCGTCGATAATTGCAGGAATCACTTTGTACAGATCTCCAACGATTGCGTAGTCAGCAATTTCCATGATAGGAGCATCAGCATCTTTGTTGATCGCAACGATGATGTCTGAAGTCTGCATACCAGCTAAGTGCTGGATTGCGCCGGAAATACCGCATGCAAAGTAAATTTTAGGCTTAACAGTCGTTCCTGTCTGTCCAACCTGGTGGGAGTGGTCAATCCATCCAGCGTCAACAGCTGCACGAGAAGAACCTACAACTCCGCCAACCTTGTCAGCGAACTTCTGAATCAGTTCGAAACCGGAAGCATCGCCAAGTCCTCTTCCGCCGGAGCAGATGATTTCAGCGTCAGTCAGGGAAACTAATTCCTTAGCTGATTTTACGATTTCAACAATCTGCGTTCTGATGTCAGCAGCAGTGATTTCAGGTTTCACGTTGATTACTTCACCAGTAGCGCCTTCAACCTTGTCTCTCTTCTGCATTACGCCTGGACGTACAGTTGACATCTGCGGTCTGGTCTTAGGGCAGATGATGGTAGCCATCAGGTTACCGCCGAATGCAGGACGAGTCTGCTTGATTCCAGTTGATGGATCGTCTGGATCCAGTGTGGAAGTATCTAATGTAGTATTCTTCTTAGCGAAGTCTATGTAGCTGGATACTTTTACGTCCAGTCTTGTACAGTCAGCAGTCAGACCAGTGTTGCATCTGGCAGCAATTCTTGGAGCCAGGTCACGACCGATATGAGTAGCGCCGTAAAGAACGATTTCAGGCTTATATTCGTCAATCGCCTGCTTGATTACTTTTGTATAACCATCAGTTGTGAAGTTCTTCAGTAATGGATCCTGAATCATGTAAACTGCTTCAGCGCCATATGCGAAGCACTCTTCAGCCAGGTGGTCGATTCCGTCACCAACTAATAAAGCGCAAACTTTTGTATCTTCACTGATTTCTTTTGCCAGTCTGTATCCTTCACCGATCAGCTCAAGAGCAACGTTCATTAATTTTCCGTCTCTCTGTTCAGCGAATACCCATACATTCTTGTATGCGGAAAGATCAACTGCAGCTTCCTGTGCTTTTTCTTTGATAGCGCCAAACTTACAAGCAGTTAAGCACTGGTTACAGAATGAGCACTTTGCATTGACTTTTGCAATCTTGCCAGCTTTGTTGCCGTCATATGGTTCGAATTCGAAGGCATCGTAAGGACATGATTTGAAGCATAGTCCGCAGCCTATACATTTCTCTTTTAATATTTCAATAGCCATTGTTATTCCTCCTCCTAAATTAGATTACGTGCTTTCCTTTTAAGTTGATTAAAAGATTGTCAGCGATTTCTTTTTCAGTATCTCCTTCGATTGTAACGCCCTTGCCCTTTGGAGCAGGTGTAAATGATCTGAATACGTTTGTAGGAGAAGCTTCCAGACCTACTGTAGTGAGGTCAACTTCGATGTCCTTCGCGTTCCAAGTCTTCATTTCTTTGTCAGCGAAGATCCCTGACATGCTCATATATCTAGGAGTGTTCAGTTCTTTGATTGCTGTCAGCATGCAAGGAGTCTGAAGTTTGATCAGTTCATAACCATCTTCTAACTGTCTCTTAACAGTGATATCCTTCATGTTATCAGCAATCTCGAATTCCTCAACATATGTAACCTGAGGTAAGTCTAATTTTTCAGCAATCTGTGGTCCTACCTGGGCAGTATCTCCGTCGATTGCCTGTCTTCCAGCAAAGATCAGATCGAAGTCGCCAATCTTTCTGATTGCTGCTTCCAGAGTGTTTGATGTAGCCCATGTATCGGAACCACCAACTGCTCTGTCGGATACGAGTACGCCTTCATCAGCTCCCATTGCTATACATTCGAATAGCAGATCGTTAGCCTGAGGAGGTCCCATAGTAACAACTGTAATATATGTATCAGGATACTTATCCTTAATCTTCAGTGCTTCTTCTAAAGCGTTTGCATCGTCGTGGTTTAAGATGCTTGGAACGCCGTCTCTGATCAAAGTACCAGTTTTAGGGTTAATTTTGATAACGTTTGTATCTGGTACCTGCTTTGCGCATACGATAATCTTAAATGCCATTTCTATTTCCTCCTACTATCTTATTTTTTGAAAGTCGCACCAGCGATTACCATTCTCTGAACTTCTGAAGTTCCTTCGTAAATCTCAGTAATCTTAGCGTCTCTCATCATTCTTTCAACTGGGTAATCCTTCGTGTATCCATATCCACCGTGGAACTGAACGCACTTCGTGGTTACTTCCATTGCAGTTTCAGCAGCAAACAGTTTAGCCATTGCAGCAGCTTCACCGTATGGCAGGTGTTTGTCTTTCAGGTCAGCAGCCTTGTAGATTAACAATCTTGAAGCTTCGATCTTTGTCTTCAGATTAGCCATCTCGAACTGCAGCGCCTGCATCTGTGATAATTTCTTGCCGAACTGTTTTCTTGCCTGCATGTATTCAACTGTAACGTCAAATGCACCCTGTGCGATACCTAGAGCCTGGGAAGCGATACCGATACGGCCGCCGTCAAGAGTTGACATAGCAACCTTGAATCCGTCTCCAACCTGACCTAAGATTCTGTCCTGAGGGATTTCACAGTTCTGGAAAATAAGTTCAGTAGTAGAAGATGCGCAAATACCCATCTTGTCTTCTGTTTTACCAATTGAGAAACCTGGATCGTTCTTCTCTACGATGAAAGCACTGATTCCGTGGTTTCCTTTTTTCTTATCTGTCATAGCCATTACAACGAAAACGTCAGCATATCCGCCGTTAGTGATGAATACCTTTGCTCCGTTTAAGACCCATTTATCTCCAACTAATTCAGCTCTTGTCTGCTGTCCGCTTGCATCTGTACCAGCGTTTGGCTCTGTCAGACCGAAAGCACCTAATTTTTTACCGGATAACAGGTCTGGCAGATATTTCTGTCTCTGTTCTTCGTTACCCCAGTTGAAAATAGGCCAGCAGCAAAGTGAAGTGTGTGCTGAACAGATTACGCCTGTGGATGCGCAAACTCTTGATAATTCTTCTACAGTGATTGCGTAGGAGATGTGGTCTCCGCCTGCTCCACCGTACTGAGTTGGGAATGGAACACCCAGCATGCCAAACTTGGCCATCTTTTCCACAGTTTCTTCTGGAAATCTGTGTTCCTGGTCAATGTCTGCAGCTAATGGTTCAACTTCGTTAGTGGCAAATTCTCTTACCATTTTTCTTACGAACTCTTGTTCCTTCGTTAGTTGAAAGTTCATGTAAATGCCTCCTTAAATTATAATAACGGTCCCCTCATTGAGAGGATGTTTTTTTAACCGCGTTATACCATACTGTTTTGTTTGTTACAAAAATAACAGCATACATATATAGTAAACCACTTTTGAATCCTTTTTGCAAGTCATTTTTGCATTTCTTGCAAGAAAATGTCGAATTCAGTGACTGAGTTACTATCGACTCACTATTCAACCATTTTTTGCCTGATATTTTCCAAGGCCTTCTTTTCGATTCTCGACACCTGCACCTGCGAAATTCCCATCAGCTTGGCGATTTCCTGCTGTGTCATGTCCTTATAATAGCGCAAAATAATAACCTGACGTTCACGAGCTTTCAGGTTTGCGATTTCCTTTTTAATCATGATGCTGTCCAGATTGTTCTCAGGAGAAGCCTCGCTGTAATAGGCGTCGTATTCTTCCTCCACCAACTGGTTGTCAAGGCTTGCTACATTAGACAGAGCTGACGATGCCTCCATGATCTCTACAACATGTTCCGGGGGCAGATTCATCGCTTCAGCCACTTCACTGATCCTCGGCTGGCATCCATTTTTTTTACAGAGTTCATCCTGTACTTTCTTCAGCGCATAGATTTCTGACTTCAGGCTTCTGCTGGTTTTGATCTTTCCGTTGTCCCTGAAAAAACGTTTGATTTCCCCAATAATCATGGGAACAGCATACGTGGAAAACATCACGTCATATTCAGGTTCAAATTTATACACCGCTTTTAGCAGTCCCATATATCCGATTTGTATCAGATCGTCTGTCTCGTATTCAGAGGATAAAAATTTCAGCGCGATTTTTTTCACCAGACCTGTG
Organism: Emergencia timonensis; assembly: GCF_900086585.1. Taxonomy (GTDB): domain Bacteria; phylum Bacillota; class Clostridia; order Peptostreptococcales; family Anaerovoracaceae; genus Senimuribacter; species Senimuribacter timonensis. The sequence continues at coordinate 2,220,212 of NZ_FLKM01000009.1, forward strand.
TTCTGTTCTATAATCAAAGCCTTTGCTTCTTCGTCACCCTCTTGTGCTTTTCTAATTAGTTCATATGTATCTTCCTTTGGGACCGGCACATACTTATACGCCATAATAAGTATCCAGATATTTGATCAAAGTCACCGCTGTTCCCTTATCCGGCTCTGACTCTACAAATACTTTGTCTACGAAACTCTCCATAACAGTGAAACCCATGCCGGACATCTCCCGGCTTTCCTCTGTGGAAAACATCGGTTCCCTAGCCTTTTTGATGTCGCGGATTCCCTTGCCATAATCGGTAATTTTGATGTAAACCTTATCCTTATCCATGGTTTTCAGTTCCATTTCAATCTGTCCTGTACCTTTTCTCTCATATCCATGTATGATTGCATTGCTTACAGCCTCAGATACAGCCGTTTTAATCTCCGTCAGTTCCTCCAGGGTAGGGTCGAGACTGACGCAGTAAGCGCTGACGACTGATCTGGCAAAACCCTGGTTTTCTGGCAGCGCTTCAAATTCCAGTTTTACAATATTTCCTTCCATCTCTTCCTCCTAATTCTCTGTTTCTTCGTATTTCATCAGGGAGAAAATACCCGACATGTCTAAAATCTGCTTGACTAACCTGTCCGCGTTACGGATTGTCACAGTTCCTCCCAGTTCACCTACCTTTTTATATCTTCCGAGGACAACGCCTACACCGGAACTGTCCATAAAAGTCACTTTTGAAAAGTCCATGATGAGATTTTTCGTTTCGTAAAGTTTTATCTCATCATCTATGTCATTCCTGATTTTTTCTGCGACATGATGGTCGATCTCACCTGACAGGCAGACCACCAACGTATCGCCTTTTATATAAAAAATTGTATCCATAGAAAAACCCCCTTTCCTCTATTATAATCCCGGTTCGAAGCCTTGTCTTTAAGAGAAAATGGGGGTTTTGTACTAATTTTGTCGAATCTGGACAATCTCTTCTGATGCCACGGCTGCTTCTACCAGCTGGTCAACATCCAATTTACTTTCGGATTCTATGATCCGATCCAGCTTCGGTTTCGTCGACGGGTGCTTCGGCAGGAACACGGTACAGCAGTCCTCGTAAGGCTGGATGGAGGTCTCGAAAGTGCCGATTTCTTCCGCCTTGTCCATGATGTCCACCTTATCCATGGCGATCAGTGGCCGCATGACAGGCATTTTGACACAGGCATCCGTCACCACCAGAGCTTCTGCCGTCTGGCTGGCAACTTGTCCCAGGTTTTCACCTGTAATCAGCATCATGCCGCCATTCTTTTCAGCGATTTTCTCTGCAATACGCATCATGAAACGTCTGACCAGAATCGTAGTCTCTTCCTCCGGACAGTTCTGCACAATCTGCTCCTGGATCGGCAGCAGGTTGATGACGTGCATCTTGAAATTACCGCAGTAGGAAGCGACGATCCGCGCCAGGTCTTCCACTTTCTCCTGCGCCCGCTGACTAGTGTATGGATAGGAATGAAAATGAACTGCTTCGATGAGCATGCCCCTTTTGGCCATCATCCAGGCTGCCACGGGGCTGTCGATGCCGCCGGACAAAAGCACCATGCCTTTTCCGTTGGTTCCGAGAGGAAGCCCTCCAAAGCCAGCAATTTTCTGCTGATAAATGTAGGATTTGTCGTGTCTCACGTCGACGAAAAGATGCACGTCAGGATTGTGAACGTCCACTTTGAGCACTTTGCAGCCGATCAAAACCTTAGCGCCGATAATTCTGCCGATTTCCGGCGACTTGACCGGGAAGTTCTTGTCCGCTCTCTTCGCCTCCACTTTGAAGGTCTTGATTCCCTTGGTCTCAATCAGATCCAGCATATATTTGACCGCTTCTTCTCCGATGGCGTCCAGATTGCTCGGAGCTTCTACCGCCGGGCTGATGGACGCTACGCCAAAGACCTTGCCGATCTGTTTGAGGAGCTGCTCTCTGTCTATGGACTTGTCCGCCCTGACGTAGATCAGTCCCTCATGGCGGCGCACATCCACACCGGCAAATTGTTTTACGTTCTTTTTGATTCTCTCTACCAACATGCGCTCAAAATATGGTTTGTTCATCCCCTTGAGCGCCACTTCACCGCACCTGACGATGAAAATATTCTGTTCGTTCATTGCTCTACTCCTACTTCTCCTACCCTATGGGGGTATATATCTTTTATATTTTAGATAAAATGCCTAAAAGGCGATTTTTTACTCAATTATGGCAGATTGCGGTGAAACGCCGCGGTTGACGCAGCTAAGCATGGCAACTCCATTATACGACACGTTCCAGACCGGCTAAAGCCGGGGAATGTCAGCATAAGGTCTGTCCATCGATTTACTGCGTAAATCGGGACCAGACCATTATACGACTATCGCCTAGCCACTCCCTCCGCTCGTGGGGCGATAAAGCATAAAGCGTTCCCATCAATTTGCTGCGCAAATCGGGACCAGACCATTATACGACTATCGCCTAGCCACTCCCTCCGCTCGTGGGGCGATAAAGCATAAGGAGTTCCCATCGATTTGCTGCGCAAAGTGGGGCAACTCCATTATCTAAACGACCCCAATCTGCGGAAGCGCTTCACTGCCGTTTTGACTTTTGCTATGACGTAATCCATCTCTTCTGTGGTATTGAACTCGTTAAAACTAAATCGAATGGCACCTTCGATTTCCTTGTCCGAAAGACCCATAGCGGCTAGGACGTGGCTACCGCCCTTCTTATTGGAAGAGCAGGCGGATCCAGTGGAAACGAAGATCTGATCCTGTTCCAGCGTATGGAGCAAAACTTCACCTCTCGTCCCCAGAAAAGAAATATTCAATACCGATGCAGCGCCATCCTCGGGGCTGTTAACCCGGATGTCGGAAATCTGGTCGCAGATTCCCGCTAACAGATAGTTTCTGGCTGCCGCCATTTTTTCCATACGTCCGTCAATATCACTCATGGCGATCTGACAGGCTGCGCCAAAGCCGATGATGCCCGGTACGTTTTCAGTACCCGAGCGCATGTGGCGCTCCTGGCCGCCGCCGACGATGAAAGCCGGCAAGTTGACGCCCTTTTTAACATAAAGCGCGCCGATACCTTTTGGGCCATGAATCTTATGAGCGCTGACAGAAATCAGGTCCGCTCCTAAACCCTGCAAGCTAATTTTCCCAAACCCCTGGACAGCGTCCACATGAAGAATAGACCGCCCCTTGAGCCTGCTAATCTCTTCCACAGGCATGATCGTTCCCGTCTCGTTGTTTACCGCCATGATGGAAATCAGCGTAGTCTGATCGTCTATGGCAGCACGCAGCTGCGTTGTATCGAGACGGCACTGATCATCCACCCCGATATACGTGACGTCAAATCCTTCTTTTTCTAATACCTTGCATGCCTCCAGGACAGCGGGATGCTCGACCTTTGAAGTGATAATCTTCTTGCCTTCCCGTTTCTTTGCCTGCGCGATACCGTAAAGGGCCATATTGTCACTCTCCGTACCGCCGGAAGTAAAGACAATCTCCTCTTCCTTCGCCCCTAAAGCACTAGCCAGGTTCTGTCTTGCGGCTCTGATTTTTTTCTCTGAGGCCAGTCCCAAAGAGTGAAGGGCAGAAGGATTGCCATAGAAATCATCCATCGCCTCTTTCATCTGTCTGGTAACTTCATCGTATTGTCTCGTAGTCGCGCTATTGTCCAAATATACAAACATATTTCTCACCTATATTATTACATTAATCCATTTTTTACTCAGATATCTTCTATACTCAATAATCGCTTTGAGCAGATTTCCTGCAGCGGCAACCGCAATACAGAGGTGCAGCGGCAGGTGGAAAACAAGCACACTGACATAGGCCAGTATCACTTCTATTCCCAGATTGCAGGAAAGCTCGACTGCCATGCAGAACAAAGTGTCACCGCCGGCCCGCAGAATGCCGCACTGCACGGCGTAGGCAATCATGCGGGGTATCATGGTAAAGGCGAAAACGCCCAGTGCCAGCATCAGCATGGTCGTGGTCTGCTCGTCGAAGTGATAGATGGAAGCTATGGGTCCCCTTAAAGCCAAAATCATCACAGTCATGATTCCTGTCAGAAGCCACTGTACTTTCATGTATTTCTTCGTATTCTCATAAGCCAGCGCTGTTTCCTTCTGCCCCAGAGTTTCTCCCGTCAAAGCAGCTGACGCGTTGCCAAGTCCAAATGATGCACACTGACAGAAAACGCAGAGAACGTTGCTGACTTGCATCACAGCCAGAGCTTCTGCACTGATTTTACCATAAGCTGCAAAGGTTAATGTGACACCTAAGGACCATCCACCCTCACTGACGACCACCGGCATAGCAGTCCTCATGACACGACGGAACAGGTCTCTGCTGAAACCTTTAAACTCCGAAAGCTTTCCGTGGAACGGATGATCTTTGTCAACGCACAGATAAATCACAAGCGATGCCAGTTCAATGATTCTGGCGATCAGTGTAGCAATCGCAGCTCCTCGCACGCCCAAAGCAGGTGCACCAAAATTTCCGTAAATAAGGATATAATTTAAAAGCGTGTTTGTCAAGATGCAGCAGATATTTATAATCGTCGGCACCTTGACAATCTGCACCGATCTGGAGTTGTAGGAAATGACAAAACTGACAGCGACAGTCAGATAGGTAAAGGAGGCGATTCTGATATACTGTGTCCCAAGGCGAATTACTTCCTGCTCTTCTGCAAAGAGGCTGATAATCTGCGGAGCAAAGAGCTGCGCCATAATCAGAGTCACCAATGCTGCTGACAGACCGACAGTAATGTCCATACCGACAATGCGCTTAATATTCTTGTAATCCCGCGCCCCGTAATACTGAGCCAGAGGAACTGCCGCCCCGCTGAAAAGACCGAATAGCACCATTTCATAAATAGAGTATACCTGATTGGCAGAACCTACTGCGGCCAAGGGCAGCGCTCCCAAACGGCCGATCATGATATTGTCTACCAGATTCAACCCCACGGTAATGAGATGCTGTATGACGATTGGCACAGCCAACAATAACAATCTCTTATAATACGATGTGCTTTCCTTAATTCTGTTTTCCATATACTCCTCAAATTGAACAAATAACTCCCCACGTTACATGGGGAGTTAGATTTCTTGTTTACAGCCTACTTCGCGTAGTCGATTGCTCTTGTCTCTCTCACTACATTGACTTTAATCTGTCCAGGATACTCCAATTCAGATTCGATCTTTTTGGAAATATCTCTAGCCAATAAAACGATACCCTCGTCGTTCATCTCTTCTGGTTTCGCAATGATTCTAATCTCTCTGCCTGCCTGGATTGCAAAGGACTTATCTACGCCTTTGGTCGTATTCGCGATCTCTTCTAATTTCTCCAGTCTCTTGATATATGCATCGAGCGTTTCTCTTCTTGCGCCAGGTCTAGCTGCTGAAAGGGCGTCTGCCGCTGCAATCAATACAGCTTCCATGCTCTTCGGTTCATAGTCGCCATGGTGTGCGGCCATGCCGTTTATCACAGCTTCTGATTCTTTGTATTTCTTCAATACCTGAATACCGATGTCCACGTGTGTACCTTCGTATTCGTGATCCAAAGCCTTACCGATATCGTGTAAAAGACCCGCTCTCTTGGCCAGTTTGACATCAAGTCCCAGCTCTCCAGCCATAAGTCCTGCCAGATGTGCTACCTCTACAGAATGCTTTAACACATTCTGTCCGTAAGAGGTTCTGTATTTTAGCCTTCCTAAAAGCTTGACCAACTCTGGGTGAAGATTGTGAATGCCCACTTCGAAAGTCGCTTGTTCACCTTCTTCTTTAATGATGGCGTTGACTTCTTTTTCTGCCTTTTCTACCATTTCTTCGATTCTTGCCGGATGAATTCTGCCGTCGACAATCAATTTCTCTAAAGCAATGCGTGCAATTTCTCTTCTCACCGGATCAAAGCCCGATACAATCACTGCTTCTGGCGTATCGTCGATGATCAGATCTACGCCTGTCAAGGTTTCGATTGCTCTGATGTTCCTTCCCTCACGACCGATGATTCTTCCCTTCATCTCATCGTTAGGAAGGGCGACCACAGATACGGTACTCTCAGCAACGTGATCTGCCGCGCATCTTTGAATTGCGCCGGTGATGATTTCTTTCGCCTTCTTGTCAGCCTCTTCTTTAGCTTTTGACTCGATGTCTTTGATCATCAAGGATGCGTCGTGTCTGACGTCCTTTTCAATTTCATCCAGTAAAAGCGCCTTCGCTTCGTCTGCTGTCAAACCGGAAATCTTTTCTAATTCCTCGATCTGTCTTGCGACAAAACCTTCTAATTCTCTTTTTTTCTCTAAAATTTCGTTTTCGTGTCTTGTAATGCTCTCTTCTCTTTTTTCGATGTTTTCCAGTTTTCTATCAACTGATTCTTCTTTTTGAATTAACCGTCTTTCAGAGCGTTGTATTTCCGCCCTTCTTTCTCTTACTTCCCGCTCAACGTCGGTTCTCATACGATGAGCTTCTTCTTTTGCTTCTAATGTAATCTCTTTCTTGATAGTCTCGGATCTATTCTCAGCGTCTAGTATTAGATTCTTAGCTTTTTGTTCTGCGCTTCCAATAGCCTTCTCGCCAATGTTTTTTCTTAATATATATCCGATCAATAAGCATATGGCTGCTACAACTACAATAATTATAATCCATATTATTGGAGACATTAAAGCACCTCCTTTTCTATTAAGTTGTCCTAAAACATCAGTAGATAAATGTTTTCTGTGTTTTCCTACTTTGTTTAAAGTGGAGCAGTGCTCCTGGCAAGCCTCTCTTACCCGAAGGCTAAGATGCTTGCAACAGATGCCAAAAGCCAGTGATGGAATCTACCGCCTTTCGAAGCGGTCATTCGGCGTCTGTTATATTTTCAAGGTATTTTTTAAAAAAATTTCGCATTACATAATTAAATCTTGATATATTCGCACAATATATATTATAATGTTGCAATAGACATAATGTCAAGAACAAGAGGGGAAAACTATGAACAATTTTTCAAATTTAATTAAAAACGTTGATAAAGCCATGATCATCGTCATCGGTCTGCTGGCGGCTACCAGTATTCTGATGATTGGCAGCACACAAATTAGTACAGGCTTCTTCAGCCGTGATGTCATTGTTCAGATTGCAGCTTACATACTGGGGACAATCGCCATCTTCGTCATCCTATCATTTAACTACAGCATGTTCTCCGGGTTAGAGAAATATTTGTACATCTTGTCATTAGTGCTGTTGCTGATGGTTTATATCCCGGGATTGGGTATGGAACAATTTGGCGCCAGATCCTGGATCAATCTGAGGGTTATCACCATCCAGCCATCTGAAATCGTAAAAATTCTGTTTATCCTGATCATGGCCGGATATCTCAACGAACATCGGGACGACCTATACAATTTTAAGGGACTGATCAAAGCCGGCATCGTGGCCGCACCGATTATCGTCATCGTCCTTAAGGAGGACCTGGGAAGCGCGCTGGTTTTTGCCGCCATTTGGGTCGTGATGATCTTCTTCGCTGGCATCAACCTGAAGGTGTTCGCAAAGTTCTTCGCTCTGGTAGTCGCTGCCGTGCCCGTAGCCTACGTGTTTATGGCGGAGTACCAACGAGAGCGTATCGAAGCCTTTCTCCATCCAGAAAACCTGGACTTGTCAGGCAATTACCAGGTATGGCAGTCAAAGATTGCCATCGGCTCCGGCGGTGTGTTCGGCAAAGGCCTGTTTAACGGCACGCAAAAGGAATTGGATTTTATTCCGGTCCAAACATCAGACTTTATTTTTTCTGTCATCGGTGAAGAGTTAGGCATGATTGGTGGACTAGCTGTCATCGGTCTATTTACGATCTTGCTTGTACGCATGGCCAATATTGTCAGGAATTCTCTGGATTTCTATGGTGCTCTGGTTGTGGCCGGAATCATCGGCATGTTCGCCTTCCAGATCTTTGAGAACATCGCTATGACCATCGGACTGATGCCGGTTACTGGTATCACCCTTCCATTCCTCAGTTACGGCGGTTCTTCCATCATCTCCAATATGCTGGCTCTGGGGCTGGTGTTAGATGTTGGTATGCGCAGTAAAGGAATTAATTTTTAAAGGACATGAAAAAGATACTGCTGGGCAAGCAGTATCTTTTTTGAAAAATAAATGATTTATATCAAAGGAACATCTGTGATTCTAAATGTATTCCCTTGCCGGCGTAAAACTCATCAATGGCTTCATAGAAAGCATCGAGACAATCCCAATCTGCATTCGGACCGATATCGCATTTCTCATATTTCTCTTATTACTCATAGGTTTCTCCTAATCACAAAATATTTGATTCTTTCTATATATAGCTTAAGTCTTGTATTAGACTTAATCTGATACAAGACTATTTTATCATTCGTTCCATACTCTTTCTAAAAAAATGATTAGAAGATTTGGTAAAAAATGCGGGTCTGCAAAGTAAAAATCCCCCTGGATATTCCAGAGGGATAATTGTTTGCTCGCTACGCATTTAAAATTCGATCTGTGATTTTGTCGAAGTTTTCCTGTATATAAGTACCATCTTTCAGCACGATAGGCACGCCTAGATTGGTTGAAATCTGAATGTTCTCGTCAAATTGAATTACGCCTGCAAGAGGCGGACGCATAATCGTCGTGATTTCACGCAGCCGCGGCGCAAATCCGGATGACATCATTTCCGCAATGACCTTGTTGAGAACGACATAGCGGTTCTTAATCCCCAGCTTCAGCAGCTCACGATCCAAAGTATCCGCGTCGCGCAGGGCTGAATACTCGGGCATGGTGACGATGATAGCTTCATCTGTCCCGGCCGCAGAAAGGACCAGGCCGTCGTCGATGCCGGAAGGCGCGTCGATGATGACATAATCATAGGTGTTCTTCAGCTTCTCACACAAAACCTGCATGTGCAGCGGTGTCAAAGTTCCATCGTCTCTGGACGGTGAAGCTGCCATGACGTATAACTCTTCAAAGCGCTTATCCTTGATCAAAGCCTGCTTGATGCGGCATACGCCGGTCAGAACATCGTACACATCGTATACTACATTGTTTTCGAGTCCAAAATATAAGTCAAGATTTCGCAGGCCCAGGTCCAGATCCAGTATTACCACGCTGTTTCCTCTTTTTGCAAGAGTCGCACCAAAATTTGCTGCAAACATAGTCTTTCCTGTCCCGCCCTTCCCAGACGCAATTAAAAATACTTTGCCCATTTCTTCCTCCAATCAATTATAGCTATCGTCTTTTTTATTGTACTTTGTTCGTTCCGTCGATGTCTGTCTTCGTAGTCTTTACTTTCTTGTCGCCATAGACGTTCAGATAGTCGGCGATGATATCTTTTGCAACTGGCGCTGCTGAGGATGAATATCCGCCCTGAATCAGCAATACGGCTACGGCAATCTTCGGATTATCCGCCGGCGCCATAGCAATGGTCCAGGCGTTGTAGTCATAGCCGCCTTTTCCACTGTCAATCATACCCTGGGTAATCTTGTAATTGCTGGCCTTGATGACAGCGTCGTCAACAGTCTTGTCCTCAGTTGAGTATCTCTCTGGTTCTTCTTCCATCATCTTTTCCATAGTCTTTTTCACCTTGGACCAGGTGACAGAAGTTCCGGCAGCGGCGTTGAGCGTGCCGAGACGGTTCTTGACATACTTCACTTCACTTGCAGGCTGCTTGATAGCCTGGTATTCCGCCGTTCCGGTCTTACCAGCTACCTCCACCGGGAAGTTGCCGAATACGCCTGAAAGGGTACCGCTGGAGCATACGCGCTTCATGCCTTTGATGACTTCATCCAAAGTTCCGGCCTTTAAATTCAAATCTGTAGCCTTGTCTTTTTTCGTTGCACCTTCGCCTTCCACGCCGGCCACAACGCTGACCTGATTTCTGACGCCGTTGTTTCCTAAGGTCGCCACGTAGTTAGCCATCTGCAGCGGCGTATAGGCGTTGTCGCCCTGACCGATAGACAGGTTAAACTGGTCACCGGTGGTCCATTGAGCCTGAATAAAGTAGTCGAATTTAACTGTAGATGCTACGTTCTCAATCTGATCCTTCTTGACGTCAGTCTTTTCCTTCAGCAGTTGAACCACTTCTTCGTAATCCGGGTTGTCCTTCGTCCAGCCGGAGATGGTCTCCATATTTTTCTTCAGCTTGTCATAATCGTCCACGACTGCAGCTGGGAAAAGTTTGTGCGCGTTGATATACAGATAATTTTCCACACCGATTTCATAGGTTTCCAACTTTGTCTCTTCAGAAGCTAAGTCATTGGTAAATTCCCCAATTTCGATGCCCGTCTTATCTGCCAGACCGAACTGCTTGGCGGTATTCAAAATCTTGTCTACCGTGATTTTCTGTGAATAACCTAATGATGCGCCGGTACCCCAGTCTTTTCCTGTTGCAATGCAGAAGAAGTAATAGTTACAGGAGTTTCCGATACCCCACTCCAGGGTTTCGTTGCCGTGGGTGCCGCCATAGTCGTTCCAGGCGGAACAGGCGAACTCTCTGTCGCCGTATTTGATAACGCCCCTGTCAGTGATATAGCGATTAGGATCTAAGCCGCATTCCAAAGCGGCAATGGCTGTAATCGGTTTAAATGTGGATCCTGGAGCGATGGAAGTCCTGGTCGCATTATTCATCAGCGGTCTCGGCGCCAGATAGTCTCTCTCATTTTCCGGCTGCACCGACTCCCAGGCCTTGGTGGAGATGCCGTTTGCAAAGATATTGGGATCGAAATCAGGATAGCTGGCCATAGCCAGAACATCGCCTGTTTCTATATCACTGGCAACGACAGCACCGCTGCTGCTGTTAGCCGCACTGGCGATGGCCCTCTTTAAAGCCTGTTCCGCCGTCTTCTGCAAATCTAAATCGATGGTCAGATAGACGTCCGAGCCTTTTTCCGCCTCTGTTTCTTCTAAGGTTTCCACGTATTCACCGCTGCTGTTGACCTTGATCTTGCGAATGCCCGGGGTGCCGTGGAGCTTTTCCTCCAAAGCAGCTTCAATGCCGTCTTTACCAATCAAATCGCTGGCGCTGTAGCCCTTTTCCACATACTCCTTCGACTCACTCTCTGAAATGGAACCCATGTAGCCGATAATATGGGCCGCTGTGTTTTTGTTTGGATAGTACCGCTTCGTCTCAGAAGAGACTTCCAGTCCCGGAATGCCCGACTCCTCGATGTAAGCGATGGTTTTTTTGCTGATATCAGATGCAACCTTGATCGGGATATACCGTGTAAATCCATTGGTCGCAATCTCGTTTCTAATGATAAAAATCTTGCGCGCTTCTTTGTCGCTGAGAGATTTATCGATTTCATAGTTCTTTCTCAGCTTTTGGAAGCAGGCTTTGGCCGACACGCCTTTTTTTATTTCGTCTTTTTCAAATCCAAACTTTTCGAGAAACGCTGCCAGTTCGTTATCGTAAGTGTATGTCATACTCTTGACGGAAATAGGCGGATCCAGATTGTATTTGGTCTGCAGCGTTTCCATAGCAGTATAACGCTGTTCGGGATTGGCCTCACTGTAGTCAACTTTGTATTTGATACAGAGTTTGCTGAAGGCCTCCTTCGCCGACAGATTATCGGCAAAGCCCTGTTTTCTCAGCCATGTTTTGATTTTCTCTTTATACGTATAATAATATGTTCCGGAATCGGTGATTTTGATTGGAAAATTGTCGGTATACTTATCGCCGTTTTTAATCAGTAAATTAATCAGCTTCAGCGAGGATGAATTGATTTCTTCCGTACTCAAGGCGCTGGCGTTGAAGTTTACGGTAAAAACCTGCTTGTTCAAGGCCAGTGCATTCCCGTTCCGATCGTATATATTTCCCCTCGGAGCAGACGTCTGAATCGTCTTCGTATTCTGATCAGAAGCTTTCGCTGTCCAATCGTCATGCTGCAGAACAGTGACGACAAAAAGCCTTATGGCTAAAATAGCCATAAGGACAAAGATGATTGCCACAATCTGCCGATATCTCGAATTGAATAGTTTTATATTCTTGTTCATCTAAAATACCTATCTCTTCTGTGCTTAATAACCCTTTTAATTAGTACGAAATAAAGTATCGCTGCAACAACTGTATTGAACAGAAGCTGCCAAGGCAGAGACTTCATCGCGTATAGATAACTGTATGGACTGCCGATAAAATAGTAGACCAGCCAGTAAACAGATGCATACATCCATGTTGACAAAAGCATCGTAATCAATGCGTTGATAAAATTTTCTTTGTTTGCAAACCTTTTCAATAGTAGTACCGCCACCCCTACTGCTACCAGGGAAAATGCACCCGGACCTGCGTACATACCATAGAACAAATCGCCGGCAAGGCCAAACACCAGCCCAAAGAAAATCCCTATTACAGTTTCATCATATAGAAACGTCATGATGACAGTGAGGCAAAGAATCAGATTCACATTCCCACCAAATGCCGGAATCAAGTTGTGGAAAAAAGGCTGCAAGATAAATGCCGCTAAAAAGAGTATGAACCCCTGCCAGTACTTCATAGAATCACCGAAACTTTCTGCAGCGATTTAAACTCTACGGAAGGCTTGATGGTCACCTTCTGCAACTGTGCATTGCTGTCATATTTCACTTTTGTTACTTTTCCGATTTCAATTCCAGCTGGATACATACCCATGCCGGAAGTGATGATCTTGTCACCTTCGGAAACCTTGGCTTTGTTGTCCAGCATAAATCCGGATAGTTTGCCGTCAGCAGAACCTTCGACAACACCGATCAACTGCAGATTTCCAGAAATCTTAAAACTGATTTTGCTGGATTCGTCGATGAGAGAGGTTACTTTCGCCCAGCCTTTTCCTACAGAATTCACTCTGCCGACCAAGCCGTCACCGCAGATGACGATACTGCCCTGTTTGACGCCGCTCTCACTGCCGCAGTCGATGGTAAAGATATTCATCCAGTTGGTTCCATCCATGGAGACCACATCGGCAGAGACCAAATCCCCTGCTCCGTCGATGCCCTTATAGTTGAGCACCTTTGATAGTGCTTTCAGTTCTTTCAGTTCATTCGCTGAAAGAGTCAGGCTGGTCACCTGCTGTTTTAATTCTTCATTCTCTTTTTTTAGTTGTTCGTTTTCATTTTGAATCCGTTTATATGAAAATATACCCGACACATTATCAGAGATGCCCCCTGCAACCTTTGAAACCGGTTTTTCAACGACAGAATACACGCTGTTTAAAATATTTGTAAAGATATTCCCCCTGCCGCCAGACGCAACGGAACCGACCAGCACCACGAGGCTGATCAGGATAATTGCCAAAAGAAAACTGATTAACTTGTGATTTTTAATCCACTTCATACCCTACTTTTCCTATCTTCTATTTATACTCGTTGCATAAATTTTCAACTTTTCAATATCGTTGAGACTCATACCGGTCCCCTGTGCTACAGCTTCAAACGCATTCTCTGCAATTCTGGCTTTCATACCGGTTCTCTTTTCGATGACCATGTCTAAATTATGAATCATGCCGCCGCCTCCCGAAAGGATCATTCCATTAGAAGCGATATCGGCAGCGATTTCTGGCGGAGCTTTTTCGATGGTTGACTTGACGCCGTCGATGATGATGTCGATGGATTCCTGCAGTGCAATCATGATATCACGGTTGGACACTTCCAGGGTCTTTGGCAGTCCGGAAATAATATCCCTGCCACTAGCTTCTACCGATTCTATGATTTCATCCCCATTTTCATCGATATCCAGACAAGCGGAACCTACTGCAATCTTCAGATGTTCTGCCGTTTTCTCTCCGATCAGAAGGGCATGTCTTTTTCTCATATATTGAATAATCGCATCATTGAATTTATCCCCAGCATGCCTGATAGAGGAACTGGCCACGATACCGCCCAAAGCGATGATAGCAATGTCAGTGGTTCCGCCGCCAATGTCGGCAATCATGCAGGCAGTAGAACTGTCAACGTCCAAACCAGCGCCGATTGCTGCCGCCATAGGTTCTTCCAGTATGTAGACCTCTGATGCGCCCATCTGTCTGACAACTTCTTCTACGGCTCTCTTTTCAACTTCTGTTACACCGCTGGGCACGCCGACGACCACTCTGAAGTTTTTTACTTTGTTAGCTGACACCGCTTTCTCTATAAAGGCTTTCAGCATGTCCGCAGTTCTGTCAAAATCAGAGATGACTCCGTCCTGCAGCGGCCGCACCACATCGATATTGCTCGGCGCTTTGCCAATCATGTCTTTCGCGTCAAAGCCGACAGCCAGAGTGACGCCTCTTCTCCTGTCCATGGCAATGACAGAAGGCTCGTTGAGCACGATACCGCTGTCCTTTATGTAAATCAAGGTATTTGCAGTCCCTAAATCAATTCCCATGTCCTTTGCCGAAAATAAATTAAACATTCTATATTACCTCCAAAATTTCAATAATGCTTAGTCGATGAGATCCATTTCTCTCATGCTTGAAAATTTCCCATCACCGATGATGATATGATCCAAAACTCGGATTCCCAATAGTTCCCCGCTGTCAGTCAGTCTTTTGGTCGTCTGTATGTCTTCCTGACTGGGACTGGGATCTCCGCTTGGATGATTGTGAACAAAGATGACAGCAGCAGCGCTTTTCCTGATTGCCTGACTAAAAACTTCTCTCGGGTGAACTACCGTGCTGGACAGTTCTCCCACAGAGACTTCATCTACGGTGATAATCTCCCCCTTTGCGTTGACGAGCACACATCGGAAGTGTTCTTTCTTCATGTATCGCAGTTCCTCCATGAACATTCTGGCAACATCGTCAGAACTCTCAATGGAGACTTTTTCAGTTACGGGAGAGGCTGCTATTCTCTTCCCCAGCTCAATGGCCGCCAAAATAGTGCACGCCTTCATTGTTCCAATCCCGTCCACTTCCATCAAGTCTTCCAAGGAGCTTTCGCCTAGCCTGCCAATCCCTGTCGGGCATAAAGCAAGCACATCTTCTGCCAGCCTGATGGCTGACTTGTTCTTGGTGCCTGTATGAATAATCAAAGCCAGTAATTCAGAATTCGTTAATCTTCCTATTCCTAGTATGCACGCTTTTTCAACAGGTCTTTCATTTTCTGGCAATAATTTTATCTGCATTTTCTTCCTCCATGCGAATAAAATTTGCCACACCCTTACAAAATAACAGTTTTTGAATTAATCGCAAAATATCACGTTAAATTATATCATTATTTGTCTTTTCTTACAAGCAAAAGACCTTAATATTTTTCGCTTTAACGGGCAAAATAATACAGTAAAAACAATTTAGGAGGTAGTTAATATGAGTTGTAATGCTAATTCACACATCAAGTGCACAGTTACCCAGTGCAAAAACCATTCGAAGGATACTGACTGTTGTTCTCTTAACAGCATCACAGTTGGAACCCACGAAGCAAACCCTACAATGTACGAGTGTACAGACTGCATGTCATTTGAACTGAAATAGGTCCATGCCGTTTTTTAGGTAGCCATGCACTTTACCCCTTCTTCTCGCATATAGTTTATAATTCGAAGAGGGGGTTACATATATGAGCAGTTCCTTTCCACTGCCACTATCCGAAAATGAAGAAAAAGAATACGTAGAGCTGATGGAAGCTGGCGACCCCAACGCGAAAGACGTCCTAATAGAGAGAAATCTCCGTCTCGTCGCTCACATTGCCAGGAAATATACCGGCCCTAATACGTCCCAGGAGGATTTGATTTCCATAGGTACCATTGGGTTGATAAAAGCAATCAATACATACACAAGTAAAAGAGCAGCAAGGCTTGCAACTTATGCTGCCAGATGCATAGAAAACGAAATACTGATGAGTATCAGGACTTCAAAGAAGAATAAGCAAGAAGTATCTATCAGTCTGCCAATCGGTATTGACAAAGATGGAAACGAAATCAGCTTTAACGATATTCTCGGTACCGACCCTGATGAAATCGTCGACAATCTGAACTTAAAATTTCAGGTTCGCGAGTTATATGGAGTCATCGACAAAGTGCTCTCGCCCCGAGAGCGAGAAATAATAAATCTGCGCTACGGTCTTGATGGTCAAGGTCCGAGGACGCAGCGTGAGATCGCTGCCTCCATGGATATCAGCCGTTCCTACGTATCCAGAATAGAGAAAAAGGCTCTGTCAAAGCTCCGATCTGAGCTGGAAAAATATGAATAAGTAATCAAATGACGCCCCAAGTTCTGAATATAGCCAGAACTTGGGGCGTCATTGTATCAAGTTACCTTAACATCCTCTTCCTTCTGCGCAAAAGAGTAAATGCGTATTAGGAACTATCGTCTCTCTAAATCAATAAAGATAATTTACAATTTCTTCAAAGACTGGCAGTGCAGAACTGCTTCCTGTTTTTCCATTCTCAGCAATGACCGTCACGGTATATTCTGGATTTTCGGCTGGAAAATATCCTGTAAACCAGCCGTGCACAGTTTCGTTATTTCCGCCGCCTGCTTCCGCAGAGCCTGTTTTTCCGGCTGCTGTCACATGGGTCTGACTGCCGGCAGCGGTACCTTCCACCATGACTCTTTCCATCATTTCACCGACTTCTGTAGCAGTCGCTTCAGTTAAAACTCTCTGCCCCGCATCCTCTTCATTTTGCTGGCTCATGATGACGGATAAATTGTGATCAATTCCTTTGTTCGCGATGATGTTGGTCATCTTAGCAATCTGTATCGGCGTAACTAAAAGACTGCCCTGGCCTATGGATAAATTGGATAAGCCGCTGTACTCTCTTTCACTTTCATCTGGGAAACTGCCGGCTTCTTCATCGGGAAATCCCGCTATCGTTGTCTTTCCAAGACCCATGCGGCGCGCCATCTCGATGATATTTTCAGAGCCGGTCTTTTTGCCTAGCTGGGCGAAATAGCAGTTACACGACTTTGCAAAGGCCTGGCCCAGATCTAAGGTACCGTGGCCATCCTGTTTTTCTTCACAGATTAAATCGACGCCGTTTATGGTCACTTTCCCTTTACAGTCAAAGGTATCATCCATTGAGATGCTGCCGCTCTCAAGGGCAGCTGCCGCTACGACGATTTTGAAGACAGACCCTGGCGGATATAAACCTTGTATCGCTTTGTTGATTAATTCGCCATTTTCAGAAGTCAGATAGCTGTCCAAGTGGTTGGGGTCAAATACCGGTGAGCTAGCCATAGCCATAACCTGTCCAGTCTTAACCTGGAGTACGACAACAGCGCCTGAAACATCGTTATCGTTGAGAATCTCTTCTACTTTCTTCTGCAGATTTGCATCCACTGTGGTCACCAAAGCAGAAGGATTTACTTTATCTCCCGTCCCTTGTTCAGTTATTCCAATGCCTTTGATTGGCTCACCAATACCATTTCCCATCATGGATACGACTGCTGGAGAAGAGGCCAGACGGTCCTGGAACATTTTTTCCAGGCCAGAGACGCCTGTGCTGTCAGAATCGTTTAGATATCCGATCAGATGTGCCGCAATTTGATTTTCATCATATCTGCTGCTGCCGCAAAAAACATAAGCGCCAAAATCATTGACCAGTTTTTCATTGACGTAACGATCAAATTTCTGTGCCTTATATACTACGTAATTGTCCCCTTTTGTACCCGCAATTTGCCCGCCAATCTGGCTGATTAAGGTTTCCATCTTCACAGTACAGTCTTTTTTATTCAGTAAGTAATAATAGCTGGAGCAGGAGTCAGTCAGCCTGACAAGATTTCTGTCATAGATTGTTCCTCTGGCATCCTCACTTCGAATTTGGATAGCATACTGTCCCTGGGCGCCTTTCTCAAGCTCTTCATGACACATGACCTGAATATAATACAGTCTGCCACAAAGGCCTGCTAAAACGACAATGCTGAGTATAAATACGATTCTGACCCTTTTCTTCATAAAATCCTCCCAAACTCTCCGTGAAATGAAAAACTCTAAAGATATTTTTACCTTCAAAGGCTTTTGTTATACACGACATTCTGCTGCATACTCGATGTATTCTTTCTCATCTTTTCAAAACTGATTTCATCTACAATTATTTACTGTAATATATTTACAATACATGATAGAAAGGATCGATACAGATATATGGAGAAGAACAAGGAAAGTATACAGTTCACAATCAAGGAGGATCTCATGTTCAGTCTCGTCATGCAGGATATGGATTTATGCAAGGGACTTATTGAAAGAATTTTACCATGGAAAAAAATTTGCGAACTTCAGTTTCCAGAATTATGACAGCAAAAACAACTTGCCATACGGAGACAGTTCCTTTAAAATAATAGTAAATACAACGTGTTCAAGGAAAAACACACCCCTCGAGCTGATACCTTTTTTCAATTATGTAAACGATATGGAGGTGCCGGAGAATGATACATTCATCCACGCACTTCATTGCCGGGTGGAAAATTTCAATACTTCAGAATAGAGGCGGAGACTGATGACACTGGAAGAACAGATGCGGCTTGATCAAGAGAAATCTTATGCCGAGGGCAAGAATGGGGGGTTTGTCGAAGGCAAGAATCAGAGCAAAAAAGAAGTTGCCTTGAAAATAAAGGCTGAAGGAATTGGACCGTCTTTGATATTAAAAATTACTGGTCTTTCCATGGAAGAAATTGAAAAGCTTTAGCCTATCATAAAACGAATATCATTCAAAATAAAAAGCGTAGGAGCCTGTTTCAGATATCACAGTCCTACGCTTTTAAACTGATTCAATGCAAGGCAAAACGCCTGACATCTGTTATAACCGGGCAACAACGTCACAAAATTCTACAGTCTATGCATAAATAAGCCGCTGCCGATCTTTGGTTCAAACCAGGTGGATTTTGGCGGCATGATTTCTCCATGGTCTGCGATGTTCATCAGCTCCTCCATGGACACCGGATATACCGCAAATGCCACTTTCATATCCAGGGTCGCTCGCCGTTCCAATTCCTTTAAACCTCTGATTCCTCCCACAAAGTCAATTCGCTGATCTATGCGCGGATCTTCAATTTTAAGAATCGGCGCCAGAAGGTTTTGCTGTAAAATAGAAACGTCTAGTGCGCCAATGAGATCGTCAGGGATGATTCGTTCTTCGCAGACCAGCTTATACCAATGGCCTTCCAAATACATGGAGAATTCATGGATTGCGTCAGGTCTGTACGGCATGCTGCCTTCATCGGTAACCGTAAAGCCTGCCTCAGCGATTTTTTGCAGAAACGCTTCTTTTGTGTATCCTGCCAAATCTTTGACGACCCTGTTATAATCGTAGATGCGCAAATCCTTGTCTGGAAAAATCACTGCCATAAAAAAGTTAAACTCTTCCTCTCCAGTATAATCCGGATGCTGCTCCCGTCTCAGTTCCCCCACCTTACATGCCGATGCGCTTCTATGATGTCCGTCAGCAATGTAGAAGTCCGGCACCTGATCGAAAAGTCCGCAGAGAGATTTGATTAAATCGTTGTCATCAATCACCCATAACGTATGGCCAACGCCGTCTCTTGAGACAAAATCATATTCTGGCTCTCGTCCCTGTATATAGCCTTCTATCAATGTTCTAATTTTCAAATTATCCCTATATGTCAAAAAGACAGGCTCCGTATTCGCATTACAGACATCGAAGTGATTGATCCTGTCTATCTCTTTTTCCACTCTTGTAAACTCATGCTTCTTAATAATGTTATTTTCATAATCGTCGATGCTGACGCAGCCAACGATTCCTGTCTGATGGCGTCCATTCATCTGCTGCCTGTAGATGTACAGAGCAGGCCTCTCCTCCTCGATAAAAACGCCGCTGTCGAGGTTCTCTTCGATATTCTGTTTTGCTTTCTCGTAGACCGACTTGTCATAAGGATCTTTCATCTCCGGCAAATCGATCTCTGCTCTGCTGATATGCAGGAAACTGCATGGATTGCCTGCTGCCATCTGCACGGCTTCTTTCCTATTCATGACATCGTAAGGCAGTGCGACTACCTTGTCTGCTCTGTCCTTTGCCGGCCGCACTGCTTTAAATGGTTTGACTACTGCCATAATTACTTCATCTCCTTACAAATATATTCTATGACTTCTTCTATGGTCATGTTCGTCGTATCTACTTCTATGGCATCCTCCGCCTTTCTGAGAGGCGTGATTTCTCTGGTCGAATCGTTATGGTCTCTGTCCGTAATATCTGCCAAAACCTGATCGTAGTTCACTTTTTGCCCTTTTTCTATCAGTTCGTTATATCTGCGTTTGGCCCGTTCCTCAGGCGATGCGGTAATAAAAAATTTGTATTCCGCATCTGGGAAGACGACGGTACCGATATCCCGACCGTCCATGACTACGCTCTTTGCTCGTCCCATTTTCTGTTGCAGGTCCACCAGCTTCTCCCTGACGATACCTACTGCCGAACAGCTGGAAGCCTGTTTTGATATTTCCGGTGTACGAATCAAGTCATTGATTACCTGGCCGTCCAAGATAATATCCCCTTTGGAAAAATCAATTTCAGTCGTATCCAAAAGTCGCTGTATGCCTTCCAAATCATCGACATTGATACCCTTTTTCAGCATCTTATACCCGATGGCCCGATACATCGCTCCTGTATCGATATAGTCGATACCCAGTCTCTGTGCTACAGCCTTTGCAATGGTACTTTTACCCGCTCCGCTAGGTCCATCTACTGCGATTCTAATCATATCTTCCATCTTCGTCTCCTATTTGTTACCGATCAATTTTTCGATTTCTTTGATAAAAGTATTGACATCTGTGAACTGTCTATACACTGAAGCAAATCTTACATAAGCCACTTCGTCTACCTTTTTCAACTGATCCATAATCAATTCCCCGATAAAGGTGCTGTCAATTTCTTTTTCCATCATATTGTTGAGACCACGTTCGATTTCATCGACAATTCTCTCAATCTCAGCCATAGATACCGGCCTTTTTTCGCAAGCTTTGACGATACCGTTCATCACCTTTCCGCGGTCAAAGGCTTCCCTGCGGCCGTCCTTTTTTATAATCATAATGATAGATTCTTCTACTTTTTCATATGTGGTAAAACGCTTGCCGCAGCTTTCGCAGCCCCTTCTCCTTCTGATGGCATGTCCTTCCTCCGTCGGTCTTGAATCAATTACTTTCGTATCTGGATTTTCACAATATGGACATCTCATTTTGTCCCTCCCGTTGTTTATCTACAAGTAAAAATTGTAATATTCATTATTGTACTACATATTGTGTTTATTTTCCACAGAATTTATCAAAACGTATCTAAATCTACTAAGACTACATCATCGCCGATGGTTCTAATCCTGTCCCATTTTATGACGAAATCATCTTCTCTGCTGCCAAAAAATCGAAAGATACCTTTTTCTGCCGGTATTACAATACCATCGATGGTCCCCGCTTCCAAATTCACCTCTATATCGTAAATAAATCCTAAGCTTCTTCCATCGTGAATATTGATCACTTCTTTGTTTTTCAGTTTGTCCGTACTCAGCATTCCTTGTCCCTCCATCCTATCGTTCGTATACAAGAATATATATATTCGCCGGTCAAAGGGATTATGCATCGATACTAATAAAAAGTGGCTGTCCCCACTCCTCTGCACACCCCGCTTTTAAATTCATAGGAATTGCGTTCTTGCAATTTCTTATGAATTAAAAGAGCCGTACTTCTTTTGTTAAAGTACGGCTGTCAAATGTTACGCGCTGATTTTCATATGTGCTTCTTTCTCAAAATATTCTTTTGTTTCTTTTGCGACAACGCCGCTGAGCGCCACGAGGGCGATTAGATTAGGAATTGCCATCAGGCCATTGAAGATATCTGCAATCGTCCATACCGCTTCTACTGTCAGGAATGGTCCAATCAAAACCGCTAGTATGTAAATCCATTTATAGGTCATAAGCACATTCTTTTTCTTTCCTACCAGATATTCCAGGCATCTTTCTGAATAATAGTCCCAGCCGAGAATCGTAGTAAAGGCGAAGAATGCCAGACAGAGCATCAGAACGAAAGCGCCCGTGCTTTGACTCCAAGGCAGACCCTGTCCAAAAGCGTAAGCAGTACATTCTGCCCCTTCCAGCCCCTGATCCATAGCGCCGGTCATAATCAAAGTAGTACCGGTCATCGTACAGATGACGATGGTATCGATGAAGGTTCCTGTCATAGAAATCAGGCCCTGTCTCACCGTGGTCTTAGTCTTCGCCGCTGCAGCCGCAATCGGCGCACTGCCGAGACCAGCTTCATTGGAGAAGATACCTCTGGCAACGCCCTTCTGCATTGCTACCATCATAGCGCCCAGCGCTCCGCCAGCCATAGCTCGAAGTCCAAAGGCGGATTTGACAATTTCGACAATTGCAGCCGGAAAATCCTTAATGTGATAGATGATGATAGAAAGACAAATGACAACATACATCACTGCCATAAATGGCACGATAATGGTCGTCACGCTGGAAATACGTTTGATGCCGCCGATGACGACCAAGGCTGTAGCAACTGCCACGACTACTGCCGCCGCTACCGTTGCAATGGAGTACTCCCCGCCAAACAGGGAAATCATGTGCTGGCTGTCAGGGTCAGCAAAGTTCTTTACAGCAGAAGCGATTCCGTTAACTTGTGTAATGGTGCCGATGCCCAAAAGGCCTGCGCCTACACCAAAAATCGAAAAAAGCTTAGCCAGCCATTTCCAGTTGGCCCCCATTCCTTTTTCGATGTAATAGAAAGGACCTCCCAAAGCATGACCTTCTTCGTCTATGGTCCTATATTTTACGGCTAAGAGACCTTCTGAATACTTGGTCGCCATGCCAAAGAATGCTGCCAGGATCATCCAGAATAGGGCGCCTGGTCCGCCTGCCGCTACTGCCGTAGCCACGCCTACGATGTTACCTGTACCGATGGTGGCCGCCATTGCTGTACAGAAAGCGCCGAAGCTGGTGACTTCACCCTCCGCTCCTTCTTCATTGGTCAGCATAAATTTCAGGGCTTTTCCCAGTTTTCTAACCTGGACCACTTTCACTCTACACGTCAAAAGGATACCTGTACCCATAATTAGTACAATGAGCGGTATGCCCCAGACAAAATCGTCAATACTCTTTAAAACTTCTGTTAAATTCATTCTTTCATCTCCTCTTGGTTTCAATATTTCGCTGTACCCGTTATCGGCAGTAGATCCAAATTCGGGCAAAAGTAAAAGCCGAATTATACAATTCGGCTCTAGAGAGATGACATAAGCTATTTAGATTAACTATTGGCTCTGTCCTCTTTGCCTGAGATATCACGTATGGGGTGCTTATGCCCATTCGCTTAAACCTTCGGCGACCTTGCGGTACTCTCCAGAGAGTTAGTTTGTCTTACCAGATCTTTACAAATCAAAAAGACCAAATTGTCTGAAATACAAACTAACGTAAAAGAGTGTATCATACAATTTGGTCTTTTGCAACAAATTTCTCTAATTTTTTTGTGAATTACTTGCTTACTTCTTTTCCATAGTCCATGACTTTATCCATGACTTTGTTCAGAAGAAGGGAAGTTCTATAGCCTTCCTGCTCACAGTATTCTTCAATGGTCATCTTGAACTGTTCTTTGAAAGTCTTTTCTGTGTAACCTGAACTCTTCATAAGATTTTCCATATAATCTTCGTATTCCTTGTCAGTCACTTCCAGACCTTCTTTTTCAGCGATATAGTAGCAGACCATATCGTTGAGAACTTTTTCTTTTGCATATTTCTTGACGGTCTTGCTGAATTCTTTCTCTGTATAACCTACAGCGTCGAGATAATCTTTCCATTCATAGCCGTAGTTTTCTGCCGTCTGCTTGAATGAGTTCGTCAGATTCTCTATGGTAGCTTCTAACTCTTCCTCTGGATATTTCTTGACTTTGGATTTATCAATAATTTTTTCCCACAGTTTCTGTTTAGTCTCAGTCTCTGCTTTAGTCGTCTTTTCTTCAAGAAGCCCCTTCTTTACTGACTTTTCATAGTCTTTAAGGTTATCATACTCGCTGTTCTTCTTTACAAAATCCACATTGTATTCTGGCACTTCTTCAACCTGCTTGCTGTTGATCGTTACTTCGAAAACGACATCTTTTCCCTGCAGGTCTTTTTCAGAGTAATCCTTCGGGAAGGTCAGGTTCAGTTTGACTTTTGAGCCGACCTTTTTTCCAATCAGTCCATCGGTAAAGCCGTCAATAAATGGTGTCTGACCAATGGTAATGCTCTGATTATCAGCGCTACCTTTATCGAAGGTCTTTCCATCAACTTTTCCCTCGTAGGAAATGTCAATCGTATCACCATCTTTAACAGTTCCAGACTTGAGAGTCTTCGTCTCTGCTTTTTCTTCCAGGTTGCTTTTAATCTTGTCCTGCACCTCATCATCGCTGACTGACACGGAAACCTTCTTGTATTCCAATCCCTTGTAGTCGCCTACTTTTACATATTCTGAAAGGTCATAATTGTACAATTTGCTGCCGCATCCCGATAATAAAAACAGGGAAGTCAGGCAGAGTACTGAAATAAGGCCTATTGAAAAAAATCTTTTCTTCATACGTTATCCATCCTCTAATCTTTAATACTTTTATCCGTTACCAGACTATCTCATTCTAACATGGGTTTTTCCCATTTTCAAATATTATGTCAATATTTCACATAAAATACACAATCATTTAAGAAATTATGGTTGGTCTACCGGCACCGCGTCTGACAGAGACTCCTGCTTAACAGCTTTTTTCGCTCTCTTGCGCTTTCTGGAGATACCCGTTACCGTGATGTACACCAGCATCAAAACAGTAGCGAGATAAGGGACAGCTGCAGTCAGGTCCGAAGGAACTCCTACAGACTGCAGTCTGATACCCAATGCCTGTAAAAAGCCAAACAGCAGAGCTGCGCCGAATACTTTTGGCGGATTTGCCATGCCGAAGATGACGCAGGCAAATGCGATAAATCCGCGACTAGCGCTCATACCTTCAGTAAAGCTATTCAAATATCCTAGAGACAGATGAGCGCCTGCAAGTCCGCAGAAGATTCCACAGAGGATGCTGGCAAGGAACTTCATCTTGACCGGGCTGACACCTGCCGTCTCCAGCGCCTCCGGATGTTCGCCCGCAGCTCTCATCCAAAACCCATAAGGTGTCCTGTAAAGGAATATCCATACGGCGAATACCAATAGCCAAGACAGGTATACGAACAACGAATGACCACTGATGATTGGTCCGATGAACGGTATCTCTTTAACCAGCGGAATCTGAATAGCAGGAAGTCCTATGATTTCCTTTGTAACCCATGTTCCAGTTTGTCCGTAAACTGTACGAAGCAGAAAGATTGTCAGTCCGCTAGCAAAAGTATTCAGAGTCATCCCAATGATGAATTCATCACTCTTCAGCTTAACCACAAAGAGGGCGAAAAAAAGTCCTACTGCAATGCCTACTAACACTGCAAATAGCACTCCCATCGATGCACTGGCAAACATGAAGCTGAATGCTACAGCAAAGAAGGCCCCCATAAGAAGCATCCCCTCCATTCCGATATTCATGATGCCTGCATGCTCTGTAAACAGACCACCTAGTGCGGCAAGAATGACAGGAGTCGCATTACGTATGGTGTTTTGAAATAGTCCCACACTAAATATTGCTGCTAATTGTTCCCACATTTGATTCAGCCTCCTTTCTCGCTTTTGCTTTGGCTGCCTGCTGCATTCTCTTATTGGTAACCCAGACAGAAATACCCTTCTGTGCCGCCATCAAAAAAATAATGATGGAGAAGATAATGTCATAAATCTGTGAAGAAATTCCCACAGTCATGTCCATCATAGTTGCACCTGTACTCATGATACCAAAGAAAAGACTCATAATGATGATTCCAATCGGATTGTAGTTCATAATCATAGCAACCAACATACCGTCAAAATAGAATTCGTTGCTGACTGAATCCGACATTTGGCCTTGGTATCCATAAATCAGCAGCATACCTACAAAGCCACAGATCGCACCTGAGGCCACCATAGAACCTACCATAATCTTGCCACCTGGAAGTCCAGAATATTTAGAGAAGCGGAAGTTTTCACCTGTCACTTTCATCTCCAGTCCTACGCTGGTTTTTTTCATCACGTACCAGATAAAAAAGGTAACGATTGCCCCTGCAATGAATCCTGTAGATAAATTTGAAGCAGTAATTAACTTGCTAAAATTCAGTGCATCTGGCAAGTAATCAGTTCCCTTGCTTACCGCTACAGAGTTGGACTTCCACGGACCGTTGACCAGATAAGTACATACTTTGATTGCTACCGTATTGAGCATGATCGTAGTGATGACTTCACTGACTCCTAATTTTACCTTCAACATGGCAGGAATCCAAGCATAGAAACCACCGACAATCACGGCAGAAAGGAATGAGATGACGATAACGATAGGCACAGGAAGGTTTGAAAACCAAAGGCCAGTCATTGTAGCCGCCAATGCGCCAAAGAACAGCTGTCCTTCACCTCCGACATTGAAGAGTCCTCCACGTGCGCCAATAGCCGTTGCAAGTCCCAAGAGGCA
This sequence comes from Emergencia timonensis, assembly GCF_900086585.1. Taxonomy (GTDB): domain Bacteria; phylum Bacillota; class Clostridia; order Peptostreptococcales; family Anaerovoracaceae; genus Senimuribacter; species Senimuribacter timonensis. The sequence goes on from NZ_FLKM01000009.1 coordinate 2,246,611, forward strand.
AAGAGTCATGGACTTTTCAATTGTATTGCCTATAACACGAGGACTTCCTAGCGCGCCGTCTAACATTGCACCATATCCCTCAATTGGATTGAAGCCTGTCACAAGCATTATGACGGCACCAATCAACAGAGCGACAATAATACTTGCAGCTAGGGATGCAATATATTTTGTATCTATTTGCTTTAGAAGTCTCATGCCTGTTCACCTCCTATTGCTGCATCGTGAGAACGGTCTCCTGTCATGTAATAACTTATATCCATCTTGTCGATTTCACCTGCCGCAAATTCACCCGTTATCTTTCCCTCGTACATGGTGATGATGCGGTCACTGAGACGGAATATTTCGTCCAGATCCGCACTGGCAAGAAGTATCGCACAGCCTTCATTTCTTTTATCGATGATGCTCTGATGAATGAATTCGATAGCGCCTACGTCGACGCCTCTGGTTGGCTGAGCGATAATTAGAACTGGCGTATCGAAAGAGAATTCCCTCGCTACGACCACTTTCTGCATATTTCCGCCAGAAAGGGAGCCCACCTCTGTATCTATCCCCGCCCCTCGAATATCAAACTTCTCGGAAAGTTCTCCAGCATATCTGGCTATAGAAGACTTCATCAGATGAATCTTATATTTTGAAAAACTAGCTTTTCGTTCTTTTCCTATAATCAAATTTTCTGTAATTGTGGACGTAGAAGATACACCTGTGGAAATTCTGTCCTCGGGAATATGAGCAAGGCCTAAATCTCTGATTTGTCCTGGATTCATACCATTAATCTTGCTTCCCTCTATAAAGGTCTCGCCAGAGAGAATCCCCCTCATACCGGTGATAGCCTCGAGAAGCTCACTCTGACCGTTGCCTTCAATCGCAGCGATACCTAAGATTTCTCCAGAATGAACATTCAAACTTACACCTCTTACAGCTAGTAAACCACGGTTGTCTGCTACTTGTAAATCTTTAACTTCAATTTTTACATCACCCTGGGTTCCTCTCTTTTCCATCTTATCAAAGAGCACATCACGGCCAACCATCATGGAAGCCAAAATTTTTTCATTGACATCCTTGGTATGCTCCACGCCAACTAGCTTACCTTGGCGCATGACGCCGACCCTATCAGAGATGGCCATGACCTCATAGAGCTTATGAGTAATAATAATAACAGTCATGTTCTTTTCTCGGACGATCCTTCTGATAACGTTAAATAATTCCTCTGTTTCCTGCGGAGTCAAAACAGCCGTAGGCTCGTCCAAAATCAGAATGTCCGCCCCTCTATACAAGGTTTTAAGTATCTCTACCCTCTGCTGCAGTCCGACACTGATTTCCTGCACTACAGCTTTAGGGTCCACCACCAGTCCATAATCGTTCACTAAATCCTGAGTGGCCTTTTCGGCAGCCTTTAAGTCGTAAAACACCTTGTGCTTTCTCGGTTCCTGGCTTAGGGCAATGTTTTGTGCCACAGTAAAGGAAGGTACCAACATGAAGTGCTGATGCACCATGCCTACTCCATTTTCGATTGCCTCACCAGGAGTGTGTTTCTCCATCTTCTTTCCTTTAATATAAATATTTCCATTGGTCGGTGTGTTGATACCATAGAGAATGTTCATCAGGGTACTCTTCCCAGCACCGTTTTCTCCTACTAAGGCAAAGACTTCGCCCTTTTTGATATCAAAGGACACGTTGTCGTTTGCCAGTACGCCTGGAAATTGCATAGAAATGTTTTCAAATTTTACTATTGTGTCTTGCAAAGTCATTCCCTCGCATTTCTTAGTTTTATTTTTGTCACAAAACGAAGGCGCAGCGTATATTACGCCACGCCTCACTTAATGAATTGCTTAAGTTATTGTTTGAGTACCGTGTCAACCTTGATAGTTCCATCCTGAATCTTCTTGCTCTGTTTTTCAACTTCCTTCATGATGTCTTCAGGAACCAATACTTTCTGGTCTTTTCCACCGTAAGCTACTGAAATATAGTTACCGTCCATACCTGCATAGAATACCTCTGCACCTGGCCATGTGGATTCATCTTCAGCATAGTTCTTAACTAAATTGATAATAGAGTTTCCGACTTCTTTTACCATGGAGCAAAGAATATCATCAGCATAATCCGGCATTTCCACTCTCTGATCCTTGTCAACGCCTATGGCCTTGATGCCAAGTTCTTTCGCTTTGATAATGACGCCATTGCCTGCTCCGCCAGCTGCACAGAAGATAATGTCAGCACCTTGGGCTGCCAAAGCCTGCCCACATTCAGCACCTAGGTTAGTGTCAGTCCAGTCATTGGTGTAGTTCTTAACAACTTTTACTTTTGGGTTAGCAGCTTTAGCACCTTGCTTGTAACCAACATAAAAGTCATTGATGACAGCAATATCATTTCCACCGACAAATCCGATCACATCACTCTTGGTCATTTTTCCTGCAACATAACCCACCAGGTAAGATCCTTCGTTCTGTTTGTAGGAAATACAAGTCAAGTTATCATATTTTGACAGATTGTCAGAAACATTGTCGACCCATACGAACTTAACCTTTGGATAATCCTTTGCAACAGACTCAATCATGTTCAACTCTGAGCCTACTGCAACAACCATATCAGAATCTTCTGCAGCGTTTCTTAAGCCCTGTTCGAACTGAGTCTTGTCGTTGTTACATTCTACGATGTTTGTGTCAAATCCCTGTTCGCTTAAAGTGTCCAAACCAGCCTTTGCTGAGTCGTTAAAGGACTTATCTCCAAGCTTTGTTGATATAACACCAGTTACCTTCAGACCTTTGTCAGCCTTTCCAGCATCTCCGCCAGCTTCTTTGTCGTCTCCCCCGCAGCTTGCCATAAACAGTGACATTGAAAGCACCATTACAGCAACCAGGGTCAATGAAATAAACTTCTTCATTTTCATCCTCCGTAAAATCATAATAGCTATAAAATATCTCTCCTCAGATTCTATCACATTGTCATTTTATTATCAACAAAATTCAGTTAATTATTCTAATGTTCTAATTACTGTTGAGAAGTGAAAATCGAGAAAACTCAATTCATGACAATCGCTGGAGAGGATAATCGGACACTGCAGCAGATCAATTTCTTCCAACTGGTCTTCAGCACTTCCTATATTCCTAAATTACCTTACTTTTAAAAATAACGTATGTCCCTGTAGTTTATGTAAGGGAACAGATCCGGAAGATGAATGAAAAATACCGTGTTGGTAAGGTCTCTTTCCAGTTAACTTCTAATTTCAATGAACCGGATTGATAAGGTATCTGCACCCAATTGACTAAATATTGACAATATCTTTCTTCTGGACATGATTAGTGGTCTTAATCTGAAGAAATTCTTTCATAAAATAACCAATGACAGGAAGAACACCTTTGATTGTTTTACCATATCCCGATTCCTTACTTACGCCAGAATTCTGGATCCCAGATCAGAACATGCTACTCAGGACCACTTTGCTTCCTACTACGCTCCCCTAAGTTTAATTATCAGCATAAGTTCTGTCTCCTCAAGGCGCTGGCTCTTTCTCGCAAACCAAGACACAATAAACTGCAATGCCAAGGCCAACAATGACTGTCATTACAATAATTCGTACATGTATGTCAGTGATTATGAGCGTGAGCTTTTCAATATGGCCCCCATCTTGAGGCGTTAAGTGAGTTGAAGGAAAGGTACATAAGGTTACAAAAAATATGCAGGAGATCCTGACGGTACACGGACAGCTCTGGGAGATATTATCAAAATTTACAGGCATTCCGAATATATCATATTTGAAGAAATCGCTATTGTGCTAAGTACAGCGGCGCAGTCATCAATTCCTTTGTTATGACTGGACGTATGGAATCGCTGAACCGTGTCTTGAAGGATATCAAAAGAAGTGCACAGAGATATAGCAGCTTCGGTCACATTCGGAATACATTCCTCTATGCTATGAGACCCGATGTTGCCATCCTGGCCTGCCTAAAACCCGTCACTGAATTGAAACAACATACCGGTAGAAAACGCGGAAGGTATAAAATTGGAAACCCTCTGCATCTTAAGCAAGATTCATGAATCTCATTACATGAAATAGGAAGCCTCAATATTTACATTGAAGCTTCCTAAGATTTCTGTTTCCTAATATCAAGACTCCCAAGTCAGCCCACCAACAGGCTTGGATAACCCGAGCTTTTATTTCTTGCCAGCCAACTTAAGAGACAACTTATAAACCTCTGATATTTATCATAAGCTTGTTTAATTGCAACATGCCTTATTTAACCGACAACTTTTTATAATCTACTAACTGGGGTTCCTATTGCATCTCTGTAGATAGGACCAGCAGTTGTTGCGACTGTAATTTTCTTTACACCTATATTAACCTTCTTAGCTGAACCTGTGTACATTTTTTTGTCATCAACAAGTGACTTTGAAGCAGATAGTCCAATAATATCCATTTTGTCTTCACTTAACACTATTAAATTAGTGTTTCGAATTTCTATGTCAGCTTGATATCTTACTAATATAGGTTGCGTACATTTTATTCCTAAATCAAAGGTTATGTATGAGCCTTTCCAGCTTTTCACTTGAAAATAGCCACTATATACTGCTATGGAAGAAGGGGTAAGACCACCAGTCACATGCAAGTCACCCTCAAACAAAGGGATAATTGTTTGCGTGCCACCATTCTCTAATAAATCAATCGTGATTTCCATATTGGCATCAGCCGTAATAGAATTTTCATCTATAAGAATAGGGTAACCCACAAGATTGTCTTTTTGTGTGTCTGTATTACCAAATGAAACACAAGTCATGCCTAAAATTAGAGTAACAGACATCAATAATGCTATAATTTTTTTCATTATTCATTCCTCCTTACTGTATAAGTCTATAGACTTTATCTATCAGGTCTTGGACTTATTTTTCTTTATATCCAATTAGTAGTAAATTTCTTTGTTTCCTGACTTTGAAACGCTCTTTACCTTTCACATTCATAAGCATCACTCTCTTCACTATACTATAGACAATATTTTTAATTTTCTTAATTATATAATAATTTATATGTTATGTCAATCAAATTTTAGACACTTTGTTTAATTTTTCTAAATATTATTTTAATAAATTGCTAAATTGTATTAATATAAGGCTCTATACTTATTTAGTATTTAGAAATAATTGTGTAAATATATCCACAATGCTATTATTAAACTAGTTTGAATTAAACAACAAAAGACCATGTAAAAATGCTTAATTATCAACATTCCTATGTGGTCTTCTCTTACAAGTTCTACAGATGTCGTACTTTTATTATATTATTTAATTTTATATCTTAAAGTATTTTTATTCCCCTTTTTAGCTTTTTCCCCACAACTTAATAACTCCTTCAAACCCAAAATCCAGGCAATCCAAGTCATGACAATCGCTGGAGAGGATAATCGGACACTGCAGCCGATCAATTTCTTCCAATAAAAAATCCGCCGGGTAAGGTTTTGTCCGGTGACCTCTCGCCATGGCGCCGGTATTGATTTCGAAAATCGGCTTGCTGCGAGCCACCTCTCTCAGCGCTGTAAGCGCCGCTTCCCTGTACCACGGTGCGCCTTCGTCAAAATACTTGTACCCTTCGTTGAACTTGGTGATCAGGTCAAAGTGTCCGACGATGTCAGCCCTGGTCTTTTCCACTACATCAGCCAAAGTTCCGTAATAGCTTTCCACATAGCTTCGATAATCGCCGCCAAAATACTGTTCCACGACGGCGGCAGTGATTTCTTCCGTATAATCCACAGGCAGGTACCTGTCCCCCGCTTTTACATAGTGCAGCGACCCGATGACATAGTCATAGGGGTAGTCGTCTCCGTCGCCAAAATAGTCTCGCTCGATGCCCATATAGATATCGACCTGCCCTTTATATTTCTCTTTCAGCGCCAAAACCTCCCCGCGGTACTTCTCTGTGTCAGTAGGACTCATACAGAAATCCGTATCAAAAGAGGAGTATTCGTGCCCGGAAAATCCCAACGCACGAAAGCCCAGGGCGATGGCACGCTGCACCAAAGCCTCAGGGCTGTCTTTTCCGTCGCAGTAATAAGTATGGGTATGCAGATTTACATTTCCCTTTGGATTTAGTAATATCATTTTGTCATTTTCTCCTGTTTCACTTTGTGGTCGATGATGTGGCGGCTTTCCAGCTCTCCCATCACATCGTCTACGCTGATGCCCATTTCCACCATCAGCACCATTACATGATACATCAGGTCGGCAATTTCGTAAACAGTTTCTTCCTTATCGCCCGCCTTGGCAGCGATGATGACCTCTGTGGATTCCTCTCCGATTTTCTTGAGGATCTTATCCATGCCCTTCTCAAAGAGATAGGTCGTGTAGGAGCCTTCCGGCATTTCCGCCTTTCTGCCTTCCAGCATCTTGTAAAGTGACTTTACACTGAAATCCGACGGCAGTTCGCCCATGACCGGGTAGTTGAAGCAGGAATCCGTGCCCAGGTGGCAGGCGGGGCCGTCTTTGTTGACCATGACCACTAGAGCATCTCTGTCGCAGTCCGCCGTGATGCTGACGATGTGCTGGTAATTGCCGCTGGTTTCCCCTTTACGCCAAAGCTCCTTTCGGGATCTGGACCAGAAACAGGTCTTCTTTTCCCGAAGACTGATTTCAAGGCTCTCCCTGTTCATATAGGCAAGGGTCAGCACCTTTTTTGATTCCGCATCTGTCACGATAGCGGGGATCAGCCCCTTTTCGTCAAATTTTAACTCTTCAATGTTTATCATGATTATATTCCGCCTTTCCGCGAAAGACGCCAACGCGTCACGAAACATATTGGCGAACTTCCGCTTTAAAATCTATTTTCTTCCCGCTTCTTATACCCTATATGGGTATATGCTCTTTATCTTTTAGAAAAAATGCCAGAAACGTCGAATTTTTTTGCGTTTCTGGCGGATTTGACCAGCTATACGCAGCAATGCTGTCGCCTGTGCGTCATATCCTGCCGTCTGAAATCCAAAAAATAACAGAAAAGATAAATATAGGTTTGCTTTTTCATCAAATCGTCTCTACGCCCCCTCTGTTTGCTCATCACTGCGCAGCATACCCCCACCAAATCAATAAAAATCCGCCAAAAAAGGTCGTTTTTTTTGATTTTATGGCAGATTGGGGGATGGAGCGGCAGCCATGGAAGCTCAGGGCAACTCCATTATACGACGCGTTCCAGACCGGCTAATGCCGGGGAACGCCAGCATAAGGTCTGCCTTGCTGCTCGCTCTGCTCACAGGGCAACTCCATTATCTGCGCACGTGAATGCCCTCTGCCGCCAGCGCCGCCTTCAATTCGTCAATCGAAACTTCTCCAAAGTGGAAAATCGATGCGGCAAGGCCCGCGTCGATGTCGGGGATTTCTCTGAACAAGTCGATGAAATCCTGGATGCACCCTGCCCCGCCGGAGGCGATGACCGGCACCGACACCGCTTCATTGACAGCTTTCAGCATTTCTATGTCAAACCCCTCTTTGACGCCGTCTGTGTCGATGCTGTTGACGACGATTTCCCCTGCGCCAGCAGCCTCTCCTCTTTTGATCCATTCTATGGCATCAAGCCCCGTATCTTCCCTGCCACCTTTGGCAAAGACGTGATAGGCTCCGTCCACTCTCTTGACGTCCACGGAAAGCACGACGCACTGATCGCCGTATTTCTTCGCCGCCTCGCCGATCAGTGCAGGATTTCTGATGGCTCCGGAGTTGACCGAAACCTTATCTGCCCCGCATTTGAGCACTCTGTCAAAATCTTCTATCGTATTAATCCCGCCCCCAACGGTCAGCGGAATAAAGATCGTAGATGCCACTTCCTTCAGAATATCCGTAAAGAGCTGCCGTTCCTCAAAAGATGCGGTAATATCGTAAAACACCAGCTCGTCTGCGCCGTTCTCGCTATAGTATTTGCCCAGCTCTACCGGTGAAGAAACGTCAGAAAGGCCTTCAAACTTGACGCCTTTCACCACTCTGCCATTTTTCACATCCAGGCAAGGGATGATTCTCTTGGTAATCATTTGTCCGCCTCCTTTGATTGTACGATGGCCTCCGCCAGGTCGATGTCTCCGGTGTAAAGGGCTTTGCCGATGATGGCTCCGTAAACGCTCATCTCTCTCAGCGCCAATACGTCGCCCATGGAAGATACGCCGCCTGAGGCTACGATCTCCACAGGATATTTCTCAGACAGTTCCTGATAAAGCTGCCTGTTGGTTCCCTCCATGGCGCCGTCCTTCGAAATGTCCGTGCAGATGATACAGCTGACGCCGTCCTGGCACAATTTAGCAAAGATTTCGTCTACAGAAATCTCCGAGACTTCCGTCCAGCCGTGAATCGCCACGTTTCTGCCGGATATGTCCACGCCAACGGCGATCCGGCTGCCGTATTTACTAATCACGCGAGACGTAAATTCCGGATCTTTCACCGCGATGGTGCCGAGAATGACTCGGTATACCCCCACATCGAGATATTTTTTGATTGTTTCCTCATCCCGGATGCCGCCGCCGATTTCCACTTTGAGGCCGCTCTCCTGCGCCAGGCGTTTTACGGTCTCAAAGTTCGGCGTTTCGCCGTCTTTCGCGCCGTCCAGATCCACGACGTGCAGAAACTCCGCCCCCGCCGCCGCAAACTTCTTCGCCGCCGCCAGAGGGTCCTCTCCATAGACGGTCATTTTATCGTAATCCCCTTTTAGCAATCTCACGACCTTGCCGTCCCGCAGGTCGATTGCCGGAAAAATCTTCATAATGTAATAAATCCTTTCAATATTTTCATGCCCACATCTCCGCTCTTCTCCGGGTGGAACTGGACGCCGTAGACGTTGTCCCGAGCCACTGCCGCCGTCAGCTCCGCGCCGTACTCTGTCGTCGCGATGACAGAATCCTCACAGTTCGTACCAAAATAAGTGTGGACAAAATAGACAAAATCGCCCTCTTCAATATACTTAAACAGCGGGCTCTTTTCTTTCCCCTTCGGAAACCGCAGAGAATTCCAGCCGATGTGAGGCACCTTGTAATCAGAGGGCACCACGCCTTCCATGGTGACGATATCGCCTTTGATCAGCCCCAGCCCGTCGTGTTCTCCGTACTCGTAGCTCTTTTCGAATAGAAGCTGCATGCCCAGGCAGATGCCAAGGAGAGGCTTTCCCGATGCCGCCTGGGCTGTGATCACCTCCGCCAGGCCGCTGTCTCTCAGTTTTTCTGCCGCATCGCCAAAAGCGCCCACGCCAGGCAGGATGATTTTGTCCGCTGCCCTGATTTCGTCCGCGTCACCAGTAAGCACGACCTCGGCGCCGATGCTCTTAAAAGAGCTGTATAGAGAAAAGATATTGCCTACGCCGTAATCTACAATTGCAATCATTACAAAACACCTTTCGTCGAAGGGATTTCTCCCTCGTATTCTTCGTTGATTTTCACTGCTTTCGCCATGGTCCTGCCAAAAGCCTTGAACATGGCTTCTATGATGTGATGGGTATTCTCCCCGGCCAATTCTTTGAAATGGAGGGTCACTGCCGCTTTTCTCACGAAGCCCAGGAAGAACTCTTTGACCAGCTCCGTATCGAAATCCCCCACCTTTGCCGCGGGTATGGAAACGTCAAATCCCAGATAATCCCTGCCGGAGATATCCACTGCGCACAGCATCAGAGTTTCGTCCATGGGAAGGATGATGTCGGCATAGCGTTCGATGCCCCTCATATCCCCCAGGCTTTCCGCAAAAGCGCTCCCGAGGACGATGCCCAGATCTTCCACACTGTGATGATAATCCACCTTTACATCCCCCTTGCAGGTCACCGCAAGATCAAACCGCCCGTGCCTTGCAAAGAGGGTCAGCATGTGGTCCATAAAGCCGCATCCGGTGTCAATCTCGCTTTTTCCACTGCCGTCCAGATCTACCTTGAGACTGATATCCGTCTCCGCCGTCTTTCTCTTGATTTCACTCATTCTCATCCGATCACCTCTTCTATAGCGCCCAGGAGCAGGTCCATCTCCTCCCTGGTGCCGATGGTAATTCTGTTGTACTGGCTGATCTTTTCCGAGTCAAAGTGGCGGATCAAAATCCCCTTCTCGCGGAGTTTTTGATAGAGCTCGCCCCCATCCATTTTCTCGCATTTCGTGAATAGGAAGTTGGCTTTTGACGGAACCACCTTGAATCCCAGCTCCACCAGCTTCTCCGCAGTATAGCTCCGCGTCTCAACGATCTTCCTGCAGTTCTCTCTGTAATAGTCGTTCTCCTCGATGGCGGCAATGCCCGCCGCGCAGGTCAGACGATTGACATTGTACGGATTGGTGGAGAATTTGATCTTCTCCAGGTCTGCGATCAGGCCTTCCGATGCGATGGCAAAGCCGAGACGCGCCCCTGCCATGCTCCTGGACTTGGAGAAGGTCTGCACCACCAGCAGGTTGTCGTATTTGTGCACCAGCTCTACCGCGCTCTCCGCGCCGAAGTCCACATAGGCCTCGTCGATGAGGACCACGTTCTCCGGATTGGTTCTGACGATTTCCTCAATCTCGTAGAGAGATAAAGCTTTGCCCGTCGGCGCGTTGGGATTGGCAATGACGATCATCTTGTTCTGGCAGACGTAATCCTTTGGATCGATGGAAAAATCCTCTTTGAGGGGCACTTTCGTATACTTCAGATTGTAAAGGTCTGCGAACACCTGATAAAACCCGTAGGATATTTCCGGAAACAGAACCTCCGTCCTGCCGCCCGCAAAGGCCATGAAGGCAAAATTCAGGATGTCGTCGGAACCGTTTGACACGTAGATGTTGTTCTTCGTCATGCCATACTGCTTCGCCAGCGTCTCTTTGAGACCCGCGCATTCCGGATCGGAATACAGTCTCAGATTTGCAGCCTCTCTGCTGTTGATCGCCTCTAAGACTTTCGGTCCCGGCGGATAAGGCGACTCGTTGGTATTCAGCTTGGTCAGCACCGTGTCCTTTGGCTGTTCGCCCGGCGTATAACTCTCTAATTTTCTATATCTTTCATTTAAAAACTTACTCATTGTCTATTACCTCATTATTAAATCTGTGCTGCAAGGCCGTCTCTGATCTTTTCGACGGCCCTGGTCTTGAACTTGAAACTGGCTTTATTTGCAATCAGTCTGGCGCTGATGGGCACGATGGTGTCGATCACCTCCAGATTATTCTCTTTCAGGGTTTTGCCGGTCTCCACGATGTCCACGATGACGTCGGAGAGTCCCAGAATCGGCGCGATTTCGATGGAGCCATTCAGCTTGATGATGTCGATGTCTCGGCTCTCCTTCTCATAAAAGTCTCTTGTGATATTTGGAAACTTGGTGGCGACTCTGAGGGTGCGTTCCGTATGATCGCGGAAGTCTCCCTTTGCCGCGACCGCCATGCGGCACTTGCCCAGGTGCAGATCCAAAAGCTCATATACATCCGGTTCGTATTCCAGAAGGATGTCTTTGCCTGCGATGCCAATATCCGCAGCGCCCCGCTCCACATAGATGGTCACGTCAGAAGGCTTCACCCAGAAGTATCTGACGCCCGCTTCTTCGTTCTCAAAGATCAGCTTCCTGTTGTCCTCTTTGATAGAAGGGCATTCATAGCCTGCTCTTTCGAACATGTCGTAAACTTTCTTTCCCAGCCTGCCTTTCGGCAGCGCCACATTAATCATTTCGTTCAAGGATCCGTACCTCCCCGTTTTCTATCTTCATCAGGCTTCTGTAGGTCAGTTTGCCTGGAATCTCTTTTTCCACCAAAACGGTACTGCCGCTGTCTCTGATGGCCTTTGCTTCTCTGAGCACCTGACTGATGTCAGAATCCTCATCATAAAGAAAGACCACATCGAAGTCATACATTTTCTCGTATGGTTCGAGACGGTCCAAAGAATCGAGGTATACGGCAAAGCCCAAGGCGCCTGCCTTCTTTCCCATGCGTTCCATCAGTTTGTCGTATTGACCGCCTGAAAGAATGCTGGTCGGAATGCCGTTGACGAAGCCTTTGTACAGCACGCCGCTGTAGTAGGTCATGTCGTTGACGATGGAAAAGTCGATGTTGATGTTCCTCGCAAGCTTGTTGGCTGCCAGGACACTGCAGATGGTGTCAAGCTCGTCGAGAGCCTCTTTCGCACCATTTGTCAGGTTCAGCTTTTTCAGCTCGCTGATGACTTTTCGATAATTTCCGTATGTAGATACCAATACTTCTAAGGATCGTTCTATATGATGGTCGATTGTATGGGCATGGCAGATTTCATGAATTTCATGAAGGTTCTTTTCGCCGATGCACTTTACAATCTTCTCTTTGATTTCGTCTTCCAGTGGATGAAGCAGCGCTTTGATCAGTCCCATATGGGAAATTTCCAGCACGTAGTCGCTGCTGATAGTGGCAAGGCTCTTAGCTGCCAGTAACGTGACTTCGCAAATATGGTAGAGGTCGATGTCGCCCATGCACTCGAGTCCCGTCTGCAGGATCTCTTTGTACGAATGGACACTCTTTGATGCACGATAAATATTCTCACTGTAGTAAATTTTCTCAACATATCCCGGGACATGATGATAGTTCTTTACGATAGAGAGGGTTAGATCCGGTTTCAGCGCCATCAGTTTTCCTCCGGCGTCGTTAAATGTGATGATGCTGTCAGATGCGATAAAATCTTTGTTTCTGACGTAAAGCTCGTATTCCTCGAACTTGCCCATCTTGAACTGGGTGTAGCCGTATTGCTGGTACAGCGCCCGAAGCTCAAAGGTGGCTCTTTCATCACTTTTCATTAATTTACTGTTGATTCTCATATTCTTGCTCGAACTCCTTTCGTACTTTACCATAGTAACATATTAAAGCAATAAGTCAACACAGCTTCCCGATTTTTCTTGTTCTTTTTTTCGTGCATGCAAAGGGGGGGCTCCGGGGGTCAAAGGGGGGGGGCGTTACGCAGTTTCGCCTATTTTGTCCGTTTTTACTACGCATCCTGTTTCCGCACGCCGTCCTATGCGTAACCGGCCTGTCCCTGCAAAGGGTGTGTTACGCAGATTTGGCTGTTTTGACCTTTTTTGCTACGCATCCTGTCTCCGCACGCCGCCCTATGCGTAACCGGCCTGTCCCTGCAAAGGGGGCGTTACGCAGTTTCGCCTGTTTTGTCCGTTTTTACTACGCATCCTGTTTCCGCACGCCGTCCTATGCGTAACCGGCCTCTCCCTGCAAAGGGTGTGTTACGCAGTTTCGCCTGTTTTGTCCTGTTCAGTTACGCATCCTGTCTCCGCCCGCTGCCCTATGCGTAACCGGCCTGTCCCTGCAAAGGGGGCGTTACGCAGTTTCGCCTGTTTTGACCTGTTCCGTTACGCATCCTGTCTCCGCCCGCTGCCCTATGCGTAACCGGCCTGTCCCTGCAAAGGGGGTGTTACGCAGATTTGCCTGTTTGAGCCTGTTCCGTTACGCATCCTGTTTCCGCACGCCGTCCTATGATTAGCGCCTATTAGGAAAACACACTGTCAAAGGGGTTCGTAGCGGGGGTTAGCCCGCTACTGCGGTATCTTCCGTAGTGTTAATTTCAATGTACTCTGCAATCTTGTGGAGCTCGTCAGCAAATTTGAATTTCACGCTGATATTGCCGTTTTCATAGACCCTGATATAGTCCACAAGCTCAACCAAAATTTCACGGTTGAGGGCTTCGATGTTTTGATACTTCATAAAGGCTACCAGTGCGGGATGCTCGTTGTCTACACCGTTTGCCAGTTCTGCGCGTTCAGCGTTCAGCCGGGTAAGCACCGCGGAAATATCAGAAGTCTGCCGTTCATAGTCAGCCTTCATATCCCGGTATTCCTGCTGGGTGATTTCACCGTCTTTCCAGTCCTGATAAAGAGATTGCTTGTAGCGTGTTATCTTTGTCAGTTCCCGCTCTTTTGCAGCTATCAGATCGTCCAGTCGGTAAGACTGGCTTTTTTTGATTGGAGCGGAATTGATCTGCGTGACGATTTCCGAGTAGGAAACAGCCAAATGTACCTGATGCTGTACAGCGAACAAAACAGCAGCCTCCAGCCGTTCATGCTTGATTGAGTGCATGGTGCAGGCTGTCCGGGAACGGTTTTTGTAGGTTGAGCAAGAATAATATACATTGTTGTTCTTGCCAACGCATCGGGTAATGGCCCGCCCGCAATCGGCACATTTCAGAAAACCGCTGAATAAATGTACCTCACGGCCTTTCGGGGAAGTACGGGTATCACGCTGTAAGAGAGCCTGTACCTTATCGAAAGTTTCATAGTCGATAATGGCCTCATGCGTTCCAGCCACTTCCACCCATTCCTCACGGGGAACGGCTTCAATCTGGTGTACCTTGTAGCTTTTCACCCGGCTCCGACCTTGGGCTAAATCCCCGGTGTAGGTCGGATTAGTAAGAATGGAGTGGATCATGCGGGCTCCCCACATAGGATCGTCATACCCTCTTGTCGAAACAGGCAAGCCCTTTTGTACCTTATAAGCCGAGGGGCTCGGTACGCCGTGTTCGTTCAGGTACAACGCGATAGCACGTTTTGATGACCCTTGAATAAGCATTGTGAAAATGAGTTTGACATTTTCAGCAGCATCGGGATCAACAATCAGTCTGTGCTTGTCCTTTGGGTGCTTTACATAGCCGTAAGGAGCAAATGCTCCGATATACTGGCCATTGCGCCGCTTGTAATCAAATACCTGCCGGATCTTTTTGGAAGTCTGATAGCAGTAATTATCGTTCATCACGTTTGTAATGGGAACGATGATATTTGAAACGCTGTCGGGGTTCTTGTAGCTGTCCACATTCTCAGCAAGGCTGATAAAGCGAACACCCATTTGAACAAACAGGTTATCGATCAAACTTCCGGCATCGCTATAATTTCGTGCGAAGCGGGACAGGTCTTTTACTATAACGCAGTTGATTTTACCACTCATGACATCCGCCAAGAGCCGTTGAAAATCTTCACGGTTGGCGTCCGTTCCAGTATGACCATCATCCACATATTCCGTGATGCTTTCAAACTCGTCAATGTTGCGTCGGTAAAAATCGTTCAGTAGGTCACGCTGGTTCTTTACGCTGTTGCTATCGTCTTTTCCTTTTTTCAAATCTTCCTTTGAAAGCCGGATATAGATGCCCAGCCGCCAGCGGCGGATTGTGTAAGAGGGAGAGAAACTCTGCTGATACCCTCTGTTTTTTGCTCGTGCCATTGTTCCTCCTTCCCTATCACATTACACTTATATTATAACTCTGTCCGGGGAGGACAACAAGGATGCCTCCACTTCGGGACACTTTGTCTCGAAGAAGCAAAACGAGCTGTAGCCGAAGTTACAGCCCGCTTCTTTGCCGCAGCAGGAAATCTGTCAGCTTATCTTGGAGAGATGGCCCGCTTTCAGCAAATTCAATTTTCACGCCAACGCCACCGATGCAAAAGCAGTATGGATTTTTGACAGTCTGCAAAAATCGAGAGATGCGCTCCTTTCGGGAAAGCGCATTGTCAAAGGTCATACCGCTCACATCAGGCAGGGACTCGGCAGCCACCGCGCCAATGTCAACGCTTCTCATTTGTTCAAGTTCCTGTGTAGTTAATTTCACGGTAAACCTCCTTCGCAGATTGATAGAACGCCTCCCGCCGTTTGGTGGGGAAACGCAACAGACCAGCACCACCGGGATGCTGGCCTGTTGCCTTACTCCACCTTGGGACACTTTGTCTCGAGGTTTATTATAGTTTTTGAATATTAGAGAGCGCCGTACATATTTACTTGGCCTGTCCAAAGACAATCGTTATTTTCTGTGCGGCGCTCTCAACGCAAGTAAAGCGACAAGCCCGGAGGAACAGGCAGCCAACCTGTTCAGCGCCGGATCATGGCCTTGGGATGGCCGGGCCCATTTACAGTGTTGGTGTTGTTCGCTCAATCTCTTTTGGGAAATGTCACCGCGCACCCACCGTTTGGCTCCCCGTACTTACTCAGGGTTGCCGTTATTCCCTTGCGTGAAGAAGAAAACCTCCTCTCATAAACCGAGACATTTTTTCATCAATTCCAAGTGGGTTAAGAAGAAAAAATCAAAAAATTTTTTTCATGCGTTCAAGGCCACGCTTGATCGACTGGCGAATAGACTCCTCATGTACGCCCTCGGCCTCGGCAATTTCCTTAATCGACTTGCCAAGAATGATATGTGCGTCAATTCTGCGGCCTTGGATCTCCGGCAGAGAATTGAGAGCGTTCCACAGACGAAGAAAGTTTTCCATTCGTTCAAGGAGCTCCTGCGGGGTCGGCTCATGCAGGCAAGCGGAATATTCAATCCCGTCATCGCAGTCCAGAGAATACTGTGCCTTGTGCCGGGAAAGCCGCCGCTGGTAGGCCATTTCATAGCGGGCATCGGCCTTGAATACCTCGGCCACCTCGTCAGAAACTTCGATAAGCTGATCCTGCGTGTACCAATAATAAAAATCTTTCAAATTGATAGTAGTCATCGTAAAATCCTCCATTTCAGTTTGTTCGGGGTTGGTCGGAAACGAAATGGAGTAACGGCGGAGAACGGCACCGCACCTCGGGACACTTTGTCTCGAAGTCTGGAAAGCAAAATGCGCCTGCGCGACACAAGGCCGCACAAGCGCATGAAAATATATTATCGGTTATGTACTGTTTAATTTCATATTCAAAGCCGGACTGCTCCGATGGAGGGGCTACGCTTTTTTTAGCTGGTGCAGATCACGCGAACAATGAAATACTAAAATGGACACGGCAAAATAACCTCCAATCGGCTACCGTGTCCCTGCAAGTCGTCATTGGTTTGTGTAGACGCAAAGAAACGGCGGCTCTGATTTTTCAAAACCGCCGTTAAGGTAATAACTTAAAATAAGCGCACAAAATCACCTGCCCCAACCAACGGTTTTTTTCTTTCCCCGTAGTCGGGGCAGGTTTATACGCTATGTAATTATTCTTTCGTGACTAATTCTTTCAGCCGTTCATAGGTTTCTGCGCTAATATCATGTTCAATCCGGCAGGCATCAGCCTCCGCCGTTTCAGGATCAACACCTATGGATATGAGGTGCTTTGTTAAAAAGCAATGGCGTTCGTAGATTTTTTCAGCCACATCCAGACCACGTTCGGTCAGGTGTAGATAATGTTTTTCGTCTGTTGTCAGAAAGCCGCCCTCCCGTAAAGTTCCTACTGCGTAACATACGCTGGGTTTTGAAACCTCCATATACCGGGCAACATCCACGGAACGCACCATACCGAGCTTCTTTTGAAGTATAAGCACGGCCTCCAAATAATCCTCTCCGGCAGTATGAAGTTTCATAGGCAGCTCCTTTCGTCATTAAGCAAGACTCCAGCCAGCCGCACTCTTTCGGATATTGACAAAATCCTGATAGATACCAGGCTGTTTCAAAAGTTCCTCATGGGTTCCTTGCTGTGCAATCTGGCCGTTGTCTATAACTAAAATCTGATCGGCGTTCTGGATGGTATTTAGGCGGTGAGCGATTACAAGCAGGGTCTTTCCCTTCACCAATTCGGAAATAGCCTCCTGAATATAGCTTTCATTGTCCGTATCTACACTTGCGGTAGCTTCATCCAAAATGACAATAGGCGCGTCTTTCAGAATACAGCGGGCAATCGAAATACGCTGTTTTTCACCGCCGGAAAGTGTTGCACCGCCCTCACCAACCACCGTTTGGAATCCGTCGGGCAAAGCCATAATGAAATCATAGCAGCGGGCTTTTCTGGCAGCCTCATAGACTTCTTCTTCCGTGGCATCCGGCTTTCCCATGATGATATTGTTGTAAATGGTGTCCTGAAACAGATACACGCGCTGGAATACCATGCTGATCTGATCCATCAATTCCGACAGAGGTACATTGCGAATATCCACGCCCCTTATCGTCACATTGCCGGATTTTACATCCCAAAGTCGCGCCAGCAAGTTTGCAATGGTGGACTTACCGCTACCGGACGGTCCAACCAGCGCTGTCATAGAATTTTTCTTCATGGCAAAACTGATATGATGCAGAACCTCTTTATCCTGATAAGCAAATGTAACATCGTTGAACAGGACTTCCGGCTGTCCCGGCTGTGCCTGAGCCGGAATATGCTGCTTGCCGTTGTCGGAAAGTTCCGGTTCATCCAATACCGCTTCAATACGATCAAGGGCAGCATTCATCACGGTCAGTCGGGTTGCTTCTCCATAAAGAGCTTTCAGAGGTCCAAAGAGATCAAAGACAAACAGCAGCACGCCCAAAAGATAAGCCAGGGAGAGTACGCCTTCCTGATGTAAAAAAACGGATAAACCGAAGATAGCGGCAATACCCACGCCATAGAGAATGTTTAAGCCAGTGGTCCACGGTGTCATTTTCTGCTCAAACTTCGTATTGACATCCCTTGATTTTTTGAAGTTTTCCGTTAATTCGTCAGATTTTTCTCCGAGCAGATTGTAACTTTTGATAACCCCAATTCCTTCAGCAAAAGACAAGACCGCATCCGTCAAATTCTCGCTTTGGTTTTGACGCCCGACAGCCTCCTTGAAGGAAACCTTATTCATATATTTTGCAACCAGTGATGCCAGCAAGGTAATGATTACCGCAATCAGCCCAAGTCTCCAATCCAGTACGAACATAAAAACAGCTAAAACCAAAGTAGACAGCATATAGCTCATCATGTTGCCAATGGTACTCATAGAAACTTCCTCAATGAATACCATATCCGTACTGAGAACAGAGCTGATTTTGCCAATATTCCCCGATGTAAAGTAACCCATCGGCATTTTTCTTAAATGATTTCCCAACTCCATCCGTTTATCAGCAAAGATCATAAATCCAGCGGCACTTTGCAGACGGTCGCTCAAATAGTGAACCACTGTCTGAACCACTACAACAGCTAATAATCCAAGTCCGACAAACAGACAGGTCTTTCCAGTCAGCGTATTATCAGCAAACCCGGCCAAGACAATAAACGCCATGAAGATCGGCATTTTGGAGAGAATGGACTCGACAAATGCACATAGAAATGCAGCCTGAATACGGCTTTTATACCTCCCGGAGAGGTTCAGGATTCTTGAAATCAATGCAAACATTTATCTTCCCTCCTTTGCAGTAGATACTTTCCACTCGGCGCTGTCCTGAGCCGCTTTCCACAACTTTTGGTATTCTGGGCAAGCTTGAATCAGCTCCTGATGTTTTCCGGTTGCCACCATCTTTCCGTGATCCATAACGCATATTTGATCTGCGTTCATTATAGCGGGAAGTTTGTGAGCGATAACTACCAAGGTTTTTCCCTTCACCAGCTCCGCAATAGCAGCCTCCATTTTTTCCTCATTTTCTGGATCAGCATAGGCCGTGGCCTCGTCAAGCACTACAATCGGGGCATCCTTCAATATTGCCCGCGCCAGGGAAATTCGCTGGCGCTGCCCCCCGGAAAGCATTTTCCCCGCATCGCCCGCCATGGAGTGAATACCTTGCGGCAGCTTTTCCAGAAACTCCATACACTGGGCTTTCTTCGCCGCCTCCATTACTTCCTCATCGGTAGCATCCAAACGTCCAAGACGGATATTTTCCAGCAGGGAGGTGTTAAACAGGTACTGATCCTGAGCCACATAGGAAATGCGGCTGTTCAATGCCTCCAGGCTCATATCACAAAGTTTCTGCCCGCCGATGGAAATGCTCCCTTTCTGCGGGTCATAGTAGTGGATCAACAGTTTTGCAAGGGTGCTCTTGCCAGAACCGGATTCACCAACCAGGGCAGTTTTTTGTCCTGCTTTTGCCACAAGGGTAATATCGTGGAGGACTTCGTTTTCCGCTATTATCGGTTTCCCATCTGGGCCAGGCTGTGTCGTCTGATACGCAAAGGAAACATGATCGTAAGAAATGTTAAAATCCTGTCCGTGGAAATCATCCTCAGCAGCTTGCAGCGGTGCCGCATTTAACATCTGTTCAAGTGCCGTGATCTTATAATTCAGATTCGGAATCGTCTCCATAAAGCCCAGTGCTTTCAGGAGAGGAATCCCAATGCTGAGGGAAAGGCAGAGGACTAAAATCAAATCAGGTAAAGTGCTTATGCCACAGAGAACAAACCATGCCCCAAGAGGCAAAGTCAGAATAACAGTGCAGGGCAGCAGACTTCCGTATATCGCCATCCAGGGCCAGGCGGCCTTATACCATGCCAAGGTATAATCCCGATAGTCCGTTACATCCTTGCGGAAGTTCTCGTAAGATTCACTCTCCCGGTTGAAAACCTTGACAACCTCCATACCATTGATGTACTCAATGATCGTGTTGTTCATTTTCTGTGCAGACTGATAGTAGGGACCCATGCGCTTCATTCCAACAGAGTACATAATGACCATGGAGAGCAGGCTGATCGGGATAGAGGCCAAAGACATAAGAGCCAGTTTCCAGTCCGCACAAAACATAGCAACATAAATCACCAGCGGGATCAGCAAATTTGCGATACCCTCCGGGACTGAATGAGCAAGGAGCAATTCCAAGCTGTCCACATCATCGACAAACAGCTTTTTGATTGTCCCTGTCCCTTTTTCCTCCACAATGCCAAGGGGAAGTTTCTCAAACTTCTCTTGCAGAGATACCCGCAGCCGGAACAATGTGTTATATGCTGCTTTATGAGAAATTGATAATCCCCATCCATATAAAACCGCCTGCAAAACAAGACAGATCAAAACCCCTATAACACGCAATAAAACAAATTCTGTCTCAACAGAATCGCCCATAACCAATGGTGAAATGACCTGATAGGCCAGCACAAAAGGCAGGACGCCCATAAGAACGCTGACCAGTACAACGACCGTGGCCACATACATATTTTTCTTATATGGCCCTGCGTACTCAAAGATTTTTTTGAACATAAGCCCTCCTTATATTGGCCGTACTGTCTGTGCTTCAAAAACAAGAGGCCGCCAAAGTAAAGCGGCCTCTTATCATTATCTTTCTGTCCAGTCAAGGCGGCCCTGACATTCATAATTTCTAAAATTCACTGGCGGATTCGGAAAAAATCCAAAACCTTTTTACTGCCGGATTCGTCCAATGGATAGCTTTCTTTTATTTGCCCTTTTTCCATATGGACTACATACGAACATCCCGCCATCACCAACTCCGGATCATGCGTAATAACAAGAAGCGTTTTGCCCTGATCCGCGAGTGACTTCAAACTACGCGCAACTTCCCGCATATGTTTGAGATCAAGCCCGCTGGTTGGTTCGTCAAACACAATGATCTCCCGGTTACTCACAATGGCAGACGCGATCGCTACCCGCTGTTTTTGCCCGCCGGAAAGAGAAAGCGGGTGCCTGTCTTTATATTCCAGCAGATCAAACTGTTTAAGGATTTTATCCACAACAGTTTCATCCTTGTTGTCCATGCTCAGAAGCACTTCATCCGTCACGCTTTCGGTAAATAGCTGATGGCTGGTATCCTGCATTACCATGTAGCAATGTTTGAGCCGGGCTTTCCAATCAAGGGTTTTCCCGTCAACCTGCAAAAGGCCACACTTCTTTTCCAGTCCGCAAATACAGCGGGCCAGAGTAGATTTTCCAGCGCCATTCAGACCGATAATGGCAATCGTTTCTCCAACAGGCAGTTCTGCACTCGGAATATGGAGGCTTTCCGGTTCCCGCTTTTTATACGCAAAGCAGAAATTTTGAAATTCCATCTGTTTAGCTGTATGCGCCTGATACTGATTCGCAGGCTTCAACTTCGAGAGAGAAAACGGCCGCAGCCCCATTTCTTTTCGAGTGCCATCCGATAAGCTGTCAAATTCAGCAGGCGTGTATTCCCGTTCAATCTCCCCATCTTTTACATACAGCACACGATCTGCAAGATCGTGAAGGTAGTAAAGGCGGTGTTCTGCGACCAGAATTGTTTTGCCCTGCTTTTTCCAGAGGCTCAGGACCTGCCGCAGGTCATCAATAGCAGCCATATCCAAATTAGAAGATGGTTCGTCCAGGACCATAATTCCCGGCAGCAATACACTTGATGAAGCACAGGCTATTTTTTGCTTTTCGCCTCCGGACAGAGCAAACACGCTTCGCCCCATCAAATCTTCAATATGATAATCGGAAACTGTCCGGTCAATCCTTTTCAGGATATCCTCCTGAGGATAGCCTAAATTTTCACAGGCAAAGGCTAATTCACTATCCGTATCCACGTTGAAAAACTGACTTTTGGGATTCTGGAATACAGATCCCACCATAGCAGCCAAGTCATAAAGCGGCGTATCTGATACGCTTTTTCCGTCCAGAAGGACATCGCCCTCTAAATTGCCCTCGTAATAATGAGGCACCAGCCCGTTTACCAAACGGGTAATCGTTGTTTTCCCACAGCCGGATTCTCCCGTGAGTAAAACAAATTCCCCTGTGTTTATGGTGAGATTGACATTTCTAATCCCTCCGCCGCTGGATTCTTCACCATAAGAAAAAGAAACATTTTGAAAATCTATCATGGCAAAATCCCTCCTGCGGAAATTATCGGGGAAGCAATCGCCCAAAACACTACAAAGCAACAAAACAAGATCAGCACCACATCGGCAAAATTGAATTTAAGCTGGCAAATGTTTGTGCGTTTGACAGGAGCGCCGAGGCCACGGGTAATTGCCGCAGCGGAAAGTTCCTCACCGATTTTCACGGAGCAGGTAATCATCGGGATCAGCTTATACTCCAATATTTTTGAAGATTTTTTCCCTCCAAGTTTAATCCCACGCATTTTCATAGCATCACTGATTGCTTCTGACTCCTGAAAGACAGTTGGAAAGAAGCGGAACATGACCGTTAAGGGGATCGTCACTTCTTTAGGCATATGGATTCTTTCCATGCCGGAAATCAATTCACTGACCGTTGTTGTTTTCACTGCATAGGCAGCAATCGCAACACTGGGAAGGATTCGGCAGAAGAATCCTGTTGTAAACAGAACGAGGAAATTCAATATTCCCGTAAGGTGCGGCAAAACATAAATTTGAACAGCATAAAAAGCAGAAAACACAGCAATATAGCCCACAGCTTTTGCACATTGTTTCGAGGTAAGCAGCAATATAGCCGGAACCGTACAAAGAACAAGGCGGATCAGCCCCATAGCTTCTCCGCCTGTTCCACCCATGACAAAAATGCTTATGATGAAGATGAGCAACAGTTTTGTACGCGGATCGAGCCGTAACCCTTGTTCTGTTTTTTTGCTGAGCAGAATTTCCCGCGCCATTATGCAATACCGGCACGCTGGAAGTGCTTTTTGCAAATGGCTTTCCCAATCACACCTCCGACAAGGCCAAACACAAAGCAGGCAACCAGCAGAATAGGCGCAATCCACATAGGCATATATGTATTAAGGGTAGCTGCATATTCAGCGCCGTATCCTTCAGTCAACATTACCATATAGCTTTCACGGTTCAGGAAAATGGGAGCAAAGTTGCCAAACACCCAGATGCTGAACACGCCGCAGGAAAGAACTGTGCTCTTTGCACTTTTGTAGTCCGCCTTTTTCAGGATCACGTCGGCCAACAGGCCGCCAACGAGACCAGTTACCATAGTAAGATAGCCGTTGCCGAAGAACACCATGATTAGGCCAATCAGGAAACCCATGATTGCAGTCATCCCGAATTTTTTAGCCTTTGTAACATACAGCATATAGGGGATGCCACCAATCAAAGGGCACAGCACCGCCATCAGCGGAATAAAAATGGGGATAAAGCCAAGCATCGCCACCAGCATAACAATCACGACATAGATGACGGTGTAGATGCCGATAGTAATTAAATCTTTTCCCTCAAGCCGGGAACTTTTTTTCTGGGAACTCATACCAGTATCCTCCTTATCTCTGAGAAAATGAAAATGCGATGCGGTTAATGTTCTCTAACCACATCGCAAATTGTACCAATTCCCGTTGTTACATCCAACCCAAACCCGATTTCATTCTACCCAAAATCGGTATTTTTTTAGGTTTAGCCAATCGTATTTTCATCTTTATAGTTCTTGGGTATTACTCCATATTTCTTTTTGAACGCAGCCGCAAAGTTGCTTGGTTTTGAATATCCAACCAGCGTTGCAATCTGGCTTACGTTCAAGTCGCTTTCCAAAAGTAGCCCTGCTGCCTTTTCCAGTCTTTGATCTATGATGTATGCGTGAACCGATGTCCCAAATAAAGAATTAAATCCCTTTGTCAGCTTGGAAACACTAATATTAACCTTTTTTGCCAGTTCCTCACAACTCGGCGCAAAAGCAAGCTGGCTGTCGATGATTCGCTTTGCCTCGGTAATTGAATCCCTGTCACTTTTAGAAATGCTGATATAGCTCGATGAAAGAATACTGAGTTCCAATACTTCACTCAAATACACGGACAGCAATTCAAAGACCTTACTTTCCAGAAATAAATACCCTAAACCGCCCCGGTATTGCGTAAAATCTTTTACCTCCGCAAAAATATGTTCCATATACGGGGTGATACTCACTTTTGAAATGCCAGTCAATAACTTTTTCTCATAAGCATCTATCTCACTATCTTCAAAGTAGTCACTCAAAATTTTGTGGAAATAGGGCATGGGAATTTTTATATTTTTGAAAAGGAAATCTGTCTTTCCGGAATAACACAGGTATTCCATCTTACCATGTCCTCGATAAATACAGGATTCGCCCTTCTGTATGCTGACACTTTGACGCGCATCTGCAATATTCCACGATACGCCATCATTGAAGCAAAATAGAAGTTGAATATAATCTTCGCAGCTTACCCCTTGCACATTCATATCTGAAAAATAATTCATTTTCCAGTCAGATACAACCGCTCCTTGCTTTGTAACAACCTGCGAAATCTGGCCCGTTCCCATATCAGCCGGAATATCTATTGTCACTGTCTGCGGAGAGTTGGAGAGCAGATCGTGGTACAGCTTCGTCATATATTGATTTGTCATCGTGCGCCCTCCTTTCTGGGTTAGCCAAGGCTAAGCATATAATACTTTATATTTTGATGGCAGTCAAGGTAGGGTCGCCAATCGTTAAAGTGAAATTAAATAGTCAGTAATATGAAATACAAAGTCGTTCAAATAATATCACATGAAATGTAAAATCATATCAGGTGATGTTATGAAGATAGAACGAGATGAAAGACGCTTTGATTTTCACGATATAGGGCTCGCCATCAAGCGGGCAAGAGAAGCCAGCGGCATGACACAGGAGCAACTGGCCTATATTGTTGACCGCGCTCCGCGTACCATTATGTATAATGAAAATGATGGTCAGCATCCAAGCTTCAACACCTTTTATCAGATGGTCACAATGTTTGATATATCGGTGGATCAATACTTTTACCCGTCCCAAAATAGCGGGAGCGAGTGCAGAAAGCGGATTGATGCCATGTTGAACGCCTTGGACGAAAGAGAATTGAAAATCGTTGAAGCTACAATCCAAGCGATGAAAGCATCGAAAGAAACGGAGGAAACGTAAAAGAAAGCGTAACCTCCGTTTTTTTGCGCCATGTTGCGGGTTGCGCGTTTTGGCAAGCAATTCGGGTGTGGCCACACTCCGAAATTTTTGCAGGGCACAGGGCCCGCAAAAATGCTTGTTGGGGAGCTCCCCAAACCCGCTGTACTTCGGGACAAATTGTCCCAAAGTCCCGGTGCGCTGCACCGTAGTCTGCGGCCCGTCACTATCGTTCCTGTGCCTTATTCTCACGCTCGTCCGTTATGCCGAGCAGATGATCAATGTTCGCTTTTATTGCCACGGCCTCCCGCATTTGCCGCTGGGCATCCCGGTATTCTGCATAAAGCTCTTTCTTTTGTCCCGCCAGCTCACGGCGGGATTTTTTTAGTGCTTCAATCTTAGGGAGCTTTGCGCCGTTCAGTATGGTGTTCATGGTATCCTTTGCCGCCCGGTAAGTGGCAAGCTCTGCTTCATGCTGGGCCAGATACTTTTTACTGTACCGCACAGCCTTGTACCCATCGAACACCGGGCGGGTCTTGGCATAGTCCACCGTGGCAGCCATCAGCTCCGAGGTTTTGGAAAGGGCCTCCTCCGTTGTGCGGAGCTCGTCAGACAGCTTGTGAAAGTGATCCACAGCAGCCTCGGTGCGGGCCGTCAGCGCCGCATAGTCTGTCAGATGATGCTCCTGCAAATACTGGAGCGCGGCAGCCATCTGTTTTAGGTTGTAGACCTTGGCCCATCGTTCATAGGCCGGGCCTTTGCCCTGGGCCATACGCTCTTGAATGTCGATGATAAGATTAACTCGCCGTGGCGGAACCGTGGGCTCCTCTGGTAGTTCAGGGAGCGGACGTTCCCCAGCAATTACCGTCTTGATGTCCTCCGGGTCAAATCCGGCTCCCAGTGTAGAAGCCCGGAGCCGGGTCGGTTTTTCCTGTCCGGGCGCAAGGAATGAGATGACACCGCCGCGCCCCTGTTTTACGGCAAAGCCGGACTCCTCCATAAGACGAAGAAAGTCGGCAAAGTCCGTGGGCTTTTTCTCCAAAGCGGCGAGAACAGCCAGCCGCACCCGCTGCTTGGCAGAGGGCGGCTTTTTCCCGATCCACTGTCCATAGTGGAGAAAACGACCCTTGCTGTGCTGGCACGGATTTTGGATAACAGACAATTCATGTTCGATGCACACGCGGTCAGAGAGCCGCCGCAGGGCAAAGGACGAACCAATGAAATTATGAAATTTCCGGGAGCGGTCAAAGGCCGTCGCATTGAAATAAATGTGATTGTGGATATGGGCCTTGTCGGTATGCGTACAGACGAAGAACTGATACTTTCCCTTTGTCCAGCGCATCGCCGTTTCATAGCCGATACGGTTTGCTTCTTCCGCCGTAACCTCCCCGGGCAGGAACGCCTGCCGGATCTGAAAGAACAGGGCCCCGCGAGATACGGCCCGGCCTGTCTCTGCAAGGTATTGACTTTTTACCAGAAGAAACTCGGCGGGAGCCGTGTTCGGATCGCAGAGATAGGAAGATACGGCTCCCAGCTTTTCCGGGTTCAGGCCATAGGTGAAACGATCCTCCATCGTTTGAATTGCACTTTTTCCCGCCGCTGTTTTATAAGGGCGGATGTAGGTGGTCGCCGTAAAAATCCCTCCTTCCGGCAAACAGTATTTTTACTTTGGGACACTTTGTCCCGAAGTAGAAAAAGCCGGGGAGCGGTATCAACCACTCCCCGGATGGGTCAGAGCTCTACCAGCGCGGAGAGCTGTTTCAAGAGATCAGACAGCGGCCCCCACAAAGCGGCATAGTCCCGCTGCAAAGCCGCGAGTTCTTCGGGATAAATCGCGCCGTAGGTGTTGGCTTGAATTGCCACTTGGTTCAGATTGTTGGAGCAGCGCCGCTGGAGCGAAACCAGCTCACGAACAGGCGAAAGGTCAACATGAAGCACATACCCACTCAGGGCCATTTTCCGCATATAGGCTCCCATATTACGGATGCCAGCCTCCGCCATACGTTCTTGAATCAGAGCCTGCTCCGCCTCCGACACCATCACATGAAGATGGATCGGACGGCGGCGTTTCTTTGTCATCGCTCCTCACGCTCCCGGCTGCGGCAGGCGCGGGGCGGCTCCTTTACCTTATCCAGCGGCTTTTCCTGTTCGTCTGCCGGAACAGGGTGCGGCAAATGAAATTCACGGTGCAGGCGCAGCACCTCCAGTACAGACAATTCCTGTTCACGTTTCTTTTCCATATACGCACCTCCTTATCTATCGCCACGGTCAGGCTGCCTCCGTTGGGGAGCCGGAGCCTCCGAGCCGCGATCTGCCTCCGCCAACTTTGCCGCATTTTTCATCTGCTCGGCAATCGGACGGGGCCTGTCGGGATTATCAGGCGCAGGACGCAGCTCATAGTCGGATGCCTGTTTTTCCGTTAGCGGGCGGGTATAGGTAAGATAGCCCCAAGCCAAGAACGAGCCATTTTCCACCGGGATGCGCTGATCGTAATTGAAGATTTCATCCGGCTTGTTATAAGGCGGCTTCGGGAATGTCCCGATGTCCACAGGCCGCTGGGTCGAATAATACTTGTAAAGGCCGGGAGCCTCGGTCTGCCTGATCCCGACGTTATAAATACGCTGATAGTCCTGCACCCGGTCTGTGAAATCCTGTTCCATCGCGGTGCGGTCATTTCCATAGTGACCCCATTCATACTGCCGCTGGCCGTCCTTGTCATCATAGCAGGCCCATGTGACATAGCGGGATGGCGCGGTGGGATGTTCGCCCAATGCAAATCCTCGTCCATTTTCCAGCATGACCGCCTTCAAAATGGCGTAGCCTTGATTTTTGTCCATAGTACACCTCCCATCATCGAGACATTTCTTTGTTTTCTCTTTTCACAAACGGCTGGAGCTGATAGGGGCTTGTACCGTCCTCGGGCCGCAGAAAGTCTATCCGGGCCGCAGCACGGATGGCGTTCTGGTTAAGCTGCCGCTGCCATGCCCCTTGGCTGGGAGCCCACTTAAAG
Organism: Emergencia timonensis; assembly: GCF_900086585.1. GTDB lineage: Bacteria > Bacillota > Clostridia > Peptostreptococcales > Anaerovoracaceae > Senimuribacter > Senimuribacter timonensis. The sequence continues at coordinate 2,274,950 of NZ_FLKM01000009.1, forward strand.
CCGTTGCTTTTCAGTTCCTGCCGCTGATTGGCATCGGGCTTTTCCTCAAAAATAAGCTGCAAACGATTTTCAGCCTCGTTGATTTTTGCCTCGCCTCCGGGGAATGTCCAGCCTGCAAACTCGGAGCGGCTGCTCAGTTCCTCAATGCGCTGGCGCACACGGCGGATGTTGGCGTTGTTGTTGGAAAGCAGATAGGCGGGGTATGGCTTGCTTTTGTCCAAGTGCCATGACTGCGCCATATCTGCTTTGAGCTTTTCGGCCTGCTCCGGCGTAAGCTCCGGGCAGCCGTCCAGCGTTTTGTGTTTCCGAAAATACGCATTGACCGCCTTCATGGTGGCCTGCAGGGACTCCAGCCCCTCCAGCTTTTTTGTCAGCTTTTCCACGGCCAGATCGTCATCCGCGCTGATCCCACCCATTCCAACAGAGCGGATTTTATCAAGCAGCTTTGAAATCTCCGCATACTCTCCATAGTTGCGATCCCGGGCGGCGTTCTGCTTGTGCTTTTTTGTCACAGGGAAATTGCCGCCCCCGGAGATCAGAATAGAGGGCGCCCGGGCATCAATCACATTGCGTTCATTCAGATTTTCCGCAAGTTTCCGGGCATAGCGATCCACCAGAGCGTCAATCTTACCGTGGTACATGGGATCGACACGGGCTTTCTGGCGTTCCGCCGCTGCATACGCTTCATCGACCATTGCCCGGTAGCTCGCCGTAGCGGAGCCCGGTTGATAGTCGGAAAAGCTGTTCATATCCTTTGCCCGCTTTGCGGCTTCTTCATTGATCAGATAATATTTCGGCATAGTACCTCCTTCCACAAAAGCCGGAACTTTGGGACAAATTGTCCCAAAGCCCCGGCAGCTAAAATGTTGACAGCATCTCACGGAAACAGGGCCGGACATAGAAACATACACCTCCCGCAGAAAAGGGCCTTAAAAAGCCTTGTCATAAGCGGGTTTAGGCTGGCCTAATTGTCAACACATCAGCCCCGTTTTTTCCGCATATATTCCCGCTGCTGTCTGCGGTGTGCCGCCTTTGCACAGGCCGCCGAACAATAGGTTTGCCGTCCATCAGGAGCCACGGCTCTGCCACATACCGGGCAAGCCTTGAAATCCGGCCTTGGCCCCTCTGTCAGCAACGCAGCCTCCAGCGCCGGATCAAGGGGCAGAACTGCCTCGCGGAAGTAGCGGCAATAAGTCCCCGTCCAGCATTTCCCAAACATATAGCACTCGCAATCCAGCGGCAGGCAGCCGCAGTCCCGGTCATAGTTGGCACACCATTTTGACACCAGCCTGCGGATTGCCGCTTTTTCCGTCCGGGTCAGTTCTCGGCCCACAGCATCACCTCCCGTTGCCCGGTGGTTTGAGCTGCTCCCGGTAGCAGAACACGCAGCCGATCCCGCGCCAGTAAGGGCAGCCGTCACAACGGGAGCCCTTCGGCGGCAGGCTGGGCGGCACACCCTTAAAGTAGCTTTTTTCTTTCATAAATCCCTCATAGGGGTTGTTAGTAAATCTCATTCATTATCCTCGCTTTCGGTATCGTCCTCGTCCCAAGGCGGCCCATCGTCCTCGGGATCGTCATAATCAGCCAGTTCCTCACTGTAATCCTCTTCGGGTACAGCAGTTTTTTCATGCTTCGGGCGGTAGATTTTCAAGTACCAGCCTGCACCGCCGCCCAGAACAGCCACTGCCAAAATCAGCAGAAGCGTCCCGGTATTACTTTTCTGCTGGGGCTCGGGTTCCGGCTCCTCCACAGGTTCCGTCACCGGGGCGGGTTCGGGAGCTGTGCCAGCACACTCGGTCATGTTGACCGCGCAGACCTCGCAATCCGTATGGATGGCTCCGGGCGCACATTTTTCTGTGCAGGAGCAGGCCGGAAGCTCTCCGCCAGCGGCCTCCAGTGCCGCCAGCAGATCGGCTTCATCCACCATGTTCAGAAAGTAGGTGTGATACTGTTCGCCGTCCTCATCCACAGGCTTGTCATAATCAATGACAATGTAAAAGGTGTTGCCGCCGCTGGTTTCCACCGTGATGAACTGTTTGTTGGTTGCAGCATCATAGAGCAGATCGCGGGTCACAAGGTTTCCATCCTCCGAAAAGCCCTCGCCCGGGGTAATGGTAGGTGCAGGCTCCGGGGCCGGAGTTTCTTCCACAACAGGCGGTTCCTCATTCCCACTGTCCGAATAGGCGTAGGCTGGAATCGCAGAGCCGCATAAAAGAACGGCGGAGCAAAGCCCCGCCGCCAACATACGAAAGTGTTTCATATTCAGTTTTCCTCCTTCTTTTCTTCTTCGGACTTCGGGACACTTTGTCCCAAAGTGCCGCCATCCTTCAGTTTCTCAAACAGCAGCGGGAGCTCCGTAAGGGAAATGCTCATGCCGCGCACAATGTCCACGATCTCGCTGTTTTCCGCCTCCAGCTTTTTCTGCTCCAGCTCCTTGAGCCGGGCCTGCTGTTCACTGATTTTGGCCTTGACCTTATCAATCTCGGCCTGAATTTTCATGCTTTTGGTAGTTGCCATTTCAAAACCTCCTGTCACGGTAAACGCCCGTAGGCGTAAAAATGAGATTGCCAGTAGCTTGTATTCAAATTTGTGTAGCCGATGGGATCTCCGCAATGCAGCATTTTTCCGTCACCGACATAAATCCCGCAATGGCTCACGCCCGGCGTGTCATAGGTGCCTTTGAAGAACACCAGATCACCGGGTTTGGGAGAGCTGGTCGGCGTACAGATGTTATAGAGCCCCTGGGCGCCCAGCCTGCCCACATTCCAGCCGGAGTGATTGATGACCCACGAAACGTACCCCGAGCAATCAAAGGAAGTGGCAGGGGAACTGCCTCCCCACACATAGGGATAGCCGATGTATTTCTGCGCTTCGGCAAGCATTGCAGCAAAGGTTTCATCGTCCAGATATTCTCCGGGCACTTCGTAATCACCGGGTTTCCCGGTAATGTACTTGTTCACATAGGGAGAATCCGGGAACAGATCGGGGCGATTTCCCAGCGTTGCCATATAGATGGCATATCGGGAAAGCTGATCCTCGCCCATAACGTACACAGGTACATGGGACAAATCAAAATTTTCCAACGTGACCGTACAGATGTAATAATCGTAAGGCACCTGATAGATGTCCGTATGGGAGTTGCCGTCCTCGTCCGTCCATGTGTCGGTTTCCGTGCGATACCGGGTTTCCACCACCACATCCTCGGTCAAAATGTACTGGCGGTCAAAGAGCATTTGCAGCGTTCCCTGTACCTCGCCTATTGTCCATTGTCCCTCATGGAGCGCACACAAAAGAGAAAGCAGCACATAGGGATCATGTTCGATTTCGTCCAGATCGAAGTGGTATTCGTCATAGTCATGGGTGCTTTCATAGGTGTCCAGATAATGCTGTAAATCATCTTCCAGCGCACAATAGGCGGCTTCGGCGGCCAGCATATCACGATCCTCGCAAGGATAGGTGCTGGCTCCTAATGCACCGGCCCCAGCGTTCCCCAGCATAAGCATGGTAGAGGAACAGGACTGCATAGCAAACAGGAGTAACACACAGAGCACCGCAATCACGGCACCTGCAGGATGACTCTTGACAAATTCCACTGCCCGGGCGGTCAGGCGTTCTGTGGCTGTGGCAGTTTTCCCCGCCGCAGCCGCGCTCTGCTTTGCAGCCTCCTTTGCCTGCTTGCGGTATTGCCGCTTCTGCCAGTAGCGGGTAAGGGCATTTTTCGTCAGCTCCGGGTGCTCCTGTGCGGCGGTGTGAAAATGGTAGTCCGCCGTGTACTTGGTATAGCGGGCCTCGGCCTTGCGTACCACTTTTGCCGGATGTTCCCGGACTTTACGGCGCACAAAGCGAGAGCCATGCCGCAGCGCGGTTTCTCCCACAAGCTCAGAACGGTGTGCGCCTTCCGTGCCGACATTTTCCTGTTCCACTTCAAAAATCTTGCCATGCACGAAGCTGTGAACGGAACCGCTGGCAACACGGCCTATGCGTTTTACCGGGCCGGGCTTTTTCGGCGGCTTTTGTTTTGCCAGCTTCTCCCGGGCCTGTTCCAGTTTTTCGCCTTGGGACTCCATACGGAGCTTTGCTGCCGCAGCCTGTTCTTGCTGGCTCTTTTTGCGGAACTTGGACTTTGGGACACTTTGTCCCGAAGTGTCGGAAGCCTCCGGCCCGGACTGCTCCTCGTCAGGGGCGTGGGCGGTCTGCGACCAAGCCTCCTCCTTGGCCTTATTCGTTTTTCGTTTCATTCTTCATATCCTCCGGGCGGGTAGTCAGCAGGTCATAGATTTCTCCGCGAGGGAACCGATCCACAAACGGGATGGTCACATTTCCATAGAACAACAGCCCCTCGCCGGAATTGCTGTGTGTGATATAGGAAAGCTGGTGCTCGGAAATACCGAGCTGTTTTGCCAGAATGGTACGGTCACTCTGCGCCTGCGAAAGCAGAATCATAAAATCCGTGTTGTCCAGAATGTTCTCGATTTCACGGCTTGCCAAAAGGTCTTTGACGTTCTGCGTCAAAGCAGACGGCACACATCCTTTTTTACGCAGCATTTTCCAGACCGCCACAAAGTAGCTGGCTGTCAGTGGATCACGGAGCAGAATGTGAAACTCGTCAAAGTAGCACCAAGTTGCCGCGCCCTCGTGGAAGTTCTGATCCACCGCCTGCGAAACAAACTCATTTGTGATGTGCATTGCAATCTTTCTAAGGTTTTCGCCCATGTTTTTCAGAACGATGCACACCACACGGCTGTCCGTCTTGACGTTGGTAGGATGGTTAAAGAGATTGAGGGAGCCTGTGCAATAAAGCTCTAAGGCAGTTGCCACGCGCCGGGCTTCGGGCTCCGGCTGGCGTAAGAGCTCTTCGTACAAATCCTGCAACAGCGGTGTTTTTGCAGTTTCCAGTCCGAGCGCCTGTTCCCGGTACACCAAACGCACACAGCGGTCAATGACCGTCTTTTCAATGGGCTGCAAGCCTTCCTTGCCGCCGACCACCAGCTCGCATAGGGACAAAAGAAAATCCGCCTTCATGGAAAGCGGGCTTTCTCCGGCGGCCATATTGAGCTCCACATCCATCGGATTGAGATGGTGCGGGCTGTCCGGGGCAATCTCGATCACCTGGCCGCCCAGCCTTCGCACCAGGAGCGCATATTCGCCCATCGGGTCAACCACGATGATCCGATCCTGCGGGATGGTAAGAAATACATTCAAAAGCTCACGCTTTGCGGCAAAACTCTTGCCGGAACCCGTAGAGCCCAAATACATCCCGTTTGCCGATTTCAGCTTTTTGCGGTCAGCCATGATGACATTGTGGGAAAGTGCGTTCATGCCATAGTAGAGGGCCTGCCCAGCCATGCGGAGCTCCCTTGTCATAAAAGGAATAAAGATGGCTGTGGAGCTGGTGGTCATACCGCGCTGGATTTCTACCTCGTTGTAACCAAGGGCCAACGAGGAAACAAAGCCCTGTTCCTGTTGCCAGTCCAGACGGCGCAGAGCGCAGTTGTATTTCTGCGCGATACCGCCCACGGTAAACACATCGTTTTCCAGCCGCTGGCGGTTAGGAGCAAGGTTTACCACCGTAAAGGTCAGCAGAAACATTCGCTCATTGCGGGATTGCAAATCAGCCAGAAGTTCCGCTGCGTCCTTGCTGAATGTAATCAGGTCAGGGGGAAGAATATCCGGGTCATAGCCGGAGCGCACAGCCTTTCTCTGTTCCTCCACTTTCATTTTTCCGATGTCCGAGATTTTCCCCTTGATGGTCTTAATTGCCTTGAGCTGATCCACGGTCTGAATGTGCATGGTCACGGTCATTTCCGCATCCAGCTCCAAGATTTCCGCCAGCAGCTTATCCGAAAGCTCCGATGCCATAATCTGCAAGTAGGACACCGCGCCCCAATACTGGCCGATACGGAATGTGCGGGACTGGCGGAAGTCGAGACTGTCCGGGGCAATAAAGTCTTTTGTGCCAAGCCCGGTCTGCGGGATGTCTTTCCACGAAAAGCGGAACGGCTCGCGGCTCCCCGGGGGCATCTGGCTATGAAGCAGCGCAAGGCGGGCCCGCCCGTCCATCGGCTCCGAGGGAACGCCCAGCCGCTTAAAGTTTCCCATGACATCGGCCTCCACACGCTCCAGACGGGGCCGTGCCTCCGCAATCCCCTCGGCGGGTATGCCAAAGGTGATGTATTTTGAGCGTTCAATGCCGTTGTTGCTTTTGGCAATCTGATTTTTCAGCATCCCGGTAAACTCGTCCCTGACGCTGTTATAGTTGTCATCCGCTTTCGGGATATTGACCTGATAGCGGCTGCGGGAATGGGAACGGCGGTTGATAAAGGAAAGCTGGAACGGCAGCGAGCTGTCAAAGTAGTTGAGAAATGAGCTCCATCCGCTGAATATGGCGGTCTGATCCTCGGTGGATGCCACGGAGTAATTGATGTCCTCATATTCCACGGTTTTTGTATAGAGCCCACCCGGGAGCTTGCACACACCGTCCGGGTGCATGGACAGATACGGGATTGTCTGCTGGGCAGACAGGGCCGCCCGGCCTTTACCCTTGGCGGCGGCTCCGTTTTTCTTCTTTGTGTTTTTCAATCACATCCTCCTTTCCAGCGCCCGGCCCGGCAAAGGGCGCATAAATGTTTTCGGTTCGGTAGGCCCTGATCCCCGGCCTTAGAAACTTGGCCCGGATGATGTTTCGCACAACCTTTTCAAAGGGCAAGCCGTCCTTTTCATACATCGCCAGCAGGAACGCCGGGAGCATAATTCCCAGCATGAGAAACATCGCCCCGGTATTGCCGAGGGTGCCACGGGTCAGCAGATAGGCCGGAATCCCCACTGCGCCCGCGCTGCCGAAGCAGACAAGCTGGCGTTTGGTGAGGTTGAAAGCCATCTTTGTTTTGATTTTGGATAAATCGTTTGGTACGTTTACATAGGGCATAGATCACACTCCTTTCTGTACTTCGGGACAATGTGTCCTAAAGTCCGGGATGGTTGGTGTTACTTCATTTCCCCATACAGCCCAGCCGGGCGGGGTCTGCCTGGCAAAGAGCTCCACGCGGGGCAGATCGCCCATCAGGGAAATGATTTTGACGCGGGCCTCGTCCGGCTTTTTGCTGTGGGCCTCAATCGGGGAAACGATAAATTGATGGATGTTGGCAGCCTGCCGCTTCGGGTGGCCCTTGGTTGCCAGCAGGCAAATTTCTGCATTGCCTCTTGTCCAGAAGCCAAGGCCGTAAAACCAGCTATCCGCCTTCTTGTTCTTTTTCAGCCAGACAAAAGCAACGGATTTATAGTTGAAGCCCCAAGCCTCGATCAGCCGGAGCGCCTCCGGGAGCTGCGGGAAAGTGGCCCATAAAAAGAGTGCGCTGTCCGGGGCTGCAAGATCAGCCACAGGCAACGCACATAGCTCCTCAATGCTCATAGTGGGATAATGGTTTTCCGCCGCGCCCTGTACTTTCTTAGCCGAGTAGCGCCACGGCGGGTCAGCGTAAATGATAGAATACTGCTGGATAATTACACTCCTTTCTCGCCAGAACTTTTTGCCGCCTGCGCCGCACGAATACGCTCACTGGCAGCGGCATAAAAGGCCGGGGCCGTTTCAAAGCATACAAAGCGGCGTTCTGTGTTGATAGCTGCAATCGCGGTTGTGCCGGAGCCCGCGCAAATGTCCGCGACCAATTCGCCGGGGCGGGTATAGGTGCGGATCAGATACTCACAAAGCTCCACGGGCTTCTGTGTGGGATGGATGCCGCCGGACACCGTAGGCACAAAAAGCACATTTCCGGGATAACGGCGGCCATCGTTGGACTCCGAGCCCTGCCGTTCAAATTTTCCATAGTTGGAGCTTGTACCACTTCGGGAATGAACGCGGGTATATGGCTTGCCGTAAGTAAACTGCGGATTGTAGACCGGGGACTTCTGGTAAAACACCAAGATGTTCTCGGACTTTTTCAGTGGAGCCCGGTTTGCATTGAGAAAGCCCGTTCCGCGCTCTTTGTACCAAATCCACTCATAGCGGAGCATGGCGAGGTTGGATGCGCCCAGCACCTTGTCAAAGGGGCACTGTGCGAAAAACAGCACTGCGCCATTCGGCTTGACCGCCCATTTCACCGCCTCCCACAGCTCCGGGAGCGGCAGGGGCACATCCCAATAATTCCGGGTTGTGCCGTAAGGCGGATCAGTCAACAGCATATCCACGCTATGTTTGGGCAGGGAGCGCAGGCCCTCAATGCCATCCATGAGAAACAAGCCCTCCTTCGGGACACTTTGTCCCAAAGTGCGGCTATCGGTCATTACGGGCCTCCTTTGCCTTGGCAGGCGCAGGCCGGGCAGCGTTTTCTTTTCCCGCTTGCTTTGCAGCCTCGGCCATCTGCTCCTTGATCGGGGCAGGCCGTACCGCCTGGGCCCGTGCAACAAGCTGTTCCACCGCCGCATGATACGCCTCCACACCAGCCGCGTTAATCCGTTCCTGTGTGGCTCGGTCAGGAATCCGAACCGTAGCCCGATATCCCGTCCGGCTGGCAGGATCAGGTTTAGAGGGAGCGCCGAGGAAAATCCCGTTTTTCCCATCCACAACCTTAAAATCGTCGATGACCACACCGCCAAAATTGACGCTGGCGAAGCCGATCAGTTTTCCCTGCGGCTCAATCGGGCGGACAGATACCGTGATCGGAACAACCGCCTCCTGCAAGACAGCATCTGTCCGCATTTTTACTGCCTCATCAATGCTAACGCCCTTGACTTCTGCAAGCTCCGCGATGGGAGCATCAAACAGCCAGCGCCGTTCCTCCGCAGCAATCTGCTCCGGGGTCAGCAATACATCGTCTTTCTTACTCAGATAAAATTCCTCCTTTCCGCTTGCCGGAGCAGGCTGGGCGGGGTCGTCCATCAACTCTTTTCTTTGCAGGACGGCCTCTGTTTCCGCCATAAAGCGGTAAGCGTCTGCCTCAGTAAACTCCTCCGGCATTTTTCCGTTCCATAAGCGCGTTCCGTCTGCCCCGTATCTTCTCGGCATAAGCACCACCTCCTGTTAATGAGCGCCAAAGATACGCTGGGCAATGCTCCCGGTCTTAAAGAGCATGAAGCAAAGCAAAACCGTGTAGCCCACAGTTCCCCAAATTGCCCCGATGGGATCGCCGCTTGTTGCGATGCCTTGAATGAGCACCGCGTAAATTGCAACACATACGAGGATCAGCAGCCCTTGAAAGCCTACGGCAAACAGGGACTTGATGTAGTTCTGCCCGGTGCTGCCAAGCTCCCGGTTGGAAAGCGTAGCAACGGGGATGGGGGCCAGACTGGTCAGCAGATAGATTTCCAGCATCCTGCCATACACCAAAACGAAAATGATAATCCCCATCGCCTTCATCGTAAATCCAATGAGCGCAGACTGCAGCCAAAGCCCCAAAAGCGGCCCTAAGTCCATCGCCTCCAGCGAGGTTTCCAGTTCGGCAAGCATATCCGCCGAAACATCGGTAGAGCCTTGAATCAGCCCGCCTGCCTGCGCGATAACGCTCTGCGATACATCGAACACGGCCATGACGATATTGAATGTGTTTGACAGGATTAAGATTGCACAGGCCGTTTTGAACATCCATTTATAGAGGTTCGCAACGTCAACCTCGTGCATATTGTTCTTTTCCAAAAGCATCTGTATGAGCTCATAAGTGGCAACAAAGGTCAGCACCATTCCGGCAATCGGCAGGATCACCGTTTCGGAAAGCTGTCGGATCAGGGAGAAAACCCCGGCGTGCCACGCCGCCGGGGTAGTCCCTACCTGTGCCGCAATCTCTCCGACTTGGGTATTGACGGTATCAAAAAGCCCTTCGAGGTTTCCCATGATCCCGCCAATCAGAAGCTCTTTGAGCCAGTTTGTGAGCCAGTCGGTGAGAAAATCCATAAGCGCCTACCTTAAAACAGGCCAGACAGCAGAGGGATCAGTGTGGTGCCAATGACGATGATGCCGCCGCCCGCCATGAGCTGCTTCATGCCCTGGGACTTGGAGCCCGGGTTATCCGAGCCGTAGCCCTCCAGCAGATTGACCACACCCCATACGCCAAGGCCAGCGCCGAGCGCGATAACGAGGGTCTGTAAAGTGTCGATTGCAGATGAGAAAAATGCCATATAAGCCTCCATTTCTCCGGGATTTTCCCGGTAACAAAAAAGCCGCCCATGCAGGCGGCAGGTTACAAACTTCGGGACACTTTGTCTCGAAGCGTTTATGCAAAGGCGTCTGGATCGTCGATGTCATCATAGTTGAGGATGTCCTCGTCCTCTTCCGTGAGTGCATCGTCCGGCACAGCCACCTCATACATCGTACACGCCTCGTTCAGCCCGGGCCGCCTGCGGCGGTTAATGAGCCTGTCGAGGTCAAAAGCGTTTTTCTGTTTATCGGCCTCCGCCGTATAACGGTAGTTCGGATGCCGTTTCAGATCATACTTGGGAGAGAAGAACGGGGGCAGGCCCCGAAGCTGCAAAATACATTTGTCTCCCGGCATGGTTGCAAGCTCGGCTGGGGTCATCAGTTCCCGGCCCAGCCGCTGGGTGTTTTGGCTGTAGCTTTCCGACTGGCCACGGGAGCGGCTGTCGGTCTGCATACTGATTGTGGCTTTTCCCAGCCAGTTCTCGGAGATTTCCTTGATAGTGCTGGCTTCGCGGCCACCGAGGAACACCACGCTGTCCATGTTGCCGAGGATTGTCTCGGCGTGCTTATCGTAAATGGCCTTGCACTGTGCCAACTGTTGATACAGCAGGCAAAGACTCACCTCGCGGGAGCGGATAACCGCGACCAGCTTTTCGAGCTGGGGCACCTGTCCCGTGTTGGCTGCCTCGTCCCACAGCACCCGTACATGGTGCGGCAGGCGGCCACCGTGAACATTGTCCGCCCGTTCACACAGGAGGTTGAACATCTGCGAAAATGCAAGTGCCACTAAAAAGTTGTAGGTCTGCGTGGTATCGGAAATGATGAAGAATACCGCCGTTTTCCGATCTCCGATGCGGTCAAGCTCCAATTCGTCATAGGCCATGACCTCACGAAGCTGCGGGATGTCAAAGGGAGCCAGCCGCGCACCGCAGGAAATCAAAATGCTTTTTGCCGTCTTGCCGCTGGCCAATTTGTACTTTTTATACTGTTTGACCGCGAAGCAATCCGGCTTGCGCTTTTCGAGCCCGGCAAACATATAGTCCACCGCGTTCATAAAATCCTCGTCATCCTCCTTGACCTCCATGCCAGAAATCATATCCACAAGGGTGTTCATGTTCCGATCCTCGGCAGGCCCCTCGAAAATGATGTAGGCAATCAGGGCGCAGTACAAAAGCGTTTCCGATTTCGTCCAGAATGGATCGCCTTCCTTGCCTTCGCCCTTTGTGTTGGAAATCAGGGCATCCACGAATTTCAGAATATCGGCCTCATTGCGGATATACGCCAGCGGGTTATAGTGCATGGATTTTGAAAAATCTATGCTGTTGAATACCTTGATTTTGTACCCGCGTTTTTGCAGGAAACCCCCGACCTGTCCCAGCACACCGCCTTTGGGATCGACCACCACATAAGAGGAATGAGCCTGTAAAAGCTGGGGCGTGAGCCAGAAGCGGGTTTTGCCGGAGCCGGACGAGCCGATAATACAGCAATTCAGATTTCGGGCATTTGCGGGAATTTTCGGGCGGGTATTCATCGTGAGAAACTCCGTCCCGGTCAAAATCACGTTGTTTTCAAACTTCGGATCAACAAACGGTTTGATGTCTTTTTCCGTTCCCCACCGGGCGCTGCCGTATTCTGCATCCCGCCGAAACTTCTTAGCGTTCTTGCTTTTGAAATAGATCAGCAGCCGGAAACCAACGGCTCCTACAATACCGATAAGCCAATCCAGCGGGGCAAGACCGGGTGCAAAGTCAGCAAAGGCCGGGCCAATCGTCTGGCCCAGCCCGATGAGCTTATGTGCAAAATCGTTACCCGCCGCCAGCCGGTAGGCCGTTCCCAGCTTGAGGAACGCCCACAGGATGAACAGATAGGGAATGTTTGGAATGAGATATTTTCTGATCTTATCTGTCCTCATGGGCCACCTCCTTTGCACGTTCTTTCTGTTTCGGCTTTTCTTTAGAAAGCTGATCCGCCGCCTGTTGCAGTTGTTCTCGGATGGGAACACGGTTCGATTTTGCTTTGCTTAACACTTTCCGGGAATACTCAGAAAAGCAGGCGGTCATTGCGTCTGCCTGTCCAGCCTTGAAAAACAGCAGGTATTTGTCCGGCCCGGTTTTATAGAACGCATAGTCTACATTCCATTTCCGGGCCACGCGGTCAAAGGACTTGGCATCCCCGGATAGCTCGATGCTGTTTGTGGATGTACCGTGTGCCATGAGCTTTCGCACACTTTGCTTGCCGTGTGGTGTTTGCCGCCCACGGTATGCCTTGTGGATCTTCCGGCCCACCATACCCAGCACATACGCCAGTCCCCGCGCCGTCAGCTTGGTTGTTTTTACAGATATGGCTATCGTGCGCCGGGAAATATCTTCATCAATCAGTTACACCGCCTCCTTTCTTGGGACAATTTGTCTCGAAGTGCCATCACCGATCTCCACGGTCTTTTTTCTGCATTTGACGGTAGCCCTCCAGCGAAGAACCGTCTATGATTTCCTGATAGGCCGCCATTTGCTCCCGGATAGAGAGCTTCGGGAAAGAAAACACCTTATGCTCCTTGGGAATATCCTGCAAGCCGTGATACACTTCCACGAAATGATCGCTTTCTTTGACAATATAGCCGCCCGGGGCAAAATGACCGTTTTCGTGGATGCAGGCATCCCGGCCATACGCCTCATAATCGAAATACGGTTTTACCTGATCCGGCACATCCAACATTTCCAGATCGTCCACATAAATACGCCCCAGCGTTTCCTCATCGGATACGCCGGGGTAAAAGCCGTAACAGTCCAGATTTTGTGTCAGATTGATGATGTCCCGCACCGAAGAACAGTGATCGCCGCTGTCGAGGACGGCCTCCAGTGTTTCCAGCTCCGATGAGGTAAGCTCGGAAAGCAGGCAGGCCAGATGATTAAGCTCGTCCAGATTTTCATACTCGCTCAAATGGTCATAGAGCCCCAGCACATCCCCATCGAAAGAGGTAATAAAAATTTCCTGATAGCGGACGCCATCCACGCCGATCCGTTTCAAAAGAGCCTCCACCTCCTGGGCGGTTGTGGGAAATTTCAGTGTTTCACCCACAAGCTGGCCCTCGCTGTACTTTCCGGCGTTGGTAACGTAGGCTTCAAACAGGGTTGCCATTAGCGGCGGCCCTGTCCCTTGACGGTCAGGATGCCCTCAAGGGTTGTTGCCGTAATTCCCAGCCGCTGGGCCACGGCAATATCATTTTTCATGGCTTCGGTCATACTGTGCCCGCAGACAACCAGCACATGAGAACGGCGGAGCAGGTCACGGCTCATGTCGATGCCGCTTTTATGCTCCTCGGGAACAGCATCATTGAGAAACAGGGGCAAGTACAAAGGCGGACAAATAGGAGAAAAGCCTGCCTCATACACGGTGCGGCAATACTGCGCCGCCAGTTCTGCGTTTTCGCTATCGCCGCCGAGCCATGCAGCGGTGATATAAGCAAGGGGTCGTTTCATCGTTCATACCTCCGATATTTTAATAAGAAAGTTCAACCCAAACCCCACGCCCTTTCCCAGTCTTGGGAAAGGGGGCGGCTCTGGAGGATATACCCCCGCCGCTTGCCGGGGAAATAGCACAGCCGGGGCAGACCGTCAAGGGCGAGCCGCCGAAAACGGCGGTGCGCTGCACCCTTGACGGCCCACTCCCGGCTGTACTAAAAAACAGGCGGCGACGGGGGATATATACCACCAGAGCCTCTGCGCGAGGGCGGGGCCCTCGGGACAAAGTGTCTCGAAGTTGTTACTTGTCAAGTTCCTGCTTTTTCGGGGCTTTTGCCAGCTCCGGCGGCTGTTTTTCTTTCCAGTCATCCAGCAGGGACATAATCTGTTCTTTCATTTT